>NZ_CANMPJ010000001.1:97500-2715731 GCF_947499705.1 uncultured Erythrobacter sp. | reverse complement strand
ATAGACCCACATAGACCCACATAGACCCACATAGACCCACATAGACCCACATAGACCCACATAGACCCACATAGACCCACATAGACCGCGAAAAAGCAGAGTCCCGGCTCTGAAAAACCGGACCGCGCGTCGCGACGTTTCCCAATTCAACGGGAACGCGTTCCCATCATGAAGAGATTTATGATGGACTATTTAGAGATAATTGATTTCTTGATTGGTCTTGCAGCATTGGTCATAGCGATCACTCAGTTGCGAACGCCGAAAGAGAAATAATATTGAGGGCGGTGATCTTCGGCTCGCCGCCTTTTTATTTATCCTCGGCATACTCCACCGGCACAAACCGGCCCAAGCCGCACCCGGCACCGCGCTGAATTTGGCCGCCGATCTGTTCGACCACGTAGATGATCTCGGTGTTGCACAGCTGGTTGATCGAGGTGTTGTAGGAGAACGCTTCCTCAAAGCCGAGGCGCGGGCATTTGTTCGGCAGCACGCTACGATAGACCTTCCCGCCGCGCATTTCGAAGTCGATCACCTGATCGCTGCGCACTCGGCTGTTGCGAATGTTCGAGCGCTGGATGCAGCTGCGTTCTTCGCCGAGCACCTTTACGGGCGGTCCGGCGAGGGCCGGGTCGACGCGGGTTTCGGGGTCGACTGGCGCGCAGGACGCTACGGTGAGTGCGCCGGTAATGAGGACGAGTGAACGGATCATCGGAAATCTCCCTCTGCACAACCCCTCGATCCGAGTAAGCGCGTCCTCACCTTAACCCGCGATTTAGCCGAAGCCTCAGGTCGTATCGCGCCGCATCACGATTTCAGTCCCGTCCAGGCGGTTGCGCAAGGTCAGCCTGTCGCCGCGTACGCGGTAATCGAACACCAATCCCGTGTCCTCGATGTGCAATTGGCGTTCGTTGATCGCGAATTCCTGATAGATTTCCTCGCCCTTGTCACGGCCACGTGTGCGCTCGGTGATGAACTCGCCATAGTCGTTGATCTCGATCAGATCGCCGCGCGAAAGGTCTTCCACGCCGCGATGGCGCACCACCTTCCAGTCGCCGTAGAGATCGGAGGGCAGGGTGCGTCCTGCGAGGTGAGCCAGCTTTGTAGCCTTGGCGGCCAGGCCATCGACCAGTTCGACTTCGCTTTCCATTCCTTCAAAGTCCGAGGCCGCAATGCGCTTCGAAAGTCCGGCGAGGAGTTTGGAGGCGCCTTTGGCATCGCCCTTGTCATGGAATCGGGCTAGCGCCCGTGTCGTCGTGACATATTGATCGACCAGCAATTCCGCCTTGGCGAGATTGGCTGGGATGCCTTCCGAAGATACCAAGACCGTATCTGCATCGGCCTCACGTTTCTGACTGACGGCATCGGTGTAGGCGACCGAGATTTCGGCCAGTTCCGACACGCCGCCTTCCCCTTCAAGCGTGGCAAAGATGCCGCCGCCTTTGCTGGATAGAAACGCGCTACCGATCGTGACTGTCACCGTTCCCGAACCGGCATCGGCAATCAGTTCGCCCGGCACACCGTAGATCGCACCGACCTTCAAGCCGTCCGCAGGGTCAATCGAGATGACGAGATCCTGCGCGACCTCTCCGACCATGTTCTCGAATTCGGTCGCGAACAGCTCGTTTGCAGCTCCTTCTTCGGGGACAAAGAACAAGTTGCCGCCGCGCACGCTCGAAACCTTGGTAGCAAGCGCCCCGTCGAAGTGCGCTCCCACGCCAATGGTTGTCATGCCCACGCCCTTGCGGGACCCGTCGATCGCCTGCCCCATGAAGCCTTCCGCGCTGGTGTCACCGACATTTGGGTTTTCGTCGGTGAACAGCATTAGCCGGGTCTTGCCACGGCTATGCTCCAACTCTTCGAATGCGGTCGCAAAGCCGAGCTTCATCCCCGCTTCCATATAGGTCGAACCGTTGATCGCGATCCCGTCGATTGCAGCGTGCAGGGCGGCCTTGTTGTTCTCAACGTCGATCACGTCCTGATGGACCACGGTACTCGAACCGTAAATCACGATCCCGAGCCGGTCGCCTTCACGCATTTGATCGACGATGGCATGCAGCCCTTCCTTGACCCGTGTGATTGGCTCACCTCCCATCGAACCTGAACGGTCGACCACTGCGATCAGGCTGAGTGGTTCGGCGCGATAGGCCTCTGCGTCGATCCCGCTTTCGAACCCGATCCCGACAAAGTGTTCATCGTCGGTGCGTGAGGCGGGCATGGCGTGAGTTGAGACGCAGAACAGCTGCTCGCACCCGCCTTTGCTAGGCAGGATCAGGTCGTGTTCGCTCAACAGCCCTTCGACCGTGAAGCTGGAAGCGCGGGGCAGGCCGTCTTCGCTGAATTCGTCTAGCGCGATGGAGCGGAAGTGTTTCACATCCTGCGCGCCGCCGGGCGTTGCGCGTGTGGCAGTAACAATGACCGTCTGGCTGTCGACATAGATTTCGTCATCTTCGGGCGGGGCTGCGTCCTGTGCAAAGGCCGGTCCAAAAGACATTGGCGCGGCAAGCGACAGACATGCGCTCAGCATCAGAGCGCGGCGGGACGTTGCAGAGAACTTCATGGTTCTTCTCCCCTATGTTGTGAGTCGTAAGCCTACGCCTCGATCCGTCGATCTCCTAATAGTATGTTTTTGCAACGGAATTCCGTTTCATTGCGGGACTTATCGACCCTTCGGCCTCTCAAGTACCTTCTTGCGATGGCTGCACAGGTCCACGAGTTTGCAGTTCCAGCATTCGGGCGTGCGTGCTTTGCAGACATAGCGCCCGTGCAGGATCAGCCAGTGGTGCGCATGCAGGCGGAATGGCTGGGGGACGCGTTTTTCGAGCTTCTCTTCGACCTTCTCTGGTGTCTTGCCTTTGGCCAGCCCAGTACGGTTGCCGACGCGCAGGATGTGGGTGTCGACCGCGAAGGTTTCTTGGCGGAACCAGCAATTGAGTACAACGTTCGCGGTTTTTCGACCTACGCCGGGCAGCCTCACCAGATCCTCGCGCGTGTCGGGAACTTCGCCGCCATATTCGTCGATCAGCAGTTGCGAGAGCGCAATTACGTTCTTGGCCTTGGAGTTGAACAGGCCAATTGTCTTGATGTGTTCGATCAGGCCTTCCAGCCCGAGATCGAGCATTTGCTGCGGCGTCTCGACCTTGGCGAACAATGCCCGCGTGGCCTTGTTGACCCCTATATCGGTTGCCTGCGCCGACAAAGCGACCGCAACGACCAGCTGATAGGCGTTGCCGTATTGCAGCTCGGTTTCGGGTTCGGGATTGTCTTCGGCAAGGCGGCGGAAGAACTCGAAAATCTGATCTTTGGTCATGGCGCTCAGCGATAGTCGCGCGGGTTCAGCGACGCCAGCGGATCATGGCTGATCCTGTTCATCCCGGACCGGACGGAAATTCAGATCGCCGCTGCGGTAGAGCGTCAGAACATGGATATAGGCTAGCGTTACCGTCTTTAGCCGCCGATTGTAGTAGCGCACGAAGCTTGCGACCATAGCGGCAAGCGCGATTACGGCCACGACCCATTCCAGCGCAATCGCTGCGCCAGCCGCCAGCACGAACGACAGTATGACAAGGCTCCGGAAAAATTTCTGGTCTGCTTCGTGGACTTCGATGTCCTTGTGCGCCGCCGAACAATTCTGGATCAGCAGCGCTCGGCTCCATTGGAACGAGTTGGTGCCCGCAACCTCTGCCTCGGTCATGATGTCGCGGCGGAGGGTGTCGACCACTGTGTAAGAATTGGCAAACTTCTGATCTGGTTCTTTCCTCACCCATGGCAGACGGCGCTTGAGCAGAAAGTCGAGGATCGGATCGAACCAGACCGGGTCCTTTGGCTCCTTTTCTGGCAGTGGGTGCCGCCGCCGACGCACGGCATCGTAGACGGGATCAAGCCATGATCCGACAAGGAAGATCAGATGCCCCGCGAAATAGGCAGCGGCGAAAAAGGCTGTCCATGCAAACACGTCGTGCTGCGGCAGAGTATCCGACAATTCGCGCAGTTCTGGGCTTACATGGAGTAGAAGCGTCGTCGCAATCGCGCCCGGAAGCAGGATCGACAGAAAATTGATCAGGCCGATCATGAAGTCTGACGGTTTCATGTTCCTGCGCCTTTCCCGGGCCTGGTTTCTAGCCCGAAATCATAACCCCAACACATCGTTCATCGTATACCGCCCCGGCTCTTTGCCGATCAGCCAGCTGGCTGCCTTCACCGCGCCGCGCGCGAAGATCATGCGGTTCTCTGCCGAGTGCGAAAGCGTGATCCGCTCTTCTGCGCCCGCAAAGATCACGCTGTGATCGCCAGCCACGGTGCCGCCGCGCAAAGATGCGAAGCCGATCGCGCCTTCTTCGCGCGCGCCGGTCATGCCGTCGCGGCCGCGCTCGCTATTGGCGTCCAGCGCAATGCCGCGACCTTCGGCCGCCGCCAAGCCCATCAGCAGGGCCGTGCCTGAGGGCGCATCAACCTTGTACCGGTGATGCATTTCGAGGATCTCGATATCCCAATCATCGCCCAGAGTTGCCGCAGCGCGGTGGATCAGGTGGCACAGCAGGTTCACGCCGAGCGAGGTGTTTCCGGTCTGCAGGACGGGAATGACTTCCCCGGCCGCATCGATGGCTTCGTGGTTCTCGGTCGTCAGTCCGGTTGTTCCGATCAGGATCGGAATGCCCGCAACCTTGGCCGCGCCCAGCGATTCGCCAAGCGCTTCGGGCACCGAGAAATCGACCAATACGTCGCATTGAGTCGCCAGCGGACCGGGATGTCCGCCTTCATCGACACCGACCCGTAATTCGTGCCCCGCATCGGCGATTGCGTCGGCGAGCGCCTGACCCATGCGGCCCTTGTGACCGATTACTCCGAACTGCGCTTTCGAATGCGACATTGCTTCACCTCCGCCATCCGTGTTTCATGCCTGTCATGGCAGAGATCGAACACATCGTCATCCTTACCGGAGCAGGGATTTCCGCAGAAAGCGGGATCGACACGTTTCGCTCGGCTGGAGGATTGTGGGAGCAGCACAAGGTGGAGGATGTGGCGACGCCGGAGGGCTTTGCGCGCGATCCCGATCTGGTTCTGGGCTTCTACGATATGCGGCGTGAGGCTCTGGCTAAGGTCGAACCGAACGATGCACATCGTGCGCTGGCGAGGTTGGAGGCGGAGTTTTCCGGTGAGCTGCTGCTTGTCACCCAGAATGTCGATGACCTGCACGAGCGGGGCGGCTCGAACGATGTGCTGCACATGCACGGTGAATTGAAAAGTGCGCTGTGCCTTGCCTGCGAGGTCCGAACTTCTTGGGATGCGCCGATGCTAAATCGCCCGCCATGCCCGGTGTGCCAATCGCCAAGCTTGCGCCCCGACGTCGTTTGGTTCGGCGAAATGCCGTATCAGATGGAGCGGATCTACGCGGCGCTATCCGATTGCGATCTGTTCGTCAGCATCGGCACCAGCGGTGCGGTCTATCCAGCGGCAGGTTTTGTGCAGGAGGCCCGAGCCGCGGGCGCGGGAACCTTAGAGCTGAATCTGGAACCGAGTGAAGGGAGCCACTTCTTCGCTGAGGCCCGTCACGGACCTGCTGGGCAGCTGGTGCCGGAATGGGTAGGGGAGGTGCTTGGTTGAGTTAATCTATTCGGATTCGAAGTAGTCGGGGAATGTATCCGGTTCGTCGGGATCGAAGATAGGGATACTCAAAAAGAGCGCCTTTGGCGGCTTCAATGATGCTGCGCTTTTGGCGTGGTTCTTCGATACTTCGGGGTTCGAATCCGCGTGTAGGAATGCCAAGCAGTAATGGAGAATATACTGATTGTTTTGGCTCGATCGTTTTTTGAGGATCAGTCTGACAGCTTTCTCGAACAGCTCGTTTGCGGCTGCGTACTGTTTGTCGAGCATCTGTAGCCTTCCCGCGATAGCGATGTGGCGAGGCAACTTACTGTCTTTGAAACCATCCAAGAGTGTCTTCGCCTCGGAAATGCGGCGGTCATTCATTGCCGTGACACAGCGCACAACATAAGGGACCTCGCGTTGAATTTCGGGCGGAAGTTTGAGAGGAATGTCGTTCGTCATTTTTCAATCCCGCGATACCTCTCTATTTTTTGCAAGAACTACCAGTATCCATACGTCGCGGTCTTCTCGCGGCTAGGCGCCACACCCCCGGCATTCCGGGTCTTTCGAAATCGTCAGGGTCCGCATTCCCGGTTTCATGCCGTCGAGCAGGTGCAGTTTGCCCCACATCGGATCGCCAAACATACTGACACCGGCGAGTAGCACCCGCACCGCTTGCATTGCGGCGAAACTGCCGGTCCAGCCCGCCATCGCGCCGAGCATGCCGTCTTCGGCGCAGGTGTCGCAGTCTTCGGCATCGAACGCGTCGCCGACGAAGCAGCGGTAGCAAGCCTGCCCCACGAGGTGCCCGGCAAAGGCGCCCACTTGCCCTTGAAAGCGTCCGACGGCTGCTGACAGCAACGGCGCGCGCTCAGCGACGCAGGCATCGGAGACCGCGAGGCGGGTGGCGAAGTTGTCGGTGCCGTCGAGCACCAGATCGACGCCTGCAATGAGCTCGCCAGCATTTTCGGTGGTAATCCGCGCGTCGCTGATCGCAACATCCAGTGCGTCGTCGAAATTGGCGAGCCAGCGGCGCGCACTGGTTGCTTTGCCGTGGCCGACATCGCGCGCGGTGAAGATCGTCTGACGCTGGAGATTGCTGGCGTCGACCACATCGTCGTCGACCAGTGTGAAGCGCCCGATCCCGCTCGCGGCGAGATATTGCAGCGCGGGCGAACCGATGCCGCCCAGGCCGATCACCGCAATATGCTTGGTCGCCAGCGCCACCTGCCCTGCGCCGCCAATTTCGGGCAGCACGATATGCCGGGCAAAGCGGTCCAGGCGGGCCGGTGAGAGCGGTGTAGAAGGCGGTGCAGAACTCATGGAGAAGCTGTTTACAGGCAGTTGGCAGCCTGTGCACCCGCTGTCGGCAAGCCTGTGGTCAGGCCTGTCGACAAACGGTGCAGTCTTTGTGGTTCCTTCGTGGATGCGAGCCGAAGGTGCTGCGGGTTATTCCATTAACTCTCAAGCTGCCGAAGCAAGCTGCGCACGTCGCCATCCATATCGGCGTCGCGCTGCCGCAGGTCTTCGATCAAGCGAACCGCGTGGATCACGGTCGAGTGATCACGCCCGCCGAATTTGCGGCCGATTTCAGGATAGCTGCGCGGGGTCAGGACCTTGGACAGGTACATCGCCACTTGCCGAGGACGAACCACGGCGCGCGCACGGCGCTTGGATGACATTTCGCTGCGATCGATCCGGTAGAATTGGCAAACCGTGCGCTGAATCTCGTCGATCGTGATCCGGCGGCGATTGGCCGACAGGATATCGGTCAGCTGCTCCTCGGCGAGTTGCAGCGACACTTCCTGACCGGTCAGTTGCGCATAGGCGATCAGCTTGTTGAGACCGCCGACCAGCTCGCGAATGTTGCGCGTGATGGTGCGGGCGAGGAAATCGAGCACATCGTCTGGCACGTTCAGAGGCGCAAAGCGCGAGAGCTTCGATTCGAGGATCTTCTTGCGCAGCTCGATATCGGCGGCCTGAATGTCGGCGACCAGACCCATCGAAAGGCGGCTGAGAAGGCGCGGTTCGACACCGTCCAATGCCTGTGGTGCGCGGTCGGCGGCAAACACGAGCCTTTTGCCTTCGGCGAGCAGCGCATCGATCGTGTAAAGCAACTCTTCCTGAGCCGATGCCTTGCCGATGATGAACTGGATGTCGTCGACCAGCAGCAGATCGAAGCTGCGCAGCCGCGCCTTGAACTCGATCATCTGGTTGGCTTTGAGCGCCTGGACGAATTCGACCATGAAGCGCTCTGCCGAGCAGTAGAAAATGCGTGCGCGCGGGTGAGCTTGCAGGAATGCGTGGCCGATGGCGTGCAGCAGGTGCGTCTTGCCCTGGCCGGTTGCGGCCTTGAGGTAGAGCGGCGAGAATTGTGGTTGCTCGGTCGCGGCCATGCGCTGCGCTGCGTTGCAGGCCAGTACGTTGGCTTCGCCGGTAATGAAGGCTGCAAAGGTCAGCGACGGATCAAGGCCAACCGAGCTGGTGAAGCCCGCATCGCCAATCGTGCCGGCGGCGACGGCAATCGCGCTGGCTCCGTCATTCGCGGGGCGGCGACCATCGTCGATCCGAAGTTCGGGCAGTTGCCGGCGCCCGGGATGGACCTGAATGTTGACCTCGCGCACTTCGCTGCGCGCAATCTTCCATGCGAGCTGCAACCGATCGTGAAAGCGATCCTTGACCCAATTCGCAGAGAACTCGGTTGGCAGGAACAGGTCGAGCCGACCCGTCTCCTTGTCGATGCCGCCAACCTGGATCGGCTTGATCCACTGGCTGTGCAATTGGTGTCCCAGATCTTTCCGAAGCCCCTGACTGATATCGGACCAGTCTGCTGCGAGATTTACGGCTTCGGCATCTTCCATCAAGTCATCGTCCGAGTTGCGGCGCGTGGTCCGCGCCTTGTCCATTTTGTGCACCATTGTTTCCCCAATTGTCTCCCGCTCCCGGAGCCGCGATCCGAAGCGCTATTATTGACCTGTGACAGGCAAACCTTTTCCAACCCCGCGAAGCAGTATTCGCGGGTCCCCCCTGTCGATCAGACTGTAAAACTCAGGCTGTCCCGCCCCGAGTGAGATGCGAATAAACGACGCATCGACGCTTTGCGCAAGCGCGGAATTTTAAAAAAACTGAAATAATCCTGTTGACTCGGCTGCAACCCGCAGGCGTGCGTTCAAGCGGCTGAATTATCATTAAAAATTGGTTTAGGAGCCCGCGAATCGCGAGGAATCCTTACATTTTTGAGGCGCGCCGGTGTCACAATTGTCGCAAACAAAAAGGGCCGCCCCACTATGGAGCGACCCTTATGTGTTCTGACCCGCCGACCTAAGCCCGTTTGCGTAGGTCGGACAAGCGAATCGGCCGAATCAGAGAGCGGCAACTCGCTTCGTTAGGCGCGACATCTTACGCGCCACGGTGTTCTTGTGCATCACGCCGCGAGCGACGCCGCGAGCCATTTCGGGCTGGGCTGCCTTCAGCGCTTCAGAAGCTGCAGTCTTGTCGCCGGCTTCGCAGGCCGCTTCGACTTTCTTGACGAAGCCGCGAATGCGACTGACGCGTGCGGTGTTGATTTCCGAACGGCGATTGTTGCGACGAATGCGCTTACGGGCTTGCGGCGTGTTGGCCATAGGTGTGTCTGTCTCGCGTTTCTGTATGGCCGCCATGGGCGAGCCGAATGTCTGTATCGGTTTATCCGAAGATCGGCAGGCAGGCTTAGCCCGTATGCCGGAAAGCGGCGCACATAGGGCGGAGTCGCCGAATCGTCAAGAAACTCCTCACTTCTGGCACTTCGCGCAGAACCAGGTGCTGCGTCCGCCTTGTGCGATCCGGCGGATTGCACCGCCATCGTCCCGGCGGCAGGGTTGATCAGTCCGGTCGTATACGTCGAAGCGAGTTGCGAAGTAGCCAAGCTCGCCATCGGGCTGTGCGTAGTCTCGCAGGGATGATCCGCCATCCTTGATCGACGTTTCGAGCACGTCCTTTATCGCCGGGACCAGGCGTTCGAGCTGAGGCTTTGTCACCTTGCCCCCTGCCTTGCGCGGATGTATGCCCGCGCGCCACAGCGCCTCGCATACATATATGTTGCCGAGCCCGGCGATGATTCGCTGATCGAGCAGACACAGCTTGATGCTTTGGCTCTTGCCTTTGAGAGCGGCCTTAAGGTGCACAGGCGTAAGCCCATCACCAAGCGGCTCCGGGCCGAGGGCGACGAATTGCGGCCAGTCATCGAGCGCCGCCGTGTCGATCAGATCGACCGAGCCAAACCTGCGCGGGTCGCACAGGGCGAACTGGTTACTCGCAGTCTCCATAACCAGATGATCGTGCTTGTCCGGTTCCTCGGGATCGATGCGCCAGCGCCCGCTCATCCCTAGATGAAAGATCATCGACGATCCGCGATCCAGATGGATCAGCCCGTATTTGGCGCGGCGTGACAGACCGGTGACGATCGCCCCTGTCATCACCTGCACCAGTTCCGGCGGGAAAGGGCGGCGCAGATTGGGGCGGTTCAGCACGACCCGCTCGATCCGCTCGCCATCGAGGAACCGCGCAAGACCGCGAACCGTTGTTTCAACTTCTGGTAATTCGGGCATTTGCGGCGCTGTAACACTCTTTGCGCGCCGCACAATTCCCTCTAAGGCCCGCGCATGAACGAAGCATCCAATGAAAGCTCTGGCGAGACCGTTTCCTTCGGCTACGAAAATGTCAGCCCGGAAGAAAAGACCCGCCGCGTGGGCGAGGTTTTTTCCAGCGTCGCGCGCAAATACGATATCATGAATGATGCAATGTCGATGGGCATGCATCGCGGCTGGAAAGATCGCTTCGTCAAGCGGGTGAAGCCGCAGTCGGGCGAACGCATCCTAGATATGGCGGGCGGCACTGGCGATATCGCGTTCCGCATGGCGGATCGCGGGGCGGATATCACCGTGGCCGATATCAATCAGGACATGTTGGACGTGGGCGCCGAGCGCGCGATGGATCGGACAGAAACCGAAGACACGGGAAGCCTCGTTTTCTCCTGCCAGAACGCCGAGGAAACGAGCTTCGCCAGCAACACTTTCGATGCCTACACAATCGTGTTTGGCATTCGGAATGTGACAGACAAGGACAAGGCCCTGCGCGAAGCATTGCGCGTGCTGCGTCCGGGCGGGCGGTTCTACTGTATGGAGTTTTCGACCACCGAATGGGCGGGCTTCAGAGAGATATACGATGTCTATTCCGAGCAGCTTTTGCCGCGCATGGGGCAGATGATCGCAGGCGATGCGGATTCGTATCGCTACCTCGTTGAATCGATCCGCAAGTTTCCCAGCATGCCTGAATTCGAGCGGATGATCGCGAAGGCTGGTTTTGTGAATACCAAGTACGAATCGATCCTGGGCGGCGCGGTCGCGATCCATTCCGGGTGGAAGATATAAGAGCGTGACGTCGCCGGTAGTCCACCTGACCCGCCTCGCACGTTGGGGCACCACGCTGGCGCGTCGCCGCGCGCTTGTGGGGATCGAGAATGATCCCAATGCGCCCACGCCGGTCAAACGGCTGGTCAAGCTGGCCCGCTGGGTGACGCTGACCGGTAAAGGCAAGGAGCCAGATTACGCCGGAGCATTCCGAGCCATCGGGCCTGCTGCGATCAAGCTTGGCCAATCGCTCGCGACACGTCCGGATTTGGTCGGCGAGGAAGCGGCGACCAATCTGCTGAGCCTGCAGGACAACTTGCCGCCGGTCCCGTTCAAGGAGATCGAGGCCTCAATCGCATCGAGCTTCGCGCAGCCGCTCGATACGCTGTTCTCCGAGATCGATCCCGATCCGGTCGGCGCGGCCTCGATTGCGCAGGTGCACAAGGCCGTGACGACGGATGGGCGCAGCGTTGCGATCAAGGTCCTGCGCCCCGGTATCCGCGAGAAGTTCGCGCGTGACATCGCCACATATGAATGGGCCGCTGCGCATGTCGAAGCGATGGGCGCTGAGGCGACAAGACTGCGTCCGCGCGCGACGATTGCCAATTTCAAGCGCTGGACCAATTCCGAGCTCGACCTGCGGCGAGAGGCCGCGTCGGCATCCGAACTCGCCGAAGAGATGTCGGGCGTCGGCGGTTATCGCATTCCAGAGATTGACTGGGACCGGACCAATGGCCGCGTGCTCACCATCGAGTGGATCGACGGGGTAAAGATCAGCAATCGCGACGAGTTGATCGCGCGAGGGCACGATCTCAATGCCATCGCCGAAAAGCTGGTGATCTCATTCCTCACGCAGGCGATCAGCGCGGGTTTCTTCCATGCGGATATGCATCAGGGGAATCTGTTCGTCGAAGATGACGGCACGATCGTCGCGATCGATTTCGGGATCATGGGGCGGATCGACCGCCAAGCGCGGCAATGGCTCGCAGAAATTCTCTACGGCCTGACGACCGGCAATTACAAACGCGTTGCCGAGATCCACTTCGAGGCGCAATATGTGCCGAGCTACCACTCGGTCGGCGAATTCGCGACAGCTCTTCGCGCTGTGGGTGAGCCGATGCGCGGCAAGCCGGTGAAGGAACTGAGCGTCGGCCAGATGCTCGACGGTCTGTTCGCGATCACCCGCGATTTCGACATGCAGACACAGCCGCATTTGCTGCTGCTGCAAAAGACGATGGTGATGGTCGAAGGGATCGCGACGCAGCTCAATCCCGAGATCAACATGTGGGACACCGCCGCGCCGTATGTCCGCAGCTGGATCCGCGATGAGCTCGGCCCGGAAGCGGCCGTAGCCGACCGGATCAAAGAGGACACCGAGACCCTGTTCCGCTTGCCCGGCCTGATCCGGCGGCTGGAAGAAAAGTTCCCGCCAAAAGGCGGCGCGCCCGAACAACAGCCATTGCCAGAGATAAAGCTGATGACTGACCGCAAGGAAGGCTCCGGCGGCGGATGGCTCGGCTATATTGTTGCTGGGCTGGCGGGTGCGGGAACGATCTTCGCGCTCACATGGCTTGGCTGGCTCTAGAGCGTATCTGCCTGATCCGGCACCAAAGCGGCATGCGGCAACACGCGGCTGCCAAATAATGCGATGATGACGGTGGAGGCTTCGACTGCCATCGGCATCATCCATCCCGGATAGAACCCGTCGAGCGCAAGGCTCAGCCCGCGTGCTACAAATGTGATCCCCATCAGCGCGGCAGCCACCAGCAGCAGGTCGCCTTTGCGCTTCCATGCGCCGATCACCATCGCTCCGCCCGCGACCCAGAAATAGGCCGTGAAATCGGCGCGGATGGTGGAGAGGCCCTGATTACCCTTTGGCGTCAGGCCGAAATCGCCGCCTTGGCCAGCGGGATCGAGCAGGAATGACGCGCCGATCAGGATGAACAGCAATCCGCCGACCAGCAGCACTGTCCGCACCAACATCACCATCGCCAATCCCCTTCGCCTCAACCCTCGCGGTGACTATGCCCCGCTTTGTGTGTGGCGCTCAACCCAATTCGACCATTCGTCACCCACCCGATTTAAGCGCAATCTTAACCAAGCATCTCCATGACTGCGCAGGCACTTGGCGGAAACGCGCGAGGCCGCTAGGCTCTGTGCGACGTATCCCGTTGTAATGGTGCTGCAAGGGAGTTGAGGAACACATGAGCCGCTGGGATGTCCTGCATGTCGGCTCGCTGGTGGAGGAATGCCGGTGAGTAAGGCTGGGCCGAAAATCCTGTTGGTCGTTGGCGGCGGTATCGCTGCCTACAAATCGTGCGAACTCGTGCGGTTGATCCGCAAGGGCGGTGGCGATGTAACCTGCGTGGTGACCAAAGGCGGGCAGCAATTCGTCACTCCGATGTCGCTCGCCGCGCTGAGCGAAAACCAGGTTTACACCAGCCTGTTCGACCTCAAGAACGAGGCCGAAATGGGCCATATCCAGCTTTCGCGAGAGGCCGACCTAATTGTCGTGTGCCCCGCAACGGCGGATTTGATGGCGAAGATGGCCGAAGGTATCGCGGATGATCTTGCGACCACGCTGATCCTCGCCACTGACAAACCGGTGATGGCGGTTCCGGCGATGAATGTGCGGATGTGGGAGCATGAGGCGACCAAGCGCAACGTCGAGCAGCTGAACGCGAATGGCGTCAAGGTGCTGCACCCTGATGAAGGCCCGATGGCCTGCGGCGAGTTCGGTTATGGCCGTTTGCCGGAGCCCGAAGCAATCTGGCGCGAAATCGCCGCGCATTTCGGGATCGAAGTCCAAGAGCCCGAGCCGGTGGTCGCTGCAAACGATCAGGTCGAAGTTGCGGAGGAAACCGCCGACGAAGCTGAGATCGAAGTAGAAGCACTCGAGCCCGAACCCGAGGTAGAGAGCAAAGGCGGGCTGGGCGGTTTGCTGTCGAAGATCATCCCGCGCTCGACGGCCAAGCGGACGCACGAAGAGATCGAAGCCGAATACCTTGAAGCGGAAGAAGCTGCGGCCAGTGCTGAGGAGACGACGGAAGCGGACGAGGTCGCAGAGGACTGCGAAGCGGCAGCCGATGAAGTTGCCGAAGAGGAAGAGATCGAATTCAACCCTGACCTCGAAGGTCCGCTGCTTGCGAGCAAGGGCGATGCAGCCTCCGCGCCGCCGATGGACCCCGATGCCATCAATCACGAATTCGATGAGCGTCGGTCCGCGCCGAGGCCGGAGCTGGACAAACCAAAGCCGCGCGGTTCCGTCGAGGAAATCGAGGAAGACGCGCTCGGCGGTCAGGGTTTTGGCATTTCGAAGGATTACCAACCGCTCAAGGGCCGGCATGTGCTGATTACTGCCGGGCCGACTTGGGAAGCGCTCGATCCGGTGCGCTACATCGCCAACCGTTCGAGCGGCAAACAGGGCTTTGCAATTGCCGCCGCCGCCGCTGCACTTGGCGCGGACGTTACTCTGGTTGCAGGTCCTGTCTCGCTCAAGACGCCGGGCGGGGTGAACCGCATCGATGTCGAGTCCGCTGAACAGATGAATGCGGCGGTCAAGAAGGCGCTGCCTGCCGATGTCGCAGTGATGGTCGCAGCGGTCGCCGATTGGCGTCCGAAAATGTACGAACCGGAAAAGCTGAAGAAGCGCGGCTCGGCGCCGCCCGCGCTGCTGCTGACCGAAAATCCCGACATCCTCACCAACATTGCAGGCGGCTCGAATCGGCCTGAACTGGTGGTCGGCTTCGCTGCGGAGACCGAGCAGGTTATCGAGAACGCCACCGTCAAGCGTAAGCGCAAGGCGGCGGATTGGATCATCGCCAACGATGTGTCGGGCGATGTCATGGGCGGCGACGAAAACACCATCCACATTGTCAGCGGTGATGGCGTCGAAAGCCTGCAGAAGATGCCAAAGCGCGCTGTGGCACTGGCGATCGCAGAACGGATCGCCGCGAGCCTTAAAGCCGAGGCCGCAGAGTGAGCGCTTCTGTCGGCGTTGAAGTGAAGCGCCTACCGCACGGCGAAGATCTGCCCTTGCCAGCCTATGCAACCAGCGGTGCGGCGGGAATGGATGTTGTCGCGGCCGAAGATGTGACGCTCGAACCCGGTGCGCGCTATCCGGTCGCAACCGGCCTCGCGCTAGCGATACCGCAGGGATACGAGATTCAGGTGCGTCCGCGTTCGGGCCTCGCGCTCAAACATGGCATCACCGTGCCCAATACGCCGGGCACGATCGACAGCGATTATCGCGGCGAGCTTAAGGTCATCATGATCAATCACGGGAGTGAACCGTTCGCAATCGCGCGTGGAGACCGCGTCGCGCAATTGGTGCTCGCACCTGTTGTGCAGGCGGCCTGGTCCGAGGTCGAAGAACTCGACGCGACCGAACGCGGTGCGGGCGGGTTCGGTTCAACTGGCGGTCACGAAAAACTATAGCCCGCCGTGGAGGCGAGCTGGCGTTCATCACTCGACCGCGACCCTCACCGTCGAGCTGTACGTCGATGTCGTCACATCGCCATTTGCGTTGGTCGCTGGCTCAAAGCGGGCTCGCTTCTGCAACGTCCTGCATGCTCTCGAATCGAAATCGCGTGATCCGCTTGAGGTGTTGACGATGCACTCTTCTGCGCGGCCTCGGCTGTTTACGGCCAGCGTAAAGCGCAGCGTACCATTTCCGAATTGCCGCTGATTGAGTCTGCGAAAATCATCCGGGCGAACCCAGCCGCCGGGATTGATCGGTTTGACGACGCGGTTTGGTGGGAAACGCCCGGTTGGCTGAAAGCTAGCCCTCGCCGGTTGTTGTGGCTGTGGCTGAGCTGCGGGCTGCGTTCGCGGTTGGGGCAGCGCGCGCGTCTGCGGCACGGGCGCTTCCGGTCGGCGCGTAATCGAGGCCGTGCGCGCAGGCTCGAATGTCTGGGTGCCATAGCGCCATTGCTCGGCGCATTGGTTGAGCAAGCGGAACGCCGCCGAGCTTGTTTTCAGCGAGACTCGCGCAACGATCTGGCCGCTATCGATGACTGTCAAAAATTTGGCTTGCCGGAACTGCTGTTCGATCGCGGAGCTGTCGCTCGAAGGGGCATAGGTGCGTCCGCCGAGCAATTGTCCGCCAAACCGGGTGTCATCGAAGGCCCAGGCAATTTCGCCGCCATTGGTGAAGCCTCTGCCGGGACCGTCCAGCCTGAGTGCGCCGGTCCTGCCTTGGTATTTGGTGAAAACCAGACTGCCGGAAACACCGGATGTCAGGCGAAGTTCGCAGGATCGCGATTCTGGCTGTTGAACGATCATCCAGCGGCCGAGATCGACGAAGACGTCTTCGCTCTGGCGGCTTTGCGCAGTCGCTCCGGATGGCGCAAGCGCTATGAACCCGGCAACCGCGGTGAGCGAGAACGTATTTCTGAGAATATGAAAGCGCTTAACGATCATGTCGGTCCATGTGTTGATAGGCCGGGTTCGCTTAACCGAGCCAGAACGCAAAAAGGCGGCGCTGATCCCTTGCGCCGCCTTTCCGTCCCATCCAAGGGTGGATTGCTCCTACTCGACCCTAATCCGTCCGTTTCACAATCTTTTCATCCGATTTTATCGTGATGCGCAAGGTTTCGCCGGAATTGCCCGGGAAATCCGTGAACATGGCATCGACCAGATTGGGCACGATTTGCTGCAAACGATTGGTCCGCGACACGGCCTGAGCCTTACCTTCGAACAAACGTTCGCCGGTGCTTGCTGAGTCGATCTTCAGATCGATGTCGCTGGTATAGACCGTGTAGCTGCGCACTTCTGGCCCAGCCAGGAACGGATCGTAAAACCCGAAGGCATAGCTGCGGCGGAAGCCAAATCCGCCAAACCGGCCAAAGCCGCGATAGAACGGATCATTGAAACCATTGCCTGTCGTACGCACGCGTTCGCGTCCGTTATCGACCCCGTAATCGAAGCGAACCAACAGATTGGCTGTTTCGGGCGATGCTTCGCTGTAGCCCAGCTTGGCCATCTCAGCCTCGACCATGTCGGCGTAGAGCGCGAATTCGAGCCCGCCCGCGAGCTTTGGATCTTCAGCAACCACCGCGAAGGTCTGACCTTGCGGCGCCGGAAGCGTGCTCGCGAACCGCGATACGTCGGCTTTGAACGATGGCGCGCAGGCGGCAAGGCCCGCAGCAAGCGCCAGCGGAAGCGCAATACGTCCAAGGTTTTTGCGTGTATTCATTAGAGGACTAGTCATGGCATACCCTTTGTCAGTTAGCCAGCGACTTCGTGCGTACCCCTCGCGTGAATGCCCCATCCGCTAGGTATGGCCGCAAGGCATGCGGCACGGACCGGACAATCTGACCAAACGTCATCTCGTCACTGTGACACAGGGCTTAGATCAACGGGTCTGAACACCCATTGAACGTGGATTACCCTCGGACCAGCCCCAGCGCCCTATACGCCGCGTCCAGCGTTGGTAGCCCGTGCTCGCGGGCTTGCGCTGCGCCGCGGGCCAGGATTGCGTCGAGCGCTTCCTGATCGTCTTTCAGTTCGAGGAAGCGGGCGTTGATCGGGGCGAGCGTTTCGACCAGGGCTTCGCCCAGAGCGGGTTTGAACGCACCGAAGCCTTGGCCGCCGTGTTCGGCGAGCACTTCATTGACGTTCTTGCCGGTCAGCGCGCCGTAGATGCCGACGAGGTTCTTCGCCTCGGCACGGCCCTCTAGACCCTTCTCCTCGCTTGGCAGCGGTTCGGGGTCGGTCTTGGCCTTTTTGACCTTCTTCATGATCGTGTCCGCGTCGTCGGTCAGGCTGATCCGGCTCATCTCGGAAGGGTCGGACTTGCTCATCTTCGCCGAGCCATCTCGCAGGCTCATGATCCTCGCGGCGGCGGGCGGGATGTAGGGTTCTGGCAGGGTGAAGAGCGGCGCATCCTCGGGACAGAAATCATTGTTGAATTTCTGCGCGATGTCGCGGGCCAGCTCCAGATGCTGTTTCTGGTCCTCGCCCACCGGAACGTGGGTTGCGTTGTAGAGCAGCACATCTGCAGCCTGCAGCACTGGATAGGTGAACAGCGCGATCGACTGGCCTTCGCGGTTCTTGCCCGCCTTGTCCTTCCACTGCGTCATGCGGTTCAGCCAGCCCATCCGCGCGGTGCCGTTGAGCAGCCATTGCAATTCGGCATGGGCGGGGACCTGCGCCTGATTGAAGAGCACGGTCTTCGCCGGATCGACGCCGCACGCAACCAAAGTGGCGACCATCTCGCGGGTGTTGGTCGTCAAATCCGCCGGGTCATGCGGCAGCGAAATTGCATGGAGATCGGCAAGGAAGATGAAACAATCGCCGCCTGCGGCCTGGGCTTCGTCTTGCAGCTTCACATAGTTGACGATCGCGCCGAGGTAATTGCCGAGATGCGGCTTTCCGGTGGGCTGAATGCCCGAAACAACTCTCATGGAAATTCTCTTCTTGAATGCGTGGGTCTGGCCGTTTCGGCCTTGAAAAGGGCGCTAATCAGGAGCGCGTCTGCCATCGCCAGGCCGCCCGCCCGCGCACTGCGAAGCGCAGTGGGGCTGAACGTAGAGAGAATTTCATAGCCATATCGAGCGGGTCTAGTTTCATCCGATCTAGCTGGCAAGATCGTCTGAAGGCGTTTCGGGCGTCACGGATTGCTTGCGAGTTAGCGTCGCGATGCGCTGACGGTCGATGGCTCCGACCGCAAAGGCTACACTGAAATAGACGATGGCGGCTGCCGCGACGAGCGCGAGTAGAGCTCCGAGCCGGGCGAACAGACCGGCGGCGAACCAGTCGGTCAGCAGATCGCGCGTGTAGAACAAGGCCGCGCCCATCGCCGCAGCAGCGAGAGCCTGACGCGCGATCCTGAGCACCAGCGCGGCTGGGATACGATAGAATCCGCGCTGGGCGAGCACGATCAGCAGGAAAGTGACATTGATCCATGCCCCGATCACGCTGGCATAGGCGACGCCGATCACACCGTAAGTATCGAGCAGGGCGATGTTGAAGGCGATGAACACGCCGAGCGAGATAAACGCGGCCACCACCGGCGTTTTCGTATCGGCGCGGGCGTAGAAATTGGGCACGAGCACCTTGACCAGCACATAGGCGGGCAGGCCCATCACGAGTGCCGCGAGCACATTGCCGGTCGCCGCCGCATCGTCGAGCGCGAACCGGCCACCTTGAAAGATCATCGTGACAAACGGCGTCGCGCAGATGGCGAGCGCTACCGCAGCCGGGATCGTCAGCAGCATTGCGAGCTCAATCGCATCGGATTGAATCCGGTCCGCGCCTTCCTTGTTCTCGCTGCCCACGAACTTCGACAGAGTTGGAAGGATCGCGGTCGACAGCGCGATGCCGATGATGCCGAGCGGCAACTGGTTTAGCCGGTCAGCATAATTCATGTAGCTGACCGATCCGTCTTCAAGCTGGTTGAGGAAGTAGAGCTGGACCAGCGTGTTGATCTGATAAGCGCCGCCGCCAATCGCTGCGGGCAGGGCGATGATCGAGAGTCGCTTCACTTCGGGCGTGATGCGCGGCCACAGCAGTTTTGGCCGGAACCCCTCGACCCGCGTCCAGTAATACAGCCACGCGAGCTGCATTACGCCTGCTCCGGTGACCGCCCACGCAATGCCGTATGCGATCTGCTCAACACTCGCCCCGGTATTGGCGGCGAACCATTCGCCTGCGAGCAAGGCCGCGATCAGCACCAGATTGAGGATGATTGGGAAGCTTGCTCCCGGCGCGAATCGCGACACCGAATTGAGCATGCCAGTGAACAGAGTCACCAGGCTCACCAGGACAATGTAGGGGAACATGATCCGCGCGAAATCGACCGCGAGTGGGTAAGTCTGCGGATCGACCGGCTTTTCCGAAAGCAGCCAAATCACGCCGGGCATGGCGATTTCGAACACCGCCACCAGCGCGATCAGCACCGGCAAGAACACGCTCAGCACGTCGGCGCTGAAACTGCGGGCTTCCTCCAGCCCCTTTTCCGGATCGTCTTCGTGCCCGTGCAGCCGTTTCGAAAACATCGGCACAAAGGCAGCCGAAAACGCGCCTTCGGCAAACAGGCGGCGGAACACATTCGGGATGATGAAGGCCTGAAACCACGCATCGGTCACCGCATTCGCGCCGAGCACGCGCGAGAAAATCATCTCGCGCGCCATCCCGGCGATGCGGCTGAGCATGGTCAGCCCGCCAATGGTCCCAACATTCTTGAGCAGGCTCATATTCTAGGCCCGCATTGCGTCGTGGTTACGCGTCACCGCCGGTCGCCGGAGTGTCGCCACCCCCAGCCTCTTCCTGGGCGCGCTTGGCCTGCAATTGCTGCACGTAGAGGCCGTTGAAATCGACCGGATCGACCATCAGCGGCGGGAACCCGGCATCGCGAACGGCATCGGCGACGACGCGGCGAGCGAAGGGGAACAGTATGCGCGGCGCTTCGGCAAACAGGAAGGCGTGCGCTTGATCTTCGGGAATGTTGCGAATGCCGACAAGGCCGCAATAATCGAGCTCGACGATGTAGATCGTGCCCTGCTCAGTCGAGGCGTTGATGTTCATTTTCAGCGTCACTTCGGTGACTTCGTTGCTGATCGGCTCCGCACCGATGTTGAACTGCACGTCCATCTTGGGCTGTTCCTGCCACTGATAGGAATCGGGCGCGTTCGGGTTCTCGACCGACATATCCTTCACATATTGCGTGATGATCCCGGCGGCGGGCTGGGTGTCGGCACCATTGCCAGCAGCAGCGTTGTTGTTGAGATCGGTGAGAACGTCGCCTTCTTCGGCCATGTGATTTCGTCTTTCGATTTTCAGGGTACGGGAATTCGCACTTCATTCATCGAAGCGCGTGATAAGTATCGGCGGCGCGCCTAGCAGGCGCAAAGCGTGCTCGCAACCGGACGAAACACGGCCAAAAAGGCACAAAGTGGAACCGAAAGGTCGTTGTCCAATTGTATTTAGAGCCTATTTAAGGCACGTAAGGGTGCCAAGGTTTGCGCGCCGAACAGGCGCAAGCCGCAGGATTTATCGGAATAATATCGAATGTTAGAAATCATTCTTCTCGCCATGGTCGCCGCTTTCCTCGGATTGCGGCTCTATTCGGTGCTTGGCCGCCGCGCTGAGCACGAAGAGGAATCGGTTCCTCAACGGCCAGAGGAAAACAGCATGCCGCCCGCTGCGCCGCAGCCAGCTGTACCCGCAGCGCCAGCCCGTGTGGTTCAGATGGATGGCATGATGCCAGCCGTGGAACGCGGTATCCGCGAGATTGCCAGCGCTGACAGCAAGTTCGATCTCGCCGCCTTCCTCGAAGGTGCAAAGGGCGCCTATGAAATGGTGCTCGAAGCATTCTGGAATGGTGACCGCGAAACGCTGCGTGAACTGTGCGACGATGATGTCTACGAAGGCTTCGACGGCGCAATCACCGCGCGCGAAGAGGCGGGCGAGAAGCTCGACAATTCGCTGGTCCGCATTGAAGAAACCCGCATCCACTCGGCATCGCTCGATGGCAAGCTGGCCCGGATTGCCGTGCTGTTTGTGGCCGATATCGCGGCTGTAACGCGCGACAAGGACGGCAACGTCATCGCCGGTTCGCTCGACGATGCGATCGAAAGCCGCGACGTCTGGACATTCTCGCGCAATGTCATCGACCGCGATCCGAACTGGGTGCTAGACGAAACCGACGAAGGTTGAGCCTTGCTGTGGGGTCTGCACCGCGCGCCTGATGTCATTCGGCTGGGCGCGCCGGGTTCCGACACCGCACCTCACCCCAAATTGACATGGCGAGCCGGGCTGGCTCTGGCAGCAATGCTGTCGCTGGCCGGTTGCACCATCATCCCGAAATCAGCGCCTCCGGGTGGGTCTGTTTCAACGCCCCCGACTAATTCTTCCGCCACGTCTGCGGCGATGGCGGGCGTAAGCCTGGGCCCCAATGTGCGGTCACTCGGCATGAGCGCACGCGATGCCAATTCGGCTCTGGCGAGTTTCAATGAATCCTGCCCACAGCTGCTCAGGCGCGATGACCAAAGCGGGCTAAACGGTTTCGCCAATTGGCGACGGGTTTGCGATCTCGCCTCCGGATGGCCTTCGGACAATGGCCGCGAGTTTTTCACGGGTAATTTCGAGACCGCCCGCATCGGCGATGGCAATGCCTTCGCGACCGGATATTTCGAACCGGAGATCGCCGGGAGCCGCACGCGCCGCCCGGGTTTTGAAGTCCCCGTCTATGTCTTGCCCAGCGATCTGAACCGCGGCTGGCCCGCCGACGTGCCGCAGGCCGAGCGCACCGGACGCCAACCGCTTGGCCGGGTCAACGAAGCGGGCGAGTTCGTGCGCTACTACGACCGGACCGAAATCGAGGAAGGCGTGCTGGAAGGCCGGGTCCCCGTGATCGCCTATGCTGCTGATCCGGTGGAGTTCTTCTTCCTGCAGATTCAGGGCTCGGGCCGCCTGCGCACTCCCGAAGGCGAAGTGATCCGCATCGGTTATGCCGGGCAGAACGGGCGCGGCTATACCGGCATCGGCGGAGTGATGCGCGAACGCGGGCTGCTCGGCGATGGGCCGGGGCAATATCCCGGATCGATGCAGGGCATCATGGCCTATATCCGCGAGAACCCGGCGGAAGGTCGCGACCTGATGCGGCTCAACAAGAGCTGGATTTTCTTCCGCGAATTGACCGGCGATGGACCGCTTGGCGCGCTCGGCGTGCCGGTCCGTCCGGAAAGCTCTGTGGCGACCGATCCGCGTTTTGTGCCGCTCGGCGCGCCCGTATGGCTCGATCTGGACCGCAATGAGGCCGATGGATTGTGGATCGCGCAGGATGTCGGCGGCGCGATCAAGGGCGCGAACCGTTTCGACACGTTCTGGGGTGCTGGCACGCAGGCGCGTGAGATCGCCGGGGGGATGAGCGGACGCGGGGATGCACTGGTGCTTCTGCCAAAGGGCACCGTTGAGCGGCTGAACTCCGCAGACCAATGAGCATTCCGCGCGGGCTGAGCCCCGAAGAACAATCGGCATGGGCAAAGCTTGCGCAAAGCGTCACGCCGCTTGAAGGGCGCACAAGGCCCGGGCTGCCGAATGCGGACCAGCCCAAAGCGCTTGTGAAGGCCAACACTAAGCCACTGGCTCCGAAACGGCCCAAGCCCGTTCCCGGCTCGAACAAGCCCATGGCAATGCGATCGATACCCCGCCCTGCCTTTTCGTCAGAGCTCGACTCGCACTGGAACCGCAAGCTCAAAGCGGGCCAGATCGCCCCTGACTACACTCTCGACCTTCACGGCCACACGCTCGACAGCGCCTATAGCCGGATCACAACCGGCCTTGATCAGGCGAGAGCCATGGACGCGCGGGTTGTGCTGGTGATTGCCGGGCGCGAGCGTCCGGTCGATCCGGCGGACCGGGCTTCCAAGCGCGGAGCGATCCGAGCCAAACTGCTCGACTGGATCGCGGCCAGTCATCATGCAGATGCCGTCGCCGCCGTCCGCAAAGCGCACCAGCGGCACGGGGGCGAGGGCGCGCTCTATCTCGTGCTGAAACGGCGGCGCTGACCATCTGGCCAACGCCGCCGTCCTGTTGGGCGAAGCCGTCGCACCCGCTCACCCAAACAGCCAGACATTCATGAGACGACCCGGCAGGGCCATGCTCACAATGCCCGGGATCATAAGTGCACCGAGATAAAGGCTGAGGATCTCTTTCTTGTGGCCTTTCATATCGCCGCGGCGTGCCGTCGCGATCAGCTTGTACGAAGCCCACAGCGTCATCGGTATAAAGATGTGAATGAAGCTGAAGCTGCCGCTGGTCTTGATGAAGATTGCCGAGAGCGCCGTTGTCACCATCAAAGCGACCCAGAACTTGCCGAGCTGCTTGTGCATCGGCGTGCCCTTCGGAGCCAGCAACAGGAACCCGCCGAGTGGGATGGCCGGGATAACGGTTGCAACGTGGATCACGACCGCGAGGTGCCGGGTTGCGGCATGATCAGGGGCAATGCCCAGCAATCCGCGAGTGACGGCGTAAGCTACTGCGAGAGACATGGCGGTGGCTGCCAGTCCAACAATTGCGCGCATCGGGGGCGTCAGATCAAAGGCGTTCCGGGCTTTCGGTTTGCTGTTGCTGCTGGCGAGAAACGGAAGCGGAAGGGATTGTGCGAGGTTGAGCATGTTGCGTCTCCAAGGTGCGATTGGCGTGTTTGCTGAAGCCACAATGCCGCGTACCCGCTCACCGGCAATCGGGACTGCGCGGTTGGGCTTGTTGCTGCGTGAAGTGTCGGTTTGACGCCTCGAAAAGCGCGGATTTCCGGCGCTTTGCCACTTTACGAAGCGCGAATGGGCAGTCAGGAATGGCGCGATGAGTGCTGGAACTGCCCCTCCGACCAATCGTGTCGCCCGCAAGATCGTGATCGACCTTTCGATCATGACCGTGATCGGCGTGGTGCTCGCCTTTATCGGTCCGTTCGGCACTTTCCAGCAGCCATTGGCCTATCGCCTCGTCAGCTGGGTGGTTTTTGCCTGGGTTGGCTACGCTGTATACAGCCCGATGAATTGGGTGGTTGATCGGCTCTATGTCGCGCTCGAATTACCACGACCGGCGCTTTGGGTGGTGGGGGTCGCCCTTGCGACCATCCCGATGACCGCGATCGTTTGGTCGATCGGGTTCTTTCCCAATCCGGTCCCGCTGCCCACACTGGAACAAGGGCTTGTGTCCTATTTCTACGTCTTCCTGGTCGGCGGCGGGATCACTGCGTTTTTCTACATGATCGAAGCCAGCAAGACTTCGACTGGTAGTGAGTTGGCACCTGAAGCAGAGACTACTGAGGCACCCGCTTCCGTACCGGCTGAGCCGGAACCGAGCGGACCGCGCCTAGTCGACCGGCTCCCGCCAGCCTTGGGCAGCGATGTGATCGCGCTCGAGATGGAGGATCACTACGTCCGCGTCCACACGGCACTGGGGTCGGAATTGGTGCTGATGCGGCTGCGCGACGCGATTGCCGAACTGGGCGGGATCGAGGGGCGTCAGGTTCATCGCAGCTGGTGGGTGGCGCGCGGGGCGGTAGAAGATGTGATCCGCGAAGGCCGCAATGTGCGGCTAAAGCTGGCGCGCGAAATCGAAGCCCCGGTCGCACGCGCGCAGGTCAGCGAGCTGCGCGACGCGGGTTGGATCTAGCGGCAGGATTTAGTCGGAGACAGGTGGCGCGATAAATGGAATGCGCGCTTCGCGGTCAAGCACGGCAGACAGCTCGGTACCCTCGGCGATCACCGCACTCTTTCCGGTGACGAATGGAACCAGTCCCCCGGTCGCCAACACTGTTAGCGTGGCCAATTCGGTCTGATCGTCGCCCGTGCCGCCCAACGGCCCCGAAATCCGCACCGGACCGCTCTCAAAGTCGAAGTAGAGCATCCGCGCTGCGAGCCGCCCGCCTTCGCCCATCCAGCCTTTCTTGTTGGCTCGAGTAATCTCCCCAATCGCCGGCGCGCCTGCCGGAACGATCAGAGTTCCATTGAAAACCAGATCATCTCTCAGCGTCAGCGCGATCAGATCGCCCTTGCGCGCCTTCTTGCTGGACACTTCCTCGGCAACGACAAACGCCAACCGGGTTTGGGCAGGCAAGATAAGCGTATTGCCGCGCAGGGTTGGCCCCGAGGCGTCAGCTGCTTCGGCAGCTGACTTCGTCTCAGTTTGCGCTGCGAGAGGCGCGCCTAGGGCCGCAAGCGCGAAAGCGGCGGAGGACAACGCTCGACTAACTTTCAGTGGAAGGCGCATCATCAAGCATCACATCTTCAGCGACAAAGGCGGTGATCCTCTCGCCCGCCTTAAGCTTGGCATTGTTACCCTTGGCGAACAGGCCCAGCACTCCGACGCTGAGCACGCCGAGGATGGTTTCGCCTTTGCCCGACTTGCCATCCGCCGTTGTTTCTCCATCGATCGGAATCTCGCGGCCATCGAGGTCGACATAGAGCAAACGGGCGGAGAGCTTGCCGCTTTTGCCGACATTGCCGCTCTTCTTCGCGGTCAACAATTCGCCCCAGGCAATAGTGCCGACCGGTATCACTTCATTTCCATCGACCAGAACCGGTTTGTCGACGCGCAGCTTGAATTTGTGACCCGGATCATGGTCCTTGGTCGAAACTTCGTTCAGCACCATCAGCCGTATGGGTGTGTCGCGCGGAATATCCGGAACAGGCTCGGCTACGATTGGCACCGCTTCCGCAACTGCGAATGGGGCCGGTTCCGACATATCCGTTGCAGCAGGCTCGGCGGTTTCAAGTGCGCCGCTCGCCGCAATCTCGGCTTCCGGCTCGGCTGGCTGTTGTTCAATCGGGGCCTCAGCTGCCTGCAGAGCCAAAGCCAATATCAGTCCTGAAATCATGCGCCCCCCGTGCATTACACGGCGCCTCCCCCCTCAGAGACGCGCCTTAGGGAATTGACACTACCGAGAAATCCAAGAATTATACAACCGTCGTTTTGACAGAATTGGGGGGTCGTTTTGAAATCCAGGATTATTACCGCCGCGTTTGTTGCGGCTTCGCTCAGTGTGCCAGCCATGCCGGTATTGGCGGACGATCACGACGAATATGCGGTCGTGAACGAGGAAATGGGTGTCCCCGTTTTCCCGTATGACATCACTGACAAACCGTACACCATCGTCGGACCGGTGTCCGCCGGTGTGCGCAAGGCCACGATCTTCAGCAAAGAGCCATCGCAGCAGAAGATCTACAATGAGGTCTGGGAGCGCGGCGAGAAGATGGGCGCAGATGCGGTGGTCAATGTGACCTATGGCGAAAGCAAGGTCAGCCTCGATAGCTGGGGCAAGACCCGCGCGCTGGGCTTTGCGATCAGGTTCCTGACCGAGGAAGAAATCGCAGCGGGTGTCGAAGCGGAAACGGCTCCTGCGCCGGAAACCTATGACAAAGAGATGTTCAAGAAGGCGAACAAGAAGCCGAAGAAGAAGTAGGCTTCCGTGTTCGGTCCTTTGGACCGCTCCTGAAAACAGAAAGGGCTGCGGATTGGTTTCGCGGCCCTTTTTTCGTTCGGCATGAAAAAGGGCCCCCGGCATTGCTGCCGAGGGCCTTTATGCGATCCGGCCAAGGGGGGCGGCCGGATCAAGCTGAGTGAGCCTTACGCGTGGTATTTCGCGTGGGTCACATCGAAGCGGTCGGCGTTCATCACCTTGTTCCATGCGGCAATGAAGTCGCCCACGAACTGCGCTTCGTTGCCGTTTTCGGCGTAGTGCTCTGCCTGAGCGCGCAGCTGTGAGTGCGAACCGAAGATCAGGTCGGCGCGGGTCGCGCGGTACTTTTCTTCGCCGGTCTTGCGGTCGGTTCCGACATATTCCTCATCGCCCGAACCATCGACCGGAGCCCATTTGGTGCTCATGTCGAGGAGGTTGGTGAAGAAGTCCGGCGTCAGCGTGCCCGGACGATCGGTGAGTACACCGAGAGCCGAGTTTCCGCTTACTGCACCAAGAGCGCGCAAGCCGCCGACTAAGACCGCCATCTCGGAAATCGACAGGCCGAGCAGGTGTGCACGGTCGATCAGCATTTCCTCGGTCTTCACGTCGGCTTTGGTCTTCAGGTAATTGCGGAAACCATCGGCAAACGGCTCCAGCGGTTCAAAGCTGGCGTGATCGGTGTGCTCGTCGGTGGCATCGCCGCGCCCGCCCGTGAATGGGACGGTGACGTCGAAGCCTGCCTTGCGTGCCGCATGGCCGACCGCTGCCGAACCAGCCAGCACGATGGCATCGGCCATCGACATATCGCCGCGCAGCTCGTCGATCTTCGCGAGCACCTTGCCCAGCTCGTCCGGATCGTTCGCAGCCCAGTCCTTTTGCGGAGCGAGGCGGACGCGGGCACCGTTGGCACCGCCACGGTGGTCCGAATTGCGGTAGGTCGAAGCCGAAGCCCATGCCGCCTTGACCAGCTCACTGACGGTCAGACCGCTGGCGAGGATCGCTTCCTTGAAAGCGTCGACTGCTTCAGCAGATGGCGCAGTGCCAGCAGGGACCGGATCCATCCAGATCAGGTCTTCTTCGGGAACTTCCGGACCCATGTAGCGGATCTTTGGACCCATATCGCGGTGACACAGTTTGAACCATGCGCGTGCGAATGCGTCGTCGAGCTGCTCAGGGTTGTTGAGGAAGCGCTCGGAGATCACGCGGTAATCCGGGTCCATTTTCAGCGCCATGTCGGCGGTGGTCATCATGGTCGGAACCTTCTTTGAAGGATCGCGTGCATCGGGCGCCATGTCTTCCGGATCGGGATTGACCGGAGTCCACATCTTCGCGCCAGCCGGGCTTTCCGTCAGTTCGTAGTCGTATTTGAACAGCAGGCGGAAATAGTCGTGGCTCCACGAAGTCGGGTTGTTCGACCAGCTGCCTTCGATCCCCGACGTGGTGATGTTGCCTGCCGCAATCTCTTCGGCGTCGTTGAGCCAACCAAAGCCTTGCAGCTCAAGTGTTTCGCTTTCGGGTGAGTCACCAAACGTATCCGTAGGTGCCGCGCCGTGAGCCTTGCCGAAGGCGTGGCCGCCTGCAGTCAGAGCGACGGTTTCCTCGTCATTCATGGCCATGCGCGCAAAAGTTTCGCGCATGTCGCGGCCGCTGGCGAGCGGGTCGGGATCGCCGCCGGGGCCTTCTGGATTGACGTAGATCAGACCCATCTGGATCGCAGCGAGTGGGTTCTCAAGAGCGGCACCGTCATCCGGACGGATGCGGGTTGCGACGCCTTCGTTCACCCATTGCTCTTCCGTGCCCCAATAGACGCTCTCGGGCTCGAACACGTCGGCACGTCCGCCGCCAAATCCAAAGACTGGGCCGCCCATGCTTTCAATCGCGACATTGCCGGTGAGGATGAATAGATCGGCCCAGCTGATGTGCTTGCCGTATTTCTGCTTGATCGGCCACAGCAGGCGGCGCGCTTTGTCGAGGTTGCCGTTATCCGGCCAGCTGTTGAGCGGGGCGAAGCGTTGCTGACCGCTGCCAGCGCCGCCGCGGCCATCGCCGGTGCGGTACGTGCCAGCCGCGTGCCATGCCATGCGGATGAAGAATGGACCGTAATGGCCGTAATCGGCGGGCCACCAGTCCTGACTATCGGTCATGAGTGCGGTGATATCCGCTTTCAGCGCGGTGTAGTCGATGGCGTTGAAGGCTTCGGCATAGTCGAAGCTTTCACCCAATGGATTTGCGCTGCGACCACCTTCGGTCAGGATGTCGAGTTGTGTCGCCTCTGGCCACCAATCGCGATTGGTGCGACCAAATAGACCGCGTTGACCGGCATCTCCGTGGAACGGACAGCCACTCATATCTCCAGTTTTTACATCCATGGGGTGTTCTCCTCTCAATCGAAAACTCTTGATGAGACTCGGAATATCCGAGTTTGATGGCAGGAGAATGATGGATGTGCTGTGATCAGTCCAATCGATTAATATGCGTTGATTGATTGATGGACTAGATCAGTGGGGAGTGACGCCGAAGTGCGGTTCTTCAGTCTATTCGAACTCGACCGAAAGTAACGTGAAGCTGGCCTGGCCGGTTGCCGCAACGCCGTGGCTGCGGAGCAATGGCGTACCGAAAGCGAAGCCAAAGCGCGCGGTTTTGGCAAGCGCAGCATTGTAGGCGCGCGCATGCTCCGTGTTCGGACGGTGCGCGACATTGGTCCAGCGATCATCGAAGCGGATCGAGATCGTGTGCTCGCCCGGGGTGATCGGCATCAGCGTGTGTTTGGGCGCGTACCAGCGATAGGAGGCGTATTTCCCTTTCGCCGTCCAATTGTCGCGGGCGCGCTGAAAATAGAGCGAGATCGTAGGGGCGGTCTTGGGGTCTTCGACCGCGACAAAGCGTGTTCCGGGGGAGGCGTCGATGCGATAGCGGACGGTGACGCGTTCAAAATCCTTGAGCGGATAGATCCCGGTGGTCAGGGCATCCCATTCGCCGCGACCGGCGCGCGGGAAGTCAACCACAAGCGTGCCATCGCGGCCAGCGCTAGGCGTGGCTGGCATGTTCACCGAATAATTCTTGCCCCTCGCCCACGGGCCGATTTCCCAGTCGCTGGCGGGTGGCATGGCGGTGAGCGCCGTGGCAGTGCAAGCGGCGGCAGCGACGGTGAGGGCGGCGAGTTTCCTGATCATGCCCAATGCCTTAGCACACAGGCGCTTTGCCAGCATTGAACGGACGCTTCAGCGCGCAGAAAGCTTACGCGGCCTGCGCAATATCTTCGACCGGCTCGTTCCGGATGAGATAGTCGAACGCGCCAAGTCCTGCCGTTGCGCCTTGACCCATCGCCACTACGATTTGCTTGTCAGGAACCGTGGTCGCATCACCCGCCGCATAAATGCCCGGCAGATTGGTTGCGCCGTGCTCGTCGACGACGATTTCGCCATATTGCGACAGTTCGAGACCGGTATCGGCGAGCCATTCGGTGTTCGGCACAAGCCCGATCTGAACGAACACGCCTTCGAGTTCGATCCGGCGCTCGTCACCGCTCATGCGATCCTTGAGAACGAGGCCGTTACAGCGCGTGCCATCCCCGAGGATTTCGGTGGTCTGACCGCTGGTCACGATTTCGACATTTCGCATAGAACGGAGTTTGCGTTGCAGCACTTCGTCGGCGCGCAGCTTTTCGTCATATTCGATCAGCGTCACATGTCCGACGATTTTAGCCAGGTCGATTGCCGCCTCGACGCCGGAATTGCCTCCGCCGATCACGGCGATACGCTTACCCTTGAACAGCGGGCCGTCGCAGTGCGGGCAGTAGGCCACGCCCTTATTGCGGTACTCCGCCTCGCCCGGAACGCCGAGATTGCGCCAGCGTGCGCCGGTCGACAGGATCAGGGAGCGCGCCTTGAGCACCGCGCCGTTGGCAAAGGTCACTTCGTGCATTCCGCCCGCTTCGCTCGCGGGCTTGAGCTGGGTCGCACGCGCCAGGTCAATCAGGTCGATTTCGTTGTCGATGACCTGCTTTTTCAGATCGTCGGACAGCTTCGGTCCCTCAGTATAGCTGGTGCCGGGAAGGTTTTCGATCCCGAGCGTATCCTGCAATTGCCCGCCGAACCGTTCGGCGGCGATGCCGGTGCGGAAGCCCTTGCGCGCGGTGTAGATTGCCGATGCCGCGCCAGCAGGACCGCCGCCGATCACCAGCACTTCAAACGGATCCTTGGCACTGATCTTCTCAGCCGCCTTTTCGTCTGCGCCGCTATCGAGCTTCGACAGGATCTCAGCGAGTTCCATCTTGCCGTTGTAGAAGCTTTCACCGTTGAGGAAGGTCGCCGGGACTGCGAGCACGCCGCGATCTTCGACCTCAGTCTGAAAGGCGCCGCCTTCGATAAGCGTGGCAGTGATATGCGTGTTTTCAAACGCCATCAGTGTCAGCGCCTGCACCACGTCGGGGCAATTGTGACAGCTCAGCGAGAAATACATCTCAAACTCGTAGTCGCCTTCGAGCGCGCGGACCTGTTCGATCAGGTCGGCGTCGACTTTCGGCGGATGACCACCGGCCCACAGCAGCGCGAGTACAAGCGATGTAAACTCGTGACCCATCGGCAGGCCCGCAAAGCGCACCCACTTATCCGCATCGCTCGCGCGGCGAATGATGAAGCTCGGCTTGCGCGTATCGGTGCCGTCGAAGCTCGCGCTCACCATGTCGTGCAGCGCCGCAATCTCGGTCAGCAGCTCGCGGGTCTGCGCCGACTTCTCGCTCTCATCCAAAGACGCAACAAGCTCGATCGGCTCGCGCAGATTGGCGAGATATTGTTTGAGCTGGGTCTGCATGTTTGTGTCGAGCATTGGGTGTTCCGTAAGTCTTAAAGTCAGCGACGGCGCCGCGCCAGATGAGAGCGCGGCGCCGCAGTTCAGTCAGTAGTGGTGCTTAGATTTTGCCGACGAGGTCGAGCGAAGGAGCCAGCGTGTCGCTGCCTTCTTCCCACGCCGCTGGGCAGACCTGACCAGGGTTGGCACGCACATATTGTGCAGCCTTGATCTTGCGCGTCAGTTCGTTGGCGTTGCGGCCCACACCTTCGCACGTGATTTCCATGATCTGGATGACGCCATCGGGATCGACGACGAAGGTTGCGCGGTCAGCGAGGCCGACGCCTTCACGCAGCACGCCAAACTGGTTGGAGAGCGTGTGCATCTGGTCGCCAAGGAACGGGAACTGCAGCTTGCCGATCTTGTCGGAGCTGTCGTGCCATGCCTTGTGGCTGAAATGCGTGTCGGTGCTGACGGCATAGACTTCCACGCCCATGCTCTGAAGCATGTCGTACTTTTCGCCCATGTCTTCGAGCTCCGTCGGGCAGACGAAGGTGAAGTCGGCCGGATAGAAGAAGAACACTGCCCACTTGCCGGCAATGTCGGCTTCGGTGACGTCGAAGAAATCTTCGCCCGCCTTGAATGCAGTGGCTTTGAACGGCTGAATGGTTGAACCGATGATACCCATGGTTGAATTACCCCTTTATTGGATGGTTTTGAAAGATGTGAATTTGATGCTGCCCACATAGGAAATGCTGCAGTGCAAAAAAGACGATTTGTGCGATTGCGAAGATCGAAATTTTCAATGAATCAAATGCGGGGCCCTTGAAGTCGTTCCGGTGCCCACCGAATTTCGCTGCGCCTGCTCAGTGCAGTTTCAACTTTGGCCTAACGATCCGATTCACCCGGCCAATGATCATCAGACCGATACCCTTGATCCAGCCGTGGATTGCCAGCAAATGCATGCGATAGAGCGAGGTGTAGATGAACCGCGCCATACGCCCCTCCACCGCCATCGCTCCGCCGACTAGATTGCCCATCAGGCTACCCACGGTTGAGAAACGGCTGAGCGAAATCAGCGAGCCGTTATCGGTGTAGACGAAGGGTTTGAGCCGTTTGCCCTTTTGCTTGCGCTTGATGTTGGTGAAGACGGTGTCCGCCATCTGGTGCGCGGCCTGCGCGCGGGGCGGGATTGGCGATTGCCCGCCTTCGGGAATGTACGAACAGCAATCGCCCAGCGCGAAGATGTCTTCGTCGGTCACACTTTGCAGTGTGTCGGTGACAACAATCTGATTGCGCGGATTGGTTTCCAGGCCAAGCTCGGCGAGAAAATCCGCGCCTTTCACGCCCGCTGCCCAGACCATCAGATCGGCCCGGATCTCTTCACCGCGCTGGGTGAACAAGCGCCCGCGCTCGGCCTTGATCACCTGCGTTTCGGTTTTCACTTCCACGCCGAGCGTCGCAAGCTCCTGTCGCGCTGCATCGGAGAGCTTTTCGGGCAGGGCGGGGAGAATGCGCGGACCGGCTTCGAGCAAGGTCACGTCCAGTCGGCTTTCGTCGAACACCTCAAGACCGTAGTGCCGCAGCGCGCCAGCTGCATTGTACAACTCGGCTGCAAGCTCAACACCGGTAGCTCCGCCGCCGACAATCGCGATCCGCACCCGCTCGTCTGCTGTGGGATCGGCGCTCATCGCGCGGCTGACGCGCAGGCAGTGATTGAGCAGCTTGGTGCGGAACCGGTCGGCCTGGTCGCGCGCATCAAGATAGATGCAGTGCTCGCTGACGCCGGGTACACCGAAATCGTTCGACACCGAACCAACCGCCAGCACCAGAATGTCATAGCGGATCACGTGATCGGAGATCAGCTCACTGCCATCCTTGTCGAGCACCGGCGCAAGGGTGATGGTCTTGGCCTCGCGGTCAATGCTCGCCAGTGAACCCTGGAAGAAACGGTAACCCCAGCGGTAACAGTGGCCGCGATAGCCGACCTCATCGAGATTGGCGTCGAGCGACCCCGCCGCAACCTCGTGCAGCAATGGCTTCCAGATATGGCTGAGGTTCTGGTCGACCAGAATGATGTCGTGCTTTTTGCGCCCGTATTTCGCACCCAGTTTCCGCACCAGCTCCAGACCGCCCGCGCCGCCGCCGACGACAACGATCTGTGTCTTGCGATCCCCCGCATCGATTGGGGCAATAGGGTGCATGTCAGCCGCAGGCACGACAGCGTCTGCCAAGTCGTTTTGCGGCTGAAAATTCATAGACTTACGGCCCCTTTGCTGCCTGTGTGATGCACCTATCCAATCTGATAACGCACAAGCGCGCGTGTTGTGCCGAACGCCCCCTGCGAGCACGTCTGGCGAAGTTGACACAATTGACACCCTGTCAGCCTGCCCATCGCTCGATAGGACCTTGTAACAGCGAGCAAAAATGGACTTTGGGCGAAGTTGACACTTGTCCAACTCGAAACGCTTCGATCATCTACTTCCTTTGGTGCGAACTGTGGGTTGGCAAGGGGAAGGAGCGATGTGGCTGGATAGCCGTGTCGCGACATGTAGGAAAATCGACCACGGTCCTTGCAGCCATCGCTCGTCGCAAAGCTGCCGCCGTCATTTTTTCGTGAATTCAAATTCTGTTGCCGATAACTCACCCGGAAACAATTGGGTGGTTTCGACGTTTACAGGGGCAATCCAGCTCAAAACGTGTCGCGCCAATTTCGCAGTTCAATCAGGCACCGACCGCTGACACACCCGATCACGTCGCCTAACACATTCTGAAACAGTTCTCAGAACGAAGAGACACACCGTTATGACAATGAACATTCTCATCACCGGCGCGACTGACGGCATCGGTTTCGAAACTGCCAAGCTGCTGCGTGCGCAAGGGCATGATCTGCTCCTTCATGGCCGCAGCGAGGAAAAGCTGGACCATGTTCGCGCTGCCCTGGAAGCGATCCATGCAGACGGCCGCGTTGCCACCTATCGCGCCGATCTTTCGGATCTGGCGGATACAGCCGAGTTCGCCCGCGAAGTGCTGGCCCAAGAAGAAGCGCTTGATGTGCTCATCAACAATGCCGGGGTCTTTCGCATGGCCAACCCGAAGACCGATGAGGGGCTGGATGCGCGCTTCGCAGTCAATACGATTGCACCCTACATCCTAGCGCGTGCCCTCGCGCCGCTGCTGGGTGCCGAAGGGCGGATCGTCAATCTGTCCTCGGCCGCGCAGTCACCCGTCACCAATGGTGCGCTGGAAGGCCGCCAGAGGCTGACGGACAATGCGGCTTACTCACAAAGCAAGCTCGCGCTGACCATGTGGAGCCGCCAGCTTGCTGAGGAGTGGGGCGATACCGGGCCGAGTGTTGTGGCGGTCAATCCCGGGTCATTTCTCGCCAGCAAGATGGTGAAGGAAGCTTACGGCATGCAAGGCAATGACCTTTCTATCGGGGCGAACATTCTGACGCTCGCCGCGACCGCGCCGGAGTTTGGGCGCGCGGCCTCGGGCCGGTACTTCGACAATGACAGCGGAAACTTTGGCGATCCGCACCCGGACGCGCTCGATCCGGAGAAAAACGCTGCTGTGGTCGCGCGTATCAAGACCGTGCTCCAAACGCTGAACCTTTAGGATATCGACGATTGCGACAATCCCTCGTCTAGCGTGCAGTCTGCACTCGCTTCAATCACTGCCCGTTGCGCGCTCGCCCGCCCTGTTCGCCACATGCTGAAACACTTCGCGCTTGGCGGCGGTGGTCGCGTCTTCTAACGCACCGCCAGCGATTTCCTCCGGCGACCAGGTCATCGAGGGAAACGCGTCGTCGAGCATCGCCCAATCGGGAAACATCCGCTCCACGACCTCTTCTGACAACATGACCTGCACATTGGTATGCCGGTCATCGCCGCTGATACGGGCAAACAAGCCATCGATGGCGTCGTTGGGGCCTTCGATCAGCTGAATGTACATATCCTGCCTACATATCAGCGCCCCGGTGATGCCGTTGCGAGGATTGTTGCGCCGGGCCTGCATTAGAATCCCAGCGAGCATGGAATTGTCGAACCCGAACGGTTGCGAGCGATAGATCAGCTGCTTCATTTGGGAATGTCCTGTTCGGCGGACATGACCGCTACGCCATCGCGGTCGCCATGCCCAGCAAACAATAGGATCCGCCTGCCTGTATCGGGCGTCGTCTGCGCCATCGCTCCCCTACCTGAGCGAGACGTTTTTGCGCTACCGCTTCGCTACTTGAGCGCGGTGCAGCAGTTTGTGATCCGCCAATACCAGCGCCATCATGGCCTCGACTACGGGCGTGCCGCGGATGCCAACGCAGGGGTCATGACGGCCTTTGGTGCGGACCTGCGTCGCTTCGCCGTCCGATGTCATGGAGTCCACCGGAGTCAGGATTGAAGAGGTCGGCTTGAATGCGACGCGGCACACCACTGGCTGGCCGGTTGAGATACCGCCCGCTGTTCCGCCAGCATGGTTCGAGGCATAGATTGGCTTGCCATCCTCGCCCGGTGTCATCGCATCGGCGTTCTGCTCGCCGGTCAGCCGTGCAGCTTCGAACCCGTCGCCGATTTCCACGCCCTTGGTCGCGTTGATCGTCATCATTGCAGCGGCGAGATCGCTGTCGAGCTTGCCATAGACAGGCGCTCCCCATCCGGCGGGTACGCCTTCGGCAACGCATTCGACCACAGCGCCTAAGGACGAGCCATCCTTGCGTGCCTTGTCGACTTTCTCTTCCCAGCGCTTTGCCGCCCAGCTGTCGGGGCAGAAGAACGGGTTCTGGTCGATCTGTTTCAGGTCGATCGCGTCGCGGTCGATTGCATCGCCGCCGAGCTCGCAGACATAGGCAGTGATCTTTACCTCGGGGATGATCAGCCGCGCGACTGCGCCTGCCGCCACCCGCGCTGCCGTCTCGCGCGCGCTTGAGCGCCCGCCGCCGCGATAGTCGCGGATGCCGTATTTCGCGTCATAGGTGTAGTCGGCATGGCCCGGGCGATAGGACTTCGCGATCTCCGAATAGTCTTTCGAGCGCTGATCGGTGTTTTCGATCATCAGATGGATCGGCGTACCGGTCGTCGTGTCCTCGAACACACCCGACAGAATCTTGACCAGATCGGCTTCCTTGCGCTGGGTCGTGAACTTGTTTTGACCCGGCTTGCGCGCGTCCATGAAGGGCTGGATGTCTTTCGTGGTCAGCGACAATCCCGGCGGGCAGCCGTCCAGCACCGCGCCAAGACCCGGCCCGTGACTCTCTCCCCAAGTGGTAAAGCGCAGCACGCGCCCGAATGTGTTCCAGCTCATGGATGCTGCAATAGCGAAAAGCGGCGGAGTGTCGAGATTGCAGCGCGTGTGCTGCACGGAGAAGTCGCGATGCATACGAGACAGATGATGAGCCAGGAGAATAATTCTCATCGTCATTGCGAGCGTAGCGAAGCAATCCATGGTCGGGCCCTGGATTGCCGCGCAACTTTCGGTTGCTCGCAATGACGATATCTCCTGGCGAGCACTGGAATCGAAACGTCGGATGCGCCACTACCTCATCATGATTGCAAAGCTATCAGGACGCCTCGACGAAACCGGCGAAGACTGGGCCATCGTCGATGTCCAGGGTGTCGGCTATCTCGTCCATTGCTCGACCAAGACACTCGCTGCTCTCGGAGAAATCGGCGAGGGGTGCACCATCCACACCGATTTGCAGGTCAGCGAGAACGACATGCGCCTGCTGGGCTTCGCCGAAAGCGCCGAGCGCGACTGGTTCCGCCTGCTGACGACAGTTCAGGGTGTTGGCAGCAAGGTCGCGCTGGCGATCCTCTCGGCGCTTTCGACCGGCGAAGTGCGCGATGCCTGCGCTTCCGGAGATGCGGCAACGGTGGCGCGAGCGAACGGGGTCGGGCCAAAGTTGGCCGGGCGGATCGTGAATGAGTTGAAGGACAAGGCCGGCGCGCTACCGGGCGGCGGCATGGCCGGTGTGCCGATCAGCGCGGTGTCGGCGGCAGGCAGCGCAAGCGCCGATGCGGTGAGCGCTTTGGAGAACCTCGGCTTCAAACCTGCTGTGGCAGCACAGGCTGTCGCGCGGGCGCAGGCGGAACTGGGTGAAGATGCGGGCGAGGGCGAGCTGATCCGCGTGGCGCTGAAGAGGGCTGCCGGGTGAGGGGAGCTTGGCTTGGTCTCTTAGCATTTTGCGCGCTGGTAATGGCTGCGCCTGTGCAGGCCTGCATGGCGTCCGGACCCGACGGCTACGTCTACGGCTTGATCTGGGAAACGAAGCAATCCGAAATCCCGCAAGACGCTATGCTTCTGAAAGTAAGCTTCGTCGGCGGGATCGAGAATTCATGGGGCTTTCGTGCGAGAGTCCTCGAAGGTCCGGAGAAGATGAAGGGGCGGGTATACCGGTTCCTCGGCGAACGAAGCAGTTCTTGTGTAGGGCTTGGTACCACAGAAGGGTTTCTCGTTGTTCGCAAGCAGTTGCTTGAACAAGCGACTGAGAAGACTGGCGAGAAAACGAAATTCTTTGCAGCCGTCGAATATGAGCCTTCGTTCTTCCATGAGGTGCAGCGTGTTCTGGGCGGGCGACCATGGCGTTGGCCAGGGAAAACCGGGCCGGGACCAATACCTTTTCCAACTGGCGAACCGATGGGATAGAATTCGATGCGTCCACTCTTCATAACAGCCGCGCTGCTCCTTGCATCCCCCGCTGCCGCGCAAGACCTCTCGGCCTTCAAGACCGGCCCGGTCTTCAGTGATTTCGGCCCGCACGCGCCTGTGCCTGACACCGACTTCGCAATCCCGGAGGAGATGGACCTCTATATCGCCTTCGACGTCGCCAAGCCTGCCGAAAACGGTGCGATCAACCGCACCGTCGAAAGCGCGGCTCGCTATGTGAACATGCACAACGCTGCCGGGGTCGAGCCTGCACGCGTCCGGGCGGCTGTGGTGGTGCATGGCAAAGGCTCGATGGATTTGCTGACCGACGCGGCATGGGCCGCGCGCGACAAGGAAGGCACCAACGCCACCGGAGCGATCATTCCGGCGCTCGTCGATAACGGCGTGCGTATCATCCTGTGCGGGCAAAGCGCGGCCGCGTATGGCATCACCAAGGAAGACCTTGTCCCCGGTGTAGAACTGGCACTCTCCGCAATGACCGCACATGCCGTGCTGCAACGGCAGGGTTATACGGTAAACCCGTTCTGATGGCTGGTTTTGCCGAAACGATGCTCGCGGAGATTGGGCTGGACGTAACGGTGCCACAACCGATCCGCGTCTATTTCGACTGGATCGAAGCGCATGGGCTCGATCGCCATTTCGACGGATCGGAGGGGTATCGCCACGCTCTGCTCGACCCCGCTTTGGAAAACAGCTGCATGGGTATCATTCCGCCCGATCCGGACCATGCCCGGCTTTGGGCGGGAGCAACCGATCCCGGTATCGGCAAGCGGCTGGTCCCCTTCTGCAAAACCGGAGGCGATGGCTCTTACGCGGCGTTCTGGGCCGACGATGCGGGCAAGACGCATATCGTCCACCTCGGTTCCGGTTCGGGCTCGACTATGATCGGGGTGATGGTCGATGATGCCGTCGACTTCCTGCGCCTGCTGGCGATCGGATATGACGAGCTGTGCTGGCCCGAACAGCACGGCATGAGCCCAGAGGAACTCCACGAGGAGGAACATCCTGAAGAGGATTACGAGGGGGTGGAGGATGAGCGCCCGGCTCCGCCGGAGGCTCCTGTGGCCTTGCGCGAATGGTTGGCTGAGACTTTTGAAGTGACCGTTCCGGAGCGCGCCTCAGACATCATAGGCGAAATGCCTGATATGGACGAGGATGCAGGGGGCGATCTGTTTGCGCAGTGGCTCACCACAGTGCATGGATAAAGGTATGACCGATCAAGAAGCTAAGATGATCGAATTTGTCCGTACCTGCGTCGATGCCGAGAAGTTGCGCGGAATCGCTGCCAATGCTCACCGCAGTGGCGCTGAGGAGCTTTTCCGAGTGGCGAAGCTGAAGCTTTTCGAGATCTTACCCAATGAACAGCCAGGAACATTCGAGCATGATGTCTGGCAATCGATATTCGCGTTAGAAGACGCCTTGTCCACCGAACGCGGGAAGACAATCCGGCTTGCTAGGACGCGGCAAAAAATTGCTCGTGTTGGTGAATTGCAAACGGTTAAGGACTTGATCCTTGGAACTGAATCCGAAGGTTTTAAGATGTTGGCTGAGCGATCCATGTTGCATCTCGCGTTCGAAGCGGTAGCGCTCAGGCACAGCGCAAAATTCGAATTTGCAACCCTCGAAGCCGCCAGAGAACGGCTTACGAAGGCTGGCTACCATTCCGATGACTGAACCCGTTCCCATCCATACCCCTGACCGGCAGCCTGAAGATCCTGATGTCGCTCTGCGGCCCAAGTCACTTGCCGAGTTCATCGGGCAAGAGGCGGCGCGGGATAACCTCCGCGTGTTCATCGACAGCGCGAAGTCGCGCGGTGAGGCGATGGACCATACCTTGTTCTTCGGCCCACCGGGGCTGGGTAAGACCACACTGGCTCAGATTGTTGCGGCTGAGCTGGGCGTGGGTTTTCGCGCGACCTCTGGCCCGGTGATTGCCAAGGCGGGCGATCTCGCCGCGCTGCTCACCAATCTCGAACCGCACGATGTCCTGTTCATCGACGAAATTCACCGCCTCAATCCGGTTGTCGAGGAAGTGCTCTACCCGGCGATGGAGGACCGTGCGCTCGATATCATCATCGGCGAAGGGCCATCGGCGCGCAGCGTGCGGATCGATCTGCCGCCGTTCACGCTGATCGGGGCGACCACGCGGCAAGGTCTGCTGACGACGCCATTGCGCGACCGATTCGGAATTCCGGTGCGGCTCAACTTCTACACTCATGACGAGCTCGACCTGGTGGTCAGCCGCGGTGCAAGGTTACTCGGGCTCGACATCGATTCCGCAGGCGCGCGCGAAATTGCGCGCCGGTCGCGCGGGACGCCGCGCGTTGCAGGACGCCTCCTGCGCCGGGTGCGCGACTTTGCCCATGTGGCGGGTGAAGGCACCGTGACCCGTGCCGCTGCCGATCAGGCGCTTACGCGGCTGGAGATCGACCGGCTTGGCCTCGACGCGATGGACCGCAAATATCTGTCCATGATCGCGACCACTTACAAAGGTGGACCGGTGGGCGTTGAAACGCTGGCGGCCGGTCTCGCTGAGCCGCGCGACACTGTCGAGGATGTGGTCGAGCCGTACCTGATACAGTTAGGCTTGCTCGCGCGCACCGCCCGCGGGCGGATGCTCAACGATGCGGGTTGGGAACATCTGGAAATGACGCCGCCAACGTCCCCAAAACCTGGAAACGATCAATCGGGATTGTTTGACCAGCCGGATTAAGTTCCGATGTGACTGGGCTTAAGTCCCGGCTTTAGAGCTACCGTCGCTCTGCTGCATTTCGCGAGTGATCTGAACGTTATGGCGCCTTTGCTTTTCCCATTGATCAGCGGAGCCGCATTTTCGCTTTGTGAACCGACTGCCCCGAACGTTGACCCGCTTGCAGATCGTTTTGCTGCCAAGGTCCGCCGTAGCCGCATTCCCCTGAGCGCTAGGTGTCGGAGCGGCTGAAGTCTCGGCAGCCGGCGCTTGCGCTGCGAGGGCGGCGGCCAATAAAAGAGATGTTGTTGCCACGGTGGTTTCCTCCCCTGATCAAGAAGTGCGAGTATGGCATGCGAAGTGCCTGCAGACAAATGCCGACGGGTTAACACTAACGATTCGACTAACGCAGCCTGCCAGTTCGGTATCAAAACGGGACAGCGACCCTGAAATACCACGGATTTGCGCCAGTTAGGGCGATCCGAACCTCCCAATCATGGTTAATCGCATTGCCGAGCCGGGCCTTACATCATCATGAGAGGATTGGATTTGGTGAAGAAGCGGGTCGGCCGCCTCAAACCACCACAGGCAAGTAAGGTTCGGATTTATGTCGCTCAAACTGGCTGCAGCAAAGCTTTCGGCAACCGCCGCTGGCGTCGCCCTGATGACAGGTGGCGCGGTGCGCGTCGCCGAGCCAATGAACACGGATGATCCGCAGTTCACGACGAACATCAATGGTAAGCTGGTCGAAACGGATCCGCAGCCAGTTCCTCGGCAGACCAAATATATCAAGACGCGTGAGCGCATCATCCCGCCGCCGGAAGATCGGCGCCGCCGGATTGTTGAGCGCACCATTGAGTGTCAGCCGCTGCCTGCCGGATATGGTCCGGGTGGAGCCGATGCCATTGCTGCTGCGCCGCTGCCTACCGGCGCCACATCTGCATATTACGATCCTGCCGAATGCCCACCGATCGCTCAGGTTGCCTATGCACCTGCACCGCTTCCTCCACTTCCACCGATCCGCGGTGGCGGTGGTGGCGGTTCGCCGGTTATCGTTGGCGGGGGGCTTGGCGGCTTCGGCGGCGGATTTGGTGGCGGCTTCTTCGGCGGCTTCTTCGGCGGAGGCGGTTCGTCTTCAGGTGACGTCTCGGTTTCAACCACCACATCGGGCGGCGGCACATCGACTTCGGGCGACGTCAGCTCAAGCTCGGGCGGCACGTCGGGCGGTGATGGTTCGTCGGGCAACATCAATATCGACATCGACATCGATAACTCGACCACATCGGGCACTGTGACCTCGACGTCTTCGTCGGGTAAGGTTTCGTCGACTTCGTCTTCGGGCAAGGTCTCCTCGACCAGCTCGACCGGTTCGATCTCATCGACGACCGGCGCGGTTTCGAGCAGCACTGGCGGAGTATCGTCCAGCACGGGCGCTGTGTCTTCGAGCACTGGCGCCGTTTCGAGCACCACCACGTCGGGCAACGTGTCGAGCTCCTCGGGCAATGTTTCCAGCAGCAGCTCTTCGTCCTCGTCATCTTCTTCCAGCTCTTCATCGTCGAGCAGCAGCTCGTCTTCGAGCTCGGGCGGTGCGACTTCGGGCGGCAACACCAGCACCGGCGGCATGACCAGCTCTGGCGGTAACACCAGCAGCGGCGGTTCGTCGGGTGGTTCGTCGTCCAGCTCAGGTTCGTCTTCGAGCAGCTCCAGCTCCTCGGGCGGCAGCAGCTCTTCGGGCGGCAACACCAGCGGCGGGTCGTCTGGCTCTAGCTCGGGTTCGTCTTCATCGAGCAGCAGCTCTTCGTCTTCGGGCGGTTCGAGCAGCAGCGGCGGCAACACGTCGACCGGCGGCATGACCAGCACCTCTGGCGGTAACACCAGCACTGGCGGTTCGTCGGGCGGGTCTTCCTCGTCGAGCTCTTCGTCGAGCAGCTCCAGCTCGTCTTCAAGCTCTTCGGGTGGGTCGACCAGCGGTGGCAACACCAGCACGGGCGGTATGACCAGCACCTCCGGCGGTAACACCAGCAGCGGCGGATCTTCGGGCAGCTCGTCCAGCTCCAGCTCGTCGTCTTCGAGTGGTTCGTCCAGCTCTTCGAGCGGCGGCAACACTTCGTCGGGTGGCAACACCAGCGGCGGTTCGTCGAGCTCTTCGGGTAGCTCCAGTTCTTCGTCTTCGAGCAGCAGCTCGGGCGGTTCGAGCACGTCGGGCGGCAACACGTCGTCGGGTGGAGCAACCAGCGGTGGTTCTTCGTCCTCGTCTTCCAGCGGCTCTTCGTCTTCGTCGAGCAGCAGCTCTGGCGGTGCCACCAGCGGTGGTAGCACTTCGGGCGACATGACCAGCAGCACCAGCTCCTCGTCTTCGAGCAGCTCGTCCAGCTCGTCTTCGTCGGGTAGCAGCACCGGCAGCTCTAGCTTCGGCGGCAGCACATCGTCGTCGAGCGGTTCGAGCGGCAGCAGCTCCTCGTCTTCGGGTGGTTCGTCTTCGAGCTCGAGCAGCTCCAGTTCTTCGTCGAGCAGTTCTTCGACGTCGGGCGGCACCAGCTCGGGCACTGAAGTCCCGGCCCCGCCGATGATGGTCCTGTTCGGCCTTGCCGCTGCAGCGATCCTGGGACGGCGCAAGATCAAGCCGGTCAAGACCGAGATCTGATCCAGTCCATTCAGTCCAAGACAGAAAGGGCGGCTTCCCGGGCAATGGGGAGGCCGCCCTTTCTTCATTCCGTGACTGTGTGGAGTGAGGCGCTAGCCCGCTTCGGCTGAGACCCAGTCCGCCTCGGCCATCGGCATCGTGCCGCTCAGTTCCCAGACGTTGCTGTAGCCGTACCCGACCAGATTGATGAAGGTCGGAATGTTGAGCGCGAGCGTCGCCATTTTGGTCCGCACCGGCACAACGTCATCGCTGAAATTGTTGTTGCAGTAGATGTAGATCGGACGGTCAGTGTCGCCAATCACCTTGGCCAGTTTGTCAGCTGTGAAATCCGAAAAGGGCAAATTCACAGCCCCCTTTATGTGGCCTTGCGCAAAGGCGGCGGCCGATCGGGTGTCGAGCAACAAAGCGCCGTCTGCGCTTGCACGTGCAAAGAACTCGTCTTTGGTAAGCAGCCGCTCGGCTCGCAGGGTCGCGACTTCTTCGGTCAGCAGGGCGAACCCGGCATAGTCGACTTGCTCCGCCTGCGAAGCCGGAACCTGCTCGTCGGCAAGTGCCGGAACAGCTAGCAAAAGCACTGGAGCGAACAGGATGTTGCGGATCATGTGACCTTCCCCTTTGTAGGATAAGGCCTTCTCACATTCTCGATGACACCGCCCTGAACGCGATGTTCAGAAGGAAGGCTTGGCGCGTCAGGTGCCCGGTACGTCGTTCGGCTCGAGTCCCTTACCGCGCCGCTGGAATTCGCGCGTTGTCTCAGCGCCGCGGTTCGCCAGCGTTTCCCATTGCTTCTTGGTGCCGCAGATCTTCTTCTTGAACTTCGATCCGACAATGGCGGTACGGCGACAGATGATCTTGTCGTCGTCGTTGGCTGCTTGTTCTGTCTTGGCCTCAGTTTCGGTGGCCGACGTTTCAACGGCAGCAGGCTGCCCTTGCAAAGACAGTAGCAAGGCGGCGAGGCTTGATGAGAACACGGTCATGCTAATGGCCTCCTATTTCGCAGTTTAGTTGACGGGTTCGAGACCTTTGCCGCGCCGCTGGAATTCCCGGGTGGTGTCAGTGCCGCGATTTGAGAGTGTTTCCCACTGCTTCTTGGTGCCGCAAATCTTCTTCTTGAACTTCGAACCAACAACTGCCGTCCGGCGGCAAATGATCTTGTCGTCATCATTGGCCGCTTCTTCCGCCTTGGGTTCAGCTTGTTTGGCCGAAGTCTCTACAGCGGGCTGTGCCTGTGCGGCCAACAGCAGGCTCGCGATAATTGCGGTGAATTCCATCATTGCCCCTTATCCTTTCATCGGTTGCTCAAAGAGCCTTTCCGACATCCTCCTGATCTTAGGTGCAGATCATCTCATCAATGTGACACAGAGTATCATAATACTCCATGAACCGCCGATCAGTCCCGATCAGCGGCCCGCCAGGCGACGATTCCGCCGCTTAAATGTTTGATCGGTTTGCCGGTTTGGGCCGCAAGCTTCTCGCCAAGCAGGCGCGATCGGCGTCCAGAACGGCAATAAAGAACGACTTCGCGGTCATCTGCCTGGTCCAGCACTGCAGGATCGAATTCATCCATTGCGATGTGTTCGGCCCCGGCAATCGAGCCCTCCGCGACCTCTTCTGCCGTGCGGATATCGATCAGCCGGACGGTCCCATTGGCCTGCATCGCAGCCAATTCTTCAGCTGCTAAGTCGATGACTGCGCTTTCGGTGAAATCCGAAGCCGCCTTTGCCGATGCCAGCTCATAACCGAATGGCAGCGGTGCGTGCTCCTTGTCCTTGCCCTCTTTTTCCGGCGCGCAGGCGGTGATCGCCAGCGCTGTGAGGGTAAGGGGGAGGAGCACGCGTCGCATCGGGTTTCCTTACGCTGCCAGTTTGCGCAGCACGTAGTGGAGGATGCCGCCGTTGCGGTAATACTCCATTTCGTTCGCGGTATCGATACGGCAAAGCGCGGTGAAGTTGAAGGTCGAGCCATCGGTGCGGGTAACTTCGATCTCGACATCCTGCGCCGGGGTCAGCCCATCCAGCCCCTTGATGCTGAAAGTATCATCTGAGCTCAGGTTCAGCGTCTTGCGCGTGTCCCCACCTTTGAACTGCAACGGCAGCACGCCCATTCCGACGAGGTTCGAACGGTGGATCCGTTCAAAACTCTCGACGATCACGGCGCGAACGCCGAGCAGGATCGTGCCCTTGGCCGCCCAGTCGCGGCTGGAGCCGGTGCCGTATTCCTTGCCGCCAACCACGATCAGCGGAGTTCCGTCCGCCTTGTGCTTCATGGCCGCGTCGTAGATCGGCATTTGCTCACCGCTGTAAGTGGTCTCACCACCTTCAACACCGGGGACCATTTCGTTCTTGATGCGGATATTGGCGAATGTGCCGCGCATCATCACGTCATGGTTGCCGCGGCGCGAGCCGTAGGAGTTGAAGTCCTTCTTCGGGACCTGATTGCCTTTGAGGTAGGAACCAGCCGGGCTGTCTTCCTTGATCGCGCCGGCGGGCGAGATGTGGTCGGTGGTGACCGAGTCGCCAAGGATCGCCAGCGGCTTCGCATCGACAATGTCGGTGATTGGCGCCGGGGTCATCTCCATGCCTTCGAAGTAAGGCGGGTTGGCGATATATGTCGAGCCTGCGCGCCATTGATAGGTGTCCGATGGCTCGACAGTGATCGCCTGCCAGTGCTCATCGCCGTCATAGACGTTGGCATAGCGGGTTTCGAACATTGAGCGGTCGATATTGGCCGCGCGGTGTTCGGCGATTTCAGCGTTGCTCGGCCAAAGATCGGCGAGCATCACGTCGTTGCCGTCCTGGTCCTGGCCAAGCGGCGTCGTGGTGATGTCTTCGGTCACGGTGCCTTTCAGCGCGTAAGCGACCACGAGCGGCGGCGACGCCAGGAAGTTGGCACGCACATCTTGCGACACGCGGCCTTCGAAATTGCGGTTGCCCGACAGGACGCTGGCAGCGACGATATCGTTGCCGTTGATCGCCTGACTGATCGGCGGAGCGAGCGGACCGCTATTGCCGATGCAAGTGGTGCAGCCATAGCCCACCAGGTCGAAACCGATCGCATCGAGATCGTCCTGCAGGCCCGACTTCACGAGGTAGTCGGTGACCACTTGCGAACCAGGTGCGAGCGAGGTCTTCACCCATGGCTTCGGCTTCAGGCCTTTCTCGACGGCCTTCTTCGCGACCAGACCAGCGGCAATCAACACGTCTGGATTTGAGGTGTTGGTGCAGCTGGTGATCGCCGCGATCACAACATCGCCATCGCCAATGTCATGCTCGGTATTGGCAACATCGACGCGAACCGGGGCGTCTTTCTTGTACGTCGTCTTGAGGTCCCCGTTGAACAGTTCGTCTACCTCGGGAAGGATCACGCGGTCTTGCGGACGCTTTGGCCCGGCAAGGCTCGGTACAACCGAGGACACATCGAGCGAGAGCGTGTTCGAGAACACTGGCTCGGCTTCCGGATCGAACCACATGCCCTGTTCCTTGGCATAGGCTTCGACCAGTGCGAGGTTCTCTTCGCTGCGACCGGTGAGGCGCATATATTCGATGGTCTTGTCATCGATACCGAAGAAGCCGCAGGTCGCGCCGTATTCAGGTGCCATGTTGGCGATGGTTGCACGATCCGCCAGGGTAAGTGTGGCAACGCCCGGTCCGTAGAACTCGACGAAGCGGCCTACCACGCCGACTTCGCGCAGCATCTGCACGCAGGTCAGCACGAGGTCGGTTGCGGTGACGCCTTCGGCCATCTTGCCGGTCAGTTTGAAACCGACGACTTCGGGGATCAGCATCGAGATCGGTTGGCCGAGCATCGCCGCTTCGGCTTCGATCCCGCCCACGCCCCAGCCCAGAACGCCCAGACCGTTGATCATGGTGGTGTGCGAGTCGGTGCCGACACAGGTATCGGGGTAGGCAACCATTTCGCCGTTCGAATCTTTGCTCGACCAGATGCCCTGCGCAATGTGCTCAAGGTTTACCTGGTGGCAGATGCCGGTGCCGGGAGGCACAGCGGAGAAGTTCTCGAAGCTCTTCGAACCCCATTTGAGGAAGTCGTAACGTTCGGCATTGCGCTCATATTCGAGCGCCATGTTGGCTTCCATCGCCTTTGGATGGCCAAACTCGTCGACCATGACCGAGTGGTCGATCACGAGGTTGACGGGAACCTGCGGGTTGATCTTCTGCGTGTCGCCGCCAAGCTCCTTGATCGCATCGCGCATTGCCGCGAGGTCGACCACGCAAGGCACGCCGGTGAAATCCTGAAGCAGCACGCGCGCCGGGCGGTACTGGATTTCGTTTCCGGTGACGGGGTTCTTCTGCCAGTCGACAATCGCCTGCGCGTGCTCGCGACCGACGGTGAAGCCTTCGTCTTCAAAGCGCAGCATGTTTTCGAGCAGCACCTTCATCGAGTTCGGGAGCTTCGAAACATCGCCCAGTTGCTCAGCCGCCTTGGCGAGCGAGTAGTAAGCGTATTCCTTGCCGCCCACCGAGAGGGTTGAGCGGGTTGCGAGCGTGTCCTTGCCGATAGCTGTCATCGGGGCGTTCCATCCTTTTGGCTGTTCCCCCGTGGAGAGCGGGGGAGAATCCGGGTGATTCAATTCCGGAGAGTGTTCTCTCAGAGGCAAGTGCTAGACTGCGCGCGAGAGGTCAAGTGGCAGGCGGCCTGTTGCGAGTCGATTGCGACATTGGCGGCAAAATCCGACCTCAAAATCGTGACAACCGCAGAATTTACGATTGTTAACTCGGGGAATCGCGCCGCCCCGGCTAATAGCGTTGTCGACGGTATGCACTCAAAGCGGCGGGGGCGCTATGAGCGAGAATGATGAGTGGAACGCGCGCAGATCCAGCCTTCGGGCCGGTGTAGTCGCTGCGACCCTTATGGTTTTCGCCTGCTTTGGTGCTGCCGTCGCCTTTTCGGAAGAGACGGCGCAGGCCGCAAGCTCCGAAACGCTTTTGATCGCACGATGAAGGCGACAAAGTAATCAAGCCCACAGGGTCGCACGGGGGCGCAAAGCCGCGCCCGACATCCAAGTCCGAAAAGGTTATGGCCGGGGCGGCGACGCCTCGCCGTCCCGGTCATTTTTTTTCGGCGTTTCCTCTCCAGTCGCTCTTGGTTGCCGGGTTGCGAGCCAGCATCCGGTCACAATCAGCAGCGTTCCCGCAATTGTCGGCAGCGTCACTGCTTCGCGGAAGAAAAGCCATCCAAACAGGCTGGCCCACAGAAATCCGGAATATTCGATCGGCACCAGCGCCTGCGCTTCTTCGCGGGCATAAGCCCAGGCAATTGCCATGGCTCCCGTTACGGTGAGGAATGAGGCTATGGAAATAGCGCCGAGCGAGTCGATTTGCGGTGCAGTCCAAAGGAACGGCGCGAACGGCAGCAACACTATTCCGCCAACGCCGCTATGAAAGGTCGCGATCTCAACGGGTCCCGCAACCTGCGATTGACGCCGGATCACCACGAAATTGTAGGCATAGAGCACGGCAGAAAACAGCAGCGATGCCAGACCATAGATAATGTCGCGGTCGAATTCTCCATCGCCGATCTTGCCGCCGATGATCACGATTGTGCCGATAAATCCGAGAATGCTGGCGAAGATCGCGCTGCGCCGGATCGTCTCGCCCAGCAGGACATTGGCGAAATACAAGGCAATCAACGGCGCGATGAAGCTGATCGCGATGGCCTCAGCCAGCGGCAGCTTGGTCAGCGCGTAGAAGAAACTGAGCGCCATGAAGGCTGAGATTATGCCGCGTTCCAGATGCAGCTTCATCACGTCGCGCGTCGGCCAGCCATTCTTGCGCGCCAGCCAAAACGGGGCGATCATCGCCGCACCGATCAGCGAGCGCAGCACCGTCGCAGTGTAGGCCCCGGTCGCCAGCGCCGCCTCTTTCATAAAGGCATCCATCAGCGACAACAGCCCCACCCCTGCGAATGCGATCGCGAACGGCATCAGCCGGTGGGCCGACAGCATCGAAGAGGCAGATTGAGAGGTCATTGGCGTGACGCCCTAATTGGCGAATGCCGGAAGGTCACGCGCACTATCCACTTCGCTGTGGGGGATTCATCCAAGCGAAAGCAGTATTGGTTGATACTTAGGTCTGTCGCACGATATGCTGTGTTTGATCACAGATGAGCCGCCATGGCGGTGCAATTGGGGTAGTTAGAGAGAGATTATGCGGACTTGGGTCAGCACATTGGCAGGCGGAGCAGCGCTCGCAGCCATCGCAACGAGCAGCGTTTTTGCGCAAGATGAGGCCGCTCCGCAGCCTGAAGCCGAGGAAACCACCGCTGCCGAAGGCGCGAGCTTCGATGAAGCATTCCCGCAGATGGTGTCCGGCGAAGTCGTCCAGGGCGACCTTTCCGCGCCCGGTCCGCTGGTGCAATCGTGGACGGCGGACAATGCCGCTGCGCTGATCGACGTGATCGAAGGCATCGGCGCCGAAGGGCTCGATATGCTGGATTACGATCTGCAAGCGCTCAAAGTGTCGCTGGCATCGGGTCCGTCCGAAGAGCTCGACAAGCTGGCTTCGAAGAACTTTGTCTGGCTGGTCGAGGACCTACGCGATGGCCGCACACCGATGGATGCGCGTGAACAATGGTTTGTGGTCGATCCCGACCGCGACACGTTCCGTACCGGTGATTTGCTGACCGAAGCGCTCGAAAGCGGCGATGTCGCGGGTACGCTCGCGAAGCTGAACCCGACTCACCCCGACTATGCGCGGCTAAGGGAAGAGCTTGCGAACACGCCTGCGACCGAAAAGGCAAAGCGCAAGCTGATCCGCGCCAATATGGATCGCTGGCGCTGGCTCGCCCGCGATCTCGGCAAGCAATATCTGATCACCAATGTCCCCGAATATCAGCTGCGTCTGACGGTCGGCGACAAGATCATCAGCACCTACAAGACCATCGTAGGCAAGCCCGGTCGCACCGCGACCCCGCAGCTCGCCGAGACGGTGTCAGGCGTGGTGTTCAATCCGACCTGGACCGTCCCGCAGTCGATCGTGAAGGGCGAAGGGCTGGGCCAACGCGTGCTCAACAACCCTGCCTGGGCCAAGCGCAACGGATACAAGGCGACCAAAGGTGCCAATGGCTGGATCACCGTGGTGCAGCAGCCGGGTCCCGGCAATTCGCTGGGCCGGATGAAACTGGAAATGCCGAACCGGCATGCGATCTTCTTCCACGACACGCCGTCGCGTCACCTGTTCGCCAAGGACGGCCGCGCGCTGAGCCATGGCTGCATTCGCACCGAACGCGCGCTGGAACTGGCGATCACGATGGCGATCCTGGGCAAGGGCGCGACCAAGGATGAAGCGGTCGAAATCGCCACCTCGGGCAAATACACCAAGGTGATGATCGAGAAGAAGATGCCCGCCTACATCACCTATTTCACGATGGCGTCGGACATCGATGGCGAGATGAAAACCTTCAAGGACATCTACGGCCGCGACGCGCCAGTGCTGGCGAGCCTCGACAAACCACGCGTCGGCAATCGCAGCAATGTGATCGATGATGAGGTGATTGTTATCGAGAACGACCCGCGGGCTGGGGGTTAGTGTGTTCTCTCAGTATAGAGAACGTTCGAGCAATATCTCGCTGCGATAGAAGTACGCTGCGGGCACCGCGAAGGGCAAAAACACAGCCGATGCCAGCAGGTTTCCGAAGATAATTCCCAATGTGGCGCAAGCAAGCACTGCGCCCCCAAAAGCAATCAGAAATCCAGATGGCTGCGCCAATATGTTCCGAGCGACGATGGCGAGAGGCAGTCCGATTGCAAGCAGACAAAAGGCAGTCCCAATGCTTCCAGCGATGAACGCGTAAGGGAAACCAATTATCGCAAGAGAGAATAACTCTCCCAAGCTTTGGGAGGGTGTCGCTGAGGCGAAAGACCAGAGCAAAAAGATCGATACGCAAGTTGCGCCGACGAAAGCAGCCTTGAGGCTTGCTACAGTAATCGCCGTCAGTTCAACGGTGCGTTGCACGGCAATATCAGAACGTCCCCGGCGCGTAACGTTGCAAGTCGCTGGGCTGCTCTGGCTGCAGCGTCCTAAGATTACCCGGTTGCAGCGTTCCATCCTCCTGCAACCCGAGACTGTCCGCAAACAGTAGCCGCCCGCCTGACAGGTTGAGCAGCGCAATCCGGAACTGCTCTTCGCCCAAGGCAAAGCAGCCATTCGAGCGCCCAAGTCGACCCCAGCGGTCGATATGCGATGGTTCGGCATATTTCGCGCGGTGCATCACGATGTAGCGGCGCAGGGCAGCATCGTTGGTCGAGTCCAGCCCGCCGAGGCGGACCGAGGTGCCATACCGCCCCTGATACCATTCCCACGTGATGTAAGCGCCTTTGCTGGTCGCGTTGGAGCCTTCGACGTTGGAGTAGTTGTTGAGCCAGCCATCGTGCTCCGGATCGGAACCCGTGCCGTGGCTGACGTGGTAGCTTTGCACTTCTTCGCGGTCGAGATTGACGAAGTGGAACCGGCGCGCTGCGGAATGAACGCCGAAATCGGCGATCCCGACAATGTCTTTCTTCCAGATCACACTGCCCGCGCGGTCGAGCTCGCGTTTGGCGATATCGAACAGCGCCCGGTCGCGGGCGGAGCCCTTGCGCGGGGCAGCGGCCACGCTCGCAGGGAGCGACAGAGCCGCTCCGGCAACGAGGCTTCCTTTAAGAAGATCGCGTCTTTTCATAACGACCATACTAATAGCGCAAACCTAGCGTTCCCGTGAATAGGCAAATGCGCGAGTTTCCCGAACTGGCTCAGGCTCGCAATTCGCCTTCCTCGTGGATCGCTTTCGCCTTCATGCCGAGCTTGATGACGCCGGGCATGTTTTCGCGGATGACCTCGCCGATCTTGCTCATCCCGGCCAATCGCGGATCGCCCTCGCGCATCATCTTGGCAATCGCCGGGCCGGTCGGGTGCAGGCGGCTGCGCGCGTTGAACTCGTTGGTCTTGGGATTGTTCGACAGAATGCCCGTGCTCATCAGGTTCGCCATCACCGCATAGGGATAGGTGTCGGTCGAATCCGTCAGCGGCGCGGGCGGGCAGAGATTGTTCCTTTCGTCGTCGGTCTCGAAATTGGCCTCCAGAAACGCTGCGAGTGCCGCGCTGTATGGCACGAATGGTGTCTGTGCGAGCTGAAGTGTGATCTGGTCGCCCTGGAAGAATGGCCGCGTGCCCTCGCGCACATCGAAGGGTACGGCGCTGGCTGTGCAATCGATGAACAAGGTGTTTTCGGGCAGGTCCAATGTCTCGCCTGCAAAGTGCATTTTGCCCGGCTCGATCCTAGTGACGCGGCCCTGACGATAGACCTGTGTGATCTGCCGCATCAGGTCGATCTCGCCCGGCGAGATCACCGCGAAGTGGAACATCTTTGGTGTCACACTCTCGTCGATCCGCAGCATGACGTTACGCTCGCCGAGCTTCTGCATCATCTCGTCACCGGTTTCGGAGCCGCTGGCGCATTCGACAAGCGCGGTCTGGAACTCCATCAGCCCCTCGATTGCCACATGTGCCGGTTGCAGCAGCGTGCGGTTGAGCATCCAGGAATCGCGCGGACGAACCCAGCCGATCTTGTCCGCTGGCACACCGGATTCGAGCAGCCACACCGCGCTGTCCATCGCGGTCTTTCCGCCGCCGAGAATGACGTAGTGATCGGGCAGGTTGCCTGCTTCCTTCCACAGTGCGGGCAGCTCACCGGGGATCGCAAAGCGGGTGCCGTCCGCAATCTCGAAGCCCGGTTTGTGGGTCGAAGGCACCGAGGTCTGGAACCATGTTGCATCGACCAGTTTGCGGCGAACCTTCACCGTGTTCTGCTCGCCGGAGAGAATACCCTTGATGCTGTGCACGCCGCCTTCGTCGTCCTGATATTCGGTCAGTGGATGATACGCCACGCGCCCGCTGGGGATCATGCGCTCGTTCATCAGCTTGCCGTAATAGGCGAGGATCTCGGCGTGTTTGGCCAGCGGATACATGCCCTTGTTGTGGCCGATTGTGTCGACCTTATCCGGGCACATCTCCATCGAATTGACGCCGTAGGTCGCGCTCGGCTGGTGCAGCGCGACGAAGGAATAGGCATCGTTCCAGTGACCGCCCGGTTTGGCGTGTTTGTCGACCAGAGTGATGTGGCAATCAGGGTCTTCATCGAGCAGCGTATCGGCAAAAGCCAGGCCCACCGCGCCTGCGCCAACGACAAGATAATCGGTCTCGAATTCAGCCATGGGTCAGCGGCGTCCTTATACAAGCAACATCGGTGAAGCTCTGTTACATAGAATGATCGACAGGGGAACGGATGATGCGACTAGCACTCAAACAGACATGTATCGCCATTGCATGCAGCGCCGGATTGGCGCTGTCGGGGGGAGCGGTGACTGCGCAGGAAACACATTCCGCAACGCAGATCACCAGCGAGCGCGATGCGAAGCGTTTGCGCACCGCACAGGGCGTCACGGTGCAATGGATCGGCTGGGAACAGCGCGGTGAGGTCTATGTCGAACACGGCCCGAGCGGTGTTTGGCGGATCAACGGGCTGCAGCGCGGCGATGGCGGGCGGCTAGCCGTCGACGGCGTGATCACCGAGATTGGCGAGGATTACTTCCTGCTCGACGGCCGGATCGTCATTTCAGGGACGCCGGACAAAGATCGGCTTTGCGTGCAGGACAAGGTCTGGCGTTTCGAGGTCACGCAGGACCGCACCTATTATCGGCTGCGCGAGTTTGAATGGTGCGACGGCCTGACCGACTATGTCGATGTCTACTTTTCGCCGCGCCTGAGAGGCTAGCGCCTAGCTGCCGCTCATGACCATCTGGTTGTTGGCGATTTCAACCGCGTCTAGCTGCGACAGGTAAGACTGACCGAGCAGTGAGACGCCGAGCCCTTGCGGGATGATCACTGCCGAGACGTTGCGGCGGGTGATCCCGCCAATCTCGACCTCGTTCAGCCGCGTGTTCACGCCGTAGACCGCGCCGTTCGCGCCTTGGCCAATATGGCCGACTTGTGCATCGTCCCACTGAATGCCAATCGCGGCCGCATCGCTACCGGTCAGCGCAATCACGCTCGCCCCTGTATCGACCATCATCCGCACCGGCACGCCGTCGACATGCGTCGATGCATAGAAATGCCCGTCCGATTGCCGCTGCAAGGTGTGGTCGCCTGCATACCATTCCGAACCAGCGACGGAGTTCGATCCATTGCTGCCCGCAGAGCGCGGGACGTAGCCGCCCGATCCGTCTTCGCTTTCGCTATCGGACGAGGACGGCACGACCAGCGCCGTGAAGCCGAATACGGCAGCGACAAACAGGATGGTGCGTCCGATCATGCGGCATTGGTACGACGGGAAGCTTAAGGCACCCTAAAGAGCAGTCGAAATGCTTGAAAACGCGGTATTTTGATCCGCCATTGCAAGCATGGAGCGAGCGTGGCGCTCGGCAACTTCGCGTTGGTCGTCACCATATCCGCCGCCCAATGCCGAGGCGATGGGGAGCCCGCGCTGGCGCACTTGCGACACCACGAAACGGTCGCGATCCGTGAGGCCTTCGTCCGACAGCGAGAGCCGCCCGAGCTTGTCATTCGAATGTGGGTCGACGCCCGCCTGGTAGAACACGAAATCGGGCTTGAACCCGTCGAGTGTCTTGGGAATGTGGTTGTTCAATACGGTCATATAGCCCGCATCGGTGGTCCCGTCAGGCAGCCCGATATCGATATTCGAGCGCGCTTTGCGCACCGGGAAGTTCTTCTCGGCATGGACAGAGAAGGTGGAGATATCTTCGCGAGCAGCCGTAAGGCTGGCGGTGCCGTCGCCCTGATGCACGTCGAGGTCGATGATCAGGATGCGCCGCGCGTGTCCCTCTGCGATCAGCCGGTTGGATGCGACCGCGAGATCGTTGAACACGCAATACCCCGCGCCGGTATCGGCAAGCGCATGGTGGCTCCCGGCGGCTGAGTTGGCGGCATAGCCGTGCTGCATCGCCAGCTGCGCGGCGAGCCATGTGCCGCCATTGGTGTGACGGACCCGGTCGCGAATACGCTCGGTAACGGGAAAGCCGATCCGGCGTTCCTTCTCACGCGGAACGTCGGCGCGGAACACCTCGTCGACATAGGCCGGATCATGCACCGCTTCGAGCCAGTCGCGCGGCATCGGCTCCGGAGCGTGTTCGGTAATCGCCGCGCCGCTTTCCCGGAGTGCCTCCATCACGAGGTAGTATTTGTCGAACTTGAACGTCCCGCGCTCAGGACGAGGAGCCATATAGTCAGCGTGATGGACGACGTGGAGCAGGGTTAGACAGCCTTGTCGGCGAGCGTCTGAAGCTCTGAAAAAATTGCGTCCTCTTCTCGGCTCGCTGTATCGCGCCAGGTCGTCGCCGTGTCGGCATTCACCAACTCACCCTGAGCGGTCAGCACCAGTAGATTCGGCGTGCCCGGCAACTCATCCAGCCCGAACCGCTCAGCGATCTGAAGATTATGCCCGTCATCCTGCTGCGGCATGCCGATATTGACGAAGACCAGCTCGTATTTGTCATCGATCAGCGTCTGAAACCGCTCGGTCGCCAGCCATCCGGCCAGCGCGCGGCTGTCGTGGCACCAGTTGGCACCCATCACCACCATTACGCGCTTGCCGTTCTCCGCCGCGCGGGCCAGCGCCGCGTCGACATCCGCTGAGGCATCGTCGGACACCGCATAAGACCGCGCTTCGGGATAATCGTGACCGCCGCCCGCAACCTTGCTGGCAACGGTTGCGCACCCCGCCAGCAGAAGTGCGGCGAACACGCCGGAAAACAGCGCCTTGATCATTCAGCCGCTTCTGCGGCTCGCGCGTGTGGATCGAACGCCACTTCGTCGCCCGCTTCGATCTTCGCGGCCTTCTCTTCGACCAGCTTTACGATGTGATTGAGCATATCCTCATCCTCGATCGCGTGCGCTTTCATGCCGGAGAGGTAGACCATGTGCTTGCCATTGCCGCCGCCTGTCAGGCCGATATCGGTTTCGCGCGCTTCGCCCGGGCCGTTTACGACGCATCCCAGCACCGACAGGCTCATCGGCGTCTTGATGTGTTCGAGGCGTTTTTCGAGCGTTTCAACCGTGCGGATCACGTCGAAGCCCTGCCGCGAGCAGCTGGGGCATGACACCACGCGCACGCCGCGCGTGCGCAGGCCCAAAGCCTTCAGCATTTCGTAGCCGACCTTGACCTCTTCCTCCGGCTCAGCGGAGAGCGAGACGCGGATCGTATCGCCGATCCCGGCCCACAGCAGGCTTCCCATGCCGATGGAGGATTTCACCGTCCCGCCGATCAATCCGCCCGCTTCGGTAATGCCGAGATGCAGCGGGCAATCGACCGTTTCTGCAAGACCATGATAGGCGGCGACTGCGAGAAACACGTCACTGGCTTTCACCGCGACCTTGAAGTCGTGGAAGTCGTGATCCTGCAGCAATTTGATATGATCGAGCGCGCTTTCGATAAGCGCTTCGGGGCAGGGCTCGCCATATTTCTCGAGCAGATCTTTCTCGAGGCTCCCGGCGTTTACGCCGATCCGGATCGCGCAGCCATTGGCTTTCGCCGCGCGCACCACTTCGGCAACGCGATCGGACGATCCGATATTGCCGGGATTGATGCGCAGACACGCTGCGCCGCCATCGGCGGCTTCCAATGCGCGTTTGTAATGAAAATGGATGTCAGCGACGACCGGGATGTTCGCGGCCCGCGTAATGAGCGGGAAGGCTGCAGTCGCTTCCTCGGTCGGGCAGGACACACGGATAATGTCGCACCCAACCTCTTCGCAGCGACGGATCTGATCGATCGTCGCCGCCGCATCTTCGGTCGGGGTGTTGGTCATCGTCTGCACGGTGATCGGCGCATCGCCGCCCACCGGCACATCGCCGACCATAATCTGGCGGCATTCGCGCCGCTCAATATCGCGCCAAGGTCTTATGGACATGTGCCGCATATAGGCCCGCGTGGATGAAGGGGCAATGACGTCGAATATCCGACGAATGGTGCAGCTCGGCCTTCTTTGGCCCCAAGCGAACGGAAACGTTTGGATGGCGATTGTCGCAATGCGAGACGGTTTGGATTTTTGGTTCGGTTTATCAGGTCGGGTCAGCGATTTATGACCGAATGAAGATGCATAATTGACGTCTATGTCACGCTGAGAGGGGGCAGAATCGGAAGATGAGGGATATTCGCAGCATTATCACCCTCTTCGCTGAATTGGCGCAATCACCTGCGACGATTCGCGCCGCGCTCCTGATCCTCCCATATGCCGGTGTGCTCATCGGACTGGATGTGGCCGCGCATTATGGCTCGCTTACCGATGCACTGCTCCCAGTTCAGTTCTATCTCGCTTCGGACAGGTCGTTTGGCGAGTTCCTGGAATACGGTCTTACCGGTGCCGTGGCCGTGATGACATTTCTCCTTTGGCACAGTGAGCGAACGACCGTTTATCTTGCGAACTCGGTGCTGTTCGCGTTCCTAACGGTCGACAATTGGATCGAGCTGCATGAGCAGTTCGGGCAAGCCGCAGGCCCCACATTGGGCATGATCGAGGGTATCCCTGTTGAAGGCTCGCACCTTGCAGAGGCGTCGCTGATGATCGGTGTCGGGGTCTTCTGGGCCGCGGCGTTGGCATTGGGCCTAAGGGCTGCGAAAGGTCAGGCGGTTGTGTTCAACCTGGCTCTTGCGGGCTGTGTTATCGGAGCCGCAATGTTCGGCGTGGTGATCGATCTGCTGGTCGTCTGGGGAGAGCAGGGGAAGGTCTTCCACGCGATCCTGACCTTCGTCGAGGACGCAGGCGAGTTCGCGATGATCATCCTCGCACTCCTGCTCACCGTCGGCTTTTTTGATCGCGAATGGCGGCAGAGGTCCTCTGCCGCCAACATCGCGCAACGTGCCGAACTTACCAGCGGATCAGCGGGGGAACCACGATCCGTCCAACCACTGCTCCGATAGCTACCGGAGCAACGTGCCACAGGCCGACATGCGAGAAAGTGTCGAGCGGGCAGGTAATTCCATAAGCCAGCGTTCCAAGCGATCCCGCCGCAAGACCGGCGAGCCAGCCCGAACGTTCGAGTGAGACCGGAGCGCCGCGGCGCAGGAACATCACGGCGGCCACCAGAACCAGCGCGCCTGCCGAAAGCGAAGCGGTGGTGCACATAAAGGCTACCGGATCATTGAGACCTTCGCGAGCATGGTTGCCGTGTCCCGAAAGCAGGCTCGCAATCGCACCCAAAGGCAGGATGCCCAGCATGATCGCGCTCCAGAGCGGCCCATTGGCACGCGCGCCGACCCTTGGGAGAGCACCGCTCACAAGCGCCGCCGTGCTGGCTGCACCCAGCACGAGTAAGAGCCCGTGGGTGATCAGAAAATAGCCCGAGGCTTCGCCGGTAAGCAGACCATTCCACCATTCGAAAATGGCGATCGACGCGACTGTCGCAACGACAGTGGCAAAGGCGATCAGCATGATCCCGTCGACCGGCTTGACGCGCTTCACAGGCGTCAGGTCCTCGGTCAGGGCCGCGATCAGATCTTCTCGGTTGTTGAACTTTTCCATATCAATCAGCTTTCTCAACCATGGTGGCCAGTTTCTTGAGGCCGCGATGGATATTCACTTTCACCAGGCTTTCGCTTTGCCCGGTCTTATCTGCGGCCTCTCGGATTGAGAGGCCTTCGATCTTCACCATTTCGATGACCTCGGCCTGCTTGTCGGGCAATTGTCCGAACAAGCGATCGAGGCTGACACGGGCGAGGACAACTTCTTCTTCGCTGTCCTCTACCGCGTCGTCTTCCATCAGTTCCTTGCTATCGTGCTTGTAGACCTTGCGCAGGTGATCGACCCAGCGATACCGCGCGATGGCTGCAAGCCATGGCAGGAACGGGCGCGAGGGATCCCACGTTGCCCGCTTTGTATAAAACGCAATCAGCACTTCCTGAACCAGATCGTCGATCTGGTGCGGTGGCAGGCGGCGGCGAAAATACCGCTCCAGCCACACTCCCACCTCTGACAGCAACACATTGGTGGCGGCTTTGTCGCCTTCCTGTGTTGCCGCCATGAGGCGGGCGAAGGTGGGTTCGTCGGCTACCATTGCTCTGGCATTTAGGCCGTTTTGGAACCCGAGATCCGTTCGAGCACACGATCGAGCCCGAACAGTCCACCACCGCGGCTGATCAAAATCAGCGCCAGGGCGATCGGAGTAATGGCCCAGCCCCAGAAGTGATCCGCTGTCGGGAACACAAAGAACTGGATCGTCAGCGCCATCATCATGAGAGCGACAGCCGAAAACCGTGTGAACAGGCCGACGAACAACAGGATCGGGAATGCAAATTCCGCATAAGTTGCCATCGGCACGGCAATGTCGGTCGGGATTGGCAGGCCAGAAAATTCATTCTCGAAGATGAAATACTGGGTTTCATCGATTTCCAGCCAGGTCCCTTCGACCACCTTGGTTTTGTACGAGCGCCAGAACACCAGCGCTAACGCGATGCGGGCGAACAACAGACCAACGCTTTCCATAAAGCTGCCGGACAAAAATCCGACCAATCGTTGGTACATTGAAACGATGCTGCTCATTGTATTCCTCCAAATCTCGAATTCGGTGCGCCCGGTTCTAGCCTGACGGGCGCCCGAACCTTTTTCCGCGCCTTAGCGCTTGATGGGTTTCAGTGATCCTTTGCCCTTAGGCGTCTTGATCTTCACGCAGGTGCCCTTGTCGACATACGTCCAGGCGTTGCCCTGGTAATCGCGGGTCGAGGTGCCGGCACAGCTTGTGCCTGGGCCTGCGGCGCAATCGTTCTTGCCTGCTTTGGAAACGCCGTAGCATTTCTCTTTGGCGCCTTGGGCCACAACCGGAGTGGTAGCGAGGCCGGCGGCGATGCCTGCGGTAAGGGCGAGGCCAGCGAAGTTAGCGATCGTCTTGGCGTTCATGATGTTTCTCCTAACTCTAAACTCTTGGGGCGTCCGGCATTTGTACCGGAACTGACCTGCTGTTCGCCGTCCGAACGCTGGTGGTTACATTTTTTTGAACAAAATCCTTTCGGCTCACGATTGTTGGCCTCTCTGTAACGCTGTGCGGTCGGTCAGCGAACACCTCCCATGAACGCATTTGCACTGCCTAGGCGGTGCGCGTGCGTGAGACAATCTTTGCGAACGGCGCTGTGCGGCTCTGGCCGCGGATCGCTTAGGCAGTCTGGCGAGACGACATGGACATTGTTCCTGAACCTGACCCCTTGGATGGGCATGACCGTGATAATCCCGCCAGACTGCCGTCCAAGATCGCGCAGACTTCTGCTATGGAGCCCCCGATGACGCAGCAGCATGACGATATTCAGCCGTTTGGCGGCTTCGGCCTTGGCCTTAGGCGCACGCATTATGAGGACTTTGTCGAAACCGACGTGCCGGTCGATTTCGTGGAAGTGATCTCCGAAAATTACATGATCGACGGCGGGCGGCAGCTGCGCATTCTGGAGCAGGTGCGCGCAAAGCACCCCGTGATCATCCACGGCGTCTCGATGTCGATTGGATCGGCGGGGGGCCTTGATGCGGACTATCTCGCGAAACTGAAGCGGTTGGAGCGGCGCATCGACCCCCTCTGGGTATCGGATCACCTGTGCTGGACTCGTACGAGTGCACATAACAGCCACGATCTGCTTCCAATGCCGCTCACACAAGAGGGACTTGCGGCAGTGTGCGCCAATATCGATCAGGCGCAGGAGACGCTGGGCCGGGCGATGCTGTTCGAGAACCCGTCGAGCTATCTCACCTTCCCGGAAGACGAACTGAGCGAGTGGGAGTTTCTAACCGAGATGACCCGGCGCACGGGCTGTTACCTGCTGCTCGACGTCAACAACATCTATGTCAGCGCGGCCAATCATGGGTTCTCGGCGGATGAGTATCTCGCAGGTTTGCCGCTGGACCGCGTGCGGCAGATCCATTTGGCTGGGCATGACCCAGCGACGTCCGAGCGCGCAGTGATCATCGACACGCATGACCGCGAAGTCGCGGACGGCGTCTGGGCACTCTATGCCAAGGCGATGGCCATGATGCCGCAGCCGGTCGCGACCATGATCGAGCGCGACGACCACATTCCGCCGCTGCCGGAGCTGCTTGCTGAGCTGGACCGTGCGCGCGGCATCGCCAGTGACTCAAGAGCGCTTGAACCGGCATGACCGAAGAGACGCTAGCCGAGCGGCAGGCCACTTTCATGCGCGCAATCCTTGATGAAGGCGCGCCTTTGCCCAGCGGCTGGGGCAATTCTCAGGCAGCTGGCATGGCGGTCTATCGCGGCAATTACCGCTCCGCCTTGATGGATGCGCTTGCAAACACCTTTGAACGCACCGCGCGTTATGTGGGTGAAGGTGCCTTCAAACAGGCGAGCGCGCATCATGCCATCACCCATCCGCCATCAGGCTGGACGATCGATGAGGCCGGAAAAGGCTTCGAGACGACCTGCGCCGAATTGTTTGGCGACAATCCCGAAGTTGCCGAGATCGCATGGCTGGAATGGGCGATGCTGGAGGTCTCGACCGGTGCCGAGACTTCGCCACTCGATCCCGCCGGGTTTGGCGCGGCAACGGCGGAATTCGGTGATGAAGACTGGATGCAATTGAAGATCGAATTGCAGCCGCGTGCAGGGGCACGGCTGGTCGAGAATAACCTCACAGCGCTCTGGAATGCGCTCGAAGAAGACGGTCAGGATCGCCCTGATCCTCGCTTGCCCGAGCCGCAAGGCTGCCTTGTCTGGCGTGAAGGCGAGCGGCCCACTTTTATGCTGGTCGAACCGGACAATGCCCGCGCCTTTTCCGCAATGCAGGACGATGCAGGCTACGGTGAGATCATCGAATTGCTTGCTGGTGATGAACCCAGCGAAGAGAGCGTTCAGGACGCGGCGATGCGCGCCGGTTCGTATCTTGGCCACTGGCTGCAAGAAGGATTGATCACCGGCCTCAAAGCTTGACTCCGCGCCGCGCTCCGTCAGGTTCGCGGGCAAGGAGAAACGCCAATGCTGACCGACACATCCATCGAACTACGCAGTGCCAAGCCGAGCATAATGCTGCGTGCGGTCACCTGGCTGATGAGCAAGCGCACGCCGGTCTTCCCGCATGCTGCCTCGGATTTCCGCGACTATATGGCCGCGCGCGATCTGCCCAAAGACGCGCCAATGCCTGCCAAATTCGAACAGAGATTCCGCGTTGAGCATTGGGAGGCTGCGGGCCAGCCTGTAGTGACGCTACATCCCAAGAGCGGCGCGGCAGAATGGCAAATGCTCTATTTTCACGGTGGCGGGTTTGTGCTTCCGATGTTCAAGGAGCACTGGCCGCTAGCCGCCGAGATGGTCGAGCAATGCGGGGTGAGTATTACTGTGCCGCTCTACGAAGTGGTGCCCGAGAGTTCGTACGCGGTGCAGGACGCCATCGCCGATGCCGCCTTCGCAAAACTTGCCGGGGACCACGATCCGGCGAAGATCATCTTGAATGGCGATAGCGCGGGCGGGCACATGGCGCTGAGCCTCGCCTTGCGGCTGGCGCGGGCAGGCGGACCGCAACCGGGCAAACTTGCCCTGTTCGCACCATGGCTCGATGTGACGATGCAGGACGAGGCGATCCGTGCGGTCGAACCGCACGACATCATGCTCAAGATCGGAACCTTGCGTTCCTGCGGCGCAATGTTCGCAGGCGACCGCGATCCGGCCAGCGCCGAATGCAGCCCGCTCTACACCTCAGCGGAGGACTTGGCGCTGCTTCCGCCAACCCGGATATGGACAGGGCGCCATGACCTTTTCATCATTGATTCCCGCACCTTTACCGGCAAGCTGCGCGGCGCCGGGGTTGATGCGAAGCTCTACGAATACGAAGCTGCGCCGCACGTGTTTATGGCGGTGACGCCCACGCGCGAGTCCAAGGATACGCTCAAGCTGCTGCGGGAATTCCTCGCTAACTAGGCGAACTTTTCGCCCACCATCTCCTCACTGATGACCCAGAGCCTGTCGGCGCTGGCCTTGTCGAGAGCATAGCTGCGTACGCCTTTGTTCGACGATTCATCGTCGATCTGGGCGACGCCGCAATCCTCGCAATAGACGCCGCCTTTGCCTTCGACATCTTCAGCGGTTGCCGCCCAGACCGATGTCGCCGCGCCCTGCGGAATCGACTTCCATTCGAAGCTTGGGTCGGAGGTCGTTACGCGCTGAACGAGTGCCTCGGCCTGTTCCTCGCTCAGGTGGCGACCCAGATTGGTGTCGATACCACCGGGATGCACGGCGTAGGCATGGATGCCTTTGGCTGCGAAGCGATCCTCCAACCCGACCGAGAACAACACATTGGCCGTCTTCGACTGGCCATAGCTTAGCCAAGGTTCGTAAGCAGCGTTTTCGAAGTTGGGGTCATCGAGATTGGCTGGAGCGATGAAATGCCCGCGGCTCGACAGGTTGACGATGCGCTTGTCGCTGCCCGCCTCGACCAACGGCATGAGCTGGCGCGTCAGTTCGAAATGGCCGACATGGTTGGTGCCGAACTGCATTTCGAACCCTTCGGTGGTCTGAGTTAGCGGGCAGGCCATTACACCCGCATTGTTGATCAGGATGTCGATCTTTTCGAAGCGCTCACGCGCCTCTGCGCCGCACGACCGCACAGCTTCCAGCGAAGAAAGATCGCATATGATCGTTTCGACATTGGCCTCTGGATGATCGGCCTTGATCGCAGCCACCGCTTCGTCGAGCTTGCCCTGGCTGCGGCCTGACAGCACGACATGCGCGCCTTTGGCAGCCATCGCGCGCCCGGTCTCCTGACCAAGCCCGGAATTCCCGCCGGTCACGAACACGGTCTTGCCGGTCAGATCCTTGCCTTCAAGGACCTCATCTGTGGTCGATCCCCAGCCAAATTCGCTCATGTTCCTCAGTCCTTCCGACATGGTTTTCTTGGCAGTAGCTTGGCGCGCCTATTTGCGGTAGGAATTTGTCTCATGAAAAACACTCTTGTGATGGCGCTGCTCGCGCTGGTTTTCGCCACTGTCCCCGCTCACGCGCAGGAGGGCCAGCCGCGATGGTCGATTGCGATCCATGGCGGGGCCGGGACACTCGATCCCGACAAGATGACACCGGAGCGACGCGCCGCGTACGAAGCCGCTCTCCAGAACGCGCTCGATGTTGGGGCCAAGGTCTTAGCCGACGGTGGAACCGCAATGGATGCCGTGAAGGCGGCGATTGTCCCGCTGGAGGACGAGCCGCTGTTCAATGCCGGTCGTGGGTCAGTGTTCACCTGGGAAGGCGAGAACGAGCTCGACGCCTCGGTGATGGATGGCCGCGACCGAAGCGCTGGAGCAGTTACGGGTGTGAAGAGCATCAAGAACCCGATCCTGCTCGCGGACAAGGTTCGGACCGACAGCCCGCACGTGTTCCTGATGGGCGGAGGAGCGGAGCAGTTTGCTGGCGAGCAAGGTCTCGAAACCGCGCCGCCTGAATGGTTCGCGACCGAGCGGCGACGGGAATCGCTTGAGCGGATGAAAGCGCGCAATCTCTCCTCGCTCGATGTGGATCTGAAGTTTGGCACGGTGGGAGCTGTGGCGCTCGATCAGGACGGCAATCTGGCGGCGGGCACGTCGACGGGCGGGATGACAGGCAAACGTTGGGGCCGCATCGGCGATGCGCCCGTGATCGGCGCGGGCACATATGCCGACAACCGCGCCTGTGCAGTCTCGGCAACCGGCTGGGGCGAATATTTCATTCGCGTTGGCGTGGCGCAGGAAATCTGCACCCGGATGCGGCTGCTGCGCGCGACCAATTACCTCAGCCTCGGAACTGCGCCCGTTTCGCCCGAAGAGCAGCGCTCAACGGCGCAACTGGCGGCCGATGCAGTGATGGGCGAGGTCAAGGAGCTTGGCGGCGATGGCGGGATCATCCTCGTCACGCCGGAAGGCCACGCGATCTACAGCTTCAACACCAGCGGCATGTATCGCGGCCGGGCGAATAGCGAAGGCATGAGCGAAGTGGCGATATTTGGAGGCGAATAAGGCGCCGCTAGTTGTCGCCCAGCCTACATCCGCGCGCCTCAAGGATCGGGCGCATTTCGCGATAGGCCGCCGGGGTGAGATGCAGCGGAATGTAAGGGTGCAGGTGGTGCACGATGTGGAACTGCATGCCCATCGATCCGATATTCCCTACGGTCGATTTCCAGCTGCGCGTGTTCGTATAACGCGTTTGGTGTGTGCCCGGATGATGCGGTGCCCATGACAGGAAGAACACGATGTAGGTTATGGCAATGTGGTAGGGCAGCCACCACAGGAACAGCGCCTCCAGCGCGAAACCATTCCACGCCAGAACAGCAAGCACCGCAATGAAGCCAATCTTATAGGCCAGCGAAACGACGATCAGGTCGAGCCGCCCATTGCGCGCGAGGCTTTCCATGTAGTCGCGGTTGCGCTTCGCATTGGGCTGACGCTGGCGAATGATCCGCGCGAGAGCGTGCCATGGACCGCTCGCCTGCGACGTGATGTCGACGTCCTTTTCGGGATCGTTGGTGTGCCGGTGGTGGTCGAGATGGGTGATCCGCAACACCTGAAACGGCAGCACAATCATCCAGCTCGTCGCATGGCCGACAAGCTCGTTGAGCCAGCGAAGCTTCGTACCGGGACGGGCGATGATATCGTGCTGAGCTTCGTGCGTCGGCAGATAGACCAGCGCCATGTTGATGACGGCAATCGGGAAAGCAGCCCAGAGCGGCAGAATATCGAGCATCACAAGTGGCCACAGGCTGAGCCACGCCGCGAGATTTCCGAACGCCCAGACAACTGCGATCCAGGGCAGTTTTCCGGAATATTTGCGCGCTATCCCGTTTTCGAGCTTGCGCAATTCACCATCGCTCAATTGCGATAGATCGGCGGGCAGGATTGGCGACTGCGCGTTCATATGAACCGCCCCGTGATCTGCGCGAACAGACCCCAACCGCCACCAACAATCAGCGCGAAAGTGAGCGTGGAGAGACCAAGCGGCGCGCTGACGCCAACGGCCTGCATGCCCTGATCGATCACGGGCACAAGAAACGCGAAGGCGAATACCAGCGGCAAGATGCCAGCGATGAATTTGAGTGCCCGTTCCATGATCCCTCCGGCGAAGAAGGTATCAGATCGCGGCTAGAACGGAAATCCGTCATCGACCTCGGCGAAATCGACAATCACATCGCCGATCTTGGCGAGCGTTGCCTCCGCTGCCGCGTCGATAGCGCCATGCGTTTCGCGGGCGCGGAAATAGGTCGCGAATGTCAGCGGCGCGCGATCCGGCGGCTCGACGAAGCCGATATCGACATACAGGCTGCCCATGCCGGGCCAGAACGAGGTGCCCGTCTTGTCACCCGCCCGCCATTCCTCGGGCAGTCCGGCGCGCACCCGGCGCAGGCCCGTGGACGTATCGGCCATCCATTGCCTGAGCGTCGCGCGCTCTGCCTCGGGCAAAACGTCCCCGAACACCAGCCCCGCGACCGTTCGGGCCATGGCAGCAGGCGTTGTCGTGTCGCGGACTTCGGCCAGCGGGACATTGTTGAGCGCGGGCTCGATCCGATCGAGACGGCTGGTCGGGTCGCCGATCTCTCTCCAGAAAGCTGTTAGCGCCGATGGCCCACCCAACTCTTGCAGTAGAATGTTGGCTGCGGTGTTGTCGGAGGTTTCCTGGGTCGCACGAGCGAGTTCGCGGAGGCTCGCGCCTTCCGACAGCTTGGGCCTTGTGAAAGGGGAATAGCTAAGCAGTTGATCTTCGGTCCATGTCACGCGCTTGTCTGCATCAATGGCTCCGCTGGCGTGCCGTGCGAGTACCATGGCCGCGAGCGAGAGTTTGAATGAGGAGCAATGCCCGAACCGGCGATTGCTGTTGATCCCCAGCGTTTCCCCAGTGCCGGTGTCGTAGATCTCGGCGCCGAGAGTGCCATTCCCAGCGGCTTCGATGATCCGGAGCCGTGCGTCCAACCTGCCGAGCACGGTGCGGTCAATCGGCACGCACGCACTCGCGCCGAGTGCCAATGCTCCCCCTAGGAATGCGCGCCGCTCAATGGTCACAGGTGCTTCTCCATACACAGGCTGAACTCGTCAGAGACATAGTCGCCGAAGGCAGGACATTCGGCAAAGCCATGTTTCTCGTAGAGCTGCTGGGCGGGGCGGAATTCCTCCGGCCGTCCTGTTTCCAGACCGACCCAAGTGTATCCTCTTCGCCGCGCCTCTTCCAGCAGGTGTACCAGCAAGGCCTCACCAGCGCCCTTGCCGCGATAATCAGGGGCCGCGCGCATCGACTTAAGTTCGCCGCGATCTTCGCCGAGCGCCTTCAAGGCTCCGACCGCTGCCAAATGATCTCCGTCCCACACTGCGAAGAAGGAGACATCGGGTTCGCGCAGCCGCTCGGCTGGCATGGCGTGGACCTTGTCAGCAGGTGACCATTTATACATTTCATCGAGGTGGAGTTGCAGCAGTCCGAGCACGGCTTCGCCGGTGAGATCGTCCGGCTCAATCCGCCACCTGCTCACGAATGCTTGTCCGCTTTGCGTTTGCCGAAGCGCATGTCGCTTTCGAGCTTGGCGCGCAGTTGGGCGTAGAACGCCTCAAGGAAGGCGCGCTCGTCACCCGCACCGGGGTCCCAGCCAATCTTCCGGCAAATCGTTTCGTGCACCGCGGAAATTGCGTCGGGCTGATCTTCACGCAGGACGCGTTCGAGCGTCTGCAGCTCGCGTTCGCCGTAAATGCTCAGCTCTGCTTCGCCAAAGTCGTAGCGCGCGCCTGTCACCTCGCTGGTGCCCTTGGACGCGCCTTGGGTGGAGAGCGCATCGGCCAGCTTGGTGCGCGGGGCCTCGACCATCCAGGTTCCAGCGATAATATCGCCAGCCCGCAGTCCGTCCTTGTTGAGCAACGGGATAGCGAGGATCACCAACAGCCAAGCCAGACCGGCATAGCCGAAATTGCCCATCTCGCCGCTTGGCGCGACCATTGCGAATACGAGCGGCATGAACAGCTCGATATCGCGCAGCAGATTGCGGGCGATCACGGCTTCAGGGGTGAGCCGACCGCCGTCGCGCGCGGCGACGCGGATGCCGACCGCCCGCTTGCCCAGCGTGGCGCCGCGCGGACCCAGCTCGAAGCCGAGAAAATACCCGTAGCGCGCGAGGAACAGGAACAGGACGAACACGATGAACAGAAACTCGCCCGCTCCGCTGATCGACTGATCGGCGGTGTTGACGATCTGCTCGAACAGGCCTCCCGCGACCCATGCCAGCAGCATGATGACAATGATCATGCCGACATACAGGATCACGAAGTCCAGGATCAGAGCCGCGACCCGTGCGCCGCGCGATGCGACCGTGACTGGCACTGAAATGCCTTCGGGCGTGATCAGCACGCGCTCGCGCTTGTTCGTCTGATGGGTGGCGGGCGCCGAAGGGGCGACGGTCGCGGGAACTGTGCTCATCGCTCATCCCCAACGCGCTGTGGGCGGTACAGGAAGAAATAAGCCATCCAGAAGGCCAGCATCCCCCCGCCGATCAGGAAGCGGCTCTCGACCCCGCCGACAAGCTGCCGAGGGAAGGCTTCCAGCAAGGCCGCGACCACCATCATCAGCACCACGCCGACCATCACCATCGCGCCGCGCCGCCCGCTGATTGCGGCGGCTTCGAGTACGGATCTGTCGCCGGGAAATGCCATCGACCGGCCGATATGCATGCCTGCTGCGCCTGCCAGCAGGATCGCGAGCAGTTCGGTCGTGCCATGCACGCTGAGCCACGCGGCAAATTCCCAGCCAAGGTCCTGTCCTGCGAACAGCCAGAACATCGCACCAAGCACTGCGAGATTGTAAACGAGCAGCAGCAGCGAAGGCACGCCAAACGCGAACCCGAGCGCAAAGGCGAGGATCGCGACCCCCGCATTGTTGCTGAACAATTGCGCGGCAAAGACCGAAAGCCCGCCCGCGCCCTCTTCCGTGCCGAGCGTCTCCAGCAATTGCTCACGCGTGGCGCCCGGTACGCGGGTGTCGGTGAATTGGGCGGGGACGAGGCGGTAATACCAGTCGCGATCTTGCGCGACGAGGATCCATCCGACGATCGAACCGGCAACCATCACGAACAGCGCGACGCACATGTCGAGCCAGATCTCGCGTACCGCGCGGCTCCACCCGCCCATCAGAAACTCGCGTAGCCATCCGAAGAAGCCTTTGCGCGGGCCGTACACCTGGAACCAGGCGCGCTGCACCAGGCTTTCGAGATAGCGCAGTGTCGCCGCATCCAGCGATGTCTCGCGCGCGACTGAGAGGCTAGATGCTGCGGTCCGGTAAAGGGTTGGGAGGGCGAGCAGCTCGGCATCATCGACCCGGCGCAAGCCGCCGCGTTCCATGCGCTTGACGATATCCTCTAGTCGCCGCCAATCACTCTCACGTTCCAAGCGGAAGCGATCCGAGCGCAAGGCCGCGCTTTCGATATCGGCAGGGGCGGCAATCTCACCGCGCCCGAACCAGCCAGAGAGCGTAGGCGCCTTCATCCGATCGCCTCGCTGCCCTTGATGATGAAATAGCGGTCGATCAGCTGGTAGCCGATCTTGTCCCATGGCGCCTCGATCACATCGACACCCATCCGGCGCAGGCGCTGGAGCACGATGCTGCGCTGATGCGCGAGCGTATCGGCGGTGACGCTGCGGGCGAGGGTGGCAATATCGCCGGGCTCTTCGCCAACAAACGTTTCAAGCTCGCTGTCGGCGATCGTGACGAACAGCACGAGGTGCTTGTCGACCAGCCTGCCGATGCTTTCGACCATCATCTCCGCCGCAGTCGGATCGGTGAAGTCGGAGAACAATACGATCAGCGAGCGGCGCTTGAGCTTGGCCGTCAGGGTCGCGAGCGCGAGGGTAAAGTTCGGCTCATTCGCCGTGTAATCGAGACCCGCTGCGGCGCTTTGCAAGCGGTGGAATGCGCGCGCATCGCTAACGAACGGCGTCATCACTTGCGGGCGCTGGCCAAATCCGAACAGCGAAACCTTGTCGCCGCCTTTCAACGCGACATAGCCGCAAGTGAGAGCAGCGGAGACCGCGCGGTCGATGCGCGGCATCCCGTCGACCGGCTCGCACATGGCTTGCCCGCAATCGAAGGCGAAGACGATCTGGTTGTTGCGCTCGCTTTCGTTTTCGCGGGCGTAGAGGTGATTGTGCCGCGCGCTCGCTTTCCAGTCGATCCGGCGGCGATCCATGCCGGCTTCGTACTCCGAAAGCGCTTCGAACTGTGTGCCTTCGCCGCGAATGCGCCGCGCTATTAGACCCGTCTGAGCATCGCGCAGGAATGTCTGCAATTCGCGGCTGCGCACAGGTGAAAGGTCCGGCCATATCCGCACTTCGTCGGTGAGGCTTCCCGATATCTGGCGCGAGCCAAGGCCAAGCGGACCGGTCCACCGCAGCCATGCCCGCGTCACCTTGGCGGTCCCCCGCCGCGTCGGATGCGCGATATGGCTTCCGCGCACGTGCTCTTCGAATTCGACCGGGTTCAGGCGGAACCGCGCGACGCCTTTGTCGCCGAGACGCGGGTCGAACTCCAATGCGCCTTCCACCTTGGAGATTGAGCCGGAGGGCAGTTTCGCCTGCATCGACAATTCGGTCGGTTGGCCCACTTCGGTGTCGGCGGGCACGAAAATACGCCAGTCGCTCCGCTTTCCTGCCAGCATTCCATCGAGCACCACGAGCGCGAGCAAGGCCAAGGCGGCAATCGGCGCGATGATCCACAGGCCCGGAACCACCGCCGCGATCACGACCGCGATCGGCGCAAAGCCAGCGGCCAGCCAAGCGGTCAGCTCGGTCGGCACGATTGGCAGGGACCAGGAGATCTCGCGCAGCTTCATTGCTTTAACGCGGCGCCTCGGTGGTCTCGATCAGTTCGGCGACGAGCGCTTCGATATCGCGGCCTTCGATTTCGGCCGCGGGGCTAAGCGTCAGACGGTGGCGCAGCACAGGGACGGCGAGCGCTTTCACATCGTCGGGGATCGCATAGGCGCGTCCGTTTAGCGCGGCACGGGCGCGGGCGGCATTGGCCAGCATCACTGCGGCGCGCGGGCTGGCGCCGACCGCGAGTTCGGCATGGTCACGAGTCGCGCGCACCAACCGGACGACATAGTGTGTGATCTCTTCGGCAACCGTCACTTGGTCTAGCGCGGCGCTCGCTTCGGTGAGTTTCGCCGCATCGGCCACAGCCGTCACGCCCAGATCGGCAGGCCGGGTCGGACCCTGACGTTTGCCGTAATCGGTGACGATCCGGGTTTCCTCCGCTTCGTCGGGATAGGGCACCAGCAGCTTGAACAGGAAGCGGTCGAGCTGCGCTTCGGGCAGAGGATAGACGCCCTGGTTCTCAATCGGGTTCTGGGTTGCGACGACCATGAAACGGGACGGGAGTTCGTGGGTCTCGCCGTCGAGAGTAACGCGCCGTTCCTGCATCGCTTCCAGCAAGGCAGCCTGCGTTTTCGGCGGCGTGCGGTTGATCTCGTCCGCCAGCAGCAGCTCGCAGAAGATCGGGCCGCGTGTCAGCGTGAACTGGCTGGTCTGGAAGTTGAACAGGTTCGAACCAAGGATATCGCCCGGCAGCAGGTCCGGCGTGAACTGAATGCGTCCGAAATCCAGCCCCAGCGCGGTTGCGAAGCTGTTGGCGAGGAATGTCTTGGCGGTGCCTGGAGGTCCTTCGAGCAGCACGTGCCCTTCGCTGACCATGGCCACCAGCAATTGCTCGACCATGTCGTCCTGGCCAACGATAGCTTTGGCGACTTCGGCGCGGATCGCATCGGCCAGCGCGCGCAATTCTTCGAGGGTCATGCTCATTTGCTCAACTTCCCTTCAAGCTCCTTGAGCGCCTGTGCGGCGCGCAGAATTTCGGATGGTTTCTTGGCGTCACGCAGGCGGGCCGCGCGGCGTGAAAAGGGTTCTTCCTGTGGCAATCGCACCGCAAGGGCAGCGTCGATGCTCTCCGGGTCATGCTTGGTCAGGCCAAGCGCATCGGCCAACCGGCGCGCCGAGAGATCGGCATAGGGCTCGGCCAGCAACCGCAGCCGCCCGGCGCGCATGATCAAGCCTGCGCCATTGGTGACCAGACGTGATTTGCCGAATGCAATCGCAGGACCATTCGCCACCGCAGGCCCGAAACGCTGGAAAGAGCGCCAACCGACGATCAGCATGGCTACAATCAGGCATAGCGTTGCAGCCAGGAATGGCGGCCTGAATGCAAGCGTCAGCAGGTTCACCGAAGCGCCGAGGCCATTGAGCGTGAGGTCGAATGTGACCGGGTAATCCGAGCCATAGCCGGCCTCTTCAACGAGCCTTAGCGCCATCGCTGCCCGTTCACCGTCAGACAAGCCGTAGTTGTTCATCAGGTCCGGCTCGATCACATAGGTGACCGGCTCCGTATCGCTTGCCCCACCAAACATGTCGACATTGTTGAACTGTACAACCAGCGGTCTGCCAGAACCGTCCATCAGCAAAGCCGTTTGGCCGGATTTCCGTGACGCTCCAACAACGCTGCTATCGGGCAACACGCCTTGCGCCTGCAATCCAGCCCATGTCGGTGTTTCGTCGGTGGCGACTTCGGTTTCAATCGCAAAGGGTTCGTCCAGGTCGGCCATCCAATCCGGCGCAAAGGCGTCCCCCAACTGGACCCAGCCATCCTTTACCTTTCTGCGCACTTCTTCCGGCGTCCCTGCGGGGAAGCCGAATGCCATCCACTTTGGCAGGATGACGAGCGTCGGACCGGTATAGGCACGGTCGCGCAGGATCTTGGTCATCTCCTCTGCATCGGCAAAGGATGGAGGCGTCAGGATTAGCAGGTCGGGCGTATCCATGCCGCTGGCCTCACGCGACCGATTGACCTCATATCCCTCGGCCTCGAGCATCCGAACCAAAGCCGAATAGCCGTTAAGCCCGTTGGCAGCCGCGTGGGCGGCTCCGTTATTGTCCTTGCCGCCGGTGTCCCCGGTGCTGAGGAAATACAGCATGGCGATGAAGGCGGTGAAGCCGATCACGACCATGCCAAGCACTGCGCCGCGTCCGAACGGCCCGCCGCCGCGCCGCTGATCCGTTATCGCGTTCATGCCTGCGTCCCCAAGGCGCGGCTTTCGCCAATTTTAGCCAGCGCAAACTCGGCATAGGCCGATCGCGCCGCTTCCCAATCGGTGCGATCGAGTGAGCGCAGCGCAAACAGGCTGCGTTCAACCCGCTCCGAAATGATCCGGAATGCTCCGCGTGCGGCATCGGACAAGGCCGGCAGTGCGGCGAGTTCGCGCGCGGTGCTGGAAGGTTCGACCCAATCAGGCCGCGCCGCCGCGATGTGTGTCACACTGCGTTTGAGCAGCAGATGGGTCGCCTCATCAAAGCGTCCTTCGGCGGCGAGTTTGTCAGCATCTTCCAACAAAGCGATACTTTCTTCCTGATCCGGAGCCCAGCCTTCGTCTTCGCCCTCTGCGGCATTGGAAGCATTTCGGCCGAACCAGCCCGGATCGACGAGGCGATAGATCAGGTAGGCCACGAACAGCACAAGCAGGCCGAGCAGGATCCATTGCAGCACCGGCCATGAGCTGCCCAGAGCTCGCCCGACCGGCGCGAGCAGGTCTGCAAGGAATTCGAGAACGCTCTGAATCATCTTTTCGAACCAGTTCGGCTCGCGCGGTGGTTGCTGCGGGATATCTACCCGCTCGAACTGGATGTCGGGGTCGCTGCGCACATCTTCCCACCCCTCCGGTGCGGAGGACCCTGAGAAGGCATTGGATTGTGCCGAGGAAGATTGCATCACGGTGGTCATGCATCTGAAGTGGTGGCACGGCTCACCGCAGGGTGCAACACCCCAAGCCAAGCGAAACGAGGTTGTTGTCGATTATCCGCGCGGACGTGCTTGTTCGTACGTGCCGAGCAGGCGCAATTCCTTGGAATGAAACGCGCATTCTTCCAGCGCGCGGTCGACTGCCGGATCACCCGGCATGCCGATGATGTCGGCATAGAACATCGTTGCGGAAAAGCTGGTGCCCTGCTGGTAGCTTTCGAGCTTGGTCATGTTGACGCCATTGGTCGCGAAACAGCCAAGCACCTTGTAGAGCGCCGCCGGAATATTCTTCACCTCGAAGATGAAAGTGGTGATCGCGTCCTTGCCTTGGAGCGTCTCCGGAGCGACCGGCGCGTCGGCCAAAACGACGAACCGCGTCATATTGTCTTCGCTGTCCTCGACATGCGTTTCCGCGATCTCAAGGCCATAGAGTTCAGCGGCAATGGCAGGCGCAATTGCCGCCAGCTTGGGATCGCAGCGCTCTGCCACGAACGCCGCCGCGCCCGCTGTGTCGGCATAGCTCAACGGTACGATGCCGCGCTCCCGCAAGAAGAATCGCGATTGTCCCAGCGCTTGCGGATGGCTGTAGGCGGCTTCATAGGGGCCTTTGCCGAGACCCATCAGCGCATGATGGATCGGCAGGAAATACTCGCCGACAATCGCAAGCCCGCTTTCCGGCAACAGAAAGTGGATGTCGGCAACGCGCCCATGCTGCGAATTTTCGATCGGAATGATCGCCTGACCAGCGCGCCCGTCCTTGACCGCTTCAAGCGCATCTTCGAAGCTGAAACACGGCAATGGCAAGGCATCGGGCCGCGCTTCCGTAGCGGCGCGGTGCGAATTGGCCCCCGGCGAACCCTGAAACGCAATTGCCTTTGATGGATCGACCGATGCGGCTGTGCGCAACTTGTCGACAATCTCGAGAGCAGGACCGGGAAAGCTACGCATGATTACGCGCTTGCTATAGCGGCATCGACCGGGCGGCAACCCTACTTGCAAGCTGTGCAAGAAATGATGTTGTGATCGCCCTTGCCACCACGTGGAGGCGGCATTATTGGGGCGCCGGGATGACACAAGAAAACTCTTCGGAAACGACGCCGGAAGCCGAGACGGGCGGTGGCGATCTGTTCAACACGGCAGCGGGCTGGGTTCTGTTCGCGGCTGGCCTTGGCCTTGGCCTTTCGATCCTGTCGGGGAAATATTTCCACGGCGACAATCCCGAGCGCCCCGAGCAGCTCGGATATGTGATCGAAGGCGTGGTCGATGAAAGCGCCGGTCCGGCCGAGATTGGTATGGTCGAAGCGCTCAACATGATGGCACCGGCTGAACTGATTGCCAAAGGCGAAAAGGTCTACGCAAAGTGCTCGTCATGCCACACGGTTGAAGCAGGCGGCGCCAACGGCGTTGGTCCGAATCTGCACGGCATCATGGGAGCTTCCCTCGCTGCCAAGCCGGGTTTCGACTACAGCTCTGCGCTCGCTGACAAAGGCGGCGTGTGGGACTGGGAAACCATGAGCGAATGGCTCAAGAGCCCGCGCGCTTTCGCCGATGGAACCAAGATGAGCTTTGCTGGCCTGTCGAAGATCGAGGATCGCGCCGCTGTTGCGCTTTACATGAATTCGCTGGGTTCAAACCTCGAAATCCCGGCATATGTCGAGGAAGCAGCCGCCGAAGCAACGCCTGAGGATGGCGAAGCTGGTGAAGTTGCCGAGGCCGAAGCCGAACAAAATGCTGGCGAAGAAATCGCCGAAGCAGCAGGCGAAGAGTAAGCTTGCTCAACCGGGCGCTTAGCCGCGCCCCTTGAAACCCTGAGCCACGACATACCACTCGGATGAGCCCTTGCGGCTCGCCGGTGGTTTGGCGTGTTTGACGCTGGTGAAATGCTGCTTGAGCAGAGTGAGCAGCTCCGTGTCGGTGCCTCCCGCCAGCACTTTGGCGACAAACGCGCCGCCCTTTTCCAGTGTTTCGGTGGCGAACCACGCGCCTGCTTCTACCAGTGCCATTGTGCGCAAATGGTCGGTCTGCTTGTGCCCTACAGTGTTGGCGGCCATGTCCGACAAAACCAGATCAGGCGGTCCTCCCAGGGCTTCCTCAAGCGCAGCCGGTGCAGCATCGTCCATGAAATCCATTTCGAAGATGGTGACGCCCTCGATCGGTTCGGTCGGGAGCAAGTCGATACCGACGACGTTGGCCTTGGGCGCCTTGGCCCGCACAACTTGCGCCCAGCCGCCCGGAGCGATGCCGAGATCGACCACGCGTTTGGAGCCTCGGATCAGGCCGAACCGATCATCCAGCTCGATCAGCTTGTAGGCCGCACGGCTGCGGTAGCCATCGGCCTTCGCCTGCTTCACATATGGATCGTTGAGCTGGCGTTCGAGCCAGCGGACCTGCGATGCCGTGCGCTTCTTTGCGGTTTTCACCCGGCGATCAGGGTTGCGCCCGGAGCGGCTCATGATTCGGTGTTGCCTGTGCGCGTCTCTTGCAGTGCTCGCAGCGCTCGCTCGCTCTGACGTTCATTGGCCATCAGACTGCGCAAAATGCCTTCGCGAATGCCGCGATCGGCGACGCCGAGCCGCGAGGCTGGCCATAGGTCGAGGATCGATTCGAGGATCGCACAGCCCGCCACAACCAGATCGGCGCGGTCATGTCCGATGCAGGGCAGCTCGCTGCGCTCGGCGGGCGACATGCGCGATAGATCGGTGCTGATTGTGCGCATCGACGTCGAAGGGACGATCAATCCATCGACGGCCTTGCGGTCATAATGCGGCAATTCGAGATGCAGGCTGGCGAGGGTGGTTACTGTGCCGCTGGTGCCCAGAAGGCGAATATCGTCATGCGTGGCGGCATCAGCGATACGCTTTGCAAAGGGAGCAAAGCTGTCCGACACCACCCTGCGCATTTCGGCATAGCGTGCTAGCCGTGCCTCTTCGGTGTTTTCTCCGCGTCCCACAGTGTCAGTCAGCGAAACCACACCCCATGGCACGCTCTGCCAGTCGAGGATGCGCGGCACTCTGCGCGCTTCGGGGCCACTCGGTTCGAGCAGGACCAACTCCGTCGACCCACCGCCAATGTCGAAGATGACCGCGGGGCCTTCACCCTGTTCGAGCAGGATGTGACAGCCGAGCACAGCGAGCCGCGCTTCTTCTTCGGCGCTGATGATGTCGAGCACGATGCCGGTTTCGCGGTGCACCCGTTCGATAAAGGCTGGCCCGTTGGCTGCCCGGCGGCAGGCTTCGGTCGCAACCGAGCGCGCCAGACGCACCTTGCGGCGGCGCAATTTGTCGGCGCAGACTGACAGCGCGCCCAGTGCCCGGTCCATCGCCTGGTCCGAAAGCCGTCCGCTGGTGGCGAGATCCTCACCCAGTTTCACCACGCGGCTGAACGCATCGATGACGGTGAAGTCCTTGCCTGAAGGACGCGCGATGAGCAGGCGGCAATTGTTGGTGCCGAGGTCCAGCGCGGCATAGGCTTCACCCGGACGAGCATGCCGCGCCGGGCCTTGCTGCGGACGCGCATGTCCATTCGCTGCGCTTTGAGGGCGCGCGGAATCGCAGTGCTGTGTGGATGCATTCCCGCGTTTGCGGCCTGCGCCGCCACGACGCTCCCGATCTTTGCGGGCGCGCGGGGAATTTCCGGGCTGGGAGGGACGTTTGTAGCGAAAATCGGCTACCTTGCCGGACTTACGGCCCCTTTTCTTGCCAGCACTCCTGTTTTCGTCCGGCGGAAGCGTGTCCGCCATACTCACTCTTTCTTTCCTCTCGCACACATATGATGCGAGGACCTGACATGAAAACTAACCGAACCGGCGCGTGAGAGCAAGCGAGCGAGCGCACTTGACCTTGCGCCGCTCCAAAACTAGATGCGCGGCTCGCTTCGCAGGGCAGCGCAAATGGCCCGCCCGCTGATGCCCCGTCGTCTAATGGTAAGACTACGGACTCTGACTCCGTCAATTGAGGTTCGAATCCTCACGGGGCATCCAAACCATCTCGCGTCTTGCTCGCTTCATCCGGCCCGCCTAAGTGCCGGTCATGACAGATAAAGATCTAACCGACCGCAAGTTCTATCGCGCAGGCGAAGAGAGCCGTTTCGCCGAAGAAAGCCCGGAGCGCACGCCGCAAACCGAGCATCCCGCCTACAAGCTGGCATTCCGCGACCATGATTTCATGCTGCGCGACGAGCTGCGTCCGGTGCGTTTTCAGCTTGAGTTGCTTAAGCCGGAAATGTTGCTCGATGAAGCTCGCGTCGGCTCGACTATGGTGATGTATGGTTCGGCGCGCATTCCTTCGCCGGAGCAGGCGCAGACCAAGATCGATGCGGCCAAAGACGGTGACGAGTGGGACCAGAAGGTCGCGCAGCGGCTTGCCGACAAAGCAAAATATTACGACGAGGCGCACAGGCTCGCGAAGATGGTTTCCGAAAAGGCGATCATCGAAGATGGCAAGCGGCAGTTCGTTGTCTGCTCTGGTGGTGGCCCCTCGATCATGGAGGCCGCCAATCGCGGCGCGAGCGACGCAGGCAGTGAATCGATCGGTCTTAACATCATCCTGCCGCACGAGCAGGCGCCCAACTCTTATGTGACGCCCTATCTGTCACTCAACTTTCACTACTTTGCGCTGCGCAAGATGCACTTCCTGCTGCGGGCAAGGGCGGTAGCGGTATTCCCCGGCGGTTTCGGGACATTCGATGAGTTCTTCGAGCTGCTGACGCTGATCCAGACCGGCAAGATGAAACCGATCCCGATCCTGTTGTTCGGCAAGGATTTCTGGACTCGCGTCGTCGATTTCGAAGCGATTGCCGAAGAAGGCACGATCTCGAAAAAGGATCTCGACCTGTTTCACTGGTGTGAGACAGCTGATGAAGCATGGGCGCATATCGCCGAGTTTTATGAGCTGGATGGCTGAGCGGACCCTCGGGTCCTATTTCAGACTTCTGACTGCCTGATGGCCAAGCGGCCCGTTGCCAGCGCCAAAACCCGGCGCGGCTTCGATGGCCGAGACCACAAAGCGGCGACCCAACCGCACGGCATGCTCAAGCGGTTGGCCGTGTCCAATCAGCGTGGCGATGGCCGATGACAGCGTGCAGCCTGTGCCGTGGGTGTGCGGCGTGTCGATCCGTGCATGGTCGAATGAGACCGCGCGGCTTGCAGGGCCGACCAATACGTCGAAGATTCGCTTGTCTTGCGTGTGTCCGCCCTTGGCGAGAACGTGGCAATCGAACTTGTCTGCCAGCGTCATCGCCGCTTCGCCCATGGCCTCGGCTGTGCGCGGCTGGGTGTCGGTCAACAGTTCAAGCTCGGGCAGGTTGGGCGTGAGCAAGGTCGCGAGGGGGAACAGCTGATCGCGCATGGCCGCAATCGCGGTCTGGTCGATCAGAGCCGCGCCGGAGGTTGCGATCATCACCGGGTCGAGCACGATTGGCGCATCGACATCGGCCAGAGCCTTGGCCGTGTGCGCGATGATATCGGCATCGTGCAGCATCCCGATCTTGATCGCGTCGACGCCGATATCGTCGATGCAGGAGCGGATCTGGGTTGCGACAAATTCGCCCGACAGCGGGGTGATGGCTTGCACGCCGATGCTGTTCTGCGCGGTTGCGGCGGTGATCGCTGTCATCGCATAGCCGCCAAGCATCGAGATGGTCTTGATATCGGCCTGAATCCCCGCGCCGCCGGAGGAGTCCGAACCGGCGATCGACAGGATACGGGGCAGCGGCTTGCTCACATCCGCTCCATGATTTCGGTCTTCTTGGCGTCGTATTCGCTCTGTTCGATCAGGCCTTCGTCGAGCATCGTTTTGAGTGAGCGGAGGGTTTCGAGGCCCTCGTCTTGGTCTGCATGGGCAGCGTCAGCCGCGATCGAATGCTGTGCGATCTCGTCGAAACGCAGGATCACTTTGCTGGGCTTGCTGGGATCAAGCAGGACGGGAACAGTGCGGCCCGGTTGCAGATAGGGAATGAAGATCTCCGGGGTCGTTCGGCGCATGGTCGTTTCGAATGGGGGCCGACCGTCGGGTTCAACCTTCAGTGTGATTCTGAGCACAGGCATGCGGTTCACGACCATATTGGTCTGCTGGACCGACTGGATTGTCGCGCTCGCCGGAATGCCTTCGCGGCTGAGGCGCTGCTCGTTCCGGGCCGAGCGGTATCGAAACAGAGTTACGATTGGCCAGACAATCAGCATCCAGAGCACGACATAGGCGATGGCGGCCCAGAAGATGATCTGTGACGTGTCGGCAGGGGTGCGGCCGGTTTCACTCTCGCAGAAGTACGCGACGCTCTCGCCCGATTTCCCGGGGCTAGACCAGCGGGTCGTTTCGTAGACCATCGTCTCACCCGCTTCGCATACGAGCGGCCCCAATTGCACACCAATCGAGGGGATCGCCGACAGCGCCACCAGCCCGACCGAGCACACCATCAGAAACAGCGTGAGCGGGAGCGATTGCAGCGCGATCCGGGGCAGGCTGGGCATTGTCTCCTAGCCTGCGAACTTACGCGCGGTAGAAGGCGGGAACTTTTCGTGAAGAGCCTTGGCGCGGGTGGGACGATCCATCAGCTCACCCCCGCAATTGGGGCAGGCATCGTCGAGCTCTTCGGCACACGGCGCGCAGAATGTGCATTCGAAGCTGCAAATAAATGCGCCGGGGGCTTCGGCGGGCAAATCGGTGCCGCAGCGTTCGCAATCGGGGCGCATTTCAAGCATGTCTGTGCCTCCTAAGCCGCTGCGCGAACCGCATCGCACACCCTGTCGACAACTTGCTCGACTTGCGCGGAATCGTCGCCCTCGGCCATCACGCGGATCACCGGCTCGGTGCCGGATGGGCGGATGACCAGGCGGCCTTTGCCTTCGAGTTCACCCTCAGCGTCGGCGATCACCGATTTGACTGTGTCGTTATCCAGCGGCGCACCGCCTTCGTAGCGGACATTCTTGAGCAGCTGCGGCACCGGATCGAACAGGTGCAAAATCTCGCTTGCCGGCTTTTGCGCGCGGACAAGGCTGGTGAGTACGCGCAGGGCGGCCACGCTGCCGTCGCCTGTCGTCGCATGGTCGAGCAGGATCATATGACCCGATTGCTCGCCGCCGACATTGAAGCCACCTTGCTTCATGCGCTCCAAGACATAGCGGTCACCGACTTTGGTGCGTTCAAGCGATAGACCTCGCGCACCCAGATAGCGCTCAAGTCCGAGGTTCGACATCACTGTAGAAACCACGCCGCCGCCGGTGAGCGCGCCCTTTTCGTGCATACGGGTCGCGATCAAGGCCATGATCTGATCGCCGTCGACTGCGCGTCCCTTCTCGTCGACCACGATCAAGCGGTCGGCATCACCATCGAGCGCGATCCCGATATCGGCGCCTTCTTCGACTACCTTTGCCTGCAACGCTTCGATCGCGGTCGAGCCGACACCGTCATTGATGTTGGTGCCGTTGGGTGTGACGCCCAAAGTGATGACTTCCGCGCCCAGTTCCCAGATCGCGGAAGGAGCGACCTGATAGGCGGCTCCATTGGCGCAATCGACCACGACCTTGAGATCGTCAAAGCGGACTTCGGAGGCGACCGAATCCTTGATGGCGTGGATGTAGCGCCCGCGCGCATCGTCGATCCGCCGTGCGCGTCCGATCTTCTCTGCCGGAGCAAGCGGAATGTCGGTCTGCATCAGCCGCTCGATTTCCAGCTCCGCTTCGTCGGAAAGTTTGAACCCGTCGGGGCCGAACAACTTGATCCCGTTGTCGGCGAAAAGATTGTGGCTGGCGGAGATCATCACGCCCATATCGGCGCGCATCTCGCGCGTCAGCAGGGCGATGGCGGGGGTGGGGAGCGGCCCGGTCATGATCACGTCGATGCCGACGCTGGTGAATCCCGCAACGAGAGCGCTTTCCATCATGTAGCCCGACAGGCGCGTATCCTTGCCGATCACGACCCGGTGCCGGTGTCCTCCGCGCACGAAGTGCCGTCCAGCTGCCTGCCCCACCTTCATTGCGGTTTCGGCGGTCATTACCCCTGCATTGGTGCGGCCCCTGATCCCATCGGTGCCGAAGAACTTGCGTGACATTGCGGGTTTAGCCCCTTGTTGGTTTGCCGCTCGATTTGTCAGGCGCTTCTGGCGCGGTTATCTCGCAAAGGGAAGGGCTCAGGCCGTGACAAAGGACCAAATTGTTGACCGATAAGGGCGAAGTCGCGGTTCCCGCACTTGATCAGCGTTTCGAGCTGGTGACGATCCGACTGCCAGTGATGCTGACGTTTGCAGCGCTCATCATCGGCCTTGGGCTGGGCGTGGCGTTCGCGGGCGGCGGATTGCCGGAATGGCTGCGCGAAACCGTAGCGCTGGTGGGCAGCCTGTGGCTGCGCGCTTTGCAAATGACGATCATTCCACTGGTGGCGAGCCTGTTGGTGCTCGGCATAGCGCAGATGATCGGAGCAGCGCGTGCCGGGGCGGCTGCGGCCAAGTTCCTAACCCTAGTATTTGGTGTGCTGATCGCGGGCGGCATTTTCACCGCGCTCGTCATGCCTTTGGTGCTGCAAGCCATTCCAATACCAGAAGCGGCCGCCGGATTTCTCGCGGAAGTGCCGGAGGGTGAACAGCAAGTGCCGGGCGCGCTTGATTTTCTGGCTTCCCTGGTTGCGCCGAACGTGATCGCCGCGGCTGCGGAGACCGCGATGTTGCCGTTGACCATCTTCTTCGCTCTGTTTGCGGTCGCGATCACGCGCTTGCCTGAGGGGCAGAGCGACACATTGCTCGGTTTCTTCCATGCAATCGCCAATGCAATGCTACTGATCATCGGCTGGGTGTTGTGGCTTGCTCCACTTGGCGTTCTGGCGCTGGCATTCGGTGTGGGACTGCGCAGCGGAGGCGGCGCATTTGCGGCACTGGCGCATTACATCTTGATCGTATCGGCGATGGGCGGCTTCATTCTTGTGCTCGCATATCTGCTTGCGTGGCTCTTGGGTGGCATCAATCCGCTGCGGTTTGCGAGCGCGGTCGTTCCGGCACAGGCGGTGGCGATTTCAACGCAAAGTTCGCTCGCCAGCCTGCCTGCCATGCTGGACAGCGCGACCCGCCTGAAGCTGCGCGACAGCACCAGCGAGTTCGTCTTGCCGCTGGCGGTGGCGATCTTCCGCTCGACGAGTGTTGCGATGAACCTTGCGGTCGCGCTCTATGTTGCCACGCTGGCGGGCGTTGAAGTCTCTTTGCCGCTTGTAGTGGTCGGGATCGCGGTCGCAGTGATCATCAGCATCGGCTCCGTGAGCCTGCCCGGTTCGATCAGCTTCGTGGTCTCAATCGGTCCGATCGCGCTCGCGATGGGCGTCCCGATCGAGCCGCTCGCTCTGCTGGTCGCCGTTGAAATGCTGCCGGACATCATGCGTACGCTGGCCAATGTGACGATGAATGTTGCAGTGACTTCAGCAGTGGATCGTGGAGCCGGCGGAACAGACGGCGAATAGGGGCCTGACTCTAGTTTACGTCTTCGCCGTCGCCCCGTTGCCAGCCGCGACTTCATCCAGCTCTTCCAGAATTGCGCGGTGCGCTATATCGTCGCCGATTGAACGCTGCGGGATGTCGCCTTCGGCAAGCATCGAGTTCAGCGTGGCCCGCGCGCGGCCCACGCGGCTCTTGATCGTGCCCACGGCGCAGCCGCAGATCTGCGCAGCTTCTTCGTAAGAGAAGCCGCCCGCGCCGACGAGCAACAGCGCCTCGCGCCGTTCGGGTGGCAATGTCAGCAAAGCGCGATGCATGTCCGACAGGTGGATCGGTTCTTCCTGGCCTGCGGGTGCCGTTAGGATGCGCTCGGCCACGCCTTCATCATATTCGCCGCGAAACCGGTTCCGGCGCATGTCGGTGAGATAAGCATTGCGCAGGATCACGAATGTCCATGCACGCATGGATGTGCCCGGTTCGAAGCGATCTTGCGCGGCCCACGCTTTCAGTAGCGCTTCCTGCACCAGATCGTCAGCCATGTCGGGACGGCCGCACAGCCCGCGTGCAAACGCACGCAGATGCGGCACGACTTCGGTAAGCTCTCGCTTGAAGTCTGCCTTCTCACTCGGCGTTCGGCTGGGAATTTCTTTCTTGTCCGCCATCAAGAATCGCCACCGCCCTCGGCGGCATTTGGCGCATCGTCTGCGGAATCGACGTCATCCAGCTTGTCGAGAAGATCCTTGAACGCATCGGGCAGCGGCTCGTCCACGACCGAGTCGTAGAGCTGCTTCAGGCCGTTCGCCCATTCGGGAGACTGGCCATCTTTCGATGCCAGGTCACCGTCTGAAGCGGTCTCAGTCGATTTCTTGTCGGATGTCATGCGCCTCTTCGACCACCCTTGGTCCCGTTCTCCGTCGCTCGATGTCGTAGTTGCCCAGCGGATAGTGTGACACATCGAACTCGGGCAAAATGGGAACGATCAAGCGCTTCCTCGGTTCCCTCAAACACTCAGGGATTGTGGGGTCAATGAGAGAAGACGCAAATTTGGACAGCGAAGCTCCGTCGATCAGTCGCGCCCGGCGCTGGCTGGTCCGCTATCCGCGCGCGGTCCCCATTGCCATCTTTCTAGCCATCGCAGCGATTACCGCTCTCAGTGTGTTCGCGATCGAAAGCAATGCGCGAGCTCGGGAGAACGCCCAAGTTGAGGAGTACGCCACGTCAGTGGCTTCGGCCCTTGAACGTCGGGGCAACAGCTATTCCTCCTACATTCGCGCGGGCGCGGCGTTTTTCTCAAGCTTCGATGAGGTGCGCCCTCAGATGTTCCGCCAATTCGTGGCCGAGCTAAGGCTCGATGTCGAATATCGCGGCGCTGAAGGGATTGGCTGGATCGAAGTTGTGCAGCCTGATGACTTTACCGACTATCTCGCTCGCAATCGCGCCGCCCATGATGCGTTTGAAGGTGTGCGGCCCAATCCCGGCACACCTACTAGCCCGCTTGCCCCGGTCACCTATTTCTCCCCTGACACCGAGCGAAACCGCCGGGCGCTGGGATTTGACATGTATTCCGATCCCGTGCGCGCCGCAGCGTTGGAGGAAGCACGCCGGACGGTCCGACCCACTGCGTCGGGACGCGTTGTGCTTGCTCAGGAAGGGGCAGATGAAGCGCCGGGTTTCCTGATCTTCATGCCGGTCTACAAAGCGGTCGAGAGTGATCAGCAGCTGGCTGGCTTCGTCTACAGCCCGTTCAACGCGGCGCGGTTTCTCGATTCCGCCATCGACCTTGCCGAACCCAGCGAACTCGGTGTGCGGCTCTATGATGGCGAGGCTGGCACCGACAATCTGCTCGTTTCACGCAGCCTCGACAATCCAGGTCGGCGGCAGGTGGAGCAGCTGGTCACGATTGCCAATCGCCAACTGCTTCTGGTGGTCGATTCACCCCGGATCAAGACGCTTGCGCCGCTATCGATGGTGACGCTGCTGTTCGGGATTGCCGTGGCTAGCCTGCTCATGCTGCTGGTGCGGCTTCAGACCCAGCAAGCCTTGGAAGATCAGACCCGGCTAGCCTTTTTCGAAGAGCAGTATTCGATCCGAAATTCGCTGACGCGCGAGCTGAACCACCGGGTCAAGAACACTCTCGCCAACGTGCTTTCGATCATGTCTTTGACGCGCCGCCGCACAAACGATCTTGATGAGTTTGCGGATAGTCTCGATGGGCGCATCCGCGCACTGTCGGCGACGCATGATCTGCTCACTCGGTCCGATTGGGGCACGATTCCGCTACGGGCGGTGATCGAAGCAGAGCTCCAGCATTTCAACGCCGTCAGCGATCATGCGATGACGCTCGAAGGTCCAGCAGTGGAGCTGGCCCCGAACAACGCTTTGTCGTTCGGACTGGCCGTGCACGAGTTGGGAACCAACGCCGCCAAGTTTGGCGCTTTGAGTGTCGCAGGCGGATCGGTTTCGGTCACCTGGAGGCTCGTCGACGAGGAACTGGCCGAGGTTGAGTGGTGCGAACGGGAAGGACCCGTCGTCAGCGCGTCACGCGAGCGCGGTTTTGGCACAGATCTGATCGAGAAGATCGTGGCGCTCGAGCTAAAGCAGCCGGTTCAGCTGGATTTCGACCCGCAAGGCGTCCGTTGTATCATGCGGGTCCCGATCCGCCGGCTGAGCGATTTTCAGATTCGCCAGGACCGGCCCGGCAGCTGAAGTTTACGCGAGCGGTTTGCTCGATCCGAAGAACAGCGCCTGGCTGATTGCCGCGCGTACGGTGCGTTCTTCGAAAGGCTTCGTCACGAGGTAGGTCGGCTCCGGGCGATCGCCGGTCAGCAGACGTTCGGGGAACGCCGTGATGAAGATCACCGGGACGCTGCCAATCGCAAGAATGTCATCGACCGCGTCCAGCCCCGATGATCCATCTGCGAGCTGGATGTCAGCCAGCACAAGACCGGGGTTTCCGTTTGCGACGATCTCTTGCGCCTGAGTCCGGGTCGCGGCAGTGCCATAGACTTCGTGGCCGAGCGATTGGACCATGTCTTCAAGTTGCATCGAAATCAGCGGTTCGTCTTCGATGATCAACACCGAGGTTGCCTGCTCGCGATCAATCTCGCTCACCGCTTCGCTTACGAGCGCCTCGATTTCCGATGGCTCCAGATCCATGATTTCAGCAGCCTGTGCTGCCGAAAAATCCTCTAGCGTGGTGAGGAGCAGCGCCTGGCGATTGAGCGGTGTGATCGTGCCGAGGCTATCCTGCGCCCCGAGTTCGTGCTCGCTTGACGCAGCGCCCTCGTTTTCGATCTGGAGATACGCGCTGGACCAGACCTTGTTGAAAGCGCGGTAAAGCGGGATCCGGCCGCCATCGAGCGAGGCCTTCAATTCTTCGTCTTCCAGCGCAGCCTCAAGCGTGGCGCGAACAAACGCATCACCTGTTGCCTGCGAGCCGGTCAGCGCGCGGGCATAGCGGCGTAGAAAAGGGAGGTTGGTGGCTACCTGCTGGCCCAAACTCATAGCGATCCTCATTCATCGCACGCCGCGGGGACGCGCCTGTTAAACCCATGATTCGCGGCCATAGCGCGTGATTGCTCTGTCGTCTCCTCAAAGTGGCAGAACCACCTGAGGTCAGAGCCTTTTGAAGCACTCGAAGAAAAAATTGAAACGGCGGGAACCGCTTTTTGAGACGTGCATTTGTACTATATCACCGCCGAGACCCCCCTCCCGTCCAAGCGGTTGGTGATACGATCCCGAAAGGCCTCCACTTTCCCAAGTGGAGGCCTTTTTTCTTGCGGTACTCTGATCTGTTCGGTTTGGGGCGGTTCGATCAGGCGAGCGGCTTTTCGTAGATCGCGTATTCGCGATTGACCTTGCTCTTGATCGTATCGGCGATCGCCAGCATGCCCTGATTGTCTTCGAGAACCCAGCCCAGCTCGCCGCGCGTGGCCTCGAATTTTCCGGTCGCTTCGCGTCGAATATATTCGATCATCATGAAAGCGAGCTGGCTGGCGAGCCGCGAATTGTGCAGCTCTTTCAGCACACCCATCAATGGCACGCGCATGCCCGATCCACGCGGCCCCCTAAGCCAGCGCAGCATATGGAACCATCCAAACGGGAACAGCTTGCCATCGATCTTGGCGAGCGCGTCATTCATATCGGGCCAGGTCAGCATGAAGGCAACGGGCTTTCCATCGACTTCGGCGATCATGTTGAGTTCTTCAAAGATTATCGGTTTCAGCTTCTTGCCGGCATAGGCGACTTCTTCCGGCGTGAAGGGCACGAAGCCCCAATTGTCCGACCAGGCATCGTTCAGGATCGAAAGAACGATTGCTGCTTCTTCGTCCCAGCGTGACTTGTCGACCCGGCGAACATTGATCCGTTCGTTGCGCTCTCCCGATTTGATGATGCGCTGGATCAGCGGAGTGAAGTCGCCCTGGATGTCGAGATCGTACGTATAGAGCGTCTTGGCGCGTTCATACCCGCGTGCTTCGATCCAGCCTGCATAATGCGCCGGATGGTGCCCCATCATCAGCATGGGTGGATGATCCTGCCCGCTGACCAGCAGGCCCGGCTCTTCCCACACCGATAGCGAAATCGGGCCGACGACGCGGTTCATGCCTTGGTCGCGCAGCCATTTCTCGGCCGTTTGCAGCAGGGTCGCTGCCACCGCGTCGTCTTCAGCATCGAAATACCCGAAGAACCCGGTGCCGGGGCCGAAGCCCTGCTCGGCCGGCATGGTGAGCGCCATTTCATCGATATGAGCCGAGATGCGTCCGACTTGCTTCCCGCCGCGTTGCGCGATGAAGAACTGCGCGCGCGCATGGCCAAAAAACGGGTTCTTGTCGGGATTCACCAGTTCGAGCTGCTCACCGCGCAATTGCGGGACGAAATTCTCCAGCCGCGCGGAGAAAACGCGCCCCAGATCGACAAATCGCGCCCTGCCGCGCTTGCCGCTCACTGCTTCGATACTTATCTCCGCGTCCGTCACGCTGCCTATCCCGTATTGAGTTATGTCAATGCGTGTGTGTCGCCCCAAGGCGATACGTGCAACCCAGTCGATCACTCTTGCCAACAAGACGCATTTGTCTCGCCCGTGCGTTTTGCTGTAAGGGCGCAGCCGAGAAATACACGATGAACGTACAGCACAGCCTTGATCCCGCGACCGCGACTGCCCGAGAAGGCGGCCCCGCGACGCGTGCGCAGTTCCAGACTGAAGACGACAAGGATATGCTGCGCGCGGCGCGCGACCTGACCAAGGATTTGGGAGAGGCCAAGCCGAGCATTTATTGGCCCGACATGCTGATTTCGACCGGCGTGGGCTATGCCGGAATTGCCACTGCGATCCTTGCCGACAATATCGCACTGGCAATCGTAGCCGGATTGATCGCAGCCTTGGCGCTGTACCGCTCGCTGATGTTCATCCACGAGCTGACGCATATCAAGAAGGACGCGCTGCCGGGCTTCCGCACGGGCTGGAACCTGTTGGTCGGCATCCCCCTGCTCACGCCCAGCTTCATGTATGAAGGCGTTCATGTGATCCATCACAAGCGCACGCAATATGGCACGATCGAAGACCCGGAATACCTTCCGCTGGCGCTGATGAAACCGTGGAGCCTGCCCGCCTTCGTGTTGGTGGCCTTGCTCGCACCGATTGGGTTGATGATCCGCGCGGCGATCCTTGTGCCACTTGGCGCGGTGATCCCGGCCGTGCGCCGTTTGATCTGGGAGCGCGCCTCGTCGCTTTCCATCAACCCTGATTTTCGCCGCAAGCCACCAGAAGGCGACTTCAGGAAACGGGTCGCATGGCAGGAGTTTGGAGTGTTCGTGTGGTCATGGACTTTGCTGGGCAGCACTCAGGTTCTGGGCTGGAAACCTTTGCTGGTGGCGCTTGCGATCCTTTCGCTCACCGCGACGCTCAACCAGCTGCGCACTCTTGTCGCGCACCTTTGGGAGAATGAAGGCGAGCCGATGACGGTGACCGCGCAATATCTCGACAGCGTCAACGTGCCGCCGCCGGGTGTCGCTGCGGAGATATGGGCGCCGGTTGGACTGCGCTATCACGCTCTCCACCATCTGATGCCATCGATGCCGTATCACGACCTACCCGAGGCGCATCGGCGCCTGGCGGGGCAGCTCGGTACAGGTTCGACCTATGAAGGCGCGAACCATGGCGGGATGCTGCCGCTGGTCGGACGCATTGCTCGCAGCACGATGATGCGCGGCTGACGCGCCGTTGACGCCTTGCGCCGGTCCTAGCGCGGATCGGCCTTTTGCAATTTCGAACCTTTGGGCGGGCGAGTGCCAACATTGTCGCTTCCGCCTTTGGTCATGGTGCTAGCCGTTCCACCGCTCGACCCGCTTACGACACCATCTTTGCCGCCCGTTCCGGGTATCGCTCTCGACCCTCCACCAGCGTTGCCACTATTGCCGCTCGAAACAGCGCCAGTGCCGCTTCCCGAACTTCCGCCGGAACTCGCATTCGAGCCGCCCGTCGTCCCGGCATAGGGCGTTGCATCGTCGCTCGGTCCTTCGCCGACGATTTCGTCGCCATCGACTGTGTCGTTTTCCGCCGGCGCGACACTGTCGTCGCTGGAGCCAGTCTCTTCCTCAGGCTCATTATTGCAGGCCGCCAGGGTCAGCCCCAGTGCAAGTGCTCCAGTCAGCGCGAAACGGTTCATGGCGGGGGTCTCCTAGGGTTTCTCCCGTATCATAGCGCGTGTTGGCTAACGCGCAAAACGCCCTACGAGGCCTGATCCAGAAAGCAGATCATCGCGCAGCGGGTTTCGGCCGGTATGCCTAGTTCGACGGCACTGGCGAGCGATTGAGCGAGATGGGGCCGGCCTTCAAACTCTGTCACTTCGACAAAGCCGTGCCTGGCGTAGAACGGTGCGTTCCATGGCACGTCGCGAAAGGTGTTGAGCGTGATCGCTCTGAAACCTGAATTGCGCGCATCTATCTTGAGTGCCCGGAGCAGAGTCATACCGATCCCGCGCCCCTGATGTGCGCGTGCGACGCTCATTTCGTGCAAGTGCAATTCCCGCCCGACCTGACCGGATTCGGCGAAGCCGACGATCTCGTCCCCAACCAGCGCAGTCAGCGAGCGGCGCATCGCGATCACTTTGGCATGATGATCTGCGGTGGTTGTGGGCGGGATCGGGATGCCTTCAAGCAAAGGCTCGCTCCGCAGCAGTTCCGCCGCGTCGTCTTCGACCCTGAAAAAGTCCGCTGCGTCTCCGGGCCGCGCAAGGCGGATCGTAAACTCGCTCACTCTTCGGTGCGGATGAGGACCGTTTCACCCACCAGCAAGAACAGGAAGAACGGCGCCCATGCGGCGAGGAAGGGCGGATATCCGCCGAAACTTCCCATCGCCAGCGCGGCATTGTCGACCACAAAATACGCAAACCCCAGTGCCATGCCGATGATCGCTCGGACAAACAGCTGTCCCGAACGGGCGAGGCCGAACGCTGCGATTGAACCGAGTAAGGGCATCAGAAACGCCGACAACGGCCCGGATATCCGGTGCCACCATTTGGCGCGCATTTCAGTGGTGCGCCGGCCTGCCGCTTCGAAGGCGTCGATTGTCTCCGATAACTCAAAGAACGACTGCGCGTCGGGGTCGATCGATTGCAGGTCGATCTGCTCGGGTGTCAGACTTTCGCCGACGATCAGCCCTTCGACCTCCTCGGTTTCCGCGCTGCCGACATCGAAGCGGACCGGGTTTGCGAGCGCCCATCCGGGGCCAGCATAGGTCGCGCCGGTAGCACGGATCTGCTTGCTGATGATCCCGCCCGGCGCGCGCTCGTACCACGTGACATCGTCGAGCTCGATTCCCTCGCCCGTTCCCACCAGAGAGGATGCGGTCAGAATGTTGGAGCCGTCGGTCAGATAGACATTGGCGCGCACCCCGGTTTCTTCTGGGATTGTGCCGTAATCGGCTGCTTCCCAGGCCTTCAGCGTTGCATTGGCGCGCGTCACGAGCCGCTCATTAAAGGCAAAGCTGACTAGGGCGACTACACCAGCGGTAAGCAGAAGCGGCGCAAGCACCTGATGCGCCGAAAGCCCTGCCGCTTTCATCGCCACCACTTCGCTGTTCTGGTTGAGCGTCACGAGTGTGATCAGCGTCGCCAGCAGCACCGAATAGGGCAGGAACCTCGCAATTAACTGCGGTATTCGCAGGCTGGCATACTTGATCAGCTCGGCCTGTCCGTTGCCTTCAGGCTCCAGGATCTTGCCGGTCGACCCGAGCAAGTCGAGCGCCATCAGCACCAGCACCAGCATCACCAGCACCGCAAAAATGCGGACGATGAACATCTTGGCCAGATACGTGGTCAGGGTGCGTGAAGGGAAAAAGTCGAGCTGCATGGGAAGCGGGTGCCGGGCCTATTCTGCCGGTGCCATTTGCGTGTCACGCAGTGGTGGTGTTTTTGGGCGCGCGCCATTGCGCGAAAACAGCTTTCCGATGCGTTTGCTGATCTTGGCGAACACCGTTTCCAGCGCGCCGATTGGCTGCCCGCCGGGCACATGCGCCACGCGGTAATACATCCACAAGATCAGGCTCGCGAAGATGAAGAACGGCCCCCATAGCGCAATGATTGGGTCGACCCGCCCAAGCGAGGCGATGTCTTCGCCGTATTGGTTCACCTTGTGATACGAAACCACCATCACAATCGAGACAAATACGCCGAGCGCGCTGGTCGATCGTTTGGGCGGTATCGCAAGCGAAAGCGCGAGCAACGGCATCAGCAGCATCATCACAATCTCGACCAATCGGAAATTGAAGGTCGCCTGGCTCGCATCGCGCTGCTCGACCTGACTTTCTTCGCTCCAGCCGATGCGGAGCAATTCGGGCAGGATATACTCGCGGGTCGCGTCGCCGCGGGCGCGGAACTCCTCGATTGCAGGCAAGTCGATCGGCAAGTCGTGACGGCTGAAGGAGAGCACGCGCGGGGTCTTGCTGCCGGTGTCTTGCACGATGGTCCCGTCGGTCAGGCGCAGGATGATGGTATCGGGATCATCGCTGGTGGCCAGAAAGGCGCCTTCGCGCGCGCTGATCGATAGCACCTGATCACGTTCATTGGCGACACGGGCGAAAATGCCGATCAGGCGGCGACCATCGTCTTCGCTTTCCTCGATCCGAAGCGCCATGCGGTCTGCCAGGGTGGTGAATTCGCCAACCTTGATCGACGCTCCAAGCGCGCCGGAACGCAGCTCGTATTCCATCTGCTCGTAATAGTAACGACTGACCGGCTGGATGTAGAACACCAAAGCGATGTTCACGCCCATCAGGATGATTGCGATTGCGTAGGGTACACGCAGCAAGCGCCAATAGGACAGGCCAACCGCGCGCATCACATCGAGCTCGCTCGACGTTGCCAATCGGCGGAAGGCCAGCAGGACGCCAAGCAGTAGGCCAAGCGGGATGGCGAGGCTGGCATATTCCGGAATGAGCGCGCCGAGCATCTTGAAGACGACGCCAACCGGGCCGCCTTCCACCGCGACGAAATCGAACAGCCGCAGCATCTTGTCGAGCAGCAACAGCGAGGCGGCGAGCGCGAACACCCCGATCATCGGGAATATCACCAGCCGGAAAATGTACCGGTCGACGCTGGGGATGAAGCTGAACACTTCGGTACGTTGCCTTAGTTCTCGCAGTTGCAGGTCGCGCCTTAGCGCGAAATTCCGGCGCGGTCATGGGGTGATGTGCGAGCGCCTGTTGACCAGTGCTGAACTTGGACTTCCGCTACCAGTAGCGGCTGCCGGGAATGCCCTTGAACGGACCGGCTTCGTACTGGCTGATCCAGCCGCCGTAAAAGCTGCCCGGCTGCGGTGTGATGACCTCGCCATCGACCATGCATCGGTCGAGCGGATCGGGGTAGAATGCGAGGTAGTCCTTGATGGGCGCAAAGCCGGGTGTCGGGCTGGGATAGGACCACGCGACTGCCTCCAGCCGCGTGTCTCCGATTACAATGTCCCAGTAATTCGCCTGCCCCTTCCATTCGCACATCGTGCGGCGCGGGTTCGGTTGCAGGTGCTCCATCGCGATGTCGGATTGCGGGATGTAGTAGGTCGGCGGATGGCTGGTTTCGAGCGTGCGGTAGGCGGATCGGCTATCGACCAGTTCGACGCTGTTATGGACAATCTGGATGCGCCGCTCGGTGGGTTCGGCAATGGCGGGGCGAGGGTAATCCCACACGCTTTCCTGACCGAGGCCGACCGGATCGGGTTCCGGATGACCGCCGAATAGGCTCACGCCTTTTCAAGCGTGCATTGCAGCGGGTGCTGGTTCTGCCGGGCGAAGTCCATCACCTGGTTCACCTTGGTCTCGGCGACTTCGTAGGGGAAGATACCGCACACGCCGACGCCCTTTTGATGGACGTGCAGCATCACACGTGTGGCCTGTTCCAGATCCATGCTGAAGAAGCGCTTTAGCACCATCACCACGAATTCCATCGGCGTGTAATCGTCATTGAGCATCAGCACTTTGTACTGGCTCGGCTTCTTCGGCTTGGTCCGGGTCTTGGTCGCTACGCCGGTTTCGCTGTCGCTACCGCCATCTTTGTCGGAATCCCCATCGTCCGCCGCAACAGGCTGGTCCAGTTCAGGCTGGGCCAGCTCAGGCAGGGCTGCGTATTCCGCAAAAGAAGGAGAAGGGGCGAGCATCGGCTCTCCATTATGGGATTCGTTTGGGCATTCGCAAGGATTCTCCAACGCGGGAGAATATTTGGCGAAAAGCAAAGGGCCGGACGGACCCATTCGGTCCATCCGGCCCATGCGCCTGAACGGCGCGCTTTCGTAAACCGGGTTTGGGAGAGAGAGGAGAGGCCCGGCTTAGAAACTTGGTAGGTTAGGCAGCTTTCGAGATCTTCTCGGCAGCAACGCTAACGCGGTTCGAAATCGGAGCGAAAGCGTCGTTGTAGAGCTTCACCAGCGCTTCGGTGCGCTGCGAGCCGAACGAAACGACGGCGTCGAAGTTGCGACGTGCGAGTTCGCCCTGGAACTGCATGAGTTCGGACGGCGACTTAACGGCGGTCATCTTCTTGGCGTCTTCGGTGACGGTCTCAACGACAGTCTTGCCGGTTTCGATGTCACCCTTCACGAGCTCCTGGGCGCCGGCGAAGAAGATCTTGCCGCTTTCAACGACAGCTTCGACGTTGGCTTTGTTGAAGTCGCCCAGTTCGCCAGCGAACTCGCCGCCCTTGGCGTAGGCAGTCTTCACGCGCTCTTGCACGTCGGCAGCCATTTCCTTGGCGGATGCGGTGATGTCGGTTTTTTCAGCAGTGGCCATGATAGTGTCCTTAAGCTTGGTAACTGGGTTGGTTGCAGTTGTGGTTTTCGGAGCCGCCTTCTTTAGAGCGGTCTTGGTTTTCGCGGCGACGGCCTTCTTTGCAGCAGGCTTGCGTGCTGGGGTTTTCTTGGCAGCGGTCTTTGCCGGAGCCTTCTTCGCGGGCGCTTTCTTGACTGCTGGCTTTGCAGCGACTTTCTTCGCGACCGGGGCTTTCTTCGCAGCAGGCTTCTTGGCCGGAGCAGCGACAGCTTTCTTGACAGCCGCGACCTTTGGGGCGGGCTTGGGCGCATCGACTGCGACCGCTTCAGCTACTTTCTCAGCGCTCGCCTTTTTGGCAGCAGCTTCTTCGTATGCTTTCTCTGCGGCAGCATCGATCTTCGATTGAGTGTTGGCGTCAGCCATAAAATCCTCGCTTCATGTTGCACTGCACAAAATAGCGATTGCAGATGCGAAGTCAAGGTTTTTGTGCACTGCACAATTGATGCGTGAAGCGATTGGAAAATCAGGATAATTCACCGAAAACTTGCGCAGTAGCGGCGATTTTCGAAAAATTCTGTTCGCGCAAATCGCCGCTAACGCGTTTTCACATAGCGTCCTGGGGCGTCCTCTATGACCGTGTCGCCGCGCCCTCCGGGCTTGCGTTTTCCAGTGGCCGGGACGCGGGTATTGTCCTGCCCTTCCAGCCAAGCCAGCCAGTGCGGCCACCAGCTGCCCGGATGTTCTTCGGCGCTTTCTATATAGGCGCTCAGAGAAGGCGCATCGCTGTCGCCGACCCAATATTGGTATTTGTTGGCGACAGGAGGATTGACCACGCCTGCAATGTGGCCCGAACCGGCCAGCAGGAATTCGACGGGGCCAGAGAAGTGCTGCGTCGCGCGCCATACGCTTTCCGCAGGCGCAATGTGATCTTCGCGGCCCGCTTGGATGAAGCACGGGGCTTCAACCTTGGCCAAGTCAATCTTCGTGCCGTCGGCGGACATCTCGTCCGGCACGACCAATTTGTTGTCGCGGTAGAGATCGCGCAGGTAATCATTGTGCCACTTGGCCGGCAGGTTGGTGACATCGCCGTTCCAGTGGAGCAGGTCGAACGCGGGATAGTCTTCGCCGAGCAGGTAATTGTTGACGACGTAATTCCAGATCAGGTCCTTGCCGCGCAGTGCGTTGAATGTCGCGGCCAGATAGCGCCCATCGAGATAGCCCTTGGGCGAAAGCTGCCCGATCATCTCGATATGGCTGTCTTCGATGAAATGTTTGAGTTCGCCGCTCTTTTCGAAATCCACCTGCGCGGTGAAGAAGGTCGCTGATTTGACCTTGTCCGCCTCACCCCTCCGGGCAAGGATGGCCAGGGTTGCCGCGAGCGTGGTGCCCGCCACACAATAGCCGATGGTGTGGGCGCTCGGTACTTTCAGCCGGTCCCGGACCGTGTCGATTGCTTCGATCTGCCCGCGAATGTAGTCGTCCCACACCACGTCGGCGAGCGTTTCGTCGGCGGATTTCCAGCTGACCACGAACACTGTGATCCCCTGATCGACCGCCCATTTGATGAAGCTCTTCTTTGGCGTCAGGTCGAGAATGTAGAAGCGGTTGATCCATGGTGGGAAGATCACCAGCGGCACTTCGTACACGTCCTTGGTCGACGGCGAGTATTGCACCAGCTGATAGAGCGGTGTCTCGTGCACCACCTTGCCCGGCGTCGCGGCCAGGTTTTCGCCCAGCGTGAAGGCATTGGTATCGGTGTGGGTCAATTGCCCGCGCTTCAGATCGTTGATCAGGTGCCGCATGCCGCGCACCAGGTTTTGCCCGCGCGTATCGATGGTGCGCTTCATCACCACCGGGTTGGTCAGAAGGAAATTCGCCGGGCTCATGGCTTCCGACAACGCGCTGACCGCGAATTGCAGCTGCTTGCGCTTTTCATTGTCGAGGCCGCCCATCGCCTTCACAGATTGCTGGAAATACTCGGTCAGCATCAGATAGGTCTGGTGGAGCAGGGCGAATGCCGGATGCTCACTCCAGGCGGGATCGGCAAAGCGGCGGTCCTTGTGCGGCAGAGCGGCAGCCGGATCGCTTTCATCTGCTCCGCCGGTAGCAGCCGACGCGACGAAGCGGCTCAGCACGCCCTGCCATAGATGCATGGAATCCTGCGCCAGCTTGGTCGTGCCTTCGAATGTGGCACCCGGTAGCTGCTTCAGCATGCCTTTGGAGATTGTAAGCCACTGCGCGGGATCCATCAGGTTGGCCCCATCCGTTGCCTTGGCCGCTGCCTGGCCCGCCTGATGCGTCACGAACTCCAGCCACATCTTTTGCATTTCAGTGCTGGCTTTGGCCCATTCGGCCATGTCTGCCGGGTTGAGTGCCCCCGGCAGAGAACTGGCACCGGCTGATTCTTCGCTGCCGCTGGCAGAAGCCATGTCGGGCATCTTTCCGGCCATCGCCTGCGTGAACATTTCCCGCATGGTTTCACCCTGCATATCGAAAAACGCGCGAAACGGCTCGGTCGCATCGAACGCAGATCCGTCATTTTTCTGGGGCACGGCGGCTCTCACTTTCCTGATTTTGGCCTGATCCCGACCTGACATCGGCCTGATTTCCAGTCGATTTCGACCGCTATAAACAACGAGTCCACGGAAGCTTAGCGAAAACGCCTTCCCACATCGACCCACATTGCCTTAGACTGATCATTGCGCCGTCAATCATCTTGATTGCGCGAACAAGGGTGTAGATCGCAATGAATGACCAGTTTTACCGCATGAAGCGGCTTCCGCCGTATGTGATCGCCGAGGTAAACTCGATGCGTCATGCGGCGCGTCAGGCGGGTCAGGACATCATCGATCTCGGGATGGGCAATCCCGATCAGCCCCCACCGCAGCACGTGATCGACAAATTGTGCGAGGTGGCAAGTAAACCGGATGCTCACGGCTATTCGCAGTCGAAAGGCATCCCCGGCCTGCGCCGTGCCCAGGCCAATTATTACGCGCGCCGGTTTGGGGTCGATCTCGATCCTGAAACCGAAGTGGTGGTGACGATGGGCTCGAAAGAGGGTCTCGCCAGCCTCGCCAACGCGATTACTGCACCCGGTGACGTAATTCTCGCGCCCAATCCGTCTTATCCCATCCACACGTTTGGCTTTATCATCGCTGGGGCAACAATTCGCTCGGTCCCCACGACGCCGGACGAGCGGTATTGGCAATCGCTCGAAAGCGCGATGAACTTTACGGTGCCGCGCCCCAGTGTGCTGGTTGTGAGCTATCCGTCCAACCCGACTGCCGAGACTGTCGATCTCGCCTTCTATGAGCGTTTGGTCGCGTGGGCGAAAGAGAACAAGGTGTGGTTGCTGTCCGACCTTGCCTATTCCGAACTTTATTACGACGGCAATCCGACGCCTTCGATCATGCAGGTCAAAGGTGCCAAAGATATCGCGGTCGAGTTCACCAGCATGAGCAAGACCTACTCGATGGCAGGGTGGCGAATGGGCTTTGCTGTCGGGAACAAGAAGCTGATTGCAGCCATGACGCGGGTGAAATCCTACCTCGATTACGGAGCTTTCACTCCCATTCAGGCGGCCGCCTGTGCAGCGCTCAACGGCCCGCAGGATATCGTCGAGAAGAACCGTGAACTGTACCGCAAACGCCGCGATGTCATGGTCGAGGCATTCGGCCGCGCTGGCTGGGACATCCCTTCACCAGCGGCCTCGATGTTCGCATGGGCTCCGCTGCCGCCGGCACTGGCGAGCATGGGAAGTCTTGAATTCTCGAAACAATTGCTGACCGAGGCGCAAGTCGCGGTCGCACCAGGGGTTGGTTACGGGGAGGAAGGCGAAGGCTTTGTCCGGATCGCGATGGTCGAGAATGAGCAACGGCTCAGACAAGCCGCGCGCAATGTAAAGCGTTACCTTTCCTCTCTTGGCATCAATAGTTCGGCCGCATGATCTTGAATCAGGTGTCCGGCAGCCTGCAGATAAGTTTTCGGAGCCATATTGGACATTAAACGTTAACTGACTTTGGCAACCCGTTTTGACTAGGAGGAAGAGATGCCGCCCGCCACGCCGCGCAAACTGACTGAACGTCAGGGCGCCGTGATGGAAAGAATCGATCGGCGCGTGCCCATCAAGGTCATCGCGCAGGAACTTGGCGTGTCCGAAACCCGAATCAACCAGCACATTCGGGCCCTTAAGGATATCTATGGGGCTGGCAGTCTCGGCGATCTGGTTGAACTCTACCGGGCGAGCAGGCCGGCCAAGAGCACGGAACCTAAAGCCCAAGAGAATGGGAAAACGGAAGAAAATCAATCACCTGCGGATTCGCCTAAGGGCTTTAGTGAACCTGCATACAGCAATTCTCAGGTTCCTTCGGGCGGCGCTGGTGGCACTAATGGTGCTCAAGTCGACCAAGGCGAACTCGTGATGAGCGACGTTTTGCCGCTGCTTGAACAGGCGCCCTGGCTGCGTCCTGGCGAGCCAAGGGTCGTACCTGGGGTGCTCGATGGCGAGCACGCTGCCTTGTTTCGTCTGGGCGCGATCATCGTAATCGCGTTCGGTATCCTTGCCGCGGTCGTCCTGCTGGTCACTGCCGCGGTCTCGATCAGCGAAGCATTGGAAGGCCGTGCCGCCGTCCCCACAGACGAACAAGGCTTCTCCTGACGAGCGAGGATGAGGCGGGAGTTCAATTGTGACCGACCGCACGATCGCAAACCTCAATCCGTCCGCACGCCAGTTCGCGGAACCCAAGCGCTCGCAGTTGCTCCAATGATTGAGTTTTACAAACGTCAAATCGGCATCGACCGATATGTCATCGGCGTTAGTAGATCTGCCCGAGCTGATGCCAGTAAACACGCCGTCCTGATTGGATGAAAGGCTGATGTTAGAGCTGCTCGCCTCCGAATATCGCATTGTAGCACAGGACATCCTGGCTGTGACTTTGTGTCTTGCCGCGCTTGTCCTGGGAGGCGGGCCAGAGCGCGCGGTTGCCCTGACTTGGTTGGTCGTCTTTCAGTTGGGCGACTGGGCGTATGATTCTGTGGTTGAGGCAGGTCCGGCACTTGCCGATATCTACCCGTTCCCCATCACGATTGACGTCTGCGCCGGTCTGATGCTGACCGGTATCGCTCTGTACGCCAACCGCAACTACACGCTGTTCATTGCCGGCATGCAGGTTCTTGCCGTGACCGTTCATTTTGTTCGCAGCATGTTTGAGGCGGTATCACCTGTCACCTTTAACGCCATGGTCCTAGCGCCTGGCTGGTTGCTGCTGATTTTCCTTGGAATCGGTCTGACCCGGCACATTCTGCGCAAACGGAAATATGGGGCTTATCGAGATTGGCGAATACCCCCGCAGTGGACCGACCGCATCGCTGCCAATCCGTTGCGAGCACGGCTGGCGGCTGTCTTTGAATATGATTTGTTTGCCAAGAAGGATGAGCGATGATCATGACTCAAATCCGCGCGCAGGAAAGGCGCAGCGATCCTCGAGAAACGAGGATTGCGGCGATGATCGATTACCTCCGCAATATGGTCGTGGAAGGTCCTGGTCACATGGAGCGGTTTCACGCGATTTTCGTCAATTCAGAGCGCGCTTATCTGGCTGACGAACCGATGGGCCAAGGACAGGCCGCTGCTCTCTCATTGCGGATGCGCGATCTGTTCGGCCGAGCGCTGACAGTTGGAGCAACAGGCATAATCGTGGCGCATAACCATCCTTCCGGCGACTGCCGCCCGAGCAAGATCGACGTCGACGCAACGCGCAGGCTGGCCGCTGTCGCCTTGGCCCTGGATATCGAGTTGCTCGATCATCTCATTTTCACAGAAAGCGCTGTTTATTCGATGCGCGCAGGAGGGGACCTGTGAATCCAACAGCAGCCTACAGCATCTTTCCCGATGGCGACACGCTGATCCCGCGTTTCAGGGAAGCGGGTGACGTAACGCTTGACCTGTTTCATCGCGACGGCCGTGTGGAGGATAAGTGGCTCGCGTTGCACCCGCGCGAATTTGAGCTGCTCTGGCGTTTGGCTGAACAGCCCGGCCAAGTGATGACGAAGCAGCAGCTGCTCGCGGATGTGTGGCGGATCACAATTGAGCCAGAGACGAACAGCGTGGCCGTGCATGTCGCCCGGGTGCGGGCGAAGTTGGCGTCATTTGGCCTTGCGAAGATACTGGCGACCCATCCGGATGGAGGATACTTTCTCGACACACCTTTGGGGCCAGGCGCGTTCGCATTTGGCGGCAAGGCGCCCGACTAACTTTCAATCGCGAGCGGAACTGCCAATGAGCGGAAAGGCCTCACCACAATTCCGTCTGGACTTGCCGAAAAGCATCGGTCACGCTCACAGGCACTAGAATTGAACAGAATTCGAGGATGACCGAGCCCATGCAGGCCAATGACAGAATTTCGATAGATATGAACGCGGACGGCGTCGCGCAGGTGCGCATGACGCGCGGGGACAAGATGAATGCACTTGATCCGGAAATGTTCGAGCGGATCATCGAAGCGGGCAGCGCGTTGCACAAGATGGAAGGGCTTCGTGCTGTTGTACTTTCGGGTGAGGGACGGGCGTTTTGCGCCGGGCTTGATACTGCCAGCTTTAGCCGTACGCCCAGCCCCGATGAGCCTGAGCTAACTGAACGCACATATGGCAACTCGAACAAGTTCCAGCAGGTAGCCATGCTCTGGCGCAAGCTGCCCGTGCCAGTGATCGCAGCGGTGCACGGTGTTTGCTTCGGCGGCGGCCTTCAGATCGCCAGCGGCGCCGATATTCGCGTGGTCCATCCAGAAACCCGTATGGCTATCATGGAACTCAAATGGGGGCTGGTCCCCGATATGGGCGGCTACGCACTGTGGCGCGGGCTGGTGCGCGACGATGTGCTGCGTGAACTGATTTACACCAATCGCGAATTCAGCGGCGCGGATGCTCAGGGTCTTGGGCTGGCAACGCATGTCGATTCCGAACCTCACGCGCGGGCGACCATGATTGCCAGCGAGATCGCCAATCGGAACCCTCATGCAATCCGCGCGGCAAAGCGTCTTCAAGCCGGCATGCTCGAACGCGGCACCGATGCCATTCTGCTCGAAGAAAGCATTGAGCAGCACGCGATTATGCGCACCCGGAATCAGGTCGAAGCGGTTATGGCTGGCATGCAGAAACGCGCGCCGAAATTCGAGGACGTTTGATTTAGCGCGAGGCCTCCCGCCCCGCCTCCCCACCCGGCCACCAAAGCCTGGTGGTACAATCGGTGGCCGGGTGGGGAGGCAGGGCGAGGCCCCTCTTCAACCAAAAACCGCCACACATTGCAGGCCGTCAAGCACTTGGCGGCCTTCGCGGTCCCACATCCGTAAGCGTTCCGAAGAATAGCCTGCATCGGCGTGCTGACTCGCATTCTCGGCGAGATACCAGCCACCTTCGGATTGGGTGTCCGGGTCGAGCACGTTGAACGACCAGTTGATCGAACTGATCGGGCCCATGCGCTGCATGATGCGCATCGCGCCCGGCGGCATGACATCGCCCATCAGAACCAGCTTGCTGACCGGGTCGAGCGAGTGATCCTCGGTCAGGCGTGCCCAACGGCGAATGGTCGCGCCGTGATCCTCGTCCTTCGCCTGACCGAACCGGATGTCGAAGTTGTTCTGAATGAAGGAGGGGCCTTGCCCGCCCATTGCGGCGGCGTTCTCCTCCGGGCCGCCCGGCCAGCTCTCCGGCGCATCGGCGGTACGCTCGGCATTGGCATCGCGCGCGGTTCCGAACAGCCAGAATGCGGTGAGCGCAACCTTGCCTTCGGACAGGATTTCGCTGCGGATTTGGGTGACGTTGCGGCCTTGCCGGACGATCTCGGCGGAAAGCTCGATCTCTTCTCCGACCGGCGCAACGAAGCCGATCTGGGCAGCGCGCAGCGGCGGCAAGTCGCTGAAGGCTCGGGTCGCCATTGTGTAGGCCACGAGCGCCGAAGCGCCGCCATACAGAGTGCGTCCTTGCATCCAGTTGCTGGCATGATCGAGACGGGCGGGACCGGGCTGACCGGTCACCGGTTCGAGTAGGCTTGCTATCGTCATGGGAGTGCTCTGCCCATCCGATCCGCAGTGGTCCAGACTGACGTTGCGTAAGCTAGCGCTTTTGCGAAGGGTTCCAGATTATCGTTACTTGAGGCAGCAGGCAGCGATTGCCGCATTGCCTTTGCGGCGGCGAATCGCTAGTGCGCCGCTTCCGCCCTGTAATGGGGCGGCTCGGCCCGATGGCGGAGTGGTTACGCAGAGGACTGCAAATCCTTGCACGCCGGTTCGATTCCGGCTCGGGCCTCCACTTTTTGAATTCGCGCGGCGGACGATCCCTGCGCCCAAGAGTGCCGCTTTAGCTCAGTTGGTAGAGCACATCATTCGTAATGATGGGGTCAGAGGTTCGAATCCTCTAAGCGGCACCAGCACCTTCAGTAGAGAAAATAGAGGCTTGCTGTGAAAGCGGCACCGGCTGGTAGCGGGTTCTGTTGCGAAAATGACCGTCGCAATCGGCAGGCACTGGGTCGGGGCAGATTTTCGGCTTTCGGCCCAATCGCTGGTCAAAGGCAGCAGATCAGTCATTTACTGAGTCAAACGCCGTTTGATCCGGCTGAGCGCCTGGGGTGTGATGCCTATATACGCGGCAAGATCTCCCTGGCTCACCCGCTCTGCAATCTCAGGCATGGTTTCGATCATCACGGCATAACGATCTTCTGCTGAAAGGCTCAGCAATTGGTATTCGCGCTGCTCCTTGCGCTTGCCATAGGTTGAGAGAAACCCGACCAGCGCATTGGCTAGCGCAATGTCGTTTTGTGCGGCGTCCGCCAACACTTTGTAAGGCAATGCAATCACCAAAGTGGGCTCGCTGGCAACGAGGCTAAAGGTGCACGGATCTCCGTCGACCAAAGCCACCATGCTGCCAATTATCGAACCTTCGGCGAGGAAGGACTTGATGTGCTCTTTGCCATCGGCGCGAACGTAATACGCCTTTAGCAGGCCCGATTTGACGAAGTAGACATTCGAATCATTGTCCCCCTGCATGAAGGCATGGTCGCCCATTTTCAATGTGATGTGGCGCCCGTTCCGGACCACAAGTTCTTGAAATTGCGACAAATGAACCTCGGTTAATTACGGCGCGTTGCACCTCGGCAATATCCTAGTGCCATGAAGCTTGAAAACAAAACCATTGTCCTGACGGGAGCCAGTTCTGGAGTTGGCCTCGATCTTTTGAACGCGCTCGGCGCGTCCAACACTATCATCAACCTTTCGCGCCGCGCTCCGCCAGAGGATGTCGTGCGATTGTTGCCTGGATTTGTCCATATCGCGACAAATCTGGCCGATGAGGTGAGCGTTGAGCTGGCTATCGAAGCGATCACCCAATCTTTTCCTGATGGGATCGATGGACTGATCAATTGCGCAGCCGTGCAATTCCTGCCCAAGTTCACCGACATTGATTTTGACCCCGCCAGCATCGCGACAGAAATTGCGGTCAATCTCACCAGCCCAGCTCAGCTGATCCACGGTTTGCTCGGTAGCCTGCGCAGACGACCTGAGAGTTTCATCCTCAACGTCAATTCGGGCCTGGGTCTCGTGCCCAAGAAAGAGTCGGCGGTTTACTGCGCGACCAAAGGCGGGCTCGATAATCTCTCTCGCGGTCTGCGAGCGCAATTGGGCGGGACCAACATACGGGTTCAGCAAGCCTTCCTGCCACTGGTCGACACGCCGATGACTGCTGGGCGCGGAAACGGCAAGCTCTCGTCGCAAGAGGTTGCGGGTCAGATCATTCGCGGGATCGAACGCGGTACGCCCGACAATGACATCGGCAAAGCCAGATTGCTTCGCGTCATCAACCGTCTCTCTCCCTCAATTGCCAACGCAATCATGCAAAAAGGTGACTCATGAAAACTCTGCTCAAGGTTATGGTGACCATCGCCGCGATCTTCGCGTCCACTTTCATTCTTGGTCGCGTGCTCGGCATCTTGAACGAGGACAATGTGCGAGACTGGCTGGAGATCGCAAGCACTCTCTCCGCGCTCACGGTGGTTGCGGTGGTGGTAGGCCTTCTCGCCATCGACCTTTTCGTCGCTGTGCCGACACTCACCATTGTCATCCTCGGCAGCTACTTCCTCGGATTTGAGATGGGTTTCGCCGCTGCTATGACAGGTTCAGCCATTGCTGCATTTGGCGGCTATGCGATTTGCGGGCGCTGGGGCGAAGGCGCGCTTGCCAAAGTGATCCGAGATGAGGATGAGCGCGCCGAGATGCGCGGTGCCTTCACCTCGCACGGGCCCGGCATGATCATGCTGTCTCGCGCCGCTCCAATCCTGCCCGAAGTGACTGCCTGCATGGCTGGGATGACGCGCATGCCATTGCCGCGCTTTGCTATGTTCTGGGTGGTGGGATCTTTGCCCTATATGGGGATCGCCGCCTATGCAGGTTCGGTCAGCACTTTAGAGGATCCGCGCCCGGCGATCTTTGCCGCCTTAGGGTTATATGCGGTGATGTGGACAGGCTGGTTCATTTATCGAAGATACTGGATGAAGGGCGGAGTGCGATTGCTTGTTTGAGTGGACGTTCATGTGTCCCGCTTTCATCCCAAAAGCCAACGCAGAGGCCGCGTCAGGCATTTCATAGAAGAACGTCAATTGTCTCTGCCGGTCAATATTCCTTTTGTCAGCACTAGTGGATTCGTATAGGCTCTAAATATAGCGGGGGCTTCCAAAACAAAAATCGGGTCGCCTGTCTCCGAACACTGCTGTAAAAAGCGGATAGTCCGCTTTCAAAAAGAACAAGGACAGGCACAATATGGAAGGTTATCTCGCGCAGGTTATCGGTTTTGCGGGCAATTTTGCACCAAGAGGTTGGGCGTTTTGTCATGGGCAATTGATTGCGATCAGCTCGAATTCCGCATTGTTCTCACTGCTCGGCACCAACTATGGCGGCGACGGCCGGACGACTTTCGGTTTGCCGGATTTGCGCGGGCGGGTTTTAGTCGGCCAGGGCAGTGGCCCCGGACTGCAACCAAACGTTCTGGGACAATCTGGCGGTCGGCAGAATGTGACACTAACGCAGGCAGAACTTCCCTCGCACAACCACGTCGCGACGATGCACGCAGAAAGCAATTCCGGAACTTCGGGCGATCCGACGGGCCGGCTGCTTGGCGTGATAACCGGCGCGACAAAGATTTATGCCAACGCCGTAGCTGCGGATGAGGTTGCCATGCACCCCGACAGCGTCACGGTCGGCAACGCTGGTGGCAATGCCAGCTTCAACATCGTGCCGCCATTCCAGGCGCTCAACTACGTCATCTGCACACAGGGTCTCTTCCCAAGTAGGTCTTAACCTGCGTATGGTCCATCTCGTCGCATAACCACCTGAGGGGAGGAGTTTACGAGATGGACCCATTCATTGGACAAATCATCATGTTCGGCGGGAATTTCGCGCCGCGCGGTTGGGCGTTCTGCAGCGGGCAATTGCTGCCGATTGCACAGAACACGGCACTGTTTTCGATCCTGGGCACGATCTATGGCGGGGATGGCCGGACGACATTCGCCTTGCCAGAATTGCGTGGCCGGGCAGCGGTACACGCCGGAAACGGCCCGGGGCTGACCAACCGTCCGCTTGGTTCGCGTAGCGGGACCGAGACAAATACGCTGAACACCACTCAGCTGCCTTCGCACAATCACACAGCGACCATGCGGGCCGAAAGCGCGCCGGGAACCACCGGCAACCCTACGGGCAACCTGCTGGGTGTCATCACCACGGGAGCCAACATTTATGCGCCTCCGGTTCCTGCGACTGAAGTGAGCATGGCATCGGATTCGATTGTTGTTGGCAACACCGGCAACAACCAGCCGGTGAACAACATGCAGCCTTATGCAGCGGTGAACTACATCATCGCACTGGTGGGGACTTTCCCAAGCCGCAGCTGATTTCCGCACAACAAGAAAGGCCCGCCGGACGGTATCGTCTGGCGGGCCTTTCTTTGTCCGGCTCAGGGCCGGATATATATGCTCTGGTAAGGTCGCTTGATCAGCGACCTACCAAGCAAATCATGACATATTCAGGATGCCCGGGAATTCCGAAGGATCCGGGAACGGACCAGTCTTCGTACCCTTCACGTCCAGGACGCGCAGTTCTGGCTTAACGAAGCGCTTCTTGGTGCGCTCCTGCCCTTGGCTCTTCTGTTCGATCATCAAAATCCCCTGTCGCAATGGCTCAGTCAGGCTAAACCCCTATTCCCGTGTTGAGTCAACACGGATCCCCCTATGCTTATGGCAAGCGTCGACCGCGTTCAAGCCATGTCGACAGTTGGCGGACTTGCCAAAGGAAGAGGCGCGTCCGCATTGCGGTGTCATTGGTAGCGTCTGCGGCACCGCTCGGTTTGTTCTGAAGCTGGGCAAATGCCTGGGGATCCATGATTGTCTGCAGTTCTTGCGGCAGTTCGTCGAATGCGAGAACTGGCGCAGTTTCATGAGCGGGCTTCCCGCCTAGAAAACCGCCCATATCCTTTGTTCTCTGCCACACAATGCTATCCGGGATACGGCCCACCATCGCCCTCCGGTGCAGGTACCGGCCCATATCGCGGCAGCGCTTCTCTATCGATGGTGTCGCAAAGAATTGCTGGATGAGCCGCCGATCGAGCAAGGGATAGCGATACTCCACGCCGTATGTCGCAGCGAACAGGGCAGAGCTTTCCAGCCGGGCCGGACGCGCAAATTGGAAGCCCGCTTCCAATCCTGCCAGCGTGTTCAATGTGAACTCAGAACGTTCTGGCACCGCCCAGTGATCGATCCGCTTGCGCAAACCGGTGTCTTCCAGGAAGTCCCGGCGAAGGCAGGCGATCGATAGCTTGTAATCGATGAGGCGGCGCATCGAGGCTGCTGGGTCGTCGGGCCCGCGCCGCATTCGCTTTGCCAGGCGAACGATTCGGGCAGGCAATGTGCCAGGCAGTTCGGCGAGCACTACGCCATGTTCTCCCCGAACATGCAATTCGTCGATCATGTTGTGGGCATGGTTCGTCACGATTTCATCGCCGCCAAAACCGGAGTGCATCGTCCTGATCCCAAGCGATTGGCATTGTTCAAAAAACGTCGGGTAAATCAGCGTCTGCCCGTGCTCAGGCGGATGACCCATAGCGGTCAGCGCTCGCTCAAACGCGTCGTCCATGCGCAGCATTTCCGGACGATAGAGAACATGCGTGTGGCGGACATCGCACATCGTCGAAGCGGCCATAAGCTTCTCCGTTTCGTCCTCCATGCAGACGAGTGCGAAGGTATGAAAATCATCTCGACTGTGGGGCACAGCCTCTGCGAGACGAGCGATGATGGAAGACGAATCCAGCCCGCCCGAGCTTTCCGCCCCGACGAGGAATTGGCTGCGCGCGCGCACATCGACGGCACGGTCGAATGCTGCGCGGTACCGGTCCACCCAAACCGGATCGCGGTGCGTCGCATGCGGCGCGGCCAGGTCGAATGCAAAATACTTCCGCGGTTCAGCAGGTCCTTCCCGGCCCACGACCAGATCGTGCGCCGAAGGCAGCTTGCGCACTGTTTCATACGCACTTTCGGAATGGGCAAAGTTGAGACCTGCCGCGTACAGGGCTGCCCATTGCACGTTGGGCGTCAGATCGAGGTTTTTGACGATCTTCAGAGCTGCGGCGGAAGTGGCCGCCAGGAAATAGGCATCGGTCAGGACATAGTAGAATGGCTTCGCGCCCATCGTATCGCGCGCGCAAAAGGCTTCATGGCTATTCGGATCGTAGATCACGAAGCTGAAATCGCCGTCCAGTCGATCCGAACACGCGCGGCCCCATTCGCGGTGCGCGGCAAGGATGATCTGCGGGTCCGTGAGAGTTGCAGCCTCATCCAATCCAAGCGCCGCACATAGTTCCGCCCGGTTGTCGAGCCGCACCCAACTGGCAATCACTCGGCCGGTGTCGGGACAAATTTCAGGCGCTTTTTCGTGCAGCGATTCCGGTGTGTTGTGCCAAGTGGCCTGTGCGATCAGAGCATTGTCAGCGTGCCACACGCCGGTTGTATCCGCCTGTGAAAACGGCATCAGCGCCGCCAGCAATTCCTGACCCGTGGCAAGTTCCTGCGGCGCGGCGCGCGAGCCGCGCATGATGATGGCGGCGAACATGCTTGTATCAGTCGGCTTTGATCACCAGTCCCTTTTCCAGCAAGTTGGCGAGGAATTCGGTCACTGTTTGATCCAGATCGTCTTCATCCGTCACGTCAAATTCCAGGCGAATGTGCTCGATTATCTCGCCGAGTGTCGCAGGCGCTTCCAAGGCGGTCCAGATCTGGTTTCCTGTCCCGGCGAGGGCGAAATAGACGCCCTTTTCGATGTCCATCATCACAGTCTCGCCGTTCATATCGGCGGCGACCACGCCGGTAGCCTGTTTGAGCTTTGTTGAAGGTTCGATCGTGGCGTTGGTCATGGATTGGCTTCCGTGAGTTCATGAGTGTCATGGCGAGGCGCTATGTCGCTTGCCGTTGCAAGAATTGTGTTGGTGACAGCGTCAATATCGAACCCGGTGGCAGGACGCGAGACCCGGAACACCGGAGTTGTTGATGCGAGATGGGCGACGCGCTGCAGATAGTCGACCTCCAGGCCCAACGGGCGCAGATATTCTGGCCGATAGATGTTGTTGCGCAAGACGGTGAATTTTTCGGCGCCGGACAAGGGCGTGACTGCAACGCTGCCGACTTCCTCCGGGACCAGCCAGAAGAACGCTTTGACGGGTTGGCCCTGCGGGCAATGCGCATCGCCGAGTGGGAGATTGAATTTGGCATCGCCTTCGCGCAGGCGCTCCAGCGGCGCGGTGTCGATGCCTAATTGCTGCGCGGTGTCATCCCACAGTTTGGCCCGGGGCATGCCTGGCGGCACAACGCCTTCGGCGCTGATCGGGCAGACATCATCGGCAAGGATCGGATAGCCACGCTGCATCATGGCGATTGCGGTGGTCGACTTGCCAGCACCGGAATCTCCGACGCACAGAACTGCTCCGCCAAGCTCCTGCAGCATGATCGCATTACCATGCACAACAATGTACCCGCGCTGCATCAGGAGTGCACCCATGCCCGAACCGAGCAGGAACAGCCGCAATTCATCGTCGGGAACGTTCGGATAGCGCGAATAGACGATGCTTCGACCATCGGTGATCGTCATTCGTACAATGTCCGGAATGTCGAGCCAAAGCCGGTCCGGAGAGCCGTCGACATAGGCACGCATATTGTTCGGATCGGCTTCCTCTGCCTCAGGCACCGCCCCTTTCTCGATGACGACGTCAGGGTCATGCACGAAAGCGGCACTCTGCAATTCTGGCAGATCGAGATCGCTTGCAATGTTGAGACCATAGACCCGGCGCAGAGCGCGCGCAGGGTCGCTTGTGGGTGTCATGTCCGTACTGCCATTTGCCTGTTTTCGAGGGGCGGACCCTGTTCCCCGTTCGGCCTCCATTTCGACAAACCGCTTTGTGTGTCTGCCTGAACCGATTAGATCGCTATCATGGTTGCGAAGGCTTTGAAACTGTTGCCAGTGGCATTGCGAAAATTGCGAACGGCGGCCGGTCTGCCGGTTTCGATGGTCGCAGTGACTGCGCTGGTCTGGTTCATGCTGTGGCCTGCGCGGCTTGTGGTGCTGGCGGTGCCGCTGCGGCGGTTGGCCCGTTTCTATGGCCGCGATCATGGCGTCGAAATCGTTATTCCTGAAGCCAGCGCAGCGGACCAGGAAGCGGCGATGTTTGTGCGTGAGGCGATCACTCTGGCTGTGCGCTACAGCCCGGAATCGGCGAATTGCTATCCGCAAGCGCTGGTCGCCCGCCTGCTGCTGCGACTGCGACGCGTGCCCCACGGCATGTTCTTCGGATTGCGTAAGGGAGAAGGCGATGAAGCGATGGACGCGCACGCCTGGGTGATGGTCGGCGATGTACCCGTCAGCGGAGGCCGCAGCTTCGACAGCTACACTGTTGTGCGTTGCTTCACGGGGAGCGATCGTGGCTAGGCGACATCGTTGCTGGATATGAAAAGGGCGGAGCAGCCAGTCAGCCGCCCCGCCCATATTCAAGCAATCGCTTCGCGCGTTACATCGAGACGCGGGCACCCAGGAAGAAGAAGGTGCCGACCGGGCTGACCGGGAATGCCTGCTCAGTCACAAATGGCTGGCGGTCAAAGATGTTGTTCACACCGCCATAGACTTCGAGTTCATCAGTGGCTTCGAAGTTGAAGCTGATGTCATGAATGAAGGCATCGCTGGAGATACCGTTCGCGATCGAGAAGGTATCCGTCCCGGTGTTGCCGACTTGCTCGATCTCAACAGCACGAAGGCCCATCGAGTCGAGATAGGTGGTGCCCCAGGTCAGGCTGAAACCTTTGTAGTCGACCGTCAGCGAGGCGTTACCCGCCCATTCAGGGCGCTGAAGTTCGCCCAGCTCGGGGTCGACAAGGGTTGGGTCGGACGGGTCGAAGAAGTCGTTGAGCTTATCGACCCAGGTGCCGTTGGCGTTCAAGGTGAAGCCAAGTTCTCCCACATCGAAGCTGTACTGCATCGCTGCTTCGATCCCGGCAGTTTCCAACCGTGCGAAGTTGACCGAAGTCTGGCGCAGGGATGTGAAGCCACCGGTTGCCGGGTTGCGATCGATGAGACCGCAGAAGCCGTTGTTGATATCCGTGCTGTCCACGCAATTGTCGACGATGTCCTGTGCGGCGACCGGGTCGATCGCATCCTCGATTTCGATGTTGTAGTAATCGACGCTGAGAATGAAGCCCGGCAGGAAGCTTGGCGTGATCTGCGCGCCGACGGTCCATGTTGTCGCCGTTTCTTCTTCAAGATCGGGGTTGCCGCTGAGCGTGCCCGAGAAGCGCGCCGTCAGCGGGTCGACATAGGAATAAGTCCCAGTGCCAAGCGTCGGATCGAAGCCGATTCCATTGAAGAACGCAGTGCAGTTCGCCTGACGCAGTGTCGGATCGGCTGCAGTCACCAGGTTGCCGACATCGCACGGATCGACGGGGCGGAAGAACGCGCCCTGGGCCGGATCGAACAGTTCGCTGATGTTTGGCGCACGAACCGCACGGGCGTAGGTGCCACGGAATAGGATATCCTCCACCGGAGCCCACAGTCCGTTAACGTTCCAGGTGAATGTATCGCCCACTGTCGAATAGCTCGAAAGACGGGCTGCACCACCAAGCTCAAGCGTCTCGGCAAACGGAACACCCGAAAGGATCGGCAAGCGAACTTCGCCATAGATGTCGTAGACACTGAAAGTGCCGCGCGAGTTGAAGCTCGGCGAAGCCGGGTCGAATACCAGCGAGGTCTGCGAGAAGCCTTGACCGGTCAGCAGAGTTCCTGCGGTGACGTCTGGCGTTGTTACCGGGACGATCCCCTGAACCAGCGGATCAAAGTTCGATTCCGACCGCTCTTCGCGATACTCCAGTCCGAACGCCCAGCCGACAGGGCCGCCCGGCAGCTCGAGGAAACCGCCGGTATCGCCGGTGAAGACCGCGCTGAAGACCAGTTGTTCGAGCTGGAATTCGTTCTCGACCGTAGTGGTGATGAAGTCGATCGCTTCCTGGCTGATCGCACCGACACCGCCAAGGATGTTGGCCGGACGGCAAGAACCGTCACCTGGATTAAAGGTGAAGAAGCCAGGATCACTCGCCGGAATGCCGAATGGCGTGGTTGCCGGTGCAGTAGGATCGATGTCCGAACGACAAATGGCATTCCCATTCGCGTCCGTCGTTGCATCGATCGCAGCGAAGAAACGGTCCGTGATGACGCGGTTGGCGTCGAACGTTGTCTGAGTGAACCGTCCGTAGTTCGCTGCGATTTCGTATGAGACGTGATCCGAGATATCGCCGCGAACACCGCCGACAAAGCGCCAGGTCTCAAACTCGTTGCGGTTGCGGTTCGGCCCCAGATCGGCCGGGTCGCGGGTGATATACAGACCTTCCTGCACACCGTCGCCAAAGAACAATGGAGCGACAAAGTCCTGCAGATCGCCTGTGATGTACGGGTTGTCTGCCCGAATGGTTAGCAGGTCGTAGAATGTGTTCGGTTGGGCCTGGAATTCGGCCGAGCTCGAAACATACTTGCCTTCGAAAAATACCGTTGCCGCCGGCGAGATTTCATAGGTCAGATTGGCGTTGACCGACCACCGTTCGGTTTCCGGGATCAGCGAGTTCACGTCGAAGTTATTCTGGATGCCGTCGCCGCCGAACTGGTTGAACAGACCTGTGACGAGTCCGTCCTGGTAGACTGAAAGCGAGCCGTCTGGATTGATCACAGCGCAACCGCCTGCAAGGCCGAATGCGCCCGGTTCGAAAGTGCTGTTGAAACCGACTGCCGACTCAAGGCAATCGGGTGTCCCGTTATTGTTGATGTCAGGACCGTTGCTGAGACCGATATCGCCTGGTGCAACGATGCCGCCAGCCGAGGACAGCGAGAAACGCGGGTCGCCGGCGATGAAGCGACGCGGCGCATTGACTGAGCGCGCGATCAGCGCCTGCTCTGTTGCGGTCGGGGTAAAGCCGGTCGCATCTGTGGGGATCAGTCCGCCGAGCACTGCACCATTGGCTAGGAAGTTCGGCGTGTCGGTACCCAGTTCGCCTGTCTGGAAGCGCAGGGCAGGGTTGGCTTGGTCGTCAAAGATACCGTTGCTGCGCGAGAAGGCTCGTTCGCCGAACTGCAATTCGTCGCCGCGCGCATATTCGCCCGACACTACGAAGTTGCCTCGGCCATCGGCGAAGTTCACGCCCCAGGTAAGGTCGGCATTGATACGCCAGGAATCGCCTTCGGATGAAAGGCCCGTCTGGACGTTGCCCTGGATGCCTTCGAAATCGTCTTTCAGGACGAAGTTCACAACACCGGACACAGCGTCTGCGCCGTAGATCGACGAGGCACCACCGGTCAGCGTTTCGACCCGCTCGATCAGCGCGGTCGGGATCGAGTTGATGTCGACCGCCTGCTCACCCGCGACACCTGAAACGTGACGGCGACCATTGACGAGTACCAGCGTCCGGTTGGCGCCGAGTCCACGCAGGTTGAGGATGGATTGGCCGACGGCCTCGGCGAACACACCGTCGATCGACGCTTCTGACGATGTTGAAGTCGAAAGAGCGGGAATGTCGCGGAGCGTGTCGACCAGATCGGAAGTACCGGCCTGTGTCAGCTCTTCGGCACTCACCGAAAGGATCGGCGCGGGCGAGCCAATGTTCGGATCGCGGGCGATGCGCGAGCCGGTGACAACAATTGTCGCTTCGTCTTCGCTGGCCGCTTCATCCTGATCGGGAGCGTCCTGCGCATGTGCGGCAAAGGGCATGGTGCTCGCCGCGGCGAGCAGGATGGCTTGAATCGAGAATTTGCGGTTTTGCATAAAGAGTCCCCGGCTTTTTGTTGCGATGCAACACGCTTGCGGGGGCGTAAGAAACTGTCAAGAACCGATCATTGGAGCGTAATATAGGAGTCGCTGTCGCTGCGATTATGTTGCAATTTTGCCATGCTGAGGACGGTTATCGTCCATAAATTGGGCAAATTCTGCCCAAAATGTGCGCACTACTCGCTCTTGTAGATGTCACCTGTCTTCATCACGAAGGTGACATTCTCAAGCAAGGAGATGTCGGCCAAGGGGTTGCCCGCGACCGCGATTATGTCAGCTGACGCGCCAGCTGCGATGATCCCAACCGTGCCTGCCCGGCCAAGCGCATCGGCTGAGTTCACGGTGGCCGCGCGCAAAGCCTCAGCCGAGGTCATCCCGAACTGCACCATGCGCGATAGCTGCTTGGCATTGTCACCATGGGGATAAACGCCCGCATCGGTGCCGAACGACATCTTCACACCTGCCTCGTGCGCGCGGCGGAAATTGTCGCGCTGCGTCTGACCGACGACGCGCTCCTTTTCGAGGCTCTCCGGCAAGATACCTGCAGCTTCGCCTTCACCCAGAATGAACTCCGTCACGTAGATATCCATGTTGAGATAGGCGCCATTCTCGCGGGCTAGCTGGATGCCTTCATCGTCGATGAAGCTCGCGTGCTCGATCGTATCGACGCCCGCTTTGAGCGCGTTGACGATCCCTTCGCTGCCATGCGCGTGGCTGGCGACTTTCAGCCCGTGGCTGTGCGCTTCCTCAACCAAGGCGGTGAGCTCTTCGATAGTGTATTGCGGTGCACCGACCTTGGTGCCCTTGGACAGGACCCCGCCGGTTGAGCAGGTCTTGATCAGGTCGACACCGAATTTGCGGTTGTAGCGGACCTTGCTGCGCGCCGCCCACGGACCGTCGGCAACGCCTTCACCAGTCGCCTCATATTCGGGCGGCAGCAGGTTGTTGTCCGAGCAATGCCCCCCGGTAATGCCGATGGGCGGGCCAGACACAAGCATGCGCGGGCCGGGAATGTCACCTTCATTGATCGCATCGCGCAGCGCGACGTCGCCAAAGCTGCCCGCTCCGACATTCCGCACCGTCGTGAAACCCGCCATCAGTGTCTTCTTGGCATTCACGACCCCGGTGATAGTCGCGCGTTCATCGGAGATTGCAAGCCGACGATAGCCATGCGTGTCGCTGTCGCTGGTCAGATGGACATGCATGTCGATCAGGCCGGGCAGGATCGTCTTGCCTGCAAGATCGACATATTTGGCATCCTCAACTTGAGGCGCTTCACCCGTGGTGACTGAGATGATCGTGCCATCTTCAATCCGGACCACCGGATCCGCGACGAGCCGACCGCTCTCCACATCCACCATCGCGTCGGCTGTCAGGATAACCGTATCGGCCTGTGCCGCTGTGGATGCGAACAGAGCGGTGGCCGCAAGTGCGAGGGTGCGAAGTTTCAAGCTGAGGTCTCCTGCTGCGAGTGCGAAGTGACTAACAGCTTTCGCTCAAGCGGCAAATCCTATCCTCGCGGCCGCGATCACTCGGCTTTGAAAATGTAGACAGCGCCGAGGTCGACCGCTTGCTCGCTTCCTCCAAAATACAGTTCCAGTTCCGCTCCACCTGCGGAGTAGTCACGCGGTGCCTTGGTTTGGATCTTGATGAGTTGCCACTTGTCGCCGAGCGTAAAGCGATTGGCAGCGAAGCTTTCGAATGGTGGCGCAGTGCCTTGAATTCGCGAGGCGGCAACAGCACGCCCGTCGGCGTTTGCGGTGCCAATGGTGCGGGCCGCGATTGCGATCACCAGATCGTCGCCTGCTTTGATCGCCTGATTGATGGGAATGGTAGCGGAAAGATCGGTCAGTTCTGTACCCGGCTCAGCGACTTCGAACCGGGTCGCCTTCATCATCCATATCTCGGGCTCCGCGCGATTGGCATAGGTTCCGGCTGAACCGCCAAATTTCCATGCCGATTGTCCGGGATCGTTGATCAGCGTGCCCGTGCCTTGCAGCCCGTCGGGCATTTCCAACTCTGCTGTCTGCACCTGCGCTGCGGCGACTTGAACCGGGCCTTCGCCTGCGATTGTTGCAGCACCGCTCACGACGATGGCTTGCCCGATTTCGATGATCTGCTTGGTCCGGCCGAATTGTAGCGCGACGATCCCGTCCTTGGGGCGCAGCTTTTGTTCGGCTTCGGCGCTGACTTCATACCATTGCCAGTCTGTTCCGATCGACAGCGTCTCTTCGCCGAAGCCAGGATAGGGTTCGACGTTGCGCTGAAACCGGACCCGCAGGATGCCCTTTCCATCATCTGTGTCCGCCTCGACGGTGCGGGCGTAGAAACCGACAGTTACCGTTTCGCCGCGGTTGATATTGCCGGTCAAAGGAATGTTGGTCCCGGCGGTGTAGATGAACTCGGCCGGCCGCCTGACTTCAAAGCGCCTCGCCGCTCCGCCGCCGGGTATGCTTTCGTCAACCACGGAACCGGCGCTCAGATCGGCGCCATAGCTCTGCCAGTCGATCCGCGAAGGATCATTTGCGAGATCGCCGGGGAGCTGCGCGTCCAGCTCTTCCAGGACGGTATCGTCCTGAGCTGCGGCAGGGATGGCCGCAAGTCCGGCACCCAAACAGAAGCATGCGGTCAGGATTGCACCGTGTGTGAACTTCATTCTCTTCCTCCCCTAAGCCAAGTGCTCTTTAAGCGTCATTTTGGCCATATTTGAGAACGCTAACAAATCAGATAGGGCAAATTTCGTCAATTCGCGCAGTAGGCATGTCGTGCCGCATTTACAGCTTCACCTGTGTGATTCTGTCCACGGTTCGACATCTGCTCTGTGCCTCTTGGGTGCCTTTAGGCTGCCTTTGCCGGACAGTAGTTCGCAAGATACTCGCCGTGCCCCGGCATGTGCTGGACGAGATAGCGGATCGACTGCTCCATCTCGTCCACCTCCTTGCGGTTCTTCGGAGTATCCAGCGTATCCGCCATCGGATTGTGGCCGTTCATCTGAATACCTTGACCCATCATCACGGCCGCCCAGCTTGTATCGGTAAACAGCTCGTCTTCCTCGCGGAAGATTTGCCCGTTGGCTTTGAAAATCTCGACCTTTTCGGTGAGCGTATCGGGCACTTTCATGGTGCGGACGTAGTTCCAGAACTCTGAATCGTCGCGCGATGTCGCGTTGTAATGCAGGATCAGGAAATCCCGGATCCGGGCATATTCGCGGCCTGTCAGGCGGTTGAATGTGTCCTGCTGGGTCTGGGTGATCCCCTCCAGCGAAAGCAGCGACATCAGCTTGTCGATCCCGGTGTTGATCAAGTGGATCGAGGTGGATTCGAGCGGCTCCATAAAGCCTGCCGATAGCCCCAGCGCGACGACATTCTTGTTCCAGAACTTCTTCCGTCGCCCTGTTGTGAAGCGCAGGAAGTTCGGGTCCGCTTGTGGTTTACCTGCGATGTTTCCGACCAGGATATCGTGCGCTTCTTCATCCTCTATGAACTCGCTGCAATAGACATGGCCGTTGCCGTTGCGGTGCTGCAGAGGGACTTGCCATTGCCATCCCGCGCGGTGGGCGGTTGCGCGGGTGAAGGGCGGGGGAGGGCTGCCATCCTCCCGCTTGCAGGGGAGCGCGACGGCCCGATTGCAGGGAAGCCAGTGTGTCCAGTCTTCGTAGCCAGTTTCCAGCGCCTGTTCGATCAGCAGGCCGCGGAACCCCGAGCAATCGATGAACATGTCGCCTGCCATCACGGTGCCGTCGTCGAGCGTGACCGAAGATACGAAGCCGCTCTCCGCATCGAGCTGCACATCGGAGACTTTGCCCTCGCGGCGGACAACTCCGCGCGCTTCGGCATATTTGCGCAGGAATGCGGCGTAACGTCCCGCATCGAGATGATAAGCGTAATTGATCGGCGGCAGGTCATCGCGCTCTTTCTGATAGTCTTCGCTGCGCGCAAACTTCCCGAAATAGGCGGCCATCGTCTCGACATTGAAGACCTGGATCGGCCGGTTGTCGCCGCTTTGAGCGAACTTGTGCCACACGTGATGGAAGGCAATCCCGCCCATCGAATAGCCATAGGCACCGAAGGGATGGATGTAGCTGTCGCCGACCTTGCCCCAGTTCTCGAACTGGATACCGAGCTTGAAAGACCCCTGCACGGCGGCGAGCATTTCGCGCTCGTCGATATCGAGCAAATCATTGAACCCGACAAACGGAGGAATCGTCGCTTCGCCGACCCCGACTGTACCGATCGCTTCCGATTCGATCAGGGTTATGCCCAGCTCGCGACCGGTCTTGAGCCGCGATAGCGCCGCCGCTGCCATCCATCCGGCAGTCCCGCCGCCGACGATGATTATCTCTTGAATTGCCATTATTTCCTCTACCCCGCCGGCCCAAAACCGCGCCGATGGCGATCACAAAAGTGTGACCGCAAATCCTCACCTCGCGAGCATGCAATATGAAGAATATATTGCAAGTCTTGTGAACGCTAACAATTTTCGCTAGTGCAGGGGTTATTGGACGACAGAACATGTCGCCAGTGGGGTTTGGGAGGTAATAAATTCACATGAACACCGCTCGTATTGCGCCTTCGCGGCGCCGATTCGCGTTGAGCACCGCTTCGGGTCTGGCGATTTCGATGATGATCGTATCGCCCGCGCTTGCGCAGGATGCCGAGACTGATGAGAATTCAACCGAAGTTGCAGAAGGCGACTTCGAAAACGAAATCATCGTCACCGGGGGCTTTAGAGCGTCGCTCGAAAACGCCCAGAACATCAAGCGTGACGCGGACACCTTCGTCGATGCGGTGACAGCCGAAGATATTGGCGCGCTGCCTGATCGCTCGGTTGCCGAAACCCTCCAGCGTATTCCTGGCATCACTATCGGACGGTTCGAAAAAACGACCGACCCGGACCGTTTCTCGGTCGAGGGCACTGGTGTCATCATTCGCGGCCTGCCGTTTGCACGGTCCGAACTGAATGGCCGTGACATCTTCTCCGCGACCGGTGGCCGTGTTCTCAGCTTCAACGATGTCTCGCCTGAACTTCTGGGCCGGGTCGAAGTGTTCAAGAACGTTACCGCCGACATGATCGAAGGCGGACCGTCAGGAACGGTGAACCTCGTCACGCGCAAGCCGCTCGATAACCCGGGTACCCGCCTCGCGGGGACAGTCGGTGTGAACTATGGCGACCTTCGCGAAGAGTGGTCGCCGGAATTCTCACTGCTTGGTTCTACCAACGTTGTGACCGATGGCGGCACGCTCGGCGTCCAGCTTTCCTATGCGAAATCGGAACTGAAGAGCCGTACTGACGCATCGCAGGTCGCCGACCCATGTTATCGTGCGGCAACGCTCGACGGGCCATGTCTGCGCGCACTCTCCGTGGGGTCAGGCGGGTTTGTCGGCGATCCGAACTTCGATGCGGCGAACTTCCCGCCAGCAGGGTCCGTCCTGGTGCCTAAGGGTGCAGGGGTTCGAACGACAGATCTGGACCGCGACCGTGAAGCATGGTCGGCTGTTCTTCAGTACGAAGATCCAACGGGCGATTTCGTTGCCACGTTCGAATGGCTCCGGTCCGATACGACGTTCGCTACGGAAGAATACGCCCTCATCTCGCGTGTTGACGACGAAGGGCTATTCCCTGTCGCAGCCGAAGGCAGCACACTGCAATTCGATGAGAACGGGATTTTCCAAAGCGGCATCCTGACACAGCGGCCTGGCGATGCCTATGCCACGCCATTCGGCCGCGGCGGCATTCCGATCGATTCACTGCGGTTCCTGCGTGAACTGGACTCCACGACTGAGGATTTCTCATTCGACGCAAAATGGAATGTTACCGATCGTTTCCGGGTAAACTTCGAAGCGCAAAGCATCAGTTCGGAGCTGTCACGCGATTCCGTTTTTGGCGCGCTCAGCACTTTCGCGAATGTCGATCTCGACCTGACCGGCAGCGTGCCGCAGGTCAGTTTTCTCGCGCCTCCGGGTTCGCCTACCGATTACTTCTCGTCCGGCGAGAGCACCTATTACTGGTTCGGGCTCGACAGCCGTGAGAAGAACGAAGGCGACCTGCACAGCCTTCGCTTCGATGCGGAGTATGACATCAGCGATGATGGCTTCTTCAAGAGCGCACGTTTCGGCGCGCGCTGGGCGGAGCGTGATCGCACAACCCGCAACACCAACTTCAGCACGTGGGGCAACCTTTCTGCTCCATGGGCCGGCCGCGCGGGCTGTGCGCCCTGGAACGAAGGGCCGGGCTGTGCCGCTACTGGCGGGTTCCAGCCTGGACGCTGGTTCACCGGTCTTCCGGGTCAGGAATTCGCGATTGCGGGTGGCGCTTTCGTCGACGAATTCCCTGCTTTCTCGCAATATCGCGACGTGTTTGGCGACAACTTCCAGCGCGGAAACGCGCCGACGCCGATTGAGAACGGAGCGGGCTACTTCTTTGGCGGGGATGACTTCCTTGGGGAGTATCTGTCGGGTCTCACCGATCAGCAATTCGCCGAAATTCAGGAATTCGGCCAATCGCCGGAACGCTTCAACTATGGTGTGAATGGTCGCTTCCGGCCTGATGAGCTGACTGGTGAGATCGTGCCCTGCGATATCGAAGGCGTGTTCTGCCCGGGTGAAGTCTCAACTGTGACCGAAATTACCAAAGCCGCCTATGCCCGCGTTGATTTCGGCCACGACTTCAGCAATGGCTGGAACGTCGAAGGCAACATTGGCCTTCGCTATGTCGAAACCGAGATCACAAGCGGCGGGCGCATTGGCCTTCCCGACGCGAGCCGATTTGATAATCCGGAGAACGGTGTTTCGAACGGTGATGGTATCGTTCAGGTGTCCGAACTTCAGGCGCTATGCTCAACACCGGACGTGCCCGGAATTCAGCGTGGCTATTGCGCCCTGTCCGATGCACGGCTGGCCGAATTCGCGGCGGCTCACACCGGTGAGGTCTTGATCGATGATCGCAAGATCAGGTTCGATCATTGGCTCCCAAGCTTCAATGCCAAGCTGGATGTGGGCGATGGCCTGCTGTTCCGCGTGGCAGCTTCGAAGAACATCGCCCGCCCCGATTTGCAATTGTTCCGCGCCGGTGGCGGCATAGGTGACAACACGAACGCGCTCGAGACCGCTGGCGCGCAGGCGCTTGCATCGGGACCGCTTTTCGCGTTGTCGACCGGCAACCGCAACCTGCTGCCAGTCGAGATATGGAACTACGATCTGTCGGTCGAATGGTACTTCAACGATGTCGGCTCGATTACGGCATCGTTCTTCCTGAAGGACGTCGACGGATTCATCGACAACGGCTTCTCCACGGTGATCTATGACGCCAGCGTTCCGGTCGAAGTCGCGGTTGAGGGGCCTTCCAATTCCCAAGATGGAATACTGAAAGGCTTCGAACTTGCGTACCAGCAAACCTTCGATTTCCTTCCGGGCTTCCTCGATGGATTGGGTGCGCAGGTAACCTACACCTATGTCGATGGCAGTGATTTCTCGAACCCGAACCTGTCTGATGTCGGTCAGTCGTCCATTACAACGGCGGCAAATGACCTAGGCGGAGGGGCGTTCGTTGGCCAACAGCCGCTTGCGGGTATTTCGGAGCATGCGCTCAACGCGACCGTGTTCTACGAAAAAGGTCCGCTGTCGATGCGCGCCGCTTACAACTGGCGCTCCGAGTTCCTGATCACGCCGCGAGACGACATCTTCCCGTTCTCGCCGATCTGGCAGGAAGACACCGGTCAACTCGACGCGTCGATATTCTTCTCGGTGACGGATTATCTGAAGCTCGGCGTACAGGGCGTGAACCTGCTCGACGAGGTTACCGAAACCAGCCAGGTCGTCGACTTCGACGGGACGCGGATCACTCGGTCTGCCTTCCGCAATGACCGGCGCTACACCTTCCTTGCTCGATTCGATTTCTAGGGGACTGAATTAGCGAGTGAGTGCAAGAGGGGGCTTTGCTGGGGCAAGGTCCCCTCTTCTTGCAAGACTTTGGGAATGGTGCTGCTTCGAGAGGGAAAATCAATGCGTCGAGGAACTTGGGTCAGCTTGCTGGCCGCATCAGTTGGCGTTGCAGGTTGCGCTGAAGAGGCGGCTTCCGAAGCGATTGTCGTTGCGCCGGTGGATGCGCAATCATGGGAGTTGGTCTGGTCGGATGAATTCGACGGAACCGAACTCGACCGCACCAAGTGGGCACCCGAGGAATCGTGTTGGGGCGGCGGCAATAATGAGCGGCAATGCTACACTGACCGACCGGAGAACATCGTTTTAGAGGATGGATTCCTGCATCTGAAAGCTCGCAAGGAGACCTTCACCGGCCCTGATCGTCCGCCAGAGATTGCCGAGGATCCCAATCCGCAAGTCACGCAGGAATACACTTCGGGCAAGATCCGCACGCGCGGGCTGCACAGCTGGAAATATGGCCGGATCGAAGTGCGGGCAAAGGTCTCGGCGGGGCAGGGCATGTGGCCTGCCGTGTGGATGATGCCGGAGGAAGCGCATTATGGCAGTTGGCCGCTTTCAGGCGAGATCGACATTCTTGAGGCAGTGAACATCGGTGCGGCTTGCGATGAATGCGAAGGCGATGTCGGCGAGAATCGCACGGTCAGCGCGCTGCATTTTGGGGAAGCATGGCCGAAGAACAGTCATGTCGACCAAAAATCGCCGCTCCCGGACCTGGCGCTGCCATCAGATGAATTCCATACTTACGCCGTGGAATGGGGCGAGGGCCTGATCCGGTTCCTTGTTGACGATCGTGTGCATTTCACCGTCCCGAAAGAGGAATGGTTCACCGGCTCGCCCGACGCCGAAGGCAACCCCAATGCGCCGTTTGACAGGCCGTTCTATGTGATGGCCAACCTCGCGGTCGGGGGTAAATGGCCGGAGGAAAGCAATGAGAAAGGGCTTGCGGACAGTTCCATTCCCAATCAATTCACCATTGATTGGATTAGGGTTTATCAATGCCACGACGACCGGGAGACCGGGCTCGCATGCATGAAGTGATCGAAGTAGGGGCGATGGGATAATGGCGAGGCGTCGCAATACGGTGACGATCCGCGAAGTGGCGGAGGATGCGGGTGTTTCGCTCCAGACCGTGAGCCGTGTCATCAACGATGAGCCCAATGTCCGCCCGCAAATGCGCGACCGGGTGCAGGCTTCGATCGACCGGCTCGGCTACGTCCCGTCGCTGGCCGCACAGCGAATGAGCGGCTCGCGCTCCTACATCATCCTTGCGATCAATGACCGCGAACGCACGCTGCAGGATTGGCGCGAACGACAGGGCACCGATTGGGTCGACCAGATGCTGCTCGGCGGGATCCTGACCTGTTCAAAGCATGGCTACCGCATGATGGTTGAACTGGTCGACACGCATAGCGACCATGTCGAACGCGAGCTTGGTGCGGCGATTGCAGCGCTGCAACCGGATGGCGTGATCCTCACGCCGCCGCACTCGGAAAACGAATTGATCACAAAGCTGCTGGCGAAGCGGAACATTCCATTCGCCCGGATCGGCTCGACCGAGGAAGGGCCGGGTCTGCGTTTGACGATGGGCGATGAAGACGCCGCTTATCACTCAACCAAGCGCCTGATCGAACTCGGCCATTCGCGCATCGGCATGATTGCGGGGCCAAAGCAATATAGCTTGAGCGGTTGGCGCGTTACGGGCTGGCGCAGAGCGATGGAGGAGCATGGTCTCGACGTCGATGGGCTCTTTGAACGCGGCGACTTCGGATATGAATCCGGGACGCAGGCGGCGCGCGCGTTGTTGGACCGCGATCCGGACCTGACCGCCATCATCGGCAGCAGCGACCAGATGACGCTTGCCGCGCTCGAAGTTGCACGAGATCGCGGATTGCATGTGCCGCGTGACCTATCGCTGATCTCTTTTGATAACACGCCGATCGTCCGCTTTTCGCAGCCGCCACTGACAGCCGTTGATCAGCCGATTGCGGAAACCGTGTCTGCCGCCGTCGAACAGCTTATCCAGCTGCGCAAAGCCGCACCGCCCAGCGGCGTGACCGATGTGAAAGCGCAATTGGTTGAGCGCGCATCAACCGGACCAGCGCCGAGAGCGGAGTGAGCTCAGCTTCAGCTCCGGTTGCCAGGCAACCCTTGTGGTTCATGATCTTGTTCGCGCTCGCCGCAGGCGGCGGATCGATCGCGTATGTTCCGCTTCTGACTGTCCTGTTGCCTCTGAAAATCACCACCCTGATGGGCACAGAGGATGTTAGCGCACTTGCCCGGGTCACATTCTACGGCGCCGTGATCGCCAGCCTCGCCAACATCGTATTCGGAATCCTGAGCGATCGCAGCCGCAATCGCACCGCGTGGATATTGGCCGGGTTAGCGACATCCAGCGCCCTGCTGATCGCAATCGGGTACGCGTCCAATCTGATCGAACTCATCATGCTGGTGATGCTCTGGCAGATCGGGCTCAATATGATGCTGGGACCACTGCTCGCATGGGCTGGTGACTGCGTGCCTGATTGCCAGAAGGGGCAGCTCGGCGGCTATCTTGCTGTTGCACCGGCGATGGGAGCGGTTGCGGGCTCATTGGTCACCTTTGAGTTGCTAGTCGGTGTCGAATGGCGTCTCACCGCTGTCGCTGCGTTGGTGGTGGTTTTGGTTCTGCCCGCGGTGATCTTCGGTCGGAGGCAAGCCCGGCCCGAGTTGCGGCGTCCGGTCGAACGATCCGACGAGAATGTCGTGCGGGGTGATCATTCGCGCTCGATCATTATCAGAATGTGGCTCGCGCGTTTTCTGGTACAGATTGCCGAGGCCGGGCTGTTCGCATTCCTGCTGTTCTGGCTCAGGTCGATTGTCGCCGATTTCCACGAGAACACGGCTGCCAATATCTTCAGCATCGTGCTGATCATCTCGGTGCCGCTTTCGCTTTGGCTCGGGCGTTGGTCTGATCAGCATGCGAGGCCAATCGCACCACTTGCGCTTTGCGCCGCTCTATCGGCAATCGGGCTGGTGCTGATGGCATTCGCGAACGAATTGCCGCTTGCGATCACCGGTTATGTGCTGTTCGGAATCGCGGCGACGATCTTCCTTTCGCTCCACACCGGACAGACGTTGAGAGTGCTTCCCAAGCCGCAGCATCGTGGCCGGGACCTAGGTGTCTTCAATCTCACCAACACGGTGCCTTCTCTGGTAATGCCGTGGCTGACGCTGACATTGGTGCCGTCATTCGGCTTTGCGGCTTTGTTCGCTCTTTTCTCAGCTCTGGCCGCGCTTGCCGCCGGATTGCTGGCGACAGTCCCGAAGTCTTCAAACAGTCTTGATTCTTGATCCTCAGCATGCGAGTGATGACAAATTGAGAACGTTCTCAAAATTGGGATTTTGAACGCGTAGACGGCCTTGGGAGGGGCTAATCGGGATGGGTATGAACGCACGGCTTATCGTGGCCGGTGCCTGCTTGGCAGGCGTGCTTTCCGGGTGCACCGATGAGCCTTTGCGATCGGCTAGCAGTTCTGCTCCGCCCGCTACGGTTCAATCCCAGCCATCTGATCAAATCGCCGACCTGCTGGCGCGCATGACTTTGGAGCGAAAGGTCGCTCAATTGATCCAGCCGCAGATCAATTCGGTCACACCGGAAGAGATGCGCGAGTACCGCTGGGGCAGCTATCTCAATGGCGGCAATGGCGGCCCATACGGCGATGAGTTCGCGCCTGCATCAGAATGGCTTCGCCTTGCCGATGCGATGTGGGATGCTTCGACTGCGCCGCTTCCCGGCGACGAACCGGCAATCCCGACGATATGGGGTACTGACGCGGTCCACGGCCACACCAATGTGATCGGCGCAACGATCTTCCCCCACAATATCGCGCTTGGCGCGACGGGCGATGCGGACCTTGTTCGCGAGATCGGTGCGGCGACTGCGGTCGAGATCGAAGTCACGGGGATCGACTGGAACTTCTCCCCCACGGTAGCGGTCGCGCGCGACGATCGCTGGGGCCGGACATACGAGAGTTATTCAGAAGATCCGAAGACTGTCGCGAGAATGGGCGCTGCCCTTGTCGAAGGTTTGCAGGGCCGAAAAGGCGCGGGCGACTATCTCGGCCAAGGCCGTGTGATCGCAACCGCCAAGCACTTCTTTGGCGATGGCGGGACGGAACAGGGCGTCGACCAGGGCGACGTCAACGGCGATATCGACGCGTTGATGGCGATCCACTCCGTCCCTTACCCTTATGCGATCGACGCTGGGGTCGAAACGATCATGGCGAGCTTCAACTCGATCAATGGCCGTAAGATGCATGGCAACAAGGACTTGCTGACAGACGTCCTCCGCGGCGAAATGGGCTTTGACGGATTGGTTGTCGGCGACTGGAACGGACACGGGCAGGTCAAGGGCTGCACAGTCAGCGATTGCGCGCAGTCCCTGATGGCAGGGCTCGATATTTATATGGTGCCCGACGACGCAGTCGGTCTTCACAAAACAATCATCGCGCAGGTCACGGACGGCACGATCCCGATGGCGCGGATCGACGAAGCGGTCACCCGCGTCCTGCGCCTTAAGCAGCGCGCTGGCCTTCTTGGTCCGGATGCAGTGAAGCCGTCCGCTCGCCCGAACGCTGGCGAATACGACAAGCTCGGCATGGCTTCGCACCGTGCGGTGGCCCGCGAAGCAGTCGCGAAGTCGCAAGTGTTGCTGAAAAACGAAGGCGTCCTGCCGCTCAAGGAAGGGGCCTCGATCCTTGTCGCGGGCGTAGCGGCAGACTCGATTGCACAAGCTGCCGGAGGCTGGACACTGACCTGGCAGGGCGGGCGCGAGCTTACCAACGACTATTTCCCCGGCGCGACATCGATCTTTGCAGGGATCAAGGAGGCTGCGGAGGCCAGCGGTGGCTCAGCCGTTCTCTCCGAAGACGGCACTTTCAAATCGAAGCCTGACGTCGCCATCGTTGTGTTCGGCGAAGAGCCCTACGCCGAGTTCGCCGGAGACCGAAAGAACCTCGCATTCAAAGACGAGGAAGGTCTTGAGCTGCTGCGCAATTTCGACGCTGCAGGCATTCCTGCTGTTGCCGTGTTCCTTTCGGGTCGCCCGATGTGGGTCAATCGCGAGCTTAACGCAGCCGACGCTTTTGTTGCTTCGTGGCTGCCAGGCAGTGAAGGCGCGGGCGTTGCCGACGTGCTGTTTGGCGAGAGCGAAGCGACTGGCAAGTTGACGTTCAGCTGGCCAGCTCGCTGTGAAGGAGAACCGCTGAACGGACCGGATGGCGCGCTGTTCCCGCTTGGTTTCGGTCGTTCGCTGGCAGACGAGTCACCACTCGGCGCGCTTGATGAGGATTGCGGTTTCGTCGGTGCCGGGGCTGCTGCTGATTGGTACTCCGATGGCCGCTTGGTTGCTGGAATTTCCGCATCGGCGGACGGCACCGTTCTGCCGAACTTGCGAGGAGAAGCTGGCGGGATTGTCGCGCGGGGCATCGACAAGGACCGCCAGGAAGATGCCCGAGCGATCACTTTCACGCCGGGCTCAACACTTACCGTATCGGGGCCGGAAAGCGATGCCGCATGGCGCATTGTCTATTCGGTCGATACCAAGCCAGAGGGCAATGTTACCGCAACCGCAGGCGGTAAGAGCTTCGACATCACACATCCGATGCAGGTCGCCGAAGGCAAGGGCTGGCGCGAAATGGTGTTGACGAGCGCGTGTGTCGGAGCGAATACGACATCGTTGTCAATTTCGGCTGATGCTCCGTTTGAACTGAAAGTCAGCGCAATCCTGCGCGAGGAAGCTCCCGAAGGGACGCAGTGCTCGTTCTGACCGGATTTGGCGCACCCTGTTGTGAACAGGGCCGCGTCTGGCCTGGCTTGTAAGGGGCAACAGATAAAGGGACAGTGACGCAGCGCCAAAGCTGCGCACAGGGGAGGGGATCATCCCATGACGCTTGAGACAATCGATATCGTCATCATCATCGGTTACGCGATAGCCTTGCTTGGCATCGCGCTTGCCGTAAGCCGTGAGCCTGCGGGGCACGACAAGAACACCGAGGATTACTTCCTTGCCGGGCGTGCACTTCCATGGTGGGCAATCGGCGCATCTCTGATCGCGTCCAATATTTCGGCCGAACAGATCATCGGCCAGTCGGGCCAAGGCTTTGCCGTCGGGATCGCTATTGCCGCCTATGAATGGCAAGCCGCGATCGTCCTGATCATCGTCGCCAAGTACTTCCTGCCGATCTTCCTCAAACGGCGCATCTACACGATGCCGCAATTCCTCGAGCAGCGTTACGGTCCGGGCGTCAAGAACCTGATGAGCGTGTTCTGGGTTGCGCTCTACACCGCCGTGAACCTCACAACCGTACTCTGGCTCGGCGGGCTTGCGGTACAGTCGCTCACTGGCTGGGGCGTATTGCCATCCATGGCGGCGCTCGCGGCGTTTGCTGCGCTTTACTCGCTCTATGGCGGGCTCAAGGCAGTGGCGCTGACCGATATCATTCAGGTGGTGATCCTCATCCTTGGCGGCCTCGCGATCACCTGGTTTGCGCTCGATGCCCTTCCGGCGGAGGGCGCGATGGGCGGTCTTGGCTATCTGATGCAAGAGATGCCCGGGCACTTCGAGATGATACTCGATGACGATCATCCGGCCTATGGAGACCTTCCAGGCATCTGGACGCTGCTAGGCGGGCTATGGGTGTTGCACTTCAGCTATTGGGGTTTCAACCAGTACATCATCCAGCGTGCTCTGGGTGCTGAGAACCTCGGCGAAGCGCAAAAGGGCCTGGCCTTTGCGGCGTTCCTGAAGATCCTCGTGCCGTTCATTGTCGTGATCCCGGGGATCGCAGCGGTGATCCTTGCGCAGCAAGGTGTGCTTGATGGCGGCGCGCTCAATGAACGTTCGGACCGTACCTATGGTGAGCTGATGGCATTTGCCCCAGCTGGTCTGCGCGGGCTGGTCTTTGCGGCTCTGATTGCCGCAGTTGTCAGTTCGCTGGCATCGATGATGAACTCGATCTCGACCATCTTCACGATGGACCTTTATCGCAGTGCGCGGCCTGATCGGCCTGAGCAGCATTACGTGATGGTAGGCCGGATTGCGGCATTCACCGCCATGGTGATCGCGTTGCTGCTCGCCCGTCCATTCCTGGGCGGCTTCGAAAGCGCGTTCCAGACGGTGCAGGAATACACTGGCTATATTGCGCCGGGCATCGTCGTCGTGTTCCTGCTGGGGTTCTTCGACAAGCGCGCCAACGAAGTGGGGGCATTCGTCGCACTGTTCGGTTCGATTGCAGTGAACGTGTTCTTGAAGTTCGCCACGCCCGACATGCCATTCATCATCCGCATCTGGATTGTTTTCCTGCTGGCGCTGGTTGCGGCAGCGGTGATCTCACGCTTGACGGCAACTCCGGATGAAGGACGCACGGTGAAGCTCGGTGATATCAGCTTTGGTACCACGCCGCTGTTCAACACACTTGCGGCGATCACGGTGGCGATCCTGATCGGCCTCTATGTAGTCTTGTGGTGATGCGCTAAGCCTCTCCGCGTGACGGACGGGGTGCAGCGCAAGACCATACTTCTCGCAGGAGCGAGCGGCACGATTGGCCGGGCTGTCGCACATGCATTGCTGGCTGACGGCCATGACGTTGTCTGCCTGCTACGTGACAGCGAAAGCGGTCGGGAGGCAGCGCAAGCACTGAAACAGGCGGGCGCGGCGATCACGTTTGGCGATTGGAGTGACGTCCGGGCCGACACGGTCGTTTCCTGCATCGCTTCGCGGACGGGTTCGCCGAAAGATGCACGTGCGGTCGATTATCAGGCGAATGCCGACCTGCTGGCGGCAGCAGAGAAAGGCGGCGTGAAGCACTTCATTCTACTCTCGGCGATATGTGTGCAGCGCCCGAGACTTGCTTTCCAGCACGCCAAACTTGCGTTCGAAGCAGAACTGCAAGCAAGTCCGATTGATTGGACAGTCATCCGCCCGACTGCATTCTTCAAATCTCTGTCCGGGCAAGTCGAACGGGTGCGCAAGGGCAAACCGTTTCTGCTGTTTGGTGACGGTCAGCAAACCCGATGCAAGCCGATCAGCGATGGAGACTTAGCGCGCTTTATCGCCGATTGCGTGACAAATCCCGGGAGGTGCAATCAGGTGCTCCCGGTCGGCGGCCCCGGTCCTGCGATTTCGCCACGTGAGCAGGGCGAGATGCTGTTTGAACTGACGGGACAAGAGCCGCGCTATCGCTCGATTTCACCTTCACTGTTCAAGGCAGCTTCGCGCGTTCTATCGCTCGGTGCGGGCGTGTCCGGCTGGCTGGCGGAGAAGGCCGAATATGCCCGCATCGCGCATTACTACGCGACCGAAAGCATGTTGGTGCTCAATTCTGAAACCGTCGAATACGATGCCGATGCCACTCCCGAGTTTGGAAGCGACACTTTGCACGATCATTACGCTACGCTGCTCGCCGCGCAGAAGGAGCAAGCATGAGCAGCGAGAATCTGATTTTCACATTGGTGAGCTGCATCGGCTTTATGGCACTGGTCGGCTGGGTAAGCTGGCTTAAGACTCGCGGGACCGCAGACACCAAAGACGGCTATTTCCTTGCCGGGCGCGGCCTGGGCGCGACCTTTATCGCAGGCTCGTTGCTGCTCACCAACTTGTCCGCTGAGCAGCTGATTGGACTGAACGGATCGGCTTACGGCCACAACCTGTCGAGCATGGGCTGGGAGGTGACCGCCGCCGTTGCGACCATCGCAATGGCGCTCATCTTTCTGCCGAAATACCTTGCTGGTGCATTCACCACATTGCCTCAGTTCCTGGGCGATCGGTTTGATCCGACGGTACGGCGCATGTCGGTAGTTCTGTTCATGCTTGGATACGGTTTCGTGACGATTCCCAGCGTACTCTATTCCGGTTCGGTTGCGGTGCTGCTGCTGTTCGACGTGCCGGGGCTGTCCGGTCTGGACTACTTCTCTTCGCTCGTGGCGATGGTGGTCCTGATCGGCGTAGTTGGTTCGATCTATGCGATCTTTGGCGGGCTACGTGCGGTTGCGGTGTCCGATACGCTCAACGGAGTTGGCCTGCTCATCATCGGCGTCTTGGTGCCTGTTTTCGGACTGATCGCGCTCGGCGGAGGTGACTTCGCCAGTGGCATGTCGAAACTCGCCGCCGATCATCCGGAAAAGCTCAACGCGATTGGCTCATCGACCGATCCGACACCGTTCGGGACGATCTTCACGGGCATGATCTTCGCCAATCTGTTCTACTGGTGCACCAACCAATATGTGATCCAGCGCACACTCGGCGCGAAGAGCCTGGCCGAGGGGCAGAAGGGCGTGCTGTTCTCCGGCTTCTTCAAAATCATGGTCCCTTTCATGATGATGATCCCCGGGGTGATCGCGTTCCATCTGTACGGGCCCGGATTGGGAACGATTGATGAAGCCTATCCGCGCCTGATCCGCGATGTGCTGCCGGTGTACCTGTCGGGGTTCTTCCTCGCAGTTTTGCTCGGTGCGGTGTTCAGTTCTTTCAACTCTTTGCTCAACTCTGCGGCGACGCTGTTTAGTCTCGACGTCTATGCGCCCGCGCGGGGTGACAAAGCGAGCGACGAAGAACTGGTCCGTGTCGCCAAGATCGCCAGCCTTGTGATTGCATTGTTCTCATTCGCGGTCGCGCCGCTGCTGTACTTCTCACCGGTAGGGCTGTGGCAGATCATCCGTGAGTTCACCGGTTTCTATAACATACCGACGATCGTGATCGTGATTGTCGGGCTGTTCACTGCGAGCGTTCCGGCTCTCGGTGCAAAGCTGGTGATCGTTTTCCACGTCATCGCCTACGGCCTGTTGCGCTTCGTGTTCGACGAAGTGGTAACGCTGCATTTCATCCACCTCTACGCGGTGCTGTTCGTAATCGAGGTCGGCATCATGCTAATCTGCGGAGCGCTCGCCCCGCGCGCGAAAGCGTGGGAATTTACCCGCAACGAGCAGGTCGATATGACGCCATGGCGATTTGCAAAACCGCTGGCGATGACGCTGTTCAGCTGTGTGGTGGCGACTTACTTGCTGTTCTCGCCCTTAGGCGTTGCCTCAGTAGATGGCTTTGGCAATGCGTTTGTGCTGCTGATCTCAGCAGTCGTTTTCGTAAATGGGCTGATCTGGGGGCGGGCGTGGCAGAGACCGGTCTTAGGCCACCAAACTGGCTAGCACTCTTCGCCTGCCCTCAAACGGGCGGCGACCGTGCATGACCAGGAAGTTGTCGACCAGCGCCACATCGCCCGCCTGCCAAGCGAGGTCAGCGGTCAGTTCATCTGCAATCGCAATTGCCGGCGCCATGTCCTCTGCTAAAATCGGCGTCCCATTGCCAAAAGTGATCGCGCGGTTTGGATCGTTGCGGCTATCTGCCCAGCCTCGGAATGCGGCGATCAACTGATTGAAGAACGCCTTCCGTCCATCACCAAGATTGCGAATGGCTGGCAGCGCGGGAGTAGTCGCGCGCAGGCTTTCATCATCTTGCCATTCCCACGAATAGCCAAGGCCTTTGAGGCGGGCCTCTGCTGCTCCCTTGTCAACAACGCTCAAAGTGCTGCGCCAGCTGCGACCTTGCCCCGATCCAGCATCATCGCTGCCCGGCATCACATTGGTGTAGCGAACGCCTTCCGCTTCCACCCGAGCGACAAAATCCGGTGCGTCTTTGGCCAAGCGCTCCAGCACCCAATCGGACCGGCACAAGGGGGTGGCTCCACCCTTTTCAGCCGCGATCTCACAATAGAAAAACAACTTGCTCGGATAGAGCGGCGTCTGTGCCATTTCGTGGTGCAGGAAGATCTCGGTCGATGGCGGGGCTTCATTGGCGGTGAAGACGCGCGGTGTCACATTGGTTCGCACCGCGTTGGAAAGCGAGTCTTCGTAAGTGAAACCCGGCTCGCCATAGCCCTCGACCGCAGCATCGAACGCATGGGCGTTAGGCACATCGAACCCGCGAAACAACAGCGCACCCGCGTCGTCCAGCGCCGCATCCACGGCACTCTTGTTGGCTTTCAGAAACGCGGCAAGGTCGCCGCCACCTGCGATAATGGCTGGGAAATCAGTCATAAATCGGATGGAACGTGTTGAAGGCTGATTCGGTGAAGACGCCGGGATCGTTGAAGCGGCGGTTCTGGTTGAGCGCAGAGATCGCGGCCATTTCGACCTGCGACAGTTCGAAATCGTCGATGGCGAGGTTCTCACGCATCCGATCCGGCTTGGTGGTCTTGGGAATGATCGCTGTGCCCCGCTGCACGCCCCAGCGCAGCAGCACCTGCGCTGCCGTCTTGCCGTGGGTTTGCGCGGCGACCATCACGGGTGCGGTTTCCAGCAGGCTCTCTTCCTTGCGCGCCATGTCCAGCTCGAAATAGCTTTGCGCGCCGAGCGGCGAGAAGGCGGTGACGTCGATCCCATAGCCCTTGGCACACCGGATCAGCTTTTCCTGCGTCAGATAGGGATGTGCCTCGATCTGGAGCATTGCAGGTTTGATGTGCGCATAGCTCATCAGATCATGCACTAGGCCGGACGTGTAATTGCACACGCCGATCCGCTTCACGAGGCCCTTGTCGACCAAAGCCTCCATCGCCGCCCATGTCTCATGTAGTGGCACGGATGCTTTGTGCATGCGCGGCTCGGCGGCGTCCGGATCATGCACCCATTCGGGCGGGTAACGTTTGTCTATCGGCACGAATTCCAGCGCGATGGGGAAGTGGATCAGGTATAGGTCGATCTGCTCCAATTGCAGGTCTTCGAGTGACTTTCGGCACGCCAGTTCAACATGTTCGGGCGCATGGAACGTGTTCCATAACTTCGACGTGACCCACAAATCTTCGCGCGTAATCAGTCCTTCGCTGATCGCCCGAGCGATGCCTTCCCCCGTCTGCACCTCATTGCCGTAATCGGCAGCGCTGTCGAAATGCCGATACCCTGCACGGATCGCTTCGACGACGCTGGCAGCGGTGTCCTCTTGCGGGATTTTCCAAAGGCCGAAGCCGACCCGGGGCATGGTTTCGAGCACGTCTATTCCTCGTCTGCGAAGTGAATGTCGACCGGCTGGCCAGTGGCGATGCTTTGCTGTGCCGCCGCACCGATCACGACCGAGCGATAGCCGTCACGCGCGGTGATCAACGGGTCAGTGCCATTCACCAGTGCGGCGTGAAAGTCGCGCATCTGGAAATAGGTCGCGCCGTGATGATCGCCAGCTGCCAGAGCATCGGGCGGTGTAGCGACAGTTTCCCTGAACGGCCCAGATTTGTCGCGCGGGGACCAGCTCACTTCGGCTTTCGGCAATTTGACCTCCAGCTTTCCGAGTGGCCCGACAGCGCTGATCTCCTCTTGCTGCTCTGCCCCTTCGGCGAACATGCAAAGGTCCAGCACGGCGCGTGCGCCCCCTTTGAAGTCTAGCATGACAAACGCATTGTCGATGATGTCAGGCGTTTCGCCGCCATAGCTTTCATCCAGATGGTTCACATCCTGTGCGCCGCTGGCGAACACGCGCACCGGTTCATCGCGCAGAATATGCCGCATCAGGTCAAAAAAGTGGCAGCACTTCTCGACCAGTGTTCCGCCGGTGTTGCGGTTGAAGCGGTTCCAGTCGCCGACTTTTTCCAAGAAGGGAAAGCGGTGTTCGCGGATGGCGAGCATCTTGATATCCCCCGCTTCGCCCGCGTGAATGCGCTCGATGAATGAAGTGACCGGCGGCATGTAACGATATTCCAGGCCGACCCAGAACAGGTTTGAATAGTGGCTTGCCGCTTTCGCCAGCGCTTCAGCATCGGCCAGCGTCGTGCACATCGGCTTTTCGAGCAGCACCGCGCAGCCTGCATCCATGATCGGGCGCACAACGTTGAAATGGGTGAAATTGGGCGAGGCAATGATCACGGCATCGGGCCGTGCCTCAGCCAGCATTGCGGCATTGTCATCGAAGCACTGGATCGATTGGCCGAGCGCATCGGCCTGTGTGAGCGCAGAAGCGCGCGAGCCCGCATCGGGATCGGCAATCGCCACCAGCTCCGCGCCCGGCACCAACGCGAGATTGCGCATATGCTCGCGGCCCATCATCCCGCAGCCAATAATCGCGTAAGTCCGCCTCTCGCTCATCGCGCCGCTCTTGCGAGAGTGATGTTCACTTGGCAAGCGGTCATGCGCCGTCGGCGATGACGAGAAATTGCGCCGGGCTGATAACTTCGTCTTCAGGCCCGAACAGGCACGGATTTGCCGAGTAGTTGAAGACGAATGTGTGTGTCGCGGTCCGGCGAATGCGCAGGCCTTCGGGCAGGTTGGTGATTGCGATGTCGGCCTCGTCGGCCATCCGCTCGATCAGGCGGCGCAACAATTCGCGACCGGGCCAGCCTGCGACATAGCGCGTCGTGCCGTGTTTGAAGACTACGCCCGCCGTGTCCTCAGGGGCGAATTCAGGTTCCAATCCGGTCGCAATGTCCTCGCGCCAGCGGGGCGGGTCGAACTTGTTTTCGGGATCGGTGACGCCATCGCGCAGGCTCTCGACGCGGGTGACGGTGATCGGGACGAGGTCGCGCAACTTTCCGGGAGCGAGGCCATCGGGGATGCAGAAACTGTCGGTCTTGCTGCCAGAGCGAGGTCCGAAGAGTACCGGGCAGGTGAGAGCTGCAAGCTTCTCGGTGAACCCGTCCGGTATGATTGGTAACGTCGGGACGAGCACGATCTGGTAGGCGGTCAGATCAGCGTCCGGGCTGACTATGTCGATATCCAAACCGAGCTTTCGGGCGGCCGAATACCATTCATAGGCCAGTTCAAGATAGCGGAAGCTCTGCCCCTGCGGCTGGATGCCGCACACCCACGCCGCTTCATAGGAAAAGACCAGCGCGACGGGCGCTTGCCGGGTCTTCTGCGGGCCCAGTTCCTCAATCACTTGCGCCGTCTCGCGCACTTCATCCGCGGCTTCGGCATCGGCACTATCGGGGCGCAGCAGCCCAGCGTGCATTTGCTCTTGAGCAAACGGCGCCTGTCGCCAGCGGAAGTAGCTGGTGAACTCTGCGCCGTGGGCCATCGCTTCGAGGGTCCACAGTTTGACCATGCCGGGCAGCGGAGCCGGATTAAAGCGTGCCCAGTTCACCGGCCCGGGCTGCTGTTCGATGATACCCCAACGTCCGCTAGAGCAGCCACGATAGAGATCGTGATGAAACGCGGCGATGTCTGGATGGCCTTGGCGCAGGTAGGCTTGCTTTTCTTTATCCGAGAACCAGAACTGCTCGAGGAAACCCAGCGGGTAAGAGTCCCAGGTCGCCACATCGAGATCGCGCCCGACATCGTGGTGATCGAACTCGGTGAAGAAACCCATGAAGTTATGGGAGACGTCTTGCCTGGGCGAGTGTTCGCGCAGGATATCGACCTGCTCGCGGTTGAAACTCACCACTTCATCGGATGCGAAGCGGCGATAATCAAGCCAGTGCGCCGGGTTGGCTTCAGTAACGGTCAGGTTGGGCGGGTCGACGTCATCGAAGGTGCGATATTCCATGCTCCAGAACACATTGCCCCAAGCGGTGTTGAGTGCGTCGACCGTCTCATATCGCGCGCTGAGCCAGCGGCGGAAACCGGTCGCGGCGCTTTGGGAAAAGCTCAGGACCGTGTCGTGGCAGCCATACTCGTTGTCGGTCTGCCATGAGACCACCGCTGGATGCTTTCCGTATCGTTTGGCGAGTGCCGCCGCGATCCTGCGGCATTCAGCGCGGTAGCCGATATGCGAGAAGCAATAGTGCCGCCGCGACCCGAAACCGCGCGGGCGACCGTCAGCGTCCACCGCAACCATATCGGGCATCCGGTCCACCAGCCATTTGGGCGGCGTCGCGGTCGGGGTGCAGAGCATGATCTCAAGACCCGCCGCGTGCAGCGTTTCAATCGCGCGGTCGAGCCAGCTCCAGTCATAGCGTCCAGGCTCTGGTTCGATTCTGCTCCATGCAAACTCGCCGATCCGCACCAACCGCAGACCCATTTCGCGCATCCGCCGCGCATCATCGGCCCACATGTCTTCCGGCCAATGCTCGGGAAAGTAACAACAACCTAGCTTCATCGCGCCTGCCTATTGATCGCCGCCGAACACATTCCGGTGACTGGATGCAAGGCCTCTGGCTGTAACCGTCATGTTGCCGGACGACTAGCCTCGATGCTTCTGAGACCAGATGCGTAGTGACACGGGGCCGCGTTATCCATAACGCTGTGCGAGATGGAGCGGAGAGAACGTCTGATTGCACGGGCCAGGCAAGGCTTCCGGATGGCCTACGGGGTCGAACCCACTCGGTTCTACGCTGCGCCGGGCCGGTTGAACCTGATGGGCGATCATGTCGAACAGAACGACGGCCTGGTTCTGCCCATCGCAATCAATCGCGACACGATCATCGCCATTGGCCCTGCCGGTGACGAAAAGGGCGTATTCATTGACGTGGTTGCCATCGACATGGGCGGCGCTCGCGACCGGTTTTCGGCCAATAGCGAGATCGATCACGGCGAGAACAATTGGCAGAATTTCGCCCGCGGAATAGCCGAAACGCTGCGCCGGAACGGTCACCGGATCAAACCCGTCAGGATTGCGATTGCCGGCGACATACCCATTGGCGTTGGACTTTCATCGTCGGGATCGCTGAGCGTCGCTCTCGCCTCTGCCCTCTCGAGCTTCTCTGGATTGGGATTCTCTCCAGAGGGTGTCGCGTCAATCGCGCTTGAAGCTGAACGCGACTTTGTCGGCACTGACAGCGGAATGCTGGACACACTGGTAACCGCTTGCGGTGAGGCCGGGCACGCACTGCTGCTCGACTGCCAAAGCCGGCAGCACATGCCGATTCCGGTTGCCCGAGGGCTGACAATCGCTGCCATTGAATCGGGTGTGCCGAGAAATCGCTCGGGCGAAACAGCGATTGCGCGGCGCAAGGAATGCGCCCGAGCGGCCGAACACTACCATGTCAAAACGCTGCGGGAATTGACGCCAGATCATACGAAGGAATGGCGCGGTGACCTCGACAAGATTGCCTATTCCCGGACCAGGCACGTGGTGGGCGAGATCGCGCGGGTTGAACCGATGGCGGTCGCGCTGGTGAAGGGCAACACGGCGGAGTTGGCGCGGATCATGCGGGCGAGCCATGTTTCATTGCGCGATGATTTCGAAGTTTCCGATCCGCAGATCGACCGGCTTGTCGATATCGTCGCTGCAGCGCTTGGTGATCGCGGAGGGGTGCGCCTCACCGGCAACGGGATTGGCGGCTGCGTGGTGGCAGTCGTAGCAGATGAAGCCGTCGAACAATTGGTTGAAGCTGTGGAAGAGCGCTACAACCAACCTGGGCAAGTGCCGGCCAAGGTCGAAGTGCTTCGCACCAGCGGCGGGGCGCACCAGATTGCCACCGGTTAATTCGGCGCATTTACAGATATAAAAATATCTTTATATGTTCTCGGATGGTGATCGACGCGATCTTCAAGGCCTTAGCGGATCCGACGCGGCTGCGCATCGCACGGCTGTTGTCGACGATGGAGCTTGCTGTCGGGGAACTTGCACAGGTGCTCGGGCAAAGCCAGCCGCGTGTCTCGCGTCACGTTGGCATCTTGTGCGATGCTGGTTTGGCTGAGCGCCGACGCGAAGGCAGCTGGGTGTTTCTGCGGTCAACCAGCGGTACCGAGGAATCCGATCCGGTGGTTGCTGCTGTGGATCGGTTGCTAGCCACTGCAGAACGCGAGAGTGCCGATTTCGCGAAAACTTGCGAGGACGATCGGCGCAGACTTGCTGCGATCCGTGAGGCGCGAGAGTCCTCGGCAGAAAGCTACTTTGCCCAGCACGCCAGCGAATGGGATGAGCTCCGCGCACTCCACAGCGCCGACGCGCAAGTCGAAGAGCAATTGCTTGACGCCCTAGGTGATGCGCCATTGGGCAGCGTGCTCGATATCGGCACTGGCACCGGCCGCGTTGCGGAGTTGTTCGCGGAGCAAGCGGAGCACGTAGTCGCGCTCGATAAAAATCTTGAAATGCTGCGCGTCGCCCGCGCCAAACTCCAGCACCTGCCCACCGCGCAAATTGAACTGGTTCAGGGCGATTTTGGCGATTTGCCGTTCGCGGCAGGAAGCTTCGATACGGTGGTGCTGCACCAAGTGCTCCATTTCGCACAGGACCCTGCAGTACCGCTCGCCGAAGCTGCGCGGGTTACCCGGCCCGGCGGGCGGATCGCGATTATCGATTTTGCGGCTCACGATCACGAAGAATTACGCACGCGCCACCAGCACGCGCGCCTCGGCTTCTCAGATCGCCAATTGCGCGATCTCCTTCGCCGCTCAGGCTTCTCCTCTCGGGCGCCCATCGCGCTTGATGAAGGCGAACTTGTCGTAAAAATCTGGATCGGACAGCGGCGTGGAACCGTTGCAACCGAACCGCACACTGAATCCACCGCGAAAGAACAGACCGCATGACGACTCAGCTTGATCAATCCCACGAAGCCCGCACTGCCCGCGATGCACCACTGTTTTCGGGCCTTCCCGGCGATCTCGAGGTAAGCTTCGAGTTTTTTCCGCCCAAAAGCGAAAAGATGGCGACGACTCTTTGGGATAGCGTCGCGACCCTGAGCCCGCTCGGCCCGCGGTTCGTTTCGGTAACCTATGGAGCGGGCGGTTCGACCCGCGAGCGCACTCACGAGCAAGTCGTGCGCATCCAGAATGAAGCGGGCATTCCTGCTGCCGCGCACCTCACCTGTGTCGAAGCGACGAGAGAAGAAGTTGACGAAGTCGCGCGTCATTACTGGGAAAGCGGGATCCGGCACATCGTGGCCTTGCGCGGTGACATGCCAGATGGCGGCGGCAAATATGTTCCGCATCCCGGCGGCTATGCCAATGCAATCGAGCTGATCGCTGGTCTCAAGAAGATCGCGCCGTTCGAAATCTCGGTGGCTGCCTATCCTGAGGTGCATCCGGACTCGCCCGACGCGCAAACGGATATCGATAATCTCAAGCGCAAATTCGATGCCGGGGCGACCCGCGCGATCACTCAGTTCTTCTTCGACACCGAGTGCTTCTTCGACTTTCGCGAGCGGGCTGCCGCCGCTGGCATCGAAGGCGAGATCGTGCCGGGCATCATGCCAGTCATGAGTTTTGCAGCTGTTCAGCGCATGTCGAGCATGTGCGGGACCGCCATTCCCGGCTGGATGGAAGGCTTGTTCGACGGGCTCGACGAGCGTCCGGCGGCGCGGCAGCTGGTCAGCGCGACCATCGCTGCTGAACTGTGCCGCAGGTTGTATGCTGGCGGCGTCCGGCAATTTCATTTCTACACACTAAACCGTGCCGAGTTGAGCTACGCGATCTGCCACATGCTCGGGAAGCGCCCGGTTGGAGACGCAGCATGAGTGCTCGCGAACAATTGCAAGCCGCCGCGGCCGAGCGTGTTTTGATCTTCGATGGCGCATTCGGGACACAGATCCAGAACCGTAAGCTCACCGAAGAGGATTATGCGGGTGATCTGGGCCTGAAGGCGGACCAGAAGGGCAACAACGATATTCTCGCGCTGACCCGTCCGGATGTGATTCAGGATATTACGCGCGCTTATCTCGATTCCGGGTCGGACGTGATTTCAACCAACACGTTTTCCGCCAACCGTATTTCTCAAGCGGACTATGCTGCCGAGGATCAAGTCGCCGCGATCAACATTGCCAGCGGGAAAATCGCGCGTGCGCTCGCTGATGAGTATGCGGCCAAGGACGGCAAGCCTCGCTTCGTCGCTGGAGCAATCGGCCCGACCAACAAGACACTCTCGCTAAGCCCCGACGTCGAAGATCCCGGCTTTCGCGAGATCGATTTCGACGAGCTAACCGCCGTCTACAAGGAACAGGCTGCGGCTCTCGTGGAAGGCGGATGCGACTTTATCCTGATTGAAACAGTGTTCGATACGCTCAACGCCAAAGCAGGCGTGATGGCGGTCAAGCAGCTCGAATCCGAGCTGGACCGCGAAGTGCCGGTGATGATCTCGATGACTTTGACTGACCTCTCGGGCCGCAATCTGTCCGGCCACACGGTTGAGGCTTTCTGGTACGCGGTTCGCCACGCCAATCCGATCACTATCGGTCTCAATTGCAGCTTTGGCGCGGATCAGCTGCGCCCGCATGTGCAGGTGCTGTCCGGCATCGCGGACACTTTGCTGATGGCTTATCCCAATGCCGGCCTGCCCAATGAACTGGGCGAGTATGACGAGATGCCGGAAACGACAGCGGGCCTCGTGTCCGACTGGGCGAAGAATGGACAGGTGAACATTCTCGGCGGCTGCTGCGGTTCATCCCCTGCGCATATCGAGGCGATTGCCAAATCGGTCGAAGGCGTTTCGCCGCGCGAGGTACCCACACCTGAGACCGCGATGCGGCTATCGGGACTTGAAGCATTCACGATAGCGGCGTGACAGACAACGAAGCCGACAAAGTCACAATCCGTCCGGCAGGCCCGGACGATGCAGTTCGCTTGTCGCTCATATCGGATGCGACCTTTCTAGAGACTTTTGCTGGTGAGATCGCTGGCGATGCTCTCGTCGCGCATTGCAAAGAAATGCACGCGCCACGTTATCTGGCGAAGGTTCTGGAAGAGGGGGCCAAAGCTTGGCTCGCCGAATTGGACCATGCGCCAGTTGGCTATGCACTGCTGACGAGGTCGGATCTCGATGCAGCTCAGACAGGTGATATCGAATTGAAGAAGATATATCTGCTCTCGCGCTTTCAAGGCCAGGGCGTCGCCTCGCGCCTGCTTGACGCGGTTGAGCAGGGTGCGACGGGCTACCAACGGCTTCTTTTGGGTGTCAAAGCCGACAATCATCGTGCCATCGCCTTTTACACGAAACAGGGTTTTTCCCAGATCGACACACGCCGCTTCAATGTCGGCGGGACGCTTTATGACGATATCGTGCTCGCGCGCGATCTGAACCGGAATTGATGCCATGAACAACCAATCGACCGCGCGCTTTATCAACGTAGGTGAACGCACCAATGTCACCGGCTCTGCCCGGTTCAAGAAGCTCATCATGGCGGACGACTACGCCGCTGCGGTCGAGGTTGCGCGTCAGCAGGTCGAAAACGGCGCGCAGGTGATCGACGTCAATATGGATGAAGGGCTACTCGACGCCGAGCATGCCATGACCACCTTCCTGAAACTCATCGCTGCCGAACCGGACATCGCGCGTGTCCCGGTGATGATCGACAGTTCCAAATGGGACGTGATCGAAGCTGGCCTGAAATGCGTTTCGGGCAAGCCGATCGTGAACTCGATTTCCATGAAGGAAGGCGAAGAGGCTTTCCTTGAGCACGCGCGCAAATGCATGGCCTACGGCGCGGCGGTGGTCGTGATGGCGTTCGACACGGTTGGTCAGGCCGACACAAAAGAGCGCAAGATCGAAATCTGCAAGCGCGCTTATGACCTGTTGGTCGCGGAGGGTTTTCCTCCCGAAGACATTATCTTTGACGCCAATATCTTCGCGGTCGCGACCGGGATCGAAGAGCATGACCGCTACGGTCTCGACTTCATCGAAGCCGTGCAGGAAATCAAAGCCCAGTGCCCCCATGCCAAGACCAGCGGCGGCTTGTCCAATCTGTCCTTCAGCTTCCGTGGCAATGAGACGGTGCGCCGCGCGATGCACTCAGTGTTCCTGTACCACGCGATACCCGCCGGGCTGGACATGGCGATCGTGAATGCCGGGCAGCTCGATGTGTATGACACGATCGATCCCGTGCTGCGCGACGCCTGCGAAGACGTGATCCTGATGCGTCCGGTAGAGGGCGAGGAAAGCGCGACCGAGCGGCTGATCAATCTCGCCGAAAGCTTCAAAGGCAAGTCCAAGGAAGACGAGAAGCAGGAAGCCGAGTGGCGCGGCTGGGCGGTCGAGAAACGCCTCGAACACGCGCTGGTGAAGGGCATCGATGCGCATATCGTTGATGATACCGAGATCATGCGCTCCGCCACTGCGGAGGCGGGTGGACGGCCTATCGAGGTAATCGAAGGCCCGCTGATGGACGGCATGAATGTCGTCGGCGACCTGTTCGGCAGCGGCAAGATGTTCCTCCCGCAAGTGGTCAAATCCGCCCGCGTGATGAAGAAGGCGGTCGCGCACCTTATCCCCTATATCGAGGCGGAGAAGGAACTGCTGCCGGAAGCCGAGCGCACGTCCAAAGGCACGATCATCATGGCGACCGTGAAGGGCGATGTGCACGATATCGGCAAGAACATCGTCGGCGTCGTTTTGCAGTGCAACGGTTATGAGGTGATCGACCTGGGCGTGATGGTGCCGTGGCCCAAGATCCTCGAAGAGGCGAACGACAACAATGCTGATATGATCGGGCTGTCGGGTCTGATCACGCCATCGCTGGATGAGATGGTAACCGTTGCCGAAGAGATGCAGCGCGCCGAAATGACGATGCCGCTGCTGATCGGCGGGGCGACAACCAGCAAGGTGCACACCGCGCTGAAGATCGATCAGAATTACGATGGCCCGGTGATCCATGTGCTCGATGCGAGCCGTGCGGTCGGCGTTGCCTCAAAGCTGTTGTCGGACACGCAGCGCGATGAATTTGTTGGCGAAACCGCAGGCGAATACGAAAAGGTCCGCGTGGCCCGCTCTGGCAAGGCGCCCAGCGTGTTGCTCTCCATCGAGGAAGCCCGCGCGAACTATTACGACGCCTATCTCAGCGACAAACCCGCGCCGCCGCTCAAGCCCGGTGTGCACGTCTTCGACGACTGGGATCTCTCAGATTTGCGCGATTACATCGACTGGACCCCATTCTTCCGCGCGTGGGAATTGCACGGCAATTACCCGGCGATCCTGACCGATGAAGTGGTGGGCGAAACCGCGAGCCAGCTGTTCGACGATGCCAATGCGATGCTCGATCAACTCATCGAGGAGAAGTGGCTTACCGCGCGTGGTGTCGCAGGCTTCTGGCCCTGTGCCCGCGATGGCGATGACGTTACGATCCACCGCGTTCGGCGCGAAGAGCATGTGACGCTGCCGTTCCTTCGCCAACAGGTGAAGAAAAGCCGCGACCGCGCCAATATGTGCCTCGCCGATTTTATCGACCCCGATGGCGACTGGATCGGCGGCTTTGCCGTCGGCATTCACGGGATCGAACCGCATTCGGCCCGGTTCCAGGAAGACAAGGATGATTATTCCGACATCCTGCTTAAGGCGCTGGCGGATCGCTTTGCCGAAGCCTTTGCCGAACGTCTTCACCAGCACACCCGCACCGATCTTTGGGGCTACGCGCCGGGCGAGCAACTCACGAACCAAGCGCTTATCAAGGAAGAATATCGCGGTATTCGTCCGGCGCCCGGCTATCCAGCCTGCCCCGACCACTCGCTAAAGCCGATCCTTTTCGAACTGCTGGAGGCTGAGAAAAATGTCGGTCTGACTTTGACCGAAAGTTTCGCAATGTATCCAACGGCGGCGGTGAGCGGATTCTATTTCGGACATCCGGAAGCGGAATATTTCGGTGTGGCGCGGGTCGGGCGCGATCAGCTTGAGGAATATGCCGAGCGGCGCGGGGTCGATCTCGCTACAGCAGAACGCTGGCTGCGACCAAACCTCGACTAGATGCCGATGGAGCGACTGCCAGCTATTGTGCATCTCGACGACTTTCGTCGCTCAATTGTAGATGGTGACGCGCAACTCTCTGATATGACGCAGCGATTGCTGCTCGATACGTTGAATATTGCGGGCCAGCAGGCGTTTGAGTTTCTCGCACGAACGCGGCCCGATCAGCCGGAATTCGAAGCGTGGATTGTCGAAACCGCCGCACTACCTGACCCTGAACTGGTGTCGCGTTACAATGCAAAGATGGGACAGGGGACAGCGACCGCGAGAGCGCAGTCGAGGCTTGCCGAAATTGAGGCCATGGATGATGTGCTTTCACCCGCCCAGCTGAGCGCATGGGAGAGTGAAGGCTTTCTCGTAGTGCCTGATGCCATTTCGAAGAAAGAGGCCGGGGAGGTGGCCGAGCTGCTTTGGCAGAGTATCGCAGCGGAACCGGACGACGTGGAAACTTGGTATGATGCAGATATCGAAGGGATCATGATCCCGCTTTTTCAGCATGCATCGCTTCAATATGCGCGTCGCTCACCGCGCATCCACAAAGCATTTGCGCAGCTCTGGGGTACGGCAGAGCTGTGGGTTACAATCGACCGGCTTGGGTTCAATCCGCCTGAGCGAGCCGACTATCCATTCAGCGGATCGGGTCTGCACTGGGATGTGAGTCTGGCGCAGCCGATTCCGTTTGCGACCCAAGCGGTCTTGTACTTGACCGATACGTCGACCGATCAAGGCGCGTTCCGTTGTGTGCCGGGTTTTCATCGACACATATCAGAGTGGCTCGACAGTCTGGGCGGTGCTCACCCCAGGGAAGTCGATCTTTCATCCGAGGCGCAGACCGTACCGGGGAACGCAGGCGACCTGGTGATATGGCGTCAGGATTTGCCGCACGGCGCGAGCCCAAACCGTGCGGGCCGACCCCGGCTCGTTCAATACATCAACTACTACGCCCCGACATTGGAAACGCGATCTGAATGGGTGTGAGCAGCATCAAATGTGAATATCGCGATTGCTTTGACGGCTCTCCCGCGCGAAGCTGACAGAATGATAAAGAGGCTTCTCACCGCCGCAATGGTCCTGACAATGCCGACCACCCTTTCCGCGACCGAATATGATCCGGACCGACCGGCGACGGTGGTGGTTGCTTTCGACGAGACCAGCATCACCCCGCTGATCGTCGATGGTGTCGCCAATCGCGATAGCGGGCGCGCGGTCGAAGCCAATGATCCTGTGCGGATCGCGAGCATTTCGAAATTGATCATGGCGCTCGCGAGTCTGCGATTGGTCGATGAGGGCAAGGTCGATCTTGATGCCGATGTGTCGGACTATCTCGGCTGGAAAGTGCGCTCGCCGAATTTTCCGGATGCGAAGGTTACGCTGGCGCAATTGCTGATGCACCGTTCTGGACTGCGCGACACAGCGGGTTATGTGATCCCGTTGGGAGAAAGCCTGCAAGCCAAGCTGGCCGAACCGGAGGCTTGGTATGCTGAGGCTCCGCCTCGCGAAGCGCCGTTCGAATATGCCAATCTCGGATCGCCGGTAGTCGCAACCGTGCTCGAAGCGGCAAGTGGCGAGCGCTATGATGAATTGGTCGAACGAACTGTATTCGCACCGCTCGGGATCAAGGCCTGCCTCAACTGGGTTGGCTGCGATGCGGACATGATCGCCCGCGCGGTTACGCTCTATCGCAATACCGGCGAAGTGGCGCGCGACGATCCAAGCGATGTGCCGCCAAATTGCACGATCCCTGTGGCCGAAGGCACCGAGTGCAACATCGAAAACTACGTTCCCGGAACCAATGCTTCGATCTTCTCTCCCCAGGGCGGGGTGCGGATCGGGATGATCGATCTCGCGCGAATGGGGCAGGCTCTTCTGAATGAAGAAGAAGGCTGGGTTTCCAAAGAGGGTATGGATGCGATGCAGGTCTCCGTCCGTGCCCTGTTCGATAGTCCCAATCCTTCGCAGGACTTCTTCTGCGTTTACGGGCTTGGTGTGCAGATCATCGAGTGGCCGAAGGCAGACTGTCAGGACCGACTGTTCGATGATGGTCTCCCGCGTGTCGGCCATGCCGGTGAAGCCTATGGGCTGCGGGCAGGCCTATGGTTCTCGCCCGACTACAAGACCGGCATCGCCTATTTCACCACCGCCGTCCCGCCGCGCCAATCGGCTGAGGACGAAGGCGGCTTCGACCCTCGCGAAATTGCGCTGATGGCACGCGCTCGGGAACTGCTTGCCGCTCAGAATAGCGACTGATCGCACGAATATTTCGCAAATCCCCGATTAGTCGCACAGCGCGATTGACGCACCCCTTCGCATGCGCAACATGATGCGCGTCCGCCAGAAGTGATTCTGGCATCTTTCGCGGGAGAGATTTGGTCCGGAGCGCAATGCGCGAAACGGGGCAAGGCGCCGAAGGAGCAACCGCCCCGGAAACTCTCAGGCAAACGGACCGCGCTGGAATGGGCACTCTGGAAAGCGTGATTGGCGAATTGCTTCTCACCACCGAAGGGGAAGGCTGCGGGGCCTTTTCAAGCCCGCAGCTAAGCTCTCAGGTCACCCGACAGAGGGGGCAGGAACGACGCACCATTCGGGGCGTTGAGCTGCCACGCGGGGACTGTTGATTTGAGCGACGAACACACCGAAGAAGAAGCGATCCCGTTGGGCAAGCTGCCGCTCGATTTATGGCATCGTGCCTATGGCGCGCGGATGGTGCCGTTTGCGGGCTATGAAATGCCGATCCAGTATGATGGTATCGTGGCTGAGCACAACTGGACGCGGACAAGCGCCAGCCTGTTCGACGTCTCGCATATGGGGCAGGTCGGATTGTCTGGTCCATCCGAGGATGGGGAAGAGGCCGCTGCGCAGGCTGCCGAAGCGCTCGAAGCTCTGGTGCCGGGTCTCATTACGTCGTTGAAGCGCGGCAAAATGCGCTACTCGATGTTGCTCGATGAAAATGGCGGTATCCTCGATGATCTGATGGTGACCAATAACGGCCCGCGCATCGGCGTGGTCGTGAACGGCGCGGTGAAGTGGGACGATATCGGCCATCTGCGCGAGCATCTGCCCGATGAGATCACTCTGCATCACTTCGATGATTGCGCGCTGTTGGCGCTGCAAGGCCCGAAAGCAGGCGAAGTGCTGGCCGATCTGGTCCCGGCGACAGCCGAGCTGACCTTCATGAATTCAGAGCTGTTTGAATGGAATGGCACGCATCTTTGGGTCAGCCGTTCGGGATATACCGGCGAAGACGGATTTGAGATCACGGTGCACGAAGACTTCGTAGTCGATCTCGCCGAAGCCCTTTGCGACGATGAGCGTGTGAAGCCTGCTGGCCTCGGCGCGCGGGACTCGCTGCGGCTTGAAGCGGGCTTGCCCTTGTATGGCCACGATATCACCGCCGAGATTGACCCAGTCAGCGCCGACCTCACCTTTGCCCTTTCCAAAAAGCGCCGCGAGGCAGGCGGCTATCTGGGCCACCGACCGGTGATGCAGGTGCTTGAAGACGGTCCCACTCAAAGGCGGGTTGGCCTGCTGCTCGAAGGCCGGATGCCTGCGCGCGAGGGTTCGGACGTCTATTCGGGCGACACCAAAGTTGGCCGCGTCACCAGCGGCGGCTTTTCGCCCACGCTCGGACAGCCCATCGCCATGGCCTATGTCGATATCGCGCATGCCGCTGATGGCACCGCGCTGGAATGCGAAGTGCGCTCAAAGCGCCTGCCCGCAACCGTTTCACCCATGCCGTTTGTCCCACATCGCTATTATCGAGGGAGCTGAATTTTATGCCGCGTTACTTCACTGATGAACATGAATGGATCGACGTCGAAGGCGATAGCGCCACGGTCGGCATCACCGATTATGCGCAAGAGCAGCTGGGCGACATCGTGTTCGTCGAATTGCCCGATGTCGGCGCAATGCTCGACAAGGGCGGCGATGCTGCGGTGGTCGAGAGCGTCAAAGCCGCCAGCGATGTCTACGCTCCGATCACGGGTGAAGTGACCGAAGGCAATTCCGCACTCGAAGATGAACCTGCGTTGGTAAATTCCTCGCCTGAGGAAGAAGGCTGGTTCTTCCGCATGACCATCGGCGACAGCGCCGAGCTCGAAGGGCTGATGGACGACAAGGGCTACAAGGCGTTCGTCGACAACCTTTGACGCCGGCTCTGCGTATCTCCGCAGCTACAGCACCGAACCTGCAAGGCTATTGAACATGCGTTACCTGCCTCTCACCGATACCGACCGCGCCGATATGCTGGAGCGCGTTGGAGCATCCTCGATCGATGATCTGTTTGTCGATGTGCCCGAAGTCGCGCGGCTTGATGGTCCGATCCGCGATCTGCCGATGCATGCCAGCGAGATGGCGGTTGAGCGGCATATGAAGGGGCTGGCGGCTAAGAACGTCGCCGCTGGCGATGCTCCGTTCTTCCTCGGCGCGGGGGCATATCGCCACCATATCCCGGCGAGCGTCGACACCGTGATCCAGCGCGGCGAGTTCCTGACCGCCTACACGCCGTATCAGCCCGAAATCGCGCAGGGCACGTTGCAGATGCTGTTCGAGTTCCAGACGCAGGTTGCACGCCTGTATGGCTGCGCTGTAGCGAATGCCTCGCTCTATGATGGCTCGACCGCGTGTTGGGAGGCGGTCGCGATGGCGGGCCGTGTGACCAAGCGTAAACGGGCGGTTCTGTCGGGCGCACTGCATCCGCATTATGCGCAGGTGGTCAAAACGATGGCGCAGTTCACTGGCGACACGATTGCCGATGCGCAACCTGCGATCCAGACCGAGCCGGACCTTGAGGGCCTGATCAGCCGGATCGATGAAGACACCGCCTGCGTGGTCGTGCAATATCCCGACATTCTCGGTCGGGTCAGCGATCTATCCAAAGTCGCCGAAGCCGCGCATGCCAAGGGCGCGCTGCTGGTCGCGGTCAACACCGAGCCGGTGGCTCTGGGCGCGATCCAATCTCCCGGCGAGCTGGGCGCGGATATCGTCGTAGGCGAGGGGCAGGCCATCGGTGTCGGTCTGCAGTTTGGCGGTCCGTATCTCGGCCTGTTCGCGGTGCGTAATCCGAAGCATGTCCGCCAGATGCCGGGCCGGCTTTGCGGAGAAACAACGGATGCCGAAGGGCGTCGCGGGTTCGTGCTGACGCTCTCAACTCGCGAGCAGCATATTCGCCGCGAGAAAGCGACCTCGAACATCTGCACAAATTCCGGCCTGTGTGCGCTGGCGTTCAGCGTGCATATGACGCTGCTGGGTGAGAAGGGCTTGCGCGAGCTGGCGGCAGAGAACCACCGATTGGCGTGCCTCGCCGCCGACCGGCTGGAGAAAGTGCCAGGCGTGAAACTGCTCAACAACGCCTTCTTCAACGAGTTTACCCTGATGCTCGATGACAAACCCGCGCGCGACTTAGTGCGAGAGCTTGCGGATCGCGGCGTACTGGGCGGCGTATCGCTCGGGCGGCTCTATCCGGGCGTCGAAGCGCTCGAACACGCGCTGCTGGTGACTGTGACCGAACTGACCACCGAGGAAGATATCGAAACGCTCGCGACTGAGCTCGAAGGAGTGCTGTCATGAACGCGCCGAACAAATCCGGATGGAAGCCCGAAATGACCGTGTCGGAAGACGGCATCCACAACGGCCCGGCGACCACCACCGGCAACCACGCGCTAATGCTGGAAGAGCCACTGCTGTTCGAGATTGGCCATGCAGAAGTCACCGGTGTGGACTTGCCTGAGCTTGATGCAAACGCACCGACCCGCCTTGCCGGTCTCGAACGCTCCGAACCCATCGGTCTGGTCGGCCTGACTGAGCCGGAGACCGTCCGCCACTATACGCGCCTCAGCCGTCAGAATTACGGGATTGACCTCGGTTTCTTCCCGCTCGGCAGTTGCACGATGAAGCACAATCCGCGCCTCAACGAGAAGATGGCGCGGTTGCCCGGCTTTGCCGATATTCATCCATTGCAACCGGTCGCGACCATACCAGGAGCGCTGGAGGTGATGAACGAGCTGGCGCATTGGTTGATCGATCTCACCGGGATGCACTCCGTCGCGATGAGCCCCAAGGCGGGCGCACATGGCGAGCTTTGCGGAATCCTGTGTATCCGTGCTGCTTTGGAAGCGCGCGGTGATGCCCGCGAAGTCGTCCTCGTCCCCGAAAGCGCGCATGGCACCAATCCAGCCACCGCCGCCTTCGCAAATTACCGTGTCGAAAATATCCCCGCGACACCCGCAGGCCGCGTCGACCTGCAAGCGCTCAAAGATCGACTTGGCCCTGATGTCGCAGCGGTGATGATCACCAATCCCAACACCTGCGGCTTGTTCGAGCCGGATCTGCGAGAGATCTCCGATGCGGTCCATGAAGCAGGCGGCTACGTCTATTGCGACGGTGCGAATTTCAATGCGATTGTTGGCAAGGTGCGCCCCGGCGACCTTGGCGTTGATGCGATGCATATCAACTTGCACAAGACCTTCTCCACTCCGCATGGCGGCGGTGGACCGGGTTCTGGGCCGGTTGTGCTTTCCGAAGCGCTCGCACCCTTCATGCCTTTGCCATACACGGCGCGGACCGCCGATGGCGTTGTCCATCTGGTCGAAGAAGAACAGGCCGAAACTTTCGCCAGGGAGCATTTTGGCGGCCCGCTAAGCCACTTTGGCCGGATGACGGCGTTCCACGGTCAGATGGGCATGTTCACACGCGCGCTCACCTATATGCTCAGCCACGGTGCCGATGGGCTAAAGCAGGTTGCCGAAGACGCCGTGCTCAACGCCAATTACATCCTGCGCAGCCTTGAAGACATCCTCTACGCGCCCTTTGCAGACAGCGGCCCGTGCATGCACGAGGCGCTGTTTGGCGATAAGGATTTCGGCGGTGGGCTTTCAACTCTTGATCTCGCCAAGGGGCTGATCGACGAAGGCTACCACCCGATGACAGTGTATTTCCCGCTCGTCGTGCACGGCGCGATGCTGGTCGAACCGACCGAGACCGAGAGCAAGGCGAGCATCGACCAATTCATCACCGCGTTCCGATCCGTGACCGAGCGCGCGCTAGCCGGTGACGAAACGCTCAAGCAGGCACCGTACTACGCACCGCGTCGCAGGCTCGATGAGACAGCGGCGGCAAGAAAGCCCAAGCTGGCTTGGGAAGCGCCGGACGAGGGGTAGGAGAACAAGCGATGGCGGATGATGGATCGGCGCAAACGGGTTCGGTCTGGCCACTCCCCAAGTTCCATTTCGAGGTCAGGTTCGGCGACGCAGATCCGGTCCCGTTCCAGGAGCTCAGCGGTCTCGATGCCGAAAGCGAGGTGATTGAGTATCGCCATGGCAATTCGCCTGCGTTTTCACCGATCAATATGCCGGGTCTCAAGAAATCCGGCATTGTGACTATGAAAAGGGGCCTATTCTGCAACGACCACGTGTTTTGGGATTGGTTCAACGAGGTCAAGATGAACACGGTCAATCGTCAGACGGTCACCATTTCGCTGCTTGATGAAGCGGGTGCGCCGACGATGGTCTGGAAGCTGACCAATGCGTTCCCAACCAAGGTGAGCAGTACCGACTTGAAATCCGACAGCAATGAAGTGGCGGTCGATACTGTCGAACTGGCATTCGAGACCGTCACGATGAAAAATGGCTGAGTAGGAGCCTTATTCGGCGGGCGGTGCGACCTTCTGGGGTGCTTCGCCGGGTTCTGTTTCCGCTGGCTCGACCACCAGTTTGATCTCCCGCAGGTTGAGGATCGCCACATAGAAGCCGACGACCGCGAGCGAACTTGATCCCAGCACCGCGAAGGCTGCGCCCTTTGCGCCATTCCAGTCGATGGCTGCATCCAGGAACACCAGGGCCAGAATTGTTGGCACCGCCCGCACGAGGAACGCCGTGCCGGCGCGCCCGGCAGAGACAAGCAGTGATTCCAGGCTCGCCCCGACAAGCTCGACCGCGCCTGCAATCGAGAGGATCACCATTGCCCAGTAGAACACTCGGAATTCTTCGCCCGCGATCAATTCCAAGCCCCAGCGACCAAACAGCAATGAGACGCCGACCGCGATTACACCGCCGACCAGCGCGATATTGGCCATGCGGCGAGCGATCGCGAGCGCATCGTCCTTGGCATGTACCAGCTCTGGCAGGATCGCTTTGGAGATGGCTTGTGCAAGCGTGACCAGCGCTTGCCCCAATTGGCTCGCGACCCGGAACCCGCCAGCGAGTGCCGCTCCGCCGAACGCTCCGACCAACAGGATCATCACTTGCTTGCTGGCGATAGTCAGGCTTCCCGACATGTTGGTTGACCAGACGAAGCGCCAGGCATCGGCATGCTTTTGCGGAATACGGGTCAGGCTGACCTTGGACAGGTCGATGCGTTCCGTCCTTGCTGCGACGATCCAGAGTGCAAGGGCGACTGTCACCTCTGATGCTGCCCAAGCGAGGATGAAGCCCATCACGTTGGGCATGAATACGACAGCGAGCAGCGCGCCGATGGCGCGGATTACCGGCTGAACAGTCTCGGCGGCGGTTGCGATGCCGAACTTGAAGCGCAATCTGAGCAATCCGGTTGGCGTAGTGCGGATCGAGAGCAGTGAAACGATGCAATAGCCGAAGGTTAGCCACATCAGCTCTGTTGGCAGCGGCAGCCACAATTGTGCGGTCCAGACGAGGAGCCCCGCCAATACGGTGCCCATCGCGACCGAAAGCAAATCGAGCGCAATCGCAAAACCTGTGGCTTCGGCGGGGCCTTCCCCATTTGCTCCCCAGCGGACCACGAATTGCCAAGTTTGGAAGTTGGCGATCCCGGTCACGGTCTGCCCCAGAGCGACGATTAACGCAAAATATCCGAAACCTTCGGTGCCGAGCGTGCGAGTGGCGAGCGCGAGATAGACCAGACTGAGCACGGCATTGATACCGCGCCCGCCAAGCAGCCAGCCCATATTGGCGAACAGACGACCCATTCGCTGCGCGCCCGCCGCCGGTCAACCGGCAGCGGCGTCACCCTCACGGCGTTTCAGGATTTTCTCGGTCACTGCGTAGGTGCGTTCATTGTCGACATCGATTGCGTAGTGACCATCGGACACCACCACCGGAACCAGTTTGATGCCGAAGCGACGTGAAATCTGGTCGAACAGCTTTTCCTTGGAGCCCGTGCCCATGCGGAACCTGATGAGGTTCATCAGGCCGAACGCTTTGATGATCCGGCGCGGGAATTTCACGAACTGCCCACCTTCGCGCATGATCTCGGCAGCGCTCAGTGCCTGCTCGCTGCCGAGCCAATACATGTTGCAGTTCGAGTATCCGCCGTCCTTGAATTGATAGAACTTTGCTTGCCCCTGAGGGTCGGCCGCCCTCACGTCTTCCTTGCGCGCGAGGCCAGCGGCTCCGCCAGCTTCGGCCTCGAGGCACTTGCCGATGAATTCGGAATATCCTTCCGGGGTGACCAGGCAATTGTCTGCCGTCGTGATCATCAGAGGAAAGTCTGCGCCCTCTGCGCCTGAAAATACGCTGTCCACGATGTTGAACTTGCCTTCGGCGAAGGTCAGGCGACCTTCTGCCAGCAGTTTGGCGATCGTCGGTTGCTGCGCAATCTCATCCGGTTCGTGCGCGACGATACGGATCGCTCCGACACGGTCACATGCGGAAACCTGACTCACAACGCGTTCGATCATCGCAATGCCATTCACCGGGACCACGCATTTCTGCGCGACACCGGCCCGTTCGGCGAGTGGATCGAGCACGCCCGACCGCTTGCCTGCCATGATCAGGGCTGTGACTTTTTGTTGGTTAATTGGATCACTCATGGGGGGCGCCTTTAGCGCTAATCTAAGCGATGCGCAAAGCAAGGAAAGATGCCGCTTGTGCAACTTTTCGTCGCACGCCATGGCGATTGGGATGAAGATCGTCTTTTCTCGCAAGGGGTTCGACAGCAGCGCTGGCGGCGGTCCGTCGCCGATTGTGGACGGACGTCCGGTGAGCTTGCCCATCCCGGCCGGGACCGCATCTTGTACGACTTACGGGGATCTGGGGCTTGGCGCGTTGGCCGCGAAAGCGAGCAAGGGAAGGATCAGCGCTGATGATTTGTGCCACCATGATCCCATGTTCACTGATGACAATATCTGCGTGTTCGGACAGCACAGCGCGGCGCAAACTCACCTTGAGCGGCAAGGCGTGAGTTTGGGCGATGTGTTCGTGTTTTTCGGATTGTTTGCAGAAGAAGAAACCGGCGAGCCGCATCATCGGATTTTCGGCTACCTGAAAGTGGATGAGATGATCGCGCTCGCGGATGGCGTTCCGCAGGATGTGCTCGATCTCGACCATCCGCATGCTCTGGCGATGCACAGTTCAAACGATGTGATCTGGCGTGGAGAAGGGCGGCTTGCCTCGCGAGCAAGCGATGCCTTGAGACTGACCGTGCCCGGCGGCCCGCCGAGCCTGTGGCAGCGCCCGGCTTGGCTCAAACGCGGCGGGTTATCGTATCACGACCGCGAGGACCGCTGGATGCGGGGCGGCAAGCTTTGCAGCGTTGCACGCGGCCAGGAGTTCGTTGCTGACGTCGGCAGGCGCAAGGCACCGCGAGAGTGGCTTGACCGCGTGATCGCCCAAATCCACGAACCCGCTCAATAGGTCTTGATGATCGCCGAGAAATCGAGCGCTTCGTTGCCCGCGCCCAGAAAGTCTTCATAGAGCGAAGCCGCGCGCGAACCGAGCGGCACGGCGGCATCGGCGGTCTCGGCAGCTTCCATGGCGAGGCGCAAATCCTTCACCATCAGGGGCGTTGCAAAGCCGCCTGCATAACCATTGTCGGCCGGGCTCTCCACACCCACACCGGGCAGCGGTGTGTAGGCGTTGAGCGACCAGTTATAGCCAGAGCTTTGTGAGCTGATTTCGTAGAATTTTTGCGGATCGAGCCCCAGCTTCTCCGCCATCTTCATCGCTTCGGCGGTTCCGATCATGGTGATCGCAAGCAGCATGTTGTTGCAGATCTTGGCCGTCTGTCCGGCCCCGGCATCGCCTGCATGGATGACGGCCTTGCCCATCGCGTTGAGTATCGGTTCGGCGCGTTTGAACGCCTCTTCGGTGCCGCCGACCATAAAGGTAAGGGTCCCGCCATTTGCAGCCGCAATACCTCCCGAAACCGGTGCATCGACCATCTGATAATTGTGTGCCTCGGTCACTTCTATCACTTCGCGCGCGGTCGCCACGTCGATGGTCGAGCAATCGAGCATGATCGCACCTTCGGGAGCGTGACCGATCACATCGTCCCAGTAGACTTGCTTCACGATCGCACCATTGGGCAGCATCGAGACCACTGCTTCGGCCTCTGCGCAGGCTTCTTTGGCGGTTCCGAACGTCCCGCAACCAGCCTCTTTGGCCGCCGCCAGAGCGTCTTCGGATAGGTCGAACGCGCGCACCTCATGGCCCGCTTTTACCAAGTTGGCAGCCATGCCGCCGCCCATGTTTCCAAGGCCGATAAAGGCGATTTTCATGTGGTATTTCCTCTCCATCTCGTCATTGCGAGCGGCGCAGCCGCGCGGCAATCCAGTTTCTGTTCTATCGGCCAGGTTCGACGCTGGATTGCTTCGTCACTGCGTTCCTCGCAATGACGAAAATTGATGGGTCACCGTCCCTTCCAGTTCCCCTCACGCTTCTCGATGAATGCCGCCATGCCTTCCTGCTTATCCTCTGATGCGGTGAGGATCTGGAAGATACGGCGCTCCACGATCAGGCCCTGATCCAGCGTCATTTCGAAGGCGGAATTGACCATTTCCTTGTTCGCGATGGTCGCCATCGGCGGCATTCCGGCGATGACGCCAGCGGTCTTGAGCGTCTCGGCGAGCAGGTCGGCATGCGGCACGACCTTGGCAACGAGATTGCTGCGCTCCGCTTCTTCCGCGCCCATCATCCGACCGGTCAGGCACATTTCCATCGACTTCGACTTGCCGATGGCGCGGGTCAGGCGCTGTGATCCGCCCATGCCGGGAGCGACGCCGAGCTTGATCTCGGGCTGGCCAAACTTTGCGTTGTCAGAGGCGATGATGAAGTCGGCCATCATCGCCAGCTCGCACCCGCCGCCTAGCGCAAAACCGTTGACCGCCGCGATCCATGGCTTGCGGGTCTTCTTCACGATCTCGCTGGTCCACGGCGAGAAGAAATCGTCGAGATAAAAATCGGCAGCGGCCTTGTCGGACATCTCTTTGATGTCAGCACCCGCCGCGAATGCCTTGTCGCCCGAACCGGTCAGGATCGCGCAAAGTTGGCTGTCATCGGCCTGATAGGCGGCGAATGCCTGTATCAGCTCATCGAGGACGACCGAGTTGAGTGCGTTCAAAGCCTTGGGCCGGTTGAGCGTCATCAGCGTCACACCCTTGGTGCCCTGCGCGTCGGTTTCGACGGTGATTGTGTCGTAACTGCTCACTTCAATTCTCCTCGCTTTCCCCAGCATCATTATTCTTGGTTTCGAGCGGAGTATCGCCCAGAATTACGCCCCATCCGTATTCATAGCGAACGTCGCACTCAACCTCGCCGGGTTCTTCAAAGTTCACGACATCGAACAGCTTTCGGTCCGAACGATTTCCGACGAGTTTGGAACCCGCGACCATGACGCGTGGTCGGACGTCATATTGGGTTCGAACACCGCGCCCTTCGATCTGGTACCTGACTTCGCCCTCTTCGTCGTCAATCCGGTAGAAGTTCATGCGCTTCTGGCGCCAATCGGGTCGTTGGCCACGGCTACGCTGGTCTAGGAAGTTGTCACCTTCGGTGAACTCTATCTCGTCTCCGTTTGCCAAATTGAGTTGAACCGAGCCGTAATGGATACCCAAATAGATGAGTTGAACAGACTGTCCTTCTGATGGTCGAACAACCAGATTGCGAAGGCAAACTGTTCCCGGGCCGGGTGTCGTGAATTCTTCTGCTGGTCCCAACTCCGCGTCGTTCACGGTGCGAGCCGGCTCACCGGATTGCAGTGACCCAAGAACAATAAGGAAAAAACCGATCAAAGCAGCTTACCGCCAGCCATCGATGGCGAGCTCATAGTGGTGTCCATTCCTCGTTATCAGGCAGGGGAGCAAAGATGCTGTCGATCAACTCCTCGCTCACCTCTTCAGGAGTTGCCGGGTCCCATTTGGGATCGCCCGTCTTGTCGGTGATCACTGCGCGCACGCCCTCGGCGAAATCGGGCCGGGTCAGCACGCGGCTGGCGATGCGATATTCCATCCGCATATTGTCGGCGAAGTCGGTCAGCTGCGCACTCTCCGCCAGCTGGCGCAGCGCGACCTTGCAGGTCTGCGGGCTCTTGGTGCCGAGCGTATCGCGCTCCTTTTGCGCCCACTCCGCTCCGCCGTTTTCGTTGCTCTCTATCTCCGCTTCGAGGCTGGCGAGGATATCTTCATAGCTGTCGCTGGCGAAATGCTTGGCGATACGCAGCGCGTTCTTTTCGATCCGTGCGTCGGGCGGCGTGCCAACAGGCTCTGACAGAATGCCGGCGATCCGTCCCGGGCGCTCGATAATGCGCGCCTTCAGGTCATCCAGCATCTCGCTAGGCACATAATGCGTCGCAAGCCCGGTCCACTGGCACTCAGAACCGTCGAGCCGTGCGCCGGTGAGTGCGAGGAACTGCCCGAGCCGTCCACCAAGGCGCGAAAGATACCATCCTCCGCCAACATCAGGAAACAAGCCGATCCCGGTTTCGGGCATGGCGAAGCGCGTGTTCTCGGTCGCGACGCGGAATTTCGCGGGCTGCGAAATGCCGACCCCGCCGCCCATCGTTATCCCGTCCATGAAGGCGACCACGGGCTTGGGATAGGTGAACAGTTGATGGTTGAGCTGGTATTCGTCGTGGAAGAACTTGCGTCCCGAGACACCGCCATCGTTGAGCGCAGAATCGCGCAGAAATGCGATATCGCCGCCTGCGCAAAATCCACGCGAGCCTTCTGCGTGGTCAAGGATGATGGCGGCGATCTCATCGTCACTGGCCCATTCGGACAGCGCGGCGCTCATCGCGTGGCACATTTCGAGCGTCAGCGCGTGTAGCGCCTTGGGGCGGTTTAGCGAGATGTGCCCGATCGGGCCATTTTTTCGGATGAGGACATCCTCAGTCATCGGGTCAGTCATCGGGTCTCTTTTCGTTCGAGCAAGTCCCAGCGATTGCCGAATGGGTCGCTGAATACTGCCACTATGCCGTACACCTCGTGGCGCGGTTCTTCGAGGAATTCCACCCCTGCGGCCATAAACCGGGCGTGCGTTTCGGCGAAATTATCGGTTTCGAGGAAGAAGCTCACCCGGCCACCGGTCTGATTACCGATGGCGGCGGCTTGGGCGTCGTTTGCGGCTTTGGCGAGGAGTAATCGTGCGCCGCCAGCCAGACCGACCACAACCCAGCGCTTTCCGTCGCCAAGAGCGACGTCTTCGATCAGCTCGAAGCCGAGTTTGCCGACATAGAACTCGGTCCCCGCGTCGTAGTCGGGTACGACGAGGGTAACAGTCGCTAGAGTCTCGGCGCTCACTGCCGCAGCAGATCCCGGCCCACGATCATCCGCATCACCTGATTGGTCCCTTCAAGGATCGAGTGTACGCGCAGGTCGCGCCAGAAGCGTTCGATCGGGTAGTCCTTCAGATAACCGTAGCCGCCGAACAATTGCAGCGCGTCGTTGACGACCTTGCTGCCATTGTCCGTGGCCAGCCGCTTAGCCATCGCGGAGAAGCGCGACTTGTCGGGTGCGTTATCGGTCACCTTGGCCGCTGCAAGATAGAGCAGAGCTCGGGCGCTCTCCAGATCGGTCGCCATATCGGCCAGCATGAACTGGGTGTTCTGGAAGTCGGCAATCGGCTGGTCGAACTGCTTGCGATCCTTGGTGTAGGCGACCGCTTCGTCGAGGCAGCGCTGCGCCCCGCCGAGCGAGCATGCGCCGATATTCAAGCGGCCCCCATCAAGCCCCATCATCGCGAACCGGAATCCTTCACCCTCATCGCCGACGAGGTTGGCGATTGGCACACGCGCGTCTTCGAAAATCACCTGCGCAGTTGGGGAGGCGTTCCAGCCCAGCTTCTTTTCGGGCGCGCCGAAGCTGACGCCCGGCGTGTCCTTGTCGATCACGAGGCAGGTGATGCCCTTGGTTTTATGCTCGCCGGTGCGGACCATTGTGACATAGACGTCGTTGACGCCGCCGCCGGAGATGAACTGCTTGGTGCCGTTGAGGACGTAGTGATCGCCATCCAGCCGCGCATTGGCCTTCAGGCCCGCTGCGTCCGATCCGCTGCCCGGTTCGGTGAGGCAATAGCTGGCGATTTTGTCCATCGTCACGAGGTCAGGAAGGTAGTGATCCTTCACGTCCTGGCCGCCAAACGTGTCGATCATCCACGCCGCCATATTGTGGATTGAGATAAATGCGCTGGTGGTCGGGCAGCCATAGGCCATTGCCTCCATGATCAGCGCCGCCTCAAGCCGACCAAGTCCGATCCCGCCGCTTTCCTCAGACACATAGATCGCGCCAAAGCCAAGCTCGGCGGTCTGCTTGATCGTGTCGATCGGGAAGATGTGTTTCTCGTCCCATTCCCCGGCATGCGGGGTGATGTTGTCGGCGGTGAAGCGCTGCGCCATTTCTTGAATGGCGAGCTGGTCTTCCGTGAGTGCAAATTGTCCTGTCATGGCTGCGCGCATTAGCCCCTCGCGCGGGGCGAGGGAAGGGCGTGCGAACACCGGACGATGGGGATTTTTGCTAGGGTGATTGCAATTCGCGTAACCAAACAGAGTGCCCGCGCGTATCTCCTGATATGACCCAGCAGCCCGCGCGCCTTTTGATCGTCTACAATGCCGATAGCGGCATCATTAATGCCCTGATGCATGCAGTGCACAAACAGGTCCGGCCAGAGACTTATCCGTGTTCCTTATGCGCGCTTACTTACGGAGCGGTGTCGATGCGGGGCGAATGGAAGGCGTTTCTTGGCAGGTTGCCGATGGATGTCGTGTTTCACCACCGCGACGATTTCGCGGAGGCGTATCCGGACCATGAATTCCCATTGCCCGCCATTCTGACCAGCGCGAACGGCAAGGAACCACAAATTCTGATCTCGGCAGAGGAGCTCGACGCCATGACGGATGCCGCGCAGCTGATCGCCCGGGTTGAGGACAGGCTGGTGATCGAAAGTCTGTATGGCCCGAGATTGCGTGTGGTTGCTTAGCGCGCCTGGCGATTATCAGGTGATCAGGGCTTCGGCTTCGATCTCGACCTTCCATTCCTTGCGACACAGCCACGCGACCCCGGCCATTGTCGCAGCCGGTCTCGCGTCTCCAAAATAGCGAGCATGGACTGAACCAACGGCTTCCTGATCGTTGAAATCGGTGAGCAACATGCGGGTTCGCACCACGTCGTCCGCTGAACCGCCCAAATCTTCGATGGCCGCGACGATCAATGCGCAGCACCTTTCCGCCTGCTCGGCAGCACCGCCCGGCGTGGTCGAGCCATCGGGCTCAACCGGGCCGGTCCCGGCGACGATAATGCGATCGCCATCTCTGACCGCGCGGCAAAAGCCGAACTCCGCTTCGAAAGGTGACCCTGATGTCGTGCGTTGTCTTGTGCTCATAGCGCCAAGTTAAAGCACGATTTCCTTCGCCCGGGCCAGTGCCTTTCGGCGATCATCCAGACCATTGGTTCCGCCGTTGATCTTCTTGGTAAGCGCGACAATGTCATCCTTGTCGGCGATTTTGTTGCACTTCCGGCTGTCCCAGTAGATGCAGCCTGCACGCACACCGGTCGCCGGGTTGGACAAAAGTTCAGGATCGGCGATCACATCGATGCCGGTGACCTTTTTGACCTCGCCGTAATTGTGTCGGCCAGTGGTTTGCTTGATCCCGCGCCCGCGATAGCGCCAACCATCACCCGGCTCAGTGTTGCCGAGGTTTCGTCGGCCCCAGTCGCCGCCATAGAGGATGTTGGCAATGGCGCTCTGGCGTTCCACCGACAACGCGCCTTCGCCTGACTTGCGACCGAGCCGGTTGGCATCGGCTTCGCTGATCCGGCTGCGCGAGAACACCAGCAGCAGTCCGCGCACCGAATAGTTCATGCTCTCGGTCATCTTGGAGAACCCGCCTGTCTCGACCGATTGCTGGGCAAGCACATGCGCGATCCGCAGCGGCGAGGTGATATCGACCTTGGGAAATTCAGCATGAGCGGCTTTGCCCAGATCCTTGCGCAGACTGCTGACGCTGGACTTCTGACCCACGAAGCTCATCAGCGTTGCCATGCTTACGGGACCAAAGTCTCCATCTACCGCCAGAGAATATCCGCGATCTTTCAGTCGTTGCTGCGCGCGTTTTGCGTTTTTCATGGCCCTCTCCTGTAGCCGTTACAGTTGAAGGCGTAGCAATGGACTGCGCCGCGCGATTGTTTGATTGCGCCAATTGTTCATCCACCGCGATGGCTGGTGGCGTCGCGTTCGGTTATTGGCAGCGCTTTCGCGGAAGGTCGTCTTTTGTCTTGGGTTCGCTGGCATCCGATGTGTGCAATCGCTGCTCGTTACCGTTGCCGACCAGCGACAGGCGTAGCGACTGCTCCCAAGTCTCTCCTTCGCCATCCATTGCCAGATCGACAATTACATCCTCGCCATCCAGCCTGACGTCGGTGGCCTTGCCGACGCTTTCGTAAAAGGTGATTGCACGCGGCCGGATCGCCATTCGCAAGTCGCTTTCGGGGGCGCAGGTGCCGCCCTCGTAATCCCACACGCCAAGATAGCGCGCGGGGATCGCGGAGGACGCTTTGCCGATTGCCCTTGCGTCGAATTCTGCCTGCGCCAGCTTCGTGTCGTTGCGAGCATACCAGCGGGGTGCAGGGAGGCCGCGCTCCCATGCGATCATTTCGGTGATGGTCCCCTGCGAGAAAGGGACATCGGGGCGCTCATCCGTCAGCGCATCGGCATAGGCATCATCGGCGGTGATGATTGTCCAGCCGTCAGCTCTTAGCGCGGCAACCAGATCGGGCAGGGCAAGCGCAACAAGGTCGCTTTCGTGCAGCAGCAAGACATGCGCAGGAGAGCGCCCCAGTGCCCTTTGCGCCAAAGCGTCGTAGTAACGCACGGCCTCGATGTGGCTTTCGATGAACAACGCTTTCAACGCCTCCAGATCAACCGGTTTTCCGGCGCGCGTCGCTGTGCTCAATGCGCCGTCATAGAACCAGTCCGAGGCATCGACGGTGACGTAGCCGTTGATCAGTCCGCGCTCTGCCAAGGCAGCGCGGATCGCGTCGCGCTTGGCTTTGTCACGGCCACCTTCATCGAGATAGGGGAAACGGAACCACGCGCGAGCGCCTTTGCGCACGTCGAGCCACTTTGCCGCGGCATCGATATCGGCGATGTAGTCCGACGCATCGGTGTCGCGCAGTTGCGAATGGTTGCTTGTATGATTGGCGATCACGTGACCCGCCGCGACATAGGCCGCAATCCGCGCTTCGCCGCCGGGCCGCTCGGCCAGCTTGCCCGGATTGAGGAAGAACGCCGCCTGCTCAACCTCGGCTTCGCTGAGCGCTGCAATGATGCGGATCGCACGCTCATCTTCGGAATACAGCACACCCGCATGACGCGGCGTATCATCAAAGGTGAGCGCGATGCGTTTGTCCTGCGCGGCGAGCTGCGCACCGAGTGTCAGGGCAAGTGCAGTGAGCAGCCAGCGCAGCATGGTTTCGCCCTTATCCGAAGGTTGGGATCACGAACGCGTTCGATCCGTCTCCGCCGCCATCGGGCCAGCGTTGGGTGACCTTCTTGTTCTTGGTCCAGAACGCGAGGCCTTCCGTGCCATACTGGTCGATGTCGCCAAAGCCCGAACGCTTCCAGCCTCCGAAAGAGTGATAGGCGACCGGCACAGGGATGGGGACATTGATGCCGACCATGCCGACATTCACGCGGCTGGCGAACTCGCGCGCGGCGTGGCCATTGCGGGTGAAGATTGCGACGCCGTTGCCGTATTGGTGCTCACTTGGCAGCCGTACTGCGTCCTCGAAGTCGTTGGCACGCACGATCTGGAGCACCGGTCCGAAGATTTCTTCCTGATAGCTGCTCATGGTCGGGGTTACGCGGTCGATCAGTGTCGGGCCGACGAAGAATCCGTTCTCGTGCCCCTGAAGCGTGTAGCCGCGCCCATCGACGACGATCTCGGCGCCTTCCTGCTCGGCCGTGTCGATCCAGCCTTCGATCCGGGTCTTGTGTTCGGGCGTGACCACCGGGCCGTAATGCGCGTCTGGATCGGTCGAGACACCGATGCGCAGCGCGTTGATCGCTGGGATCAGCTTTTCGCGCAGCCGGTCTGCCGTGTCCTCACCGACCGGGACCACCACGGGCAGCGCCATGCAGCGCTCGCCGGCTGAACCGAAGGCTGCACCTGCGAGGTCGTTTACCACCTGGTCGAGATCGGCGTCCGGCATCACGATACCGTGGTTCTTCGCACCGCCAAACGCCTGCACCCGCTTACCGTTTTCGGCCCCGCGTGAATAAATGTACTGAGCGATGTCGGATGAGCCGACAAAGCTGATGGCCGGAATGTCGGCGTGGTCGAGGATTGCATCGACCATTTCCTTGTCACCGTGGATCACTTGCAGCAGGCCCTCTGGCGCTCCAGCTTCCAGGAACAGCTCTGCGAGCCGCACCGGAACACTGGGATCGCGTTCGGATGGCTTCAGGATGAAGGCATTGCCCGCAGCGCAGGCCATGCCGAACATCCACATCGGGATCATCGCCGGGAAGTTGAACGGCGTGATGCCCGCGCCGATGCCGAGCGGCTGGCGGGTGGAATAGACGTCGATACCGGGGCCTGCCCCTTGCGTGTATTCGCCCTTCATGACTTGCGGAATCCCGCAAGCATATTCGATCACTTCAAGTCCGCGCTGCACATCGCCCTTGGCGTCATCGACAACCTTGCCATGCTCGGAGCTGAGCAATTCTGCGAGGCTCTGCATGTTGGCCTCGACCAGCTCCTTGAAGCGGAACATCACGCGGGCGCGTTTCTGCGGGTTGGTTGCGGCCCAGGCGGGCTGGACTTTCTTGGCTGTGGCGACTGCCTGTTCCAGCAACGCCGCATCGCCCAACGGAACCTCGGCCTGAACTTCGCCGGTCGAGGGGTTCCAGATCTGGTGCGTGCGAGCAGCAGGCCCGCCTGAGCCGCCAACTAGGAAGTGATCGACCTGACGCATGATTATTCCTCTCAACTATTCGAATCTGTCCGCAGCTTTAGCGTGCGCTAAGCGCGAATCCAATGACGGTGGCGATACTAATCGCATGCGCACGCTTCACCTATCTGAATGACCACTCTGCACGGCAATCGCATTGGCACTGAACGTGCTTCACGCTCGCTCTGGTTGGCCAAACCATCCGAGGGAGCGGTTCTCAGTCCGCGCGGTCTACTGCCGAAGCTCTCGCACCACGCAGCCAAGGAACCGCCACGAAGCCGACGCATATCTCGGAAGTAATCTGACGGGTTCGTGTCCGATGCGCCACAGCCACTCCAGACACAGCAGCTCGACCACGGCTGGGGGCTTGGGAGACAGACCAACGAATACCCGCAGCGACTGGCCCACGCACAATATCCAGGACCCATGCAACTGCGTCTTGCACTGGGAGGCGAAGATTTCGCTCTCCGGCGCTCCCAAACACACGAACACCAGGGACGGCCTGAATGCTGATATCTTGTCGATCAGCTGCTTCGCGTATTGTGAACCGCTTGCAAATTTTGCGGGCGCAACATCGACGCTGATATCACACTCTACGTTGAGGGATGTTCGCCACTGATACAGGCCGTCTCTTGTCTGACTGGAATCGACGATAAAGAACACGCGTTGGTTCAAGAGCGCTCTTTCGTCCGACAGAATGCGATGCACGACCTCCCGGCCTGTCACCCGTCTCAGCCGCGAAAGACCTCGCGCTCGCCCGAGAATTGCCACCGGAAATCCATCGCAGACGACCAAATCAGCCGAGTGCATGGCCTCCTTGAACCCTTCCGATCTCCCCATCTCGGCAACGTGCTGGATATTGGGGGTGACAAGTACCTGGGACGCCTGACGATCCAGCTGGCCTGATTGTAATATATGCGCAGCGACCGCCTTCGCGCTCATGGAGCTGAAAGAAAGGCCGAATATCGGGGCAGGGTGGTCATCCACAAGCACACCTTTAGCATGAGAGCGCAACGCGCATAAGCCGGATACCGCAAATGCAAATTGACCACGATCAAGCGGCGGTGTGAAAACAGAGGCTATTGGCGAAAAGACGGCTAAGGGTATCCGTGGTCTGGAATAGACCGAATGGTCGCAGAGGGAGCAACGATGCCGTCCGATGTCCTTGTTGTGATTGTGACGTACAACAGCTCACAAGACATTGGTGCGTGTCTGGACAGCATCCTGCGGTCTACGCACCGGCTGCGGGTTGTCATCCTCGACAACGCGTCTTCGGATGACAGCGCTGACCTCGCAGAACAGCACCCTGCGACAACGAAGGTGATCCGGAGCGCCACAAACCTCGGTTTCGCTCGGGGGGTCAATGAGGCCGTGAAGGGGGAGCAATTCGATCTGTTGCTGCTGTTGAACCCCGATACGCGGCTGGACGATAACTGCGTCGACACGCTGCTCGAATGCCGGGAAAGTCTTGGCGGCCCAGCAATCATAGGCGGGATTTCGCGCAACGCTAAGGGCGAACCTGGCAGGCATATACCCGTTCTTTCGCAGCCCAATTTGCCCCATGCTCTAAAGTTCGCATTTGGCCTTGGCACGATCCCGTTCACCCGCCGCTTCTCGCCCGACAGCTTTCACCCGAGGCCCGGCAAAAGAGTGGAGCCCGTACCTGCCATTGCCGGCTGCCTGATGCTCATTGAACGCGAGATATGGGAGCGGCTTGGCGGGTTCGACGAAGAATTCTTCATGTATGGTGAAGACGTCGATTTTTGCGTCAGAGCGCGGCTTTGTGGGTATTCGACCTACGTTTCGCAATTCGTGCGATACGTTCATATCGGCGGCGCGAGCTCCAAATCGGAATCCGACGAACTCTCCCTGGTCATGAGCGGCCGATACCTTCTTTATCGAAGATACACGCCTGCGGCGTTGGGATGCCATTTACTGTTGCTCGGCATATTGGCGCGAGGCGTCGCAGAGCGGCTGGTCGGTCGAAAGGGCAAGTGGTGGCCTGCATGGAAGGCTCGCAAGGTCTGGCTGCCCAACTAAACCCTAAGCGGTTGGGGCGGCTCATAACCACAGACGTGCCGATCAGAGGGCGGCGTCGAAAGGCATGGTGAAGCGCATGTCCGAAGTGGTCATGCGCTTCACCAATCTGATTGACCACTTCAGGCAGCATATGGCCCATCCGTTGCCGAGCGAGCGAATTCGTGTAACTCTTTCTCCGCCGAACACGAATGCAATTTGAGCTATCATCTGTCTGATTACGTTTTTGAGTCGCTGGCCCAGACACAGGGGACCGGCAGTTCAGATCAGGCGATGTCGCCGAAGTCTGCAATTCTGAACGCTACCGAGAGGAATGATCATGTCCGTCGCACGCAACCTTATCCGCACCAAGCCAGTCCTGTCCGCCTTTGCGGCAACAGCCGTGTTGCTGGCTTCGGGCACTACTGCGATCGCAGCGGGCGGCGGCGGAGGGGGTGGTTCCGTCTCACCAAGCCAGAGCGCACCACGATACGATCCGGCAGAAGAGTATCGCCAAGGCGTTGAGGCATTGAACCAGGAGCAGTTCGAAACTGCGGCAAAGCATTTCCGGCGGGTCACAAAGGTTTCGAAGCGCGATCCCAACAGCCACTATCTGCTCGGTGTGTCATATATGCGCGGCGGAGACGCGAAGAAGGCGCGCAAGCCACTTGAGAAAGCAGTCAAGTATGCGCCGGACCTTCTCGCGGCTCAGCGCGACCTTGCCATTGTCTATATGAGTCTTGAACGCTCCGATGATGCGAATGCGGTTCTCGCAGGTCTCAAGCAAAAGCAGGCAGCTTGTGCCGGAAACTGCCAAGAAAAGGCCAGCCTCGATGCAATCGTGGCCGAAGTCGAAAGCGCGCTTGGCGGCAAGCAATTGAGCCGCTTCGGTCCATCCGAGACGCTCTTGACCAAGGTGGCTGAAGGCGACGCTCGTTATGGTCAGGCCATTGGTCTTATCAACGAAGGCAAATACGAACTGGCTTTGATCAGCCTGAAAGACGCCGGGATTGCGTTCGGCCCACACCCGGACGTTCTCACCTATCAAGGCTTTGCCAATCGCAAGCTTGGCCGGTTTGACAAGGCAGAAGCCTACTACCAGCGCGCATTGGGTGTCGCCCCCGACCACCTCGGAGCGCTGGAATATTATGGCGAGCTCAAGGTCGAGCGCGGCGACATCGACGGTGCCAGATCACACCTGGCCCGGTTGGACGAGCTTTGTGCCTTCGGATGTCACGAAGCAGAGGAACTGCGCAGTTGGATCGCAAACCGCACAAGCTAGGGCTTTGGCTCCTGGGTCTTGCTTCGGTTGCGACAGTAGCGGTCGCGCAAGATCGCGAGCAACTTAGAGAAGAAGCGTGGCTGAGCGAAAGCGGCAAGATGGAAGCTCTGGTAAGCGAGCCCGCGACGCTCGATGCAGATCTGGAACGGCAGGTGGAGCAACTCCCCGACCCCGCCGGAATGATTGGTTCGGCGGACTGGAAGGACCAGCTGCAAGTCGGAACTTCGCTGTTCAAAACGCCGTTTCTGTTTGGCGGTCAGGCTGCCAAAGCGGGGCTTTCCTGCCATTCATGCCACGTGAACGGGCGTGACAATCCGCACTTCCAGTTCCCGGGTGTTTCCGGCCAACCAGGAACGGCTGACATCACGCACAGCTTTTTCAGCGCAAGCCTGGGCAATGGCACCTTTGATCCCGTGCCCATTCCGGATCTGGCTGAAGCTGGCAAAGTAGACCGTTCACCGCAGTCGGCCGAACTCGAAAAGTTCATTCGATCAATCATCGTCGAAGAGTTTGCAGGCGAAGAACCCGATGAATACGTCCTCGCCTCGCTTGCCACTTACACACGTGCGATTGGCCTGGTCGGGAAGTCCATGCCGCAGGAGCGGGTCGGTCGGAGCATAGGCAGGGACCTTGAAGTGGTCGATGTCATGGTCGGCCAGGCTCGGGCGCGGCTCATCGACCAACCGCAGGATCGGCAACGACTTTCACGGCTCCTGCTCGCAGGCGCGCGTCACCGACTGGCTTTGATCCATGAGCGCTTGATCGAACCCGATCACGCAAACCAGCGCGAGGCATTGGAACGGCGCTCCCGCACACTGGGGGACGTTCAAAACGGGCTAGCGGAAGAGGGACTGGCTCCCTCATCGGCGTCGAATCTGCTGCACGAGTGGCTGCGGTCCTTTGCAAACAAGACTGAGCTTGAGGCGCTTGAAGGCGCAAGCCTGTATGATCGTGATGTGCTGGCTAGGCACCTCGAAGCTTCGGAATAAACCGGTTGCAATCGCGATGATCTCAAGCGATTGGCCGACTTGCCTCGCGGGTGTAGCTCAATGGTAGAGCAGCAGCTTCCCAAGCACGCGGGAAGCACAGTTTTCTGGGGTTACTGGTGTAAACTAGAGCCAAAATCGGCCCAATAAAATCAGAGCGTTGCGAAAGTGCTGTAAACCTAGATTTGCAACGGGTTGCAAATCTGGGCGTTAGTCATCGTCGAACAAAGGCGGCACTTTGCGATCTGTGAGGATTCCTTTGTCTCCTAAAAGGCGCTAGGGGTCGGATGAAGATCAAGAGAGTGCAACCGATGGTTGCGAGGGGATTGGGTTTGAAGTTCAAGGAAGAGCAGACAGCGCAAAAGCTGCGCGGCGGCTATTACACGCCACTCGACCTGGCTTCTTTCATTATGCGCTGGGTCCGAGAGATCAATCCGAGCAAGGTCCTCGAACCGAGCTGTGGCGACGGTGCATTCATTCAGGCCATGGCGGATGTGGGCGGTTTTCAGAAAGCCTCATTGACGGGCTTTGAACTTGACGAGGTAGAGGCACGAAAGTCAGCCGCCAGAGCAAATCAACTGAACTTGTCCGACGCGACAATTCGCTCCGAAGACTTTTTGGGTTGGGCGATTGACAACTTGGACAGAGGTGGTGAGCGTTTCGACGCTGTAGTCGGCAATCCCCCATTCGTTCGATACCAATTTCTGCCACCGGAGTTTCAAACTCGGGCAGCGGCCATTTTTGATGACCTTGGCCTCAAGTTTACGAAACACACCAATGCGTGGGTTCCGTTTATTCTTGCGTCGCTCTCAATCCTTCGTCCCGGTGGGCGCTTGGCAATGGTGGTTCCCGCCGAGATCATCCATGTGACACACGCCAAATCACTTCGCAGCTATCTAGGAGAGCAATGCAGGCGTCTGGTAATTGTTGATCCCGAAGAACTCTGGTTTGATGGAACTCTGCAAGGGGCCGTCATCCTGATGGCCGAGAAGCGCGCTAGTCCGCAGCAATCGGCAGAAGGTCTTGGTATCGTCCGTGTTACTGGGCGCGAGTTCCTAAGACGATCCCCGTCAGATGTCTTCGAGCAGCCACAGTCGATCAATGGGAAAACGGTCGAAGGCAAATGGAGTAGAGCCTTATTGGACCAAGAGACGCGTGATCTCTTCGATGAACTTGAAGGTCACGCTAACGTTCACCGCTTCGACGATATTGCCAGAGTAGATGTTGGAATCGTTACGGGCGCGAACAAGTTCTTTCTCGTGCCCAATTCAACCGTCGAGAATTATGATTTAGCCAAGTATGCTCATCCGATGTTCGGGCGTAGCGAGCATTGTCCCGGCGTGATTTACGATAAGAAGCAACATGCTGCGAACGCTCAAAAAGGCAATCCGACGAACTTCCTTTGGTTCGATGATGCACCATCAGCCATGTCGAAACGCGCACAGCAATACATCGAGAGTGGCGAGGCGGAGAGCCTGCATACTCGATACAAGTGCCGCATCAGAGCGCCATGGTATAAAGTGCCTTCGGTGTATTCGACCGAAGTCGGTATGCTGAAACGCTGCCATGACACTCCGCGTCTCATCTTGAACAAGATCGGGGCTTACACCACCGACACCGCTTATCGCATCCGCACAAAGGCGAGCGACGGTGAACGCTTGGTTGGCTGCTTCATTAATCCGCTAACCGCGTTGAGTGCTGAACTTGAAGGGCGGCATTACGGTGGCGGTGTCTTGGAATTGATACCGTCAGAAATCGAGCGACTTTTGATACCGCTGCCAATGCACGCCAATCTCGATCTGAACGAACTCGATAAATCTATCCGCACGAAGCCAACTCACGAGACGCTAGAGCGACAAGGTGGGTTGGTGTTGGGGGCTTTGGGAATATCGAAGGCCAAACAGGCGAGTGCGCTAGAGGGATGGCGGAAGTTGCGAAACCGCCGACAAAGAACGACCTCCGACGCTGTTTCGGCCTAGTCGATCTCGATTTGGACTTTTGTGCGATCACTGCTGGATCGCCAAATCCGCATCGTTCGGTCCAAGAGGTCCTCTCTTGCAACAAGTGATCTTGCCTCATTCCAACTCAAGCTGGTTGGCGAGTTGTGATCTGCCGCCTCGGCAGCAGCGCGTGTGAGGCTATGGCGAAAAGTCATCTGGAATGTGCCGACAAGGACCCCAGCAATCACAAGATCGACGCCTTGTGATGCTGTCTCCGTTGTCCCCTCCAGCGTCCAATCAAGGTGTCCGAATAGATCATCTCTAAAGTAGGTGACGCGGTTGATCCCATGGAAGGTGCCCGTGCCCAACGTCGTCGAGCCAGTCGGGTTGGAGCCAGGACGAGTTGGAATACCCAACGAACGGCGCTTGAGAGGTTTGCTTTCCCAAATCAACTCTAGGTCTGGTGCAATCGTTCCCGCGCCTGCCGGAAGCGCCTGTCTCGTGGCAATCTTCCGGCGCTTTTTCTTCGGCGTGCCAGTGAACGGAAGTTTGATTGGTGGCTTTGTTGGTCCCGATGTTTGCTTGCTCGCACCAGAGGACGTCTGTGTTCTAGGATTGCGCTCATCCTCAAGCAGACCTTGCCTCATCAAGTCCACGATTTGACGCCCGGACGTGATCTCAAAGCAGTGCTCTGGATGGCCATCAATTAGGTCTTCAAACCCAGTTAGATAGTTCTCAAGCAGGGTTTTGTCCGCCGCCACGTTATGATCCAGTTCGAGATCAACCCCGGCTTCGATGTTGTTGTGTAGACCAGCATGTGTGAGGTTCGCGCTTCCAATGATCGCTCGGGATCGCTCATCTCCAGAAGCGAGGAAGAGTTTTGGGTGAAAGATACGGCTGCGGGTTGCAGTATCAACGCCATAAAGTTTCACGCCTAGCTTCAACAGGCTGGCCATCGCCTGTGCAGTCGTTGAGCCATTGCGCACGCCTACAAACGCTCTCGTCCTTTTCGCTACTTTTGCCAATGCTGCGGATACTGCCCTGACACCTGCGGAGTTTGAGAACGCCGATGCGACGACCAAGTCCGTGATCCACTCCTCGACAAATAAAGCGTTGAGCCTAGCCACATGTTGCTCACCGCCCCCAACGGGCTGGAAGATTGATTTTGCAACGGCCATTAATCACCTCGGAACTTGGAATGGTAATCCTGAACAGACGCCCGTCTAGCGAGATTTGTCTCGTTCAAGCGCGTAGACACCAAACTCCAGCGCCTTTCCCTTCCGGCATCGAAAACAAGTCTTCCTGACCTGCAAATCGCGTTGTCTCACTGCAATGTCTGTGCAGGCAATCACGAATAGTGTTCTCATGTGCAGCAGTGATCTCAAGGCCAAGTTTTCTACGCCCTTCCGCTGCCCGTTCATAGATGTCTGGAAGCGTTGCTCTCCCTCCCAATGAGCGCAACGTCCAAACAAGCACATCGCGCCAACTATCGGTTTCCGGCATGTTATCCTGTGGCTTCGTGATTGCAGGCTGGCTATCTACTAGATCAGTGGAAAGCGCCTTAGCAGTGACGTTGTCCGGGTTGTCATCTCCCGGCAAACCCTCCCAGCGCTTTAATGCCAAACCTGCAAGATACTCGCCACGTTCGATAATGTCCGTTTCATTCCAACTGTCTCGACCTGAAAACCACTTGTTCAAAAAGAGCGTCGTGTGTTCTTCATATTTCGCCGCTTTTTCGGCGAACGAACTGTTGCCTGACGAGATATTCAAACCACTGGTCATTAGCGTCAAATTGCCGAGTGAATGTAGTAGTATGTTTCGGCGCTCGGCTCGCGGATCGCCAGAGTAGCGATCCGCATATTCACCTTCGGCGAATGGCCAACCTTCGTTCCAAGATTGCGGCAGAATGTGTTCAGTCCAAAGGCCGCTAGGGCGTGCGGTTGCTTCACTGAACTTGGTCCTGCTCGCTAGTTCGAGTTCCCATAGGATGTCCTTAGTCCGCTCGCCCGGGGCAAACTGGTAGGTAGGATTGAGAATTAGAGCACGCTTGAACTCTTTGTTCGACGGGAAGCGCGAACTTTCGCCGGATCGCGTGCGGAAGAAAGTCACCAAGTTATCGTATGACGGACCGTTCTCATGGAAATGCTGCGCAATTGCGTTGAACAGCTTGTTGAGGTTCTTGCCCGTCAGTCCACTCACGGCTCGTCGCACGAGGTAAGAGTAGAGCAGGTTAGCCACGGCATCCTGCTCGTCTTGCGCAAGGCTCGATGCCGCAATTTGGAAGGCAATGGGATAGACTGTTGTGACCTGCCAAGAAGCAAGTTTTTGCCCCAACCATTCCATCGTCGGGTTTGTTTCTGCCTTACCTTCAAGGGTCTGATAGGTTGGCGCGTGGCGTTGAAGAACACCGAGTTCGTCCTCAACATCTGGAAAGCGCGGCTTGCCCTTCGGGACGGCGTAAGCCCGATATTCGGCGTAGAGTTCGCGCATAGCGATGCTCTCGCCAGTTTCGGCAGCTAGAACATGAGCAAGAAAGTGATCGATGCGCGGGCGCTTGGGCCGAGCAAAAGGGGCGTTCTCTTTCCACCATGGTGCATCGAACGGACCCCATAGCTTGTTATAGAGGCTTTCGGTTTCGAGGGACTGCTTTTCGGCGCGCTGGAAGATGTTGTTGCGCACAAGGTCCATCGCGAGCAGCGGCTCGCCCTTTGAGTTGAGCGTCTCGAAAATCACCTGCGCATCGTCGCCTTCACCGAGAGTAATGACGACCAATTTCATCTGCTCTAGAACCGCCCGTAGAAGTGCTTCTAGCCGCTGCTCGGCAAGTTCCTGCTCTTCATCTTCTTCGAGCGCCTCAACCTCTTCACCATCTTCGGTATCCGGTTCCCAATCGCTAGGGCCGTTGGCGACGAAGTCTGTGATCCATTTGTAGAAGAGGTCGTAGGCACGAAGCGCAGGGTAGGCGGTGTTCTTCGGAACACCGCTCCCCCAATAATACTTGCCGAGCGTGCTCTGAACGGTCGGATAATCACTCTCCATCAGGGTAATGAAGATGTCTCGGTCCGATGGCGTGGGAGTGAGTTTGAACTTGGTGAGGGGTTCGGTGTCTTTGGCCTTCAACTGATTGAACAGATAACCGTCGACCTGCTCGATGAGATAATCGACCTTCTTCACACGTGCCACTTCACGTAGCGCAGCTAGAAACAACTGGAATGTCGTGAGCCTTTGCTGGCCGTCCACAACCTGAACGCGTGGCGTTACCGCAATCTGGGTACCTTCCGTGAGCGGGGAGAGGATTAGCGCGCCCATGTAGTGCTGGAACTTGTTTGTGCCCTCCAGCACTTCTGCCGCTTTGGCTTCAACGTCCTCCCAGAAAGGCACTAGCCTCGGATCGCCCCACTGATACTTCCGCTGGTAAAGAGGCACCATAAACCGTCGAGGCTCGGACAGAACGGTCTCTACGAGAAGGTCATCAGCGTCCATTTCATCCCCCTCAATCATCTGCCTGATAATCTCATATAGTCGTCTCGGTCATATGACTGCGGTTTGCAAGGCGCCTACTTCTGACCGACAACTCCGCGTTACCTCTTGCGTAATACATCATTCATCATTACCTGATACGTAACCCAAGGATGACGGCATGGAACTCGAGTTCGCCAACCGAAAGTTACGGAAGCGGCTTGAGGAGGAAAAGCAGCTTCAAAAGACTTATGGCCAGTTAGCCAAGCCTCTGCGCCTGCGTATTGCATTACTAAGTCAGGTCGAATGTCTTGCCGATGTGCCGCGTGTGCCTCCACCGCGCTGTCATCAACTAAAGGAAGATCGGCAAGGGCAGTTCGCCGTTGTTCTCAAAGACCAGTGGCGCTTGGTCTTTGAGCCTGCGAACGAGCCACTGCCAAAACTCGAAGATGGAACGCTAGACCTCAAAAACATAACGAAGGTCAGGCTTCTTGAAGTCGTAGATTACCACAAGGGATAAACCATGGCCGATAAAATCAATGCAGATTTTTCACCGGATTGGGCTGTGCACCCCGGTGAGTTTTTGGAGGAATACATCGAGGCCCTCGGTTTTTCGCAAGCCGAGTTGGCGCGAAGAGCCGATCTTACGCCCAAGTTAGTCAATACGATCATTAAGGGGACAAATCCGGTCGAAGCCAGAACGGCTGTCATGCTTGAGCGTGTAACTGGCCTAAAGGCGTATGTATGGACTAGATTACAAGATGAGTGGGACTTGGCGACCACAAGGAATAAGGAGCAATCGACACAGAAGACTTCGACGATTTCCGCTTGGCTCCGGAAGTTTCCCACGCAAGAACTCAAGAAACGCGGTGTGCTGCCTGACACGAAAGACGTTCACGCTCAACGAGATGCGCTCTTGTCATTCTTCGGGGTTGCGAATGAACGCGCCTACAGTGAGTGGGATAACCGCTTTGCGGTTAACTACAGGACGTCAGCGTCGCACAAGAGCAGTCCCGAGTGTGTGCGCGTCTGGCTTCAACTCGCAAAACGTGCTGCCGAGCAGGTGCAAACCACACAGTTTGACGAGAAAAGGCTGTTAAACTCAATAGACGACTTACGAAGCCTTACTTCTCTAAAGGCGGAGGTGTTCCAACCTCGGCTCCAAGATATTTGTTCAGATGCAGGCGTGGCGGTTGTCCCAGTTCCGCCATTTAAGGGCACTAGGCTAAGTGGTGCAGCCTTCTGGTACAGAAACGATCAAGCTGTGATCGCACTGTCCTTGCGGCACAAGACCAATGACCATTTTTGGTTTACGCTTTTCCATGAACTTGGCCACCTTTGCCTTCATGCTCGTAACGCCGCATTCGTCGATGATGATACGACTAACGGCAGCGAAGTTGAAAAAGAAGCCGATGACTGGGCAGAAGAGCATTTGGTTGGCAGAGCGCGATTTAGATCATTCATGGCAACGAGGCCTAAGTCGAAAGTGCAGGTCAAAAGGTTTGCTAGTTCGGTTGGAGTGCATCCGGGCATTGTTGTTGGGATGTTGCAGCATCACAAGGCATTGCCTTGGAGCCACATGAACGATTTGAAGGCTAGATTTGAGTTTGCTGCTACGTAGCCCCTCTAGTCCACACACTCCTGCCCATGTTGGACCAGCGCAATCAAGCAATTCCAGTCTCACATGACTCTGGAAGTGCCCATTTGGACGCTTCTAACTGATGTTGTGACCCTAGTAGGACGCCGCGAAGCCCGTTTTGCAACGGGTTGCAAGGTTCTCGTCATAGGCAAGGAGGCTCTAGCTACGACTTGAAGCAGACTGACTGCTAGCGACCCAATTTCGGACCAAGACTTTCGGCTGATGAACGCGCCAGATTGCCGTAGCGAAATTCGCGTCCGCTCGACCTTTGCTGGAATACTTCACTTTTAGGAACTTGACTCTTTTGTATCATCCTTGATGCTTGAGCTTGAAAACAGGGGTTTTCGTTTATGAGTCGCAAACATGTTTTGGCGGGCTTATTGCTCGCCACGCTTCCAGTTACTCTGGCTCATGGTCAGAACAGCACCAAGACGTATACGTATGACCAATTCGGACGCCTCACGAAAGTCGAAGTTCAAGGCGGATCGAAAGATGGTGAGCAGCGTGAATATACCTACGACAAGTCGGACAATCGGACGGAGGTCAAATCCTCGGGGGCCGGTGTCACTTGTGTTCTTGGACCCTATGACTTCACTGTTCCCGACGGCACTTACGCTTGGCCACGTGTCTATGCCCCGACGTCTGCCGGATGCGGCTTTGATATCGAGTTGAGCTACACGGTAACCGTCCAACAGGTTGGCTCAGGAAGCGGTTCCTTCTTTCACGATTTTTTCCAGTCAAACGAGATACTTGGTGCAACAGATCACGCCAAGTTAGTCTGGATCAATCCCGATGTCGGATTGGCTGCACCGGGATCGCCGGCAGTGCTGCATGTGAATTGGACGGTTGAATCCGGAAACGCCGTAGTCGCATCGCCCGGATACTCAGTGGTTACGATCAGTGCCGATTAAGGAGAGCGATATGCTGAGTGGTAGTCGGCGCGCCGCCGCCTTGACCGGATTGTTAGCAGCCAGCCTGTTTGTTGCTGGATACGGCAGCGGTGCACTCGCCCAGCAGGGTTCTGGTCCGCAGCAGAACGGCGCTGCGACCGAAGAAAACGGTTATGTCTGTCTCGCCCGGTCCGGAACAGGGCCAGGAGGGTCGGCCCAGACAACCAAGATCATGGTGCCGGCTTCCTACGAATCCATTCTTCAAGGGCGAGGTTTCAATCGCACCAATTGCGCTGATGCGAAGAAGTGGCTTCAAGCGGCTGGCCCATCAATGTGTGCACTAGCCGATGTCGATGACCCCGCATTCGTATCGCAGTTTCTCAACACAAACGGACTGACCCCTCAAGAGGTGTGCCAGTTGCTCGGGCTGCTTCCGGGCGGGTCTTAATCGAGAGCATGAACCGACTGCCTTCCAACAATAACTGCATAATCAGGTGCATTTGATGATTAGATCGCTGAATAGTCTGATTGGTGTCGGCGCTCTGGCTGGTCTCACTGCCGCAGTGTCGGCGCAAGAGATTGACCCAATCGATGTTTACCAAGACCCCAATGGCATCGATCTGGTCAGCAACAACGTCAGCACGTCTCAGATGCCTGAGCTGTCTATCCCTGCTGCGCCTGAACTCACGTTTCGCAATCTAGGAGACTTCATCCCGCTCCTAGAGGTTGTAACTGGCGATGGGACGGTCGAGTACGATGCCAATATCTACACGGTAAATGCTGGCGGTATCGCGTCTGACGTGTTTGCACAGTGTAGCAATGAGACATGTTACGCATCCAACGGTACCGGAGGCATGCTCTTCAATGCAGAAGGCTTCGACAATCCAGTTAACGTTCCACCCATTTGCGATGGGCCAGCTTGCCCCCCGCCTCCGATCGTTGAGCCAGGCCCTGGAGATGTTCTTGGTCTCGGAGGTGTGCACTACCGCCAAGGCGGCAGCGGTAGGACAATGTACTTTATTGAGCGAACTGGGCGGGCGAGCGGCACCTTGCCTCAACCTGTTAATCAATTCCTTGCCAATGAAATCATCAATCCAGGCGGTAGCGATCTTGCGATTGAATATGAGAAGAAGTTCATCGGCGGTATTGAACGCCACAGACCGGTCGTTGTCAAAAGCACCTCTGGCTATGAGCTAAGGTTCACTTATCATTCTAACGGCGATGACGACAATTGGGGGTTCGTGCACAAGGCGGAGATCGTAAAAGCAACAAACTCCGACACCGTCCTCGCTTCGCACACATATTCTGGAAACACGGTCACCGATATTGCCGGGCGTGTCTGGCAATGTGTGTGCTCGCCGAAAATCTACCCAACCCGGCCTGAAAACAAGGGTAGTAGGCTGCGGCTCCCGGGGGAGAGTGTCGACGCCTTTGATACTTTTAGACAAGCAAGCAGCGACACCCGCTCGGTCACTCGCGATGGAGTGACCTATCAATACGTATCGGTAGCAGACAACAACTGGCCGGGCACAGACGACGCAATCGAGGAATTGCGGATTACCGATCCGAATGGTGGCACCACGATCATCGACGTCAAAAACACGCAAGCGACTACAGGGCAATTCGATCCGCCTCGGCGACGCATTGACTCCGTTACAGACCCGCTCGGGAACACAACGACATATCAGTACACGGGTGCTCAGCGGCTTAGAGGCGTCACTTACCCCGAGGGCAATTCCGTTTCGGTAAGCTACGATACTCGCGGAAACTTGGTATCTAGGACCGATTCCTCAAAGCCAACGTCGTCGCTTCCAGACATAACGCAATCGGCTGCATTCCCAACGACCAGTTGTGGGATCATCGGCTTCAATTGCTACCGACCTACTTGGGTTGAGGATGCGAAACAGAAGCGCACCGAGTTCACGTGGAACTTATGGGGATCGCTCCTTACGCAGCTCGATCCTGTCGATGAACAAGGGAGACGCCGCAAGGTCAAAAACACGTGGTCTGGAACCATAGCAATCAACGGCGAAACATGCCCTGCGTTCTTGCAACTTGGGTTGCCAGGACCTCCGCGTTGCACCCCGCGCCTGCTTAAGGAAGAGATTTGCGAAACGGACGCAAGCGGCACAGAAGTGACCTGCGGGACGGCCAATTCATTCGTCCGTGAATTCACCTATGTCGACACGACAAGCCTGGTTGCCAGCGAAACGATTACGGATTTTGACGGTAATGCGCCCCTCACCACGAACTACACCTATGACAATGCGGGTAACATGCTGTCGATGGACGGCCCGCTACCCGGGACTGACGATGCGACCTATTATCGCTATGACGCGCTCCATCGGCGTACATGGGAGATCGGACCAAAGGGCGAAAATGGGTTCCGGCCGGCAAGAAAGACGACTTACCGGGACGCCGACGATCAAGTGGCGCGAATTGAGACCGGCAACGTCGTCCTAGCGACCGATACGAGCTTTGCGAACGGCACTTTTGTCGACGCCCAAACGAACTACGATTCGCGCCGTCTCGCACGGAAGACCGTCGTGATCTCGGGAGGCACGACTTATTCGGTCACCCAGATGAACTACGACGGATTAAACCGCACAAAGTGCACTGCTGTTCGGATGAACCCTGGGTCGTTCGCTTTGCCACACGACGAAGAGTGCCAACAGACCCCGGGCGGCTATGCCGAGCCTGACCGGATCACCCAGAACCACTACGATACGGAAGGCCGCGTCATTCGCATCGAACAAGGTGTCGGCACCCCCGATGTTCGCGACTACGCCCGCTACACCTTTACCGACAATGGTCAGATGGAGAGCATGACCGATGCTCGCGATTACAAGGCGCTGATGACGTATGACGGGTTCGACCGTCAGAATGCGTGGTATTTCCCTCACCCGATTGTCGAAGGAGTACACAATCCCAGTGACGTCGAACGTTACGAATATGATGTAAACGGCAATCGCACCAAGCTGACCAAACGCGATGGTTCACAGATCAATTTCATCTACGATAACCTAAATCGCGTTGTAGAGAAGACGCTCGCTGACAATTCAGGGCTGCTTACACCTTCGCTGCACACCCGCAGCGTGCACTACCAATACGACATTCGCGGCCTGCAGGAGCATGCCCGTTTCGACAGCGACACTGGTCCGGGGAGTATCTCGACCTATGATCGCTATGGAAGGCTTACTAACACAAACGATACCACCACGTTCTCCGGCGGGCGTCTGCTCGAATACACTTACAACGCGGCGGGCAGCCGTACCTCGATCAAGCACCAATGGGATGGTGCGACGTTCAGTTACACCTACAGCTCTGGCGGCCAGTTCGATCAACTCAAAGACCCTCAGAACAAGATCCTGATCGACTACAATTACAACACGCGAGGGTTGCTCGAACAATCGATTAAACTGGGTTCTGCCCCGACGCAGACTTGGGCCTACGATCCGATCAACCGTCTTGCCTCCACCGAGCTCGACAGCATCGGCAACCCGTACAATATCTCATGGAGCTTCACCCGCAACGCGGCCTCCCAGATCAAGACGGAGACGCAAGACAACGAACTATTTACCTGGGACGGCGCGCAAAACGACATGGCGCCTTACGTTGCCAATGGTCTGAATCAGTATTCGACGGTCGATAACGTGCCGTTCGCATACGATCCCAACGGCAATCTCACTGACGATGGTGAGTACACGTATCTCTACGATGTCGAGAACCGACTCGTGGAGATGAAGTACAAGGGGCCGACCGACGACTGCCCGAGCGTTGCGCCAGGGGCATTTGCCGCGAAACTGTTTTATGATCCACTCGGGCGCCTGTCCAAGACGATCAACTATCCTTGCGGCGCACAAGGGGCTACCACGCGCTACCTCCATGATGGCGATGCGCTAGTGGCGGAATTTGCAATAAGCGGCACACTCGTGCGCCGCCATCTGCACGGTCCGAGTGCAGGTGCCGACGATCCGCTGGTGAGCTACGAAAGCCCCTTTGTGTCATCAGCCTACGCCCGGTTCCTGCAAAGTGATGCGCGCGGCTCAATCGTATACCGCTCGGACGAAAATAACAGCAGTAACAGTCGCAGCGTCAACACCTACGACGAATACGGCCAGCCAAGCGCCAGCAACACCGGGCGGTTCCAGTACACCGGCCAAGTGTGGCTGCCTGAGCTCGGCATGTACTACTACAAGGCTCGCATCTACTCACCGCGACTTGGACGATTCCTCCAGACCGATCCCATCGGTTATGAGGATAACGTCAATCTCTACGGGTATGGCGGCCAAGATCCAATCAACATTGTCGATCCGTCAGGTCTCACTGCCGGTTATATGTCCGAATCAGACTTTCGGGGAGCGCGGTTTGCTGCCTCTTTCCTGTCAGGTACGAGTATCAGCGGAATAGGCGGAAACTCAGCAGGACGCGAAGGCTTAGGTGAAGGAGCTGGAGAAAGGCGAACAAGCAACCAAGGTGTTGAGGGACCAGAGATCGTCGACATGGAGGCTGAGCATAAAGCGAATACATCCGCCTTGGCTAGGATCTGGCGCGCAGCCAAGAGAAACTCGCCGTACTCAAATCTTGGGAACATTTGTAAGGCCTTTACCCCAGCATCCTGTATTGAAGAAGTTATGGCGTCGGGGGGGTCTATGCTTTATTCGCGTAGCTTGGTGGAGGCTTATGAGGAAATTGGGACACCAACGGGATGGGAATGGACGCGCGGAAGTACCTCCGCAACGGAAAACGCTGGTGAGAACTACGTTCTGCGCGAAATCAATCCTGATGGAACTGGATACACTGATCGACACATGCGCTGGACCAAGAACGTGAGTGGGAGGCATAATAACGGCAAACCCTATTGGAGAGTCGCTAATGGCCGTCCAAAGAAAGGTCAGAAAGAGATCCATTCTGGAGGTGGTTGGTGAGTCTCCATCCGATCCGTGAAGCAACCGAGCTGCTCTCACTGTGTCCAAGTAAGCAGACGCTTGAGTTGCAAAAATCTTTCGATGCTAAAGACTTGCCGTTGCGGCTGGACGATCGCGTTGACGAATTCTTGGTCGATTTTCAAGAGAATATGGTCGCTTTGATGATGCACAAGGAACTTCACCGACTGAAGCGAGAATTACCCTCAGTCTTCCTCTGTTTCGACGCCATTCAGTCATGGCTCGAGACAAAACCAGATCTGCGTACTGTACAGGGAATGATCTTCTCAAGCGAGTGGAGCGCATTGCGCAGCATCGCTCGTGTAGCCTTGTCGGAGATAGAGCAATTTCGGAAAAAAGAGACGATCTCATTCAGCTAAGTACAATTCTGCGAAGAACAGGAAAAGTGAGTCCCGCGGTCCATGGTACGCTCAAAGTTGTTTGCTCCAGCGCAATGCAAGTCGTCCAACTCAACGGCAAAATATGAGATCATCATCATCGAGACGCATGCTTAGGCGGTTTGTTTCTTGGTTGGCAACTTGCCTCGCTATTTTTGCGACTGTGGGTTTGGTGAGAATCTCGCCTCAAGGACTCGCGGCAGCTGGACTTGCAAATCGCCTTCGGAGGCTTCTTGCTGACGAGATCGAAGAAGACGAGTGGGTCGATTTTGCGTCAACACCGCTACCCTATCCGGAGTTGGACAACATTAGGACCAAAGCAGCATCTTTAGCAATTCCACTGGATACGGAAGAACGCAGCATCATTCGTGGGCTCATCGACGACGTTGCCGCTTTGCAAGCGAATGAAGAAATCAAGTAGCCGTAGAGCCTTTTCGTTGGGAGCAATAGAGTTGCTCCGGCATAAGGATCACGTGCATCCAACATTAAGAACCTCGCGACCGCACTCGCCCAGATGCACAGCATCACGACAATCCGCCCTAGAACTGGACGCCATCGATCGAATACCAAACGAAGCAAAAAGCCACATGCTTAGTGGATCGAAAAAGAAGCCCGCCGAGAGCACTCATCTCAAATGCCTAGTCCTCTAGCTGCGCTCAGTGTTCCAATAGCGAATAAATCAGAGCATCTCTATCGACCTCGCAACGAAGCACCGCCGTAGGGGCTATTGTCGGCAGGTTCCAGATCCCCCCTAGGCGGCTCCACTGGCTCTATCGCCGCAAACGGTTGGGCTTCAGCCGTAAGGTAATAATTCCAGTTTCCGATAAATCCCGCCGCAATCACCGGCGCACCGAGCAGCACAAAGCACCCTAGTACCACGCGAAACCCCAGACGCAGTGGCCATCGCCCGGTCAGCATCTGGAACCCGACAAACGCCACCGCCAGCACACACAGGCCCGCCGCAACCTGACCAAAAAGGACGCTGTTGATCCACTCCAGCGCCGAAGCAATCGGTGATGCGTCTGAATGATCAAGCAGTGATGGTTGCCGAGAAAATGCCATAGGCAAGTTTTAGTTCAAGTACGAACCGACTCCAATCAAAGAGTGAGGTGTTGGATGTCCGCTTCCACCTACCAAAGTAAGACACACCCAACTTGGCAGGATCACCCCGAAAGCAGACATTCCGACTATCGTTGCTGTAGCCAACGATGGTGTGATTCAAACCAGCCTCATCCCGTTTGCCAGACATTGGACCCGATAGGTTGCAAACATAAATAGATATGACCCGATTTAAGAAGCGATGTTCGCGTCTGATCCGGCGTTCAGAGAAATAGACCTCTCTAGATAATTAGGGCGCAAAATCGGCTCGTTGGGTGGCCGAAACAGGACCTATCTCGGCCCATTATTTGGCGTCGGACAGCGGGAGAGAGTGCATCCAACAAACCGGGAAACACCAGTTTAAGAGCGATCTCCGCATTGGTCTGAGTTACCTGATTTTCCTGCATTTAGACCTTGCCTGCACCTGTCACTTGGGTAGTCTTAAGTCATGCAAAACAGTGACTTAATATGCTCGTAGGCTACGCGAGGACGTCGACGTTCGACCAAGTGGCCGGGCTTGAGGCGCAGATCGAACAACTCACGGAAGCAGGTTGCGCGGAGAAGATATTCAGAGAGCAAGTTTCATCAGTTGGCGAGCGCGCCCAGCTTGAAGCCGCGCTAGATTTCGTTCGTGAAGATGATGTGCTGGTCGTGGTTCGGTTGGACCGCCTTGCGCGCTCCACATCTGATCTTCTTGCGCTGCTGGATCGGCTTGAAGCCCAGAAGGTTGGCTTGCGCATTCTCGACTTCGGTGGTGCCGTGATGGACACCCAGTCGCCAACTGGGCGACTGATGCTGACGATGTTTGGAGCACTCGCGCAATTCGAGCGCGAGCTGATGCTCGTTCGCCAACGTGAGGGCATTGAGAAGGCCAAACGCGAAGGGCGCTACAAAGGCCGTGCTCCTACAGCCCGCAGTAGATTGCCGGAGATGCGCGAATTGGCCGAGCAGGGCCTTCGCCCTTCGGATATCGCATCTAGGCTCAATTGCTCTCGTGCGTCCGTTTATCGGCTTTTGAAGGAAGATCGGGCATGAGCGATCCAGCCGAGCGCTTCGCAAGCCTGACAATGCTGCTCGAAGACCCGCACGGGTTGACCGTCGAAGGCCAACGCGCCGACCAACCGCATGAGTATCTTCTCGTTCTCTCCAATCAGATTTGCAACGGGTTGCAACGCGGGCTGACGATTTGCACCGAGATCGACCAGATGTGCGGAGGCTCGCAATGACCTACCAACAACCGGGCATCATTAAAGACCGCGAGATCGAAGCAGAGGTCGATGAGATGATCCGCAATGGTGCCAAGCTGCCTCGCTGGGGTTGGCCAGTTCCAGCGCCATATAACGGCGCTAAGGGCCGCGAGCGCATCTATGTGTGGCAGCAGAACCGGATCGGCGATCTGGCAGGTTTATTGCCACCCCTCGGCCAATGCAGCGTTTGCAATAAGCGGCCAGCGGATGGGCGGCACGGAGAGAATTATTTCCGCCCCTTTGCGCTCGTGGACATCTGTCGTTCCTGCCACGCCCGTATACATCGCCGCTTTGGCAATCCGGCGCGCTGGCAAGTGTTCCTCGAAGAAGTGGTTGCCCGAGAAGGCTGGGCACACTCGCTTCTTACAGTTCAGATCGAGCGCGAAGAAGCGCTGCGGATCGCCGCGCAGGACAACTGGCTGGAAGGGATCAAGAACCTTCATGCGGATCGCGCAGCAGGTCCACAAAGGTGAGTTCCAACCGCTCGGCCATCTTTTCAATCACGTCGATGGTCGGGCTGCGCTTCGCGCCTTCAAGATGGTTCAGATAGGTCCGGTGGATGTCGATCAGCGCGGCAAAGTCATCCTGTGACATCTCGCGCTCTGCACGGATACGGCGGAGGTTGGTCGCAAGGTTTTGACGCAGGCTCATCACGCATGATGGACCACACGTGAAGATCATCGTCACCAGATTATAGGATACAAAATTGCTTGCTCCGCACTCTCAAGGGTGTAGCCTTTCGTATACAAATCAATGAGGAATTGAGTGCATGGCTTCTGAACAGATCAATCGCCCGCGAACGGACAAAGAGCGTAAGGTTGCCAAATATTCGCGGATCGGATGTGCGGGGGTCGTGATCGGATTAATTGTGCTGGTCGCAACCTGTGATCTTCCGGAGCCGCCAGAAGGGTCAAGTAGTGGCGAGCAAACCCAACGCGAGTTGACCGAGGAAGAAGTCGCCAGTCGCATCGGTGCGGACGCGATTTCCAGCTACAGCGAAGCAGATCGCGCAAACTACCCAAGGCTCTTTGAGAAGCTGGGTGACAGAGTGTTCGAGGTGGAAGGCTTGGGTCGGAAAGCTGCTGGGCTTGCTCTCCAGAATGGCGAGTGCGACCGCGTGCTCTATGTGGACGTAAGCGAACGCTCGACGCGCGACGAACTCCAGTTCTTCGTTGAATGCAACAATGAGACCAGAGTTCGCGTTTCTGAAACCCAGTTCGCGGAAGGGGAGGTCGACAGTTCAGAGACGCGCGAAGAGCGTCAAAGCCGCGTTGCTTCGCGCAACGCTCGCGACGAGCACTTGATTTCGGAAGCGAAGGACGATGTTCGAGCCGTGCTCCGCGATCCAAGTTCCGCCGACTTCGGAAATGTCTTCGTCTCCGATAAAGATGGGCTTGTTACCTGCGGCTTCGTGAACGCACGCAATGGCTTTGGCGGGATGTCTGGGCAGCAACCGTTCATCGCATTTAGCAATCGGATTGCGGCACCATCAGACGCAGATTTTAAGGACTTATGGGAAGGGCATTGCGCCCTGTAGTTCACCCCGGCTCGACTGCGGCTCTTCTGCGTCGTAAAGCCTTTGAGATCGCGCCAAGTCGACGTTGCACCGCCTCGTCCAGTTCGGCGTCGTATTCGGGGAAGAAGTCAGTATGGGGCCTCAATTTGTCGTCGGCAAAGAACGCCTCGGTGATTGCCGTAATCGCTTCGTCACGATGCGCACGCGATCTTGCCAGAAGAAAGCGCTTCACCTTCAAAGAGGCAAGGTACTCGGCTTCCAAGGCATCGCCGTCGCGCCAAGTGGGATAGGCTCTTCGCCAGTTCTTGACCTTGGAGATTGCTCGATTGAGGTCGTCCAGCGTTGCAGTTTGAGCGACGACAATTTGGTATTCACGAACTTTGGCACTGGACGGTCCCCAGCCTGAAATGCGGGGTGAAGCGAAGGGAAACACTTCGTCCTCGATCCGGGGTGGAGCCACGATGGTTTCATGCTTTGCAAACTCGAAACCGAAAGTTGCAACCCGTTCGCGATGAACCAATTGTCGGATGCCTCCATCGCGCACGCTAAGCCCCGAAGCACACGGAAGGGGGCTATTAGTCAATGCTGCATTGAGGCGTTGTAACCGCGCCTCAACCCTCGCTTCGCTGTGCCCGTAGACACAGAGGTTGTCAGCATAAGTAACCACGCCAGCAAGCCGTGCGGCCTTCAACAGATGGCAAATGATTACTTCGCCGACCACGGGGGAAGTGGCGGACCCCAATGCAAGCCCTTCCGGCGCTTCGGAGGTAGGAGCAGGACTGACGGACACAGGGGGAACCACGAAGGCTCCCGCAGAACGAAGTTCGTCGTCCCAGAGAACATGTTGCGTGACCGATGAAGGTAATGGCCGCATGATCTCCGCCAACCCATCAGATTGAATGCTGCCGTAAAAGCCGACAAAGTCGACCTCGCAAGCAAACACTGCACCTTCCGAGTAGGCATCCTCGATAGCGCGAAGCGCCATCGGCATCCCACCGTTGAATAGCTTTTGGCGTTCCAACAATGGGTGTAGCTGGCGAAGAATGCGGCTCACCGCATACTGGTGCATTCGTCGCCGTAATCCAAAATCTTGGACTGTCCGCCGGGTATCACCGACGCCGCCGTGACCGAGCAGCGTGACAGGCTCATCACGGACAGGGTTAAATGGGTCAAAGCGATTTCCCAGTCCCAGAACGGACGAGGGAGAGGCGCGCTGGAGTTGCCCTTTTGCTTTGAGCGCATGGAACGCAAAGAGCGGATAGAGATGTCTTGAGCGCAGCAACCTGCGAACTTCCGCGTGCTGGCCCTTGCGGGATCGCGCTGACAGTTTCCTAAGCCGACTTTCCCACTCCAGCCGCAGTTTGGCCAATTCCTGCATGAACTCCGGATAGCGAGAAGCGAACTCGTGATACTGCGATGGTCGCGGCGAGGTTGCGGGATTTTGTGTCAATTCAATGGCCTGTTCGGTTGCAAGCTATCCGCTGGCTCACTCGAAATGCAAAACAATTCGAGACAACCGCTGACTTTGTTGGCTCCAAGGAAAATTGCATCGTGTTGCAAACTTCAATCTCTCTCGAATGCCGTCAGCAGTCGCGGGGGCGGTGGCAAAGTTCAGCGTAAGTAATGTGCATTGGATTGACGAAAAATCTACGAGTTCTTCTTTTTTAGTCAATGACTTAACTATTGCTCGTTTCGATGCTATTCGGTAGGATAAATCCGAAAAGGGTGATTTATGCCGATTACGCGACGAGCAAAGCTGCAACAGCCAGAAAAGAAGCTGCCGGGACTGCCGAGGAACTTTCGGAAGGCCGAGATTAAGAGGGCTGTTGATGCAGTTAGACAGGCTGGTCTTGATGTCTGCGCAGTGGATGTGCTGCCGGATCGCTCAATCAGTATCCGCACATCGAAGGACGCAGCGCGCCAAGGATCGAGCGCATTCGATCAGTGGAGTGATCGTCTTTGAAAGGCGCACCTCATTTCGTGCTCAAGCAGACCGCAAAGGGACCTGTTTGGTATGTTTATGCGTGGCGTGGTGGCCCGCAAATCCTCCGCTCGGAAGGTGCGAAGAAGCCTAAGTTAAAGGCCAATGACTGGGCGCGGATCGCCGAGGCTGGAAAACTCGACCGCAAACCTGATGCACGTCTGGTGGGTGGCGCTCTTACGGCGTTTCGGCAGTCCAAATACTGGAAAGACCTTGCTGATAGCACGCGCAAAACGTGGGGAGGCGCGCTGGACCGGATCGAAGCCAAATGGGGCAAGGTTCCGGTACGTGCGCTGGATGATCCACGAATGAAATCCAAGATTTCGACTTGGCAGGAAAGCATGTCGGGCACGCCAAGAGCAGCCGATATTTGCGTTATGGTGCTGTCGAAGTTCTTCGACTGGGCCGTTTTGAAGGGCCACATGATCCAAAATCCCGCTCTGGGGATACCAAATATCTATCGGGGCGAAAGCAGAGCCTCAATTGTCTGGTTGAGCGAAGACCTTGAAGCAATCAAGAAGGTGGCGCAGCAGCCATTGAAGGACGCGATAGACCTCGCTGTTCTTACAGGATTACGACGAGCAGACTTGGTTGCGCTACGCTGGGATGAAGTCGGCGACCTCTCTATAAAGAGGACAGCCTCAAAGCGCTCAAGAGGGAAGCGATACACTGTTTCGGTCCCTCGGCTCCCAGAACTCGATACTTTGCTTGAGGCGCTCCGTGGTAGGTTCAGGAAACCTTCCGTTGAGACAGTGCTCGTGAACAGTTTCGGGAAGTCTTGGTCTGGTGACGGATTGGCCTCCAGTTTTCATGATGCGCGAAAGCGCGCCAACGATGGCGCAGGTATATGGCACGTTGAACGTGATCCCCTGACCGGGGAGGAGAAGTGCACCCAAAAGCGGTTGCATGATCTACGAGGAACCTATGCGACCCATATCATGGCGCATTCACAGGCCGCTTTGACGAACAACGAGGTCGCCAGCCTCATGGGTTGGTCTCCTGAACAAGTCGATCAGATCAGGAAAAGATACGTTGACGATAGCGCGATTGTGGTCGATTTGACCCGCCGCCTCGCGGGCGGTTTGTAAACCGTGTTGTAAACTGCCGAGGCGTTAGGGCGTTAAGTCCCTGAAATGCGGGTGTAGCTCAATGGTAGAGCAGCAGCTTCCCAAGCTGACGACGAGGGTTCGATTCCCTTCACCCGCTCCAGCGGCCAAAGGTCTGACCAAGAAGACTGATTTCGGCTGATTGGCGCAAGGCTACAAGGTTGTTGGCGCAACGTTACAAGCTTGATCGCGCGGCTTTCCCTACATCTCGCTTACTGACCAACTGCGGTGCGCAGACCTGCGGCTGCATTTTGAGCAATCCCTGACGCCAAAGACTCGGCATGTCGCCGAATTTTGGTGGCATGGCGAAATCGGAGATAGCCAATGACGCGCGAAGTGATGCCTGGATTCTGTTTGTGTTTTGGCCCGGGCATGAATCCCGATCACGATGTGCGCTACACATTGCGCGCCAGCTCGTTCTTTCAGGCCAACAATTCGAACGTTCAAGCGGGCGGGCTTCGCGACGATCATGGTCGGCCGACGCAGCGCGATCCGTTTTCGGATGGGCATCCGCCATTCGGCAAGATCGATTTCTTCATGGAGCCAAGCTTTGGAACCATGAGCGCGGGCGGTAGCGGCCAGCCGATCTCCGGCTTCCTGGCCAATGGAGATTACACCAGTCGCAGCGGGCGCAGCGATGCCCATCGCCATGGCCGGGGTCGCTATATGGTCACTTCGACCGAGATCGTGAACAGGATCGCAGGTGCGTTGAGGGCGGGATCGCCAGTGCCCGGCGCGCAGAATCTGGGTTCGGAGTTTAGTGACCTGATTGGGCGGCTGCCGAATGGGTCGACCTATTCAGACTGGTTCACCAATCTGTACGCTGCGCTGCGCGGATCCACGAACCTTGTTGCGATTGGCTATCTGCATTTCCCGCCGGCTCGGTAACAGCGCAAAACACCCATCCCATAAGTTGGTAATTTCTCCCAACCCTTTGGTCTGGGCGTGAGTGACGCCTGCACGCCCAATTTCTAATGCATTGAATTTTCGTGATTTTCGATTTTGGCACGGTGCCTGCAAAGTACTCGACATCCAGCGAGACGGTCTTGCTGGAAACGAAATTACACTCAGGAGACCCACCATGTTCGCCACCGAAACCAGCACCAACCTCATCGCCGCCATCTTCGCAGTCAGTGTTTCAGCTGTCCTGTATGCCGCAGCTATCTTGCCTGCCAGCCCGGCTCTGTTCGCCTAACTCAAGCGCCTCAACGCCACTCAATCGACCCTCAGGAGACCAACCATGTTCGCTACCGAAACCCAAACCAATCTGTTCGCCGCCATCTTCGCTGTCAGCGTTTCGGCTGTCCTTTACGCCGCAGCAATTGTCCCAGCCAGCCCCGGTCTTTTCGCCTGAGTTTGACACTCAGACCCACCCACAGGAGCCCCCCCATGTTCGCCACCGACCCCCGTACCCACGTCCTCGCAGCCTTCATCTCGGTCGGCCTGTCCGCCGTGCTCTATGCCGCAGCCATTATTCCAGCCAGTCCGAGCCTGTTCGCGTAAGACTTCTCAAAGACCCAAGCCCGTTTGAGACTACTTCGGCGGCATCCGGATCGCCCCGTCCAAGCGGAACTGATGCCCGTTTATGTAGCTGTTCCGCGCAATCTCACAGATCAGTGAGGCAAATTCTTCCGGCTCCCCCAGCCGCTTAGGAAACGGGACGCTGGCGTTGAGCTGGTCCCACATTTGCGGGTTCCGATCCTTCATCCCCAGCATCAGCGGCGTGGCGAAGATCCCCGGCATCACCGAGTTCACCCGGATGCCAAGTTCCATCAGATCGCGCGCCATCGGCAGAACGAGTCCGTTCACACCCGATTTGCAACTGCCATAGATCACCTGCCCGATCTGCCCGTCCTGCGCCGCAACACTCGCAGTCAGTGTGATCGATCCCCGTTCGCCATCGTCATTCACCGGGTCGGAATTGGCCATCCCCAGCGCCGACATGCTGGCGACACGGTAGCTTGCGACCAGGATACCCTCGGCACCGAACGCGTAGTCTTCGGTTGGCAGACGCTTGTAGCCGCCGGTTGCCTTGTCGAAGCCTATCGTTTTCCCGCGCTTGCTTGCCATCGCGCAGTGGATGGTGACGCGTTCCTGACCATTGGCGGCGCGAGCAGCGGCAAAGCCTGCTTCGACGCTGGCCTCATCCGTAATGTCGACATGGTGGAAGGTCCCGCCAATTGCTGCGGCGTGTTCTTCGCCGTCCGCATCATTGATATCGAAGATTGCGACCTTGAGCCCTTGCTCGGCCAGAGCGGCGGCGCTTGCACGGCCCAATCCTGATGCGCCGCCTGTTACCACCGCTGCCATTCCTGTTTCGAGCTTCATCCGCAATTCTCCCCAACTCCTAGCTTCGATGCCTGACTAACCGGACCCTGTCAGACTGCAACCTCGCGAAAGTGGTTGGAAAACTCAGCTATTGGCTTTGCAATGCGGAAAGCCTTGCGTGCTAGGGGCGTGCGCATGGACTCGTTCCTTTTCTCGATGCTGCTGATCTTCGCCATTGCGCTGGGCGGGCGCGATCAGGTGCTGGTTGCGCGCCTGTCCTCCACGCTTGAGCGCTCGACCCAACTGCTTGTGCTTGGTGGGCTGTGCGCGTTGGTGAGCGCGGGCGTCATGGCGTTTGCGGGATCGACCATGGCCGATATCCTGCCGCCGCGCGCCGCCAATATGCTGGTGGCTTTCGCGCTCGCAATCGCCGCTTTCGAGCTCGCATGGCCGGTCAAGATGAAGGCGATGGACGAACCGACACGATCCTATGGCGCGATCGGGTTGGTGTTGCTGGCGCGCCAGATCGGCGACGCTGCGCGGTTTGTCATCTTTGCTCTGGCAGCCGAAGCAACCTATCCGCTGGTGACCATTATTGGCGGTACAATTGGCGGGTTCGCCGCATTGGCATTGGGCTGGTCGATGGGGTCGGATTTGGAAACCAGGATCCCGCTTCGTCCGATCCGTCTGACCATAGCCTTGTGTTTGATCGTTGCGGCACTAGTGATCGGATTGAATGCTCGTTTCACGTTCCTGTGATCGCTTTGTTCGATCTGTGCGATCTGGAATTTCTCGAAACCTATTCCCTCCAAGTCCGTTGATTGAGTGAACATATCAGGCGCGCCCCGTTCCCCGACTTTTGGGCGCAGAACACTCAATCAGGAGATCAAGAATGCTTGACCCAAACAACAACGCCAAGACCCAAATGGTTGCCGAAATCAATGGCCTGCTGGCCGATCATTTCGCGCTCTACGTTAAGACGAAGAACTTTCACTGGCATGTGAAGGGACCGCGTTTCCGCGACCTGCACCTGCTGTTCGACGAGCAGGCGATTGAAATCCGCGACCAGATCGATGCGATTGGTGAGCGCGCCCGCAAGTTGGGCGGTGATACCATCACTTCGGTCGGCATGATTGCCCAGCACACGCAGGTGAAGGATCAGGACAAGGCCACGCTTTCGGCTGAGGACATGATCGCCGAATTGCGCGAAGACAACCAGAAGATGGTCGACCGTCTCAAGAGCATGAAGGAAACCGCCGAAGCCGCTGGCGACAACGCCACCGATGGTCTGATCGACGACTGGACCGACATGGCCGAAGAGCGCGTGTGGTTCCTCACCTCGATCCTCGGATAAGAAATACGAATGCGCGGCTAAGCGTCTTGTACAAAAAGGGCCGTTTCCGGTTAGCCGGGAGCGGCCCTTTTGCTATGCGGGGCTGATGGGACAGATCAAATTTCAAGAAAACGCCGACAATCCGGCCATTGCCGACTGGCTGGAAACCGAGCTCCGTGCCGCTCTGGCCGGTACTGATGAGCGCGTTGCCATCGCGGTTCCGGGTGGATCGACCCCGTTTCCGATCTTCGAAGCGCTCGTGACCCGCGACCTGGATTTTGCCCGGCTCGACATTTGGCCTGGCGATGATCGGGTGGTTCCGGAGGATCATTCCGCGTCCAACACTGGCAAGATCCGCAAAGTGTTCGAGCCGGTCGGTGCGCGCGTCATCGCTTTGGAAGCCGATGCAACGCCGCCATCATTTTGGTTGGTGTGGCTGGGTATGGGCGCTGACGGGCATATTGCGTCGCTGTTCCCCAACACCGATCCGCAAGTCGATGATCCGCAGCAAGTGCGCCGCCTGACGCCCGATCCGCTGCCACCAGAAGCCCCCTTTGACCGGATTACGCTGACCATGCCCGCATTGCTCCAATGCGAGCGGATGATTTTCGTTATGCGCGGAGGGGAGAAACGCGCCGTGTTCGATGCTGCTCTTGCTGGTGAGCACGATCTGCCAATCGCCCGCCTGCTGAGAGCGGCGGACAAGCGAGACAATCTCGCAATCACATGCTTCACCTGATCGAAAGGCTACTCCCGGCGCCCATTCACCGGGCGCTGCTACCGCTCGCATTTGGTATCCGTCATCGCTCGAGGCGCTGGCGCAAGGTTGACCTTGCTGGGTGTGCTGTCGTCATAAGCAACCTCTCAGGAGGTGTGTTGCTGCTCCGCCATTCTTACGGGCCGAAGGTCTGGGCGCTGCCCGGCGGCGGCATCAATCGCGGCGAAGATCCCGAAGATGCTGCCAGGCGTGAAGTGAAGGAAGAGCTCGGCATTACGTTAGGCAAGATGCGGGAGTTGAGCGTTTCCAACGAGGTGGTCTCTGGTTCGAAGCACACCGCCTATCTGTTCGCAGCGATCACTGACGCACGACCCAAACCTGACAGACGGGAAGTGATCGAAGCGCGGTTCTTCCCTTCGCACTCGCTCCCAGAGCCACTGGGCCGGATTACCCGCGCGCGGATCGAGATATGGCGCAAACGCGGTGCAGGTGACGGTAGCTCACAGTAGCGAAAGCTGAGCATCATCCTTTTGCGGCGCGTCCTCGGCGTCCCCATGGTCCAGGTTTGAGAGCGTCAGTCCCATCAGCCGGATCGGCATTGGCAAGGGGAGTGCTTCCTCAAGGAGTTCGCGGCTCAACCGCCCAAACTCCTCCTTCGTTTCGATCCAGTGCGAGACCGATTTTGAACGGGTCATGTTCTGAAAATCGGTGAACTTCATCTTGAGCGTAACGGTGCGCCCACGCGCCTTGGTGCGCTCGATGCTGTCCCAAACATAGTCTATCGTATTCTCCAGCGTCTCGCGCAGTTGCGCACCGCTCGAGATGTCGTCGCTGAAAGTCCGTTCCCCACCCACGGATTTGCGGATGCGATGCGCCCGGACGGGACGCAGGTCGATCCCTCGCGCGGCGCGGTAAAGGTAATCGGAGAATGATCCGAAATTGGCGCGCAGGAATTCGATATCCTTCGCCGCAAGGTCTGCCCCGGTCTCGATCCCCAGTCGTTTCATCTTCTCCTCGGCCTTGGGACCGACCCCGTGGAACCGGCGGATTGGCAGCCCTGCTACGAAATCCGCACCCTGCCCAGGGCGAATGATGCACATGCCATCGGGTTTGTTCTGATCGCTGGCGAGCTTCGCGAGAAATTTGTTGTAGCTGACCCCCGCGCTTGCGGTCAGCTGTGTCTTGGCACGGATTTCCTGCCGGATCAATTCAGCGATGCGCGTGGCGCTGCCGATACCAAGCCGGTCTTCGGTCACATCGAGATAGGCCTCATCGAGACTGAGTGGTTCGACATGCGGCGTGTGATGCTCGAACACCGCCCGGATTTGCCGACTGGCTTCCTTGTAGGCGTCGAAGCGATGCTTCACGAAGATCAGATCGGGACACAATCGTTTGGCCGTGACTGATGGCATCGCGCTTTTCACCCCGAATTTGCGCGCTTCATAACTCGCCGCCGCGACCACACCGCGCCCGCCCGACCCACCGACAGCCACCGGCTTGCCGCGCAGCTCCGGATTGTCGCGCTGTTCGACGCTGGCGAAGAACGCATCCATATCGACATGTATGATCTTGCGCAGGCCCACTGCCTCGCCGTCTTCACTATCCCTCAGCTGCGCATCCGACATGCGGCAATGATAGTCAGGTTTGTGCGTGTTCGGAACCTATCACGAGAACGATCGCTTCAAGGGCTCACCAAAATCGCGCTTTCCTTATCGATCGGTTGCGCCCAAGGACCTTTAGTGACTGCAAGCACCGCCTCGACTACCCGCCAGCTGGGCGAGCGGGAAATGATTGTGTTGATGGCGCTGCTGATGAGCCTGCAGGCTTTCGGCATCGATGCCATGTTGCCTGCGCTCGGCCAGATGGCGGAGGAAATGGGCGCGGGTGGGAACGACCGCCAACTGGTGATCAGTTCCTATTTTCTCGGTGCGGGGATCGGTGCCTTCTTCCCGGGTGCATTTGCCGATCGGTTCGGGCGCAGACCTGTGCTTGCTGTTGGCCTGATTGCCTACATTGTCCTATCGCTTGCCTGCGCCTTGATCAGCAATTTCTGGGGCCTCGTCGCTTTGAGAGTCGTTCAGGGGATTTGCTGTGCTGGCTTGAGCGTGGTTCCCGCCGCGATTGTGCGCGATCATGTCGGTGGGGATCGCATGGCGCGACTAATGAGCCTGATCATGATGATATTCCTGCTGGTTCCGATCCTCGCTCCTGCGGTCGGGCAGGGGATCATGATGGTCGCAGGCTGGCGCGCAATCTTTGGCGCGATGGCTCTAATGGGCGTGATCGTCGGCGGCTGGGTATGGATCAGGCTTCCGGAAAGTCTCGCGCCGGAGAATGTGCAGGAAATCGATCCGCCAACCATATTGCGCAACATGCGCGAGGCAGTCTCGGTGCGCTGCTCGATCGGCTATGTTATCGGTAGCGCGTTGGTGTTCGGCAGCCTGTTCGGGTTCCTGAATTCCTCGCAGCAGTTGATCGGCGAAGCGTTTGGCATGGGCGATTATTTCGCAATCATCTTTGGCGGGGCAGTGGTCGGTATGGTTGTCGCCAATTTCACCAATTCGCGGATTGTCGAACGGTTCGGCGCGCGGCGTGTAGGACACACGGCCTTGCTGTGCTTCATCGTGATCAGCTGCGTGATGTGGTGGTCCGCCAGCAATCAACCGCAAGGGCTGACGGAATTCGTGATCTTGCTCAGCCTGAACATGGCGATGTTGGGCTTCATCGGGTCAAACTTTTCATCGATCGCGATGCAGCCCTTCGGCCATATCGCAGGCGCAGCGAGCAGCGCGCACACGGCTTTGCGGATGGGAACGGGCGCCATCTTGGGTGCCTTCATCGGCTACCAATATGATGGGACGTCCGGTCCGCTGGCATTGGCGATGCTGGTTTGCGGGCTCGTAGGCCTTGGCTTTATCCTGTTCAGCGAAAAGGGCGTGCTGTTTACACGCCCCAATGCGCCAACAGACTAAGCCTCGCTCTCCAGCTTTCGCCACGCCAGTTCCGCAAATTCGCACAGCAAAGGCCGCGTGTCGCGTGGGTCGATGATGTCTTCGACGTTGAAGCGCTCGGCGGATCGGAACGGCGATGTCACCTTGGCCAGTCTCTCCTTGATCGCCTCCAGCTCTGCCGCTGGATCTTCGCTGGCTTCGAGTTCGGATTTGTAGGCGACCTCCAGCCCGCCCGCGATCGGCAGGCTGCCCCAGTCTCCTGAAGGCCAGCAGAACCGGTACTGATACCGCTCGGCATTGCTCATTGCGCTGCCTGCGATCCCATAGGCGCGGCGCAGCACGATGCTCGCGAGTGGGACGGTCGCCTCATAGATCGCGTTCATGGCCTGCACGCCGTAGCGGATCGTCCCCGCCATTTCCGCTTCGCGCCCGATCATGAAGCCGGGATTGTCGACCAGATGGACGACGGGCAAGCGGAACTGGTCGGCGAGCTTCACGAACCGTTCGACCTTCTCGCTGGTCTTGGCCTCCCACGATCCGCCGAGATAGCTCGGGTCGCTGGCGATCACCGCGACCGGATATCCATCAAGCCGGGCGAGGGCGGTGATTGCCGCGCGGCCCCAGTTCCTGCCGATTTCAAATACAGTCCCATGGTCGAGGATCATCTCCATCGCGCGGCGCATGGAATAAACCTGCTTGGGATCGTGGGGGACGAGGCTGAGCAATGCCTCTTCGCGGCGATCGACCGGATCGGTCGAGGCAGCGCGGCGCGCAAGCTGACCGACATGTTCGGGCATGAAGGAGAGGAAATGCCGGGCGCGGGCGAAGGCCTCGGCTTCGCTCGCGACCTCATCATCGACCACCCCGTTGCGGGTGTGAATGTCGACTCCGCCAAGCTCTTCCTTGGCCTGTCCATGGTCCTTGGCCTGCTCGTACTTGGAGCCCATCGCATCGACCACGGCAGGGCCAGCGGCGAACAGCTGAGACAGCCCGCGCACCATGATCGAATAATGGCTCGCGACCGTGCGCGCCGCGCCAAGACCGGCAGTCGGTCCAAGCGCCAGCGCCACTACCGGCACGGTATCGAGGTTCTGGACCACATCGCCCCAGCCGGGCACGGCGGGGATATAGGTCGCGCCAATCTGTTCGAGCGTTTTGACCGAGCCGCCGCCGCCGGTGCCGTCAATCATGCGGATGATCGGCAGTTTGAGCTCGTGCGCCATGGTTTCGGCCTGCACCATCTTGCGCGCGATCCCGGCATCGGCTGCGCCGCCGCGAATGGTGAAGTCGTCTGCGGTCGCGACCACCGGGCGTCCGTTGACCGTTGCCTTGCCGAACAGGAATGGGGCAGGAGTAACGCCTACAAGGTCGCCGTTTTCGTCATAGTGGCCTTTGCCCGCGATCTTGCCGATCTCGCGGAAGGAGCCTTCATCGCAAAACGCTGCGAGCCGCGCGCGGGCATCCATCTTGCCGCGCGAATGCTGGCGAGCGACCTTGTCCTCGCCGCCCATCTGTTCGGCGAGCGCTTCGCGTGCGCGGAGTTCTTCGAGTTCTTTCGCCCAGGTCATGGCGTGTTCCATGCCCACCCCGCTGCGACTAAGCCAGCAAGCTGGCAAGTCTCGCCCCCCTCCCGCTTGCGGGAGGGGTTGGGGGTGGGCGCGTTACTCACTGGGCTCCACCACGCAAAGCACCGCTTCGACCTGCACTTGCCCGCCGGTGCTGGCGGAAAGCTCGGTCACGGTCCCGTCAAACGGCGCGGTGAGCGCGTGCTCCATCTTCATCGCCTCAAGTACCATCAGCCGCTGGCCCGCGGTGACAGCATCGCCCTCGGCCACATCGACGGCGATAACCTTGCCCGGCATGGGAGCAAGGATAGCGCCATCGGCGGCGGAGGTGGCTCCGCCTGCTTCGTTCCTGTCGCTCGAAACCTTGAACGCTGCGCCGTTTTCAAACAGTGTGCGGACATCTCCCTCCCTGACGAGAGTTCGAACGTATCCCTCCCAAACCTCTTGGTCGCTAAGCTCGACTGTCTGCGTTTCACCGTCCACCCGAAGTCGGACCGAGTGCTCTGGTCGGCGATTGAGACGCAATCCCCGCAGAGATTTGAGCATGTAGCTTTCGTCATCTGAGTGTTGCTCCGAAACCAGCTCGTCCGCAGCAGCTTGCAGCAGCGCATGCGATGCGACCGGTGGATCGATCAATCGATCTTGATTCTCGCCTATGAAGCCTGTGCTCAGGTCGCCTTCCCGGAAGGATGCTTCGGCGAGCAGACGAGCGAGAAACCAGGCGTTCGTGCGCACGGGTTCAACTTCGGTGCCCAGACAGGAGTCTAACAGGCCTTTGATGGCCTCCTCTCGATCTTCGCCCCAGCTAATGAGCTTTGCGATCATCGGATCGTAAAAAGGTGAGATATCGTCTCGCTCTTCCACTCCTGTTTCCACACGGTCGCCTACAAGTTCGAGGTGATCGAGCCGCCCCGTACTCGGCAAAAACCCCTTCGCCGGGTCTTCCGCATAGAGCCGTGCTTCGATGGCCCAGCCGTTCATGCTCAACTCTTCCTGCTTGACCGGAATTGGCTCGCCGCTTGCGACGCGCAGCTGCCACTCGACCAAGTCCACCCCTGTGATCTCCTCGGTCACCGGGTGTTCGACCTGAAGCCGCGTGTTCATCTCCATAAAGAAGATGCGGTCGGCGCGCAGGCCTTCGCTGGCGTCGGCGATGAATTCGATGGTGCCCGCGCCCTCGTAATCGACTGCTTTGGCGGCGCGCACGGCGGCGGCGCAGATTTCTTCGCGAGTGGCCTCGTCCATGCCGGGGGCGGGGGCTTCCTCGATCACCTTCTGGTGGCGGCGTTGCAGCGAGCAGTCGCGCTCGAACAGGTGGACGACATTGCCGTGGGCATCGCCGAACACCTGCACCTCGATATGGCGGGGTGAGGTGATCCACTTCTCCAGCAGCACTTCGTCATTGCCGAAGCTCGCCTTGGCTTCGCGTCGGCAACTTTCCAGATCAGCCGCGAAATTCTCGGCCTGCTCGACCTTGCGCATGCCCTTGCCGCCGCCGCCCGCGACTGCCTTGATGAGGACGGGGTAGCCGATGGCGTCGGCTTCCTTGGTGAGGCGCTCGACCGATTGGTCTTCACCCAGATAACCGGGCGTAACCGGCACACCGGCAGCGATCATGCGCCCCTTGGCGGCGTCTTTCAGACCCATCGCGCGGATGCTTTCGGGCTTGGGGCCGACCCAGATCAACCCGGCGTCGATTACCGCCTGCGCGAAGCCCGCGTTCTCCGACAGGAATCCGTAGCCGGGATGGATCGCTTCTGCGCCGGTCTCTTTGGCCGCCGCGATGATCTTTTCGCCGACCAGATAACTCTCGGCGGCGGGCGAGGGGCCAATATGCACCGCCTCGTCAGCGGATCGCACATGCAGCGCCTTAGCATCGGCATCCGAATAGACCGCGACCGTGGCAACGCCCATTTCGCGCGCGGTGCGCATGATCCGGCAGGCAATCTCGCCGCGATTGGCGATCAGGAGTTTAGCTATCATCGCCTTCGACCCAGTCTGCGCCAACGGCCATGCACTCCGATGGCTTGACCATTGTGAAACTTGTGTTGCCGACCTTCCATGCTCCGTCGCGTTTCACCATGCTCAGCGAATTGATGCCGCAATGGGTCAACGTGCCGTCGGCGGTGAAAGAATACGGTCCCCAGACCTGCGCCATGTCGCCGTCCACCAGGATGTGCGAGTAGTTCATCACCTCTTCGTAATCGGCGGTTCGTGTCTTCCAACTTTCGACATGGTCGGCGACGGGCACGATTGCGAGGCGCGGGTTCGCAGAGTCCATCCGGTTGTGAACGAAGATCATGCCCTCGGAGACCATCAGCTCGGCCAGCAGTGTTCTGTCATCGCTCGAAATGGCAGCCATGAAGTTGGTGGCCGCTTCGGCGACCGCGTCTTGTTCCGGCGTGGTGTGGTTGTCAGCCAAAGCGGGAGCGGCAAGCGCAAGCGCGGCGGCACATATCGGGAGTCCTCTCATGAACAGCAGCGCTACGCCGACGTGGCTCGCGCATCAAGCAGGATCAGGTCGGAAATCCTTGATGCCCCAAGTGATAGGGCCGTCCGGGTGCTTCTCGCGGTTGATTGCCGCAGAGAGGAATGCGCGCGCGCCATACATCGCCTTTTCCCAGCGCGGCACATAGGTACGGCTGTTCCATGCTTCGGTCCCGCGTTTGCGGACTTTGCGCCCGATCGCGCCGTATATACGTGCGGCAGACAGCACCGCCCAGCGGCTGCGGAAGGGCAGACGTGCGGCTCCAACCCGGGCGGCGGCTTCGTGTTTTTCGACCAGTGTTACCAGTCGCGCAGCCATATCGGCGAGTTCCTGACGGTGGTGCGGCTTGGTGTGCTGCCCGGGTTCGATATCTTCCTCGACCAGCCAGCGGATCGGCAGATAACAGCGACCCGCAGCGTCATCCTCTACGATATCGCGGGCGATGTTCGACAGCTGGAATGCGAGGCCAAGATCGTTGGCGCGGTCGAGCGTGTCCTGATCGTCCGGCGACACACCCATTACCACCGCCATCATCACACCGACGGCCCCAGCGACGTGATAGCAATAGCGCATCATGTCTGCCTCGGTGCGCGGGCGCCAATCCTCAGCGTCAAGCGCGAAACCGGCGATTACGTCTTCGGCCATGGCCGGGGTGAGGCCCACTTCGCTCGCGACGATGCCCAGCGCATCGAAGGCCGGATCACCGGTGGGCTCGCCCGCAAACGCCTTGGCGGTCAGCTTGCGGATCAGGTTGAGGCGGCTTTCGAGATTGGACTGGTCGCCCAATTCGCCGCCCATGACCTGATTGTCGGCAATATCATCGCAGCGGCGGCACCATGCATAGAGCAGCCAAGCGCGCTCGCGCGTTTCCGCGTCGAACAGCCGGGCGGCAGCAGAGAAACTCTGCGAGCCATGCTTGATCGCGAGCCGTGCGTGCTCGACCAAAGCCTCGCGGCGGCTGGTTTCCAGCTTGGTTTCAAGGACTGGTTCGACGCCCATTGAGTGCTCGCTAAAGCTCCTCGGCCTTCATTCGGAAGATCGGCGTGTGCGGCGTGTAGCTCTTCATCTTGGCGAGCAGTTCTGACAAGGTATCGGCGCTGATCAGGATGTTCTGATGCGCCGGACGGACGAAGCCGACTGCAGCCATCTTTGCGTTGAACTTGATCAGGTCGTCGTAGAACCCGAACGCGTTAAGCAGCCCGACCGGGTCCGAGTGATAACCAAGCTGCGCCCAGCTCATCGCTTCCCATAGCTCATCCATGGTGCCGACGCCGCCGGGTATGGTGACAAAACCATCGGACAGATCAGTAAAGCGCTGCTTGCGCTCATGCATGCCGGTGACGGTGATCAATTCGTCGCAATTGTGATTGGCGACCTCGGAGTTCACCAGCGCTTCTGGGATCACCCCGATGACTTCGCCGCCCGCATCTTTCGCGCCCTTGGCGACTGCGCCCATCAGCCCGAGGCGCCCGCCGCCATAGACAACGCCGATCCCGCGCTCGGCGAGGCCATTGCCGACTTCGGTTGCAAGCTGGAGATAGCGCGGGTCTTCGGGCGAGGCGGATCCGCAATAGACGGCGAGACGTTTCATTTGACTCATGCAGTCGCCTTAGCCGCCAAATCCTCCAGAACAATACCCGCCGTTGCCTTGGCGCTGCCGACCACTCCCGGAATGCCCGCGCCCGGATGGGTGCCCGCGCCGACGAGGTAGAAGTTTTCGATCACGTCGTCGCGGTTGTGGCCGCGCAGATAGGCGCTTTGCCACAGCACGGGTTCGAGGCTGAAGGCGCTGCCCATGTGGGCGTTGAGGTCCTGCTTGAAATCCTTCGGGGCGTAGCTGAACTTGGTGACGATCCGGTCGTGGATGTCCGGGATCAGGCGCCGACCGACTTCGTCCAGGATTGCCTTCTCCAGCTTAGGACCCTCGACGTCCCAGTCGATCGGCATCTTGCCCATATGTGCGACCGGAACGAGCGCGTAGAACGTGCTCTTGCCCTTCGGAGCCATGCTGGGATCGCTGACCGTCGGGTGGTGCAGGTAGATCGAGAAATCCTGCGGCAGCACGCCGTTCTTGTAGATGTCCTCGACCAGCCCTTTGTAGCGCGGGCCGAACAGGATCATGTGGTGCGGAATGCCCGGCCATGTGCCTTCGAGGCCGAAATGGACCACGAATAGAGAGGGGCTGAAGCTCTTGCGGTTCAGCGACTTCGCGTATTTGGGACCGCGCGGCGATGCTGAGAGCAAATCTTTGTAAGAATGCATGATGTCGGCATTCGAAGCGACCGCGTCGAAGCGCTGTTTCCAACCGCTTTCGGTTTCCACCTCGGTGGCGCGAGTGCCGACCGTGTGAACCTGCTTAACACCATCGCCGATGCGCATCGTGCCGCCGAGCCGCTCGAAGTGCCGCACCATGCCCGCGATCAGACGGTTGGTCCCGCCGCGCGCCCACCAGACGCCGCCATCTTTTTCCAGCTTGTGGATCAGCGCGTAGATCGAGCTCGTCTTCATCGGGCTGCCGCCGACCAAAAGCGTGTGGAAGCTCAATGCCTCGCGCAGTTTCTCGCTTTCGATATAGCTCGACACCATCGAATAGACGCTGCGCCATGCTTGTTTCTTGACCAGGGCAGGCGCCGCCTTGAGCATACTCTTGAAGTCGAGAAACGGCTTGTGACCGAGCTTCACATAGCCTTCTTCGTGCACCTCAGAGGCGTATTCGAGGAAGCGCTGATAACCGATCACGTCGTCGGGGTTGAGCTTCGCGATCTCGGCGTTGAGTTGGTCTTCGTCGTTCGAATAATCGAAGTTCGTGCCGTCGGGCCAGTTCAGGCGGTAGAATGGCATCACGTTCATCAGCTCAACGTCTTCGGCGATGTCGTGGCCGGTCAGCTCCCATAGCTCTTTCAAGCAAGGCGGGTCGGTGATGACGGTCGGCCCTGCGTCGAAGGTGAAGCCTTCCTTTTCCCAGAAGTAAGCCCGACCACCCGGCTTGTCGCGGGCTTCGACCACGGTGGTCGTGATGCCCGCCGATTGCAGCCGGATCGCCAGCGCCATCCCGCCAAACCCGGCGCCAACAACGCACGCACTTTTGCCTTCGTATTTCTCGGCAATCGCCGGATTGATCCCTTTACCTCCGGTCACCGGAGGATTGAGGTCTAGCTTGGCATCAGCATTCATGCCGGAGTCTCCGTCTGGGTGGGAGTTTTCAGGGGTTTGCCGCGCTTGAACATCGCGGCGATGGCTCGGTGAATAGATACGGGCGGGTTGCCCCAAAGGACGCGCACCTTGTCAAACGAACTTGAGCGCGCCGCGTAGAACCTCTCGATCAGGCGCGGTCGCAATCCGTAGAACCTCTGAAAAATGTTCACGCGGCGTTCTGGATCCGCAGCGAAGAACAAAAACCTGCCAAGCAAGCGGTAATAGCCGGTACTGCGCCAGTGTTTGCGCGCGCGCGCTTCCATCATGGCGGCGAGCTGTGCGCCGGGCAGATCGGCCTCTGCGGCAATCGCCAGGGCATTCTCGACCGCAATCGGGATGGTGTAGCTGGTCAGCGGATGGACGAAGCCGCCGCGCGCTCCCGCCACCGCGACGCCGTCGATCCGCACTTCGTTTTGATAGGCAGAGAAGTCGCCTCCGGTCAGGACCGGCAAAACGCCCGCTTCGTGACCCACCGGAACGCCTTTCTGCCAGCCATGTTGGTGGCAATATTGGTCGATCCGCGCGGACAATGCTCCGCGATCCAGCATCGGATCGTCGGCATAGTAGGTGTCCTCCACAAACACGTCATGCGCGCCCAGCGGCAGGACATAGACGAAGCGGTAGGCTCCGCCATTGCCATGCGGCGCGACTTGATCGACGCTCGCATCCATGATCATCGGGCGTTCGATCCCATGCGGCTTGTCCAGCCGCATCTGCCGTCCGAGAAAGACCTGCCAACCGCCGCGCAAATGCTCGCTTGGCGTAAAGCTGCGGCAATCGATGACCGTGCGTGCCTTGATCCGGGTCCCGTCATCCAGATCGACCCCGCGCGCATCGATTGCCGATGCCTTGCGGTTGAACACCAGACTGCCCTCAGGGAGAATTCGGCTGAGCGCCTCGTGGAAGTCGCCCGATGACATCGAACGATAGCCGGTGTCGAGCTTACGCCGGTACTTCGGAAACCTGACCTCGTAGCCTTTGTGCCATTCTGTCTGGCGCAAGGGCGACAGCAATTCCTTGCCCGCCGCGTCGAGATCGCTTTCGAACCAGCTCCAGCGATGGTTTCCGCCCAGTACTTTGCCTGCCTCGATCAGCACAAACCGTGTGTCTGGCGCATGCCGGTTCAGAGCGAGCGCAATCAGCCCCCCGGCCAACCCGCCGCCGACGATTGCGACATCCGTCATCGCGTCTTGTTCTGAATCGCTCATGCGGCATTTGCCCTAGGCGAGCGGGCCGGATGGAGCAATGTCGCGGCGTGACCGAAACGCCTCACCGCACCAAATGCGACATGTGGGCCGGGAACGGGCAATCGTCCCCGGCATTGGATTGTCGACTGGGCGCTGCCCGGTCGATTTAGGAGCCTGTTGAATATCATGCGTAGATTTGGTCGTGTTTCCCTAACTCTCGGCGGTGCTACCGCGTTCCTCGGTATCTCACCTGCGTTGGCGGAAGAGGCAGGCGGCGCTGTGATAGAAATGGCGGCGCCCGACAATGAAAGCGCAGAAGGTTTCGAACTCACCGCGTTTCAGGGGGGGTCGCAGGACACCGAACGCCAAGGTCCGCCAGCGGTCGGTCCTCCCGGAATGCGGCCAGGCGAAAAGCCTGTCTTCGACGAGACATGGGCGACGATCGGGATCGGTGCCGGATTGGTGCCGAGCTATTCAGGCTCCAACGACTATGTCGTCTTTCCGCTTCCGCTGATCGTCGGCCGTGTTGCAGGAGTGGGCATCAGCCCCAACGGCCCCGGCTTTGCGCTGGATCTGTTGTCGCAGGCACCGACCGGAGGTCCGCCCGAGACCAGCTTTTCCTTCGGGCCAACCTTCCGCCTTCGCAATGACCGCGACGGTCAGATCGAAGATGAAGTGGTCGAACTCGCCGGAGATCTGGACACCGCCATTGAAGTCGGGGCGCAGGCCGGTGTGAGCTTTCCCGGAGTGATCAACCGCTTTGACCGCCTGTCCCTATCGACACAGGTGAGCTGGGATATTCTTGGCGCGCATGACGGAATGTTGATCGAGCCGGGGGTATCCTACTTCACCCCGCTCGGGCGCGGTGCAGCGATCCAACTGTCCGGAAATCTCAGCTTCGTCGACGACAATTTTGCGGATTATTACTACAGCGTTACACCGCAGCAGAGCGCGGCGAGCGGGCTGGCGCAGTTTTCCGCCGATGGCGGGCTGAACAGCGTCGGCGCCTTAGCCATCGCAACCATCGACCTAGACAACAATGTGATGAACGGCGGTTTCAACATCTACGGCATCGGCGGCTATTCGCGGCTGGTCGGCGATGCGGCGGATACGCCGTTCACCTCAGTGCGCGGCAGTGCGGACCAGTTTATCGGCGGGATTGGGATCGGGTATACGTTTTGATTCTCCGCACCCCATCCGGGGTTCGATATCCTCGCTCGTACGGCTTTCAGCCGCATCGCTGCGGGCGGCCGGTCGGCCTTGCGACGCCTTTGGCGTCGACATAGCGCGACCGGCTTAGATGCCTTTGATCAATCCTCGCTATCGTCGTCCGTATCGTCGGCGCTCGAACCCTTGGCACCCTCGGCCAATTGTGGACGCGGGTCCGGCATTGGGGCGCGGCGGTCGCCGGTCATCAGATAGGTGTCGAACCATTCGAGCATCCGTAGGCTGTAATCGTAGCGCGATCCGGCCTGACGGTTGCCGTGGCCTTCACCCGGATAGAACACCATCCGCACCGGCACATCTGGCTTGCGCACTTTCAGCGAGCGATAAAGCTCAAGGCTCTGGCCCGGATCGACGCGGGTGTCTTCCTCGCCGTGCATGATCAGCGTTGGCGTGTTGGCCTTGTCGACGTGATAGACCGGCGAGACTTCGAGCATTTTGACCCAATCATCCCACGGCCATTTGCGGCTGTGCACGTTGTACATTTCGTATGGAATGTCGCCGGTGCCGAACTTCGAAACCTGATTGGAAATGCCAACGAACATCACCGACGCTGCATATTCGGCGGAGTGATAGGTCGCGCCCCATGCACTGGCATAGCCGCCATACGAACCGCCGGTGATCCCGGTGCGGTCACCATCGGTGATGCCTTCGGCGACCAATGCGCGCTTGGCATCGACAATGTCGGTGAACTCAGGATCGGTGTAATTGTCCTGATGCTGTTTCGAGAATGCGGTGCCGTAGGCGGTTGAGCCGCGATAGTTCGGCAGGAACACCGCATAACCCTTACCCGCAGCCATCTGCCCCGGTTTTGAATAGGCGGTCTGCCAGCCATTGCTTTCATGTGCCTCAGGGCCGCCATGGATGTTCATGATCGTCGGAGCGCCGCCTTCGGGAACGCCGCCGACCGGCAGGATCAGCACGCCTTCGACCTCTTGGCCGTCGCGGGCGGTGTAGGTGTAGGTGCGCTGCTCGCCCATATCGATATCGGCCAGCCAGGGGTTGTGGCTGGTCCAGCGCTGGAACGAGCCGTCCCTCACGACGAACAGCTCACTCGGATGTGAAGGGCTGTCGGCGCGCACGGCGAGCGTCCCACCATCGGCCTCGACCCCGGTCAAGATGAGCGCACCCGGATCGATCTCTTCGGCCAGACTGCCATCGGCATTGTAGAAGCGCAGCACTGACTGCGCGCCAACATCGACGGTAACCGCTAGGCGGCCATCGTCGAGCCACTCGGCGTCCGTTGCAGCCTCGGCGGCGCCTGCATTCAGCGCGCGGTACTCGCCCGTTACTGTGTCAACGAGGTGGAGCGTGGTCGCTGCCGGGTCGTTCATATCGACCCCGGCAATCAGCGAAAGCTGCCGGCCGTCAGGTGAAATCTCGACATCGCCGATCTTGCCCGGCGTGGCGATCACGTTGGTGACTTCGCCGGCATTGAGGTCGAAAATGTTAACCCGCTTCTTGGTGTAGCTGTCGTCGACAAGCGGGGTGGGAGCGGTTTCGACGATGCCCATACGGCCATCGGCAGCGACATCGAACGCGCTTACAAAGCCGGGAAGGGCGATCTCACGCGGGCTTTCGTCAACTTCGGTGCCCACGGTCGCTGCGAACATGCGTGCGGGCTTGAATTCCTCTTCATAGACCTTCGAGTTGAAGCCAGCCTTGCGCTGTTTTTCGCGCTGCTTGTCTTCACCCGGGCCGGTCAGCAGATAGATCGTGCCGCCATCGGGGCTGAAGCGATAGCTGCGCACGCCGGTGTCTTCGACCGCTGCGATCTTGGTGTAAGTACCGCCATCAACCGGCACGCCCCAGACAGCGCGATCTTCCTTGTCTTTCGACCACAGGAACGTGACCATGCGGCCATCGGGAGAGAACGCGACGCCGCCGGGGCTGACGTCATCCGGCAGATAAGCGCGCGCCACATCGGGCGCGGTCGCGATCTTCAGCTCGCTTTTGAAACCGCCATTGTCTTCACCCTCGGTCACATCGGGCAGGCTCGACGTGGTGTAGGCGATCCGCGTGCCATCGGGTGAAACAGCCATTGCACCAACGCTCTCGAGCTTGGCGACGTCTTCCGGTGTCATCGGGCGGGCCTGTGCGGTCGCGGCGAGCGATGCGCCTGCGAGCAAAGTGGCAGTGATGGTGGCGGTCTTGGTCAGCCGGGAGGTCATGCGAATATTGTCCCTGTTTGGTGGAATATTGCGGGGAGTCATAACGACCGCCCCGCGTAAGGCAAATTCTGTTGCGCGCCTTTACCGCGCGATCTTCGCCCTTGTGCCGAAGGCAATCGGACGGCATCACGTTGCCAAGGGAGAGCACACTTATGAAATTCTTGAGCAAACTCGCGGTTCCCGCAGCGGCGATAGCAGCGGTGCTTTCGGCGCCGGTTGCGGCAGAAACCATTGCTATCCGTGCGGGCAGCGTGATCGTTGATGCTGCCAGCGCGCCGACCGGGCCAGCGACCATCATCATTGAAGACGGCAGGATCGTGAGCATTTCCGAAGGGGAGGGCGATACGAACGCGGATCGCGAGATTGACCTCTCCGACAAGACAGTGCTGCCCGGCCTGATCGACCTGCACACGCATCTTTCCGGCGATCCCAGCGGCGAATTCTGGCGGGGTGCGACCAACCCTCCTGAATGGTATACGCTGATCGCTGCCAAGAACGCGCGGGTCACCGCGCTGGCAGGTTTCACTACCGTTCGTGATCTTGGCTCGCGGACCGATCAGGTCATGCAAAGCCTGCGCCGTGCGACGTCTGATGGCGTGGTGGCCGGTCCCCGGATCGTCACGTCGGGACGCACCATTGCGATTGTCGGCGGACACGGAGACACGAACGGCTTTCGCAAGGAAGTGAACGACGCGATCACCGCAGACTTCGCCTGCACCGGCCCGGTCGAATGCGCCGAGAAGGTTCGCACCGCATCTAAATACGGAGCCGACCTGATCAAGATCACCGCAACCGGCGGCGTGCTCAGCCAGCAGGGCAGGGGCCTAGAGGCGCATTTCACGCCGGAAGAAATGAAGTCGATCGTCGACACCGCCGAGACGCTCGGCCTGAAAGTCGCAGCCCACGCGCACGGCGCACGCGGGATCGAAGCGGCGGCGCGTGCGGGTGTCCATACGATCGAGCATGGAACCTATATCGATGAAGCGGCTGCGGATGCGATGAAAGCCAGCGGTACAACTCTTGTGCCGACTTTGATGGCCTACGAAGGGATCAAGCGGAACCTTGGCAAAGGGTTCTACACACCAGTCGTCGAAGAGAAGATCCGCGCGGTGGCAGAGATCGCCGGCACTATTGTGGAGCGTGCAGATCGCTGGGGCGTCAAAGTCGCGTTTGGCACCGACGCAGGCGTATTCCCGCATGGCGAGAATGCAGGCGAATTCGCGCTGCTGAAAGCCAATGGCATGTCGGATCGCTCTGCTCTGGCAAGTGCGACCACGGTCGCCGCCGAGATTATCGGGATGGAGAATGAAATCGGTCGCATTGCCGCCGGTTTCTCCGCCGATATCATCGCAGTCGATGGCAATCCGCTGGCTGATGTGACTGTGCTTGAAGACGTTGATTTCGTCATGGTGCGCGGGCGCGTGATCGAGTGAGTCTGCTCGCGCTCGCGGCAATCGGCGGAACGATTGCGCTGCCACCTGCTGAACCAGCCGAGCTTCCAGAACCGCAATGCCAGCGCGAGCTGGTGGTTCTCGGCGCAGGGCAGGATGCGGGCGCCCCGCAGATCGGGAATTTCTCCGACAACGGCCCATATCTCTATCCAAGCTCGCTCGGGCTGATTGACCGCGAGAACGGGCAGCGGTTTCTCTTCGACGCCACTCCAGCGATCACGCGGCAACTCGCCGACCTGGAGCAAGCGACGCGGACCGACCGATCAACGCCGCCCGAACCGGGTCTGAGGATTGACGGTATCTTCCTGACCCACGCGCATATCGGCCACTATCTTGGCCTCGCCTATCTTGGCCGCGAGGCTGCCGGGGCGAAAGACGTGCCGGTCTTCGCCATGCCGCGCATGGCCCAGTTCTTGCGCAGCAACGGTCCGTGGAGCCAGCTGGTCGAACTTGGAAATATCGCGATTACCGAGATGGCCGAGGGGCAGTTTGCCGTGCTCTCAGACGAGTTCGGCGTTCTCCCGCTCACTGTCCCACATCGCGATGAGTATTCCGAGACTGTCGGCTTCCTGATCATGACGCCAGACAAACGCGCGATCTACATGCCCGATCTTGATAGCTGGGACGAATACGCCGAGGCATCGGGAAGTTCGCTGGAAGAACTGGTCGCCGGCGCGGACAACCTCTTCATCGACGCAACCTTCTGGGACGACAACGAGTTAGCTGGTCGCGATATGTCGGAAATCCCGCATCCAAGGGTGAAGGCGACAATGGATCGCTTGCAGACGCTACCCGATACCGAGCGCGCCAAGGTTCACTTCATCCACTACAACCACACCAATCCGATCCGCGACCCGCACAGCGAGCAAAGCCGCGAAGTCGAGGCGCGCGGTTTCAATGTCGCGCGCCGAGGCGACCGGGTATGCCTGTCGGAGCCGCGCGAGGAATAGCCACGCGCAGCTCCAACCGGGGTTAAAACCCGAACAGCACCGTCGCGCGCGAGCCGATGTCACCGTCGGCGGTGTTGCCGCTGAAACCAGCCGAGAGATAGACGTCGGGTGCAATTTCTCCGGTGACGTTGCCCGCAATCGCTTGTTCGCCGCGATAGTTCGCAACCGATACCGACAGCGACACTTTCTGGCCTGGAGCAATTGCGGGTCCGCCCATCGCCATGGCCGCCGCGATCCCGCCGCGGGTGCGTGAGTCGAGATCTTCGAGCTGAAACTCCAGCCCACTCACCCGCCCATCGAGCGCCAGCACGCTGGTTTCGAGCTGTCCGAACTGCGTCTCGCTGACCTGCGCCAAAGCGTTCACAGACGTGCGGACGTTGGCTACCGATGCGGCGGTCGCGACCTGCTGACGCCCCAGCGTGCCGTTCTGATCAACCGTCACCACGTCGACAGGACCAGACTGCGCCATGGTCGACGCTTCGATATCGCCGATGCGGACCGCGCTGCCCGTGCCGCCAATGGCTACTTGGTTGGCTGCGGTAGTGGTGGCACCGGTGCCGATGGCCGTCGCATTGGCTTGATCCGCGACAGCACCCGAACCGATAGCGGTAGAGTCCGTCCCGCGAGCTCGCGTTCCAAAACCGATGGCTGTCGCCTGCACATTGGTCGCCTGAGCGGTGTTGCCAATGGCCGTGGCGCGGTCGACCGGCGCGAAGGTCTGATAGCCGAGTGCGGTCGAGAACGTGCCACGTGCGGTTGAAAAGGCACCGAATGCGAGTGCACCGACACCGTTCGCGCTAGCTCCAGAACCGACAGCGGTGGATTGCACGCCGGTGGCCAGTGTTCCCGAGCCGAGCGCGGTGGTGTTTAGACCTGCCGAGAAAGCATCAGCACCCACAGATGTTGTCTGCGTGCCAAGGGCTTGGGCGCCTGCAAAGCCGCCGCTGTCATCGTCGTCACCATCACTGCCGATCGCCACCGAGCTGACACCCGATGCATTGGCAATATTGCCTAGAGCGACCGCCCGTTCGGCCGTTGCGTCGGAGCCAGTTCCGAGGGCCGTGGAAAGTCTCCCGGTCGCCTCCGAATTATTCCCGAGAGCAACTGCTCGCTCCCCCGTCGCTGCAGCGGCAATCCCGATAGCGGTGGAAGAAATCTCTGACGCATTGCTGAATGCGCCCAGTGCCGTGGAGCCGCTCCCGGAAGCTCGCGCTTGATTCCCGGTTGCGGTGGCGAGAAACGCGCTGGCAACAGAATCGGTACCCAGAGCCGTGCTGCCTTCGCCGCTGGCTTGCGCCCCCAGCGCATCACTGTCGGTTCCGTCGCCGCCAATGGCGATGGCACCCGACGTATCGGACAAAGACTGAGCGCCGATGGATATTGAGCTTTCCTCTCTGGCAAAAGCGTCCGCGCCAAGCGCAATCGAACCGACGCCAAGAGCCGTCGTGTTCTGTCCGACAGCGGTGCTATCGGTAGCATTTGCTTCTGCGGAGGCGCCAATAGCGGTTGCCGCCAATCCGGAGGCCTGCGCGCTGGAGCCTAGCGCGCTGGCGCTATTCATGTTGGCTGACGAGCTTTGACCAATCGCGGTCGAGAACTCACCTGTAGCCGACGCAGTAGCGCCGAACGCGCTGGCACTCTGCGCGGTCGCATCGGCACCATAGCCAATAGCGGTTGAAGACTGCCCAGTGGCCTGGGAGGTGGCGCCGAATGCGCTCGAGATTTGCCCGGTTGCCTGGGAATTTGAGCCAACTGTGGTCGAGAGTAACCCGCTGGCGAGGGCATCGGCCCCGATTGCAATGCTGGCACCACCGCCGGTTGCCCGCGCACCCTCGGTGCCAAGATCGAAGCCATCGCCGCCGATAGCGATGCCACCGGCCATCGTTGCAGCGGACGCTTCGCCAATCGCGATAGCGGCTTCATTGCTGGAATCCGCTCCGGTTCCGATGGCAATCGCGCTCTCATCGCTCGCGATTGTGCTGGCACCGATTGCAATGGCATCTGTCCCGGTCGCGTTTGCCGGGGTGCCGGCCGAATTCACATCGATGTACGGGCTGCTGTCTCCGCTGCCTAAAATCATGGCTACGGCTGCGTCTAGCTGGCCCACCGTTGCCGCGTCAGTTTGCGCTGTGCCTTCTGCAACGTTGACTATGCGCCGTTCGCTACCCGAACGCCCGACGGAGATGACATTCGATTCGTCGGCGAGCGAATTGGCTCCCAATGCCACCGAGTCGGTCACATCTACAGCGACCGAAGCAAGGCTTCCCAGCGCAACGCTCCTGTCGCCGCGGACATTGGAATTTGCTCCAATACCGATAGCGCGAACGCCATCGACGATCGCATCGCCGATGGCGATCGCGCCGGTGCTGCCCGCCGCGACAGATGCGTCGTTGCCAATTGCCGTTGCACCGACCTCCAATGCTTCGGCGTTAAATCCAATGGCGGTCGACCCGAAGCCCGCAGTCTCAGTCAGAGTGCCGATTGCGATCGAGGATTGGCCAGCAGCGTCTGCCTGCATGCCCACGGCTACTGCATCAATGGCGGAAGCGCTGGAGGATTCGCCGATTGCAATTGCGTCTTCCCCGGTCGCCGATGCTGCGGTGCCTGTGGAATTGACTTCGATGTAAGGGCTCCCGCTAACCGAGATCCCGGCAATCGCCGTATTGAGCTGCCCCACGGTCGCTGCATCGGTATCCGCCACGCCGTCCCCGACATTCACAATCCGGCGCTCGCCGCCGCTGGTGCCGATTGAGACGGTGTTCGCCTGGGTGGCAACTGAGCCAGCTCCAAGCGCGACACTGCTCGTTGCGTTCGCCGCTGCATCTTCGCCAATCGCCGTAGCCCGCGTGATGTCCGCAACGGCGTCGTCGCCGATTGCGACTGCGCCGCTGGCGGTTGCTGCCGCGCTTGTGCCAACAGCCGTAGCGCGATTTCCGGTGGCCATGGCCGTGTGACCAATCGCGAGCGTTTCAGATGCGCTCGCAACTGTGTCTGCGCCGATGGCAATGGCGTTGAATCCTGTCGCCTGCGCGCCAAGCAGATCGCCGTCACCTTCGTCGCCGCCGATTGCGATAGAGCCACTGTCGGTCGCCACCGCATTGGTCCCTACCGAGATCGCGTCTTCGCCCTGGGCATCGGCATTATTCCCGACCGCGATGGAATTGCGCGCTTCCGCTGTGGCCACATGTCCGATGGCAATTGCGAACGTGTCTCTCGCGGTTGCGCCAATACCGAGCGCGGTGGAGGAATTGCCGAGCCCCAATGCGTTATTTCCGAGCGCGGTTGCCCCGGGCTGTGTTGAGCGCGCATCGAAACCGATAGCTGTCGCGCGTGTCGCGGTGGCCTCGGCTTCCGAGCCGATCGCTACCGATACCGAACCACTGGCGATCGATTCTTCGCCAATGGAAACGGCGCGGCTTTGTGAAGCGTTGGCCAAAGTGCCGATGGCGATGCTGTCCTCACCTGTTGCACTCGACGTTGTGCCTAAGGCTGTGCTTCGTGTTCCGAGCGCAGAGGCTTGCACGCCAATCGCCGTCGCTCCGGTACCCGTTGCATCGGCCCCGACCCCGCAAGCCAGCGCTGTGTCATCATCGCCCGAATCCGCCCCGCCATCATCGTCAGTCGCCGCATCGACAACGCCGTCATCGTCACGGTCCAGCAGACAGTCGTCGGCCCGTGCCTCTTGCGGTGTCGCCAACACACTCGCAGCAACACCCAAGCTCAAAGCGGTCGAAAGCAGATATCTGGTCTTCATGGCACGTCCCTTCGTTTGACACAGCAAGGGACGGCGACGGCAATTCGCCATCGATTCTTCGCGCCCCTGTTGGAACGCATTGAAGACAAATGAGATTACAAGCGCAAGTATCTCAGCGACACTCGCGTGGTTGCCTAGTCTGAAAATGGCCGGGCACCTCAGGCGAGACACCCGGCTCGGTGATCGATCAAGCCGGCGTCAGAACTCCCCGGCAACACCGGCGCGAACGGCGGTGGAATTGCCGCCTGCATAGGTGACACCGGCGGTGATGGCGAAGTCGCCTTCCAACCGGTGCATCACGCCCAGCGACACGCCCACTTCGCCGCGATAGGTCGCGACATTGCTCGCGTAGCTGGTCTTGCCTGCTTCGGAGGGAAAGTGCGGATTGGCCTGCGCTGCGATCGCCGCGATGCCGCGCTGCGCGTCGCGGTCGATCGTTCCGGCAAGGTCGAACAGCGTGTCGACTTGCCCTTCGAGCTCAGTCACTCTGCCCGAAAGCTGGGTGAACTGCGCATCCGTCACCTGCGCCAGCGCCGGCGTGGCGAGGGTGTTGAGCACTGCCGGGCTCCTTCCCGTTGCCGAAGTCGCCACGCGGCGTGTGCCTGCGTCCGCATCGGCGTCAGCAGGCGGTGCCGTCACCGCCTGCGTTTCGTCGATCATCGCAATCTCGGTCGGACGCTCGGCGAGCCCGCGTGTCGCATCGGCTGTCATTACACCTTCGCCGGGTGCTCCGACCGGGCCTCCATCGACGCTGGTATGCGTGAAGGTCGGCGCGGCTTCTGACGCGACAGCCTGATTGGATTGCACCATGCCTACCGGCGCGCTGGCTGACGACGGCACACTGTTGGTGAATCCGAGGTTCCCGGCAGAATCCACCGTAACGAAGAACAGCGATCCCGATTGCGCAGCGTTCGACGCTCCGGTCGGCAAGCCAGGAATGGTGACAGTCACCGGGCCGGTGGCGCCGAAGCCCGATCCGTCCTGTCCGAGCACAATCTGGTTGATCCGCGTCGTGATCGCACCCGCGCCCAAGGCAAAGGAGGCGGCGTGCAGCGCGCTCGATCCGGTGCCGATGGCAGAGGAGAAGTTGGCCGTCGCGTCTGCGCCCGAACCAAGCGCCAGTGAAGACCCGCCGCTGGCATTGGCGAAAGAACCGAGCGCGGTTGAATTGACCCCGCTCGCGCTGGAAATCGCGCCGAGCGAATAGGATAATGCACCCGTCGCCTTCGCGTCCGGACCAATAGCTGTCGAATAATCACCGGTCGCCTCCGACCCTTCATCATCGGCATCGATCGGACCATCCCCGCCGATGGCGATTGCGCTTATCCCGCTGGCTGTGGTGAGCGTGCCGAGCGCGAAGCTGTCCACACCCTGAGCATCCGCCATTTCGCCAATCGCAATCGCACCTTCGGCTGCGGCGACAGTTTGTGCGCCAATTGCAACCGAGTTGTCGCCCGATGCACTGGCAAGGGAGCCCTGCGCAAACGCAGAGACGCCGCTGGCATTCGCAGCGTTGCCAAGCGCGACGGCGGAGCCGGCAGTAGCCTGAGCTGCCCTGCCTACCGCAGTCGTGTTCACAGAGGTCGCATCGGCGGAATTTCCAATTGCTGTCGCACCAATGTCGGTGGCTGTTGTGGCGATGCCCAAAGCAGTCGCACTCTCTCCGCTGGCAAGAGCTGCGCTGCCCAATGCGGTGCTGTTGGTGCCTGTTGCTTCCGTTTCGAAACCTACGGCCGTGCTCCGTTGCGCGCTACCTACTGCAGCCGACCCAAGAGCTGTGGCACGTGGACTTGTTGCCTGTGCGCCGGTGCCAACTGCCATGCTTAGGGTTGTGGACAAAGTGTTTCCGCCAATGCTGATTGCATCGTTACCATTGGCGTTGGCGGCTGCGCCAATGGCGATTGCGTCCGTGCCCCCAGAGCTGGCATCTGCACCAAACGCGATGGAGTCCACTCCGCTTGCCTGCGCGCCCTCTTCTCCCGGGTCACTGGAATCACCGCCGATAGCAATAGCACCGCTGCTGAACGTTTGAGAACTGGAACCCAGTGCAATCGAATTGGCGCCGCTGGTTGAAGATTCGCCCCCTATGGCGATGGAGCGGTTGCCGCTGGTCGAAGTATCGCCTCCTATTGCGATGGAGCGGGTGTTCGCGGCGGAAGAATTTGTGCCAAGGGCGACGGTTCTTGTCCCTGCCGATGAGCTATTTGCACCAATAGCAACAGCCCCTGTCACCGATGCGCTCGCCGATTCACCAAATGCACTGGCGTTATCAGAGGTCGCGCTGGCTGATTTGCCTACTGCCGTGGCATCGATTGTATCGGCAATGGCATCGTGACCAATCGCGACCGTATTTGTCGCACTTGCTTCGACGTCCGTTCCCAGCGCAACCGAATTCGACCCACTGGCCAAACTGTTGGCCCCTATTGCGACCGCACTTGATTGGGTTGCATCGGCTCCCACGCCGATTGCTATTGACGATATGCCGGCTGCCTCAGCGTATGCGCCCAGAACAGTTGAATTCACGGCGGATGCGTTAGCGTTCGATCCAACCGAAGTTGCATTGGCGAATGATGCTCGCGATCTCGCGCCGAAGCTTGATGCATCGGTCGCCGTAGCCCGAGCGTCAAAGCCAAGCGCAGTGGAATCTTCTCCGGTTGCATCGGACTGGTTTCCGATGGCAGATGCGCCCACGGCTGATGCTTCGGCGATCCAGCCCAAAGCGGTGGAGTTCGTCGCACTGGCCTCTGCATCTACCCCAATACTTGTTGAGGAAATGCCGGTAGCCTCCGCCAGATATCCCAGAGCGACAGTGCCTGAAGCGGTCGCACTGGAGCTTTCGCCAATTGCCGTTGCACCGAGCGTCGTCGCTTGCGAATTGCGTCCAACAGCGGTGGCCCTGGTGTTCGAAGCAATCGCCCCGCGCCCAACTGCTGTTGCGCCGGTTCCCGTTGCGTTCGCAGCGCGGCCAATCGCGGTTGATTCGAGGCCAATGGCTCTTGAATCGGCCCCTACGCTGGTTGCTTCGTTCTGGTTTGAAATCGCATCCTCGCCCACAGCGGTGGAGTTGATGCCCGATGCAATTGAAGCCTGACCTAGCGCGGTCGCATCGGCCTGCGTGGCGGACGCAGAGTTACCGACCGCAGTGGATCTGTTGCCGGTTGCTTCTGAACCCACACCGCATGCCAACCGCTCGTCATTGTTGTTGGAGTTCGCCCCGCCATCATTGTCGGTGAATTGATCGACAATCCCGTCATTGTCGCGATCCAGCAGGCAGTCATCGGCCCGTACTTGTTCGACAGGCAGCATCATTGACGCCCCGACACCCAGAGTGAGCGCGGTCGAAAGCAGCAGTGCATTTTTCATTATATTCCCCTTGCTACGGTGAGCAGGGAAACCGCGGTGCGACGCGATCGGCTGCCGGCATATTTGCCGGTCAATGCCCTGTTTCGATCACCCCCACTCGATCAGAAACATTGTGAAGATAACTGAGCTAACCGGAAACCAAAGCAAAAAATTGTAGATTTCCGACGGTATTCCAGCGATTTGCAGGGCTGGATGCCCCGTTACGGGACACCCAGCGCCGCGATTGCAGAAGGCGTTTTTCAGAAGGCGTCGTTCAGAAACCGATGGTCGCCGCGACCCGCGCGCCGACATTCTCATCGCTCGTATTGCCGCTGACGCTGGCGGACAGATACACGCTTTCCGACACGCGCCCGGTGAGCGATCCTGAGAACGCTTGCTCGCCGCGATAATTGGCGGCGGCGACCGTCATCGAGACATTCTTGCCCGGCACAATCGGAGCTGCGCCCATGGCCATTGCCATCGCCACACCGCCGCGCGTGCGCTCGTCGAGATCCTCGAGCTGGAACTCCAGCCCGGACACCCGCCCATCGAGCGCCAATACGCTGGTTTCGAGCTGCGCAAACTGGGCATCGCTGACTTGCGAGAGAGCGTTCAGCGAAACCCGGACATTCTCGACTGAAGCGGCTGTCGCGACGGAGCTTGTGCCCAGCACACCGCTGCCATCGACCGTCACCGCTTCAACCGGGCCTACCTGCGCCGCCGTGCTTGCAGCAATATCGCCGATCCGCACCGAGCTTCCCGTGCCGCCCAATGTAACTTGGTTGGCTGCGGTTGACGTTGCATCAACGCCCAGAGCGGTTGAGTTCGCAAAACCGGCATTGGCTCTGGCGCCGAGCGCTGTGGCGTTTTCTGCCGTGGCGGCAGCCGCTGCGCCGAGCGCTGTCGAACGATCGCTTGCGGCGGAGCTGGAAGAACCAATCGCCAAAGACGAACCGCCCGCCGCGTTCGAAAATGAGCCGATGGCAGTCGCATTGGTGCCGCTGGAACTGGAAATTGCACCGAGTGCATAAGACAGTCCGCCTGACGCCGAAGCATCCGGTCCGATGGCAAGCGAGAAGTCGCCTGTAGCGCTTGCGCCGTCCGAATCCACATCAACCGGCGCATCGCCGCCAATGGCAATTGCGCCCGTTGCGGTGGCATCGCTCCGCGCCCCGAAGGCAAGAGCTCCGGTACCGGTGGCTTCCGCGAAGGACCCGAAGGCCAGCGCGTTGCTTTGGCTGGCTGCGCTTGACCGGCCGATTGCGATGGCGTCGCTCGCTGAAGCGTTGGCTTGCCGTCCCAGCGAAACCGCAGCGATACCTGTGGCCTGCGCATCCGTCCCGACTGCCACAGCGGCTGTGGAGGTGGCGTCGCTATTCTGGCCGATAGCGAGAGCTTCGCTGGCGCTTGAAATGGCCAGACGTCCGAAAGCCGTGCCGAAGGCAGCCGCCTGCGCCCCAGCGCCGATGGCCGTGGCATCTTCACCGTTAGCGTTCGCGCCAAAACCTGCCGCGAGGCTGTTAGCGCCTCCGACTGCGGAACTGGCTCCTAGCAGGGTCGAATTGTTGAAATCTGCGATTGCGTTTGCGCCGATTGCTGTGCTGTCGGTTCCGATGGTTTGCGAGTTCACACCCACGACAGTCGAGCGGGCGCCAGAGGCAATCGTACTTGTGCCGATAGAGGTCCCGCCAACGCCACTGGCGGTTGCCCCCTTGCCCAAGGCGACCGCTGCAACGGTTGATGCCACCGCGTCGGCACCAATCGCGACAGACTCGGCTCCGGTCGCCTGCGCGCCTAGCGTATCTCCATCGGTGCCATCGCCTCCGATCGCGACGCTGCCCGAATTGGTGGCGTCGGAATCGGTGCCGATGGCGATTGAATTTTGGGTTGGCGCAGCGGCGCCGTGGCCAATTGCGATTGCGCCCGCACCGCTGGCGTTGGCGGACTGGCCGACTGCAGTGGCGTCAGCCATGCTTGCAGAGCTACCTTGACCGAGAGCGGTCGCGCGAGCTCCGCTCGCAATTGCGGCCTGTCCGACAACCGTGGAATCATCACCGGTCGCTTGGGCGAAGTGGCCCACAGCCGTCGCGTCAGCAGCCGTTGCTTCCGAGATACGACCAATTGCAATGCTGCGCAGCCCTGTTGCATTGGCCTCGCTGCCAAAAGCACTGGCGAATGAACCCGTGGCCACTGCGCCGACGCCGCACGCCGTTCGGGTGTCTGAATCCGAAGAGTTCGCCCCGCCATCATTGTCGGTAGGGCCCAGATCGACATTGCCATCATTGTCCCGGTCTAGCAGGCAGTCATCGGCGCGCGCCTGCTCCGCGGGCACAATCAACGAAGCGACAGCGCCTATTGTGAGCGCAGTCGAAAGCAGCAGTGTATTCCTCATTTCATTTCCCTTTCATCAGCGATGAAGGGACGGTCGGCTCACGACCCGACCAGTCGGCTCTGTGGCCGATTATGAAAACTGCGCCAGTTGTCCCTAATCCGTTCAAAACCTCCGCATCGTGAAGGCTTTAGAGCATTGGATTACTGCTTACTTGTCGAAATGAGACAATTTCAAATTGCGTGGAATGCGACGTTCGCATCCCACGCAATCGTTCTTCCGTTTGTTTCGCTATCTTAGAAGCCCAGCGTAACGCCAACGCGTCCGGCAGTTTTCCCGTTGCGGTTGAAGCCGGTCGCCACACCGGCGTTGACCGCGACATTCTCGCTGACGAGCGCGCCGATCGTGAACGATCCGGCATGCGCGCCATCATAGGTGCCGACATTGGCGCTAAGGCTAAAACTGGTGTCAGGCAGGAAGGTGGTTCCGCCCATCGCCACAGCAACCGCAGTGGAGCTGGCGATCTCGTTACCGAGGACTTCCAGTTGCCCTTCGACCAGATCGAGCCGTCCTTCGACCGAAGTCACCCGCCCAGCGAGCGCGTCAAACTGCGCGTCTGAAATTTCGGCGAGAGCGTTGATCGAGGTGCGCACATTCTGCACCGAAGCGGCGGCTGCGACTTGCTGACGACCGAGCGTTCCGTTCTGATCGACAGTGACCACGTCAACCGGCCCAACCTGCGCCATGGTCGAGGCTTCGATATCGCCGATCCGAACCGCGCTGCCCGTGCCGCCAAGAGCGACTTGGTTAGCGGCTGTGGTGGTGGCTCCAGCGCCAACTGCCGTAGCGTTGGCTTGGTCGGCGACGGCTCCCGAACCGATGGCGGTCGAGTCCGTCCCACGAGCGCGGGTGCCAAAGCCGATAGCGGTCGATTGCACATTGGTCGCCTGCGCGGTGTTGCCGATTGCCGTGGCACGGTCGACAGCAGCGAAAGACTGATAGCCCAGCGCGGTCGAGAACGTGCCGCGCGCTTGAGAAAACGCACCAAAGGCGAGAGCGCCGACACCGTTCGCGCCTGCACCGGAGCCGACAGCGGTGGACTGCACGCCGGTCGCCAGCGTTCCCGCACCCAGCGCGGTGGTGTTGAGACCAGCCGAGAATGCATCAGCACCGAGGGAAGTGGTCTGGGTGCCGAGCGCCTGCGCGCCGAATGTACCGTTGGTGTCATCGTCATTCCCGTCACCGCCTAGGGCAACAGAACCCGATCCTGTGGCAGAGGTAGCATAGCCGATGGCCACCGCATCGTTCGCATCAGCGCGAGCAAGGCTGCCAAAGGCTGCTGCACGATCGCCTTCCGCATTGGCATCAGAACCAACTGCGACACTATCGACATTCCCGGCAAAGGCATCTGCGCCCACTGCGATAGCACGGTCACCCTCGGCGCCAGCGGTGCCGACTGCAATTGCATCTGTACCGGTCGCGCTGGCAGCTGAACCAGTGGAATTGACGGCAAGGAATGCGCTACCGCCACCGCCGCCAGATACTCCGGCAATCGCGGCATTGAGTTGGCCGAGATTGACCGCGTCGGTGGCGTCAGAGGCAGCAGCGACATTGGTAATTCGGCGCTTGATCGTCTCCGACCCGATAGAGAAGACGCCTGTTCCACTCGCAACCGAACCCGTGCCGACTGCAACCGATCCGTCGCCGAACACCGAGCTGCCTAGACCAATCGCGACGGCATTTGCAGAGAACGAAGTGTCGGCACCCGCGCCAACCGCGACAGACCCGCCCGAAGCCGCAGCAGCGACACCGACTGCGACGTTTCCACTACCAAAGGCATCGGCATCAGCGCCGATGGCAACGGATTCTGTGCCATTGAAGGAGTCGGCGTTGTTGCCCAGCACAACCGAACGACTGTTTGTCGAGTTGGCTCCATCACCGATGACAACGGAAGAGATGACGTTGGCGGTAGCGTCGGAACCTATGGCGATGGAATTGTTGCTAGCCGAGGCCGGGTTCCCCGATCCGTCAACGTCGATGAACTGGTTCGAGCCTGCACCCCCAGCGACCGCTGCATTGAGCTGCGCCACGGTTACGGCGTCGTTGGCGTTGATACCGTCCTGCACATTGGTAATCCGACGCCTGTTACTGCTGCTGCCGACGGAAACCACGTTGATTTCTGAGGTCTCCGAATTCCGACCGAGTGCAACAGAACCCGATCCATTCACGGCAGCTCCGTCGCCGAGAGCAACACCGCCATCTTCGCTGAAGGCATTGTTGCCGATTGCTACGATGTTACGCGCGTTTGTTCCGACGCTGGTGTTGTTTCCGACCAGAACGGTTTCGTTGACACCCTGAGCGTTGACGCCAATGCTAATGGCATTGTCCTGCGCGTAGGCATCTGCGCCAATCGAGATGCCGGGTCCGCCGCGAACCTCGGCGTTGTCGCCGATTGCTACGCTGTCGATACCGAAAGCTGCACGAGCACCGCGTCCGATAGCCACATTACCTTCGCCGCTGGCGACGGTTTCAGATTCGAAGGTTTCGCTGTTTTCCGATCCAATGGCGATGGCTCCGGCCGCGGTCGCTTCGGATTCGGTCCCCAAGGCAAACGCGCCGGTTCCGGTGGCCTCAGAAAAGTTGCCGATGGCTACCGCGTTCACTGCTGCGGCGTTTGCAAAGTTGCCGACTGCGACACCATTGGTTCCGCCGCTCGAAACGGACGCTCGGTGACCAAGCGCAACACTGTTCTCCGCATTGGCAGCAACGCTTGCAGTTGCCCCGACCACTGTGGCGCGCTGCGACTGCACATTCGCCGACCAGCCGATGGCGATCGAGCTGAGCCCGTTGGTTACCGTCCCGGCGCCAAGCGAGATTGCGTAGGAACCGGAGGCGGTTGCTGCCTGACCTATCGCGATGGATTCACGGTCAGTTGTGGTCGCAGAAGATCCGAGCGCGATCTGCGCAAAGTCGTTGGTGCTCGCAGTATCACCGATAGCAATAGACGCGCCGCCACCCGCTTGAGTGTTGCGACCGATAGCCACCGCTGCCGCTTGTGTAGCGTCCGCCGATTGCCCGATGGCAATGCCTGATGACCCGGTGGCTGCAGAGCTCTTGCCAATAGCAATCGATTCAAATCCGGCCGCGAAGGTGTCTTCACCCAGTGCAGTGGAATCGCTTCCGGTTGCCATGGAGTTTTCGCCGCATTCGAGACCTTCGTCGTCAGTTGCAGCAACCCCATCGGGACCGACGGGATTGTTGTTGCATGGGGGCGTTGCATCCGCCCGCGCCTCTTGCGGCATTGCCAGCACACTCACAGCAACACCTACGCTCAAAGCGGTCGAAAGCAGCAGTTTGGTTTTCATCGTCAGTCCCTCTCGTCAAAACAAAGGGGGAGACGATCAAGTGTCACAGCAAATCCGTTTCGCGCCCCCGCAATCCGGGACAAAAGCGTCTCAAATCATGGATGTCATGTATTTCAGCGGCATTTTCAGGAATTTTCTGCGGGTTGGTGGTACGGAGTGTCGAATAAGTGACACTCCGTACCAGAGCCGGACGATTGCGGTCTTAGAACCCGAGCGCAAAGCCCGCCTGCGCGATCACATCGCCGTCGCCTGTGTTGCCTGCCACGCCAGCTGTCAGAGCGAAGCTTTCGGTCGCGCGCCCGACCAGTGACAGCGCATAACCCTGTTCGCCGCCATAGGTTGCGACATTGCCTGCAACGACAAAGTCCTTGTCGGGCAGGGCAATGGCGCTGCCGAGCGCGGCGGCTGCCGCAATGCCGCCGCGCGCGCGTTGATCGACGTCTTCAAGCCGGAACTCCAGCCCGCTGACCCGGCCATCCAGGGCAAGCACCTGATTGGAGAGCTGGTTGAACTGGGTCTCGCTGACCTGCGCCAAAGCGTTCACAGAGGTGCGGACATTGGCTACCGAAGCAGCTGTCGCTACCTGCTGGCGACCGAGCGTGCCGTTCTGATCGACTGTGACGACATCGACAGGACCAGACTGGGCGAGGGTGGACGCCTCGATATCGCCAATCCGTACCGCACTGCCCGTGCCGCCGATGGCGACCTGATTGGCGGCGGTGGTGGAGGCCCCTGCGCCAATTGCGGTGGCGCCCGTTTGATCCGCGATGGCACCCGCGCCGACGGCAGTCGCGTTGTTGGCCCGAGCGCGCGTGCCGAAGCCTATCGCGGTTGCCTCTTCACCGGTTGCTTGAGCCGTGTTGCCAATCGCCGTCGAGCGCGCAGCTGGCGCAAAGCTGGCATAGCCAAGCGCGGTCGAAAAAGTCCCGCGCGCCTGGCTGAACGCGCCAAATGCGAGAGCGCCGGTACCGTTCGCGCCCGCTCCGGAACCGACGGCGGTTGATTGCACGCCCGTGGCGTTAGATCCCGCGCCGAGCGCGGTGGTGTTGAGCCCGGACGAGAAGGCGTCGGCACCGACAGAGGTGGTCTGTGTGCCGGTGGCGCGTGCTCCGAAATCGCCATCATTGGAATCGAACGAGCCGTCGCCCCCGATTGCGACAGAAGCTTGGCCTGATGCGACTGCGAATGCCCCGAGCGAGGTTGCGTTCGTCGCAAGAGCTAAGCTGAAATAGCCCAATGCGCTTGCGTTGTCCTCAGTCGCGTCAGAAAAGCCACCAATTGCCGTAGCGCGATCTGCAAGGCCTTCTGCGACAAAACCCAAGGCCAAGGCTCCGAATCCTCCCGCCTCCGCGCTGACGCCCAAGGCAACCGCGTTCCTCCCATCCGCTCGGGCTTGGAAACCAATCGCAATGTCATTGAATTGGATTGCCTGCGCAGATGCACCAACTACTGTCGATTGAGCCTCTGTTGCTATTGCCCCTGTCCCAATCGCGAGAGAATCATTGCCATTGGCGGTTGAATTCCCACCAATGGCAATGGCTTCGTCGCCTGTCGCGCTGGCTGCAATTCCGGTGGAATTCACGGCCAAATAGGCGCTCCCACCTCCACCGGAAGACACGCCCGCAATCGCAGCGTTAAGCTGACCGAGATTGACCGCGTCGTTGTCTTGGGTGCCAGCGGCTACGCTAACAATCTGGCGTCCGCCTACCGCTACAGAATCAGCCCTGTTTGCAATGGTTCCAAAGCCCAACGCCACTGCATTGGTTGCGCGCGCGTCGCTTCCCGAGCCGATGGCAACAGCGTTGTCACTGGTCGCGTCTGCGCCGGATCCCACTGCAGTCGAACTTGCGCCGCTCGCATCAGTACGCCAACCGACAGCAACCGAGCCGTTGCCGGTCGCTGTGCTGTTTCCTCCGCCTAGCGCTACAGAAAATGCGCTAGCATTCGAGCGTTCTCCGATGGCCACGGCATCAGTCCCGGAAGCATTTGAAAAAGCTCCAAACGCGAGTGCGTCGATTTCGGACGCGGACGCGGAGCGTCCTAGAGCGACTGCCCCGGTTGAATTTGATGAAGCATCTTGGCCTAAAGCGATCATACCAGTCACGCCGGTGAGAGATGAGAACGCTTGCGCGCCAGAGCCAATCGCGATGGCACCCGGTTCGTTCGATGCGGTGTTGGCGCCGATTGCAATCGTTCCATTGTCCGAAGAGATTGCCGATTCTCCGATCGCAATCGCATCGGCTCCGGAGGCGAGTGCTCCGGAGCCGGTTGAGTTGATATCGACATAAGGATTACTGCCAGCCATCGCAGCGACAGCGTTGAGCTGCCCAACGGTTGCAGCATCGGTGTCGGCCGTGCCATTGGCGACATTCACAATCCGGCGCTTAAGACTGTCGTTGCCGACGGAGACGACATTGAGCTCATTGGTGAGCGAGTCAGCGCCCAATGCGACGCTGTTCGTGCCAAGTGTCTGAGCTCTGGCTCCGATAGCTACGCTATTGTTTCTTCTGGCGAGAGCAGTGTGGCCAATGGCCACCGCGTCGGCGACGTTGGAATCGCTGAAGCTGTTTGCACCGATTGCTACGGAGCCTAGTCTTGTGACAACGTTGCTTCCGATTGCCACGCTTTCCTCCCCAGCGCGTGCAGTTTGGCCTACCGCAACACCGTTTTCTCCAGTCAAAGAAGCAAACCCTATCGCAACTCCACGCTCGCCGGTATCGACGCGTGCGTTCAGACCAATTGCGATGCTTGCAAACCCCGAAGCAATTGGCCCTTGGAATGGTGAACTCGAGTTGTCGTCGCCACCTATAGCGATCGCCCCGCGACCTGTAGCTTCCGCGTGACTTCCAATCGAAACCGCATCGCTCGCAGTAGCTTCAGATCCAATCCCCAAGGCAACTGAAGATGCACCGCTTGCAACAGATTGTGTTCCGACTGCCAATGCACTGGTAGCTTCCGCAGTTGCACGGTATCCAAGTGCTGTTGAGAATTGTGCACTAGCACTACTAAACCTTCCAACAGCCGTCGCAAAGTCCATGCTTGCCGACGCGGAACTACCCAATGCAACGCTACTTGCTCCGGTCGCTGTCGCGCCGAATCCCAAGGCAACGGCGGACGAACCCGATGTAGCGTTGCCGCCGATGGCCGTGGTGAATGAGCCAGATGCGCTCGCGCCGACGCCGCATGCTAGGTTGTCGTCACGATTGAGCGAATCCGCCCCGCCGTCATTGTCGGTAGCGGCATCAACGACGCCATCATCGTCGCGGTCCAGCAGGCAGTCATCCGCCCGCGCATCTTCCGGCATCGCCAATACACTCGCAGCAACACCCACGCTCAGAGCGGTCGAAAGCAGATATTTGGTCTTCATGGGACGTCCCTTCGTTTTCACACAGCAAGGGACAGTGATGGCAATTCGCCATCGATTCTTCGCGCCCCTGTTGGGACGTATCAAAGGCGACGAGTATGAAGCGCGCAAGTATCACGGGGACATCGGCTCAAATATTTCCTATGACGTTGCCAATAGATAACGGCTGGGGAGGCTACACTTGGTAAGGTTCGGAACACTCATGGCCGCGGTGGTTCCAATGGTTGTGGCGCTCGCAGGTTGCGCCAACGAAGAACCTGGCGCTCCAGCCTCTGCTGCCACGCGAGCGAGCTCGGCGACCGGCACTGCCACCTCGATCCTCAATGCCGGGGTGACGGCGCAGATTGGTGCGCCGGACGCTGCGATGAAGTTCCTGTTCGACCCGCTATACGACAACCATTTCGGATCGCTTGAGCAGCTCGACGCAGCCTTGATCGAGCGCATTGTGGCGGGTGAGGCACCTTACGACAATGTCACCGCCGTTTTCGTGAGCCATGCGCACGGCGATCATTTCTCGGCACGTCACATCACCCGAATGCTCGCGGCGCAGCCGGAGCTGCAATTGGTAGCCCCTGCACAGGCAGTGGAGCAGATGCGCGCGGTTGAGGAGTGGAATCCGACCTTCGCGACGCGCATCAGGGCAATCTCGCTGGACAATGGAGCGCAGGCCGAAAGCTTCGAAATCGGCGCGGCCAAGGTCGAGGCGTTCCGATCACCCCATAGCGGTTGGCCAGATCGCCATGCCGATATTCACAACATCACCTTCCGCGTGTCCGCAGCGAGCGGCGCGCAGATGGCGCACCGCGTCATGCATCTGGGTGACGCCGATCCCGGCACCGAATATTACGAGCCGCATGCCGAGTTCCTCTCAAGCGCCCGTAGTGGCCTCGCCATCGTACCGTTCTGGTTCTTCAGCGAAGACGATGCCGAGGGGCTGGTCGACACAACGCTCAATGCAGAAGGGGCGGTCGGCATGCATGTTCCCGCGCAGGAACCCGCCTCACTCAAGGATAGCGGCTGGGATTACTTTACCGAAGAAGGTCAGGTGGTTCCAATTGCGGAAGTCTCAGAGCAATGAACGCGCGTATCGGATAGAGTCTTCGAAATAAACGACAAATAAAGTCAAATTGAGAATCCGGCCCGAATAGAGTACAGTTGCACCTTCTGCGATAGGGAGGGCGTGCGATGACCAAACTGTCTTTGGGGGGATCGGCGTGTGTCGCCGCACTCTTGCTGAGCGGATGCAGCACGACCCATCATTTCCAGATCGAGCTTCCTGTTCGCGAAGGCAGCGCTCAGCCTGCTAAAGTCGAAAGCTTCGGCGGCGCGATTGCCAATGTCGAAATCCTCGAATGCGAGAGTAACGGCGTCGCTGACGTATTTGTGAAGCGGGGCTTCTTTGAATCGCTGCTCAGCACGATCACCCTGGGCGGCTATCAATCCACCAAGATCGAATATGTCTGCGCCAAGGAAGCGGATGGCGAAGTGCCGACCCTTGGGGGATCGCCCGAAGGCGAGGGAGCGAGCGATGGCGACTGACCCGCAAATCCGCGAGATTTCCAACACCAACTGGATCAACTGGCACCGCACCTATGCTGTCGATGCGGCGCGGCATCTGCAACTGCGTCCGGCATCCGGATCGCTCCGGCCCGCGAGTTTCAAACGGTCGGCAGAACTGGTGCTCGATCTGATCGAGGAGGCGCGGACGGCCGGTGCTACCATCAGGCCGATGGGTGCGAATTGGTCATTCTCGCAGGTTTCTGCGCAGCAGGATGCGTGGCTGCTCGACACCTCACCCGCCAATCGCAAAGCGCTACTCGGACCTGCCGCGCTCGATCCCGGCTTTACCGGCGATCCGGACAGCCTGCTGCTGACGCAATGCGGGACGTCGGTTCACGAGATCAACCAATACCTCGAGCGCCAACGTGAGCGATCGCTCGCGACCTCGGGTGCCAGCAATGGGCAGACGATCGTCGGCGCGATGTCTACGGGCACGCATGGTTCGGCGATCGATCATGGCGGCATTCAAAGCCTGGTGGTCGCGATCCAGTTGCTGACTGTCGATGGGCAGAATCTATGGCTCGAACGCCCCTCCCGACCTGTTGTGGCGCAAAGTCTCGCTGAAAGCTTCGGCGCAGTCCTCACCCGCGACGACGAGAAGTTCGAAGCCGCGCTTGTCAGCCTCGGCCTGCTCGGCGTGATCCATTCAGTGGTGATCGAAACGCGCCCGCGATTTCTACTCAGCGCCTCGCAGTTCGAGCATCCTTACGACGACACGCTCCGCCAGGCGATGCGCAATTTCGACCCGCGCTCGCTCGACATTCCCGGCGATGTGACCATCCCGCCGGGCAACCCGCAGCCGTATTTCTTCCAGGCCGTTTTCAACCCGCATGCGCCCGACGATCCGGCGCGGGTGAAGATCATGTATGAGCTGCCCTGGGACCCGGACTACGAGATTGACTACCGCCAGCAGGGCAAGTTCGGTCCAGCTTACGATCTGCCCGGCTTTGTCGGCAAACTGCTCGACGTGCTCGATCCGTTGACGCCGTTTGTGACGACCGAGATTTTCAAGCTGCAATTGAAGTTGTTCCGCAACGAAATCGGGTCTTGGGGTGAGATGTTCAATTTCACCACGCCGCGCTCGCAGACCGCCGGGGTGTCGGTGGCTGTCCCGGCTGCGCGCTGCGACGAAGCGCTCGACATTGCGCTCAAGACCCACGCCCGCTTTGGACCAGCACCCATCGCTTTTGCCTGCCGCTTCGTGCAGAAATCACCCGGCCATCTCGCCTTCACCCGCTACGATCCAAGCTGCGTGATCGACATGGACGGGCTGAACTCGGTCAACACCCACGCCATTGTCGAACATATCCGCCGCGCGCTGGATGAAGCGGAGATTCCCTATGCGCAGCATTGGGGCAAGTTTCACGATCTGACCGGCGGGCGCTTGGCGAACTCCTACGGCGGCGATCTCGACCGGTTCCTCGCGGCGCGGAACGAATTGTTGCCCAACGCAGCGGACAAGCGGACATTCTCGCTAGCGGCACAGGAGACGGTGATCGGGCTTTAGTTGAGGGGCGTCAGCGTGCTCAGCCTGCTTTGAAAGGATGCTCGATCAAGGGCGGGCTGCCTTGCTCGATCAGCTTTCGCGCTGTGTCCCATCCGCCATGCAACCAGATCTGCCGTGCCTGCTCTTCATCGGGCAGGACCACGGGCATTGCCTTGCAACCGACCTCTTTCGGTGCGCCCCGTGCATCCTGCGTTAGCAGCGCGAAGCCGGGGACTTCTTCGTCTTTCCAAACACCAGCCATGGCAAAGATCGGTTCGTCCGGCGGCGCAAACCAGTGCTTCAAACGCCGGCCTTCATAGTCGGTCTCGCTGCCCCAAAGCATGAAGGACGTCACCGGGATCAGGCAGCGGAACTCACTGTTGCGCAAATTGCCGATCCAGAACGGGCTGTCCGGATTGCGCACGGTCGTGACCCGCCGCATCGGATCATCTGCCGAAGGGGGAGGGGCCACGCCCCAAAGTCGCGGGACAAGTCGCGGTTGCAGCCGCCCGCCCGCAGGCCGAGGTCCGGCGATAAGTTCGCGCCCTGCGGTGACAATCGGCGCAAACTTGAGAGGCGCGACATAGCCGCCCTGCCACGGGTCTTCGCCAAGGCGCGCGCAGAACCGGTCCGCGATTGCAGGGGCAGTCGTATCGAGACGGTAAAGCTGTGTCAGACCCCTGCGCCTCCAACCGCGCCCAAGCCCCAATCGGCATTTTCGTTCATCTGCACGTAACCTTGCGCTAGGGCGGTTCGAACACGGATGAAAGAAACGTATCTTGCAGGGGCTGACATAATGGAATTCACACTCAAACGCACCGTTCAGATCGTCGCAGTCTTGCTCATTCTGGCGGCTGTGACGCAGGCGGTCTATACCGGCTTTTACGTCGCCAGAGAAAGTGGGATCGATGTCGAAGCGCCGCCGCGCCAGCTGCTTTGGGGCTCGGAAGGTCTGATCTTCACACTGCTCGCCGCTTTCGCAGGCTCAGCCCTGGTCGCCGCCAAGCGCTATACGCTGGGCTTCTCGGCTATCGCGATGAGCGCTGTGTTGAATGTCGTGCAGGTCGGCGTGGGCCTGACGATGTTCGGACCGTTTTTCGAAGCGGCTGGCGAAGTCGAGGGACTTGCCCCGGCAGCGGGAGCAGTCGTCGCGTTTTCCTTCATGGTCTACAACGCGGCGAAGATCCTGCTAGGCTTGGCTGCAGTGGTGTTCGGAATGGCTTGCACGCAGGCGGGCGGGAAGGTGATCGGCTGGCTGACCGTGGCGGTTGGCGCAGTCGCGATGGTCGCCAATGCCGGTTCGATGGCCATGGGCCGCGATTTTCTGGGCGAACTACCGCTGGCCGGCGGTTCGGGCGTGCTTGCTACGGTATTGCTGGCGGTGTGCCTGCTGGGTGTGGCCAAAGGAGACTGACACAAAGGGCGGACCCGACGCCAATGCCCAGTCGCATAATTAAGCCATACGACGACGTCACGTCGCCGGGGCACGGTTGCGAAGCAATTTTTGGTTTGTTGCGCGCCAGTCAGAACTGACCCGTGCTGCCTATCACTTCTATCCGCTCGCAATAGAGTGCAAATGAATCTATCCCTAAGGCTGCACAGCTTGAATAATCTGTAGATCAGAACAAACGGTTGCGTCCCTGTGCAACGGAAAACAACGTTATTCACTTTGCCAACGGGGAATTTTATGACCGCGAAGCTGCCCGACTATTTCGCCTCGCAAAAGCATATCACGCCGACGGCGATCGAATATGTCGCGATGGAAATCGACCTTACGGCAGCCATGATCGCGCCGGACAAATCCTTCACAGTGTTTGCGGATGTGATCAACTTGCCGGCGAATGGGAATCTGGTTCTGCACGGCTTGCCGATCAGATTGATCGCGCGAGAGATCAACGCCAATGGCTGTACGATCGACACCAGCGGCGGCGCGCCGGACAAGAGCTTTACTTCAGGCGATGCCCCCAGGAAAGCAAAACCAGGCCAGCGCGGCCTTTTCCCGAAACCGCTTCAATATTTGGAAAATGGTGCAAAAGGTAAGCCCGGTGCAGCAGCCTCGCACGGAAAAGATGCGGGCGATATCTTGATTGTTGCCGAAACGATAAAAGGGGCGCTGCAACTAAAGGCCGATGGCGGAATCGGTGGCCGTGGACAGGATGGCGGGCAGGGCGGCGATGGCGCTCTGGGCTGGGCTGGTGTGGCTGCGACCGCTGATAACGATGGGGATATTACGCCCCCGACCAAGGGGTGGCCGGGAGGCGATGGTGGCAAAGGTGGTACAGCTGGGCAATCCGGCAATGGCGGAAATGGTGGCCATATTGCCGTGGCGAGTTGCCAAAGATCGGGGAAGCTGACCAAGAGCGCTAAGGCAGGCCCCAAAGGCCCGACCGCGAAGCCCGGCGCTGGTGGCGCCAAAGGGGATGGCGGGCAAGGCGGACAATGGATGGCTTGCCATAACCACTGGATAGGCGGCAGTTCGGTCTCCTACTGCAACACCATCAACAAGTTCGCTGCGTCCGGGGCGAATGGCAAAACCGGTAAATCCGGCGACGCGGCGGCATCGGCCAATCCCGGCAAGGCTTTCGCGCCCGAGATCGCGGCCATCACCGATTATTCGGACTTCTACAAAACCTACCCAGTCCGGCTGGCGCAGCGTGAAATCGCACTCCATGCCGCTGACCTTCACTACATGTCGGGCGACTACAAACAGGCGCTGACTCTATACGAATGGCTGGAGAAAGTGACGCCTGCCGACTCAAAGGACGCGGGCAGCCTACCACCTGTGCCGTGGAAGAAATTGTGCGCGACGGTGTCGGCCAATCATTGCACCTATTTCTATCTGACCAACGGCAAATACTATCAATACAACCTGCTGAAAGGAAAGTTCGATGCCGGCCCGAACAAGATCGATATCTTTGGCGGGATGGCGCCATACGGCAAGGACATCATTGCCGTCGCCGACTACCAAAAGCACAATGGTCACATCTACTTTTTCCTGAAGAAAGGGCGCTACGTCCGCTTCAATGTGGGCGCAGGCAAAACTGATAGCGGCCTTGCCTGGACTGCCGGGGGCTGGAAAGGCACTGACGGATTCGAAAAGAAAATAGTAGCCGCGCTGACCGACGAAGAGGGTGGGTACACCTACTTCCTCCTTTCAAATGCCAAGTATCTGCGCTTCAACCAAAAACTCGACCGTGTCGATGAAGGGCCGAAGCCGCTTGATGATCTATGGCCGGGCATGTCGCAATACGGCACCAAGATCTGTGCGGCGGTCAATTGGGACAAGATCGACGGCAATTCGTACTTCTTCCTTGATGATGGCAGCTGTGTCCGCTTTGCCAACCACGAGAAGCTAGCACCCGAACATTTCATGTCGACCGGGTGGGAGGAATCCGAGCGGTTGATCGATCCCAATGAGTGGGTCGCAATGCACGACCGCGTGGTGTCGCAGAAAAATCGACTTGCTCATGGCATGGGATATTTCGGGGAGTTCACCAATCACGTCCCGGTGGTGTCGCTCGGCTACTACCAATCGGCGCTGGATTCTATGGTTACGCTGGCCAAAGATATCGAAGGTCAGGCGAACACTTATGTGAAGCAGGCCGGACAACTCGCCAAGCAGCGGACGGTGTTTGAGCAATCCTTCGTCAACGCGCAAAACGCGATCAATCGTCTAAACGCCTCACTCGCGCAGACGATCACGGCGCGCACTGCCTTGGGCAAGGAAATTGATGCACTGGGGGTTCAGCAGCAAGCGATGAGCGCGTCGCTTACTTCCGCCAACGCAGCGTTTCAGAAAGCGGTCGAGAACCGGCTGCCCAATTGTTCGTTCATGGACATTTTGAATGCCGTCGTTTCGATCGTTCAGATCGCTGGCAATTTCGAAGATGGCTACGGCGAGATTGAAGCGATGGGCAAGCTTGAAAGCGCGGCGGTGGATGCAAGAAAATACATCGCCAAGCTGGCCAAGCTCGGCAAGGCCTTCAAGGAGATGCAGAAGAACTGGGCTTCGGTGAAGGGTGCAATCACTGCCAAGCAACCCGACGGTGGGAAACTGGTCGCCAGTGCTGCCGATTTCGATAAGAAAATCCAGCCCTATCTCAACCTTCCCGCGGCTCGTGCCTACAAGAAGCAGGTCCATGCCTTCGTCAATCTGATCAAGGCGCGCAACGCAAAGCTGGTCAAATACAACGAAGCCCTGATCGGTCAGGCAACGATCGAGGCAGAGATCAAGCAGCGGAATGCCGCCTTGGCCCGGATCCGCGCCAATTGGGCCGAAGTTCAAGATCCTTCGTTGGCGCATAACCGAAGCTACATGCTGGGATTGATCCGCGATGCCAAATCGCATCTGTTGCGGTATCTCTATCAGGAAAATCAGGCGTTCCAGTACTGGGCGCTCACCAAGAACAAGTTCGCCACTGGTGATGAGACAGTCGCCGAAATGGCAAAATTCCATCTCTCGCTGAAGGGCAAGATCCTTAATCGCATGAACGCGATGAAGAGCCCGAAACAGACGTTCCCTAGCTTGGTCTATTCGATCGATGCAGATGGAAGGCAGGATGCCTTTGCCGAGTTCCTGGAGACCGGAACCATCAACTTTGCATTTGCCGATGACGATCCGCTCTTCCAAGGGTTTGCACATGTGATGATTTCGGGGGTCACTATCGATCTTGTGGGTGCGGTTCCGGGCAAGAAGCAGCAGCATCGAATCTATGCCGAACTGACGCAGAACGGGGCGAGCCGACTGTTTGCTCCCGACGGTACGGCGATGGATTTCTCGCACGAGCAGCGCATGGCGCCATATGCGTACTATACCTCAGGGCCCAACAAGCCGAGCGGTGGCAATCTTGGCGGGGGTGGCGGCGCGTTCATCGGCGTTTCTCCGTTCGCGTCATGGACGCTTACGCTGCCAAAGAAGGACAACAAGGGCATCGATCTGTCCAAGGTTTCGCGGATCGATATCGCGCTCTCGGGCTCCTATGTCGCGTCCAAGAATACCACCAGGTCCAAGCAAGCGCGCGCTCAAGACTGTGCGCGCAACTGAAGCGTAGCGGCAGCACACCAAGGGTGGATTCCGGCGCCAATAAACTCTATGCCGGGGCTATCCCCGGGGAGCGCGCCTTCCGCGAACCGCTTGCGAGAGCGGCCAGACGGAAAATGCTGAGAGGTGGGCGTAGCGCCCCACGACCCGTTGAACCTGAACCGATTAGCATCGGCGGAGGGAGCGGGCGGTTTCATATTTCCGGCCCGCACTCCGCCTTTAGGAGAAAGCGCAAGCATGGCCGATATCAATTCCCCCGTAGAAATTGGCGTAACCACTGGCCCCATTCGTGGCAGCCGCAAGATCCATGTTGGCGCGCGCACAGGCTCCGGCATCCGGGTCGCGATGCGCGAGATCGATCTGGAGGGCGGTGAAGAGCCGGTACGGGTCTATGATACCTCCGGCCCCTACACCGACCCCGAAGCCAGTATCGACATCAACGCAGGCCTTCCGCAGTTGCGCCAGGACTGGATCATGGCCCGCGATGACGTGGAGGAATATGTAGGCCGCGAAGTGAAGCCGGAGGATAACGGCCAGCTAGGCCCGGACCGCTCAGGCGGCGTCCCGCAATTCCCCAACACGGTCAAACACCCACTGCGTGCCAAGGCTGGAAGCAATGTCAGCCAGATGCACTATGCCCGCCAAGGTATCATCACGCCCGAGATGGAATACGTCGCTGAGCGCGAGAATTTGGGCCGCGAAATCGCCGCCGATCTCGTGCGTGACGGCGAAAGCTGGGGGGCTGAGATTCCTACCATCATTACCCCGGAATTTGTGCGTGATGAAGTGGCGCGGGGCCGCGCGATCATTCCGAACAATATCAACCACCCGGAAAGCGAGCCGATGGCGATCGGGCGGAATTTCCTGGTCAAGATCAACGCCAATATCGGCAATTCCGCCGTCGCATCGGACGTCGCGAACGAAGTAGACAAGATGGTGTGGGCCACCCGCTGGGGTGCGGACACAATCATGGATCTTTCCACCGGTCGCAACATCCACGACACCCGCGAATGGATCATCCGCAACTCCGCCGTGCCGGTCGGCACCGTGCCAATCTATCAGGCGCTGGAGAAGGTCGGCGGCGTCGCTGAAGACCTGACGTGGGAAATCTTCCGCGACACGCTGATCGAGCAGGCCGAACAGGGCGTCGACTATTTTACCATCCACGCAGGCGTGCGCCTCGCTTACGTCCCGATGGCGGCCAAGCGGGTTACCGGCATCGTCAGCCGCGGCGGATCGATCATGGCGAAATGGTGCCTCGCGCATCACAAGGAATCGTTCCTTTACGAACATTTCGACGACATCACCGAGATCATGAAGGCCTACGACATCGCCTATTCGCTCGGCGATGGCCTGCGTCCCGGCTCGATCGCGGATGCCAATGACGAAGCGCAATTCTCCGAACTCTACACTCTCGGCGAGCTGACCCACCGCGCATGGGCGCATGACGTGCAGGTCATGATCGAAGGGCCGGGCCACGTGCCCATGCACAAGATCAAGGAGAACATGGAGAAACAGCTGCGGGTGTGCGGCGAAGCTCCATTCTATACGCTCGGCCCGCTCGTCACCGATATCGCTCCGGGATACGATCACATCACCAGCGGCATCGGCGCAGCGCAGATCGGTTGGTACGGCACCGCGATGCTTTGCTACGTGACTCCGAAGGAACACCTCGGCCTGCCCGACCGCGACGATGTGAAGGTCGGCGTGGTTACATACAAGCTCGCCGCTCACGCCGCTGACCTTGCGAAAGGTCACCCGGCTGCACAGGTCCGCGATGATGCGTTGTCAAAAGCGCGCTTTGAATTCCGCTGGAGGGATCAGTTTAACCTGTCGCTCGACCCGGAGACGGCTGAGGAATTCCACGACCAGACGCTCCCTGCCGAAGGCGCCAAGACTGCGCATTTCTGCTCCATGTGCGGGCCAAAATTCTGCTCGATGCAGATCAGCCAGGAAGTCCGCGATTTCGCCGCCAGGCAGAACGAAAGCCCCGAAACCTTCCTCGCCGCAGAGAAGCTGGGCGCGGACACCGCCGAAGCCAGCAAGGCCGCCGCGCTGAAGGGCATGGAAGAGATGAGCGAGAAATATCGCGACGGCGGGGATCTGTATGTGAAGGCGGAGGATCCAAGATGAGTCAGCTACCCTACGAGGCCGAACTGGAAACGGCGCAGCGCGCATTGGAACGAGCTAGAGAGTTGCTTGGGGCGGAGATTACCGATTACCCGCAGCCGATATCGGGTTGCGACGCGCAGTTCGTCCGACTGATCAGCGACAGGACGCGCATCGCATCATGCCTGCGGGTGATCGAGGAGCAGCCCTTCGTGGCAACGCCCCGGGTGCTCGAACCGGCGAATTGAGCCGGGTGTACAAAGCGATTGGCGAGCGGCACTATTTGCCGGAAGAGTGAGGGATACCGTGACACGCGCGCTTTTGATCATCGATGTCCAGAAAGGCATGTTCAGCCACGGCGAGCCTCACAAGGGCCGCGAGGTGGTCGAAAAGCTCGCAGGCATGCTGTCACAGGCCCGCGCGCACGGCATGCCCGTGTTCTTCGTCCAGCATGATGGTGGGGAAGGAAGCCCTTTGGCCCGCGATGGCGAGGGCTTTCACTTTGTCGACGAACTCGCCCCGCGAGGCGATGAAGACGTAACGATCAAACGCCAATGCAGCGCATTTCACGGCACGGACCTGATCAACAAACTGCGCGCCGCCAACATCGACGAACTCATCATCGGCGGCATGCAAACCGAATTCTGCGTGGACACCGCCGTGCGCGGCGCATTCGAGCGCGGTCTGGCTGTGACACTGATCGAGGACGGACACACGACCTTCGACACAACGGCACTGCCCGCAACACAGATCATCGCGCATCACAATCACACGCTGGCGAGTGGGCATTTTGCGGAGGTTGTGGAAGCTGCGGAGCTTGGGTTTGGATTTTGAACTCGCGGGCAGATGCGTGATCGACCGCTTGTCGCGGCGTTACAACCTTGTTTCGCAGCACCGTGCTAATCGTTCTCCTGCGGTCGCTCGCACTCACAAGGGGGACAGGCATGCGCAGATCATTCTCAGGCCAGCTGCTCACCGCTACTTGTGTCGTCGCAGCCACCCTTACAACACCACTCTGTGAGGCTTTTGCGGAATCAGCGTCCGCGCAAGAAGAGACCGCAATCACCGACGAAAACCGCGAAACCGTTCGGATGAAGACCGTGTTTGGACAGCGGGTTGCGGACATGGAGGCAGGCTGCGTTGTGGCCGAATATTTCCTCCTCGAGAAAGAATTCGAGCAAACGAAAACGAACTACGATCAGCGTATCGCTCTGCTGACTGCAACCATACGAGGAAAGTCGACTGCGGAGCGACGCCGGCGTTTCAAGACCATCGTCGATATGGGGAACGCCAAAACCGCGATCGACAAATATCACACACGCATGAAAAAGGCCTGTCACCCGCGCTACCTCAGCGATGCTTTGGATGCGGATTTGAAGGCTTGCGATCTGGACAGTGCGGAAGCCAAACTCGGCAAGCTCAGAGGAATTCGCCGTCAGCTGAAACTGATCGGCGATCAGATGCGGACAGTGAGCAAGGGTGGCGTCGGCGTCGCAAACACGGCAGCGATCGACGTCGAGGCTGTGAGCATCTGGACGGTCAACGCGCCGCCCTTTTTCGAGGGTGCCGAGAAAGCCGTCCGCGATTACCGTGCGAAGCAGAAGTCGACGCCGAATGGCGGCGATGTCTGTACAGATGGCGAAGTGATCGAGCTTGACGATGTGTCTGGCCCTCCACCCGAGCCAGCGGCCGATCCGCTGGGAGAAGACCTGTGCGAGCGTGTCGATGGCGAGCTGCTCGACCCGGACTATGAGCGTGATTGCAACCTTTTGGCTCCGATCCTGGGAACCTGGGTCAACCTTGAGCTGGGTGGATCGATTGAGTTTCGCTTGCAAGCAGATCGCACATTGTCCGCATTCGTTGGCGCCGCAAATCAACGGATGGAGTATTACGGCTACAGCAATGGGATGGAGATCTTGCGCGGCTATCGCCTCGCTGGTGTCGATGGCGGGACATGGCTTGTGTGGGTCAATTCGGGCGCCGAATTCTCGGCCAAGATGCCTAGCAGAGAGGCGGGGGAGCAGTTCGGTCAGGCCGCGTGGAACCAAACCCGAGCGACCATCTTCATTCCCAAGAATGATCCCAACTCGATCAAGCTTCCTGGCCAGTTGCAATGGCGCCTGTCCGACGGAAAGAAATGGGTGCGGCAGCGGTGAGGGCGTAAGCTAGGTTGCTGGCATTATGGCAAGGTGAGCGGGTACGCAGCCCACGCCGCACTTCTTTAGCCAATGCCCCCTGCTCACAACTTGCTTCGGTCGCGTTCGCATTGACGAATTGCGTCTCGAACTCCCGCTATCAAACGGGTCCGGGTCACCGCAGAACCGACGCCGCCCTGGCGGCCTGAAATCGTTGATAGGGCAGATCCATACAGGACATGTATCCGGTACTTGATGGCAAAGCTCGGATCCGCGCGGTTCATTCTTTCAAGGACTGCGTTGTAGCTGCAATCGCGGGGGTGAAGATCGGTATCATCAGCGCCGCGTGCGCGAACCGTTGGGAATTTGGGGCTGGTGTCCGTCAGCTCCGACAGGCGTGCTTTCGCATCCTCACCCATTAGCTCGATAAGTTTCGGATCTTTGGCGAGCGAGTTGAGTGCGAAGTCCTGGTAACTCCCTCCGAAGACCTGATTCATGATGTCGTCATGCAGCCCATCGCTTTGGTAGAAGCGACCCTTGAGGTACTCGATTGCCTCGTCCGGTAGTTTGAGCAGGTCCTGCAAATCACGTTCGAAGCTGCGGGCGGCCTGCCTTTGCGATGGCGTAACGCGCATCCTCTTGGCGAAATCGTAGAACTTGTCCCACTTGCCCGGATCGAATGCACCGTCTTCGCCAAAGAATTGGCTGATCAGCGTCTGGAGGTCCTGATCCGGGATCCCAAGCTCATCCAGCCGATCGCCAAGCTGGGACAGGTCGTAGTCGTTATAATCTGCAGGCCCGCTGCCCGCCGGTCGCGGACCAGATCGCTGGCGCTCAATCTTAAGCCGCTCGATCAGATTCTTGACTGCAGCGCTGGAAGGGGCGGCATTGGCGTCGGTTTTGCTGCGCGAATGCTGGCCGGTCCAGTAGGCATTGGGCCTCTCGTCGCACCACCCATAGAGCCCTTCAAAAGATGAGTAGTTGCCTTTGAAGGTGTAGACGAATGTGCCCCAATTGATGCTGCCGTCGATAGGATAGTCGCAGTTCCGGCTCGAGGAGGTTTCAATCCAGTTCCCGACCAACTGAAGCTCGCCGTCTTCGTTATACGAGAATGTCCCGATGATCCTGCCGCTGTCCTGATCGTAGCGCGCACGGAAAGGGGCACCTACGAACGGTTCGACGGGTAGCTCCATCTCGCCTTCGGAGGTGGACCAGACATTCATGATCGGCCGGCTATCTTGAGCCACCGCAAGCGAGGCTCCGCCGAGCAGCGCCACACCTGCGAAGAGCGTGTTTGAACGGCCCATTGGTTTTCCCCTTGCCACGTCGACATATTATCTAGCCAAGCAGTTTTATGAGCCAGACCGGTGATCAGGCTACCAGCTTGGTCCGGGATCACGTTGTACGGATTCGACAGATGTTTGGCGGCTGGGTGAACTGCGGAGGTGTCGATCGCGGACGGACACACGGCGTTTGATATGCTTGCGCTATTAGCCGTAGCCGAACAGATAATCGCGCATCACAATCACACGCTGGCGCGTGGGCACTTTGCGGAGGTCGTGAAGGCTGGGCTGCTTGTGATCGGGTAAGGCGCGGCAGGCAAAAAAAGGCCACTCCCGCGTCAGCGAGAGTGGCACAGTCAGGGGAGGATCGGGTCGCGCACCCTCCCGAGTTGTTATTAGAATTCGAAGCCGACGCCGGCGTTCGCGCCGCCATTGCCGCGCCCGTCGATTGTCGCGCCAGCCTTGAACACTCCGCCGTTGAACGCGTGCGAGGCGCCTAAGGAAAAGGCGACTTCGCCGCCCCACGTCGCGGTGCCCATGCCGATCATTGTCTTGCCGACATTCATCGGCTGAGGGATGCTCGCGACCGCCATCGCGCCTGCGATACCGGCGTTGGAATCGTCGATCGCGTCTTCCAACCGGAAATCGAGATCGGCGAGGCCGCTCGAAAGCTGCCCGAATTGTACATCGAAGGCGTCTTGGAATTGCTGCGACTGTGTATCGAACGCATCCTGAAGCTGCGCGACATTGACAGCGTCTGTCGCGGCGGTGCCTGCGGCGACGTTTACGATCCGTCGCTGCGTGGTAGCTGAACCGACCGAGACGACGTTTTCTTCCTCGGCAATGGAGCCTGTGCCAATTGCGACGCTCGATGCGGCTGTGGCCTGGGCGTTGTCGCCAATTGCGACCGCGCTATCGCCCGACGCAATAGACTGGTTGCCGATAGCGACCGCGTTCAGCCCCGTGGCCTGATTTCCGCGACCGGCGGCAAGACTGTTCTGGCCGCTGGCGGTGTTTGCCCAGCCGACCGATGTTGCGAATTGATTGGTTGCTACGCTTTCACCGCCCAGCGCGGTTGCTCCGAAACCATCGGCGACGACTTCATAACCGAAAGCGGCAGATTCCAGACCAAGCGCGGTTGCGCGGACGCCTACAGCCGAGCCTTCCTCACCGCTCGCAACGGAACCGACACCGACAGCAACGCTGCCTTCGCCGGTGGCCTGCGCGTTGTCACCAACGGCGAGTGCACTCGCTCCGCTTGCGACCGACTGGTTGCCGATTGCGGCGGAGTTCAGTCCGGTGGCCTGGTTCCCGCGACCGGAGGCAAGGCTATTCTGACCGCTGGCGGTATTCGCCCAGCCTACCGCAGTCGCAAACTGGCTGGTGGCGACGCTTTCCCCGCCGACAGCCGTGGCGCCAAAGCCGTCTGCGACGACCTCATAACCGAACGCCGCAGATTCGAGCCCGAGTGCGCTTGCACGGACACCCATGGCCGATGCTTCCTCGCCGCTGGCGATCGATCCAAGGCCGACAGCCGCGCTGCCAAGGCCTGTCGCCTGCGCATTGTCACCGACAGCCAGTGCACTTTCAGCGCTGGCAAGCGACTGGTTGCCGATTGCGGCGGAGTTCAGACCGGTGGCCTGGTTTCCGCGTCCAGCTGTCAGGCCATTCTGACCAGTGGTGGTGTTGGCCCAGCCGACCGCGGTGGCGAATTGGCTGGTCGCTTCGTTTTCACCGCCGAGCGCCGATGCGCCGAAGCCGTCTGCGAGGTTTTCGTATCCGATTGCCGACGATTCCAGTCCGAGCGCAGTCGAACGAACGCCGACTGCGGAGACCTCTTCGCCGGTTGCCACAACGCCGGAGCCAACAGCCACGGTTTCGTCGCCTGCGGCAGAAGCATTCGAACCGACTGCGACCGAAGCTTCACCATTGGCGACGCTGTCAGGGCCGCAAGCCACACTGCCGGTGCCAGATGCAGTTGCGGGGGTGCCAGCGCCCGTTGCGTCACAGGTCTGCTGTGCCTGCGCGGGGCTGACGATGAGGATGGCAGCGGCTGCGGACGTTCCCAGCAGGCAAAGGCGGAAGTTTGACGAGCAAGTAGAGGGGGTAGCCATTACGAATTTCCTTGTTGGACCGGTTTCTGCGATCCGGGTCGCAAGCCATCACCTTTTCGCTCTCCGGTCCGATGAGCGGGCGGGCTTGCGACCCTTCACGTGCTGCAGGCAAATCGCGCTGCAGGTGATCGCCAATAACGGCGTGGCGTTGTAGCCAGCGTGTTAGCCAGCGTTGTAATTGCGGGCCCGAACGTTGAAATTTGCCGATGTGAGAGGCTCGGTCGGAAGTTTGGGCGCATTTGAAGAGGCTGGAACCAAGAGTTCAGTCATAAGCTTCGACTTGTTCAAAGAGCCAAACCAAGCTCCCCATCCCCCTGAAATTACCCAAGCAAATTTGACTGCGCCGCCATTTGCGCTAGCGACCTGCGCTGTCGTATTTTCAAGGGGGGTTATTACTGTGTTTCAATCCAAGTCTGTTCGTTCCGTATTGCTTGTCTCTTCGCTCTCGCTAGGCCTTGCCGCCTGTGATGGCGCGCAGGATCTGGCGGGTGAGCTTGCCAATGTCGCTGGCGCTGGGGAGATGAATTTTGCCGACGGGCATGATGTGTGTTTCCAGGCGGCCAGGGAAAAGCTGGACCCGGAAACCAAGGTTTCCGACATCACCACCATGTTCAGCGCCGGGACCGACGTCGATGCCAGCGAAACACTAGAAGCCGGTGCGGTCGAAGTCTGCAACATCTACTATCAGGACCCGGAAGATCCCCGCAAACTGGTCGGCCTTTCCTATAACGGTTACACCAAGATGTTCAGCGGTCCCGATCCGGTCGAAGTTTCCGTTTCCGGCGATCCAGAGGATTTCGATCTGGAAAACTACCTGATCCCGCTTTCGGAAGTGGACGCTGCTCCGATCGCCAAGTTCTTCGAGGACAATGCTGCGCAGCTGGACGAGAAATACAGCGCCCACGCATGGACGCAGGTGTCGTTCGAAAGCGATGGCTCGGCATTCCAGTACCGGGTTGGCTATGAAGGCCGTCTCAAGTCGAATGATGTCCAGGATGATGGCTACGCAATCCTCGCTGCAGACGGGACGACCGTCGTCGACAACAATCTGTTCAACTAAAGTCTGAACGTTCACGATCCGGCCACCAGATGGCCGGGATAGCTGGAATTGCGCGCTCGCAATGGAGCAAGTCCCATTGCGGGCGCGCCTTTCCTACTCAGCCAAATTCTGCCTTATCCTCCAGGATGATCAGCACCGAAAACACCCTCACTCCAGCCTCTCTTGGCGCCCTCACCACAACCCGGCGCCACGATGGCTGGACCACCGACCGCCAGTCCACTTTCCTGCGCGCGCTCGCCTCGTCGCACTCCGTCGCGCAGGCCGCTCGCGCAGCGGGGATGTCGCGGCAATCCGCCTATGCCTTGAGGGCGCGGCTCAAGGGGGAGCCGTTCGATCTGGCTTGGGGTGCGGCCTTGCGCTGCAGGCTCGATGCGCTTGCCGAGGCAGCGATGGAGCGGGCGTTGAACGGCGTCGAAGTTCCGCACTTCTACAAAGGCGAGCTGGTCCATACCTCGCGTAAGTTCGATGAGCGGCTGACGGTCGCGCTGCTGCTGATGCGTGATCGGTTTGCTCCGCCCTATATGGGCGAAACGCATCCCGGCTTTGCCTACCGTGATGGAGAGTTCGGACGGCTCTTGACGCGGGTCGAAACCGGGCCGGAGACGTGGGCTGAGGAAATGCGGCTGGAGCGCGAGGCGCTGTACGAGGAATATGCCGACGATGAAGACTGCCATGACGATGACTTCGACGACGAGGATTTTGGCGAGGAAGCGGAGGGTTGATCGAGTTGGACAAGTGTCAACTTCGCAAAACCAGCGATTTTTCGCAGAGTTCTGCGGGTTTCCGGCTCAGCCATGTGGGTGACAGGGTGTCAATTGTGTCAACTTCGGTTGGATTCGCTAGAAATGAATCTGATATTTGATTCGAAACGGTAAGTGATTGGCGGCCGTGCCGAATGTCAAATTTGTACAATCCCGACAGTATTCTTGAATAGCATTGTATGTTCGCGCCAATCTTTACTTCATCCATGGACACGGTGTGCCTGTTGGTCTTTGAAAGGCAAATCTGGACGGTAGGGGGCGGTGAGATATGCTCGACGAGGACATGGAAGATGGTGACGGGCCAGCCTCCGAAGAGAGGGCTGAGGAAGATCTCTTGGAAGAGGGCGGCGAGGAAGAAGAGGGCGACAGCGAGGGCGGCGCTGCATCCGGAATGTCGCTGGGCTTTCTCGGCTCGGTCAAAGGGATCATCACCGCCTGCACCGGAATGATCGTCGCGATTGGCGGGCTGATCACGGTGCTCAGCAATTCCGGCGTCATCGGCGAAGGCGGCGGAGCCAAGGAAGAGCAGGAATATCCAGCCGATCCGGACGCGCCCGCGGACGTGCCCGACATGCCCGATCCGGAAGTGGGCGAGGATGAGGCTGAGCTGAGCGACGCCGTGGGCCGTGACGAGACACCCGCCGATACCAGCCGAGATGCGACCGAGACCCGGATGTTCGTGGTGGTCTCTCGCAGCGATGGCTGGGCCGCCGTCCGCTCACGCCCTACCATTGGCAGCACGATGCTCGACCGCCTCGAAACCGGCGACTTCGTGCGCTGCGGGCGCACCATTCCCGATGCGGCGGACATCCCGAACCGCAACTGGCGCTATTGCCCTGAGGTGGAGGGCCATGTCGCCGCGAGCTTGCTGCGGCGGGTGCGGAACTGAGCCTTTGGCAGAGGCGGTGGCCGATGCGGGCCATCTGCGATAGCTTGCGGGCAGATAGGTGCATTTCGCAAAGGACCCTGCCGCATGATCAAACTCGCCGCTCCAATCGCCGCCTCCCTGTCGATCTCGGCCGTCCCGGCTCTGGCCGATGAGCACCAGACCAGTGAGGCCCCTGCCGCCAAGCAAACGATCATGCCCTCCAGCGAGCGCGGGCGGACAATGTTCGAAGAGTTCGGTTTCTCCGAAGCGGTCATCCACGATGGCACCGTCTACCTCTCCGGCGTGATCGTAGGCCCGCCGCGTGAGGGACAAACTGAGGCGGAGGTCTATGACCGCGCATTCGAATATCTGGGGTTCGTGCTGGAGCGCGCCGGGTCAAGCTGGGACGACGCTTTGGATATCACCACGTTCCATGTCGATATCGAGCAGTCGATGCCCGCGCTCTCTGCCGCGAAGGACAAGGTGATCAAGGCGCCGTTCCCGGCCTGGACTGCGATCGATATCGACCGACTGTTCGCCGAAGACGGGCTGGTCGAGATCAAGATCGTGGCGCGGGTAACGCCGGTGGCAGAGGAAGGCTCATGAGTGATTTTCCCAAAGCTACTGCCGGCATCGATCCCTATCGTTCATTCAAGTTCAGGGTGAAATGGGACGGTCGTTATGTCGCCGCCATTTCCAAGGTCAGCGGGCTTTCACGGTCCACCAAAATTGTCGCTCATCGGTCAGGCGGAGACCCATCGGGCCCGCGCCGCATGCCAGGGCAGAGCGAATATGAAGCCATCACGCTTGAGCGCGGCGTGACGCATGATCCCGCGTTCGAGCAATGGGCGAACAAGGTCTGGGACTATCACAATACGGTGAGCGAAGAGGGAAGTTCGAGCGGCAACAAGGACGTGTCGCTCAAGGATTTTCGCAAAGACATTGTCCTGGAGGTCTATAACGAGGCGGGGCAGCTTGTGATGGCCTACAACATCTATCGCTGCTGGGTGTCCGAATACCAAGCGATGCCGGAGCTGGACGCGAACAGCAATGCGGTCGCGATCCAGTCGCTGGTGCTCCAGAATGAGGGGTGGGAGCGTTCTGTGTAGATTGGCTGGGTGGCGGACCTACCGCTTTAGACCCACCAGCACCCGGTCCAATGCCTGCAGGAACCTTGATCGATCTGCTTTCGAAAACGGCGGCGGCCCTCCGCCGATGCCGTCCATTCCGGCGCGCAGGTCTTCCATGATCGCGCGGGTGGCGATGGCGCTGCCGATGCTGGCGGCATCGAAGGGCTTGCCATTGTGCGCAAGCACTTGTGCGCCCGCTTTCAGGCAGCGCTCGGCCAGCAGGATGTCGCCGGTGACCACCACCGAACGGTCGGTCGCGTTCTCGGCGATCCAGTCATCGGCGGCATCGAAGCCATCATCGACAACGATGCGCTTGATGCGGGGATTGTCCGGGATGCGGAACGGGGAGTTGGAGACGATCCGGACTTCGGCTTTGAAGCGGTCGGCCACGCGGTACACCTCGTCCTTCACCGGGCAGGCGTCGGCATCGACGAGGATGGTGATTGCGGGGGCCGTCATGGGGGCGGCTGCTGGGTCAGTCGCACGAGGCTCCAATCATAGCCAAGCTCTCTTACCCGCGCTTCCAGAGCAGCTTTCAGCGCCGCATCCGGCTGCGCCTCTCGGGTCAGCATCCAGAGATACCGGCCGCTCGGTTCGCCCACGATTGACCATGGGTAGGTTCCGTCCACTCCCGGTTCGCCGCGATCCAGCACCCAGTAATCGCCATAGAACGGGCCGAAGAAGCTCACCTTCAGTTTGGCTCCGTCGCTGCCTTCGACGACCTTGGCCTTGCCGGTCGATTGGTCGAACTCGCCATCCAGTCCATCTTTGTAGCACGAATTGATCACACGAATGCGGGCGTCGCCTGAGGTTTCACGCAGGGAGTATTCCGCCGTAACTCCCTCGCATCCTTTCTGGAACGGCGCTTCGTACCGGCCATATTCGTACCATTGGCCAAGATATGCGGCGAGCGAAACCGGGCGGGCAGGCTCCGGGACCGAGGCATTCCCAACAGGGCCGGGCGCACCGACACAGGCGGACAATCCCGCCGCGCACGTTGCCAGAATGAACGCTCGGATGGAGAAAGGGTGAGGCGCAGTTCGGATCATAAGCGTTGATCTTGCCTCGGATTGGGCGGCAAGGCCAGCGGCATTCCGATCATTGCCACGAGCGCGGTAAAGACTCGCCGCGACGCGGAAATTAGGAGTTTTCCACAAGACCTGCTAGTAGACCTGTGCCGACGTCGGAATTTGCGACGGACTTCGAGATTTGACGACCGCCGCTTGGCTTCACAGGCCCCCGGCGAAAACCAGACGACGACTTCCTTTCTCAGAACGATTTGACGCCTCCAGTTCGCATCCGCGAACCGGCTGTACACTACACCCAAAGGCAATTTCGCTTGCGGGCACTTACGTTCTCGAAGGGAACACCACATGGCCAAGACTGGCACCGTAAAATTCTTCAACACCGACAAGGGCTATGGTTTCATCCAGCCTGACGATGGTTCCAACGACAGCTTCGTGCACATCAGCGCCGTTCAGGCCGCTGGCATGCAGTCGCTCGACAAGGACCAGCGCGTCAATTTCGACGTTGAAGTTGGTCGCAATGGCAAGGAAGCCGCCGTCAACCTGTCGGCTGCTGACTAATCGCATTCGGAAGGGCGCGCGCTACGGCGTGCGCCCTTCACCGATTCTCCGAAAAGCCCAAAAGACAGGAAAAGGTTGGCCCATGGCCCAGACATACGAATTCTATTCCGAGCGCGCTGACGCTGCTGCTGCTGCTGCGGAAAAGGCTACTCTTGAGAATGTGCGAGAGCGCGAGCTTCGCTCCGAAAAGACCTGGCGCGCACTTGCCGACCAGGCTCGCAAAGTCGCGCATGACCGGGCCAAGGCCGATGCCGAGCGCGCTGCAAAACGCGAAGCCGAGGCGCTTGCCAGCGAGTAACGCTGGCCTGGCACTTTGTGCCGCAAATCGAATGCGATTTCGCTGGCAAATCGCGCGCTGCTCACCATATCGAATGGTACACAATAGCATTCGAGAGGAAGGCATCCCCCATGTCCAGCATGCAGTTCCAGTTCAACTCCGACAGCTCGGTTATGGGCACGGAGAACGTTGCCGAACGTATCGAGGCTGCGGTCCGTCACAAGATCGCGCGGTTCGAAGACCGGCTGACCCGCGTCGAAGTGCATGTGTCCGATGAGAACGCCCGCAAAGGCGGCGACGATGACAAGCACTGCACAATCGAAGCTCGCCCGCGTGGTGGCAAGCCGATTGGCGTGACAGGCAAGGCTTCTGACGTGGATTCCGCTGCACGCATCGCGGCGAACACGCTCGCCCAGCGTCTGGAGCGCATCTTCGGAAAGGGTGAGAAGCACAAGCACGACGAGCGTCCCGACAAGGTGATGTGACCTTTCCCCGGCAAGCCGCCTCTGTTTAGGTTGCGGCATGGCAGGAACGCTTGCGCAGTCGCTTCGCAAAAGGCTCGCTCAGTATGATGGGCGTGCGACGACAATTCTTGGCGAAATCGAAGCGGAGTTTGGAGGCGGGACTGACTATCTGCGGTCACTGATCGATCTCGCTGCGGACCCCGATGGCAACACTGCTGATGGTGCAACGTGGCTGCTCAAGGCGGCGATCGAAGCGGGGACGGCGATTGAGTTGGATCAAGTCGATGCGCTGTTTGCTCAGCTGCCTCAGGTCAGATCATGGCCAGCGCAATTGCATCTTTGCCAGTCGGTACGATACTTGCCAATCTCAACTTCCAGTGCGGCAGGCTTGGCCGATTGGCTCAAGCCGCTTTTGAATCACGAGCGCCCGTTCCTGCGGGCTTGGTCGCTTGATGCGCTTGGCCGGCTTGCCAGGGAGCACCCGAAATATGATGCGCGGTTTGGCATTGCGCTGCAAGCGGCGGAACAGGATACGGCAGCTTCGGTGCGTGCTCGGGCACGCAATCTGGGGCGTGGTGCCTAGGCTTTACGCTTCTTTGCGCCCAAACACCTTTGCTCGCAGGCCGCGACCGCTGACCGCTGGAAGCCCGGGATTGCTGGGCGTTGGAGCGCTGACCTGTGTCGGCGGCGGAGCAGGTGGCTCGGGTGGAGCTTCACTGCCTTCGCCGCGTGCACGAACTTCGAAAGTTGCACCAATGCCTTCGGCGAGCGCGCGGCTCTCACGCCAGCGATTGGCCTCTTCCATCTTGGCGTCCTGATCGGCAGGCATCAGATTTGGGGGAAATGTGCGGTCGTCGATCACGTTCTCGTCCGGCACATGGCTCTCATCGAGAAAGTCATATTCGGTGTGTTTGAGCGGAGTGAGTTTGTAGAGCGGGACGCCACCTTCTTCGGCGGTCAGGTCGTCCTCGGTCTGTCCAGCATCGTGATAAGTCACGCGGTAGGATTGGCTGCGATCTTCAGGGCCGAAGGTGTCGCCATCAGGAATGACGTAGCCGTTCTCGACCGTCGCGATGCGCAGGAAGGTCAGGATTGTCTCGTAGTTTGCAGCCCATGGCAGAACGCTGGGCTCGATCAGGATTTCGCGGCCCAGCCAGTGGCGCGCTCCGAATGTGCGTATGCCCACCGCCTGCTGCTCGCCGAGCGCCTTGGGTGGGCTGAACAGATAGGGGTGGATGTGCAGTGGGCTGGGCGGTTCAGCGGCCGCAAAATCGTCGAAATTTTCGCCCGCGATCAACTGGTCCGACTGGGTCCAATGCACTGCGCTCGGCATTGCATGATCGGTCACGATGCGGCTCATCAATGCCAGAACTTCTAGCCTGCGTTCGAACTCCGCCTGGCTGAAACCGGACGGACGGCGCCCGATCTGTTCGAACATTGCCGCGATCTTGGGGTTCTCTTCCACCCCGCCCAGCGCACCATGCGATGCCTCCAAAAGAATATGGCTCTTCGAACGTTCCAGACGCTGGCGAATGTCTGGGCAGTAGATCCCGGTGATCGCCGAAGAGAGTGCCCCTCGAAACGCTTCCGGATTTGCAGGGCCTTCGATGTACTCAAAGGTTAGCATCAATTCGCCGCCGCCAAACAGCCGGTGGAACTTGCCGGGGTTGGATTCAGGCACGTTGAAGACCGTCCCTGTCTTCATCTCTTCAACCTTGGCGAAATCGCGCACGATGTCATCGAGCACGTCGATCCGCTCGTCGAAGACAAGCGCGGCCTGAATGCGGTTGGGATATTGCATGATGTCCGACCCTGGTTGATTCCTCGAAGGGACCATAAAGATCAGGCGTAATCGGATGGTTAACTGCGCCTCTGACGAGGTTTTACAATTCTTCGGGCGCCGCCTTGGGCATTGAGGCTGGAACAATGAGAGGGGGAAACATGATCAAGCGATGTTTGGCACTGAGCGGTGCTGTGTTGGTGGCAGGACTGCCTGGGGCGCCTGCTTGGGCGCAGTATGCAAAGGAAGGGCGCGCTTGCGTCGACAATCTCTGTCTGGGCGATGGGATCGAAGCGCTCGAAGGCGTTCAATGGGACACCGCCATCAAGCCGGGAAGCGAGCGCAATCCCGAGCCATCCAAATCCCGCTCGCTCGGGCGCGGTGAAACCAACCGGACCAACAACCGCTATCGCGGCTCATTCGCCGGGATCATCGGCTATCTCGCGGATGGCCGGTTCGACAATGGCGCGCTGGCGGGCATGAAAGGCGTGACCGCCGCCTGCGAGACGCAGACGATGCAGGGCACTTTCACATCTGGCGGAGGCAATCCGACCACTGTGCTGGTTTCGATGACCGCAGAACCCGGCAATCCGAACGCGCATCGCTGGGTGATCCGCCGGATCAGCCGCAAGGTTCCCAATGCCGTTGGCGCCGCGGGTGACGCAGCCAAAAAGCAATTGGAAGAGCGCTACAGGGCGTTCACGTCACGTTACCGCGCGCAAGGCGGCGATATGCTGCAGGTGAACAGTTTCTCCGGTTTTCAGTACACTCTGTCGGCCCCTTCGGTGCCCAATGAAGCTGCCTTGCTTAAGCAGAATACAGCATGCGGTGGTGCGGGCGGCGGGCCGGTGAGTATCGACTAGCCGAGTGGGAGCGCGGACTGTGCCTCGTCGCGGGTCCCGGCAATGCCAAGTTCGCTTAGCACGCCGTCGATCTTCTTCTTCACTCCGAAGAACCCGGCTCTGGCATGTGGCCAGGTCGCTCGGTTCAGATCGTCGAGCAGGAAGACGGTCCGGCCAGCATCGCTCATCGGCGCGAGTTCCGGCATCAACGCATCACGGGTCCAGCCAGTTGGCAGGTAGGGGACGGCGATGCGCTCGATCCCGTCATGCGCGATGATATCGGCGAGCTTGGTTTCGGCCGGCCATGGGCGTGCCGGACATCCAAAAGCGGCTGCAGCTTCTTCCATCCCGCTCTGCACGGCACCATTGGCAAATACGCGCGCATCAGCACCTATCTCACCGGACGAACGAGCCTCTGGCCGGGCCGCGCCAATTACGAGTGTCGGAGGGCTTGGCAGGTCGAGCGGCACATGGCTGGCGGCTTCATCGTGCAATAGCAGCGCGTAGGGTTTGTCGAACATGCTGGAAGGCGGAGCACCAGGCAGGTCGAGCTGTTGCCGACTATACTCGTGACCTTCTTCAAGGTGCAGAGCGTCGTCGGAAAGGCCATCCGCAGCGAACGGTCCATCGGGATGATTGGCGGTGTAGCGCGCGATGTTGTCGGGCCGCGCAAGATATGTCTTGCCCTTGGTGTGCAGTCCGCCGACCCAACGCCAACTTAGCGTGTTCGACGCAGCATCCCCATCGATCAGGTGCCGAAGAAAGAAATCCGCGCCAAGCTGCCAATCAAGCTTGAGCGTAAAGATCCAGATGCTCGCAAACCACATCCTTGCGTGATTGTGGAGGTATCCGGTTTCGACAAGTTCGCGGGCCCAGTGATCGAACGCTTCAATCCCGGTCCGACCCTCAACAGCCTTGGTGTAGGCGGTGGTCAGGCCAGTATTGCCCTTGAGCGCGGAGAGTGCCGCATCGCGCCCTTCGCAATAATCATCCCAAATGGCTGGCCGCTGTTCGAGATAGCCTTTGAAGTAGACCCGCCAAAAAACCTCGGCGATGAACTTTTCGGCTGCACCAGGGCTGTGCTGAGCCAACACTGCGTCCACCACTTCCGCTTCGCTCAGTAACCCGGCATGGAGCCAAGGGGAGAGCTGCGACACATTGGTTCGCTCGACCCCATCGTCATGATTGCGATTGTTGGCATAGGCGCGTCCGGCGCGCGGGAGGAATTCGGCGAGGCGGGCAAGACCGGCTTCACGGGTCGCGTCAAAGTGCATGCAGTAGCAACCAGAGCTGGGCTTTACGGTTCCCCCGAACGAAGCTGGAGTGCGCAATTATGTTTCACGTGCAAGACATATCTTTCGGAACATCCGGCGGGACGATGCATTCGTATATGTACAGAGGCCGCGCTTTACTACCGTGTCCTCGCGACCCAAACCTCGCACTTAAAAATCAACCAATTCCAAGGATTTGCCATGAACACCCTCAAACTCTCAGTTGTCTCGGCCATCGCGCTTTCGCTTGCTGCATGCGGCGGCGAAGCGACCGATGACACCACCGCCGATGAAACCGCAATTGCCGAAGAAGCGACCGCAGACGGCACAATTGTCGAAGTCGCACAGGGCGACGAAACCTTCTCTACCCTCGTTGCTGCCGTGACCGCAGCTGGCCTCGGTGACACACTGTCGGGCGAAGGTCCGTTCACCGTCTTCGCGCCGACCAATGATGCGTTTGGCAAGATTGACGAAGCGACGCTGACCGAGCTGACCACCAATGACACCGAAACGCTTGGTGCGATTCTGCAGTACCACGTCGTCGCAGGCTCAATCGACGCCGGCACACTTACCGCAGCGATCGAAGAAGCTGGTGAAGGTGGCTACACGGTGACAACCGTTGGCGGCGGAACCTTCACTGCATCCGCGGTCGACGGCGCAGTTGTACTGACCGACGCAGCCGGCAACACCTCGACCGTGACCGCCACCGATGTCGAAGCGTCGAACGGTTTGGTCCACGTGATCGACACGGTTCTGATGCCGCAGTAAGCGCAGCACGACCTATCTACATTTGCGAAGGCGGGCCTCTGGCGAGGTCCGCCTTTTGCGTTTGAGTAGACTGCACGGTAGGATCAGCCGCGTTGAGGGAAGGGAAGTCATGATCGCTCGATTTGCGAAATGTAGCGGTGTTGCTGCTGCCATCTTGCTTGCTGGGTGCGCTCAGGGAGACTCGATCAGCAACAATCCTGAACCCTATGACGGAATCGCCGAGGACGAGACTTTGCATCTGCTGGGCACGGAGCCCTTTTGGAGCTTCGAGATTTCGGGCGAGGCCGCAGAATTCACCTCGCCAGAGGATCTCGACGGGGTCGGCATCACGGTGACCCGCTTCGCCGGGAATAACGGGCTGGGATATTCGGGCGAGCTGAAAGACGAACCGCTCCAGATCGCGATCACGCCGGGCGATTGCAGCGACGGCATGAGCGATCGGTCCTACCCGTTCACCGCGACTATATCATGGGGCGAGGCTACGCTGCTTGGCTGCGGCTACACGGATAGTCAGCCATTTACCGGTGAGGAGGCATCATGAACGCATCACAGATCGGCATGCAGTTGGGCGGTGACGAGACCGTCGGCAAAGGGTGGCGCGGCTTCTTCTGGGCGGCAACCGTGTTCAATTTTCTTGTCGGTCTCGCGGGCATGCTATCGCCCGAAGCCACGATCGACGCGCGCATCATCGGCCTCCTGGTTTTCAGTATGGGCGTGATCTACTTGTTGGTCGCGCGTGACCCGCTGCGTTTTGCTCCCGTGCTGTGGGCCGGTGTCATCGGCAAACTGGGTGTGGTTGCGCTTCTGGGGCCAGAGACATTTGGAGAGGGTGGTGAGCCACTGATTGCTGGAGTCTTGGTTCTGGACGTTGTGTTCGCGCTCGGCTTTTTGGCATTTCTTCTGACACGCAGCAGCGGGCGATAACCGCCCCGCACGACAAGGAACGCAGCATGGAACAAACAGGTGGATGTCTTTGCGGAGCAGTGCGCTACACGGTGGCAGCTGAGCCGCTGATGTGCGTGACGTGCCATTGCAAGAACTGCCAGCGACAGGCCGGCACTGCGCTTTCCGTCATCGTGGGCGTTCCAGAAGATGCGGTGAGCTTCACGGGAGAGCTCAAAACGTACAACGACACCGGTGATAGCGGCGCGACTGTTCGGCGGCAGTTCTGTCCCGAATGTGGATCGCCGGTCTTCACATTGGTCGATGAGCCAAAAGGTGTCATGTTTGTGAAGGCAGGCACGCTCGACGACACGTCAAACCTGAAGCCGGCATTCCATTGCTATACCAAGAGCAAGCAGGACTGGATCGGGTTGGGCGACATCCCCGGATTTGAAACTGTGCCCGACGGGCTTTGAGTGAGATCGAGTTCGTTTGCTTTGACAGTCGATCTGGCCTGCAAAGATTGCAAATGAGTTGCAAAATAAACACTAGGAAACTCGGATACTTGCTTCCAATTTCGTGTCGAAAGCCCAGTTTTTCGGAACGCGCAGTGCGTCGCTCCGTTTAGCAGGTAACGACATATCAACCGCCGGCACTCTCCCCTAAATCGGAGTGAGCGGCGGGAAAGCAGGTAACAGTGAATACCGACGACGAGAATGACCGGAGGAGGTCCGACCAGGCCTCCTTGCGGTTCGACGATGCACCCGATCGCTTTCGAGCGGGCAATACGAGTGACCAGTTTTCTGGCGCTTCAGGTGTCCTGTTTGAACAGGCGATGGCGCAAACGCGCATGGCGATCACGCTGTGCGACCCGCATAAACCCGATCTGCCCATTGTCTTTGCGAACCGCGCGTTTCGGCGGCTGACCGGCTATTCCGAGGAAGAAACCCTGGGCCGCAACTGCCGGTTCCTTCAAGGCCCGAAGACCGATCCGGAGCCGGTGGCGCGCATTCGCGAGGCGATCGCCAACGAAGACGTCGTGGTGGTTGAGATGCTGAACTACCGCAAGAACGGCACGACGTTCTGGAACGCGCTGCACCTTGGTCCGATCTACAATGACAAAGGCGAACTCGTTTACTTCTTCGGAAGTCAGTGGGACGTGTCCGACGTCCGCGCCGCGCGAGCCGAAGAGCGCCACGCCAAAGAGATGGCGCGTGAGCTTTCGCACCGCATGAAAAATATGTTCGCGGTGATATCTGGCATCGTCAATGTGACGGGCCGGGTTCGCGGCATTCAAGGCGAGGCGGGTGAGATCAATTCGCGCATTCAGGCCTTGGGCCGCGCTTATGAGACCACACTCGACGACGCTTCAAGCGGCAGCATCGAAATCGGCGAAGCGATCAAGGCGGTGTTGCTGCCGTATGACCGCGATGAGGAGCGCCTGATCTTCAAAGGCGAGAACGTGCGCATGCCGTTCACTGCCATCTCGATCGTAGGCCTGATCCTGCACGAACTGGCCGCGAATGCGACCAAACACGGCGCGTGGGCGAACGAAAACGGCAAAATCGTGGTCGATTGGCAGACCACGGACGATGAATCTGCCTTGGTCATAACATGGGCCGAAGAAGGAGGGCCACGTGTCGATCCCGATGCGATCATGGCTGGAACAGGTACGGCAATCGTCGACCGGCTCCTCGCAGCCGGGCAAGGCTCGATTGATCGTCAGTGGAATGGAAACGGCCTGACAGCGACAATCTCGCTGCCGACGCGAAAAGAGTGATGGCGGACAAGCTTACCATCCTCTTGCTCGAAGATGAGCCGCTGATCCTGATGGATCTTGAGTTTGCGGCTGAGGATCAGGGTTACACCGTGCATTCGACAACGACATGCGAGGCGGCGCTCGATCTGCTTGCGGACTGCGGCGATGCCATCGATGTCGCGGTGCTCGATGTGTCACTGGGACAAGGGCATACGTGTTTTCCGGTCGCCCAAGAATTGGATCGCCGGAAAATCCCATACGTGCTACATTCCGGTGATCTCGACAGACACAATGAACGCATTCGTCAGCTGCACGCTCAGCTGATCGCCAAGCCCGCCGCTGCCGAATACGTCATTTCGACCGCTGTTGTCGCATCGGCTGGTCCGGGATCGCCAGGCGCTGGACTGTCTGCCGACTGATCGCGGTCGAAGCCGCTCTTAGTACAATCCGGGGATCTCGTACTGCGCCGCGTTAGGACGCGTCGGTTGGAGAACCTCGCGCCCGCCGACGCTTTGCGCCGTTTGGCCCGCACCGCCACTAATCGGAGCGGCGCATGTCCGCCCACCAAGGAAGTCGAGCGCGACCCGGATGGAATCCTCAGTCGGATCGCCGAACGCTTTCGTGATGTCGTCGTCGGCACGGCACGTATTTGGCATCACGCTGGCAAGGCCCGTGAAGTACTCGCCGTTGCCGTCAGCGTTCAGCGTCTGGAAGGTCACTGCGCGCACGCGCAGATCGCAGGCGGCGAGGTCGAATCCGAACTGGCCGACAGGCTTGCCCGACGTGTTCGAACCGATCAGAGCCATGCCGTTGCCGACATAGGGTATCATTGAATTGGTCACGAGCTCGCTAGCCGAAGCTGTGCTGCGCGTGCCGATCACTGCGATCTTGGTCGGTTGAATCGCGTTGACTTCGTTTTCGAACAGCTCGGAAGAGTTCTCCGATGACTTCGACGCGCGCAGCACAGTCTCGCTCCACAACTGACCGACACGGCCCTGTCCCATCAGATCGCCCATCGTGTCCGCAACGCTTACCAATCCGCCGCCATTGTAGCGCAGATCGAGGATCAACTCGGTGACACCTTCGCGTCCGAACTCACCGAAGGCAGCGCGAAGCTGATCGGCTGCGTCGGAGACAATGAATGTGCGCAGATTGAGGTAGCCGACTTTCTTGCCGCCGTCGTCGAGGATCAAGGTACCATAGCGGTCCGATATCGGATCGAGCGCGAAATCGGTCTTGGTAACTGTGGTCTCGATCACATTGCCGCCAAGCTGCGCGAAGCGGATCACGCGCGAAACACCGGCATTCGACGGGCCCAGCGCGTTCACGACCGCCTGAGGTCCGCCTGACGCCATCAGCGAGCTAATCGTCTGCAGATTCGCGCTGGAGGTTCCGATCGCGAGCAATTCCGTGCCGCGGTCCATCCCGGCGGCAAAGCCATTGGCGTTCTCGAATGCTTCGAGCAGGAAAACTCTATTATTGACCGTGTCATAGGCCAGACGAATGCCGAAGCCGGCGCTCGCCCCTGAATTGATCAGATCGTTTTCGGCCTGGATCGAGGTCGCAAAGGTGAAACCCTTGTCAAAGGATTGCGCGCGAGCTGGCGCAACACGAGCATCCAGGAATGACTGAACATCACTGAAGCTTGCGGCATTGGCCGAATTGTCGAGCAGGTTTGGAAATAGATACCATTCGTCCAGCACGCGATCCGCAAAGTCGATCTGTTCCGAGATTGCGCAGGCTGCGGTGGTCGGGGTTGGAGTTGGGGTCGGGCCGCCTTGCGTGGGAGGTGCATTGGATCCTCCACCACCACCTCCACATGCGACAAGCGCAAGGGCAAGGGTTGCAGAAAGCGTTGTGCGGCCGATTTTCATGGGGGTGCGACTCCGGATATTCCGTTTTTGGTATGCGACAAATTCAGGCAAAACATGCCCGCCGACGGGCTGCTGAGCAAGAATTTGCATCCACAATCACCCCATTCCCGATGGACCGTGGCTGAATTTACACGATTTTCGTCGGGTTTTCCGCAGAATCCGGGGCAAATTCCTTGGGCGTCCCTCGTTTCTCGCCGGGGAAGGGACTAGCGTCGCCCCATCATGAGACGACAGAATCATGCCTGAACTGCCCGATTGGCTCTCTTCGAAGCTGCCCGCAGCCGCGCGCCACGGAGGCCTCGCGATTGCGAGCCTTGGTGATGCGCGCTCGTTTGGGCGCGGAGGCTTTGCTTTAAGCAGCCCTGCGTTCGATAGCGGCGAAGAACTCGATCCGTGCTTTACCGCGAAAGAAGAAGACGCTGTCGCGCCGCCGCTGGAATGGACGGCACCGCCGCCTGGCGCGCAGGAGCTGATCGTAATTGTCGAGGACGCGACGACCGCTGGTGATGAGCCGCAGTGCCATTGGCTGGTATGGGGCCTCGCCGGACAGCGCGGTAAGCTCCTCGAAGGAGAAGTCCCGCCGCGCACGGGTAAGAATGCTCAAGGCAACTCGGAATGGCTTTTGCCCGATCCGCCCGAAGGCGAAACGCGGCACTATGTGTTTCAGATTTTTGCAACCGACCTTCCACTCACTCTCATGCCGGGCGCAAGCCGGGCCGATCTCATCAAGACACTCGAAGGCAATGTCATGGGCTGCGCGGTACTAACCGCTCCGTTCACCGGCACGGCTGGTGATGATGAGGCATGGGATGACGAAGATCTCGACTAACCTGCCAGAACTACAAGGGAGAATATCATGGCTGGAAAAACCAACGCACTGCAGAAACCGGTGCAACTTTCGGGTGAACTCGAAGCAGTGATCGGCAAAGGTCCGATGACTCGCGCTCAGGTGACCTCAAAGGTCTGGGAATACATCAAGGCGAACAGCCTTCAGGACAGCAAAGACAAGCGTCAGATCAATCCTGATGCGAAGCTTGGCGCGGTGATCGGCAAGGACCAGATCTCCATGTTCAAGATGACTGCTGCTGTTTCAAAGCACCTCACCTAAGTTCAGGTGAAGCACATCAGGTCGGCTGGCGGCGCGCGATGCGATATGGCCCGCGCCGCCGGCTGGTCGCTTTTCCTTTCCGCGATAGGGTAATCGACCCGGCTTCGACCATCGTGTCGACAGCTTTGTGGACCCCATCCATATGCTCGCGCCAGTTGCCACTGCCGTGAGCTAAGCTCCGTGCCGCTTCGCTCGGACAGATCGTCTTTCCTGCCCCGCGCTGATCGAGCAATTCGATGATCGCGCTTTCGGCGTCAGATGTCATGGCTTTTTGATCACGCCACCAACCCATAGCGCGAGCCAGATCAACAGTGGCTGAGCGATCATGCGCGGCACATGATAGACGAGGCCCAACCCGCCATCCTCGCGCGCCATATCTATCGCGAAATGATTGATGTTCGCCGGCCAGACACACAGCGCATAGAGGGCGAGACCCACGCCTCCGGCTTGACGCAGCTTCATTGAGAACGGTTGTACGAGAGCAATAGCACCGGCAACCTCTGCAATGCCGGTCCAAAAGATCACCGCCTCAGGATAGGGCACCCAGTCGGGTGTGATCGTCAGGAACGGCTCCGGCCTCACAATATGCGCATACCCTGCGAAGGCGTAGAATGCCGCCAGCAATATCCGCAAACCGGATTTGATCACGCGCCCGGGCTCCAGCCCGGCGCAGCAAGCTCGAACCCAGCGAATTCAAAGCCAGGTACCACCACGCAGGAAACGAGTGTGTAGCCGGCGGCCTTTTCGCTTGGCGGGGATGGCTCGGCTGCTTGCCAAGCTCCGGTCGGAACGAGGCCCTGCAAACTCTGACCTGACGTGACATCTCTGCCAAGGGTGATGCTCTTGACGGGTCCGGCATCGTCATCGGCAATCAACAAATCGAGCGGATCGCCGCTCTGCCAGAACCATAGTTCATCCGCATCAACCCGGTGCCAGTGCGATCGCTGATCTGACGTCAGCAAGAACAGGATCGCGGTACCCTTCGCCCGGCCAGACGCCTCTTCATCGCTGCGCCACGTCTCCCGATACCATCCGCCTTCAGGATGAGGTGCGAGTTCCAATTGTTCGATCAGTGCGCGCGCGCTATCGGTCTGTTTCACAACACATCCCCTTTGTCGCCGCCCTACTGGGAGTTTCGATCATCATGCAACGTTTCGCCACTTCGCTTGTCGCCATCGCCGCCTGTCTGGCCACTCCGTTAGCCGCGCAAAGCGTGGAGGAAGACATCGCCCCAGTGGTTGAGACCGACCCAGCGGTGATCACGGCGACCGCAGCACTTGAAGCGGCTCCCATATTCGACGGCCACAACGACGTGCCGATCCAGCTGCGCGCGCGATTTGACAACCAGATTAACGACTTCGATTTCTTCGACACGACCGGTACCGGCGAAACCCATCCGGAAGGCCGCGTGATGCATACCGACATTCCGCGCCTCGCCGAAGGGAAAGTGGGCGCGCAATATTGGTCGGTCTACGTGCCCGTCAGCCTTAGCGAGCCGGAGGCGGTGCAGATGACGGTGGAGCAGATCGACGTGATGAAGCGCTTGATTGCGCGCTATCCGGGCAGCCTGCGCTACGCCGAGACCGCCGATGAGGTTGAGCGCGCGATGGCGAATGGCGAGGTCGCATCGTTGCTCGGTATGGAAGGTGGCCACTCGATCGGATCAAGCCTCGCGGTGCTGCGCCAGATGTACGCACTGGGCGCGCGTTACATGACGATTACGCATTCGAAGAACACACCTTGGGCCGATAGCGCGACCGATACGCCCGAGCACGATGGTCTGACCGATTTCGGCAAGGATGTGATCCGCGAAATGAACCGCATCGGCATGCTGGTCGACCTAAGCCATGTCAGTGAAGCGGCCATGATGGACACGCTGGATGTTGCGCAGGCTCCGGTTATTTTCAGCCACTCGGGCGCGCGCGCGATCAATGGCCATGCGCGCAATGTACCCGACAGCGTGCTCCAGCGCCTGCCCGAAAATGGCGGGATCGTGATGGTCGTGGCGCTACCCGGCTTCCTGAATGACGAGCGCCGGCAGTGGTATGCCGAGCGGGAAGCGCTTGAGGCCAAGCAGAAATCGCTGTTTCAAGGGCAGCCGGATGTCGTGAAGGCGGCGATGGATGCTTGGGACGCTGAAAACCCCGAACCACAAACCATGGTCAGCCACATGGCCGACCACATCGATCATATTCGCGAGAATGCTGGTGTGGAATCCATCGGGATTGGCGCCGATTTCGATGGTATGCCGACTGGCCCCGTCGGTTTCGAAGACACCAGCGGCTATCCTGCGCTGTTCGAAGAACTCGCCCGGCGTGGCTACTCGCAAGTCGAGTTGGAACTGATCTCCAGCCGCAACGCAATTCGCGTGCTGCGTCAGGCCGAACAATACGCCGCTAGCGTCACCAGTCAGCCGCCGATTGAGTCTTTGATCCCAACCGGCGACGGAGAGTGATCAGCCATAAAGCGCTGGAATAATCCAGACTAGGCTCATCGCGATCACCGCGAGGAACAGGCTGATGCCGAGAACATAGCGAAGAATGCCCGGCGTGCTCGCAGCGCGTGCATCGTCGTCTTCGATGTGAATGGCTTCGTCTTGGTCGGTCATAGTCCCTCCGGTGTTTTCCCTATGGGATGCTAACGGAAAGGCAGTGTACTCGTTCCGAGAAGGATTGGGAAATCTCTTGCCCAATCAATCGCGCAGCAGGTCGTTAATGCCAGTCTTGGACCGCGTTTGAGCATCGACGGTTTTCACGATCACTGCGCAATAGAGCGACGGCCCAGGTGTCCCGTCGGGTAGTGGCTTGCCCGGCAGCGATCCGGGCACAACCACAGCGTAGGGCGGCACTTCGCCCATGTGGACTTCGCCTGTCGCGCGATCGACGATCTTGGTCGACGCTCCGAGGTAAACGCCCATCGAAAGCACGGCGCCTTCGCCCACGCGCACGCCTTCGGCGACTTCGCTGCGCGCTCCGATGAACGCACCATCGCCAATGATCACCGGCTCCGCCTGCAAAGGTTCGAGCACGCCGCCGATCCCGGCACCGCCCGAAATGTGGACGTTTTTGCCAATCTGCGCGCACGAGCCGACAGTTGCCCAAGTGTCGACCATGGTGCCCTCACCGACATAGGCGCCGATATTGACGAAGCTCGGCATCAACACAGCGTCTTTGCCGATAAAGCTGCCGCGCCTCACCACGGCACCGGGCACCACGCGAAAGCCAGCTTCTCTGAAACGATTATCACCCCATCCGGCAAATTTCGTCGATACCTTATCGAAAGCCGGTGCGCCGCCCGATGCGTTCTCCATCACCCGGTTGTCTTTGAGCCGGAATGACAGCAGCACCGCTTTCTTCAGCCACTGATTGACACGCCAACCGCCGCTCCCATCGGGCTCGGCAACGCGCGCTTCGCCATTGTCGAGCAGTGCCAGCGCGTCGCTGACGGCATGACGAACTTCGCTGCCCGGCGTGATCTCACCTCGTGTTTCCCAAGCGGCTTCGATTTCGGCGATAAGGGTGTCGGTCATAGTTCCTCCGGCGACAGGCCAAGAATGGCACGCGAACAAATCGACGCCCGCGTGGTTGCGCTCGCGCTGCTAGCGGGGTGCGACAAGCGCGGCAAGGCCGCTGAGCGCGTTAACGCAAAGTTGCACCTGACCCACGGGCAATCCCTTGTAATCGCGATAACCATGTGCGTATGAATCGATGCCAAGGGGTGATGTAAGGATGGACCATATGCCCAAAACCCCCACGCTGCATTCCCAGAAGGTTGTTCCCGTCGCGAATGATCCGCGCGCTCCTATCACCTGGAAGGTGGTTGCGGCGAGCGTCGCGTGCGCTGCACTGACTGCGTGCGGGGGCGGGGGAGGCGGTGTGAATCCTGGTCCGATTGCGGCACCGCCACCTCCACCCCCGCCGCCCCCTCCGCCTCCGCCTCCACCACCTCCTCCGCCAACGAATTTCGACACTGCCGAGTTTCGTCGGTCCGATGGACCCGAATTTCACGGTGCCGATGCGGCATGGACGGAAAACTTCACTGGCGATGGCGAGATCATCGCGGTGGTCGACACCGGCATTGACAGCGACAGCCCCGAATTTGCGGGACGCGTCCACCCGAATTCTGCCGACGTCGCGGGCAATCGCGGGATTGATCCTGAAGACGATCACGGAACAAACGTCGCCCTCGTCGCGGCCGCCGCTCGCAATGATGACGGTGTGCTTGGCATCGCATTCGATGCGCAGATCCTATCGGCTCGGGCGGATCAACCGGGTTCGTGCGGTGCAGACACTCCGCAAGATGCCACGCTTGGGTGTGTGTTTGCAGATAGCGATATCGCTGCTGGTGTCGATTTGGCAGTCAACAACGGTGCCACAGTCGTCAATCTTAGTCTCGGCGGCGGCGCTGCCTCGCAAGTGTTGCTCAATGCGATTGGCCGTGCCGCGAATGCCGGGATTGTGGTTGTCGTGGCAGCAGGCAATGGCGGCGATGGATCGGAGCCCGGCATCGACCCTGATCAACCCGACCCGTTTGCTTCAAGCATCCTGCAGGCGGGCAATGGCAATGTCATAATCGTCGGCTCGGTCGACGCCAATGGCGACGCCTCCGGGTTCAGCAATCGCGCCGGAAACTTTGCTGGATCGTATATTTCGGCGCGCGGAGATCGCATTTGCTGCGTCTACGACAACGGCGAAGTGTTCGTTGAAACGATCGGCGGCGATCAATTTGTAACGTTGTTTTCCGGCACCAGTTTTGCCGCTCCGCAGGTGGCGGGGGCGGTCGCAATTCTGGCCCAGGCTTTTCCAAACCTGACGGCCAATGAAATCGTCGAGATCCTGCTCGATACGGCGCGCGATGCCGGGACGACTGGCGACGATGCGGTCTTCGGAACCGGTATTCTCGACATCGCCGCCGCCATTGCACCGCAGGGGACGACCACTGTGGCGGGTACTGGGACGGCACTGGCTCTGGCGGACGATTTTGCGCTCGGGTCTGCAGCGATGGGTGATGCTCTAAGCGGCGCGCAGATCAACACGACGGTGCTCGATAGCTATGACCGGGCCTACAATGTCGCGTTGGGCGGCAACGCCCGAAATGCAGCGCAGCTTCAGCGTTTGCGAGGCGCGGTTGAGCGGGCCGGGATCAACCGCTCGGTTTCAGGCGGCGGTTTCGCCGCCGCCGTAACGATAGGCGAGGGGCAGCGTGCTGCGGGGCTGAATTGGACCGGCAATCTGCAACTGACGCCCGATGAAGCTGATGGCGCACGCGTGTTGGCCGCCCGCGTTGCAGCGCGCGTGGCACCCGATTTACAGCTGGGCTTTGCGATTTCGCAGGGAGCGAAGGGGCTCGTCGGGCAACTGCAAGGCGCAGACCGACCTGCCTTCGCCATTGGGCCCCAAGCGGGCAGCGATGCTGGATTCCTCGACAGCAGCGAGATTGCCTTTGCAGCCCGGCACACGGTCGGCCCGTGGGGTCTGACAGTTTCAGCTGAGCGCGGACGCGCCTGGTTAGGGGACAGGCGCCGCGCGGGCGACGTTGTGTTTGGATTGCGTGAACGACGACCAACTTCGAGCTTCAGTTTGGCTGCGGACAGAGCGTTTGGCGGGCTGGACACAGTGCTGTCAGCGACGTGGTTGACCGAAGACAACACATTACTTGGCGCGCACTTCAACTCGGCGTTCGGGCTACAAGGGGCTGACACGCTTTTCGTCGACGCGCAGGCTGCGCATTCCTTCGCACGGAATTGGCGTATCAGCGCGGCCTTGCGAGGCGGACTGACCCGCCCGCGTGGTGGTTCACTGATAGGCGACGGGTCGCAATTGTTCAGTGAAGCATGGTCGCTAGACCTGACGAAGCGCAGCACATTCGCATCAGGCGACAGTATTGGCTTGCGCCTGAGTCAGCCCCTTCGTGTCAGCGGAGGTACGCTCGCCCTCGACTTGCCAGTGGCATACGATTACGCAACCGAAAGCCCGATCATCGGACGCCAGACCCTCTCGCTCTCGCCCGAGGGTCGCGAAATCATGGGCGAGCTGGCGTGGGGCTCGCCACTGCTATTCGGCTACGCAAATGCGAGCTTCTTCTACCGGCATCAACCGGGACACTTCGCCAACGCACCCGCCGATACGGGCGTGCTAGTCGGCTTCAACGCTTCGTTCTAGAGCTTACTCGGGCATCCCGGCGTCGCGCGCGAACATATACGCGCGTTCGACCAGCGGCAGTACCCGGTCGCTCATTGACTTGGCGTGCGCAGATGAAGCGGTGCCATCGATGACGCGCTTCTTGATGCCCTGCATGATCCCTGCGAGCCGGAACAGGTTGTAGGCGAAGTACCAGTCCATCGGCGGCACCGGATAGCCAGTGCGCGCGACATAACGTTCGACCGCTTCCTCGACTGTCGGAATGCCGAGTTCCGGCAGATCAAGACCGAGCAATCCCGCACGCCCATCGGCAGGCTGGAACCAGTTGAGCATCAGATAGCTGAAATCGGCAATCGGATCGCCGAGTGTCGAAAGCTCCCAATCGAGCACCGCGATGATCCGGTTTTCGGTCTTGTGAAAGATCACATTGTCGAGCCGGTAATCACCGTGAACAACGCTGCTTTCGTGCTGCGGCGGAATGGTTTCCGGCAGCCATTCGATCAGCCGCTCCATCTTGGGCATGTGCTCTGTTTCGGACAGCTTGTACTGCTTCGACCAGCGCGAGATTTGCCGCGCACAATAGTCGGTTGGCTTGCCATAATCGCCAAGGCCGATTTCGTCCGGCTTGTTGAGATGCATATCGGCGATGGTATCGATCAGCGCGTTGTAGAGCTCGCGGCGCTCCTCCGGCGTGCACCCGGGCAATGCGCCATTCCAGAGCGAGCGGCCATCGGCCATGCTCATCACGAAGAACTTCGATCCGAGCACGTCGGGGTCTTCGCAAAGTCCGTATGTCTTTGGTACCGGAAAGCCGGTGGGATGCAGGCCGGTCATAGCTTTGTATTCGCGGTCAACCGCGTGCGCGCTTGGCAATAACTTGCCGAATGGCTGACGGCGCAGCACGTAGTTCGCACCGGGCGTTTCAATCTTATAGGTCGGGTTCGATTGCCCGCCCTTGAATTTCGTGTAGCTGATCGGCCCTTCAAAGCCTTCGACATTGGCTTCAAACCATGTCGTCAGTTTCTCAAGATCGAGCTTGTCCGCGTCTGGCACTTCGACCGTGCCGACCATTTCCTTGTCGAAGTCGATGTCGGGCATGCCGCTTTCGTTCTTAGCCATCAGTCAAATACCACCACGCTGCGCGCCGAATGACCCTCGCGCATCTTGTCAAAGCCTGCATTCACGTCGTCGAGCGAAATGCGCTCCGCAATGATTGTGTCGAGATCGAGCAAGCCGCGCATATAGAAATCGACGAGGCGAGGGAGGTCGACCGGGAAGTGGTTGCCGCCCATGATTGCGCCCATCAGCTTCTTACCGCTGAGCAGGTCCATCGCCGACAGGCCGACTTTGCAATCGAGCGGCATCATGCCGAGGATCACAGCCGTCCCGCCGCGCCTTAGCGAGGCCACCGCAAGATCTGCTGCTGCCTGACGACCAACCGCTTCGATCCCGTAATCGACACCGCCACCGGAAATCTCAAGGATCTGCGCGGCTGCATCATCGGCAAGGGCGTCCACTGTGTGCGTCGCGCCCAATGCTTCCGCCAGCGCGCGTTTCTCCGGCAGCGGATCGGCGGCGATCACCTTGCCCGCACCCGCAATCTTGGCCGAGTTGATCGCAGCGAGGCCAACGCCGCCACAACCGACGACCAGTACGGTTTCGCCGGGTGTCACGGAGCAGGCGTTGAAGATCGTGCCAGCACCGGTGGTCACCGCACAACCGATCACAGCCGCGCGATCCATCGGCATGTCCTTGTCGATCGAAACGCAGGCGTTTTCGTGGATCAGCATCTGCTCACTCAAAGAGGAGAGGTTGAGCATCTGGTTGATCGGCGAACCATCGGCGCGGGTCATGCGCGGCGCATCGCCTTTGCCCCGACGAGTGGCTGCACCCAGGCACAGCGACATCCGCCCGGTCACGCAGAACTCGCACTGGCCGCAGAACGCCGACAGACACGAGACAACGTGATCGCCCGGTTTCACTGAGCGCACTTCACTGCCGACCGCGCGCACCACGCCTGCCGCTTCGTGGCCAGGTACAGCCGGAAGCGGGTGGGGGTAGGCTCCGTCGATAAAGTGCAAGTCCGAATGGCAAAGCCCGCAGGCCTTGGTGTCGATCAGCACTTCGTGCGGGGCCGGATCGGAGTACTCGACGTCTCCGATCACTAGCCCTTCGCCCGGAGTTTCCAGGATTGCTGCTTTCGCCATGCTTGGCTCCCTCTCCCTAGAGCTTTTGCGTGTTTAGCGCGCTACGCCCATGTCGCCGGAACTGAACGCTCCGCCGTCATTGGCCGCGCCACCCGCTCCGCCGCGAAGGGCGTTGGCTGTTGGCCCTTCCTGCGGGATGTGCTTGCCGAATTCCATGCGCGCGATTGAGCGGGCGTGGACTTCGTCCGGACCATCGGCGAGGCGCAAAGTGCGCTGGTGCGCATAGGCGCTGGCGAGGCCGTAATCGTTCGAAACGCCGCCGCCGCCATGGGCCTGGATCGCATCGTCGATGATTTTCAGGGCCATGTTCGGCGCCTGAACCTTGATCATCGCGATTTCCTGCTTGGCAGATTTGTTGCCGACCTTGTCCATCATATCGGCCGCTTTCAGGCACAGCAGACGGGTCATGTCGATATCGATGCGGGCACGGGCAACGCGCTCTTCCCAAACCGAATGCTTGTAGATCGGCTTGCCGAAGGCTTCGCGTTCTTGCAGGCGCTTGCACATCTTCTCCAGCGCTTCTTCGGCAACGCCGATGGTGCGCATGCAGTGGTGGATCCGGCCTGGGCCGAGGCGACCCTGTGCGATCTCGAAACCGCGTCCTTCGCCCAGCAGCATGTTGGAGACAGGGACGCGAACGTCCTTCATCTCGACTTCCATATGGCCGTGGGGCGCATCGTCGTAGCCGAACACGGGCAGGTGACGGATGATGTTCACGCCCGGCGCATCGTTGGGCATCAGCACCATTGATTGCTGCGCATGGCGCTTGGCTTCGAAATCGGTCTTGCCCATCACAATCGACACTTTGCAGCGCGGATCGCCGAGACCCGAAGACCACCATTTGCGGCCATTGATGACGTACTCGTCGCCATCCCGCTCGATGCGGGTTTCGATATTGGTCGCGTCAGACGAAGCGGTGAACGGTTCGGTCATCAGGAAGGCGGAGCGAATCTCACCATTCATGATCGGGTTGAGCCACTCTTCCTTCTGCTCGCGCGTGCCGTAGCGGTGGAACACTTCCATATTGCCGGTGTCGGGTGCGGAGCAGTTGAAGACTTCGCTGGCCCAGCCGATGCGGCCCATTTCCTCGGCGCAGAGCGCGTATTCGAGGTTTGTCAGGCCGGGGCCGTCGAATTCGAATGTGTCGTCGACATGGTGGTGGCTGTCATTGCGCGGGGGCATAAACAGGTTCCAGATGCCGGCTTCCTTCGCCAGCTTCTTCTTGTCCTCGATGATCTGGATGACTTTCCAGCGATCACCTTCGGCATCCTGTTCGTAATAGGTGCCTATGTTCGGGCGGACATGCGTTTCGATGAAGTCGCGCACGCGGTCGCGCCAATAGGCTTGGCGCTCGGTGGGTTCAAAATCCATGGGGGAGTTCCTCTCTCAAGTCCTGAAATGCAATCGAATCTGTTGCGCAGACCGTGGCAGAGCGTGCCACCTGCGCCAAGCTCTCATTTATGCCTGTCAGCTCAACTCTTCGCGGCGGTCAAAGCGCTAACCCTGGCCTCGTGTTGCTCGCGATCGATCGGGAAGCGGGCCAGCCAGAATGCTGCGATTGCCATAAGCATTGATGTTGCAAGCGCATAAAACAGGATCAGGCTGCCGATAGTTGCCTCAGGCACTTCACCGGGGGCGGCATCGCGCGAAAAACTGATGAAGGACAAGACCTGACCAGTCAGGAAAATGCCAAGCCCGGTCGCGCATTTCTGGATCAACCAATTGCCCGAATAGAATGCGCCTTCTGCACGTCTGCCTGTGCGCTCAAGATAGGCTTCGACGATTTCCGCGATCATCGAGCTTGCCGAAATCAACACAACGATCCCGAGCGTGTTGCCAATTATCAGCAAGCCAAGGAGCATAAGACCAGAAACGGCAGTGTTCAGCGGTGGCCAGATCCCCGCATAAAGCGCCATGTATGGAACGAGCGTGAAGATGATTGTCCCAATCGCGGAAAGCGCCGCGCTTCTGGGTTTTCCCAAATGTTTGTGCATCGGCCCGACCACAAAGAACATCAGGATCGCTGACAGGAAAAGTGCGAGCGGATAAAGGCTCAGCGCAGTCACTCCTTCGGGCAGCAAGGGCATTTGCGCGGTATCCAGGCGCCAGACATACAGCGTTAGATAATTGGTGAGCGAGAAAGTCAGGCCTTGATTGATATAGGCCGCAAGTCCGCCTGCAGCGAAGATCAGAAAAGCCCGCTCCCTGAATGCCTCGAAGATTTCCTCGAAACAGGCCTTTATCGTGAATGGCGCAGGTTTTGTTTCCGGGAGGTGAGCAACCAGCTTGTGCTGACCCCAGGCCGATCCCATCACAGACAGCACAATCAGGCAGCCGCCGGTTACTGCCCATGCCCTGTAGCCTTCCCTGTTCAGCAGGCCGTCCTCACCCGCCATGAACACGGTGTAAGCAAGCACCATCATCAATATGCCGCCAAGCCATCCGGAAATATAGCGGAACCGGAACAGGGTCGTCCGCTCGTCATAGTCGCTTGTGATTTCGGGGAGCAGAGAGATTGATGGCACTTCGCAGGCCGACAGCAGAATGCGAACGACCACCGCAATTCCCAGTAAACCTAGAAATGTGGGCGCCTCGCCGCCCGGTGGAGACCACATTATCACCCATGCAATCGCAAGCGGAATTGGCGCTGCATAGAGCCAAGGCAAGCGTCTGCCCCATTTAGTGTAGGTCCGGTCAGAGAGATTGCCGAGGATCGGATCAACAACTGCATCGATCAGAAGCGCGCACAGCAGAGCGAGGCTGACAAGTCCCGCATCCATGCCCATCACCTGACTGTAAAAGAACAACAGGAAAAACTGGAAGCCGGTGTCTTTCACGCCAAAGGCGACTGCACCGAAACCATGGATCAGTTTGAGCTTGAGCGGCAGCTTGCCCTGAATGCGGCTCATTCGGCGTTCGCCCCGCTCGTTTGGGCGTCTGTTCGCGCTGCAGCGCGCGCCTGCTCTTCCATAGATTCAAGCGCGCTCAGGATGCCTTGTTCTTCCGGGTCCCAGCTGTGCCGGGGGCCGACCGTAAGCCCGCCATCCACCAGTATGGATGTGCCGGTGACGAAGCTGGCGGCATCGCTCGCTAGATAGGCAAAGGCTTCGGCAATATCCTGCGGCTGTCCGCCGCGTCGGATCGGCTGTGTGTTAGAGGAAATCTGCGCGATGGCCGCGTTGGCGGTGCTCTTCATCTCATCAGGAATCTCGAGCGACGAAGTGAAGATGTTGGTGTTGATGAAGCCGGGCTGGATGGCATTTACCCGAATTCCGAACTGCGCGAGATCGGTTGCCGTGCATTTCGTGAGATGCAGTACGCCAGCTTTCGCGACGGCATAGGCCGTTGGTGAATATCCGGGGCCAACTGCCGCGACGCTAGAGATGTTGACGATGCTTGCGCCAGGGCGCTGTTTCATATGCGGCGCGGCGTAGCGAATGCCGAATGCGACCGAACGCAGCACAAGGTCCATCGTCCCGTCCCATTCGGCAGGTTCGATCTCGTCGATTGGAGGTCGTGCACCGCCAGCAGCGGCGTTGTTGAGCACAATGTCGATGCCGCCCGCTTCTGCTGCGGCGTCGTCCATAAGCGCTTTGATCGAAGCGGGATCGCTGACATCGCAATGCTTGAAACGAATGTCGCCATCGCTTTCGGAGGCGAGCTTTTGCCCGCCTTCATCATCAATATCGCTGGCAAAAACGATCGCGCCTTCGCTCGCCAATAGCCGTGCACTGGCCGCCCCAATTCCCGACGCTGCGCCCGTGACGACAGCGACCTTTCCAGAGAATCGCATCAAGCATTTCCTCTCTCAATCCCGATTTGCAACCTAAGCGGACTGACGGGTGCGTCAACGTAAACCGGCTGACGCTACGGCATGCGCACCTCCCATTTCCGTGCTTGCAGGCACCGGGCAAATCACCATAACGTTAGCGTCAAGTGGGAGCTTATTGAGAGAGGAGTCGGCACCATGTCCGATCTGGAAACATTCCGTACTGAGACGCGCGCATGGCTTGAGGTAAATTGCCCGGCCGAAATGCGCGAGCCCGTGCGTGACGAAGAAGACGTCTATTGGGGCGGTCGCCGTGCTGAGTTCAAGAACGACGCGCAAAAGGCGTGGTTCGAGGCATGCCTCGCCAAAGGCTACACCGTTCCGGCATGGCCCAAGGAATATGGCGGCGCTGGTCTGAACCCTGCCGAAGCCAAGGTGCTGCGTCAGGAGATGAGCCGCATCAATGCGCGTCCACCGCTCAGCTCGTTCGGCATCTGGATGCTTGGCCCAGCTTTGCTGCATTTCGGTACGGAAGAGCAGAAAGTGCACTTCCTTGGCCAGATCGCCCGCGGTGAGATCCGCTGGTGTCAGGGCTATTCAGAACCGGGTTCGGGCAGCGATCTTGTCAGCTTGCAGACATTTGGCGAAGACAAGGGCGATCACTGGGTCGTCAACGGCCAGAAGGTCTGGACCTCCTACGCCGATCAGTGCGATTGGATTTTCTGCCTTGTCCGCACGGACAAGGAGAACAAGTATCAGGGCATCACCTTCATGCTGTTCGACATGGAGAGCGAAGGCGCCTCGACCAAGCCGATCAAGCTGATCAGCGGCAATTCGCCCTTCTGTGAAACCTTCATGGACAATGTGAAGGTGCCCAAGAGCTATGGCGAAGGTCTTCCTGCCTATGTCGGCGAGATCAATCGCGGCTGGGACGTGGCGAAGTATTTGCTCGGCCATGAGCGTGAGATGATCTCTGGCGCTGGCGGCGGCGATCGCACCAGCGCTATCGGTGCGGCCATGTCGCGCCATGCGGCCAAGAACGGCGACGAGCTCGATCCCGTACTGCGCGCCGAACTCGCGATGTTCGATGTCGATGCGCTGGCTTATGGCGCGATGGGCGAGAAGTTCCTCGATGAAATCAAGGTCGGCAAGGCGCATCCAGCGCAGCCGAACATGATGAAATATGCCGGGACCGAGCTGAACAAGCGCCGCCACGAACTGATGATGGCAACCGGCGGTTCGCGCAGTCTCGAATGGGAAAGCGAAGAGACCGAAGGCGGCAAGCCGTCGCGCAATTGGCTGCGGACCAAAGCGAACTCGATCGAAGGCGGAACCAGCGAGGTCATGCTCAACGTGATCTCGAAACGCATTCTCGACCTGCCGGGATCGTAAACAAGGCGTCGCCCCGGACTTGATCCGGGGCCGCCCCGCCATCGTTTCCAAAACTGAACAACGATCCCGGATCAAGTCCGGGATGACGAATTGAATTCCGGGAGAGGAACTCCAATGCCCCTTTATCACGACGACGATCAGCAAATGCTGGCGGACACCGCGACCAGTTTTATGGCCGAAGAAGGCAATATTGCGAAACAGCTGCGCCATTGGCGTGACCGCGATTGCCCCGATGGATTTGGCCATGACCTGTGGAAGCAGATGGCTGAGATGGGCTTTACCGGAATGCTGGTGGGCGAGGACGATGGCGGGCTTGGCATGGGTCATGTCGAAGCGGGGATCGTGCTTGAAGAGATTGGTCGCAATCTGACGCCTTCGCCGTTCCTGACCTCGTCCGTTCTGGCGGCAACCGCGCTCAAACACGGATCGAACGATCTTAAAGGGCGCTACCTGCCCGGTCTGATCGAAGGCGAAAGCGTATTCGCAGTCGCGGTCGATGAAACCGCCAAACACCGTCCGCAACGTATCACGACCAAGGCTGAGAAATCGGGCAACGGTTTCAAGCTGACCGGCTCCAAGAGCTTTGTGATCCAAGGCGCGAGCGCGGATATGCTGATCGTTGCCGCCCGTACCAGCGGCGCGGATGATGACGATGATGGCATTACGCTGTTCGCGGTTCCGAAGGACGCCGCAAACATGAGCCACGATGCGGTACGGCTCGTGGACAGCTCGGTTGCCACGCACACCAAGTTCGACGGCGTAGAATTGGACGGCGATGCTGTGATCGGCGAAGTCGATGGCGGGCGCGAAGTGCTCAACTCCATGCTCACGGCAGGCCGGATCGGTGCCGCTGCCGAAGGTGTCGGTGTTGCTCGCGGTGCGATGGATATGACCGTCGATTACCTCAAGCAGCGCAAGCAATTCGGTAAGCTGATCGGGGAGTTCCAGGGCCTCCAGCACCGCGCTTCGCACCTCTATTCCGAAGTCGAGATCGCTCGTGCGGTCGTCATCAAAACCCAGCAACTTCTCGATGGTGGCAGCGAACGAGCCGAATTGATGAGTTCGGTCGCCAAGGCCAAGGTTTCCAGAACCGCCGGTCTTGCGGTCAAGGAAGGTGTTCAAATGCATGGCGGCATTGGCATGACCGACGAATACGATATCGGCCTTTACATGAAGCGTGACCGCGCGCTTCAGGAGTTCCTTGGCGATGCCTATTTCCACGCCAACCGCGTCGCTGAAATGAGCGGATACTGAGGACACTGACATGGACATTCAATCACTCTTCGGTCTCGACGGCCGCATTGCGCTCGTCACGGGCGGTTCGCGCGGCATCGGCAAGATGTTCGTCGAGGGTCTCCTCGCGGCAGGCTGCGCGCGGGTCTACATCTCGGCACGCAAGGTCGATCAGATGCAGGAGACCATTGCGGAATTTGGCGAGGATAAGGTCATCGGTATCCCCGCAGACCTGAGCCAGATGGACGGCATCCAGTCGCTCGCCGACGAGATGGCGAAGCGCGAGGACAGGCTCGACATCCTGATCAACAATGCAGGTGCGGCATGGGGCCAGCCATATCTCGAATTTAACGAGGCAGGTTGGCATCGGACGATGGACTTGAACGTCAAGACTCCGTTCTTCCTGACGCAGAAGCTGCACGATTTGCTGGTCGCGGCGGGCAAGGGTGATCACCCGGCCAAGGTGATCCATGTATCCTCGATCGATGGGCAGCGGATCAATCCGTGGGAAACCTATGCTTATCAGGCGTCCAAGGCTGGTGTGATCCAGCTGACCCGGCGGATGGCGGCGCGCCTGATCCAGGACAACATCATTGTCACCTCGATCGCTCCCGGCGCTTTCGCCAGCGAAATGAACAAGGCTGCGAAGAACGCGCCGGATGCCAGCGCTTCGATGATCCCGGCCAAGCGGATCGGGACCAAGGAAGATATGGCTGCGGCCGCGATCTACCTGTGCAGCCGCGCAGGCGACTACGTGATCGGCGATACAGTGACGGTCGATGGCGGCGTCGTGAATGCCGCGCTGCCCAACATGTTCAACGATCCGGCGGGCTAGGGGCTTCGCTCACTGAAATTCGAGAGGCCGTCAGAGCGATCTGGCGGCCTTTTGTTTTGCAGGCGCGAAGGAAGTTGACACAATTGACACTCTGTCACCCTCTTGTTTTCAGGGTAAGCATCTGAAGAAGAATAGAAATATAACCCTCTGGCGAAGTTGACACTTCTCCAACCTGAAACGGTTCGCGCGTTGGCGCTTGCGGATCGAAAATTTGAAAGAGCCGCGCGGAATCTAGCGGCAATCCGGCGTGTAGGAAAACCTCTCACACCGTAGCGCGCGCCGCGTTGGCGCTGTAACTTTACTCCGCTAGCCTGCGAAGCTCTTCTGTCGTCTCGCTTTTTCAGGAGTTCTGTCATGTCCCGCACGCCGTCTCATCGCTTGCCCGTTTTTGCTTTGGCTGCCGGGGTGGCGCTCGCCTCCCCGATCTCTGTGGCAGCGCAGGATGAGGACCGCGCGCCGCCGCCAGAACTCTCCGACGATTTCTCCGACTTGCAAGAGCCGGAAGGCGAAGCCCCGGACAGCGAAGCCCCCGAGACACCGGCCGAGATGCTCGAAGTGCTGGACCAAATGAACGAAGTGATCACCGCGCTCGACGGCGAGGCCGAGCGAACCGGCAACAATTGGCAATTCCAGATCGACGAGCGGATGATGCTGGTGGTGACCGACACCAATGCCGGGCGGATGCGGGTGATTACGCCAATCGCCGAGGTCGCCGGGTTGCCCGAAGGTGCGATGGAGCGCCTGATGCAAGCCAATTTCGACACGGCTCTCGATGCACGCTACGCCATCGGCCAAGGCCTCGTCTGGGGAGCCTTTATCCATCCGCTCGACAGCCTCACCACCCGCGACTTCGCCAGCGGCGTGCTGCAAACGCACACGCTCGCCGAGACCTTCGGCACCACCTTTTCAAGCGGCGCGCTGAACTATGGCGGCGGCGACAGCGGTGCGATTATCGAGGATCAGCTGAAGGAATTGCTGGAGGAGCTGGAAAAGCGGGCGACAACTTAGAGGGGATTGTATCTGTATTTGGGGGTGAAAGCGGACGGCTTGCTTTAGGCTCCGTGGTCACTGAAGCGGAAGGATCACTATCAAACCAAGTCATCGGTTGAAGGAATATGGCACGCAATTAGTGATCTCCTTGAACTTCGGTTCCTTTGACAGAATGATGTTATAAGTCTCCGCATCGGTCCAAGGTATGGCAGGTTCTGTTTCGGTTTCACCCTCGATATCTGAAAAGAACCCGAGACTGTGAGAATCATCGTAGAAATTGTATTCGCAAGAGAATCCATGCGGAATCGGTTCATTAAAACCGTGCGAAATGAACGGCCGCAGATCCCCTGCGGCAATATTGATCCGAGCTTGGCTTTCGATACTTCGAAAACTATCAAAATTACCGTCTCCAAAGCCTTTGGGATTAAGGGGAGTTGGCTCCTCCTGATTGCGCTCAGCGCCAAATGCATGTTCGATGAACCAGCCACGCCACCACATCACCGTTATCATAAGAGCTGCAATGCCAAGCCCAAGCCAAACCAGCCTATTCCGAACGATGAGGTCAAACCGTTCCATGCACTATCTCCATGCTTTCAAAAATTTGTATCGAGCTATTCACTCTTTCAAATAGTCAACTTGGTCGATGCTCGTGCCCTTGCGATTAGGTAGGTACCCTAATTTTCCAACCATCGCATAGGCGCAGATGCGACTATATAAGGTTGAGGTATCTACCTCATGCGCCATACGAACTTGTCTGCTATTGCCGCTCTTGCAGGGAATGATAGCAAGAGCATTCCACTTGCTTTGCTTGGCAGGCAGCGATCCAGTAGAATGGACAAAGGAATCTGAGATGGTCCAAGGCAACTTCCTAATGCGTTACGCCATTGGGATCACCGCAGGTCTTCTGGGAAGCGCAATCCTCGCGTTTCCGGCGGCACAAGCGCAAGAATCCAGCGAAACGCGTTTTCGGCAAGCGGTACAAGCCGCTCCCGACAAACAACACAGCTCTTGCAAAGATCGAACTGACGACTGGGTTACAGAGCTGCCCGGCTTTACAAAAAACGCCCGTTTCGCCCTAAACAACAAGCGCGACACAGCGCTGGTTTTTGAAGGTCGCAAATTTCAACTCATCGATGTTGCCAGCGGCAAACCCAAAACACCCAAACCCAATTTGCTGGATCCCGATCAGGAAATTGTTGATGTCGTTTATTCCGATACAACCGAAATTGCAGATCAAATGGAGTTCACGTTCAGCGACGGCAATTTCTACTTCGCGCTTAATAACGCAAATTCTGGCGGCGTGGGGCACCTGACCGACCCATTGGGCGAAAAGAGGCTAAATCAGAAATATTTATCTACCGGCCCGTTTGTCGTGAGAGCCACCGCTCTTAACACTTTCGATGGAGGGCGCCTCATCGTTTTGGGCACAGTGAACGATGGATCACATTGGATTACGCCGTGGAACAAGGCCTATTTGGGGGATACGCTGAAAATATTGGACCTTACCGAAGAAATCCCAATTGCGGTCGAATGCAACAAAATTAAGAACTGTGGTGTCGTCAGCAAATTGGGCTCAAGATTGATTTTCAGGGTCTACCTTCAAGGAATTGTTCTCGATACCGGCGCCAGCACTTGGGATGCCGGCGGTCACTATGGCAGCGCCCACGTTATGGATCCCTATCTAGATAAGACCATGTTTGTTTTTACGGACGAAGATGGCTTTTTCTTTGGATGGGCTTCATACGAAGAAGCTAATAGTTGGAATAAGGTGCAGGTCAAAACCACGCCACTTCAAGATGCGAAGCCCAGTATTCACTTGTTGCCGCGTTCCGACAGCGTCGTGAACGAATTTTTCACATATGACGGTGCCACAATCCGCGAATTCAATTCCGCTCGTAGGATTATTTGCACGTCCAAATTGAACAAATCACGGACGTTGGCTTCGGGCTTTCGAAATTTTCAAGTCACGCCTTTGGGCGATCGGGACGCAGACTATCTGGGCACGGCTTTGAGCGGAGGGAAACTCTACATGAGGCGAATTGTTAAACCCAAGCAGGCGCTCGAACCGCTGGTCATATTCGGGAATTGAGCGGGGCTAGCTTAATGACTGCAATTGGGTCGTAAGCCGCCCCTGGTGCCTACCCCATCAATTCCCGCACAAATGGGATCAGCCCCGTCTGTCGTGTCCGCCGCATGCGCTCCGCGTCGAGCACTTCGCGCACCCGGTCGAAGCATTCGTCGACATTGTCGTTGATCACGACGTAATCGTATTCCGCCCAGTGGCTGATCTCTGCGCGGGCGCGTTCCATGCGGCTGTCGATCACGTCTTCACTGTCCTGCGCGCGGGCTTCGAGGCGGCGGCGCAGTTCGGGCAGGCTGGGCGGCAGGATGAAAACGCTGACAACGTCCTGCTGGTCCTTTTGGTAGAGCTGCTGCGTGCCTTGCCAGTCGATGTCGAATAGGAAATCCTGCCCTTCCTTCAAGGCGTTGCGGATCGCACCCTTGGGCGTGCCATAGCGATAGCCGAACACCTCGGCCCATTCGTAGAAATCATCTTCCTCGACCATCCGGTCGAACTCGGCATCGGAGACGAAGTGGTAGTGCACGCCGTCTTCCTCACCGGGACGCGGCGGGCGCGTGGTGGCGGAGACGGAGAGTGCGATCTCGCCATCGGCTTCAAGCAGCATGCGCGAAAGCGTGGTCTTGCCCGCTCCCGACGGCGAGGAGAGGATGAACAAGAGGCCGCGGCGGTGCAGTTTGTCAGTGGATTTGTAGTCGCCCATGCGGTCCGTTGCCTTAAACCGGGGCGCAAAATCAAGGGCAGGCGGTTAACCGGGGCTCACTCTTCCTCGGTTTCGGAGCGTTTGCGGCCAAGCTGGACCGACTTGCCGCGATCATACAGCGTCTTGAGCACCAGCCCGCCAGCGACGATGCCGAGCCCGACGGGAGACTTCGTAGCCAGCTTGCTTGCGCCATACAGAGCCAGCGTGGTCAGCAGCGTGCGACCGTCGAGCAACTCTTGCGCTTGCTCTTCATTGTCGGCGCTTGCCTTGGCGACGCGCTGTTCGATGTTCTGGCGAAACATGGTCGATGCGCCGCGCACCAATATGTCGGCAATCAGCAGGTTGGTTGCCGGATTGGGGCTGGGGATCGTCAGGTTGCCGGACTGCGCATCTTCCTCGGAAGCCTTGGCAAGCTGCTTTGTCAGACGGTCCGGGCGGCGTTTGGTCATGGCATGATAACGCGCAGGCGGGGTGAGCGATCCTGTGCCCTCGGCACTACTTCTTACGTCCGAAATCGACCGTCACGACATTTGAGCCATCATCGTCGCCGGTGCCGTCATCCGTGCCATCGCCCTCAGGATCATCCTGCTCGATCAGATCGTTTTCGGCGTCTTCGTGTTCTTCGGGAGCCATTTCGGCGACCGAAGCCTGGAATTGCAGTCCGAAATCAACCGCCGGATCGACGAAGGCCGTGATCGCCGCGAAGGGGACCGAAAGCTTGGCCGGGATCTGGTTGAACGAAAGCCCGACCGAAAATCCGTCTTCGCGGACTTCCAGCTCCCAGAACTTGTTCTGCAGCACGATCGTCATCTCGTCCGGGAACCGTTCGCGCAGATGCGGCGGGATCGACACGCCCTGCGCGCCGGTTTTGAAGGTGATGTAGAAGTGATGGTTGCCGGGCAGTTCGCTGCCGCCCTGCTCGATCTCCCCGAGCACGCGGCCTACAACTGCGCGCAGCGCTTCCTGGACGATCTCGTCATACGGGATCAGGCTATCGGGGGTATCATCGGTCATGATGTTTGAATCGTGGCGAGGCGCGCCGCGCGGGTCAAGCGTTTCGTGATGAGTTGGCAAAATTGACGCCAAATCCTTGCGCTCGGATGCTTGCGTTGATCGCCGACGCGCCTATAGCCCGGAGCATGCTGAACGCCCCTGAATTTGCCCCGCGCACCGGCACAATCGAGCGCAAAACCGCCGAGACCGAGATAGCCATTGCGGTCAATCTTGATGGCACCGGCGCGTATGACGTTTCGACCGGGATCGGGTTTCTCGATCACATGGTTGAACAGTTTTCGAAGCATTCGCTGATCGATGTGAGCATGAAAGTGCGCGGCGACCTGCATGTCGATCAGCATCACACGACCGAAGATTCGGCAATTGCGCTGGGGCAGGCACTGTCCGAAGCGCTCGGCGACAAGGCTGGGATCGGGCGCTATGGCAGCGCCTATTCACCGATGGACGAGACATTGTCGCGCGTCGCGCTCGATATCTCTGGTCGCCCCTTCTTCGTTTGGAAAGCGGGTTTCACACAGGAGCGGCTGGGCGAATGGGACACCGAGCTGATCGAGCACTGGTTCCATTCTGTCGCACAAACGGCTGGTCTGACGCTGCATTGCGAGCTGCTCTACGGCACCAACAACCACCACATTTGCGAGAGCCTCTACAAAGGCTTCGCCCGCGCGATGCGGATCGCGGTTGAGCGCGACCCAAGAAAAGGCGGGGCGATCCCGAGCACTAAAGGGCAGTTGGGTGGTTAGGCATTTTTGTTTCCGCGCGCCCATCCGGGCGCGCGATATCCTCGCTCATGCGATCAAAGATCGGGTGGCGCCCCGCGCCGTCTTCGACTCCGCTGCGCGCGCGCGGTCGCGCTTGCGGTCGCTACGCGACCGAGGTCAATAGCTGTGACGGAAATCACTGCTTTGGTCGATTACGGCGCGGGCAATCTGCATTCGGTTCACAACGCGCTCAAGGCTGTCGGGGCGAATGTCACCGTTACTGCTGAACCCAACGTTGTGCGCGCGGCCGACCGGATCGTGCTGCCGGGTGTTGGCTCGTTCAAGGCGTGCGCAGAGGGGCTCAAGGCCATCCCGCATATGGTCGATGCGATGACCGAGCGCGTCCATGTCGGCGGCGCGCCGTTTCTTGGCATTTGTGTCGGCATGCAATTGCTTGCTGACCGAGGCCTGGAGCACGGCAGCACGCCCGGCCTTGGCTGGATACCGGGCGAAATCCGGCTGATCGATCCGACCGATCCGGCGATCAAGGTCCCGCATATGGGCTGGAACGATGTGGCAATGCTGCCGCATGCAAAGAACCACGCGGTGATCGACGAAGGCGAGGCATATTTCCTCCACTCGTACCACTTCACCGCTGAGAACCCGTCCGACATTGCAGCGATGACCGATCACGGCGAAGGTCTGGTCGCAGCGGTCGCCCGCGACAATGTGCTGGGTGTTCAGTTTCACCCTGAGAAGAGTCAGGCTTTTGGTCTGGCTACCCTGTCCCGTTTTCTGGAGTGGCAGCCATGATCGTCTTCCCTGCAATCGACCTGAAAGGCGGCGAAGTCGTGCGGTTGGCCGAGGGCGATATGGACCGCGCCACCATCTATGGCGACGACCCGGCGGCGCAGGCGATGATGTTTGCCGAGGCAGGCGCGGAGTACCTGCATGTGGTCGATCTCGATGGCAGCTTTGCTGGCGAGGGCCGCAATGTCGATGCGGTGAAGGGTATCGTGGAACGCTTTCCCGGCCATGTGCAACTGGGCGGCGGCATCCGAGACGCGAAGGCCGTCGAGGGCTGGTTCAACCTGGGCGTGTCGCGCGTCGTGATGGGTTCGGCAGCGCTCAAGGACCCCGAGTTCGTGAAGGAAATGGCCCGCGAATGGGAAGGCGGCATCGTCGTCGCGGTCGATGCCAAGGACGGCATGGTCGCGACCGAAGGCTGGGCCGAGGTCTCTGACGTGCCCGTAGTCGATCTCGCCCGCCGGTTCGAGGATGCCGGAGTGGCCTCGCTTTTGTTCACCGACATTGGCCGCGACGGGCTGCTCAAGGGCGTGAATATCGATGCGACGGTTGAGCTCGCGCGGCAGGTCGATCTCCCTGTGATCGCTAGCGGAGGGGTGAAGGGGATCGATGACATCCACGTTCTTTCGCTTCATGCGAATGAAGGCATCGAAGGGGTGATTACCGGGCGGGCGCTGTATGAGGGCAAGCTCGATTTGGCTGCGGCGATTGCTATCGGTGGAAAGGACTAAAGAGATGGAAGGAGCGATCTTCCTACTCTTAGTCTACGTCGTTTTCTGGTCGTTTGTGATTGGCGCCGCAGGTTTTGCAATGTTCCTTTTAGTTCGCTGGTATCTCAGGAATAATTGATGCGTCTGATAGGCTTCCTCTTCCTGGGCCTGACCTTCCTCGCAGGCATCACGGTTGGCACGATCGAATACGCGATGGTCAATGTTGTCGTGTTTCTCGCGCTCGCTCTGCTGATTGCGAGGTTTGTCGAGCCACGCTTTGGGACCAACGGATTGGTCTATGGCATGGCAGTTGCGTTTTTCGTTTCGTTTCTTTGGCCCTACGGCTTGATTGCGGCACTCAGCATTGTGGGCGACGAATGCCTTGGCGATGAATGTCTGGCAGAGGCAGATATCGTGATCCAAGTCCCAGAGGGCACACTATGACCGTCCGCATCCGCGTCATTCCCTGCCTCGACGTCGCCGATGGGCGCGTGGTTAAGGGCGTCAACTTCGTCGATCTGAAAGACGCAGGCGACCCGGTCGAGCAGGCGCGCGCTTATGATGAAGCGGGCGCGGATGAGCTGTGCTTCCTCGACATCTCCGCAACACACGAGGGGCGCGGGACATTGCTCGATATCGTGAAGCGGACGGCAGAGGTGTGTTTCATGCCTGTCACCGTTGGCGGCGGGGTCGCGTCGGTCGAAGACGCGCGGGCATTGCTGCTCGCAGGGGCCGACAAGGTCGCGGTAAATTCAGCGGCGGTGAAGCGCCCCGAAGTCGTGCGTGATATTGCCGAGAAGTTCGGCAGCCAGTGCATTGTCGCGAGCATCGATGCCAGAAGGATTACTCCTCCTCCCGCTCACCCTGAGCCTGTCGAAGGGGGAGCGTCGGTCTCCGCCCGCACTTCGACAAGCTTAGCACGAGCGGAGGCTTTTGACGGGCGGTGGCAGATTTTCACCCATGGCGGTCGCGAACCCACTGGAATCGACGCGGTCGAGCATGCGGTTAGACTCGCCGAATTGGGCGCGGGCGAATTGCTGGTCACCAGCATGGACGGTGACGGGACGAAGGCCGGCTATGACCTGGAGCTAACCCGGACCATCGCTGATGCGGTGAGTATTCCGGTGGTTGCCAGCGGCGGCGTTGGCAACCTTGATCACCTGGTTGAGGGTGTGACAAAGGGTCATGCCAGTGCGGTGCTCGCCGCTTCGATCTTCCACTTCGGCGAGTACTCGATCCACGATGCCCACGAAGCGCTGCGAGCGGCTGGCTTGCCAGCGCGCGGCGATTGAACGAGATACGCTGGCATGAGTACACTTGAACGCCTCGAACTGACAATCGCAGCGCGCCGCGCAGCCTCACCCGATGAAAGCTACGTCGCCAAGCTCAATGCCAAGGGCCTGCCGAAAATGGCGCAGAAGCTGGGCGAAGAAGCGACAGAAGCAGTCATTGCAGCGGTTTCCGGCAGCAATGAAGAGCTGGTGGGTGAGAGCGCCGACCTGCTGTTTCATCTGCTGGTGTTGCTGAATGCCAAAGGCTTGTCGCTGGACCATGTACTGGCGGAACTGGACCGGCGCGAGGGTCTGTCGGGTCTCGATGAAAAAGCAAGCAGGAGCGAGTAGCCATGCCGATCGATCCGACGTTGCCGTACGATGACGACAACATCTTCGCCAAGATCCTGCGCGGGGAAATCCCCTCGAACAAAGTCTATGAGGACGAATGGGCGTTCGCGTTCGAGGACATCAATCCGCAGGCCGAGGTGCACACCTTGGTGATCCCGAAGGGCAAATATGTCAGCTGGGACGACTTTTCCGCAAAGGCCAGTGACGCCGAAATCGGCGGCTTTATCCGCGCGGTAGGCGAAGTGGCGCGGGCGAAGGGGCTGGTCGAGCCAGGGTATCGCCTGATGGCCAATATCGGCGCGCATGGCGGTCAGGAAGTCCCGCATTTGCACGTGCATATCTTCGGTGGGCAGCCACTCGGCCCGATGATCTGGAAGCGATGAACCAGTTCGTGATTCCCCGCGAAGGCGGGGATCTCTTCGCGTCATAGTGCCAAACCTCCGGGAGGCTCCCGCCTTCGCGGGAGCGCACAGTTCGCTAATCGACTCAAAAAGCACTCGTTTCGCCGCCGTTCAGGTGAGCGGATCAAAACGACGCTATGCAGCGAATCCGCGCTGCGCTAGTGGCGGTCAAGATGGTTAACCCGAACCCTCCCGGCGGCGTATTCGACGGCTCGCGGCACTTGTATGCCGTCCGGGTCTATTACGAGGATACCGACCTGTCGGGAATCACATACCACGCCAACTACCTGCGCTGGTTTGAGCGGGCCCGCTCTGACCTTTTGCGGATGCTCGACATTGATCAGCGCGCTGCGATCGAAGCAGGCGAGGGTGCCTATGCTGTGACCGAGATCAACATCAAATATCTGATCCCGGCGAAGCTGGACGACGACATCGTGATCGAGACCACTTGCTACGAGCTTGCGGCGGCAAGCGTGCGGATGGAGCAGGTTTCGCGTCGGGGGGATGAAGTACTGGCCACTGCGCAGGTTCGCGCCGCGTTTCTGACGCCCGAAGGTCGCCCGCGCCGCCAACCGGCCGAATGGCGTGCCTCATTCCAGGAATTCATGAATCAGGGGAACAACTGAACTCATGCCTTTTGAATTGCTTACCGCTGCTGCGTCCACCCGGCTCGATCCGCTTGAGCTGTTTCTCGATGCCGACATTGTCGTGCAGGCGGTTATGGCCGGCCTGATCCTTGCCAGCCTTTGGGTGTGGACCATCATCGTCGCCTTTAGCCTGCGGATCGGCGGGCTGGAGAAGCGCTCGCGCACCTACGAAGCCGACTTTTGGGAAACCAATGAGCGCGACGCTATGCTGACCAAGCAGCTGCGCCGCGAAGTTCCTTCAGCGCGGGTCGCAAGCGCCGGGCTGGATGAGTGGAAGCGCTCCAAGGCGGGGCCATCGATCGATCGGGGCGCTGCGCGAGACCGGATCAACGCTGCAATGGAAAGTCAGGTCGCGCATGAAGCCGACGAGCTTTCGGACAGGCTGGGCTTTCTCGCCACCACTGGATCGGTCGCGCCGTTTGTGGGCCTGTTCGGCACGGTGTGGGGCATCATGAACAGCTTCTTCCAGATCGGCGCGCAGGAAAGCTCTTCGCTTGCGGTGGTCGCTCCGGGCATTTCCGAGGCACTGTTCGCGACGGCAATTGGCCTGTTTGCCGCCATTCCAGCTGTCATCGCCTACAACCGCTTTTCGGGCCGGGTGAACCGCTATGAGGCGAAGCTGCAGCGCTTTGCAGACAAAGTTCATGCCGGTCTCAGCCGCGATCTGGACAAAGCCTGATGGGGGCCTCGCTCACCTCGTCCCGCTCCGGGCGTCGCTCCCGCCGTGCTCCAATGGCGGAGATCAACGTCACGCCGTTCGTCGATGTGATGCTGGTGCTGCTGATCATATTTATGGTCACCGCGCCTTTGCTCGCAGTCGGTGTGCCGGTCGAACTGCCGGACAGCCGCGCGAACCCGGTTGAGCAGACGCCAGAACAGATCACCATTTCTGTCGATGACGAGGGTGTGATCTACGTAGAGAACGAAGCGGTGCCGGTCGGTGGTTTCCCGGCGGCACTGGCAGCGATCGATCGCGGTGCAAACGGGCAGCTTCCGATCATTGTGTTCCGAGGCGACCGCGCGGTCGATTACGGCAGGACGATGGCGGTTCTCGGTGAGTTGAACCGAGCGGGCTTCACATCGATCTCGCTGGTCACCTCAGATTCAGGCACGGCCCCATAGCCAGCGCACAGGATGGGAGAAAGCGCCGCAATCAGACGTGAAGACACAGCCGGCCTCGCGGTCGCGGTGGTTCTGCACGTGGCGGTGGTCGCGCTCTTGCTGCTTCAACCGGCGCGCGAGGACGTGTTTTCCGAGCCCGAGCGCATGACGGTGAATCTCGCAACTGAGGTCGGCCTGGAGGCCACAGCTCCTGACCCTGTGCCTGATAGCCGAGCGGCCATCGCTCCCACATTGGGCGAAGAGGTTGCACCCGATGCAGAGACACAACCGAGCGAAATCGTACCCGACGCCACTCCCGAAACTCCTCCGCCCCCGACGCCGCGAACCACGACAACAACTCCGCGGGCGCAGCCAACCACTACGCCGCGCCAGAACAGACGCACGCCGCCGACGCCTCGTGCAACGCCGTCACCGCGCCCGACGAACCGAGGCGGGAGCCGGATTGGCGAAAACTTCCTGCCGGGTCAGGGTGGTTCTACGCGTACGGACGAGACGCGAATTCCAGCCTCACAGATCGGCGCAAGTGCGAAGGCCTCAATAATTCAGGATATCGGGCGTCAGTTGCGGCCGCATTGGCAAGGCAAAGCGCCATCTGGAGCCGACGCGGAGAAATTGGTGACGATCCTGGCTTTCAAGCTTAACAAGGATGGATCATTGAAAGGGCGACCCCGCGTTGTGAGGCAGTCCGGTGTCACACCGTCAAATGAGGCACAAAAGGCTCGGCATGCCGAAATAGCAATTCGTGCAGTACAACTCGCCGCGCCATTTGATTTGCCTGATGAGTATTATGAAGCTTGGAAGAATATTTCAGCGTGGCGTTTCGATAGAAGGCTTTGAGATGAGACTATTTCTCGCATTGATTTCCCTCGCAATAGCTGCGCCGGCTCAGGCGCAGGGCCAAGACCTTAGCGAGCCGGTCGGCGAAGGCGGTGAAGTCGAAACGGCATTTGAGCTAAGCCCTACGGATGAAGGAGGGTTGACCGGGTCGACGACAGACGAAAGCGATTGGGAAGACCTCGGCATCGCGATCCCGGCTTTCGCCACGCAGAGCGACCGGCCAACGCCTGCCAATGCGAATGGCACCGCCGCGCTGGGCCGCGAAGTCGCCCGCGTCATCACCGCCAACCTGCGCAACAATGGCCTGTTCAAGCCGACTGGCCCTGACAGCCTGCCGCAGCCTAGCTTTGCGCAGGTGCGAGCGCCTTCCTGGGGCAGCTGGAGCGGGCGCGGAGCCGAGATGCTGGTCCACGGCTTCGCCAATGCGCGTCCTGACGGGAAGCTGACCGTTGGCTGCTACCTCTACGATGTCGCCTTGCAGGACGAACTCATCCGCGAAGGCTGGGTTGTGCGCCCGGCAGACTGGCGGCGCGCGGCGCATAAATGCTCCGATCTGATCTACGCACGGCTAACCGGTGAAGACCCGTTCTTCGACAGCCGCATCGCTTACATCGCGGAAACAGGACCAAAGGATAAGCGCGTAAAGCGGCTCGCGGTGATGGACAGCGACGGCGCGAACCACCGCTTCCTGACGCTCGGCAGTGCGACCGCGCTTACCCCGCGCTACTCGCCTGATTATTCAAAAATCCTGTATCTGTCCTATGTCGACGGCAATCCGCGCATCTATGTCTACGACATTGGCCGCGGCACGCAGACGCTCGTGACCGAGAACAGCAATCCGACGATCGCCCCGCGCTGGTCGCCTGATGGGCGCTATATCCTCTATTCGATGGCGGTTGCGGGCAACACCGATATCTACCGCGTGCCGGTAACCGGCGGACGCAGCACCCGCCTGACCACAGCGCCGGGCATCGACATTGGCGGATCATACTCACCTGACGGAAGCAGGATCGTGTTCGAAAGCGACCGCTCCGGCTCGCAGCAATGCTATGTGATGGATGCCGATGGCAGCAATCAACGCCGCATCACCTTTTTTGGCGGGCGCTGCGCAACGCCCGAATGGAGCCCGCGCGGCGACCAGATCGCCTTCACGCGCATCGCCGGAGACTTCAATGTCGCGGTGATGACACCGGCAGGGCGTAACCTTAAGGTGCTGACGAGCGGATGGCAGGATGAGGCGCCGACATGGGCCCCGAATGGTCGCATCATCCAGTTCTTCCGCACGACGCGCAATTCGGGTCGTTCGGGGCTCTGGCAAGTCGATCTGACGGGCCGCAATGAACGCCGCCTGCCTACCCCTGTCGATGCTTCGGACCCAGCGTGGGGCCCAATCCGCGATTAGGACCTGTTTGAAAGGAAGAGCACTATGAACAAGCCACTTGCGACTGTCCTGTTACTTGCCTCCACCGCAACGATTGCGGCCTGCTCGAAGAAACCACCTGAGGAACTGCCACCGCTTCCAGTCGATACGGTGCCGACGTCAACACCGACTCCTGCGCCCCAGACATCCTCGGGACCCACCATTGGTTCGCAGGAGCATTTCCAGGCGGCTGTTGGCGGTTCGACGGTGATCTATTTCGACACCGACCGCTTCAACATCGACAGTTCCGACGCTGCCGCGTTGCAGGCCCAGGCGCAGTATTTCGCGCGCTATCCGCAGCTGACCTTCACCGTCGAAGGGCATGCCGACGAACGCGGCACGCGCGAATACAACCTCGCTCTGGGCGAGCGCCGCGCCAATTCGGCCAAGAACTATCTGGTCAGCCTCGGCGTCTCGGCCGAGCGCATCCGCATCGTCAGCTATGGCAAGGAACGTCCGGTTGCGCTCGCTTCGAACGAGAGCGCATGGGCCGAAAACCGCCGCGCTGCGAGCGTGATGATCAATTGATTGGGTGCTTGTGAGTTAGCTTGGCAGGCCGGGCACAGGCTCGGCCTGCACCAGGATTTGCGCGCTCGTTTGTGCGCCGCCAAAATCGCCGGTGGTTGACGCCACAATGCACAGAGCTGCCAGCGCAATCACTGAAAACACACTCGAAATTTGCAATTGTTGGCTCATCGTGGTCCCTTTTCGACGCGCGCTCTACAGTCAGGTCGTGAAGAATCTATTGCAATGCAACATTTCACAACGAAACCTGTTCCCACGGCTTTGCATTCGCTGCCACGTCGCCTAGACGGGTGCGACAATGCATTCGACCAACGTCATCAATAATCCTTGCACCGGCGGCTCGGTATGAGCCGCAGGAAGCGTTCCGACGATTGGGGCTTTCCGCGCTGGCGGCCTTACGAATCCTCCCGCGAGACGGTGGCGCAGCGCGAGTGCGACCGCCACGGCTGTGACGAGCCGGGCCTGTGTCCTGCGCCCAAATCGCCCAACAGCCCTGACCGCTGGTATTTCTGCCAAAAGCACGCGGCGGAATACAACAAGGGCTGGGACTATTTCGAAGGGCTCGACAAGGAGCAGAAAGCCGAGCGGGCCAAGGCAGAGCGGCAGGAAAGCGAAGGCTATGCCGAGGCATCGCATTACGGATGGAGCGGGGCGGGCGATGGCTCCCGAAGCGCCGACGAAATGCGCGCGCTGGAACTGCTCGAACTGGAGGCGGACGCGGATTTCGACGCCGTCAAAAAAGCCTACCGCGCCAAGGCCAAGGAAGTGCACCCCGACGTAAAACCGGGCGACGAAGAAGCCGCCAAGCAATTCCAAGCGATCCAGGTGGCATATGACGTGCTGCGGATGGCCGAGGAGCGGCGGGAGTGGAAGGGGTAGTCGATGCGGTTTATCACATCGGCGTTGATCGGCTTCTGCGCTGCAAGCTTGGGTATTGCCGCGGTTACACCTTCCCATGCTCAGGAGGCTGTCCAAGCCTCGACTAAGGAATCTGCCGTCCATGCACTACTGCTGGAATGGGAAGCAGAAGATGGCCCGGGCGTAGCGGTCCTAATCGTGAAAGATGGCCAGACTGTCTTTCAGAAAGGCTATGGCACTGCAGACATTGAGCAGGGCGTCGCGATAACCGAGAATACAGCGTTTCACGCCGCCTCAATTTCCAAACAGTTTACGGCCTTTGCGGTTCTGACGCTGGTGGACGAGGGCAAGCTGCGCTTGGATGATGACGTGCGCGTGGTTCTGCCAGAACTGAATCATTTGCCGACGAAGTTTACCGTTGCTCATCTGCTGGACCATATGAGCGGGCTGAAAGAGGTCGGAAGTCTGCTGACCATGGCAGGCTGGCTGCCAGATGACATCGTCACACAGCATCAGCAATATTCGATGATTACATCGCAGAAGGGTTTCAACTTCGAGCCAGCGCAAGAGATCGAATACAGCAATACGGGCTATGCGGTGCTGGCCAAGATCGTAGAGAAAGTCTCAGGCCAACCGTTCGAAGAGCACATGCGAGCAACAATTTTCGCGCCACTTGGGATGGACGACACGATGATCCAGTCCGATCGCAGCGCGATTGTTCCGAATATTGCCTATTCCTACAATGTGCGCAGAGGGGGGCTGACCAAGAGCAATCTCAACCGGGAGATCGTGGGCTCTACAGGTGTGATCACAACCGTTGCCGATCTGGCAAAGTGGGCGGCGAACTTTCAATCCCGTACGGTGGGCAGCGAGCGCGTCTTTGACCTGATGGAGCAGCGCGGCATGACGGAGAGTGGCGAAGTGTCTCCGCTGTCACGAGGTCAGGAACTGCGGGTTCACAACGGGCTGGAGACTTGGTCGCATGGTGGCCGGATCGCGGGATTTCGCTCGTTCCTGCTGAGGGTCCCTAGCGAGAACCTTGTGGTGGCCATGCTGAGCAATCGGAGCGATGTCGACCCAGCGAATCTGGGGTTTGCGCTGACCGATATTTACGTTGCGGATAGCGAGGCATTCGAAGAGCCAGTCCCCGTTGACTGGAGCGAAGCCACACAAGCTGAACTGGATAGCTATGCGGGCTTCTATGAACTGTTCCCGGGAGCCATCTTTGACATCTCAAACGCTGAGGGCAAACTGCTGTTCACCCCCTATGGCACTGAACAGTCATTGGCACTGGCGCAGTCGGGCAAGGGGCAATTTGTCCTGAATTCCGCAAATCAGATATCGATCAGGTTTGACAATGAGGCGGGCGAGCAGGCCCAGGATCTCAAATACGTGATCGGGCTGAACGGTGAACTGACGGCCGACAGAACAAACGTAAATCCGCTCGATCCGGAAACGCTCGATTTGCAGGACTTTACCGGCGTGTTTTTCAGTGAGGAACTGCAAACGCGCTACATCCTCAGTGTTGTCGATGACTCACTGGTAGCCTCTCATCTTCGCCTTCCCGACGTTACGCTCGCCGCCTTTGAACAGGACACGTTTGTCGGTCCGGGATCTGGTCTGCAAAAGGTTGAGTTCGAGCGAGATGAGAACGGCGCGGTCACGGGTGCGATTGTGTCGGCGGCCCTGGCTGAGAACGTTGTATTCCGGAAAGTGCAATAGTTTGCGCTTGTCGATTTAGGCTCAGTCAATCGCGTTTCGAACGCCGCTGACTACTCGCCCTTCGGCCCAGCGAACCCGGGCCTATCTGCCGTCGAATTGATCGTCGGATTGGGATTGTCGTTCCACCACGCGACATCTTTCCATGGCCGCGCATCAACCTCATGACTCCAGCAATTCTTTGGCTGCTGCGCGAGGTGCCAATAGGTCTCCGCCAGCGCGCTGGGATCGATCACGCCTTCCTCGCCCTTTGACGCCTTGTAGCTCTCCCACTTGTCTCCGAGCAGCTTTCCGAGCGTGTCCGGCGCATCGACTGAGCCGTCAACCACGATATGCGCGACATGGATGCCTTGCGGGCCAAACTCTGCGTTGAGCGTCTGGCAGAGCATCCGCCGTCCGCCCATCGCTGCGGCGTGGCTGTGCTGTCCGGCATTGCCGCGGACTGCCGATGTGGCGGAGGTCACCAGCAGGTTGCCGCGCCCGCGTTCGACCATTTCCGGGAATGCGGCGTGGGCGAGGCGGAACACGCCGTAGCAGCCTAGTCGCCAGCCAAGCTCGAAAGTCCGGTGCGGCGTGTCGTGCAGCTTGCGGTTCCCGATCTGCGCTCCAAGATTGTAGAGCGCGGTGTCGATCGGGCCGATGTCGCGCTCGACCCGCTCGACCAGTTCTTCAATCGCGCCATCTTCGCTCGCGTTGAGCAGCTTGCCGCTTGCCGACCCACCAGCATCCTCGATTTCGCCGACCAGCCTCGCAAGGCCTGCTTCATCAGAGCGCCGCGCGAGCACCGCGTGATAGCCACCCGCCGCAAAGCGAGCAGCCGCGTGGCCGCCGATTCCGGCGCCCGCACCGATTACGAGAAAGACTGGTTTGCGGTTGTCGGTCATGCTGCTTCTCCCGTTTGGGAGGAGGGTAGTCTGATAATCAGACTTGTTCCAGTGGCATCCCCGTTTGGGTCAGAAGTCCGACCAGCCAGCCTCAGGGTAGGGCAGCAGAATCTCACCAGAGCGGTCTCGGATGCCCCATTTCGCAGCGGTCTCCAGGCCAGCAATATCGACGACCCTGCAGCCGCCCGCGCGGAGCCGTTCGACGATGCCCGGGGTATCCCGCAGCGGAGCGAGCACCATCGGGAATTTGAATTGGCCGTCTTTGCAGCGATTGTTAGATTCTTCGTCGGCAAAGCGCTCATCCAGCAAAGTCAGCGCCGATTGCGCATCGCCGCGAGCTGCCAGCAAATAGAGTTTGAGATCGCGGTGATCGTCGATGCCGAACTGCCAGCCTTTGCCGAAAGTGCGGATTTTGGCGAGATACCGATCCACCGCCTGCTCGGCATAGGTGAGATCGCCCTTGCGGGTCGCATCGGCGATGACGTTCTCACTGTAAGTGCTGATTGGCCAGCCAGCCTTGTCCGCGTCGGAACCATCCAGCAATTGCCGCGCAATCTCCAGATCGGCACGTGCTTCTTCCGACCGCCCCAATTGCAGCAGGATGTCGCCATAGCGGCGGTGCGCAAAGCCCTTTCTGAAGTCATCATGCAGCATTAAGTCGCCGTCGATATTCGCGATCAGCGCGCGGGCGGTCTCCAGCGCCGCATTCCAGTCTTCCAGCTTCACCAGCGCGGAGAGTTTGGTTTCGAGCGCCTTCGAGCGGAGATGCTCTTGCAGCGGCCAGCGTGGCTCTCCGATGAAGTCGAGAGTCTGATCCGCATAGCCGATGGCTTGGCGTTGATTGGCTCGGGTGTCGCCGGATGGTTCGCCTTGGGCAAAGCTGGCCAATGTCCAGAGCTGTGTCGCTCGCAAGACAGGCCAACATGTCACCGCGACCCGATCAAGGTCAAAATCATGGCGCGCGCCGCAGGTCGATACGTCGCTGCGCTCAGGCTCGGGAATGGTGTGATCGAGGATTGGCGGCCGCGCCCATTCAAGCAGGGTCTGACCTTCTTCAGGTGGCTCGTCGGGATAGGTAATCTCGAACTGAGCGGCTGCTGGAACGGCAAGGGAAAGGCATGCGAGCAGCGCTGCCCCTTTTATCGCGTTCAACCAGCCAATTCTTGCCAACAGATATGCTCCTATGCCCGGCAGGCACCGAGCGGACTATTGTCCCACACCATCTAGCTTAGGTAGTTCTCGCAGCAAGTCGATTTTCTCGCGAACATCGGAGTTTGCCGATTGTGCGGCTTCAATTCTCTGGCGAGCAAGCGTTTGTGATTGTTCGATCCGCTGTATCTGCGGCTGAGTGAGCGAGACGGGACGCTGGTTGAGGCTGCGGAAGCGGCGGTTCACCTGATCGCGGAACGTGTCGAACGTCTCGCGCGACACTTCGAGCTCCGCATTGATCGCGTCGATCGCCTGCTTGTTAGCTGCCGATGCCTCGGCCAGCGCGACGGCCGCATCCGACGTCTTGTCGGCAGTGTCCTTCAGCAGCTCAATCTCGCCAATCCCGGGGATGTTGGCGCGCACTGTTTGCGCCCCGCACAGGAAGATGCCGCCAACCGCCAGCAGGGCCGGAAAAACGGCTTTCGAGGTATCCTTCCAATAGGACGCGATCGATCCCACGAGCAACAGGACCCCGATGATCAGCAGGATGATTTCCAGATTCATGACGCGCTCCTCCGGCGTTCGGCGATGGTTGTTTCTAACACAACCGCGCCGAAGCGCTTTGAAGGAACGCGCCAAGTTACTTGGCTGAACGCGTCAACTTTGACTGTGCTTAAACGTGTTCCAGCGCCTGTTCGAAGTCCGCGATCAGATCGTCAGCATCCTCGATCCCGATGCTGATCCGCACGAGATTGTCGGTAATGCCAAGCGCCGCCTTGCGCTCTGGCGGGACCGAAAGATGCGTCATTGCCGCCGGATGGCTGGCGAGCGTTTCGGTTCCGCCGAGGCTGACCGCGAGCTTGGCGATGGTGAGGTTGTCGAGGAAGCGGAAGCTTTCCTCTTCGCCGCCCTTGATGAATACGCTGAAGGTCGAACCTGCGCCTTTGCAGTGGCGATCATAGATGTCCTGTTGGCGCGGATCGGTGATGTGGCCAAGATAGCCCAGACCTTCGACCTTGGGATGCGCGGCAAGGAAATCGCAAACCTTGGCCGCGTTCTCGCCCGCACGCTGCATCCGCAACTCAACCGTCTCCAGCGAACGCAGTAGCATCCAGGCGGTGTTGGGATCGACAATCCCGCCCATCGTGTTGCGTAGCGCGCGCACCGGGTCCATCCACTTTTTCGCGCCAGCGATCGAGCCGGCAACAAGATCGGAATGCCCGCCGACATATTTGGTCAGCGAGTAGGCGACGATATCCGCGCCGTGATCGAGCGGACGCTGCCACAGCGGGCCGAGGAAGGTGTTGTCGATTGCGATCGGGCAATCCCATTTCAGGTTCGCATCGCGCGCTTCCTTGACTGCTTCGATATCGACTAGCGCGTTGGTCGGGTTTGCGGGGCTTTCGAGATAGATCATCGCGACCTTGCCGCCATTTTCGCCCGCTTGTTTCTTGGCGCGCTTCAGCACGTCGTCGATCTCTTCGCGGCTCGCTCCGGCGGGGAAATCGACATAGGTGACGCCGAACTTGCTCAGCACCTTGGCAACGAATCCTTCGGATGCGGCGTAGAGGGGGCCGGAATGCACGATCACATCGCCGTGGCTGACATAGGCCATCATCAGGATGCAGATCGCGGTCATGCCGCTGGAGAAGGTGAGTGCGTCCTCCGCGCCGTCCCAGACCGCCAACCTGTCTTCGAGGATTTCCTGGTTCGGGCCGTTGAAGCGCGAATAGACCAGACCTTCCGCGCCGCCGGGGCGCTTGCCCGTGATGCCTTCAAAGTGGCGCTTGCCCGCTGCCGCACTTTCGAATGCGAAGGTTGATGTGAGGAAGATCGGAGCCTTCAGCGAACCTTCCGAGAGGGTCGGGTCGAAACCGTGCCCCATCATCAGAGTCGATGGCCGCAATTCGCGCCCGCCAATTTTGAGCTTCTTCGGCTTGGGCTTGCGGCGAGGGGTCGGGGTGTCAGTCGCGTCGATAGCGTCCGTCATGATGCGGATACCTTCCTATGCATGCGCTCCCAGGAAGGCAGGAGCCGATCCGGGCCGAGGGGCACCCGCTTCTAACCTCCGCAGAAGCGCCTCTCCCCAAGCGGCCTTGCAATGGCGGCTGAATATCGCGGGATAGTTGCATATGCAACCGGTTGTGAGGCGGATTGCGCAGGTGACTGGGCGGGAACGTGATTGGCGTCATTCTACAATCTAAAGGCGCCGCTTCTTGTATTTCTATACTCGCAAACGAGAACAAAATCACTCCGGGTGGCACGCATTGATTTGCCAATTTCTTTGGCAACAGAAGAAGGGGAGGGGTGAATGGACGATCCATTTCAAATGCAACGCGAGCTGCGTTACGGCGCGCCGGTCTGCGATCAGATTTTGACAGGGCGATACTTTACCATCGGGTATTCGTGGTATTTCCGGCAGGCCAAGTGGACTTTGGAAATCGTGAATCGCGGGGGCAAGGAGTTTGCGGCAACCGCCTTTACCAAAGCCAAGCGCATGAACAATTTCCGGGCCGATGTGCGCATTCCGCACCGGTTTCGCAGTTCACTCAGCGCCTACCGCGGCAGCGGCTATGACCGGGGGCATCTGGTTTCCAGCGCCAACTCCGACCTGAGGCATATCGAGAACAGCGAGACGTTCCTGATGTCGAACATGTCGCCGCAAACGGGTGATTTCAATCGGCAGATATGGCGCAAGCTCGAAGAGGCGGTGCGCACTCTGAATGAGGGCGACAAGGTGCTCGAAACCTACGTGCTCAATTGCCCCGTTTTCGACTTTACCAAGCCGATCGAGATGATCGGTGATGAGAAGGACGAATACGGCATCAACATCCCGGTGCCGCACGCCTTCATCAAATCGGTGCTCGCAGAGCACCGCAATGGCGGCTTGAAGCTGTGGACGTTCTACATGGAGAACAAGAAGCTGACCGAGCCGCTAGGTGAGTATCTGATCAACACCTATGATGCTGAGCAGATTGTCGGCGGCCGCTTCTGGGACCGCGCGAGCGGCGGCGATATGCATGAGATGAAGAAACACCCGGTTCCCATGTGGGATCACTGACGACGTGTCGCGGTGGTTCAGGTGATTGCCGCGACGCCCCACACAATCCCGACGATCATTGCGATCCCGACCAGATCGAGCACTATTCCGGCACTGACCAAGCGCTCGATCCGCAATCGCCCGGTGCTCCACGCGATGGCGTTCGGTCCTGTTCCCGCAGGTAGGATGAAGCCCCAACTCGCGGCCAATGCGGCTGGCATCGCAATGAGGATTGCCTGCTCACCCATGCCCAAGGCGGCGGCAAGGCTTGCGACCACCGGGATGATCGCGCTGGCGGTCGCAACATTGCTGGCGAACTCCGTGACCAGCACGACCATCGCCACGATGGCGAGCACCATCAGCACCAAGGGCACCGTTTCAAGCGGCAGCAGCGCATTGCCAAGCCATTCGGCCAGCCCGCTCTCTTGCATTCCCGCAGCCAGCGCCAGGCCGCCGCCGAACATCATGATCACACCCCACGGTGCGCGGTCGGCTTCCTTCCAGATCAGCAGTGGGCGGCCGGTGCCGTCGGGAAGCAGGAACAGCGCAAGGCTGGCCAGCACGGCGATGGTGCCGTCGGTCCAGCTTCGCTCTGGCATGAAAGGGGCAACCCATTGGCGCGACATCCACAGCAGGAAAGTGATGGCGATGATCGGCACAAGGCGTTTCTCTGCGCTGGACCACGGCGCATGATCGTCAATCGCCGCGCGCGCTGCGTGGATGTCGAACGGATGGGCCGCAATCCGCTGCACACGCGAGACAATCCAGGTCGCGAGCGGCACTCCCAAAAGCACAATTGGAAAGCCGAAAGCCATCCACTGGGCGAAGCTGATCTCCAGCCCGATCATATTGTCGAGCAGTTGAACAGCGATCCCATTGGTTGGCGAGCCAACTATGGTGCCAAGCCCGCCGATCGTCGCGGCGAATGCGATACCCATCGGCAACGCCCCTGCGAGACCTTCTTGTTGGCCCTCGCTGAGTCCTCCCCCAGCAATAACCGCCAGCGCCATTGGCATCATGATCAGCGTGGTTGAGGTGTTAGAAATCACCATCGAAAGCAGCGCGGCGGATATCATGAAGGCGAACAGCAATCGGGTCTGACCGCCGCTGGTCCCGATGGTTTTCAGGATCGCGAGGCTCAATCGTCTGTGCAGACCGGTTCGTTCTATCGCGAGCGCTATGAACGCGCCGCCCAGCAGCAGAAACAGGATCGGCGCGTAATATGCGCTGGCCGTCTCGGGCGCGGTCATGATCCCGCCGAGCGGGAGGACAATGAAAGGGAGTAGCGCTGTTGCGGTCAGCGGGAGCGCTTCGGTCATCCACCACGCCGCCATCCACACCACAAGGCCAGCCACCAGCCATGCCTCACTGCCCATTCCGGCAGGCGGCGCAGTGAACGCGGTGAGCGCAAAAACGAGGGGGCCGAGGACCAGTCCGATCCGCCGTGCTGTCATGTCGAAATCGCGCCCCTTGCTGTGCAGCCCGCATTGTTGCGGGGCGCAGGCGTGCTGTCTAGTGTGAGCGCATGGACGGGGCGCAGACTCTATTGGCCGGCGTGAAGGCTGCGGGGATGGGGTCGCTCATCGGCACCAGCCTCCCCACGCTCATTACAATGGCTGTCGGTGTCTCGTTGCTCAGCGACGGTATCGGCGGCGGGCTGTTTTTCATGTTCATGCCGTTCCTGATCGGATTTGCCGCCGCCGGTATGGGACTTGTGCTGGTTGGTTTGCCGGTGACGTTCTGGCTCAAGAAACGCGGGGAGGAGAGCCGCCGCGCTTATCTGTCTGGCGGATTGATTGGAGGCGGATTGGTCGCGATGGGCATTTCGGCGCTTCTGTTTGGCGAGATTTGGGGCGCGACAGTTTTCTTCGCTGCGTTCGGTGCCCTTACCGGCGGCGCGACCGGCCATTTCTGGTGGCGCTATGCGCGGCAAGGGGAAGTCGAGGCCGACTACAACCAGATCGCGGAAGTGTTCGGGTAGGGCGGACCGCGAAAGCCCCCCCTGTCAGGACTACTCGACCTCTTTGGGGGTTTCGCCGTCGGCAAAGTCGCCATTGCCAAAGATGACTGTCCCGGTGCGGATGCCGCGCCGCCATGCGCGGTTGAGCTTCTGCGCGCGCTCAAGCATCAAACGCTTGGCTGCGCGATCTGTTACAACCGGCTCGTCACTGCAAAGGCCAACAGCAGATGCCCCATTGGTTGGAATACCTTCCCCACCGCGCCCCTGAACACAGACCCAGGTCAGGCCGGGATCCCCGCGTCCATAGAGCATGTCCGCGATGTCACTTTCGTAGCGATTGAAAGCGATCCGATCTTTCTTGGCGATCAGTTTCTTGACGTCATCGCGGGCGAATTTTGCCAAGTGGGCGCGCAGATCTTCCCTATCCTGGAAATAGAAAGGTTCGGCTTCCTGATAGATCTTGCTCACTTGCAATGCGCCGCCGAACGATTCGATTCCGCGCAGTGAATTGACGAATTCCTCGGCGCCTAGCGACAGCAGGAAATCGACATTGGCACCGGTGAATGCGGTGCGCTGTATACTCGGCCCGCCAATTTCTCCGCGCCAAAAGGCGTAGATCACCTTGGGGTCTTTCCAATTGGGATAGACGATCTTTTCGCGAATATCGCGCGGCGACAAATCGATGCCGCCAATCGTTACCAACTTCGCGTCCTGCAGGGTTGCGTTGTTGGTCCCGAATGTCCGCTTTGCCGGTTCGCGCATCGGATATTCGAGCGCCACCGCTTCGACAACAGCGACATTGTGCAGGTTGATCCAGAAAGCGAGCTGCTCGTTGCGGGGCAGCGTGCTTATGTCGAGCGAGTTTCCGACTTGCTCGAGATCCTTCCGATACTCGGTCAGCGCATTGCGGATTTGCGGACTGAGGAACGAAAACGCGACACGGTTCCCTTCGAGCCGGTAACGCGAGTCGTGGCCGTACACGAAGCGGGTGCCGGTCCCCGCATCAGGCCTTCGTGCTCCTTGACGCAGCGAAGGGCCCATAGGGATGACGAACCACTCGAGCGCTTCATCCCAGTGCGCATAATCGATCCGATGATCCTTGCGCTGGGTTGCTGGCACGAACTGCTCGAAAGGATCGCCATTCGCCGAACTGCTGGAAGAACTGCGAGCCTGGAACGGCGCCGACGCGCTTTCTGCAGCAAGCGGCACAGTCAGGCTTCCAAGCGCAAGGGCGGCTACAATCGTGTAAGGCTTCATCGCGTGTCTCCCACTATGACAGGTCGAGTACCCCTCCATGTGATGGAGTATCTTTCTTCGGACTAACCAAAGATGAACCGCAGATAAATCAGCTTGGTTCCCCGATTTATTGGACTTCACCTTTGTCAGGAGCGTCGCCCGGTAGGTCGATATTGGTAAATGTGACGGTGCCTGTACGAATACCTTGGCGCTCTACGTACTCGAACTTTTGCTGACGCTGGCGCAGCAGATCGGCGACGCCCGGACCAATTCGCCCGTTTGCAAAAAAGGCATTGCCCCGCGCGCCTCCCGCCAAATCGGCGATATCGTGTTCCCGCAGAGTGGCTTTGACTTCGCGGGTCTTGCCGATCTTCTTACGAACGTCCTCATTGGCGAAATCGAGCAAGTGCTCTCTCAAATCCGTACCGAAATTGGGAAAATAGAACGGTGCAGCTTCTTCGTAGAGTTGTGAGACGTGGAGGGTCTTGCCGCGATTTTCGACCCCGCGCCGCGAATTAGCGAATTCTCGGCCTGCCCGGTCGAGCAGGTTGGACACAGTCGAGGCAGCGAATGCTTCACGCTGCATTGCCGGTCCGCCGATTTCTCCGCGCCAGAACCCATAAATGACGGCTGGATCCTTCCAGTTGGGAAACACAATCCGCGTCCGAATATCTTTCGGGCTCAGGGAAATCCCCCGGATTGTGATGAACTTGGCATCATCCAGCGGCACCCCATCGATCTCGATCTCGCGGGGCTGACGTATCGGCCATTCTTTCGAAATCTGTTCGACCAGCGCAACATTGTGGAGGTTCAGCCAGAAAGCGAGTTGCTCATTTCGGGGCAGGGACTGAATATCGAGCGTCTCAGCCACTCCTTCGAGGTCGCGGCGATACTCCGCGAAGCTTTCGATCACTTCCTTGTTCATAAAGCTGAAGGCGACCATCGAGCCTTCGAGACGATAGATCGAATTGTGTCCCATACGGCGCCGTGTTCCGATAAATGTTCCTTGTTCGAACGGCTTCTTGCGCAGCGGCGGTCCCATCGAAATGACAAAGTTCGAAAGCGCCGAGGTCCAGATCGAATAGTCGATCTTGTGTTCGATCGGGTTTTGGCGAGGTGCGAAGACGGCGTAGGGTTCGGATGCTTCGACAGGTGAGGACGCTGGTGACGCAATTGCACCGCTCGATTGCGAGACGCTGGCCGTGCGGAGAGCTTCATGCGGCGCAGTTTCCGCCGTCGCTGCAACTGCTGACACCGCGAGCAAAACAATTGCACCAGCGGCCATGCGCTGCGTTCGTAAGGACATGAGGCTCCTCCACCAACCAGTGAGTCCAGTCTTCCTGTTTGGGTGCCAGCCTGACCTATAACCTTCGATGAATGCTTGCAAAAATGAATAAGGGCCGCCGGATCGGGTTCCGGCGGCCCTTAACTGGTCGCTTGGAGAATGGAGTGGTGATTATTCCACTTCGCCGTCATTCTCACCTTCATCCGGAAGCGTGATATTGGTGAATGTGACGGTGCCGGTTCGGCCTTCGCGCAGGATTTTCTGGAACTTCTGCTCACGCTGGGCAAGCAGGCGCGCCATGCTTTGCGGGATGCGGAAGCGGGTCGAAACACCATCGGAGGTGATGTTCTGATAAGTCGGTTCGCGCACGCCGCCAGCAAGGTCGGCAATATCGTATTCCGTGATCGTCGCTTCGGTGCGGGTGGTCTCGCTCAGGATCTTGCTAACGTCCTCATCGGCGAACTCAGCCAGGTGGGCACGCAGATCGGTTTCGAAGTTGGCGAAAAAGTAAGGCGCGGCTTCCTCATAGACCTTGGACACCTGCAGCTTGCTACCGGCCTTTTCGGTGCCGCGCAGCGAGTTTACGAAATCACGAGCACCACGATCGAGCAGGCGCGATACATTGTCCGCGTTGAAGGCTTCACGCTGGATCGATGGCCCGCCGATATCACCGCGCCAAAAGCCATAAATCACCTTCGGGTTCTGCCAATGCGTGTAGACGATCTTGGTGCGGATATCCCTCGGGCTCATCGCGATACCTTCCACCGTGATGAACTTGGCATCGTCGAGAGGCACGCCGCCGATTTCAATTTCGCGCGGCTGGCGCACGGGCCAGGCATTGGCGATCTGCTCGATCAGCGCGACATTGTGGAGGTTGATCCAGTAGGCGAGCTGCTCGTTGCGAGAGAGCGCCTGAATGTCGACCTTGTCCGCAGTCGCCTCCAGGTCCTTGCGGTACTCGGTGAAACTGCCGATGACTTCGGTGTTGAGGAACGAGAACATCACCCGCGTTCCTTCAAGCCGATAGCGTGAGACGTGCCCATATTGGCGGCGCGAACCAAAGCTCGGATCGGGCCGGCCGGCACCCTGTCGCAGCGATGGCCCCATCGAAACCACGAGGTTCTTCATCGCCTCGTCCCAGATCGAATAGTCGATCTTGTCACTGTTGGGCGAGTTGCTCGGCACGAAGGTTTCAAACCCAGCATCGGTTGCGGCAGCAGATTGCGCAGCGGCCGGAGCAGCAAGCGCAAGCACGCTCGCGCCAAGCGCGATGGAGAGGGTCTGAAGGTGGGAGCGCCTGAATGGGGTGGTCATCTTTTGGGGTCCTTCCTGAACGCCTCGGCCATTCTTGCGGTGCCTTAGGCAAGGGTGTTTTCGGGTCGCACGGGTTCGAGGTTTGGACCGGATTACAGGGGAGTACCGATCCGCGCCCCGTGCTTCATTGTATAGCTTAGATGGATATACGCGTGGGGCCGCCAATCGGTTTCAGTGTGTTATTCATCGAACACACCTGCCGTTGGTCGGGGATGAATGTGGTTTTGGCAAAACAAAGGGCGGGCGCCCCGCAGGATGCCCGCCCTTTGAATTGTTTGGCTTTCTGTTACTTCGGCGCGAGCACCATCAGCATCTGCCGACCTTCGAGCCGCGGGAATGCCTCGACCTTGGCGATCTCTTCCACGTCGACTTGGACCCGCTTCAGCAAGTCCATGCCGAGATGCTGGTGCGCCATTTCGCGGCCGCGAAAGCGCAGGGTGACTTTCACCTTGTCGCCTTGTTCGATGAACTTGTTCACGTTCCGCATCTTCACGTCGTAATCGTGCGTGTCGATGTTCGGACGCATTTTGACTTCTTTGATGTCCTGCGTCTTCTGCGTCTTGCGCGCCGCGTTCGCCTTTTTCTGGGCTTCGTAGCGGTATTTGCCGACATCGAGGAATTTGCACACCGGCGGATCGGCATTGGGCGAGACTTCGACGAGGTTCAGGCCCTTGTCGTTGGCCTGCTCGACCGCTTCATTGGTGAACATCACGCCAAGGTTTTCGCCTTCGTCATCGATAACGCGGACCTTGGGGACTTGGATAAACTGATCGTAGCGAGGGCCGCTTTTAGTAGGCGGGGCCATCGAACGCCGAGGTGGACGGGCTATGTGTGTTCTCCTGTTACAGCCTGAGTCTTTAGCTGGCGGCTATGTAAGGATTCTGTCGGCGAAAGGCTAGAAGAGTCTAAATCTTTCCGCACTCGCATCCGCGAGCGCGAATTCCTCGCTCATGCGATCTTTGATCGCGTCGCTGCGGGCGGGCGGTCGCCCTTGCGGCGCTACGCGCCGATTTCCCTTGGTCACGGCAGTCAAAGCGCGACTGCGCGTCGGCCGGCTAGGCCGTAGCCAGGCGGGCCGGATGGCCCGCGCCCGGCGCTTGAGGGCGCAAAAAAACTAAACCGCCTCACGGAACAACGGGAAGGTCACCAATTTGCCTTTTGCGGGCAGCACGGCGTCGATCCGTTGTGCTGGACCGAGCGCTTCAAGTATCTCCGGTGAGCCTGCATCCATACCCCCGGTATAGGCACCAAATGCGGGAGCGATCATCCGGTCACCGCGTCCTTCTGCCCGGCTCACCACGCCGCAGGGCCGGGCGATATGGCGGTTCCTTACGCGAACGCGCATTTTGGGGTGGTAGTGGCCGGATAATTCGGGCTGGGTTTCGCCGCGCTTGGCTTCGTGGCGCAGCACAATGCCGCCGAGGTCCATCTCTTCGGCCAAAGTGGCTCCGAATGTGCGGCTCATCTGTTCATCGTGGTTGCCGGTGATCCACACCCAGTCGAGCGCGCGGGTGAGCGATTCGAGCATGCCTGCCGCGTAAGGATCGAGGCGGTGCGTGCCCGCATCGTCGTGGAAATTGTCGCCCAATGTGATCACCCGCCGGGCGCCGGTCGCTTTCACCGCATCCGCCAGCCGTTCGAGCGTTTCGCGGCTGTCATAAGGCGGCAGCATCTGTCCATGAGTGGCGTACCAACTGCCCTTTTCCAGATGCAGGTCCGCGACCAGCAGCGCCCTTTCGCGAGGCCAGTAAAGCGCATTGTACTTGAGCAGAACGAGCTCTTCTCCGGCAAATTCTAAAGGTGCGAACGAAACGGGAACCATGCGTCTCAGATGACCCGCCCAGCCCAAATTTGCAAGCGGTCATTGTGCAATCATTCGATTGACTTGACCTGTGTCAAAGCGGATTGACACGTCCCGCGCCATCGCCATGATCGTGCGCAATTATGGGATGGAGAATATGACGGACTGGACATCGCACACGGCGCGCGCGCGGACTTGGTTTGAAAGCCTCCGCGACCAGATTTGCGCCGCTTTCGAGGCAATCGAGCGCGAGGCCGGTTCCGATGCGTCGTTCGAATACACCCCTTGGAGCCGCGAGGAAGACGGCAATGACGATCCCGGCGGCGGCGTTCAGGGACTGATGAAGGGCAAAGTGTTCGAGAAGGTCGGCGTGAACTGCTCGACCGTGCGCGGCAACTTTCCCAAGGAGTTCGCGGGCAGCATCAACGGCGCCGATCCCGCCAATCCCGGCTTCACTGCGACCGGCATCAGTCTGGTCGCGCATATGGCCAACCCGCATGTCCCGGCGGTGCATATGAACACCCGCTTCCTGACCACTGGCAAGGCATGGTTCGGCGGCGGAGCAGACCTCAATCCGCCGATCCCTTACGAGGACGACACCGAGGAATTCCACGCCAGCATGCGCGCCGCCTGCATGGCGCACAACCCGACCTATTACGAACGCTACAAGAAGTGGGCGGACGAGTATTTCTACCTGCCTCACCGCGAAGTCCATCGCGGGGTCGGCGGGATCTTCTATGACCACCTGGAATGCGACGACGATCCCAGCTGGGACCGCAACTTCGCCTTCACGCAGGATGTCGGGAAGGCGTTCCTCGACATCTACCCCAAGCTGGTGCGCAAGCGGATGGAGAGCGACTTCACCCCCGAAGATGAAGCGGTTCAACTGGAATATCGCGGGCGCTATGCCGAGTTCAACCTCGTCTACGACCGCGGCACGATTTTCGGCCTGAAGACCGGCGGCAATATTGACGCGATCCTGATGAGTCTGCCGCCTAGGGCGACGTGGAGTTGAGGACCATATTCAGGCTGTTTTGGTCCAAGCCGTCTTAATGCTTGCAGCCGCGCCTGCGGCAACGCACATTGCAGTCAATGCTCCGCCAGTATGAACTAGTAGAAAAGGTCAAAACCTACGACCCTGACGCCGATGAGGCGGCGCTTAACCGCGCTTATGTCTACACGGTGCAGAAACATGGCTCGCAAAAGCGCGCTTCGGGTGATCCGTATTTCAGCCATCCGATCGAAGTCGCCGGGTTGATGACCGACCTGCAGCTTGATGAGCAGACCATCATCACCGCGCTGCTGCACGACACGGTCGAGGATACGCTCGTCACCATTGAGGATATCGAGCAACATTTCGGCAAGGACGTCGCGCGGCTGGTCGACGGGGTGACCAAGCTCTCCAAGATCGAAGCGATGCCCGAGAACGAACGCGCGGCGGAGAACCTGCGCAAGTTCCTGCTTGCCATGTCCGAGGATATTCGTGTCCTGCTGGTCAAGCTTGCGGACCGGCTGCACAATATGCGCACGCTGCACTTCATCAAAAGCGGCGAAAAGCGCCAGCGGATCGCGCGCGAGACGATGGATATCTACGCGCCGCTCGCCGAGCGTGTCGGCATGTACGAATATATGCGCGAGATGCAGGCGCTGGCGTTCAAGGAGCTGGAGCCCGAAGCCTACGCCACGATCACCAACCGTCTTGAGCAATTGCGCAGCCAGGACGGCGGGCAGGTCGATGCGATTGCGCTAAAGGTCAAACAGGCGCTGGCTGAGGCCGGGCTGGATGTCGAGGTGTCCGGCCGCGAGAAGCACCCGTTCTCTATCTGGAACAAGATGTCGGAAAGGCACGTGTCGTTCGAGCAGGTAACTGACATCATGGCGTTCCGTGTCCTGACCGAAAACGAAGCGGATTGTTACCGTGCAATGGGCGTGCTGCACACGACGTGGCAGTTTCTTCCGGGGCGGTTCAAGGACTATATCTCGACCCCCAAGTCGAACGGTTATCGCAGCCTTCACACATCCTTGATGTACGAGAATTCGATGCGGGTCGAAGTGCAGATCCGCACGCGCGAGATGCATCGCCGCAATGAATTCGGGCTGGCTGCGCACTGGGCCTACAAGCAGGAAGACCGCGCCGATGGCGAGGTTGGATGGCTGCGCGATCTGATCGAGATCGTCGATGCCAGTCACGATGCCGAGGAACTGCTCGAGCACACGCGCATGGCGATTTATCAGGATCGTATCTTCGCCTTCACGCCGAAAGGTGCGCTGTTTCAGCTGCCAAAGGGCGCAACCTCGGTCGATTTTGCGTTTGCGGTGCACACCGATCTGGGCGCGCAGACTGTGGGCGCGAAGATCAATGGGCGGCACATGCCGCTGCGCACGCCGCTGAACAATGGCGACGTGGTCGAGATTATCAAGGCGAAGCATGCCGAGCCGCAGCTGTCGTGGCTGGGCTTTGTCGTGACGGGTAAGGCGCGCGCTGCGATCCGCCGTTCGGTTCGGTTGAAGGAACGCGCGGAGATCGCCAATATCGGCTCCAAACTGTTCGACGAGATCGCGCTGAAGGTGCCTGCACGCATCGGGAAGAAGGCCATTCGCGCGGCCATCGACCGGCTCGATCTCGATGGCCCGGAAGACCTGATGTACGCAATCGGCGCGGCCAAACTGACCGACCGTGAGGTGATGGAAGCGTTGGTGCCGGGTTGCACTGCCGAATTCGAAGAGGACGAGGAATGGTCGCAGCGCGAACGCGTGATCTCGATCAGAGGGCTCACGCCTGATGTCGGATACACGCTAGCGACCTGTTGCCACCCGGTGCCCGGCGACCGGATCGTCGGGCTGCGGCGCAAAGACGCGTTGGTCGAGGTTCACGCGATCGACTGCCTTGAGCTTGCCAACGGCGTGGACGCCGATTGGCTCGACCTGTCATGGGGTCGGCGCTCGCATGGGGCCGTCGGAAGGCTGACGGTGACGATTTACGACCGGCCCGGTACGCTGGCCGAAATGGCGGGCATTTTCGCTCAGAACAAGACGAACGTGACCAGCCTGATGCAGACTCAGCTCGACCATCCCTTCACGACCTATGAGATCGACGCCGAAGTGCAGGATCTGGCGCACCTTACCCGCATCCTCAGCGCACTGCGCGCCAGCGATGCCGTGGCGCAGGCCGAGCGTATCTAGTGGCAGTTGTTGGGCTGGATCATGTTCAGCTCGCCATTCCCGAGGGCGGCGAGGATCAGGCGCGGGCGTTCTTCATTGGCCTGCTCGGCATGCGCGAGGTGACCAAGCCCGAGACGCTGTCGCCCAAGGGTTGCTGGTTCGAAGGCGGCGGAGCAAACCTGCATATTGGGATCGACCCGGACTTCCGGCCCGCGACTAAGGCGCATCCTGCGTTTCTGGTCGACGATCTGGATGAATTGCGACCCCGGCTGGAAGCGGCAGGCTTTGCGACCAAGGGTGACAAGCCTGTGCCCGGATATGCGCGCTTCTTTACAGTTGATCCGTTCGGCAATCGCATCGAATTGATGCAGCGGCTTTAGAGCAATTCGAGCTCGAGTTCGACAGGATCGCCTTCTGCGAGGTCTTCGGCTCGCATGACCTTCTTGCTGACCAGAAGCGTCCAGTTTTTCGTCTGACGCGACATGTCATCAATGTTCATTGGAAACACCGAGCTCTTCCATTCGGTTTCGCCGATGCGGGCCATTACTTTGACAGATCCAAAGCCGCGCTGCTTACCGAATTCGAGCCTGTGGAGGCGGGCGTGCATGGTGATGGTCTCAGCCTGATCTCCTGTGATCGTGACGAGATGATAGGTCCCGCGATCACCCTGCCAGCGGCGCAGGGGGAGGGTCGCGCTAACCCTATCCGTCATTGCGAGCCACCGAAGGTGGCGCGGCAATCCAGTTCCGGAGCTGGATTGCGTCGCTTCGCTCGCAATGACGAGGTGAATACATCACTCCGGAACCACCTCGCGGATCGGCACCGGAATGTTGCAGATATCCGCTCCGCCAGCGGGCACGATGAAGAACGGATCGCGGCGATTTGCGCGGGCTTCCGTGTAGGCAACAAAGCTCTCGCTTTCGGTGGAGAGGTACTCAAACTGGGGCTGCTCTTCCTCCGAAAGGTCGGCAGCGACGCGGATCGAGAGGATCGGCGTGCGCTTGTCCGCCTCTTCCTCGGTGTAGAAACCGAGTGCGCCCGATCCGCGCGGCAGCGAAGAAAGATGCTCCATCCCGTGAACGATCCTTCCGACCAGCGCGATGTTGCGATCAAGATGGCGCGGCGCATGGCCGATCACGGTGTAGAGCTCCGCACCCGAACCCGTGTCCGGCGAGTAGGATCGACCGACGCCAACCATGCCGTAGCAGTGGACGGGCCAAGCCTTTGCAGGCAAGGAGCCAAAGGAAGCTGGTCCATCACCACCAAACCACAAGCCAACTGGAAAAGATCCGGAGTAACTAACCGCCGAAGTGTACGGGTCGGAAAAACGAGGAACAGCGGTTGGATTGATCTGAAAGCCCGGGGGCGTTCCTGCGCTCCGTGAGGCAATTCTGCCGGTGACAGACCACATCCATGGAATCTGCTGATCAGAGACCCATGTGAAATACTCATCCTCCCCCATCACCTTCAGCCCCTCGGGCAGCGGCTTGGTCTCAGTCTCGCCGCTCTCGGGGTTGTCATGTCCCGGATCGCCCCATTGCACGACGTAATTGTCCTGGACGCGGTTGACGGTGATCCCGTCATACCATTTGGCGCGGGCTAAGGTCTTGATGTTGCTGACCCAGCCTTGCGAAAACGGCGCGGGCATCAGCTGGATTACGACCTCGCGTTCATTCCCTTCGGCGTCCGGCGCGAGCGTCATCACCAGTAGGTCTTCGGGCGGGATCACCACCCACTCCTCAGCGCTGGCGGCATCGACGATCTGGTTCGGCGAAGGCGCGCCTTCCGGTGCTTCTTGTGCGGAAGCGGGCAGGGTTAGGGCGAGTGTCGCGGCGGCGAGAAGTGCGTGTCTCATGGCGGGACCCTGCCATCACTTGAAACCCCGCGCCAGAACTTTGGCGTGATTGTACAATGCGATGCTTGACCAAGCGATCATGACAGGAGCTCAATAGGGGGAAACAAACATGATCCATTTCAGGCGGCTACTGGCCGCAGCCATCACGCTGATATTCTCGGCCACCAGCCTCGCTGCGCAAAACGCGCCGGCCGTTAGTCTCAGCTCCGTGATGGACTATCGCCTGTTCGATGACGGGAGAATGCGCATCGGCGATACCGATCTCGCTTTCGCGCCTGCGGGAAGCCCGCAAATGCGGGTCGAAATACGCAAGAAAACAGGCGAACGGGTCAAATCCTATCCCTTCTATGACACTTATCGCTTGCAGGTCGCCGTCTTCGGACGCGCGACTGCCGATGGACAAGCGATGCACAAGTTCGCGCCGGGCGACTACGCGCTCGATTTCAAGGTAAAGGGCCAGCTCGTTACAACTGTGCCGTTTTCGGTGAGCCAGGCGAGCGTATCGAGCGATCCGTTCGCGCCGGGCACGTCCTACCGCTTCACCGGACCCTGGCAGAAATGGGCCTATGTCGCGACAGACCGGCAGCGCAGCGGCGATGGTGCGGCGCTGTTCTTCTGGGCGGGTTCGAACGATGTCGATACCAGCGCGACAGGCAGCCGCCAGTTCATCGCCAAGCTGTATCGCGGAAGCACGCTGATCGGGCACTCCAAGCGGCGCGCAGGGATCATCACGCGCGATTGGATGCAGCGGCACAAATCCGTATTTCTCAAACCTCATCCTAAGGGGTTTCGCGGAACGCCCAATGCCGTCCCGATGAGCGAGCTGACGAAACCGGGCAGCTACCGGGTGGAGGTCGAGCTGACCGATACGGGCGAGAAGGTGCGCAGTTTCAGCTTCACATCGGCAGGCGGCAAGATCACGCCGCATGTGCGCAGTGCCTTGGGATATCAGCCGCAAGCCGACTATGTCTTCCCACGCGGGCCCGGCATTCGGACCCAGAAGTATGACTGGCGAGAGATAAACTGGATTTCGAACTGAACTCTGGCTGAGACTCAAAACCCCTCTCCGCGCGTTTTTGAGGGCGAAAAGGGGTTCTTGAGGCAGCGTTCGCAGGGAATGCCATTCCGCGCAGCGCTGTCCAATGCGACTCGTTTACCATAATTGCAGCGCCGTGCCCATTGCTGATAGTTCAGGCTGGCTTGCGGAGCGCCCCGTTCATGGCGAGTGCGCGCCACCGCCCAAAGGGCACGCGGAGCGGTGGCCGGCGGTCGGGGTCGGAGCGAAGCGGAGACGGGTGCGAGGCACCCAACGCGCACGCCTTGCGCAGCAAATAATACCAAGCTAGAGCGCGCGACTTGCCATCAAGGCATGCGGAGCGGTGGCCGAGTGGTCGAAGGCGCACGCCTGGAAAGTGTGTATACGGTAACCCCGTATCGTGGGTTCGAATCCCACCCGCTCCGCCATCTACCCCCAGAATTAGTCTCCAATTATTGTCGGTTCTCGGTAAGCCCCAGTTTGCGGGGGTTTGCAGCGCTCAAGCCGTCACTATCGCCAATCTCTGCCCTAAATTTTGCCAGCCTTCAGGCCCATTTTGCGCCACCGTCTCTTGGCCACACAAAGAAGGATTGCCATCTCGCAGATCGCCAAACTAATCGTCGCCTTTGCAGCTGCTCTGGCTGAGCTGCAAAAGCTCATGGTCTGATTGATCGCGCTGTAAGAGAAGTCAGGAACTCACAGGGGGCGGTATGTCACGTCCGAATTTTCCTAGTCCCCCGCACTCTCGCGTTGCAATTGCACCGGGCCGATCAGGCCAGATGGGACAAGCGGGTCGCCCTCCTTGAAGAAACTCTGTGTTGTGAAGGTCCGTCTCGGTCCCGGTGGCAATGGCTCGTTGTCGCTGTACCATTTGACCATGTCGTTCTTTGGCCAGCGGTCCGCCACGACAAAGCCGCTGGTGTCTTCCAGTCCGGCATCGCCGATAAGGCGGTTGACCCACAAATTGGCAACTTCGATTTCGAGCACGTTCTCGCCCGGCCGGATCGCTTTGGTCACGTCGAGCGCATAAGGCGGTGTCCACAGCGTTCCCAGACCAACGCCGTTCAGCGTCACGGTCGCGGCCACTTCAACCTGGCCCAATTCCAGCAGCAACCGATCGTTCGTCGCCGAAACATCACCGGACCAATCGAATGTATGGGTGTATGTGGCCTTGCCCGAGAAGTGCCTGATTTCGTCAATTTCGGATGATCTCAGGTCGAACAGTGCTGGGGCGTCAAACGGATCAGCGTCACTGTAGAACAGATCGAAAGCAATCGTCCAAGGCCCTGTCAGTTCCTGTTCCGTCTTGATTGCGACTGCATTCTGCTCTGCAAAGGGATTGGCTGGGTCGAAAACCAAAAACGCCGATTGGCCTGCCAACATATCAATTTGCACCTCCGTCCTGCCGTCGGCATTCAACTTTGCTGGCATTGGGCGGATCGCCCCGGTAACCGGATCCCAAAGTTCGGGCGCCTTGCCGCCCACATCGAAGGATAGGTCATATTCGGCCGCCTCTTCGCCGAGGTTGAGCAAGAAGAATACATCCGTCTCTGCGACCCTGCGCTGCGTGAACAAAGGCAGCTGACCGGGCGAGGCGATCCGCGCAGCCAAACCTTCCTGCACAAATACGGCCTTCGCGTCGTCGCCCTTATGCGCCATCGCCACGGCAACACCGGCCTCACGCGCGGCAAGCATCCGGGCCAGCGCGGCTTCGCCCGGAGCGCGGTTCTGCGGCCACCAAATCATGCCGTAACTCTGACCGTTCGGCAGGACCAATTTCCCGTCGACGAAGCGCGAGCGCGAAAGAAGGCTCTCTTCATTCAGGCAATCAAACTCTGCGCCGGCCGGTAGACGATTGGCGAAGTTCTTCTTTTCCGGACAGGCGACCGGACTGTCCTCGCCGACATACATGGCAATATCGACGACCGGCAAACCCTGCCTCAGCATGTAATGGCCCCGCGCCATATATTTGAACCACGCCTTACCCCCCTGATCCCACCATGGCTGGGTCCGGTCGAAATGCGATCCGTAGCGGTTCATCGTCATGCCGGGCGTGACATGGGTGTTCGCCTGGTGCGCGAAGCGGTGGAACATGAACTGGTTGATCCCGTTCACCCACGCTCTGTCACCCCATTTCTTCCCCAGCGCCGGGGAGAAATGCCAATTGATCGATGCAAAGGCCGTAAACGCTTCGGCGGCGATCATTTTCTTGCCGTAAAGACGCCCCGCAGAAACGGCGTCGTTCAGCTGCGCGACTTCTCGACCCATCCAGAACTCGCCCGTTGGCACCGATGCGGTTGATCCAATATCGACGTCGTCATACGGCCCCATGCCATACGGCTGGACATAGCTTTCCAGGCCTTGGCGCTCCATCATGTCGGCGAACACACCGTAATAATTGTCGCGGATCAGATCGGCGTTGAAGGATCGTATCTCAGCCAGCATATCGCGGCTGCGCTGCGGGCTGGAGACCAGGCGCCCTGCATAAAGTGGCAGCCACGGGACAATGGATTGGCCGAATTTTTGCGCAAACAGGTCTTCATAGCCTTGTGTCCAATTCTGGCCGCCAACCTCATAACTGTCGATCATGACGCCGTTTGTCGCATTGGGCGCGACCGCCTTCGCGCGGTCAAGAACCGGTCCGATAAACCCGTCATAGTGGGCCTTGAACGCAGAAGGCGCGAATTTATCGACCTCGAAACCGGTGCCTTCGTGTGAGGCGATGACATTGGTCGCGCCGGTTGAGGTGTAGCCAAAACGCAGGACTGTCCAGTCGCCGGACGGAAGAGTTGCGGTCAGATTGCCGGCCTCGTCTAGCGAAGCCGAAAGGTCGATGATCTGCGCAGGGTCGATGAGTGTTCCGGCAGCGTTATCAAGCTGCTCAGGCAATTGCGTACCAGCGCCCTGCGCCATGCTGGTATGCAGGGTGACATCGGGAATGCGGGGGACAGCCGAAAGCGTCAGCTCTCCAAATTCGATTTCTGCCGGGGTGCTAACGCGGAAATACCGGGCAGTGGCTGGCGGGAAGGCATCATCGACCATCCATTCAAACTTGCCGATACGGCGGGTCGGAAACGTTTTGACGCTTTCCCATCTGACCCCGTCGTCCGATCTCTCCAGGCTCGCCGCGAACCCTCTGGTTGGCGAGTTTTCAAGCAACACACTTCGGATCGTGACCGGATCATCGTACGAGAATTGCACCCAGCCTGGCTGTTCTTCGCTCGCGGGCAGGGTTGCTCTGGTTTCGCGATTGCCGTCGGTCACCAGATCGACTGCAAATGCCGGATCGGACGCGGTCACGGCCGGGGACAATGTCGCATCCAGCTTTTCCGTGGGCAGCGCAGGATAGGCGATCACGGCGATATCTTCATACAGACCTCCGCGCGCAGTGGGCTGAGCCAGTTGAACATTCACAGCCCCGCCTTCGACAATGGCCTCACTCCAGACGATCCGCTTCATCGATTGTTCGGGCGTGATCCACGGGCCGCCGCTGGATGACCAGCCGTCTGCGTTGTGAAAATTGAACAACAGGCCGAGCCGTTCACACTCCGCTGCGACATGAGCGATCAGGTCGAGGTGTTCGGGCGAGTTGAAGCGCACCGTGCCGTGCGGAATGCCCTGTGTGACGTGAAACAGCACGATGCCGCCGATCCCCGCTTTGGCCATCGCTTCGAGATCTTTGGTGATCCCCTCGCGGCTCATGTTCCCGCTCATCACGTGGTACCAGGTCATCGGGCGGGCTTCGGCAGGAGGTGATTTGAACCGTTCCTCCATCTCTTCGATGGTGGGGTTGTCGGGGGCGGTTGTGGTGGCAACTGCTCCGGAACCTGCCAGTATCAGCCCAGCCACCCCTGCTACGAGACACAATCTTGAAGCGGCCAATCCAAGTTTCACGGCAATCTCCCTCGCCAGTCGATCCCAAGCACCTGCTGACAGCCCACAGCCTAACGCAAAATCGATCACAAGCAATCACTCTGCCAAAAGGTACACAGGTAGCCACTTCGGTCGCCCGGCTTGTGTGAAACAGCTGGAAATCAGGGCCTGACATTCCGAGTTAGCGTTTTACTCTGCGTAGCTGCGCTGATAGTTTTCATGTCAATTGCGATCACAAAAGGTCGAAAGCGTTCAATGCGGAAACCCTTTCATTTCACTCTGAGCCTGGCGGCTCTATTTGCCTGCTTTTCACTGATTGGCTGTCAAACCACAGCGCCAAGCAGCGAAGTGGACGCGGCAAATGGCAAACCCGCAAATGTGCTGCTTATCCTCGTCGATGATTATCGTACGGCTATGGGCGCCATGGGCGATCCCTATGCCATAACGCCAAATATCGATGCGCTGGCATCGCAAGGAATGCTGTTTCAGCGCGCCTATGCCAATGTGCCTGTCTGCGGGGCATCGCGCGCAACCTTGATGACGAGCATTTACCCGCACAAAACACGTTTTGTGAATTACCTCGCAAATGCCGAGCGCGAGGTTCCGAATGCGGCGACATTGCCTTCGGTCTTCAAAGATGCCGGATATTACACGGTTTCCAATGGCAAAGTGTTCCATGATCCGCGCGATTCCGATGAGGAAAGCTGGAGCGAGCGAGCATGGGAACCGGCTGTCAAAGGCCCGGCCTATTTTGCCGAAGAGTCGAAGAAATACGTCAAACCGTCGGACCGGTTTGGTGACAGAGGCCCGTGGTATGAAGGCGCGGACAGGCCCGACGAAGCCTATTATGATGGGCAGGTGAAGGCAAAAACCGTGGCGGATTTGAAACGTCTTGCCGCGCGCGATGAACCATTCTTCCTTGCCGCAGGATTTCGCCGCCCGCATCTGCCGTTCAACGCGCCGCAGAAATATTTCGATCTCTATAAAGACACGGATTTTCGGCCATCGGCGCAAAGACGCCCCCCTGCGGGTGCGCCAGACGGGCTTAAGGGATCAGGCGAAATCCATCTCTACCATTTCAAAGGTGAGGCGTACAATTCAGACGAATTTCACCGCCAGTCCCTGCTTGGCTATTATGCCGCAGTGAGCTTCATCGACCAACAGGTTGGTGAGATTGTATTGACCCTTGATGAGCTGGGGCTGCGCGAGAACACGATCATTGTGCTGACGAGTGATCACGGCTTTCATCTGGGCGAATACAATTTCTGGGGCAAGCACAACACGCTCACCAATGCGCTGCACATTCCGCTGATCATCGATGCGCCAGGCACCCGGCCTGCGTCTGCCCCCAATGCACTCGTCAGCCTGGTCGACCTGTTCCCGACCATGCTGGAATTGGCCGGGATTAAGGGTAACGCGGAGCTGAAAGAACAGATGGTCGGGGCAAGCTTCGCGGCGGTTCTTGAAGACCCCAATTCGGGCCACAAAGACTACCTCTATTCCCGGTTTAAGGAGGCCGACACCGTGATCAGCGGTGACATGATCTACACGCAATATCTCTCTGCCGATCGCGAGGAACAGGCGATGCTGTTTGATCTGCGCAAGGATCCGGGTGAGACGGTAAATCTGGCCGCTGATCCAGCCTATCAAGCGGATGTCGCGCGCCTGTCAAAGCGGCTCCGCGCCTTTATAGCCCAAAGCGAAGGTTACGCTCCCTAAGCGCTTATCGCGCGTCCCGCTCCCAATGTTCGATAACAAGATAGTCTTTCGGCTTTAGCGTGTTGCGCAGTTCCGGTGAAATTGTGCGGAATCTCGAATCCTGATCCAGCTTGAAGGCCGGGGCGGAGATGATCGGGATATTGCCAAACCCGTCCTCCAGAATATCGCCTTGTTCTCGCATCCATACAAACATCTGTTTTGAAAGCCGCGATTTCACCTGCGCCATCTCTGGCTGCCGAGCGATATTGTTCTGCTCGAATGGGTCGGCGACCAGGTCATACAACTCCTCGTAAGCTTCGTCGGGATGCTGCTGTGCGCCTTTGCGCAGGAACACATTGATCGCTTCATTGTCGCCAAGGTTCCGCTCTAATACCTCCAGGGCGTTGAAGTTACGAATATATTTGTATCGCTTGTCGCGTATCATGCGCGAGGGGAAGACATGCGCGTTGATGATATTCTGGTTGGTCCGGACGCCGTAGACATAATCATGGATCGCCTGATCCCGCCCACGCAAAAGCGGTAACAGGCTTTTCCCATCCATGTTCGGACCGACATCTCCGCCCGCAATATCCATCAGCGTGGGCAGCACATCGGTATAATGGATAAGCTGATCGGAGCGCGCGCCCGGTTCGATCACGCCCGGCCAGCGCGCGACAAATGGGACCTTTAATCCGATATCCTTGAGCGTGAATTTTCCCGAAACGCCATGATCCGCGCTGTAGATGAACAGCGTGTTGGCACCCAGATGCGTGTCGACCAGATCCAGCACACGCTCGAGCTGGCGATTGTCCTCCTCAATGCTGCGATAATAACCGGCTCTTTTCCTGACATAGGCGGCATTTTCTCGCAGATGCGCATCGAAGGGATGAAACTTCAGCGCGTCAGCATCTGGCTTTTCGACGTCGAAATATTTCCCGTGCGGGTATTTCGACGCGATGAACATCACGAATGGTTCCGTTGCCGCTGCAAAATAGCTCTCGATCTCAGAAAGTGGGATGTATTCGCGCGGGACGCCTTCTTTCGGAACCGGCTTCCATTCCGCATCCCAGTCATAAACGCTGGCGGGTTTCACATGGCTTTTGCCGGCGAGCACCACCTTGTAGCCAAGATCGCGCATCTGCTGTGTGACAGAGATCGCATCCGGTCGTGTCGGCGTATGGTTCGCGAATGCGCCATTCCTGAGCGGATATTTGCCCGTGAACAGCTGCGATCGGCTGGGCGCGCAAATCGCCTGGCCTGTAAAGGCATTGTCGAATACGATGCCCTCACGCGCGAGGCGGTCCACGGCAGGCGTGTGCACCTTTTCATTCCCGTAGACGCCGTAATCGGTCACGTCCTGATCGTCGGCCAGGTAGAAAACAATGTTGGGCTTGGCGAAAGCAGGATCGTGCGTGTTTTTAAGTGCAACGCGGGTTTGCGGCTTGTTTGTGTCCGCTTGCAGGCTGCTCGCATCGTTTTGCGGGCCTACGCAGGCTGAAAGAACGACCACGAAGATAGGGAGCAACGCTCTTAAACCGCCCATCTTTACATCTCCTGTCTGTGATCGCCCTATCATAAGGTTCGGCTCCTTTTCGAAGCGTAAGAGAGCGCAACCCATTCCGCCAGGCGATCAGCCCGCAAGGCTGCCCTGCATTAAGCACCATTTTGATTGAAGTCGATTGATATTGACCGTCTCATGCAGGGCGCTAGTCTGGTTCCAGGTCGAGAGCGAACTATCGAGATGAATGATCCTGTTTTACATCCCCCCTCGTCACGGCGGGGGTTCCTAGGCCTGTGTCTCGCTGGAAGTGGGTCGCTTGGCCTGGTCGGCTGCGCGCCGGCGGCGTCTGTCTGCAGCTCGGATGGCTGGACGGTCGCATTGCGGGCCGCAGGCTCGTTTTTTGACTGTCACCAAATGAGCATCTTGTCGGATATCGCTGATCTGATCGTGGGCGAAGGCGATTGGCCGACCGCCGATGACGCAGGCGTTGTGACATATCTCGATCAGATCTTCGGGGAATGGGCGGGGCCGGGCCTGAAGGTTCGTCTGTCCCGAATGCCCGAGCAACTGGACCGATTTGCCGTTGAGCAACATGGCAGCGCCTATGTGCGGCTCGATCGGTCCAAGCGGTCGCAAACGCTAAGCGATTACGATGCAAGTGCATTCAAGGATCGCGACGCAGAGGCCAGTGCTACTTACCGTGAGTTCAAGTCTATGGTGCTGAAGATCTACAACACCAGCGCCGAAGCAAATCGTGATTTCGCGCTCGTGCCGGGTGCGTATCTGGGCAACTTGAGTTCAAGCCAACATCTCGAACTGGTGCGCGAGAAGGCAATGGGTTTCGCCGAATGACCGACGAGGCGAACGCGGAATTTGACGCGATTGTGGTTGGCTCAGGCATCACCGGTGGCTGGGTTGCGAAGGAACTGTGCGAGCGCGGACTGAAGGTGCTGGTTGTTGAGCGCGGCCGCCATCTCGACCATCCCAGTCCTGAGTACACCGATTTCGAGGCCCCATGGGAACTCGAATATCGCGGTATGGTGCCGGATTATCTTGCGGAGAATGACCGTTACGAGATGCTGCGGCGCAAACGGCACATTTACCGCAATGAACATCGCCAGTTTTTTGTAGACGATGCGGAACACCCATACAGCTTTCCGGACGATCGCCCGTTCATGTGGACGCGCGGATATCAGCTTGGCGGGCGCTCGCTGACATGGGCGCGCCAATGCTACCGCTGGAGTCAGAAGGACTTCGACGCCAATCACAAGGACGGATACGGTTCCCCGTGGCCCATCGGCTATGACGATCTGGCCCCATGGTATTCGAGGGTGGAGGCGTTCGCGGGTATTTCCGGCAACGCCGATGGCCTTGAAAACCTGCCCGATGGCGATTTTTTGAAGCCTTGGGACATGAGCGCTGCCGAAGAACAGGTTGCAGCAAAATTGCGCAAAGAGCGGCCCGATCGGCCCATGATCATCGGGCGCTGCGCCAATCTGACTGAAGAGCACGGCCCGTCGAACGCATTGGGGCGGGGGGTGTGTCAGGCACGCAATCGCTGTTCGAGCGGCTGCGCGTATGGCGCCTACTTTTCCTCGCTCTCCGCCACGCTCCCTGCCGCCCGGCTGACTGGCAACCTGACTGTGGTGACGGATGCGACCGTTGAGTCGATCGTCCATGACAAAGATCGGAGCAAGGTAACCGGCGTGCGCGTCATCCGCACCGCCGAAGCCAAGCGGGAGACGTATTCAGGGAAGATGGTTTTCCTCAACGCCGGGTCACTCAATTCAGTCCACCTGCTGCTGAATTCCAAAGGTGAGGGGCATCCGGCAGGCCTCGCAAATAGCAGCGGCATGCTTGGCGCATACATTATGGATCACTTCGGCGGGTCAGGCGCATCGGGCGATGTTCCGGGCCTTGATGATCGCTATGCATTCGGGCGTAGGCCGGTTGGCATTTACGTCCCCAATTATCGCCACGATCAGTTGGAGGATGCAGACTTCCTGCGCGGCTTCGGCTTCCAGGGCAGCGCGCAGCAGCGCAAGGCCGAACGACCGAACGCGAATGCGCCGGGCATCGGCAAGGAATTATGGGAGAGGGGGCAGAAGGGGCCTCGCTGGCGGATGAGTCTGTTCATGTACGGCGAGATGCTGCCGTATAAGGATAACCGCGCGACGTTGCACCCGACCAAGACGGACCGTTTCGGTATCCCTCTGCTTCACATGGATTGCGAGGGCAGGGAGAACGAGAAGAAGATGCGCGTTCAGGGCGCGAAGGATGCCGCCGATCTTTTGACAGCGGGCGGCTGCGTCAATGTGCGCGAAATCGCGCCTGATCCCGATGCCTTTGTGATGCTGGGCGAGCGCACGCATGAAATGGGCGGCGCGTGCATGGGTGCAGATCCGAAATCCTCGGTCGTCAATGGCTGGTGCCAGACGCATGACATTCCAAACCTGTTTGTCAGCGATGGCGCTGTCATGGCGTCGTGCGGAACCTCGAACCCCTCACTCACCTATATGGCGCTGTCAGCGCGGGCAGCGCATCATGCGGCCGACCTTCTGCAAGAGGGGCAGCTGTAGGTTCTTCGGTCGCGCTCAAGGCAGGCGGAATCGCTCAGGCTGGTCGGTCAGAATCCGGATGTTCTTGAATGATACCCAGTCGCCTGGTTTGCCCATGCGGCTACCTGGCGGGACGCTGTGAACCTGCAACCCGATCACGCCTTCGCTTAGGTTGGTTTCGGTCGAGCGTATGCAGGGCACGCCGTTCAGGAAAATACGCAGGTCAGTGCCGACCGCTTCGATCCGCATCGTGTTCCACTGTTTGTGTCTAAAGCTGGTCTTGCAGGGATTGTCGTCTTCAAGCGGGACGAGCCAGCCGCGCAGGGCCTCTTCAAACAGTCCGCCGGTCCAGCCGCGCGGGCTTGGGTCAATATCCGCCTGATACCCGAACAGGCGGCCCTCGCGATATTCGGGGTCATGATCGGCGCGAAATATGATGCCGGAATTCATCGATCCATCGGATAGGAAATCGGTTTCGAGGATGAAATCGGAATAGACCGCCTCGGTCACGAGGAAGGCGTTTGGCTCGCCTGCAATGGCTTTGCCGGTGATCACGCCGTCCCTCACCGAGAAATCGTGCGCCCCGCCGTGAACTCGCCACCCGTCAAAGCTTTCGCCGTCGAACAGCGAAATCCAGTTCGGGCTGTTTTCGGCAATGAGCCGCTGGTTGAACGCGGGATCATATTCCGGGTTGAGCTGGACCGGAATGTCAGCGCCGGTGTCCTGCCGCCAAGCATCCATTTTGAGCTTCATCGCTTGCAGCATGTCAGGCCTTGATGCGGCCAGATTGTTGCGCTCTCCTATATCAGTTGAGAGCTCGTAGAGCTCGTAATCGTCATTCTCGAAATAGTGGATCAGCTTCCAGTCACCGCTGCGCATGGCGGTGCCGGGGCGGGTGCGGAACAACGGGTCTTGCGCCTGATCGGTGCGCCCATCGTGCGCTTGCAGATAGACCGGGAAATGCCAGAACAGATCGCGGCTTCCGATGGCCGTATCGCCCAGCAACAGCCCGCTCAGATCCATGCCATCAAGCTTCTGATCAGGCCGCTCGGCCTGAGCCAAATTCATCAAGGTCGGGTAGAAATCGGCGTTGATGAAGGGCGTATCGTCGACACCCGGCGCAATCCGGCCTGGCCAGCGCACGAGCAAAGGCACACGCAATCCGCCTTCGTAATAGGACCCCTTTCCGGCGCGGATCGGCGAAGGGAAAGACGGCATGCGATATCCGCCATTGTCCGAGGTGAAGATGACGATGGTGTCCTGCGCCAGACCTTCATCTTCCAGCATGGCCAGGATCCGCCCGACGCTGGCGTCCATCTTCTCCACCATCGCGGCATAGGTCGCCTCGCGCTCGCTCTTGATGCCCTTGGCCCGGTATTTTGTGACGATCTCAGCCGGGGCCTGAAACGGCGTGTGCACAGTGTAATAGGGCACATAGGCAAAGAAGGGCGCGTCTTTCTTCGCCTTCACCCAATCGATCACTTCGTCGGTGAGCCTGTCCGTCAGATATTCATCTTGCGGGCCGTCTTCGATATTCTGCAATTTGTAGGGGCTGAAATAGTGGCGCGTCATTCCCATGCCGCTGCCCGCTACATTGTGGTCAAAGCCCTGCGTATCGGGATCAGCGCCAAGGTGCCATTTGCCGAAATGGCCGGTGGCGTAGCCGGCGATCTTAAGCGTTTCGGCGAGCGTGATGACTTCGGGTTTGAGCCCGCGCTCGTTGGCAATCGGAATGAGCTTGCGCGCCTTTGCCTCGCCGCGCGCCGAAGGGGATACGGTGTAGATGCCGTGGCGCGGACCATATTGGCCTGACATCAAAACCGCGCGGCTGGGCGCGCAATTGGCCGCTCCGGCATAGGCGTTGTCAAACCGCATGCTCTGCTGGGCGAGGCTATCGATGTTCGGCGTCTCCAGCAGATCGGTCGTCTGGTTATAGCCCACGTCCGACCAACCCAGATCGTCAATCACGATCATCACGACATTGGGCTGTGTCCTGGCGGCGGGGGAGGGGACAGATGCCGCTGGATCAGGCGAGCCGGCACAGCTGGTGAGTGCCAGCGCAAACGCTGCCATCAAGATGCGAAGGAGGATCGTCAGAGCCGCGCTAGCAGCTTGCGATCTCCCAAACTGCCCGAGGCAAAGCGGCTGTGTCGGATGATGCATAAAACTCTGCCCTGAATGGAAATGGACGGTCTGGATGGAACTGGCATGATCCGCGCATCTAAGCCTGTCCATCACACACAAATGATCGATTGTGCGTAGTATTGATCACAAGTGCTGGTGTTATGGCAAGCCCTCGCTAAGCTGGCCGCATGAGAATCCTACTGCTTCTGATCGCGATGGTGCTTGCGCAAGCATGCGCGCCTTCCGAGCCAGCCTCCGTTTCGGATCTTTCGGCACCGGACAACCGTCCAAACATTATCCTGATCACCGCCGAAGACCTGGGGCCCCGCGTCGGCTTTATGGGTGATCCGATCGCGGTAACGCCGAACCTTGACCGGCTCGCATCGCAGAGCGTGCAGTTCAATCGCGCGTTCACGACCGCGGGCGTGTGTTCGCCTTCGCGGGCCGCGCTGATCACCGGAGCGCATCAGACGACCATCGGCGCGCACAATATGCGCACGTCCAGTTATGGCGAGAACATGGACGAAGGCGCGCCATATCGCGCGGTCCCCCCACATGAAGTGAAGGCTTTTCCAGAGCTTCTGCGCGCTGGTGGCTACTTCACCATCAATGACTTCAAGACCGACTATCAGTTCGGCAACGCCTTCACCGTGTGGGATCGCAACACCAAGGGCGCGGATTGGAACGAGCGTGCACCCGGCCAGCCGTTTTTTGCGATGATCAACCACGAAGTCACGCATGAGGGGCGAACCTGGCCCCCTGACACCGATCCAGCGCTGCATCCGGTCGTGTCCCGGCGCAATCCGCTCAACGCACAGATCGATGCGGGTAAGAACTTTCCGCTGACCGATCCGGCGCGCGTCGAGATCCCGCCATACTGGCCCGACACCCCGGCGGTTCGCGCCAACCTTGCGCGGTTCTATGACAATATCAGAGTGATGGATGGCCAGGTCGGTGAACTGCTCGACCGTCTTGAGGCCGAGGGTCGCTTCGCCGACAGCATCATCATTTTCACGACCGACCACGGTGACGGATTGCCGCGCCACAAACGCACCATCTTCGACAGCGGAACCCATGTCCCTCTGCTGGTGCGCTTTCCCGACGGTTTCGGAGCGGGGACGCAGCGCGGTGATCTCGTCAGCTTCATCGATCTCGCCCCGACCATTCTGGATTGGGCGGGCGTGGCTATTCCAGATTATATCCAGGGACGCCTACTGTTTGACGATCCCGCACCTGAGGCCATCTATATGGCCGGTGACAGGTTCGACGAGGTGCCACAGCGGTTTCGGGGTGTGCGCGAGGAACGCTGGCATTATATCCGCTATTTCAGCGACACGCCGGTGATCCCCTCGCTCGGCTATCAGAACGTCAACCCGATCATGCGCGAAATGCGGCGCCTTCAGACTGAAGGTCGTCTGTCAGCATTGCAGGCTTCCTACCTCGAAGGGATTGCCCCGCGTGAGATGCTGTTCGACACTCAGGCTGACCCGCATGAAGTGCGCAATCTCGCGGATGATCCCCGCTTCGCAGCTATCAAGCGCCGCCTGTCTGAACGGTTGGAAGAATGGATCGCAGCAAGCGGGGATATGGGCCTTATTCCAGAGCGCAATCTGGTCGCCCGTATCTGGCCGGGCGGTGTGCAGCCGCAGACGGAGATAGTGGAAGCCTGCCTGCGCACGGATGGCAAAACCGTGCTCACCTCTGCAACCATTGGCGCATCGATTGGCTATGGCGGCCCGAATGGTGAGACGCGGCTCTATGTGGTGCCTATCGAAGCGGCATCGCCATTCAAGGCGAAAGCGGTTCGCTATGGGTATCAGCCTTCGCCCATCGCCGAAGTTGATCCCGAGCGGCTTGCCCCCTGTTAACGACCAATCCTTTGGGATCCCTGTGACCTGACCCGCCCCACGGCTTCGGCCTGCATTCACGCCTGCTCGAAAAGATCGAAGATCAAGTCCTCACTTGGAAATGATCTAATTTGCGTATATGTGATTATAAAAGATCGTTATGGATTGAGGGGTGGCTGGTGATTGGCCGAATGTTGCGCAGCGCTGCGGTGATCACCGCATGCTTTTCAGCCATGGCTTGCTCGGTTCCGTTTGAGCAACAGAGCGCTGTTCCCCGGTCTGAGAGCGGCTTTGCTAGCGCGGCTCCTTTTTTCCTGAAAGTCGAGGGCCAGACCAATCCCGTTGGAGTGGGACGCGAAGTTCCTCGCCTGTCCTGGCGCAGCGCTGTCGATAGCCAGACCGCCTTTGAGATTGAAGTCGCGTCGTCTGCACATCTGCTGAATTCCGGCGCTGCGGATCTATGGTCGAGCGGCCGGATCGAAGATGGGCGCTCCGTTGCGATACCGTATCGCGGCGAAGCATTGCAGTCGCGCGGGCAAGCCTTCTGGCGAGTGCGGGTTTGGGCCGAAGGTGAGGATCGGCCAGGCCCATGGAGCGAAGTGCAAAGCTGGCGGATGGCATTGCTGGAGCCTACCGATTGGCGCGCTGGATGGATCACCAGCCCGATCTTTCCGGCTGCGGAAGAGACGGCAGGCATGGCGCGGTGGCTCGAAGCGACAGCGGCAGACCCTCAGTTCAAGAATGCCGAGACCGTAGCGGACACAAAACGCCGCCTGCGCGACGTGCGGCCCGCGACCTATTTCCGCAAGTCGTTCGCTGTCACGAAGCCGATCAAGTCGGCGCTGCTGTATTCCACCTCAGCGGGGTATTCCGAGTTCTTCCTGAATGGCGAAAAGATCGGCGACCGCATCCTGAACCCGGCGCAGACCGATTTCGACAAGCGGATCTATTACGATATCGATGACGTGACGGATCGGATCGGTCAGGGCGAACACGTTCTGGGCGTTCATCTGGGCAACGGCTTTTATGGAGAGCGCACTGCCTTCGGGATGGACAAGCTGTTCTACGGTGAACCCGCCGCGATTGCTCAGTTGGAAATCACTTATCAAGACGGCGCGCGCCAGACGATTGTCAGCGATGGCAGCTGGCTCGCTCATCCGTCGCCAATCCTGAAGAACGGGGTCTATTCGGGCGAGTTTTTCGATGCACGCGAGAATGTCGTAGCATGGAATGACAGCGACCTCGAACAAGGCAGCGGCTGGCGCAGCGCGGCGGTGCTGGACGAAAGCCCGACACAGGCGCTGGTGGCAGCGGAAATGCCCCCGGTTCGCCGCGTCACCGAAGTGACGCCGAAAGCCGTGCTCAATCCAGAGCCGGGTATCTACACCATCGATCTTGGACAGAATTTCACCGGATTGCCGACTATCGACATGTCGCGCCTGGGTCTTTCCGAAGGGCAGACCGTGCTGCTGCGATACGGCGAATGGGCCGATGGAGATGGCAGGGTAGGAATGAAATCCGGCGGCGGCGCCCCGCGTACCAAGCAGGTTGATGCCTATGTCTCGGACGGCAAGGATGAGACCCCGTGGTCGCCATCATTCACCTGGCATGGCTTTCGCTACATGGAAATCAGCGGGATCGATGGACCTCCACCGCTGGACGCCATCACGGCACACCTGACGCGGACCGATATCGAGCGCATCGGGCATTTCTCTTCGTCAGACCCGCTGCTCAATCGTATCCATGAAACCGCTCTCTGGTCGTTCGAGACAAATATGGTTTCCGTCCTGTCCGACTGCCCGATCCGCGAGCGCAACGGTTGGACCGGTGATGCCCACGCGATCATCCAAACGGCGAGCTACAATTTCGCCATGGGTCCATTTCTCGAAAAGTATCTCGGTGATTTCAGGACTACCGACTTCATCTCACCGGCCATCGTACCGGGCAGGCGGACGCATTCGGGCAAAGTCGATTGGGCGGCAGCCGAGGTCTTCCTGACTTGGGAACACTACCTCCATACCGGCGACGTGTCGGTGATTGAGCGGCAATATGACAGCCTGCTGGATTATGTCGCCTATGTTGAAAAGGCGATGGACGATGACCGCGTCACCGACCCGTTCCATTATTACGGCGACTGGTGCGACGCTTTGCCGGAACTTGGCATGGAACGCCCGCTTGGGCGCTGCGCATCGTTCAGCACGCCGGGTGATCTGACCGCGACAGCGCTGATGGCGCGGGTGTTCCAGCAAATGTCCGATATGGCCGCACAGCTTGGACGGGACAACGAAGCGAAGGCGTTCGGGCAGCGTTTCAACGATGTCAGCGCCGCGTTTAACCGCGCCTATTACCAGACCGATAGTGTTGGTTACGGCAGCCAGACTGCCAATGCGATGGCACTGCAATTCGGCATTGCTCCTGTGCAAAAGAGACAATCGATTGCTGCGGCCATGAACACTGACGTCCGCGAAAAATGGGACGGCCATGCCTCTGTCGGGGCGTTGGGGCAGACTTGGCTATATCCGGCTCTGGCCGATGCGGGATATGACGACACAGCGTTCGGCGTGTTCAAGGCCGAAGGGCCGCCGGGATATTCCTATCTGTTCGAAACACTGGACGGCACGACCTTGTGGGAGAACATCACCGGTTTTGTGCCCGGCGATGGAGCCGAGCCTGGAAGGTCGCTGAACCACCCGTTCAAAGGCGGCTATGATGCATGGTTCTATTCTGGCCTTGGCGGCATCAGTCCGGACCCCGATGCTCCGGGCTACAAAAGGTTCTTTCTGGACCCGAAATTTCCAGCAGGACTCGACGAAACCAAGGTTTCGCTTGAGACGGGATATGGGACCATTCGCAGCGCATGGAAGCGCGAAGGCGATGACATCATCTGGGATGTCGAGGTGCCGCAGAACACGTCAGCATTGGACACGCGTAACGGAGGCTCTCGCCTCATCAAGCCGGGCAAACATCGGTTTCGTCTGAATGCGGCTGGCGACCGTGAAGTCATTGGAAATTGAGGAGAGCGCTGTGTTCGGGCAAATCAAACCGGGTTTCCTCATAGCGCTTGCCTTCGTTGCGCTTCTGGCCAGCTGCGCGCTCCAATCCGAAAAGACGGCTCCGGCAGAGTTCGCCCAGCAAGAAGAGCCGCCCAATATCGTCTGGATAATCGCCGATGATCAGGCCTATTCCGATTTTGGCTTTATGGGGCATGATCTTGTTCGCACTCCGCATCTGGACAAGCTCGCTTCAGAATCAGCTGTTTTTCCAAATGGCTACGTGCCGACAAGCCTTTGCCGCGCTTCGCTCGCGACGCTGATCACCGGCAAATATGCTTTCGACCACGGGATCTGTTTCAACGATCCGCCCGATGGCATCCCGCATTCGGCCACCTTCCGCTTTCTCCAGATGCAAAAGCCTATGCCCATGGCGCTGAAGAATGCGGGCTATCGCAGCATGCAGACGGGTAAGTTCTGGGAAGGCATCTACACGAATGGTGGGTTTGCCGACGGAATGACCAAAGGGACGCGTCATGGTGACGCGGGCCTGAGGATCGGCCGAAAGACGATGGAGCCGATCGACACGTTCCTGGGCGGCGTCGGGGAAGACCCGTTCTTCCTCTGGTTCGCCCCGTATCTGCCCCATGCGCCGTTTGATGCTGTGGAAGCGTATAAGGAGCCGTTTCGCGGTAAAGGGCTGGGGCGACGCGAGATTGGTTACTACGCCAACATATCGTGGCTTGACGATACCGTTGGTCAGCTGATGGAGCTGCTCGAAAAGAACGGCAAAGCAGAAAACACGGTCATCATGTTCATCGTCGACAATGGCTGGTTGCCCAATCGCGATGGCGAGAGTTTTCGCGACCTTCAGAACCGGACCATCCGCTTTGATCCCCGCAGCAAGAGCTCCCCATATGAAGGCGGCGTGCGCACCCCTGTCTTTGTGCGCTGGCCTGATCGGATAAAGCCGGGTCGCCATGATGATCTGGTCAGCTCGATCGATTTCTTTCCAACCACGCTGGCGCTGGCGGGGCTGCCCCAAGCCGAAGAACTGCCGGGGCGAAACCTACGCCCCTTCCTGGAGCAGCGCAGCAGCCTGAACCCGCGAACGGTCTTTGGTGAGATTTACTACCACACCTCGGTCGATCTGGATGATCCCACCGTCAACGTGACGCATCGCTGGGCCAGAAAGGGCGACTGGAAACTGATCCTCAATGATTTCGATGGCGGGCGTCCGGAATTCTACAATCTGGCGTCCGATCCTGACGAGAAGACAAACCTTGCGGGCGCTCCGCAGCATGCAGATCAGATTTCGTCGCTGCGCGCCGAGATCGAAGAATGGTGGCCGAATTAAGTGGAGCCGTGCGGTTCCGAACGACCTGGAAAAGGGAAAACGAACAATATGAAAATCGACCGGCGAACAACTCTGGCTGGCATTGGCGGACTAGGCTTTGCCGCAGCCGGGGGCTTCGGCAATGTCCTGCACGCTCGCACCAATGATGATTATCGCGACAAGTCCCTGTCACCCGCACGCCGTGCCAAGGCGCTCGTCGCGCTGATGACGCTGGATGAAGTCGGCGCCCAGCTCAATTGCCCGCGCGCAGCTGACGTGATGGCTGATGCAAAGACGTTCGAGGCAGACTTCTCATATTTCCAGCACGGTATCGGAGGCGTCTATTCGGCCAGCCTTGAAGCCGGCGCAGAAGACAACGCCCGCGCAGTGATGGCGCTGCAACGCGAAGTCGTCAGCCGCAGCCGGTTTGGCATTCCGGCCTTCATCTTCGAGGAATGTCTGGCCGGGTTACTGGCAGACGGTGCGACTCAATATCCGCAAGCGATGGCAATGGCCTGCGCGTTCAATCCCGAACTGGTGGAGCAGATTTTTGCGGCCACTGCGAAAGAAGCTCGGTCGCGCGGTGCGCAAGCGTGCTTCTCCCCCAATATCGACATTTGCACCGATCCGCGCTGGGGTCGGGCTGAAGAGACATGGGGCGAAGATCCCTATCTGGTGTCAGTCTCTGCGCGTGCGATTGTGACAGGTCTGCAAGGGACGCGCGCCGAATACCTGCCGCCGGATCGCATCGCCACCAGCGTGAAACACTTCGCCGGTTATGGGCAGGGGATCGGCGGTCGCAATTTTGCGCCATCACATATCGGCCCGGCCGAGATGCAGAATGTGGTGCTGCCGCCATTCCGGGCGGCGATTAAAGAGTCCGGTTCCGTCGGCCTGATGGCATCGCATGGCGAAATCGACGGAGTGCCTGCGCACGCGGATACCGCGCTTCTGTCAGACCTGCTTCGCGATGACTGGGGCTTTGACGGTTACGTCGTTTCCGACTGGGACGATATCCGCCGCATCCACAGCCTGCACGGTGTAGCCAAAGACGAAGCCGAAGCTGCGATCATGGGGTTGAAGGCAGGCGTTGATCTGGAACTCGCCAATAACGGGGTCTACCTGATGCTGCCGCAGCTTGTCCGTGATGGTCAGCTTGAAGAAAGCTATGTCCGCCGCGCTGCCGAGCGTGTGTTGGCGGCCAAGTTCAAATGCGGGCTGTTCGATCTGCCGTGGGCCGAACCTGCCAAGGCGGCCAGCCTGGCACGAAGCAAGGAGCACCGCGCACTGGCCCGTAAGGCGGCTGAAGAATCGGTCATTTTGCTCAAGAACGATGACGCGCTTCTCCCGCTTGAAAAGGCCACCACCAAAAAGGTGCTGGTGGTCGGGCCCAACGCGGCGTCAGTGCATCTTGGCGGGTATTCGCCCAAGCCCTTTATCGGCGTCAGCATGCTCGATGGGATCAAGGCCTATGGACAGCGCGCTGGGTTTGAAACTGAGTACGCCCCGGGTTGCCGGATCACAGCCGGCGATGAAGGCCAGAACGAGATCGAAACCGATGCAGCGGATGAAACCGTGCGGGCCGATCCAGCGCTCAACCGCAAGCTGATCGCCGAAGCGGTCGCAGCAGCGGGCGATGTCGATACGATTGTAATGTGCCTGGGCGGAAACGAGGCGACAGCGAGAGAGGCTTACTTCGCCGGAGATTCACGCGGCGACCGCGACAGTCTGGATCTTATCGGAGAGCAGAACGAGCTCGCCGAAGCTCTGCTGACGCTGGGCAAGAAAACGGTCGCGGTTCTCATCCACGGACGTCCGCTTTCACCGCAGGTTCTGGCAGAAAAGTGTCCGGCGATCCTCGATGCCTTTTACCCGGGCGAAGAGGGCGGACATGCCATCGCAAGCATCCTGTTCGGCGATGTCAATCCGAGCGGAAAGCTGCCGGTCACTATCGCCCGCAATGTCGGACAACTTCCCGCGTTCTACTACCAGAAGCCAACCGGGAAATTCCGCAATTACGTATTCTCGGATTCCACCCCGCTTTATCCTTTCGGGCACGGCTTGAGCTACACGAGCTTTGAATTTGGCGCGCCGCAGCCTCAGGCGAGCTCGGTGGCTCGCGGCGATACGCTCAAGGTCAATGTTCCCGTCCGCAATACGGGTGAAAGAGCGGGGCAGGAGGTCGTCCAGCTCTACATACGAGACGAGATTGCCAGCCTGACGCGGCCGGTCAAACAGCTGCGCGGTTTTGAGAAAGTGGCACTTCAACCCGGCGAAGAGCGAATGGTCGAGTTTTCTCTCGAAATGGAAGACTTCGGCTTTCGTGACGGGGAGGGGCAGCTGCTGGTTGAACCGGGGCGGTTCGTCATCATGTCAGGCACTGATAGTGAGAACCTGAAGGACAGCCATGTGACGTTGACCTGATCTCTCCTGTGGCGTTGCCGAATTGGCAATTGCCGGCACCGGACAAAAAAGAGGGGGCGCCGCATGGACGCCCCCTCTCTTGTTTTCAGTCTTACCCTGCCGGTTAGAACTTGAAGCTGATGCCTCCGACAATCCGGCGATCTGCAGTGTCTTGCTGACAAAGCAGAGCACCTTCACGGATGCAGAATTCGTCGCTCCGCTCGCGCAGCAGGTTAATTCCATCCACGCCAACGGTGAACTGATCCGTAAGCGCGTAGCTCAAGCTGGCGTTCAACTGGCCGCGGTCATCGATGATGCGCGGAAGACCAAAGCGGCGAGTATCCGTACCCCTGAACGACGAACGCCAGCTGTAGCGAGCACGGAAATTCAATCCGTATTTGTCGTAGAAGAGCGTCGCATTGTATGCATACCGCGACAGGTTGGGCAGCGTTACCAGCTGCTGCACCACATCATCATCCAATGTCTGCGTAGCCATGGTGGAATCTGTGCGCCCCAATAGGAGGTTGAGCGCGTTACCGCCGCCACTGCCATTGAAGAAGTTGGAGACGTCCCCGCCATCCTCCTGATAGGTGAAGTTGCCGATGAATCCGAACCCTGAAGCGAAGCCAAGCGTGTCTTCAAAATCGGACAGGTCATACTGAAACGCTACTTCCACACCGGTCTGAGTGGCGACACCATCCGAGTTGAAAGTGGATGCCACCGGCACGCAGATTCCGATCCCCTGGATTGGGGAGAAGACGTTCCTGTCTGCAAACGGGTTGAAGATACCACCGCCTTCACAAGGATCAGTGATATCGCGTTCGATCCCGTTCGGACCATTCACTTCGACCGGGAATTCAGTCTGTTGAGCGAAGAGGTTGGTCCGGCGTTTGTGGAAGAAGCCGACACTGAAGAAGCCTGTATCGGAGAAGTAGTATTCGCCCGAAAGGTCGAAGGACCACACGGTTTCAGGCTCCAGCTGTGGATTGCCGACATTCACCGCTGCGGTCGCGCTTCCTCCGAACCCGACCGAAGTCGACAGGTTGTCGAAATTCGGACGGCGCAAGTCGCGTGAAACACCTGCACGGATCAGCAGATCAGTGGCCGGTTCCAGTACCAGACTGGCTCGTGGCAACCAGAATTCATAGTTCGATGATTGCCGAATCTGCCCTTCCACAGCGCCGTTGACGACGTTGTTGCCGATCGAGTCGATGTTGGTTGAAACCCAGCGCACGCCGACGTTGCCACGTATTGGCATGCCGGCAAGTTCGGTGTCGTAGTTGCCCTGGAAATAGGCAGCCAGGGTCTTTTCCTGGATGTCAAAGAATGACGATAGCGTCTCGGTTGGCTGACTGATGAGTGGCAAGCTTACGCCATTCGCAGCATTCTGAGCTTCGATCGCATCATTGATCGCAGCAAGCACGCCATCGGGATCGTTCGCGGCCGCTGCCGGATCGATCTGCAGGTAATCGGGGATGAATAGCGTACGGCCACCGCCCGCTGCGTCAAAACCGCTTTCTCCCGGGATCACAAGTCCACCCAGTTGATCAAATGTCGGACGGAAGAATGACGGCGAGCTTGTTGCTGTGAAGTTGTTGCGCAGGCTGCTGTCGATGTTCTCAGCCTCTGACACGCTATAGCGCCAACCAGCATCAATCGATGAGAAGAACGGCAGCACGCCGTCAGATTCGAAGCTCAAATCGAGCCGCACCGCTGTTTCGCTATTGTCATTGGTGTTGGCTGTGCGGCTGACTTGCCGGATGCGGTAGTTGGCCGGATCCAGCAGCTGTTCAGTTGTCGGCGTTTCGGCCAACCCCGGAGCAATTCCGAATTGCAGGATGCCGCCGCTAACGTCGAAAACGGCTGGCACGCCGTTGTCACTACTCTGTCCCAACGAAGGCTGCGGCCCATTCGGATTGATAAAGTCGAACTGGAAGCCAAGGCCAGGGAAGGTGGAATCGGATGTCGACCGCGATACTTCGGTCAGGACTGTGAAACGTCCCTCGTTCCATTCAAGACCGGAAGCCATCACGGTGCTGTCCGTCTGACGCGCACCGGTTGTTGTCGAAGTACGCAAGTTGGGGTCGATTGTTCCGTTCGCCGTGACACCCACGCCGAGGATGCCTGACGTAACAGCTTGCACTTCGCCCAAGACTAGCGCCCCGTTCGGGCCCTGAACGGTCCCGAAGTCGACAGTCTCAAAGCTGGTGTTGTTGGTATTGTTGATAACAGCGCTGGACGTTGTTCCTGAGAAGAACGCTCGCGAGCCTTGTTCTACCCGCTCTTGGTCGTTGATTGTCGCGTCGACATAAAAGCGCAGATTGTCCGATGGCTTCCATTCGAGCGAGCCGGTCCAGTTGATCGTCGTATATTCCTGATTGTTGATGTCCTGATCAAGGAATTGGACACGCAGGAAAGGGAACGCTTCTGAGCTGGCCGACGCTCCTGGAAGCACCGTGCGGTCCCTGTCGACACGCGCAAAAAACTCCGAAACATCGAGCTCGGCGTAGCTTGCGCTCATCACCAGGCCAATTTCACCGGCGCCCGTATCCCAGCTGTTACCGATGGTCGCTGATAGGCGCGGAGTCACAGTGTCCAGCAGGTTGCTGTGTTCGCCTTGCGCACGCAAAGCCAAAAGCGGCTCAGTGATGTCGAGCGGGCGAAGGGTGCGCAGGTTGACTGTGCCGCCAACCGATCCTTCGATGGTCTTGGCCTCTGGCACTTTGATGACTTCAACGGCGGCGATCAGAGCAGCGGGAAGATCTTCGAAGCTGATGCCTGAGCGACCGGTCCCGGAGCCGACGGTCGAGACGCCGTTGATTTCGACCCGGTTTGCGCCAGTACCGCGAATTTGCACGCCTGTACCCACACCGGCATCGCGTGTGATCTGAACACCGGTGATGTTCTCCAGAACTTCAGCAAGGTTTTGGTCGGGCAGCTTGCCGATATCTTCGGCCTGAATCACTTCAATGATATTGTCGGTGGTGCGCTTCTCATCGAGCGCACTGGCAAGTGACTGCCTGATACCGCTAACGATGATCTCATTGTTGACAGCGGTGTCATTTTCACTTGAAACATCCTGAGTTTCGCCATCATTGCTTTGCGCAACGGCGACAGCCGGGGTTGCCAACATGGCAGTCACAACTGCCCGCGACACGGCCGAACTCAAAATTGATTTCGCAGATTTTCGCATTTCTCTCTCCCTTGATTCGTATTCTTCTTAAGTCGTCAGATAGCCTAAAAAACGTCACAGATCGCCTCGAATGAAACATAATGATCATGATTGAGCGATTATGTTGCGAATATGCCTCTCTTTGCCAGATCGGCTAAATCGCCAACGCCGATAACGCGGTCATTCAGCTAAATTCGGTTTGTTAGGTTGAAACCTCCTTCAACATGTTTGCCGGTTAGGTGTGCATTGGCTTTCGGTCGCGATTTCCCAAGCTCGCGTTCGATCATCGTCTCAAGCACATCAAAGTGGTTGCGCAACACCCAACTCCAACTCGATCTGACCAAGCGGTCCAAATGAAATTACGCTGTGTGCACCCACTTGGGCTTCATGAACCCCGGTGATCGCACCTGATGAAATCAACGTGCCGGCAGGCATCTCAATTCCGCGCTGTTTGGCGTTTGCCAGGCAGAATTCTCTCGCCGACAGCGCGCCTGCAAATGCGTTCTCGAGCACTTTTTCGCCGATGATCTGTCCGTCGATCCAGATAGAAACACCGATCGGTTCTTTATGATCGGCCCACTCGGTTATTTCCTGCCCCAGCAGCACACCGTTGTTGTTGCCGAAGTCGCAAACCACAGCAATTGGTCCATAGTCATTGATCGCGGGCACGGGGCTGCTTGCGATTTCAGCACCGATAAACATGCGGTCTTGTTCGAGGCTCTCTCCCAGCTGGATGATCAGCTCCGGTTCGATCGCTGCAAAGCCATTTTCGAAGACTGGCATGGTCGTGGTTTCTCCGGCTCGGTCCGTTCTTACCGATTTGCTGAAGATCGGTCCCACCAACCAAGGCGCGCCGAGTGCTTCGCGCCACCTTGGGGGGACGCCGCCAACCTTCCAGCCCGCGACCTTGTCGGGCCATTGCCCGATCGAATGCGATTGGATCTCATACGCTGAAGACAGGTCGGCTGGCAGAGCGCCGGGAAATCCGGGAAGGGCTTTCGCTCTACGCCGCGCGTCGAGCAGGGACGCAGAAATGTCTTTGCCAGCGGAGGTCAGTTCCACCGCCTCTCTGATGCGCGGGGCAACAACTTCGCGCGGCGAACTCAATGTTCAATCCTTCGTGAGCCATTCATTGCCAAGTCCACGCCAGCGCTCTCCCTCATGAGCCAAGTGATTAGCCGGTGTCCGAAACCCAAGCCCGAAACATCCCCCGTAAGCGAACATTATTGACACCGGTATCATCGCGGGTCAATACCGCCAGTGTTAGTTCCATTTCGGGAGAGAATGATGACTAGCCTGACCCGTGTGTTCTCGTTTTTTCCGACCAGAATTTTTGCGGTCGCTGTAGCTGCGGGTGGTCTGGCATTGCCTGCGAACGCTGAGAATCTGCCCGCCATCCTTGCAGATCAATCGGTGCGTGCGGAGAATCCGCTGCCGGACTTTTCTTATGCCGGGTATGATTTCGGAGTCACTGAGATTCCGGACATCTCGAACGCTATCGATGTGGCTGAATTCGGGGCCGTACCGGATGATGGGAAGGACGATAGCAAGGCGCTTCTCGCTGCGCTCAAGGCTGCACATGAAAGCGCTGAGCCGGTGCGGGTTCAGTTTCATGCCGGCCGCTATCTCCTGAGCGAGATATTGTGGATCGAACGCAGCGGGATAGTGCTTTCAGGCATGGGGATGGGTGAGGGCGGCACAGAACTGTATATGCCGCGCCCCTTGAACCAGATCGACGATGGCGGCGCGCTCGACGAGATCCGGATTTATCTGGAGGAAAACAGCAAATACGAACGGATCCCCGACGCAAATCTCGAGGTTCTGTTTTCGCCATACAGCTGGAGCGCTGGTTTCATATGGGCCCGCGTCCCCGATGGTCGCCACGCGACCTATCTTGAACGATACGATCGGCCCATCAGGACTGTTACGGAGATTGCGGCAGGATCGCAGTTCTCGCGCGAAGTCATGGTCTCCGATGCGAGCAGCCTTAAAGTTGGCGATGTATTGCAGATCAATTGGCACAACCGTGAGGGGCCAGACGGCCCGCTGGTCAAATCCCTCTACGGCGATACCAAGGAAAAGATCGGAAGCAGGCATTGGGAATTGCCCGACCGTCCGCTTGTTCGTCAGGCCACACGGATTGAGGCAATCAACGGCGAAAAGGTGACCATTGCAGACCCTCTGCTCCATTCGATCGGTGCGGATCTTCCTGCATACTTTTCATCGTGGGAGCATCTAACCGATGTGGGCATTCAGGATATGTCGCTCGTCTTTCCGGAGAACCCCGATTTCGGGCATCACAATGAAAGCGGATATAACGGCGTCTATTTTACCGGGGTCCACAATGGCTGGATCCGCAATGTCCGCATCGCAAATGGCGACAGCGGAATCCTGACCGATGATCTGGCCAATGTGACCATCCGAAATATCGTGACCGAGGGCGATCACACCGCGCATTACAGCGTGCATATCGGCAATGTTCACAATGTATTGGTCGAAGGGCTCACCGTCTTCAATCCGACCGTTCATGCGCTCAGTTTCAACACGCAGTCGACCAAGTCAGTGTATAAAGACGCGGTGGTCTGGACCACGCCGAGGCTCGATCAGCATGCAGGCGCAAACCATCAGAACCTGTATGATAATGTGACGGTACACGTGACGCCCGACCTGACTGCATCAGATGGCACGCCGATGTATGATCTCTACAAAGCGGGCGGGGCGGGATACTGGCTGCCCGGTCATGGTCGATACAACACGGCGTGGAACGTCAATGTCGCGGTCGCAAGCGGCGTGGAGCCTGGCGGGGAGATCGTGATCCTCGGTGGATCGGAAGGTCCGGACGCGCGAATTATCGGGATGCATGGAAATCGTGAAATTCGTCTCGATCATACGCCAGAGCCATATCTGGAGTGGCTCAACCAGTCCGTTGAGGCAGTTCCTTCCCTCTACGCTTACCAGTTAAACAAGCGTATGTAGTTGGCGGCAATATAGTAAGTGATTGATTTATAACCTACTTAGCGTCACAACGCACAACGTCGATCGCAAGGCTGCGCGAAAATGATCAGTTCCGGCTTGATACTGAATTGAACAGCATGCAGGGAGATCGCTGAACAAGTTTGGCATCGCATTCCGTGCCGAACTGCGAAAGAGGATTTGCGCATGCACGCTGCCGAACGCGAAGAAATCATTCTCGACGCGTTGATGAAGAAGGGCTTCACCACGTATCGACACCTCGAAGCGAACGTGGAGGCTTCTCCTGCAACGATCCGGCGCGATCTGGCCAGGCTCGAAAAGCAGGGCAAGATTATTCGCTTGCACGGCGGGGCCAAGGCCGTTGATGCAGATGCAGGCGTAGCAGGGACGCCGCCCAGCCTTGCTGGCACGCCTTTTGAAAAATCGCTCAAACAGAACATCGCCGAAAAGCGGGCGATTGGTAGGGCGGCAGCCGAACTATGCGCACCGGGTGAGGGCATCATCATAGATGGCGGGACCACGACATACCAGATGTGCGAACATCTGGGCGATCTCAACCTTCAGGTCCTGACCAACTCGCTTCACATCGTAAACACTTTGCTGCGTCAGGAGGCGACGCAGCTGCTGGTTCCATCAGGTCCGATTTTTCGGGAGCAGAATATCATTCTCGCCCCGGCTGGTGAGACCACGATGCCGAACTTTCACGCCAGCAAGTTGTTTCTGGGCGCAGCGGCAGTCAGTCCGCGCGGCATTTTTCAGGCGGATGCTTTGCTAGTGGCCAGCCAGCGCAGGTTCCTGGACAGGACCGATGAGGTCATTCTGGTCGTCGACAGTGGCAAGTTGCAAGCGTCTTCGGGCGCAATCGTGTGCGAGTTGAACCGCATCGACCGAATGATCACCGATGACGCAGCAGATCCCGAACTGATCGATCAGTTACGCGAAGCCGGTCTGGAGCAAATCGATCTGGTGAAGCCGGTCAGCTAGTCAGGTTTTCATCGGCCAGTATGTCGCGCGTGATTTTGTCGATGGAAGTCACACCCGTAAGCGACATCGCCACTTTCATTTCTGCTTCAATCAGCTGCAACACGTGCGAAATGCCGGCTTCGCCGCGCGCGCCCAACGCATAGGCCCAAGCGCGCCCAAGCAGCACCCCCTTGGCGCCAAGTGCGAGCATCCTGACCACATCCAGCCCGGACCGTATTCCGCCGTCGGCCAACACGGTCATCCGGTCGCCAGCGACTTCTGCAATTCGAGGTAGCGCCTGCGCGGTCGACAATACGCCGTCCAGCTGTCGGCCTCCGTGGTTCGAGACGACCAGGCCATCGGCGCCAAGCTCCGCAGCTCGCATGGCATCGTCTGGATCGAGCACCCCTTTTATGATCAGCGGGCCATTCCATTCGCTGCGAATGAAATCGAGATCATCCCATGTCACGGAGGGGTCGAAATTGTCTCGCATCCAGGCGAAGAAGTCTTCGATTCCCGACTTGTCGCCCAATACCGGCGCAACATTGCCGAGACTGTGCGGGCGGCCATTTATGCCTACATCCCAGGCCCAATGGGGCCGCATCGCGCCCTGCCAGGAACGCCGGATCGCCCCGGCAACGCCCGGCGCGCCGGCCAGGCCTGAGTGATAGTCGCGGTAACGGCTGCCGGGCACAGGCATATCGACAGTGAACACCAATGCCGTGCAACCGGCCGCGACAGCGCGGGCCATCAGTTCACGCATAAAGCCGCGATCGCGGATCATGTAGAGCTGGAACCAGAACGGCGCGCTGCTGGCAGCGGCGACTTCTTCCAGATCGCACGCCGAGACCGTCGAAAGGGTGAAGGGGATGCCTGCCTTGTTCGCGGCACGCACGGCCTGGCATTCGCCGCGCCTTGCGTTCATGCCCGCAAGCCCGATTGGAGCGAGAGCCACAGGTAGCGCCAGATCCTGGCCGAACAACTGTGTCGACAGGTCGATTTGCGAGACGTCGCGCAGCACCCTTTGGCGCAAGGCTACGTCCTTCAGGTCAGCGACGTTGCGTTCAAGCGTGACCTCTGCGTACGAGCCGCCGTCGATATACTCGAACAGGAAATGCGGCAGTCGCCGACGGGCGAGCTCACGGTAGTCGATTGCGCTTGCAGCCTTCATGCGCCGGCCATCTGCGCCTGATGCCAGGCCTTGCGATAGCCTGACAGATCCGCTGCCAGAGGTTCCACCTGCGTCAATCCGCCCTTGGGGCGTATATCTGGGTCGATCAGCCTCAGCGCGCCAAAGCTCACGTCGTTATGTGCATTGGCGACGTAGACTTTCATATCGGGCCGCAAAGCTGCGAGTGCTCTTACAAACACTTCGGCTTCGGCGAAGCGCCCTTCAACCAGGAGGCATTCGCTTGAGCCGATCAGATCGAGCGAAGTGTCAGCAACCAGCGCGGCGTAAAGGCATGCGCCTGCGCGTCTTGCGAACCAGTCTTCCGGCCGATTGATCCAACCGCCTTGCCCTTGCGGGTACGGACCGTTGCCAGGAGCGAGCGTCGGCAGAACCATGGCAGACTGTTCGAGTATGCTGGGGACCGCCTCGAGCAGGCGCGGCTGGTCTGGCTTGATGTCAACCTGCCGCGTGTCGATCTGGATCAGGGATTCGATTTCGCGCCCTCCCATGAAGCGGGCGGATGGCACCGGATTGCCAAAGGCATCGACATTGACAAGGCAATCGCGCGCCTCGGGCAGTTTGCTCATATCGATCGCGCTTGCGGCAAGGCGCATGGCGATGAACCAGGTCCCAGTGGAAAGGATGGTCGCTTCGCGATTTTCGATCTCGTGAAACCCGCGCGCCGCATTCAGGGCCGCGTTTGAATCGTGCAATCCCGCCAAGACCTTGGCCGTTGCGGGTAACCCGGTCTTCTTTGCTAGGCTTGATCGCAGTGTTCCGATCACATCGCCTGCTGCAGCAATTGGCGCAAAACGATCGGACCAGCCTCGCTTGACCGCAAGGCTGGAAAATGTCCCATATGCAGGGGCCCATAGATCTGAATGACAACCCATGCTGGTCGCTTCGGAGCGCGCCTCGCCAGACAGGAACCAGCCCCAATATTGTGCCCACGGGATCAATGTGGACTGCGCAATCAGATCGGGCTGTAATTGTTCAAGCCAGAACAGCTGCGCTCCGAAATTGAGCCCGGCGGGAAGGGATGGAGAACCCGTTTCTGCAAAAGGCGCTCTTGCGGCGTTATACTGAGCGCCCAAATGCTCGGGCAGTTCCTGTTCGTAATCTATGGGCGCAATGGCCAGTTTGTCGTTACGGATTGCTGCGACCCCGGCGCCATGCGCCACTGGCACGATGTATTCCACAGGATGGCCTGCAAAGCTTGCGAGAGCGGAAGTCAGCCATTCTTCAATGCCACTGGCGTCCAGACGGCGGATGCCATCAAGCGCAACGGTTTGGTTTGGCCGCGTCTCGCGCGCCACCATTTCGCCTGAGCGGGTCCATAGGCTGACCTTGGCAAGCGTTTTGCCGATATCGACAACAATCGCATGACCTTTTTTCAAAACCCACTCCCCACAACCTCAATGAACCTTATTGATTGCCGATTAGCGAAAATGATTGATTTTGAAAAGACCCAATGGTAGCGAGTCTCTCATGAATATGCACGCGTCTCTGGCCGAAGTGGCCATTCCGTTCGCTATCCCCGTCAACCGTTGGGATGAGCAAGCTGCAACCTCCATGTCTGAAGCGGAATTGCTGCTCTACAGGTCGAATTTGCTAGGCGCGGATTTGACTGTGACCAATTTCGGTGGCGGCAACACTTCGGCGAAAGTGACCGAGCGCGATCCGCTGACGGGCGGCGATGTTGAGGTGCTCTGGGTCAAGGGGTCGGGCGGCGATATCGGTTCGATGGGTATGGATGGTTTTGCCACTCTTTATCAGGAAAAACTGCTCGCCCTGGAGACACACTACGAAGGTGAGGACGACGATGACAAGATGGTCGGTTTCCTCCCTCACTGCACATTCAATCTGAACGGCCGCGCGGCCAGTATTGATACGCCGCTGCATTCGCTTCTGCCGTACAAGCATATCGACCACGTGCATCCTGACGCGATTATCGCGCTTGCAGCTTCAAGCGGCGGCGAAGCGGCGACAAAGGAATTGTGGGGCGATGAAATCGGCTGGCTGCCATGGAAACGTCCCGGTTTCACACTGGGCGTGCAAATTCGAGATTTTGCGCGGGCCAACCCGCAGGCGAAAGGCGCCATGCTGGCTGGGCACGGCATCATCTGTTGGGCCGACACTGCCAAGGATTGCTATGATCAGACCGTCAGATTGATCACCGAAGCGGCGGATTATCTGAACACGAAGCTGTCGAATGGACCGGCGTTTGGCGGCGCGAAAGTCGCTCCAAACGAAGACCGGCACAAGCTGGCAGCTGGCCTGATGCCGCGTCTGCGTGCGCTGATGGTTGGTGATCGCCGCAAAGTCGGACATTATTCGGATGACGATGCAACGCTTGAATTCGTCGGCAGCGCTGATTTTGAGCGCCTGGCTGAACTCGGCACGTCGTGCCCGGATCACTTCCTGCGCACCAAGATCGCTCCATTGACGCTTGATCCCGCGAAGCTGGACGATGACTCCTATCTGGAGCAGTCGATCACGGATTACCGCGCGATGTATTCGGCGTATTACGAGCGGTGCAAGCGTCACAATTCCCCTGCCGTGCGCGATGCCAATCCGGTCGTCGTATTGGTTCCCGGTGTTGGCCGGATGACCTTTGCCAAGGACAAGGCGACAGCCCGTATTGCCGGAGAGTTTTATCTCAATGCAATCAACGTGATGCGCGGTGCGGAGGCCATTGGTGACTACATTGCGCTCGATGAGCAGGAGGCATTCGATATCGAATACTGGCTGCTTGAGGAAGCCAAGCTGCAGCGCATGCCTGCACCCAAGGAGATGGTGGGCAAGGTTGCACTGGTAACCGGCGGCGCGGGCGGTATCGGGGCGGCTGTGGCTGAGCGCATGCTCCGCGATGGGGCCTGTGTGATGCTGGCGGATCGGGACGAGCAAGCAGTCAAGGAAATCGAAGCCAATCTTGCCGGAGCCTTCAGCAAGGATGTGGTGCGTTCGGTCACCTGTGATGTGACCGATGAAGCGCAAGTAGCCGCCGCTTTGGAGGCTTGTGCACTTGAATTCGGCGGACTGGATGTTCTGGTCGCCAATGCCGGGATCGCATCATCTGCGCCAATCGGTGAAACGACAATCGAGCTGTGGAACAAGAACTTTGACGTCTTGGCGCAGGGGTATTTTCTCACGGCCAAGTATGCCTGGCCGCTGCTTCAGGGAATGGCAGCTCAAGGCGGTTCGAGCGTGGTGTTTGTCGGATCGAAGAATGCTGTGGCTGCAGCGAAGAACGCCAGCGCCTATGCCAGTGCCAAGGCTGCGGCTAACCATCTTGCGCGGTGCCTTGCTCTCGAAGGTGCCGATGACGGCATCCGCGTGAATGTCGTAAATCCCGATGCTGTTATCAAAGGCAGCCGGATCTGGGACGGCGACTGGCGGCAAGAACGCGCCGGAGCACATGGGATCGATTCAGGCGATGAGCTTGAAGAGCATTATCGCCAGCGTTCGATGCTGAAACGGTCTGTCTTGCCTCAGGATATCGCAGAAGCTGCCTATTGGCTGGCCAGCGAAGCATCGGCAAAGTCCACCGGCAACATGATCAATGTCGATGCGGGCAACGCCCAGGCATTTACGCGCTAGCATCGAAATCGGAGGGGACAGATGACACAATTGCCTATCTCGGCCGATTTGATTGCCGAGCACAACGCGAATGCGCGTGATGCCGTGGCAGAAGATTATGCGGCGCTCGGGCGAAAGCTTGAACGACGCGGGATCGCCGTCGATGCGATTAAGGACAAGGTCAAAGGTTTTGGGGTCGCCGTGCCGAGCTGGGGGGCTGGGCGCGGTGGCACCAGATTCGCGAAATTCCCGATCGCCGGCGAGCCGACGAACATTCACGAGAAGCTGGAAGACTGCGCGGTAATCCATCAGCTGGGTCAATCAACACCAGCTGTCAGTCCGCACTTTCCGTGGGACTGCGTTGATGATTTTGCCGCGCTGAAAGACGAAGCGGCGGCTTACAACCTCGTTTTCGATGCGGTGAATTCCAATACGTTTCAGGATCAACCCGGACAGGCGCAAACCTATGCCACCGGGTCATTATCGTCCACAATTGCCGATACCCGGCAGCAGGCAATCGATCACAACATTGAATGCATTGAGATCGGCCAGAAGATCGGATCGAGCCGGTTGACCGTTTGGGTCGGCGACGGAACGAATTTCCCTGGTCAGCAGGACCTTGGCCGGAGCTTTGACCGCTACATCGAGGCCGCATCGCAGGTTTATGCCGCGCTTCCGGGAGACTGGAAAATGATGCTGGAACACAAGATGTTCGAGCCCGCTTTCTATTCCAGCGTCATTTCGGATTGGGGCAGTTCGCTGATGGCGGCGCAGGCGCTGGGCGAGAAGTGCAAATGCCTGGTCGATCTTGGCCACCATGCGCCCAATGTGAATATCGAACAGATCGTCGCGCGCCTGCATCACGCTGGTAAACTGGGCGGATTCCATTTCAACGACAGCAAATATGGTGATGACGATCTTGATAGCGGGAGCATTAATCCGCATCAGCTGTTTCTGGTTTTCAACGAATTGATCGAGGCCGAGCAGAATCCGCGCGATGGTTTTGATCCGTCATACATGATCGACCAATCGCACAATGTGACTGACCCGATCGAAAGCATGTTGTCATCGGCAGAGACTATTGCCGGATGCTACGCGCGGGCAGCAATGGTTGATCGCGAGGCATTGCACGCAGCCCAGAACGACAATGATGTCATGCTGGCGTTTCGAACTTTGCGCACGGCCTACGAAACCGATGTTACGCCGATCCTGGCGCAGGCTCGTGACGAGCTTGGCGGCGCGATTGACTGGCTTGGTGTGTACCGGGCCAGCCAATACCGTGATCGCAAGGCCCAGGAGCGCAAAGCCGTTGGCCTGGGCGCTGGCATCGTTTGAGATCCCGCTAAAATTAGGAGCATTCCGATGACTGTCATGCGCTCACTCGCAGCTAGCCTGTTGCCAATCGCTGCGTTGACCGCAGGCTGCACTTACTCGCCTTCAGGCCAGTCTGGTGTTCAGTCCGCATCGGCGCAGTCAAGCGGGCAGGCCGAAATCAAGCTGGTGGCCAATCAGGTTGCTGACTGGCAGCTGGCCAACCTCGATAATCTCGACACCTATATTCGCTTTATCTCCCGCGAAACGCCGAACCCGCGTGGCTGGGTGAAGGGAACCTTCTTCCTGGGGCTGGCGGATTACGCAGAACAGACCGGCCAAGAGCGCTATGTGAATGCTCTGGCAGCCATCGCGCAGCGCGAAGAATGGCGGCTGGGTAACCGGCTTTATCATGCAGACGATCACCTTGTCGGTCAGGTGTATATGCGGCTGGCCCGCGCCGGTGTTGCTAGCGCAGACCTGGGCCCGACCCGCCAAACGCTGGATGCCATTCTCGCGGAAAAGCCCAACACGCAGATGCTCCATCCCGACAAGAAGGGCGATCCCGGCTGTTCCAAGCGTTGGTGCTGGTCCGATGCCCTGTTCATGGCTCCCGCCACCTGGTGGGACGCGCACGAGACGTTTGGCGATGAGGCTTACGCCGATTATGCGCACGCAGAATTCCAGGTCGCGACGGAGCTGCTCTTCGATCCTGACGTGAGCCTTTATTACCGCGACAGCCGTTTCTTTGATCGGCGCGGGAATGACGGCGAAAAACTGTTCTGGAGCCGCGGTAATGGCTGGGTCTATGGCGGATTGGTGAACATCCTGCGCACCATGTCGCAGGATGATGCACGCAGAGACTATTACGTTTCCCTGTTTCGCAAAATGTCGGACCGGCTGATCGCTATTCAGGCGCCAAACGGGATGTGGCGCGCGTCACTTCTCGCATCCAGCGCGACGCCTCCAGAAACCAGCGGGACCGGCTTCTTTGTCTATGGTCTTGCCTGGGGACTGAATGAAGGTTTGCTGGAAGGCGAACAGTATGCGTCGGCAGTGGATGCCGGATGGACAGCGCTCACAGAAAATATCGATAGTGAAGGGCGGCTTGGATATGTCCAGCAGGTCGGCGATCGACCGGAGGGTGTACAGCCAGATGACCACCAGCTTTATGGCACAGGAGCCTTCTTGCTGGCAGCGGGCCAGATTCTCCGACTCGAGCAAGACTGATCAAGCCAACGCGCTGACTGGTTTTTTGACAACCTGTCGGCAGGAAATCGACGCCTTCTTGCATCATATTGCCAAAAATGATCAAAAAAAGTCACTATGCGTCATGTTAGAGCATTGACATGCTCGAATTCAATCGATCATATGTAAAAAAACAAAGATTGATTGAGGGGGAGTATAAATGGGATTCATCCGCACCGATGGGGCGCGCAACGCGTTCGATTTGAGCCTGAAGTTGGGTGTGGCTGCAGCTGCGCTTTGCATGCCTTCTGTCGCGGCCGCTCAAGATGCAGCAGCTGACGATGCGCAAGAAGAGGTGGCGACAGTAGAATCCGGCGATGACGACGCCGTCATTATCGTTGAGGGTATCCGGGCGAGTCTTGAAGATGCGTTGAACATCCGCCGGAAAGCAGATGTCATTCTGGATGGTATCTCTTCGGACGATATCGGTTCCACTCCCGACCTCAACCTTGGCGAGGCCCTTGCGCGTATCCCGGGTGTTCAGATCAACCGTGAAGGCGCGCGCCGCGACGCCACCATTTCGGTACGCGGCCTGCCGGGCAGGTTTACGAAAACCACGATCATGAACCAGTCGATCGCGTCCACCACTCGCGGGAACAATACAGGCAACCCATTCGGAATCTTTGAAAGCTCGATCTTCAACGGCGCGAATGTCCTGAAGTCGTTCACAGCGGACACTCCGGCTGGCGGCCTTGCCGCGCAGGTCGATCTGCGCCTGAACAGTGCTCTGGCACGCCGGGAAGGCTTCGTCGTTCGCGGTGAAGTGGACTATGAAGAGACGACCGGCGATTTCCTGCCGAAGTTCTTTTTCTCCGGTGCGCAGCGTTTTGGCCGGTTCGGTGTGTATGCAAATATTGCCTATTCTGAACAGAGCTTCCGCCGCGACTCGCTCCGGCTGAACAACTATCGCGAGTTCACTGATGCCCAAGTCGCGGCGTTCGCAAATGGTACTGCAGTCAGCGGGGTTGGAGATGGGCTGGAGGCGCTGTCAGCAACGCCCAATGCCGCATTCGATATCGCGGCAGTTGGGGATAATGGTCTTGATAACGCCGTCATTTTCCCGCGTGTCATCCGTCAGTTTGTGCAGAACAACCGGGGCGAGCGTTTTTCGACAAGCGCTGGACTTGCTTATGAGATTTCGGACGACCTGACCTTCCGTCTCGATGGCCTTTACACCCGCCGCGATCTGAGTGAATCGAACCAGGATATCTCGATCTACGAGGCGACGAATAACTTCAATTCGCTGATTTCGCCGCTTTCCGATCCGGTGAATGTCGGAGTGGTCGACTTCGACGAGAACGGCACTGAAGAGAACGTCTTCATCGTGCCGCGCGTTTTGATCAGCGATTCCCAGTCAGCCGTCGAAAACCGCAGCTTCCCTGCCGTTGATGAGGCATGGGCGATCTATCCGCAGTTCAACTTTGAAAACGACGATTGGCGCGTCGATGTTACCGGTACATATTCGGAAGCATTGGGGACCTCGTCGCTGAATCAATACAGCCTGCGTGTCCGTAACCGCGGCGGTGGTGCTTCGACCCGTAACCTGGATTCCAACCTTGATGGCATCGATGATCGCGGCAACAACTCGATCCTCATCCTTGATCAGGGGCTTGGCGATCTGGGCGGGATATTCGTCGACAACATCATCGATCCTCGGCTTCTTGAACTAGACCAGACGCGGGGTAATGCCAGAATTGAAACGGGTGCAGGTATCGGCGCGCGTGACGATTTTGCAGGCTTCCTCCCGCCGGGACCGAACCAAAATGGCTTTAATCAGCCAACCTCGATCCTGGCGCTCGGCTTTACTGAAGGCGTTAAGCGGGACCTGAAATCGATTGATATCGATGTTGCGCGCAAATTCGAAAACAGCTTCATCACCGAGATTCAGGTTGGTGGTTTCTACACTGACGAAACTTCTGATCGTTTCCGCTCGGAGTTTGGTGGACTTGGTCTCGATTATGCGACCGCGTTCGACCCAAGCATCCTTGTGCCTAACGATGGCGTGGCCGAGGGCGGGGCTTATCTCGGCGGCGATGTTCCTGGCGTCGAGCTGGACAGTTTTCTTTCACTCGACATTCCTGTTTTGGAGTCCCTGCTCGGTTCTGCGAGTCAGTCGCCGAGGCCGGACCTGCAGTTTACGCCGAGTGCAGGAAATATTCGCAACTACTTCCCGCAGCTGACGACAGAGAGTGCTGCTACTGTTACCGCAGAGGAAATCCTCGCTGCTCTGCCATTGATCAGGGCGCCGGGCGGAAACACGTATCTCACCCGGCCGCAGCTTACGCGATCGACCATAGTCGATAACAACTTCACGTCTTCGCGTGAGACTGTCGAACTTTACGGGATGGCGAAGTTTGACCTGAGCAGAGTATCCGATGCGCAGCTGCGAGGCAGCATCGGGGTGCGTTACGTCAAGACCGATCTGGTCGGACAAACAAACCCGACATTCCTGCAATTCTACGACAATCTCAACGCAATCCGCGCTGCCAACGGTGGGCCGGCGCTGGAGTTCAAGGATCCGAGCGACAACGATGCGCTGGTCTTTGGTCAGGGCAGCAACAGCTTCGAGCGGTTCCTTCCATCGGTAAATCTCATTTATGAAATCACACCGGACCTGGTGCTCCGCGCGGCGTATTATGAAACGTTTGAGGCGCTCGATCTTGCCGAGTTCACTCCGACGCCGACGCTGATCGTGGAAAATGCGGTCGATCCGGACGACGACGATTTCGATCCTGCAGATCGTATCCTCGGTGCTGATGGCAATCCAATTCCGCGTACATCGGTCAACATCTCAACGCTTGAAGTTGAGCCGCGCCGGTCAAAAGCATTTGATATCGGTTTGAGCTGGTACAACGGGCCAGGCAACGTCATTTCGCTTGGCTTCTTCCGCAAATCACTGATCGGCGACATTTCGCGTCAGCGCAATTTCTGCCCGGAAGGTGAAAACCTGACTGTCGGTGACCGTGCCTTCAACGATATCCGCTTTGCCGATGTGAACTCGGCGAATGATATTGAAGCATCGTTTGCAGGCAGCTGTATCTTCACCAACGACCTTGGCGATCCGCAACGCATTCGTGTTTCGCGCACGGTCAACAACCCGGACACGATCAACGTGACAGGTTTTGAAGCGCAGATTCAGCAGCAGTTCGATTTCCTGCCCGGTCTTCTGAAGAACACCGGCACGGTCCTCAACTACACGCGTGTGCGTTCAGGCGGCGACAATGATGTTCAGCTCTTCAACGTGGCCGAGGATACCTACAATATCATCGGCTATTACGAAGACGATTTCCTGCAGGCCCGCCTGGCCTACAACCACCAGTCAGAAATCCAGCGTCAGGGCGGAAGTTCCTTCATCGGCGGTTCGACTATCATCGCACCGCGCGGCCAGTTGGACTTCAGCGGCGCGATCAAGCCTGCACGCGGGCTCGAGGTTCGCTTCGAGGTCTTCAACATCACCCAGAGCTCACGCCTCGAATATCTCGGTGTCGAAGAACTGTTCCGTCTCTATGAATATGATGGCCGGACATACTCGCTTTCGACAACCTTCAGGTTCTAATGAATTCACGAGCCTCCCTGTGGGCCGGCGGTCAGCATGAGGCTGACTGTCGGCCCACTCCCTTTTATCGATAGGGAAGAAACGAAGAATGCGCGGATTGGAGAAGTCAATAAGAGCTACGCTGCTGGTCGCGCTGTTTTCATTTGGTGCGAGCCAGCCTGCCTTGGCCCAGCCGAGCGAGAAGCTTGCTGATGAGCAGCTCAACCTCGCCAGCGAAGTGGAAGCCATTGATTTTACCTGGTCTGGCCACCGCGTGTTCGCGCAGATGATCCAGCGCGGCGACCATCAGATCATCGCTTATTACGATGCGAACCGCCAGATGAGCATCGCCCACCGCGCACACCAACGCACTCCTTGGCGCTATCAGAAAGTCCCCAGCTTCGTCGGCTGGGACAGCCACAATTACGTGACGGTCGATGTGGATGAGGACGGCTACATCCATGTGATGGGCAACATGCACAACGATCCGCTGGTTTACTTCCGCTCAACCCAGCCGTGGAATGTCCGTTCGCTCAAACAAGTCGATTTCATGATCGATCCGGAGCGGGACACGAATGTGACCTATCCCCGGTTCATGCATGACCGTGACGGCCGCCTGATTGCGATCTACCGCTTGGGCGGGAGTGGTAATGGCCGGTACTACTACCACCGCTATGACACCGATACGAAGACATGGTCATTGATGCATGATGGCCAGTTTTTCGACGGTGAGGACGAGCGGGGCGCGTATTATACCGGTCCCGTGCTTGGTCCCGACGGCATGTTCCATATCGTCTGGGTCTGGCGCGAAACGCCGTCTGCTGCGACCAACAACAACCTGTCTTACGTGCGCAGTCCCGATCTGGAAAATTGGGAAGATTCCAACGGCAATCCGGTCACGCTGCCACTGATCCGCTCAACTGGCGAGATTGTGGATCCTGTCCCGGCGTTTGGCGGCATGCTGAACGGCCAGAAGAAAATCGGATTTGACGTCGATAACCGCCCGATGATTTCTTATTACAAGAACGATGAAACCGGCGACACGCAGATCATGCTCGCTCGCAAATCGGGCGATGGATGGACGATCCATCAGATCAGCGACTGGAGCGGCAGCAAGCAATTCCTCGATCGTGGGGGTAGCCTCAGTGTCTCAATCCTTGTGCCCGAGGATCCCTATATAGCGGATGACGGCACGATCAGGGTAAGGGCAAAGCGTGATGGTCAGGAGATCGAGTTTGTTGTCGATCCGGCGACCAATCGGACGCTGGAAGTTGGCAGCTACAAATCGACGCCTGACGTCATTGGTACGTTCCAGCAAAACCCGGAACTGGTCCAGTTCGTCAGGAAGGCTGAAGGCACGCCGCCAGAAAGCGCATATGACTTTTACCTGAGCTGGGAAGCAAACCCGCCTGCGCAGGATCAGGCGCGGGGGGAAATTCCTGCGCCTTCAACGCTGCGACTGCACAAGATCCCCCGCTAAGATGATCGGCGTGGCTGACGCGGTTCGTGGCGTTTGGAGCACTTGCCTCTCGGCCATCTGCGCAGGGTTCCTTTTACTTGCGCACGGCTCTCCTGCAGCAGCACAAACGGATATTGAGAGGCTGAAGGCGGAGTTTGTAAAACCGCCTGCCGAAGCCCGGCCATGGACCTGGTTTCATGTGATGAGCGGGAACATGACCCGCGAAGGGATCACGAAAGATCTCGAGGCGATTGAGCGGGTTGGGATTGGCGGAATCGTGCTGTTCCACGTCACCCAGGGCATTTCTTATGGCCCGGTGAAGTTCAATTCCCCTGAGCATCTCGAACTGATCGAGCACGTTGCAGCGGAATGTGAGCGACTTGGCCTCAAATTCTCGTTCCACAATGCGGATGGATGGTCTTCCACGGCTGGCCCGTGGGTGACGCCGGAGAAGTCGATGAAGCGGCTCGTATGGAGCGAAGCGGCTGTGGATGGCGGGACGATATCGCTCCAACTCGAAAAGCCCGGCACTGCCGAGGGCTTCTATCGCGACATCGCTGTCATCGCTTATCCCTCGTTGACCGGAGAGATCGCCGACAGAACGAACAGGCCAGCGGTCTCCACATCGGATCCGCAGCTCGACCTTGATCTGGTGACCGATGGTGAGCGTTTCACGCAAGGATACCTTACTGCACCGGCAGAAGAACCGGGCTGGGTCCAATTCAGCTATGACCGCGCCGTGCCTATCCGCAGTCTTTCGGTCGGGAACATCGGTGAGCGCGACATCAAGATCGCGCTCCAGGTTTCTGATGACGGGAAGAATTTCCGGACCGTCCGCGAGTTCAAGAAAACGCGTCTTTTGCGCGTCGAATGGGAAGTGGACGCGACTTTCGCACCGGTGGAAGCGCGCCATTTCAGGGTCACTTTCGACAACAGTGCGCTGATCGGGGAAATTGCACTTTCCCAACTCGCGAAGGTCGCCAATGCTTCCGGCCATAGCGGGATGGGCTACGTTCCGGGTGACGAATTGCCGGTGCAGGCAACGCCCCCCGTCGGCGATGTTGTGAACTCTGATACGATCCTGGACCTGACGCGGCAGGTGGACTCGGACGGGCGGTTACGGGCCACTTTGCCGGCCGGACAATGGACGGTCATGCGTTTCGGATACACATCCACAGGCGCGCGCAATGTGAACCCTTCGCCTGAAGGCAACGGGCTTGAGGTCGACAAGTTCGATGCAGCCGCGTTTGGCGTGCATTACGACGCTTTCATTGCGCCGGTGATCAAGCGGGCGAGGGCAGTCGCCCCCACGGCCACCGCAGGTGTAATGATAGACAGCTATGAGGTCGGCGGTCAGAACTGGACGGCCGGTTACGACCGCCAGTTTCAGCAGGCGCATGGCATCGACTTGAAAGAATGGTTGCCCATTTACGCCGGTCGGTTTGTCTCCAGCGGGTCGGCGACCACAGACATGTTTGCCAAAATTCGCCGCTTCAATGCGCAGTTGATCAATGAAAACTATTACGGCGAATTCGCCCGACTGATGGCCGATGAAGGGCTGGAAAGCCTGATCCAGCCCTACGGACTGGGGCCATTTGACGAACTGAGTGTTGCGTCGGTTGCCTCCGTTCCCGCCGGTGAATTCTGGGTTCGCCGGGACGATCTGTCCAACCTCAACGGAGCCGTCTCAGCCGCGCGCATCTATGGTAAACCGGTGGTCGCCGCAGAGGCGTTCACAGCTGTGTGGGACGATAACTGGTTTTTCCATCCCGCCTTCGGGAAGAAATGGGGTGACCGCGCATGGGTCGCCGGGGTCAACCAGTTCCTGTTCCACCGGTTCGCGCATCAGGCCAACACCCATGTCGCTCCCGGCATGACGATGAACCGCTGGGGCTCTCACTTCGACCGCACTCAGCCATGGTGGGACGAAGGCGGAAAGGCATGGTTCGGCTACATGGCGCGGGGCCAGCACATGCTCAGGCAAGGCATGGCGGTGGCCGATGTTGCGATGGCGATCGGTTCCAACAGCCCGGTTATCTGCCCGCAAAAGGTAGAAGCTGGCAAGCATCTGCCCGCAGGGGTAGAGTTTGATTGTGTCGATACACCCACATTGCTGAACCGCAGCCGGTTTGAAGGCGGTGCACTGGTGCTCGAAAATGGCGCGAAATATTCCATGATCTGGTGGCCTCATAGCCACGCACCCTCAGGGGCTGAAGCAGCGCGTCTGGAAGAGGCGAAGCGGGCTGGTGTGGCCGTTGCCTTCGGTCATCGTGGTGAAGCGGCCGACGAGGTATTTCTGGCGGCGGGACTAAAACCGCGCGTTTCATCCAGCGGCCAGCTGCCTTCGTTCACGCACAGACAGTCCGGCTCAACCGACATATTCTTCGTCTTCAACGATTCCGATGTGCGCAAAGACTTTGATCTCTGTTTCAGAGTTGACGGAAAGTCCGGCGAAGAATGGCATCCCGTTTCCGGAGGAGCCCGCGCACTGACCGGGTCGGTCGATGACGGGGGCTGCACGAATATCGATCTTGGCCTGGCCCCTTATGAGTCGCGATTTCTGGTATTCGACGAGAGGCTTTCGTTTCAGCCGCGCGGGCAAGAACTATCGGAAGAGGTCCAAACGCTCGCCAATCTGGACGATGGCTGGTCGATCACTTTCGATCGTGCCTATGGCTCTGCGAAAGACCTGACTGGCACGACCTTGTTCGATTGGAGCAACAGCCAGGATCCGGAGATTTCTCACTTCTCAGGCAAGGCGACGTATCGGAGTTCGTTCGAGGTGACTGCTGGTGCCTTGGAAGGATCATCCGGCTTCGCGCTTGATCTCGGTCAGGTGGAAACGGTCGCGACCGTACGTGTGAACAACCAGGAAATCGGCACCGTTTGGACTGCACCCTACGCGATCGACATTTCATCGGCGGTTCGCGCAGGACGCAACACCGTGGAAATCGAAGTCGCCAATTTGTGGGTCAACCGTCTGATCGCCGACGCTGCCCTGCCAGACACCAGCGGATATGTGCCGGAGGACAATATCGGATACCGGCCCGAAGAAAACCTGCCCAAGCGGAACATGGTCGAATGGTACAGTTCCAACCAGCCACCTCCGCCCGGGCCAAGGCGCACCTTTGCGACGCATTACTTCCAGAAACCGGACGATCCTCTGATCGCTTCCGGTCTGATCGGGCCGGTGACCGTCACAACTCAGGAAAACTGATATGCTTCATCGCATTCTATCGCTGCTTTGCGGCCTGCTCGCGATTACCTTTGCAAGCTATGCGGCGGCGCAAGAGGTCTCCGAAGCGGGCGCTCGATTTGAGCTGGTTACGCTAACCGTCGCAGGCCCTGAACTCGACGAGCGCGGCGACCGTAATCCGTTCGCGGATGTTCGCCTCGAATGGACGCTTACGCATGAGGGCGAGACCTGGGTTATTCCGGGCTACTTTGCCGGCTGCGGCGATGCTGCGGATACTGGATGCACTGGAGGCAATGTCTGGCGCGCGCATTTCGTGCCTCCGGATGAAGGCGACTACAGTTGGAAAGTCGATTTTCGTACAGGACCAGATATGGCCGTGGCACCGTCTCCCGGCAAACATCTCAATGGACATGGTGCCACGGGAAGTTTCTCGGTTTCGGGGCAATCGGCCGATCCGATCCGGGCAAGGGGGCTTCTGCAATATACGGGCGAAACCTATTATCGCTTCGCAGGCGACGGCAGCGTCTTTTTCAAGTTCGGACCTGACGCGCCGGAAAACATGCTCGCCTACGAAGGCTTTGACGCAACCCAGAATTACAAGGGTTTCCGCAAGAATTGGCAGGCCCATGCTTCGGACTTGCGTGAGGAAGGCTCACGCGTCTTGTGGGGCGAGAAGAAGTCGGGCGCCGGACTGCTCGGAATGTTCGATTATCTTGCAGATGCCGGAGCCAATTCGGTGTCCATGCTGCTTTGGAATGCAGGCGGTGACGATCGCAATGTCTTCCCGCATTTGCTCGCTGTTCCCGCCGAACGATATGAGCAGATGGACCCTGCCGCGCAGTGGGACGAAGGGCTGGTTCAGGACCGCTTCGATGTCTCAAAGCTCGACCAATGGCAGCGCGCTCTGAGCTATGCCGACAGCCGCGGGCTGCACCTGCATTTCAAACTGCAGGAAACCGAGAATGACAGTTTTATGGATGGCGGAGCACTGGGCCGCACGCGCAAGCTTTACATGCGCGAAATGGTCGCGCGGTTCGGGCATTTCCTCGCGCTGACCTGGAACCTGGGCGAAGAGAACGTTCAGCATCCTGGCGATGTTCGCCACATGGCTTCCTATCTGGCAGCCCTTGATCCGTATGATCACCCGCTCGTGCTGCATTCCTATCCGGATCAAAAGCAGCGTTACCGCGCTTTCCTGGGTCCGGACTCGGCGCTGAACGGCCTGAGTCTTCAGGGCCGCGAGGATGATATTTCCGATTTGCGACCCGATGTGACGGAGTGGATTCGTGAGGCTCAACTTGCGGGAAAACCTCTGGTCATGGCCTATGACGAGCCGGGCAGGGCAGATGGCGGGGCCGGGGTCGATCCCGACTATCCCGATGAGCGCCTGCCAGCCAAACGCGAGGTCGAGCTCGATCCGGAACTGTTCCTGCGCGATGGACTGTGGAATGCGCTGACAGCCGGTGCAAACGGGGTGGAGGCATATTACGGCTACAAGACCGGCTGCAGCGATCTCGATTGTCAGGATCACAGAACCCGCGCGCGTCTCTGGCGCGAAGGTCGGGTGGCGTTGGAGTTTTTCAGCCAACATGTAGGGGACCGCGCCGTGCGCATGGTCGCCGCTGATTACCTCACCCGCCCGCGCGACGATTTCGTGTTTGCCGAACCGGGGCAGTTCGCTGTCATAGTTCCGGGTGAGGAAGAAACCATTATGACGACTGGCGGAATCGAAGGGCGCTTCTCGGTGCGCTGGTTTGACCGGGTGAATGGCGGCGGCTTGCAAACAGGGTCGCTCGCCGAGGTCGACAACCACCGGCGCAACACCAAGATCGGTGAACCACCGGAAGGCGGCAGCGGCAAATGGATCGCAGTGGTCGAACGGATTGATCAGGGCATTCTGGTGCAAGCGGAAGACTTCGTGGCTCAGCGCGCCAACGACGTGCGCAGCTGGTGCAGGAAGGCGGAATGCCCCGACGGGTGGGAGCGCACTGGAGCAGCGGATTATATTGCGCTGGTCCCAGACACCCGTGTCACCCATGATGACGAACTGATCCGGGGCGAAAATTTCAGCGGCTCACCCGGAAAGATGGCGATCCTTTCCTATGATGTGGAGTTCCCCGCTGCGGGGCGCTGGTATCTGTGGGTGCGCGCGCATTCGCTCGGCTCCGAAGACAACGGCTTGCATGCTGGCATCAATGGCGAATGGCCGGAAAGCGGCGCGCGTATCCAGTATTGTGAGGGCAGGCAGCGTTGGCATTGGGACAGCCGCCAGCGCACACGCGAAGATCACTGCGGAGTCAAAGGCGGGCTTTGGTTGGATGTACCAACGGCGGGCACGCACCGGGTTGAATTCTCCATGAGGGAAGACGGCTTTGTGTTCGACGCCTTCTATCTCACGCTCAGCCCCTACACGCCGCACCAATTGGAACAGGCCAATAAGGACGCGGCCCCCAAGCGTGACGACAGGGGAGGACATTGATGATCTCAGCGCGCAAAATTACGTCGACGTTGGCAGCATCGTGTTTGCTGTTGAGTGGCACTGCGCTGCTGGCCGAGGGTGCACAGGACGCTGAGCGCGCTTCTATCACCGGCTGGGACCAACTGACTGCCAAGTCGCACACTTCGGACGGAATGGAGCGTTCGCGCGATGGGAAGCCTCGTTTTGCAGGGCCTCTGGGCGCGCAAGCGGTCAGCTATAATGGCTATCAATATGTCGTGTTCTACCCAGGGCGTGATCGCAGTCAGCCTAAGGAAGAGGCGGCATCCTACGTTGCCGTTGCGCGGAGGAAACTGGGCGGATTTGACTGGGAATATTCGGTGCTGGAGGGGTACAAGGTCACGTCCGATGATGCCCATAATCGCCAGACCATTGGTATCTCGGGCGGTGATGGCGTGATCCATATCTCGTTCGATCATCACAATCGTCCAACAATGAACTACGCAGCCACGGCCGCCGGTGTTGCGGACAACCCGGCCAATGTGACTTGGGACAACAGCGTTTTCACATACGCCGAAAATCTTGGCGGCGATCCAAAGACGCGGCTCAACGTTACTTATCCTTCATTCAAGGCGTTCCCCGGCGGCAATCTGGTAGTCTATTTCCGCACGGGCGGTTCCTATGGCGGCGACATGCGGCTGGGGAAGTATGATGCGGAGCAGGGTCAGTGGGGCAAGGTTCACATCGTCTCCGACCGCCATGGCACCTACAATGGCCTAAAGACCACACGAGGCCCCTATCTCGCGAACGGAATGCAGGTCGGCTCGGATGGCTCGCTCCACGCCGCGTGGGTGTTCCGCGAAAGGCCGTGCGATTACACCACCTCTTCGCGCAGTGAGATATTCTGCAACCACGGGCTGTTCTATGCCAAATCGCTAGATGAAGGGCGCACGTGGCAACGCGCCGATGGAACCGTTATCGCCGATACCGAGAAGGGAGAGGCGATCTCGATCGGCAATATCGGCGGACCCGTGATCGAGATTCCGAAGGGGCTGGGCCCCAGCAATCCCTCGATCACATCGACAGTCGATCCAGTGTCGGGAGATATGCATGTGCTGCTGCGTCACCTTCCACAGCGCGGGGCAAAGCAAGCCTACTACTTCCATTATCTCGGAAAGCCGGATGGCAGCTGGAGCCAGCAGCAAACCAATTTTGATGGCAATGACGCGACGCTCGCAGTGGCTGGCGACCGGCTTTATGCCTTTGTCGGGCGGGACAAGGGGCAGATCTACTATGCAAATCGAAGCAACGATTTCCGCAAATGGAAGAGGCTTCCGATCGAAATCGACAAGAAGCGCAAGTTCGATCCGCAAGGCGGCTACATAACATGGGACCTCTCGCTGCTCGAAGAGGGGCAAGCGACCATGCTGTGGCACCGCGCGCCGGAAACCCGCGGTGTCTCTACGCCGGTGCAGGTGTTTGATATCGAGTTCGAGTGACGGTGGCGAGGCATCCGGGAGATTGAAGAATGGAACGGCTTCAGAAGATCGGTCTGAATTTCAGCGCTACGGTCTTGCTGACAGCAGCCGCATTCTTTCCCGCCAATGCTGGCAATCCGATCATCGCCAATCAGGGCGTCAACGATCCGCATATCCGTATCTTCGATGGCAAAGCATATCTGTATGCTTCCCACGACAAGTCGGCGCGCAATGAGACTTTTGTCATGGAAGACTGGCAGGTCTGGTCATCCGATGACCTTGTAAATTGGACGCTTCAATCGACGCTTCATCCCGACCAGACGTACCTGCGCGCTCAGCCTGATTTTACGTCCGCCTGGGCCACCGATGTCGCGGAAAAGGGCGGGAGGTATTATTGGTTCTTCTCCGAAGCCAATCGGCAGACAGGGGTTGTCGTTGGAGACAGCCCGGTGGGTCCGTGGCGCGATGCACTGGGCAAGCCGCTGCTGACGGAGGACCTTACGCCAACGCACGAATATGATCCGGGGCTGTATTCGGAAGGCGATGATCGCTTCATCATCTTCGGTGTATGGGATTACTATCTTGCGCGTCTAGGCGAAGACATGATCTCGCTGGCAGAGGAACCACGCAAGATGGATATTCGCGGTGCGAGAGGGCCTTACACCTTCACAACCGGCACGCCGTTCGATGGCAAGCTAACCGACGACAAGCCGTTCCTGCACAAGCATGGCGATCTCTATTATCTGTCGTGGGGTGCGTTCTATGCAACGTCGAAGAACCTGTACGGACCTTACGATTATCGCGGCGCGGTGATTACGGAGGCGAGCTTTCCGACCGGGCTGTCCCAGCCAACCTGGCCGACAGGCCCGCAGCAGGGGCGGCACGGATCGTTCTTCACATGGCACGGCCAGACATACTTTGCCTATTGCGACATCTCACAAAGCGGCAATCGTTATTTCCGCGATACCTTCATCAGCTATGTCCATTATCGCAGCGATGGCAGTATCGCTCCCATTCGCGTCGATTTGACGGGAGTTGGCGAATACCGCGCATCGTCGGGTCCGATCGAAGCAGAAGAATTCTTCGCCAATAGCGGGTTTTCCAAGCGGGAGCGCGCCGACGCGTCCAATGGTTTCGATGTTGTGCTTGATGGCGCTGCCGGAGAGCTCACCTTTCCGAACATCGGCGGGCTAGGCGGCAAGGATACGATTGTGCTGGATATGAAGGGGGCTCCGGCATTGCCTTTCAAGCTGTCGATCAGCCGGAAAGGTGCCTCTGCTCCAATCGCGAGCCATCAGTTAGAAGGTGCCAACCGCTGGCGCATCCCCTTGGGCGCGCTTGGCGATTCAGAAAGCCTGATTATTCGGCTGAAGCGCGAAGGGCAGGGTGAGCTAGCGCTTGACCGGATCGGGTTTGAATAGGGCGCTTGGCGCGCGCCTTAGTCGTGCGAGAATTGCTTCGGCAAAAGGTAAGGAAAGCTTGTCGCCGGGTCGATATCGACCTGCATGATCGGCGCCATATACTCCGCCCAGCGCGCATTGACGGGATTGTCCGCCAGAAAGGCGGCGGTTGCATCGAAATCGTCCGTTTCAAAATAGCCGAACAGTGTCAGCCCGTGCTTGAAGATGTGGTAATTGCGGATACCCGACTGCTGGAGGGCCTCCGTCATTTCAGGCCAGATCTCGTCGTGGCGTTTCTTGTATTCCTCTTCATATCCGGGGCGAATCCCCAGCACCCAAGCATATGACGCCATGCGCAGTCTCCCTCTTTTCATCGAAGCGCCTAGCATGCATAAGCACTCACGAAAATCCAATTTCATTCAGAACCAATCATTCACATGAAAGCCGGAGCCAATCGTGAACCTTGACCGCAAATATGCCGCAGATCAGCAACGTTATCGCACCATGCGCAATGAAGAGCTGCGTGACAGCTTCGTTATCGCAGACCTGATGACCGAAGGCGAGTTGGTACTGACCCTGTCCGACATCGATCGCGGCATCGTGGGCAGCGCGGTCCCGCTTGGCGAGGCGCTGGAATTCAGCTCTTTTGCAGAGCTTGGCGGCGGCGCCTTTACTGCGCGGCGCGAAGTCGGCGTGATCAATATCGGTGCAAGCGGCAGCGTGACTGTGGGCGATGAACGCTTCGCGATGGAACGGCTCGATAGCCTTTACATCGGGCGCGGGGAGCATTCCGTGAAATTTGAAAGCGACGATGCGGCCAACCCGGCGCGTTTCTATCTTGTAAGCTATCCGGCGCACACCACCTATCCGCATAAGCTGGTGAAACAGGATCAGGCGAACCGCATCGATCTGGGCGAGCAGGCGACCTGTAATGAACGCACGATCTTTCAGCCCCTACGCCCCGGCATCGTTGAAAGCTGCCAGTTGGTTATGGGCTTCACTTGCATTGCCAAGGGCAGCGTGTGGAACACGTTCCCGCCGCACACGCATGATCGCCGGTCGGAATTCTATTTCTATTTCGATCTGGCGGACGATGCCCGCGTGTTCCACTTCATGGGGCGACCTGACGAATTGAAGGCGTTGCCGCTATCGAATGAAGAGGCCGCGCTGTCTCCGTCATGGTCCATGCATTGCGGTGTCGGCAGCGGTTCCTACAGCTTCATCTGGTCCATGGGCGGTGAGAACCAGGAATTCGACGATATGGACCATGTGCCCCAGGCCGCATTGGCCTGAGGCAGCATTGACTGGCGATCGGGCGCGCTATTTGGCGTAGCGCGCCTGTTCCACAATTTCGGCATCGAACCGCGCAGCAAAGTCCGCCGCAATGGCCGGGTTCTGAGCGGAGACATCATTCGCCTCGCCGGGATCCTTTGACAGATCGTACAGCTCAACGGGCGCGTCCTTTTCTACGCGAATTGCTTTCCATTTGCCGATGCGTCCGGCTTGCTGGGTGACGCCAATCACGCCGGAATTGGGATCGCCGAGCTGGCGCGAAAATGCCCAATAGAGCATGCGTTCCGGCAGTTCGGCATCTTCACGCATCAGCAATTTGGCCAGCGATACGCCATTGGCGCCCATCGCTTCAGCCGCATCGGGCCTGCCCGCAAGCGCCCCTAGGGTGGGCAACAGGTCTGCAAATATTACGGGTTCATCTTCCACCCGTCCGGATCTGATGACGGAAGGCCATGTCGCGAGGAATGGCATGTGAATGCCGCCTTCGGTCAGATCGCGTTTGCCGCCGCGATATGGGCCGCCAGCGGCAATCCCGATCGGGTCGCCGCCGCCTTCGGAGTGAGGGCCGTTGTCGGAGGTGATGATGATCAGCGTGTTGTCTTTTAGGCCCTGCGCTTCAAGCTTGGCGACCAGTTCGCCAACATAGGAATCCAGCGCGGCGATCATGCCCGCTTGGACGGCATTCGGCTCGTCAATCGCGAGTGGATAATAGTCCGGAAACTGGCTCGCCGGGGTGGGGCCAGCTAGACCGTTATAAGGGGTCTCCGGGAATTTGCCGCGATAGGGGGCAACGAATTCCTCAGGCGCGGCCATTTCCGAGTGCGGTGATGTGTAGCTGACGAAAGCAAAGAACGGCTTGCTGCCATCCTGCGTGTCCAGAAATTCCAGCGCGTCATCCGTAAACAGTCGCTGGGCATAGCCATCTCGCGCGCCAGCCCGGTTTTCAGGCACCGGGACCATCTTGTTGTTCTCGAACAGGAACATCGGAAACTGGCGGTGCGCCTGAATGTTGTGCAGCAGGCCTTTCCATTGCTGGAAACCCATCGTCATCGGGTCCGTCTCACCAAAGGTCGTGCCGATGCCAAACTTGCCAAACAGTGCGGTGGTATAGCCCGCATCACCCAGCACGTGCGCCATAGTGCGGTCGCCCTTTTGCAGCGACACCGTATTTGCGGTGCTGCTCAGCCGGGAGGCGTCACGTCCGGTCATTAGCGAAATACGCGAGGGTGAGCACACGGTACTGCCTGCGTAGCCATTGGAGAAGATCATGCCTTCACGCGCCAGCGCATCGATATTCGGCGTCTTGATGATGCTGTGGCCAGTGATCCCCAGCTGTCCGTATCCCATGTCGTCAAACAGGATGAGCAGGATATTGGGGCGGGGTGCCTCAACCGCTGGTGTTGCTGCGACCGCAGGCTCGCTTGTGTTGTTGGCAAGGCTGGTGGTTGCAGCGCAGCCTGAAAGGGCCAGAACACTCGTGGCGGCGCAAAGAGCTATGAATTTGCGGGTCATTATTCGGTCGTTCCTTCAAGCTCGGCCAGTTCTTTGGTCAGCAGTGCCGCAAATGCTTCGCGCGAATTGATGCCTGAGGGATCAAGCTCCCAAGCGGCAAGGAATGCGTATTCAAATTCCGGCTGACCGAAGGCCACAAAATGGGTCGAGTTCGCAAGGCCGCCATAGGTCGCTTCATTAGCGCGGTAGAACAGCGCCATGCCCAGGCCATCCTTGTTCTCGCTTTGCGTGTCACCCCATGTCGCGACATAGCGCCACGTGCCTTCCGCACCGTCTGATTGCAGCAGTTCTGCCCCGTCATGCATGACAAGGCCGGTTGCCAGGGGAAGCTCGCCATTCGTTTTTACCTTAACCCGGGTTAGCGGGCTGTCTGATCCAATCGAATAGTCGGCAACAAAGCCGCCAGTGTTGCCCGATGCCCCCTCGATCCCTCCGGCCGTGATAGTGAAGACACCGTTTGCCGCGCCGGTTTCGCCAATGCTGGCCGAAAGCTCTGGCACGGAGCCAAACTGTTCTGGCTGATCGCCGCGCATGATGCCAATGCCGCCAAGCCCCAGGCTTGGCCCGACCTTGAGCACGTCCATGCCCCACGGGGCGAGCTCGTGATAGCTGCCGTATTCGTCGATTTGTCCAAGGGCTGGATCTGGCGATTGCTTGCCGAATATGTCGCTGACCAGTCGGCCATCGAGATACATGCGATACCCAACCAGCCCGTTCTCCCAGCCGATCCCTTCATAGGGCATCATGCCATCGCCGATCTCGTGCGAGGCCGGAACTGTGAATTCCTGCAAAGAAACATAGGCTGCTTCCGGATTGTCGCGCACGCGCAAATCCACGATCACTGCCGCAGCGTCGTTTGCCGCTCCTTCGGTCCCGCCAGTGTCGGCTCCGCCTGTCTCGGCAGAGCATGCCGCAACACTTGCTGCGAGGATGAGCGATGCCGCAATTCCTGAAACTTTCACTCGCAAATCTCCTAACCGATCAGAACGTTGGTTGATTGCCATATGGTCTATTCCTGCGCGGTCGATTCCCGCAGCACGAGCACAATCGCGAAGACGAAATAGGTCACAGTGGGCCAGATGATCAGCGACTGGAAACGCGCCAGATCGCCTGTCGTCAAAGCGGTAATTCCCAGGACGATCGCCGCCACAAGCGAGAGGCTTGCACCGATGAGGAACAGACGATTGGTGTTCGACGCAGCAAGCTGGGGCTTGGTGTGACTGTCCAGAAAGGACTGCTCCGCCGCGCGGCGATCGCTCTCTGCCTGTTCGGATGCTGCCAGCTGAGCCTTGTCGACCGTTTTCGCTCCCATCGCCGAAGCCAAAACCGGATACAGCACCATGGCTGTCAGCCAGGCGGGCACGAACAGGAACAGGACATGCACGCCAAGCTCGTATCCCAGCAGCGCGGCAACCGCGACACTGGCGATCCACGTCAACAGCGCGGGTATGTTGAGCGCTGCTCCGCTGGCCGAGCGCCAGTAGCGTGTCAGGCCGATCTTCTTGAACAGGAAGTGTTCAGCGAAAATCAACCCGCCGATTGGTGCCATCACCAGTGCCATGATGCCTAGGAAATCAAGCAGCCGCGTGAAGACGAACGGGAAACAGGCGATGATCGTCGTGATCACGCCGACGACCAGAGTCACCTTCTCGCGTGACCATGCCGGGTGAAGCGACTGGAACGCGAGACCTGAACGGTAAATGGTCGGATTGGATGTCGTCCAACCCGCCACAATCACGGCCAGAATGCCGATCGGGCCAAGCGCCTGAAACGCGACTTCGCCCGCATCCAGCGAGGTTAGCGGCTGCTTCAGGATCATCGCCGCGCCAGCGCCCATGATGCCCGCCGCAAGCCAGGCTGCGAAGTGGCCAATGAACATTCCGATAGAGGAATACCACGCATAGGAAGAGCGGCGCGCAAAGCGCAGGATCGACATGTCGCCCAGCCCGCCATGGAAGGCGAGGTTCGCCCCCCAGGCGATGGCGACGACATGCCAGAATCCCATCTCGGTGCCTTGATCGATCCAGATGCTGGTCTCTGCCAGATTGAGGAAATCCCCGTAGCTGCCGACACTGGAGACCGATGGCGTTCCGGCGAGGATAACCGGTAGCAATGCCGCCCCGCCAACGAAGAACATCGCAATCATCCAGGGCGCGGCAACTTCGGAGAAGCGTGCGACGAAACTGAAACCGCGCATCGCGGCGAAGGAGACGACTGCGCCGACGCCCAGTGCGATGAAAACAAAGGTCATGCTGGTCGGATACCATTCGACCTGCGGCGGGATTCCGAAAAGGATACGGACAGCGCTGGCCGAAACGGTGATCATTGCCCCGGCCAAAATGCAGAACAGCACGCCGTTGATCACACTATAAATCTTGATGAAGCCGGGTCCGGCAATTTTCTCGAGATAGGCGTAGAGGGTAAGCCGGGTCTCGGTCGCGATAGGGGCGCAAATCAACACCCAGCTGAGAACGGCGAGAAGGTTGCCTAGCAGCAGTCCCGAAATCACATCTCCGGCGCCGACACCCCACGAAACAAACATGGCGCCAATAACGAACTCTGTACCGGCAACATGCTCACCTGCGTAGGATGCCGCAAAGTACCTGCCCGGCTTCAGCGCCGTTGGAGCAACCGGCTCGCGTTCGAATTCTTCCACGTATTTTCCCCCTCGGATTCTTTGGGCGAGAGATTAACCCGCTTTCCGTCCGATGCAAGAAATTGATCGAAAATGATCAAAAAAGATTATTGGTCGCGGGTGCTACTAACGTCTCACATCATTCCGAAGAACCGTGGCAGCGCCTCTGACAGAGCTGGAACGGCTGTTGTGACCGCTAGTGCAGCGAGCATCGCCAGATAGAGCGGGATCATCGGCTTGATCATCGCGGCCACTTTGGTTTCGCCCACTGCCGCGCCAACGAACAGCACTGTTCCCACCGGCGGCGTGCACAACCCGATCGACAGGTTGAAGATCAGGATCATCCCGAAATGCACAGGTGAGATGCCCAGAGCCACCGCGACAGGCAACAGGATGGGGGTGAAGATCAATATCGCCGGAGTGATATCCAGAAACGCGCCGACGATCAGCAGGACGACGTTGATCAACAGCAGCAGCAGGAGCGGATTGTCCGAAATGGTCAGCAGCGCTGCCGCGATTGCGCCGGGCAATCCCGAATAGGCGAGCATCCAGGCCATCCCGGTCGATGCCGCGATCAGGAACAGCACAATGCCGGTTGTTTCAGCCGACTTGACGATTACACCGGGCAAGTCCTTCCATGCCATTTCACGGTGAACGAAGACGCCCAGGATCAATGAATATACCACGGCAAACGCGCTTGCTTCTGTCGCGGTAAAGATGCCGGACACAATGCCGCCAACAACGATGACGAGCATTGCGATACTGGGAATGGCAGGGAAGACAGTGCGAATGGAATCCTTGAATGGAAGCCTTTCGGAGACTGGATAGCCTTCTTTGCGCGCAACGATCACGGCCGCGATGACCAGGGCGAGGCCGGCCAGCAGGCCGGGGCCGTATCCGGCAAGGAATAGCGCACCGATTGATACGCCGCCGGCGGCCACCGCATAGACGATCATCACGTTGGATGGCGGGATCAGCAGTCCGAGGATCGACGCAGAAGTGGTGACTGAGGCCGCGAACGGCGCGTCATACCCTTCCTTCTTCATCGCGGGCACCATGAACGAACCGATTGCCGATGTGGCAGCCACGGCCGAGCCCGAGACAGAGCCAAACAGCATGCTGGAAATGATGCTGACAACCGCAAGGCCTCCGGGGAGCGCGCCGATCAAGCCCTTTGCTGCGTCAATCAACCGTCTCGCAACTCCCCCGGCTCCCATAAGATACCCGCTCAGAATGAAGAACGGGATTGCCAGAAGCGTGAAGCTGTCCAACCCGGCCACCATACGCTGTGCCATGGTGGTGGTGGCAGGATCGAACGGCATGATCGCAACCAGCGCGGCCAGCGTGGAAAGCCCGATCGCAAATCCGATCGGTACGTTAAGCGCGACCAGTATGAAGAATACGAGAACGAGGATAAGCCCGGTTGTCATTGGACTTCTCCTTCGATCTTCTCTTCTTCGGTCGCGACACCTTCAATCAGGAATGAGATCGCGAAATAGGCAATCACCAGTCCGCAAGCGGGCATGATGCTGTAAATGGTCCACATGGGCAGTCCGAGCGCAGCCGAAGTCTGGCCGAGTGTCGCCGTCACATTGACCAGCAATCCCCCGCCATAGACCATGACTGCCAGAGCGAACGCTGCGCATACCAGCCAGATCGCGCGCGCCGAACCCTTGCGTGCGGACGGCGAAAGTCTGGCTGAAATGAGATCCACGCCCACATGCATCCGCTTGGCAAAGGCATATGCCATTGAAACCATGCCCAGCCATATCAGAAGGAAGCGTGCAATTTCCTCGGTCGCCGAGCTCGGAGCTTCCAGCACATATCGACCGATCACCTGCCAGATTACGGTGAGCACTGTGGCGCTGAACAAAAGAACCAGAATTCCGGCAAGCGCCTTTTCTACGATAATACGCATCATGCGGTCTCCGACATAGCTTCGATCCGGGCGGCGAGGTCTCCAATCCGTGTTCCGTCAAAGCTGGCCTTGAAGTCGGCGACGGCGGCGCGGAATGGCGCCTTGTCCGGCCTGTTGATTGCAACCCCGCTCGCTTCGATTTCGGCCAGAGCGTCATCGGATGCCTTACGCCACAACTCGCGCTGATAGCTTTCCGATGCCGCCATCGCTTCGGTTGCCCACCCTTTTTGCTCTTCGGTCAGACCGTCCCAAACGCTCTGGCTCATCACCACAACATCAGGGGCGCTGACATGCTCATCGAGCGAATAGTAATTGCACACTTCGTGATGCCGCGCGCTGAGCACACTGGGCGGGTTGTTTTCCGCGCCATCGACAACGCCCTGCTGCAGGGCTGCGTATAGCTCGCCAAAGGCAATCGGAGTGGCTGCTCCGCCAAACGTTTCGACCGTCTTGATCAGGGCTTCACTGGGCAACACGCGCAAGGTCTTGCCGCGTATATCGTCCGGCGTATTGACTGGCCCGCCCGTCATATAGAAACTTCGGGCGCCTGCGTCGTAATGGCCCATCCCCTTGAGCAGGATCTTGCTGAGGCCGCTCAGAATCTCCTGCCCGATTTCACTTTGCACAACGCGTTTCTGATGTTCGCTGTCGTCGAAAATATAGGGCAGCGAATAGACACCCATATCGGGTGCGAAATTCTCTAGCGACAGCGATGAAACCTTGGTCATGGATATGGCCCCGAGCTGAACCAGCTCGACCAGCTCCCGCTCGGTTCCAAGCTGCGCGTTGGGGAAGATTTCTACCGCCAGGGTCGATCCCGACAGACGGATCAGTTCATCACGGAACCGGGCCATAGCGAGATGAACTGGATGCTGTTCGTCCAGAGTATGGGCGAGCGTGATGCGGTTGGACGCTCCCAGACGCGCGCAACCCGGCAATAACCCTGCCAGGCCTGCTACTGACAGCATTTGCAGATGCCGACGTCTTGATTGGACGAGCACATTCTCTCTCCCTGCTAAACCCGACCTTGCCTCCCAAAGCAGATCAGGACAGTGTTGGTAACCGGTGTCATATTATGTGCAAGCATGATTTATGTGATTGCCATGACTAATTGATGGTGACAGCAGGACCCGGACGAAATTCAATCCTCGTTCGATGCCTGATAGGGGTGGCAAACCATGACGTATGATGGCGACAATCCGCAAAATCAGAGCGCGCCCACGATCAATGACGTGGCCGCGCTGGCGGGTGTTTCCAAGAAGACTGTCAGCCGGTTCATCAACAAATCTCCATTGATGAGCGCTGCAACCCGGGAGAAAGTCTCGGTCGCGATTGATCAGCTGGGCTATGTCCCCAATCCCCAGGCGAGAGCGCTGGCGCTGCGCCGCAACTTCATGATCGCGCTGCTGCATGACAATCCAAACGGGCAGACCGTGCTCAATTTTCAAAAAGGTGTTCTGTCCGCGATCAAGGATACCGAGCTGGCGCTCGCTGTGCGGCCGGTTGATCGAACTTCCCCCGATCTGCTCGACGATATCGAAACCTTTCTGAGCAAGCAGCGACCGCTGGGAGTGCTGATCCTGCCGCCGATTTCGGAGCGTGACGAAATCGTCGATCTGTGTCGGCGACTGGATGTTGCATATATGCGGATCGGTTCGACCGTGCTCGATGAACCGGCGCATTGTGTCGCCTCCAATGACCGCGAAATCGTTCAGCAAATGGTCGCGGCCCTGATCAAACGCGGGCATACAAGGATCGGCTTTGTGAGAGGGCCTGACGGTTTCAGATCGCCGTTGGAGCGCGAAAACGGCTTCCTTGATGCGCTGGGAGAGGCTGGGCTGAAACCGGACCCCGGATTGATGGAAAAGGGCAGCTACAGGTTCGAATCCGGTCTGAAGGCGGGCATGAGCTTGCTTGATCGCGCGGATCGTCCCAGCGCCATATTTGCCAGCAATGACGAGATGGCGTCTGGCGTTCTTCATGCGGCGCATGGGCTTGGCATCGCTGTTCCCGATGATCTGGATATTGTCGGGTTCGACGATACGGCCACGGCATCGCATGTCTGGCCGCCGCTCTCGACGATCCACTGGCCGATTGAAGAGATGGGCCGGTTGGCCGCGATGAAACTGGTTCCCGAGTTTTTGGGCGATGGGACGGCCAAGCTCGATCTCGAGCAGGTTATCGTCCCGTCGCACATTGTTGAGAGATCCTCGGCCCGGCTCAGCTGACGAGAGGCTTGCGGCTCGCTTTCTGGCTGCCTTGGATGTGATTGAAGCTCTCCACATCGCGGAGCTATTGCACGGACAATCAAAATAGGTCAATATTGATCAATAATGAGCTTGAGGGCTTGATGTTGATCCCTTGGGCATGAGCGCGGCCACGGCCTTTGGTTTGGCTGCCAGAACTGGACCGAGGCGGGCGCAATGGCAAAGTCATATCTGATTGCGAGCTTTTGTGTTGCTTTGGCGTCGGTTTCTCTTGGTCTTTCCGGTTCGCCGCTTTCAGCGCAGGATCGGCCTGATCTGTTCTTTGATCCGGCTGATCACGCGCAGATTGAGGCGCGATCGCAAAGCCTGCCCTGGCTTCGGACGGCCAGGGAGCAAATCCTGCGCAAGGCCGACCAATTCCTTGCGACCCCGACCGATCCTTATCCGCTTGTCTCGAACCAGAACTCCTTGGGCACTGCAGGGCGTGCGTTGCAGAACCGCCTCGGTACTTTGGGCTTTGCGACATATCTGACCGGAGATCCACGCTACGCGGCGAAGGGACGCAAAATCCTACTCGCCGTGGTCCGCCAGACGCAGCCGGGCAACAAGAAGCATTGGCAGACCCACTTGCAACAAGGGGACGCGGCGCAGGCCTTCGCGATTGGATATGACTGGTTGTATGACACGCTAAGCGATGCCGAGCGCGCCGAAGTGCGCGCGGAGATGGAAGAAATCGGCACGATCCTGTTCGAGGCAAACACAACCTGGGGCAAGGACGTGCCCGGCGTATCATCTTCCAACCACAATTCGGTGCATTTCGGCGGGCTGGGTCTGGTCGCGCTCGCGCTGGGCGACAGGCCGGAATGGGTCGAAATGGCAACCCGGCGCACCCGCGCCTTCTTTCAGACTTTTGCGGACCCGACCGGCTACGCGACCGAGGGCGTGCATTACGTCGGATACGGGTTGGGCGGTGCCGTGCCGTTTTCCATGGCTCTGAAGCGGCACGGCGGTCCCGATCTGATTGCCGAGGCAGATGAGACACTCGCGCTGGTGGGCGATCAGATGGTATGGAAGCTGCTGCCCTTTGACGGCTTGATGCTTCCGCTCAACGACAATTTCGATCGTCCTGCAGAGATCGCAGCGTTAATCGGAGTTTTGCGCCACAATCGCGGCGATCAATTGTGGGCCACGCTTGAGAGTTTGGAGAAGTCCGGATCGACCGCTGAGCTGGGTTCCTATTTCGGCATATCCTATACTGCGCCGTTTCTGTTTGTCTGGGGAGATAAGCCGGTGCGACCGCTGGACCCTTTGGCAGCTGGCCTCGCGCTAGGCCACCGGTTTGAATCGGGACGGGTTTTCCTGCGCGACAAATGGACCGGCGAGGATGCCGCGCATGTCTCGTTCAAATCCGGCTACGACAAGCATCGCGGACACGATCATCAGGATGAAAACTCTGTTACATTTTACGCCAAAGGCGAAGGGTTTCTGATCGATCCGCAATACTGGCTCGAACGCAGCGATGCGCACACCACTTTGAAGATCGACGGTGCCGAACAGATCAAGGGCGGCGATGGGCGGATCGTCGAATATCGTGAGGATGAACGCGGGGCGTTTGTGCGCGGCCAGGCCGAAGAAGCCTACGATTTCGATGCGGCTTTCGTAGGGCAGGCCGACCGCAAGCTCTATTTCGTGCGGACGCCGCGCCCTTACATCATCTTTCGTGATGACGCGCGGACCGAGAACAGCGGGCCAAAGCCGTTTGAAAGCCGCTATATCACCTATCCGGGCAACCGGGTGCAGCAAGCTGGCGACGCAGTGATAGTCCACGGCCAACGCACAGGCAGCAAGGCTTTGCTCGCCGCTTATTCGGGAACCAAGCAGCTACGCGTGAGCGAGGATGACCTGAGCGAGGTTACACTGATCCGGCGGCGTACCGAATTCCGATATGACAAATATCTCCGGCGTATCGCCGCCCGGTTTGAGGCGGAAAGCCCAGAACTGATCAGCCTTGTCGTGCCGTTTGCAGGTGACGCGCCGCCCACGATTGACGTGCGCCCGGGCGCGGCGCGCTACAGTTTCGAGGTCATCGTCCGCTTTGCCGATGGCCACAGCGACCGGTTCTTTGTCGGCGAAGACAATATCATTCTTGAATAGTCAGTTGAGCGTATCCGGTAGGCGATTAAACGCCCGATTGGCTGCGTTCCCAAAACGAAGGGGTTGTGATGAGCTTTCTGAAAGCAGGGCAAAGGGCAGGCTTACTTGCGGCGCCATTGTGGATCTTGGCTGCCGCGCTTTTGGCGATGCTTGCTGTGCCTGCGCAGGCGCAGATCAAGCACGGTTTGAGAGATGCAGACGGTCGCCATTATGTCCCGCGCGGCTTTGTCGTGAACACGAATGACGGCAATCAGCCGGTGATGTTCGATGAAGGCGATTACTGGCGCATGGCGCGGATGGGCGCAAACACGCAGGTGATCCGGTTGGAGCTGAGCCGGTTCGGGACCATGCCGGGCACCACCTTCGACCCTGCCTATCTCGAGAAACTCGATAGGCTGACGCAGTTGGGCAGCGATGCTGGCATGACCACGAGCTTCAAGATGACGCTGTACGGAGTGCCTGATTTTTCGTGGGAAGCATTCTGGAACAATACAAACGGCATTCAGGACAATTACGCCAAGGCCTGGCACATCATGTGGGATCGGTTTGCCGACAATCCCGATGTCGTTGGCTATGATCTTGTCAATGAACCGCGCAAGCTCTCGATGGATATTTCATACGATGATCTCACGCGTGATTTCCTGATCCCCTATTACGAGCGCCTGATCGCTGAAGGTCGCACCTACAATCCGGACAAGCTTTTCCTTTGCCAGACGATTTTCATGAACAAGGGCGAGGCGATTGAATTCAATCAATATGCCGAGATCAAGGATCAGATCGAAGGCGGCAATGTCGTGTTTGCGCCGCATATCTATCAGGACAGGATCGACTATATTGAACCGATCCTGCGCCGTTTCGAGCGAGAGGCAGAGATGCTCGATGCGCCAATTCTGGTGGGCGAGTGGGGCTTTCCAACATTGATGTCCACGGACACGTCCGTGGAAGATCAACTGCACTATCAGCGGTTTTACATCCGCACCGCAGAGATTTTCGATGAGACCGGCATGGGCACGATCAAGGCGTGGTTCCTTGGCAATCCGCGCTATCAGAACTTCCTCCCCGGTGGTCCGTCGACATGGGCGATTTTTCAGGACAACCAATCCCGCGGGACCGTGGAGCGCAAATACATCACCGACATTATCGCACGCCCCTATCCCAAGATCATCGCCGGGGACCTGGAGCGGTTTCGCTATGACTTTGCCCAGCGCGAGCTTTCAGCCACGATTACGCCGGATAACAGCAAGGGCGTTTCGTCGCTGTTTGTCGGGGCGAACCGGCATTACCCTGATGGCTTCTCTCTGCATTTGAGCAACGGATTGGTTCTGACCCATGCGCCTGGCAGCGACGAGGCGTTTCAGGTGGCGCGCGCAGGGAAGGGCAGCCGGCTGGCAGACTTCATCTGGGATGAAAGCGCGCAGCAAATCCTCGTGCTGCGTTGGCCCGAAGCTTCCGGATCGATCGACGTCCGGGTCACGGCGGGTATCTGGAAAGACTTGCCGCCTGCGCAAATACCGCAGCGGCGCGACGGGCTGTGAAGCTGCGCTAAGGGGCCGTCATCACGTCGGCGCGCGGATTGGCGGGAATGTATGTGCGCAGCCTGTCTTTGACCGGAGACAGGGACTGATCATCGGCAAGATTGACCCATTCGTTCGGGTCTTTATGCAGATCGTACAGTTCCTCTGACCCATCGGCATAACGGATATAGCGATGGTCCGGGTCGATCACTGCGTAATTGCCTTCGCCATAGACGGAGACCTGCGGTTCAACCGGTAGCGCCCGCCCTTGCGTCAGCACAGCTGCGAGGCTGCGCCCTGCATTTTCCGCGTTTGCGGGAAGGTCCAGAATGTCGATCGCAGTGGGATAGATATCGATCAGGCCGACCGGGTCGGTGATCACTTGCGGGCGAATTCCCGGCCCGGCAAACATCAATGGCACGCGCGTGGACCGTTCCCACAGCGACATTTTGGCAAAGCGCTGTTTCTCGCCGAGGTGGTATCCATTGTCAGAGGCAAGGCAGACCAGCGTATCGTCGGCGCGGCCCGATGCGCTCAGGCTCTCCATCACCATGCCCACGCAATGATCCACAAACGCGATGGATGCGAGATACGCCTGCATGATTGGGCGCCACTCCTTGTTCTCCATCGCCCATTCCAGCGTCGGCATCTGCGGTACAGCGGCAAGATCGCGGGCGGCCTGAGGCACATCGCCAAGGTCGTTGGCGCGCACTTTGGGCATCTCGATTTCGTCCAGCGGGAACTTGTCGAGCCAGCGCTGCGGAACATACCACGGCACATGCGGGCGCACGAAACCGAGCGCCAGCATGAAGGGCTGCGTATGATCGCGCTGAAGGAACTCTGCGCCCCATGTCGCCGTGATGTGATCGATCATCTCCGCATCCGTATCGGGGTAGGCACCCCAATCGGTATGGGTCTTGTCGCTATCCCACTTGATCCGCTTTTCCGGTTTCGGGCCGTAATCGCCGTTCTTTTCAGAACGAGGATGGTATTCGTCAAACATACCGTCCTGACCGCCCTGATGCGAGACCTTGCCCCGACCGGCAGCATAGAAACCGTGCGAACGCAGATATTGCGGCAGAAGAAGGGTCGGCGATGCCGCGGCCACGGCGGGCCCAAGATCGGCATCCTTGATCTGGCCGTAGATACCGGTCTGCGCTGGATAGAGGCCTGAGAACAGGCTGGCGCGCGACGGGCCGCAAATGGGAGCCTGCGCATGCGCATTCGTAAACACCGTGCCTGACGCGGCCAGCGCGTCGATATGCGGCGTCTTGACTTGAGGATGATCGCCCAATGCGGTCACCCAGTCGTTCAGATCGTCGATGATGATGAGTAGCAGGTTCTTGGCTCCGGCGGCGCCTGCGACTTCGCTGGACTGCCAACAGCCGGAAAGCATTGTCGCGCCGAGCAATGCACCCACGGAAAACTGTCTGCGCGACACCTGAACCATTTGCTGTCTCCCTGCGCAATTCACCTCGCACATGCCTGTTGATGCGCGATTTTGATCGTAAATGAACATTTCTGGATTGCAATCGCGATATTGAGTGGCAAGATGCTGCTTCAACCAAGGCGCAGCATAATGCGCCAAACAGAGAAAAGTGGAGAGCTGCCCCATGAAAATCCATCATCTGACCGCGCTTGGTGCGCTGGCAATTGCGATTGGCGGGGCGGGTTCAGCCTCGGCTGACGATCACACGAATGAAAGCGCAGCGCGTTCCTGCGATGCCATCGTGCCGCAGTGGCAAGCGCCCGCTTTGGTGGCTCCTTCAAAGGCTTCGGCTGAAGAGATCGGCTGCGCTGTCGCCGCATGGCAGCTGCAGGCAAAAGAGGACATGAGCTATCTTGATCGGAAAATCCCGGAAAGCTCTTACGGGCGCGGCTGGGTCAAGGCGGCATTTTACATCGGTCTTGACCGCTACGCCGCCAAGCTGGGTGACGAGAAGCTTCTGAACCGCGTGCGGCAATATGCTTATGAAAACGGAATGGAGCTGGGAGACCGCATCTGGCACGGTGATGATCAGGCCGTCGCTGCAGTCTATGGCGCAATCGCGCTGCGCGACGAAAATCCGGCCATGATGAAGAAGTCGATCGAAGTGTTCGACCATATCATCGCGCAAAACTACACGATGAGCCTCGAATTTATCGAGCCAGAAGACGGCCACACCGAAGGCACATGCCAGCGGCGCTGGTGCTGGGCCGATGCGATCTTCATGGCCCCGCCATCATGGGCATTGGCGACCAAGGTATCGGGCGATCCGCGCTATCTGGATTACGCCGCGAGCGAAACGCGGGCGGTGATCGAATATCTGCAAGACCCGGAAACCGGCCTGCTATTCCGCGACAGCCGTTATTTCGACGCCAAAACGCCCAACGGTCAGCCCGTGTTCTGGAGCCGGGGCAATGGCTGGGTATTTGCAGGGCTTGCGCGCTTTATCGAAGATATGCCTGCCGACCATCCTGAACGCTCGCTGATGGTCAAGACTTTCAAGACGCTTGCTGCAAAGCTCGTCGAAATCCAGCGTCCGGATGGCTATTGGCCCACTTCACTGATGGATGCGGAATATCTGACCAACCCCGAAACCAGCGGAACCGCCTTTTTCGGCTTCGGTCTCGCATGGGGCCTGAACAACGGCATGATCGAAGGCGCGCAATACGAGGCTGCTCGTGACAAGGCATGGGATGCGATGCGCACGGCCACCACAGACAGCGGCAAGGTCGGCTGGGTCCAGCAAATTGGCAAAGATCCCCAGACCACCGATGCCGACACCAGCCAGCTTTATGCGACCGGCGGAATGTTGCTGTTTGCATCCGAGATGCTGTGAACCATCATTCAAGGCCCAGACACATGAAACGCTCACTCCTTTTCGCAGCAGCATTCACGGCCTGCATGGCCGGGATCGCCGGATGCACCGGTGCATACGGTCCGCAAAGCGCCGCGACGGCGACTACATCCCAGACCGAATATTTCGCCGATAACGGGCTGGGCAATGCGGTCGCCGTGGTCCAGCATCCAGCCGGAGAATATAAGGACGGCATCACCTATGTGAGCTATCAAGGGCCGCTGGAAGACCCCTACGTGGCGTCGTACAATCACAACACCGGCGAATGGAGCGGGCCTTTCAAAGCTGGCGTGAGCGCGATGGGAAAGGATCCCACTCGCAAGATCGACAATCACGGCAAGCCCACTCTGATCATCGACGATGCCGGCTACGTCCATATCTTTTTCGGCGGGCATGGCGGCACGCCGGAGCTGGGCAAAAACCCGCTTGGCAATCACCATTATGGTGAGAACAAGCATGTCGTTTCCAAGCGGCCGTATGACATTTCAGAATGGGAAGAACTGGATACGATCCCGCCTTTCGGCACCTACAATCAGGTGGTGAAAATGGATAATGGCGATATCTATCTGTTCTATCGCCACGGCGCGCATCGCAGCGATTGGGTGTATCACAAATCAACGGATAACGGCCGCACCTTCAGCGAGCCTGTGTCTTTCCTCAAGCATAAACGCCGCACCGATCTGCAGGCGGTCGACAGCTGGTATCCCTATGTGACCAAAGGAGAGGGTGATGAGATCATCGTCAGCTTTGATTACCATCTGTGCTGGGACGGAGCCGGAGCACCCGATGCGCGCGGCCACACAGCCAACCGTCAGGATCTGTTCTACATGGTCTTCGACACAGGCGATGGCAGCTGGCGGAATGTCGAGGGCGAACAGCTTCCCATGCCGCTGACGCGTGAAGTTGCCGAGGAGAAGACCCTGGTCGCCAGATCTGGCGATCTGTGGTCGTTCAACGCTTCAGTCACGCTTGATGACCTGGGGCATCCCCATATCGGTATCACCATGGGAGAAGATCTGGGTGTGACCAAAGTGGGCGGCCCGAAACAGATGCGCCATTATCGCTGGAGCGGCAGCGAGTGGGTCGGCGGGAAATCAACCAGACTGCCAGTCGGCAACGGCGATCTGGTGGTGGACGGCCGCGAAGATGTGCGCTTCCTGCTTGCATCTCAGAGAAGCGGTGGCGAGGCTATGATCGCCTGGTGGGAAAGCGAAGACGGCGGGGCTAGCTTCGCGCGGACTCGCGAGCTTCTGGTGCGTGATAAGGCAAGTTTTGCGATCAGCAGCTTCATTCGCAACGCACATCCCGATGCGCGTGTGATCGTTGCCGAAAGAGCGCGAGGCACGGATGCAAGACGGATGTATCTGCTGGGTGACGATGGACCCGTGACAAGGACGATTAGCCCGCGCTAGGCCGGTTTGATGGTACAAAAGCCAACGAGACATGACAGGTGGCGGCTATGCAGTCTTGTGGCGGCTGTCACGGCACTAAGTCTCACCGCCTGCAGCCCATCGGACGGCGAAGAAGCAGATCAGCCACTGCCAACTTCGGCGAGCGACTTTGCCCCAGCGACCACATGCAAGGCGCCCTCCAGCGCGCGCGTGCGCATCGAAGGCGGAACGTTCATCATGGGCAGCGACGTCGTTTATGCGGAGGAGGGGCCTGAGCGGCAAACAACCGTTGGCGGATTCTGGATCGATCCGCATGAGGTGACGAACCGCCAGTTCGCCGAATTCGTTGAAGCAACGGGCTACAAAAGCGTGGCCGAGAAACCGGTCGATCCGGCGCAATTCGGTGTCCCGGTCGAACAAATTCCGCCCTTCATGCTGGAGCCTGGGTCCGCCGTCTTCACGCCGCCCGAGCGGCCTTCGCGCAATTACGGCGACTGGTGGGAGTATGTCCCCGGAGCGAACTGGCAAAAACCCTATGGCCCCGATGGTCCCGATGCGCAGCCCAGCCAGCCTGTGGTGCATTTGGCATGGGACGATATGCGCGCTTTCGCTGAGTGGAAGGGCGGGCGTATCCCGACTGAGGCGGAGTGGGAATATGCCGCCAGCGGAGGCGCGGAGAAATATACCGAGCAGCCCGATCCGCGTCTCGCGAACAGCTGGCAAGGGGTGTTCCCGGTCGTCAACGAAGGGAGTGACGGGTTTAAAGGCATTGCACCGGTCGGCTGTTTCAAGCCCAACGCATACGGACTCTACGATATGGTCGGCAATGTATGGGAAGTGACCGCTGATTACTTTCGGCCGGGCCATGACCCGGCAGATCGCGACAATCCGCGCGGCCCCAGCGAAAACGCCGCATACGATCCCCTTAACCCCGGCTTCGCCAGCCGCGTGATGAAAGGCGGAAGCTACCTTTGCGCTCCCAATTATTGCCAGCGTTATCGGCCTGAAAGCCGGCAGGGGCGCGATGCAGGATTAGGGGCGTCAAATGTCGGTTTCAGACTGGCCTATGACAGCGCTGCGCCAGAATAAGCGGACTGCGTTGGCGCGTTAACGCCCGGGGAAAAGCGTTCGCCTCGTCAGCTCAGGATCAAGTGCAAAGTGGCTGGCAGTGGTTGAGGCAATAACGTCCTCTAGTGCATTTGTCGGCCTGAGATCACGCGCCTCGTAAAGATCGCTTTGCTTTAGGCCGGGCCAATCGCCCAGCACATCTCCGCCGCCCAGTGAACCTCCGTAAAGCAGCGTCGCAGAAGCTGTCCCGTGATCGGTCCCGTTGGTTCCGTTGACAGAAGCGGTGCGGCCGAATTCTGTGGCGACGATCACCAGCGTATCATCCCATAGTTCGCCCATGCCCATCTTCAGCGCTTCGATCAGCGTATCGAGCTTGCCCAGCTCGCGTGCCAGCCGCCGCCTCTGGCCGTTATGCGTATCCCAGCCGCTGGTTTCGATCATGGCTATGCGCGCACCGTCCTTGCTCGAAAGCATGCGCGCGGCGAGGGACCCTACATCGGCGGCCTGCCGCATATCGCCGCCGCCATCCATGCTTTCGGCTATGGCACGGGTCGCAATGCTCTCTTCCCACAGCATATGGAGCCGCTCATCGCCCATATAGAGCTGGCCGATCCGGCGCATGTAATCGTCTGCGGCGTCGGGCAGCCGCGACGGGGCATAGGAACCCGCCTTGTGCGGACCTTGCAGCGCCAGCGGGATGGTTTGTGAAATGGCGAGGCCCGACGCGCTTGCATCCGGCAACATGCCAACGAGCCGGTTGAGCCAGCCATCCTTGCGTTCGTATGGCCGGGTTCCGCCGCTTTCGAGCACATTCTGTCCATCGAAGTGCGACCGGTCGCGATAGGCGGAGGCAACCGCGTGGATCGCCATCATTTCGCCGCCTGCGTACATTTCTGCTGAGCGCTGAAGTGCAGGATGGAGTGCGAAAAGCCCGCCGATCAGGGGCGCATCCGCGTAATCTTCTGCCAGCGCACCGCGCAAACCAGCATAGGCCGGATCGCCAACAGGTGCGATGATACCCAGACCATCTGCGGCACCGCGCTGCAGCACGAAGACCAGTCTTTTGGTCCCGCTGCCACCAGCGGCAAATGCCACTCTTGGCAGCATTGTTGCGCCGATTGCGGCGGCCGATCCGCCTAACAGGTTTCGCCGGTTTATGATCATCGCCACATTGCCTCCGGGCTTGCCAACATCAGTGCCATTGCCTGTTCCGGGCTTTCCGCTCGCGCAACCGCCGTTGCGCTATTCTCGCTCCATGCCCCGGGATAAAGCAGCGGGGCGAGGGTTCTCGCATCCAGCCGTGAACCGCGCCTGCCGATCGTCTGCGCCGCTTCCACGCGCCGGTGAAGCGATTCAGGTGCAGCCCAGGCCGATGCCTTGTCGCTAAAACCTGCTGGAGACCCGGGCTTCCATAGGTCCTGTCCCAAGCGGATCATCACGCGCCGGACGCGAAATGGATCGTATTGATCCGCCTCAATTGCACGCAGCGACGCAATGCTCCACTCCCATGGACTAAGGAATTTCTGGCGTTCTGCCTGCCAGACCTCTGGTGCCTCTATCAGGGCCAGCGTCAACGCCTGCAAATCGCCGCCTGTATTCAGAAAACTCTGCTCCAGTCTGCTCACCAGCGAAGGCGGCGGATCATCGGCGGAGAAATGCCGCGCCAACTTGGTCGCGATATGCTTTGCTGTTGCTGGATGGACGGCCAGATCGTCCAGAATGCGCAACGCCTCACGCGCGCCATCCTCGCGGTAGGTTGTCCCGAGTACAGTTTTGGACCCTGGCTCATGCAGCGGTGCGACAAAGGCATATGTGCGATTTCCGCCGCCGCGATTTCGCCGCAAGACGGGAACCGTGTGGCCTGTCAGCGCTTTGGCGAAGCTCGTTACATCAGCCTGAGTGTACCCGGAACGCACGCCTAGCGTATGCAATTCCAGTATCTCACGCGCGAGGTTCTCATTCAGGCCGGCTCGCCGCCTGCCGCGCTGTGCGGCAGCCAGTCCGCGGCGGCTATTAGGTCCGATGGACCGCGCCTGATCCAGATAGATCAGCATGGCCGGATGGGTTTCAGCGGCTCGTAGCATGTCGGAAAAACGGCCGAAGATGTTTGGCCGGATCGATTCCGCTTCAAAGCTGCCCGCGAGCGGTCCTGCACCTGGTTTTTCAGTGGAGACCGCGAAATGGTTGGCCCAGAAATGGACCAGCCGCTCGGCAAATGGCGACGAAGTGTGAACCGCCAGTTCAATCCGTGCGCTGATCGCGTCGCGCAAATGGCCGCGCAATTCGCGCCGGGCAGAGCGTTTGGTTTCTTCATCCTCACCGCGCAAACGGCGGAACGCGCCATACTGCCGGGCAATTGGTCCCGAACCAGGCAGGTCTAAAAGCAAAACTGGATCCGGATCGTAGTCTTCGACTTGCCTTGTCAGCCACGCTTTTGGTGAGCCGTTGAGCGGGTCTGATGGTCGATGGCCATAGCCAAACCGCGTCGCGGCAATAGTCCATGAATGATCAGACATGCGACCCCCTTCGCTCACCTTCAGAAAATCATGGGTAACCAGCAAATACAAGCAACGACTTGTCGCAAATTGTCACGCAAGAAACTGCCAGATGCTGCACAATGAGCGAAGGGTCGGCGCAGCTATGATACTGGACGCGTAAATCTATCGAAGTCGTTGTTAGTTGCATGCATCGAACGCCAGCGAGGCAACCGAGTGTGCTGCCTTTGCCGCTCGAAGATCCGCTACAACGAAGGAGAAAGTACCCCTATCTGTATCGTCAAGAGATCTGCGTCTCTTTATTCCCGCATCCGTGCTCGCTATCGCATTTGAATACGACCGTGCCGATAGCGGCGGCCGTTCTAATTTCGGCAGGGTGCGAGGAAGATCATGTCATCGCGCGAGCCAGCCGCCATCCACAGCAAGGATATGACCCTGCACATAGCGTGCGGCATCAGAGGCAAGGAATACGGCCGCGCCGCCCAAATCTGATGGCTCGCCCCAGCGTCCAGCGGGAATACGCTCGAGAATCTGCCGGTTGCGGGCCTCGTCTGCTTGAAGAGCAGCAGTGTTGTTGGTCGCGATGTAACCAGGCGCAATCGCGTTTACCGTGATGCCTTTGCCCGCCCATTCGTTGGCGAGCAGCTTAGTCAGCCCGCCCACACCGCTCTTTGACGCAGTGTAGCTCGCCACTCTGATTCCACCCTGGAAAGTTAACATTGAGGCGATGTTGATGATCGAGCCACGGCCATGCTCTGCCATATGGCGCCCTGCAGCCTGACTGAGGAAGAACAGCACCTTGAGATTGGTGTCCATCACCGCATCCCAGTCATCCTCGGTAAAATCCAGGGCATCGTTGCGCCGGATAATCCCGGCATTGTTGACCAGGATGTCGAGACGACCAAACTGAGACACGGTCTCGGAAATGATACGCTGGCATGGCTCCGTGGTGGAAAGATCTGCTTCGATGATTGCCACCTTGCGACCGGTGGCGGCGATCATTGACGCTGTTTCGCTGGCATCGCTTCGCGCAACCAACGCAATATCGGCACCAGCCTCAGATAGAGCTACGGCTATGCCCTGTCCGATGCCGGTGTTCGCACCGGTAACGATCGCGGTTTTGCCGGAAAGATCGAAATTTGAGTTAGCCATTTCGTGTTCTTACAGGTCCTTGAGGAAGGCGCTAATGTCGTCATCCTGCGAGTTCGGATAGAAGTACTCGGCAAACCGTTCACCCGATATGGCTGTCTTCAACAGTTCCTGATCCGCGTTCTTCAGGATGGTAAGCATGTCGTGGCAGGTGACCTTTTTGAGGTCGGCCAGAACACCGCGATTGGTGCGCATGACTTCGGCGCGCTCGCGTGGGTAGCCAAGGCCAGCCTCAGTCTCGAACAGCTTTTGAAAACAGTCCTGCAGGTTCAGTTCCGCCGCCCAGCCAAAGCCCTTGGCAAAGGGCATGGCGATCGCATTGCCTGCGTTTATCTGGCTGAACAAAAAGGCGTCTGTCGGATCGATGACGAGCCCGCAAAAGATGTTAGGCATCGCATTACATGCCAGCATCGAACCCATGCCGGTCCCGCATCCAGTCACGACAAAATCGGCCGCGCCTGAATTGAGTAGAACACCGGAAAGCAACCCATTCATCGGATAGGTCAGGTGCGCTTTGTCCTCGGGTGTGTACATGCCGTAATGGAAAACCTCGTGCCCCATAGGCTTTACTACTGAGGTGAGCGCATCATGGATGATGTCGCTCTTTCCGGCCTGACTGTTCTCGACGACCAATGCAATCTTCATGAGATGTCACTTTCGTTTTGGATGACGTTTCGCAAAGTTTGGTAACCGGTGTCATAGTGGGATGCAAGACACTTCTTCGCTATGTTCGTTGCGCATATTGACCGACTATGGACTGGGCCAGCGATGCCCGCTGCTACGGCTAGAACGGGCGTTTCAACCGCATCTTTTCCTGAATGTCACTAGAGCCATTTGGCGTCTGGCTTTGAAACGAACCTCTGGCCAATGGCTGATCGATCATCGAAGCAATCTCGGTGTGGAGGTTAGGTGCATTTGCCTCAAGCCACGCTGGTGGCATCAAACGCGCGGAGGATAGAGCGCATTTGCGGGCGTCCGGGCTGCCCCCTTTTAACGGCGCTAGTGAACGCTTATTGATCGCGCGTGTCTCAGGCTTCCTCCATCTATGCGCGCAAGGCCATTGAGCAGGCGCCAGAAAGCCTGGATCGAGCCAGCCTGTTTGCGATCTGCAAGCTCGACATGAACAGCCCTCCCGATCTCGCCACGATGGTGGCTGAAGAAGACTATGTCAGGTTGCTTGAGACAATAGCACAGGCCGAGGATGGGGCCCCTAGAGCGCACATCAAGCTGGGCGCTTCCATGCGGTGCGAAGATCTTGGAGCTGTCGGCCTTGCCTGGAAGAGCTCACCTACGCTGATGGACGGATGGGATCGTGCGCAGCGCTATATTGGCGTCGTTGCTCGTGTGAGAGCTCTCGAAATGACGCGCGGCGAACAAACGACAGAGATCCGCTTTCATCGGCTGACAGATGAAGCACCAATGGGCGCCAGGCTATCAAATGAAGCCACTTTCGCGACTTTCACGGCCATCTGCCGCGAAGCTTCGGGGCGCCATTTCAAGCCGGTTCGAGCGCTGTGCGCGCATGCGTTCATCGGCGACAGGGAATTCCTGGAGAATTTTCTGGGGTGTCCGCTCGAAGATCGGGCAGGCATTAATGCGGTAATCATTTCGAACGAGGAATTGGCTTTGCCCAATGCTGTTGGCGATGATGCGATCTCGCGCTTTTTTGATGCGCGTGTCGAAGAGATGCTTGCCGAGATCAAAACAGATATTCCTGTATCACTGCAGGTGAAATCCGTGATCGGGAAAAATCTCAGCGGCGGTGTTCCCAAACTATCGGATGTTGCTCAGCCTCTTGGGATGAGCGCGCGGACGCTGCAACGCAAGCTTGGGGATGATGGGTCGGTCTTTCAGGAACTGGTTGATCAGGCCCGGCGCGAATTGGCCGAGCGGCTGCTCCGAACGACGGATTTCCCGCTTGTCGAAATCGCTTTTCTCACCGGTTTCGCTGAGCAAAGCGGCTTTACGCGCGCGTTCAAGCGGTGGGCCGGTGAGACCCCCCGTTCCTATCGATTGAGCGCGGCAGAAAGCCGGTGACGCGATCTGCACAAAGGCTGTCATCCTAAGGCAAGAGAGCGCTCGGCATCTCACCTAATCCATGCTTGTCTCTAACAAACGGGAACAAGCAAATGACCGATCAAACTACAAATCAGCGGATCACACTGGTGATCGGTGGAACGGGAAAAACTGGCAGGCGAATTGCCGATAGGCTGACTGCCAAAGGGCATGCGGTTCGGATCGGATCACGAGGTTCCGCTCCTGCATTCGACTGGAACGATGAAGGCGGCTGGGATGCCGTCCTGGATGGCGTTTCGAGCATCTACATCACCTACTCGCCTGACCTGGCTATGCCCGGAGCAACTGACGCCATTGAGGCGCTTGTCCGGCACGCAAAATTGCAGGGCGTGAGACGCCTCGTATTGTTATCGGGTCGAGGTGAGAAAGAGGCTCAGGCCTGCGAGCAGATTGTGCAGGACAGCGGCCTTGAATGGACAGTGGTGCGTGCCAGCTGGTTCAACCAGAATTTCTCCGAAGGCGCCTTTATCGACATGGTCCTTGGCGGGGCCATCACCTTGCCCGCCGGAGACATGCCCGAGCCTTTCGTGGATGCAGACGACATCGCTGATGTCGCCGTCGCAGCGCTTACTGAAGACGGCCACAATGGCGAAATCTACGAAGTCACGGGCCCTCGCCTCATGACAATCGCTGACGTCGCATCCGAACTGTCAAACGCGGCCGGACGCGAGATCGCCTATGTCGACGTGCCGCACGATGGCTTTATCGAAGAACTTACAAAATCGGGTGCGCCGAAAGATGTGGTCTGGATGCTCGACTACCTGTTTTCGACGGTCCTCGACGGCCGCAATGCCCACCTGACCAACGGCGTCGACCGAGCCCTTGGACGCCCACCAAAAGACTTTGCCGAATATGCGCGCGATGTCGCCGCTACGGGCGTCTGGGATGCACCTTCTCTCAGCAATTCCGGGCCGGACCGGAAATCAGAGAGCAGGCTACCGGCTTAAATTGACTGTCCGAGGGGCGACCCGTCGAGCTTTGGACGGCTCCCATTTTCAGCAGACAAATCGAAGGAAACCGAACCATGACTTATGATTGGACACTCTACTTTTGCTTCTTCCTCGCGCTTTGGAGCGCCGTTGTCGGCGGCGTCTTTTCCGCCTTCTCTGAATTCGTGATGTCTGGATTGTGCAAGACGCAGCCCGCTGGCGGCATTGAGGCCATGCAGCACATCAATCGCGACGTGATCAGAACACAGTTCGTTGCGGGTATCCTGTCGATCGCCGTCTTCTCGGTGTTCTTCGCGGTGTACAGCCTGATAGCTTTTGAAGGGGCTGCACTCGTGACACTGATCCTTGCGCCTCTGGTCTATCTGCCGACCGTCTTTCTGATGACGGTTTTCGGCAATGTTCCGATGAACGACAAGCTTGAAAAACTCGATCACACCTCGGCTGAGGCGCACGCATACTGGCTGGAGTATGGCCGGGAGTGGACTCGGCTCAATCACGTGCGGTTCGTGGGCAGCATCGTCACTGGGGGGCTCTATACCATCGCCGCCGTTACACTCATCACAAGTGGTCAGGTGCAAGGATGAAACTCGTAGGATTCGGCTTCGCGCTTGTGGTGGCAATCGTGGCTTGGGGTGGGTTGGTCTTCGCCGCGTTGGATGGTGGCTGGGGACACGACCCCATTGCTCCAATTGGCGACACTGCAGGGTTTGAACTCGCAGCGAAGGACATTGCGGAACACCGCAACCTTGGAAATGTCAGCTTCGTCCTGCTGGAAGGAGGCACTGTGACCGATGGCTTCCACCTGTCCAAAGGTGAGGCGGTCGACAGTCAAACAGTCTTCCAGGTCGCATCGCTCAGCAAGTGGCTCACCGCGTGGGGCATCATGACCCTCGTCGAAGAAGGAAAGATCGATCTCGACGCCCCCGTTTCGAGGTATCTTGCACGCTGGCACATGCCGGATTCTGAATTCGATACGTCGGGCGTGACCGTGCGGCGATTGATGAGCCACACTGCGGGTCTCACTGATGGATTGGGCTATGACGGGTTCGACCGGGCAGAGGACCGGCAGACGCTCGAAGCATCGTTGACCAAGGCCACGGACGCATCGCCGAGCCATGATGGCAGGACAATTTTGGGCAGCGAGCCTGGCTCCGGATGGAACTATTCTGGCGGCAGCTACTCGCTCTTGCAACTCGTGATCGAAGAGGTTTCCGGGGCCCCCTTTCCCGAGTTCATGCAGAGCGCGGTCTTCGCGCCGCTCGAGATGGATCGAACCACCTTTGATCACGACAACGCCATCGAGTTAGGGCTTGCTGAGAACTTTCGACCAGATGGAAAAACCGAGCCCTTTCGGTGGTACACCGCACTTGCAGCCACGTCGCTGTTCACGACATCGGAGGACCTTGCCAAGTTCATCGCGGTGCAGGCGCCGGGGACCTCGAACCGGGTCCTATCGGGAGAGACATTAGCTTTGATGCGCAAGCCACACGCATCGGAACTGGGCGCGGATATCTGGGGGCTTGGCGTCATGCTGTATGCGTCAAATAACCACGGTGACTTCATCATCGGTCACGACGGAAGCAATGAACCAGCCATCAACACCGCAGCGCGAATGGACCCGGCGACAGGCGATGGAATTGTGATCCTGTCGACTGGTGACCCGATGCTGGCGACCGAGATCGCAGGCGAGTGGGTATTCTGGAAGAACGGCAATGTGGATAGCCTGACCTTTGCATCTCGTCTTCCAACAGCGCTCATGGTGTTCGCGGTCGGAGTGGCGGCCATTTTGCTTGCAGCCGTACTTATCCTTTGGCGGCGGCGTATTCGCGCTCGCGCCGCGGGTTAAGTCGGTCACCAGTCCCGGCTACTCGGGACCTTGACCAGTCGCGCTCCAGCAGGCTCGGCTTCCCCATGAGCGACCCTAGCTCACATAGTCTAATGGCAGGGCGGTTGTGCTCTTGACGACTTCCATCGAGAAGCTCGCACTGACATCTTGGAGATCGATCAGCTTGATGATCCGCTTGTAGATTACGTCGTAGCCGCCGATGTCCGGTGCCACGACCTTCAACAGGTAATCCACGTCGCCGGCCATCCGGTGCATTTCGACGATCTCGGGGATGCTCTCAACCACATTGGCGAACTGTTGCAGCCACTTTTCGGAATGGTCGTTGGTTCGCACCAGGACAAACCCGGTGAGACCTAGCCCGATTTTCTGGGAGTCGAGCAGCACAACTCGACTGGCAATAACACCGCTTTCCTCCAACCGCTTGATACGTTTCCAGACTGGAGTTGACGAGATTCCGATACGCTCGGAGATCTCCGCCACGGTGTAGCTGGAGTCTTCCTGAAGCAGTCTCAACAGCTTCCGATCGATGCTATCCATTCGAAATATCTCCGATAGATAGATAAATATTCTATCTTCAGGCCAATTTCAAAGAAAATTTAGAAACCTTTCCTTGGGTGGATCCTTTAGAGCTTGCGCTTGGTGGTCCACGAATTTTCGAGGAACTTATGAAGCGACTATTTACCGAGCATCCCGCGGCAGTTGGTGAAACATATTTTGAACATTTCGGGATGGCGATGAGCTTTGGCTTGCGCATGTGCGTGGCTGGGATTGCATGCCTGTTGCACGGAATCTTTCCATTCTGGTTCAAGAGCAGCGGCAGCTCTGCGATCTGCGAGTTGCATGATCGGATGGTCGTCAATCGCGATCGCGGGGAACGCAGGGGCGACAGAGCCTTGGCTGACGCGTCGACGCTAGAGGGCTCAAGCCTGTAATGGCTTCTGCACCGGATTCCCGGATAGACCACACGTCAGCGAAAATCGCGACTGTCGTTAACCGGGCTGTGCCGGGGCTTTTGCTGGCTATCTTTATTACGGTTTGCGCCTGGGGAATTGCCGGTCTGACCGGTCTCCCAGGCATCTTGCTCGCCTTGCTGTTCGGCCTTGCCGCACAGCCATTCTTGCGCGGCAATACCTATGAGCCCGGGCTCGAGATTGCAGCGAGAAAGCTGCTTAGGTTTGGTGTAGCGCTGCTTGGTGCCGGAGTTGTTGCGAGCGACATTGCTGCGCTTGGCTGGCCGGTTTTGGTCCTATGCCTGATTGGTGTTGCATTCACGTTGGCCGTCGGCTGTGTGTCGGCGAGGATATTGCGCAGCGACACCGCTTCGGGGCTGTTGTTTGGCGGTGCAGTGGCTATTTGCGGCGCATCGGCTGCGCTCGCCATTTCGGCAGCACTTCCGCAAACCCGCGAAAACGAATCCAAGACATTACTGGCAGTTCTGGGTGTGACCGCTTTGAGCACCGTTGCGATGGTGCTCTATCCTCTGATCGCCACTCAGTTGGAGATGACGGACAAGGCGGCGGGCGTCTTCTTCGGGGCAACCATTCACGATGTCGCGCAGGTCGTTGGCGCTGGCTACATGATTTCGGACACGGCTGGCGAGACTGCCACCATGGTCAAGCTCGTGCGAGTTGCCTGTCTGGTTCCGGTGGTGGCGATCATTGCCTATCTGATGAGTAGCAAGAGTGGAACGTGCGCGGACCAGATCGTAAGCGGCCGGGTAAAGATCCTGCCGGTGTTCCTGATTGGCTTTGTCGCGCTTTCAATCGTGGCAAGCTCGGGTTTGGTCCCGCCTCTTGTCCTAGAAGGCCTTGCGTCGGCGGGTAAGGCGCTGCTTGTGCTCGCGATTGCGGCCCTTGGTTGCCTCACTTCGCTGCAATCGATCTGGCGGATTGGCTGGACGCCAGTGATCCTCCTGGTCATCCCAACCTTGGCTCTCGCCGCATTCGCGCTACTGGCTGTGATCTCGTTTTCCGCTTTTCATTGATCGAGTGATTGAATGTTTGAGAGCTTCTCGCCTCCCAGTGTCGATGCGCTGTACCGAACGGCTGCCGCCTATGCGGCTGATCCCAGGCCGGACAAACTTGACCTTGGCGTGGGGGTCTATCGCGATGAAAACGGGCTTTCGCCTGTTATGCGCAGCGTTCGCATCGCCGAGGAGCGACTGTGCGCGGAAAATGAGACCAAGGCCTATTTGCCGCTAGCGGGCGAGCCTGGCTTTCTCGCCGGGATGAGCGCGCTGCTGTTCGATGGCGAACGCCCAGATAATGTCGCCGCGGTGCAATCGGTTGGCGGGACTGGCGGTATCAGACTGGCCCTCGAACTGGCTCAGCATGCCAATCCGGATGTCAGGGTTCATCTGGGCGTACCCAGCTGGCCCAACCATCAAGGCATCAGCGATAGGCTGAAAATTCCGGTGAGCGTCTATGATTATTTGAACGATCAGAAGGACGCCGCATCGTTCGACAATGCTCGTAATTCACTTCGCAATGCGCGCCAGGGCGACGTGCTGATCGTGCATGGCCCCTGTCACAATCCGACCGGTCTCGACCTGCCCAGCGACGAAGTTGTTAGCCTGCTGCGAGAGGCCGCTTCAATGGGCGTCATCCCGTTGATTGATGCGGCTTATTATGGGTTGGGCAATCCTCTGGACGAAGACCTAACGGCGATCCGCGACATCATCGAACAATTGCCGGAGTGCTTTGTCTCGATGTCCGGCTCGAAGGCCTTTGGGTTGTATCGGGACCGGATCGGGATACTTTTCATCAAATGCCGTGACGGTGCATCAGCAGAGCTTGCACGAGGAAATGCCGAAGTGCTGGCACGGGTGAACTACTCCGCTCCCGCCGCGCACGGCGCGCAGGTGATCGGGACGATCTTGTCGGATCAGGCGCTGAAAGAAGACTGGCAGACAGAACTGGCATTGATGCGGGGCCGGATGACGGTTCTGCGGGAAACGATCAAGGCTACGGCGGATGATCACCCGGCGTTGCAGATAATCTGGCGAACCAAGGGGATATTCTCCCTGCTGCCATTTGGCCCTGAAGTGACAGAAGCGCTCGCCGAGCAACATGCCATCCATATGCCGCCGACCGGGCGAGTGAATCTGGCGGGCCTTTCACCTGACACTGCTGTGCGATTTGTCGATGCGGTCAAGGAATTGGTGGCGCGATGATGTCGCTTGCGGAGGGACATGGCAGAGGCAGTCGTGCGGGACAGAGACGATCCGGTAGACCAGCTTCTTCGGAGGGAACGAATGCCGACTGAGGACAAGTCGAAATTGCCAACTCGCAGGGCAATTCTCACTGCATCGGGCGGCGTGGGCGCAATCGCTGCGATCGGCTCCATTGATCATCTATCAGCAGGTGGGGGGCTGGTTGGAAAGGCGCATGCATCGGAGAATGCCTCGGGGAAAGAGGGATTGACGGTCCTCAACGACAGGCCGCTCAACATTGAAACGCCAGCGCATTTGCTCGACGATAATGTGACGCCAGCCCACCGTATGTTCGTGCGCAACAATGGGCTCCCGCCAAGCCCAACCGATGTGGAGCCCGAGGCATGGACGCTCTCGATTGACGGATTGGTCGACACACCGCTGACGCTTTCCATCGCCGACTTGAAAGAGAAGTTCGAGACCGTCACGCTGCAGCTTCAGCTGGAATGCGCGGGCAATGGGAGGAAGTATTTCTCGCCCGGCGCGTCAGGCAATCAGTGGACGTTCGGAGCGATTGCCTGCCCTGAATGGACCGGCGTCAGGCTGGCGGACGTTTTGAAGGCTGCTGGCGTTCGCCCCGAGGCAGTCTACACCGCGCATTACGGCGCGGATATCCACCTGACCGGTGATCCGGCAAAAGAACCGATTTCGCGCGGCGTTCCGATCGAAAAAGCTCTCGATCCAAACAATTTGATTGCATGGTCGATCAATGGTGAGGCTATGCCAGCGGATAACGGCCATCCGCTTCGGCTGGTGGTGCCGGGCTGGCCCGGGTCGTGCTCGCAGAAATGGCTGACGCGCATTTCGATCATCGACAAGGTGCACGACGGTGCAAAGATGACGGGACAGTCCTATCGCGTCCCGGCCTACCCTGTGCCGCGCGGCACACAGGTTGCCGATGAGGACATGCAGATCATCGGGTCTCTGCCGGTGAGGTCGCTGATCACCTTTCCCGAAACTGGTGCCCGCGTAGAGCCACGCTCTCCGTTCGAAGTGCGCGGGCATGCATGGGCGGGGGACCGGTCGGTTGCCGCGATGCATGTATCGATCGATCACGGAAAGACTTGGATAGAGGCAGAGCTGAGCGAGCCCGCCAATTCCTATGCCTGGCAGCACTGGCGTGCCGCGATCACGCTGCCTCAAGCGGGCTATTTCGAAGTGTGGGCGAGGGCCACCGATAGTTCCGGCGAAATGCAGCCGGCAACGGTTCCGGGCTGGAATCCCAAAGGCTACCTCAACAACATGCAGCACCGCATAGCCCTGTACGCCGTATGAGCAGCGGGAGTGGAGCTGGGCGCTGGGGATTGAGCGCGGCCTTGGCGGTCGCTGCGGGTGTCTTTGCCTTCTTCTTTCTCGAAAGCGGAGAGAGGGCCGATGGGATCCCGCTTGAAAGTGCTGAACGCCTTGCGCGGATCGAAGCTATGGCCAAGTCCGGGCCTAAGTCACCTGACTATGCGTCAGTGTTCGACCCACTCGACCCTGATAGGGCTGCCGAGTCCGCTCCGGTCCTAGCGCCAAGTGATGGATTGGCGGAAGTATCGGACGATGAAACGCGGTCCTATGTTGAGGCGGTGTGTGGAGGGTGCCACAGCTTCAATCTGGTCGCTCAACAGCGCCTCACTCGCCCGCAATGGGACGCCATGCTTGCTCTGATGGTGAAGGATCATGGAATGCCTGAGCTGCCTGCGAAAGATCGCCAGAATGTAGCGAGCTATCTGGCGAGCACCTATCGTCCCGCCGGACTGGGTGAGGCTATGGGAACAGATGCAGCCCCCTGATCCCTGCCCAAACGGTGACAAAGCGCGGCTGGGACAGTCTACTTCTGCGCGATCACGCTGATCCCTTCGCCCGAGGCCCAGGCGCCGACATCATTCTTTGCTAGCGCGTTGGCCATCAAATCAGGGAACTGATCGGGCGTACAGGCGAAGACCGGGCAGCCGAGCGCCGCAAAGGCTTGCGCGTGGTTCTGATCGTATGACGGGCGGCCATCGTCGGACAGCGCCAGAAGCACGATCAGATTCACGCCCGAATTCACCAGCTCGCCAGCCCGCGAGAGCATCTCGCGGGCATTGCCGCCTTCATACAGATCGCTGATCAGGATCAGGTTGGTTTTGGCGGGCGAGGTAACTAGCCCTTCGCAATAGTTGAGCGCCGCATTGATGTCGGTGCCGCCGCCCAATTGCACACCGAACAGCACATCGACAGGGTCCGCCAGTTGATCGGACATATCGATGATCGCCGTATCGAAACAGACAAGCTTCGTTTCGAGCACCGGGAGTGACGCCATCACGGCCGAGAAGATCGAAGCATAGACGACGGACGACGCCATCGAGCCCGATTGGTCCACGCACATGATGACGTCGTCCAGGTCTGCCTTGGACTTGCTCTTGCGCCCGTGCCCGATCAGCGTTTCCGGGATGATCGTCTGATAATCCTCCTGCCAATTGTGCAGGTTTGCCCGGATCGTGCTGGGCCAGTCGATATCGGAGGGGCGAGGACGGCGTGTGCGCTGGCTGCGGTTGATCGCGCCGCGAAGTGTCTCAGTTGTTTTGTGCGCCAGCCGCTTCATCAATTCCTCGACAACCTGAGCGACCACCATTCGGGCGGTGTCCTTGGTCTTCTCCGGCATCGCACCGCGCAGGGAAATGAGATCGGCAACGAGATGCACGTCGCCTTCCAGTGTTTCGAGAAACTCCGGTTCAAGCAACATCGCCTTGAGATTGAGCCGCTCGAAGGCGTCGCGTTGGATTACCTGGACGACGGGCGAAGGAAAGAATTCGCGAATGTCCCCGAGCCACCGGGCAACGCGGGGTGCGGATGCGCCGAGCCCGCCCTTGCGGCGCTTCGATCCACCGGCAGGGTCGGTCGGCGCATAGAGGGCCGATAGGGCGCGATCTATGCGTTGATCGGTTTCGCTAAGGTTGTTGTCCTCGTCACCGCCCATAGCTAGTCGCCAACGCCGAATGCGATCTTCGCTATCGGCGTGCGGGTGAGCCCCGGCTTCCTTGTCGTTGCTCATGGCTCGATCCCCATAATCGTGCGGAGCAAGGGCAGAGCCTGTTCGGTGAACTCGCGTGACGCCTCCTTGCCTGCACTCTGTTGGCTGCCTGCATGCGCGATTTCGCCCCGGCCCAGCGCAGCCAGAATGCGTTCGCGCCCACTCGCTGCAAAGGCTGTGAACCCCCGGCGCAGCATCGGCAGCAGTTCGATCAAAGTGTCTTCATCCAACCCCATCAGCCAAGCATCGATTGCCGCAAGCAGCGGGCGATCCTGCAACAGAACCTCCGCCCCGTCCGAAAGGAAGCTTTCGACAAAGGCACCGCTTGCCGCTGGCGGGGCAGGCGGTGTGAGCGCGCGCGACAAGGTCGCAGCCACTTCATCAATGACCCAGACTTCACGGTCATGCACCATTCTCAAGGCAAGCCCGCGCACCGATGGACTGCAACGGTCCTGCGATGCCATCGCGGCCAGTTCGCGCTCCCAAATCTCGCTCAGATCGTCATTCCCGAACAGGCTCAGCGCGCGGTCGTAGTCACGCATGGCTGCGCCGAATGCCTGCGCCTCCACTTGATCGATCTCAGCCGAAGCGGTGAAGGCCCCTGCGTTAACCTCTACGGCAATGGCCGAAACCAGTGCAGCAAGCTGCGCCTCGGGGATGGGCCGCGCAGTGCCATATCGCAGGATCGAAACCAGCGTAGGGATAGTCTGCATCAGCTTGACGACATCTCCGCTGTCGATTGCCGCCGACTGCAGGCGCGCAATGGTCGCTTCGGCGGCTTGAGGCAGGTCGGCCAGCAGACAAGATTTCACGAGCTGCGCGAGCACGGCGACATCGCCTAGCTCCTGCGCTCGCTGCATGGTGCGATTGGCCGCAGCTTGCTCGATCGTGACGCCATGGACCAGCGCCTCGGCGAGTTGGACGGCCAGCGATGGAGTCCATGCAAGCCGCCAGGTTTCGCGGAACGTCCCACGCCCGGCCTCAGCATCGATCAGCTGGCCCCAGCACACATCGATCAGCGTCAATCGGTGCAACAGGGTCGATTTGAGCAGGCCCGCATCGCTGCGCAGATCGAGCGCAATTTCGCGTTCGAGATCCTCCGGCTTGAGGCGACATTTCTTCTGCCAGCGCTCCAGATCGAGCGCGAGCGGCATTTGCGGGACGGCTTCGTCGACCGAACCGATCCGCTCGCCAAGCAGCAATCTTCGTTCGACCAGTCGCAACGGGGTCTCGTCTCCGTGGCAGATCGCCGCGAGCGTCGCATCATGCATCTCGGCGAGACCGGGAGCGGGCTCGTCCCGGATCGCGGCCAGAGCCAATGCGAGGCGCGAAGCTTCGATGGCATTCGCTGATGCGGCGGTGTGACCTTCTTCTCGGAGCAGTCCAGACACGCGCGATTGCCATCCAGCGGTAAAGGCTTCGGGCGAGAGCGCGGTGCCATCGCGCTGCAATTGCCACAGATGGCGATACCAACCCGGCGCCGTCACTCCGGCTCCATAGCCAGAAGCGCTGGCGAGCCTGCTGTCGCTCCATGGCACCCAGGCCGAGCTTACCTTGACCTTGGAGAGGCCGCGAATGGCCTTGCGATCCTCGCTGATCGAGACTTTGGTTCGCAATGCGGGGACATGCCATGCACCGACCACCACCGCGACATCTCCCGCTTCGTCTTTCAGAGCCTGTCGCAGGGACAATCGCATGAAGGCCTCGCGCACATTGTCTCGCTGGGTGCGTACCTTGCCGAGAATGTCTTCGGCTTCGCTGACCTCGCGCAGCTCGGTGATCGCAGATTCGATGGCCTCGAACACCTCCGGTCCGGGACGGCTGCTTTCGACCATGGCGTTCCACCATGCTTCACCGTCGGAGTATCCGGCCACTTGTGCGAGCATATCGAGCGGATCGCCGCCGACCGGTGGGGGTAGGTCCGCATCGGCGGCGGCTTCGTCTGGCTCAACCGGTTCCTCGCCAGTCAGATCATCCTGCTCTGATGCGAGCGCATTGGCGGCGGGCCAATCGCAGAACCGCACAGGGCGACCGCGCGCCAAAGCCCAGCGCAACGCCTGCCATTCGGGCGAATACTCGGCGAACGGCGCAAACATCGCGTTGGCGGGTTTGTCGGCCTGATAGTGGAGAATGGCGAGCGGCGGATTCATCCCTTCAAGCCCGGCGAAGTGCGCGAGCTCTTCGGCTTCCGGTGAGCCTTCGATCAGCACCATGGCCGGATCGAGCGCATCGAGTGCCGCCAGCAGGCTTGCTGCTGAGCCCGGTCCGTGGTGCCGGATGCCAAAGAGATGCGCGCGTTCGTCCATCGGCTTACATCACGTCGCGGATAGCCCCGTAGAGGTCCTGCCAGCCCTTGCGTTTGCGCACGACATTCTCGAGATATTCCTGCAGCGCCATCGTGTCGCTGACCGGGTCTTTGACGATCGCACCCACGAGGTTCGCTGCCATGGCCTGCGCGTCCATCGCACCGCTGCCGAAATGTGCGGCTTCGGCCCAGGAATTGATCCCGACCGAAATCGCCTCGGCTGTCGAGAGGGTGCCGCTGACCGTCTTGAGCTTGAGCTTGCCGTCCAGCGTCTGTCCTCCGCGCAGCTCGCGAAAGAGCATCACGATCCGGGCGATCTCTTGGTCAGCTGGGGCGATCTCGGGAAGGTCGAGGCTCGTCCCGATATCGCCAAGGCGCTTGGTGACGATTGCGGTCTCTTCCTCGATGGTTGCCGGCGGCGGCAGCACCACCACGTTGAAGCGCCGCTTGAGCGCCGAAGACAGCTCGTTGACGCCTTTGTCACGGTTGTTGGCGGTGGCGATCACGTTGAAGCCCGGCTTTGCGAATGTGGCATCGTCCAGCTCCGGGATCGGCAGCATTTTCTCCGACAAGACCGTGATGAGCGTGTCCTGCACATCGGAACCCATCCGTGTGAGTTCTTCGAGCCGAACCAGTGTCCCTTCCTCCATCGCCCGCATCAAGGGTGTTCGCACCAAGGCATCGTGGCTCGGTCCCTTGGCCAGCAGGACTGCGTAGTTCCAGCCATATCTGATTTGGTTTTCATCGGTCCCGGCGGTACACTGAATCACCCGGTTCGAGGTGCCTGAGACAGCTGCCGTAAGATGTTCGGAGACCCATGATTTCGCGGTCCCCGGCATGCCGAGAAGCAATAGGGCGCGATCGGTTGCCAATGTCGCGACCGCCGTTTCGATGAGCCGCCGGTTGCCGACATATTTGGCGCTGATTGGCGTTCCGTCCTTCGCTGTTCCGCCCATCACATAGTCGACCACTGCCTGCGGGGACATGCTCCAGTTGGCGGGCCGCTGCCGGTCGTCCCCGCGTTTCAGGGCTTCAAGCTCGTCGGCGTAGGTCTCCTCTGCGGAGCGGCGGAGTGACGGTTCGGTCATAGTTTGGATGGTCCTTCGTCCAGACGGATGAGTGTTTCGGCCAGCAGGCTTGCCCGGCGCGTTATTTCGGGAGATCGGCTTTCGAGTATTCGGGCAAATTCGGTTAGACCGCCCGCCGGGGTCAGGGCAATCGCTGCCGTCAAAGCCTCGGATTGGTCGGGCCTGATCCGGTGCGCGACGTCGAAAATCGCGCGGGCCTGCGCAAGCGGCAAAGGGCCTTCGATTGCATCAAAGAGGCGCTGAAGTGAATAGGTGTCTAGCCGGTCGGGATCGAACCTTCGCGGGATGGCGGCGTCGATCCAATCACGCCGCTCGCTGTCGGTAGCGAGGCCAAATGCACTCAGACCGGGCTGCAGGAAGCTGATCCAAATGTCCTGCGCATGGTTCGTGGAAATCTTTGAGAGCAGCGGCCAGTCGCGCTCGACACAGGCGGCAAATGCGATCCCGCAGACCAAGCGGCCATCGTCGCGCGCTGCCTCCAGCATTGCGCCCGGCTCCATGCCAAATGCTTCGGCCAGAGCGTGGTTCGAAACCGCACCGAAGTTGAGCGCCAGCCAGTCGGTTTCGGCAGCAGGAGAACGCACAGTGGCAGGCAATTCGAGTTTCAACGTCGTGCGCTTGCGAAGCAATCCGACGGTGCCACGCTTGATGCGAGAGACCAACTCCTCGACCTGCTCAGCGGCCGCGCCTGTGCCTGGAAGGCGGGCAAGCAGCCGCGTCACAGCCTGTTTGACAGTTGGAGCGCGATCTTTGGTCAGAGTTTCGAGAAACTCGCGATCATCCGAGCCGAGCCCAGTCGCAAGCGCATTGATCAGGCGGACACGCACCGGCGCCTTTTCGAGCGGCAATTGCTCTTCGACCAGCGCTCGTGCCCCAGCGGGGTCGTTTGCTCGCAGCTCGGCGATGAAACGGGATTTTATCGCCGGTGTGGCCTGCGACCAATTATCCGCATCCAGCGTATGGGTGCCAGTCCAATAGCAGTCGGCAGCGCCAGCCTGTTCACTCTGATCTGCGTCCAGCCCCAGTGTTTCAGCATGCTTGGCGGCGAATGGGGCGAGCTTCGCCATGTCGAAGGGATGAAGACGCAAGCCCTTTGCGGCGATCGCCCGCGCGACAGCAGAGGCAGCGACGTCATCCGCCGGATTGCCCTTGCCGGTAACGAGACGAAGGATCAGCGGCCGCGCCGCTTCGGATACGATCTTCTCGGCGCTTTGGTTCGGTTTCGCTTCATCGAAGCTTGCGGGCTTTGGCGGCGTATCAAAGCGGGTTGCTTGTACAGCGAGCGCCATCAGTCGTGGGGCATTGACCGGATCCTCGGGACTCATCCCTTCTGCAAGCTCACCTGCCAGCTTCAGTGGCCGGCGCCCGGTGCCCTGCATCATAGTGCCAAGGATCGCATCGGGTGTCATGATACGCTCCATTCGCCCAGAGATGTGGCGGCAAGACTTGGCTCAAACTCATAGCCGTCCCAAAATCCAAACAGGCTGATCTTGCCGACTTCCGTTAGAGGAAAAGCTTGCGCCTCAAAGCCCGGCGCAATGGGGAGTGCTGTGTCGTTGCTGCACACGAACAGCTTGCCATTTGAGCTGCGCAGTTCGACGTCATTCGTGGCTATTGGAAAGCCATCGAGCCAAGGCTTTTGCGCAAGCGCTTTTCTCCATTCGGCCAGCCCATCGGGCAAGCTTGCGCTTGCTCCGTCCCAGGTCCCGTCGGCGGTACGGGTGCCGCGATGATCGGCAATCTGGGCGCGCAGCGGCACCGGCGATGGGTAGAACACCAGCTCGGCATTCAGGATTTCGCCCGGCTCGAAAACGGTGCCGGATGCGCCGCTGCTGACAGGCACGAAGTCAAGGAGTAGCGCCTTGCGCCGGTCTTCGCTGGTGCTTTCGAGCCAGGTTTCAATTCGCCGCAATCGATCGGCCTGCACTTCGTCGGACGTCGCCAGTACGCGCCAGTCGCCATCGGCGCGACGATGATCTTTTTCGGCGAGCAAAGCCTCGCGAGTCATGGCCCAACCAACCGCTTGACGCACATCCTCTTTCAAGGCGTCGGAGAGTTTGGACTGCCGGGTGTAGGCCTGCCCGATCAGATACAATGCGCTCAGCTCTCGCGCCGCGCGTATCGGGCGGTGTTGCTCATCGATCTGGAACAACAAAGGAGGTAGCGCGGAGACGCGGTTTGCAAGGCCCCCGGCCTTCGCATCTACCAAACGCTTGGCGAGTACGTCGCAATCGTTCACCGCGCGCTGATCAAAGCCGGTGAGCCCGCGTTCGAGCTGATCCTCGATCCATTGCTCCATCGCCTCGATTCCGCCCTCGATGAGCTTTTCACGTTTGGCGCGGTTGCGCGCTTTCTGAGCCTCCGCCTTGGCGATCGCTTCGGGGCTGGCTGGATCGGGTTCCTTTTCGAGCGCCGTCGCCGAGATCGACGGGTGAGGGCCCTCCTTGGATTTGTCTGGTGGCTTACCGTCATTTGTCTGACCTTTGGCAGGGTCGCGCCTGCGAGACAGCCAATCATTCACCCATTGCGGCGGTGTTCCGGCGGCAAATGGCGCAAGCGCATCCGCGCGCAGCCACATCAGCGCGATCGCATGCTTGCAGGGGAATTTGCGGCTGGGGCAGGTGCATTTGTATCCTGCATCGGATTCGGAAACGGCGACCCGATAAGGGGTAGAGCCCGACCCTTGGCATTCGCCCCAGATCAATCCATCGCCGTCCTCTTGCAATAGCGGCCATTTTGCGGGCTTAATAAGCTTCTTGGCGGCCGTGAGAGACGCCTGATCGGGAGCCATCCGCTCAATCTTATTCAACGAAAGGGCCAAGTGAACTCCGGTTGCCTCGGCTCGGCGGAAACCCATGACAGATTAGTGATCTATCGATAGCCGCGCGAGAATATCGTCGGAAGCGATAACGAGTGGTTATCAACGTAAGAAAGCCCGGATGCGCCGCTTGGGCGCAACTCTCCTATGGTGTGCCCACTTCATTCGAATTCTAAGTTTGTACGAGACCATGCATGGGTAAGCCATCAGCTTGGCTTTCCGGGCAGGACTACGGTTAGTATAGGTCGGTAGTGGGCGCAGGCTCCCCCCGATTGTTTTTGGACCAAGCGGAAAATCGCAATGCACTACGATGATGCCTACCAGAACAGCATTGATGACCCCGATGGCTTCTGGCTTGATGCGGCAAAAGCGCTCGATTGGGACAATGCACCCTCGGAGGGCCTTGGCGCTGATCGCAGTAGTTGGTTCGCAGGCGGCCAGTTGAATCTGTGTCACAACGCGATTGATCGCCATGTCGATGCTGGGCGTGGCCGAGACCCTGCCCTGATCTATGAAAGCCCGGTAACCGGGATCAGCCGAACCTACTCATTCTCAGAACTCCAGAGCGAAGTCGCGCAGGCTGCTGGTATGCTCGCCGCACAAGGCGCAAAGCTGGGCGACCGGGTTATCATCTACATGCCGATGATCCCGCAAGCTGTGTTCGCCATGCTCGCTTGCGCGCGGCTAGGCTTGGTGCACTCAGTCGTGTTTGGAGGCTTCTCCGCCGCCGAGCTCGCAAAACGGATCGACGATTGCGCGCCCAAACTCGTGCTCACTGCTTCCTGCGGGATCGAAGGGGCGAAGGTCATCCCTTACAAGCCGATCGTCGACGATGCCCTGGCACGCGCGACCAAGGAGGTATCCGCCTTGCTTGTATGGCAGCGCGAGCAGTGCTCGGCTGACTTAACCTCTGCAAAGGAGAAGTTCTGGCAGGACGAATTGGCGAACGCGGAGCCTGCTGACTGCGTCTCTGTTTCTGCGGATCATCCACTCTATATTCTCTACACCTCGGGCACGACCGGCAAGCCAAAGGGTGTTGTGCGCGAAACCGGGGGATACGGCGTCGCGCTGGCTTGGAGCATGCCGAATATCTACGGCGCTAGGCCGGAAGAGACCTATTGGGCCGCATCCGACATCGGTTGGGTCGTCGGCCACAGCTACATTGTGTACGGTCCACTACTGAACGGCAACGCGACCGTCCTGTTCGAAGGGAAGCCGGTGGGTACGCCGGATGCCGGGATTTTCTGGCAGATTGTTGCCAAGCATCAGGTGTCAATCCTGTTCACGGCGCCGACCGCCATTCGCGCAATCCGCGGCGCCGATCCAGCGGGAGACCTGTTGCGGAACGCCGGGCCAGACAGCCTGCGCGCGCTCTTCCTTGCTGGCGAACGCGCCGATCCAGATACGGTCAAATGGGTCGGCGAGCAACTCGGCAAGCCCGTGATCGATCACTGGTGGCAAACCGAGCTTGGCTGGCCCGCACTGGCAACATGTATCGGGTTGGGTTCGGACCCTGCGCCTATTGGAGCTGCTGGATATCCGGTGCCGGGATTTGCCTTCCGGGTGCTCGATGAAAACGGCTCAGAGATTGATCCGGAAGTGACCGGAAATCTCGCGATCAAAGAGCCGCTTCCGCCCGGCAGCTTTCGCAGCCTGTGGCAGGATGAAGAAGGATTTCGCGGCTACTTCACTGCGTTCGAAGGGTTCTACGCGACCGGCGACGCTGGCGTGATGGGCGAAGACGGTGCCTTTCGCGTCATGGGCCGCACCGATGACATTATCAACGTTGCCGGCCACCGCCTTTCAACCGGTCAGATCGAGGAAGTCGTGGCGGCGTGCCCATGCGTTGTCGAATGCGCCGTGATTGGCGGAGCCGACGACCTCAAGGGCGAAGTGCCGGTGGTCTTCTACGTTTCATCGGGAGGCGATGAGAATGATGGCGTCGGCGAGGTGATCGGCGCTGTCCGAAGGGAAATCAGTCCGATTGCTGCTCCGCGTCATGTGATTGCAGTGAAGGCGCTTCCCAAGACGCGGTCTGGGAAGATCCTGCGCAATCTGCTTCGAGCGATAGTCAACGGTTGGGAAATCACGATCCCGCAGACGATTGAAAACCCTGAAGTCGTGCAGGCGACGATCGATCACTACGAGGCTGTTGTGGCCTGATAACCACCGACCCTTTTGGATCGAACCGCTGCAAGACGCAGCCCAAACGAAAACGAGGCGCTGCCGGGAGAGTGTGGCAGCGCCTCGCATTTTCTGGCCCATCTTGGGGTCGGGCCATCTTTATTTCGCAAAGACTACCGCTGGTTCATCAGACTTGATTTGACCAGCGGAAGTCTCTGCGATGTGTCGGCTTAGAAACTCACCGAAGCACCGAACGTAATCCGGCGATCCGGAATACCCTGGAAGCACAGCAGCCCACCTGAGTTGACGCAAGACTGCGTGATGTCAGACTTCGTCAGATTTACGCCTTCGGCACCGATGTTGATATTATCGGTTACATCATAGGTGATGCTAGCGTTCAGCTGTCCACGAGATTCTGTAACAGTTGGGAAGCCGAGGGTACTACCGAGGGAAGCGCCAGCAGCCGTATCCAGAGTGCGGAACGCATCACGCCATGTGTAACGAGCGCGAGCCGACAGGCCATATTTCTCGTAGAACAGAGTGATGTTGTAAGCATGTGGTGAGAAGTCGAGGAGCCCGCGAGTTGCGGTGAACGGCCCAGTCAGACCGCTACTTGCTTCAAAGACCTCTGTACCACGACTATCAGCGTCGGACGTATCTTGAATTTCACCCCCACCGAATTCTTGGTAGGTATAGTTGGCCAGAATGCCGAAGCCCGATGCAAATCCAAGAGTATCTTCAAATCCAGAAAGATCATACTGGAACGCGATCTCGATACCGGTTTGAGTTGTTTCACCTGGGTCATTGACCGTTGTGTTAATTGGCACACAAAGGCCGTTGCCCGGGACATCCGACAAGACGTTGCGATCAGGGATCGGGTTAAAGATGCCGCCCCCTTCGCACGGATCCGTAATGTCGCGGAAGCCGTTTGCGTCTTCGACAGCCGCTTCGGTGAGTGTCTGGAACAGATTTGTGCGTTCCTTGTGGAAGAAGCCGACGCTCAGAACCGCTGCCGGGGCAAAATACCATGACAGCGACGCATCAAATGAGGTCACTGTTTCTGGTGCCAAGGTCGGATTACCAATGGTCACGGCATTGTTGGGGCCGGTCGGGAAACTGATCGAAGTCGACAGATCGTTGAAGTCTGGGCGAAGAAGATCCTCGGTCCAGCTGGCACGGAACGCCAAAGTGTCGGTCAAATCAGCAATTACGTTCACACGCGGCAGCCACTGCGTATAGCCACCGGACGTTGTTACCTGAGAGACGACACCGTTGGCGATCTGGTTACCAAGCGAACTTACGGTCGTGTCGACGAAACGAAGGCCCACATTGCCGCGAACCGAGCCAAAGTCGAAGTTCGCTTGGCCATAGAGGGCATGGGTTTCTTCCTCAATTCGGAACGATGCCGCGAGATTGCCCAAATCATTGGGATCAAGATCACTCAGCAAACGGCCACCACCGGCAATCGCCGCCTGGCCGCCGACTGTGCCATCGAGAGCTGCCTGCAAGGTGTTGAACACTCCATCCAGATCACTGGCCACCTGGTCTGGATCAACGACCACGAAGTTGCGGAAAGCGAGTGCTCTTCCGTCAGCATCATCGAAATTGTCAGGGCCCAAAGCGAGTAGGCTCGCGAACTCGGTGCCGAACGGGCTGTTGTTGAGGTTGCCCGTACCAAAGGTTGAACGGATCCGTGTGAACTCTGATTCAGACTGGTTGTAGCGATAGCCAAAATCGACTGATTTGATGAAGCCGACAATATCATCGACATCCAAACTAAAGTCGATGCGAGCTGCCGTTTCTTCGTTCTCGGTGAGACTGTTGTTTGCGGTAACCGCATCCAACACCACGTTGGCACCGCTAAGATCGGTCAGATCAGCCACTGTTGGTGCAAACGGTGAGTCGAAGTTCACACCGAACGTCAGCGCGCCACCAGTCAAGTCGTAGATGAACGGAACCGGGTTATCATTGCTCCCATTGCCTGCGAGGAACGGGTCCAGCGCGAGCGGGTTGGGGTTGATGAAATTGAGCGTCGCGTCCAATTGCGGCGTGCGAGTGTCGGAGCTTGTCTGTGATGCCTGAACGCGAGCGTATAGACGGCCCGTTTCGTATTCTGCACCAACTCTGAAAAGTGTGCTTTCAGTGAGACGAGCGCCTGTATCACTTGAAAAGCGCAGGTTAGGATCATCATCGTCATCAGCGATGTTCGGCTCAATTGCGCCTGTTAGCGCTGCCTGGATGCTGCCCAGATTGACGCCGCCCAAAGAACCGAAATTGACGGTTTCAAATGTATCCGGGACGTTTTCGTCAGCCAAGCTACTCACGCCGGAGGCCTGGATGCGCGAACTGTCCTGATTTCGCGTCTGATCGTTGTAAAAGCCATCAAAGTAGAATTTCAGGCTGTCGTTTGGCGCGTATTCAATCGAACCGGCAATGTTGATCGTCTCAAACTCGAAATTCTCCAGTTCCTGATTGAGGAACTGAATACCGAGATATTCAAAGTCTGGACCGGCAGCGCCAGTAGATGTCACGCTCTCGCCAACCGAAATCAGCGTGTCACGGTCTACGCGCGGGCGGAATGAAGTCGCTTCCTGCTCAGTGTAACTGGCGGCTAGAACTATGCCGAATTCGCCGTCGCCTGCGTCCCATCGCTGACCGAAGCTGCCAGCGATTCTTGGGCTGATCGTGTCGGAAAGCTCACTGTATTCGCCTTGAACGCGCACTGTAGTGATACGCTCTGTCAAATCGAGGGGGCGGATGGTGCGAAGGTTGATCGTACCACCAACAGAACCTTCCGTAGTGGCTGCAGTCGGAGCCTTGGTGACCTCAACGGCAGCAATGATCGCGGCGTTGACGTCTTCAAACGAAATGCCGGCACGACCCGTACCCGAACCGACAGTACCAACACCGTTGATTTCTGTGCGGTTATCATCGGTGCCACGGATTTGAACATTGGTACCAACGCCGGCGGTCCTGGTGATCTGAACGCCGGTGACGTTCTCAAGAACCTCGGCGAGGTTTTGGTCAGGCAGCTTACCGATGTCCTCAGCCTGGATGACTTCGATCAGACTGTCCGCCTGCCGCTTTTCATTCAGCGCGCTCGCAAGCGAACTGCGAATGCCGGTGACGATGATCTGGTTGCCTTCGCTTGCCGACTCGTCGGCAACTTCTGCGTCCTGAGCCCACGCCGTGCCAGGCGCGAGTGCAATTGCCGACCCGGTCAGCAAACCTGCAATAATGCGTGATTTTTTTGCGGGCAGGCGTGCGCCCCCGTTCCAGTACCCCATCAGATTCTCCCATCACCATTTTTTGGTCTTAGGGTTACGAACATATATTGGCCTAAACATGAGTCAACCAGATACGCAGTCCTATACTAGAAAAGTATCATACCAATTGGTATTATGATTAATAAGTAGCGGAAAATATGAGAAAAGTAATGCCAAGTTTGTTCGGATTCTTGTGAATAGCGCGGCGTGTGTCGCTCTGTCTGGGGTACCAACTGCGGCATTCTCGCCACATATGCTCAGCCTGGAATTGACTCAAATCAGGCTCAATCGCCCACAAATACCTGATTGGTAAGCGCAACTTGATGAAGCGACGGACAAATGGCTGCACTGCTTCCAAAATTGGTCTGGACACTCGGCGCATATCGGTATGACAGATTGGTTGACTTACTGAAATGCGTCTCTATCCATGGTGCCTCAAACACCTTGGGAGGGGTAAAAATGGTACTTCGCGCAGCCCGTAGCGGCGCTCTTTCGCGTATTTCGATCACCGCAGCTCTGTTGGCTGGTACAGCAGTTGCTGCGTCGCCCGCGGCGGCTCAGGACGAAGATCAAGACCAAGACGCAACCGTCGCCGAGGGTGAAGGCGGTATTGTTGTTACCGGTATTCGCGCCACCATTCAGGGTTCGATTGAGGAAAAGCGCAACGCCACTGAGGTATTCGATGCGCTTTCTGCGGATGAGATTGGCGATCTTCCTGCACTGTCGATCGGTGAGGCGCTTGAAACTCTGACCGGCGCCGGTTCTCACCGAGAGCAGGGCGGGGCGACCGAAATCTCGATTCGTGGCCTCGGTCCATTTCTGAGTTCGACGGTTATCAACGGCCGTGTAGCAACCAACGGCAGCGGTGATCGGTCGGTGAACTTCAGCCAATTCCCGTCTGAGCTCTTCACTAAGGTCGGCATCTACAAAACGCAGGCCGCGAGCTACATCGAAGGCGGCGTTGCCGGACAGATCGTGCTCGAAACGGTGCGCCCCATCGACTATGGCAAGCGCCGTATTCAGGGTGAGCTGAAGGCGAATATCAACCCGGACAACCTCGATATCGATTCCGATCAGCGGTTCCAGGATATCGGGTTCCGCGGCACTTTGAGCTACGTGGACCAATTCAATGTCGGTGATGGTGAGTTGGGTATCTCGATCGGCATTCAGCGGAACGAGTCGACCAACCCTGAACAGGAGGCCAACGTCTCCAACACGATCCGCGCTTGCGTAATCGATCCGAGCACAACCAGCGATGGTGTGTTCGACGATGGCAATTGCGATACCAGCAGTGGCACTATCGCTGGCTTGCGGGATGGCAGCGTTGACCTGCCCTTCGTGATCGCGCGCAACAGCTACGCGCTGCGTTCAAACATTACCGATGACACGCGCGATTCCGTGTTCGCAGCGATCCAGTTCAAGCCGAGCCCGGACGTCGATATCAACGCCGACTTCCAATATTCCAATCGCCTGTTCCGCGAACAGCGCAGCGATTTGAACTTCGCCGAAGGCCGACGGATTGACGGGCCGGGCGATCCCAACCGGATCGAAGGCTTTGATTTGCTCTTCACCGAAAGCGGAGCGCTGCGTCAGTTCACCAACGAGCAGCGCGTCGAAGCGGTCAGCGAATATCTCGAGCGCGAAGAAGAATATTACGGCGGCGGACTGTCACTCGACGCTCAAGTCACCGACCGGCTCAAGCTCTCGCTCGACGCTTCCTATTCGCGTACTCAGCGGATCGAAGAAGCGGTGCAGATCCGCTTTCGCACCGAGGATGGCGAAAGCATTGAGGGCAATACGGACGCCAACGGCAATCCGTTCTTCCCAGAGGCGTTTGAAAGCGACCAAACGCCTAACGCGGGCCGTACAAACGGTACAGACGACCGCGTTGAAACGGCTGTCCTGATCCGCCAGAATGGTTCACAGGCGCTCAACTTTGTCACCCAGAATTTCGACGTGACGAATTACGATCTGTTTGCCAACGATCCGCGCCTTCGTGCCGATCTTGAGCAGGATCGGTTCAACAGCGTTTGGGCGGTCCGTGGCGATGTCGAATACGAAATGGATGGGTTCTTCAACTCGGTCCAGGCCGGTACCCGGTATCAGGAACTCGTATATCGTGACGTTCCCGGGGCCTCGAACGGCACCAGCCGGTTTGAGAACAACTACAACGATACGGATGGAACAGGCGCGCTGGCAGTGGCTAACCGCGAATGTCGCACGGCCTTCCCGGAAAGCGGCTTTCTTTCCTCCGTATCCGGCGGCAACGCGCTGATCACCAATGTCGATCTGGACGGCAATGTGCTGGGCACGTCGAACACTTTCGCGACATTCGATGCGCGCTGCATCGCGCGGGTGCTGGAACGTGAAGATCCATCGGGCCTCGAATTCGATGCCGACGGGAACATCATCTTCCCGACCGGTGACTTCGACTCGATCCAGAACACAGATGTGACCGAACGCAGCTGGGCCGGCTATGTGCAGGCAAACTTTGACACCGAGTTTGGTGACATGCCTGTTCGCGGGAATGTTGGCGTCCGGGTGGTCAACACTTCGGTTCGCTCCCGCGGTTTCCGTACTGCGCTTGATATTGAAATCAGTGAGATCGACGACGAAGGCGTCGCAAGCTTTGCTTTGGTAGAAGACCCGAACAATCTGATTGTACGCAATTCTATTGCGTCATACACCGAGTTCCTGCCCAGCTTGAACCTCGTTGCAGAATTCCAGCCCGATCTACTTGGGCGGTTTGCAGTCTACCGCGCGCTTTCGCGTCCGGACCCATCCGAGTTGGGCGATGGACGGATCATCAACATCAACGACAATGATGATTTCGCGACGCCGCAAGAGGCCCTGGTGGGCGGTGTGAACAACGTTTCTGCGACCGGTAACCCGGCCACTGATCCGCTGCTTTCATGGAATGTTGACGCTGGCCTCGAATGGTATCCGAATGACGATACAATTCTGGCGTTCAACGCTTATTACAAGAGCTTCAACGGTGGTTTCGAAACGGTTGGCTTGTTCGAAACTTTCAACGTCGGCGGTGAAAGCGCTGACCTGTTGGTCACCTCAATCGACACCAACAACAATACAAGCACGATCTACGGAATCGAAATCACGGCTGCACACAGCTTCAACTATCTTCCCGCGCCGCTGGACGGGTTGGGCTTCAAGCTGAGCTATAACTACGCGGACTCGGATTTCGAGTTTGAGGACGACACACTCGGCGCGATCACAACAGTAAATGCCGATGGTTCGACCAGCGTCAGTAACGGTTTGATCCCGCCTTCAAACCTGTTCGGTTTCTCTGAGCATGTGCTTTCTGCGCAGGCCTATTACGAGATCGGTCCGTTCGATTTCCAGGGCGTCTACAAATATCGCAGCGAGTATTTCCAGCAGTTCATCTCAACGCCTGGACGTATCCGCTACGTTGACGATGTCGGTGTGTTCGAGGCACGCGTTTCCTTCGAACTGAACGACAATGTTCGCATCACGGCAGAAGGTATCAACCTTTTCAACGAACCGCGGACGAACTTCCGCGGGGCGCCGGACGATTTCGGTGCGATCCAGGTTTATGGACCTCGCTATTTCGTAGGGGCGCGGGTCAAGTTCTGACCCGCACCTGGCTGCCGCCGCAGGTGGGGGTCTGCGGCGGCAGTCGACCGCTTTGACTGGCGTCAAGGTGGTATTTAAGGAGTTCCCCAGGGCGGAGAGGTAAGCTCGGATCAGCAGCAAAGGGTGAGCATGAACGGTAAGCGACTTTTCCAATCCGTGGCCGAGCAGATTGCCGGTCTGATCGAAGAGGGTGCGTTTCCTCCTGGAACGCGGCTTCCCGGAGAGCGTGAGCTCGCCGAGCGTTTGGGAGTCAGTCGTGTCACCATCCGCGAGGCCGAGATCGCGCTTCAGGCGATTGGCCGGTTGGAGATCAAGACCGGCTCCGGCGTTTATGTCAGCGAGAGCGAACCTGAAAGTCGCACGGCATTGCCCGGTGCAAGCGCGTTCGAGGTGACTGAAGCGCGACTACTGATTGAATCAGAAGCGGCCGCGCTGGCAGCACACAATATTTCCGATGACGGTATTGCCCGCCTTGAAAAGCTGGTCGAGCAAATGCGGACTGGGGACGAGGATGCTGCGAATGAGGCTGATGAAGAGTTTCACCGCACAATTGCCGAGGCGTCCAACAACGCAGCAATGATGCACACGGTGACGACATTGTGGCGGATGCGAGAAGAACTGCCCGACGTCAAAGCGACCTACGAAGCAGTCTGTGTACATGACGCAGCATCCAGAACGGCCGAGCATGAAGCAATCTTCTTTGCGCTGCGCGACCGCGATCCGGCCAGTGCACGAAATGCAATGCGGGAGCACTTCCACCGACTGATCGAGGCAATGCTCGATGCGACCGAGCGGATGGCTCTCGAAGAGGTGCAAGAGCAAGTGCTCAAGAGCCGTGAGCGCTTCACCGCGTCCGCGAAAATTGGCTAGGCCAACTGGTTATACAAAAAATACCTAAATAACATGCCAGATTGATTGACAGCGCTTTCCTGACACGTATAGTCCAAATCCATAAAAATAGGACGAGGGGATTGTTGGGATGATGACAAGGCTGTGCCTTGTGCTGCTCGCTGTGTTGCTTGGCGCTTCGCCAGCGCTAGCTGAGCGATATTTCGTCCGCGATCAGAATGAGTACGCCCACGCGTTGAAGCAGATTGAGGCTGGCGATGTTATCGTCCTGGCCAATGGCGAATGGCGCGATTTCGAGCTGGTGATCACCGGCAAGGGCCGTAAAGGTTCGCCAATCACAGTCACCTCAGAGGAGCCAGGCAGGGTATTCCTGACAGGGCAATCAAGTCTCCGTATTGGCGGGGAGTACATCCTCGTTAGCGGGCTGGTCTTTAAAGACGGCTACAGCCCTCGCGGTGAAGTCGTTTCGTTCCGCCGCACAAAAACAGACATTACGAGGAACTCTCGCGTCACTGAGGTTGTGATCGACAATTTCAGCAAGCCCGACCGGTATGAAAGCGATTACTGGGTCGGCATTTACGGCAAGAACAACCGTTTCGATCACAACCACATGGTTGGTAAAACCAACAAGGGTGTGACGCTTGCGGTGCGGCTCGACAGCGAGGAAAGCCGCGAAAACGGAAACCGTATCGACCACAACTACTTCGGGCCGCGCCCGGTGCTTGGTTCCAACGGTGGTGAAACCCTGCGGATCGGCACGAGCCGTTATTCGATGCACCGCTCCGAAACGATCGTTGAGAACAACATCTTCGACCGCACCGATGGCGAGGTCGAGATCATCTCTTCCAAGTCGGGCGGCAATGTTTTTCGCGGGAACGTTTTCCTGCGTTCACGTGGGACGCTGACGCTGCGCCACGGCGATGACAACATCGTTGAGCGCAATGTCTTCTTCGGTCATGGCAAGGACTACACCGGCGGCATCCGCGTCATCAATCGCGGCCAAACGGTGCGCGGCAATTACATGGAGGGCTTGCGAGGCGAGGCATTCTCCAGCGCGCTTGCAGTGATGAACGGCGTGCCGAACTCGCCGGTCAATCGCTATGTCGTGGTCGACAAGGCTCGGATCGAGAATAACACCATCGTCGACAGCCGCCGTGTGGCCTTCAATGTGGGCGCGGACGAAGAGCGTTCCGCCGCGCCAAGTAACAGCACGTTTTTGAACAACCTGCTCGGCGGGATCGAGGGAGAGTACTTCCTTGAAGCCTATGACGACATTTCCGGCATTGAATTTAGCGGAAACCGTCTGGCTGCCGGAGAAGTTGAGGGCGAGCTGGCCGACAAGGTCGAGTTTGCCCCGGTTGAATTCGAGCGCGCAGAGAATGGCCTGCTTTACCCGGTAGATCCTGCACTTTCTGATCTTGGTGCTCCGCGCGATCTCAAGCCGGTTGCACTCGATCAGGTGGGCGTCAAATGGTACGCAAAGTCTGGCGACGAAGGCATCTTTGGGTCATCCGGTAAGGTTATCACTGTTGCGCCGGGCGAAGACACACTAGTCGAGGCGGCAATGGCCGCTGGCAACGGCGATGTGCTTGAGCTTGGAGCCGGTGAATACATCGCCAACCGTTCGATCCCGTTGGACAAGGCGCTGACGATCAGAGGTGCGTCCGCAGAGGGTGCCGAGCCACCGACCATCATGTTCACTCGTCCAACGCTGATCGAGCTGCGCGAAGGCGGGAACCTTCAGCTTGCTAACCTGACAATCGACGGCGCTCTTGCTCCGGACTCGGTTGGTAATTCTGCAATCCGCACCACCACATATCCGATCAAATCGAACATGCAGATCGAGATGGACGGCGTCACGGTAACCGGACTGGTGGTCAACAAGTCCTTCAATGTCCTCACGCTAGGCAAAAGCTCGCTCGCTGACCGCGTCAGCATCCGCAACAGCAGCTTTGTCGACATTACCGGCACTGTGATCTCTGCTGCGGCCGAGACCGAGGATTTCGGACAGTACAATGTCGAGTATCTCGATATCGTCGACAGCAATTTTGCGAATGTGGGCGGGCCGATCGCGGACGTCTATCGCGGTGGGCGCGATGAAAGCACGTTTGGACCGTTCGTAAGATTCTCGGGCAATCAGATTGCCGAAGCCGGCAAGGCCGCAACCAATGGTTCGGGTGCTTCGCTCAACCTGCATGGGGTTCAGATTGCTGATGTAAGCCGAAATATGGTCGCTTTGTCCGCGCCTTTCCGCGTTGTGCATACTGTCGGAACGCCGAAGACCGCGATCACTGGTAATCAGTTTGTTGGTACGCCGGGCTTCGCTCTTGAAGAACTCAACTACGACGGTGAACATCGGGCGGTGCTGGCAGACAACATTTTCGCTGAAGGCGCTGATCAGTGATGCGCGCTGCATTCTTGGCCGCGTCGTTCGCTTTAGTTGCCATGCCGCAGGCTGCGCGGGCTGACGATCACACGAGCACGGCCAGCGCCTCCGCCGATGCGTTACCACCGCTTTACGCTGCCGAGCTTCAGCTCGCGAAGACTTTCGTTGACGGGATGATGGCGGACGGCGTCGTCGTGCCTCAGCCAAAGGATCCGGGCGGTGGCTACACACACGAACAGCACAAGCGGAATTTCCGCGCGATCTATCTTGGCGGGCAATTGTTCCAGGTTACTGGTGAGCAGCGCTACCGCGACTACGTCCGCGACATGCTGCTCGAATATGCGGACCTCTATCCGACGCTCGGCGATCACCCAGCCAAGGCCAACCAGAATGTCGGACGCCTGTTTTGGCAGGTGCTCAACGATGCGATGTGGCTGGTCCATGCGGTGCAAGGCTATGGCGACATCCGCGATACGCTTTCCGATGCTGAGCGTCAGCGGATCGACGACGATGTGTTCCGTCCAGCCGTGAAGTTCATGTCGGTGGATTCCGAGCACACGTTCAACCGAATTCACAACCACGCGACCTGGGCCACGGCGGGCGTCGGCATGACCGGTTACCTGCTTGACGATCAGGACATGGTCGACATTGCGCTCCTGGGATCGGACAAGAGCGGCGAAACCGGGTTTCTGCGCCAGACAGAGCTGCTGTTTTCGCCGGATGGATACTACACCGAAGGGCCGTATTACCAGCGGTTCGCTTTATTGCCGTTCATGGTGTTTGCCGACGCGATCGAGCGCAACGAGCCCGAACGCAAGATATTCGAGCATCGCGACGGCATTCTGCTGAAGGCGCTGCGGACGACTGTTCAGCAGAGCTATCGCGGCTATTTTTTCCCGTTCAACGACGCGATCCGTGACAAGAGCCTAAGGACTGCCGAACTCTATGATGGCGTGGCGATCGCTTACGCACAGACGCGCGATCCGTCCTTGCTGTCAGTGGCTGATTTTCAAGCGCGCACGGTTCTGAGCAAGAACGGCTTGATGGTCGCGAGTGATCTGGCGGCGGGCAAGGCCGAAGGCTTCCCATTCCGTTCGATGCTGCTCAGCGATGGGCCGGATGGCAGCCAAGGGGCCGTGGCGGTACTTCGGCAGGGTGCCGGCAATGCTCAGGGTGAACCAAGTTCAGCTTTGATCGCCAAGAACACTGCCCAAGGCATGGGCCACGGGCACTTCGATAAACTTGCCTGGCAATTCTACGACAATGGTAACGAGATCGTCCGCGATTACGGCGCGGCGCGCTTCCTCAATATCGAAGCGAAGGCGGGCGGGCGCTACCTACCTGAGAACACGACTTGGGCCAAATCGTCGATTGCGCACAACACTTTGGTCGTGGACGAACGCAGCCACTTTGATGGCGAGGTGGAGGCGGCGAGCGCAGTCTGGCCGGAACAGCTCTATTTCTCCGACCAGGCCGGACTACAGGTATCGAGCGCAGAGATTTCAACTGCATATGACCGTGTGACAATCCGCCGGACGCTTTTGATGCCGGACATTCCCGGATTGGAAGCGCCGCTAGTGCTGGATCTGGTTCGAGCGAACAGCCCCGATTCTCACCAATATGATCTGCCGCTGCACTACAGCGGCCACATCATGGAATTCGACTTCGCGGCCAAGACGAACGTCGCGGAACGACCCGTTTTAGGTGAGGACAGCGGCTACCAACACATCTGGGTTGATGCCGTCGCTGATGAGCAGGACGGCAAGGGCGCGCTCACCTGGATTCTCGACGGCCGGTTCTACACCTATCGTTTTGCAAGCGATGGGCCGCTTGGCGTGATCCTGGGTGAAAGCGGGGCGAACGATCCTGAATTCAACTTGCGCCGCGAGCCGCTGATTCTGCTTCGTGCCGATCGCCAGTCTGGCGGCACCAGCTTCGCCAGCCTGCTTGAAGCGCATGGCAAGTATGACGGCGCGGCGGAACAAACCGTTTCAAGCCGCAGCCGCGTCGCTGATCTATCGCATGACCAAATTGGCAAGAACGACATCGTGCGCCTGACCTTGAAATCAGGGCAGCGCTTCGCGATCGCAGTATCGCATGATCCCAATCCCGAGCAGGCGCATTCCGTCTCGCTTGATGGCGAGGAAATTACCTGGATGGGGTTTACAGCTGTGGTCGCACTCACCGGAGGGGAGAACTGAGAATGGCAACTTTGGTGAGCGAGGCGAGCCCGCCCTTTGTGGTCGCAAAGGAGACGCCGAAAGAAGATCTTGGAGACGGGATTAGCCGCCAGATACTCGGTTATGGTCCCGAGATCATGATCGTGCGTGTGTGGTTCGAGCAAGGCGCCGTTGGCCAGGTGCACGCACATCGCCACAGCCAATCGAGCTATGTCGAAAGCGGTTCATTTGAAGTCTTCATCGATGGCGAAAAGCGCGTGCTCGGGGCAGGGGACTGCTTCTACATCGCACCGCACCTTGATCATGGCGCTGTCTGTCTCGAGGCCGGCGTGCTGATCGACACGTTCAGCCCTGCTCGCGAAGACTTCCTAGGACAGGGTGACTGATCATGATGAAGGGCAAACTTCGCTACTGGATAGTCATCCTCGTCGCGGTTGCGACAGTGATCAACTACATTGATCGCGGTGCGCTTGGTTTTCTTTGGCCAGAGATTTCCAAAGAGCTTGAGCTGACCGAATTCGATTACGCGATCATTCTCAACGTTTTCACTTTTGCCTACGCATTCGGCCAGTCGATCTTCGGCAAGATATTCGACTGGATCGGGACGCGGATGGGTTTCATCCTCTCGATCGTCGTCTGGTCGGCTGCGACTATTCTGCACGCCTTTGCACGCGGATTGCTGAGCTTCGCCATCTTCCGTGCGATCCTGGGTGTCGCCGAAGCCGGAAACTGGCCGGGCGCGACCAAGGCCAATGCCGAGTGGTTCCCGATAAATGAGCGGGCGCTGGCACAGGGCATCTTCAATTCAGGTGCTGCGATTGGCGGGATTGTCTCCGCTCCGATCATTGGCTTGTTGTTCGTGTGGCTCGGCAGCTGGCAGGCAACCTTTGTCGCTATCGGCCTGCTCGGCTTCCTGTGGCTGGTGCCGTGGATGATCGTCTACAAATCCGGTCCCGATGCCCACCCCTGGATCACCGCCGAGGAACGCGAATACATCCTGACGGGACAGCGCAATGTCGAGACCAACGAGGTCGCCGACTACGCGCCTGATACGAAGGAAATCCTCACTCGCAAGGAAAGCTGGGGTGTCATCCTCGCCAGCTTCTTCATCGATCCGATCTGGTGGTTGTTCGTTGGCTGGCTTCCGATCTACCTGCTCAACACCTACGGCTTCGGCGTCGAAGAGATCGCTGTCTATGCTTGGATTCCCTATGTCGGGGCAATGTTTGGCGCCTGGTTTGGCGGATTGCTCGCGGGCAATCGCCTGAAAGCAGGGTGGACTGTCAACCGCACGCGCAAAACTGTTATCACGCTGGGCGGCGTCATCATGCTCGTCTCGCTGCTGCTAACGACAATGGCGTCCACGCCGCTTACTGCGGTTCTGATCATGGGCGTGATCCTGTTCGGATTTCAGACAGCGGTCGGCAATATCCAGACACTGCCAAGTGACTTCTACAGCGGGAAATCGGTCGGTTCGCTTGCGGGGTTTGCTGGAACGGCTGCAAAGCTCGCCGTCGTGCTCTTGAATTTCCTGATCCCGGTTATAACCGTCAACAGCTACACACCGGCATTTCTTGTCGGCGCTGGTCTGGCGATTATGACCGTGCTTTCGGTGCTCGTCCTGTGCCCCGAGATCAAACCATTGAAACCTACTCAACCAAAAACGGCCTAGTGCCATCACCAATTTCCAGACGGGGAACAACGACATGAAATTTGCAGGCAAAGTGGCAGTGGTTACAGGCGGCAGCCGCGACATTGGTCGGGCGGTGTGCGTCAAGCTTGCCAGTGAAGGTGCCAGCGTTGTTGTGAACTACAACAGCAATCAGGCAGACGCGGACGCGACCGTCGCCGCTGTCGAAGCCGCTGGTGGCAAAGGCGTCGCGGTAAAGGCCGACGTTACAAAACCGGCCGACGTTGATGCACTGATCGCCGCGACGCGCGAGGCTTTCGGCGACAGCATTCACATCCTAGTGAACAATGCAGGCGGAATGGTTGCGCGCAAAAAGCTCGACGAGATGGATGAGGAGTTTTTCAACTTTGTCATGCAGTTGAACGTCACATCGACCTTCCTGGCATGCAAAGCAGCCGCGCCTTTGATGGGCGAAGGTTCGGCCATCGTGAACCTCGCCAGCCTTGCTGGCCGCGATGGTGGCGGTGGCGGCGCGATTGCTTATGCAACGTCGAAAGGCGCTGTGATGACCTTTACTCGCGGGCTTGCAAAGGAACTCGGGCCGCAGGGGATCCGGGTCAACGCGCTTTGCCCTGGCATGATCGCGACGACTTTCCACGACAAGTTTACGCCAGACGCCGCGCGTGAGAATGTCGCCAATTCGACGCCTCTAAAGCGTCAGGGGCGTGCCGAGGAAACAGCCAACCTCGTTGCCTATCTCGCTTCGGAGGAAGCATCTTTCATCACCGGCGCAAATATTGACATCAATGGCGGCTTGGCGTTTTCGTAAACGCTGCAACCTTCCTCACAACTTCAAACAGAGCTCCTCCCCATGACTCAGTTCCTTTCGTTCGGTGAAATCATGCTGCGGCTGAAAACGCCGGGGCATCAACGCTTCTTCCAATCGCCCGAGTTTGAGGCGACATTTGGCGGAGGCGAGGCGAATGTCGCGGTTGCGCTGAGCAATTACGGTCTCGACGCGGGATTTGTGAGCGCGCTGCCCGATAATGACATCGGCGAAAACGCAGTCATGGAACTGCGCAAGTTCGGCGTGGACACCGCCCATGTCAGCCGGTCAGGCGACCGGGTCGGAATTTACTTCCTCGAGACGGGCTCTAACCAACGTCCGTCCAAGGTCGTGTATGACCGCGCCAACTCCTCGATCTGCAACGCAGGTATGGATGAGTTCGATTGGCCGACCATATTCAAGGGTGCCCAATGGCTTCACATCACCGGGATCACTCCCGCACTGAGCCAATCGGCGGCTGATCTCTCCATGGCTTGCGTAAAAGCGGCCAAGGAAGCGGGCGTCACTGTCTCGTGCGACTTCAACTTCCGCGGCAAGCTGTGGAAGTACGGCAAGACCGCTCCTGAAGTGATGCGCGAGCTGGTGAAGTACGTCGATGTCGGCATCGCCAATGAGGAAGACTGCCAGAAGTCGCTCGACATCAGCGTTGATGTGGACGTGGAATCGGGCGAACTCGACACCGCCAAATACGAAGCGCTGGGTCAGAAGGTGCTGGATATTTATCCGGACATGCACACGATCGCGATCACCTTGCGTGAAAGCCTTAGTGCCGACCGCAACAACTGGTCGGCCTGCCTGCGTACCCGTGAAAATGGCTTCATGCTGTCAAAGAAGTACGAGCTAACCGACATTGTCGACCGCGTTGGCGGCGGCGACAGCTTTGCCTCAGCACTGATCTACGGGCTTAATGCCTATGAGGATCGCCAGCAGAGCCTCGAGTTCGCAGTGGCTGCAAGCGCGCTGAAACACACCATCATGGGCGACTTCAATCGGGTTACGGTTCCCGAGGTCGAAAAACTGATGAGCGGCGACGGATCAGGACGCGTGCAGCGCTAAGCACTCGTTTGCGCGCGTGTTTTTCAGCGCCAACCTGTAGCCCACGATCCGTTCATCACCGTCCTGAAGCCGGAAAGATCGTTCTTGAGGCGAACCGTCTTGGTGGTTCCGTCGCCGATTTTCTGGACCAGTAGATGTCCGGCTCCACCCTGCGAAAATGGTGTGATCGTTGAGTAGTCAGAGCTCCAGTTGAGGTCGCGCACGCTGGTCAGGCCGCTGCCTCCTGCTTGCAGTTCCCACAGCTTGGCTTTGCCGGTGTCTGAGCGGTATCCGAAAAGGTACATCTTTCCTCCCCTCGGCAAGGTAGTCATGTGTGTCCAGCCGCTTGCCCTTGTCGCCGACCATGTTGTTGTTGCATCCACCTCGGTTCCGGATCGGGTCAGGCGGACGATACGAACCGCGCCGGTGCTGCCCTTGTAGAGCAGAAGGTATCGATCGTTCCCCTCCCAATAGGGAACGATCTGTGTGTACCCTTTGCCTAGGTTGGTCTTTAGCGCGGACTCGAAACCAGTGAACGCCCGGTTGATCCGATCAACGTTGAAATGGCCATACCGGGAATCGTACGAAATCAGGTGATCCTGATCGGCGATCTTGAGCTTTTCCATGTGGGTCCAGCCCGCGTAGACCTGAACCTCGTTGAGCTTCGTGATGGTCGCCGCGCCGGGGACGATCTCCCAGAAACCGACCGCGCCAGTGGCAAAATTGTAGCCCATAATGTGGCGGCGGTTCGATCCATTAGGGAGGAAGTCGATGAAGCTGGTCCAGCCTTGTCCCCAATCGGCCTGAAGTGTCTGCGTCGTCTCCGTACCTGATACGGTATCGAACCGATTGATCCGGATGCGGCCATTGGTGGGCCGGTATCTCAGGAAGAAGCGCTTACCGCCCTCCCTCCAGCTAAGGAAGCGATTGCCGGGGCAATTGTGCGAGCGGATATCTTCGGCATTGTCGTCGCCCCACCGGCCCCAAGAACTCGTATCTGCCTGATATGTGTCTACCGGGGTTCCGTCGAAGACAGCCCGCACGGCCTCTCCGTCCCCCATCTTGTCCCAGAACCCGGCCTCATCCAGCCCTTCCTGATCCAGCGTAACGCCGCGCACTTGGGTATAGTGAATATGCAATGTCGAAGATCCGGTGTCGCTGGTGCGTCCGATCACCTCGCCCATCGCCACGCGCCGACCTTCCGCCAGTCGCGGCTGCCCCTCCTCTTCGGCGACGTGCAGGTAGTGCGTGCGCCAATCGCCTGCGTGATCGATCATGATGTAGCGCAGGCCATTGCCCAAGGTCCGGTCTATGCGCACGACACCGGCCGCGCTGGCCAAGACCGGCTGATCACGGCTGATGTTTCGCCCGTCGCCATCGCGCATCGCGAAATCGAGACTGTCGGGATCAGGCGCGTGATTTCGTCCCGGCGGACCGTATGTCGAAACATCCCAGACCTGTCCGCAATGCGTCGGCGACTGGAAATCGGGGCGATCCTGCGCGGCGACAGATTGTGACGCGCACAGGCCGATAGCTAGGGCCGCGTTGCTTCCAAGGAGAAGAGCAGGGCGGATCGCTTCGATGGTTGGATGAGTCATAGCGTCAGTCTTTCGATCGGGTGGGAGGTCAAAGGAAAGTGGCTGCGTCGAGGATCTTGCCGCACACTCTTTGGTCATCCCGGCTGTCGGAATTGGCGATCGCGCCGACTGAGAAACCGTCGGGCAAAACCACCATGCAGCTCTGAATTGCGCGGCGGGGTTTCTCTGAACGGGAGAACAACATGCCCCCATGCCAGTAACGGTTCTTGGTTCGGTCGCTGGAGCCATTGGAGCCATCGTCCCAGCCAAGCTTTCGAACCGTGCGGGCAAAGCAGGCCGCAGGTGAAAGCAGTTTCTTGTCACCTGGCCAGTTGTTGGCCGAGTTGCAGTCAGCGCGACCCGCTATCCGGGCGAGATGCGGTGCCGAAAGTCTCCAACCCGCATGCGCACCGCAGTTTTGCAGGGTGCCATTGAATGCCGATCCCGCGCCGGTGGGATCGTTCCAGTCATACGCATAGGCATGACCGCCATTGGCCGGTTCGGTGCAGCTCGCACCCTGTACGCCGCTGGGGACCATGACATGTTCGCCAACATAGAGCGCGAACAGCGCGCCATGATTGGCTTTGCGCACGCCGGAGCCATCGGATCCCTGAGCCATACGCCACAACTTCGGCACGATTATTCGGAACAGCGCATAGTTCGCGTTCTTGTAGCTGCGGTTGCCCGCCGCGTACTTGTCTGGACCGAGGAACCGCGCGGCGACACCCTTTTCGACGGCGAATTTCAAGCCGTCCCAGTCGTTGCCCCACGGACCTTCATTGCCATTGGCTTTGAGCTGTAGGAAGCGCTGATTCATGCCGGATGTGTGGGTCAACAGCTGGCGGAACGTAACGCTTTGACCGTTGCGAAAGCCGCGGCCACGGGTCCAGCCAGAGGGCAGATAAGGCGCGATGGGTGCCTCGATTGTCAGCCCGTTGGCTTCCAGCGCCTGCAGAACCGCGATCGCGGTGATCGATTTGGAAACACTGGCGACATTGCCGCGGGTGCGTGGCCCCCACACTTTTCGTCCATCAGCATCGCGCCGGGCGAGGCCGGAAATGAGTGTGCGCCTGACCCTGCCGTGCCGGGCAATGGCTACCGAATAGCCGACAAACTGCCGCTGAAATTCCTGCCGCAGGTTTTGTTCGAGCTGGTCGATCTTGGATGTTTGCGCAGCGGCGGGAATGGCATGGGAACCTGCGCCGATCGCCAGCAAGGGCAAGAGCGAACTGATAAGAAAACGATAGGGGCGCATCGGGGTTCTCCGGGTGATTACAAATCCCGGAAAGGATGCGGAGGGCGCGAGCCTGCGTCATCGGTGCAGGCCCCCAATTTTTGCGGCTGGACCACCTAACTTTCACTCCAGCCAGTCCGCGATACGATAGATTGGACTTATCGAATGGAAGCGGTTGAGGCTTTCATGTCTCCAAGAAGTTCAGGCTCCTCGCGCAGTTTCAGCAGCACGGCGAGACGATTTTCAACCTCTAGCTTTTGCAGGATTGCCGACACGTGGTGTTCCACTGTCCGCTGCGAACGAGACATCTCATCTGCGATCTCAGCATTGCTCATCCCCTGCGACAGAAATTCGAGAACGGTCATTTCCTTGGCCGTGAGACCAAATGGATTCTCGCGCGATGCACGGTAGGGGCCGCGCGGCAGGGTCACATCGTCGCGCGAGAGGCCGCGTACCTCCAGCAGATCGGTCAGCCGCGTGACCACAGCCTTTGCGCCTTGTTGATGGAGCTCAGCCAGCCCTGACGACACCGTCTCCGACTTGTCAGCCAGCGCGAAACAGAGGTTGGCGAGAAAGTCCGCTCCCAGTTTCGCAAACGCGATCCCTGCTTCTGCAAAATCGCCCTCTATCGCGGGTCCAAACGGTGTATCGCCACCTATTGCCTCTTGCGCTCCCGTCCTGCCATTCAGTGTCAGCCAGAATGCGTGCTCCGCGCTTGCCCAGTGGCTGAAACACCCCGGATCAATTCGCGCAAGCGCATCGCTGGCTTCGGACGCAAGCGATGCTGAATCGGTAAGCCAAGCGCGCTCCAGCATGCCCAGAAGCACCGGAATGCAATACTGAACCTCGCCCGTTGCCAAGGCATCCTTGTGAGCCTTTTCTAGCGTGTGCGCTGCTTCATCATCGCCCAAACGGACCTGTGCCCGAGCTAGCATGATCCGGGCGGGTAGTTTCATGAGCAAGGTTTGGCCCGGTGTCCCGATCACCTTCCGGCACACTTCCTCGGCTTCCCTCAATCGCCCTTGCTCGAGCCTCAACTGCGCTTCCCTACCGCGCAGATAGAACGTCCAGCTGTCCAGATCGTGTTCGGTGTCGAACTCCAACCCGCGCTTCAGAGTTGCCTCGGCAAGATCGAGTCTTCGCATGTCGACCGCATATTCGGACAGGTTGGTGAAGACCCGCGCTGCATCTTCTTGAAGGTTGTGCTCCAGCGCGATCTCGAGGCTTTTCTGGAGATCATCGAACCCCTTCGTATCGCCCAGAAACAGCCGCGCAGTGCCGATATTGTTCAGCGCGTGAACTTCCACTTCCGGGACAGAAGCGTCGCCGATTTGGCTCAACGCGTTCTGCCCCCATTCAATCGCCTCATCCATGCGGCTGGCCAGCATGTGCATTTGTGAACGCATCGAATAGGCTAGGGCCAAGCGATTGGTATCGCCTGCTTTTTCGAGCAGCGCGATCGCGTCGTCGAGGTACCGGTTTGCCTGGACTGCTTCGCCGCGATACCAGTGCAGCCGCGAAAGATGGCGCAAGTTCTCGGCGACTTTGTCCGATCGCTGCAGCGCGCGCCACATAGTCAGCGCGTGCCGACGGGCTTCGATCACTCGGTCGTCAATCCGGTGCGAAATCGCCGCTTCGTAGGCCCAGCTTTGATAGAGCTGGGCGGCTTCTTCGGGTTCGGCTTCGTCGATGTATTCCAGAGCCGCTTCCAGATAGTCCGCTGCTTCCTTGTGCGCACCGAGCTCGGCGGCTTTCTCTGCCGCAACAGGTGAGAATTCCAGCACCTTTTCAGCGTTGGCAGCGCCCCGTGCGTGATGGAGCAATTCCCCGGCATCGTATTGCTCGGGCTGGCCCAGCATGAAGGTCAAATGCTGATGATGCAGGTTGCGCAGATCAATGGAAGAGCACCGGTGGCTGGTCGCAAGCCGGGCCAGTTCGTGGCGGAATCGGATGCGCCCTTCTGTGTCCTCCACGAGGATCGATAGATCGAGACAATCCTGCAGCAAAGCTTCGTGCCCCTCGATCCAGCCGCAATGCAATTGTGGGTCGATTGGGACAGGGATGATGCTGATCGCTTCGAGCAGCCGGATGTGTGCGTTCGACAACCGGGCGAGGCGGCTGTTCACGGCATCCTGGACCGAGACCGGAACTTGCCGACCAGCCTCGCGATCCGCGAGTATTTCGGACAAGAAGAACGGGTTGCCGCCTGTGATGGCGAGCAGGTCCTGAGCGTCTCGGCCACTCTCGTCGGCGAGCCGGGCCACGGCAGCCAGCGAAAGCGACCTCAGCTCTATCCGGTCCATCTGCGCGCTTGGAATGTCGCCAAACACTCTCAGGAGTGGGTGATCTCGGCCCAGTTCATCATTGCGATAGCTGACAATCAGCAACACGCGGCATAGAGCGATCCTCCGGCCCAGGAACCGGATGAAATCTAGGGTTCCTGCATCCGCCCAGTGTACGTCTTCGAGGATCAAGACCATGGGCTTAGGACAATCGGCAAGATGCGCGAGAAGCCGCGAAAACAACGCCGTGCCGCCTTCTGTGCGCCAGTCTTCGCCAAGTCCGCCAAGCATTGCTGCTACATCGTGTACCGGCCCGAGTGGGCGCGGGGTGAAAAGCGCGTCACACATGCCCCAGATGCAATCATATCGGTCTGGGAGTTTTTGAGTGAATTCGCGCAATAGAGCGGTTTTGCCGATCCCTGCTTCGCCTCCAATCGCGACGACGTGGCCACTCTTGCCCGCCGTTTCGAGCAGGTTGGTCAAATGTGCCAATTCACTTTCTCGTTCGGCGAGCATGGATTGAGTGTGCCGCAAGTCCTTCGCAGCGGCCAGAGGCTGAGCGAAAATTGGGTGCACCCCGCCGAAAATTGGGGGTGAAGGGTCGGCGCGGAACATCGGCTGCGCGTACCGACCCTTCTTGGTACCGTGATCAGAACCCGAAAGCGACACCCACCCGGCCACCGGTGCTGTCCGGCGCAGTTGAACCGGCGACGCCTGCGGAGATGTAGATCCGCTCAGTCGCGCGAACAGAAACCGATCCCGCAAAGCCCTGCTCGCCCTGATAAGTCGAAGCGTTTAGGCTGAAGGAGACGTTGCTGTCGGGTACGACCATTTGGCCGCCCAGTGCCATTGACGCAGCGATCCCGCCGGTTAGCCGCTGATCGACATTTTGGAGTTGAAACTCAAGGCCAGAGACGCGCCCATCGAGCGCCAGGACGCTATTCTCCAACTGGCCGAACTGCGCATCTGAGACTTGCGACAGAGCGTTGAGTGACGTGCGTACATTCTGCACCGACGCTGCGGTCGCGACCTGTTGTCGGCCGAGCGTTCCGTTCTGATCAACTGTCACGACATCAACTGGTCCAGTTTGTGCCAGTGTAGATGCGTCGATGTCTCCAATCCGAACCGCGCTGCCCGTGCCGCCCAGTGCGACCTGATTGGCAGCGGTGGTGGTCGCTCCTGTACCCACTGCGGTCGCATTCGCCTGATCGGCCACTGCGCCTGAACCGATGGCAGCGGAATCAGCACCGCGAGCGCGCGTGCCAAAGCCGATGGCGGTCGATTGCACCCCGGTCGCCTGAGCGGTGTTGCCGATGGCGGTAGAGCGATCGACTTGCGCAAAGCTGTTGTAGCCAAGTGCGGTCGAGAAGGTGCCTTGCGCCTGAGCAAACGCACCAAAGGCCAGTGCACCGACTCCGGTGGCTCCTGCCCCCGACCCGACAGCCGTCGATTGCACGCCGACTGCCAGGGTGTTTGAGCCGAGCGCTGTCGTATTCAACCCGGCGGCAAAAGAATCTGCCCCGATTGCCGTCGTCTGCGTGCCAAGCGATTGCGCGCCGAGGACACCGCCAGTGTCATCGTCATTCCCATCCCCGCCAAGCGCAATGGCTCCCACACCGGAGGCGCTGGTGTCGTTTCCGATTGCGACCGCATTGGTGCCGCCCGCCGATGCGGCGGTGCCACTGGAATTCACCGCGATATAGGGTGAACCGGTAACCGACACACCGGCAATCGCTGTGCTGAGCTGACCCACCGTCACGGCGTCAGTATCATCGGTGCCGTCGGCGACGTTGGTGATCCGGCGTTTCAGCCCCGTATTGCCGACCGATACCACATCGATACCATTGGTCGTCGAACCCGCACCGAGCGCGACCGAATTCTGGTGTCCGGCAATGGCATCGGCGCCGAGAGCCGTCGCATCGACCTGAGTCGCGCGCGCACCTTCATTGTTCAGATCTTCACCATCGCCGCCAAGCGCCACCGCCCCTGTGGCGCTGGCCTGGGCGAACTTGCCAATCGCGGTTGCATCGTCTGCGCTGGCCATGGCGAATGCGCCCACAGATGTGGCAAACACGCCAATCGCTTCGCTGTTTTCGCCGATCGAAGTGGCACCCTGGCCATCCGCTTCCGATTGAGAGCCGATAGCAACCGCGTCGGAACCCTGAGCCGAACTGGTTCGTCCGACCGCAATCGAACCGGAACCCCCGGCGACTGAGTTCAAGCCAAGCGCCATGGCATTGCCATTGGCGGCACTCGCACCTGAGCCGATGGAGATGGCCGAGGTTCCGGTGGAACTCGCTGTTTGACCGATTGCGATTGTGCGCGTGGTTCCTGCGTTGGCAGCATCACCAATCGCGACCCCTCCGCTGGCGTTCATGCCGGTGCTGGCATCCCGGCCCAGAGCAACCGAGCCTTCGCCCATGGCGCGCGCCGCGACTGTGCCAGCATCGTCGCTATCCCCACCAATGGCGATTGCTCCGAGGCCGCTTGCCGACGCGGCCGACCCCGTCTGATCTTCGTTAACTGCAACAAGCGGGTTTGCGCCGCCCGAACCCACGCCGATAATCGCCGAATTGAGCTGAGCGAGCGTGACGGCGTCGTTGTCATCCACGGCGTCGGCGACATTGGTGATGCGGCGGGTGATTGCAGTAACATCGTCGCTGGTATCACCCGGGGTGCCATTATCGCTGAAGGCTCGGCCAACAGAAACGGTATCCGCTTCATCCGCAACGGAATTGGCTCCGAGGGCCACTGCGCTCGTGTCCGATGCTGAAGCGTTGAAGCCCAGCGCGACCGCCACGGTTCCCGTAGCTGCGCTGTCCGCGCCAATTGCAATGGCTGCGATACCGGTGGATCTAGCGCCGTCGCCATCAGTCAAGATACCCTCACCGCCGATTGCGATCCCACCTGTTTGGACGGCTTCGCTGGCAAATCCGATTGACACACCGCGGGCTCCAGCGCGGGTCTGCGTGCCTAGCGCAACCCCATTCCCGCCGGTTGCCAGTGCCCTTTCCCCAATCGCAATCGAGGATTCCTGCTCGGCGCGGGCGCTTGTGCCGAGAGCGAGAGCGTCTGCGGCCTGCGAAGAGGCTGCGTTACCGATGGCTACTGCGCTTGTTCCGGTGGCCGTGGCCGCATTGCCTAGCGCGGTCGATTCCTGCTCACGTGCTTCGGAGCCAGCGCCGACTGCGGTGCTGCGAATACCGAGCGCCTCCGATCCAGCACCAAGAGCGGTTGCACTGATATTGAGGGCGCTTGCATTGAATCCCCCTGCGAAAGCGAAGTCCGTATCTGCCAAAGCGCTGTTGCCGAGCGCGACCGTCGATGCGTCGGATGCCTCGCTATCAGCACCTAGAGCGACAGATTTGCTCCCCGACGCCGCAGCTCCTGCGAAATCGCCATCTGCATCCGCTCCGAGCGCAACAGAACCAGAACCCGATGCTTCAGCATTGTCACCGACAGCGGTCGCACCGCTACCCGATGCTGACGCACCTTCGCCCAGGGCTGTGCTGCCCGATCCCGTGGCTGCAGCTCCTCGGCCAAATGCGCTGGAGCCCCCCTGACCGAAGATGCTTCCGCCGCTAGCTACTGCGCCTTGACCAACTGCAGTCGTCGCCACCCGGACTGTACCGCCTGAAACTGTTGTTGAGACTCCGGGTGCAGACGCGCCGCCCCCCAACGCTATTGAGCCGTTGCTAGCCTCAGCATTGTTGCCGATCGCGACAGAATCTTCGGCGCTGGCCACGACCGAAGAACCAATTCCAATCGAGTTGTCGCCGCTTGCCAAAGCGTCGGTTCCAATAGCCACAGAGCTGTCACCTGACGCGACTGAGTTATCGCCTCCGGCAAACGCGGATGTGGCCGATGCATAGGCAGCGTAGCCAAGGGCTACGCTACGAGCGCGATCGGTTCTTGCGTCAGCCCCGATCGCAGTCGAATACTGGCTAAGTGCGCTCGCCCCGTTGATGTTCCCATCCTCGCCATCGCCCCCCAATGCGAGTGAGCCTTCGCCAATGGCTTGTGTTACGGACCCGATAGCTATTGCAGAATCATTTGTTGCGCGCGCCTGTCGGCCGACAGCTACAGCGTTCGAACCGGAACCTTCGGAATCGTCCCCAATGGCAATGGCAATGCTTCCGCTTGCGTCAGAACTGGAGCCTATCCCGATAGCATTGGAGCCAGCAGCTACACTGTTTGTTCCGACCGCAACCGACTCGCTACCTGTAGCCTGCGATAGACTGCCAAGCGCCGTGGATTCGGTTGCCGATGCGAAAGAGCTGTTACCGAGCGCCGTAGCACCTTCGGCATGCGCCTGTGCCCTCGCGCCAACGGCTGTAGTGAAATCTATGTCCGTGACGTCATAGCCCCCGCTCGCATTGACCGCGAACGCCCCTGCTTCGGCAGCTGCGCCGATTGCGAGTGTTCCTTCCCCGGCGGCGAAAGCGGAGTCGCCAATTGCGGTGGGAGACTGACCCGTGCCCGGTTGAAAGAACCCAGGAAGGATATTGTAGGCCGAAGGCTGGTTCCCTGCGAAAGCTTCATGCCCGATGCTGACCGCACCGGTGCCGAATGTGTCAGCACGTGCACCCAGCGCCGTTGAATTGTTGCCATTTGCATTGGCACCAACCCCGCAGGCGAGTCTCTCATCACTGTCTGCGGAATTTGCGCCGCCATCGTCGTCTGTCCCGGCATCAACCACCCCATCATTGTCGCGGTCGAGCAAGCAATCATCCGCCCGCGCTTCGCTCGGCGCGAACGCCATCGAGCCTACAACAGCCAGCATTGCTGTGCTGGCGAACAGTACAGTCTTCGTCATCGGTAATTCCCCCGTGAAACAGTGTGTGTTGGATCACGACCTTGTTTTCATTGGGGAGATCAACTGAAGCACGCGGCGCGCGCTGTCATACACCGGATGGTGTATGCGGCGCCCGTTCGAGCGTTTTGTGAGGCCAAATGAGCAGCGTGTCCGGGCCGACTTAGGTCAGAACATCGCTCGTTCGGGGGTTTGCTTGACGTAACCCGGGATCGCCTTGTCGAAATGACGCACAACCTGCCGGGCGATCTCTTCGGCGGCCTTGTAGAAGTAGATCTCTCCCGTGCCGGGCAGTTCCACAAAGCTGGTTCGTTCGCTGACGCTGAGGTTGCGGCGGAAGTCCTCGAACGGGTGAACGCGGTCATGATCAGGCACCAGAAACAGTGCGGGGAAGGGATCGCGTTCCAGCATCCGCAAGATCGGCTCGCGCGTGATGGAGTGCTCGCGCGCATAGACTTCCGGACCCTGTGTCAGCACATGATGGGTGGCTGCGCGGATCAGACCGGCATTGGCACCGCTGCGGAAAAACGGGCGATCGATGGCGTCTTCGCCAAGCAATCGGTCGATATACCAGTCGACCCCGACTCGCTGCATATTGCGATAGGCGATACGGCTGAAGGCGCGGAACAAGGGCGGGGAGCGATGTGCGACCTTGAACACCATCCGCTGGTATCGGCGAATGTCCTGATCGAGCGGCACGTCCGGGAAGTAGATATAGCCGAGGTTGGCAACCGCGCGGATTAGATCAGCACGCTGCTTGCAGGCGCTCGCGAGCGAGACAAGGCCGGTGCTGACGGTGATTGCGGGCATCTCTATCAGGCCGAGATGGTCGCAAAAGTCGAGGATGGCCGATGTGCTATCTGCAACCGCGTCGATTTTGGGGTCGTATTGGCTGTGACCGAAACCCGGCCGCGATATGATGTAGAGCTTCAGGCCAGCCTCGCGGTAAATCCGCTCTGCCTCTGGCGGGAACATGTGGCCGAGCGTGTGCCCGTGAACCACCAGCACTGGCTTGCCGTCTTCCGCGCCTTGCCAAGAATAGGCGATCTCGCGGCCATCGCTGCGGGTGAAAGTGGCTTCCCTGCCCAAAGGGTTGGACCAACGTACGAGGCGGGATTTCTTGTCGAGATTGGCCCGCGCGCAGAGCAAAGAAAGAACCTGTAAAAGCTGCGCCTGATTTGTCGTCTGCGTCTTGGCGAACACCGATTTGAGCTGGGTCTGGACCGTGGCGAGTGTGGTGCCGCGATCGGCTGCAACCGCGCGGGTGTCGCGCAGCTCATAGAATTGACGCGAAATCTCGCATTCCGCGCGTGTCAGACCGAATGCTTCCTGCATTTGAGCATCGACAGTCTTGGTCCAGGGAATCTCCAACGCACGCAAGGCAATGCAGCCGTGATCGCGGCGTGCGCTTTCGACGATCATCGCTTCGGCTAACTCGATTGGCGCGGCGGATTCGTCTTCGTCCCGGTTCATGTCGAGGCGAACGATGATCCGGCGCTGATTGCCCCGTAGGCGAGCGCTGGCGATGAAATCGCGAAACTGCGTGCGATAGCCGGGATCGATCAGGTCGAAATCGAAGCCTTGATCGGGGCGCGCAGCCAAAACCCTGGCACCCAGCTCGTTGGTCAGGACGACCTTGCCGAACGGATCGATTACGATTGCTGCGGTAGGCACTTCCTCCACTGCGCGTTCCAGCGGATCGCGCGACATGCCGGGGTCTTGATCATCGATGATCGTGGCGATCTGGCCGAGCTGTTTCGTAACCGCATCGCGCAATTCGCCGGACTCCGCCGGGCTCTTGGGCCGATAGCGCTCCTCGAGTGTAGCAACGAGGTTGTCGAGCGCATCGGGTTCACTGGCTGCGCGATAGAGTGCGGAGACAAGTTCGATGTCGAGCTCTGCCAGCAGCTCTGAAACACGATCGCTGTTTTCGCCCATAAATCAGATGTATATCGGCAGGCGAAGAGAACGCAATCCGTCGTTTCAATCAGTTGCGCACCGCGGTCTCCGCAGCCTTCGCAACAACTAAGCTTCCGCAGTACCGGTGCGTGTGTATGCTGCTGGCATGCGCTTGCGGCACATCGAAATCTTCTACCACGTCTACCGCGAAGGCTCGATCAGCGCGGCCGCGCGGGTGCTCAGCGTATCGCAGCCGTCAGTCAGCAAGGTGCTGCGTCATGCAGAGGATCAGCTCGGCTTCGCATTGTTCGAACGGCGAAAGGGACGTCTGTTTCCCACCACCGCCGCCGACGAACTCTATCGCAGCGTCAGCGACATCTATGACCAGGTCTCCTCGCTCAACCGCGCGGCGGACAATATTCGCAACCGGCGGGGAGGGCATATTGCGCTGGGTGCGTTACCCTCGCTGGCCTTTGCGATCGTGCCGCCATTGGTCGCGTCAATGCGGCAGGAAAACCCCGAATTGAGCTTTGATCTTGGCACTTTGCATAGCGACGAAGTGGCAGCGGGCCTGATCGAGCGCAGGTACGATCTCTGCATCGGCTTTGACGCCGAATTCGACTCGCGGATCCGTTGTCAGGCGATCAATTCGGTGGAGCTTGCTCTGCTATGCCGAACCGGATCGATGGACAACGATAATGGCGTTGTGACACCCGAGATGCTCGATGGAACGGAGATTGTCGGATTGCGCGATAGCGGTCCGGTCGCCGATCGGATCGAGACTTACTTGTCCGACATGGGGGTGGAACCGAAAGTCTCGGTATCGGCCCAGACCTATTACATAGCCGCCGAATTGGTGAAACTCGGTGTAGGCCCAGCCATTGTGGATGGGTTTACCGCACAGAGATTTGCGGGAGACGATCTCGAAGCCCTTTCGCTGGCGGGTTCTCCCACCCTGCCGTTTGCCGCGCTCTATCTGGCCGAAGCCGAAAACAATCCTTTCATAGAGGCGACGCTCGCCGTCATTCGTCGGCAGTTCGGCTAGTCACAATCGCTGTCTGGCGATCCCGGGTTGCCCATAACGCATGGTTATGAGGTGCTCGGCACATGATTAACTCAGAGAGTTGCGCTGAGCAGGCGATTGACGTCTAATTGTAACACGCTGTCAGGCTGGCCGGTTGGCTGGAGTGCGTTGGGGAATCTTGGGGGGAAGAATGAAAACTTCGATATCGCGTGTGATTTCATTGGCCGGCGCTTCGGCCTTGGCACTGGCTGGCGCGACGGCGCATGCGCAAGACGCCGAAGCAGAGGTCGCCACGGGTTCTGCGACTGAACTGCCACCTGAAGACGCGCCGCTCATCGTCGTCACCGGCTCGCAAATTCGCGGTGCTCAGGTTGACGATGTGCTTCCGGTTACGATCGTTGGCGAAGATTTGATCGACAGCATCGATCCGGCGTCTGGTGACGAGATATTCCGCGCCATTCCGCAAGCGGGTTCGGTCGAGTTCAACGAACAGAGTACCGCTGGAGGTGTGAACGGTGCTCGCGGCGATATTGCCTCGATTAACCTACGCGGGCTTGGCACGGGTAACACGCTGCTGCTGATCAATGGCCGCCGCATGCTGCTCAATCCGGGGTTCCAGACTGAGCTCTTCGTACCGGTCGTTTCGCCTGATACGAACACGATTGCGCCGGCCAGCGTGCGCAGGGTCGAAGTTCTGCGTGACGGCGCGTCTGCCGTCTACGGTGCCGATGCGGTCGCGGGCGTGGTCAACACTATCCTGCGCAGCAATCGCACCGGCGGGTTCCTTCAAGGGAATTACCGCGCGTCAGACGGGACCAGCCTGTTCAGCTACCAGATCAATGGCGGTATCGGCTTTGACTTCGCCGACGGACGCGGCAATTTCACAGTCTATGGCGGGTATTTCCACGAGAATGGTCTGCGTGCGACCGAACGATCCTATTCGGCCAGTAGCGACCTAAGGCCATTCCTCGTCGGCACCGACTTCGAAGGCGACACCCAGTTTGACAATCGCTCGATCAACTCGCCATTTGGCGCTTTCGATATTCAGGGGTCGAGCGCCACATCATCCAACACCACCGTTCTGCGCGATGATGACTTCCACATACAGCCATGCTCGCTGTTCGGAGCTTCTGGGCAACCAAGCGATGGACGTTTCCTCGATCTCGGCAACGGTCTGTGCGCCGACAACGGCGGTACGATCGACCGCGATCTGCGCTACGATATTGGAGCGGATCGCTTCCTCTATTCCCAGAAAGACCGGATCAACGTCCAGACGCTCTTCAACTATGAGCTGAGCGACAGCGCAGAATTCTATTTCGAGGGCTCCTACTACCGTTCAGAAAACTTCCGCGAGCGCGAACAGAGCACAATGTTGAGTGCTGTGCCGCTCGGCATCGAAGCGACCGCGTTCTACAACCCGCTCGGTGCAACCACGCTAGTGGACGGCTCACCCAATCCAAACCGGATCGACAATGGTCTGGGATCGGGCGTAACCGATGCGGGCCGGGCGCTTTTGCTTGAAGATTATCGCTGGGTCGATGCGGGCCCGCGTCTTGGCTCTGTTACCAAGGATGAATTCCGTCTCGTCGCTGGTCTGAGAGGCGACATCGGTGGCTGGGATTACGACACGGGGTTCCTCTATGCTCAGGCCAACACCACCGATCTGACACGCAACCGGATTTCGAGCACCAACGCGCAGGCTGCCATCAACCGCACCGATGCGAGCGCCTACAACCCGTTCAACGGTGGCTGCTTCCCTGGGGAGGCAGCGTTCGGAGCGAACAGGGGTGATTGCACGCCAAATTCGCAGGCGGCGATTGACGCGATCACAATTGACGTCTTCCGCAAGGGTGAAACCACGCTGACGCTGGCCGACTTCAAAGTGTCGCGCCCGGATCTGTTTGAACTTCCCGGTGGCGGTGTAGGCATCGCAGCTGGCATTGAGTTCAGACGCGAGACTTTCGAAGATGATCGCGATCCCCGCCTCGACGGCACAATCACCTTCACGAATGCGGTGAATGGCGATTTCTTCGGTTCCGACGTGCTTGGCTCCAGCCCTTCGCCGGATACGAGCGGCAACCGAGAAGTGTATTCGGCCTTTGCCGAAGCGCTGGTGCCGCTGGTGTCGGACGACATGGATATCCCGCTGATCAATTCGCTGGAGTTGCAGGTGGCCGCGCGGTTTGAGGAATTCTCCGACTCCTCCAGCGCGTTCGTGCCGCGTGCTGCGCTGGCGTGGCGTCCGGTGGAAGACATCCTGCTTCGCGGCGCATGGTCGCAAGGTTTCCGTGCCCCGAACCTGATCCAGATCAACGACGAAGGCACAACACGTTCGAATACGGTTCTCAGAGCGGTGGAGTGCGTTGCCGAGATCATTCAGGGGATCGAAGACGATGTCCCAGATTGCGGCGGGCAGGGCACTATCGACTTCCGTTCTGGCGCACGCGATCTTGAACCGGAAGATACCGAAAGCATCAACTTTGGCGTTGTGCTCACGCCGAGCTTCATTCCTGGCCTGACGCTCACCGCCGATTACTGGCGGGTCAAGCAGGAGGGGATCATCGGGATCTTCGGCAACCAGAATGCATTGCTGCTAGACCTTTTGCTGCGCCTACAGGGTGGTTCAAACCCGTTCGTAGTGCGCGATGCGCCAACACAGGATGATCTTGATCTGTATGCCGGCACAGGCATCAATCCTGCCGGCGAGCTTCAGCAAATCCTCAACCCGTATCGCAACCTCGACCGCCGCACTTCCGAAGGCCTCGATTTCAGTGTCATGTATGAGTTCGAGACCGGCATTGGCGATTTCGATTTTCAGGTGAACGCCGCACGGCTGCTCGGCTTCGAGCAACTCGCTGGTCCAGATGCCGATTTGCTGTTTACCGACCTCACACCCTTGCTCGAACAAATCCCCGAGCTTTCGACGGGCGATATTGCGGCCTTGCAGCCCTTCGGATTTGGCGAGCTGCTCGAAATCGATGGTCGGCCGAAGTGGCGGTTGAGCGGTTCGGCAGCGTTCGAAAGCGGACCGGTGCGCGTGAACTTCTTCGGCCGGTATGTCAGTCAGGTGTTCGATCCGGGCGCGCAGCAGAACGACACCGCCGAGCTATTCCGTGTCGATGACTGGTTCACGCTGAATTTCGGTATCAGTTATTCGATAGAGAATAACACCGCGCTGGATGGGACCCGCCTGCGCTTTGGCATCAACAACATCCTGAACGAAGCGCCGCCGATCGCTGATGAGAGCTTCGGCTATTACGGTAGCTTGCATAGCGGGCGGGGACGTCAGTTCTCGTTCGATATTCGCAAGAACTTCTGATCCGGCGCGAGCGGGTGGATTCATGCCACCCGCTCAGTCGCTTCAAGAGAATTGCAGGGAGCAAAAGTGATGCGTTTCGCTAGCAACGCGCTTGGGTTGGTCGCAATTGCTGCGGTGTGTTCGGCAACGCCGATACAGGCTCACGACTATGATGCACCGGAGTCTGAGCAAAGCTGCTCCACCAGGGTCGCGGCACTGGACAAGGATTTTGTGACGGGCGCGTTTGCGTCCTGTGAAACGTCGGGAAAGAAGCGCTTTCGCATCACCATCGCGCCCGAGGATGACGGCGATATCAACTGCAGCCCTTGGTATGCGTTTCGCCTGACGTCGGAGCGCAAGGCGCGGGTGCGCGTCCAGATTGACTACACCAAATGCGGCCATCGCTATTGGCCCAAAACCAGCACTGATGGTGAGACCTGGACCTACCTGCCTGAGAGCGCGGTCGAGATCGATGGCGAGGGCGATGACCGCTCGGCTCTGATCACCCTGAAGCTCGGCAAAGAGCCGGTGTTCGTCGCCGCGCAGGAGATATTGCCGCCGTCAACCTATGATGCGTGGCTAGACGGGCTTGAGACATCGCCGTTTGCCAAGCGCGAGTTGCTCGGAAAGTCTGCCGAGGATCGCGACATCGAAGTGCTGACCATTGCCGATCTGGCAGCGAGTCAGCGCGAAACTGTCGTGTTGGTAGGCCGCCAGCACCCGCCTGAGGTTACCGGCGCGCTGGCCATGCTGCCCTTCGTCGAGACGCTGATGGGAGACAGCGATTTGGCCAAGGCCTACCGCGCACGGTTCGAGACGGTCGTCGTCCCGTTGCTAAACCCCGATGGCGTGGTGCGCGGACATTGGCGGCACAACACGGGCGGAGTCGATCTCAACCGTGATTGGGGACCGTTTACGCAGCCGGAAACGCGGCTGATGGATGGAGTGCTGAAGGAGATCGCTGCCGATCCAGAGCGGCGCCTTCGCACCCTGATCGATTTCCATTCCACCCGCCGCGACATCTTCTACACCATCCCGGACGAGTTGCCGACCGATCCGCCTTTGTTCACCAGGAAATGGCTCGAACTCTATCAGGAGCGCATGCCGGGATACGAAGTGACCCGCGATGCGAGGCACACTGTCGGGAGGCCGATTTCGAAAGGCTATTCCTTCGATACTTATGGCGTGCCTGGGATCACATTTGAAATCGGCGATGAGACCGACCGGGAGCTGATTAAGCGGATCGGGCGTGAGTCCGCTATCGCCTTGATGGTGACGCTGCTCGAGACGCCGTCCAATTGACTGCCAGCGTGGTCGCCTCAGTGCCGATCAGTCCAGCAAAGCCGCGAGCCTTTCTCCCGATCCCATAGCCAAGGTCCAACCCAATGCGCCGTGCCCCGTATTGATCGCGATCCCGGGGCGCGGGCGGGAAATGATCGGGTGCGAACGCGGCGTGGTTGGCCGCAGCCCCGCCCAATGCCGCTCCGTCTGGGAGTAGTCCCCTGCTCCGGGCAAACACGACATGGCCGCATTTTTGAGTGCCTCGACACGGTCGGCTTCGAGCTTGGGAGAGGCATTGCCCAGGTCGGCGAACCCGGCAACGCGAATACGGCCGCCGAGATTGGTGATGACGAGCCTGCGTTTTGCATCTGTCACTGACACTTTGGGCGAAGCCTCGGTAGGCGGCATTTCGAATGAATAGCCCTTCATCGGCTGGACCGGGACTGAAAGCCCGAGCGGCCGCAAAAGACGGTTGCTGTCACACCCACCGCAAAGAACGACATGGTCCGCTTCGAGCATGTCTCCGTCTGTCAGCAAGATCCGAGTGCTTGTCCTGGTGGTTTCAATCCGTTGCACTTCGCAGCCCAGGCTGATCGTTGCGCCGTATTCACTCGCCAGTATTGGAAGCATATTCTCGCAGAACAACCGGGCATCGCCGACCATCTCGGACCGGGTGAAGATTACCGCAGAGACCGCCTCGTCCAGGTCCGACAGGGCTGGGTCGATTTGAGCAAATCCGGCCCGTTCGACGATAGACTGCTCGCAGCCCGATTCCGATTTTATCGCAATGCTTGCTTCTGCCCGCTCACGGTCAGCATCGGAATAGAGCAGTTGAATCTTGTCGGCCTTGGCATGCGAGAAATCGGGCGAATGACGCTGGCACAAAGCGTCCATCGCCGCACGTGATTCCAGAGCCAGATTGAGCACCGCAAGCGTGTTTTCGCGAAAGCGGGAAGCGGTGCAATTGCGGGCAAAGCTGGCGAGCCAGCGTAGGTAGTCTGGCGAAAAACCGGGCCGGATACGCACACATCCTCGTCCGGCAAGAAGCCGAGGGAGCGCGGCCATCGTGCTGGGACTGCCTAGCGCGTCGGTGAAGCAATAGCTCAGCTGTGCGCCGTTGGCGTGTGATGTTCCCATTGCAGCTTGCTTGTGCCGGTCGACCAGAATGACCTTCCAGCCTCTTTGGGCGAGGGCATAGGCCGATGCGACGCCGATCACGCCCGCACCAATCACTATTGCCGATCTTGTCACCAACTCGTCCCCTAACCCGATATCCACATCGCACCGTGCGCAGATAGTTTGGGGCGAGCCATGAGCGATTGACGTCCGCGCCATAAATGCGGTCTATGGAACGATGGGCGGGGCCGGACTTAACAAGCAGACTGGAAAGCGGCTCAGGCTTGCTGCTATCGCAGCGATTGCGATCATTCCCTCGGCTGCCAATGCCTGTTCGATTTCCAGCGTCGATGACTTGTTCGCCTATAAAGCGCGCACGCAGGCTGTCTTGGATGTAGAAGCGGCGATGGCCCGTGCGCAGGCCGCGAATGGTGTGATCCCCCACTCAGCCGCAGACGAAATCTCGGAGAAGGCGCGCGTTGCACTCGTGCCTCAAGCCGCGTTTGACGTCGAATATGCGAAGGTGCGCCATCGGATGGTTGCGCTGCTCAATGTCTGGCGTGAATCGCTTGGCGATGAAGCAGATCAATACGTGCATTTCGGAGCCACGACGGTCGATATTTACGGCACTGCGACGATGATGCAGATCGACAGTGCTATCGTTGAGATCGACGGGTGCATGGCCGAAAGTATCGCGGTGATGTCGCGGCTTGCCGACGATCACAAGGCGACGCCGATGATCGGGCGCACTTTAGGGCAGCACGCGCAACCAATCACTTTCGGCAAAAAGGTAAGCACGTGGATCGGCGAGTATGCGCGGCATCGTGACAGGTTGGCGGAACTGCGCGCGCGAGTGCGTCGCTCGGCAATCCTGAAAGGCGCAGTCGGCAATTATTCGGGCCTGGGCGACAAGGCGATCCTGGTCGAACGCAGCTTTGCTGAAGAGTTGGGCTTCGATGCGCCCTATCCTGCCGACTGGAACGGCACCCGCGATGTCATCGCCGAATATGGGCTGGTGCTAGGCATGATCGCCAAGTCGCATCAGCGCTTTGGGCAAGAAGTGTTTCTGCTCCAAGGCACTGATATCGGCGAGCTGAGCGAAAGCCTCCCAGGCGGCACAGTCGGTAGCTCGTCGATGCCGCACAAGCGCAATCCGCGCGTGCCCGAACGCCTGATCCATGCTGGTCGGACGATCCCGCGGCTCGGTGAGGTCCTCGCGGATGACGTCGTCAATTTCTTCGAGCGTGATAACACTTCGCGCCTGACCCCGGTGATCGAGGAAATCTCGGTCGAGTCCGCGCGGGCGCTGCGCAACCTCAATTCGTTGCTGGACGGGTTGCAGGTGGAGGCTGAGCAAATGCGCGCCAACATTGACCGCACACGCGGCTTTGCGATGTCGCAGCGGGTCGCCTTTGCGCTGGCCGAGCACATGCCGCGCGCCGATGCCGAAGCGCTGGTTAAGCAAGTGATCGCCGAGGCGCTGGCCGCCGATCAGGGCTTTGCCGAGGCGCTGCGGTCCAACCCGCAAGCCAGGCGTTATCTTGGCAATGACGACATTGCCCGGCTGCTCGATCCGGACGCGATCGATCCAGCGGCAATCGAGCAGGTCGAAAGCACCATTGCCGAGGCGAAGCTCGAGGGAGCGCAACCATAGCTTCGCCCATCCCTCAGCAAGGCGAGTTCCAAAATCACGGTGCACCAGGCGGACCGGGTCAGCGCTCAGCAGGCGCGACTTGGGCATTTCGGCTCGGCGGGCTGGCCTTGGCATCCGCGGTCTATGCGCTGCTCGGTTCGGCAGAGATGCCGGGCGATGCGCGCTTTGTCGCGGCCATTGCTGCCTTGATGGCTGTGTGGTGGATGACAGAGGCGATCCCGCTCGCCGTCACAAGCCTGCTGCCGATCGTGCTGATACCGCCGCTGACAGAGCGCACGGTCGGCGAGACGACTGGGTCATATGCAAGCCCAATCGTGTTCTTGTTTCTCGGTGGATTCCTGATCGCGATTGCGATGGAGAAATGGAACCTGCATCGCCGTATCGCACTCCTGACTTTGCGACGTGTCGGGGTCTCGCCGCAGCGTATCGTTCTGGGCATGATGATCGCGACCGGGTTCCTTTCGATGTGGGTTTCGAACACGGCGACTACCCTGATGATGCTGCCAATCGGCTTCTCGGTCTTGGCGCTCGTTTCCGGCAAGGGAATGGCGGGCGACATGGCGCAGGCCACCACGCAACCCGGGGACCCCGACATTGCGCAATTCGGCACCTGTTTGGTCTTGGCGATTGCCTGGTCGGCGAGCATGGGCGGCCTTGGCACGCTGCTCGGCAGCCCGCCCAATGCTATCATCGCTGGCTATGCGAGCGACGAGCTTGGCATCGATATCGGCTTCTTCGACTGGATGATGCTGGGCGTACCGCTGGCCGCGACATTCATACTGATTGGTTGGGTGCTGATGACCCGCCTGCTGTACCGGTTCGAACTTTCAGAGATACCCGGCGGAGAAGAGCTGATCGAAAGCGAGATCAGCGGGCTTGGCCCAATGAGCCAAGGCGAAAAGGTGGTTGCGTTCGTGTTCGGCGGCGCGGCGTTTTTGTGGATCGTGCCGGGCCTGCTTTCGGAATTGCCTGCCATTGCCTCAGCCGCGCCTTGGCTTGGCAAGCTCAATGACACCGCGATTGCCATCGGCGCTGGACTGGCTCTGTTCCTGATCCCGGGCAATGGGCGGCGCGAGATGGTGCTCGAATGGAAGGATGCGGAAAACGGCCTGCCATGGGGCGTGCTGCTGCTGTTTGGCGGAGGCTTGAGTCTGGCCGGAGCTGTCGCGGCGACCGGCCTTGATGACTGGTTCGGTCAGCAGGTAGCCGGGCTGGAAGCGCTGCCGGTCATCCTGATCATCGCCTGCGTGGTCGCAATCGTGCTTTTCCTGACCGAAGTGACGAGCAACACAGCGACTGCCGCGACGTTCATTCCGGTGCTGGGCGGAGTGGCGCTGGGAATCGGCATGGACCCGATGGCGCTTTTGGTCCCTGCTGCTTTTGCAGCGACGTGCGCATTTATGTTGCCGGTTGGAACGCCTCCAAACGCCATCGTGTTTAGCACCGGCGCAGTCACGATTGCGCAGATGGCGCGCGGGGGACTGGTGCTCAATCTGATCGGCGTTGGGCTGATCACGCTTGCGATCTATTTCTTCGGCGCAATGGCGCTCGACCTCAAATTTCGTTGAAGAACTCGCGCCGGGTAGCCTTATTCCGATTGACACGAACCGGAATGCCCGGCAGATTTGTCCGGACAAATTTTGAGGCAGCGACATGGCAACTGATCTTCCCCCTCCGTACACCGCGCTGACACGCCATCCGATGATGCCGCGCACCAATCACGATGAAGCGGCACGGTTCAATTTCCTCACACACTTCAACCGCTATCTTTCAGGCGCGATCGGGGCAGGCAACAAGCTAGCCTATGATAAAGAAGCGCTGCCAACGTTCCGCGCTGAGCATGGCCGCGATCCCGAGCATCGTTACGAAGTCCGCGATGCGATGAACAAGACCGACTGGCACCGTATCTGGTCGGCGCTGAAGCGTAATTCGATGGAGATGCGCCAGCACAATGGTCGGCAAGCGGTGCTGCGTCAGCTTGACGAACTCGATGCAATGGCCAAGCAGTTCAACGAGCATTCCGGCCTGCTCGAACTTGATCCGTCGGTTGAGCAACCGCATTATCAAACGGCTGTCGATATTCACTGCCAGCCCGGCGGCTATCACAGTGAGGAACGGCCCGACGACGTGACGGTCGGAGCCAATTACGACGTTGGTCTGTTCGCCACCACTGGCGGTGCACTCGGCGGGCTCAATGATGGCGGCGGTCAGGCTGTCGTCGAATGGGCCAAGACTGAGCGCCCTGATTGGAACCCCAAGCGCATTCTCGATATTGGCTGCACCGTCGGCCATAACGCCGTGCCGATCGCGCAGGCCTATCCTGAGGCAGAGGTCATCGCGATCGACACGGCGGCCGCTTCTTTGCGTTATGCGGCGGCGCGCGCAGCGGCGATGGGCGTGAAAAACATCAAATTTGTGCAGGCTTCCGGTGAAGACCTGTCCCGCTGGGCCGATGGCAGTTTCGATTGGGTCCAGACGACGATGTTCCTGCACGAGCTTTCATCGAAGGCGATGCCGAATATCCTGTCCGAGGCGAACCGCGTTCTCGCGCCGGGCGGATTGATCCTGCATATAGAACAGCCGCAATACTCGGACGACATGCCGTTGTTCGAACAGTTCATGCGTGACTGGGACGCGTTCAACAACAACGAACCGTTCTGGACAGCGATGCACGGTCAGGATCTCAAGCAGGTGATGGCGGATGCCGGCTTTCCGCGTGACAGTCAGTTTGTCGCGGGCGTGCGCGCGGTAGTTGATCCCGAGATTTTCCCTCCGTCTCCGGATGATGGCGAGGAAGACTTCGGCCGAGCAGCAATCTGGAATGCCTATGGCGCATGGAAACCCTCCGAACAGGCTGTCGCGGCATGAGCGACGACTTTGATTGGGTCGCGGCATCAGGCCGCCGGGCCAAAGGCAAGCGCCCCGAGTACTTTGAAGACCCCGCGCTCGACCGCCTCTACTCAACCGTCTTCGCTCTGGCTGCTGAAGTTTCGGCGTTGCGTGAGCGGCAGGACACAGTTGAGCGACTGCTCGATACTAACGGCGTGGTGAGGCGCGAAGATATCGAGGCCTACGAACCGGACCGGAAAGCAGGTGAAGAGCGCGGCCTTGCGACACAGGCCTATGTCTCGCGCATCATGCGTGGGTTCCAGCAACAGGTTGAAGCGATGGAAGCGGATGATCCGCCGATCATGGATGTGGTCGACAGGCTATCGCGCGAATAACCACTTGCGATTGAACGGAGTGCGTGTGGGAGCGCGCTTTGGGGAGGGATCATGGACTTCTTGATACTGAACGAGCTCAGCATTCTACGCTGGGTTCACATATTGGCGATGGTCTACTGGCTGGGCGGCGAATGGGGCGTGTTCCAGACCAGCTATCACGTGACCAATCCCGCGCTCTCGCTCGACGAGCGCAAGCGGCACATGGAAACCGCCTATCGCATCGATATTCTCGCGCGCACCGGGATCGTTCTGCTGCTGCCGCTTGGCCTGCATATGGGTAAGATCTATGGCTTTGTTCCGCTGCTCGATGGCATGGGCGTGTGGTGGATGTGGCTGTTCTTTGCCGTGTGGCTGGCGATGACCTGGACTGCCTTCATCAAGCGCGAGACCGATATCGGGATCAAGGTTACCCGCGCCGAGGAACTGCTGCGTTACCCGCTGATCGCGGCGCTGCTGATTGTTTCGTTCATGGCCTTTGGTGGCAGCGGTCCGATTACCTCGGGCGAGGGCAACAATTGGTATCCGGCGAAGATGGGGCTGTACGCTTTCGCGCTTTGCATTGGCCTGTTCCTGCGGCTCGTTATGCGTCGCTGGACCGAGCGGTTCCGCATCCTCGCCATGGGGCCAAACACCGAGCAGGAGGCTGCTCTGGCTAGCGAGATACGCATGGCTCGCTTCGCCGCATACATCTACTGGATCACCATCGCCTCGGTCTGCTTCCTTGGCGCGGTGAAGCCGTTCTGATGGCGGAGGGAATCGGCCGCCGCGCGCTGTTGAGCGCAGGAGCCGGAGCCGCTGCTGCGACGACCCTGGATTGGACCATGTTTGCCTCGCCCGCTGCGGCGGCGATAGGCAAGCCGGGCGATCCGGTGCAGATGCGATCCGACGGGTCTTACGCGACCATCCCGCTCAGGAAAGACACCATCTCGATAGCCGTCGCGCAGACCCGCGTGGTGCCGGTCGAGCTGGGGAGTATCGCCCAAACCCGCCGCGCCAATGTGCAGCATATGTGCGACGTGATCGATATCGCGAACGGCTTTTCCGGATCGAAGGATCTGGTTGCTTTCCACGAGTTTCCGATCACCGGCTATCGTCACGTTTGGGATCTCAACGATGCACGCAAGATCGCCATCGAACTGCCAGGTGAAGAGAGCGAGATGCTTGGGGCAAAGGCGCGCGAATATGGCTGCTATATCAGCTTTGGCTCCTATGTTCGCGATCCCGACTGGCCGACGCGGCTGCTTTCGATCACCACAATCCTCAACGACAAGGGCGAGATCATCGCGAAAGATTGGAAGGCCCGCAATCTCAAAGGGTTCTTCCCCGGTGGCCGCGAGCTTTTCACCACCACGATCTACGACGTGCTGGACGAATATGTTGAGCGCTACGGCTGGGATTCCGTCATTCCGGTGATCCAGACGCCGATCGGCAATCTCTACACCAGTTCCTCACAATTGGAGCCGGAGCTGTTCCGCGCGGCGGCAATGAAGGGCGCAGAGATCATGCTGCGCACCGCGACGGGCAACTACAACGAAACCGATATCCGCGCGGTGTCGATGTACAATCGCGTCTATTCGACCATCGCCAACAACTCCGCTTCGCCGGAGAACCAATATTATTTGGCGGACTCGAACCCCGGATATGCCGGAATTGTCGGGCCGGACGGGGAGTTTTTCGAGCGGTCCGCGACCGACGACGAGACGCTCATCTACGGGCGCATCCCCATCGGCAACTTCCGCGCGCGCCATCGCCAACCGATTGTGCACAGCGAGCTCGTGATGCCGATTTTCGAGCAGTACCGCAGCCCCTACGGTCCGAACCTGCTCGCTGACTACCAGCCGACCGATACCAAGGATGCGGGGCGCTATCTGCGCGAAAAGACCCGCTGGCGGAGGTCGCGGTGATGCGTGCGCGGTCTGCCTTTTTCATCGCGCTGTCTGGGGTGCTACTCATCGGCCAGCCGACTGCCGCGCAGGCCGATGTCGCAAGCACGACGGAAGACGCGGGCCTGCGCCAACTCAGCCAGTTGATGTTGGGTGATTTCGCGACCTCGCCAGACAATCTCGAACTGACGATCATCGACCGCAGGGTCGCCGTGAGTGTCGCTGGCGAGACGGGAATCTGGTTCTACAGCCAGTTGAATACGGGGACCGAGCAGAAAGTTTATCGTCAGCGGTTTCATCGGCTGGACCTTGCGAGCGATGGCGAAAGCGTGATCCAGCGCAGCTTCGAACCCGTTGATGCCAGCCGCTTTGTCGATGGTTGGGCGCGCCCGCAGACGTTCGCAGGTCTTGCCATGACCGACATGAAGCCCGTGCTGGGTGAGGGCTGCGAGCAGGTTTGGTCCAGAGACGCAGACGGTGTCTGGCGCGGGAAAGTCGATCCGCACCGTTGTGAGATATTCTCCGAAAGGCGCCAAACCACCATCCGCATTGGTGCAGACGGTTTCTATCGCGACGATGTATTCGGCACCTCCGAGCGCGGATTTGACGCGGACATGAAGCCGGTCTGGGGCTCAAAACCCGGCGAATACATCACATTGCTGCGCTGTCAGTCGCAGAGGTGCGAGCGCGAAGCCAGTGCCTTGTCGGAGCGCTCCAAATGACAATTTCAGCAAAGGAATCCGCACGATGCCTGCGTATATGATCGTCACCGCCAAGATCGCCGATCGCGATGCCTTCATTCAAGGTTATGGCGCCACCGCTGGTGCGTTGGTTGCGAAGTTCGGTGGCCGCTACATCCTGCGCGGGCCGGGTGCAGAATTGCTTGAGGGCGACTTCGGCGATGGCGCTTCCATGGTGATTTCCGAATGGCCGGACAAAGCCGCCGCCAAAACGTTCTGGAACAGCCCCGAATATGGCGAAGCCAAGAAGCTGCGCGCCGACATTGCCGATTGTCAGGTGTTGCTGATCGAAGCGCCCAGCATCGCGGAGGCGCTGAATGGTTGATGCAATTAAGCGCACCACGGTGATGGTTCGCGATGCGGAGAAGGCGGCGTGCTGGTACGAGGATGTGCTCGGCATGACCCGCTGGATGGACACGCCGTTCACTCTGTCGGGCAATCAACTGGCTGCAGGCAAAAAGGGTGACCAGACCCGGCTGATCATCATGAAAGCCGAACATGACGAGATCGGAATGATCGGCCTGCTGCAATGGGTCGATCCGGTTCGGGAGGATATTCCCGCGGAACTGCCAACCGAGATACCCTTTGGCACACCGATTTTCGTCGTCGCTTCAAAAGACACCAAAGGCGCGGTTGAGAGGGCGCGGGCGGCGGGATCGCGCATCCATGCCGAGCCGCTCGATTGGACAGTGACCGGCGCTGATGGCCGCCAGAAGGACATGATCGGCGCGAGTTTCTGGGATCTCGATGGCAATTTCTTCGAGGTGAATCAGGTGGTTCGGGTCCACGACGGGTGAGGGCGCCAGCCGCTCTTGCTGCCTTCGATACGCATGCGAGCCATGCCATCGACGATGACGCCAACTACCAGTGGCGCATCGCGCGGCGGCCCGAAGGCAATGTCCGCCCGGATGATTTCGAGTGGCATGCGAGCGACATTCCCGAACCGCGCGAAGGTGAGATGCTGCTGCGCACGCATTATCTCGGCCTCGCGCCGGTCATGCGGTTTTATATGCAGGGCACCGCACGCACTGGCGATGCGATGCTCGGCCCCGGTGATGTGATCCATGGGCGCGGAGTCGCCCAGATTGTGAAGTCGCGGCATCCCGACTGGCGCGAAGGCGAGGTGGTACAGGGGCAGGTGGGCTGGCAGACCTACAAAGTCAGCCGAATGACGCCCCAAGAGAAGTTCTTCCGCATGCCCAAGAATGGCCTGCCAGCTGCGCTTGGCGCGGGCGTGCTGGGAATGACTGGCCTGTCCGCCCATGCGGGCTTGTTCGCCTGTGGTGATCCGCGAGAAGGCGACCGCATGGTCCTTTCCGGAGCGGCGGGCGGGGTTGGATCGATGGTCAGCCAGATGGCCGCCAATGTGGTCGGCTGCGATGTGGTCGGCATGGCAGGCGGTCCGGAGAAATGCGCCTTCATCGGTGAGCATGGCTGCACTGCCGCGATTGACTACAAGGCCGACGATATCGAGGCGATGCTCGACGAACTGCGGCCCGACGGGATCGATCTCTATTTCGACAATGTCGGCGGTGAGACGCTCGAAGCTTGCCTTGAGCGGCTGCGCATGCATTCGCGGATCGTGCTGTGCGGTTCGATCAGCGAATACACGCGCGACGTCCCGTTCAAGCTCTCCAACTACACCCGCTTGCGCGCCACCGACAGCGTGATGCGCGGCTTCTTCGTCTACAATCACCTGGATCGCTGGGGTCAGGTGATGGACGAAATTGCCGGGTGGATCGACGATGGCCGATTGAAGCCGGTGCAGGACATCGAAGAGGGCTTCGCTGCGATGCCGCGCGCGCTAGCCAACCTCTATTACGGCGCCAATGTCGGCGTCCAATGCTGCTCTGTCCGTGGAGAACCCGAAGAATGGCTGTGAGTGAACAAGCCCCTGTGCGTTTTCAGCGCGCCAATTTCATCGTCGCCGATCTTGACCGTGCGCTGACCTTCTATGAAGGCGTGCTGGGGTTCGAGATCGAATATCGGCTGGGCGACAATCCAGACAGCTATTCTCGGCCCGTCTTCGACATCCCCGATGAGGCGCAGCTCGGTTTCGTAACGCTCAACCTGCCGAACCAGCGCCGAGTGATGGCGCTGACCGAGATCGGCAATGTCGACCTTGCTCCGATCCCGCATCCGCGCCGTAGCGCTATCGTGCTAGAGACGCATGACCCGGATGCGGTGATGGCAGGTGCGCGCGAATTGGGCCTGACCGTCTACGAAGAAGAGGTCCTCAAGACACCTGATGGCCGGGTCGGACGCGAGATCGGGATCGTCGATTTCGATGACAATCTGATCGTGATCTACAGTTTCCCGGAAGGCACGGCGTGAGCGATCCGGCACCCGAAGCGGACAAGCCGTATCCGAGTGCGATAGCTGGGTGGACGCTCGTCGTCCTGCTGACGCTCGCTTACATTTTTAGCTTCGTCGATCGCTATATCCTGGGTCTGCTGATCGAGCCGATCAAGGCCGAGTTCGGCCTGTCTGACCGTGCAATTGGCTGGCTGCTTTCAGCCTTCACCTGGGTTTACGGGTTTGTCGGCATCTTCATGGGCTGGCTGATCGATCGTGGGCGAAGGACGTGGATCGTCGCCATCGGCATGGCCTTGTGGTCGGCTGCGACAGTCGCGACCGGAACAGCCAAAAACTTCTTCCAGCTCTTCACGGCACGGATGGGCGTAGGCGTGGGCGAGGCGACGCTCAGCCCCGCGACATTCTCGATGATCGGCGACAGCTTTCCGCCCGAGAAGCGGGGTAAACCGATCGCCTTCTATTCGAGCGCACTGCCTATCGGCGCAGGATTGGCTTCGCTATTGTCCGGCGCGGTGATTGCATGGACTGCAGCGAGCGGAAACCAGAGCCTGCCATTCTTCGGCGAGCTTGAACCATGGCGCTTCACGCTGATCGTCGTCGGCCTGCCGGGCCTGTTCTTCGCTGCTCTGTTCCTGTTCATCCGCGAACCGGCGAGGCGACCGACTCAGGCCAGCCAAGAGGTAATTGGCGGCAACGGGATCGGCGATGCGTTCAAGTACATCATCGATAATTTCGCGCTCTATTTCGGATTCGTGATGGTGGTGTGCTGCATGACCGCGATCGCCTACAGTCAGGGCTTCCTCGCCCCCGTGTTCGAGCGGACATGGGGCTGGTCCCCGCAGACCTACGCGACTGTCAATGGCATCGCGCTGCTGGTGATCGGTCCGCTAAACATGATGTTGATGGGGACCATCTCTGATCGCTGGACTTCGAAAGGGGTTCCCGATGCGGCGTTGCGGCTGATGTATATCGGGTTCTTCATCATGGTGCCGACGGCTGCCTTGCCGATGTTCATGCCCGATGCTTGGACCGCTTTCGCCGTTCTGTGCGTGAACACGGTCGGGATCGGCATAGTCTCGGCCATCGGAGTGACCGCTCTACTCGGTATCACGCCGGCGCAGATCAGAGGGCAGATCGTGGCGCTCTACTATCTGGCGATCAGCTGGTTCGGATCGCTCGGGCCAATCGTGGTCGGTGAGCTGTCGAGCCAAGTATTTGGCGAGGACGAGTTGCGACTTGCAGTGGCGGCGGTGCCGTTCATCTTCGCCATCATCCCGCTCGTGATGATGCCGATGACGCGGAAACGCTATCTGCAACAAGTGGAGCGGATGGAAGGTTCGGCAGGATGAACGCAATCACGAAAGGCTATTCGAACGGGCCTTTCGGGCAGGTGCATTGGCGGGCGTGCGGGGAGAGGGGGGAAACGCCTGATCTTGTCTGCCTGCACCCTGCGCCGTTCAGCGGGCTCGCGTTTACCGCTATCATGCCCTTGCTGGCCAAGGAGCGGCGGGTGATTGCACCGGACTTTCCGGGCCATGGTGGCTCAGATCCGCACCGCGCCGATGCTAGCATCCGGGACTACGCCGAGGCGATGTTCAGCGTTACCGACAATTTGCCACCTGACCGCCCGGTCGATCTCTTCGGGTTTCACACCGGGTGTCTGGTAGCGTGCGAACTCTCAATTCTTGCTCCTGACCGAGTGCGCTCACTCGTGCTGATCGATGTACCTGCGTTCGACGAAGCCACTCGCCATGCGCACCTTGCTGAGAGCTCAGCGCCGCCGGGATTCACAACCGATATAGCGAGCCTTGAACCGGCGTGGGAGCGCGGCATTACTCGCCGGGTCGAAAGCCAGGGCATGACTCGTAGCTTCGAGATGTTCGTCGAGCATCTCCGCCATGGCGAGGCAATGAATGCCGGTTTTCACGCCGGTTTCACGTACCCGGTCGAGGATCGCCTTGCGAAGGTCGATCAACCGACAACCATTATAGCCACACAATCCATGCTGCTCGAACCATCGCGCCGCGCGGCTTCGCTTATTCCCGCTGCGAAGCTCATCGAACGACTCGACATCACCCGTGCCGTGCTCGACGAAGCCGCCGAGCCCATTGCAGATGAGGTTCTGACCAACCTGCCCAGCTAGTCGAGCAGCTGGTTGATCTCGACCGCGACGCCGTTGGGGTCGAACACGTTGCAACCGCGCACATTGATGTCGGGCCTTCCGTCGCGTCCAGGATAGACCTGCAACCGCGTCGGACCTGTCATGGTCACGCCGTCGATCTTGGCTGCGGCCTCACACGCCTTCTCGGCATCGTCCGTGTTCACCACCATGAATGCGGTGCCGGGCGCAAGCCGGGTCGCATACGGCTCATCGACACCTTCCAAAGGCGGTTCGAACGGGTGCAAAAGTCCGACCCAGCCCATGTAAGGATCGTTGCCATTCAGCAGAATCAGCCGCGCCTTGGAGCCGGGTTCGCCAACCGGCAGGTTCACACCCGAAAGCTCGACCACCGTGTCATAGTTGATCTCCATTCCGAGCGCATCGCGATAAAATTCGAGGCTCTTCTCCATATCGCGCACCACGATGGAGACGCGGCGCACATCGGTTGGAAGACGCGCTTCGATCTCGACGCCTTCCATGGCGCGATTGGCCGTTTGCGACGAACCTTCGTCTTCGGTTGAAGCGGTTGTCGCCGCTCCGCCGCATCCTGCGATCAGCGCCGTGGCCAATACAATCCCGATAATTCTCATATCTCTTCCCCCACGGCGCCCTGTTCGATCAAGGCGTTGATCCTCTCGTCATCATATCCGAGCGATGACAGCACACCTCGCGCATCGGCTCCCGGCGTCGGCAGTTGTTGCGGCGATCCGATCCGCTTCCCGTCCATCTCCAGCGGAATGGTTGGCAGGCGTACTTCGGTGCCATTGTCGAGCGTCACATCTTCCAGCCCGCCTTGATTGAGATGCGGATCATCGAACATGTCCTGCGGCTTGCCGATGGGCGCGAACGGTAGCCCCGAGCCATCAAGCTTGGAGATAACCTCTGCGGCGGTGAATTCGGCGATCAGCTCGCGGATCTGCGGCATGATCTGTTCGCGTGCCAGTACGCGGGCGTTGTTCTCGCGCAGGCTCTCGTCCGCCCAAAGCTCGTCGAGAGCAAACAGCTTGCAGAACTTCTCCCACAGGGCGTCGGTGACGACGCCGATGAACACCGGCTCGTCCTTCGTCTGGAACACGTCGTAAATCGCCCATGCCGATACCCGCGCAGGCATCGGAGCGGCCGGTGTGCCAGTGACAGCGTATTGCGCCATATGCTGACCGACGAGGTAGATCGTGGTCTCAAACAGACTGGCAGTGACCTTCTGGCCTTTGCCGGTACGGTGGCGTTCTTCGAGCGCGGCGAGGACGCCGATCACGCCGAACATGCCGCCGGTGACGTCGATCACGCTGGCCCCGGCGCGCAGCGGCTGTCCAGGAGGGCCGGTCATATAGGCAAGCCCGCCCATCATCTGCGCGACTTCATCGAGCGCGGTCCGCTTTTCATAGGGGCCGGGCAGGAAACCCTTCTCTGAGCAATAGATCAGGCCGGGATTATTCGCCGAGCAGCTTTCATAATCCAGCCCAAGGCGGTCGAGTGCGCCGGGGCGGAAGTTCTCGACGAGGATGTCGGCCTTGGCGATGAGGTCCTTTGCGACGCCGATGCCGTCTTCGCTTTTCAGGTCGAGACAGATCGACTGCTTTCCGCGATTGTACATCGGGAAATAGCCCGAGCCAGACCCTAGCAAGCGCCGTGTTCGATCCCCGCCAATCGGTTCGACCCGCACGATTTCCGCGCCCAATCCGGCCAGAATGTGCCCGACCGTCGGCCCCATCACCATGTGGGTGAATTCGACGACGGTTAGGCCCTTTAGCGGTTGGGGAGCGCTCATGCAGCGACTCTCTGATCATAGTCGAGCATTGGCCCTGCATCGGGCGTAAAACCATAGAGCGGTTCGCCGGGCAGCGCCTCTTCGATGATTGAGCGCACCTTGAGCAGTTTCTCTAGGTCGATCCCGGTTTTGTAGCCCATCGAATTGAGCATCAGCACGAGGTCTTCTGTGACCAGATTGCCTGAAGCACCCGGTGCGAACGGGCAACCGCCCAATCCGCCCAGAGACGCATCGAAGGTGGTGATGCCTTCCTCAAGTCCCGCGACCACATTGGCCAGACCAAGCCCGCGCGTGTTGTGAAGGTGCAGGGTGGTGAGCATGTCGCTTCCGACGGCGGCTTTCACTTTGCGGGTGAGGCGACGGACCTGAGCCGGGTCGGCATAGCCGGTCGTATCGGACAGGCTGAACTCCATCGCGCCTGCTTCGGCGGCTTGTTCGGCGAGGCGGACGACCTGATCCTCGGCGACAGCGCCTTCCATCGTGCAGCCGAAAGCGGTCGAGAGACCCACGGCGAAGTGGATACCGTGATTTTTCGCGATAGCGGCGGCAGCTCTAATCTCTTCGATCATGGCAGGATGATCCTTGCGCACATTCTTGATCGAATGCGTCTCGCTCATCGAGAACGGGATGCTCATTCCATCGACCCCGGCATCGGCCGCGAATTGCGCGCCTTTGGCATTGGGCACGAGAGTGACGACTGTGAGGCCGCCGATGCCCTTGGCAAACGCAACCAGCTCTGCCGTATCGGCCATTTGCGGGAGCAGTGTGGGCGGAACGAAGCTGCCGACCTCGATCTCTTTCACACCCGCAGCCGCCTCGGCAGCGATCCAGCGTTTCTTCGCTTCGAGCGGCATTACCCGATCGATCGATTGCAGCCCATCGCGCGGGCCAACTTCGGAAATGAGAATGTCGGTCATCGGGTGAGCCCCTCCGGATAGGCTCGGCAAACTTGACAGAATTGACAGTGTGTCATTCGAAACTCTCTGGCTCAAACATATGAAAGCAAATGACTAAATGCGGAAATCCGAAGTTGACACTTGTCCAACTTAAATCACCTTGAGGCGGTTTTGTAACCGCAGGTGATCTAGCAACCAGGCGGGGTGGTAGGAAAATCATGCGGGTGCTCCGCCAAGATAGACCCATGGGCGCGCTGTGCGATCTTGTGCCGTCCAACCGTCAATATCGCTCGCTTGGGTGAGAGTCAGGTCGATCGCATCGAGGCCTTCGGCTAGCATTTGCTTGGCCTCGGGATCGATTGCGAAAGAATAGGTTCCTGCTGCGCCGCTGACTTCCTGCGCAGCGAGATCGATTGTCACTTCGCTACCTGCCAGCGCCTCCACTGCCGCGCGATCCAGCGCGACCGGCAGGATGAAATTGCGGATGCAGTTTCCCTCAAAGATCGGTGCGAAGCTCTCGGCGATGATCGCCTTGATGCCCCATTCGGCCAGCGCCCAGACCGCGTGCTCGCGGCTCGATCCGCATCCCAAATTAGCGCCAGCGGCGAGGATTGACGTGCTCCGATAGTCGGGCTGGTTGAGCACGAATTTGGGGTCTTCGATGCGAGAGGCCATGTCGAGATACCGCCACGGTGCGAACAGTCCATCGGCCAGTCCATCGCGCCCGGTTGAGCGGATTTCGCGGCTCGGGATAATCGTGTCGGTGTCGATATTGTCGCGCATCAGGGGTGCTGCGACATCACGGAGCGGTTGCGGGAAAGCGCTCATGCCGTTTTCTCCAACGTGCGGATAAGAGGGCGCGGGTCGGCGATCATGCCAGCGATGGCGCTCGCTGCGACTGTTTCGGGAGAGGCGATATGGGTGCGGATACCCGGACCCTGCCGGCCCTCGAAATTGCGATTGGTGCTGCTGATCGTGCGGCTGCCTTCGGGAAAGCCTTCGCCCCCTGCATAAAAGCACAGTGAGCAGCCGCTCATCCGCCATTCGAAGCCAGCGGCGGCAAAAATGGCATCCAGCCCTTCGGCCTCTGCCTGACGTTTCACCGCCAGTGAGCCGGGGACAACGAGCGCCATTTTGATTGAAGGCGCAATGCGTTTGCCTTTGAGGATGGAAGCCGCCCGGCGCAGGTCCGATATACGGCTGTTGGTGCAACTGCCGATGAATGCAGCGTCGATGGGCGTTCCGGCGAGCTGCGTTCCCGGTGCCAAGCCAACATAGTCGTGCGCGCGAGCTGGGCCTTTTGGAACTTCGCCATCGACCGGGATCGTGTGTTCGGGGCTGGTCCCCCAGCTCACCATCGGCGCGATGCTGCTGGCGTCGATCTCGATCTCTTGATCGAATGCCGCATCGGGGTCGCTTGCGAGTGTGCTCCAATAGCGATCGTCAAAATCCTTTGGGGCATATTCCCGATCGGCCAAGTAGGCGAAGGTCTTCGCATCGGGCGCGATCAGGCCGGTCATCGCATTGAATTCGATGGCCATGTTGCACAGGGTCATGCGGGCTTCCATGTCGAGCGCGGCAACCGCCTCGCCTGCAAATTCGATCACATGCGCCGCACCGCCGCCTGCGCCGTGCCGTGCGATCAGCGCCAGGATCATGTCCTTGGCGGTGACGCCCAGGGCCAGCTCACCCTCGAAGCGAACACGCAGCGTTTTGGGTTTGGTCATCCGCAGGGTTCCGGTGACCATCGCGTGCTCAGCTTCGGAGGAACCTATGCCCCAAGCCAGCGCGCCAAATGCGCCTTGCGTGCAGGTATGGCTGTCAGGCGCGACGAGCGTGACGCCGGGAAGCACGATGCCTTGTTCCGGGCTGATTACGTGGACAATGCCCTGATCGCGGTCGTTGACGTCGAATAGGGTTATCTCTGCGTCGCGGCAGGCGGCTCGGGTTTCGGTGATGAAGCCTTCGCCGCCTTTCATCAGAGTCCCATCCCCGCGTCCCGGGCGTGTGTCGACGATGTGGTCCATCACGGCGAACACACGGGTCGGATCGCGCACTGTGCGTCCCATTTCGGCCATGCGCTTGAGCGCAGAGGAACCGGTGCGTTCGTGCAGGAAGACGCGGTCGATCGCGATCAGGGACGCGCCGCCTGCTGTTTCGGCGACCGCATGCGCATCCCAGATCTTTTCGAACAGCGTCTTTCCCATAGTCCTTCGCTCAGGCGGCGGCCTTCATTTCTTCGTCGATCTTGCGCCAGTCTTTCGTGACGAAGGTCTCTTGGATGGCGGTGCGGGTTTCAAGCATCCCGTTGCGTATCCAGTGCCAGGTGCGGCAGCGGTTTTGGCCGCAGTCGGAAATCTGGATCTGCTCGTAGAGATAGAGCGATGGGTCGCCCGTGCGTTGCCAGTAAAGCATCATGGTGCGGCTATATTCGTCGAGCGGCACTTCTGCGGCCCAACCCTGGATCAGCTCGTTGTCCCACCAGATGCGGCCATCGCGGTAGGTTGCGGGGAAATCACGCACTTCGGTGCGGCCATCATCCCAGCGGTAGTGATTGGTCTGATGGTAGGGAATGTCATCCTCGCCCGTCATCCGGCAGAGCAAACGGCTGGCATGTTCGTCGATCTTCTCGTTCTGGGCATTGAAATAGCTGTAGGTCCCGTCCCACACGCCTTCATGGCGGGCGAGCAGCGGCATCGCCGCCGAGAATTCTGCAAAAGTTGTCATTCGGAGGCTCCGTTGATCAAGAGAAGGGCGTCATGCCAGCGCCGCGCCGCGCTGCCGGAACGAATGCGAGCCAGTGCGCCTGCATGGAGCGCTGCCGGGTCGAGGGCTTGTTGGTCGAGCGGAATCGCGTTGGCCGCGTTCGCTTCGTACCAAGGGCTGAAGAATGCTTCGGCGCGGGCTATGGCCCATGCGCGCTGGAGATGCTGGCCGAACCGGTCGGGCGCCATATCGGGATAGAGTCGTTCGGGATTGCCCTCGGGCGGCGTCGGCCACAAAATGCGCGACGCGCCCAGTTCTTCGGCGGCGATGCGGACTGCGGCTTCGATATCGTCGAATTCGCTGGATTGGCCGTGGCCGGGCACATCGATTGCGAGCGTATCCTCGTGTGGCTCGTCCATTTCTCCAGCAGGGCCGTGAAGGACCAATGCGTCGCCTCCGCGAGTGCCTTTCCAGTGGATCAACTGACCGTCCACTTCGAGCCAACCTTCCGTGTCGTCCTCGGCCAGGTTCGACAACGGTCCATCCGCACCGTTTTCTAGCAGGAATGCGAGGCTTTCGGCCTGATGATCCGCCGGCGTAGCGACCTTCTTCGCGTTCCACCCTGCGGGCATTGCGCCCAGGCGGTCGATATGCGCTTGTAACGGGTCGCCGTCATAGGCGGTTATCAGACACGGCGGCACATCCGCACTCGCAGTCGGAATATCGCGCGGCGCTCGCAAGACTGCGCCATACCCTGCGCGGTAATCGTTGCCCGCATCAAGCATTTCCATGACCGCCTGATTGGCTCGCGCCACGTCGGCATGCGCGACCGACAGCCGCGCTTCCTCGCGCGTATCGAACCACGGGAACACCCAGCTTTGCTCCAGCATCCGGTTCCACAGCCAGGTCAGGTGTTCGCCATAGTCGGAGGGATGAAATTCGGGGAGATAGCGCTCGCCGAATATCCGCATTTCCTCCTCGGTCCAGATCGCATAGCCTCCGATGGCGAGGCAGCGAAAGCGATGCGGCTGGCGTTTGAGCGCCGTGACAAGGATGATGCCGCCCGAATGGAACCCGTAAGCGGGGCAGGGGCCCACACCCAGCGCATCGAGAAACTCGCCCAGCGCATCGGCGAAGTCGCCGATCTCCGGGTCTCTCCGGCCCACCTGCGGCAATGGATCGGACTGGCCGAAACCGGGCGTGTCGGGAGCGATGCAGGTGAAGTGCGCGCTCCATTGCTGCATCAGCGCTTCGTATTCGGCGCTTGAGCGTGGGCTTTGATGCACCATCAACAGCACTGGACCGCGCCCACAGCGGCGGTAGTGGACCTGTCTTCCCGTCTCGGGAATTGTAACGATATGGCGCGTGATCGTGTTCACAAAGTTGTCCGGACAAATTTATCTCGACAACCTCCTAAGGGCGTTTATGGTTCCCGTCAAAGCAGAATCGAAAGGTAGGTAAATGACCGAGTTAATCGGTACGAAGATGGTCAGCGACGGCAAGACCGCGCGCGAGATCTTCGAAGGCGTTGTGGCCAATCCGGCCCGCAAGAAATTCGGCTTTGGTGAAAAGCTGGCGATTGTGAATGTCGATGTGCAGCAGGCTTACACGCGAACGGACATGTTCAAGACCGCGTATGAGACCGATCCGCGTCAGATCGAATACATCAACACGATCAGCCGATTGGCGCGCGAAAAGGGCATGCCGGTGATCTGGAGCCGGGTCGCTTACAAGGCGGATGCAGGCGATGCCGGTGTTTGGGGCACGCGCACCGATACCGAGGATTCGCTGCAGAACATCAAATACGATTCCGAACGCCATCAATTCGATCCGCGCTGCGAAATCGATCAGGACGATTTGCAATTCACCAAGCGCATGCCCAGCGTGTTCTTCGAAACCCCGCTGGCGAGCTACCTGACTTTCCATAAAGTCGACACGGTGGTCGTTACGGGCGGATCGACATCAGGCTGCGTCCGCGCGACGGCGGTCGATTCCCTCAGCCACGGCTACCGCACCATCGTGCCCGTAGAGACCTGCGCGGACAAACACGAAAGCTATCACTTCGCCAATCTCACAGACCTCCAGCTGAAATATGCCGATGTCGAGCCGGTTCAGGCGGTGATCGACTGGCTTGAGGCGCGCTGAGTCATGCAGGCCCGCGCCCCGATCATGCCGCTGCAAACTAAAGTCGAAAGTTGCCTTCCCTTTCGCATGAGCGGGCGGAAATCATGAAAGAGAACGCAACCGACCCCGGACTCTACGACTACCACCCGTACAATTCCCGGTCCAAGATCACCTGGCCGGGCGGCAAGACCTGTGCGGTATGGGTTGCGCCCAATCTCGAATATTACGAGATCGATCCGCCGATCCACCCCAAGCGCAAGCCGTGGCCGCATCCCGCGCCGAGCGTGGTCGGCTATTCGCACCGGGACCATTCAAACCGTGTGAGCCACTGGCGCATGGCCGAAGTGATGAGCAAGCATGGCTTTCCCGGATCGGTGAGCCTGTCTGTGGCGCTGTGCCAGCACCACCCCGAGGTCGTTGCAGATGCCAAGGAGCGCGGCTGGGAGTTCTTCAGCCATGGCATCTACAACACACGCTATTCCTACGACATGACCGAGGCGCAGGAGCGGGCGATCATCGAAGATTCGATCGCCACAGTGCAGGGGGCGACCGGCCAGCGAATACGCGGCTGGCTCGCCCCCGCTTTGACGCACACGCCGCGCACGCTCGACCTGCTGGCCGAGTACGGAATGGACTACACCTGCGACCTGTACCACGACGATCAGGTTCAGGAGGTGAAGGTCGCCTCGGGTAAGCTGGCGTCGATTCCCTACAGCCTCGAGGTCAACGATCACTATGGCTTCTTCGTCTACAATATGTCGGGCCGCGAATATGCCGATACGCTGGTGAAACAATACGAGCGGCTGGCGGCGGAGGGCGAGCAGTCCGGCACGGTCATGTGCATCCCGCTGCATGCCTATCTGATCGGTCAACCGCACCGGATTGGTCCGTTCGAAGAAGCGCTCGAGCATATCGCCAAGGATGGCCGTGCATGGATTGCGAAAGCGGGTGAGATTGTCGATGCCTGGCGCGAACAGGTTGGGAGGACGCAGCAATGAGCGCGCTTCCCGAAAGCTACACCCGATATCCCAAGCGCCGCGAAGGCTACGACCACGATCTCTATCCGTGGTCTAACATGCACCAGCGCAGTCCGGTTCATTGGCCCGGCGGCAAGAACGTGGCGGTGTGGCTCTGCGTCAGCCTTGAATGGTTTCCAATCACCCCGGAGGGCCCGTTCAAGGCACCCGGCCATATGGTCACGCCCTATCCCGACTATCGTCATTATACCGCGCGCGATTATGGCAGCCGTGTGGGTGTCTGGCGGATGCTTGACGCATTCGAAAAGGCGGGCGTGAAGGCCAGCTTCGCGACCAATGCCGCGATTGCCGAGCGTTACCCCGAACTGATCGCCGCGATCCAGCAGGGCGGGCACGAGATCATCGCGCATTCGACCGACATGAACGGCACAATCGACGCGAGCCTTGGCGAAGAGGCAGAGCGTGCCTTGATCGGCGATGCGATGTCGCGGCTGGAGGTGGCGACGGGTTCGCGGCCCAAGGGTTGGCTTTCGATTGCGCGCCAGCAGAGCTTCCACACGCTCGATATCCTGAATGATGAAGGGCTGACCTATTGCTGTGACTGGGTGAATGACGAACTGCCCTATCGTTTCACGAATGGGCTGATCGACCTGCCGCTGAACCATGAATTGTCCGACCGCCAGATCATCACGGTCCAGCAGAAAAGCGCTGAGAGCTTGGCCGAAAGCATGAGCGATGCGTTCGATTGGCTGTCTGCCGAAGCGACGCGCGAAGGCGCCGGGCGAATGCTGCCGATCCACCTCACGCCATACATCATGGGGCTGCCCTACAGGATCGGCGCGCTGGAGAACCTGCTCGCCGATTTCGCCGACCGATCCGATGCATGGTTTGCGCCGGGCTGCGATATTGTGGCTGAGTGGGAGAAGCAGCAATGAAGGCGCGCAATCCCCGCACTGGCGAGGAAGACTACGAGTTCGCCGAAAGCTCCCGCGATGAGATCGCCGCCGAGGCTGCCCGCCTGCGCGCTGCTCAACCAGCATGGGAAGCGCTTGGGCCTGAAGGGCGCGCCGAGGTGCTCGGCCGCTTTGCCGATGCCGTCGATGCTACGGCCCCGCAGATTGCAGCCGCGCTGACCATCGACACCGGGCGCGGCGCTGTTTCGTGGATCGAAGTTGAAGGGCTGGCGCGCAACATTCGCAAATGGGCCGAGCGTGGGCCGGGCTTGATTGAGGGTCTCGACCGAGAGGCGCATCCATCTGCAACGCCGGGTTTTGAGATCGCGGCACATTATTCGGCCTATCCGCTGTTCGGTGCGATAGCCCCGTGGAACTTTCCGGTGATCCTGAGCCATATCGACGCCGTACCCGCACTGATGGCGGGCTGTGCGGCGCTGGTGAAGCCGTCCGAAGTCACGCCGCGCTTTGTCGCGCCGATGCGCGAAGTGCTCGCCAAGGTGCCTGAATTGCCCCTTGCCTATGTGATGGGCGGGGCCGAGGTCGGGGAGGCGCTCATCGAGGAAGTGGACTATGTCTGCTTCACCGGATCGACCGGCACGGGCAAGAAAGTGGCCGTGGCTGCCGCGCGTCAATTGATCCCTGCCAATCTTGAGCTGGGCGGCAAGGATCCGATGATTGTCACCGCAAACGCCGATCCCGAATGGGCCGCAGGCATCGCGCTGCGCAGCTCGATCGTCGCGACCGGACAGGCGTGTCAGTCGATCGAGCGGATATTCGTTGCGCGGGAGATCGCCGAACCCTTCCTCGCCCAGCTGACCGAAGGCGCAAAGGCAGTCGAAATCACCTACCCTGACGCAGGTCAGGGCCATCTCGGACCCTTCATCTTCCCGGCACAGGCAGCCAAGGTTCAGGCGCAGATCAATGATGCGGTTGCCAAAGGCGCACGGGTGCTGGCTGGCGGTCAGGTCGAGGAACTTGGCGGCGGAAAGTACTTGCGGCCCACAATCCTTACCGACGTGACGCCGGATATGGCGGTGATGCGCGAAGAGACTTTCGGTCCGGTCTTGCCTGTGACTGTGTTTGACGATCTCGAATCTGCCATCACCATGGCCAACGACACCGAATATGGCCTCTCGGCAGGGGTGCTTGCCGGTTCGCTCGAAGAGGCCGCCGAAATCGGATCGCGCCTCGAAGCCGGGGCAATCAGCCTTCAGGACGGCGCTCTCACCAGCATGGTCGGCGATGCGACCAACCACTCGCGCAAGGCATCCGGGTTGGGGCCAAGCCGCATGGGCGATGAAGGTCTGTTGCGGTTCCTGCGGCGCAAGGCGATGATCCGCCAGACCGGGCAGGCGCTGCCCATCGATGCCTATCGCGAAGGTCAAAGCGCGTGAGCAACCGCGCGCAGCTCGAAGTGGTGATGCCTGCGATGCTGCTCCACGATGGCTGGTGGGACGGCTGGTATCGCGATTTCGACTTGGACGGGAAGCTGCTCGATGAGCGCCGCGTCAAGACGCATTGCGAATTTCCCGATAGCGGCGAGTGGCACTACATCCAGCACAACTGGATCAATTGGGCCGACGGCCGCGAAATGCATGTCGAATTTGGCGGCAGGCTCGAAGGCGACCGGCTTATCTGGAACACAGACCGCTTCTCCGGTTACGGCTGGCAGACGCATGAGCATACGATCATGCTGCGGCTCGATCGGCTGGATGTACCGGGAGCTTGCTATGTCGAGATGATAGGCCTGTTTCCCGGCGCGCAGACACGCGCGCGAACATGGCAGTGGTTCAAGGGCGATGAGCCGTGGAAGCGCACTTTGTGCGATGAGAAGAGGATCGAGGGATGACAAAACTGGCTCTTGCGGCCGCGCTGATGATCGCAGCGCAGCCTGTTATGGCGCAGGATGGTACTGCGCGGGCAGGGCCTCCGTCGCAATCGACCTGCGATCAGCCGGTTGTGATGGTGGTGACCGGCCTGACGCTCGACCGTAAGCGGATGGGCGAATACGCGCGCGCCATTGCCGAGAGCAAAATCTACGAAAAACTCGGCGGCTACTACCTCAACATCCCGCGCACGCTTGCCATATTCGAAGGCACCGAAGACGAGCGCGCAACCACCATTACCGTGCGCTTCCCTTGCCTCGAGAATGCCCGCGCGTTCTGGTACTCGAAGACCTATCAGGAAACGATCCTGCCGCTGCGCCTGGACCCGAGCGCAGGCGATTACAGCGTGCGGGTCTATCCCGAAGCGCCGCTGCGAGAAGATATGGTCGGCAAAGTCGGCGACAACGCTTATACGGCGGAATTCTCGGCAAGCGAAATTCCGCAGATCGAGCAGTAACTACCGCTCTAATTCGACCAGTTCGTAGCGGTTCATCATATAGCCGTCGATTGAACCGTAGACGAGTACGCTGTCGTCATCGGCGGTCACCCACATGTCGAAATCGGGGTGCCTTGTCCCGCCCATACCTTCATCGCTATCATCGACATAGCGATAGCGGCGGCACTGGAATGTCCCGGCTTCGACCGTCTTCTCCTCCTCGCCGACATATTCCATCACCATCTCGAGATAGGCGATCTGTGGCGGCGTCGCCCCGCGATGGTCGGGCGAGGGTAGGAAGAAGCGCAGGCGACGTTTGTGCGGCCCTTTGCTCACATCCATCAGCCGAGTGGTGAACCCGTCGCCAGCTATTGGATGGGTGCCGAACGCGTCGAACTCGCCCGCCTCGCGGGTTTCGGAATTGCGTCCAATGCTGGGACCGAAGCTCTCGCATATGATCTGATCGGCGGCCTGATCGTAGCGCATCCAGCCCGAGCCGAGGAACTCATCGCCCAATGTCAGATGGACGAGTAAATTCTGCGGCTTGCGATCCGGGCCGATATGACAGGTGATGTTGCGCAGCACCGTTGGATCCGGCTCTTCGATCTCACACTGCGCGCTCATGATCACCGAACCATCCGAGTGATGCGAAAAGTTGAACCATTCGCGCCCGCGTTCCTGACCTTTCATCCCCGGCTTGACCGACGAGTAGCGGATTTTCCCGCGCACGTTACGGTGCCGCATCAGATCACTCCCGCCTTGTCGAGCCGTTCGATCACTTCGGCCTGCGCCCGGCGGAAATAGTCGCGATCCGGAATGCCAGGCTTGCCGTCCTGCATCATGCCATCGGGGCCGCGAAACGGCTCTGCGGCGGCGGCATAGGCCTCGGCGAACAAGGCCGGTCGCTGGCGGGCGAGGTAGTTGGTCATTGCGGGGGTCTTGCGCCCTTCGCGCAGCGCGCCGAGGTCGATCGGGGCAAACGCAGTGAAGGTTTCGCCATCGCCCGATTGCGCGATCACGCGGCCTTTCCAGTCGACGACCTGACTGTTTCCTTCGGCGCTGGAGAGCGGCATGGCGGTCCCGGAAATCCCGGCTGTGTTCGACGACACCACATAGGCAAGGTTCTCGAAAGCGCGCGCTTGCTTCGCGATGTCCTTGTTAGTGGCAATTGGTGAGCCGACTTCGCTAGAGGAATGGCAGAACACTTCCGCACCGCGCAGCGCCAATGCGCGAGCGATCTCCGGATATAGGATTTCCTCGCTCGCAATCGCGGCAAGGTTGCCGATCTCGGTGCGGGCGACGGGGAACACGCCTTCGAGCCCATACTTGTCGAGATAGGCTTCCCACACATCGTGCGGGCTGGGTGCGAACATTGAAATGAGCCGCCGGTAGCGCAGCACCACATCACCCGATGGCGCGACAATAAAGCAGGTCTGGAAATAGAAGTCCGGGAACGCCTCGTCAGTTTCATAGGCATTGCCCGCGAGGAACATGCCGAGCCGCTGCGCGACAGCGCCAAGCGCCTCATATTCCGGCCCATCCGCAGCAAAACCAACGCGGGCAGCGAAGTTCGGGATCGAAATGCGGCCGGGGTACGATGTGAATAAATATTCCGGCAGCACCACCAGCTTGACCGGCTTGCCCGAATATTGAGCGACGAAGATCGAACTCGTTCGAATTTGCCCTTCAATCTCGGCGATATGCTCAAGGATCGCCGCGCGCGCCGCTTCGGCATCGGGCAATTGCTCCAGCGAGCGCGCCGTCAGCTGCATCGCCATAGCTGAATAGGTTGAAGTCTCGCTCACATCGTCTCCCTTGGATGCTGCAATCGCGCCGGTCGGCACAATCGCAGCGTACATTCCTGCTGCCCCAGAGCCTATCAACGCCCGCCTGCGATCGAGCTCCAGCGCCACCTATAGTCCCAGTGAACCCGGGTTCATCAGGCCTTTGGGGTCCAGCTCAGCCTTAGCGGCCTTGAGTAGCGCATCAGCACGTGGATGCAGGCTGTCGCGATAGCGGTAGGTGCGCCCGATCTGGAAATGCGCAGCCTCATGGTCGTAGAAAATATCGACGATCGCTTGCTTGAGTTTCTTCGTCAGCGCCCAGGAATCTGCATTCGGCTTATGTTTCGGAAGCCTCTTCAGATGCGCCTTTTCGATTGTGTCTTCGATCACCGGATTGCGCGCGTCGGGCCAGTAGAGGCACGGCTCGATCACCATGCCTGCACCGCCAACGGCTGCCACCAGAGTGCCGTAGTGCACGCCGAGTTCGTCCATCTCCTCCGCGTGATCGGCGAACAGCTTTTCAAAAGCGGCAAAGCATTCCGCGGAGCGGCCGTGCGACACGAGACCGTGGATTGGAGCCCAGCGCTCGCCTTCCGGTCCGAGGATCGAATTGAGCGGACCGAACGGATTGGCGCGGATGATCTTGGGTATGGTGTTCTCAACTTCGCGTCCGCCGCAGCGTTCCACCAGCTGCCGCGCGATGTCGATATCGGCATTGGCTGCCGCTTCGATCCGGCCTTCGGCGAGGATGTGGAGCGAGAAATTGGCGTCATTCAGAAAGTCACGCCCGGCAGCGATGACTTTCGCGCCTTCCTTCAGCGCCTTCATGACGCCGCCCTGCTTCTTCATCATCCCGACGAGCTGTTTGGCGTCACCAGTAAGGCTGTCGCGCTTCATCCGGATCGCGTTGAGATACGGGTCGAAGCCGAAGCACTCTGTTGCGATGCCCATGCGTTCGATTGCGCTGGCTGCTGAGAACCAGCTGTCAGCGTCGTCGAAGGCAAAACTGGCATAGCCGTGGCAGTCGGCTTCAGGGATCAGCTTAAGTGTAACGGTCGCCTTGATACCCAGCGCGCCTGTGTCACCGAGGAACAATCCGGTCAGGTCAGGCCCGTATGGCCGGGTGTGCTTCTTCCCGGTGTTCAGCAATGTGCCGTCAGCGAGCACCACCTCGAGCGATGTGCAGCTCTGCACTGCCGATCCATAGCGCGTGGTGCCCCAGAAAATGCCATTCTGGCTCATCCCGCCGCCGATGGTTGCTTTCAGGCCCGACAGCGTTCCCCACATCGGAGTGCGCAGGTGGTGATGCGCCAGCCGCTCCTTTAGCGCGGCCCAGGTGCAGCCCGCTTCGACGGTGACGGTCATCGACACGTCGTCGACTTCGAGTACGCGGTTCATCTCGGCGAGATCGAAGAGTACCGCGCCTGGCTGATCCTGCGTGTAGCCTCCTGTGTAGCTCATCCCTCCGCCGCGCGGCGCAACCGGGTGTCCGGCATCGGTCGCGGCTTTCACGGCGGCTGCGAGTTGGTCCTTGTCCTTTGGCCGGACGACAGCGGCGAGGTCGGCGCCGCGATCGTAAATGTCATAGGCGTAGAAATCGAGGGTGGCCTTGTCAGTCAGGACCTCGGCACCCGAGGCGCGCAGGCTGTCGGCGAGGTTGGTTGGTGAGGCGGCTAGGGTGGCCATCAGGCTGGCTCCAGTTCGGGGGTGGGGGTTTGGGACTCGTCTTCGGCTTCGGGCAGCTCGGCGGGGTATTTACCGAGGAACAGCAGTAGCCCGCCTCCGACAACGAAAGCGAACATGGCCACTTGCAGGATCGCGTCGTAGCTTCCCGTCGTGTCGCGGACGTAGGCGTAGATGATTGGCGATAGCGCACTGAACAGGCCGAAAGGCATGTAGAGCATCCCGTAGATCTTGCCGTAATTGGCCATGCCGAAATAGCGTCCGGTGAGATACGCGATCAGATCGCTTTCGGCCCCGGCGGCAAAGCCGAGCAGAAAGCCGGCGAGCGCCGCCATGGTGAAGGTCACTTCTCCGCCCAGCAGGACGTAGCAGGATATGGCGGGAAGGCAGAGCAGCGGGAACGCCACGAAGCCCTGCCAGAACCGATCCAGCAGCGCGCCGGTAGCGAGCCGCCCTGTCAGGATGCCGATGCCAAGCACGCCCATGACGCTGGCGGCGTCCTGTTGGCTGATCCCGCGATCACCCAGCATGGTCGGCATGTTGATGAATGCCCCGCCAAACGCTGTGGCGATGATCGCGATGGACAGCCAGATCAGCCAGAACCGGTAGTCCTTGAGCGCGGTGCCGAGTGTGACGCCGGTCAGTTTCCCGCTCGCGCTTTCGATTGCTTTGGGCCGTTCTTCAGGGCGGGGTTCACGGAAGAGGAAGTATGCGATGGGCAGCGCAACCAGCAGCGGCAAAGCGGCGACAATCGCGAACATCGCGCGCCAGCCCTGCGTTTCAATCGCCCAGACAGCGAGTTTGGGAACCACAATGGCCGCAAGGCTGGTGCCGAGCAGCAGGATGCCGAGCGCAAGACCGCGATGCTTGAAGAACCACAGGTTGATCGCACGGCTCCAGGTGACCGGGGTCGAACCGATGCCGACCAGCCCCACCAGCACCCAAAGGGCATAGTAGATGTAGAGCGTGGAACTTGCGGCGGCAGTGGGTGTCAGGCTGATCGCGCCGAACGAAAAGCCGAAGGCCGCGAGCGACCAGAGAGCGACACGGCGCACGCCATGCTTGTCAGCGAGCGACCCAAAGAACGGCGCGAGCAGGCTGGCAATCACACCGAAGATCGTGATCGGGAACAGGATTTCGGTTCGAGACCAGCCGAATTCGGCGATAAGCGGATCGACGGTAAAGCCGATGACATTGAAGGGGATCGGCGATGCCCCGCATGCCACCCCGAGAACCCCCGCAATCAGCACGGTCCAGCCCTTGGAGAACTCTCCGCGTTCTGTGTCTGGCGGGACGCTGGTTGAATTCAAGATTGTTCTCCTGCGGCGGGATTGTTCCGCCATATTGTGCCGGGATGCAACCGCTTCCGGCTTACATCACATGGTCGCGGTAGAATTCGGTCAGGCTGCCGTCGGGCGAGCGCACTGCGAAGATATCGTGCGTGCCGATGCCTGCGATCTCCACCTTCTCCGCTTCGTACGGCATCGGAACATCGAGCCTTTTCATGTCATCGCGGTACATGCTGTGGTTCACCACCGGGTAGCGCACCGAGATGATGCCGAGATTGGGCGGTGAAGCGCGCCTCGAGAGATCATCGCCGGTGAAGCCATCGATTTGCATTACCTCTACGCGACCCGTTTCTTCGGGCAGCTGCGGTTGCAAGGCAGCAGCGCTGCGTGTGATTGTGGGCGTGAGGTTAAAGGGGATGCCGAAGTTCGAGCGTGCAGGTTCCTCTGGCTCGCGATCGAAGTCGAACAGCAGACCGAATTGGAGCTTCTGCTCATAGAACGCTCGCGCGGCCTGCTTATCCTTCACCATCCGCATTGAGTTAAAGCCCTGGCTGATGCGGCCGACCGGGAATGCAGTGAAGTCGGGCGAAAGCCGCTCGTAAACCGCCAGATTGATCCCATGCGGGCCTTGCAGCACGACGTTGCGTAGGTCGGAGGTGCCAAACTGGAACCGGATCGGGCGGCTCTCCGCCCACCAGCCCAAGTGGATCGCCTTGTCGAACAGCGCCGGAATATTGTCCGAGCGGACCATGATCGAATAGATGCCGCCCGTGTCCCAAGCGCGGGCGGTGATGCGGATCGGTTCTTGATCAACGCCGTCGAAGCGCACGAAACGCAGGCAGCCTCTAACAGCCTGCGGAGCGCACCAGAGCTCAAAGCGACCCGACGCCGTCTCTGGCAGTTTCCAGTAGTCGAGTTCGCTGCGCGCAATCTCTCCGCTCAGCCGCAACTGCCAGTCGCCAGCCTCGCGAAACAGCCGCGTTACCGGGTCGAACTCGGTGACGCTGACGACCGCCTCGGTCCATGGGCTGATATTGTACTCGCGGGCAGGCTGAGCCTGCGCAGGGGCAATCGCGACCACGCACAACAATGCTGCCAAAGACAAGACGCCGGACCCGAAGGCCCGGCGCATGGTGGAGAGAAGGTTGCTCACGTCAATCGAACGTGAAGCCGACATCAATGCCGACGGTCAGCGGCGGTGCAGCGAAGACCTGGTTTTGTGAGCCGCCAGCGAAAGTGTTGGCGCGGAAATACTCGCGGTCGGTCAGGTTCTTGCCCCATACCGTCACCCGCCAACGATCCGTGCGATATCCGATCCGCGCGTCGAGCCGCAGGCCCGGTTCCTGACGTGTGCCGGGCACATTGGCGACAAGGCCGAAGGTGTCGTCTTCCCACGCCGCATCGCCGCCGAAGAAGACGTCTCCATTGCCAACCGGAATATCGTAATTGAAGCCGATCAACCCTTTGAATTCAGGCGCGTTCTTAAGCTCTAGTCCCAGCGCGCAGTCGATGATGGCCTGTTCGAAAGCAGTCGAGCCCGGCGCGGCGCCAATGGTGCCGCATGCAAGGCCCGGCGTCGTGGTGGTGCTGCCCGAGAGCAGGCCAGCCTGCGCGAAGTTGAGGGTCTGATATTCGGCATCAAGCCAGCTGGCATTGCCGTAGATCGTGAAGCCATCGACCGGTTCGATCCGGCCTTCGATCTCGACGCCCTGAATGCGCGCTTCACCCGCATTGATCCGGGTAAAGCCGCCGGTTGGCAATGTCCCGCTGATCTGCAGGTCCTGATAATCGTTGTAGAAGTAGGTCGCATTAAAGGTCGCGCGCCCATCAAGGAACTGGGTCCGGATACCCGCTTCAATGCTGTCCAGTTCCTCTTCGTTGACCGGCAGGAAGCAGGCGACCGGGCTGAAGCAGTCCGGCGAGAAGCCGGGCGATTTGAAGCCGGTCGAGTAGGACGCATAGAACAGGATGTCGTCAGTAAGCGAATAGTCGACCTTGGCAGTCCAGGTGATGTTGTCCGTGTCGGTCTCACCGGTGATGTTCGATCCGAACCCAGCCAGCGGCCCCCCGGCATTGCCGACGAATTCGCGGTCTTCGGTCGTCCAGCGCAGGCCGCCCGTCAATGTCAGCGCATCGGTCACGTCAAACGTTGCCTGCGTGAACAGCGAGAAGCTTTCGGTCTCCACATCGTTGCCGAATGGGAAGACGAAGACGTAGTCGAGATCGACCGTTTCGTTGTAATAGAACGCGCCGGCAGTGAAGTTGAACGGACCTTCGAAATCGGTGTTCAGCAGGAATTCCTGACTGAACTGGTCCTGCTCTGTCTGCTGGAAGAACGGGAAGCTGATGAAGCTCGACAGTTCATCCTTGAGCGCGCGGAGAGCTGTAATCGAAGTGACCGAGAAATTGTCAAACTCACCGGTCAGTTGGATCGATGCGCCATAAGCTTCGACTTCGCTGTCAAAGTTGGTGACGCAGCCAATGGGCTGAAAGTTGACGGGTGTGAGAGCCGAACACGTGACGCCCGCGGCCGGTTCGATCGTAAAGATGTCCTGATCGGCGTCGGTCGTGATGGCGGGATTGGAGCTGCTTGCCGCTAGCGAACTGGGCACCGGATCGCTGTTGTCCGAGGTGTAGTCGAATGTTGCCAGAACGCTCCAGCTGTCATCCAATTCACCGTAGAGGCTGCCGCGGAATGCAAGCACTTGTTCGGCGCCAACTTCCGTCCCTGCCTGACCGGCGAAATCGCCATTCGGGTTGAGCGTGTGGAATCCGTCGCGCTCCTTGTAGAGGCCGGTCAAACGGACCGCGAGCGAATCCGCGAGGCTGAGATTGACAGTCCCTCGTGCCTGAATGCGGTCGAAATTGCCGTAGCCGAAATCGGCCGAAAGAGACGTTTCGCCCAATTGCGGCCGGACCGAGGTGAACTTGATCGCGCCGCCATTGGTGTTGCGACCATACAGCGTACCTTGCGGGCCGCGCAGCACTTCCACCTGCTCGATATCGACCAGATCGACCAGTGAACCTACCGTCCGGCCAAGATATACGTTGTCGATATAGATACCGACCGCCGGGTCGATCGCGCCGCGCGATTCGTCTTCGCCAACGCCGCGGAAGAATATCCGCGCGGATGACGAAGTGCCAGTTCCGGTGGTGATGACCACGCCCGGAATCTGGGATGTCAGATCATTGCTATCCGCGATTTGGCGGTTTTCAAGCTGCGCTCCGGTCAATGCAGTTACTGATGCAGGGACATCTTGGATATTCTCGGCGCGGCGCTGTGCGGTGACGACGATAACATTGTCATCCTCGGTGGCCTCGGCGGTGTCGGAATCTTGGGCAAACGCCTGTGATGGCAATGCTGCAAGGGCGATAGCAGAAGTTGCGCTGGCAAAGGCCAGTTTGGGGGAGCGTCGCAGGTGCATTGAAAGAGATCCTTCTCGGCAAGATGTGTGTCGCGTCGGCTTTTACCGATCGGAATGTCCCGTCCTGTCCATGTAAGTTGTCCGGACAACATCTTGCTTGTCAAGCTCAGAAATGCAATTTGTCCGGACAAATTGAACGAATCTGTCTCCCGATGCGGTGATCGGGCAACAGTTTGACAAGGAGGCCGAATGGCTTTTTCCGAAATGGCGTATCCGGCGCTGGTCTATGCGCATCTGCTGTTATTCGTGCTGTGGCTGGGCGCTGATGTCGGCGTGTTCGTTCTTGGCCAGCATTTCCGGCGGCGCGCGGCCTATTCGCTCGATCAAAGGATCGCTCTGCTCAAATTGCTGGTGGAAATCGATATGGTCCCGCGCAGTGCGTGGGCGCTGATGGTGCCGCTTTCACTGAGTGTGGTCGATCTCGGAAACTGGTGGGATGTCCCCGTCTGGCTTTTGATCGGAGCGTGGGTGATTGGCCTGTTCTGGCTGTGGCTGGTGTGGGATTCACACCGCCATGATCAGACTCCGCGCGCCGCGCGCAATCGCAAAATTGAAGGCTGGCTGCGTTGGTTGATTGGCGGCTTTTACCTTTGGCTTGGCGGCCAGAGCCTGATTGCAGACGCGCCGCTTTCGCCTGATTGGCTCGCATGGAAAGCGCTCTTGTTCGGTTTCATCTTTGTTGCCGCAATCATGATCGACGTCACATTCAAGCCTGTCGGTGCGCAGTTGACGGCAGTGCTCGAGCAGGGGTCGAGCGATGAGACTGAAATCCCCTTGAGGCGGACGATGGACCGGACGCGGATCTGGGTCTGGGCGGTCTATGTCTTGCTGATGATCACGGCCTTTTTGGGCAACGCCAAACCGTTACTCTAAGGCCACACAGCGACGTTGTTTGTTACGAAAACCGCACCGGTGGAGCAAAAATTGTCTGGACAACTCATAATTTGTCTGGACAAATTTTGCATGGGCGGCAGAAATAGCCGACTGGGACGGAACATTGCTGCGGTGGGGCGCAGCGCCAAATGGGAGGTATCACTATGAAAAAGGTCATTCGCGGAGCGTTATTGGCTGCGACGGTCATGACGCCGGGAGCTCTTCTCGCACAGGACACGGGGGCTACCGCCGACGAGGCAAATGCCGAAGAACGCAACGACAACGTAATCATCGTTACAGCCCGCAAAACCGAAGAGAGCATTCAGGATGTGCCAATTGCGGTCTCCGCGTTCACATCGGAAGATCTGTTCGAGCAGGGCATCCGCGACATCGAAGACCTTTCGCGCCGGACCCCGGGCTTTGTGTTCGACACGCCCTTCGGACGCCAGTTCGACCGCCCAATCATTCGCGGTCAGGCCAACATTCTCGGCGATTCAGGCGTTTCGGTATTCATCGATAACGTCAACGTCACCCAGTCGATCCGCAGCCTGAACTTTGGCGACATCGACACGATCGAGATCATCAAGGGACCGCAATCGGCGCTGTTCGGACGCAACACCTATTCCGGTGCGATCAACATCACGACCCGCCAACCGACAAACGATTTTGGCGGCGAGCTGAGCGTCGAAGTGGGCGAAGACAATCTCTATGAAGTGCTCGGTAACATTCGCGGGCCGATCATCGAAGACAAGCTCTTCTTCTCGCTTTCCGCGCGCTACTACGACTTTCAAAGCGAGTTTGACCGTCCGGGCAATCTGAACCCGTCGGTTGGCAATGAGTCCTCATTCAGCATCGGTGGCACGCTGGAATTTCGGCCTACACCGGGTTGGACCAGCAAACTGCGCATTGCTTACAACGAGGATGATGACGGACACTTCCCGATTGGATTGTTCGGTTTTCCTAACCTGAATGTGAATGTGCCAGGCGGCATCGATTTGGGCGGCAATCAGCCGTTCTTCCAAGGCGTCGTGCCAACGTCCGCGCCGAACCCCAGTGGCTCTCCACAGATCAGCAACACGCTGGGCGAAGGCGGCGGTCTTGAGCGTGAAGAGTTTTTCCTCTCGCTCAATAATGAGTTTGAGCTAGGCGAATACACGCTTGTGACAACGCTCGGCTACACGCGGGAGGAATTCCGCGATGAGCTCGACAGCGATGGTCAGCCAACGTCGTTCGGGACAGCATCAGTTGCAAATCCATTCCCGGCGCCATTCATCTTCCCGGGCGCAACCGGCGTTGTCCTGCTGCCGTTCGATTTCACCACCACCGATGATGATCTCCAGACGACTTATGTCGCGGAGGTGCGTCTGGATTCGCCGCAGGACCGTCCATTCCGCTGGAGGGTAGGCGGCTACTACTTCCGCAATAATGAGCGCGACGAAAGCTTGCTTGGAGCGTTTACGCCTGAACGTCAGGCAGCGATCGATGCCTCGGGGCAGGCGACGATCCAGCAGATCGCCGCTGCGCTGGGCGTGCCTTCCTTCACGATCATCAATCTGGGCGGCGGCTTTGCCAACGGACCGGCGGATCCGGAAGAACTGACGGTCGAAAACTTCTCGGTCTTTGGATCGGTCGCCTACGATCTCAGCGACCGGCTGACCGCCACCGCAGAGCTGCGCTGGGCGGATGAAACGCAGCGCCTGCGGGTTTTCGACTTCAACACGGGCGCGTTGACGACGTTGGCCGATGGTTCGGCCTTTGATGTCGAGGCATCATTCGATGCGATCACGCCGCGCTTCATCATCGACTACGAAGCGACGCCGGACAATCTGATCTACGCCAGCGCTGCACGCGGTACGAAGCCAGGCGGGTTCAACGGTGCGCAGGGCTTTGAATTCGGGTTCGGCACGTTTGAAGAAGAATCAGTCTGGCAGTTTGAGCTCGGTTCGAAGAATGCGTTCGCCAATGGTGATCTGATCTTCAACGTCGCGGCGTTCTACTCGGCTCTGCAGGATTACCAGCTGACCGAGAACCTCGCCGCACTCGGCGCGACCAGCACCACGGGGTCGGTTACCGCCAACCTCGGCGATGTTGATGTCTACGGCGTCGAAATCGACGCGATCTGGACGCCCGCTGCTCTGCCTGGGGTTACCCTTGGCGGGAATTATGCGTGGACCGATACGGAGTTCACGTCGGGCACCGAAGCGACGCAAGGCGCGGTGTTTGGCGACCCGGATCTGACGGGGCAAAGTCTGCCACGTCAGGCGCGTCATCAGGCATCGTTCTACGCCGACTACGAGGCCGAGCTTAGCGATGATTTCGCGGCTGTCTTCTCGGTCAATGGCAACTACCTGTCGAGCCGCTTTGCACAAGTTCAGAATCTCGCGGAAACGGGTGAAGCCTTTGAGCTCGATGCGCGCGTCACCTTCAAGTACGGCGATAATCTGAGCCTTACGGTCTATGGTCGCAATCTGACCAACGAAGATGCACCGCTGGGCGTGCTGCGCTTTATCGACCCCACGGGCGGCAATGGCAGCTTCGTGGTCAATGGCACCAACATCGCCAACGGCTTTACGCTGAGCTCTGCCGGGCAATCGCGCGGCTTCCAGTTCAACAACCGCCTGAGTCGCCGGTTTGGCGCGATTGTGCGGCTGCAGTTCTGATCGATCCGAGGCTGGAAGAAATCCCGGCCGAGAAGAGCAAGAAGACGGAATGGGCGGGGGCTTCGGTTCCCGCCCAATTTGTTTGGGTCAGATGTTGGCCAAAACTCTGGTTGCTGCGCGCTCGCCGCTCTCCAGCGCACCTTCCATCCCGCTGCTTTCGACAGCAAGATGTTCGCCTGCGAAGTGGAGCCGCGATCCGGCGTGTTGCGTGGCAGCCGCGAGGTCGCGCGCCATGCCGGTGCCAATATGGTGATAGATGCCACGGGCATAGGGCGACTTCTGCCAACTGAAGTGGTGCACCACTTCGATCTGTCCGCGAGCAGAGGGGCGCATCTGCTCGATCCGCTCGACGATCATTCTGCTTGCGGCTTCCGTGGGCAGGCGGTCAAGTAAGTCGGCGCCGACGCCAGTGGTCCAAAGCTTCAATATCGCAGGATCGTCGCCAAGGACAAAGACGCGCCCAACAAGAGGATCATCGGTCCACAAAGTGTCTGGCAAACCATCCTCGCGCCAGAATGGCTTGCGCGCGGCGATGTAGGCGAAGCTCGCGCGGCTATAGGGCAGACTGCCGATCATGCGGGCAAGGGCCGGGGCGAGCTTGGCCTGCATTGGTATAGTTCGCAGCACCGGAAACGGAAGGGTGCAGATAACTTGACGCGCGCGGATCGTATGATCGGCAAGCCGCAATGTGACACCGCTTTCGTCCTCTGCAATGGCGCTTATGGGTGAGCCCAGTCGCGGCTGGACCGAGAGTGCATCCGCCATCGCCTCGGGCAGGCGTTGCGCGCCGCCGGCGATGGTTGAAACCGGTCCTGATCCCGCCCGGAAAATCGCCAGAGAACGCGCGAGATGGATTTGCGACATTTCGGCGAGCGAATTGCCGTTGAAATTCGTTTCGATCAGGCGAAGTTCTTCGTCCGACGCACCGGCCATTCGCAGCATCTGGCGTACCGAAATATCCTGTTCGCTCGCACCATTGAGCCAGTCGCTTGGCTGAGAGAATTGCGGCAGTTTCCCGTAGTATGATCGTGCCAGAGACGCAGGCTCCACGCTCCGTTTTGCGTCGGGGAGCCGGTTTGCCTCGCTATCCGCCCACCCACTGCTCGGGAAAGTCCTGTCGTTCACATGATAGAGGTTTCCGGGCACTTGAACCCGCCCAGCGCCTGCACCGCTGCCAGACTGCCGGGCAACGCCCAACGTGTCGGCAATGCCGTGCAGCCGTTTGTAGCCCGCTCCGACCTGAATTCCCCCGGCGTCGGGTTTTCCGGGAAGGTCATCAAGTGTGTGGAGCCGCCCACCGACCCGGTTCTCAGCTTCCAGCAGAACGATGCTCAGTCCGGCGGCTTCGAGCATGCTCGCCGCGTGAAGTCCCGCGAGACCAGCACCAATGATCGCAACATCGGCCTCAGTCTTGCCCCACGCCATTCGCGGGGCAGCACCGGCGATGATTGCCGCCGAGCTGCCCGCGAGGAATGCGCGCCTTGTTACCATCGCTCTGGCTTAGTGACCCTCGTCTGTCTTGGCCTTCTCACCTTCGGCAGCACGCGCTTGTTCGGTGAGCAGCTTATACTTCGTCCAGGTCGTCTCGTTGCGGCGGGTATCGTCCTTGGGCGGCGCCTGCTCGTAGATCGGGTAATTTTCGCGAATTTCGTTTTTCAGGACGTCCGGTAATTCCTCGAACCCGCCGGGCAGTTTCTGGCCCATCGCGTTGAACACCATCTGCCCGGGGCGTCCGCCCATATTCATCCATGGAGCCCATGGCGAAATGCGCACCCAGCTGATCATCGGATAGGCGGTTGGTGTACTGGAATCGTAAAGGTCGCTTTTGAGGGCGGCGAAGTCGAAAATCTCCATCGCGTGATATTTGTTGCCGACTGCGTCCTGATAGTCTCCGGCGAGCGGATTGGTGTAGAACAGCGGCACTTCGAATGGGATGAAAACGTAGGGCCCGGACTGGCGCAGGGTCGAAAGCTGGAAGGGCGATCCGTCGCGGCCTTTCGGGAAGTTTGGCCGTCCGTTCACTGGATCATTGTGGATCTGCATCACGGTGACAGTATCGCCGGTGTAGGGGTTCTCCCATTCATCGACCACTTCGCCAGTTTCGGGATCGAGCATCAACATGACTTCCCGGCTGATCAACCGCCATCCTGTGCCGCGCTCCGGGTCCGTAACTTCTACGCAGCGGCGAATGTTCATGCCTTCGCCCTTGAACAAAAGCTTGTCACGCACGCCGGGGCTGCGGCCATAAATGTTGCCTGACCAGTGATAGACAGCTGGTTCGTCGGCAGAGACGCCACATTGCAGGCGCTTAGAAATTTCCAGCGCGTCTTCCGGATTGGAGGGATCTAGCATTTGCGCCTGAGCCGATCCGGTTGCAAAAATCGCAGCAGTCGCCAGGCTTGCAGCAGCGAAAATAGACTTCTTGAATGTCATCAAATCCTCCAACTCCGGTCCCGGAACTAAAAATTTGTCCGGACATTTCGATATTTCATCCTTGACTTTAGATTTGTCCGGACAAATTGTGAAGTCACATAATGCTCATTATTCGGGCGATCATCGGGGACCGAACGATTCACGTGTTTTCAGCAGCAAGCCTTCTTTTCGTGCCAGGGTCTCGGCCCGACCGCTTTGCCAAGGCAAAAGCGGCTGGAGCTGGCCTGACAATCATCGATCTGGAGGATGCCGTTCCTGCCGGTGAGAAAGAGGCTGCGCGAAAGACCGCGTTCGAACACCTAGCCAGCGAATCGATGGATGGATGGGCGCTTCGGATCAATGCGGTAACAACGGCCGATGGCATTCGCGACCTCGCCGCTTTGACCACCAACGACACGCTCCCGCCATTTCTGCTTGTCCCAATGGTGGAATCGCCAGTTGAGCTGGAGATTTTGTCAAATTCTCTCGGCAATCGCTGTCCGGCACTGATACCTCTGATCGAAACGCCCAAGGGTCTGCGCCATGCGCACGAGATTGCCTGCGCATCGGGCGTGGCCGCGATGATGTTTGGCGGCGGCGACTTCTCTGCCGAACTCGGCGTAGAGCTAAGCTGGGAGCCACTGCTAACCGCTCGGCAGCAATTCATCCTCGCTTGCTCCGAACACGCCATGCCCGCAATCGATGTTCCCTATGTCCAGCTCGATAACGAAGCTGGACTGATAGAGGAATGTGCCCGCGCCGAAGCGATCGGTTTCGATGCGAAAGCAGCAATCCATCCGCGACAGGTTCCAGCAATCGAAGCTGCCTTCGAACCCGGCGATGAAGCCGTGAATGCCGCACAGCAGGCATTGCAGGCTTACGAGGACGCCGGCGAGCGCGCTATCCGGTACGATGGCCGAATGCTCGAAGCTCCGTTGGTCAAGAAATATCGCGCGATCGTTGCGCGCAAAGAAGGAAAGCAGAATGCGTGACGGTGTAATCGAAGTTTCTCCCGGCCGGTTTCGGGAGGTTCAAGGCCGCTACTTCGACGATTTCGAAGTTGGCCATATTTATGAACACCGCCCCGGACGCACGATCACCGATGCCGACAATGTGTGGTTCACTCTGCTGACGATGAACACGCATCCGGCGCATTTCGATTACGAACTCTCGAAGAAAACCGAATTTGGGAAACCCCTTGTGGTCAGCCCACTGACGATTGCTCTGATGACCGGCATGAGTGTGTCGGACACGAGCGGCAAGGCGATCGCCAATCTTGGCTGGGACGAAGTGCGCATGACCAAGCCGCTGTTTGTCGGCGATACGCTCTATTGTGAAAGCGAAGTGCTTGAGAAACGCGAGAGCAAGAGCCGCGAGGGGCAGGGCATCGTTACCTTCAAGACGGTTGGCAAAAATCAGAACAATGAGGTGGTGAGCCACTACAAACGTTCCGTACTGGTTTGGAAGCGCGGCTTCGGCTCGCTCGACGACTGAATTTACATCTAAGGACAAACATTATGGCTACCGCCGCAGTGCTCGAAAACCAGATACGCACCATCGATCCCGATGAAGAACGCGCATTCATGGACGCGATCGATCGCTGGATGGAACGCGAAGTGATCCCGGTGATCCAGCATCACGATCACAACGATCTGTGGCCGGAGAAACTGGTCGAGCAAATGGCGGAAATGGGCCTGTTTGGGGCCACTATTGGTCAGGAATATGGCGGTTTGGGCCTGCCAGCGACGACCTACGCTAAGATTGTGATGCGTATCTCTAGCTACTGGATGGCGATCACAGGAATCTTCAACTCGCACCTGATCATGGCGGCAGCGGTTGAGCGCTTCGGCACGCCAGAGCAGAAGATGAAATGGCTACCGAAATTCGCGACCGGCGAAATTCGCGGCGGTCTTGCGCTCACCGAACCGAACGCTGGCACCGACCTGCAGGCGATCCGCACCGTGGCGATGCGCGATGGGGACGACTATGTGCTGAACGGCACCAAGACGTGGATATCCAACGCGCTCAACGGCCAATGCTTCGCGATGCTTGCAAAGACCGACCCAACTGCGGACCCTCGCTACAAGGGTATGAGCCTGTTCATTGCCGATAAGCGGGATGGCCTGACGACCGGCAAGAAGTTCGACAAGCTCGGCTACAAATGCATCGATTCCGCCGAACTGATCATGGAAGACTATCGCATCCCAGCCGACCAACTGATCGGCGGAGTCGAAGGGCAGGGCTTTTTCCAGGCGACCGGCGGGCTTGAGCTCGGCCGGATCAACGTCGCCGCCCGCGGTGTTGGCCTGGCGGAAGGTTCGCTGCGCCTTGCGACCGAATATGCGCAGCAACGTGAGACCATGGGCAAACCGATTGCCCAGCATCAGGCTATCCAATTGAAGCTCGGCGAGATGGCCACGCGCGCCCGTGCCGCTCGGTTGCTGACGCTCGATGCATCGGAGGCCTATGATTCTGGCGAACGGTGCGACATGGAAGCAGGCATGGCGAAATATTTCGCTTCAGAAGCGGCAGTCGACAACAGTCAGGAAGCGATGCGGGTTTTCGGCGGCTACTCCTATTCGAAGGAATACGACATCGAGCGCTTCTATCGCGACAGCATGCTGATGTGCATTGGAGAGGGGACCAACGAAATGCAGCGGATCATCATCGCCAAACAGCACCTCAAAGCGAACCCGGTCTGACCCTGCTCCCATGAGCGTGCCGCTACCCCTAGCCGGATTCCGGATTATCAGCGCCGAGCAATACGGCGCGGGTCCCTATGGGACGATGCACCTCGCCCAGCTTGGCGCGGAAGTCATCAAGATCGAGCCGCCGCGCAAGGACGGTAAAGGCGGCGGCGATACCGCGCGCGCAGTTGGCCCGCATTTCCTGCGCAAGGATGAAAGCCTGTATTTTCAGTCGTTCAACCTCAACAAGAAATCGCTGACGCTCGATTTGCGCACTGACGAAGGCCAGCAGGTCTTGCGTGAACTGGTGGCGACCAGCCACGCCGTTGCCAACAATATGCGCGGTGATCTGCCGTCAAAATTGGGGCTGACTTACGGTGCGCTCAAGGACGTCAATCCCGCCGTCATCTGCGCGCATCTTTCCGCCTATGGCCGCGACAATGAGCGCGCCAAATGGCCGGGATACGACTACCTGATGCAGGCCGAAGCGGGCTATTGCGCGATGACTGGTGAGCCGGGGGGAGAGCCACAGCGCATGGGGCTTTCGATGGTCGATTTCATGACCGGCACGATCTTCACCATCGGATTGCTCGCGGCGCTGGTCGATGCTCAGCGCACGGGCAAAGGCCGCGACGTCGACACCGACCTGCTTTCCGCAGCGGTCCACCAGACCAGCTACCCGGCCTTGTGGTACATGAATGAGGGCGACGAAACCGCGCGGACGCCGCGTAGCGCGCACCCGACGGCTACCCCAAGCCAGATGTTCAGGGCCGCCGATGGCTGGATGTTCGTCATGTGCCAACTGCCAAAATTCTGGGATATTCTTGTCGACCGGATTGGGCGAGACGATCTGCGCGATGATCCGCGCTTTGCCAGCAATGGCGATCGTCTGTCGCAGCGCGAAGAGCTAACCCGAATTCTCGACGACGAGTTTTCCAAGCAGCCCATGGCGCATTGGCAGAAACTGCTGGCCGGATTTGTGCCTGTTGCCCCGGTTTATGAGCTGGCCGATGCACTCGACAATCCGTGGCTCGAGACCATTGGTATGCGCGACTCGGTCGATCATCCAGACCGCGAGAATGTCCAAATCCTCGCAAGCCCGATCAAGCTGGATGGCAAGCGCCTGCCCAATCGCGCCGCACCGCTGCTGGGCGCGGATAGCGATGCCATTTTGACCGATCTCGGCTATGATGAAGACGCGATTGCAAAACTGCGCGCTGGCGGGATTGTCTAAGGGGCCATGGGTAGACTTTCTGGCATCACAGTCGTCGATCTGACCCAGTTCCTGCCCGGCCCGATGATGACGGTCATGATGGCCGATCACGGCGCACGGGTGATCAAGGTTGAACCCAAAGCGGGCGATCCCGCGCGGGAAATGGAGCCGCGTGAAGCGGGCCATTCGGTGTGGTTCGCTAATCTCAATCGCGGCAAGGAAAGCGTCGTTCTCGACTTGAAGAGCGATGCGGGCAAGGCCGCTTTGGCTGACCTGTGCCGTGAGGCAGACGTCTTCGTCGAAGGGTTTCGCCCTGGAGTCATGAAGCGGCTAGGCTTCGACTATGACAGCGTCAAAGCGATCAAGCCGGACATCGTCTATTGCTCGATCTCCGCGTTTGGACAAGACGGCGCACTCGCGCATCACCCTGCGCACGACATGGCGGTTCAGGCGCTCGCGGGCTTCCTCTCGGTCAATGACGGACCCGACGGAACGCCAGTCGTCCCCGGAGCTCCCAGCGCCGACATGGCGGCCGGGCTAACAGCGCTTTCGGCGGTCTTGATGGCGATTGTCGGCAGGGACCGCACGGGCGAGGGTGCCTATATCGATTGCGCGATGTTCGACAGCTTGCTGCCATGGTGCGCGCACACGGCGGGCAGCGCGATTGCGGGAGGCGAAAGCCCGGTATCTGCTCGGCAACGCTCATTGGGCGGAGCTGGTTTCTATCAGGTCTACCAGACGTCGGACGGCAAGCACGTTTCGCTGGGAGGACGAGAGATAAAATTCGCACGCAACCTGCTAGCTGCGCTTGGTCGTGAAGACCTGATCTCTCACGCTGAGCGCGAGGCGGGTGAGCAGGGCGAACTGATCGCTTTCCTGCGTCAAACCTTTGCCACGAAGTCCCGCGACGAATGGGTTTCTTGGTTTGCGGACAAAGACGTGGCCTTCGCCCCCGTTCTCAACTTCCGCGAAGCTCTGGACGAACCGCACATCGCCGAGCGGAGCATTCTGATCGAATCCGAAGACGGCGCGCATCATATCGCGTCGCCGATCCGTTTCGCCGGTCAGCAGTTTAAGCTAGGCCCGGTGCCAGAACTGGGCGGAAAATGAACGTTTCAGCTGTCGAGGTCGATATGCATCGCGTAGGCGAAGCGATCCCCGGGGTGATGGCTGACCGAAATCTCGTAAACGTGACCCTTGGGGTCGAGATAGCAGCGCACGATCCGCAGCACGGGATCGCCTTTGTCGATCTCAAGGAAATTAGCCACGCGATCATCTGCGGTGATGGCCTGAATATCCTGCGTGACGCGACCGATGGTCACGCCCGCAATCCGCTCAATCTGGCTGAACAACGTGCCGGCGCCAAGCTCAAGTTCGTCGACAGCGTCACCGAGTCTTTCATGAAAATAAGCATCAGTCACAGCAATCGGTTGCGTGTCCGGCGTTTGCCGTCTGACCCCGCGAAATCGGCGCCAGACGCCTTTGGTGTCTTCACCGATTTGTTCGGCAACCGCTTCGGGCAACGGGCCTTCGTCACGCTCGGTATATTCCACCTCGCTATCGCGGGCGTATTGCAGCAGCTCGCCGACATTCGACAAAGGCTGATGCAGCGCGCCGCCGCGTGCAGCCGCCGGTTGAACGACCGTTCCAGAGCCGCGCTTGCGAGCGATCAGTCCTTCGGTTTGGAGGCGCTTGAGAGCTTCGCGCACCGTGAAACGACTGACGTCGTATTGCCTACAAAGCGCTGTCTCGGTCGGGAACTGCTCTCCATCGGCAAACCGTCCGGCAAGAATGGCTTCGCGCAATTCGCCCGCCACCTGCATGTAGCGCGGTATTTTCCCTTTTTTAGGCGCGCTAGCGTCAGCCAATTCAGTCTCCATGTCCCGTATTCGAAGCGGGAGCACGCTCTATGAGCGAACCACTGCTCTCGCAACTTTCCAAGAGAATAGCGCGCCCGGTCCCGGATGGCGAGAAAATGCGTGCGCGTTTGCACCTACTTGATTGGCTAGCGTGCGTGGCTGGTGCACGCGACATGGAAGCGGGCCATATGGGCGGGGCGATTTCGTCGCTCGGTTGGGAGCGCGCGACCTATGCTGGCAATGCGCTGGAGATGGATGACGTGCACCGCACGGCATTGCTGCATCCCGGCCCGGTGGTGTGGCCAGCCGCGATGAGCATGGCGAGTTCTACGCTGGACCAGCGGCTAGAGGCGGCGGTGCGAGGATATGAGGCGATGATCGCCGTCGGTGCTGCCTTCGATGCGCATCACTACGCGCATTGGCATCCTACCGCGACTGCGGGCGTGTTCGGAGCCTGTGCAGCCTTCGGTTCGCTGATCGGCTTTGCGCCGATTGAATATGCCAACGCGATGGGCAATGCCGGATCGGTCGCGGGCGGGCTATGGCATATGCGGCACGACAATGTGCTGACTAAGCAATGGCATATCTATCACGCGGTCAGGACGGGACGGGACGCGGCTCTGCATGTCCACTACGGTGCGACTGGCCCGGCGGCGTTACTCGAAGGACCGCAGGGCCTGTTCGCCGCGACGACGCAGGAGCCCGGAGATTTGGCTGGAAATCGCGCGGGTTGGCTCATCAACGAAGTCAGCTTCAAGCCCTTCGCAGCCTGCCGCCATGCCCATCCGGCAATCGATGCGGCGTTGCAATTGCGCGAGGCCGGCAAGTTGGAAGCGCCTTTCAAGGTCGAGACGTTCGCCGACGCTCTGACCTTCTGCAACCGGCCCGATCCGACCACTGAGCTGGAAGCAAAATTCTCGCTCCAACATGCTGTCGCTGTGGTTGCTGATGGCCGCGATGCCAAGCCTGAGGATTTCACTGAAGAAACCGTTGCCGCACTTGCCGACCTGCGAGCGCAGGTGACGGTTGCGGAAGAGCCCGCGATCACTGCCCGCTATCCCGCGCATTTCGGGGCACGGGTGAATGGGATGGAAGTGGTCGATACGCTTGGCGATCCTGAGCGCCCCATCGGAGGGGATCATATCTCCGAAAAGATGAGAACGCTGGGAAAGTGGGGAGGGCTCTCCGAGAAAGAGGCCGACCGCGCTACCGACCTCGCACTGCGCGGCGATGACGCTGCAGCAATCGACGCGATGCTGGAGCAATGGCTGGGATGAGCGCGACGGACGACCTTCTGGCCTTTGCAGGCGCGGATCACAAACTGCCGCCCAAGGTTCGTACTTCTACAATCCGGCTGCTGCGCGATACACTGGCAATCGGCGCGGCGGCGGTTGACGCGCCGGGCGAGCCCGCCATCCTCCAGACGGCTCGGGCATTCGGGCAGGGCGAGGAGGCGCGACTGCTGGGAACCGACGAGCGTTTGCCTGCCCCTTCTGCCGCATTCGTGAATGGATACCGCATCCATTGTCTGGAATGGGATGCAGTGCACGAACCCGCCGTGGTTCACGCCATGAGCGTGGTGACGGCAGCGCTCGGAGCGGTGATTGACCGGCGCGGTGGTAACAATCGCGAAGAGACGCTGGTCGCGCTCGCCATTGGCGTCGATATCGCGTCGGGGCTTGGACTGTGCGCCGACAGCGCGATGCGGTTTTTCCGCCCGGCCATTTGCGGTGTGATGGGCGCGGCGGTCGCTGTAGCCCGGATCGACGGTGCGCCGCTCGATGATGCGCTTGGCCTGGCCTATTCAAGCGCCGCCGGAACGATGCAAGCGCATGTCGAGGGCAGCGAAACCTTGCCATTCCAGATCGCCAACGCGGCGCGAGCTGCCGTTGTGGCCAGTGACCTTGCCAAAGCGGGATTTTCCGCCCCGAAAGATCCTCTCGACGGGCCGTTCGGCTATCTCAAACTGTTCGAAGATGGCGATTTGACCCGTTACACCCAGGATCTCGGCAAAGTCTGGCGTATCGCACAGGTCAGTACCAAGCCCTATCCCTCGGGCCGGGCAAGCCATGCGGCGCTCAGCAAGCTGGCACGGTTGAGGCTTAACCCCGACAATGTCGCGTCAATCGAACTGGCGTGCCCGCCACTGATCCGGCGGCTGGTGGATCGTCCCTATTCAGCCGACATGTCCCCGGCATGGGCGCGGCTGTGCATGCCCTATCTTGCGGCGCTGATGCTCACCGACAAGCGCATCGACCCGCGCCGCTTCAGCCCGGAAGATATCGCCGACCCTGCGCTGGCCGCCATTGCGGGCAAAGTGCGGCTGACGGATGATGGCAACGCAGATGAGAACGCGCTGTTTCCGCAAAGCCTTACAATCACGATGGCCGACGGCGCGGTCGAACGACACTTGGTCGAACACACGCTCGGCAGTCCCGGCAATCCGCTGAACCGCCCGCAAACCATGAGGAAACTCCGTCTCGCACGTGAGCTTGCGCCCGACAGCGCTGACCCGCGCATCTTCGAAGATACTCATTCCTATTTCACGGACCCGAAATGACCTATCCGACCTATTTCGAAGCGCTTGATCACAGGCAGATGCTGGCCGATTATCCGGTCGGCGACGAGTTCGTTGCGCGCTACAAAGCCATGAGCCGTGATGAACTATTCGCGGTGCAGGACGCGCAATTCAAACGGCTGATGGTCAAGGGTTGGCAGGTGCCGTTCTATCAGCGGCTGTGGGGCGCGCAGGGGATCGAACCGGGCGATATCACCGGGCTGGCCGACATCACCAAGCTGCCAGTTTACGACAAGTCCGACCTGATGGCTTCGATCACCGAGCATCCGCCTTACGGCGACTTTCACGGCATGGGCGATGCCGCTAACCGTCCGCCTACGATCTTTCACACAACCTCCGGCACAACTGGCAAGCCGCAAGTGCTGATGTTCGGTCCCAAGGGGCGCGAAGTCGGTAATCTGCTGGTCGGACGAATGTATCGCTGGATGGGGCTGCATTCGGACGATGTGGTCCACTCGGTCTATGGCCACGGCATGATCAATGGCGGGCATTACATCCGCGAGGCTGTGACCAAGTTTACCAACTCGATTTTCCTGTCGGCAGGCACCGGGATCGAGACGCGGAGTATCAATCAAGTTCAGCTGATGGCCGATTTTGGCGTGACCGCCGTGGTTGGCTTCGTCGATTATGTGCGCAAACTGGCAGGCACCGCCGAGGAACTTGGCCTGTTCGACAAGATCGATATCCGCATGATCATCGGCCATCTGGGCACCGAGGACCGGCAGGCGACCGAAGACGCCTGGCACGGTGCGAAAGCCTATGACTGGTACGGCGTCGGCGACACCGGCTCGATAGCGGGCGAGGGGCCGGACCGCGACGGGATGTATGTGTGGGAAGATGCGCAATATCTCGAACTGCTCGACATCGACAGCGGAGCGCCTGTTGCTCATGGCGAGACCGGGGACATGGTCGTCACGTGCCTCTACAAGGACGACGTCGCGCCCTGCATCCGCTTCAACACCCACGACATCACGCATGAATTGGATGGGCGGGGCGAGATCGCGTTCAAGCGCATCGCAGGCTTCCGTGGGCGCAGCGATAACATGGTGAAACTGCGCGGGATCAACGTCTTTCCGCACGCGATTGGCGCAATTATTGAGAACCGTCCGGACCTGACCGGCGAATATGTCTGCCACCTGACCCGCGATGCAAGCCAGCGCGATTCGATGCGCGTGACGCTGGAAAGCCATGGCGGGACGGATGCGGCGGAATTGGCAGAGAAGCTCAAACAGGGTCTCGGTGTCGAGGTCGAGATTGCGCTTTGCAAACCCGGCGGAACAGCTGCCGTGACTGAGATCGACAAGCGGCAAAAGCCGCTGCGGTTGATCGATGAGCGGGGCATCTGAGCGTGGATATGACCCTCGACCCTTTCAACGCATTCGTTTCTCGCGATTGGACGGCGGTGGAGAATGCCGAACCGATCGACGGCCCGTTGGCCGGAATGACCGTTGGTGTGAAGGCCAATATCGCGGTCAAGGGAATGCCTTTCCATGCCGGACTCGGCGCATGGACACGGCGAGAGGCCAATGCCGACGCCGAGGTGATCACGCGTTTGCGTGAGGCAGGCGCGGTGATCACCGGCATCACCAACATGGAAGAGGGCGCGCTGGGTGCGAAGACCGACAACCCGCATTTCGGTCCGACCCACAATCCGCACCGTCATGGATATTCGCCTGGTGGTTCGTCAGGAGGCAGTGCCGCGGCGGTGGCAGCTGGTTTGTGCGATGTGGCGCTCGGAACCGATACGATGGGCTCGATCCGCATCCCAGCCGCGCATTGCGGGGTCTATGGCTTCAAGCTCGCGACCGACCGGGTGAGCCAGGACGGGCTGATCCCCGCCGATCCCTCGCTCGACGCGATTGGACCACTGGCGCGCGATCTCGATACGCTAGAGCGAGTATCGCGCGTCATCTCCGATTTTGGCGACGGCAATATCGAGGGTTCCGGTGCCACTTTGATCGAGCACGGGGTGAAGTGCCATCCCGACGTTGACCAGGCGTTTGGGCGAGCTCTCACCGAGCTTGGGCATCCTGAGACCGAAAAACTCGCCCATCCGAACTCGCGTATCCGGTTCGCCGGATTTGTCGGTGTCTCGAAATTCATGGCGGGCGATCTCGCGGATGTTGCGAAGTCTGATCATCTCGCGAAGCTGCTGACCTATGGACCGCGTCGCTCTGACGCGGATTGGGTCGAGGACCAAAGCATGCTTGCCGAAACCGGCACCGCTGTGCGCGCAATTGTGAAACGGCACGGCTTTCTGATCCTTCCCACCGTCCCCAATCCACCATTCCCGCATTCCGAACCTGAACCTGCCGCGCAGGCCGACTTTACCTGCCTTGCCAACATCGCCGGATTGCCTGCACTCTCCATCCCCGCCGGTTGGACCGAGGACGGTCTGCCCATCGGTGTGCAGATCATCGGAGAAGCGGGCGCTGAGGCGGGACTGTTCCGGATCGCCCGCGACCTCGACAGCAAACTCGGCGCCTATCGCGCGCCCCAAAAAGGAGCCTGATACCCATGCGCATTATTGTACCGTTCAACCTGAAGCCCGGAACCGATGTCGCCGAATACGAAGAATGGGCCAAGACCAAAGACGTGCCGACCGCGAGCGCGCTGCCTTCGGTCAACAGCTTCACCGTGCACAAAGCGACCGGCCTGTTCGGCGATCCCGACACCCCGCCGCCCTATGCCTATTTCGAGATCCTCGACATCACCAACATGGATGACTTCGTGAAGGATGTTTCGGACCCTGATTTCCAAGCCAAGGCGGCCCCGTTTCAGGACTATGCCAACGGCCCGCAATTCATCCTGACTGAAGACTTGTAAGAGTGGGGGACTTCTAAGGTGGCTAAATTCACAGGCAAGACGGTCGTAGTCACCGGCTCGGGCAAGGAGAAGGGGCTGGGGCAGGGCATCCTGCAAGCATTCGCCGATGAAGGTGCCAACTGCGTCGTCTCGGACCTGACCATCGACGCGGAAGCCGATGCTGTTGCTGAGGAACTGCGCGGACGCGGGGCAAAAGTCGCGACTATCGCGTGCGACGTTTCCAAAGCCGACCAATGCCAGGCGCTCGTGGCGAAGACACTCGCGCATTTCCCGACGCTCGATGTGTTCGTCAACAATGCCGGGATCGGCTTCAAGATGAAGCCGCTGCTCGACGTCGACACGGCCGATGAATGGGATCAGGTGATTGCGGTCAACCTTTCGGGTGCATTCTACAGCACGCAGGCCGCCGCACGCGCAATGGTCGATGCGGGCAAAGGCGGGCGGATCATCAACATCGCCAGCCAAGCGGCGAAAACCGGCTTCCCTCACCTGCCTGCTTATGTCTCGTCCAAACACGGCATGGTCGGCCTGACCCGTGCGTCGGCGGTCGAACTGGGCGCACACGGGATCACGGTGAACGCGATCTGCCCGAACCATGTCACCACTGGACTTGGGGCGCAGCAGAACGAGTATTTCAGCAAACTGCTCGGCTTCGCCACTGTCGAAGAATACCTCGCCAATATGAGCGCCAAAAACCCCATGGGGCGGCCCGGTCTGCCGAGTGATACCGCCGCTGCATGTCTCTGGCTCGCCAGCGATGAGGCCTTCTATGTGACCGGAGAAGCGCTCAATGTGAGCGGCGGGGAGGAAATGCACTGATGCCGCTGACCGAAGAACGGATGGACCTGCCGAACAACGCCAAGATGGCGCTTAGCGTTGTCGTCAATGTCGAAGAGGGCAGCGAAATGACCATCGCGCGCGGCGATCGCGGCATGGAGCCGGTCGACGAATTGGGTGTTTTCGTGAAGTCGAAGATGCGCAATTACTCGAACGAAAGCAATTATCTCTACGGGATCAAGGCTGGCGCGCCGCGGATCGTCAAACTGCTCAAGCGCTATAACATCATGGCCAGCTGGACCGTCGCCGCGCTAAGCCTCGAAAACCATCCCGAGATTGCCGAAGCGATTGTTGAACTGGGCCATGAGCCGGTCAGCCATGGTTGGCGCTGGGTGCACCAGTTCAAGATGGACGAGGACCAGGAACGCGAGTTCATTCGCAAGGCTGTCACCAGCATCGAAAAGACCTGTGGCGTGCGCCCTTGCGGTTGGCTGTCGCGCTATCTGCTCACCGACAACACGCGGCGGCTGCTGTCAGAAGAGGGCTTCACCTACCACATGGACGATTACAGCGGCGACGTGCCTTTCTGGGATCGTGACACCATTCCCGGGAAGCCGATGTGTATCCTGCCATATCAGCTCGACAGCAATGATATGAAGATGTGGACCGACCCGGCACTGTCCCCGCATCAATGGCTCGATTATGCCAAAGCAAACTTCGATCAGGTCTATCGCGAAGGCGAGGAAGGGAACCCGAAAATGATGAGTCTTGGGCTACACCTCCGCATCATCGGGCGGCCCGGTCGCATCTGGGCATTGGAGGAATTCTTCAACCATGTCCGCGCGCATGACGGCGTGTGGGTGACCACGCGCAAGGCGATTGCCGATCATTTCATCGCGGAGAACCCGGCTTGAACCTGCGCCTCGAAATGAATGGTCCGGTTGCGCACCTGCTGATCGACCGGGCGGATAAGCGCAACGCCTTCAACATGGCGATGTGGGAGGCAATGCCGAACTTGCTCGATCAGGTGGAGCGCAATCCTGAAGCGAAGGTGCTTGTCCTGCGCGCGGCGGATGGCGGTGCGTTCTGTGCGGGGGCCGACATCAGGGAATTGCTGGCGAACAAGGATGACGCGGCCTGGCGCGCGGCCAATCAAGCGGCGATCAATCGGGTGCAGTACAAGCTCACGCGGCTCGACATGCCCACGCTGGCTTGGGTCGAGGGTGATTGCGTCGGCGGCGGCTGCGGTCTGGCTTTGGCCTGCGATCTGCGGCTGGCGACCAAAGCCGCGCGTTTCGGTATCACGCCCGCCAAATTGGGTCTTGTCTATCCGCTGCACGATGTGAAACTGCTGACCGATCTGGTCGGGCCGGGGCACGCGAGACGGATGCTCTACACCGGCATTCTCCATGACGCTCAGGAAGCGCAGCGGATCGGCCTGATCGAGCAGATTGCAGACAGCCCCGACGACGCTATCGCCGCGCTGCTCGCGGCCAGCCCACATTCGATCCGCGAAAGCAAGCGCATGATCCGCTTCGTTCTCGACGGACAAAGCGAGGAGAACGAGGAAACCGCAGAAATGTTCGCGCGCGCCTTCACTATGCCGGATTTCGCCGAGGGCACGCAGGCTTTTGTCGAGAAGCGCAAGCCGGAATTCGGCGAATGAGCATCGCTCACGGAACGATAATGGGCGGTCTTTCGACTGTGCCCGATCTTTCCGACGCACTGAGCGGGTACCGCGATTGCCTCGGCCTGGAACTGGTCGAGCAAGGCGCACTCGCCGCCGATCTCGCGGCAAGCTGGAATTGTCCCGGCAACGCAGGTTCACCTTACGCAGTGCTGCGCCCGAAAAGCGGCGCACCGTGCTGGTTCCGCCTCGTAGAGCAGCCCGATCATCCCGGGTTCAAACCCACGCGCAGTTACGGCTGGGCCGCGTTCGAATGCACGGTCGAGGATGTGTGGCACTGGCCCGACGTCGTCGAAGGTGCGGGCTTCACCATCGTCGGTCCGCCCAAGAAGCTCGAGAATATCGAGCCAGCCTTCATCCCGATGCAGGTGCTCGGGACGGGGCGCGAGATGGTCTATCTCAACCAGGTGCTGAACGACATGCCGGGGACAGACCTGCCGCGCGCCAAATCGGCTGTGGACCGCATATTCATCGTCGTGCTGGCGACCCCGGATCGCGATGCGAGCGTCGAATGGTATCGTGACCGATTGGGTCTGACGCGCGGCGCGGATTACTCTCTACCCTATTCGATGATCAACAACGCCTTCGGCCTGCCGGCCGATACGCTGACCACGATCACGATGGTCCAGCATGACCGGATGCCGATTGTGGAGGTGGACGACTATCCCGCAGCGGCGACCGATCGACCGTGTCACCATGAGCAACTGCCTCCCGGTAACGCATTGGTCAGTCTCGCGGTGCGTGATGTCGATCAGTGCGATGTTGACTGGATCATGCCGCCCGATGCTCGCCAAGGGGCGCTCTATGAGGAGCGACGGTGCGGAACGACCATTGGCGCTGGCGGAGAATTGGTCGAGCTGGTCGAGGTCGGCGAATGATTGGCCGCTGGCTCGCTGGCATGTTTGCGCTGTGCATCGCCTCAGCCGAACCTCTTAAAGCCGATACGTCACTTTCGCCGCGTGAGGTGGTGGAGCGCGGGCTTGAGGCGCATGGAGGCGAGGCATTCCTCGATCCGCAGACCCTGCAGCTCGAAGGCACCGCCACCTTCTTCGATCCGGCCACAGGTGAAGTCCGCTCGGTCGCGGACGATTATCGCATGTGGCGCGCATTCGAGCGCGGGCGGAAGGTCGCACATGGTGCCGATGGTAAGGTGCGCATCGTTGCCAACGCGGGCGAGCGCAACCTGTTCGAAGTCGGCTACGATGGCGAGACCACGTGGACCCAGGACGGCATCATGCCTAAGGCGCAGGCCGACGCCTATTGGGCCAGCAATTTCGGCTTCGGGATTGTCCGTTCGGCGCTCGACGACGGGTTCGCGCTCAGCTTCGCTCCACCACGCAAGGTCCGTGGGCATAGGGTTTCCCTAATCCGCATTACCGATCCGGGCGGGCAGGAGACGCTGTTCGGGTTCGACGTCGAAAGCGGTTTCATCCGCTATATGGCGTTCGACAGTGCGCGCGGTTTTCACGAGCGGATCTACGGCGATTTCGTGCGCCTTCCCGATAGCGGCTGGGTGCAGGCACGTTCGGTCACTCTGTTGTATGACGGCGTGATCAGCAATACGGTGCTGTGGACCAAGGTCACGGTGGGCGAGCCCATCGATCCATCAGTCTTCACGCCGCCGCAAAGGGAACCCTAGTGCCACTTTACGCCTTTTACTGCCGCGATGGAGAGCATGGGGCGCGGCTGCGCGAGCTGCACTTGGCTGCGCATCTCGACCATGTCGAAGCGCATATCGAGGATTACGCTGTGGCAGGCCCGCTCAAGCGCGGCGAGGAAACCATCGGATCGATGCTCGTCATCAAGGCCGGTGATGAAGATGCCGCGCGCGCTAAATTCGAAGCCGATCCCTATTTCAACGCGGGCGTCTGGCAATCGATCTCGGCAAGCGAGTTTCGCGGCGTTGCGGGTGATTGGGTTGGCGGAACCGCTTGGAAAGGCTGATCCGCGTTAGTCGCGCTTGTGTCGCCCCGGCTCCCAGACATCGGCTGAGTACGTCTCGCTGGCGAATTCGTGGGGCTTGTCCTCAAGCTCGGTTGCCAGCGTATCGTTCCAGCGGTTGAGGAAACCGAACAGGCCGATCACGCCCATGATCTCCATGATTTGCTGCATGGAGAAGTGTTTCTTCAGCTCGCGAAAATGCGCGTCGGTCGCAGCGTTGGGCTGAGTTCCAGCCGCGAGCGCCAGATCGAGCGCGGCGCGTTCGGCGGCGTTGAACAGCGGGTTCGATTGATACTCCCAGACCTTGGCGATCTTTTCGTCATCGCCGCCTGCCATTTTCACCGCGCCATGCGCCGTGTGTGCCTGACAATAACGGCAACCGGCCGCGCCGCTCGTGATGGTCGCGATCAGGCGTTTGAGCACCGGGTCGAGCTCGCCCGGCTTGTAGATAACCGAGACCAGCCCTTCCATCGCCTCAAGCAGTTCGGGCCAGTGCGCCATGGTAAGCACATCGTTGGGCGCAAAGCCCATGATGCCTTGCGCGTAAGTCAGCGCCTCGCGGGTGGTGGGCGGCAGATCTTCGACCGCCATGGGCGCGATCCGGCTCACGGCAGCAGGACCGTCGATCCGGTGGTGTTGCCGCTTTGCAGATCTGTCTGAGCCTGTGCGGCGTCGGTGAGCGCATAGGTTTGACCAATTGTCACGGACAGAGCGCCCTTGTCGAACATCTCCCAGACGCGCGCCGCGCCCGCCGCGCGATCCGCCGGGTCCTCGTAATAGTGAAACAGCATCGGGCGGGTGTTGAACAGCGACCCCTTCATCGCCAGCACACCCACATCGACCTCGCCCACCGGCGCATCGGCATTGCCAAAGTTGATGATCAAGCCGCGCTTGCCCGTCGCATCGAGCGACGTTTCCCAAGTCGAGCGACCGATCCCGTCGAAGGTCACGCGCACGCCAGCGCCGCCAGTAATCTCGCGGGTGCGCGCGGCAGTGTCTTCGTCCTTGTAGAAGATCACATGATGCGCGCCTGCCGCACGGGCGGCTTCGGCCTTTGCTTCGGTTGAAACCGTCCCAATCACTTCCGCGCCGATATGCTTGAGCCATTGCACCAGCAGCAACCCGGTCGCGCCGGCGGCGGCATGGACCAAGACCGGCCAGCCAGCCTCAACCTTGCCGCAGCGTTCGACCAGAAATTCGGTGGTGCATGCCTTCAGGATCGCAGCGGCAGCGGTTTCATCATCGATGCTGTCGGGCAGATGGAACAGATGCCCGGCCGCGATATTGCGGTGGGTGGCATAGGCACCAAGCAATGGTCCGAATGTTGCGACCCGATCTCCGATTGCAAACCCATCTACGCCGTCACCTATCGCGGTGATGCGGCCCGCCGCTTCCAAACCCATTCCGCTGGGCAGTTCGACCGGATAGATTCCGCGCCGATGATAGGTGTCGATGTAGTTGAGACCCACGGCGCCGTGCTTGATCGTGACTTCGCCCGGTCCGGGTGCGGGATGATCTTCGGTGATCCACTCGATGACTTCGGGGCCGCCAGTCTGACGGAAAACCGCTCGGGTCGATTGCATGGCTGTTATGGTCCTTTTGTTTTGCTTTGTGCCTTGCTGCAGCTCGCCTGAACCCAGCGTAGATTAATCCCGATCATGGTCGATTCCGGTGCGGCCCAGCTGTAGCTTTCGGCTCTAACCGGGTCTGCCTTGTGTACGTAGAGCACCAATGAGGGTTTGTTGCGACTGCCCTTTGCCCACGTCACGTTGCGCATCCGGATCGTCACATCCGGAGCGATCCCATCGCCGGGAACGAGGATGCGTCCGCCCTGGTCGAATTGAGGCAGGTTACGGATGAAGGTCCAGTCTTCGCTGCCATCGGGCTTGCCCGCGAATTTGCGCACGGAAACCCAGCAAAAGAATGGTCGTGCCCTTCGGAGTTCGCTGCCCTTGAACCGCCATCCGGTAACTGCGTCGCCCGAGAGACCCGGGATCGGCCCTTTGTTCCATGCACCTTGCGCTTCGCCGAAGGCATCGATTGGCCGCCATTGGCCGTCTTCGTTTGCTTCGAACGCGGCCCAGTCAGGCTTCTCGCGGCCTTCTTCCTCGGCGAAATATTCGTCTTCGGTGTTGGTCCATATCCCCGCTGGCAGCGCGTCCTGCGCCATTACTGGGAACGACAATGCGGCAAGCAACGCTACCGGGATCAGTCTTAGACTTTGCATCAGTGCAGCCTAGTCGGGCGCGGGCAGAATGGGAAGAGTTGTCCGGACAAATTTTGTTATCGCTACCGACTGCTTGGAGTGTGACAAGCTTCGAATTGTCCTCTGCGAAGCCTGACAAGACCAGCGGGCGGAGGGCAAATAGCGCATCGCCAGCACTCCCCGAAACAACAATTTACGGCGGGCGGCTTGTAGAGCTCCCTAGCGGGCCGGTACTATGCGTGCGGTAATCAGTGCGCCGCATCCCCATGCGCGCTCTTCGATTCCCGCAGGGATCGCGGGAGTTCTCATGACAAAGTCCTCTGGATCGATCTCATCCAGCGCAGCACAGCAGGGAGCACATTCATGCAAATAGGAAGATATCAATTCGACCAGGATCTCGCGATGGAGCTGGGTGAGAAAGCCGTCTTCGCCATCGCGATCCTCCTCGTAACCTGGCTGCTCGCCAACGCGGCGAAGTGGGCGTTCGCCAAATTGGTTGATCGTATCCCGCTTCTCAGTCGCGGAACCGCGAGCGGCGAAAGCGTTGGCGCTTCGGTCGGAAAGATCGTCTCGTTGCTGATCTGGCTGTTCGGCCTGCTCGGCATCCTGCAAGTGCTCGAGCTTGGCGGCGTTGCTGGTCCGATCAACGAATTGCTCGACAATATCATGAGCTACGTGCCCAAGCTGGTTGGTGCAGGTCTGTTGCTGTTCATCGGCCTGATGGTGGCGGGCATTGTCCGCGACATCGTTGTGACCGCAATGCAAACCGTCGATTTCGATAAGTGGGCGAGCAAAGGCGGCGTGGAAGACGTCACCGGCAATGCCACGATCAGCAAAACGATCGGCACCATTGTCTACGCGCTGATCGCGATCCCGGTCGCCATCGGTGCGCTGGGCGTGCTTAACATTGCGGCGATTTCGGACCCCGCCAGCGAAATGCTCAGCATGATCATGGCCGCCATCCCGAACATCATCGCTGCAGGCCTGCTGCTCGGCATCGGTTACCTGATCAGCAAGTTCGTAGTCGGCATTCTCAGCGAGCTGCTCGCTGGATTCGGCGTCGACCGCCCGATTGCAGCGCTTGGCCTTTTGCCTGAAGGCACAAGTGCATCAGGCGTATTGTCGCGCATCGTGCAGATCGGGATTATCCTGTTCTTCGCCATCGCCGCGACCAAGATGCTGGGCTTCCCGGAACTCACTGCGATCCTGGATCAGGTTCTTGAGCTCGGCGGCAGCGTGCTGTTTGGCGCGGTTGTGATTGGGGTTGGTTTCCTGATCGCCAACCTTCTGGGCAAGATGCTTGGCGGCGTTGGCATGGCCGGTTCGGTGGTGCGCTATGCGACGATCCTGCTGTTCACCTTCATGGGCCTGCAGTTCATGGGCGTTGGCGAAGAGATCGTGCAGACCGCATTCAGCGCGCTGGTGATTGGTCTAGCCGTCGCAGGCGCTCTGGCATTCGGCCTCGGCGGACGCGAATGGGCAGCCAAAAAGCTGGACCAGATCGACAAATAGGGTCGATACCTCGAACTCTAAGGGAGCGCGGTGCCGATGGCATCGTGCTCCTTTCTATTTGGCCTTTCCATTCGACCTTGCCATTTGGCCTTTTGTGAATGGCTAACAGGGCACGGAGCATGTAAATTGGTTTTGCATGCGCGCGGTTCGACGTGATCTCTGATCCTCGAAATGCTAGTCATGCCGCGAAACGAGGGATGGGACTATGCGGATCGCAGCGCTGAAAAGTTTGATGGTAGGGCTGTTTGCGGTCGCGGCGGCCTCCGCCTCGGCAGCGCCCGATGGCGATATCACTTACACCGTGAAACAGGATGACACGCTTTACGGGCTGGCGGGCGAGTATCTCGCCAACCGGTCCGATGCGAATGAAATCCGGCGGATCAATCGCGTTCGCAACCCGCGCCTGATGCAGGTTGGGACGACGCTGAAGATCCCCCGGCGGCTGCTCAAATATCGGCCGGTCAATCTGGTGCTCCAGAGCTTCTCCGGAGCAGTCCAGCTGAATTTGGGGCGGAGGGTGATCAATCCCAGCATCGGCCTTTCCTTGCGCGAAGGGGTGGAGATCGCCACTGGCCGCAACAGCTTTGTATCGATTGCCGGGGACGGTAATTCCAAGGTTTCGATCCCATCCAATTCACGCGCGCGGATCATCGATGCGCGCCGCTATCTGATCAACAACCAGATCGATATTCAACTGCGCGTGCTGCGCGGCCGGGGTGAGGTTGTCGCTCCCAAGATCGATGGCGAAGGTCGCTACCGCGTTGGGACACCGCTGGTCGTTACCGCCGTGCGCGGCACAGAGTTTCGCGTCGGCTTCGACCCCGATAGCGATCTGAGCCTGACCGAAGTGGTCGAGGGCGACGTCAATGTCGCGACCGGTGAGCGGGAAGTCCCAACCGGCGCGGGCTTTGGCGTAGCCTCGGCAGGCGACACGCTGGGCGAGACCGAGCAATTGCTGCCTGCTCCAGAACTGGTCGAGCCGGGCCGAATCCAAACCGAAGAAGCGCTGACCTTCGCGATCGAACCGCTCACCGGAGCGGCAGGGTATCGCACTCAGATCGCCCGCGACGCCGGTTTCATAGAGGTCGTGACTGAGAGCATCGACGAAACCATCGAAGCCGAATTCGAGCCATTGGAAGATGGCCGCTACTTCGTGCGCAGCCGCGCGATCTCTGGTGTAGGCTTGGAGGGGCTTTCGAAAGTGTACTCTTTCCGCCGCAAACGCGTCGGTGTAGCGGCGTCGGCAGAACCCGCCGCATTCGCCGATGCATTCAAGTTTGCGTGGCGCACCGAAGGCGCTGGCGACGTTACACATGCATTCCAGATGTGGCGCTCGGACAATCCGGGCGAGTTGCTGGTCGACGAGGTTGGCATGAGCAACACAGCCGTGCTCATCTCGAGCCTTGAACCTGGTACCTATCAATGGAAGGTGGCGTCCTTCCAAATCGATGAAGGCGACGTGATAAAGGTCTGGGGCCCGGTCCAAGAGCTTACCGTTAGCGAATAACGCGGAGACAGCGCGGCCAAGAATCGTGGGTATGAAAAACTTCCGCCTCTTCGGCGAATGGTGCGCCCTGCTGACGGCCACATTGCTGTTGGTCCTGCTCGCCTGGCATCAGGGATGGACGCATAGGCTGGATGCGAGCGTGCTCGATCTGGCGACCGAATTGCGGCTTGGCGATCCTTCGGATGAGATCGTGCTGGTGGAAATCGACGACCGCAGCCTGTCAGAGATCGGCAATTGGCCGTGGGACCGCGACCGCCATGCTGAGCTGGTTGATCAATTGCAGGTGCACCAGCCCAAGCTGATTGTGTTCGATATCCTGTTCCTGGAGCCGACCTCGGTCGAGAGCGACGGACGGCTGGCGGAATCGATTGCGGACGCAGGCAATGTCGCTCTGCCGCACACTTTTGCGCCTGCACCGGGCGTCAGCTCGGAATTGCAGCCCATTTTCCCGCTGGACGAATTGCGAGCCGGTGCATCGCAGATTGGCCATGTGCTGGTGTCGCCTGATCCGGATGGTGCAGTGCGGCGCTTTGCACTGGAATACCAAACGGCCGGCGGTTCCTATGATCATCTGGCGAAGGTCGCGTACCTCGCCGCCGGATCGGATACGGATGCTCTGCCTGCCTCGAACAGCGACCCCATCGTGCCGATGCATTCCGGAGGATCGTTCCAGACATTTTCCGCCGCCGATATCGTCGATGGGCAGGCTCAGACGGACTTTCTACGCGGCAAGATCGTCCTGATCGGAGCAACGGCTCAGGGGCTGGGTGATCGCTATGCTGTGTCGGTCCATGCGGGGCGGATCATGACCGGGGTGGAGATCCAGGCAAACCTGCTCAGCGGGATGCTGCAAGGCGAACTCGTGACCGAGATACCGTCGTCTCTGGTGGCGACCGCGCTCATCCTTTCGATCGTGCTGCTGTTTCTGGTGTTCTGGCAGCTACCGCCCAAATGGACCTTGCGAGTGTCGATTGGACTGATCGTCGCGCTGGCATTGATTTCGGTGGTTCTCGTCGTCTTTGCAGGGCGCTGGATGCCAGTCTTCCCGGCCATTCTCGGAATACTCGTGGCCTATCCGGTGTGGGGCTGGCGACGTCTGAGCTCCGTCAGCCGGTTCCTCGATACTGAAGCGCGCGCTCTTTATCGTGGCCAAGGCGAACCGCTGGCAGATGGAGCGGTGGGCTTTGATCCCATCGCCCGGCAAGTATCGCAGGTACGCGGTCTGATCGGCGAAACGCGCGAGCGGCTGTCGTTCCTGCGCAGTATTCTATCGGCTTCACCCGATCCCATGCTGGTGTTCGACAAGGATGGCGAACTGAGCCTCTTGAATGACCGGGCGGCCGAAGTTTTCGGGAGCGAGGCTGCGCTGGCCGGTCAGAATCTTGCGCAATTGTTCAGCGAGCGCGGCGCCGTGCTCGATACACATGAGCAGGAGCTGCAATTGCCGGACGGGCGGTCCTTCCTGATCGCGTCCTCCGATATCGGCATGAGCGAAGGCGGGAACATCGTCTCCCTGCGCGATATCACATCGTTGCGCAGCAGTGAGCGGCAACGGCGTGAAATGCTTGAATTCCTGTCGCATGACATGCGCTCTCCGCAGGCTGCAATCGTGGGCCTGGTCGGGGCCGCCGGACAGACACTGCCGGAAAAGGAGCGGCTATCACGGATCGAAAAGCAGGCGCGGCGGACTCTCAAACTCACCGATGACTTCGTCCAGATCGCGCGGCTCGAATATGAAGGCGTTGAACCGCAGGAAGCCGATATCGGCGCGCTACTGCATGAGGCGATGGACCGCGCCTATCCCAGTGCCAAGCGCAAGCGGATTGCGTTCGAAGCCTCCATTCCTGCCGACCCTGAGTTTTGCCAGATCGATCCATCATCGATGTCGCGGGCGATCGACAATCTGATTGGCAATGCGATCAAATTTTCACCCGACGGCATGAAAGTCGGCGTGAAGCTGGAACGATTGCCGAGCGAATGCCTCCGTATCGAAGTCTATGACAGTGGCCCCGGCCTGCCCGAAGAGCGACAGAAAGATACCTTCGCCCGCTTCGGAGCGCGCAACACCGAGGCAGGACCCAGTGCGGGCCTCGGTCTGGCCTATGTGAAACGGGCAGTGGACGAGCACGGCGGCGAAATCAGCGTCAGTTCCAGCAAGGAAGCCGGCACGCGATTTGTGATCACGCTGCCATGCGCAGAAGCTCAGCGCACCTAGTCGGCGAGAAGGTCGTCGGCGAGCAGTTCAGCCAGTTCGGCGACGGGCATATCTCCCTCGCACCCCATGCTCTCGGCCTTGCTGCTCTTCAGTAGCTCGCCATTACCGCGATTGTAGAGCACCAAGCTCGCTTGCACGCGGACAGCTTCACAGGCGTCGTACCAGCGCTGTTTCCGGGTTGTTGCGATCTGCTCCGGTTGGTCATCGGATTTGCCTGCTTCGCTGGCATAGAGGCCTACCGGGCTGGGGCTGACCGAGATTGCGAAGTCAGCAACGGCATCGGCATCTTCGGCGATCTCCACACCGCGTCCGCGCAATTCTTGTGCGATGGCAGAGTAGAGTTCGCCGCGTTGGACCTTCTCAGCATCGGGTTCAACAAGATGGATCTTCGAGATTGATGGAGGAGCCGTGCCCACGCTGCTGGTCAGCACAGGAGGCGAGTTAACTGCACATCCCGCTACGCACGCAGCACCAAGTGCAGCGATCCATGATCGTGCAGGGGTCGGCCTGTTCTGGCGTAGCTGATTCATGCGTTACTCGTCGGTTGTTTCCTCTTCGATATACGCATCCATGCGATAGCCAAACCCAAAAACGGTGCGAATGACAAAGCCATTGGCTGGCTGAAGCTCGAGTTTGGTGCGCAGGCGGGAGACATGGACGTCGATTGTCCGCGTCTCCAGCTCAGTTTCGCCGCCCCAAACGCGGGAGAACAGGTACCCGCGCGAAAGCGGCCGATCGAGATTCTGGAACAGCAGGTCGACCAGGTCGAATTCCTTGGCGGTAACGGCAATCCCTTCGCCATCGACCTCAACGGTTTTGCTCTTGCGATCGAGCCGGTACTTGCCGAATTGCGCATGCTGGTCCGGCTTGTTGCCGCCGATGCGGCGTCCGGCCGCCTCAAGACGCGCCCGAATGATCTCATCGGACTCCGGTTTGGTGATGTAATCAACCGCGCCCGCGTGCAGGCCGCGGACAATATCGTCTTTTTCGCCGCGGCTGGTCAGCATGATGAAGGGCGGCGGGGAGGGCATATTCTCATTGGCCCATTCGAGCACGTCGACCCCGGTCAGGCCCGGCATATTCCAATCGAGCATGACCACGTCGAAGGTCTCGCGTTTAAGCGCTGTTTGAAGCTCAACGCCATTGCTGAACGTCTCGATTTCGTGACCCGCGCCGAGCACGATCGCCGCGATCTGTTCGAGCAATTCCTGTTCGTCGTCGGCCAATGCTACCCGCATGCTTGACTGCTCCGCCCTGTTGAAATGCGTTTCTTGTGCGCAGGCTACTAGGCTGACGCCTTCTGTTCCAGAGGCAGACCGATTTGAAGAGCCATAGTTTGCAATGTTTTACAACATGCCAGCGCGGTTTGATGAAGCCTTTGTAGTCCGTGCATCCGTGATTTTGCAGTTGATCCGGATAAACGCGGTGCTTGAGCATTTAACCTGACAACGTTATCAATGTGCGAGTGAATGGAGGGGATTTATGAGAATATCGTCGAGCCTCGCCGTGTCTGGAGCGCTGTTAATCAGCGCTTGTGCACCGGCGGCGACAGAGGAGTCTGCACCCGAGCAAGCGAAGATGTCCGGCCTGCCAACACAGGTGCTCACGACTGAGACCGCCTCCACGGCTGAGGAGGAATGGGGCACCTTCGTCGAATACTTTGCCGGTGAAACGGCTGGAACAAAGGACCTGCTATCGGGAACTGCGAGGATCAAGCCGGGTCTCGAAATCCATCCTCCACACCGGCATGCCGAGGAAGAGTTCCTGATGGTTATCGAAGGCGAGGGTGAATGGACCGTCGGTGAAGAGGTATTCGCCGCGAAGAAAGGGGATATGCTCTACGCGGCGGCCTGGGATTCGCACGGGATCAAGAACACTGGTGATGAGCCGCTGACTTTCGTGTTCTGGAAATGGAATTCCAAAGGTCTGCCGGTCCCGGTCGATCCGACCGAATAATGGCAAGCGATCTACGAAGATTTGTAAGCGCAGCGCTTTGTGTGTTGCTGTTCGTGCCGCTTATCGCCTGCGCAACGCCCGCTCGTTCCGATGCCGCGCGATTGATAGCTCGCACCGTTTGGGAGCCCATGGCGCTGGATTTTACGGGCCCCGCTCTGAGCGAGACGAGCGCGGTCAATCCGTTCACCGATTTCAAGCTGACGGTGACATTCCGCAACGGCTCGCACTCGGTCACGGTCCCCGGCTTTTTCGCTGCAGATGGGAACGCCGCCGAAACGGGAGCCGATAGCGGCGATGTGTGGCGGGTGCGGTTTGCGCCGGATCGTCCGGGCGAATGGACCTACACTGCCGAGCTCCATGCGGGGCAGGACGCGGCACTCAACGACATCGGTGATCCCGGCATGCGACTGCATTCATCATGGAATGGCTCGTTCCAAGTGGGCGAGGCGAGGGGCAATACTCCTGAGTTCTACCAACACGGCGCTCTGCGCCGTGACGGACGCTATTTTCGCTTTGCGGGCAGCGACAAGCTCTGGTTGAAAGGCGGGACCAACAGCCCGGAAAATCTGCTTGGCTATGTCGATTTCGACGGCACTTACCGCCTCTCCGACAATGCACGCGATGGAGAATCCGATGCTGGTGCGGAGCTTCATACTTTTGCTCCGCATGTCGCCGACTGGCGGCCGGGAGATCCGACATGGCAGGGCGGGAAGGGCAAGGGTCTGATCGGAGCTCTCAACTACCTCGCTGACCAGGGAATGAACGTCGCGTATTTCCTTGTCTACAACACCGAGGGCGACGGGAAAGATGTCTGGCCGTGGCGGAACCCGGCGGTCCGCACCCGCTTCGATGTCAGCAAGCTGGCGCAGTGGGAGATTGTCTTCACGCATATGCAGCGGCGCGGGATAGCCTTGCATGTCGTTCTGCAGGAGACCGAGAACGAATTGGCGCTGGATGGCGGTGACACCGGGCCGCAGCGCAAACTGTTCTTGCGAGAATTGGTCGCGCGGTTCGGTCATCATCCCGCTCTGTTCTGGAACATCGGCGAAGAGAATGGACCCGTGCATTGGCGGCCCGAGGGGCAGTCGGATGCGCAGCGCACGGCGATGGCACGCTACATCGAGCAGATCGATCCCTACGATCACCCCGTGCTTCTACACACGCATTCCGAGGCGGCAGACAAGGATACGATCCTCTCCCCGCAGCTCGGCAACCGCGACATTGCGGGGCTTTCGTTTCAAGTCAGCAAGCGTGAAACGGTCAATGCTGAGATCCGCAAATGGCACGATCTGTCGCGGAAAGCAGGCCACCTCTGGCCCATCACCATGGACGAGATTGGGCCGTGGCAGATCGGAGCGCGCGCGGACAGTGACGACCCGGATCACGACAGCCTGCGCCGTCATGCCTTGTGGGGAACTCTGCTTGCTGGTGGAGCCGGGGTAGAATGGTATTTTGGCGCCGAACAGGACGGCAATGACCTGACCACGGAAGACTTGCGCAGCCGCGCAGAATTGTGGCGGCAGACGCGAGTTGCGCTCGACTTTTTCAAACAGCACTTGCGTTATTGGGAGATGGAGCCATGCCCGGGCGACGCCTATTGCCTTGGCAAAGAAGGCGAAGTCTACGCATTCTATTCGAGCGAAGACACCCCAACACCGCTTGCCACGGCATTCTCGGCAGGCCGTTATCGGGTCAGACTGTTCGACCCGAAAAAGGGCGTGTTCGACGCTTCCGAGCGAGAAGTTGATTTCTCTGGAAATGCTCTGCCAGCTATCTTCTTAGCACCGCATTCCGGCGCTGACAGAATCGTCCTGCTTGAAGCTCTCCGCTGATGGAACTCACCGAATTTCTGGTTGCCTGGCGCCCACTTCTAGCGACGATACTTGGAGTAGTCGGGCTGCTATTTTTGATCCTTGCCCGGCAAGTGAACGCCTTCGCTGCGTTGCTCGTGGCCGCGCTTGCTACGGGCCTTGCAGCGGGTCTTGCGCCCGGAGCGGTGCTGGAATCGATTCAGAATGGTTTTGCCGGAGTGCTCGGCTTTATCGCGGTTATCGTGGGCTTGGGCGCGCTGCTTGGCACCTATCTGGAAGCGAGCGGCGGCGCGGCGGCGCTTGCGCGGTCTATCGTCGGCAATCGACCTCCGGGACCGGCTGGCATCGCCATGGGCTTTGTCGGGCTGGTGATCGCCATCCCGGTGTTCTTCGATGTCGGGTTGATCCTGCTGTTCCCGTTGGTGCGCGCCCTCGCAGCGAAAGCAGGCAAAGCGGCGATGTATTTCGGCCTGCCACTGCTCGCGGGATTGGCCACCGCGCACGCCTTTATCCCGCCGACACCGGGGCCTGTCGCAGTCGCTGAGATACTCGGTGCGGAAATAGGACTGGTGATCGTTTGCGGCTTGATCGCAGGCATTCCGGCCATGCTGATCGCGGGACCGTATTACGCGCGCTTCGCCGACAATCGTGGCTGGCTGCCGGATCGTCTGGAATCCGCTGAGCCAAGTGAGGATACCGCTGCTGAGAATGGGCTTGCTGCAAGGGCCTCGGCTGCCATCGCCGTTCCGATTGCTCTGATTGTGATGGCCGCCATTGCCGCACAGGTTGGTTGGGATAGCGAGTTTATCGGCTTTGTGGGCCATCCCTTCGTTGCGCTGCTAGTCGGCTGCGGCCTCGCTGCTTGGGCGCTGAGACCTGCAGATGATGCTGGCCGGGCGCGTTTGAAAGATGGCCTTACCCGCGCGTTGGAGCCAACTGCTGTGATCCTGTTGGTCACCGGAGCTGGCGGAGCGTTCAAGCAGGTACTCGTCGACACGGGCGCTGGCAAAATGATGGCAGAAGGGTTCCTCGCATTCGGCATGGGACCGATTATTGCAGGGTTCCTTCTCGCAGCACTGGTTCGAGTGGCCCAAGGCTCAGCCACAGTTGCGATGCTAACTGCAGCCGGACTGTCTGCTCCGCTTGCAGTCGCGGCTGGTCTGGAAGGGTGGGACCTCGCGCGGATGGTGATCGCTATTGCTGCCGGGGCGAGCATCATAAGCCACGTCAACGATTCCGGCTTTTGGCTGGTTTCACGATACTTTGGGCTGACTGCCGGTGAGACGCTCAAGACCTGGACAATTGCCTCGACATTGGTTGGCATTGTTGGCTTTGTGGCGGTGCTGCTGCTTGGCCTAGTTCTCTAGCTGGCTCACCACTTCGGCAACGATTGCATCGACTGATTGGCTTGCGTCGATGACAATTGCATCTTGTGGCACTTTGAGCGCCTCTATCTGACTGTCCAGCAGAGTTGGCGGCATGAAGTGGTCGGTTCGCCTTTCAAGCCTCTCGGCCAGTACGTCTCGCGGCACATCGAGCAGGACGAAGCGAATATCGCGGTTGGACGCTTCCCGTAACCGCGACTGGACGTAGGGCGTCAGCGCTGAGCAAGCGAGCAATACACGAGGCGCCAGATGGGTCTCCAACGCGTGCCAGATGGCGTCCAACCAGCCAGCGCGGTCGCTGTCGGTCAGTGGATGACCGGATGCCATCTTGGCGCGGTTCTTGTCCGAGTGGAAATCGTCCCCTTCGAGCATCGGGGCGCCAATGGTTTCGGCTAGTGCAGCGGAGACGCTCGACTTGCCGCAGCCGCTTGGCCCCATGACCACGATCAACTGGCGCGGCATCGGCTATCAGTCTCCGCAGGTACGCACCGCGTCGATATCGGGAGCGAGGCGGATGTCGGCAAGACCAATTTCGGCTGGGCCTTCGGTAGCGAGCAGCAGACCGGTTGTGATCTTTGTCATGTCCGCTCCCAGATCCGCGAAGCAGGCAAGGGAAAGTCTCACTTCCTGCCATTCGCTGCCCGTGACGCCCACTTTCAATCCGTCACCGCATGCTTCCATTGTGTCGCAGCCCAACGCCACGCGCAATTGTGCCGGTGCACTTCCCAGATTGCGGACGAAGAAGGACAACTCCATCGCCCCGTTGCTTTGGCGCGAGAAGTCGACAGGGGCATGCGTAGCGATCCGAACGTAAGGCTCTGCTTCGCTCCATGTGATGCGAAGCGAGTCTTCCTGCGCCAGACGATCGAGCCCTGAGAAGGTGAGCGCGCCGCCGTCCCATGTGCTGGAATTGAGACGGGTTTGCGTGCCAGCTACGACGCCATAGAGCGACCATGGATTGGGCGATTGCCCGCCAGCGAACAGCACGTCTCCAGATGCATTGGCGTTGGGATCGATCCCGGATTCCTCTGACAGCTGCGCAAGCTGGCTCTGGTCCGCGTAGGTCAAACCATAGCCATAGGCGAATAGTGGATCGTATCCCGCATCGCCGACATTCAGCGTCGCCTGATCGGCGCGCTTTGGCCATGAGAATGAGAGCTTGCCGGTGAAGTCGAATGCGGGATCGCGCTGGAACAGCAGGTCGCTCACTCCTCCGCCTTCGCTGCCGGGAAGCCACGCTGCTACGAAGGCGTCCGAGGCGTTGATCTCGGGGTTCACCCACATGGGTCTCCCGGAAAGGAATACTGATATGACCGGCATGCCCCGCTCACGGTAGCTTTCGAGCATTCCTGTATCGAATGCACCGTCGGCAAAGTCGAGATGCGGGCGATCACCCTGAAACTCGGCGTAGCTGTCCTCCCCATAAACGGCGATGACGACATCGGCCCGATGATCGCCGGTGCCAGCTTCGTCGAAGATCACCGTGCCGCCAGCGGCTTCGACCGCTTCCCTGATCCCGCCAAGGATCGATTGGCCATTGGGGAATTCATCGTTGCCGTGCGAACCGCCCTGCCAGGACAGTGTCCACCCGCCCGATGCCTTGGCGATGCTGTCCGCTCCGTCTCCGACCACCAGCACGGTTTGCCCGGCCTCAAGCGGCAAGGTGCTGTCGTTATTCTTGAGAAGCACCAGCGATTTGCGAACGGCTTCGCGCGCAATTGCCTTGTGATCGGGATTGGCGAGCAGGCTGACATCGCCGGCGTCAGCGCGCGAGCTTGGCGCACCGCGCTCGAACAATCCGTAGTTGAGCTTCACCCGCAGAATGCGGCGCACCGCATCGTCAAGCCGGGCCATCGGAATGCGCCCCGATTTCACATGCTTGAGCGTGCTTTCATAGAGACCGCGCCAACTGTCGGGCGCCATGAACATGTCGATCCCGGCGTTGAACGCTTCAGCGCAGTCGGTGTTCGAACAACCGGGAATCTGGCCGTGTGCGTTCCAGTCGCTGACCACGAAGCCGTTGAAGTTCATGCGGCCTTTCAGGACATCGGTGATCAGCGCCTTGTTGCCGGTCATCTTGATGTTCTGCCAGCTTGAAAACGACACCATGACCGTCTGCACCTGCGCATCGAGCGCTGGCAGGTAACCGAGCGCGTGGATGTCGCGCAGTTCTTCTTCGCTGATGCTGGCATCGCCCTGGTCGCGGCCATTGTCGGTCGCGCCGTCGCCAATGTAGTGTTTGGCTGCCGAAATGACTTTGCCCGGAGCCATGAAATCGCTTTCGCCCGCAGTGCCTTGGAGGCCCTCAACGATGCGGTCCGAATAGGAGATCACGATTGCCGGATCTTCGGAGAACCCTTCATAGCCGCGGCCCCAGCGGTCGTCGCGTGGGACGGCCAATGTTGGCGCAAACGTCCAGTCGTGCCCTGACACAACCAATTCGCGCGCAGTGGCCGCCATGATCCGCTCGATCAATTCAGGATCGCGAGCCGCGCCAAGGCCGACATTGTGCGGGAAGACCGTCGCACCTAGCAAGTTGGTATGCCCATGGACCGCGTCGATGCCCCAAATGATCGGGATCGCGACATCGACACCTTCGGGATCGGTCGAAGCGTTCCAATAGGCGTCGGCCATTGCCAACCAGGTTGGGGCCGCAGCATAAGGTAGCGGTCCAGGTGCGGAGTTCCCGCCGCTCAGCACGGAGCCGAGCCTGTAACGTTTTACTTCTTCTGGCGTGACGGCGCCCGAGTCCGCCTGAATTGTCTGGCCGACTTTCTGTTCGAGCGTCATTTGCGCCATGATTTTGTCGATCCGGGTTTCGATAGCCGGGTCAAGCGGAGCGGCTTGGAGCTCGGGCCAAATCTCTGGACGGATGCTGCCCGATGACGTGACGGTATTGGCCGAGGCGGACGTGGTTGCCGCTGCGGCAACTTGAGGAGCGGGCGTTTCGCCATAGGCTGTGGCACATCCACTGAGGCAGACGGCTATCGTCACGCCGAGCGCTGGCGCAAAAATATCCCGGGGCATTCGCGAACTCCTCCACATCGGCCGCGCATTCAGGCGCAACCGAATCTCCAATCTCGGCTCTAGAGCAGCGGTTTTTGACAAGGTTGTCAACATTGGAATAACAAGGGTCTGGGAGGAATGGGATCTTGATTCTTGTCTCGCGCAGGACTGCGCTTTCGGCATCGCTCGCTGCTTTGGCTGCGGGATGCGCGCGCATTGCTGTTCCCTCTGGTAACACCGAAGATCATGGAGTGAGTTTCGAACCGTTCGCTTCCGGTTTTGGTGATGTCGTAGACGTGTCGTCTGAGCCGCGCCTTTTGTCGACCGGACATGGATGGTCGGAGGGGCCAGCCTGGGACCGCGACCGCCAGCGATTGTATTTCACCGACGTGCCCGGCAATCGCGCTTTCGCCTGGTCGGCTGAGCAAGGCGTCGAGATATTCCTCGATCCCTCAGGCGTGGAAGCTGATCTTGCAAAAGGTATGCGGGAGCCCGGTGCAAACGGGCTTCTATTGGCGCAATCAGGCGGTCTGCTGGTCTGCAATCATGGCGCGCGTTCAGTGGAACTGCGTGATTTCGCGACCGGTGAGCGGAAGACGCTGATCGACCGCTTTGACGGTAAGCGATTCAACAGTCCAAACGATCTGGTCGAAGCTGCCGACGGGACGATCTATTTCACCGATCCGCCATATGGGCTGTCCGGACTAAACGCTTCGCCGATGAAAGAGCTGAACGTAAACGGCGTTTACCGCCTCTTCCCTGACGGCGACGTCGCACGGATTGTGGACGACATGACGTTCCCCAATGGGGTCGTGTTGTCGGACGATGAACGATACCTCTATGTCAGCCAATCGGACCCCGATGCGCCTTTGATCCGGCGCTTTTCAATCGGAGCCGATGGGATTGGCGGGGGAGAGATATGGTTCGATGCGCGCCCTTTCATGGCCGAAGTCGGGGGTCTGCCCGACGGGATGGCCGTGGGCGCTGGCGGGCATATCTTTCTGGCAGGACCGGGCGGGGTTCTGGTGATCGACCGACAAGCAAAGTGTCTCGGGCGAATAGCCACCGGGCGAGCGACGGCGAATTGCGCGTTCGGCGAAGACGGTCGGACACTGTTCATCACTGCCGCCGACCGCTTGGTTGCGGTGCGAACCAAGACCGCGGGATTGGGCCGGTTTTGATATGCCGACCATCGCCCAAACCTATCGCCAAAGCTTGGCTAGCGGTTTGATGCACGGCGAGAAGGTCAAACGGCTTGCGGGCTACGGAATAGGCGATTTCGGACTGAACATTTATTGGCACAGTCTCTCGCTGATCCTGGTGTTCTGGTATGCGGAAGTCGTTGGCCTCGATCCGAAACTTGCCGGATGGATCTATGCGCTGGGCCTGTTGTGGGATGCGATTTCCGATCCACTGGTCGCATCTTTCGCAGCCGCCAATCGCAGTCGCCACGGTGTCTATCGACCGTTCTTGCTGTTCGGAAGCATTGGCCTGGGAGCTTCATTTTGCTTGCTTTTCTGGGCACCTCCGCTTGAGGGATGGGCCTTGTTCGCCGCGTTGCTCGGCGCAGCCATCGTCTTTCGCACGTCCTACACTATCGTGGCAGTCCCTTACTCCGCTCTGTCGGCGAGACTGACTTTCAGCTCAGTGGAGCGTGCGGAATTGTCGGGCGTGCGTATGTTCTTCGCGTTTTGCGGGATGCTGTGTGTCACCACATTCTTCTTCCCGCTCAGCCGCGAGTTTGGGCCGGATCAGGAATACACCAGCGATGGCTTTTTCTACACCGCGATGCTCGGTGCGATCGTGGCCACCGTTGCTCTGTCGGCTTGCTTCTTCTTCACCCGCGAAAAGCCGCCTTTGGGGGGTGACGACATCCCGCGTGGTTGGAGCCCGAAATCGTTTCTTGATGCCTTTGCGCAAAATGACGCCCTGCGGCTGCTTCTGCTGATCTTGTTCCTGAACTCGGCAGCGGGTGCGAGCCTGAGCATCCCTATGGCGTTCTACATTCAATCCAATGCCGGTGAGTTTGCCAACAAGGAAGTGATCCTGTCGGCCTATGCCTTCGCCACTCTTGCTGGGACGCCGTTATGGACATTGATTGCCCGCTCATTCGGCAAAAAGAAATGCTGGTATCTGGCGACTGCGCTGACATGTCTTGCGGGCCTGTCGCTTTTCGCAGCCGGGCCGATATTGATAGCGGGCATTCCGATCCAGATCATCGTTTTTGGCTTAACCGGTTCTGCCTTCGCGATCATCATCTGGGCGCTGATCCCGGATACGGTCGAGTATGGGCAATACGCCAACGGACGGCGTGACGAAGGCGCAGTTTTTGGCTCGAGCCTGTTCGTGCAAAAGGCTTCGGGCGCGCTCACCGGGCTTGCTGTCGGATACCTTCTTTCGGGGATCGGATACGAGACCGAGCGAGAGGTTCAGACGGCCGAAACCGCTGCTGCATTGGGCAATTACATGGCTCTCGTTCCGGCCTTCCTGCTCGTCATCGCTTCAATTACGCTGTTTCTTATGCCACTGACCCGCGATCTGCACGCTCGCATCGTGGACGAGTTGTCGCGGTAGGGGGGTATATGGCGAAGGCAAGATCCGAAAACTCGGCCAAAATGAAGGACGTGGCGGATCTCGCCGGCGTTTCTATCAAGACCGTTTCGCGGGTTTTGAACAATGAGCCGCACGTTCAGGACAAACTGCGCCGGAAGGTCCGCGAAGCGGCGGAGAAGCTGGATTACGTGCCCAGCCAATCGGCGCGATCACTGCGGGGCAGCCGCTCTTACGACATCAATCTGATCTGTCACAATCCCGATAGTGCCTATGTCAATTCTATCCAGTTCGGCGCTGTAATTGCGTGCCAGGAATTGGGCTATCAATTGTCGATCAGCCTGGTCGAGGACCTCGATCAGAAATCCATTTCCGAAATACGCGATGCGTTTGAAACGGTGATGCGTCGGCGTCGCCCCGATGGTGTGGTGCTCCTCGCGCCCTATGCCAATGACGAAAAGATCGGTTTCGTTCTGCAGGAAATGGGCATCCCCGTCGTTCGCGTCGGCCCGGTAGACTTGCAGAATCAGGGCGTCCTGGTGGAGATCGACGACTACAAGGCGGCGATCGAAGTGGTTCGCCATCTAACGGACCTTGGGCATAGGCGGATCGGGTTCATTCGCGGGAGTGAGAACCAGCGCGCGACGCATGTGCGATTTTCCGGGTTTTCGGTCGCAATGGAAGCCGCCGGATTGAAGGTTGACCCTGATCTTGTCCGTCCCGGCATGTTTGATTTTCAGGCGGGCTATGATGCGGGCCAGTACTATCTCGGCCTGAAACAACCGCCGACGGCAGTTTTCTCATCCAACGATGACATGGCAGCCGGACTTGTCGCGGCTTACACCGAGCGCGGGTTGAAAGTGCCGGATGACCTTTCAGTGGTCGGCTTTGACGATGCGAGTATCGCGACCTGTATGCGTCCGTTTCTGACGACGATCCGCCAGCCGCTGAGCGATCTGGGTGCGACGGCGGTTCGGGAATTGGTCTCGACGTTGAGTGAGGCCAACGGGAATGGGGCGCATCGCATTGTGCTCGATCACGAATTCATCCTGCGGGACACCACCGCAGCACCTCGCGAAAGCTAATACGCGGACTTTGTTGGGAGAGAGATGATGAAATTGCTTTGTGGATTGACAACGTTGCCAATTGCGCTGTCGTTGGCTCTGACTTCGGCGAGCGCGTCTGCAGAAGATGCCACACCAATCGCTGCAGACTTCAAGATGAAGCGCTGCGTCAATATGGGCAACGCGCTGGAGGCGCCCAATGGTGCGCCCTGGGGCCGGAATTACGCTAAGGAGGATTACCAGAGAATCGCCGCGGCCGGTTTCGACACGGTGCGAATCCCTGTGCGCTGGAGCGACTACACCGGGCCTGCGCCTGATTTCCGCATCCATCCGGACTTTGCCGAACTGGTCGACAGCAACGTGAAATGGGCGCTCACCAGCGGTCTGAATGTTGTCCTCAATATCCATCACTTCGAAGAAATCATGGAGCAGCCTGCGGCACAGAAGGACCGCTATCGGGCTATATGGGATCAGATTTCGCTGCGCTATTCCAAGCTGCCGGGCAATGTCTGGTTCGAGACTCTGAACGAGCCACACAAGAACCTGAAAGGGGCAGAGATGCGCCAACTTCAGGCCATGGCGCTGCAACTGATCCGACGCGACAATCCGGACCGGATCGTGATCCTTGGCGGCGAGGAATGGTCCGGCATCAACTCACTGGCGACCAATCTCGCTTCGGACGATCCGAATTTGGTTTACACGTTCCACTACTACGATCCGTTCAACTTTACCCATCAACAGGCGACCTGGCTCGGGGACGATATGCCCAAGGGCAAGCGCGGTTGGGGTTCCAGTGAGGACAAGGCCGAGTTGGCGCGAGCGGTTGAAACAGCGACTGCGTTTCGCGAAGCCGTCAAACGCCCGGTATTCTTGGGCGAGTTCGGGGTGAATTCGCCGGTCGACAATACAGAGCGGGTCAAATGGGCTGGCGCGGTCAAGACGGCGATGGAAGCTGCTGACGTGCCGTGGTGCCTATGGGCCTATGGCAACACCTTCGCGCTCTACACCGATGAGAACGGTTGGGACGAAGATATGCTGGCTGCGCTCACGAAGGAGTGAATTCACGCCGATGCGGGTTCATCCAGTCAGATGGGTGAACCCACGTCCCACCGAAATCAGCGGGTCTTCGGGGTTATCATGCTCGACATAGAAGCGTTCAATCCCGGCCTTTTCGGCGATCGGCAGCAGTGTCTTGAAGTCGATCACGCCGTCACCGACTGATACCATTTCGCCCGCTTCATTGCGGTCTTTGATGTGGCATGAGGTGAAACGGCCCGGAGCGCTTTCGAAGATTGCGAGAGGGTCCTTGCCCGCTTCGGCCACCCAGAAGAAATCGAGCTCCATGGTGACCAGTTCAGGGTCAGTGCGTTCCAGCAGAATGTCGTAGCCGGTCGTTCCGTCCTGTTCGATGAACTCAAATTCGTGGTTGTGGTAGCCAATCATCTTGCCCGCCGCCTTGGCTTCACCGCCGCGCTCGTTGAGCAGGTCTGCGAGCGCGCGGTACCTATCGGGCGTGCGTTCTTCCTCAGGAATCCAGCCTAGATAGAGGTTTGATTGGCCCAGAATATCAGCGTCTTCGAGCGAAGGTCCGATCCCGTCCTGAAGCTCGGGCAAGCGGATATGCGCAGATCGGCTGACCAGTCCCAGGTCGGACATGATGGCTCGAATATCGGCGGCCTTGTGCTCGAACAGGCCGGCGGTCTCACAGTCTTTCACGCCGATCTCTGCGAGCGCTTCAAGTGTTCCACGCGCGTCGCGCTCGAACAGGTCCCTCACCGTGTAGAGTTGGACACCAAGCAATTCGGTATAGCTTGGGGCGGCGGCGGCCTCCTCAGGCGCTGTCTCGCCAGCGCCGGTGCAGCCCGCGAGCGCAGCCATCGAAGCGAACGACGTCCCTGCCACGAAAGTGCGGCGGTCGGTGCGGATCATCATGCGAGAGTTCCTTCTTTCATGCGCCCAGCGGCATAGTCGACGGCGCGTGCGGTCAGCGCCATGAATGTGAGCGACGGGTTCTGGCAGGCTACCGAGGCAAAGGCCGAACCGTCCGTGGCGAACACATTCGGCACGTCGTGGCACTGGTTGAACCTGTTTAGCACCGACTCGCTTGGGTCGTTGCCCATCCGCGCGCCGCCCATTTCGTGGATGCAATGACCCGGAATGGCTTCGCCTTCGAAGGGCTCGATGTCGACCGCACCCGCGGCCTCCAGCATCGCGACCGCGTCGTTCTTCATCGCCACGCGCATCTTCTTCTCATTCTCGCCCCAGCGCACATCCATGTGCACTTGCGGAATACCCAGCGGGTCCGTCTTCGTAGGGTGCAGGGTCACGCGATTATCCGCGCTTGGCAGGTGCTCGCCAAACGCTTGGAGCCGCAGGTACCAATCGCCGGGCTGGCGCAGCTCTTCTTTCAGGCCGGAGCCGAAATTGCTGCCGCCCAAAGCCCGCGTCCAAGAGCCACGACTGCTGGAGCCCTGATAGCCGAAGCCTCGCAGAAATTCGCCATCGGTGCGATTGTCGAGGTTGCTGTAGCGCGCGACATAGATGCCGTTGGGACGCCGACCGACAAAGTAGTCTTCCTCGAATCCCGGCATCCGGCCCATCGCCCCGATGCGAGTGTGATGATCCATGATGTATTGGCCCAGCACTCCGCTGGAATTGGCGAAGCCGTTCGGGAATCTGTCCGAGGTCGAATTGAGCATCACTTGCAGCGTGCCAACTGTCGATGCGCACAGGAAGATCACCTTGGCGGTGATGTCCTGCCGCTCCTTGGTCTGGCGATTCACCACCGTGACGCCTGTGGCACGGTTGGTGGCGGGATCGTACAGAATCCGCTCGACCATACTGTCGGGCATGAGCGTCATATTGCCGGTTTTCTCAGCTGCAGGCAGGGCTCCAGCAACGCTGGAGTAATACCCGCCATAAGAGCATCCGCGCTCGCATTGATTGCGGAATTGGCAAGTGCCACGGCCCAGCGACATTTGCTCTTCGGTTGGCTGCGTCAGGTGCGCTGCGCGTCCGATCATGAAGCGGCGATCAGGGAAGGCGGATTCGATCCCGGTCTTCGCGGCCTTTTCGACGCAGGTCATGTCCATCGGCGGCTGGAAGATGCTGTCGGGCAGCTGCGGCAGTCCTTCTGCCGAGCCGCTGATGCCGACAAAGCGTTCGACATGCTCGTACCAGGGCACAAGGTCGGCATAGCGGATTGGCCAATCGTTGCCGTTTCCGTCCGCCTTGTTCGCGCTGAAGTCCATCTCGCTCCAGCGATAGCTCTGGCGCGCCCACATCAGCGATTTGCCGCCTACATGATCGCCGCGCAGCCATGTGAATGGCGCATCCTCAGCTTCCGAATAGGGGTTCTCGCGGTCGTTGATGAAGAAGTTGCGCGTGCTTTCGCGAAACGCGTAACATGTGCTTTGCTTGTGATAATCACTATCCGCCAGCTTCGGGTCGACGCGGTCGCGGAACTCCATGTCCCACGGTTCCTTGTTCTCGCCGACATAGTCGACTCCGCGTTCGGTCTTCTTGCCACGTTCGAGGACCAGCGTCTTCATTCCGCGTTCGCAGAATTCCTTCGCCGCAAAGCCTCCGGACATGCCGGAGCCGACAACGATGACATCAAAATTTTCAGTGCCAGACATAAAGTTCAGTCATCCATTCTGGGGAGGTCTTCAGACGCCGCGATCAAGCCACGCGCGGCCAACTTCGCTGAGCGGAACGCAGCCGTCGTAGCGGCCGGGCAGCTCTTCGTAAGAAAGCTCTTCGGTCGCCACTTCCGAGGTGTAGAAACCGAAAATCGTCATATCGCGCAGCTGCTGGAATGTGGCTTTGCCCGCGTCGGCATCATCGGCACTTGCAAGGCCGGATAGGATATCATCCTGCTGCTCCGGACTAGCTGCTGCGAAACCGGCGTCACCGATTGCATCGAGGCCCATAGCAAACGCGGATTGCTGGTCCTCGGAAAAGTGCTTCTCGAACAGCGCAGCGATGTATTCCGGGACTTTCGCTGCGAGCGCGCCTCCGGTGTCAGTCGCGGGAATGATCCGGTCACTGATGGCGGAGATGAGGTCCATCTTCTCCGTCAGAGAGGCAGGCATTGACGAACACCCGCCAAGACTGGCGAGCGAAGGCAGAATGATCGCTGCCCCCGCGACGGTCACGCTCCCGCGCAGCAGAGATCGGCGATCCATCGAAGGTGTGTCGGTTGTAATCATCATGCCTGCTCCGCAGAATTTTCGAGGTGTCTTCGAGCAAGGTAGAGTGCGGCGAATACGGCGATCAGCACTGCCGGGAAGTAGACGAGCTGAGACAGTGCACCTTGTCCTGCCGCTACTTCGACTGCAGTGCCCTCGAGCCCGCTTGCCTCGGCGCTGGTTCTTGCGCTGTCGATCCACCCCCCGATGATCGGGTTCCAGATCGTCAAGGCAAACATACCCGCAGCTCCAACTAGGCTCATGCCCAAGGCACCGGAGCGCGGCACATATTGGGCGGTGACGCCGATCATTGTTGGCCAGAAGTAGCATACGCCGACAGCGAAAATGATCGCCGATACATACACCATTGCCCCGCTTGCCGATGCCATCAGGAACAGACCGATTGTTGTCATCACAGCGCTCATCAACAACACGCCGAGCGGGTTGAGCGCGTGGATGAGCGGCCCCGCGAAATAGCGACCGACAGCCATGATCCCTGTCACCATGCCCAGCACAATCATCGCCTGTCCCGGGAGATTGCCGAGTTGTGCGCCGAGAATGCGATCAACCCATTGCTGAGTTCCCAGCTCTGATGTGGATGTGACGCTCATCACTGCCATCAGCACGATCAAGAGCAGCGCATCGCGCGCTCGCCCTGCACGGAACAGCATCAACATGAAGGTCAGTCCGAGCACCAGGAGCAGCGGAAGCACAAATGTGCCGGGCAGGCCAGATACGAGACTGTTTGGCGTGCCGATCAGAACTAGAAGGCCGAGAATGGCGCTCATCAGAAAGACGCCTTTGGAATCCAGATCGACAGTCCGCTCGCTCTCCGGAACATCCGGGAAGCGTGTGGTGAAAATCATGACGCCATAAATCACTGTCGGGATCAGCATCACCGCGATTTGCGGCTGCCAGCCAATTCCAGCATTGGTCATCGCGTAAGAAACAACTGCACCGATCACGATCCCACCGGGGAACCAGACATGGAAGCGGTTCAGCCACTTCGTTTTTTCTTCTTTATAGAGGTCAGCGACCAGCGGATTGCACGCGGCCTCTACTGAGCCGTTGGCGAAACCGATAAAGAAAGTGGAGATCAGCAAGCCCAGAAAGCCATCCGCAACAATGGTCAGAACAAGCCCAAGAACGTGACCGACAAATGCCAGGATCATGATCAGGCGCGGGCCGAGCTTGTTGTAGAGGAAGCCGAAGACAACCATCGCCAATGGGAAGCCCAGGAAGGCCATGCTATTCACCCAGCCGAGCTGGGTATCGCTCAACGCGAACTCGTCTGACAGCTGTGTCAGGATGCCCGCGCGGATCGCGAAGGTCATGGCCGTTACGATCAGCGAGATGCAACTGAGCCAGAACAGCCTGTTTCGCTGGGTTTCGGACGGCGCGAACGCTTCCATTGATGCAGTTGCCATAAATCCCTCTCCCGACTTGGCGTCAGGTTTCTTTTGGCGGTGCGATCCCGAGGGCCCGCTCTATGATTGCTTGATCGACATCACCGCCCGCGAAATCGTCGAACGCGTATTCGGTGGGTTTGATGATGTGCTCGGCGATGAACGGTGCGCCTTCGGCTGCGCCTTGCTCGGGGTGCTTGAGGCAGCACTCCCATTCGAGCACGGCCCAGCCATCGAAGCCGTATTGCGTCAGCTTGCTGAAAATCTGTTTGAAATCGACTTGTCCGTCGCCCAGTGAACGGAACCGTCCTGCACGGTCTTGCCATCCTTGATAGCCGCCATAGACGCCGGTGCGCGCATCGGGGCGGAACTCCGCATCCTTGACGTGAAACGCCTTGATGCGCGGGTGGTAGCGATCGATAAACGCGAGATAGTCGAGCTGTTGCAGCACGAAATGGCTCGGGTCGAACAGGATGTTCGCCCGCGGATGATCATCGACTGCGGCCAGGAATGCTTCGAAGCTCGCGCCGTCATGAAGGTCTTCACCCGGGTGGATTTCGTAAGCCACGTCGATGCCGTTCTCGTCAAACACATCGAGGATGGGCTTCCAGCGCTTGGCTAGCTCAGCAAACCCGGCTTCGACCAGACCCGCTGGCCGCTGAGGCCACGGATAGACCAGGTGCCACATCAGCGCGCCGGGGAAGCTTGGGACTGATTTCAAGCCTAGCCGCCGCGACGCGATAGCCGCTTTCTTCATCTGATCGACAGCCCATTCCTGACGCGCTGCTGGCTTGCCTCGCAGTTCAGGCGGGGCGAAGCCATCGAACAGGTCGTCATAGGCAGGATGCACCGCGACCAATTGCCCCTGAAGGTGCGTGGCCAGCTCGGTGATCTCCAGCCCGTGCTCAGCGCATTTGCCCTTCAGCTCATCGCAATAATCCTGGCTTTCGGCGGCCAGATCGAGATCCATGCAGCGAATGTCGTTCGACGGAATCTGTATGCCTTTGTATCCGAGCGACGACACCCACGCGCTGATATTGTCGAGCGTGTTGAACGGGGCGGTGTCGCCCATGAACTGCGCGAGGAAGATGGCGGGGCCACGGAGTTCCTTCATGCCAATAATCCCTTTTTATCCGCGCCAGCCGAGGGCGCTTTGATATCAATCCATGCGCCGCCATTGGCGCTGCTTGCGACTGCCGCTTCGAGGAAAGCCATGCCGCGCAGAGCCTCGGCCATTCCGGGCACACCAAGTGATGCGGGTGAAACATCATCGCGGATCGCGCGGGCGAAGTTGCGGTAGAGGTTGGCGAAGGCCTCAACGTATCCCTCGGGATGGCCCGATGGAAGTCGGCAGCGCGCAAGAGCCTCGTCGCAGAGCGGTTTGTCTACGCCTGCCCGGTGGATCAAGACGCCGCTCCCGCGCCTTTCGATCAGAGAGTTTGGTTCCATCTGACGCCATTCGAGGCTGGCGTTTGAGCCGTAAATGCGAATGGCAAGATCGTTCTCGTCGCCTGCACAAATCTGGCTGGAGATGAGCGATCCGGTTGCGCCGTTCTCGAGCGTGAAGTGGATCTCGCCGTCATCGTCGAGCGTACGGTCCGGGAAATGGCTGCGTAAATGCGCGGACAAAGCGTTCATTCGCGAACCGCTGATGAATTCGGCCAGCGAGTGCGCATGGCTGCCGATATCGCCCAGCGCACCTGCTGGACCGGCCAGAGCCGGATCGACTCGCCACGCGGCCTGCTTGTTTCCGGCTTCCGCTTGCTGCGCGAGCCATCCCTGCGTGTATTGCACGTGCACCTTGCGGATCGCGCCGAATTCGGGCTGACTGGCGATGTGCCGTGCCTGCCACACCATCGGATAGCCGAGATAGGTGTGCGTCAGGCCGTATTGAGTGCCGGTTCGTTCAAGTGTCGAGGCCAGCGCCTCGACCTCGGCAAGCGAGACGCCAGCGGGTTTGTCGGACATCACGTGCAGCCCAGCCTCCGCTGCCTGTCTCGCCATCGGAACATGGGTGTGGTTTGGCGTCACGATTGAGACGCATTGCATCGCGCGTGCGTGCTGGCCGCTCGCAATGTCGCGCTCGCAATTGATCATCGCTTCGTGGTCAGGATAACAGCGATCGTCGGCGAGACCGAGCGAACGGCCCGTTTCCAGACAATTGCTGAAGTCACGGCTGAAGGCCCCGCAAACGAGATCGATCTCGCTGTCGAGTGCAGCCGCCATCCGGTGCACGGCGCCGATAAATGCACCGTTCCCGCCGCCAACCATGCCCATTCGCATGCGCGCTGACATCAAATTCCCCTCCAGACGTCGTGACCGTGATGCGCCATCTTGTCTTACGTTGTCAATTTGTATTACTGATTGTCATAGGGCGTCAAGGGAAGCGTCTGTGGAGGACGCGAAAACAATTGAGCGGCGTGTGATTGACTTCGTCAGGCTGCGTGCGATTTTGTTGGCGGGATAGAGGAGTGATGGGGTGGCCGCTGGCGACGCCGCGAAATCGATCAATCATGTTGTTGTTGTCGGAGGCGGCACGGCGGGATGGATGACGGCTGCCGGTCTTGCGAGCATGCTCGGGCCTACGGGACTTCAAATCACACTGATTGAATCCGAGGCCATTGGTGTGGTGGGTGTTGGCGAAGCAACACTGCCGCATATCAAGCTGTTCAATGACACGATCGGCGTGGACGAAGCCGAGTTCATGGCGGCAACCTCTGCGACCTTCAAATTGGGCATCGAATTCGTCAATTGGGGCCGCAAAGGCGACAGCTACATTCACCCGTTCGGCGAGTTCGGATTGCCTAATGAGGGCGTGGCCTTCCACCAGTACTGGCGCAAATTTGCGGGTGATCCGTCGGTTGGCCCGCTCGACGATTATTCGCTGCCAGTGATCGCCTGCCGCAAGGGCAAGTTCCAACCACCCAGCGAAGACCCGCGTTCAGTGCTTTCGACCTACCGCTACGCCTATCAATTCGATGCGCTCCAATATGCGCCCTTCATGCGCGCCCATGCGGAAAAGCGCGGCGTGACTCGGCTTGAAGGCAAGGTTGTCGATGTGGCGCTTGATGGCGAAAGTGGGTGCGTTGAATCGCTAAAGCTGGATGATGGACGCGAAGTTGCTGGAGACCTGTTTGTCGATTGCACCGGGTTCTTCGGCCTGTTGATCGAGAAGCAATTGCAGGCCGGATACGATGACTGGAGCGAATACCTACCCGCAGATCGCGCTGTAGCGGTCCCTTGCAAGAGTGCCGGTCCCTTGTTGCCCTATACGCGGGCCACGGCGCATAGCGCGGGTTGGAGCTGGCGCATTCCGCTTCAACATCGCACCGGCAACGGGCACGTCTATTCGAGCCAGTTTCTTTCCGATGATGAGGCCTGCGACACGCTGCTCGATGGGCTTGAAGGCGAACGATTGGCCGACCCGCGCTTCCTGAAATTTGTCACCGGGAAGCGGCGGAAGTTGTGGGACAGGAATGTCGTCGCGATCGGACTATCAGGCGGCTTCCTCGAACCGCTCGAATCCACCAGCATCTATCTGATCCAGGAAGGTATCTCGAAGCTGCTTGAGCTGTTTCCCGAGACCCATGATTGTCCGGTCGAGATCGAGGAATACAATCGCTGGATGGACCTGCAGTTCGAGCGAGTCCGCGATTTCCTGATCCTGCATTACCACGCCACCGAGCGCGACGATTCCGAATTCTGGAACCACATGCGGACCATGCCCGTGCCTGACAGCCTGAACGAGCGGCTCGAACTGTTCCGCGCGCACGGCCACGTGTCAGCCTACGAACACGGGCTGTTCCTCATACCCAGCTGGATCGCAGTCCTGATCGGACAGCGCATTCTGCCCAATGGATATGACAGCAGGGTCGATGGCGTGCCAGACGATCAAGTTCGAGGGCATCTCGCGGGACTGCGCGGCCATATGGAAAAGGCAGCGGCGTCGATGGATGACCACGCGGCCTATCTCGGCCGGTTGGCGACGATGAGCAACGCGGCATGAGCGGCGAGCGAATTTGCGTTGTGGGTCCCGAACACCGGGTCGCTATCATTGGTGCGATTCTGGCCCGGCGCTGGTCGGGTGACGGACGTGAATTGCTGCTCGCTCCGAACTGCGAGGCAAGCGACCGCGAAACGATCATCGCAAGGCCGGATCACGTCAGAGTTCATGCCGAGCTAGGCCTGCCGCCTGACATGCTTGTGCAGAATGCAGGCGCGGTTCCAGTCCTCGCGGTCAAAGTCGATAGCGCCGCGGGCAGCTTGACACTGCCCTTTTCGCCGTTTGGCATGGCCCGATTTGGGGTCGAATTTCATCACTTCTGGCAGCGCGCCGACGCATCAAAGTGCCAACCCGATCTAACTGAATTTTCGCTGGCCTTGGCGCTGGAACACGCGGCAGACCGTCCAAGTCTTGCTGCGCTCTCTAAGCTTCCCCTGCAAAATGGTCTCAGGCTGGATCGAGCAAAGTATTCCGCGCTCCTGATGAAGGCGGCGGTGTCCAACGGAGCGAGGGTCGTTGCCGAGCCTTCAACTGAGGATTTGACGATTGATTGCGGATCTAACGGCAAGGGTTCGGAATGGGCGGGAGGCCTACTCTCAGTCGCGACAGACAGCGATGTTCCCGGGCTCGATTGGCAGATTTGCGTGAATGCGGCTCGCCGCTTGCTCGGTCTGGTGCCGCATTTGAGTGATTGCGAGAATGAACGGCGTGAATACACCCGGCTGGCTGCAGAAGAGGCGGGCAGGATCGCCGATATGCGCGCGCTTTTGACCGATCCAGACCCGGGAAATACCGCAAGTCACGCGCTCAAGCGGAAGATCGACGTGTTCACCGCTTGCGGCCGAATTCCGACCGAAGACTTCGAGGTTTTTGGCCAGCCGGAATGGCTTGCCGCGCTTTGGGGCAGGGGCCTGCGTCCCCGGCGGTTTGATCGGATGGCCAAGGCCATGCCTGAAGACGACTTGCATCGCTGGCTCTCGTCGCTTCGGAGTCAGATCGTCGAGATTACCAATCAGGTATCGCGGCAAAGGCAGGTGGCATGAAAAGCAATCCTGTAAAGCGCGTGGTCATCGCAGGCGGCGGAACTGCTGGATGGATGACGGCGGCGGCACTCTCCAAACTGCTCGGCCCGGCTGGCATCACGATCACGCTGATTGAATCCGAAGCTATCGGGACAGTCGGCGTCGGCGAAGCGACCATTCCGCCCATCGCTAAGTTCAACACGCAGCTGGGGATCGACGAGCATCAGTTCGTCCGCGAGACGCAGGCGACCTTCAAGCTTGGGATCGAGTTCAACGATTGGGGCGGGCTGGGCGAAAGCTACTTCCACCCGTTCGGGCGCTATGGCTTCGATCTGGAAGGATTGGACTTCCACCAATACTGGATGAGGCTGCGCGAGCAGGGCGATCAAAGCGGTTTGGCCGACTATTCGCTGAACACGCTGGCTGCCTATTCGGCGAAATTCCTGAAGCCCGAGCCTGATCACGGGCAGGTTATCGGACAACTGGGCTACGCCTACCACTTCGACGCATCGCTCTATGCGGCCTTTCTGCGCAAGTTTGCCGAGGCAAAGGGGGCGACCCGCATTGAAGGCAGAATCGAGCAAGTTGAACAGGATACAGAAACTGGTCTGATCACGGCTCTGAAACTGGATCATGACCGGCAAGTCGAAGGCGATCTCTTCATCGACTGCACCGGGTTTCGTGGCCTGCTGATTGGGCAGGCAATGGGTTCCGAATATCGCGACTGGAGCCATTGGCTTCCGTGCAATCGTGCGGTGGCGGTCGCCTGTGAGAAGCAGGGTGATCCGGTCCCCTACACCCGCTCGACTGCGCGCAAGGCTGGTTGGCAATGGCGCATCCCTTTGCAGCATCGCACCGGCAATGGTCACGTCTATTGCGACGCGCATATGTCGGCTGAAGAAGCCGAAGAGACTTTGCTCGCGAACCTCGATGGCGCGCCTGTCAGCTCACCCAATCACCTGCGTTTCCAGACGGGACACCGCGCGAGCTTCTGGTCCGGAAATTGCGTGGCGATCGGCTTGTCCTCAGGCTTTCTGGAGCCCCTGGAATCGACGAGCATTCATCTGATTCACATGGGCATTGCCAAGCTGGTTTCGCTGTTCCCCGGAGCCATCGACGCTCCGTTTGAGCGCGGCGAATATAACCGCTTGATGACCGATGATTTTACGCATGTGCGCGACTTCCTGATCCTCCATTACAAGGCGACCAACCGCAATGACGCACCGTTCTGGGACTATGTGCGCGAGATGAGCATTCCAGACAGTCTCACACAGAAAATGGACCTGCTGCGGTCGCGCGGGCGGTTTTTCAAATACGACGCGGAATTGTTCGATCTCACCAGTTGGCTGGCAGTGGCCGAAGGGCAGGGGTGGGGACCGGAAGGCCATAGTCCAATCGCCGATGCAATTGGCGACGACAATCTCACGCAGAGCCTTGCCAATATGCGCGGCGTCTACGCCAAGACTGTCGCGGCAATGCCTACGCATCAGGCCTATATCGACCGCTTCTGCAGGGCCGAGCCGGTCGCGATCCGGGCGAGCGCTTCATGAACCCGCATCTGCTCGACCGCGTTGTCATCGTCGGCGGAGGGACCGCCGGATGGATGGCCGCTGCGGCGCTTGGTCACATGCTAGAAGGCTCGCCGACAAAAGTCACATTGATCGAGTCCGAAGCCATCGGCACGGTGGGCGTGGGCGAGGCCACCATCCCGCCCATCATCGCCTTCAACACCATGCTCGGGATCGATGAGGACGAATTCGTCCGCGAGACCAATGCGACCTTCAAGCTCGGCATCGAATTCGTTGACTGGTTTGAAAAGGGCCACAGCTACATTCACCCGTTCGGTGATTTCGGGCGAGATTTCGATGCGATCCCGTTCTACCAATACTGGCTCCATCGCAATCTGGCGGGCGAAAAGGACGATCTGTTTGCCTACTCCCTGATGGTCGAGGCATGCCGACGCGAAAAGTTCATGCGCCCGCTGAGCGACCGCCCGCAATCGGCCTATGCCGGGATCAACTACGCGTTCCAGTTCGACGCCTCGCTCTACGCTGCTTTCCTGCGCCGCTTTGCCGAGGGCAAGGACGTTGAGCGGGTCGAGGGTCGGATCGAGAGCGTCGCGCAGGATGGCGAGACAGGTCATGTGACCAGCGTCACCTTGGAAAACGGCGAGCAGGTCGGCGGCGACTTCTTCATCGATTGCTCGGGCTTTCGCGGGCTCCTGATCGAGCAAACCTTGGAGACCGGCTACGAAGACTGGCGCAAATGGCTGCCATGTGACCGAGCCATCGCGATCCCCTGTGAGAAGGCCGAGTATCCGGTCCCTTATACCCGGGCGACGGCGCGAGATGCGGGCTGGCAATGGCGGATCCCGTTGCAGCACCGAACGGGCAACGGTCACGTCTATTGCAGCGAGTTCATGGACGACGAAACCGCAGAGCAAGTGTTGCGCGACAATCTTGACGGAGCTCCATTGGCGGACGCTAATCGCCTCCGCTTTGTGACCGGCCACCGCAAGCAATTCTGGAATGGCAATGTCCTGGCGCTTGGACTGGCTGCCGGTTTTATGGAGCCGCTTGAGTCGACCAGTATCCATCTGGTTCAGACCAGCCTCGCGCGCTTGCTGACGCACTTCCCGGACAAGCGTTTTAACCCCTCGGACATCGAGGCGTTCAATGCCCGCACGCTCAAGGAATATGTGCGGGTGCGCGATTTCCTGGTGCTCCACTACACCGCGACCAAGCGCGACGACACGCCGTTTTGGCGGCATTGCCAGACGATTGAACGACCTGATGAGTTGACCCGCCGTATCGAGCAATTCCGCGAAGGGGGGCGCATTTTCGAAGAACCCAACGATATCTTCGGCACCGCTAGCTGGCTTGCAGTGATGTACGGACAGGGCGTTGAACCGGTCGCGACAAACCCGCTGATCGCGAAGGTGCCAATGGCCAAAATCGACTCGGCAATTCGGCAGATTGGATCGACAATTGATAACGCGGCCAGTGATATGCCCACACACCGTGAGTTTATCGAGAAAAATTGTGCAGCAAAAATAGTGATTTAAATATTGGGTGATGCGGATTGGCCTCAAATCCACAGCGATTGACAATCTGAGTTGACAACGTTGTCCAATTGAGGTCAAATCACCCTAGATAGACTTGTGTGACCCCTGAACGGGGCACCTTGGGAGGGGAAAAACTGGTGAAACTGTCTCGCGCTTGCGCCGCTGGCGGCGTTGTATCGAAGTCCTTGCTTTCGGGCGTTTCCACACTTGGACTGTTGGCTGCGGCACCCGCCGTCGCGCAGGATCAACCGGATGCTGATGAGCCGGAAACGGCCGAGCCGGTCGAAGAAGGCGAACTGATCATTGTCACCGGCATTCGGGCGTCGCTGGAAAGCGCGCAGAATGTAAAGCGCAACGCCGACACATTCGTCGATGTGATCACCGCATCGGACATTGGCGCTTTGCCGGATCGTTCTGTGTCCGAGGCCCTGCAACGCGTTCCGGGCGTCAGCGTCCTTCGCTTCGCCGGTCCTAACGATCCCGATCACTTCGCTGTTGAAGGTAGCGGGGTTGTTATCCGCGGCCTGCCGTTCGTGCGTTCGGAATTGAACGGACGCGATGTGTTCGCAGCCAATTCCGGCGGCGTACTGGGCTTCGAAGATGTTTCGCCCGAACTGCTCGGCAGCGTGGTCGTTTTCAAGAACTCCTCGGCTGACCTGATTGAAGGCGGCGCAGCCGGCACCATCGATCTCCGCACGCGTCTGCCATTCGATCAGGGCGGGCAGGTGATCGCAGCGAGCGTCGAAGCTCAGCTGACCGACTTTGCAGATGAGGTAACGCCTGGTGGCTCGTTCCTCTATTCGAACACTTGGGATGTAGGCGGTGGCACCTTCGGTCTGCTCGGCAACATCTCCTACAACCGACTGAAGTCGCGTGGTGACGGCACCGGTATTGCGGATTTCCGGGACAACGATCCCGGCCCACTGCTGAACGATCCTTCGGACGATTCCAACTTCATCACCGATGCCAATGGCAACCCGCTTTTCATTCCGTCAGGCGGCAGCATCCGCACGCAGGAATTCGATCGCGAACGCCTTTCGATCGCGGCAGCGGCGCAATATGAAAGCGCCGATGGCCGCTGGCTGGCCACAGCACAGTTCCTTCGGTCAGACTCGACCCTGCTTTGGGGTGAGAACGTCATCGAAACCGCTGCGGATGGCGCAGCGCGCTCCCGTCCGGGTCTCGATCGTTCGGATTTCGTTTTCGACGATGACGGAGTGTTCACTGCCGGTACGATCACCGACAACTCGCAATGGCGCGGGCCGAATGTCGGTGGCTACCTCGCGCCCAATGGCGGACAGCAGATCAACCTCTATCGTGAGCGTCTGGAAGAGGACATCACCAACGATTACGGGTTCAATCTCAAGTTTTCGGCCACGGACAATCTGCGGTTCAACTTCGACGCGCAGTATATCGATTCCACGTCGGACGTTTTCGATCTCACGGTACACACCAGCTTCTTCAGCCCGGTGACCATCGACTCCAGCGTTGGCAGAGTTCCGTTCGTCGGTTTCGAACCCAGCAATTCGTTTATCCGATCTGCGATGGATCACACCACCCAGAATGATGCCGAGTCTCTCGCTTTCCGCGGCGATGTCGAATACGATTTCTCTGGTGATGGCTGGCTCAAGTCTCTCCGTGCTGGTGCGCGCTATTCCGATCAGGAAATCCTGATTCGCGAATCCGACTTCAACTGGGGCAACATCTCAGAAGTTTGGACGGGCCGTGACGTAAATGGCGGAGGCGACCCGCTGGTCCGTCCGTTCGACAACCCCAATCCGGCTGTCGAGGCGGTCGTTGCTCCTCTATTTGGTCGCTACGCATTCCCGGATTATCAGCGCGGTGTCGGTGCTGGTTTCCAGGGACTGGTTCCATCCTATGCAGGACCGGGCGCAGAAGACTTCGACGGCTGGCAGGAGACGTTCAATAACGTTCTGAACGTGATCGGCGGCAGCCCAAGCGGCTGGACGCCGCTAACGGGTCGCGACGGTGTGATTGAGGGCACCCCCTTCCTCCCAAGTGAAATCGGCTCTGTGACAAGAGAGACAATTGCAGCCTATGTCCGCGCGGATTTTGGTGCAGACAATTTCCTTGGCGGCGAACTGACTGGTAATGTCGGCCTGCGCTATGTCCGCACCGACCGTTCCGTCGATACGACAACATCGGTTCGCAGTTTTGCTACGCTCTTCCCTGCGCTGGTTGATACCTCGGCGCCGGGCGATCCTACCACCAACGCATGCGATCCGGCATTCCCCGGTCGCGCCGATCCGACGTTCTCGGAACCGGCAGCCTGCGCCAATCGCGCGCAATTGCTGGCTCAATTTGGTGATGGCCAGATCATTCAGCAAAGGGTGGATGTCGACTATGACGAGTTCCTGCCCAGCTTGAACCTCAAGCTTGAGTTTGATGGCGGTCACCTGTTGCGATTTGCTGCCTCGCGTACGATGACACGCCCCGGTGTGACGCAGCTCAACGAACGGGTGCAAGTACAAGTCCTACCCGACACTTCAACGGGTATTGGCCAGCCGAACTCGTTTGGTGGTTTCAGTTCCAACGCGACCGGCAATGCTTCACTCTTGCCGCAGATATCGACCAATTTCGATCTGTCGTGGGAATGGTACTTTGGGCGCAGCAGCTCGATCACGGTTACCGGCTTCTACAAGGAAATCGATGACTTCATCGCGTTCGCTCCGGTCGAAATCGGCGCCCAGTTCGATGACCTCACGCTGCTTCGCAACACCGAAGTCAATGTCGATGAAAACGCTTCGGTGAAGGGTTTCGAGGTTGCCTATCAGCAATTCTACGACTTCCTGCCGGGCGCGTTGAGCGGGCTTGGCATGCAAGCAACCTACACGTTCATCGATTCAGAGGGTGTGGCGAACACGTTGGACCCTGCGCTTGCGAGCGATGATCCACCGACCGCGCGGTTCGACATTGATGCGGACGTGTTCCCGCGCATCTCAAGGCATAACGTGAACCTGATCGGCCTTTATGAAAAAGGCATCGTTCAGGCCCGCGTGGCGTATAACTGGCGCAGCGCGTTCCAGCTCACTCCGCGTGACGTGATTTTCCCATTCGCCTCGATTTATCAGCGAGCGAGCGGGCAGCTTGATGCGTCATTGTTCGTCGACGTAACCGAAAATCTGAAGGTCGGCGTGCAAGGCGTGAACCTGCTTGATGAGATCACGATTACAGAACAGACGATCAACGATCAGGGCTTGCGCGCACCGCGTAACTTCTTCCGCAATGATCGGCGCTATACGTTCATCTTACGAGCGAACTTCTAACTCCCGGGGAAGCACCCCAAACCGCTTCTCTCTCCTTGAATGCCCGGCCAGTGTGAACTGGTCGGGCATTTTTCGTCAGGGCTGGGGAGTACGCCGCCGCATCGAGCAAAAGACGATGAAAGCAGCTGCGACAGGTATGCCGACGCTGCCTATCAGGATCGCGGTGCCGTTCCATTGGCCTTCGCCCCAACCGGAACCGGCAAAAGCATAGGCGGCGCCCAGGATCATCTGTGTCATGCAGCACCATGCGAGCAATCTGCGCGGTTCGTGCTGTGCCGCGCCCGCGAGGATCAGAGATGCTTCCGCCAGCACCGGAACCGGGCGGCACAGCAGTGTCGCGATCAAGCCATGGCGCCGCACCCACTCGACAAAACCGGCGGGCAATGTGCGGCCCATTTTCGCGAATGCTTCGCCACCGCTGCGCCCGATTACATAGCCAATGACGCATGCCGCAGAGAGGCTGAGACCATTGACTAGCGCGGCGGGGAGAAACCCGATGCGCGTCGCAAGCAGCGTGGCGATGACACTCGATGGCGTTGGCAAAACGGGATCGCCGGCAAGCAATAGGGCCGCAACAAACGTAACCACGTGATCTCCACCATTGCCCGTCAAAAACACTTGAGCAAATTCCTCAATCTGTTTGCCAAAGAGAATGAAGGGGATAATGAATAGAGATAAATAGAGTGCGGCGTATCCGGAATATTTCAGTGTCTGACTTTGTCTCGACCGTGACATTACAATATCCGGCTGCTTGGAGGTGCGATGATTACTAAATCCTTCCTGCTCGCTGCGCTAGCCTCAATTTCGGCGGGGGATGAACAGGCGGATACGGCACAAGATGACGAAAGGATTGTCGTAGAAGGATCACGAATAGGTGCGCTGGTTGCTTCGATCGAAAGCCCCGATCCACTTCCAACCGCTTTACCGATCAATGTTCTCGAGGTGCTGGAAACCTTGCCCGATGTGCGTGCCGTGTCGACGGGAGGGGCAGGCGGAACGAGCTTCGTGTCGATCCGGGGCGCTGAACCAAACTTCGCGCAGATCCTGATCGATGGCGTTCGTGTCTCCAACCCGTCGAGCAGCCAGGGCGGCGGGTTCGACTTCGCACAGCTCGATCCGGCGCTCATCGAGAGCATCGCCATCATTCCGACCAGTCGAAGCGCGGTGCATGGCAGCGATGCGCTTTCGGGTGTGGTCTCGCTCAGACTGCGCGGCACGGACCTGAGCCGCGTTTCCGGTGGCGGTTCGATCACGGCGGACAGTGAGGACGGCTACGCCTTGTCTGCCCGGCTTGGTCTGGGATGGGGCAATGGCAGTTTGCTCGTGTCGGGCGGGCGGGTGGACACAGGCGATCTGACCGAAGCATCAACGCTTGAGCGCGATCAGGTGATGGCTCGCTTCGAACAGGGACTGGGCCAGTGGGATCTATCGGCATTCGGCATCTACGGGGAGACCGAGCGGAACGGATTCCCAGAAAGTAGCGGCGGTCCAGAACTTGCTGCCAATCGCAACCTGGAGATGCGCGACACAAGTTTTCTGACGCTGGGGCTATCGATCCTCGGCCCGGAAAGCGCGGCAATCCGGCCCGCTTTCCGCGCTGGATATTACGACGACAATGTCGCGGCCGATACGCCTGCGATCTTTCCCGGCGTTTTCGATCCTGTACCCGCGCTCACCAGCGACACGGATTTTTCGAGGCTTGAGCTGACTGGCGATCTCCGGTTTCGCCTAACTGACCGTTTCGATCTGGTCGCAGGCGCCGGATACCAGCGCGAGGATGCCAGCAGCACCGGCACCATCGATATTGGCTTGCTGCTCCCGACCCAATTCGCAATCGATCGCGATCAGACGTCGCTATTTGCCGAAGCGGAGTGGCGACCGCTGGCCGGTCTGACGCTGTCGCTCGCCGGAAGACAGGACTGGTTCGAAGAGCGCAGCGAAGCAAGCGTGCAGGGTTCGATCGAATATGTGATCGCGGACGGCCTGACTGCCTTTGCCGGCTATGCCGAAGGCTTTCGCCTGCCCAGCCTGTTTGCACTGGCGTTTCCGCTGACGGCTAATCCAGACTTGCTTCCCGAGCGCAGCGTTTCATGGGAGGGCGGGCTCAAATGGGAGAGCGGAACCGCGCGGTTGCGAGCGAGCGTCTTCGCGAACAACTACACCGATCTGATCGATTTCGACCCTGTTCTGTTCACCACAGTCAACCGTTCGGAGACCCAGATCAGCGGTTTCTCATTGTCGGGCGAAGGCACACTCGGCCCGAGTGTCGAATGGAATGGCTCGCTGACAGTGCTCGATTTCGACAGTGTTGTGCCTTTGCGTAGTCGGCCCGATTGGTACGGCCACGCACGCATTGCCTGGCGTCCTGCCGAAACGTTAAGGCTTGGCGCGGCCGCGACGTTCAATTCCGATTTCCTTGAGACCAGCATACCTACCGGCGTGATCGAACTGGGGGGGCATGTCGCTGTGGACCTGTTTGCCGAATGGCAGGCGACCAAGGCGCTCAGCCTGTCGCTGGCACTGTGCAATGCGCTGGATGAGGACTGGCAGGACGCTGTTGGTTTTCCCGCACCGGGCCGCGTGCTGCGCGTGTCTGCCGGATTTGCGTTTTGAGCGTAATCTAGCTTGATGACTCGCTATTCACGTTCGAGACCGCGCAAACCCTGCCTCGCGCGACACGAACGTCACCGTCACGTAAGGCTTTCCATTGGCTTGCACGAAACTGTCTGCGTGGGCAGCGACGAAGCCGGTGAAGATCTCGCCATTCACATGCGCGTGAAACGCTTCTGGTGAGGCGTATTCCTCGTAGAACAACAGCAATTGCGCATCTGTCGGCGGGAGCGGCTGAAGACCCGGATCGGCGGTGTAGGGACGATGGACGTAGTAGGTTAGGGTTCCCTCTTCATGCGCTTCGATCTGCGGGACTAGGTCGCTCTGGATGGCTTCCATCACGGCATCTTCATGGCCGGGCTTAATGAACCAGCGCGACGTCAGGCAGACCGGCGCACCGCTCGTCATTCTCCATCTCCGCGGTGCGAGGCTGCGACACCCGCGATATCGGGCAGTGTTTCCGGATCGGGCATGCCGTGTTGCGGCGGCGGTTCGGAGGATGCCGCTTTCAGGCCATCCGAGGCGGGGCTGTTGATCCAATTGTAGAGCAACGTCCGCTGTCCGGGCGAGAGGTCACGCGTCACCGGCATGTAGCGAAAATCCTCGAATGCGGATGGATCAGTCAGGCGCTTGACCAGCGGCGCATAGGCGCGCACCTGCGCTTCCTCGTCGAGCCGCAGCCAGTTGTCCATGCACGGAGCAATGGCTTTGAAATTGGCCAGGACGTTGGCGTAGACATTGTCCCAAGTTGGGGAGAGGCCTGCGATTTTGTCGTCTTTCGGCAGCACCCGAATATAGACGTAGGGCATCACCATCGGATTGAACTTCGGCAGCGGAACCACGGCGCTCGTCCCAACCTGAAAGATCAGCGCGTAGACTTTGCCCTTGTTCGTTTCCGGATCGTCCGTGCTTGTATCGAGCGGCACGAAAACCTGCCCATTAGCGTCGGTTGTCGCAGTGCCGTGGGTCGTATCGTCGGTCCCGACAGCAGAAAATGGCGTCCATGTGACCGTCAGGCCCGAACCGGCTGGCTCGCCTCGGTCGTAAACTTGAACCGTGATCTGGCGCGTGTCGCCCTGATTGACATAGACATTCGGTTCCAGCGCTAGCGCGCGGTAGCGGATCTCCCTCAAATAGGTCGGGGCATCGCCTTGGCCCTTGATCGAGAACACATAATCTTCGAGCCCCTGCATTGCGCGGGGCAACGGGATCGTGACGATACCCGATGTCGCTTCGTACGCGGCGCGATCATACGCTCCGACAGGAATATCGACGAGATCTGCCATCGCCACGGCGGGCGGCGGATCGGCGGCGATCACGGATAGTGTGCCGAGGTCGACCTTGTCGGTTTCCTGATTCCGGCACGGAATGGAGTTCTGAAGGTCGAGCGTAAGCGTCGGCGGCTCAGCCTGAGTATCGAGCTTCATAAATGCCGTGCCCATTGTCGCGTCCCCGCCGGGCGTCGAGATGTCGGTGAGGGTTGAAATGAGTGTACGGTCGCCCGGCTCAGTCGGGCATTCGCCGCGCCGCCACAACCCGACGACGCCAACGACCAGGCTTCGCGCAGGGTTCGGCTGCCAGCCGCCCTCGCGCAGTTTCGCCATGATCGCCTGTTGGGCATCCGACTGCGCCTGATTACCATTCCGCAGCGCCTTGTCGTTGTAATAGATCGTGCGGTACGAATTCCAGCGCACCATCAGGCCCAGAACATCGTCATGCGAAAAGGCCGCGCGCAATGCCGCGACGGCTGGAGAGTCGAACTCCTCCAATACCGCATGACCGACTTTCGGAAACACGGTCTGCCATGAAACAGAGGCCAGCCCGGCGATGATCTGGTTGCTCGGATTGGCGCCGAAATTGATGTTGCGATCATCGAACCGGCGCTGCCGTTTTCCGAGAATGCGGCACCCGCCTGGAATGCCAAAGCTCATCTCATCGAAGAACAATTGCGAGGTAAACGGACCGTAGGGTTCGGCATCAACGAGCATCCCGCTGAAACCAACAGGCGCACCCACCAGCGCATCGGACGTATCCAAACCGGAGCCCGTGTCGACGCCCGAGACTTTGGTGTCGAAGAAGTTCGAACGATACGTCCCGTCAGGGTTCCAGCTTGTGCCCGAAACATCCGGCGGTGCCGGGACCTGTTCGATCGCCTGCTGGCGAAACTCTTCGACTTGCTCCGGTGCAACGGCATCGCCGTCCCAGACAGAATCCAGCGTGTCTTCGTCGTACCCGGCGAGCCGTTTCTTGCCGGGGTAATTGTTGGTGGTGACCGGGTCCCAGCTGATGTTGCCTTTGAAGTAGATGCGGGGTGTTTCGAGCACGCTCATGCGACTTCTCCCTCGGCAGATACCGCGTTGCTGGCGACCCAGCCCGGCGCATTGTCGAGGAATGCAGGGCCAGCGACTTTCCCGCAATTGAGCGGCGTGGTGAATGCGACGCGCGCCGCCATGCGCAGATCGAACATCGCTCGTACGGCTATGCCAAGCTGATCCTGCTGACCGTTAAAGGCGAGTTCGAGCGCGGCAATCATCGCCGAATAGGCGTCGTTGCATTTCTGCTGCGCATCCTGCGCAGCCTGCGGTTCGCTTGAGAAATCGTGCTGCTCGGGATCCTTTATCGCCGGATAGACCGCACTCCAGTCGACCCCGAGCGTTTGCGGCCCCCATTGATAGCCGCTGGGCGTATCCGCCTTGGTCAGAACCAGATTCTGCTTAACCTCCCAGAACCGGTAATAATGCGCGAGCTCATTCTGCCAGTCGAGCGGGCTGCCATTGTCGCCTGCGGTCACCGGTGTGCCTTCGCCTTCGGAAACGATCTCGAAAATTGCCTGATGCGCATCGGCGTAGCTGTTCACTTTGAACAGATTGCCCTGCATGAATTGGGAATCGTCGAACTGGTTGCGATCCGTTTGCCAGTCTGACGCCGGAAGGTTCGAGAGTGCGTCATCCAGCAATGCATAATACTGACCGATCGTGACTGGCTGCGCGCCCGCATCCTCCAGCGATCGCAGCAAGTTGGAGGGCGCGACCGGGTCCTCTGGCTGTTCGATTGTCATGCCCTGCGCAATCGCTTCTTCAGAGAATGGGTAGAGGTGAATGTGCACCCCGTGCGCCAGATCGCCGGGCAGGGGGCCGGGGTACTTTGGCGCGACAATCGCGGGACGGCCGCCAATCGCATTCATGATGTTACAGGCGAGACACATGTGGATCATTTCCTGCATCGTCACGGTGTAGATGCGGGAGCGCGCCTCAAGATTTTCGCCCGGCGGTATCGACAGCAATGTGTAGAGATATGGCGGAAGCGTAGAAAACTCGAGATTTATCGCTGTCTGAACTCGCGCCTGAACGTCTTCGAGTGTTTTTGGCGGCGTCCACATCAGCTTAAACATGCGCGTTTCCCCTTCCGACTCACGTATTTACCGTATCCTACACGCAAACTTGAATAGTCGAATACTATTCATTGGGAAATTTTGATTTGCAGATGTTCAATTGCTTTGCTCTTATGGCGATAATTTTTGGCGAGGGAGGCGGCAGAATGAATATCTTTATAAATGTTCGCGACTTAGGTGTGAATTCCATTGGTGGAGTCGCAATGGTGAGCGCGATTGCGCTGCTGGCGGGCTGTAATTCTGCTGAAGATAAGGCGCCTGACGAAGAACCCGAAATCGATCAGGGTGCCGTTTACCAGACCTACGGCGTGCACAATGATGGAACATCGCCGCCCTGTACCAATGATGATTGCACCTATCCGCGATCGGAGGGCGAACCGGAGAACCCGATTTATCCGGATTATTGGGTGTCCGAATGGACGATGTACCGGGTGTTCAACAATTACGTAGACAATCCGCCACCCTATCCGGGAAAACCTCCAGCGGCCCTGCAGGAAGGTACGGATTACGAGGTGTCATACGGGGCAACCTACTACGATTCCACCTGGACCGGGCCGGGCGGGACAGGCGCCATGATGGAGCAGTATGACAAGAGGTGTCTGCCGATCTTCCCGTTCAACAACACCTATTCCTGCTCGTTTATTTCGCTCGGCAATACCGCGTTCTTCATAGCTGGTGAGGGCAAGCCCGACTGGATGCCGGATGTGTGCCTGTTTTCGAAGTTCAACCACCCGCCGCGCAAGGATTTCATCAAGCATCTGCCCTACGATGCCGCCGACAGCGGGCGCATCGGCGAAGGCGGGCAGGGTTACAGCTTCTGGGTCAGTCATGACGATGGTTCGATCATGCAGACCGGCGTCGCGCCCGACCGTACGGCCGATGGCGGCGTCATGTTTGGCTATGGCTTTCAGGCCCAAGGCGACGATGTGATGCCGCAGAGCTTCTACTTTTCGGGCGTGCCCGTGCGGGAAGTCGACGGCAAGATGGTGCCCTTCGCCCCAATTGTGAGCCAGAATTACACCAATTTCCAGGCAGTTCAGCCCGATCCGGAGGAGACGTGGGACCTTGTCAGTTCGCTTGATCCCGACACTCTACCCAAGTGCCAGTTGTTCAATCCGCCGAACGCGGTGCTCACGGCTGTTGAAGGAGCGGAGCCAGTGCCGACATGGGCTACGATTGGGCGCGGCAGGCGCTAGATCGGCGGTGTGATCAAGCCGATCCGGTCAGGCGTTCCTTCCAATAGGAGGTGAAGAATAGACCGTCCGGATCGCGCTTTTTGCGCAGCGCCATGAAGTCATCGAATTTCGGCAGGCTTGCGCGGTAGTGCTCAAGCCATTGAGGGAAATCATAGCGCGGGACGAACTTGCCCCAGTGCAGGCGGAACGGGATTTGGTTGTCTTTCAGGATATCCCAATACTGGTCGAAGAAGCCTTCGTCTGAGTTGGGTACACCCTGGTTGTCGCGGAACCAATAGACATCAATGCGCACGGTGCCGTCTTTGTATTCGTCCTTCCCATCGGTGTAGCCGGGATCGATCCAGCCCGAGCTGGGAGGTCCACCGTAAATCTCGGTTGAGAAATAGCCGGTGGCCTCCGCGCCGCCTTGATCGAACATGTCGCGATACAGGTTCATCACCGTCTGCGCGTGCTGGATCGGAACCCAGATCTCAGTGAATTCGGTGCCGAGGAATACGTCGTCGACCGTGTTGTCCATGCACAGGCTGCGCCAGTAATAGTCGTTGAAGGTGGTTTCCCCGTCCTTCTTCGTCATCGGATTGAACAGCGGCATCAGTGTGGTGAAGAGCGCACGGACGCTTCCTTGCAGGATGCCCAGTATCAATCCCAGGATCAGCACAACCGCACTGGCAAGCGCGGCCATCACAAAGGTGATGAGGCGCCATAGCCAGCTGAGTGAGCCCTGATCCGGAAGCTGCGCGATGTTGTGGAAATAATGAGTGATCTTGCTCCACAGCAGCGCCATTTCGCGCCCGAAATCGGTGTTGCCGAGCAGCACGAAGAACATCGAGGCGAACAGCTGCTCTGTCTGCCCGGCGAAATCCGGCGTGAATTGCTGATAGGGTGTGAGATCGTCCTTGGTGAAGGCAACGCGCGAGGCTTCCCATGTCTGGATGCGCTCAGCCCCTTCCTGCGGCCACCAGACGATCCGGGTGTAGGGCGTGTCTTTGAGATATTGTTCAAGCGAAAGCTGATCTTTGCAGCCTGGTCCAAAGAAATCCATCGGCGCTTTGGCCCCCGAGACCGGCGTTGTGCGCTCCGTGCCTTTGATATTGTACATAGGGACGAGCTGCAGCCGTAACTTGGTGACGATGCCTAGCAATCCCATCGAGGTCGGAAAAGCGTCAAAGTCGGGATGATCCTTGTCGATCCATTCGGCTTTCCCTTTGCCATCGACAACTCGGAATGCGATTGCGTTGTCCCAGGCATAGCGCGTCGACCCGCCGGCTGATCCCGTTGCCGTGAACCCGGCCAGCGTCTGGTGCGTAATCCCGCCGAGCGTGTTGACCGCCCAGCCCTTCTCGAAAATCTGGTAGAGAAAACTGTTTTCCAGTGTCGAGACATGGAACGGATCGCGCGGGTCGCAGCCTAAATTGATGCCCGGTTCGGACTCGACAATTCCGTTCTTTTCATCGATCCATTTCACCGCGCGCATTTTGTCGAAAGCGATGTTGATCTGATCTCCGGGCGGAGGTGATTGCTGCAACGTGCGGTTGGGCGGAATGTTGCCGACGGGGTCGGTGTAGATGCTCCAGGCGACACTGTGCGTGGCACCGCGTGATCGGATTTGCTTCTTTTGCTTCCTCGCAAACTTCACAAGTTCGATAACTTCGACTTCGCTTGAAGGATGGTAAAACCCATCCGCGCCAATCGGAATGTGAGATGTAGCCATGCTTTGCTTCCAATCGCCAAGTATCGATCAATAATCGGCAAATAGTGAACTAATGCGAGCGAAGAAGCTAGGCCGTGTGCGTGGCAATACGCCGAAAGCTCCGGCCTGTTATCGGGCGATACAGACACGCCCGGAATCTTCGGCGCAGCTGGCGTGAAACCCTCGGAAAAGATCAACAAAAATCGACGAATGACTTTCAATCGTCTTTACGCGGAGACCTTGCTCCGCCATCAAAGGGCATCGCAGATTCGTTATGTGCGCATAGGGGGCGCACACTTTCAATGTCAGCTCAGGGTCAACCCGTTTCGGCCAGTCAGGTCGGGGCCGCACCACCTAAGGTAGAATACTCGCTGTCCGGCGGATTGCTGGCACGGCTGGCTGGCATGAAGGCTTCGTTGGCTTTCACATCCTACCAATCCGGCTTTCTCTACATGCTCGGTTCCGGCCCACAGGGCGGGGCGCAACTGCACCAATCGGGCATGCCCAAACCGATGGGATTGTGTGTCGACGACAAGGGCGGTCTGGTCTTGTCGGCGGGTGCGCAGATCATCCGGTTTGAGAATATCCTCCAGCCTGAACAGCGCATCAACCAGGTTTACGACGCGTGCTTCATGCCGCGCACACAGCATCTGACCGGGCAGCTTGACGCCCACGATGTCGGGGTCGACGTCGATGGGCAGATCGTCTTCGTCAACACCCGTTACAATTGTCTGGCGACGGTTTCGGACAGGCACTCGTTCAAGCCGATATGGCAGCCGTCTTTCATCAGCGAAATCGTGGATGAGGATCGCTGCCATCTGAACGGCCTGGCGATGCGCGACGGAAAGCCTGCCTATGTCACGGCAGTCTCCCGCTCCAACACCATCGATGGCTGGCGCGATCGCCGTGCGGATGGCGGTGTCGTGATCGACGTCGAAAGCGGCGAAGTGGTTTGCGAAGGTCTTTCCATGCCGCATTCGCCGCGCTGGCACGATGGAAAGCTTTGGGTGCTGAACGCCGGAACCGGCGATTTCGGCTATGTCGAATTCGGCGAAGACGGCGAGATGGGCACATTCAAGCCGGTTGCCTTCTGCCCCGGATTCCTGCGCGGCCTCACTTTCCATGGCGGCTACGCTTTCGTCGGCCTTTCCCGTCCTCGCTACAAGCGTTTTGAAGGCCTGGAGCTCGATCAGCGGCTGAAAGATGCCGACAGCGAACCATGGTGCGGTGTGCAGGTCATCGACCTCGCCAAAGGCACCTGTGTCGACTGGTTTCGGATCGATGGCGATATTGGCGAACTTTACGATGTTGAGCTGGTTGAAGGCTTTTCCTGCCCGATGACCGTGTCTCCAAATTCTCCCGATGCCACGACGTTGATTACCTTCGACGACAGCTGACCGGGAGAGGGTCGCATAATCCAGAGCCCGAAACGGGCCAGACATTTTTGAAACGTGCAAGTGGGTTTTCCTGTCGGACCGGACTGGTGAATCCACACTAGACCTCCGCACGCGCGGGGAAACAGGGGCTATTGAAGTGACGAACAAGCTGGGCGCATTCGCAACGGGTATTTCGAGCGAAAAGCAGAACAAGGATTGGCTTGATCTGGCGCCGTATGAGCACCGGCCCGTGACCTCAGCCATGCTGCGCGGCGGTCGAATGATCAAGCAACACGGCGTCGCGGCGAGCTACTCGCCCGAGCTGGGTGTTTCGGTTGCGGTAGATGGCGCTGCGGGTGGCGAGACGAGCCTGCTAGGCCGCGCGCTTGCGGCGCTACGCTGGGGAGTGGCTCCGGCAGCGATCGCAGCGTCGGGATTGGTCGGCGCAAGCCCGGCGTTGGCGCAAGATGCGTGCGTCGAGACTGCGCCCGGTAGCGGTGTGTTCGTTTGCGAGGATAATGGTGCGCCTGCAATAACCCAGCAGACCATCGTGGCGAACTCTGTCGACATTACGATCGAGGATGGATTTGCTGTCGACACAACCGGGATCGGCGGCGACGGACTCGATATCACTTCGAATGGTGGCAATATCTCAATCCGACAGAGCGATGGAACGAGCTCCATAACCGGTGACCAAGGTATCCGCGCCGTCGCGTTCCCGGTCTTCTCGGCATCTCTTAGAGCCTCCGCACTCGTTTCCATCACCACTGGAGGAAGTGTTACCGGAAGGTCGAGTGTCGGGATCTTTGCGCGGACACCGAACCTGGGGGTCGCAATCGATTCCACTGCTGGGCCAGTTACTGGTGCGATCAATGGCATCCTGATCAACAGCTATGGCGTCAACGGCACTGATCCCGCCGCGACACGCGGAGTCTCGATCACCACGGCAGACGTTAATTCTGGTGCTGGCGACGCCATCAACGTTTACAATGGCAGCAATGGCGATGGAATCGTCATCGACACCACTCAAGGTCAGCTGACCGCCGGCGGTCGCGGCATTTACGCGCGTGCGAGAAACGATTCGGCGTCGATTGAAATCACGACGGCGAACGTGTCGTCTACCTCATCCGACGCGATCTATGTGCGCGATGTTCGCGGCGACCTTACCATCGACACGACGGCCGGTGCTCTGACGGCGGATGGCTCGGGCATTAACGCCCGCGGATTCGGCTACCACGGCGCAAATGTCAGGATTACCACCGGCGACATTACGAGTGTCACAGATCTCAACGGGCGCGGAATCTACACCCGCTCAAACGGCCAGAGCATGGCCATCGACTCCTCTGCTGGGAGAATTGAAGCGTATCTAGTCGGCGTGAGCGCCGCCCAATCGGGGCCCGGCACTCTCGTGATTACGACAGGCGATGTGGCGGCTACCGGCATTAATGGCTCGGGCATAAACGCGGCTACGTTCCGCGGATCGGGGCTTTCAATCGACAGCAGCGGCGGGTCAATAACATCGGCAAACCTTGGCATTCGCGCGACCAAGACCGGCTACGGCGATTTGGACATCACAACAGCGGATGTCGAAAGCACTCGATTCGATGCTATTTCCGGCGAGAATAATTCTGGCAACGCTTTCAACATCGATACCAGCGCTGGCACAATTTCAGGAGGTCGCCACGGCATCCTGGCCTACAATCGAGGTGCCGGGGACCTGACCATCACTGTCAATGATGTGAGTGGAAGCGGTGGCAACGGCATCCGGGCTTCCAGCACGATTTCAGTGGCGGACATAGTCGTTCGTGGTTCTTCCGGTGACGTTGTTGGAGCAAGCGACGGGATCTACCTGCGCACATCTGGCGCTGACATCCTCGTCGAAAACCTCGACAGCGTGACCGGCAATGCTGGCGATGGGCTCGATCTCGGCTCGGCGGGCGGGGCGATCACGGTCAGCGATATCGGAACAATTACTGCGAATGGCGGAGCGGGTATTGTCGCTGACAGCCAAGGTGGCGCGATTGCCATCTCCGATATCGATACAATCAACGGTGCTGTCGCCGCCATTAGCAGAGGCGGAGATATCTCGATACAGGGTGTCGGCCAAGTGGGAGGCGTAGCTAATGGTATATCGGCCGGTGCCCGCTCATTCGGGATTGGGTCTGGCGGTAATATCGAAATCGGCAACACCACTGCCATTGGAGACGTCACATCAACCTATGGCCCCGGCATTGCTGCGTCTACCGATGGCCTTGGGACAGTCACGATCGACTCGTCGGGTGGAACAGTCACCAGCGCCGGTCGGGGGATCGACGTCAATCTTGGATCCGGCGACGGCGCGATTTCGATCACGACCGGCGATGTGGATGCCAGGTTCGAAGGCGTTTATGTAAGGTCCAATGGAGCTGCAGCCGATGCGGTTGCAATCGACACCAGCGGAGGCTCGATCTCGAGCGTTTATTCGGTGGGCATCTATCTGAATTCCAGTTTTTCCGACGTTTCGATCGTGACGGGTGATGTCACCGGGAGCACGTTTGGAATCCGTTCGCGAAGCTACGCGGGTGACGTTTTCGTCGATACGAGCGAAGGTACAGTGTCAGGGATAACAACCGGCGTGTATGTTGGTCATTCTGCAATTACCGGCTCAACAACAGTCATCACTGGTGCGACCAGCGGAACTTCGCGATACGGTACGTTTGCATTTACGGGTGGCGATGGTCTGACGGTCGATACGAGTGCAGGGAGTGCCTATGGCGGAACCTGGGCGGTTGTGGCTATCAACAACGGCTCGGGCGCGACTATCGTCAACACTGCGGACGCCACCGGCGCAATTCGAGATGGCGTGTTCGTCGCGGCGAACGGCGGCCTGGGCACCGATGTCTCGGTCGATACCAGCGCGGGCACTGTCACGGGCCTCTATGACGGGATCGATTCCTACAATGGCGGAACCGGATCGCACACGATCATCACAGCCGACGTTGCCGGCACCAACTTCGCCGGAATCTTCGCGCAGAACTCGACTCTAGGCACTGACTTTACCGTCAACAGCAGCGCGGGAAGCGTGATCGGCGGCAATGACGGGATCGATCTCGACCAGTATGGTTCGGGCGCGCTTACGATCACTACAGCTAGCGTCACCGGCACAGTTGGCGACGGGATCGACGCCCGAAGCTACGGCACCGACCTGACGATCGATTCCAGCGCTGGCGTGGTCGAAGGCGCAACCAACGGAATCTACGCGCAAGATTTCGGGTCCGGCACTCTTACGATCACGACCGGTGACGTCACTGGCAATCTCCTCGCAGGGGTCCGCGCCCGCAAGACCGCTGGGACAGACCTGATTATCGATACCAGCGCCGGTTCGGTTTCCGGCGTGAACACCGGCATCAATGCGAGTTTGGACTACGGCACCGGCTCAGTCTCCATCACCACCGGTGCGGTGACCGCAACCTCAGGTATGGGCGTCTTTGTCACTAACTCTACCTATGGCACCGATCTCTTGATCGATACCGCCGGCGGCCCGGTCATCGGCAACATGAGCGGCGTCTATGCTCGCAATGATGGCACCGGCATAACCAGTGTTATCACCGCCGATGTCACCGGTCAGGCCTTTGACGGCGTCGATGTCCGTTCACAGGGAACCGACGTGACGGTCGACACCTCGGCTGGCACTGTAACCGGTCAGCAATCCGGTGTTAGCGTCCAGCATCAGGGTTCCGGCTATGCCGACATTACCACAGGCGATGTGACGGGCAATTACGCAGTCGGTGTTGCAGTTTCGGCTTTCGGGTCTGGCGTCAGCGTCGATACCTCGGCAGGCAGCGTAGTCGGCGGAAACAACGGGCTTTCGATCAGCAATTACGGCTACGGGCCGACCAGCATCACGACCGCCAATGTAACCGGCAGCGGCTTCTACGGGATCCTCGTCAATTCCGGCGCAGGCGACGTGACGATCGACAGCAGTGCTGGTTCAGTCAGCGGTGCGAACACCGGCATTCGCGTTCGGCAATACGGATACGGCGCCGTGTCGATCACCAGCGCCGATGTCACTGGCACCAACAACTACGGGATCGATGTCTTCACCGTCGGTGACGGCGTCACCATCGATACGATTGCGGGCACGGTAACCGGCGGCCTCAGCGGGATTAGCGTCCGCAACAGTGGCTATGGCTCTGCATCGATAACGACCGCCAGTGTCGAAGGTTACGGTCAATACGGCATCACTGCGACATCCTATGGCACAGCGGGTGACCTGACGATCGATAGCAGCGCAGGCGCTGTGACCGGCAACACCACCGGCATTCAGGCCCGCCAATATGGCGCAGGTGCATTGTCGATCACGTCGGGCGGGGTCTCGGGCAATTACGGGCGCGGAATCTACGGGTATCTTGGCGGCGCTTCGGCAAGCAACCTGACCATCGATAGCTCCGCAGGTACGGTCGAAGGGGCAAACGGAGGCATTGCCGCCGTCAACTTTGGCCTTGGCGACGCATCGATCACCACTGCAACCGTTATTGCGGCGTATAATAGCGGGATCGACCTCGACAGCTTCGGTACCGACGCCTCGATCGACTCAAGTGCGGGAGCAGTCCGCGGGACCTACGGGATCGATGCCCGCAATTATGGTACCGGCGCGCTGACCATTACAACTGCCGATGTGGACGGCACGGTCAATGACGGCATCTTTGCCTCCAACGACGGAACCGATTTGGTCATCGATTCCAGCGCAGGCACCGTGACTGGCAGCAATCGCGGAATTGCCGCGCGCAGCTATGGCTATTATTCGAATGACCTCTCGATCACGACTGGCAGGGTTGTCGGCCAGGCGAGCGACGCGATTTATGCGGTGCAGTATGGTGCAAACGGCAACCTCACGATTGACAGCTCGGGGGGAGCAGCCATTGGTGCGACCAATGGCATTTTTGCGCGCAACTATGGCGCCGGGAATCTTGCAATCACCACAGCCGATGCAACGGGCGCCAATGGTTACGGCATCATTGCCACTCAATATGGCGGCGACGAGCTCATGATCGACAGCACGGCCGGACTGGTCAACGGAAGCGGTGGCGGAATTTTCGCCCGCAATTTCGGTAATGGTGCGTTGACGATTTCAAGCGCCGATGTAGCCGGCGATGGCACTGTAGGCATCGTCGGTCGCGGCTATGGCACCGATGTCTCGATCGACAGCAGCGCAGGATCCGTGATTGGCCAGTTCGACGGGATTGAAGCGCGCAATGAAGGGTCGGGCGCCCTGACACTCACGACTGCAAATGTCACCGGCACGTTTGACGATGGTATCTATGCATTCAACACCGGCACGGATCTGATCATCGATACCAGCGCCGGCGCAGTTAGTGGCAGTTACGAAGGGATAGACGCGCGCAACTTCGGATCAGGAATCCTATCGATTACCAGCGCCGATATCTCGGCCACATCATTCGATGGCATTTTCGCGAACAACTATGGCACCGATCTCATCATCGATACCACGGCTGGTACGATCAACGCCAGCCGCCTGGGCGTGTTCGCCAACCACAGGGGAACGGGTTCGCTGAACATCGCGACAGCCGATGTCAATTCGACCTACAATTTCGGTGTTTATGGCGGGACTGGATACGCGGCGACCGAATTCGGCATCGATACCAGTGCAGGCCATGTCACCGCCGACAGCACCGGTATTCTGGCGCGACATCGCGGTACAGGTTCTTTATCGATAACGTCCGCCGACGTGACGAGCGTGAACGGCACGGCAATCTATGGCTTCAATTCAACGATGGGCACCGATCTTACGGTCGATAGCAGTGCGGGCAGCGTCAATGCGCCTGTATACGGTATCGATGCGCGTCAGTCCGGCAATGGTGCGCTAAATGTCACCACGGCAGACGTGGCGAGTGCAACTTCGCGGGCAATCCGTGCCACGAACAGCGCGGCAGGTACCGATCTGGTCATTGATAGCAGCGCTGGATCTGTCAGCGCAGCAAGCGAAGGCATCTTCGCTGACAATGACGGTACGGGCGCGCTTTCGGTGACGACTGCCGATGTGGCCAGCCAAAACGACAATGCAATTGTAGCGCGCAATTCGGCCAATGGCACCGATCTGACCATCGACAGCAGTGCAGGTGGTGTTCGCGGCAATAACAATGGCATCTTTGCTGACAATCGCGGCTCTGGCGTGCTGAGCGTACTCTCTGGCGACGTAACCGCTGATACATTGAACGGTATCTTCACCGCCAATTACGGGTCCAACCTCCTGGTTGACAGCACTGCCGGATCGGTGAGCGGGGTGAATTCCGGGATCTTCGTGATCGACAATGGCAGTGGCACCGGCACGATCCGCACCGCAGATGTGACTGCGAGCGACGGCAACGCCATCACAGGTAGCTTCGGAGCGACCGGCACGGACGTGCTGATCGATACGAGTTCGGGAACTGTGACAGGCAGCAATATTGGCATCAATGGCAGCAACAGCGGCGCAGGTTCGACAACTCTGATCACTGCCGATGTCATTGCCACTGGCTTCAATGCGATCAGTTTCACTGCGTTTGGGACCGATTTTTCAGTCGATACAACCGCTGGCCAAGTCGCGGGCCAAACCGAAGGTGTAAGAGCCATCAATATGGGGTCCGGAGTCCTGTCGGTCACGACCGGCGACGTTACTGGACTAACTGATCGCGGCATATTCCTGCTGAACGACGGCAGCGACACGATGGTTGATACCAGCGCTGGCAGCGTCACCGGCGGCACCGACGGCATCAATGTCAGCCACTCGGGTTCGGGTGACCTGTCGATCGTCACCGCAGATGTTTCAGGGCTGGGGCGCAACGGCATCAGTGTGTCGGGCGCGGGCACAGGGCTAAGTCTCGATTCCTCGGCAGGGACTGTGGTCGGTGACGCCCGTGGCATCTTCGCCTCCCACAGAGGATCAGGTGCAGTCTCGATCACCGCAGCCGATGTGACTGGTGTGGGCGGCGATGGCATGCTGATCCTGAACTCGACCAACGGCACCGACCTGACCGTCGACACCAGCGCGGGCAGCGTGAGCGGTGAATATGACGGGGTGGAGGTTATCAATTACGGCACCGGAGCGACCTCCGTCATCACCGGCACCGTATCTGCAAACACTGATGATGCTGTATACGCACGCGGGGATGGAATGTCGCTGACAGTCGATACATCTGCAGGCGCAATTACTGGCGGCACCGAAGGGATTGTTGCTCTTAACAACGGCACGGGGGCACTTTCGATAGTGTCGGCGGATGCGGTTGGCGATTCAGGTGACGGGATTTATGCGGTCAATTCGGCAGACGGAACGACCCTGAATCTCGACAGCAGCGCGGGCAGTGTCACTGGCGCGTTGCAAGGCATCGATGCGCGACATTATGGCTCTGGCGCGCTGACCGTGACGGTCAACGATGTGGTGGGCCTCGGAGGCGAGGCCATCAGGGCAATCAGCACGCAGATGAGCGCCAGTGTGACCGTCCAAGGTTCGTCGGGAGATGTGACCGGAGCGACTGACGGCATAGCAGTCGTGACCGCTGGTGCCGATATCGCGGTCGACAATCTGGATAGTGTGATCGGTCTGGCAGGCGATGGGCTTGACCTGACATCTGCAGGCGGCGCGATCACTGTCAGCGATATTGGCGCGATCACCGGCATGGGCGCGAACGGCATCCTTGCCGATAGCGATGGCGGCGCGATTACCATCGACGGTGTCGGGCTTTCAGGCGGTGTCACCGGCACAGCGGGCGCGGGTATCCTGGCGGATGCGAGCGGCGGAATGGGCGGTTCCATTCTCATTGGTTCGACCACTGCGATCGGCGATGTCATGGGTTCTACCAACGGAATCAAAGTGATCACCGATGGCGCGGGCAGCATCGCAATCGACAGCAGCGCTGGCACTGTGATTGGCGGCGAAAGCGGCATCGATGCGACCGATACCGGCTCAGGCGCAGTGGCGATCACAACCGCTGATGCGATTGGTATGACCAATGCGGGTATTCTGGCCAGAACGAGCGGTTCAAGCCTGTCCATCGACAGCTCGGCAGGAACGGTCACGGGCGCAATCGGCGGGATCCTGGCTGGAAATACCGGCTCTGGCGCAACGACGATCACAGCCGCCGATACGGTCAGCACCGCAGGTATCGGGATATTTGCTCAGACCAGCGGTACTGACCTGATAATCGACAGCAGTGCGGGCAGCGTCATGGGCGCGGATGATGGCATCGTCGCCGAAAACACCGGCACCGGCGTCACCGCTATCACCGCCGCCGATGTGACCGGGATGGTCGATGCCATCGCGGTGGCTGCGGCTGGCACCGATGTAAGCGTCGACAGCACTGCAGGAACCGTAGCGGGCGGCAATGTAGGTGTGCTGGTGGACCATACCGGAACGGGCTCGGTCTCGATCTCGACCGCCATGGTCGCAGGCGTCAGCGGATACGGCATCGTCGCCGAAGCGAGCGGTACCGACTTGGTCATCGACACCAGCGCGGGCGTGGTCGAAGGCGGCCTGGGCGGCATCGATGCGGACAACACCGGCAGCGGCGCGACCACGATTACAACCGGCGATGTCACCGGCAGGGCTGATGAAGGCATCGAGGTGGTGCATTCCGGCACCGATCTCACGATCGACACCAGCGCCGGGACGGTGGTCGGCGGAGCTATCGGCATCGTTGCCGACAATACCGGCAGCGGTTCGACGGTGATCACCGCTGGCGATATTCGCGGCGGGATCTTGGTGGCCATCGACGCGGTCAACGGGATGGGCACGTCAGGGCTCACCATCAATCTCACCGGAATCACGATGGGTGAGACGGCGGGCGTTCTCGCGGCCAATGATGGCACCGGCCCGACCACTGTCGTCAATGACGGGACACTGATGGCGACCTCTGGCGAAGCGATCAACGTTTCGGGCGCTGATGCCGAGATTGCCAATAACGGCACCTTGCTTGGCTTCGTCACCTTGGGCGACGGCGACGACACTCTGACCAACAACGGCATGTTCATGGCAGAAGGCGACAGCAGCTTCGGTCTTGGAGCCGATTTGCTGACCAACAATGGCGACTTCGCTGTTGCGAGTGGCGGATCCCTGACCCTCGGCGGGCTGGAGAGCTTCGCCAATACCGGCCTCGTTTCACTGGTTGACGACGCAATCGGCAACAACCTGATCCTTGCGGGTGATTTCGCCGGATCGGGCGGATCGATGCTTGGCCTCGACGTCGACTTTGCTGCGGCGAGCGCCGACGTTCTGACGATTGGCGGCGCGGTCACCGGATCGACCACGCTGGGGATCAACACGGTCGGGGGAACTCCGACGACGCTGTTCGCCGATATCCTTGTTGTGGATGCGGGCAGTGGCAGCGCGGAAGCGGCCTTTACGCTGGCAGGTGGACGCCAGACGCTTGGCCTGATCGAATTCGATGTCGTGTTCGACGCCTCCAGCAACGATTACCTCCTGGCAACGGCACCGTCGCAAGCGGCATTCCAGGCAGGCAATTTTGCGGAAAGTGCGCGCGGCGTTTGGCAGCAATCCGCCGATGCATTCTCTGGCCAGATGGCGACCGATCGCGATCAATTCGGTTCTGGATCGAGCAGTCTTGCGGGCGGGCAGGACAGTTCCGCGCGAGCGTGGCTGACCGGCTTTGGCGGCGATATCGACCGTGATCGCGATCTCAGTTCGAATGTGAATGGCATCACGAACCAATTCGACCTGGGTTACGATCAGGATTCGTTCGGTGTGCTCGCGGGCGTCGATTTCGGCAGCGAGACTCTGCGCTACGGTATCACCGGCGGCTATCTCAGCAGCGAAGTGCGCTTTGCCGCATCGCCCAACCGCATCGATTTCGATGTTCTGACCATCGGTGCCTATCTTGCGCTCGATACGGGACCGTTCTTTGCCAATGCGCTGCTCAAGTATGACAACATTAATGGCCAGCTCAGCAGTGCGACCGGCGGTGTTTCCTCCGAACTCGATGGCTCGGCCTTCGGTGTTCAGGGCGAAGTTGGCGCCTTGCTGGGTGATCGCACCGGGTTCTTCTTCGAACCGAGCGCTTCGTTGGCCTACAACCATGCCGATCTTAACGGCGTCACGACCGCGCAGGGCAATCTGACTTTCGAAGAAGGAGACAGCATGCTCGGCAAGATTGGTGCACGGCTTGGTTCGGGCTTCCAGTCCGGCGACACCCCCGGCGCGATCTATGTCGGCGCACGCTATGTCCACGAATTCGAAGGCGAAGACAGCGTGATCTTCACCAGCGGCGGGCAAACGGCGAGTTTCGGCAATCTTCCAGTTGACGATTATGCCGAACTGACCGCCGGAGTGTCACTGGGCGGAGAAGACGACGCACTGAGCGGTGGGTTCCGAGGGCAGGTGCTGGTGGGTGACGACATCAGCGGCTTTGGCGTGAGCGCGAATATCCGGTTCCGCTTCTAAGCTATCTAACAGCAACAGGCGGCGTCAAAACCGCCTGTCGCCCCCAATCCTGTCAGTATCCTGTGCCGTGCGATTGGGGCACCGGGGTTGCAATGATGGCTGCGGCCTCTAGGCTTTAGGTCAATTTCCCGAACCGCTGGCACGCTTGGCTTCGACCGGAAGCGCGTTTCGACGCAGCAGGTTCACGCAGCAACAGGTTACACACCACCTCGATGGCCGATATCGACCCAAGTCCGACAATCGATGGGAATTATCCCATCGACCCGCCCATCGTTGAACTGCCGATCGATACCCATGATCGCGGATTTTACGACGGTTTCAGTCGCGAAGTGACGATTCCGTCGAAGATCATCGTCTCGCTGATTATCCTTTGGGCGATCTTTTTTCCGGTCAATGCGCTCGAAACGCTCGACGCCGCCAACAATTCAATAATTTCGATCTTCAGCGGCTGGTATGTCTATCTCGTGGCCGCCTTGGTGGTGGTTTGCGTTGCGCTGGCGTTGCTTCCGCAATCCGGGAGATTGAGGATTGGCGCGCCAGATGAGGCTCCAGAGTTCAGCCGTTTCTCATGGTTCGCGATGCTGTTTGGAGCAGGCATCGGTATTGGGATGCTCACCTTCTCAACCGGAGAGCCGCTCGCGCATTTCGCCAACAATCCGGACATCATCCGCGGCGAGGTCGAAGCGCTTTCCGCTGAGGCCGTGCGCTCAGCCTATCTCTACACCTTTCTTCATTGGGGCTTTGGTGCGTGGTGCACCTATGCACTGGTCGGTCTCGGGATAGGCTATGTCTCGCACCGTCGGGGTCTGCCGCTGACGATCCGGTCCAGCCTCGCACCGCTGTTCGGTAAGGTCATGTCCGGGCCGATGGGTCATGTGGTCGATATCGTCGCCGTCGTCGCGACAATCCTGGGCGTTGCTTACACTTTGGGTTTCGGGGTCGAGCAATTCGTTGCCGGGCTGTACCGGATCGGGTTCGGCGATTGGCTGATGACGGCCAAGTCGGATGGCAGTGGGCTCGCAGCCTCTTCGATAGGCATTGTCATGGCTCTGGCGGTTCTGGTCGGGGCCTCGACCGTCAGCGCGCTGTCTGGTGTCGGGCGGGGCATCAAGTGGCTGTCCAATATCAATATGGGCCTCTCTTTCGGCCTGCTGGCGCTGTTCGCAACAGTCGGATCGGGGCTGTTCGCGCTGGAGCTGCTCTGGACCGGGACGCTCGATTATGTGCTGACATTGCCGCAGCAGACGCTCAGCCTGTTCACATCCGATGGCAGCGAAATGGGCGATGAACTGGTCGCGTGGCAGCTTGGCTGGTCGGTTTCCTACTGGGCGTGGTGGATCGCCTTTGCACCGTTCGTCGGCATGTTCATCGCGCGCATCTCGCGTGGGCGGACGATCCGCGAATATGTGCTCGGCGTGGCGCTCGTTCCATCGCTGATGTGTTTTATCTGGATGGCACTGGCTGGCGGGACAGCAATCGATCTGGAACTGACCGGCGCAGCGGGCGGCTCGATCCTCGAAGCGTCGATGGCGGACCAACTCTATGCGACGCTCGCGGTTATGCTGAGCGAAGGCACCATGCTGATTGTCTCCGGCCTCGTTGTGATCTTGCTGATGACCTACCTCATTACCTCAGCAGACAGCGCGATCCTGATCGTCAACACGATCAATGGGGCGGGCGATGATGAGGGCAGCCGACGGTACCACATCGTATTCTGGGGCATCGCGCTCGCATTTGTGGTGGGGTCGATGCTGATCCTCGGCGGGATTGAGGCGATCCGGATCACCATGATTATCGGTGCTCTGCCGTTCTCGGTGGTTGTCGCCTTGATGGGCGTATCCATTTGCAAAGCCGTGATTTTCGATCTGATCCGCAAACGCCACGGGGTCCCAACCACGGCCGAGGCCTGCGAAAACTGGGATGGCAAAGTATCCGTTGCCGAATAGGGCTGATCACTTAGGGTGTGAGTGCAAGAGTAAAATTAGATATATTTGACTGATCTTGAGAGTTGGTGAAGCTGATTTTGAATAAATTGCAGTCAAAGCAAAAATAGAATTTTCGATATTTTGAATATCATCATCTAATCGGTAATGAATTCATAGCATCGGTGTCGATGTTGTTATTTTGCAACATCGATTTTTCCATTCCCCAAATCTTTCCGCGCTGCTGTGGCCGCGCCAAACTAGCCTTGTTAGGGGCTCCACCAAGGCGCGACCTCTAAATTACCGCGTCAGAAATACTGATCAGGCGGCCCCCTTTGAATGGCGCCGCGGGTCGCAAATTGTCTTAAGGGGACAAACAAAATGATTAGATTTGCAAGCGCCGCCTCGGCGAGCGCGCTGGCTATTGCTGTCGCATCGCCTGCTATCGCGCAGGACACTGACGCTGCCGAAGGCGCTCAGGAACAGCGCGGCGGGGTTCAGAACATTGTCGTTACTGCGCAGCGCCGCAGCGAAGATCTGCAGGACGTGCCGGTATCGGTGACCGCGATCGGTGCCGAGCAGCTCGACGAACTCAACATCGACACGTTCGAAGATTACCTGGAACAGATCCCATCGGTCACCGCAGGTGGCAACGGTCCCGGCCAGAGCACGATCTACATTCGCGGGCTCGCCTCGACCACGCCGAACATCACCGTTGCCGGTGTTGCCGGTCTCGCACCGAACGTCGCGCTCTATCTCAACGATCAGCCGCTCTCACAGCCTGGCCGTAACCTAGATGTGTACGCAGCCGACCTTGAGCGGATCGAGGTTCTCTCGGGTCCCCAGGGCACATTGTTCGGCGCAAGTTCGCAGGCCGGTGTTGTCCGCCTGATCACCAACAAGCCCGACCTTAGCGGCTTTGCGGTCAACGCCTCTGCCGGTGTCTCTTTTACCAAGGGCGGCGAAGCCAGCTACCAAGGTGAGCTGACCGTCAACGTACCGGTGTCCGACACGATCGCGCTTCGCGGTGTCGTCTATCTCGACGATCAGGGCGGCTACATCGACAACGTTCAGGGCACCCGCAATCTCACCGAGAGCGCACGTTTCCGCCCAGAAGGTTTCGTCCGTGAAAACGGCGTACCGGTGAACGCCAACCGCGCCGGTTTCCAGTCGACATCCGATCTTAGCGGTGTGACCTTCCTCGATGCCGACAATGCCGGTCTCGCACAGGAAAACTTTAACGACACACAGTATGCCGGTTTCCGGATCTCGGGCCTGTGGGAAGTCACACCGGATTGGACCGTGACCGTCTCGCACCAGCGCCAGAGCCTCGAAAGCGACGGCGTGTTCTTCGCCGATCCGGAATTGAACGGTCTCGATGATCTTGAAATTGAGCGTTTTGAAGAAGACCGTCTCGAAGACGATTTCTCCAACACCAGCTGGACTGTCGAGGGCCGCATCGCGATGCTCGATGTGGTCTACACGGGTGCCTACACAGACCGCGAAAGTGACCAGCGCGCCGACTACACCGATTACCTGTTTGCGGGGCAATATCTGCCATATTACATCTGCGATGGCTCGGTGAGCTATCCGGGTGCTGGCAACGATCCGACCGGCACGTGCCAGGCACCGAACCTGTTCGTGAACTCGTTCTCCAAGACCGAGGTGTTCACGCAGGAACTGCGCTTCAGCACGCCTGAAGATTGGCGCTTCCGTTTCCAAGGTGGTGGGTTCTATTCGGACCTCAGCCTCGAAGAGCGCGTCGACTTTGCCTACCCGAACAACGTGATTGCGCAGCCTTTCGGCCCGTTCGCACAGAACTTCCCGCAAATGTCGGGCTTTGTTTCCGATCCGGGACCGTTTCCTGCCTCGACGATCTTCCGCAACGACATTCGCCGGACAGACGAGCAATTCGGAATCTTTGGTGAAGCCAGCTTTGACATCGTCCCCGACTTGCTGACTGCGACATTTGGCGCGCGTTACTACGATGTCGAAGTCGACTTTGAAGGCAGCGCCAACGGTTCGTTCTGTAACTCAGGCGCGGCGACGGACGCCAACGCGTTCGGCACCGACATCAGCGACCTATATGATGGCGATGGGCAGTTCACCTTCATTGGATCGTGTGACGCGACTTTGCGTCAGACCTTCGATCTGGGTGACAGCCTTGCCGACATTCAGGCCGCTGGCCTTTCTGCCGGACAAGCGCAGCAGGTGTTTAATGCCATCCGCGCGCCCGATACTGCCTCTACCAGCGGCACGATCTTCAAGGGTACGCTGACGCTGACCCCGACACCGGATCTGCTGTTCTACGCGACCTATTCCGAAGGCTTCCGTCCGGGTCTGCTGAACCGTCCAGGCGGTGCAGTATCGGCAGGTACGGGCTTCGTGGTTCCGTTCGAAGTCGAAACCGATGAAGTGAAGAACTACGAACTCGGCTGGAAGATGGACCTGATCGACGGTCAGTTCCGTTTCAACGGTTCGGCATTCTTCGTCGACATTTCGAACCTGCAAACGCAGATTTTCGATCCATCGATCACGAACCTTTTCTTCTCGTCGAATGCAGCCGATGCCGAGATTTACGGGATTGAAGCAGACTTCACTATCGCGCCATACGCGCTTCCGGGGCTGACGGTCACGGGTGCTTTCTCGATCCTCGACACCGAGATCACCGAAGTGCTCATCCCGACCACTGACGTGCTTGAGGGCGAAGAACTGGCCTATGCGCCGGGCTTCCAGGGTAACCTGCGTGCGCGGTACGAATGGGACCTGTCGGACACGCTCGAGGCCTATATCCAGCCGCAAGTGACCTATTCGGCATCGAAGTTCACCGACATCATTGAGATCAACAAGATCGAGCTCGATAGCTATGCGCTGTTCGATCTGTCGATCGGTGTGAAGGCCGACCAATGGGGCTTTGAGATCTTCGGTGAGAACCTGACCGATGAGCGCGCCGAGATTTCGGGCATCTTCGGAAACGATCGCGAACGCATCATTACCAACCGTCCTCTGACGGCTGGGGCACGGGTGACGTTCAACTACTGATCCATCACCCTGAGTGATTTGGCGGCGGGGGTGAGCAGGTGCTGTTCACTCCCGCCGTTTGCTTTTAGGGCGGCATGAATGAATTCACGCACCGACAATTTGAAGGCCGCACAGCAAGCGATGCAAAGTGGGCGCTTTCCCGATGGCTTGGCGTTGGCAGAGGCGCTGCTTGGCGAGGACGCTACGGATGGCGAGGCGCTGTATATGGCGGCGGTTGCTTGTCGGTATCTCGAGCAGTTCAACGATGCAGCATCGTACCTCCAGCGGCTCCACGCGGCGATGCCGGAATATGGGCGGGCTTGGCAGGAGGAAGGGCACCTGGCTCTGGCGCGCGGCGACGATGCAGACGCGCTGGCGGCGTTCACGCAGGCGACCCGGTTCAACTCCGCGCTCGAAGCCAGTTGGCGGGAGCAGGCGCGATTGGCTGGGCAGTTGGGCCGAACGGAGGAGGCTGCCGCAGCGCAGGCGCAATTGGAGCGTTTGCAAAAGCTCCCGCGAGAGTTGGTCGCCGTCACCAACCACCTGCATGAAGGCCGCCTGCTGCGGGCCGAAGAGATTTGCCGCCATTTCCTCCGCCAGCAACCGCGCAACGTCGAAGGGATGCGACTGCTCGCGCGGATCGGGGTTGAATTGGGCGTTTTGGAAGACGCCGAATTCCTGCTCGAAAGCGCAGTCACATTCGAACCCGATAACATCCAGTTGCGGCTCGACTTCATCGATGTGCTGCGTCGCAAGCAGAAGTTCGAACGCGCCTGTGAGGAAGCCGAAGCCCTGCACGAGCGCGATCCGGAAAACCCGCTGTTCCAGTCGCGGCTCGCGATCGAAAGCATGCAGGCGGGCGAATATGAGCGCGCGTTCGACCTGTTCGACCAAGTGCTGGCAAAGCTGCCGCGTGATCATTCGACGCTGACCAGCAAGGGCCATGCGCTGAAAACGATGGGCAAGCAGGACGAAGCGGTCGCGAGCTACCGCGCAGCCTTTGCTGCACAGCCGAGCCACGGCGACGCCTATTACGCGCTCGCCAATCTCAAGACCTATCGCTTCACCGATGATGAAATCGACGCGATGCGGGAGCAGGCAGAGCGGCCCGATCTGGCGTTTACGGATCGGGTCCATATCGCCTTCGCGCTGGGCAAGGCGCTGGAGGATCGCGGGGACTACGAAGGCAGCTTCGAACGCTATGAGGAAGGCAATACGCTCAAACGCACGCAGATCCGTTACAGCGCCGACGGGATGAGCGAAGAACTCGCGCGGCAGAAGCAGTTCTGTACCGCCGAGCTTTTTGAAAAACACAAAGGTGTGGGCCACGACGCGCCCGACCCGATCTTCATTCTGGGACTACCGCGTGCTGGCTCTACGCTGCTCGAACAGATCCTCGCCAGCCATTCGCAGATCGATGGAACGCTGGAACTTCCGGACATTCTCGCGCTCGCTCACCGGTTGCGCGGGCGCAAAGTGGGGCAGCCACTATACCCTGCTAACCTGCACGATCTGACCGGCGAGGACTTCGTCAAATTCGGTGCTCAGTTCATTCAAGACACAAAGGTTCACCGGCAAGGCGCGCCGATCTTTATCGACAAGATGCCGAACAATTTCCGGCATATTGGACTGATCCATCTGATCCTGCCCAATGCCAAGATCATCGACGCCCGCCGTGAACCAATGGATTGCTGTTTCTCCGGCTTCAAACAACTGTTCGCGCAGGGCCAGGAGTTCACCTACGGGCTGCACGAGATCGGGCGGTACTACGCCGACTATGTCGACCTGATGGACCACTGGGACGCTGTCCTTCCGGGCAAAGTCCTTCGCGTGCAGCATGAAGATGTCCTCGATGATCTCGAAGGGCAAACGCGGCGGATGCTCGATTATCTCGAAGTACCGTTCGAGGAAGCATGCCTCGAGTTCCACAAGACTGACCGCGCCGTTCGCACCGCATCGAGCGAACAGGTCCGCCAGCCAATCAACCGTAAGGGGCAGGGCGCTTGGAAGCCGTTCGAGCCTTGGCTGGGCGAATTGAAGGCGGCGCTGGGCGATAACGCTTAATCCGAATTGCCAAGCGCGCGCAGCTGTTTCATCAGGGCGGCATGCAAGATACCCGCGGTTCGGCCACGACAGGCCAATGGCAATTCTGGATCGATCGCGGCGGGACGTTCACCGATATCGTCGCGCGTGCGCCAGGTGGCGAGTTGCTGACGCGAAAATACCTGTCCGAGAACCCTGAGCATTATGACGATGCGGCGCTGCACGGGATGCGCGAACTGACTGGCGAAGCGCAGCTCAGTTTCGAAACGATCCAGTCGGTCCGGATGGGCACCACGGTCGCGACCAACGCCCTCCTGGAGCGCAAGGGTGAGCCGACCCTTCTGGCAATCACCAAAGGTCTAGGCGATGTGATCGAGATCGGCACGCAGGCGCGCCCGGATACGTTCGCGCTCAACATTCAAAGGCCTGCGCCGCTCTATGCCGATGTAATCGAGATTACCGAACGGGTCCGCGACGACGGAGCGGTCGAGCTAGCGCTGGACGAGGCGCGGGCGCATGCGGCGTTCGAGGCTGCCTTTGCGACCGGATTGCGCGCTGCCGCCATCGTCTTGATGCACGCCTACCGCTACCCGGATCACGAAATCCGCCTGGCTGAGATCGCGCGCGAAGTCGGCTTTACGCAGGTCTCGGTCAGCCACGAAGTCAGCCCGCTCACCAAGATCGTCCCGCGCGGTGAGACTAGCGTGGTCGATGCCTATCTGACCCCGATCCTGCGCAACTATGTCGATCGCATTGCGGACGGATTTGCCGATGCACGTGCGCCCGGACAGCTGCTTTTCATGCAGAGCTCCGGCGGGCTTACCGATGCCTCCAAGTTTCGCGGGCGCGATGCAATCTTGTCCGGTCCCGCAGGAGGCATTGTAGGCTGCGTGCACACGGCGAAGCGCGCCGGGTTCGAGAAAGTCATTGGCTTCGATATGGGCGGCACGTCGACAGATGTGTCGCACTATTCGGGCACCTTTGAAAAGGTCTACGAGACCGAAGTTGCGGGCGCGAAGATGCGCGTGCCGATGCTGCATATCCATACGGTTGCAGCGGGTGGCGGCTCGATCCTGCGCTTCGAGGATGGACGTTTGCGGGTAGGCCCGGAAAGCGCCGGAGCCGATCCGGGGCCGGTCTGTTACCGGCGCGGTGGGCCACTGGCTGTGACCGATATCAATGTCTGCCTCGGCAAGGTTCAGCTCGCGCATTTTCCCGCGATCTTCGGCGCCGATCAGTCGCAACCACTCGATGCGGAGGCTTCGCGCGCGGCCTTTGCTGACGTAGCCACCGAACTGGATGATGGCCGCTCACCCGAAGAGGTGGCCGAAGGATTCCTTGCGATAGCCAACGAGCACATGGCGCAGGCAATCAAACAGATATCGACCGCACGCGGGCATGATGTGAAGGACTATGTGCTCAATTGCTTTGGCGGAGCAGGGGGGCAGCATGCGTGTCTTGTCGCCGAGCGACTGGGTATACGAAGCATCCAGATCCATCCCTTCGCTGGGGTTCTGTCCGCCTTTGGCATGGGCCTCGCCAAAACCGAAGCTCAGCGTCAGCGTGTGATGGATAAGCACTTGTCGGAGCAGGCGCTCGAAGACGTTCGATCTTCGGTTGCTGACTTGCGGGCCGAGACCGAAAGGGAATTGGCTGAACAAGGTGTTGGCTCCGATGAAGTCGTTCACAACGTCAGTGCCCTGATGCGCTACGCCCGGACGGAAACCGCGATTCGCGTACCGCTCGGTTCGGTTGACGAGATGGCAACAGAATTCGAGCGACTTCACCGGCAGCAATTCGGCTTTGCTGCGCCCGAAAAAGTGTTGTTGCTCGACACGGTAATCGTCGAGAGCGAGGCATGTTCTCAAGCGGAAGAGGCTGCGCCTAAGTCTGAGCCAGCAAAGGAGGCGCCGCAGCCGAAGACAGTCACGCGGTTCTATTCCGGAGGCGCTTGGCGCGACGCCAAGATGTTCGACCGAGACAACCTCTGTTTCGGCCATCGGATTGATGGTCCTGCGATCATCATCGAAGCAACGGGAACGACGATCATCGAACCGGGGTGGGCCGGTGAAGTCGACAAGGACGGCTGCTTGATCCTCACCCACATTGCAACCGGGTCATCGCTGGCGCGCAGCACTGCATTCGATCCGGTCACGCTTGAGATATTTGCCAACCTGTTCATGTCGATTGCCGAGCAGATGGGCATCATTCTGCGCAACACGGCGCAATCGGTGAATGTGAAGGAACGGCTCGATTTCTCCTGTGCGATCTTCGACGCCGAAGGTGATCTGGTCGCCAACGCGCCGCACGTGCCGGTGCATCTTGGCTCGATGGATGCGAGCGTGAAGACCATCATAGAGAGCGGGGTTGCAATCGAGCCGGGCGACGCCTTCGTTCATAACAATCCGCATAAGGGCGGATCGCATCTCCCTGATGTCACGGTGGTCTCGCCGGTCTTTGATGCGGCTGAGGAACAGGTCCTGTTCTACGTCGCGTCTCGCGCGCATCATGAGGACATCGGCGGGATCAGCCCGGGTTCGATGTCACCACTGGGGCGCACGATAGACGACGAAGGAATCCTGCTCGACAATGTGAAGCTGGTCGAAAGCGGCGAATTTCAGACCGAGCGGATCAAGAACTTACTAAGCGACAGCCCCAATCCTGCCCGCAACATCGCACAGAACGTCGCTGACTTGATGGCGCAGGTTGCTGCCAATTCGGCGGGTGCCGGGGAGCTGCGCAAGCTGATCGGGCAATACGGCCTTGAGGTCGTGCAGGTCTATATGGGGCATATTCAGGACACCGCCGAGACTGCCGTGCGCAAAGTCATCGGGGCAATCGAAGGCGGAGAATTCCGGCTGGAACTGGATTCAGGCGCTGCGATCCAGGTGGCGATCACGCCCGACCGTGACGCTGGAAGCGCCGTCATCGACTTCACCGGCACCAGCGCTCAGCAGGACAGTGCATTCAACGCTCCGCCAGCAGTCACACGCGCGGCGGTGCTCTATGTCTTCCGCTGCCTGATCGATGATGACGTTCCGCTCAATGCCGGATGCATGAAGCCGCTCAGCATTATCGTGCCTGAAGGTTCGATGCTCAATCCCGGCAACGACGCAGCTGTCGTCGCGGGCAATGTTGAGACCAGCCAAGCGATAACCGATGCGCTGTTTGCGGCGCTCGGCAAGCTCGGCACCAGTCAGGGGACCATGAACAACCTGACCTTCGGTGACGCCTCGCGGCAGTATTATGAAACGATCTGTTCAGGCGCTCCGGCAGGACCCGGTTTCGATGGCGCGGCGGCGGTGCACACGCATATGACCAATACGCGGATGACCGATCCCGAAGTGCTCGAACATCGCTATCCCGTGGTGCTCGACGAGTTCCGTATCGATCGTGGTTCAGGCGGGAAGGGGGCCTCGAACGCTGGCGACGGCGTAACCCGCGCGATCCGCTTCTTGGAAGACATGGAGGTCTCGATCCTGTCCGACCACCGAAAAGTCGCCCCAGTCGGTCTGGATGGCGGCAAGGATGGCCGACCCGGCAGGAACTGGATTGAGCGCCGCAATGGCTCGGCCCAAAAACTGGCCGGATGCGACCAAACCGATGTCGCTGCGGGGGACCGCGTGGTAATCCGCACGCCAACGGGCGGCGGCTTTGGGGGAACGGACACATGAGCATCACGCAGCGCCTTAGAAACAGCGGCCCCGGCGCGCTGGTCACTGCCGCATTCATCGGACCGGGCACCGTCACCGCTTGCACTTTGGCAGGCGCGAGCTTCGGCTATGCGCTGCTTTGGGCGCTGGTGTTTGCCACCATTGCGACGATGGTCCTGCAGGAGATGTCCGCCCGGCTTGGTGTGATCACGCAGAAGGGACTGGGCGAGACGCTTGCTGAATTGTTCCGCCAATCGGTGTGGCGCTGGCCGCTGATCGCGCTGATTTGTGTGGCGCTCTATGTCGGCAATGCGGCCTATGAAGCGGGCAATCTGTCCGGTGCAGCGCTGGGGATCGCGGCAGCAGCGGGCGATTCCGAGATCGCTTTCCAAGCAAGCGTTGCAGCAATTTCGGTTCTCGCCGCATTGCTGCTCTGGACCGGCAGCTATCGCCAGATCGAGAAAGTGCTCGTCGCTTTGGTGCTGTTCATGGCGCTCGCTTTTGTCGCGACCTTTGCGATTGTGCGCCCTGATCTCGGCGCGCTTTTTGCGGGACTTATTCTCCCGACCATTCCCGAAGGAGCGCTGCTCACCGTGGTGGCCCTGATTGGGACCACTGTCGTGCCCTACAACCTGTTCCTCCACGCCAGCGCTGCACGCAACAAATGGTCAGGGCCAGCAGACCTGCCCGCCGCACGGGTCGACACGATGGTCACGATCGGTATCGGCGGCCTGATCGGGATTCTCATCGTCTCGACCGCAGCGGCCAGCCTGTTCGCGCTCTCTGTGCCGGTTGAAAGTGCTGCAGATATGGCGACGCAGTTTGAGCCGCTGTTCGGGTCGCACGCGAAATATCTGATGGGTGCGGGGCTGTTCGCCGCAGGGCTGACCAGCTCGATCACCGCTCCGCTCGCGACCGGCTATGCGGTCAGCGAGATTTTCCAGGTTGCGCCGGAAAAGCGTCAACGCGCGATGAGGCTGGTGGCACTCAGCGTGATCGTGATCGGCGCAGGATTTGCGCTCACTGGCATCCGCCCGATTACGATTATCCTTTCGGCGCAGTTCGCCAACGGCCTGCTGCTACCGGTCGTCGCCGTGTTCTTGCTCTATGCAATGAACCAGCGCGCTATTCTGGGAGACTTCGCCAATGGCAGACTCGCCAATGCGCTGGGGTTCACTGTCGTGCTGGTTGCCGCAGGTCTCGGTGTGCGGTTGATCCTTCGCGCCGCCGGGGTGATGTAACCCGCGCTCTTCCCTTACGTGAGCGTTCAAGATAGGTTGCGCACCGCAACTGAGGCGTGAGTCCGGAGAGAATACGAATGGCGAGTTTCACCTTGAACGGGCAGGAGACCACTGCCGAAGTCGATCCGGCGATGCCGATCCTGTGGGTCGTGCGCGAAAAGCTTGGCATGAATGGCACCAAATTTGGCTGCGGGATCGCACAGTGTGGGGCCTGCACTGTGCATCTCGATGGGCAGCCAGTGCGTTCTTGTTCGACCCCGATTGCCGAGGCAGAAGGCCGGGCGATCACGACAATCGAAGGCATCTCCGGTCCGGAAGGCGAGCTCTCTGCGGTCCAGCAAGCGTGGATCAGCGAGCAGGTGCCGCAATGCGGATACTGCCAGTCGGGCCAGATCATGAGCGCCACCGCGTTGCTGCGCGACAATCCGCAGCCGAGCGACGAGGACATCGACGCGGCCATGTCAGGCAATATCTGCCGCTGCGGGACCTACACCCGCATCCGCCGCGCGATCAAAGTGGCCTCCGGTCAGCTTGAACCGCGTAATGAGGAGGCTTGAGCCATGAACGATCTGTCTCCTGAGAAGAAAGAACGTAGTGGTTTGGCCAAATGGAGCCGCCGCGGATTTATCGGCGCGGGCGTGCTCGCTGGTGGCGGTCTGCTGATCGGCATCGGTGTGCGTCCGGGTAACCCGATCGACAAGCTGGCATCCAGTGTCGCTCCGGGCGACGGTGAGCAGTTGGTCAACAGCTGGGTCAAGATCGACACCAACAACATCGTCACCGCCATCGTCCCGCATTGCGAGATGGGACAGGGCGCGCATTCGGTTCTGGCGCAGATGCTCGCCGATGAACTGGATGCGGCATGGGACAAGGTCAACGTCATGCAAGCGCCCGCCGATGGCAGTTACGTCGTTGGCGATACGGCTCGCATGTTCCTTGCGCCGTTCACGCTGAACGCAGCGGATTGGATCGAGCCGACTTGGGATGGCTTGTTCACGCAAATGGCGCGGCTGGCCGATGCGATGATCACTGGCGGATCGTCTTCGATCCGCACCACCGGCCAGCATTCGATGCGTGTCGCCGGAGCGGCTGCGCGGCAGATGTTGAAGGGGGCAGCGGCTGAGGCTTGGGACGTTCCTGCGAGCGAAATCGTGACCCGCGACAGTACGCTGATCCACGAAGCGTCCGGCAATTCCGCGCCCTACTCCGAGTTTGCGACTGCGGCTGCGGAGCAGCCAATGGATCACACCCCTACGCTCAAGAAGTCCTCCGAATACCGCCTGATGGGCAAGAGCAAGGCCCGTACGGACATTCCAGCCAAGATCACCGGAACCGCCGAATTTGGCATCGATGCTGTCCCGGAAGGTCTCGACCTTTCCTATGCAGCTGTAGTGCGACCTCCAATCCAGGGCACTTCGGTAGAGAGCATGGATGCGACCCGCGCCAAGGATATGCCTGGCGTGCTCCAGATCCTGAATATGGGCAATTACGTCGCAGTGGTTGCCGATAGCTATTGGCAGGCGCAGCAGGCCGTGAACACGATCCAGATCGGCTGGAGCGAGCCCGAGAGCAAGATCAAGACGATGGACGACCAGTTCGCCGCCTTTGCGGCTGCTCTGGACGACGCGGGCGAGACTGGCGGGAACGAAGCGGCGGCGAAAGGCAATGCGCAGGACGCATTTGGCAAGGCTGCGACCACTATCGAAGCGGAATACAAGGCCCCCTATCTCGCGCATGCGCCGATGGAGCCTCTGAATTGCACCGCGCACTACAAGGACGGCAAGTGCGACATCTGGACGAGCACGCAAGTGCCGCTGATGGCGCGCAGCGAAGTGGCCAAGACGATTGGTCTGTCGGCTGACGATATCACCATCCATCACCCCTACCTGGGCGGGGCGTTCGGTCGCCGGCTTGGCGCGGAATATGTCGCAATGGCCGCTCGCATTGCCAAGGCCACCGGCTATCCGGTCAAGATGATCTGGAGCCGTGAGGAAGACACGCAAAAGGCGCTCTATCGCTGCGCAGACATGAACCGCTTGCGTGCCGGGCTGGATGATGCGGGCAATCTCATGGCCTATGACAGCGTGTTCACGCAGCGGCATGATCCTGCCGAGGCATGTGTCCCGGCGATGTACGATATTCCCAACACCTCCGTGCGGGTTGCAGAGGCTGAATTGCATCTGCCGTTCCAGGCGTGGCGCTCAGTCGATCACTCGCAGCAGGGCTGGTTCATCGAAAGCTTCATTGACGAGGCAGCGCATGCAGCGGGCAAGGATCCGCTCGAATACCGACTTGCCATGCTCAAGGACGCGCCGCGTCACCGGGCTGTGCTCGAGAAGGTCGCCGAGATCAGCGAATGGCGGGCGCCATCGGGCGAAGGCAAAGCCAAGGGCGTCGCTATTGTCGAGAGCTTTGGTACAATTGTCGCCGAAGTGATCGAAGTCGACATGTCATCGGGCAAGCCGAAGATGACAAATGTCTGGGCAGTCTGCGATGCGGGTTACGCCATGAACCCCGATGGCTTCCGCAATCAGATCGAAGGCGGGATCGTGTTCGGTCTGACCGCCGCGATGTACGGCGAGCTGGAGCTGGTCGATGGCGCGATCAAGCAAAGCAACTTCCACGATTACAAGATGCTGCGGATCAACGAAGTGCCTGAGATCACTGTGGAACTGATCAACAGCGGCGATGTGCCGATTGGCGGTGCAGGCGAGCCGGGACTGCCGCCTGCTGCTCCGGCTCTGACTAATGCGATCTTCGCAGCGACGGGCAAGCGCCTACGCGAGTTGCCGATCGCGAAACAGTTTGCCTGAACGGCGCCAAGAAAAGCCTAGAGGGGACACAAAGATGCACACACGCACATTGGCGGCGGCAGGCCTGCTCACAGTGATGCTGGCCGCATGTGGCGGCACGGAAGAGCAACCGCCAGTCGAACAAATCGTCGTGCGCGAGCCGGGCGAACCGGCTGCCAACGCCACCATCGCAGCGAATGCCGAAGCGGCCAGCGATGATGTGGTCGATCTGGTGGCGAAAGGCGAAACGGCGTTTGCTGTGTGCTCAGGATGTCATGTGGTCGAAGCAGGGGCTGCCTCGACCGCTGGTCCTAATCTTCACGGCGTAGTCGGGCGGCAAGCGGGCTCGCTGGACGACTTCGCATATTCTGATGCACTCGCCAGTTCAGGCATCACATGGGACATTGCCGAGCTTGATCGCTTCCTCGCCAATCCGGCAGGCCGGGTCGAAGGGACCACCATGGTCGCGGGCGGCGTCAGCGACGGCGAGAACCGCGCGGCGATCGTCGCCTATCTCGGCAGCCTGTCCGAGTAACCGAAAGGCGCGCCTGATCCGTGGACCTTCAGCGGGTTCTGCAATTCCTTGATGAATGCCGCGAGCGCGGGATGGCCGCCGTGCTCGTTACCGTGTGCGCGGTCGAAGGGTCGTCGATGCGTAATCCGGGCACGATCATGGGGGTTGCCGAGGATGGCAGCTTCGCCGGTTCGCTTTCTGGCGGTTGCATTGAGAACGCTGTTGTCGCTGAGGCTTTGGCTGTGCTGAAGGCAGACATAGGCCGGGTTGTGCGGTTCGGCGCAGGTTCTCCTTATCTCGATATCAAGCTGCCATGCGGGGGTGGGCTGGACCTGCACTTTCAACCGGTTGGATCGAGCGATCTGGCGTCCCAATGTCTGGGATCAACCGCTAAGCGAGAGCCGTTTTCGATAATCCTCAAAGAGCAGGGCGCGGAACATGCGGCTGAATGGGTTGCACAGAGCTTTGATCATCAGCGCGGCACAGGGTCATTCGGCCACTGGCCAGCGCCAAACTTGCTGATTGTTGGTCATGGCGCGGGAGTAGAAGCGCTCTCCCAACTCGGACGTTCGATGGGTTGCGGGTCCAACGTGCTCACCCCAGACGAGCGGATTGTTGAGACCCTCACTAACCAAGGCCTCAGCGCCATACATATCGACCGCACCAGCCAGACCGACCTGCTCGAAAGCGACCCGTGGACGGCTATGGTGTTCCTGTTTCACGATCACGACTGGGAAATCGAGCTAATGACGCGCGCATTCGACCTTCCGCACTTCTACCTCGGCGCAATGGGCGGGCGAAAGGCGCATGCAATGCGGTGTGAGGCTCTGGCCAAGCGTGCAATTACGGAAGAGCAACTCGCAACAATCCGCGCACCGATTGGCGTGTTCCACTCCTCGCGCGATCCGCAGACCCTCGCGCTATCGACACTTGCCGAAGTGATCCGCACTTATCAGGACGCGGACTTTGAGGTTGCACTTGGCTGAACCTCTGCGCCTTGCGGTTGCCGTGCTCGCGGCAGGATCTTCGCGCAGGTTTGGTCCGGTCGACAAACTGCGCGCGCCGTTTCGCGGCAAGCCTCTGGGTCTGCATGTCAGCGATGCGCTGGCCGAAGTCCCCGCAGAGCTACGCATGGTCATCGCCTCGAACCAGCAGCACTCCTGCGCGGGCGGCTGGCGCGATGCCGGGTTCGAAATTGTCCGCAATCCCAATGCCGATGAAGGCATGGGTACGTCGGTTGCCACAGCTGCTCGTATCGCGCGCCGAGCGGAAAGCGACGCGTTGCTGATCGCGCTGGCAGACATGCCCCTGATCCCGGTGTCGCATTATTCGGCGATGGTCGATGCTGCCCGTGCCCTTGGGCCCAATCTGCTCATCGCCTCTACCAACGGGATCATTCGGATGCCGCCTGCGATCTTTGGGCGCGAGCAATTCGACAGACTGACCGCGCTGACTGGCAATAAGGGCGCGCGCTCAATCCTGGGTGAAGGCGACACAATCAAGTGCCGCACCAGATGGCTCGCCGATATCGACACGCCCGAAGCACTCGCCGCGCTCGGATAGGACTTGTGGACAGCCACCGGCGTGTCCTCCTAAACGGCCAGAACAAGGGAGATTCGTCGTGACCGATTTCGTGAAGCGTCCGCCGTTCGAGCGGGCAACCCATTGCTCGCCAGAGCAATATGCGGCGATGTATCAGCGTTCGATCAGCGATCCTGATGGGTTCTGGCTTGATCAGGCCAATCGGCTCGATTGGTTCTCCGCGCCTGCGAAAGGCGGCGATTGGTCGTACGATCCCGTTGACATCACATGGTTCGCCGACGGCGCGCTCAATCTTTGCCACAACGCGGTCGACCGCCATCTTGAAACGCGCGGCGACGATACCGCGATCATCTTCGAACCCGATGATCCGACGGGGCACGGTCGCACGCTCACATACCGCGACCTTCATGGCGAAGTTGTTCGGATGGCCAACGCGCTCAAAGCCATCGGCGTGTCGAAGGGCGAAAGGGTCACGATCTACATGCCCAACATCGTCGAAGGTGTGACAGCAATGCTTGCCTGCGCGCGGCTGGGCGCGATCCATTCGGTTGTGTTCGGGGGGTTTTCTCCGGAAGCATTGGCAGGCCGGATCATCGACTGCGAAAGTAGGTTCGTCATTACGGCAGATACGGGGCTGCGCGGCACCAAGGTTGTACCGCTCAAGGGTAATGTCGACGCCGCGCTTCAGATTGAAGGGGCAGACGTGGATGGTGTCCTTGTCATCCAGCACACGGGCGCTGAAGTTGGCATGGCCGAAGGCCGCGACCATTGGTTCCACGAGGTCGCGTCAGATACGGATGTTCCATGCGAAATGATGGCAGCCGAAGAACCGCTGTTCATTCTCTACACGTCCGGATCGACCGGTAAGCCCAAGGGCGTGCTACACACAACTGGCGGGTACGGCGTGTGGGCCGCGACCACCTTCAACTACGTGTTCGATTACCAGCCGGGCGAGATCTATTGGTGCACCGCCGATATCGGCTGGGTGACCGGGCACAGCTACATCGTTTACGGCCCGCTGATGAACGGGGCGACCAGCGTCGTATTCGAAGGCGTGCCCAACTATCCTGATCACGGACGGTTCTGGGACGTGGTCGACAAGCACTCGGTCAACATCCTCTACACGGCGCCGACTGCGATCCGCGCGCTGATGCGCGAAGGCGATGAGTTTGTGACTACCCGGGATCGGTCATCGCTGCGGCTGCTTGGTAGCGTTGGAGAGCCGATCAATCCGGAGGCATGGCGCTGGTACTTCGATGTTGTGGGTGAGGGCCGCTGCCCGATCGTCGATACGTGGTGGCAGACCGAGACCGGCGGTGTGATGATCACCACGCTGCCCGCGGCGCATGATATGAAGCCGGGCAGCGCGGGCCGGCCATTTTTTGGCATCCAACCGCAGCTGGTCGACAATGACGGCGGCGTGCTTGAGGGCGCCACTGACGGCAACCTGTGCATCACCCACAGCTGGCCGGGCCAAGCGCGCAGCGTCTACGGCGATCACGAGCGCTTCATCCAGACCTATTTCAGCACCTATGCGGGCAAGTACTTCACAGGCGATGGCTGCAGGCGTGACGAAGACGGATATTACTGGATCACCGGGCGTGTCGACGATGTCATCAACGTATCCGGCCACCGGATGGGCACCGCCGAGGTGGAAAGCGCGCTGGTGCTGCATGATCTCGTCGCCGAAGCCGCAGTGGTCGGCTACCCGCACGATATCAAGGGGCAGGGCATCTATTGCTACGTCACCCTGAATGCGGGCGAGGAAGGCTCGGACGAGCTTTACAAAGAGCTGCGCGCGCATGTCCGCAAGGAGATCGGGCCGATCGCTTCGCCCGACCACATTCAATTCACCGACGGCCTGCCTAAAACTCGCTCAGGCAAGATCATGCGCCGCATCCTGCGCAAGGTGGCGGAGAATGATTACGGCTCATTGGGCGATACTTCGACACTGGCCGACCCATCGCTGGTTGGGCGGTTGATCGGAGGGCGTCAGGGCTAAGTGGGTGACACTTAGCTCACTCTGCCGACAGAGTAGAAAGACAAATTGCGGCAATTGTAGTCAGCAGCCTGAAACGCGGACGAGATGAGCTCCTTCATCCTACGCCAGGAACTGGTTTTGAAGTGACCGAGATTGGCGTCATATAGCTGAAATTGACCCTCGGTTGCCTGAAACGCCACGGCATGCCCTCCCTTCTTCATCGAGAAAGTGAGAATTCCGTAGCCGTTGAGAAAACTCGCTTTGTATCGTTTCAGGTTCTCACCAACATCGGCCCCGCCCACATTTCCCGAGATCTTTGCCACCCGCTTGATCAGCCTGCCGTCCTTGCGTCCGATCTTAAGGATTGCATCTCCGGACGAAGTCCTGAATTCTACCTCGTAGAGTTTCTGAACGAACTTCGAGCCGGGTTTCACTTTCTGTGCGTGAATGGTCGGCATTACCAGGTCAGGAAACTGCTTTCCGATTCCAGAATTCATAGGCACGCCTGAGAACTTGAACCGCGTTTCGCGCGGCCTCCATTCGTCCAGTTTGAATGTCCCGTCTAAATTCTCGCTAGCCCACATGTACGACAATGCCGCGCAAACTCCTTTGTCGACATCATCATCTTCGAAATATCCTTGGGTTTGCAAGAATACCGTCTCTGCGCTGAATTCACTGACGAATTGCTTGTAGCCAGGCATGTCTAATCTCCAGTCGAATCATCGAAAATTCGATTCTATTGAGATCACATCATGGTCTATTGGGAATCTATTGATTGGACAGAAACGGCGTTTTTGCCTCCACTAGTCGAGGCATGAGCTAGTGCACCTGCGCTTCGCCAGCCCCGCGAGGCACGCGGATTGAATCGACCAGCTTGCGGATGTGGGCGGGCGTCTTGGCGGTCATACTCGCGACCGCAATCGCAACACTGAAATTGATGACCATTCCAATTACGCCAATCCCTTCGGGCGAAATCCCGAACAGCCAGTTTTCGGCCGAGTTCGCCGCCGGGTTCATCAACTTGAAGTAGAGGATGTACCCGAAGGTGAAGACCAGACCGGAGACCATGCCGGCAATCGCGCCTTCCTTGTTCATCGCCTTGAAAAAGATGCCCATGAAGATCGCCGGGAACAGGCTGGATGCGGCCAGACCGAAGGCGAAGGCTACCACTTGCGCGACCCATCCCGGAGGATAGATGCCGAGATAGCCCGCCACCACGATCGCCGCCGTTGCCGCGACCCGCGCCGCAAGTAACTCGGTCTTGGCCGAGATGTTGGGAGCGAACGTGCTCTTGAGCAGATCGTGGCTGACCGAGCTTGAGATAACCAGCAACAGACCGGCCGCCGTCGACAAAGCAGCGGCCAATCCGCCCGCTGCCATCAGGGCGACGACCCAGCCCGGCAGGTTGGCGATTTCCGGATTGGCGAGCACCATGATGTCGCGGTCGACATAGACTTCGTTGGCGCTTTCCGCATTCGGGGTGTTGGATAGCAGCCGCTCACCCGAAGGACCGGTTTCGCCGGTATATTCCGGCTTGCCTTCGAACGCCGGACCCGGGCGATATTGCATGCGCCCATCGCCGTTCTTGTCCTGGAAGGCGAGCAGTCCGTTGCTCTCCCATAGCGGGAAGAACTCATCGACTTCGCTGTAGGCGGTGTCGTCGACCTTATCGACGAAGTTGAGCATTCCAAATGCTCCGACTGCCGGAGCGGTGGTGTAGAGCAGCGCGATGAAGACCAGCGCCCAGCCGGCCGATTTGCGTGCATCCGATGCCTTGGGCACGGTGAAGAAGCGCACGATCACATGTGGCAGACCAGCGGTTCCGACCATCAGCGCCAGCGTGATGCAGAACACATCTATCATGCTCTTCGAGCCGTCGGTGTAGGCCGTGAAGCCCAGTTCGACGAGCACGCTGTCGAGCTTCTGCAAGACGGATAAGCCCGATCCGTCAGCCAGTTCCGAGCCGAGACCGATCTGCGGGATGGGTGTGCCCGTGATCATGAAGCTAAGGAAGAAAGCCGGGACCATGTAGGCGAAGATCAGCACGCAATATTGCGCGACCTGCGTGTAGGTGATGCCCTTCATCCCGCCGAGCACGGCGTAAATGAAGACGATCCCCATGCCGATGAACACGCCCATGGTGATCTCGACATCGAGGAAGCGTGAGAACACGATCCCAACACCGCGCATCTGCCCGGCGATGTAGGTGAAGCTGATGAAGATCAGGCAGATTACCGCGACCACGCGGGCAGTTTTGGAATAGTACCGCGTGCCGATGAAATCGGGGACGGTGAACTGCCCGAATTTCCGCAAATAAGGCGCGAGGAGCAGCGCCAGCATCACAAATCCGCCGGTCCAGCCCATCAGGTAAACCGATCCGTCATAGCCCGCGAAAGCGAGGATGCCTGCCATCGAGATGAAGCTCGCCGCGCTCATCCAGTCAGCGGCGGTGGCCATGCCATTGACGACCGGATTGACCCCGCCTCCTGCGACATAGAACTCCTTTGTCGAACCCGCGCGGCTCCAGATCGCGATGCCGATATAAAGCGCGAATGTGAGGCCGACGAACAGGTAAATCAGGCTCTGCGTTTCCATGCGCCGCCCCGCTCAGTCGTCGAGATCGTGTTTGCGCTCGATCTGCCTCATCCGGACAACGTAGATGAAGATCAGCGCGATGAAGATGTAGATCGAACCCTGCTGGGCGAACCAGAAGCCGAGCGGATAACCGCCAATGCTGAACTGATCGAGGAAATCGCGCAGCAGGATCCCGCATCCGAACGAACAGACGAACCAGATCGCCATCAGGGAGAAGAGCAAGCGTAAATTCTCGCGCCAATATGCGCCTTCGTTTGCGTCAGTTTCGGTGTCAGGCGCTTCGTCGTCCATGTCGTCCCCTCGTGAGGAGGCGACAATTGCGGAGCCGCTGCGGTTTGTCCAACCGTGGAAGCGCGCCTTACCCGGCTATTCCAGCCCCAGCTGTTCCATGTTCATAGTCGCGGCATTGAAGCTGGCTTCGGCAAGCCTGCCGGTAAGGTCGGCGCGGATGGCGCGGATTTGCGCATCGGCAGCGCTTTCCTCGCGCAGGTTTACGAGGAAAAAGTCGCCTGCACCAAGCGAGAACCGCTTGCGTTCGGCGGCGACCATCGCGCTTGCCTGCTGCACTTCGTCATCGGCGAGATCGGCCAGACGAAGCGCTGCGTTTAGATTGGTGAGGATATTGTCGAGCTGCACTTGAATTTGATCGGCGATCCGACGTTCGCGCAGTTCAAGCTCGCGCAGTTCCGCCTCGGCGCGCTGCAAACGTCCACGCGCTTCGCGGCGCTGTAGCGGAACGGTCAGAGTGACACCAACCAACGTGTCGGTGGAATCGAAGGTCGGACCGCCGTCGCCGATCGATCCGAAATCGCGCGACAATTCGACCGATGCATCAAGCCGGGGTTGGAGATCGTTTTCGCGCAGCTCGACTTTGTTGGCGGCGCGTTCGAGCGCGATCTTGAAGTTTTGCAGTTCCGGTCGCCGGTCGAGGATGTCGGTGCGCCGCATTGCCAGCAACTCCTGCATGTCGGGCAAGGTCTCAAGCTGCTCAGAGCTCGGCAGTTGATCGCGCGTTGGGGCGATCAACCGGCCAGCGGTGTCGCGCAGATAGTAGGACAGGCTGTTGGAAGCAGTGGCGAAATTGCGCTTGGCTTCTTCGAGCAGGGTTTTGCGGCGAATGATGTTCTGTTCGTTCTCGGTCAGGGCGATCCTGGGAATCGCCCCGGCGCGGAACTGGCGGCCCAATCCCACTGCGCGGGCCTGCGCAATTTCGAGCAGCTCTTCGTAAACCTCGATCTCATTGCCTGCCGCTGTCCAGAGCCAATATGATTTGAGCGCCTCATGCTGCACATTGAGCTGCACCAGCAGTACATCCAGCCCGGCCTGGCTGGCGGCCAGTCTGGTGTCCTCGATCGCAAAGCGGCGCTTGTCGATCCGGCTGTCGCGAAGCAGCGAGAACAGCGCACCGACTTTGAATTCGCCGACCTGATTAGTGTTGTAGATGTTCTCGTAAATCGGAAAGCGTCCGTCAGACAGGCGATAGCTGCCGAACACTTTCGCTCCGTAAGGTGCAATCGGCTGGGTTGCTTTGACCTCCGCATAACCGCCGGAGAAGGTGCCGGTGAAGCGGTCGTAATATTCCGCCTCCAGCATCAGATCGAAAGCGCCATCGGCCGCGAGTTGGTCGCTGCGGGCTGCTGCTTCGCGTTCGAAACTTTCGAGGATGCTGGGGAAGCGCAGCGCGGAGCTGCGCAGCACCGCTTCGGGCAGCAATGGTCCGCTGCTCAAGGCGTCTTCGAGAGGCGCGCCGACGGCTTCGATATCTTGCGCCGACGCGGACGTATTGACTGTGGGCATGATCAGGGCGGTCAGGCCAAGTGCAACGCCCCATAAGGTGCGCTTGATCATTGCGACGCGCTTTGCCCGCCAGGTTGACCGGTATTGGGAACTTGCGGCGGGAAGTTGTTGAGTTGGCGCCAGATCTCGTAGCCGACTGGGACTGTTTCCAGCAGCACCCACGACTGCACTGCGGCACCGAAGCGAGCGTAGCGTTCTTCGGGCCAAGGGTGCTCCGCTTCGGGGTCTTCGGCGATCAGAACGCGAAAACGTCCATCGGCCTGTGCGGATTGGTCGACGGCGGTCACCACGCCTTCGAACGTGCCGATCGCAACAGACGGCCAACCGCTGAATTGCACAGCGGGCCAACCTTCGAACTGGATGCGCGCTTTGGCACCGTATTGGACGAGCGCCACATCGCGGCCATCGACGAAAATCTCGATCACCCGCTCGGATGTCTCGGGCACAAACGTCGCCAGCACATCGCCGGCATTTATGTAGGTCGCCGCATCGCCGGCATTCACGCTTTGGATAAAGCCATCGCGCGGGGCGGTGAGTAGTTGCTCGGATTGCCGCGAAAGCCGGGTATCGGCGCGGGTCAGATTGGCCTGCGCTTCGGCGACGCGGCCGCGCATTTCCTGAATGCGGATCTGGGCCTGTTCGTAGTCGCGCCGCGCGGCCAGCCCAGCTTCGAACAGCTCGCTCATCCGGCGCTGATCGATTTCGGCGGTCGCGAGCGCGTTCTGCGCGGACTGCAGTTGGATCTGAATCTGCTGGCGCTCCGCCTCAAGCCGCTCAACCAATTGCGGGTCGATATCGGCAATGCGAACAATCGGATCGCCTTCAAGCACTGCGCTGCCATCGCGCACGAACCATTCCTCGATCCGGCCCGAGACCAGCGCGTTGATTTCCTGCTGGCGTTCATTAGGGTTGAGAGTGGTGACAACGCCCTGTCCGCCGGTCGTCTGCACCCAAGGGACGTAGATGAGGAAGCCTACCGCCGCGATGATCCCGACCATAAGCATGATGAATACAGCGCGGAATATGCGCGGGACCTTTAGGTCGGCGAGCGCTGTGAAATGCGCCATATCCTGTTCGAGAGCAGCCATCTTTACTCCCCAACCAGATTTGCGTTTTCGGGCGTGAGCAGGCGCGGGCCGCCGGGCTTGCGCGGTGGCTTGCCATTCACTGCCATGCAGAAATCGTCGAAATTGTCGAAGAAGCGCTGCTGCTGAGCTTCGAGATGGAGGAAGCTGTCGAACCCGAGGTCGATCCGGCGGTTCGAAAAGTAGATCACCGTCGAGTAAGCCTGTTCCCGCAGTTCGCTGATCGCGGCAGCCAGGTTCTCCTCATCGAGCAGATCGAACAAGCGACTGAGCACCAGGATGCGCGGCTGTTCGAGTAGCGCGTTGGTCAGTTTCAATTGCTGCAATTCAACGGAAGAGAACGGCCAGCCAGTGGAGGCGACAGGCGTGTCCAATCCCTTTTCGAACGTAGATATCGTTTCCGTGAGGCCCACGGTTTCCAGCGCACCCACCATCCGGCGCGGCGCAGTTTCGGGGCAAGAGAGGCCAAGATATTCGCGGATCGTCATCCCAACGAAGGATGGACGCTCCAGCACGTGGATGTTGTTGCGCAGATTGTGCGATTCAATGTTCTGGAAATCGATACCGCCCATGGTTGCAAAGCCACTTTTGGGCAGTTCGTGCATCTTGATGATGTTGGTGAAGAGGCGCTGCACGCCGTGATGGCTTGCCGCTGCCATTACGATTGAACCGCTGGGAATCTCGAAATCGAATTGCGCGTCTTCGTGGCGCGCGGTGCCGCGCACGGCGGTAAACTTCAGCGTGTGATCTGCGCCCGTGACAGGGTCGTCGCCGCTCACGTCTTCCTGTTCGACATCGTAGAACAGCGAGAGCTCTTCGACGGCGGCGCACAGGTCATAGAAATAAGTGAGATAGGTGCCGAGCTGCGCGACACCAAAGAATGCCACCGAAAGCACCAGTTCGGCTGCGACCAACTGACCGAGGGTCAATTCGCTCTGGATGACCAGCCAACCGCCAAGCCCGAGCAGAACCGCACTTGCTCCGGCATACATGAACAGAAACGCCAATGACTGCGCGAAGTGCTGCTTAAAGTGACGTTTGCGCTCGCTAATGTAGTCCTTTGTATATTCGTCCGTTTTGTCGAGCGCGTAGTCGATCCGCCGCTGCGATTTGAAGAAGCCGTTCGACCCGCCGATTGTCTCCAGCCATGCAGCGGTGTTGTGCTTGGCATGTGACATGTCGATCCCGGTACGGATCGCGCGGCTGCCCCAGGCGAGCCAGATAATCCAGATCAGCGCGGTCAGGACCAGTGTGAAGACCAGAAACAACGGATGGTAAAGCGACACGAGCACGAACCCGACAAACACCTGAAGCAGCACGGTAAAGCCGCTGATGAACAGGATCGGGATGGCCTTCTGGACGTTGATTACGTCGAAATAGCGATTGAAGAGCGCACTGCTCTTCGTGTCGCCAAAGAACGGGTTCTGCGCATAGACCGAAATCAGCGAAATCTCGGCCACCATGCGCGCGTAAAAACGCCGCGCGAAAATCTCCATCAGGTGAATCCGCAGCGCATAGAGCAGCCCGAACAGCAGCAGCAGCCCGAACAGAGTTAGCGCGAGGACCACCAAAGGAGCGGTCAGAGCCGTGTTCGCGACCGTGTTGATCAGCATCTGCACCGAAATCGGCGTGGCCAGTGAAAGCAGGCTGATCCCGACGCCATAGATGATCGCCAACCAGTAGAAGTTGCCTTCTGGCTTCATGATTTCGAAGAATCGGCGGAAAAACCGCACCAGGGAAAGGCGGCTGCCGTAGCTTGGATTATCAATGGCCATGCCGGGTTTCCGTCAAATCCCACTTGCCGTCAGAGTGAGCGTCAATCTTGCAAAACTGTCGTAATGCGCACGCCGGTATCCCGTTCCGGATGCGGGATGAGTAATTCTCATCACAACGCTATCCGAACGCGCACCCGCTCTAGAGGTTCCAGTGGCTCACCTGTGCGCGCGGTTGAAATATGGCTGGAGAATCGCAGCGCATGATTGCATGGGAGGTTTGAGGCGCATCACAAAGCGCGAGCAAACAAGCTTTCAGAGGGAAACGTCATGTCCAGCCTATCCGATCACTTGAACGCAGCGCCGGTGGTGCCGCTGGTCAATGACAGCGACCCTGAGCGTGCATTAGCAACCGCGCAGGCGTTGGAAGCGGGCGGGCTTGGCGTGATCGAGGTTGTGCTGCGCAGCGAAGGCGCGCTCGAAGGCATGAAAGCCATGGTCGCTCGCGGAGAGCGGATGATCGTTGGCGCGGGCACGGTCCTGACGCTGGATCAGGCAAAGCAGGTCCGCGACGCGGGTGCGGAATTTATCGTTTCACCCGGCCTGGTCGACGAAATCGCCGAATATTGCGTGGCTGAAGGCATCCCGTTCTTCCCCGGCACGATGACCGCCGGCGAAGTGCAGCGCGCTTACGCTCTGGGATTGCGCGAAGTGAAGTTCTTCCCGGCCAGCCTTGCAGGCGGTGTGCCGATGCTGAAGGCCTTGGGTTCGGTGTTCCGCGAAATGCGCTTTATGCCAACCGGCGGTGTGTCGGCGGCGAACCTTCCCGACTTCCTCGCGCTGGATCACGTGCTTGCATGCGGCGGCAGTTGGCTGACGCCGAAAGACGCTGTGGCTGCCGGAGACCTAGGCGCAGTCACAAAGCTCGCTGAAGAAGCCGTCGCAATCGCCAAGGCTGCGCGCGGCTGAGCGTGAGCGAAAAGCACCTGCTGCTTATCGGGGGAGGGCACGCACACGTCGCGGTGCTGGCCGATTGGATCAAGCATGGTGCGCCCGCCCGAACCACGCTGATCACGCCTTCACCGAGATTGCGCTATTCCGGCATGGTGCCGGGCTGGATCGCAGGCGAGTATGCCCGCGATGAGGGCTTGGTCGATCTGGCCGGGCTGGCGCAGAGAGCAGGCGTCGAACTGGTGCTGGACCGGTGCATCGGCATCGACGGTGACGCGCGGCGGATCGAAACTGAAACCAGTGGCCCCTTGGATTTCGATATTGCGTCGCTTGATACGGGCGGGGTTGGCCGAGCGGGGGCTATCCTCGGCCAGGATCCGCGCCTGCTGGATATCCGCCCGATCAACGCTTTCGTGGCGCATCTGGATGATTGGATGGCGACCAACGAGGTTCGCGAGAAGCGGATCGCAGTTATTGGCGGCGGGGCTGGCGGGGTCGAGCTGGCTTTTGGTTTGCGGAACAGCGGAAGCTCGGACGTTTGCCCTGGAGTGACCTTGGTCGCGGGCAGTGAAGGGTTGCTACCCGGCTTCACAGGCGGTGTCCGGACCCGCGTGAGGGCCGAACTCGCGGCGCAGACTATCCACCTGATTGAATCTGATGCGCAGCTGCTGGATGGTCACTTGCAGGCAGGCGACCATTCGCTCGAACCGGTCGACCTGATCGTCGCTGCCTTGGGCAGCGCTGCACCGGTTAACCGCGCCGCCATTGGCGTGGATTGCGACTTGGACGGCTTTATTGCGGTCGACCGGCATCAGCGCTCTATCTCTCACCGCAATATCTTCGCCGCGGGCGACGTTGCTGCGCGGCAGGATCGAGACGTGCCGCATTCCGGTGTGCACGCCGTCCACACAGGACCAGTTCTGGCAAGGAACCTCAGAGCTGCCCTATCTGGCGAAACGCCAAGCCAATCCTACCAGCCAAGACCGGCGAGCCTGTATCTGCTCTCGACCGGGAACGGATCGGCAATTGCGAGCTACGGCGCCTTCGCTGCACAGGGACGCTGGGCTGCCAAGCTCAAACGCTGGATCGACAAACGCTGGATAGGCACCTACGCGCGTTTGGCGTCCGGGCAGTAGCCGGATTACTTAACCAACCGCGCGCCGACGCCGAACCCAAGCGCACGAAGGGACATTCATGAAGAAAATTCTCATCATCGCTGCGCTCGCCGCCATCGTCGCGGCCTATTTCTACTTCGATCTCGGCACTTATCTGTCGCTTGAAGGGATCAAGCAGGCCGTCGATGACGCGCAGGGGTTCTACCGCGACAATCCCACGCTGGTTCTGGGCGTGTTTTTCCTGATTTACGTTGCGGTCACTGCTGCTTCCCTGCCCGGAGCGGCGATCATGACGCTGGCAGCAGGGGCGCTGTTCGGTCTGGTGACCGGGACTATCCTGGTATCGTTCGCCTCGACACTCGGCGCCACGCTTGCTTTCCTCGCCTCGCGGTTCGTGCTGCGCGACAGCATCGAAGCGCGCTTTGGTGACCGGCTGAAGAGCATCAACGAAGGGCTGGAGCGCGATGGTGCTTTCTACCTCTTCACGCTTCGCATGATCCCTGCTGTACCGTTTTTCGTGATCAATCTTGTCTTCGGCCTGACCCGGATCAAAACATGGACCTTCGCATGGGTCAGCCAGATCGGAATGTTCCTTGGAACCATTGCGTTCGTGAATGCGGGCACGCAGCTGGCACAGATTGAGACCACCTCAGGGCTGCTGTCGCCTGTCCTCATTGGTTCCTTCGTGTTCCTCGGCATTGTTCCATGGGTCGCCAAGGGGATCATCGGCATCATCAAGCGCCGCAAGGTCTATAAGGGCTTCACCAAGCCCAAGAGTTTCGACCGTAACCTTGTAGTCATCGGCGCGGGCTCCGCTGGGCTCGTCAGCTCGCTGATTGCCGCTACCGTCAAGGCGAAGGTGACGCTGGTCGAAGCCAACAAGATGGGCGGCGACTGCCTCAATACCGGCTGTGTCCCGTCCAAAGCACTGATCAAGAGCGCCAAGGTCGCATCTCAGATGCGCCATGCCGACAAGTATGGTTTGAAGCCCATCGAACCCGAAGTGCCGTTTCGCGAAACCATCGCCCGGGTGATGGACATCATCAAGACTATCGAGCCGCATGACAGCGTTGAGCGCTACACCGATCTCGGCGTCGATGTGGTTGAAGGCTACGCTAAGGTGATCGACCCATGGACGGTCGAGATCGCGCGCAATGATGGCCAAGGGGATGGGACTCCGCAGCGTCTCACGACCCGCAGTATCGTCATCGCCGCCGGGGCGGAACCATTCGTGCCGCCGCTCGAAGGGCTGGAGGACAGCGGTTACCTCACCAGTGACACGATGTGGGAAGCCTTCGCCGAGATGGACGAAGCGCCGAAGCGCGTGGCGGTGCTGGGCGGCGGCCCCATCGGTTGCGAGCTTTCACAGGCACTTGCCCGACTCGGCTCGAATGTGACTCAGGTCGAGATGGCACCGCGCGTGCTGGGCCGTGAAGACGAGGACGTGTCCGCGCTTGCCAAGTCGTCACTCGAAGAGTCCGGTGTGACCGTGCTGACCGATCACAAGGCACTGCGCGTCGCCGATGGCGCCCTCGTCGTCGAGCATGATGGGGCAGAGAAGCAAGTCCCCTATGACGCGTTGATCATCGCCGTTGGACGTGCGGCGCGGCTCTCGGGTTATGGCCTAGAGGAACTCGGCGTGGACACTGCCAAGACAGTGGTCACCGATGAATTCCTCGCCACAAAATTCCCGAACATCTTCGCGGCGGGTGACGTCGCCGGTCCCTACCAATTCACCCACACCGCCAGCCATCAGGCATGGTTCGCCAGCGTCAACGCGCTGTTCGGCCAGTTCAAGAAGTTCAAGGCAGATTACAGCGTCATCCCGGCGGTGACCTTCCTCGACCCCGAAGTCGCCCGCGTCGGCCTCAACGAAACCGAAGCGACAGAGCAGGGTGTCGACTACGAAGTCACTACTTACGGTCTCGATGATCTCGACCGCGCGATCACCGAAAGCGAGACCAAGGGGTTCGTCAAAGTACTGACCCCGCCTGGTAAGGACAATGTGCTTGGCGCGACCATCGTCGGCAGCCATGCGGGTGAGCTGCTGGCCGAATATGTGCTGGCGATGAAGTACAAGATCGGGCTCAACAAGATCCTCGGAACGATCCATTCCTACCCGACGATGGCAGAGGCCAACAAGTTTGCAGCCGGAAATTGGAAGAAGGCGAACAAGCCTGAAAAGCTGCTCACCTATGTTGAGAAATACCACAACTGGATGCGCGGTTAGGACGCGCTTTGGAACTGTTTGACCAACTGCGCGGGATCATCGGCATTGCGGTGCTGTTGCTGCTCGCGTGGGGACTGAGCGAAAGCCGCGCCGACCGTCCGGGGTGGCGTTGGATCTTCGGCGCGCTTGCGCTGCAAGGCGCCTTGGCATTGCTGATCGTGCGCGTCCCGTTCGTCTGGTCGCTGATGCAATACGCCAATGCCGGTGTCGCCGCGATTGAGCGCGCAACGGCAGACGGTGCCTCCTACATGTTCGGCTATCTCGGTGGGGCGCCATTGCCATTCGAGTTGAAAGACGGCGTTGACCCTCCTGTAATCATTGCGTTTCAGATCCTGCCACTGGTTATCGTGTTCTCCGCGCTTGCTGCCGTGCTGTGGCATTGGGGCGTGCTGCGCTGGCTTGTGAATGGCCTGTCATTCCTGCTGCGGCGGACTTTAGGTGTCAGCGGCGTCGTCGGACTCTCGGGCGGGGCAAACATGTTTCTCGGCGTGGTCGAGAGCCCGCTGGTGGTGCGTGCCTATTTCGCCAAAATGAGCCGGGCCGAACTGTTTCAGGTGATGGTGCTCGCTATGGCCTCGATCAGCGGAGCGGTTCTCGTGCTCTATGCGACGACGCTTTCAAAGACCGTACCTGATGCGGTCGGTCATATGATTTCAGCCTCGCTGATCTCCCTGCCTGCTGCGCTGCTCATCGCGAAGCTGATGGTGCCGGACGCAAGCGCCGATGCGGTCGTGACCGATGTCGACAAGGACGAACCCGGCCTCAAGTTTGAAAGCAGCATCGATGCCATCGTCAAGGGCACGATGGACGGGATGCAGCTGTTCCTGGCGGTGATTGCAGTGATCATCGTGGTGTTCGCGTTGGTGTCACTGGTCGACATGGCGCTGGCGCTGCTTCCGCTGGTTGGCGACGAACCGATAACCTTGAAGCGCGTGTTCGGCTGGGTCTTTGCCCCGTTGATGTGGCTGATCGGCGTACCGTGGAGCGAAGCGCAAGCGGCGGGCGGTCTGATGGGGACCAAGGCGATCCTCAATGAATATGTTGCTTATCTCGAACTCTCGGGCCTGCCACCAGACACCTTCAGCCCGCGCGGGCTTCTGATCGTGACCTACGCTTTGTGCGGCTTCGCCAATCTGGCGAGCATTGGCCTGCTGGTCTCGACCATTGGTACGCTTTGCCCTGAAAGGCGGGCGGAGGCGGCTGGGTTGGGGATCAAGAGCTGGATCGCAGGCAATATCGCGACTGCGATGACCGGCGCGTGGATCGGTTTGGTGACGTGGTGAGGTTGGGCCGCACAGATGTTTGACGCGAAGGTGCGCCCGCTGATTGATCCGCCGCTCAACCGCATCGGCAGCATGTTGGCGGGCATGGGCATCAGCGCAAACATGCTCACCTTCAGCGGCCTGGCGTTGGGACTGGTCGGGGCGGTTGCGATTGCGTTCGGGCAAGTGTGGCTGGGGCTCGCGCTGATCATAACCAACCGGCTGCTTGATGGACTGGATGGTGCGGTCGCGCGTGTTCGCGGGCCGACAGCTTTGGGCGGCTATTTCGACATTGTCGCCGACTTCGCCTTCTATGTTTCGATCCCGCTCGGTTTCGGCATCATGGCGGCTGAGAATACCCTGCCAGCTCTGGTGCTTGTCGCGAGCTTCGTGCTGACTGGCGTCAGCTTTCTTGCCTTCGCTGTCATCGCTGCCGAGCGCGGGAAAGTAACCGAAGAGCATGGGAAGAAGAGCTTCTTCTACTCCACGGGTCTGGCCGAAGGCGGAGAGACCATCGCGGTGTTCATCGCGATGTGCCTGTTTCCAGCATGGTTCAGCATGATCGCCTACGCTTACGCGGGGCTATGCGTGCTGACGGTGTTTCAGCGCAGCGCCATGGCGGCGGCGCTCTTCAACAAATAGCGCTCACTTATTCGTTGCCGCGCGCCTTTATGGCGGCGACGAGTTCTTCCACTCTTGCGGCGTTCGCGCCAAGGTCGCTTACCCCGACGCGGCTGACTGAGCGAATATCGATCCCTTCATCGGCAACACGAACGACAACATCGTCCTTGAACCCGAACCAGAACGTTTCGGCCACACCTTCAACTCGGCCCTCAACCGGCTTCTTGGTGACCTCGCTCAACCCAATGTCTCGCATCGCTGCGGCAACATCTTCGAGCACGGAAACCTCGCTGCCTGCACGATAGCCGATAGACCGAAGGTCGGGATAGAGTTCTTCAACGATCTGCGCATGCGACTTCGCTTTTAATTCATCGCTTGCCTTGTCGGCCCACCAGTCGATCTCGCCGAGCGGAGTTGCGTAGTCGCTGACCGGGTTTGCATCGATTTCCGCACGCGCTGCCATGGTGGCTTCAGAGAAAGTCGGCGGATTGGCGGTGTCGGTTGAAACATCGTGGATTGGGTTCGCGCTCGCGGTTGTGCCCACGGTGCCGAGAAAGCCGAAAACGCCAACCGGGATCACCAATGCAATCAGCGGCAAGGCCCAGCCTTTGCGCGGCGCCTTGCGCATGATGAGAATGAGCGAGACGGCTGCAACCGCTGCAACAATCCCTAGCAGCATCGGACCCGCACCGATGACGAGTGAGCCAAGCCCAACCTGCCAGCTCCAAAGCCCGATCTTGGTGCCGAGCGCTGCTACAGCGAAATAAACAGGGAGCAGCAGAGCGAGTGTGACTGCGAAGCGGGCGTGCCAGGGCGTTTTCTTGGGTTCCATGCCGAGTTGTTTAGCGTCGCGGTTTCGCATGGCAAGCAGCGGTGCCTCATCATCCCGCAAAGGGATATGGCTGAGCGGTCAGGATTATCTGGGAAACTCATCGCAGCTCGTGCGTTGTAGGGTCGCATAAGTGGGTATCACGTCATGCCGTGCGGAGTACTAAGCCCCGCTTTCAATGCGTGAAAAATGGGCTTATGGCCTGCGGTGTCGCGGGAGAAGTTGAGTCATCAGAGGGAAGACTGAATATGAAGCGTAATACACTTTTGGCAGCGGTCGCCGTTGCCAGCATGGCCACTCTTTCGGCCTGCGGCGAGAGCCCGTATCAAGAGCCGACCGAGGAAGCGACCGAAGCTGCGGCCACCGAAGCAACTGAAACGGAAGAAGCTGCTTCGACCGAAGCTGCTGCTCCTGAGGCTCCCGAAGTCGAAGCCAACGGCACTGTCATCGACATCAACATGTACACCCGCGATCCCGATGAGCCGAGTGGCCTTCAGGTGTTCAAGCCGCGCCTGATCAAGGCGAAGGTTGGCGACACCGTACGTTTCGTGCCGACCGATCCGACCCACCAGTCGTCGTCGATCGCCGACATGCTGCCAGAAGGCGCACGTGGCTGGGAAGGCGAGATCAACCAGGAAGTGTCTTACGTTCTGCCACTGCCAGGTATCTACGGTTACCAGTGCGTTCCGCACTACGCCGCTGGCATGATCGGCCTGATCATCGTCGAGGGTGAAGGCATGACCGCCAACCTCGAAGCTGCGAAAGGCGTGAGCCATCCGGGTCTTGCCGGTCGTGAGTTCACCGAGATTTTCGAACAGGCCGAAGCCGACGGCATGCTCAACTAAGCATCCGGCGCAAAAGCCAAATCAAAAAGGGCGGCGTGGGAAACCACGCCGCCCTTTTCGTTTGCGCTGCTGAGACTTGGTGACAGGAAGGCGTCGCTCACGACGCTTCGCTCTCAGCTGCGCGGGGACTTGTACCTCATGCGGCGGTGGCCATCCGGGCGAGCTCACATTGCGACCAGATCTCGCTCAGCGCGTTGATCAGCGCATCGATATCGCCGTCGCTGTGCACCGGTGAAGGCGTCAGCCGTAGGCGCTCGGTGCCGACCGGAACCGTCGGATAATTGATCGGCTGCACATAGATGCCGTGATTGTCCATCAGCCAGTCGCTGATCCGTTTGCACTTGTGCGCGTCGCCCACCATCACCGGGATGATGTGGCTCGGATTGTCGAGATGCGGGATGCCCATGATGTCGAGCTTGCGCCGGACGGTTTTCACCCGGTCGCGCTGCATCTCGCGCTCTTCATCGCTTTGCTTGAGATGGCGAATGCTCGCCGCAGCGCCCGCAGCAACTGCCGGAGGCAGGGCGGTTGAGAAGATAAAGCCGCTGGCAAAGCTGCGCACGAAATCGACCAGATTGGCCGAGGCAGCAATATAGCCGCCCATGACGCCGTATGCTTTGCCCAATGTGCCTTCAATCACGGTGATCCGGTCCATCAGGCCTTCACGTTCGGCAATGCCGCCGCCGCGCGGACCGTAGAGGCCAACCGCGTGAACCTCGTCGATGTAGCTCATCGCGCCGTGTTTTTCGCAGACGTCGAGGATCTCCGCGATGGGTGCGATGTCGCCGTCCATCGAATAGACGCTTTCGAACGCGACCAGTTTGGGAACGTCCGGACCATATTCCGACAGCATCCGGTCCAGGTCTTCCGGATCATTGTGCGCCCAGATCTTGTAGGGGGCGCGGCTGTGGCGGATGCCTTCGATCATGGAGGCGTGGTTCAGGGCGTCCGAGAAGACGACGCATCCAGGAATTTTGCCCGCAAGGGTGCCAAGCCCGGCCCAGTTCGAAACATAGCCCGATGTGAACAGCAGCGCGCTTTCCTTGCCGTGAAGGTCGGCCAGTTCGCGCTCCAGCTCCACATGATAGTGATTGGTGCCGGAGATATTGCGCGTGCCGCCAGCACCTGCTCCGCATTCATCCAGCGTGTCGTGCATCGCTTCGAGCACTTTGGGGTGCTGGCCCATGCCGAGGTAGTCGTTCGAACACCACACGGTGACAGCCTGCGTCTCATCCTCGATAAAGCGCGTTGCATGTGGGAACTTCCCGCGATGCCGCTTGATATCGGTGAAGACGCGGTAACGCCCCTCTTCGCGAACGCCGTCCAGCTCGCTGGCGAAGAATTGTTCGTAATCCATGGGCTTTCCCTCTGTTTCCCAAGTCGTTTTCATATCTAGGCTCAAATGCTCGTATTCGATTGTATTTTGGCGCCAGAGCGTTTTGGAAGCGCCCAGCCCCACAGCAATCCGTCGCGAAACGGCAGTGCGAGAAAGATGTGTTCGAGCGCGCCGAGCAGTGTCAGCGCGAAAAGCAGTGTCGCACCGACCATCTCGGCGCTGCCCATCGGCGCGGCCATCGCCAGGCTTGCAAACCACGCGGCAACGCCAAGGATTGCGATGATCGACATGGCCAGCAATGCGGTCATGCGGTTGGGGCCGAAATAGGTCTTCAGATAATCGAGATGCGGCGGCAGCATCTCGGTGGTCGAGTTGGGCACGCCGACAAACAGGTTGATCTTCGACAGCAACCGCAAGCCGAACATCAGGACGAACACCGTTGCGCCGATCTGATTGGGTGCATTCCATGAAAGCGAGATCAGCATGAGCGCGGTGAGCGCCAGCGCGATCTCGTGATTCATTACGGTGGCGCTGGCCTGCGTAAAGCGATCGAGGCCCTTGGCTTCGGGCGGGCAGGGGGTGCGGCGCGGCCCTGCGGCGGCTCCGGTCAGGAAGCCAATCTCGTGCCACGCCCAAACCAGCAATGCGCCGATGAAGGCGATGTAGACCGCTCCGACCGACACAGAGTAGGATGCGACCCAAATGGCGATCAATCCGGCAACGCCGCCGATGCCGCCGATAATCAGGCTCTTCAAAAACGTTCCGCGCTCACGATTATCCGCCCAGGCAATCAGCCCGGTCGCGATAAACCAGATCGCCACCGTCACCATGAACGGTACAATATGGCCGCTCCAACTTACCATGCAGGCTGGAGCCGGATCGATTGCGGCAGAGTGTTTGGTTTGGTCCGGTGGAAATACATCCGCGCGAAGTTATACCCCGCGCTCGCCATGCCGCCGACGCGCTGTGCCATGCCGACGACACCGCCGCGCTCCTTGCCTGCGTCGATGCGGTTGGAGGCCTTGCGCAGGTTCTCCATCCGGCGGCGGAAAGCCGGGTCATCGATGTCGAGCTCGACCGGGAAGACCTGACGACTGATTTCGTTGGTGATGCCGAATACCTTGTAATCGTACTCGGTCGGATCGACGCCGAGCGCCGCGTGGAACACCGGACGGTTGTGATCGCGCACATACATCGTCGCGTAGACCGACAGCAGGAAGAACCGCACCCACAACTTGTTCGCGCCTTCCAGCAGCTTGGGATCGGCCCGCAGCAGCATCGCGAAGGCTTCACCGTGGCGGAACTCGTCATTGCACCATTCCTCGAACCAGTCGAAGATCGGGTGGAACTTGTTCTGCGGGTTCGCGGCGAGATGGCGGTAGATCGCAATGTACCGCGCGTAGCCGATCTTCTCCGACAGATAGACCGCGTAGAAAATGAATTTCGGCTTGAAGAACGTGTATTTCTTGGTGCGGGTCAGGAAACCAAGATCGACACCGATCCCCGCATCTTTCAGCGATTCATTGATGAAACCGGCATGGCGGCTTTCATCGCGGGCGAGCAGTTTGAACAGCTGCTTCACATCAGGGTTCTTGGTCCGCTTGGCGATTTCAGCATAAAGTACGCAGCCGGAGAATTCCGACGTTAGCGAGCTCACGAGGAAATCGGTGAACTCGGCGCGCAGCTCAGGCTCAAGACCTTCGATCACGCCGTGGAACTTTTCATTGTGGCGGAAGTGCTTCTTGTTCGGGTCACCGATCATTTCCTCGATCAGATCATCCCATTCTTCGCGAACGAGCGAGACATCGATCGCATCGAGAGCGTCGAAATCGGTGGTGTAGAAGCGCGGAGCCAGCATCGTGTTCTGCGTGGCGATGGCCATCGCGTCTTCTTTGGTGATCGGGCCCTTGTCGACAGGTGCCTCGGCGGGCGCGGCAGCGATTGAGGCCCCTTTGATAGAGGCATGCGCGTTCATTTGATCCTCCCGGCGTTGAAGCTGACTTCGTAAAGTTCGGCCAAATCGAAATAGGCGGCGAGGCGCGTCAGGGCACGCTTCACCGGTCCTGCACGGGTTACCGTGGCGGTTCGTTCGAACACCGCTTTGCTGCCAAACGGAATGGAGATGGGGTCGCCGTGGACCCGAACCTTGTCGCCCGGTTCGATCTCGACATCGTCGGACAGGTCGACATGCGCATGAAAATGATCGGAGCTTTGCTCGACCGATATCGTACAAGGCGTTTCAAACTGCCTCGCACTGTTGGCCGACATACTGGCCGATCCCTGGGCCATCGTCGTCATTAGCGTGTTCCTTTTTCAAGCATGTCGGCGAAAATCTTGCGGTTGTCCTTGCCGAATGAAGCAAGTTCGACCGTGCCGCCGGTGGTGGTATCGCGCAGGGTCAGAGCGCCGTCGTCCCATTCGATCAGTTCGAATGGTGTTGCCGCGCCGATGCCGCGAATGCGCCGTTTGTGAACCAGGCTGCGCGCTGTGGAGCGCACGAAGCCGCCTGTACCTGGTCCAAAACTCGCGATCTCTGCGCCACTGATGCCATCTTCAACGCGCACAGTGCCGTCCGGCTCGTCGAAGAATTGCAGCGACCGGGTCGCAATTGTTGTTGTGCCCGCAGCAGCGCGGACTTCGCTTGGTACAGCCTCGCGGTCGAAGAAGCCGAACGTGACCGACGCGGTCAGCGCGACTGAGAGTGCCACGATCCCGCCCATCATGGCGATCGGCACTTTGTGGACGGTAATCTCGTCCTCTTCATACGTCCGAACGATGGCTGCGACGATCATGCTGGCGCTCCCTCCAGATCAGTATCCGACAGCCCATGGGGAGCTTTCGAACGCGAGCCCCGCTGCGCGTGCGCAGTAGGGCCGTTCACCTGCTTACCGCCTGGCGCATCCGCTTCTTTGATCTCGGTCAAATTCCGCTCAATCGCTTCGAATTTCGCGCAGGCTTCCGCGAGGATTTCCGCGACCTTCGCCGCTTCCGGCACGGCGCGCAGCATGGGCTGCGGACGGCCGAACTGGAACGGGCGAGCATGCGGCCACAGCAGCAGGTAACCGAGCATCCGTTCGCCGTTCAGCTCCATCGCAATGTCGCCGTGCCCGTTACCGCGGTCCTTCAGATGCGCCGCGCCGATATGCTTCAGCGGCACATTGATGCGCGTCTCGATCGCCATGCCGATGCGCATGATCAGTCGGGTGTCGGTGAGGATGTAGACCGTGCTGCGCGCGCTGAGCCAGGCTAGGCCCTGCAACACGGCAACACCGGCCACGCCGAGCACCGCGCAGACAATCGCGCTGTTCACGTTGCCGAAGAACAGCGAGACCGCGATCAGGCCGACAAAGTACAGCCCTACCTTCCGAGTGTGAAACGCGCTGCGGGCAAGGATTGGCAGGCTTGGCTGACCCTTCCACAAGATGCGCTCATCCTGCGCAGGCGTTCCCATTGGATCGCCATGCGCCGTTGGCCCCATTTCCTCGTCGAAAGGCGAGGAATGTGCGGGAGCGGGTGTGCTCAGAGCCACGGCTCGCCCCTCTCTGCGGTCGCATACATGTAACCGCCGCCGTAATAGGCCTGGATCTTATCCTCTTCGAGGCGCGTGATCTGGCCGGGTGTTGCCAGCGCAGGCACATCCTCGAACTGCTCGGCGGTGATCGCGTCGATATCGATCAGCTCCGTCTGGTCATCCACCAGCGGAGTGATGCCGCCGAGGAAGCCTTTGCCCTGAAGCGCAGCAACCATCATTGGCGCGAGGACTTTCTTGCCAGAATTGGTCGTCACTTCGAGGTAACGGATGATGTGTTCGGCCTGATCGACCCAGACATCGCTGACGGTGCCAGCGAGCTTCTTGTTCGCGTCATAAACCGGCAGGCCGACCGGATCCCGGTCGTTCGGAGCGATTTCGATCTCGTGGCTGTCTCCGATCGGAACGATGCGCGGGCGGCCATCATAAGTTAGGTCGGGATAGTCTTCGCGCTGCGCAAACGCAGCCGGACCCATACCGTCTTTCATGGCGTCACCCGTAGGGACCCATGGAGCACCACCGGCGCCGAATGCCTGTTTGGCAGGGATGTTTCCGACTTTGGAGAGCTCGTCTCGCGCCACATCTTCGGGCACATAGGTTCCGCGATCATGCGGGAGCTTGAAGGTCTTCTTTTCGCCGTCGAAGATCGATTCTTTCGATTCCACGACACCGCTTTGCTCATGCTCCAGCGGGTAGCCTTCGCGGCGGCTTTCGCGGTTCAGGTACAAGACCAGCCCGATGAAGAACACGAAGAAGGCCAGGAATGTCAGTTCAGCGACATCGAATGTCCCGACAATGTATGTCACACCTTCACTTTGCATTGTACTTTCCTCTCATTCGAAAGAGCGGCTGAGGCGGCAGCCGCCGGGGACAGACCCCTTCATGTCGGGAATTCGCGCAGGCCGAACGGCTGACCGGCGCTGTCCCGGGAATCGTTGGTGGTTCTGCGAGCGTGGCCGACCAACGGTCCGATCGCGGCGAGACCTGCGATAAGCAGCAGGATTTCGAGAAAGTAGACTGTGCCATATCCGGTCGCGCGGGTGGCGAGGACGGCGGACAGGCTGCCGTCGGCAGCGAGCCAGGAAACAGTGTCGCGGATCGCTCCACCCAATGCGATGCCCACGCCTGCGCAGGTCGCTTGCACGGCGCCCCATGCACCGAGCGCAAGGCCAGCGGTTTCGCTTTTGGCGAGGTTCATCGCTTCGATCAGCGTCCCGACCGAGAAGAGGCCCAGGCCAAGCCCGATGGCGGTTGCGCCTCCGAAGAGCATCAGAGGTGATCCGAAAGGTGCGGCAAAAAGCACGAGCAGGAATGCAGCGATCCCGGTGACAAGGCCGGTGCCTGCAATCCGCAGCGGGTCTCCACCGCGTGCCAGCGCGCGGCCCGAGAGCATGAAACCGAGCAGCGCGCCGAAAGCCCATGCTCCGGTGAGTGCCGTGGTCGCGCCAACCGACAGGCCGAGCACTTCGCCGCCATAGGGTTCGAGCAGCGCGTCCTGCATCGCGAAACCAGCAGCGCCGATACCGATGGCTGTCAGCAGCCGGGCATTGCGACCATCGCGCACGAAGGCGTTCCAAAGCTCGCGGAATGTCGGTGCATCGGGGTTGGCCTTGGTCCGCTCGGGAGCGCGGGCTTCCTGCTTCCACAGAGCCGTAAGGTTCAGGATCATCGTCAGGACAGCCGCGCCCTGAATGACCTGCACCAACCGCGTGGTCGAAAACTCGATCAGCAGGCCGCCAATGACAAAGGCGGAGAACATCATGCCGACAAGCAGCATGACGTAGAGCAGCGCCACAGCGCGCGGGCGCTTGTCTTCGGGGGCAAGGTCGGTCGCGAGCGCAAGGCCCGCCGTCTGCGTGATGTGGAAACCCGCGCCTGTCAGCAGAAATGCTCCTGCAGCGGCGATAATGCTCACTGGATAAGTGTCCGGGCGGCTTAGCAACAGCAAGGCGAAAGGCATGATCGCCAGACCGCCAAACTGCAGCAGCGATCCGAACCAGATGTATGGCACGCGCCGCCAGCCGAGCGCCGATTTATGCGTATCCGATTTGTGCCCGATCAGCGCGCGGAAAGGTGCGACGAGCAGTGGAACGGCGATCAGCAACGCGACGATCCACGCCGGAACGCTCAGTTCGACGATCATCACCCGGTTGAGCGTGCCGTTGAGCAGCACCGCCGCCATGCCGACGCTGAACTGGAATAGCGACAGGCGCAGCAATTGCTTGAGCGGCAGCTCAGTGCTCGCCGCATCCGCAAAGGGCAACCAGGCGATCATCGCCTGGCTGATCTTTGGAGCAGGGCGGGCGGCTTTGCTCATCCGCGCTTCACCAGTTCGAGAGCTTGCGAGGTGTAGAACCCGCTTGAGACACGCTGCGTGCGGCCGATCATCCAGCCTTCAAGCCGGGTTAGTTTGGCTCGCAATTCGGCTTCTTCGACCGGAACGATGGCGGGCGAACGGTCGCTCTTGGGAAAGAACTTACCGACCTTGTGCATCGCGCCGAGCATCTTCGTGTGCGGGGCAAAGGTGAACAGGATCGAACCTGTGGTGCGCTCGCTGAGTTCAGCCAGTGCAGTGACCAGATCTTCGGGCGAATAATGGATCAGCGAGTCCATAGCGACGATATGCGCGAAAGTGCCGAATGCTGGGTCGAGCATATCGCCCGACGCCCAGCGAATGCGTCCGTGCCCGATGAACGAAGGCGTGCGTTGACGCGCCACTTCGACCAGCCCGCCCGCAACATCGACGCCGGTCACTTCGGCACCGCGGCAGGCGGCTCCGATTGCCAGTGCGCCAGTCCCGCAGCCAGCATCGAGCACCTGCGTGCGGCGCAAATCGGTTGGCAACCAGCTGAGCAGCGTCTTGCGCATTTCGTCGCGGCCCGCGCGCACGGTTGCTCGAATACCGCTGACTTTCGTGTCGGATGTCAGATCGATCCAGGCCTGCCGCGCGGTGCTGTCGAAATAGGTCGCCAGTGCCTCGCGGCGGTCGTCATACGGAGTGTGCGAGCGTGTAGCCATCATTCAAACCCCAGGAAATCGAAGATGTCGCGATCCTTCATCGGGACGGCAGTCGAAGGATCGACCCCGGCCCACAGCATCGCGGCGAGGCGGAGATATTCGTCCTGTGCGGCGACCACTTCGGGATCGTCGCCCATTTCGAAGAGCGTGCATTTCTTCAGGCGCGAGCGGCGGATTGCATCGACATCGCGGAAATGTGCGAGGCGCTGCATACCGATCTTGTCGCAGAAGCGATCGATCTCGTCGGTTTCGCGGCTGCGGTTGGCGACCACGCCAGCAAGGCGCACATCGTAATTCTTCGATTTCGCAGCGATAGCGGCGACGATCCGGTTCATCGCGAAGATGCTGTCAAAATCGTTGGCAGCAACAACCAGCGCGCGCTCGGCATGTTGCAGCGGGGCAGCAAAGCCGCCGCACACAACATCGCCCAGCACGTCAAAAATGACGACGTCGGTATCTTCGAGCAGGTGGTGCTGTTTGAGCAGCTTGACCGTCTGTCCGACAACGTAGCCGCCGCAGCCGGTGCCAGCTGGAGGTCCGCCAGCCTCGACACACATTACGCCGTTATAGCCTTCGAACATGTAATCGTCGGGCCGCAGCTCTTCGCTATGAAATTCAACCGTTTCAAGCACATCAATGACAGTCGGCATCAGCTTCTTGGTCAGCGTGAAGGTGCTGTCATGCTTGGGATCGCAGCCGATCTGCAGAACCCTGTGACCAAGCTTTGAGAACGCAGCGGAAAGGTTTGAAGACGTTGTTGATTTTCCGATGCCGCCCTTGCCATAGACCGCGAAAACCTTTGCGCCCTTGATCTTGTCATTCGGATCGAGCTGGACCTGGACGGAGCCTTCGCCATCAGGCTTTGTGAAGCTGGACTTCGGTGTTTGCAGGTTCATATCAGACGATCCCTCTGTCTATCTCATTCGGCCACGAAGACGCCCTCGAGGCGATCTTCGAGCTCATCATTTGCTTCACGCAGTGCGGCGAGTGTTTCTTCGTCCGGCGCCCAAAGCTCGCGGTCGCAGGCTTCGAGCAAGCGGCCAGCCACACGGGCGGAACTTTTCGGATTGAGCTGCGCGAGACGTTCGCGCATCGCGTCGTCGAGCACGAAGGTCTCGGAAATCTTCTGGTAGACCCATGGAGCGACCTGGCCGGTCGTGGCCGACCATCCCAGCGTGCTCGTCACGTGCCCTTCGATCGCGCGCACACCTTCGAAGCCGTGATCGAGCATGCCCTCGAACCATTTCGGGTTAAGCGTGCGGGTACGCGCCTCGAGATCAATCTGTTCGGACAGGGTGCGAACCTTGGTTTTGCCGCGTGTCGCATCGAGGATGTAAACGGGTGCCTCTGCACCCTTCGCCTTCGCCACGGAGCGGCTGACGCCGCCAAGTCCGTCGACATATTGATCGACATCGTTGATGCCGAGCTCGACGCTTTCGAGGTTCTGGTAGGTGAAATCCACTCCGCCAAGCGCGCTTTGCAGGAGTTCGCGGTGTTGAACCGGCGTACCATTGACGCCGTAGGCAAAGCCCTTGTTGATCTCGAAAGCATTGGCGAGCTCATCGGGATCAGCCCACACGCCGCCGTCGATCATCTGATTGACGTTCGCGCCATATGCGCCCTCGGCATTGGAGAAGACCCGCAATGCGGCGGTTTCCATCTCGCAGCCATGCTTTTGTTGATGCGCGAGGCTGTGCTTGCGCACGAAATTGGCTTCCGGCGTTTCGTCCGCCTGGCTGGCGAGCAGTGCGGCTTCGGCCAGCATCCGGGTTTGCAGCGGCAGCAGATCGCGGAAAATGCCCGACAGCGTCATGACGACGTCGATGCGCGGGCGGCCTAGCTCTTCCAGCGGGATCAGTTCCGCACCGCACAGGCGGCCATAGGAATCGCGGCGTGGCCGTGCGCCGAGCAGCGTCATCGCCTGTGCGATCTGAACGCCTTCGGTCTTCATGTTGTCTGTGCCCCACAGCACCATTGCGATGCTTTCAGGGAAGGGCTCCCCGCTCTCCACATGCCGCGCAATCAGCCGCTCCGCCTGATCGCGTCCTTGCATGCAGGCATAGGCGCTGGGGATGCGGAATGGGTCGAACCCGTGAATGTTGCGGCCCGTTGGCAGCACATCGGGGTTGGCAACGATATCGCCGCCAGGTGCGGGCTGGACATAGCCGCCATCAAGCGCGTGGATCAGCGAGCCGAGTTCATCGCTGGCATCGAGTTTCTCGCCAAACGTGTCGCGATCCGGCGCATCTTCGCCGCCAGCCTCGACCATCGCGTCGAGCATGTCTTCGCGCTGCTCGCCTGCCGGATTGCGGCCTAGCACGTGCAGACCATGCGGGATCAGCGTTGCTTCGAGTTCGTAGAGGCGTCCGGCAAGCTCACCGATATCGCCGCATTCGATATCCAGAGCATCGCATTGGTCGGCAATCAGTTCGGCGAGGTCTGCGCGCTCGGCTTTGCCATCGGCGTCCTCGGCGGTCATCCGCCAGCGCTCGACGCTTGCTTTCAATTCGGCGAGGTCTTTGTAGAGGCCCGCCTGCGCCAGCGGCGGCGTCATGTAGCTCACCAGTGTCGCGGCGGAGCGGCGCTTGGCCAGCATCCCCTCGGAAGGGTTGTTGGCGGCGTAGAGGTAGTAGTTGGGCAGATCGCCAATCAAGCGTTCGGGCCAGCAATCGCCTGACATGCCAGCCTGTTTGCCCGGCATGAATTCGAGCGCACCATGCGTGCCGAAATGCAGCACCGAATGTGCGCCGAAATCTTCGCGGATCCAGCGGTAGAAAGCGCTGAAGGCATGGGTCGGCGCAAAGTTGCCTTCAAACAGCAACCGCATCGGATCGCCCTCGTAGCCAAAGGCGGGCTGGATACCGACAAACACATTGCCGAAATGCGCGCCGAGTACCTGAATATTGCCACCGTCGCTCTGCGCCTTGCCCGGGGCGGGGCCCCATTGCGCTTCGATTTCAGCAAGATGAGGTTCGCGGCGGACATGTTCGTCGGCGGGGATGCGCGCGGCAACATTGGCATCGCTGCCGAAGCGCTCCGAATTGCCGCTCAGGATTGCATCGCGCAGGGCATCGACGCTTTCGGGGACTTCGACCGAATAACCTTCGTCGGCCAGCCGCTGAAGCGTCGCGTGCAGCGATTCATACACCGCAAGGAACGCGGCCGTTCCGGTTGCCCCGGCGTTGGGTGGGAAGTTGAACAGCACCACTGCCAGTCTGCGTTCCGCGCGTTCGGCGCGGCGCAGTGCGATCATCTTGCGGACCCGCGCGGCCAGCGCATCGGCGCGTTCCGGATCACAAGCCATCTTGTTGACCACGCCGGGGATGCTGGATGTTCGTCCGCCAAACACGCTGGGAGCAATGGAGCCGTCCAGTTCTGGCAGCGCGACCATCATTGTCGCTTCGAGCGGCAGCAGGCCCTGCGGGCGGTCGCGCCATTCTTCGATCGTCTGGAACTCGATCGCGTGCGCCGCGAGGTAAGGCACGTCGAGATCGCCAAGGACTTCGCGGGCGGCTTCGCTGTCATTGTAGGCAGGGCCGCCGACGAGCGAGAAGCCGGTCAGGTTGACGATGGCATCGACCGTCGGCTCGCCGCGCTCGAGGAAGAACTTTTCGATTGCCGGGCGCGCATCGAGGCCGCTGGCGAACACCGGAATGACCTTCATGCCTGCCGCTTCGAACGCTGCAATCGCGCCATCATAATGGCCCGCGTCGCGCCCCAGCAAATATGAACGCAGCAGGATCAGCCCGACGGTGCCGTTTTTGCCGCCGCCATCTCTCTTCGAAGCCTTGGGCAGCAGCCGCGCCGTTTCAGAAATGCGTTGCTTCGCGCCGGGATGATAGACGCCGGTTTCCGGGTATTCGACGGGAGCTTCAGCCTGCGTTTCGCCGCGCCGTTCTTCGCGCTCGCCCGCCGCGTAACGGTCAATCAGCGCGCGGACCATCGCGACGACATTCTCGTCCGAACCGGACAGCCAGTATTGCAGCGTCAGGAAGTAAGCGCGCACATCCTGTGCGGTGCCGGGAATGAACTTGAGGATCTTGGGCAGGCGGCGCAGCATCTTCATCTGGCCTGCGCCTGAACTGGCGCCCTGCTTCTTCGATCCGCGCAGTTTCTTGAGCAGTGCCAGCGGGCCCTTGGCCGGGGCGTCCATCCGGTAGCCGCCCATCCGGGTCAGCTTCACGACTTCGCCGGCGCTCATCAGGCAGACCATCGCGTCGCATTCTTCGCGGCGCGCTTCGATCGAAGGCATGATCGCGCGGACGTGATCGTCTAGGAACAGCATCGTCGCGATGACGATGTCGGCTTCGGCGATTGCGTCTTTGGTCCGGTCGAGCGTTTGTTCGTCGCGATCCCAATCGGATGCCGCGTGGAGCGTCAGCGAAATATTGTCCTGCGCCAGAACTTCATCCGCACGTTCAACCGCCCCTTTGAGGTGATTGTCGAGTGTGACAATCGCGACCCGCACCGGGGCCTGAGGGGCAGCGACGCTACCGTGCATAATGCGCTTTCGCATCGTAGAGCGTGTCGAGGTCGATCTGCGCTCGGCCCTGATCCTCGGCATAGGCTTCTGTGTTGCGGCGTGCCTTTCCGCGCACGAAGAACGGGATTTTCTTCAGCTCCCGCTCGGCCTCTGCCGTCCACATTGCACCGTCATGAGCCGTGACGACCAACTGCTCCTCAGGCTCGGGCTGCGACACTGCAGCTTTCTTCGGTGCATGTGCGGCATGGTGTGAAGGCCCCGCTTCGTCGGAAAACTCGAAGTCCTCGCGGAACATGGTGAGCAGGTGTTCTTCCAGTCCCATCACCAGCGGGTGCACCCAAGTATCGAAGATCACATTCGCGCCTTCGAACCCCATTTGCGGGCTGTGACGCGCGGGGAAATCCTGCACATGCACCGGCGATGAAATGACAGCGCAGGCCAGGCCAAGGCGCTTGGCAATATGCCGTTCCATTTGCGTGCCCAGCACCAACTCTGGCGAGGCTGCGGCGATGGCTTCTTCGACCGCGAGGTGATCATCGGTGATCAGCGGCTCGACGCCGTAGAGCTTGGCAGCCTCGCGGATTTCGCGGGCGAATTCGCGGTTGTAACAGCCGAGGCCGCAGACTTCGAAGCCAAGCTCTTCCTTGGCGATCCGCGCGGCGGCGACGGCGTGGGTCGCGTCGCCAAAGATGAACACCCGTTTGCCGGTCAGATAGGTCGAATCGACCGACCGGCTCCACCAGGGCATTCTGGAATGGTTGTCGCCGAGGGCAGGCGTGGGATCTGCACCTGCCAGCTCGGCGACGTCGGTAATGAAAGAGCGCGTAGCCCCCACACCGATAGGGATTGTGCGAATGGTCGGCTGCTTGAACGTGCGCTCAAGCCAGCGTGCCGCTTCATCCGCAATCTCGGGATATAAAACGATGTTGAAATCGGCCGCGCCAATGCGCGTGATGTCCGATGGAGTCGCACCCAATGGCGCAACAAGATTGATCTCGACACCCAGCGCATCGAGGATCTTCTTGATCTCAACGAGGTCATCGCGGTGACGAAAGCCCAGCGCGGTCGGGCCGAGTATGTTCGCGCGCGCCTTACGACCTTCACGCGGGGTCCGAACGAAGTCTTTGTCGGCAAGATGACGCACAATCTGGTAAAATGTCTCGGACGCGCCCCAGTTTTCCTTGCGCTGATAGCTTGGCAGCTCCAGCGGGATCGCCGGGCAGGGCAGGTCCATCGCTTCGGTCAGGCCGCCGGGATCGTCTTGAATCAGTTCCGCCGTGCAGGATGCGCCGACAATCATCGCCTGCGGCTGGAACCGCTCGGCGGCTTCCATTGCGGCGTCCTGAAACAGCTGCGCGGTGTCCTTGCCCAGGTCGCGGGCTTCAAACGTGGTGTAAGTGACCGGCGGGCGCTTGCCGCGCCGCTCGATCATCGTGAACAGCAGGTCGGCATAAGTGTCGCCCTGCGGAGCGTGCAGCACATAGTGCAGCTTTTCCATCGCGGTCGCGATACGCATCGCGCCGACATGGGGTGGTCCTTCATAGGTCCAGACGGAGAGTTGCATCGCCTATACCTCCAGCACGTCGCGGCGCCGCAGCGGCCGGGCAAAGAGTTCGGCGAGATCACCGGCCTGGTCGAAGCCGTGGATCGGTGAGAAGACGAGTTCGATCGCCCATTTGGTGCTGAAGCCCTCGGACTCGAGCGGGTTGGCTAGCCCGAGGCCACAGACGGTCAGATCAGGCTTGTCGGCGCGCACGCGGTCGAGCTGATTGTCGACATGCTGGCCTTCGCTGATCCGCGCGCTTGGCGGGATCAGGTCAAGTTCCTGTGCGCAGTGGGCGCGGTGGAGATAGGGCGTGCCGACTTCGACAGGCACCATATCAAGCTCGGTCGCGAGGAACCGCGCGAGCGGCACTTCAAGCTGCGAGTCCGGCAGGAAGGAGATGCGCTTGCCCGCCAATGCGCCGCGTGAATGCTCAATCGCCCGCTTGGCGCGTTCGCGGCCCGGAGCGACCACTTTGTCGAAATGCGCTTCATCGATACCGAACGCATCGGCAGCGGCCTTGAGCCAACCAGTAGTGCCTTCGGCGCCGAACGGGAACAGGGCATCGAGCCGCTGAGCGCCGCGTCCCTCCAACGCCATTGCCGTATCTGACAGGAAAGGCTGAGCGAGGAGGTAACGCGTGTTGGGGCCAACCGGCGGCAGGTCGCGGGCATTGCGTGCAGGCAGCACGCCAACGTTCTGGATGCTGAGTTGGTCGAACAGACGGAGAAACTGGTCTTCGACGATATCCGGCAATGCGCCGACGATCAGGAGCTCTTGCGGCGCATCAGCGGCACTGGCGGGCATTTCCGGGACCAGTGCTGCAAGGCAGGCATCTTCGCCTTGGGTGAAGGTCGTTTCGATCCCGCTGCCCGAATAATTCAGAATGCGCACTTCGGGCATGTGACGTGCGCCGAGCCGCTCGGCGGCCTTCGCAAGATCAAGCTTGATGACTTCCGACGGGCAGGAGCCGACAAGAAACAGCGACTTGATGTCGGGACGACGCGCCAGCAGGCGATCGACCACGCGGTCTAGCTCGTCTTGCGCGTCCACCATGCCGGCGAGATCGCGTTCTTCCATGATCGCCGTGGCAAAGCGCGGTTCGGCAAAGATCATAACGCCCGCTGCCGATTGCAGCAGGTGGGCGCAGGTGCGCGATCCGACTACGAGGAAGAACGCGTCCTGCATCTTGCGGTGCAGCCAGACGATACCGGTGAGCCCGCAGAACACTTCGCGCTGCCCGCGCTCACGCAGGATCGGGCGTGCTGTCTCTGCGGATTGAGGTTCGGCGCAGCCCGGAATGGTGGTGGCGACGTTCATGCTGCCACCGCCCGAGGTTGCGCTGCATCGAGTCGCGCCATGCGCAGTTTCCAGAGGAACTGACCGGCATTCACAATATAAGCAGCATAAGCGGCGAGTGCGACCAGCAGCCGCTGATCCGTCGTGCCAATCCCGCCAAACAGCATCACGAGATAGAGCGTGTGCAGTGCGAGGACGAGCATCGAGAAGACGTCTTCCCAGAAGAACGACTCGGCAAACAGCCATTTGCCGAACACGACCTTCTCCCAGATCGAGCCCGTGACCATGATCGTGTAAAGAACCAGCGTCTTGATCACGATTGAGACGTCCGCCGCTAACGCGCCTTCAGCGGTCGCAAGCGTGCGGATCACCAAGCCTAAACTGATAAGAAATACGAGGAATTGGACCGGGGCGAGGACACCTTGAATTACTGTCCAGACCGACTCGTCCCTCCGGCGGCGCTGCTCCGTAGAGTAGAGCGCCTTTCTGATCCCCTGAATATCGTTCGCCTGCGCCGTGTGAGCCGCAGACACGACCGGGGATGCAAGATCCTTCGGTGCCATTGCCAAGCGATTGGCCTTTCCTGTCAGACTCGGACTCTAGGACCACGCAAACTAATGTGTCAACCAAAATGGACGGTCAACAAACTTGACACTTTACCAGCGCATCACCAGCTTGATTGCGCATTCAACGAAGAAAGCGTATGACTTGCTTGTCAGTTTGGGCTGAGTCGAAATCGCCTGATATTGTGCTGACATCGACGCGATCCGCGCCGCATCCGGCCTGGTAACAGTCCGGCAGGATGGGAGGGGCTCTTATGGCTCCGGTAGAGAAAACTAGCGTAATCGGTGCGAGCTCTGCGGCTTTGCGCAAAGTGATGGTCAACCCGCTCAAGCGGCGTAAGCGTCCGGGGGAAGAGCATATACCTGATGAGAACGGGCATTTGTCCGGCGATTCGATCAACGCAATAATCGAGGGCGACATCATTCCGCGGCTTTTGATGGCGCATTCGTCTGGGGGGACTTTGCCAGAGACTTCGAACAATTCCGAGATCGCGCCTTCCGACGCGCTGAGGTTTGCGGCGTTGCCGCTCACTCACGAAGCGGCCACTTTGTTGGAGGAAGTCGATACATTTCTCGATCGCGGCGTCAGTGTCGACGCGATCTATCTGGACCTGCTTGCTCCGGCGGCGCGCCGCTTGGGTGAAATGTGGGAAGAGGACGAGTGCGACTTTGTCGACGTGACGATGGGGCTATGGCGCCTTCAGGAAGTCATGCGCGAAGTCGCCCGGCGATCGCCGAAGGTGGCCGGCGCTTTGACGACGCCGCGCAGCGCGCTGTTTGCTCCGATGCCGGGGGACCAGCACAGCTTTGGCGCGATCATGATCGAAGATGTGTTTGCCCGTGCCGGATGGCAAAGCGAAGTGATCCCTCGGCCGGAACGCCGGGAATTACTCGACGCGCTATCACACAAATCCTTCGACGTGCTCGGATTGACGCTCTCCCGCGATTGTCCTAGCGCGCCGCTATCTAAACTGGTGAAGGCCATTCGAAGCGTGTCCGCGAACCCCAATATTTCTATCCTGATTGGCGGCAGAATGGTGAACCAAAATCCTGCAATCGTTGCCGAAGTTGGAGCAGATGGAACAGGGGCAGATGCACGTGCCGCGCTCGAAGTGGCGGAACGACTCGTCGAAAACGTCCCCGTTTACGCCAGTTCATCGCAATAGGCTCAGACAGGAATGCTAACCCGCAAACACAGTATTGAAGGTAAGCATTCCTTCGGCCAGGTCGGCGACCTGTTTGACTCGCTGGATGCCGATGCGGCGATGAAACTCGCCATGGTCGCCGGCGATGTGACGTTGGTGCTTGACGATGCCGGGACCATCCTGGATTCCGCATTTGATCCCAACGACTTCCCCGAATTCGAAGACTGGGTTGGCACGAACTGGATCGAAACCGTCACCGTCGAAAGCCGTCCCAAAGTTATGGAAATGCTGGCTGCCGCGCGGCGCGGAGAGGTCCAGCACTGGCGGCAAGTCAATCATCCTTCGCGCGACGGGGTTGTGCCGGTTCGCTATGTCGTGCTCAGCGTGAATGGCGGTGAACATCGGATCGCCTTTGGCCGCGATCTGCGCGAGGCAGGGAAGCTCCAGCAGCGCCTTCTGCAAGTGCAGCAATCGCTTGAGCGAGACTACCTGCGGATGCGCCAGCTTGAAGCGCGCTATCGCATGTTGTTCGACAATTCTGCCGAACCGGTGATCGTTGTTGAAGCTGGGACCCTGCGTATCAGGGAAGCCAATCCCGCAGCGCATGCGCTGGTCGGCGCGAGACCGGGAAGTTTGCCGAGCAAGAAACTGCTTGGATTGATCGACAAGGGTTCTCGCGATGCGGTTCAGGCATTGGTCGGAGCTGCTCAGGCTTCGGATTCCGTGTCGCCGGTCGACATCAAAATGATCAGGAATTCAACCGAGGTTCGCGCGGCCGTAACCGGCTTCACGCAGGATCGCGGTCAATTCCTGCTTATTCGATTGCTTCCAATAGGAGATGGAGCGGGATTTGCCGCATCGCCGGTGCCCGATCTTGTCGAGCAGATGCCCGATGCGTTCGTCGTTGCTGATAGCAACCTCGATATTGTCAGTGCGAACAATGCCTTTGTCGAGATGGTCCAGGCTGCGAGCATGGATCAATTGCGCGGGCGCCATCTGTCCGAGATTATTGGCAGACCCGGGATTGACCTCGACCTGATCGAAGGTCAAATCGACCAGCACGGTTCCGCCCGCAATGTCAGCACCGTTGTGCGCACCGGCCGTGATCTCGAAGGCGAGCCGGTTGAGATTTCGGCAGTGCGCAGCGGCGGCGAGGACCCCCTTCTGGCCTTTGTCATCCGCCCGATCGGCAGGCGGCTGCGCGACCTTCCACCGGGCACGCAAGATCTGCCTCGCTCGGTTGAACAGCTCACCGATCTCGTCGGCCGCATGTCGCTCAAAGACATTGTGCGTGAGAGCACCGACCTGATCGAGCGCCTCTGCATCGAAGCGGCCTTGTCCTACACGTCGGACAATCGCGCATCAGCTGCTGAAATACTCGGCCTGTCGCGCCAGAGCCTTTACTCCAAGCTTCACCGCTATGGACTCGGGAATCTGCCTACCGATCCCGATTGATCAAGCTCGCTTGACACTATCAGTTTGACCCATTTTCGGACCAATCGCGGCTAAAACCGCGAAAATCGCTGTTCTTGGAACCATAAGTGTCAATTTTATTTGACGCCTATCTGTGTCAGGCATAGCCTCACTCCATGGAACGTTCAGCGGTCTCGACTCGACCAGCGCCGATTCCGGCGCTTCGGGACGTTGTCACCCTTCTCAAACCGATAACCTGGTTTCCCCCGATGTGGGCCTTCATGTGCGGCGCAGTGTCGTCTGGTGTGGGCCTCGATGGACGCTGGTTGTTCGTGCTTGGCGGGGTGATGCTCGCGGGGCCATTGGTTTGCGGGACCAGCCAGGCGGTGAACGATTGGTTCGACCGGCACGTCGATGCCATCAATGAGCCGGATCGCCCAATCCCTTCGGGCCGGATTGCCGGACGTTGGGGACTCTATATCGCGCTGATCGCGACAGCGGTTTCGGCGTTGGTCGCATGGGCACTCGGCCCGCTTGTGTTCACTGCCGGACTTGTCGGCCTGGCGCTGGCCTGGGCCTACAGCGCTCCGCCATTCCGGTTCAAGACGAGCGGCTGGACCGGCCCTGCGGTGGTGGGCTTCACCTACGAAGGGCTAAGCTGGTTCACCGGTGCGACCGTGATGCTCGGCGCATTGCCTGCAACCGATGTGCTGATCGTCCTCGTCCTCTATTCGATCGGCGCGCACGGGATCATGACGCTCAACGATTTCAAAGCGGTCGAAGGCGACCGTGAAACGGGCCTCAAATCTTTGCCGGTGACGATGGGCGTTGCCGGTGCTGCGCGGTTCGCCTGCGCGGTTATGGCGCTCGCGCAAATCACCGTCATCGCTCTGTTGGCTTTCTGGGGATACACTCTCTCGGCAGCGCTCGTGACCGTTGTGCTGGTCGCGCAATTTGCCGCGATGCCGCGGCTCATGTCCGATCCCAAGAAATACGCGCCGTGGTACAACGGTGTGGGCGTAACTCTCTATGTCTTCGGCATGCTTGCCGCGGCGCTCGGGCTTGGGGGTTACATCTGATGACGACCGGCGATAGCATCGGCATGAGCTGGTTCGGCATCGCGCGCATCGGCTTGGTGCAAGCCTCGCTCGGTGCGGTCGTCATGTTGGCGACTACGGTGCTCAACCGGATCATGGTGGTCGAGCTGACAATGGCGGCTGCAATTCCTGCCGGGCTGGTCGCCTGGCACTACGCGGTGCAGCTTTCGCGGCCACTATGGGGTCACGGTTCCGACCAAGGACGCAAACGCACGCCGTGGATTCTTGGCGGGATCGCGGTCCTTGCCATGGCAGCGCTTCTCGCAACGCAAGCGACGCTGATGATGCAGTCGCAGCCCACGCTTGGTTTTGCGCTAGCGATTTTGGCCTACTCCTTGATCGGTGTGGGCGTTGGCGCCGGCGGCACTTCGGCTCTGGCGCTGCTTGCGTCCACGGTCGCGCCGAAGCGCCGGGCTGCGGCTGCCGCACTCACATGGATAATGATGGTCGCCGGTATCGTGGTCTCGGCCATCACAGTTGGCCAGTTCCTCAAACCCTATTCGCCTGAGAGATTGCTGATGGTTGCTGCGGGCCTCGCCGTGACGGTCATTTGCATCACCGCACTGGCGACGTTCCGGCTGGAGCGCGGCGCGGCCACCTTCGCCGAAACCGCCAAGAGCGAACCACCGCCGGATTTCCGGGCTGCCCTGCAAGAGATATGGCACGAGAAAGCCGCGCGGCGCTTTACCATCTTCATCTTCGTTTCGATGATCGCCTTCAGCATGCAGGACCTGATCCTCGAGCCGTTTGCCGGACTGGTGTTCGGCATGTCGCCGGGCGATTCTACGCAGCTGGGCGGCATGCACCAGGGTGGCATATTGCTCGGCATGATCGTCGCTGGCGTAGGAGGCAGCGCGTTCTCCGGGCGCTTGCCAAGCGACCTACGTATCTGGATAGTGTCGGGCTGCCTCGCTTCGGCAGCGGCGCTCGCGGGCTTCGCGGCCGCTGCGATCCACGGACCGGGTTGGCCGCTCGGGATCAACGCTTTCATCCTTGGCCTCGGCAATGGTGTGTTCGCCGTCGCCGCTATCGGCGCGATGATGGGGCTTGCCGGAGCCGGAGAGAAAACGCGCGAGGGCGTGCGCATGGGCGTCTGGGGCGCAAGCCAAGCCATCGCATTCGGCCTTGGCGGACTCATTGGCGCGCTCGGCGTCGACATTGCACGCCGGGTCCAGACCAGTGACGGCATCGCCTTTCAACTCATCTTCGCAATCGAGGCTGCGCTGTTCGTCATCGCTGCCGCGCTTGCCACTCGCGTGACGAACACGCGCACACAAACCCGCCCGCAAACCCATCAAGACACAGAGGTGTTCGCATGACCGAGACAATTTATGATGCCGTCGTAGTAGGCGGCGGGCCGGCCGGTGCTACTGCCGCGACTGACTTGGCGCTGGCCGGCCATTCGGTTTTGCTGATGGAACGAGGCGGGCGGATCAAGCCATGCGGCGGCGCCGTGCCCCCGCGAATGCTCGAGGATTTCGATATCCCGCAAAGCCTGTTGGTGGCGCGATCGCGCTCGGCACGGATGATCGCGCCGTCGGGGCGCGCGGTGGATATGCCGGTCGGCGAGATCGGTTATGTCGGCATGGTCGACCGCGAGGAATTCGACGAATGGCTGCGCGAGCGGGCGCGGATGTCCGGGGCCGAGCGGTTGACGGGCACTTTCGAAAAGATCGAGCGGGACGACGAGGCGCATCCGCTTGTGACCTTCCGGCGCGAACGCGGCGGACCGATCGAGCGTGTGCGGGCGCGCGTGGTGGTCGGTGCCGACGGTGCGCGCTCTGCCGTCGCGAAACAGTGCCTGCCAAATGCGGAGCGGGTCAAATGCGTCTTCGCCTATCACGAGATTATCAAGGCGCCGGAGCGCGACAGCGAGGCCTACGACGGGTCGCGCTGCGACGTGTTTTATCAGGGCCGTCTGTCGCCCGATTTCTACGCCTGGGTTTTCCCGCATGGTGACACGGCCAGCATTGGCGTGGGCAGCGCGAACAAGGGCTTCTCCCTGCGCGGCGCGGTTTCCGACATGCGCTCCGATCTCGATCTGACGCGCTGCGAAACGATCCGGCGCGAAGGCGCTCCAATCCCGCTCAAACCGCTAAAGCGATGGGACAATGGAGCCGATGTCATCGTCGCGGGCGATGCTGCTGGCATTGTCGCACCCGCATCGGGCGAGGGCATCTACTATGCCATGGTAGGCGGGCGGTTCAGCGCCGAGGCCGCGAGCCAGTACCTTGTGACCGGCGAAGCGAAGCAGCTCAAACGCGCGCGCAGTCGCTTTATGAAAGAGCATGGCCGCGTGTTCTGGATCCTCGGGATGATGCAGTATTTCTGGTATTCCAGCGACAAGCGCCGCGAGCGTTTCGTGACGATGTGCGACGACAAAGACGTGCAGCAGCTCACCTGGCAGGCCTATATGAACAAGAAGCTGGTGCGCAAAAAGCCGATGGCGCATGTGAAGATCTTCTTGAAGGATACGGCTCACCTGCTTGGCCTGAGGGCGGCAACGCGCTAGCCTCATCTCTATGAGCAAGACCTGGATACTGCCTGCGATCCTTGCGGCGATCGCAGCTGCTATTGTCGCCATCCTCGGGGCAACGATCACCGATCTCGGCCCGTGGTACCAAAGCCTTGAAAAACCGAGCTGGCATCCGCCTGACGCGCTGTTCCCGATTGGCTGGACGGCGATCTACGCCTTCAACACTTATGCGGTTGTCGCCGCGTGGCGGGCCGCGCCCACGCCAAAGGTCTCAGACACGATCATCGGGTTGTTTGCGCTCAACGCGTTCCTCAACATCACTTGGAGCATGATCTTCTTCCGCATCCAGCGGCCCGATTGGGCGTTTGTCGAGGTGCTGCTGCTGTGGCTCTCGATCCTGGCGCTGGTGGTCTATTGCGGGCGCTATTCAAAGACTTCGGCTCTGGCGTTTATGCCCTACCTAATCTGGGTGACATTTGCCGGAGCGCTCAATTGGGCGGTCGTCGATTTGAACGGCCCATTTGGCTGAGAACGCGCCACTGACAACCTTACGGGAGTGGCTATGATCGAGGATTTCTTCGCCAGCGGCCACGCGGCCGACTTGGTGCTGGTGGTGCTGGCGATCGAGGCGGTGTGGCTACGTATGCGCGGTTGGAGCTTTGAAAGGATTGTCGGATTGATAGGTCCGGCAGTGTTTATCGTTCTCGCCCTACGCGCCGCGCTGGTCGGAGCGGGCTGGTGGTGGGTCGCGATCCTGTTGGCGCTGTCGTTGCCACTTCACCTGCTCGATCTGCGCGGAAGGCTTGGCCGGGATGCCTGAATTGAGGCCGCGGTGACAGGAAACCTGACAGTCAGCTTGCGACCCACAAGCGGGCTTTAGTGCATCAGTGGTCTGGCTGGACGGCATTGGCGAGCATTAATGCTCCAGCGAGGCCGGCATTGTGGCCAAGGCCTGGTGAAACGATCTTGTGCTTTGACCCGCCCGGAAAATACGCGGCGCCGAGTTCCGTTGCACTCTGGTTCACACGCTCAAGCAAGCCATGCGTCCTCATTACACCCCCGCCCAAAACGATTATTTCAACGGCCGTCATAGCGACAATCGAGTGCGCTAGCTGAGCCAGATAGTCGGCGATTATTGCATGCGCGATGTGATCCGAAGGTAACTCGGAAAGCGACGCTCCCCAACGTGCCTTGATTGCAGGACCGCTCGCCAATCCTTCTAGGCAGTCGCCGTGGTGAGGGCATATCCCCTCGAACTGATCATCATCCGCATGGCGGCGCGGGAAGATGTGACCCATCTCAGGATGCGCGGCTCCGTGAATTGCCTTTCCGTGAAACACCAAACCACCGCCGATACCGGTGCCCACGGTAATGTAAGCCAATGATCCGGCTGCCTTGCCCGCACCATGCTCGTATTCGGCAAGCGCGGCTCCATTCACGTCGGTGTCGAAGCCGATAGGCACTCCAAATCGTTCGGCAAAGTGCCCAACCAAGTCGCAATTCGTCCAAGCCGGCTTTGGAGTGTTGGTGATGTGGCCCCAGAGAGTCGATGAGCGGTCGAGTTCAACCGGGCCAAAGCTGGCAATCCCGAGTGCGTTGATTGTACCCTGACCCTCAATCCAATCGCAGACATGTTCTAGCGTTGTCGCAGGGTCACGCGTGGGAATTTCATGCCGCGCGATGATCTCAGTTGGCGAGTGTCCGACCGCAAGCACGAACTTGGTTCCGCCAGCCTCGATACCTCCCAATAGCGGCCTGCCTGCCGAATTCATGCGAACGCTGACTCCGCCAGTTCGCAGCAGTCACCATCAATCGCCAGTTTCAAAAGGGGAGCAGGTACGCCGCCGAACAGCTTGTTTGCTTCGCCAGGGTCCGCAGGAAGAGGCTGACCCTTCAGGCCATGAAAATCGACGAAGCTCGAAACAAGAAGCTCACGCGAAACAAACCAGCTATAGCTTTGGAGAGGTTCCTCGTCCGGGTTGGCAAGCACCAGGCCCGATCCGTTGAGTGGGCGATACTCACCGAACAAGCTGTCGGAGACCATGCCATACAGGCCATTCGGCGCATGGTTCAGGCCAGGTGCAAAGGTCGAACGCTGGGTCGCCCAAAACGCGTAATAGCGACCTTCGTGGTGCACGACATGCGCTCGTTCCAACTCGTTGTTGACACCATCGGCATGGATCAGCGGCGGCAACAACTCCCACTCATCGCCGTCGCGTCGGGCGATGCCGACTGCCCCATTGTAATCGCCCCGAGTATCGGCGAGCGACGCGGTGAAAACCAGATATTCCCGGCCATCGGCAGGATCGCGGAAATAGGCCGGATCGCGGAACGCCTTGATCTTGCCTGCTTCCCCTTCATGTGCATTCGCGAGCATGTAGCCGGGGGAGGGTTTCTGGATCGACAGGTGAGGCGCTGTCCAGGCGCTCGGAAGTCCTTCGGGGCCGATGATGGCATGGGATTCTACAAGTCGCTGCTGATAGCCGCCTGGGCGCTGATCGGTCCCGGCCGCTGTGAAGAACAGAGTGATGCCTTCACCATCTGTGACAGCAGAACCGGCCCACTCACGCTCATAATCCACCGCGAAATCAGGTAGCACGTTGCCAAGATCGAACCATTTTCCCGACTTGCGCTCGATCAGGCGGATTTTGGCCTCGAAATGGCGCAGGCTTGGGTCGCCGCGGTCCGGTGCAGACAAGGCCATCCACAATTCACGCCCCTGAATGGACGCAACGAACCCGTCTCGATTCTGGATCGGCCACATATCCCAGTAGATGCGATCGGCATCGAGCATACTGCGATCAGCCCGATCAATCAGCGGCACGCGCAAGACTTTCGAGTTCTCGATCTCGTGGATGCTGTTTGCAGTCCAGGCAGTGGTCATGACGACACTCTAGGCAAAGGATATCAAAAGAATAAGGGCCGACTGCCGGGGAGGAGATCGGCAGTCGGCCCAAGATCGTCGATTTAGAAGTCGAAACGCACCGAGGCGGCGATCGTTCTGCCCGCGATAGAGCGTGCCCGGACGATACCGTTGGCCGGGATCGATCCTTCTTCTGCCTCGGTATAGCCTTCGCTGTTGAACAGATTCGTTGCATTCAGAGCGACTTCGACCCGTTCGACAGGGCGCACCGCAAGGAAGGCGTTGACCTGAGTGTAAGCCGGAAGTTCAAGCTGGTTGTTGTCCTGCGTGAAACTGTCCGTGGTGCCGATGAAATTGGCACCCGCTTTGAAGAAGCCGTCATCATACTGCGCCGTCGCCTGATAGACAAAGTCGGCCTGACGGCGCGGCGTGTTGCCGATGATCGCGGCATTTAGCGAGTCCACGATTTCGCTATCAGTCCAGGTCGCGCCTGCGCTCAAGGTAAACGGTCCGGTCGAATACGAACCTTCGACTTCGATGCCGTAGGCTTCGTAATCTGTGTCGGTCAGAAGCAGTGGGGCAATCTCGACATTGGTCTCGCTAGTTTCGGCGAAGAAGCCGGTGGCATAGGCTGAAAAGCCGCTGCCTTGATATTTCAGGCCCAGCTCCAACTGGTTCACATCTGCGATAACGCCATCATCGCCGCCAGGCAGCCCTCCATCAACGGTGCTGACCGCTGGGGAGAACAGGCTACGATCAGCGGTGTGGCGTCCGCCTTGGCTATACCGTGCAAAGATACCGAGATCGTCAGTCAGCAGGTAGTTCGCGCCGATTGACCATGAGAAATAGTCGAAGTCGTAATTGACCGGACTTGGGCTGCCGAGGGGCAGCACACTTGTCTGCGCTTCGGCCGGGCTGATGTTGCCATCATTGTCGAAGTCAAAGTTGGTTGTCGGACCGTCGCCAGTGATCGTGCCATTCGCATCGCCATAGTCAAAGCGGATGCTGGCATCGAGCGTGAGCCGGTCAAACTCGAGCCCAAGCGATGCGAACGGAGCATAGGTGCTGTAGCGGACATCGTAGTTTCGACGGCAGCAATTTCCAAAGAAGCTCGCGCCGAAACCGACCACACCGTTCTGTGTGACCGTATCACCGCCAGCATCGACAATGTCGACTAGGACAGCATTGCCATCCCCTTCGACGGTCTGGACGAAAGAGGTCCATAGCCAGTCGGTATCGACGTCCTGACGTGAGAAATAAAAGCCCGTGGTGAAAGTCGCCGAACCAGCACCGAAATCGAAATCCTTGGTAATACGGAAATCGTTGGTGACATTATCGAGGCTGTTCAGCCGCGTATTGAAGAGAACAACGTTTGTCAGCAAGCCATTGCCGCCAATGCTGGCGGCGTCCGCAGTTGCCCCGGCATTCGGGCCAGTTGCGAAGACGATGCTTGAACCAGCGCCTCCGATACCATCGGCGATGTCTTGCGCCGCACCTGCACTGGCAGGGAATGGCGAGACGAAGCTGCCCGAGTTGTTGGCATAGCGGAAGCGGTTGGTCAGCGTCCAACCAGAGCCAACATCAATTTCGGCTTCGACGCCGAACGCCTGCGATTCAACTGAAAGGCCGTCCTGAAAGTTGAAGGTGGTTGGATTGTTGCCACCATCCAGCGTCAATGCAGTCGTGATGAGCGGGCTGTAGAGTGAATCCCTGCGCGGATCGAAGCCGGGAATGGCATTGTAATCGGGATCGCTATCAGTGCCGCCGACGAAGACCGGCTGTGGCAGGATTGTCGGTGTGCTGTCGTCAAGGAACTTGGCGTGGAAACGGACATAACCGCCATCGAATTCCTTGGTGATATTGGCCTTGATCTGACCGCCGTCATAGCCGTTATAGCCAATGTCACGCGGGCCTTCACCTGTGCGATAGAACCCGCCGACATGGAAATAGAGGTCGTCTGCGAGCGGAGCGCCATAGTCGAAGTCGACGCGGTATGTTTCAAAATCGACGCCGATCGTGCCCTGGATCGCACCGCCTTCGCGCTGGCCGGTTTTCGAGATGAAGTTGATTACGCCGCCGGGCGAGTTCGATGCGAAGGTCGAAGCGGAGCCACCGCGCACGGCTTCAACGCGGGCGACGTTGCGGTCGGCGCGCAGGAAATTGTCGGCATTGCCGAAGATGATGTCTCCGAATTCAAGGACGGGCAGACCGTCTTCCTGGAGCTGAATATAGCGCGCACCGCCGGTCGATACCGGGATACCGCGCACCGCGATATTGGCGTTGCCTTCGCCCCCGGATGCCTCCGCGCGAATGCCCGGGATCTGGCGGATAAGGTCAGCCGATGATGGCGGAGCAAGATCGGCAATCTGCTCTGCACCAACCGCACTGATTGAAACCGAACTCTCGAGCCGGTTCCGGCCGCGTGCAACGGCGGTAACGATGATCTCGTTCCCATCTTCGGCAACAGCCTCAGAACCAGCTTCCTGGTCCTGCGCGAAAACGGGGGTCGAAAAGGCACTCAGCGCGGTGCCAAAGGCCAAAGCGTGACGGAATTTCATAGCAAAACTCTCCTGTTTGCTCGCACCATTCTGCGCGATTCGCAGTAAGGAATAATCTCATTGCAATCGATTGCAACAGCAAAATTGCAAACGATTGCAATCACGCGCAATCTATGTCACGAAAATACCACAACGCCGGCAACATATCGGCGAGTGAGAGGATTCTGAACATGCAAACCGCCGTAAAACAACGGCTTTCGCTGCTGCGAATCATCGAAATGAATATCGGCTTCTTCGGCCTGCAATTCAGTTTCGGCCTGCAGCAAGCCAATATGGGACCGATCTACGGCTTCCTTGGTGCCGACGAAGCGACAATGCCACTTCTATGGCTTGCAGGCCCCATGACCGGTCTCATTATCCAGCCGATTGTCGGGGCCATGAGCGATCGCACCAATACGCGTTTCGGACGGCGCACCCCTTACTTCCTGATCGGTGCAATCATCTGCACAATCAGCCTGTTCCTGATGCCTTATTCGTCCACGCTCTGGATGGCTGCTTCGCTGCTTTGGATCCTGGATGCGGGCAACAACATCACGATGGAACCCTATCGCGCCTATGTCGCTGACCGACTTGTACCGAACCAGCGGTCGGTCGGCTTTCTTACACAAAGTGCTTTCACGGGCCTTGCTCAAACGCTGTCTTATCTCGCCCCGACCTTGCTGACGGCTTTCGTCGCGCAGGACGTGCTGGACGATAACGGCATTCCAGTCATTGTGCGCATTGCCTTCATCATCGGCGCAATCTTGTCGATCTCGACCATTGTCTGGTCCGTCTGGCGCGTTCCCGAACTGCCGATGACCGAAGATGAAAAGGCCGTGCTGGAACAGAAACCACTGACCGTGAAAGACACGTTCGCGGAAATTGTAGATGCAATCCGCGACATGCCAAAACCGATGCGTCAGCTTGCACTCGCCATGCTGTGCCAATGGTATGCGATGTTCGCCTATTGGCAGTACATCACGTTCGCCGTGGGACGCTCGATCTACGACACGTCGGATCCCTCCAGCGCGGCATTCCGCGAAGCCACGCTCACCACTCAGCAGGCGGGCGCTCTCTATAACTTCATTGCGTTTGTGGGGGCATTGTTGCTGATCCCGATCGTGGCAAAGCTTGGCGCACGATTTGTGCATGCAATCTGCCTCACGGCATCGGGTATAGCCATGCTGCTTATTCCGGGGGTGGAGACGGCACCGGCCCTCTTCACGCTGATGCTTGGCATCGGCATTGGCTGGGCCGGGATGATGGGGAATACTTATGTGATGCTGGCCGACTCAATTCCGGCGGAACGCAACGGTATCTATATGGGCATCTTCAACATGTTCATCGTCATTCCCATGCTGTTTCAGACGCTGACAATGCCACTGATCTATAATCCGGTGCTAGGCGGTGACCCGCGTAATGTCTTGATGCTGGGCGGAGCGCTTATGATCGTCGGAGCGATTGCGACCCTCTTTGTTGACGCGGGCCACAGAGTTCCGCGTGAACAAAAGGCGCTAGCGAGCTAAGGGGTATTGATGGCTGACACAGACACTCAAAATCACGGAGAACGCGCGGTCAAGGTTCGCACTCTTGCAGACCTCGCCAAGATTGCAGGTGTCTCCCCGGGGACTGTTTCGCGGGCGCTTGCTGGCAACAGTCTCGTCAATACGAAAACACGTGAGAAGATCGAAGCCATCGCACGCGAACACGGTTTTCGCCCGAACCAGATGGCGAGCAAGCTCCGCAGGCAGAAAACAGGGGTTATCGGCGTCGCGATCCCGCTTGGCCATGACGTGAGACAACAGATCTCGGACACTTTCTTCATGACCCTGCTCGGCTATCTGGCAGACGAACTGACCGAGAAGGGATATGACCTCATGCTGAGGCGTGTCATTCCCGCTCAGGACGAGGATTGGCTCGACCGGTTTATCGGCTCAGGCATGGTCGACGGCGTTTTCGTGATTGGCCAGTCCGACCAGTTCGAACGGATCGAGGATGTGGCAGATGGCTATCTACCGATGGTTGTCTGGGGGAACCATCAGGAAGGTCAGCGACACTGCGTTGTCGGGTCCGATAACCGTTTAGGCGGAAAGCTCGCCGCCGAGAGGCTCATCGCGTCGGGAGCCAAGAGCCTGGCATTCCTGGGTGACACCCAACCTATAGAGTTTGCCGCCCGCTACGCTGGTGCAAGAGAAGTCGCCAACAAGCTGGGCATATCCATCAGGGCCCTGCCAACACACCTGTCGCCCGAGCGGACTGGCGAGGAAATCGCTGAGCATTTGCAGGAGATCGAAGGTGAGGTTGATGGCATCTTTGCGGCAACCGACACAATCGCGGTCGCCTGCCTCAAGGAGATTCGGGAACGCGGCATCGAAGTGCCACGCCAGCTAAAGATAGTCGGCTTCGACGATCTCCCGATTTCAAGTCAGACGGCGCCACCTCTCACGACAGTAAGGCAAGACATCGCTGCTGGCGCAAAGGGACTTGTGGACCTGTTGCTGAGACGCCTGGCCGGAGAAGATACGGAAAGTTTGGTTCTGCCTCCTCATCTGGTGATCCGCGAAACCGCTTGAGCATCACAACCGAGACAAAGAAAACTCTGCCGGTCGTCCCAAACGACACGATTGTCAGCTGCCCAATATGCAAGAGCTCATCGAATCGCCGTTGGGTCGCTTCCACCCCCATGGATAGCCGTAAGGCAAGCCGTGACTCACCCGACCAAGCTGCCGCCTGAACAATCAAAAAACCCGGCCGCACTTTCGTGGGGCCGGGTTTCTTGGCTGGGCGGCGAGACCGTTGGAAGCGGCCTCTCCAACCAAGCAGATCAGTTCGTCGGAGCGTAATAGTGCTCCTGTGCCCAGACATACCAGTTATCGACCACAGTGCCGGTCAGCAGGATACCGATCCCGCCGGTTAGCGTGGTCAGCACTGCGAACCACCAGGCCCAACGGTGGATCGATTCCATGGTGGCATTAAAGCCCATGGTCCAGCGCCAGAACAGGCCGGCTCGCTCCGATGCGGTTCCGCGGTCGGTGATCTGTTCGATCTCACGCTCACCGCCATAGCGGCCAACGGCCAGGATGGTGGCACCGTGCATCGCGAACAACACGGCTGAGCCATACAGGAATGCGATCGAAAGAGCGTGGAACGGATTGTAGAACAGGTTCCCGTGGATGAGCGAGAAGTTGTTCGTCCAATCAAGGTGCGAGAATATCCCGTAAGGCACCGCTTCGGCCCAGCTACCCAGTAACATCGGACGGATGAAGCCGAGCACCAGGAACAGCCAGATCGCGCTCGCAAAGGCCCAAGGGATATGCATCCCCATGCCGAGCGCCTTTGCCCGGCGATAGGTCCGCGCCCACCAGCACAGGACTGCGATGGTAAGGAACGCGCCCGTCAGGATGAACCAGCCGCCTTCATTCAAGGGAACGAAGAAGCTGAACCCATATTCCGGACCCGGAGGGTTAAGCGAAAGCCAGAACAGCTCACGCATGAACGTCTGCGGGCTCCACCCGGCCTCAGCCCAGAAGTTGAGGCCGATGATCATGAAGGCTGCCGTACCGAATGCCAGAGAGAGCATTCCCAGCCAGCCAAGATAGACCGGACCAATTTGGGCCTGACCGAACTTGCCCATCCAGTAGCTGTAACCGGTGCTTGGGATGCGGGCATCACTATCACCCGGAAGCGGAACTCCTGCCTCCGGAGCGGCCTTCAGTTGGATCTGGGTGAAGATGTTTTGATATGTTGCCATGGTTCAGGTCCTCCTCAAGCCCAAATCGGGATCTTCTTCCAGAAGTCCCAGAACTCCGGCCAGCTGCCGACATAAAGGGTTCCTGAAATCACGATGCAGATGGCGCTCCAGAACGCTGCATTGAGCGCGAGGAACAGGCCCACACGGTGAATGCCGAGCGTCCCGACCGAATAACCGATGAAGTCCCGGAAATAGGTGTCTTCATATTCGGGCGTCTTGACGTCGGTTCCGTCCGACGGGTTGACCGCCGAAAGCACCAGACCGCCGTGGAGCGCGAGCGCGAGGCAGTTCGTGAAGAAGAACGTGATCGCGAGCATGTGCACGGGGTTGTAGTGGAAGTTCACGAATTGGTAGCCCACGTTGGACACCCAATCGAGGTGCGACCAGATGCCGTATGGGAAGGCATGCCCCCAGGCACCCATCCAGAACGGCCGGATCACATTCAGAGTGACAAAGGCGAACACCGCGACGCTGAAAGCGATCGGGACGTGATAGCCCATGCCTAGCTTGCGGGAGATTTCGGCCTGTCGGCCCACCCACGAACAGAATGCAATCACTGCGCATAGAGTTATGATTTGGTGATAGCCCCCTTGGTTGAGGGGCATCAGCGAAAGCCCGGCCTCGATCGCAGGCGGTTGAATGTCGATCAGCCAGGGGTTGAGTGTCGGTCCTGCAGCAGCAGCAGCAAAGATCAGCATCGTGCCAAGGGCCGCGCTGATTGCCACCATTACCCCGAAGAATCCGACATAAAACGGCCCGACCCAGAAGTCGAATAGGTCGCCGCCGATTAATGTGCCACCGCGCACGCGGTATTTCCGCTCGAAACTAAGGAGCGCCATAGGTCCATCCTTCCCACCTCAAGGGCGGGTCTTATCGTGTACGATCAAAACTGTAGGAGGCAGGCAGGCGAACCTGCCCCCTCAGATTTCAAAACTGGATTAACCAGCGGGTGTGACGCCGCCGAGCCAGTTGTACTTCTCCGTGCTGAGCAGGATGAAGTGGATCGTGAAGGCCAGAACAGCCAGGCCGACATGCAGTGCGACCAGGGTCCGGCGTACATCGAAGTGGTGCCAAATCTTGTACATTTTCAATTCCTTATACCATTCTGATGGAATGCCATTGCGATCGCCGAAGCGGGCAAGGGCAAGCAGTCAGGTCGGAAAATCAGACGAACCAGGGTTTCCACCAGTACATCAGCGCATGCGCGACGAGCGCAATCGTGACGTAGAGAGCGAAGGTTCCCATGAACGCGCCATGGATTTCCTTTGCTTCTTCGTCAGTCAGGTACGTCCCCACGCTTGGGCGATCAGGATCGTTCATTGATAGTCTCCGTATTTTGCAGTTGGAGTGGGAGCAAAGCTCCCGGTGACATCCCCGCGTGATCCCCCACGTGGATTGGATGTGCCCGATCCCCAGGCAAATTCGTGACTATGGCGGGCAAGATTCCCCCCGCACTTTGGGTTTTGAGAGCTTTGTGCATCATCATGCGCGCTCTCCTTCGAGAAGAGCCTCAGCGAGGCAATCTTCGGAAACTCGTGTTTCGCCGCGGCTGCGCGCAGTGCGCTCGGCGGCATCGCGCAGGCGTTTCGCCGCTGAAATCCGGATCAGCACCGGCTGTTCTTCAACCAGCACATCGAGCCGTGCCTTGGCGTCGGCGTCCCACGTCAATTCGGCTTCGTTCTTCGCCGGCGTTGGATCGGCCTTGTCCATGTCGGTGCCGAGCGGCAGGATGTGGAACAGCGCATCGAACAGCGCATTGCACACTTCCTGCACAAGATAGGTCGCGCCCGAATATCCCATGAAGGGCGTGCCGGTGTGGCGACGAATCGCGGCGCCCGGGAAGCTTGCCGGGATAAACATGCCGCGCGCACCGCATTCGGCCATGTACATCCGTTCATTGTAGCTTCCGAACATCACCAGCGGCGGATTGGCGTAAATCGCTTCGCGCACGTCTTCGTTCTTGGGTTTGACCCCGGCGCAGCGGCTGAAGCTCATCGCGCAGGGCAAGCCCATATCCTCTTCGAGGAAGTGCCGGATGCCGCGTGCATAGGTGTCGTTGGCGACGATGCCGAAACTTGCCGTGCCAAAGAAATCCTGTGTGACCGAGCGCCACAGATCCCATAGCGGCTTTATGGTGGTGTGCTTTTCGCGCTCGATGAAGGGTTCCGGGTCGAGACCCAGCTCTTCGCCCAAGGCGCGCAGGAATTTCGTGGTCGAGCTCAGCCCGACGGGTGCCTGGAAGTATGGCCGTTCCAGCGTCTCGCACAGATTGCGTCCGAACTCGCGATACATGCAGACATTCGCATCGGCGGTGCCGAGCTGGCGGATATCGGCGAGGTGGCAGCCGAGCGGGAAGACAACGCCGATCTCCGCGCCGATCCCTTCGACCAAGCGACGAATCTCAGCCAGATCGCTGGGCATATTGAACATGCCATAGCTCGGGCCGATGATGTTGACCTTGGGCTTTTCGCCTTCCTTGCGCTCTTTGAGTTTGGGGGCCTTTTTCGGTCCGAATTCGGTCCACAGCCATGTCAGCGCGCGGTCGGCGCTTTCCCACTGATCTTCGTCGATCGTGCGGGGAAGGAAGCGTTTGATATTGGTGCCTTCGGGCGTAACGCCGCCACCGATCATCTCGGCAATCGAGCCTGTCACCACCACTGCGGGCAGTTCCGGGTCGAGCGTTTCCCAAGCGCGCTTCATGGCGCCTTCGGTCCCGGTCTTGCCGAGCTCTTCTTCGCCCAGACCCGTTACCACAATCGGCAGTTCATGTGGGGGCAGCGCGTCGGTGTAATGCAGCACCGATGTCACTGGCAGGTTTTCGCACCCTACCGGACCATCGATGATGACCTGCAGGCCCTTCACCGCGGTGAAGACGTAGGTCGCGCCCCAATAGCCTCCGGCCCGATCATGATCGAGGACTAGGGTCATGTGCCCACCGCCTCGGACGCCTTTCGCGCCGCCTCGTTCAGGGCCGCATATTTCTTGCGGAATTTCGGACGGTCGACTGGGGTTTCTTCCCAGACACCGGCGGCGTGCTGTGTGCCCACGCCTTCGAAGAAATCGCGCATTTTGTCGAACCGATCCTTATTCGACATGGCCGCGTTCACGACCTGCGCGAGGCTCCCTGCGCCAGCTGGCCCCATCAGGGGGCGGGCAGAGATGAGATTGGTGAAGTAGAGCGAAGGGATCGCCTTGGCCTTCGCGTGCTGGACCACAGGTGTGGTGCCAACGGCGAGGTCGGGTCGGAATTCCTCGACTGCTGCAATATCGTCTTCAAGGCTGGCGCGGAAATTGACCCGCACGCCTTTCGCCTCGAGCCATTCGCGGTCGGCGTCGGACCACTTTGTCTTGGGGCAAGCGCTGCCGACATAGGGCACTTCTGCGCCGCTTTCGATCAGCAAGCGCGCGACGAGCAATTCGGAGCCTTCGTAGCCCGAAACGGTGATACGGCCTTTGATCGGTTGCGCGGAGAGAGCGCCCTTGATTGCGCCGATCATGGCGTTCTTGACACCGTCGACCTGGTCCTGCGGAAGGCCGAGCGTGTCGCCGAGCGATTGCAGCCAGGCGGCCGTGCCGTCAGCGCCGACCGGGGCAGAGCCGATCACCGGACGACCAGCGGTCTCGAACTCGCGAATGCTCGCGGTGTAGAACGGGTGGATTGCCGCCGCGACTGAGCAATCGAGAGCGGAATAAAGCTCACGCCATTCGCGCGTTGGCACGACCGGCCCTGCGGCAAGACCAAGTGGTTCAAGCATCTGCCCGATGACGACCGGATCAGCCGGGAACATTTCGCCCAGCAGAGCAACAGTTGGCTTGTCCGAGCGCTCTTTCGGGGCGGCAACCGGACCTGCCTGAACTTCTTCGCGCGCATATTGCAGCATCGCACCGGCCAGGACGTCCTTCGCCTCGGCATGGGTCGGAATGCCAAAACCTGGCACGTCGATGCCGATGATGCGCACACCGTTGATCTGTTTCTTGAGCAGCCGCAGCGGCACACCGCTTGCGGTCGGAACACACAGATTGGTGACGACTATGGCGTCGTAGTTTTCAGGATCTGCGAGGTCTTCGACCGCTTCCTTGATGTCTTCAAACAACTTGCCGGTGACGAGTGTTTCGCTGCTGAATGGTACGTAGCCAACAGTCCGCCGCGCGCCGTAGAAATGCGAGGTGAAGGTCAGGCCGTACACGCAGCAGGCCGAGCCGGAGAGCACGGTCGCAGTGCGCTTCATCCGCAGGCCGACCCTGAGCGAACCGAATGCGGGGCACATCGATTGCGGCTGATCGTGCGGGCCGACCGGATAGTCAGCCTCATACTGATCGAGAATGTCGCTCTTGCCCGCTTCACGCGCCGCTTCTTTCATGGTGTCGGTGCTGGAGCAGCCACCCTCAACCACGTCCTTTGACTCGCTCAGATTGAGCGTATCAGGAGTGCGTTCCGCTTTTGGGGCAAATGCGTCGGTCATCAGATCTCGTCGTAGACCACCTCAAGGCTGGGTTTTTCTTCGAAGACGCCGCCGCGCATGTCGGCCTGCGTTGCGGGAACGAGCTGGATGTCGCCGCCGGTTTCTTCGGGGCTGAACAGGTTGAGCAGGCCGTCCTGATCCACTGGAGTTGGCTGCAAGGGCGGCGCGCTTGCGACATTGCTGGCCAGCGTTTCGAACAGGCTGGCCCATTCGCCGCCGGGCTTACCGATGATCTGGTAATTGGCGCTTTTGCGTCGGATGTCTTCGTCCGCCGGGATCGCTGTGAGAACCGGAATGCCGACGGCTTCGGCAAAGGCATGCGCTTCGCCGGTACCATCATCCTTGTTCACGATCATGCCGGCGACGCCGACATTGCCGCCCATTTTGCGGAAATATTCGACTGCGTGGCAGACATTGTTGGCGACATAGAGCGATTGCAGGTCGTTCGATCCGACCACGATCACTTTTTGGCACATGTCACGCGCAATCGGCAGGCCGAACCCGCCGCAGACAACGTCGCCCAGGAAATCAAGCAGGACGTAGTCGAAGCCCCATTCGTGGAAGCCCAGCTTTTCGAGCAATTCGAAGCCGTGGATGATCCCGCGTCCGCCGCAGCCGCGACCGACTTCAGGGCCGCCGAGTTCCATCGCAAACACGCCGTCACGCTGGAAGCACACGTCTTCGATCGAGACGTCTTCGCCTGCGAGTTTCTTCTTGGACGAGGTTTCGATGATCGTCGGGCAGGACTTGCCGCCGAACAGCAGGCTGGTCGTGTCGGACTTAGGGTCGCAGCCGATCAGCAGCACGCGCTTACCTTGCTGCGCCATCATGTAGCTGAGATTGGACAGGGCAAAGCTCTTGCCCGAGCCGCCCTTGCCATAGATTGCGATTACCTGAGTTTCGCTCGTTACCTCGCCGGTGTGAACCGGATCGGGCTCTTGCGAGGCCTCGTCGCGCAGCATCTCTGCTTGTGTGTCGAGCATAGTCATGCAGCGTCGCTCCAATCGAGAACCATTTTGAGACAAGTCGGATCGCTGAAGGCCTGCGGATAGGCGTCGAGCGCTTCGCTGGCGGGCCTGCGGTTGGTCACCAAACCTGCGAGATTTAGCTTTCCGCTTTCGATCAGATCACGTGTCTGGGCGAGATCTTCCGGCTGCCACTCTGCGGCAATGCGCAGGCGGGCTTCCTTCATGAATGCGGCTGGGAAAGCGAAATTGACGCGGTCGGAATAGAACCCTGCAAGGGTGATTTCGCCGCCTTTGGCGAGGCTGCGAACAGCGACGTCGACAATCGCGGCATCGCCGCTGGCGTCGTAGATCGAGTGATAATCGGTGCGATCATCCGCATCTGGCGCGACAGCCTTGTAACCGGCTGCGCCGTCGCGGCGCTCGTCATTGGTCTCCCAAACGGTAGGGGCGGGTGCGCCAAGGGCTACGGTCAGGCGGGCGAGCAAACGCCCGAGAACGCCGTGGCCGATAATCAGGTCTGGCGCGGTTCCGCCATTGATTGCGTGAAGTGCAGTGGCGGCGAGGGCGCAGAGCACGCCTGAATCGCCTAGTCTTTCTGGAACGGGCAGGGCGCGGGCCGATGGCACCACGACCTGGCTGGCTGTGCCGCCAAACAGTCCGCGTGCTTCGCTGTAGCAATTCGCACCAGGCACGAAGACCCAGTCGCCAATTCGCCCGCGCGCTTCGGAGCCCGCATCGACAATCCGCCCGACGGATTCGTAACCTGGAACCAGCGGATAACCCATGCCTGGAAATTCAGGCATGCACCCGGTAAACAGCAGCTTTTCGGTACCGGAGCTGATGCCGCTCCACGCTATCTCGACGACGACGTCGCTGGACTGAGGCGGGTTCAGCTCAAGAGTCCGAAGCGCCAAGCGCTCTGGTCCCTCAAGTATCACCGCCAATGCATCCATTGCGCGTTCTTCCCCCGATTATGCCCATTTTCGAGTGCAACACTGCGACTCGATACCGAGCAAAAGCTTCTTCTGCTGATTGTTGGCTACGCCTTACGAGGAATACTGTCAATTCAATTGGACAGTTTTGCCGTCAGGCTTGCGCGACGATGATGCTAGCGACGACAGGTTGTGGGGTCGCGACCAGCCGGGAGCTGGAAAAACCGGCTGTTTTCAACATCAACTGGATTTCCTTGGGGCTGCGCGCGCGGCCAGAGCCCATGGCCCAGAGATAGAGGCCGAAAAAGGCCTCTCCCATCGCCTCTGCACCGGGGACCTGCGCCATGGGTTCTGCAATCATCAACCGGCTGTCCGGCGTCAGGCTGGCGCGGATGTTTGTAAGCAGTTGCTGTGCAGGGCCATCGTCGTGATCGTGCAGGATGCGCACCAGTGAGACGAGATCGTAGCCGGTCGGGATTGAGTCTTCGAAGAAGTTGCCCGGATGGCAGCCGAGGCGCTCCTCGCCGACGGCGCTTGCGAGGCTGGTTTTCCCGGTTTCAACCACTTCCGGCAGGTCGAACAGGCCAAGCCGCAGGTCCGGGTAGGCCTCGGCAACCCGCTTCAAGAAGGCACCGTGACCGCCGCCGACATCAAGCAACGATCCGCGTTTCGGGAAGCTGAAAGACGCCAGCACTTCATCGGCAACGAAGTGCTGCGACGCGGCCATCAACTCTGAATACTCGGTCGTTTCCTGCCCTCGCTCCGCCGTGCCTTGGAGTGCGCCTGCATAGGACCAATAGGTCGACAACTCGGTCGCTTCCTTGCGGTCCTTGCGCAGCAATTCGAGCGGTTCAGCGAGGTCGCGGTATAACAGTCGGTGGTGGCGGATCATCGCCTGCGCCCCTGCATTGGCGGCCAGCACTGCGCCCTGCTGACCGAGCATCCATTGGTCGGGAAGCACTTCCTCAGCCACGTCGAGCGCGCGCGCTGCGCGGAGCAGGCACAGAGCGGCATCTTCGCTGAGGTCGGTCCTCGCCGCGACAAAAGCGGCGCTGATCGGCCCGTCCTTGAGCAGTTGGAGGAGGTCGCTTTCGACCACCGCGAGCAGCACCCGCGAATAGCTGAAGCCGACAATGTGATCGAACATTGTACCCGCGCGATTGCGGGAGATCGGCCTGCTGAAGGGCAGGCGTGCGGTCCAATACTGGAAGGCGCGGCTCGCGAACATCCGGTTGCGCCGGGCCTTCCAACGGACTTTGAGCGGCTGCGATGCCATCAGATTACCGCTCCCTTACACACCATATGTCCAAAAGATTGGACAGATGTTACAGTAAGGTCAATGATGTTGTCATAACAAGCGAGTCTCAAGGGGAGGATCGTGAGCGGCACAATCGCGATTATCGGCGCAGGAATGGGCGGGCTGGCCAGTGCCGCCATGCTCGCCGCGCGTGGTTATGACGTCACTGTGGTTGAAAAAGAGCACTGGGTCGGCGGCAAGGCACGCACCGTCCCGGTCGACGGCAAGGCTATCGAAGCCGGGCCAACCGTATTCACGATGCGCGATGTGTTCGATCAAGTCTTCCAGACTTGCGGCGCGCGGCTTGACGATTTCGTCAATGTCCGCCGGGCGGAAGTGATTGCGCGCCACGCGTGGGACGATCAGGAACACCTCGATCTGTTCGCTGATCCCGTCCGCAGCGAAGAAGCGGTGGGGGACTTTGCCGGAGCTGACGCGGCCAAGGGCTACCGTGCGTTTCGAGAAGACACGCGCAAGATGTTCGACATGCTCGATAAACCGATGCTGCGCGGCGACAACGTTTCATCGCCACTTCCGCTGCTGTGGCGGATTGGGCTGCACCGCTTTGATGCCTTCGCCACAATGCGCCCGCACCAATCCATGTGGAAAGCATTAGGAACCTATTTCGCCGACCCGCGCCTTCAGCAATTGTTTGGGCGCTATTCAACCTATTGCGGATCATCGCCGTTCCTTGCCCCTGCAACATTGATGCTGATCGCGCATGTCGAGGCAAAGGGTGTGTGGCTGATCGATGGCGGTATCAGCGCGCTGGCCGAAGGACTGCGCAAACTTGCTGAGAGCAAAGGTGTAAAGTTCCGCACTGGCGTCGCGGTGGCACAGGTACTTGCCGACAAAAGCGGGGCGACCGGTATTCGGCTGGCCAATGGCGATCAGATTTCAGCCGATGCGGTTATCTGCAATGCTGACCCCTCCGCTCTGGCCGAGGGCAAGCTGGGTGAGCAGGGCGCACGCTCGGTCAAGCGGCTTGATCCGAAGAAGCGGTCATTCTCTGCGCTCGTCTGGTTCGCCCATGCCAAGTCTTCTGGCTTTGACCTGCAGCATCACAACGTTTTCTTTTCCCCCGACTATCGGCGGGAATTCGATGAGATTGCTGGTGGCCGCTCGCCGTCCGATCCTTCGGTCTATTTGTGCGCTCAAGACCGCAGCGCCAGCGCCGCGCACGCGACCTCGATCGCTGAAGGCCAGCGCGAGCGCATTCAGATCATCGTCAACGCACCCGCGAACGGCGACACCTATTCCTATTCCACCGAGGAGAGAGACCAATGCACACGGGCCATGAGGAACACGCTCGAACGCTGCGGACTGACGCTCGAAGAGGAGATGCCGCACCAACTGGCAACTCCGCAGGAGTGGGAGGGACTGTTCCCGGCAACCGGTGGAGCCCTTTACGGCAGGGCATCGCACGGCTCGGCGGCCTCTTTCCTGCGGCAGGGGCCGCGAACGCGAATCCCGCGACTCTATTGCGCCGGGGGGAGCACCCATCCCTCAGCCGGGGTCCCGATGGCCGCCTTGTCCGGGCTGCTGGCGGTGCGGACGATCGAAAAGGACCTCGCTTCAACGAAGAGGTTCCTGCCGGTGGCTACACCTGGTGGTATATCGATGCGATCAGCGAGGACGGGCAGCACGGGCTGACCATCATCGCTTTTCTGGGGAGCGTGTTCTCACCCTATTACAAGCGCAGCGGGCGGGGCGATCCGCTGGACCATTCGTGCCTGAACGTGGCGATGTATGGTCCCAATGGTCGCTGGGTTATGACCGAGCGGCCAAGCGGCGATGTGGAGCGCGACAAGAGCAACCTCCGGATCGGGCCGAGCCATGTCGAATGGAATGGGAACGCGCTGGAGATCACCATTGAGGAGCGTGACAAGCGGCTGTTCAACCCGTTCCGCCGCCGCGTGAGCGGTAAGGTCCGTGTGATCCCCGAGGCGCTCAACCCCGCGTCATTCGCGCTCGATCCAGCTGAAAACCATATCTGGCACTGCATGGCGCCGCGCGCCCGTGTCGAGGTCGAGATGGATGATCCGGCCGTATCGTGGAGCGGCAGCGGGTATTTCGACCACAATCGCGGCTCCGAACCGCTCGAAGATGGCTTCAAGATTTGGCACTGGTCGCGCGCGCACATGAAACGCGGCGCGGTTGTTTGTTATGAAGGGGAACGGGGGGACGGCTCGCTATTCGCCAGCGCGATCCGGTTTGGGGCGGATGGAATTCCCGACGAAGTCAGCCTGCCGCCGATTGCGCAATTGCCGCGCAGTGGCTGGCGGATTGAACGCCGCACGCGTTCGCAGATCGGTGTAGCCGAGGTTCGCAGGACGTGGGAGGATACGCCGTTCTACGCGCGCTCCGAACTGTCATCGCAGCTCTATGGCGAGGATGTTTGCGCGGTGCAGGAGAGCCTCGACATGCGGCGGTTTGCCTCGCCCGTGGTGCAGTTTATGCTGCCGTATCGGATGCCGCGGGAGAAGGGGCGTCGGAAGGCGTAGCCGCTTCGGCTTCGGCTCGTTCCCTGGCTTCGCGCTCGGCGCGCATTTCCCGCACTTCGCGGCGCATCTTCCACCATTGCCATACGCCAAACGAAATCGCGATGCCGTAGAAGAAAAGCATCTCAATCAGGCCGGCATAGTTCTCCATCTGGTTGCTCCTCAGACCCGTTCTTTTCCCGTTGTTCCGAACTCGAAAACCAGTTTCGCGGCGCGTTCTGGCGCTTCTTCGTGGGCCAGGTGGCCTAGGCCCTCAAGCACTTCGAGCCTCGCATTGGGCAGCCAGCCATGCGCTTCGCGCGCCCATTCGAGCGGGATGGCGTTGTCCTTGTCCGAATGGACCAGCAGCGCCGGGTTGGCGATCTCGGCCATCCGGTCGCGCAGGGTCGGCAGGTCCCAGTTCGCCATCATCGCCAGCGCGCCCTTGGTATGGCGCGGATTGCGGAGCAGCTCGGAGTAGCAGGCCAGTCCCTCGGCATCGATTTTCGAATGGGTCGAGCGGTAGATGAAGCGCTCAGCCTCTTTGCCAAAGCCCGCTGCGGCCGAGAATATGCGCGGCACGAGCGGGTTGACGAACAGCAGTTTGGCAACTGCCGGGAAGACTTGCGCCGCCGGGCCGGGGAAAGGGCGCAGCGCGGAGTTCAGGCCGACAATCGGGCCGGAATAGCCATGATCGAGTGCCAATTGCAGCGCCAGCGCCGCACCGGCGGAATGGCCGACCACCATGGCCGGCCTGATCCCGAGCGCCTTGATCAATTCATCAACGGCGCGCGCCATTGTTGGTAGTGCCATGTCGGTCGGCAGGTGGCCTTTGGTGAAAGCGTGACGCGGCAGATCGGGCGCGATCACTTCGAAGTCTTGCGCAAGGATTGGCATCAGGCCGCGCCAAGAGTGAACCGAGGCTCCCGTTCCATGAAGCAGCAGGAGCGGACGGCCGGAACCCATCCGCTGCACGTGCCAGGTGGTGCGGCCCACATCGATAAACTCACTCGCTTCGCGATGCGGCCAGATCAGCCCTTCGCGGTTCCAGTCGAGCGCCCGGCTCATGCGGCCACTGCGCTGGGCTGGACCGCCGAGATTGCGTCATGCAGCACCTTCGCATCGGCGCGGGGCAGGGCGAGGAAACGCGCGCCCATTTTATCCGCCAATTCGGGGGCATCGCGGCCCGGACGTGCGGAGATATCGACCACCAGCGCATCGATCCCGCTGGCGTAAATCGCCTTGGCAGCGACTTCTGCGTCTTCACCAGCTTGCTTGCGACCGGGCGAACCGTCGGCGGCGATATTGCCGCGTCCATCGGTCAGGATCACGAGGCTCGGCGTGCGTCCTTTGGCAGTGACTGCGTCGGCTAAGTCGCGCGCGGCATTAAGCCCGAGCGCGAGCGGCGTACCGCCTCCGCCGGGAAGCTCGGCCAGAGCGCGGCGGGCGCGGGTGAGGGAGCGAGTTGGCGGTAGCAGCACCTCGGCGCTTTCGCCCCGAAACGCGATCAATGCGACTTCGCTGCGGGTGACATAGGCCTGCGCCAGCATCAGCTCGACCACGCCCTTGGCTTCTGCAAGGCGTGCGGCTGCGGCGGAGCCAGAAGCATCGACCGCGAAGATAGTGACTCGTGCGGCTTTCTCTTCAAAACGGCGGACGCGGAGGTCGTCTTTCCGCATCAGGATTGTGCCGGGTGAGGCATCAGGTTGCTCACGGCGGCGTACAGTCTGCCACGGTACGGCCGCACGGAGGGTGTCGATCAGCGCCAGCCGAGCACCGCCGCGCGGCATTCCGGGACGAGCGCCGAGCGGCTTGCCGCGCAGGCCCGCCTTCTTCTTCTGACCCGATCCGCTGCCACCGGCGTGGCGCGGCGCTTTGCCTTTGGCCAGTTGCGCGAGCAAGTCGGCCGGGATTGCGGCAGCAGCGGCTTCGACTAGCAGATCGTCGAGCTTTTGATCCGAGCGATCGCTGTCCTTTTCCAAATTCTCGCCATCACTTTCAGGCGGCGGGTCGGGCGGTTGCTCTTGTGGCGGCTCTTCCTCTTGGGGAGGTAATTGCGTGGCACGCGGGGCAATGACCAACCGCACCGCTACGGCCAGGTCTGCCTCAATCGCTTCCTTTCGCCCATGGAGCGCCGCATGCGCACGCGCGGTCTCTCCGGCGAACAGCAGCGGGCGCAGCGAATGCACACCGAGAGCGGCGGCGGTCCCGGCCAGTGCCGTCAGCGCCTCGTCGGCAAGCGGCGCAACATCGGTGAGCGTTGCCGAGCCAGCGGGTGGCAATTCGATTCTTTTCCACTCACGCGAATGGGTCAGGTCGCACAGGAAGGCGCAGCGTTGAGTAAGTGCAGGCGGCGGTGCATCTTCGACCTCAACGCCGTCATCAAGCAACACCAGCGCGAGCTTTGCCTCGTCCAATGCCTGCGCCAAACGCCCTGCGGTCGCTTCGCCCAACCGTTCTGCCATTGGCACTAGCAATGCGCTGCCTTCCGCTTCGGTCAGCAATCCGGTCTGTTCCACCGGACGTCCGGCAGCGAGGCTAGCCGCGATATCCACACCGCCGAGTAGCCGCTCGTCATCGACATGACCGGGGAGCTTTCGCGTCGGGATGACCTTGTCGATGGCGTGGACTAGCGCCTCGCGCGCAGGGCTTGATCCGCGCAGGACCATGCCGCCGAATGTCGAGGGTGAGAGGGTGAGCAGCCGGGCCGCGAGCAGCGCGTCGTCGATTGGGTCTGGCGCCTCAGCGCTCATCCGAACAATTCATCCAACGCGCGGGTGATCCGCACGGTCGATCCGGTTTCGTCGAGCACATCGCGCCGCAGCCGGTGCCGCAGGGCCGACGGTGCCACCGCCATAAGGTGTTCGCGCTTGACCGAGCGTGCTCCCTTGAGCGCCGCCAAAGCCCGCGCCGCGCGCATTAGTGTGAGTTCGCCTCGTAACCCATCCGCGCCCACAGCCAGGCACAGTTCGGCGGCGTCGGTGAGGATGTCATCGCCGGTTTCCAGCTTCGCCAAACGGTTCTTGCCGCGCGCGATCTGTTTATGGATTCTCTCGTCCTCGGCAGCCCACTCAGCAGCGAATGCCTCAGGATCGCGCTCGTTCGAAGCGACCAAGCGCATGATCTCAACGCGGGTTTCGATTTCGGTCGGCGTGCGGACTTCGACCGACAGGCCGAAGCGGTCGAGCAATTGCGGGCGCAATTCACCTTCTTCGGGATTGCCGCTGCCAATCAGGACGAACCGCGCCGGGTGGCGTACCGAAAGACCCTCACGCTCGACCACATTTTCGCCCGAGGCTGCGACATCGAGCAGCAGGTCGACCAGGTGATCCTCAAGCAGGTTGATTTCGTCGATATAAAGAAACCCTCGATTGGCTTTGGCGAGCAGGCCGGGTTCGAAGGCTTTCTCTCCGGCGCGCAAAGCGCGTTCCAGATCCAGCGAACCCACCACGCGGTCTTCGGTTGCGCCTAAAGGCAGATCGATGAAGGGCACCGGGCGTTTTCGGACCGGACCACTGCCACACACGTCAGGATAGCGCGCCTGATCCTCTTTCGAGCATCCATAGGGGCAGTCCTTGATCGCCGAAATCGGCGGAAGCAGTCCGGCCAGCGCGCGCGCTGCGGTCGATTTGCCAGTGCCGCGATCGCCGAACACCATGACCCCGCCAACGCTCGGATCGACGGCGGCGATCAGCAGCGCCTGCTTCATCTCGTCCTGACCGACGATGGCGGAAAAAGGAAAACGTGCCATTCAGAGCCTGTCCAGCGCAGGCAGCGATACCTTGATTGTGCTGTGCAGTCCTGTGGGGAGGCGCGGCGCGACGAGCGGGCTGGTTGCCCGGTAGAGCGACGCAACGCTGCCACGGGACTGCACAGCACAACCCCGCAGGGGCGGGCCTATTTGGACCCAGTGCCGCGTCGATCGTCGGTCACTATGCTCCAGCATGGTTTCCTCCTCTTTCCTTGCACTGAGCCCAAATAGGCTCCGTCAAGGCATCACTGCCTGCGCTGGACAGGCTCTCGGCGTCTTGTGGACGAGGGCGCAGGGTTGGACAAGCCCCGCTGACAATTCAGCCTGACACTTTATTGGCGGCTGGTTCGCGCCAGCAGCAGCACTGGCAGTAGGCCCGCCGCGAGAAGGATCAGCGCGGGGATTGAGGCTTCGACAAGCCGTTCATCGCTGGCGAGGCGATAGGTGCGGGTCGCCAGTGTTTCGAGATTGAACGGGCGCAGGATCAGCGTCGCAGGCAATTCACGCACGGTGTCGATGAAGACAAGCGCCGCTGCCGCCAACAGGCTGGGGCGCAGCAGCGGCGCGTAGATGCGAGTCAGCACCCGAGCTGGTCTGGCTCCGAGCGAGCGCGCTGCGGCATCGAGTGAGGGTGGTATCTTGGTCATCCCGCCATCGACGCTGTTATAAGCGACGGTCAGAAACCGCACCGAGAGCGCATAGATCAGGACCAGGCTGGTGCCGGTCAGCAGCAGACCGCCTCCATACCCGAACCCATCGCGCGCCGCACGGGTCAGGCTAACATCGACCATACCCAGCGGCGCGAGCAGTCCGACCGCCAGCAGCGCCCCCGGCAGTGCATAGCCCAACGTCGAAAGCCGGATTGCGCCATTGGCGATGCGGCTGTTTGAACGCGCCTTGGCAAAGGCCAGAACCAGTGCGGCGATCACGCAGATCAGTGCGGTCGAAATGCCGAGCCACAGACTGCCGCTGGCATAGGTCCAAAGGTCGCGTGCGGCACCACTTGCAGTATCGTCGAGTGCAAGCATCCCCAGATGCGCAGCGGGAATGGCGAAGCCCAGCAGAACTGGCAATGCGCAGGCGAATAGCGCCATGGCTTTTCCGGTTGGAGAAAGGTCAATTAAGGGTCCGCTGTAGCGCTCCGCCAACCCATCGCGGCTGTCACTGCGCCCGCGCCGGGTTGCAGCCTCGAACGCGATCAGGGCGATGACGAACACCAGCATGATCGCCGCCAGTTTGAGCGCCGCCTGCTTGTCTCCCATCGCCAGCCAACTGCGGAAAATGCCGGTGCTGAATGTCGGGATCGCGAAATATTGCGCTACCCCGAAATCGGCGAGCACTTCCATCAGGACCAGCGCCAGACCACCAGCGATGGCCGGGCGAGCAGCTGGCAGCGCTACCTGCCAGAAGGCTCGCGAAGGCGTTGCCCCGAGTGATCGCGCCGCGCGGAACTGGCGAGTGCTCTGAGCGGCAAAAGCGGCGCGCGCGAGCAGATAGACATAGGGGTAGAGTACGATCCCGAGTACGAATGCACCGCCTGGCAAGGAGCGGATTTGCGGGAACCAGTATCCCCCGACGCCCAATCCCAAAACGGCACGCAGCCCGCTTTGGACCGGGCCGCTGAAGTCGAGCAGGTCGGCGTAGATATACGCGCCGATATAGGCTGGAACGGCTAGCGGCAGGACTAGCGCCCAGCCGAGCATGCGGCGGCCGGGGAACTCGGCTGCGCTGACCAGCCAGGCGCAGCCCACACCGATGATTGTCGCGAGCGCTCCCGCCAGAACCATCAGCGCCAGCGTGTTAGCGATGTAGCGGCCAAGCACCGTTTGCGCGAGGTGGGTGATTGCTTCGAACCCGCCGCTTGGCGCGGAACACAGGATGGCGAGGATCGGGAGCGCTGCCAGCGCAGCAATTGCCAGCGCGCCCAGCGTCCACCCATTGAGCGATAAGGCGCGGGCACGCTGTGGCCGTGCCACCGCAGCGCTTGCGCCCGGCCCATCCAATTGCCTAAGGCGGCTCACCACCAGCGACGCCCTTCGCCAACACGGACACTCATTTGAGCCTCGAATTTCGCCATATTGCCCATGCTTACGGTTCCGTGCGCGCGCTGGAAGATATCAGCCTCACTGCGCAGGAAGGTGAGATCACCTGCCTGCTTGGCGCGTCGGGTTGCGGGAAGTCAACCTTGCTGGGTCTGGCCGCGGGACTGTTGTCGGTGCAGCACGGGAGTATCCATTTGGGAGGCGACTTGCTCGCCGATAGCGGCACCAATCCGCCTCCCGAGGAGCGGCCCGTGGGACTGGTTTTCCAGGACGGCGCTCTGTTTCCGCACATGACCATTGCAAGGAATGTCGGCTTTGGCCTGAACCGTTCGGAGCAGGGCGCGGTCGACGGCTGGCTCGATATGGTCGGTCTGGCTGGTCTGGGCGAGCGGTATCCGCACGAGCTTTCGGGCGGGCAGCAGCAGCGCGCGGCCCTGGCACGGGCGATGGCGCCGGTGCCGAAAGCAATGCTGATGGATGAACCATTTGCGAGTGTCGACATAGTGCTGCGCCGCAGGTTGCGCCGCGATTGCAGACGCCTGTTGTGTGAGCAGGGCGCGACCGTGGTGCTTGTAACGCACGATCCCGAGGAGGCGCTTGATATCGCGGACAGGATTGCGGTGATGGATGCCGGGCGGATTGTGCAGTTCGACACCCCCGATCGGCTGCGGACTGAACCGGTTTCCGACGTTGTAGCTGCATTCTTCGAAGACATCTGAACTCGGCAAACACGATCTTAGCGGTTGCGTCGCTTTAGATTATATTGCAAATCATTCGCAAGTACGAATCGAAAGGCATTTCATGAAACAGGGTATTCTCGCCGGGCTGCTTGCGCTCGTTATTACGGGCTGCGCGGGCGGTGATGAGGCTTCGGGTGACAAGGCTGCGGCCGGTGCGGGTGAAGTCAATCTCTATTCTTCGCGTCACTACGACACCGATCTTGCGCTGTATGATGACTTCACCGAGCAGACCGGCATTACGGTCAACCGGATTGAAGCCGATGCTGATGCGCTGATCGAACGAATTGCGAGCGAGGGCGAGTTCTCCCCTGCCGATCTGCTGATAACCGTCGATGCCGGTCGTCTTTGGCGCGCCGAGGAAGCGGGTGTGCTCGCGCCGGTTGAATCCGATGTGCTGGCCGAGCGGCTTCCGATCTATCTGCGCCACCCGGAAGGCCTGTGGTTCGGCCTTTCCACCCGCGCCCGGGTGATCATCTACAACAAGGCGGCTGGCGAACCCGAAGGTCTTGAGAGCTACGAGGATCTTGCTGATCCGGCCTACAAGGGCGACATCTGCATTCGCTCCTCGTCGAACATCTACAACATTTCGCTGCTCTCCAGCGTCATCGCGCATAAGGGCGAAGAGGCTGCCGAAGCATGGGCCAAGGGCGTCGTCGCAAACTTCGCGCGAGATCCGCAAGGCAACGACACCGCGCAGATCGAATCCGTCGCCTCGGGCGAATGCCGCATCGCCGTGGTCAATTCCTACTATCTCGCTCGGTTCGCGGGCGGCGATGACGAGCAGAAGGCGATCTTCGATGCACTCGGAGTGATCTTCCCCGATCAGGATGGCACCGGCACACACATCAATGTCAGCGGGGCAGGGCTAGTGAAGACCTCTCCCAATCGCGAGAATGCGATTCTGTTTCTCGAGTATCTGACCTCCGAGAGTGCGCAGCGCTACTTCGCCGATGGCAACAATGAATATCCGGCAGTCGAAGGCCTTCAGGCCAACTCAGCCGTCGAGCAATTGGGCACGTTCAAGCCTGACACGCTCAACGCGGCCGAGATCGGCAAGAACCAGTCGAAAGCGGTGCAGATTTTCGACCGTGCCGGCTGGAACTGATCCGTCTGAAAGCGCGCCGTCCGCTTGATGCGGGTCAAGGCGCGCTTTCAGCCCTTATCACTAAACTACCTTGAAGCGCGCAGGTGGAACGTCCATTTGCGCCCCCAACCGCGCTGTCTGGCGCAACCTATTCAATTTTTGAGGCACGTTTTGAACCAGCCCGTTATCGATCGCGAACAGTTTCAGGAAAGCGGTGCGCTCTCCGTCGAGACGATCACCTATGTCCATCACTGGAACGAAGAATTGTTCACGCTGAAAATGACGCGTCCGGCAAGCTTTCGCTTCCGCTCAGGCGAGTTTGTGATGATCGGTCTGCCTCAGGAAAATGGCAAGCCGCTTCTGCGCGCCTATTCTGTTGCCTCGCCTAGCTATGATGAGGAACTCGAATTCCTCTCGATCAAGGTGCAGGACGGCCCGCTGACCTCGCGGCTCCAACACATTCAGGTCGGCGATCCGATCTATCTCGGCAAGAAGCCGACCGGCACGCTCGTCACCGATGCGCTGCTCCCAGGCAAACGCCTTTTCATGCTGTCCACCGGCACCGGCCTTGCACCCTTCATGAGCCTCGCCCGCGACCCCGAAGTCTATGGCATGTTCGACGAGATCATCGTCGTGCATTCGGTCCGCCATGTCGCTGACCTCGCCTATCGCGAGCTGCTCGAAAGCAAGCTCGAAGGCGATCCGCTGCTCGAAGACGAAGACCGCGAGCGGTTCATTTATGTGCCGACCGTGACACGCGAAAGCTTCCGCACGCAGGGCCGCATCCAGACGCTGATCGACGATGGCCGCCTGTTCGAGCAGAGCAATGGTCCGCAGCGTTTTGTTCCGGAGGAAGACCGCGTAATGCTGTGCGGCAGCATGGCGATGATCAAGGATCACGCCGCCGATCTAGAAGCGCGCGGCTTTGAAGAAGGCGCCAACAACAAGCCCGGTCAATTCGTGATTGAACGGGCGTTCGTAGGCTAATTTCAGGCATTTAGTCGCCACCCGGTTTCATCTTGAGTTCAGCATTGCGGTCGCACCCTTCCCCCATCAAGGAGGACCGCATGCTCACACGTCTCGTCACCACCAGTGCTCTAATCACGGCCGCAATCGCTCCAGCTGCGCTGTCGGCTCAGCAGGAACGCACGTCGCCGGTTCCGCGATACGACCTTATGCAATTGTCGGTCGAAACGGCGGAAGTTTTACCCGCGGACTTCAAGGCCAAAACCGAAGCGCTCCGATCATGCAACGATGCGAAGAATCTTGGCAAGGCGCTCGACGCAAAGGTGACCAGAAATCGCTTTGTCCGCGCCTCGGCACTCCCCGATGAAGTCCAAGACTTGCTGACGGAAATCCAAGTAGGTCAGGCAACGCCCGTATTCAGCGCCGATGGGACAGTGATGCGCGTACTGGTTCTTTGCAGTAGGGCTTGAGGCACGCGCTTAAGGCAAGGGTTTGAAGTCACCAACTTCCGCTCCCCTGCTCAATTGTGAAGGTGATGACTTGCATCTTTCGCGCTTGACCGCGCCGCGCCCGCACGCTTGAACCCGTTCCAGAACAAAACCCATTTCTGGAAGAGGGATCTCCATGCTCAACACCTCCCATCGCACCGCCTACAATGAAGATCACGAGGCGTTTCGCGACACTGTTCGCAAAGTGCTGGCCGAGCATATGGAACCGTATCTCGATCAGCACGAAGAAGAGGGCATTGTCCCCAAGAAGGCATGGAAGGCGCTGGGCGAAGCGGGCATGCTGTGCCCCACGGTTGCCGAAGAAAATGGCGGGCTGGGCCTCGATTTCGGGTTTAACTGCGTGATCGCAGAAGAGCTTTCATACCTGGGCACCAGCGCCGGGTTCACGCTGCAGAACGACATCACAGTCAACTACTTCGAACGCCTCGGCAGCGATGAGCAAAAGGCGAAGTACCTGCCCGGCATGATCTCGGGCGATATCATAACCGCCATTGCCATGACCGAACCGGGCGCGGGCAGCGATTTGCAGGGCGTGCGCACCACCGCGATCGAGGACGGCAACCACCTCGTGATCAACGGGTCGAAGACCTACATCACCAACGGCCAGAACGCCGATTGCGTGATCGTGGTTGCCAAGACCGATCCCGCGCAGGGAGCCAAAGGCACATCTTTGGTGCTGGTCGATGCCGGAACCGAAGGGTTCGAGAAAGGCCGCAACCTCGACAAGATCGGGCAGCACTCCGCCGATACGTCGGAAATGTTCTTCCAGGATTGCCGTGTCCCCAAAACCAACATCCTTGGCGGGGAAGGCCGCGGCTTCGTTCACCTGATGGAAGAGCTGCCGCAGGAGCGCCTCAGCATTGCGGTCACCGCGCAGGGCGGGGCGCAGCGTGCGTTCGACGAAGCGGTCAAGTTTACGAAGGAGCGCAAGGCGTTCGGACGCACCGTGTTCGAGTTTCAGAACACCAAATTCACGCTCGCTGATCTTCAGGCGAAACTGCAGGTTGGCTGGGCGCATCTCGACTGGGCCATTGCCCGTCACTTGCGCGGCGAACTGACCACGGACGAAGCAAGCGCGGCAAAGCTGTGGCACACCGAAATGCAATGGGAGATGGTCGATGCCTGCCTGCAATTGCATGGCGGCGCGGGGTACATGAACGAATACGCCATCGCTCGCCTGTGGCGCGACGCGCGCGTACAGCGCATCTATGGCGGCACCAGCGAGATCATGAAGGAAGTGATCAGCCGGTCCATTTAGGGCGCTCGATCTGAGGAACTAATCGTAATGACCAATCCACTCGACTTCACCGAAAAAACCGTTCTCGTCATTGGCGGGTCGAGCGGGATCGGGAATGGCATAGCCCAGGGGTTTCGTGCTCGCGGCGCGACCGTCCATGTGACGGGCACGCGCCCCGATGCGGGCGACTATCTCGAAGCCGAGGACAGCGATCTAACCGGGCTGACCTACCATCAGCTCGATGTGACCGACCGGTCAGCCGTTGTTGACCTGCCCGATGTCATCGGCGAGCCGGACGTGCTGGTCTTGAGCCAGGGTGTCGTTCGCTATGGGCGGCAGGAATTTGCGCGCGAAGGCTGGGATACGGTGGTTGACGTCAACCTCAATTCCGTGGCCGACTGCGCGCGCGCCTTTCATGCCGGATTGGCCGACCGTGGTGGTTCGATGATTGTTGTTTCGTCGGTGGCCGCATTCAAATCGACCATTGGAACGCCTGCCTATGCCGCATCCAAAGCGGGAGCGGCGAGCCTTGTGAAGACGCTTGGCGAGGCCTGGGCGCGCGACGGCATACGGGTAAACGGCATCGCGCCGGGGCTGGTCCCGACCAAGCTGACAGCGGTCACAACCGAGCATCCTGATCGCCGCGAAGGTGCGCTGAAGTCCATTCCGCTCCGGCGGATGGGAACGCCCGAGGATATGGCAGGCGCGGCCTTGTTCCTGGCGTCACCGCTCGCCAGTTACATGACCGGGCAGACGCTTGTGGTCGATGGTGGGCTGACACTTTCCTAGAAGGATACCTCCAATGAACTTCACCCGCCTCGGAAACTCAGGCCTGATGGTCTCCCCCTTGTGCCTCGGCTGCATGAGCTATGGCGACACGACTAAGGGCTGGCACGGCGACTGGCTGCTGGGCGAGGACGATAGCCGTCCGTTCTTCCGCGCGGCGTTGGAGGCCGGGATCAACTTCTTCGACACGGCCAACGTCTATTCGGGCGGCACCTCGGAAGAGATCACTGGCAAGCTGCTGAACGAAATGGCGCATCGCGACGAGATTGTGGTCGCTACCAAGGCGTATTTCCCATGGCGGGCCGCGCCGAATGCGGGCGGCAACTCGCGCAAGAGCCTGATGCAAGCGGTCGATGACAGCCTTACACGGATGGGCATGGACTACATCGATCTGTTCCAGATCCACCGCTGGGATGACGTCACGCCGATCGAGGAAACGATGGAGGCGCTTCACGACATCGTGAAGTCGGGCAAGGCGCGCTATATCGGCACTTCATCGATGTATGCGTGGCAATTCGCCAAAGCGCAGGAAACCGCGCGCGCGAATGGCTGGACCCCGTTCATTTCGATGCAGAACCAATTGAACCTGCTGTATCGCGAGGAAGAACGCGAGATGCTCCCCTTGTGCGAAGACGAAGGCGTCGGCGTGATCCCGTGGAGTCCTCTGGCGCGGGGCCGCCTGGCACGACCGGTTGGCGAGGAGACCGTGCGCAGCGAGACCGATGGCGTGGGCAAGATGCTCTACAAGGACGAGGAAGCCGACAAAGCCATCATCACCGCATTGGCCGAACTCGCCGAAAAGCGCGGCGATGCGATGGCCAGCATTGCTCTGGCTTGGCATTTCACCCGGCCAGCCATGACTGCGCCGATCATCGGCGCGACCAAGCCGCATCATATCGAGGCGGCACTGGCGGCGTTGGATATCGAATTGTCGGATGAAGAGATCGCCGCGTTGGAGGCTCCCTATAGCCCTAAATCGCCGACCGGGATGGGAATGCCGCTGCCTCAGATGGACAAAGTGACAGTAAAAAACGCCTAATGTGACAACCGCGTAGAGCTGGTCAAAAACCCGTCACGAACGCGTCACAGAGGCTAGCCAATCCTGAGCCCGCAACCGAGCGGGGCGCGCATGGACGTTATCAATATCTTCCTGACAAATGAGCTCGGTGAGACGCTGGAAGACTTTGTTCATGATCAGCGTCGCTTCACCTTCGACCGGTTGGGCGCAGATGGCCCTAGGCGCTTGGTGGAGGGGCCGACCTGGGCCTTCATCGATTGGGTGATGGACGATCTGGCGGGTCTGGAATTGTGTCGCCGCCTGCGTGCCGATCCGCGGACGGGTGAAGCGCATATCACGATGGTGCTCGAAGAGGACGATGCTGAAGATCGCCGCCGCGCTTTGAAGGCCGGTGCCGACGATTATGTGGTCGGACCGCTCGATCGCACCGCCGTGCTTGATCGGGTGCTGGCACTGCAAGCACGGGCAGGCAGTCGGTATGCGACGAGCAGTCTTGAACTGGGTGTCCTGTCGATTGACCTGGCCGCTCTCCAAGCGCGCTGGCGGGGCGAACCGATTGATCTGCGACCAAACGAATTTCGCCTTTTGCGGTTCTTTGCCGAAAACCCCAATCAGGTGCTCAGCCGTGAAGACCTGATCAACGGGCTGGGCAAGCGCGAGCCGCCCATCGATGAGCGCACGGTCGACGTCTGGATTGGCCGCCTGCGTCGGTCGATCAAGGCCGCTGGCGGAGGCAATCCCCTGCGCACGGTCCGCTCAATGGGTTACGTGTTCGATATGCCGTGATCGCCAATGGAAAGGGCCACTCCGTTTCCGGAGCGGCCCTTTCGTAGCCTCGAGCTGGTGCAAATCAGAACGTTGCTTTCATCCCGAAAGAGACCGCTGTCCCGACATCGAACGTGTTGATTTCGATCCGGTTCGTGCCGTTCTCCTGGAATTCAAAATTGTCGCGTCCGAAGATGTTGCGAACTTCGAAGGACAGCTCGAGCGGAAGGCCCCAAGCCGCGACCTCTGAACGCGCAACGAAGTCGACTGTCAGGCCGGGATCCTCGACCACATCAGGCAGAGCCCCGCCGCGCAGCGTGATGCGCTCGCTCGCATAGTTGAACAGGAAGGTGAACTGCTGGACCTTCTCGGTATCTTCCAAGCCGATCGAGAGGTTGGCGACGTGATCGGACTGACCGACCAGCGCCGCGCCATCGTCGAAGATCAAGTTCGCAAGCTGGTTCGGGTTGCCCGGCACCGGCGCAATATCATCCGCGCCGACCGAGATTTCCGATTGCGTGTAGGTGTAGTTTGCCAGCAGCAGGATCTGCTTGGTTTCGAAGAAACTGCCGCCGAGGCCGTACAGGTCGATGCCGTATGCAACATCGAGCTCGGCCCCGAGAAGCTCCGCCGAGGGTGCATTGGCAAAGCTAGTGAGGATCTGGCCGGAAGCCGACACCAGCGTGTTCTCGATCGGGTTGTCGATCTCTTTGAAGAAACCGGCAAGGCTGATGCGGTTCTGACCGCCCAAGTAGTATTCGGCGCGCGCCTCGACGTTGATCAGCTCGCTGTCGTCGAGGAAAGGATTGCCGCGGAACCGGCGGTTCGAGTCCGGATCGAAGTAAGTCTGCTCGACCAGCTCACGGAACTGCGGGCGAGCGATGGTCTGGGATGCAGACAGACGCAGCTGAAGATCGTCGATCGGCTCCCAGGTGATCGTGCCGCCTGGCAGGAAATAATCGTTGTTGAGGTTGGTTGGCGTTGCCCCGGTGATCGGGGTGATGAAGACCGTCTGATCAAGGTCGACCGTCTGGGTTGCCTCTTCGTAGCGCACACCGGCTTCAATGGTCAGAGTGTCTGCTGGCAGCCAGCGGAACAGGCCGTAGCCTGCGACGATTTCCAGCGCGGCGTCGAACACGGGGAAGGGTGATGCTTCGGTAAGCGTCACGTTGAACCCGGCGAGGGTCGCACCGCTGATGATGTCACCCGGACGGCGCAGGCCTAGGGCTGGGACCAGCGAGTCGTCGAGCACATCGCCGGTGATGAATGGCCGGAATTCGCGGCTTTCCGAGCGGCGATCCGTGTCCGAATAGGCGCCGCCTACCGTGATCTCGAACGTGTCGGTCACTTCGTACGAAAGGTCGGCGCTGCCGAACAGCAATTGTTCCTGCAGATCATCGAAGGAAACCGTGCTGATTCCGGCATCCGACAGCTGGTTGAAATAGGCCACGAACTGATCGCCGAACGGGCTGCTCGGGATGTTTGTGCGGGTGTAACTGAAATTGCTGTTGAACGGCGCTTCGCGGTCGGTTCGGGCATAGCCTGCGCGCACATCGATATCGAAGCGATCGAAATCGAGCTCGGTCACGAGCTGCGTGTCGATCAACTGGCGTTCGAACCATGCGGTCTGCTGGTTGATGAAATCGAACCCGGTCAGTCCAGGGAAGATATCGAAGCCTTCCTCCAACCGTGCGGTCTTGAGCGTGTCGCGAATGTAAAGGTTGGTCCAGCGGATCGTGTGGGACCCGAAATCGAGACCGACACCAATCAGGGCGTTCACCAGCACATTGTTGTCGGTGATGAAGGTTTCCTGCTGCTGGAAAATCTCAGACAGATCGCCGCTGCCACTCTGGCTCAGAACTGTGCGGCTGCGCCAATCGTTCTTGATCGATGCAGTGGCGATCACGCCTAAATACGTGTCTGCACCCAGTTCAAACGAAGCTCCGCCCGTGATCGATGCGGAGAAGTTTGCAGGTATCGTGTCATTGCGTTGCAGCGTCACGAGATTGGTCGGGAACAGTTCTGCAGCGATGGCTTCAGACGCGGCAAGGTCGATCGAGCCGATCCGCTCTCCGCTGTCGAGGAACGCCTGAAGGTTGGTCGGGATGTCACGGATGCCGGTGTCGAAACCGAACCCGTCGAGCCCGGAGCCTTCGTAGGTCAGTCCATTCTGGAAAGTGGTTTCGGTATCACCGCCGCCGCTGATGCTGATCGTGAGGAAGTCCTCGACTGGCACGGCCTTGGTCGTGAGGTTGATCACGCCGCCGCCGAATTCGCCGGGATAGTTGGCGGAGTAGGTCTTTTGGACCAGCGAAGATGCAACGACATTGGTTGGGAAGATGTCGAGTGGGACAACACGGCTGAGCGGTTCGGGGCTGGGCAGGGGCAGGCCATTGAGCAGCGCCAACGAGTAACGATCGCCGAGACCGCGAACAAACACACGCCCGCTCCCGACCACGGAAAGGCCGGATACGCGGCCAAGCGCTCCGGCAATGTCGCCTTCGCCGGTACGCGCAATCGATTCTTCGGTGAGGACGTTCAGAACCTGAGTCGAATTGCGTTCAGGGTTTCGGTTGCGGCGACCGGTAACAATGATGCCGCCGCCTGGGACCGAAATCTCCGGCTCTTCGGCTTCCTCTTCAACCTGAGCGCCTTGATCGTCCTGCGCCAGTTGCTCTTCCGCGTCATCGGTTGCCGCGTCATCCGCCGACTGAGCGTGAAGCACTGTCGGCACGGTGAGTGACGTGGTGAGAAGCAACAACCCTGCTAGGCGTTTGCTGATCGACATAATCCGAGACCCCCTCAATTATTAGGTCTTGTTGTTTGGCGGGCCGTGAGAGGCCCAAAAAAGGTCAGGGGAGGCACCACGTCGAAGCGGTACCTCCCTCAATTCAAGAGCTGCGATCAGTAGACCGGCAGCGAAGTGCAGGTGCCGGTCGCGCTGCCGAAATCTGCGATCGACGAATTGCAGGTCCAGTCGCCGAAGACATCGGCGAGGTTGTTGTCCTCGGCACCGATAAAGGTTGAAGCCGCAAAGAACGACGAGAGCGCAGTCGCGTCGAACGCCGCAATGGCATTCTCGTTCGCCCCGTTCACGAATGTGTTGGTGAGCGAGATGGCGAAGGCGAGATTGCTGTTTGTGTCGAACAGGGCGAGCAGAGCCTGATCGCTTGAATCGGTATTGTCGAAGCCGCGAACCGGGCTGGCCGCATCACAATCACCGACGAGCGAATTGAGACCGGTTATGGCGTCTTGTGTCGGCTGCTCGTCGATCCGGAAGCAAAGGCCTGCCCCGGCATCGTCGGCATTGAGAACACCGTTGGCGAGGCCCAGAGCAGCACCGCCGCGTGCACGGATCATCTGCGACGAAGCCGACGAGCGCTGAACGAAGGTGAAGTTGTTCACCTGGAAAACGGTCTGTGGCAGCGCGTTGCCGGGCGTGCCGTCGCCGAGATCATCGGGAGAGTCGAGTTCAATCAGGCTGTCACCAGTGTTGTTGCGCTGGGCGACAATCACGGTTTCGACGTTCACGCGGGCGCCGCTGTCCACGTCGAGCGAGTCGTCCGATGCCCCAATCACCGCGATATTGCGGGCGTTGAATTGGCCGCCGAAGAATTCGAGACCATCGTCGGAGCTGTTGAAGGAGAAGACGTTCTCAATCGTGGTGCCCGATCCGACACCGCCTGTCGTGAGCGACTGCAATTCGTTGGACTGCTGCAGTTCGAAGCCCGAGTAGCGGATCTGGTTGAAGGTGAAGGAACCCGACGTGTCGGCGTCGTTGGTGCCGCCGAAAGGTGTTGCAGCCACTGTTCCTTCAAGCTGCTGTTCGCATTGCGGGTTCGCGTTTGGTGCGCCTGCGGTGTTGAACACCAGCGTAGAGCAATCCGAAACGCGTGCCCGGCCAAGCAGCACGACGCCGCCCCATTGTGCCTGGCTGGAGTCGCTGCTGACGCCGAGTACATTGTCGCGGCTGGTCCAGACGATCGGGCGATCGGCGGTGCCATTCGATTCAATCGTGTTGCCGCGATTGACGACGAGGAACGATTCGCCCTGACCATACAGGATAACGCCGGGTTCGATTGTCAGCGTTACGTCGGTACCGGTGCTGCTGAAGCCCTGATCCGAGCCCACGTCCACGCGGTTTTGGATTTGATAAACAAGGCCGGTGACGAACGGCAGGGTGTCATCGACGTTGAACGTCGCTGGCAGAGTGCAGACGCGGTATTCGCCCGTTGGGCCGCTCAAAGTGCCGTTGTCCGTAAGACCACCTGTCGAAGCAATAGTTGGACATCCAGTTGCCGGAGTAACGGTCGGCGTGCCGGTTGCCGTGGGTGTCGGCGTAGGTGAGGGGTTGTTGATGATGATGTCGCCGCTGGTGCCGGGCGAGACGATTTCGTCCGCGCCGCAGGCAGCAAGAGCGAGCGAGCTGCAACCCAGGACGAGAATGCGAGTAATGTTTTTCACAGCGAGCGGTCCCCTCAAAAAAACCGAGAATCGTTTGTGCGCAAAAGCGTGCGCTGAGGGGGCGCTAGGGGCCGTGAATGACAGAATTCTTTCAGCATTACATAACGGCGGCAAACGCGCGATTATGTCTGAAGAATGACAAAATTGACGCAAAAATTTTCGCGAAGATGGCGGAAATGTTTCAATATTTCAGGAAAATTACATCGTAAAATCAGATAGATGACTGAAGATTTTCGCTGATTTATGACAATGTTTCAGTAATGTTGCATCTCAATGAATCATGTTTCATTATGATGACACATTACAGGAGACACGATCATGACCAAATCAGCACTTGCATGGGCGCTCGCCGCAGCAGGATCGCTTGCTGTGGTCACAGGTGCACCGGCGGCGGCTCAACAGGCTGACCGCATTGGGTCCGACACCGAATTGGCAGCAGACAGCCTCGCCCGCGGCGACACGATCAGAGCGATTGCAGCGCTAGAGATTCAGCGCGAAGCAGCGCCTGAAGATCCGGCTCTGCTGATCAACCTTGGCATCGCTTACGCTCACTTGGGCAAGGACGAAAAGGCGCGCGCCATGTTCGACGCAGCTCTCAAGAGCAGCGATCGGATGGAGCTGGAAACGGCCGACGGCAACGCTTCGGACTCGCAGCGACTCGCCCGCAAGGCGAAGAGCATGCTCGATCGCGGCGAGTTCCGCGCCACCGCGGAACGCTTCGCACAGCGCGATTGAGCATCGCTGAGATATTGCCGCAAACGCGGCGACAAAAGACGAGCGGCATGCGAGAAATCGCCCGCTCGTTTTTTGTTGCCCGTTTCCAACGTCCGTTTCGCCGCGAATTGCGCGGACCCTCATTTGTCACCCCTCTGTCACTTAGGATAGACAAAGGGGAGCGATTGGAGGGCATCTAATGATTCTCGCGCGCGCGAGCTTGCATTATGTCACAGCCCCGCTGGCCTTGGCGCTCGCACTGGCGACCGCGCCTGCACAAGCGGATGTGATGGAATTGGACGCTGACGGAGCCCGATGGGTTGCCGGCGGTGCCGTCATGTCTGCTGACATTGGCGAAGCAGTGGCGCTCTCCACGGCCGGGTCCGAAGCCGATCAAATCGATTTCAATGCGATGATCATCCCGGAAAGCATTGTTGCGAACACAGCAGCTCACGCGGCGGGTGTGCCCGCGCGCTATGCTGCTAAGGTCGCAGAGCTCTCCCACCGTTTCGATCTCAGCCCAAGCCTGCTCGAGGCGTTGGTCTGGCAGGAAAGCCGCTGGCGCGAGAACGCGGTTTCCCATGCCGGCGCTCGCGGGCTCGCTCAGCTTATGCCGGGCACCGCCAAATATCTCGGAGTGAACCCGGACGATCCGATGCAGAACTTGGAGGGCGGGGCGCGTTATCTGCGTGAGCAACTCGATCGGTTCGATGGCAACCTTGAGAAAGCACTGGCCGCATATAATGCCGGGCCGGGCAGGGTGATCCGCGCAAATGGCGTTCCGAACATTCGTGAAACCCGGCTTTATGTCGCTGCCATCATGGGGCGGCTCGCCAGCCATTCCCGGCCAGCGGGACGTTAATTGCGCAGCCATGGACCCGGATCAACAATATTGCCGTATGTAAGAAAGTGACCGATTTGATGAACTCGCTGAACCGTCTTCCAACCCGCATTGCGGCGCTTTTGACACTTCTGCTGACCCCCAGCGCCGCTTTTGCGCAGGCTGCGGATCCGCAGGGCGCAGGGCCGATTGTCAACGCGCTCGCATGGCTGCAGGGCACGCTGCTCGGCACGGTGGCGACTACGGTCGCCGTCATGGCGGTCGCCGCGATTGGCTTCATGATGCTCACAGGCCGGATGAACTGGCGCTTTGGCGCGACCGTGATCATCGGCGTCTTCATTCTGTTCGGCGCGACCACCATCGTCGCCGGTATACAGGCGGCCGCGGCGTAGGGGCGAGCGATGGCCGATCTCATCCGCCACCCGGTGCACCGCGCGATTACCCGCCCGCAGATGTTTGCGGGCGTAACGATGAATTTCTTCATCATCAATATGATGGTGAGCACCATAGCCTTCCTGATTTTCAAGGGCTTTTTGGTGACCAACCCTGTGATGTTCCTGGCCTTCCTGCTGGTGCCTCTGGCGACGCATTTGATTGGCTACTTCGCTTCGCTGCGCGAGCCACGCATTTTCGACCTGTGGATCACTAAGGTCTCAAAATGTCCGCGCATCCCGAACTACAAACGCTGGGGCTGCAACAGCTACGCACCCTGACGTGATCGCATTTGAGGCCCGTTAAAGGAGGCCCCGATATGGCAAAATGGATTGGCCCTGCCGCATGGAGCGCGAAGGAAGCGCGCGTCGGCGATCGCCTACCGTACGAACGGCTGGTCGATGAAAATACCGTGTTGCTGCGCGATGGCTCGGTCATGTCGGCGATCCAGGTTCCGGGGCTGTTGTTCGAAACCGAAGATTCCGACGCGCTGAACGCCCACGCGGCGACACGTGAAGTCATGCTGCGCTCAACACTCGATGCGCGCTTTGTGATGTATCACCACGTGATCCGCCGCCGGGTCGAAGTTGAGCTGGAGGCCGATTTCGACGATCCGCTGTCGCGCCATATCGATGCGCGGTGGAAAGAGCGGCTCGCGGGCGGTTCGCTGTTCATCAACGACCAGTTTGTCACCCTTATCCGTCGTCCTGCGCGGGGCAAGACGGGTCTGCCGGAGCGAGCCAGCCGATTTTTCTCGCGTCGCAGCAAGGAAGAACTTGAGGCCGACCCCAAGGATATTCGCAGCCTGAAAGCGGCGGTGACGGGTTTGGTCGCTTCCTTATCGTCATACGGTGCGGCCGTCCTGGGTGACTATCAGGCGCCGGGCAGCGAGACGGGCGCCACCAATTCGGAGATGCTTGAGCTGCTCTCGGCGATCTACAATGGCGAGATGCGTCCTGTGCGCCGTCCAGCCGAAGACACCGATATCGGCCACATGCTGCCCTATCGCCGTGCGAGCTTCGGTCTCGACGCGATGGAGCTTCGCGGCAGCGGCCAGCCTGATTTCTCGGCTATCCTTGGGCTGAAGGACTACCCAGAAGCGACCTCGCCCGGTCTGCTCGATGGACTGCTGCGGCTGCCTTACGAGATGATCGTCAGCGAAAGCTACGCGCCTAACGAGCGGACTACGGCCAAGGAACGGATCGATCTTGCCCTGCGCCGTTCGCGTTCGGTGGATGAAGAAGCGGCTGCCGAACGCGCCGACATGATGAATGCCCGCGATGCACTGGGGAATGGCGGCGTCGGGTTTGGCGATCATCACCTCACGGTGCTGGTGCGAGAGCGATCGCTCGACAGGCTGGACGATGCGACCGCCGCTTGCTCTGCGGCCTTGGCCGATACCGGCGCGATTGCGGTACGCGAGGACACCAATCTCGAACCGGCTTTCTGGGCGCAGTTCCCCGGCAACGAGGAATATGTCGTCCGCCGTGCGCTGATATCCTCGGCCAATATGGCGAGCTTCGGCAGCTTCCACGGTTTTGCGCTGGGGCAGGCAAGCGGCAATCACTGGGGTGATGCAGTCACGCTGCTGGAAACCACCAGTGCGACACCGTTCTTCTTCAATTTCCACCACGGCGACCTTGGCAACTTCTCGGTCATCGGGCCGAGCGGCTCGGGCAAGACGGTGGTGATGAACTTCCTTGCGGCGCAGGCGCAGAAGTTCAATCCGCGCACCATCCTGTTTGATAAGGATCGCGGGGCGGAGCTGTTCATTCGCGGAATCGGTGGCCGCTATGACCGGATCTGCCCGGGCGAACCGACCGGATTCAATCCGCTCTCGTTGCCTGACACGCCAAGCAACAAGGCGTTTCTGCGCGATTGGCTGGGCGTGCTGCTGAAAGCCGATGGCCCGGAAGAATTCGCGTTGATCAGCGCCGCCGTCGACGCAGCGTATCAGAACGATGCGAGCCTACGACGCCTGCGACATTTCAAGGAATTGCTGGCCGGGGCGAAGCGTCCCGAACCGGGCGATCTGGCTGACCGTTTGGGAGCCTGGATCGGCACAGCTAGCGGGGATAGCGGCGAACACGCCTGGCTGTTCGACAATGAACGCGACCTGCTCGATCTTGACCAGCGCGTGCTCGGTTTCGACATGACGCAGCTGCTCGAAAATCCGCGCCTGCGCACTCCGGTTATGATGTATCTGTTCCACCGGATCGATGAGCGGCTCGACGGGCAACCGACGATGATTCTGATCGACGAGGGTTGGAAGGCGCTGGACGACGAAGTCTTCGCCGCGCGTATTCGCGATTGGCTCAAGACCCTGCGAAAGCGCAATGCGCTGGTCGGATTTGCGACACAGTCCGCCCGCGATGCGCTCGAAAGCCGCATTTCCACCGCACTGGTCGAGCAGACGGCGACGATGGTGTTCATGCCCAACAGCCGCGCCCGGCCAGAGGATTATTGCGACGGCTTCGGCCTGACCGAGCATGAGCTGGCGCTGATCCGCACCTTGCCCGCTCATTCGCGTTGTTTCCTCGTGCGCCAACCTGATGCCAGTGTGGTGGTACGGCTCGACCTGTCCGGCGCGCCAGAGGTTCTGACCATACTCTCGGGCCGCGAGGCGTCGGTGCGCCGTCTAGATCTTCTACGCGAAGCGGTGGGTGACGAGCCGAGCGCGTGGTATCCTGCGCTTACCAACCGTGCTTGGCCGGATGGCGCGAGCGATGTCGACGAAGATGGTGAGCCCGTTTGGCAGGCCGCCGAATGACCACCACCTGCGATCTCGCCGCCCAGGAAATGGGCACCGGTGTCGCCGCCGCTTTGACTGCGGTCGACTGCATCGCATCGCAAGTCAGCGAACAGGCCTTTGGCCGGATCTTTGGCACCGACGGTCAATTGGCCGTGGTCTTGACGACGCTGCTCATTTTCTACGTCGCATTCTTTGGCATCAGTCTGATGCTGGGCCGCTCCAACCTTTCGGTGCGCTCGCTCCTGCCCAAGATGATGACGCTGGGATTGGTGCTGACATTCGCGACCAGCTTTGCGGCGTTTTCGACGGTATTCTACAACCTGTTCGTGCTCGGTCCTGACCAGGTTGCCAGCGTCCTTACCGACACCGATGGCTCCGCGACCTACACTTTCGCGCAGAAGCTCGACGTCGTTTTTGTCGCCGTTCAGCAAGCAAGCACTGGGCAAGTCGATATCAGCGCCTTCTCACCGCCTGGCATGATGTGGGTGGGCGCGATGCTACTGCTGCTGGGAACTGTTGGCCTGTTGGTGACGGCACGTATCGGCCTCGCCTTGCTCTTGGCCGTGGGTCCGATCTTTGTCGTGATGGCCTTGTTCAACGGCACGCGCGGACTGTTCACTGGCTGGCTCAAAGGGGTCGTGATGCTCTCACTGGCTCCGCTCTTCGCGGTGCTGGGCGGCACGATCATGCTTGAGCTGGCCGTGCCGATCCTCGCCGCTCTCGTCTCCGTGCCCGGAGAGATAGACCAGCAAGCGGCAATGGCGTTCTTCCTCGTCGGCGCTGTGCACGTCGCGCTGATGTTTATGGTGCTCAAGGTCACATCGAGCATGGTCGCTGGCTGGCAGGTATTCGGTCTGGTGCCGTCCAAGGATATGGAGCGCGGCGCCGACACGTCGCGCACGCCGCCTGCCGCAGCCCCTGCGCCGCAGCCAAATCGCGCTGCCCAGGTCGCCCCGGTGGCCGTCGCGGCAGTAGGCCAGCGGCGTGCCGAAGCCGCACCCGCGCAGCCTTCGATAGCAGCCAATGACACGGGTTCAGGGGCAGGCACGACAACCCGTGAGACAAAGGTCTACGCTACGTCTTCAGGCGGCGGTCAGGTGACGCCGCTCAATCCGCCGACTTCGCGTACGCGCGGGATCGGCAATCGTTTCCGCTCGGTGGGCGCGGGCACAATTTCGCGCAATTCGGAGAAAGCAAAATGATCCGCGCCGACACTCTTCGGCTTCCGCTCATCGCCATGGCACTCGCATCTGCCCCCATCCTCTCGGCTCCTGTTGCTGCACAGGATGAGGCAATTGCTCAGGGCGATCCGCGCCTCGTCACCCGCGTGTTCGATGAAACCGCTGTCGTCCGCATCAACGGCAAGGTGAAGGTCCAGACGACCATAAAGTTCGCCAAGGACGAGCAGATTGAAAACGTCGCGATCGGCGACAGCCAGGCGTGGCAGGTGCAGCCGAACAAGGCGCAGACGATCCTGTTCGTGAAACCCCTCGCGCCGAGTGCGAAGACCAACATGACGGTCGTCACCAGCAAGCGGACCTATCTGTTCGATCTGGTGGCGAGCCCGAAAAACTCGCCGCTCTACGTGCTCCAGTTCCGCTATCCCGAGCTTGAAAAGGCAGAGGAAGAAGCGCGCCTCGCCGCCGCCGAGCAGGCGCAGCAGGAACAAGCGAATGCGCTCGAGCTGGCTGCTGCCAACGATCCCTATGCAGTCGCCGATCCTGCCAATCTCAACTTCGAATGGGCCGGCGACGGGAAGCGCGATTTGCTGCCGACGCGTGCCTATGATGATGGTCAGGCCGTCTTTCTGACGTGGCCATCGGGTGTATCCATTCCTGCGATCCTCGTGACCAATGATGACGGTGACGAAGGGCCGGTCAACTTCACCGTGCGCGGTGAGACGGTTGTTCTCGACACGGTGCCGGCGCAGATCATCCTGCGGTCTGGCCGCGATTCTGCGACGCTCACAAATAACGGTCCGCCCCCTGCAAATGCGCGCAGCGCCGGGGCGAGCGGCAATCGGGTGCGGGGCTCATGATGGCCCGCGCACAGGCAAAAGCAATGATCGATCCGATGGAGATGAAGTGATGCGTCTGGCAATGCGTCTTCCGCCGAAAAAAGGCGGCAACGGTTCTGCAAATGACGGCGATCCGCGTGAGGGCGAAAGCGCCGAGATCATCGATCTCGCCAGCCGCAGCGCCTTCCCTGCCGTCACAGATCGCAAGGCCAAGACCGAAGGGTTGGGCCTCGCAGCGGGTGTCGCAATTGTGTTCGGGCTCGGCGCGGTGACGCTCTGGAGCATGAACGCCGCGCGGCTCGCTCCGCCAGAACCAATAGGCAATGCCAACGTGTCGCAGCCACAACAGGCGGCTGTCACACCCACTCCCGAAGTGCCCGCGCCGACGCCGAACGTGCCGGTTCCTGCGCGGCCCGATCCGGCTCCAGCCCCGATCCTCGCGAACAATCCCGGCGTCGCGACCGGGCCAGCGGTCAATCCCTATGCCAGCCCGCAACTGATTTTCGACGCCAGCCGTGCGGCCAGTTCCTCGCAAGCAACCGGCGCTGCAGGTGCGGTTGCCGGAACAGCTGGGCCGGTTTCCAGCACGGGTGATGTCGGGGCAGGGAGCGCGGCAGCAGCTTTCGCCAGTCGCATCGGCGGTGTTGGCGGAGCGCCCGCTCAGGCGCGTCCAATGACCAATCCCGCGACAACCGTTACCGAAGGCACAATGATCCCGGCGATCCTCGAAACTGCGATCAACACCGACGTGCCCGGCTATGTCCGCGCGGTGGTCAGCCAGGATGTGCGCAGCTTCGATGGAACCAAGGTTCTGGTCCCGCGCTCGTCGCGGTTGATCGGACAATATCAATCGGGCGTTCAACAGGGTCAGAAGCGCGCTTATGTGATCTGGACCCGGCTGATCCGGCCGGACGGCGCATCGATCAATATAGCTTCGCCGGCGGTGGCGTTTGACGGCACCACCGGTCTTGCCGGTGATGTCGACAATCACTTCTTCCGCCGCTTTGGATCGTCGATGCTGCTTTCCGTGATTGGCGGGCTTGGCGCAATCGCTTCGGGTGGCACTTCGGTAGTGCTGGGCGGTGCCGGACAGAGCGCTGCAGGTATCGCTGCGCAGCAGGATGGTGAAATCAGCCCGACTATTCGCGTCAAGATGGGCGAGCCTATCCGGGTGTTCACCGCACGCGATCTCGATTTCAGCACTGTCAGTCAGTGATCTGGAGCAGGCCGCGACATCATGACCGCCGATATTCATAATCTCGCAGCTTCTGGTGAGGGCGAAGAAGAGAGTGTGATCGGCACGGGTGAGCGCAGCGTCTATCTCGACGCCTATCTGGCGCCGTTCAAACGCTGGCTCGACCGCGACACAGTGACTGAAATCATGGTCAACCAGCCGGGCGAGGTGTGGGTCGAAGACGCTTCCGATCCCGGCATCAAACGGATCGACACGCCTGAGATCGACGACCGGCTCGTACAGCGCCTCGCCGAGCAGGTCGCCCGTGTTTCGCATCAAGGCATCAACCGCGAGCATCCTTTGCTCGGTGCCACGCTCCCCGACGGCGCGCGAATTCAGTTCTGCGGACCGCCAGCGAGCCGCAAGCATTGGGTGATGGCGATCCGCCGCCATCGCCGGCTCGATCTGCCGCTCGATGCCTATGACACCGGCCCGCTCGCTGGCGAGGTGCACGTCGAGCTGCCCGACCCACAGTTTCAGCCTATCGCCTATTTGCGCGAGGCGATCCGGCATCGCCGCACGATCTTGATCTCGGGTGGCACAAGCACCGGTAAGACGACCTTCCTCAACGCGATGCTCGGCGAGATCCCGCAGCAGGAGCGTGTTGTGCTGGTCGAAGACACACCTGAACTAAAATTCCCAGGCGAGAATTCGGTTGGCCTGGTCGCGGTCAAGGGCGAGCTTGGTGAAGCGAAAGTCACTCCAAATGAATTGCTGCAAGCTGCGCTCCGCTTGCGGCCCGACAGGATTGTGCTGGGCGAATTGCGCGGCGCGGAAAGCGTCAGCTTCCTGCGCGCAATCAACACCGGCCATCCGGGCAGTTTTTCGACCATCCATGCGAATTCGCTGCGCGGGGCGCTCGAGCAGCTTTCTCTGATGGTGATGCAGACCGGAATTGGTCTCACACGGTCCGATACGATCGCCTACGCCGCGAGCGTGATCGACGTGATCGTCCAACTGGGCCGCGATGCCAATGGCAAGCGCGGGATCACGCAGATTGCAGACAGTCGCTCGCTGATCTGACGGCGGCAGCGGGCCGCTCATCCGTTAGAAATCGACAATCATGTGACATCGCGCGTTTCGTGATTTACACGCTGCTGGCGTGCGAACATGGCACTCGGGCAAGGGCAATGTGCCAGTTCATTCGACTCCGGTCAGCGCCGGACGGACAAGGAAGCGATGAGCAGTCAACCGATTACCAGTGTGAAAGAAACCGCTGCGGCGACGCCTGCCGCGCCGCCGACCTCCACGCCCGATGGCGACGCATATTTCAATCGTGAGCTATCGTGGCTGTCCTTTAACGAGCGTGTTCTCGCCGAAGCCCGAAACGAGCAATATCCGCTGCTTGAACGCCTCCGTTTTCTGTCGATTTCAGGCAGCAATCTCGACGAGTTTATGATGATCCGCGTGGCCGGTCTGGTGGGTCAGGCACAGCGCGGGATCGACAAGCCAGCCATCGACGGGCGCACGCCAACGCAGCAGCTTACCGCCATTCGGGAGAAGCTCGCGGTTCTCTCCGAACAGCAGCAAGATATCTGGCGCGACCTGCACGATCGGCTGGCCGAAACCGACATCCATATTGCCGACGAACAACGCGTTAGCCGCGCCGCGCATGAATGGCTGGAGGCGTTCTTCCTAGAGGAGATCATGCCGGTCATCACTCCGCAGGCGCTCGACCCGGCGCATCCGTTCCCGTTTGTTCAGAATGAGGGGATGGGCCTTCTTTTCACGCTCACACGCGATGCCGACAAGGACCAGATCATCGAGATGATCCTGATCCCAAGCGCACTGCCACGCTTTGTGCGTGTACCGGGCGATGTCAGCGAGCCGGGCGAAGCGATATTCATCTCGATTGCGAGCCTGATCCAGCGTTACGCCAAGAAGATGTTTCCGGGCTTCACCATCGAAGGCGATGGGCTGTTCCGGGTGCTGCGCGACAGCGACATCGAGATCGAGGAAGAGGCCGAAGACCTAGTGCGGACTTTCCGCAGCGCGATCCAGCGCCGGCGCCGGGGGCAGGTGATCCAGCTCGAATTGGAAGAAGATTTCGATCCGCAGGCAGAGGCGATCCTGCTTGAGCAATTGGGCGTACACGAAGCCGCCGTCATCAAGACCGACGGGATGATCGGGATCGATGGCCTTGCCGAGATCGTCGATGAAGATCGCCCGGACCTCAAATTCGACGCCTATTCGCCGCGCTATCCCGAGCGCATCCGCGAGCATGATGGTGATGCCTTTTCCGCAATCCGCGAGAAAGACATCATCATTCACCACCCTTATGAAAGCTTCGAAGTGGTGGTGGACTTTATCCGTCAGGCAGCTGCCGACCCGGATGTTGTCGCAATCAAGCAGACACTCTACCGCGCGGGCACGCAATCCAACGTCATCAACGCTTTGATCGAAGCCGCGGAGGCCGGAAAATCGGTCACCGCCGTGGTCGAGTTGAAGGCCCGCTTTGACGAGGAACAGAACCTCAAATGGGCGACCAAACTGGAACGCGCCGGGGTTCAGGTGATCTACGGCTTCACCGACTGGAAGACCCACGCCAAATGCGCGATGGTCGTTCGCCGCGAGGATGACGGTTTCCGCACCTACTGCCACTTCGGCACCGGCAACTACCATCCGATCACCGCCAAGATTTACACCGATCTCAGCTTCTTCACCGCCGATCCCAAATTGTGCCGCGACGCGGCCAAGATGTTCAACTTCGTCACCGGCTATGTTGAGCCGAGCGCTCTTGAATTGATCTCCATCGCGCCGCTTGATTTGCGCGAGGAGCTCTATCGCCGGATCGATATCGAAATCGCCAATGCGGGGAAGGGCAAGCCTGCGGCTATCTGGTTGAAGGCCAACCAGATCACCGACAAGGGAATCATCGATCGGCTTTATGCTGCCAGCGATGCCGGTGTGATGGTCGAGTTGGTGTGCCGGGGCATTTGCTGCCTGCGACCGGGCGTGCCGGGCCTGAGCGAGAATATCAGGGTCAAGTCGATCATCGGCCGGTTCCTCGAACACAGTCGTATCTACGCCTTCGCAAACGGCCACCCGATGCCCAGCCCGGAAGCTGCGGTATTTATCTCCTCGGCCGACCTTATGGGCCGCAACCTTGATCGCCGCGTTGAATCGCTGATCCCAATCCTCAACCGCACGGTGCACGATCAGGTTCTGCAGCAGGTGCTGCTCGCCAACATGCTGGATACCGAGCAAAGCTGGTGGTTGCATAGTGATGGCAGTTATTCGCGGGTAGAAGCCGCCAAGGGCAAGGGCGTGAAGCCTTTCAATTGCCACCGATATTTCATGACCAATCCGTCGCTTTCAGGGCGCGGGGGTGCTCTCGAAGCAGGCGGCGTGCCGAAATTGTCGCTGCGCAGAGGCCGCGCAGGATGAGCGCGAAACGGCGGCAAGGCAGCCGCGACGGCACCTTTTCCGGCACAAAGCCCCAGCGCGCGATCATCGATATTGGCTCGAACACCGTCCGAATGGTCATCTATGGTGGCTCGATGCGCGCGCCGACCGTGCTGCTCAATGAAAAGGTCACTGCAAAGCTCGGGCGCGATATTGCCGAGACTGGCAAGCTGGCGGATGAGGCGATCGAACTGGCACTACGGGGCCTCAAGCGGTTTGCGTTGCTGCTCGATGATCTCGGCGTCGAAGAAGTGGAAACGGTCGCGACTGCTGCTGTCCGCGATGCTTCCAACGGCGATCAATTCGTCGCAACCCTGCGCGAGTTGGGGTTCGATCCCCGTGTCATCTCAGGCGAAGAAGAAGCGTGTCTGAGCGCCAGCGGTGTGGCCGGTGCTTTTCCCGGCGCAACTGGCATGGTTGCTGATCTGGGCGGCGGAAGCCTGGAACTCGTCACTGTCAACGCGAGCGAGCCGGGTGAGGCGATTTCCTTGCCGCTCGGGACCCTGCGACTGCCGGAATATCGCGGGAAGAGCCGCGGTGATATGCGCAAGGCTCTCGAAAAGGCGCTGAAAAAGGGCGCGCCGAAGATCGAAAAAGGACAGCCGCTCTACCTCGTCGGCGGTACGCTGCGTACGATGGCGGTCTATGCGATGCAGGAACAGGGGCATCCTCTGTCCGACCCGCACGGTTTTGAGATCGAGCCAGACGAGGCCAGAAAGCTGCTGGGCAAGGCGCTGGCTAACGAGACGATCGACAGCCTGAAATCGCGCGATCGGATCTCGTCCATGCGTGCGGAAAAGCTGCCCGATGCCTCGGTCTTGGCCGAGGCCATGCTGTCACGCTTTGAACCAAGCCGCTTGGTGTTTTCGTCCTGGGGCCTGCGTGAAGGGCTGCTGTATGACGGGTTGGAGCCGCACGCGAAGGCGCAGGACCCGCTGCAGGCAGGCATCTCTGTCTTCGCGACGCAGCGGGGTGCGCCGCCCATGCTTGCGGCGCGAATGGCTGCATGGACGCTCGATGCGGCTCCGGCACGCAAGCATGGCAGCGAACGGTTGAGGCTGGCGGCGACAATGCTGGCGCTTGCATCGATGCAGATCGAACCAAACATCCGCCTTCCGCAAGCCATCGACTGGGCGCTGCACAAGCGCTGGATCGCAGTAAGCAGCGCCGACCGAGCGATGCTGGCGGCGGCAATCGCTGCCAATGGCAATCAGTTGAACCTGCCCGGGGCGGTGACCGAACTGGCAAGCGAAGATGCGCTGGAAGAGGCGGTCCGTTGGGGCCTGGCCGTGCGCCTTGCACGACGGTTGGGAGCGCGCTCTCCCCGTTCGCTTCAGGTCAGCCGCTTGCTGGTCGACAAGGACGATCTCGTGCTGCGCCTTGCGGTGAGCCACAGCGACCTGTTCGGGATTCCGACTGAGAAGGATATGAAGCTGCTTTCAAGCAAGCTGAAGCTGGACTACCGCGTCGATGTCGTTCCCGATGAGGAGCTTCGCAGCGATCCTGAGGATGCTGAGGTCGAGGCGAAATAGCCTCCCCGGTCAGGCGCGTTCTTTCTCGCTGGAGAAGGGCGAGAAATCGGTTTGGGTATCGAACAGGTCGACCCCCTCGGCCTTCTTCAGCTTTCCAACGACCAGATACGTCACCGGCGTCAGCAGCGCCTCCCAAACGACCTTCAGCAGCCAGTTGGTGACCATAACGGTGATCACCGCTTCGGTGGTCCAGATGCCGAGAAATGCGATCGGGTAAAAGATCAGGCTGTCGACGCCTTGCCCGACCACGGTCGAGCCGATGGTCCGGGTCCACAGAGCCTTTCCCTTGGTCCAGACTTTCATCTTCGCCATGACATACGAATTGACGAACTCACCCGCCCAAAAAGCGGTGATCGATGCAAGTACGATCCGCCAGGTGCTGCCGAAAACCGAAACATAGGTTTGCTGGCAGATCGACCCGGTCACCGCATCAGGCTGTCCCTGCATCTCAAGCGAGTCTGATCCTGCACAGGCCCAGCCGTCAAAGGCGGGCAGGCTGACCACGACATAGCTCATGAAGGCAAGGAACAGCATCGCTGCGAAGCCGGTCCAGATGACGCGGCGCGCGCGGGCGAAACCGTAAATCTCGGTCAGAATGTCGCCGATTACATAGCCGAGCGGGAAGAACAGTATGCCGGCGCCGTAGATGAACACGCCATCGGCGGCAGGCCACCAGCCATCCGGCCAGAATGGTACTTCGACAAAGGTCAGCTTGGCTGCGCCGATGATGTTGGACAGCAGCAGGATCGCCACGAACGACGCCATGACCAAGTCGTAGTAGCGAAACGTCACCGGGGCATGGCTGGTGGCGACGATCCCGTCGCTCGGATCGCGGTCGAATGCGCTGGCAGGATCTGGAGCTGAATCAGGCTTATCCATCGGCGCGGCGTTAGCTTTATTTGATGATAACGCAAAGCGCGCTATTGGGCGCGTGGCCCTTGCCAAAGGGTGCGCGCCCGTAGCTCATCTGGATAGAGCGCGAGACTTCTAATCTTGAGGCAGCAGGTTCGAGTCCTGCCGGGCGCGCCAACTAACAGGCCGGTCCAGCGGACTGGCCTGTTAGTCTTCGCGGGTCATGGCAGGGCCGAACCCGTTCGGAATCGAAGCAGCCATAGGCTGCGGAGATGACGGAGCCGCGCAGCAGGCGGAGTAGTCCTGCCGGGCGCGCCAAATTGGCATCCACATTTCATCGCGCGCGCGACACATGTCGCGGGTTCTTTGTGGGCGACAGGCCCCCTCGATGAACCGTGACAGCCTCCATTCAGCTTGGGATGACAAGTGTAGTCGTTCAGGCAGAATCAGGAGACCATCATGACCCGTATCCTCTTTGCAGCTCTTGCGGCTTCGGCCACCTTGCTTGCTGTTCCAGCAGCGGCACATGACGACATTTACGTCGACGGCTACCGCGCGCCGATTTCACCCAACAATGACAGCAACAAATGGTGGCTCGATTACCGGACCGACATCAGCGAAGCGAAGCGCGAATTGCGCAGCGATTTGCGGCGTGCAACCGATGAAGAGGATCGCCGCGACGCATATGAAGAGTATCGCCAGGAAATCCGGGACGCGAAGCATGACTACACGAAGGAAATGCGCGAGCGCGGATACCGCGTGGTCAGCTTCCGTGAAAACCGCAGGCGGATGGCGCGGCGGTAATCTCGGCCCCTTCTATTCGCTGCCATCCTCGGGATCGTCCGTTTTGGCGAGTTCCCGAGCCGCTGTGACGGCACCGCCAACTGCCGCGGCCAGCGTGGCCGGTGACGCTGTAGCAGCAGGAATGGCTAGCAGGGCGAGACCGAGATCGAGGATCTTTGCGAACTTCGACAGCTTATGCGAAATCTCTTCAATCTTCGCGATGCTTTCCCTGGCATCGTCCGTGACCGCCTGAATGGTGGCGAGTTCGTCCTCGAACTCCGACAGGTCCAACAGGATCGCCGCAGCGGTCAGATCGGAAGCCATACTGGTCAGGCTGTCGATCTGATTGCGCAAGCGGCGCGATCTGATGCGCCACAGAATTTCCTCGCCGGGATCGGCCGGGCGCACGCCCAGTTCCATCAGCGCATCGAGACTGGCATGGGAACCGGCCCGGCACAGGTCGGCCACTTCGTCGTATATGTTCACCGCCATGACGAATTCTCCCTATCCGAATGCTTTTCTGACAGCCTTGATCTGATCATCGAGGTCCGATCCGATCCTGTAGAGATTGGCAGCGAGCTGCTTGCCGCTCAGTTTGACTCGGGAAGACTGCAATGTGTCCAGAGCGTCGCGGGCGATCGCCAGCGATTTCTGATATTCGTCGATCGCTTCGCGGCGCGCGGCAATGACGCCTGCACGCTGGCAATAGGCTTCGACCAGAAGATAGCTTGGTCCATCCGTTTCGCGGCCAAAGAAGCCCGGAGTTGGCTGCGCGCAGTAGGCGGTGATCAAGGCGAAGTTCTCAAACCGCTCATCTTGCAGCCACTGCACAAACGCACCCCGCAGGACTCGCTCTTCATCCCCGAGCAACCGCGTCAGCCGAGTAACGAGGACTTCGTCCATCATCGTCACGACGTCGCTAGCCGGAGGTGCGCCTTGGTCGATCAATTGTCGCAGGGTCCTCTCGCGCAGCCGTTCTGTCTCCAATCGGCTCAGAAAGGTTGCGAGGCCTGAGGCTGCCGCGACATGATCGGCGTTCACACCGGGGATTGCCCCGATCGAACCGGCGAGCGCTTCAATGCCATCATCCGCGCGGAAGCTGGACTCGTTCGCAGCGGCACCGAGCGCTTCGAAGTATTCGCGCAAGACGGTGTTGGCGGCGATCAACCCGTCGGAGGCTGCCTGTTCGGCCTGACAATCCGAACCCGCCGAACTGATCGCGATCCGCCGCTGGCAAGAGCCCGCCACATCGCTGGCAACGTCATCCCAGGAGGCCGAGGCCGATGTCAGGGAATGCGAGAGATCGCTGACTGCAGAGAGGTTTGTGCAGGCCGTTCCAGCCAGCGCGATAGAGGAGATAAGCAGCGTCCGAAGCGCAGTTCTGTAAACCGGAATACGGGAATTTGACGTTGATGGCCTCACTTCATGATCCCCTCAATGTTCTGCTGTGCATTGATTGAGGGATTAGCACTTGGCGCGGCGACGCGATTGTATCTTTTGGCCCCGAGTGCAGTTTCAATACTTGAACGACTGGTTCGGTGCCCGATCCAAGGCCGACCGGTGGTGCCCTGCAAAAGGGCGCGGTGGCGCTAGCCCCTGGCGACAGTTTCCAAGAGTTCAGACGTTACCGGGTAGCCTGCATCCTCGAGGATCGTGAGCATCGGCTGACCGCCGCTCGTGTCGATCTTGGGGACGATGGTCTTGACCGGGATAGCTTCGGCCTGCGCGCGGGCTTCTTCGTAGCTTGCAAACAGCGCGAGTCGTTCGAGGTTGCGCCGGGTGGGGAAGATCAGCTTGATCTCGCCAGTCTCTGCCATTTCCAGCGCACCCTGTGCGCTGGTCCAGAACAGGCGAGTATTTTCGGTTTGGTCGACCGCGACATCGACTGCGCCCGTGCCGAGGTCTGCGAGGTAAAAGCGGGTATCGTAGACACGCGATATATTCTCGTTCTTGGGAAACCAGCGGGCGAAGGGCGTGATCTGATCGAGATCGAGTGACCAGCCATACGCTTCGAGCACGGGCGCAAGCGCTCCTGCGTCTTCCAGCTTGGTGCGCGCTGCCGCGGCTTTGTCGGCGGTGATATCGCCGGACAGACCGAGCGCGAGGCCGGTTTCTTCCAGAGTTTCCCGGATCGCAGCAATCTGGTGCGCTGCTTCGGCGGTGTCGATCGTGCTCTCAGAGCCTGCAGCGACAGTGGCACCCAATTCGAAATCGGCGGGATCTACCCGGCCGCCGGGAAACACGGCCATACCGCCCGCAAATGTCATGGTGCGCGAGCGTACGGTCATCAGCACTTCTGGAGCGCCGCCGTCTGCGGCGTTGCGAAAGATGATGATTGTCGCTGCGGGAATGCCCTCGGGGCCGGAATCGGTGCTCATTGCCTTTAGTGATGACCGCCCAATTCTCCCTTGCCAAGGGCGGACGCGCAGACCGCACCCAATTCTGTCGGTTTGTTTTACATTTCAGAATTCGGTTAACCGGTGGAAACCATCTAAGTCGCTGGAATCACTCAACCAGACACTTTTGGCACGGGGTGTGCATTACGTTACACACCCCGAGTGGTCTTCAAATTGAGGCGAGACTCTCCTGGTCTCTGGGTTTCGCCTCCCCGTAAAAAAGAGCCGCCTCGCAATGTGCAGCGAGGCGGCTTCTTTTTTGTTTTGGCCTCAGGCGCCGGCGTTCGCATCCGCTCACTTGGCTTTCCTCCGGGGACCCGACCCCTGCGGGGCCACCCCTCCGGGCGCGCGGTCGCGCTTGCGACGCCTGCGGCGTCGAACCAGTCCTACGTAGTTAACTTGGTAGTGGAGCACGGTCAGCGCAGCTGACGGCAAGGGCGACCGCCCGTCGGCCGGTTAGGCCGAACACCGCTCGCCCGGATGGGCGTGCGAAAAACTAGGACGCCTTGGCCACGCCCTGTTCGTCGAGTGTTTGCTGCAGTTCCCCGGCCTCGAACATCTCCATCATGATGTCGCTTCCGCCGAGGAATTCGCCCTTCACATAAAGCTGCGGGATGGTTGGCCAGTCGGAGAACGCTTTGATGCCCTGGCGAACTTCCATGTCCTGCAGCACATCGACGCTTTCATACGCGACACCGCAATGATCGAGGATTGCAACAGCGCGGCTGGAAAACCCGCATTGCGGGAACAGCGGCGTGCCCTTCATGAACAGGACGACGTCATTTTCGCTGACAATGGATTGGATGCGAGCGTTGGTATCTTCAGCCATATTGGAAGAGGCCTTTGGAGTTGGTTGATCTGTTGCAGATTACGTGGGGACCACGGTCGTCACTTGCAAGGCGTGCAGCTCGCCGCCCATCTTCTCGCCGAACGCGGCATAGACCATCTTGTGCTGTTGCACGCGGTTCTTGCCCGCAAATTGCGGCGCGGTGACTTTGGCTGCCCAGTGATCGTCGTCGCCCGCAAGATCAGTCAGTTCGACCAGCGCACCGGGAAGCGCAGCGATGATCGCCGCTTCGATATCCGCGCCTTTCATCGGCATGGCGTTACTGATCGCCCATCAATTGACGCTTGGCCTCGACAGTCATCTCTTCGAGCTTCGCGCGGATGTCGGATTCGCTGACGTCGGTATCGGCTGCTGTCAGATCACCGAGCAGCTTGCGGATCACATCTTCATCACCCGCTTCCTCGAAGTCGGCCTGAACGACCGCTTTCTTGTAAGCGTCGGTTTCCTCTTCGGTCAGGTTCATCAGGCCAGCGGCCCATTCGCCAAGCAAGCGGTTGCGGCGTGCAGCAACCTTGAACGCGGTTTCTTCGTCCATGGCGAACTTGGCTTCTTCCGCGCGTTCGCGATCCTTGAAATCTGTCATGTGTCCCTCCGGAAAATCGTATCTTGGAAATAGGCGTGCGCGAGGCCAGCGGCAAGCATTACCCGCGCAGTTTCGACTACCCCATCGTCACCACAAGTTTGCCGACTGCCTCGCGGTTTTCCAGCTTGGCGATCGCTTCGCCTGCGCGTTCCAGGGGGAAGGTTTCGGAAACCAGCGGATCGATCTTTCCGGCTTTCATCAATTCGAACAGCTCGTTGACCTGAGCGACGAATTTGGCCGGTTCGCGCGCCGTGAATGCACCCCAGAACACGCCGCAAATGTCACAGCTTTTTAGCAGTGTCAGGTTGAGCGGCATCTTCGCGATCCCGGCAGGGAATCCGACTACCAGGAAGCGACCTTCCCAAGCGATCGATCGTAGCGCCGGTTCGGAATATTGCCCGCCGACAATGTCGTAGACAATGTTGGCGCCGGTCGGACCGCAGGCTTCCTTGAACTTGCCAGCGAGTTCCTTGGACGCGGCCTTGTCCATTTCGTCGCGCGGATAGATCACGATTTCGTCGGCACCAGCATTGCGCGCCACTTCGCCTTTGGCTTCGCTGGAGACCGCTGCGACAACGCGCGCTCCGAAAGCCTTGGCCAGTTCGACTGCGGACAGGCCAACGCCGCCTGCCGCGCCAAGGATCAGGACGACGTCGCCTTCCTTGATGTGGCCGCGATCCTTCAGCCCGTGGATCGTGGTGCCATAGGTCATCAAGAGCGAGGCGGCCTTTTCGAACGGCACACCGTCAGGGATTGGGAACATTCGGCCAGCTGGAACCACAACTTTTTCCGCAAGCCCGCCATTGCCGAGCCCAGCCATGACACGGTCGCCGACCGAGTAGCCTTCCACTCCTTCGCCAACAGCCTCAATCACACCGGCCAACTCCCCGCCGGGGGAATAGGGTCGCTCGGGTTTGAATTGATAGAGATCGCGGATCATCAACGTGTCGGGATAGTTGATCGCGCAGGCCTTCACCGCGACCAGCACTTCGCCTTTGCCGGGCGAGGGTGCGTCAACTTCGTCAAGCGTAAGCGTTTCAGGGCCGCCGACTTCGTGGGTGCGGATGGCTTTCATTTGGGTCTCTCTTTTAGGAATTGGTGCCGTGCGCGAGCCAGCCTTGTGCTGATGCCCGCTGGCTTTCGAAATGTCCGATCGCGGCTTGCCGCTCGAGCGTCAGCGCCACTTCATCGAGGCCATTGAGCAAGCAATGCTTGCGGAACGGGTCGATCTCGAAGGTGAATCGATCCTGGAATTCGGTGGTGACGGTCTGTGTTTCCAGATCGACGTCGATCGGATGGCCGTCACGTGCGATTTCCAGCAAGCGGTCGACGGCTTCCTGTGGCAGCACAACCGGCAAGATACCGTTCTTCACCGCGTTGCCAGAGAAGATATCGGAATAGCTCGGCGCAATGACCGCGCGGATGCCGAGATCGAGAATTGCCCAGGCGGCATGTTCCCGGCTCGATCCGCAGCCAAAATTATCGCCCGCGATCAGGATCGGTGCGTCTGCGTAAGCCGGATCATCGAACACATTGCCGGGTTCGGTCCGGATGGTCTCAAACGCGCCTTCGCCAAGGCCCTCGCGCGTGATTGTCTTCAGCCACTTGGAAGGGATGATGATGTCGGTGTCGATATTCTTGGCACCGAACGGGATCGCCCGGCCGGAAATGCGCGAAAGTCTGTCCATGAGATAGCCTCAGTCGGTTTCCGGCTTTTCGCCAGAAGGAATAGGCCCGGGTTGGGTCGGCTCGTTGGGCTTTTTCTTGAACCGTTTGCCAGCATAGAGCAGCGCCGCTGCAATCGCAGCGGAGCCAATCGTCGCCGCGGCGCCGATCGCTGCTTTGCTTGGGCCGGATTTCTTGGGAGTTTCTTCGGGGGTATCGTCAGTCATTGAATTCTCATGCTCCGCGTGTGCGACCATTGCAAGACGTCAACGTTCAGAGAAACACATCGGTGCCCAATTGTCCGGGGGCTCGGCGATGGGCTGCCTCGGTTTTGCCGGTCCAGTTGCGACCGTCCAGAGTGCGGGCCTCGATGCCGTTCAGTTCACTGGGCTCGAAGATGCGCATGTTGACGCCAACCCGGTCGCCTTCGTGATGTTCGGTAAGCACCCAGTGCGTTGTCGTGCCGCAGCTTGGGCAAAAGTGCATTTCCACTGCCGGCTTTTCATAGTCCGCACGGCGATAGCTGGAGGTAATTCCGGTGATCGCGACGTCGCTTGCCGTGAAGTAACCCCAAGCGCCGCCCGATTTCGCGCACAACGAACAATCGCACAGATTGATGTATTCCGGCTTGGCAACCAACGCGACGGTCACTGCACCGCAATGGCAGGCACCGAACATCAGGTCAGCTCGCGCACATCCGCCAATCGCCCCTTGACCGCAGCAGCCGCTGCCATGGCCGGTGAAACCAGATGCGTGCGCGCTCCCGGACCTTGCCGTCCAACGAAATTGCGGTTGCTGGTCGAGGCGCAGCGTTCTCCGGCAGGCACTTTGTCGGGATTCATGCCGAGGCATGCGGAACAGCCCGGCTCGCGCCATTCGAAGCCCGCTTCGGTGAAGATACGGTCGAGGCCTTCCTCTTCGGCCTGGCGTTTTACGAGACCAGAGCCGGGGACAACGATAGCCCAGCGCACATTGGCAGCCTTTGAGCGCCCCTTGAGCACCTCTGCCGCAGCCCTCAGGTCCTCGATCCGGCTATTAGTGCAGCTGCCGATGAAGATGTTCTCGACCGGAATATCGGTCATCGGTGTGCCCGGAGCGAGGCCCATATAGTCGAGGCTCTTCCTCGCTGCTTCCTGCTTGGATTCGTCCGCAAAGCTCTCGGGCGAGGGGACGGCGCCGCCAATCGCCACAACGTCTTCAGGGCTGGTGCCCCATGTGACCGTAGGCGCAACATTGGCGGCGTCGATGACGACCGACTTGTCGAACTCAGCGCCCGGATCGGTGTGCAATGTCCGCCAATAGGCGACCGCTGCATCCCATTCGGCACCTTTGGGAGCCATCGGGCGGTTCTTGAGATAACGGAACACGGTTTCGTCCGGCGCGATCAGGCCCGCTCGCGCTCCCGCTTCGATGCTCATATTGCAGACCGTCAGGCGCTGCTCGACGCTCATTTCCTCGAACACCTGCCCGCGATATTCGATCACGTAGCCAGACCCGCCAGCCGCGCCGATTGCGCCGATGATGTGCAAGATCAGGTCCTTGGCGGTGACACCGGAGCCGAGCGATCCTTCGACGCGGATTTCCATCGCCTTTGACTGCTGGAGCAGCAGCGTCTGGGTCGCAAGGACATGTTCGACTTCACTAGTGCCGATGCCGAAAGCCAGCGCGCCGAGCCCGCCATGGCTCGCAGTATGGGAGTCGCCGCAAACGATTGTCGTGCCTGGAAGTGAGAAGCCCTGTTCAGGCCCAACCACGTGGACGATCCCTTGCTCATCATCCGCATCGCCGATGTAGCGAATGCCGAAATCGGGCGCGTTTTTCTCCAATGCCGCGAGTTGAGCCGCGCTTTGCGGGTCGGCAATGGGAATTTTCCCGCCTGCAGCATCTCGCCGAGCGGTTGTCGGGAGATTGTGATCGGGCACTGCAAGCGTCAGCTCGGGACGGCGCACCGGACGGCCCGCTAGTCTTAGCGCTTCGAACGCCTGAGGGCTGGTTACTTCATGGACGAGATGTCGGTCGATATAGATGATCGAGGTGCCGTCATCGCGGGTTTCGACGACGTGATCGTCCCAGATTTTCGCGTAGAGCGTGCGGGGTTTGCTAGCCATTCGGATCGACTAGCGGCGTTGATGCAACACTGGCAAGCCAGATGATGTTCGACAGGCGATCAGTCATGGAAAAGCAACGATCGGCTGCTTAACTTACACTTATGTCAACAATCCCGTTCCGATTCCCGATTACAGTCCTCCCTGAGGATATCGATTTCATGGGGCACGTGAACAATGCGCGCTACCTGAACTGGGTGCAGGATGCGGTGTTGGCGCATTGGAACAAACTGGCCCCAGCGGAAGAGGTGGCGACCAAGGCATGGGTCGCGCTGAAACACGAGATCACGTATCGCAAGCCCGCCTTTCTTGAAGACGACGTGATCGCAAGCACCGTGCTGGAACGATACAATGGCGCGCGCGCATTCTATTCGACTGTGATCAAACGCGGCGAAGATGTGCTCGCCGAAGTGAAATCCAGCTGGTGCTGCATCGACGCCAAAACCCTCCGCCCGGCGCGGATCGGCGAACACATGCGTGAATTTTTCTTTCCTGAGATTGACTAAGCTGCGGTAATACCGAACCTTCATGCATGTCCGAGAAAAGGGGGTCGCACTAATGCTTGCAAGGATTGGACATTGGGTTGCTTTGATTGCGGGCGTTTTCGTCGCACCACTTGCCGCGCAGGAACCCCCAACCGAAAGCGAATCCGCAGCCATCGCGCTGGCCCTGCAACGCGGCGAGGCGCTGTATCGGCACGATCAGGCAGCGTGGCACACAACCGATGCAATGCTTGAGGATGTGCGTAACCCCGGCGCGAAGAGAGTGCGCGGCTGGATCATCAATGATGTGCCAAAGGGCCATGAGGCGGTGTTCTATCGCCCGATCGATGGTGGCTTCGAAGCCGTTTGGTCAGGGGTCTATGATGGCAAAAAAGTTCGTCAGAAAACCGAGTATCCGGCTGGAGCGCGAATTCTGACCGCCGCCGAGGCTACTAAGGCAGTCGCGAGCCGGTTGCCCGTCAATGAGGAAATGCAGCGTTGCTCGCAGAAGCCGTTCAACACGGTTGTCCTGCCCACCGGCAAGAGCGACGGCAGCCTATACGTCTATTACCTCGTCCCGCAGGAATCGCTCGATACAATGCCGTTCGGCGGACACTACCGATACGAAGTAAAAGACGGCGAGATTGTCGGGAGCCGAAAGTTCACCAATTCGTGCATTACGATGGGTAATCGTGGGCCAAATGACGAAAAGCCGGTTGCGACGACGATTTCGCATTCACTTGACCCAACTCCAACCGAAATCCACGTCTTTGCGATGTTTGCGCTGGACCTGTCGGTTGCTGTGCTTGCAACACAGTCGGACAAGGTCTGGATGATCCAGAACACGCGCGAGGGGCCGATCATTGGGACGCTGGCGCGTTCAAACAACTGAGCCTGCGATTGCAGCCAATTCTATTCGGCCTATACGCACCCGAATGACCGGCTCACGCGTATCTAAACCATTGTGACACCAAACTACGCCCTTCCAAGCAAGCATGCGCAGACTGTGGTCGGTCTGGCGCTTGCTGCGCTTATCGCGGGTTCGTGGTTAGGTATTCACATCTACGGCATGTTCATCTTTGAGCTGACCCTGGCCAATCTGCCATTCGCATTGGCTTTGGCAGCGGTGCAATGTTGGCTCAGCGTCGGCGTGTTTATCGTGTGCCATGACGCGATGCATGGATCGCTCGCGCCAGGGCGAGAGCGACTGACTTCGGCAATCGCGACGGTGCTGTTGTTCCTTTATGCAGGCTTCGGATGGAAGACCTTGCGCGATGCGCATTTCACCCATCACAAGCTGGCTGGGCACGCGGGTGATCCGGACTTTGACGAGAACAATCCGAGCCATTTTGTGAAATGGTACGGGACGTTTTTCAAGCGCTATTTCGGCTGGCGGTCGCTGCTGTATGTCCACACGGTGGTCGGAATTTACTGGCTGGTGATCGGCATTCCGATGGCGCAGATATTTGTCCTGTATGGCGCGCCTGCGCTGCTATCGTCTCTGCAACTCTTCTATTTCGGCACCTACCGGCCGCATTATCACGCTGAAGACAAACCGTTTGCCGATGATCACAATGCGCGCACCAATGATTTCGGCACTCTGGCAAGTCTCGCCACGTGCTTCCATTTCGGCTATCATCTCGAGCACCACCGCCGTCCCGATGTGCCATGGTGGGCGCTGCCCGGCGCAAAGAAAGCGGGCGTTGGGAAAGCGGGCGTAGAGAAAGAGTTGCAGCATGAGCTGGCTTGAAGTGATCCTGACTGTCTTGGCCGCACTGATCGGCATGGAATTGTTCGCGTGGTACGCGCACAAATATATCATGCATGGCTGGGGCTGGGCGTGGCACCGCGATCACCACGAGCCGCATGACAATGTGCTGGAGAAGAACGACCTGTTCGCGGTCGTGTTCGGCACGATCAACGCCGCAATGTATATCTACGGCTCGCTCTATTGGGACGCGCTGTGGTGGTTTGCGGTTGGAATCTCACTCTACGGCGTGATCTACACGCTGATCCACGACGGATTGGTGCATCAGCGCTATTTCAAATGGGTCCCTAAGAAAGGCTATGCCAAGCGACTGGTTCAGGCGCATAAGCTCCACCATGCCACCATTGGCAAGGAAGGCGGCGTGAGCTTCGGATTTGTCTTCGCGCGCGATCCGCAAGTGCTGAAGGCAGAGCTGAAAGAGCAGCGCGAGGCCGGTGTGGCCGTGGTGCGCGACAGCGTCGGAGCTTAGGCTAGAGCTTTAGCGAGAGAACGGGCAGCACCCGTCCTGGGATGGAGCCTGACGGTTCCTCTGCGGTTCGCGCAAATCCCATCTTTTCGTAAAACGGCGCTGCATCGGGATCGGCGGTTACCGTCAAGCTCGTCGCGCCTTCCGCCAAGGCATGCGCGCATGTCCAATCGAACAGAAGCCTGCCGATGCCATGGCCAATCATGTCAGGTTCGATAAACAGCTTGTCTAGCCCTGCCTCGCCGTCCTCAAATGTGACTTGGGCGATCCCCGCGATTGTCTGCTCCTGAACAGCCAAGATCACAGTGCTTTCGACCAAGTCTCTTTTCGTCAGCGTGAGCTCGTCGCGGCAAGCCTCCATAAAGGCGGCATCGTAGCCCCAATAGCCCTTTGACCGCATGCAAAGCGCGCTTGCGGCGGGAAGTTCCTTTTCCTCTGGAGCCCGCAGCAAAATGCCCTTCCTGCCAATGGAATTGGCATCACTCATCGCGCGTCGCGATCCAGCCGCCCACGATCACCAGCACTGCGACGGAAATCCACACCCATGGAAAGCCCAAGGTAACCCAAGTGAAGCCGACCCCCGCCGCGATTGAGGCGATGGCAAGCACTTTGGCCTTGCGCGAGATTGCGCGGCGTTCCCGCCAATCCTCGATTTGCGGACCCCACGTTGGGTGATCCAGAATTTTCTGCTCCCAAGCTGGATTGCTCCGCGCGAAGCAGAACACTGCCACCAGCAGGAACGGGACGGTAGGTACGATGGGAAGAACGGCACCGATTGCGCCGAAGCCGGTGAACAGCACTCCAGCGGCGAGATAGAGCCGCCGCATTGTTCAAGCAGTCGGTCCGAAGGACCGCAAGGGCAAGTGCCCGCCCGCAGCAATGCGGCCAAAAGGCCGCGTGAGCGAGGATATCGCGCCACCGGATGGTGGTGCACAAATCATGATGCCGCCAGTCTCGCCGCGTGTTCCTTAACTAGGGCGATCATATTCGGGACGCCTTGGGTGCGGTTGCTCGATAGCTGGTTCTTGAGATTGAATGGTTCGAGCGCGGCCGCCACGTCCATATGCGCCACAGCCTCTGCCGGCTGATCCTGAACAGCGGAAATGACGAGAGCGACAATCCCCTTGGTAATCGCCGCATTGCTGTCGGCGAGGAAATGCAGTTTCTCGCCCGCTTCGGTCGGGTAGACCCACACCGCCGCGGAGCATCCGCGCACCAGAGTGGCATCGGTTTTCAGCGCGTCGGGCATCGGCTCCAACTCGCGGCCAAGTTCGATCAGCAACGAATAGCGTTCGTCGCCTTCGAGGAAATCGTATTCTTCAAGGATGTCGTCGAGTGTGCGCATGAGGCGCTATGTAGGTCGCCAGCGAACGGTGTCCACCAGCAGCGGGATTAAAGCTCGACCCCGCTGGCGATCGCTTCGAGCTTTTTGATCCGCTCTTTGAGATCCGCGAGTTCGATCCGCGCTGCGCCGACACCGGCGCCGCCTTCGATCTCTCCGCCACGCAATTGCTCCGTACGGTCAAGTTCCTGCCGCTTCAGCTCAAGCCAACCCTGCCACCCGCGCAGCAGCGCGAAGGCGACGACGGTGATGCCAACAAGGCAGGTTGCAGCAATGACGAGTGTCGGTTCCAAGACGGTTGCATCAATCATTCGCTTAGATCCTCCTTGTTGGCCGGAGTTGGGCTGGCCGGAGTTTGGTCAGGGGTACGCAGAGATTCGATTTCAGCGGAGATGCGGGCGCGCTCCTGCGCGTCTGCCGAGTTGGCGTCTGTCGCGATGCGCTCCAGCACTTTGATGCGCTCTTTCAGCTCGGCGACTTCGGCCTGGGCTGCTTCCGCTGCTTCATTGCGGTCTTCGCGAACGTTAAGGGTCTGATTGCCCATCATGTCCTCGGTGATCCCGTGCTGGGCGTTGTACCGCGCCTTGAGCACGCTGGCGATCGCGCCGACGATGACAATGATGACAACAGCGGTCCAGAAACTCACGACAGCTTCTCCTTGTCCTTTGCTTCGGCGGCATTCGACAGTCGCAGCTGTTCGATCTCATCGGCCAGCACCTGCCCGCGATCGGTTGCGATCCGTTCGAGCACAGCGAGGCGGTCTTCCACCATATCGGTCCGGTCGGAGAGAGCTTTGGTCTCTGCTGTTCCGGAACCGTTGCCAATCCCGGCCTGCGATTTCTTGAATTCAAGCACCTTGGAGACGATGCCGTTCACGCTCAGGCCCAGGATGATCAGCATAATGATACAGGCCGCGAAGATGATGGTCAGTTCGTCTTCCATCAGGCGTTTCCTCTTACGTTTGCGTTGTCGCGCAGTTGTTCGATTTCCTCGGCGAGGTCATGTGAGCGATCAGTGGCGATCCGCTCCAGTACCTGCACCCTGTCTTCAAGGTTTCCGGCCTTTGACACCGGCTCCTGCGGCGGTTTTTTGCGCTTCAGTTTCAGGCCGATCATAACCAGCCCGGCCGCTCCTGTGGCCGCAAGCCCTGCGATGATCAGCGCATCAATAACCAGAGGTGTGTCGGCTCCCCACATCAGGCGGTTCCTTCATCCTTGCGGTGTTCCAGTGCACGATCGCGAAGCGCGTCGATTTCCGATCCGAGCTGGTAGCCACCGTCGGTCACGATCCGTTCGACATTGGCGAGCCGATCTTTCACCGAGCCGAGCTCGGCGCGCAGTTCCGCATTTTCTTGCGTGAGCAAGGTGACGCGCTGCTTGGCTTCGTGGTCGCTCGATGGCTTCAGGGCCTGACCCCAAGCGCCTTCTAGTGGGTAGCCATGGGCTATCTTCAGGCGGGTCGTGTGGATCCATCCAGCGACGCCTGCCGCGCCTAGAGCCAATCCACCGCCGATGATCCACGGTAGGTGCGGGATGATTGTGGCTGCTGCATCGGGGCTCATGCTTGCTCTTTCTTGTCGAGGTTGAGGGGGACGCCGCTATCGGCGCGGTTGGTCGAGGGTTTGTCGCGGAGCGCTTCGATCTCTTCGGAGAGCGAATAGCCGCGGTCGGTCACGATCTTTTCGAGCACGATCATGCGATCCTGCATCTCATCGAGCTTGCCGTTGAGTTCGCGGTTTTCGGCTTTGAGACGCTTGGTCTCGGCGCTGTCCTCTTTCTTTGTGGACTTGCCGCCCCACTCGTCTTCCAGCTCGTAACCGTGCTTGGCGCGGATCCAGTTGTTGATCAGCCAAGCGCCATACGAAACGGCGATAATTGTAATGACAAATCCTGGACCGCCCCAATCCATTACACGTTCTCCTTGCGCGCAAGATCGAGCGGTACACCGGCGTCTGCTTGGTCGGCTGTGCGAGTGTCACGCAGCGCTTCGATCTGGGTGGCGACGTCGTAGCCTTTGTCTGTGACAATGCGTTCGAGCACCTGGACCCGGTCTTCGAGCCGCTGAACCTGGCTGGCATATTGTGCCGCCTTTTCTGCCGTCGCCGCTGCAGTCGTGTTGACTTGCATCGCTGCGACTTTCTCTTTGTGCTTCGCCCAGATGGCGACCATCGGGATCGTGCATCCAAAGATGATGGCAACGATTGGTATTAACTCGCCCATGTTTTCGTCCCTCAGTTGTTTGGTGCGCTGTTCAGCGCAGTTGTTCGATTTGATCGGCGGTGCGCCGGGCTGGATCGATGGCTATGCTTTCAAGCACGGCCAGTCGGTCCTGCATCAGTTCCACGGTTTCGCGCAGTTCCTCTTTTTCAAGGTCACGCCGACCTGATCCATGTTTGATCTCGGCCATTTTGCGGCGATGCGCGAGGAATGAATGGATGGTGGCGAAAGCACCAAGGCTCAGGATTGCCATTACCAGCACCATCATCACAGATTCATGGATAGGCATGCGATGTCTCTCCCCTCAGAGTGGCTTCAGCGCAGGCGCTCGATTTCAGCATTCAGGCGCGGATTGCTGCTGACATAGTGGGTTTCCACGGCTGCCAGCCGGCGATCGATGTCGCGGAAGTTTGCGCGGATTTCCCGAGCGGTGCGCTGCGGGCTCTGCCGGACGCGCTGCCAGTACTTCTGCTCGCCTTCGTCGCGGTACAGGTGGGCCGGTTTCTTGTTCAGCAGGAACCCGGCGGCGATGTAGGCCAGGATGGCAATCGGGCCGAGCGCGAACACTGTCAGTGCGACCGCTCCAGCGCGAACCCAGAATGGGTTGATGCCGGTGTAGTCGGCGATGCCTGAACAGACACCCATCAATTTGGCGTTGTATTTGTCGCGATAAAGCGTGGTGCGGGGGCTGTTCATCACTTGGCTCCTTTCTTTTCGGCCATCATGCGATCGAGTTCGCGCAATTGCTGATTGTCGACTTCCTGATCGTGCATCAGGCGTTGTACGGGGGAGAACGAGGGGTCATCGGAAGCGACCAACCGCTCAACCGTGTCCATCCGTTCATCGAGACGCTTGGCGAGCTGATAGAGTTCATCGAGCAAGACCTCGTCATCGGTCGTAATGGTCGCTGCCGTCTTCCACTTGGTTACATAGTGCAGGATCAACCAGGGCAGGCCGATCGCGAAGAGCGGGACAAAGAAATATTCTGGTTCCACCTTAGTCAGTCCTTCTTGTCTGCGCCGTCTTTGCCGAGCGCCTTTTTCATCTGAGCGAGTTCGTCATCAATCGCATCGGCACCTTCGAGCGCTGCGATCTCATCGGATAGCGAGGGGCCGCCCGACTGGTCGGCAATCGACATCGCTTCGGCGCGGCCTTCGGCAAAATCGACCCGGCGTTCGAGCTGGTCGAAGCGCGACAGTGCCTCGTCGGTGCGTTCGGTGCTCATCAGCGTGCGAAGCTTCACGCGGTTTTCCGCGCTTTCGAGCCGCGCCGCGATCTGTGTCTGGCGGCTGCGGGCTTCGCGCAGGCGATGCTGCAATTTCTGAATGTCGGCTTCGTAAGCGCGTAGCGCGTCATCGAGCACCGCAATCTCGGCCTTGAGCTGGTCGGCCATGCCAACCGCTTTCTTCTTCTCGACCAGAGCGGCGCGGGCGAGGTCTTCGCGGTCCTTGGACAGCGCCAGCTGTGCCTTTTCACCCCAGTCAGCCTGAAGCTTGTCGAGCTTCACGACGTGGCGATGCATTTCTTTCTGATCGGCAATCGTGCGCGCCGCGCTTGCCCGGACTTCCACCAAAGTCTCTTCCATCTCGAGGATGATCATGCGGATCATCTTTGACGGATCGTCCGCCTTATCGAGCATGTCAGTGAAGTTGGCGGCAATGATGTCACGGGTGCGGCTGAAAATGCCCATAAAGGCTACTCCATCGAAAAAAGGGTTATCGCTGTCCGAACGGGTATCGGTGTTGTGGTTCTCTCTAGCACGGGAAACGCCTTGTGTCGGCGTAGGGCTGCGGCGCAGTTTCTCGATCTCGGCATCGAGTCTTGAAAGCGCCTTCGGGTGCGGGATCGGTTCGGGGGACAACCTATCAGAAGAGGGGTGGACCGGAGCGTGCGCGTCTCCGCTGGCGTCAGCGTGATCGACTGCGCCAGATGGAGTATCTGCGGGGGGGACTGAACGCTCCGGCCCGAGGGTATCTTTGGGGTTGGCTTTGCTCATTGCGGCAGGCTCAAGCGATTTCGACCGCTGCGCTGTCGTAAGCGATCGGAGCAGCGTGGGCGTGGCTGGCAGTCATCTGCGTCGAGAGCGCAACAAATGCCGTCATCGCAGCGATGCTGGCGAGGGCGGCTTGGCCAAGCTTGCTGCTGAAGAATGAGCGGTTGTACATGGTCGGTCCCTTCGGAGTGAATGAGATGTGTTTCGAGTTCATTCACAACACAGCAAGGGGTGTGCCAAACTTGGTAAGCCGCAGAAATGCTTGGGTTTTGCAGCATCGGGTGATGATGGTGTTGGTTTCTATTGCCAAGCATTGGGAATTTTCACTATAGGTTGGTGAATGGATCGGGAAAATCAGTTTATCGGCCAGTCTGGCGCCTTCCTTGATGCGGTCGAGCGGGCCAGTCGCGCCGCCCCGATGAGCCGCCCCGTGCTCGTCATCGGCGAGCGCGGCACCGGCAAGGAATTGATCGCCGAACGTCTCCACCGCCTGTCGACCCGTTGGGACGAGCCGCTGGTCACGATGAACTGCGCGGCTTTGCCCGAGACATTGATCGAAGCCGAACTATTCGGGCACGAAGCCGGTGCCTTTACCGGGGCTACCAAAGCGCGTGCGGGAAGGTTTGAAGAAGCCGACAAGGGCACGCTTTTTCTCGACGAACTGGGCACATTGTCGATGGGTGCACAGGAGCGCCTGCTGAGGGCCGTTGAATATGGCGAGGTTACGCGGATCGGATCGTCACGCCCCGTCAGGGTCGATGTTCGGATCGTCGCAGCGACCAATGACGATCTTCCAGCTTTGGCCAAGTCAGGTGAGTTCCGCGCCGATTTGCTCGACCGGCTGAGTTTCGAAGTCATCACCTTGCCGCCATTGCGTGTGCGCGAAGGTGATGTTGGGGTGCTCGCCGAATACTTCGCGCGGCGCATGGCGGCTGAGCTAGACTGGCACGGCTGGCCTGGCTTTTCTCCTCATGTGATGAACCAGCTTGAGGAGTATTCCTGGCCCGGCAACGTCCGCGAGCTGCGCAATGTGATCGAGCGTGCGGTGTATCGCTGGGACGATCCGGGCGAAGCGATCTCCTATGTGCAGTTCGACCCGTTCGAAAGCCCCTGGAAACCGAAGGCTCCGCCGCATCGCGGCAGCGCGCCTCCAGCGGCAGTAAATGCCGGTGCGGGCGATGTGCCGCAGTCCAATGGCGCGATCCCGGCGGGGGCGAGCTTCGAACAGATCGACGACCTGCGTGCTGCAGTCGATTCTCATGAACGGTCGATCGTCGAGCACGCGCTTGGCAAACATCGCTGGAATCAGCGCCAAACGGCGAAAGCACTCGGCCTGAGCTACGATCAGCTCCGCCATGCGATCAAGAAACACGGCCTCATGGAAGGCGACGAAGCGTAGTCGGCTGCTCTCTCAGCTCTTGACAAACTGCATCATTTCCATAATTCTAGAAATATGGAAATGATGTTTGATCCCAATGATCCCTCACTGCTAGACGCCGTCGCTGCGCTTGGCGCTCTTGCGCAAACGCACCGGCTCGGCGTGTTTCGTCAGCTCGTCCAAGCAGGACACTGCGGTTTGCCAGCCGGTGTCCTGGCCGAGCGTTTGTCTGTGCCGCGCAGTTCGCTTTCGTTTCATCTCTCAAATCTGAAATCGGCTGGATTGGTGCATGAGCGGCGCGAAGGGCGATCGATCATCTATTCCGCCAACTTTGGCGCGATGCGCGATCTCATCACCTACCTGCTCAGAAATTGCTGCGAGGGCGACAGCGTGGAAGCGCAATTGGTCCAGGAACTCACCAAAGGAACCCCTCAATGAAGCGTTTTCATCTCAATCTGCGGGTCGCAGACCTCGATCAGTCCACGACGTTCTACACGCACTTGTTTGGCACGCAGCCGACAGTGGACGAGCCGGATTACAAGAAATGGATGCTCGACGATCCGTTCATCAATTTCTCGATCGAACCCGAGATTGAAGGGAAAAAGGGTGTCGCGCATCTCGGCCTGCAAGCTGCAAATGACGGGGAGTTGGCTGCGATCCGGCAGAATATCGCCGCTGCTGGTGCACCGACTTTCAATGAAGGCGAGACCGAGTGCTGTTACGCTCATTCATTCAAGAGCTGGACCCGCGACCCGGACGGCATCGTGTGGGAAGCTTTCTACACTGACGGTCAGCGCCGCGACTACGGCGAAATGCCAGATGCCGAAGCGGTGATTGCGCAGCGCTAGTTCTAGCCCCAGCGCCCAAACCTAACGGCTTGTTTACAAGTCGTCTTTAAGCTCCTCGGGTTAGTCGCAGATGCAGAGGGGCGGACAATGCGTGTTCTTGTCGATTTGGTCGATTCCATTGGAGCGAGCATTCGATTCATTTTCCTGATGTTTTTCCTCGCAATCTTCGGGTTCGGGATCCTTGTTACAGCGGGCGCGACTTATGTGGCCCCCAAAGTGGCAGACTCGGTCGTTGACCGTGCCGATCGCTATGAAGATCGATTGGAACAGGCGCGGCGAGATCGAGAACTGGGCAGCGAAGGCTGGGGCTATGGCGCAGGCAGCTCCAATACCCGTAGTCCGAACGCCGACGGCTTTGGCGAAGACGATGGCAGCTGGGCGGACGACTACGACAGCGGGTATCGGTAAGAACCATGCATCTAGGACTTGAGCACCAGATCGACCACTCGCTGCTCGCGAATCGGTCCCTCGCGCCAATAGCAATTCAACGGTAAGTTTGATGACGGGTCGCGACAATGCAGCCTTGGAGGCGGAGATGGCTTGGGACATGCCAGACGCCTCGGCTGAGATCGCGCAGGTCGACACGGTGAGCGAATCCATACCCAATACCGGAAGACGCAACGCGCCACGTTTGCGGCTCAGCCTTCCGGCGCGGCTGGTATCAGTTGAGCGCACGCATCAATGCATTCTCATGAACCTGTCGCGCACAGGCGCGCAAATTGCGATCCTGGAATCACTCCGCGAAGGCGAAGGCGCGGTGCTGAAATGCGGGAAGATCGATCAGTTTGTGATCGTCAGCCGGGGTGAATTCGGGCTCAATGCGCTGACTTTTGAAGAAGAACTAAGCGACGAAATGGTGCTGCACATCCGGCGCTATCACGAAAACTTCGAAGAGCGCGAACGCCGCGCGCTGGTCGAAACCGCACGAAAATGGGTCAGCGGAGAAAGTGACGACGAGCGGGCTATCTGAACCGCTAAGGGATTAAGCGTATCCATGCATTTGGGTGGCGGTCAGGCTGTTTGCTTACCGTCATGACCCATGCACGCCCCTTTCACCTCAGCACTCGGCACGCCGCGGCACACTATCGGACGCCGGGCGGCCGCCCGTTTGCGGCTTTCGATGCCAGCCAAACTTGTGACGATCTATGAAACGCGGCCGTGTATCATCCTGAATCTGTCGCAAACCGGAGCGCGTTTGGGTCTCGAAAATCCGCTGGCGCTTGGCGACGCTGCGTTTTTGCAATGCGCCAGCATAGACCACTTCGCCAATGTGGTTCGCAGCCAAAAAGGCACCAATGCGCTCGAATTCGAAGTGCCACTGACGCATGATCAAGTGCTTGCCATCCGCACGGTGGCCGAGAATTTCGACGAACTGGAACGCCGCGATTTCAGGCAGATCGCGCGCGATTGGATCACAGGCGGATACTGAAGCGCAGTTTCTTGACCTAATCCGGTCAGACCCACTTGCCATATTGATGCAGTGCGCCTAATTGCCACTCATCCCGACATCGTCGAGACACTGAAGCGCTGGCGCCGCAAGGGGCCGGTACCAAACAGCATTGTCATTTCATGCTGCTGCAAACTGGAGAACGATGGCCGATCTGGCACGCCTGACCGAATTGATTGAGCCCGAGGCGAAAGCGCTCGGTTTTGATCTCGTGCGCGTGAAGATGATGCCATCCGAAGCGGGAGACGGTGGTGAAGCGCTCCAGATCATGGCCGAAGACCCGGCGACGGGCCAGCTGGTGATCGAGCAATGCGCTGAATTGTCGCGCCGCGTCTCAGAGATGATGGATACGCGCGAGGAAGCGGGTGAAGTGCTGGTGGATGGCGCGTACCATCTGGAAGTTTCCTCACCCGGTATCGACCGTCCTCTTACGCGTGAGAAGGACTTCACGGACTGGGCCGGGCACGAAGCGCGGATCGTCATGGCCAAGGGCTTTGCCAAAGAGACGGGGCGCCAGCGGACATACAAAGGCGAACTCATTGGGATCGAAGGCGACATGGTTTCGATCAAAGATGCCAAAACAGGCGAGGCATCCTTGCCTCGCAGCGAAATTCACTCGGCTAAGCTCGTCCTGACAGACGCGCTGATCGCCGCGACTAAGCCGCTCGACGTAAGCGGTGCCGACGAATTACTCGAAGACACTCAAGAAAAGGCAGACGACTGATGGCCAGTGCCATTTCCGCCAACAAGGCAGAACTCCTCGCGATCGCAAACGCTGTCGCTTCCGAAAAGATGATCGATAAATCGATCGTCATCGAAGCGATGGAAGAAGCGATCCAGAAAAGCGCGCGCAACCGCTACGGTGCGGAGAACGACATTCGCGCGAAGCTCGATCCGCAGACCGGCGATCTGACGCTGTGGCGAGTGGTCGAGGTGGTTGAGGAAGTCGAAGACTACTTCAAGCAGGTCGATCTGAAGCAGGCCAACAAGCTTCAGGAAGGCGCGGCACTTGGCGACTTTATCGTCGATCCGCTGCCGCCGGTCGATCTGGGCCGCATCGATGCGCAAAGCGCCAAGCAGGTGATCTTCCAGAAGGTCCGTGATGCCGAGCGTGAGCGTCAGTTCGAAGAGTTCAAGGACCGCGCGGGCGAAATCATCACCGGCGTGATCAAGTCGGTCGAGTTCGGCCATGTGATCGTCAATCTCGGCCGCGCCGAAGGCGTTATCCGCCGCGATCAGCAGATCCCGCGTGAAGCGACCCGTGTCGGCGAGCGTATTCGCGCGCTGATCACCAAGGTTGAGCGTAACAATCGCGGTCCACAGATTTTCCTCAGCCGTGCTGCGCCGGATTTCATGCGCAAGCTGTTCGCGCAGGAAGTGCCCGAGATTTACGATGGCATTATTGAGATCAAGGCCGCTGCCCGCGACCCAGGCTCGCGCGCCAAGATCGGCGTGATCAGCCATGACAGCTCGATCGACCCGGTCGGCGCCTGCGTCGGCATGAAGGGTAGCCGCGTTCAGGCCGTCGTGCAGGAATTGCAGGGCGAAAAGATCGACATCATCCCTTGGTCGGAAGACACCGCGACTTTCGTCGTGAACGCATTGCAGCCGGCAACCGTTGCCCGTGTTGTGCTCGACGAAGAAGAGGGCCGGATCGAAGTCGTCGTTCCGGATGATCAGCTGTCGCTGGCCATCGGTCGCCGCGGTCAGAATGTGCGTCTCGCCAGTCAGCTGACTGGTCACCAGATCGACATCATGACCGAGGAAGAGGCTTCGGAGAAGCGCTCCAAGGAATTCGCCGAACGTTCGAAGATGTTCGAAGAAGAGCTCGACGTCGACGAAACGCTATCGCAGCTGCTCGTCGCAGAAGGCTTCGCGATGCTGGAAGAAGTCGCCTATGTCGACCGCTCTGAACTGGCGGCGATCGAAGGTTTTGACGAAGAGCTCGCTGAAGAGCTTCAGAGCCGTGCGATCGAAGCGCTCGATCGTCAGGAAGAAACCTTCCGTGCCGCTCGTCGTGAGCTGGGTGTTGAAGACGATCTCGCCACCATGCCGCACCTCAATGAGGCGATGCTGGTCACGCTCGGCAAGGCAGGTATCAAGACGCTCGACGATCTGGCCGACCTTGCCACCGACGAACTGATCGCCAAGAAGCGCGAAGCTCCGCGCCGCCGGAACAACGCTGCAGCCGATGGCCCGCCCATGCGGCGTCCCCCGCAGCGTGAGCAGGACAAGGGCGGTGTGCTCGGCGATTACGGACTTTCTGAAGAGCAGGGCAACGAGATAATCATGGCTGCCCGCGCACATTGGTTCGAAGATGAAGAGCCGCAGTCGGCTCCATCGGGGTCCGAAGACGAAGAGGAAGCTCCGGCACCTGCCGAGACGACCGACACGCAGGAGGCCGCTGATGCGGACTCCACACAATGAGCGCCTGACGCCCGACATCGCTGAAGACGCCAACTCCCCCAAGGCCAACAAAGGTTCCGGGAGCGAGCGGCGCTGCATCCTTTCCGGAGCGACTGCCCTGCGCGAAGACCTCGTGCGGTTGGCGGTATCTCCGGATGGATTGGTGCTGCCCGATCCCGGAGCCAAGGCACCGGGACGCGGGGCATGGATTGCGCCAGACAGGGCTGCGCTTGAAAGCGCCATCGCCAATGGCCAATTCAAAGGGGCATTGGCGCGCGCTTTCAAAGGCGGGCCGGACAAGGTGGGGCTTTCCTACTCGGATGAATTGCCGGATCAGGTGCACAGCGCGCTTGCTCGGGCGCTGACCGATCGGCTGGGTCTCGAACTGCGTGCTGGTAACGTCGTGCTCGGATCGAGCCGGATCGAAGAACAGGCGCGCACAGGCCGGATCGCGTTGCTGCTGCATGCCAGCGACAGCAGCGAAGATGGACGCAAGAAGCTGGATCAGGCGTGGCGTGTCGGGACCGAAACCGAAGGGTCGGGCAATCGCGGCATGGTGTTACCACTGGACCGCGCGGCTCTGTCTGTGGCATTGGGCCGCGAAAATGTCGTCCACTTGGGCATTTCGGGCCATGCTGGTGACCTTAGGGCCGCCAACCGAGTGGGGCAGGCGATCAGCCGCCTTTCGAATTTTGTTGGGAGCAATCCCGGCGAACCTGTCCAGCCCGATGCGGGTGACCCACTCGCTACGGCGGGTGACGACGTAGAGAATACTTGAAGGACTAACGAGCTAGAATGAGCGACGATACAGAAAAACGCACCCGTAAACCGCTGACCCTGAAGGGCGCTCAGCCGGGCGAGGTCAAGCAGACCTTTAGCCACGGCCGCACCAACAAGGTTGCGGTTGAGGTCAAGCGCCGCCGCAAGCTCCTTAAACCGGGTGAGACGCCCGCGCCTGAGGCCGCGCCCGCACCGGCGCCGGAACCAACACCGGCACCTGCCCCTGCGCCAGCACCGGCTCCAGCGGCGAAGAAGCCTGCTCCGGCGGCCGAAACGCCGCAAGAACGCGTGAAGCGTCTTGAGCTCGAAGCGGAAGAGCAGCGTCTTCAGCTTGCCGAAGAAGCACGCAAGCGCGACGAGCAAAAGGCCAAACAGGCGGTCGAAGACGAGAAGAAGCGCGCGGAAGAAAATCGCAAGGCTGAGGAAGAAGCCGCCAAGCAGGCTGAAGCCGATGCCAAGGCTGCTACCGAAACAGCAGAAACCGAAGCGGCGCCTGAGACAGAAGAGGCTGCGCCAGCGGCCAAGCAGGATGCGACCCCGGCACCAGCCGCTCGCAAGTTCACACCGGTTGCCCGGCCCGAGCCCAAGCGCCCTGAGAAGAAGAAGAAAGAAGACAAGCGCCAGGCTTCCGGAGGCGGAGGCAAGGACAAACGCCGTTCGGGCAAGCTCACCGTCACCAAGGCTCTCAACGAAGACGAGGGTCGCCGGGCACGGTCACTCGCCGCGCTCAAGCGTGCGCGTGAAAAAGAACGCCGGATGCAGGGCGGCGGTTCGTCGAAGCCGCGTGAAAAGCAGGTTCGCGATGTCATCGTGCCGGAAGCCATCACCGTGGGCGAACTCGCCAAGCGGATGGGGGAGAAGGGCGCAGACCTCGTCAAAGAGCTGTTCAATCTCGATATGATGGTGACGGTCAATCAGACGATTGATCAGGACACTGCGGAGCTTTTGGTCGAACAGTTCGGCCACAATATCGAGAAGGTTTCCGAAGCCGATGTCGACATCGACACGTCGGAGGACACCGATCCGGAAGAGACGCTGAAAGAGCGCCCACCGGTCGTCACGATCATGGGCCATGTCGATCACGGCAAAACCTCGCTGCTCGATGCTCTGCGCGGCACCGATGTGACCAAGGGAGAGGCCGGCGGCATCACCCAGCATATCGGCAGCTACCAGATCACCACCAAGAACAAGCAGAAGATTACCTTCCTCGACACGCCGGGCCACGCTGCATTCACCGAAATGCGTCAGCGCGGCGCGAACGTGACCGATATCGTGGTGCTGGTTGTTGCGGCGGATGACGGCATCATGCCGCAGACGATCGAGGCCATCAATCACACCAAATCTGCTGGCGTTCCGATGATCGTCGCGATCAACAAGATGGACAAGCCAGAGGCGAACCCGGACAACATCCGCAACCGCTTGCTCGAACACGAAGTGATCGTCGAAAAGCTTTCCGGCGAAGTCCAGGATGTCGAAATTTCGGCAATGAAGAAAACGGGTCTGGACGAGCTGATCGAAGCCATCACGCTGCAGGCCGAATTGCTCGAGCTCAAAGCACGTCCGGATCGCGACGCCGATGCGACCGTGATCGAAGCGCAGCTCGATAAGGGCCGCGGACCGGTTGCCAGCGTGATTGTCACGCGCGGAACGCTGAAGCGCGGCGACACTTTCGTGGTGGGCACCGAGAGTGGCCGTGTGCGTGCAATCGTCAACGATCAGGGCAAGCAGATCAAGGAAGCTGGCCCGTCCATGCCGGTCGAGGTCCTGGGCCTCGGCGGCGTGCCGTCGGCAGGCGATCAGCTGACCGTGGTCGAGAACGAACAGCGTGCTCGCGAAGTGGCAGATTATCGCCGCGAGAAAGCGACCGAAATGCGCACCGCGCTGGCGCCGACGAACTTCGATACGATGTTCAACAACCTCGCCAGCGATCTAGTCGAATTTCCGGTTCTGGTGAAAGCCGATGTGCAGGGGTCGGTTGAGGCGATCAACACCGCGCTGCACAACCTTTCGAACGATCTGATCAAGGTCCGCGTGCTGCACGCTGGCGTTGGTGCGATCACCGAAAGCGACGTGACACTGGCTGCGGCGTCGAACGCTCCAATCATCGGTTTCAATGTCCGGCCTAACGCGAAAGCACGTGAGCTGGTGAAACGCGACGGCGTTCGGATGATGTATTACGATGTGATCTATCACCTGACCGACGAGATCGCGAAGGAGATGGCCGGTGAGCTTGGTCCGGAGCGGATCGAAACCGTTGTTGGCCGCGCCGAGGTCAAGGAAGTCTTCAAGTCCGGCAAGAAGGACAAGGCGGCGGGTCTGCTCGTCACCGAAGGCGTCATCCGCAAAGGCCTGTTCGCGCGTCTCACCCGCGAAGATGTCATCGTGTCGGCCACCACCATCGCATCACTGCGGCGGTTCAAGGACGATGTCGACGAGGTCCGCTCGGGCCTCGAATGTGGCGTCGTGCTGGAAGACACCAACGATATCCAGCCGGGCGACAGCCTCGAAGTCTTCGAAGTCGAGGAGCGTGAACGGACGCTTTGAGTTTCGTAAGGAGCAGGGATGGACGCTGTGACCGAGGGCGCCGATCAGGAAGAAGAGTTTAAGAAACGAGACAAGGAAGCAGACGGCTGCTTGTCATGGCTGAGTGGCTGTCTGCCAATCCCGCTCGTGCTCGCGGCTGGGTTCCTTGTCATTCCTGATTGGTTTTCGTTTTGACCAAAATCTACGAAGGTCCGCGCTCGCCCTCGGCTGAGTTGATGGGCAGCGAGTTTGTGTCATTCGACGCGGACAAGGGCGAGCTCACTACGCGCTTCACACCGCCGCCGTCCTTTGCCTCTCCGCGTGGAGCGGTGCAGGGCGGGTTGATTGCGGGGTTTCTCGACGAGGTGATGGGCGGCGCTTTGCTGGCAGTGACCGACGAGCAGCGCCTACCGCTTAATCTCGATATGAGCCTGTCCTTCATGCGCATAGTCCCGCTTGCGCCAATCATCGCCAAGGGCCGTGTTGTGCGCGCTGGAAACCGCGTCGCGTTTCTTGAAGGCGAACTCTACGACGAGGATGGCAAGCTGCTCGCCCGTGCGCGTTCGACTGCTTTGCCGACCGCCGTGCCGGGAGCGGAAGGATGAGAGACGACATATTCCTCACCTCTGATATCTCGCCGCACACCGCCTTGCTCGGCTCCGAGTTCGAATCCTGGGATCCGGACACGCTAACCGCGACTATGCGCTTCACCGTCAAACGCGAGATGATCACGGCACGCGGCGGTGTTCAGGGCGGTTTGGTCGGCGGTTATCTCGACGATGTCATGGGCTATGCGCATGTCCTGTCGACCGATGGTGAGCTTGCGCCGCTGACGCTCGAATTTTCCATGTCGCTGCTCAAACCCGTCCGTGAAGGTCCGATCATCGGCACGGGCCGGGTGGTGAAAGCCGGCCGCCGCGTGATCTATCTCGAAGGCGAATTGCTAAGCGAAGATGGCGAAGTGCTGGCCCGTGCAACCTCCACTAACATCCCGACCCCGCGCCCGACCGGGGCAGATCTGGAGCCGAGATAGTGGCCCGTCTTCTCGCTCTGCTCGGCAGCATCAATATCGGCGGCAACCGGGTGAAGATGGTCGATCTTAAGGCTGCCTTTGCCGAGGAAGGTTTCAAGGAACTCGTCACCGTCGCGGCGAGCGGCAATCTGATCCTCTCGGATGAACGCGACCCGGTGTATATCGAAAAGCAGTTGGAGCGTGTGCTTGCCGATCGCTTCAAGTTCAATAGCTGCGTGATGGTTCGCACAAAGGAACAGGTGCAGACTGCGGTCGATGACAATCCGTTTCATGGCACTGGTCCGGAACATGGATCGGACAAGATGGTGCATTCGATCTTCCTGAGCCAGCAGCCGGATCAAGCTCGGTTCGATGCGCTGCTGGAAGAGCACAGTACAAAGGGCAGCGAGCGTCTCGCGCTCGGCGACCGCGTGCTGTATCTCGATTATGTGCACGGTGTCGGTGTATCGGACCTGTCGAGCAAGTTCCTTGAGCGCAGGCTCGGTTGCAAAGGTACCGCGCGCAATATGAACTCACTCAAGAATATCATTTCGAAGATGGCCTGAGAGGATTAAGGAACCCTGATGGCCAAACGCGATCCTTATTCCGCCGAACAGCATTCGGTCCGCGTCCTGAAAGTCGGCGAGCGGGTGCGGCATATCCTGAGCGAATTGCTGGCGCGGCAGGAAGTGCATGACGACATCGTCAGCGCCGCCAACATTGCCGTTACCGAAGTGCGGATGACGCCGGACCTGCGCAATGCCACTGCCTATGTTAAGCCGCTGCTCGGGGCCGATGAAGACGATGTGGTGCAGGCGCTGCGCCAGAACACCGCCTATCTCCAGCGCGAAGTCGCCAAGCGGCTCGGACTGAAATTCGCGCCCAAGCTCAAGTTTCGCAAGGATGAGAGTTTCGAGGAAGCCGATCGGATCGAGGCGCTGCTGCGCGATCCTAAAGTGGCGCGAGATCTGGGTGAAGAGGACGAAGCGGGCTGAAGCGACGCTTTCCTACAGGCCCAATCCGATGGCATCACAGTGATGCTCTTTGAAAACTGAATCCCATCGAAAAGGCGTTTCGTGTTGGCAAAGTGTCAACTTCGCATTTTTCCAGCAACATACTGATATTAAATATGAATGCACTCAGTTGACCGGGTGACACAGTGTCAATTGTGTCAACTTCGCTGGCGCAACCTCAGGATTTCAGCGCGGCAACATCCGCGCGCGCAGCTTGATGTCGACCTTGTTGCCGACGATCAGCTGGTAGCTCTTCATCCCGTATTTCCGCCTGTCGATCTTGGTCGTGCCGGTAAAGCTGACGGCCTTGCCCCGCGGGGCCTTCAGAGGATCTGTGTCAAAGGTCACTTCGAGAACCTGCGGCTGTGTCACACCCCGCGCAGTGAGCTGGCCCGACACTGTGCCCTTGGTTGCCGACTTCATTGTCAGCGATTTTCCGACGAAGCGGACGCTCGGATACTTCTCGACCCAGAAGAACTTCTCCCCGCGCAGCCGCTCCAGCGTGACGCTGTCGGGCGCTTGCAAGGCCGTCGCATCGAAGGTCACATCGATCACCGCACGCTCGGGCTGGCGAGGGACAATTGTGACCTTGCCCGACATCTTGGGGAACTCGGCCGTCTTGCTCGACAGACCGAAGAACGGAACCTTTGCCGAGACCGAGCTGGCACTTGCGTCGAGAGTATACGTCAACGGCGCGCTAGAATTGCCGAGTGCGAACAGCGCAAGCAGCGGCAACAAGAACAAGCGGTTCAACAATGGTTTTGCGGCAGGCATGCGGCGGCTCCTCTACACAGTCTTACGTCTGCGTCGTGCGATTGGTTTCATGGTCCAATCGAAAGAAGCCGCCGAATGGTTCAATTTGCGGGAGCAACGGCGCCAGCACTCTCCGGTGTCGGGATCTCCATGAAGACGCCAGCGCCCGGACCCAGCGGCAGATCGAGCACGACCCAGCCAATGGTCAGGGCGAGGCCGGCAACCATCAGTCCGATCGAGTAGGGCAGCATGGTCGCCGCCAGTGAACCAAGACCAAAGTCCTTGTTCCAGCGCTGGCAGAAGATCAGGATCAGCGGGAAATACACCATCAACGGAGTGATGATGTTGGTCGCGCTGTCGCCGACGCGGTAGGCCGCTGTGGCCATCTCGGGCGTAATTCCGAGCAGCATCAACATCGGTACCATAACCGGTGAGATGAGCGCCCATTTCGCGCTCGCCGAACCGACGAACAGGTTGAGCAGGCCCGATACGATGATGATCGATGCGAGCAATGCCCAGGCCGGCATGTTGGTGCTGCCAAGGAAATCCGCGCCGTGCACAGCGAGGATCAGGCCAAGCTCCGACCATGCGAACATCGCGACGAAGTGCGCGGCAGCGAAGGCGAGAACGAGGTAATAGGCGAGGTCTTCCATCGCGCCGGACATCATCTTCACGAGATCGCGGTGATCGCCGATTGTACCTGCGCCTTTGCCATAGGCCCAGCCAGCAAGCAGGAACAGGATGAAGAAGCCGGCGACCAAGCTTTGATAGAAGGGTGTAAGGCGAGCGCTTTCCAGCTCGGCTTCCTCATTGATGAGCGGGGTGCCGGGACCAAATGTGAAGAACATCCACAAGCCGACCACGAACAGCACCGCAAGTCCGGCATACTTCAGGCCAGTTTTCTCTTCGGCTGTCAGCGGACGGTCGCTGTCTTGGTCGGCATCGGTGGCCGAGGCCAGTTCCGGTTTGAAAGCGCCGAGGCGCGGCTCGATCATTTTGTCTGTGACGAACCAGATCACCGGCAGGAAGATAAAGGTCATCGCTGCGATGAAGTACCAGTTGCCTGCAATGTTCGCGGTGAAGTCGCCGAACACGGTCTCAACGCTGGCCTCGGTAATACCGAACAACAATGCGTCGAGCTGACCGGGGAGCAAGTTGGCGGAAAATCCGCCGGAAACACCTGCGAAGGCGGCCGCGATCCCAGCGATCGGATGACGGCCAGCCGCGTGGAAGATGATCCCGGCAAGCGGGATGAGCACGACATAGGCCGCGTCTGCGGCGAGGTTGCCAATCATCCCGACCAACACGACGATCGGCGTCAGCAAAGCCTTGGGCGCGTCACGGACACCAGCTCGCATGGCGGTGCCGAACAGTCCGGCCCGCTCGGCAACGCCTGCGCCCAGCATCACCACCAGCACATATCCGAGCGGATGAAAGTGGGTGAAGGTCTTGGGCATATCGACCCAGAGCTTTTGGATATTCTCAGCGGCAAGCAGGCTCTTGGCCGCGATGACCTTGGCCACGCCGGTATCGGGATCGATCTCCGTGGGGTGCGATGCCGAGAGGCCGAGCAATTCCGCCACGATCGAAATCGCGATCAGGATGAAGATCAGCCAGAAGAACAGGAAGACCGGATCGGGCAGCTTGTTGCCGCTCCGTTCGATCCAGCCAAGAATGCCGCCGGGTGCGGCGTTTGCGTCCGGTGTGGGCGCTGCGCTTGCCATGTCAGAAATATCCCCGAAATCTCAGAATGTCGTTGCGAAAGAGCTAGCATCGCTGCCTCTGCCTGTCTTCCCGCTTAACGCGTCCTGTGGAAAGCGGAGGGAGGCAGGCATTGGCACTCGGCACCTCGTCCCGTTAGGCTTCCGGCATGGCCAAGCTCTATTTCTACTATGCCAGCATGAATGCGGGCAAATCGACCACCATGCTGCAAGCCGACTTCAACTACCGTGAGCGCGGCATGCGGACGATGCTGTGGACGGCGGAGCTCGATACCCGATCACAAGGCATGGTGAAAAGCCGGATCGGGCTTGATGCAGAGGCGCATCTCTATTCGCCCAAGACGGACCTCTGGAGCGCGATCCACGCGGCCCACACAGCTGAGCCGATTGATTGTGTGCTGGTCGACGAAGCGCAGTTCCTGACCAACGATCAGGTTTGGGAGTTGGCGCGGTTGGCTGACGAGGCGGGCATCCCGGTGCTTTGTTATGGGATACGGACCGACTTTCAGGGCGAGCTGTTTCCCGGTTCGGCGGCGCTGCTGGGGATCGCGGATACCCTCGTCGAGCTGAAAGCAGTGTGTCATTGCGGACGCAAAGCCAGCATGAACCTGCGCGTCGACGGGGAGGGTAAACCAATCAAGCAGGGCGAGCAGACGGAAATCGGCGGAAACGATCGCTACCTTGCGCTGTGTCGCAAGCATTTCAGCGAGGCGCTAAAGGCGTAAGTCGGTTCTGCTCTGGTACGTCACCAATGGCGCGCCTATCTCAACTCCATGATCGACACCCTTACCGTCGCGCTGGTTCTGGTCCCGTGCCTTGTGATTGCCATCGTGTTTCATGAGGTCGCACATGGATACGCGGCCAAGGCGCTTGGCGATGGGACGGCGAGTGAGCGCGGTCGGCTGACGCTTAATCCGATTGTGCATGTCGACCCGATTGGAACGCTGTTGGTTCCGGGTGTGCTGTTGCTGTTCGGAGGCCCGGCGTTCGGCTGGGCCAAGCCAGTGCCGGTCAACAAGTGGCGGCTGAACAACCCGCGCTATGGCATGATGGCGGTTGCGGCAGCTGGACCGGCGAGCAATTTCGTTCTCGCAGGAGTGGGGGCGATCATCTTCGGTGTGCTGGCGCCGGCTAGCTGGGGACTGGTTCCCTCTCCAACCGGGCTTGCTCTGGTCGCAGGGGCAGCGGGCGAGGTGCTATACCTCCCTAGTGGCTTGCTTTATTTCATGTTGATCAATGTGTTTCTCGGCCTGTTCAACCTGTTGCCGATCCCGCCATTTGATGGGTCACACATTGTTGGAGGCCTGCTCCCACGCAGCATGCGAGCGCAGTGGGACAAACTCCAGCAGGTTGGTATCTTCCTGCTCATCGCAATCATCGCTGGCAGCTGGGCATTCGGGACCGGCTGGATCGAGCAGATTGTCATGCCGCCAGTGGACTGGGTGATGAGGTATTATCTGACGCTCGCGAGCTTTGTTGGCGGAGCCTAATCCGCGCTTACCGCGTCGATAAAGCGTGCGTCCGGGTGTCTTTCGAGCAGTTTTGCGAGCCAAGCCTCGCGCTGACCAGACTTCAGACACGCCACAATGCAGCCGCCAAAGCCGCCTCCAGTCAATCGGGCTCCAAGAGCTCCGAATTCGGTCGCGCTTTCTACCAACGCATCAATCTCAGGCAGTGACATTTCGAATAGATCGCGCATCGACGCGTGACTTTCGTTCATCAGAGCGCCGAATGAATCCATATCGCAGGCCTGCATCGCCGCGAGCGCATACTTCACGCGGGCATGTTCGGTTAGACAATGCATCGTGCGGCGCTTTGGAATGTCGTCCAGATCGACGGCTTCGACGGTTGCCTCGTCCAGCAGGCACAGGTCTTCGGTCCCGAAATGTCGTTTGGCGGCGTCGCATTCGACTTTTCGAGCGGCATAACGACCATCTGTCAGTTTCCGGGTGAGACCAGAGTGCACCACCGCCATCTCGAAGCCGGCGGGCAGAGCGACAAGGTCGTATGAAAGAGCCTTTGTATCGAGCGCCATCGCTGTGCCGGGCGTCGCCAGCGCAACCGCCATCTGATCCATGATCCCGCAGGGCACACCCATATAGTAGTTCTCGACCCGGCGCGCGGCGATGGCGAGTTCGACATCGTCAGGGCCGCCGCCAGCGGCCTCACGTGCGGCCTTCAGAATTGCGACGATCAAGGCTGCCGAAGACGACAGGCCAGAACCCTCCGGTATGGTCGAGTGCAGGTCGAGCGTCGCGCCGCCGCTCAGCAGGTCCAGCGCATTGGCCTCGCGGATTGCGCCGACACAGGGGTCAGACCATTCGCCGACCGCATCGTCCGAAAGCTCGCGGATTGCAGGTGCATCGTAGCCATTCGACGTAACTGCCACGGCGCTGTCGGTGCGAGGCGCGAGGGTGACTTCAAGCCCGATCGAGAGGGCGGCTGGCAAAACCATCCCGCCATTATAGTCCGTATGCTCACCGATCAGGTTGACGCGGCCCGGTGCGGTACCCGTGAAGGTTTCAGCCATCGGCGACGTCTCGCAGAACGCCAACAGCACTCTCGGGCATCACATCGACGGTGAATGTGCCGGTGTGCTGTTCGACTGAGGCGAGGTATTTGACCCGTCCCGGCGCGCGCAACAGTGGGTAAAATTGCACGGTGAAATGGTAACCGTTCGACCCACCACGCGGTGCGGCATGAAATGCCATCATTGTGGCGGCAGGTTGCTGGAACAGCGCATCGTAGCAGCGCGTGATCTCACCCAGCCAATGCGCAAGTCCTTCAAGCTCTTCGTCGCTGCAATCCCACGGCCCTTCGCGGCGAATGCGCGGTGCGAGCCAAACTTCGTAGGGGAAGCGCGCGAAGCGGGGCACGAACGCTGCAACACCGCCTTCTTCACCAAGGCCATAATCGGGCAAAGCGGCCGTGATCTCTGCCGCTAAGTCGTATCCGCTTGCAAACGCGTCAACGGCGCGCTGCTGGATGACCGGCGTGCGCTCGAACCCGTATATCTGTCCGTGCGGATGATGCAGCGTAACGCCGACCTCGTCTCCGCGATTTTCGAAGGGGAGGACATAGTCGCACCCTGCCGCAAACAGCGTCTCGTAACGGTCGATTAGCGCCGCCAATAGCACCTCGCGGCGGTCCTGACCGATCGTGTGCAGGCTGCCGCTGCCATCGGGCGCGTAGACTACGACGTCGCATGCGCCTTTTGCTGGTTCCGACGTGATCCCGGGCAGTGCAGACGCATCGGAAGCGCTGGGGTAGAACGCGGCAAACTTGTTTTCGAATATCGCCAGTTCGAAGCTCTCGAACGGGATCTCGGTTTCGGGGCCGCCGGGCAGTGTGGGCGCTAATGGATCGTCCGCTGCTGACGGTTTGAAAGTGCGGTTCTGACGATGCGCGGCGTAAACGTTCCACTCATCGCGGAGCGGGTGATGACGGATTTCGCCGCCTTGCGCGATCTCATCGGCGCTTTCCGATTGCAGCGGAAGATCGTTCGGCTCGCGGCCATAGAGATGCAGCATGCGGCCATCGGCCTTGCGATGATCGCGGCGAAAAGTCGCCCGCCCGCCGAGCGAACGATCGAGTGCAATGGCACCGCTCACGCCGCGACCTTTCGCTGCGCAAACCAATCGCGCACCCGCGCTTTCGACGCATCGTCAAGATGGAGCTCCAGCTTGCTGCGCCGCCACAGCGCATCCTCGGCAGTGGTCACGAATTCATGCTCGGCTAGGTATTCGAGCTCGCGAGCATAGAGGTCTCCGCCCAGATGCGGTCCCATATCGTTGAGCCCCTGAGCTGTCCCGATCAACGTGTCGATCCGTGTGCCATAGGCACGCGCCATGCGAGCGACTGCGCTTTCGGGCAGCCAAGGGTATCGCCGTGCTGTTTCTGCCACGAAATCGTCGAAGTGTTCTGGATCAATGTTGCCGCCAGGCAGGTGCTTGTCAGCGGTCCACGAATTTCCGGAAACACCCAATTTCTCAAGCGCATGTTCGGCAAGTTTACGATAGGTTGTAATCTTACCGCCGAAGATTGAAAGCATCGGTGGCGCGTTGTTGTCGCTGCCCCGATCCAGCTCAAAGACATAGTCGCGCGTGACGGTCGAGTTTGAGGCGGAGCTGTCATCGTAAAGCGGGCGGACTCCGGCATAGCTCGACACAGCCTGTTCTGGCGCAATGTCGACTTCGAGATACTCGTTGGCGGCGTCGCAGATGTAGTGTGCCTCCGCGGCAGAGATTTGAATCCCCGATGGATCGCCTTCGAAACCGACATCGGTGGTTCCGACCAAAGTGAAATCGCGCTCATAGGGGATCGCGAAGATGATCCGCTCATCCTTGTTCTGGAAGATGTAGCAATGCTCGCCTTCGAACAGGCGCGGGAAGATCAGATGGCTGCCTTTGACGAGGCGCAGGTTTTCGTGGCTGTCGCTGGGGATGGCGCGGCCGAGCACCTTGTCGACCCAGGGCCCTGCGGCGTTGACGACCATTCTGGCGTGAATCTGCACTTCGCCGCTTTCGCTCCGGAGTTCTGCAGACCAACCATCCGCTTGCCGCTCCAGCCCTACGCATTCCGTGCGGGTTCGGATGTCGGCTCCGTGCTCTTTCGCATCGAGGCAGTTGAGTGCGACTAGGCGAGAGTCTTCAACCCAACAATCCGAGTATTCAAAACCTTTTACGAGCCGTTCTTCGAGAACTTTGCCATGCGGAGCAGCGCGCAGATCGACGGTTCGCGTTGGCGGCAGAAGCTTCCTGCCGCCCAGATTGTCATACAGGAACAGGCCAAGCCGCAGCATCCATTTCGGCCGCAATCCGTCATCGTGTGGCAACACGAAGCGCAGCGGCCAAATGATATGCGGAGCGATCTTGAGCAGGCGTTCGCGTTCGATCAGGCTTTCGCGCACCAGCCGAAACTCGAAATGCTCAAGATAGCGCAGACCGCCATGCACCAGCTTGGTCGACGCGCTTGACGTGTGCTGGGCGAGATCGTCTTTCTCGACCAGGCAAACCGATAACCCGCGACCCGCTGCATCGCGCGCAATGCCTGCGCCGTTGATGCCGCCGCCAATCACAAGCAGGTCGAATTGTTCGCTCATGGCAAGGGGTCAGATGTCCGCTTCGAGGTGGTAGAACAGGCAAGTGTCCGGAAAGGTCAGCGGTGGCTGTATACCATGCCCCATCAAGGCTGCACCGGAAAACACCCGCCCTTCGCCCAGCAATTCTGCCGCATCGACGATCGAGGGGTAGCTGATCGAAGGGTTGTGCGGCGGCCAGATCAGGCGCAGCCGATAGGTCCGCTCTGGATCGAGCCCGGCGAAATGCACGCGCTGTGGCAAGGTTGCTACCTCGGTTTCCAGCTTTGCGTAGGAGAAGATCGCTTCGCCCTGATCCTGCGAGACGCACCCGATCAGGTTGGTATGACTGGGTGAAGCGAGCCGAAGGAAGCGGCCCGTGTGGATCAGCTGGCGGTGGTCCTTGTAAAGCGCGATACCGGCCTTCAGTACTTTCAAGTCATGCGGGCTTTCGTCGCGCAAGTCGAGCTCCAGCCCCATGTGTCCGAACACCGCGCTGGCGACGCGGAATACCATTGAGAATTCGCGGCCCGTGACATGGCAGCGCTTCGGCCCGACATGGCTGCCAAGCACGCGCAGCGGAAGGAAGTGGGTTGCTCCGCGCTGTATCGCCTGACGTTGACGCGCATCGTTATTGTCCGAAGTCCAAATCCTGTCAGCGTGGCGCATGATCCCAAAATCGGCGCGACCGCCGCCAGACGAGCAGCTTTCGATCTCTAGTTCGGGATGCGCCTCGCGCAGTTGCTCGAACAGACGATAAACCGCCAGCGTCTGGCGATGCATCGCGCCGCGACCGCTGCTGCCGGGATGGTTGGTATCCCGGTTCATGTCCCACTTGATGTAGGCGATGCCATAGGTGCTGACGAGCTGGGTGATCTTGCCGAAGAGATAGTCGAAAACTTCGGGCTTCGTCAGGTCGAGCGTCAATTGACCTCGAAAGGGAACCGCCTCAACTCCTTCAGCTTGCAACACCCAGTCTGGATGCGCGCGGTAAAGATCGCTGTCGGGATTGACCATCTCGGGTTCGAACCACAGCCCGAATTCCATGCCCAATTCTTTGACCCGATTGACGATCGGATGGAGACCTTCGGGATAGACTTCCTCCGAGACCCACCAATCGCCCAGGCCCGCGCCATCGTGCCGACGACTGCCGAACCAGCCATCGTCAAGCACGAACCGTTCTGCGCCGACAGCGGCGGCAGCTTCGGCGAGTTCTATCAGGGTGTCGGTGTCGTGATTGAAGTAGACCGCTTCCCAGGTGTTGTAGTGCACAGGGCGCGGTTTCCTGAGGCTGCGCGGCCCCATCACGCTTCCGCGCACGTAATCATGAAACCTCTGAGAAACACCATTCAGCCCGTCTTCGGACCACGCGGCGATAAAGTCCGGCGAGCGATAGCTTTCACCGCGTCCCAGCCTAATCTCGCCGGGGAAGGTCATTTCGCCCATCTGCACCAGTGAGCGGCCATCGCTGTGGCGGTCTATCCGCAGACGGTGGTTCCCACTCCAAGCGAGATGATACCCAACCGCCAGCCCGCGCGTTTCGCTGGTATCCGCCGCCACGGCAAAACCGCCGGGAAACGCGTCGTGGCTGGTCCTGCCCGCTTTGTTTTCGCGTACGATGCTGCCCTGAAAGGCATCAATCTGCTCGATTTCAAACTCGCCCGACCAGCGGCCTGTGAAACTAAGGACACGGTCCAGTCGCTGATCGAGAGGCAGGCACAAGGCTGCGCACCAATCCAGCTCCAGCTTGTCCTTGCCATGGTTCTCGATGCTGGTGCTGCAGGTCAGAACACCGGTTTCGGGATCGATTGCGAGCCGATGGCATGATGCAACCGCGACATTGGTGTCGTGGCAATGGATGGCGATTGCGTTCTCGCCGACAGTCTGGACTTGTTCGATCCGTAGATCGATTGCCCAATCCTGTCCCGCGCGATGTGCGACCAGGCCGGAAGGGCCGGAAATTCCCGTCCCGATTTCGTTGAGTATCGAGCCGCGCAGCGGAACCGACGCGCTGCCGGGTGCGTGCTGACGCGTTGCAAGGAGTGCCAGATCTTTCGCGGCGACACCCGGCAGATCGGGGCCCGCATATAGAATGATCGGGCGCATGCCATGCGTTGCTTCAATCGCGACCAGCGTCCCCGCGGCGCGCAGCTCGAAGAACTGATGTTCGCCGACATTGTCTTCGGCAGGGTCATGGGCTGGCACCGGCCCGTGCTGCTGCATTGCCATTTCGTCACCGGCCACGGCATCGCCGTGCTCGCTCTGCGCGAACGCACCACCAGTTTCTGCGTTATCAGCCATCCAAGGAATCCATCCATCGTCCCATCGCGTCTGTTGCGCGATCTCTCCCCTGGCCGGAATTCCAGCCAACCGGGATATTCACGCCAAAGCAGGCGCGTTGTGAAGAGGCGTTTTGGCCGGGCATGAAGTTTTTGGTATTCCAGTTCGGTTGCAATGCTAAAGGTCCGCAAATGTGGGAAGAAAAAGTCTACAAACAGAATCTGCATCTGTCTCCCATTGGAGGGATAAAGATCGCGTGCTTTCTCCACAACGGTGTCGGAGTGCTGACTGAGCAGCGCGTTCTACCGCATTTCAACCTCGTCTATGTCACTCGCGGTCACGGGAGCTACCGTGATGAACGCGGGGTTGAATTGCCAGTGCAGGCGGGCGATGTGATCATCGTCTTTCCCGAAATCGAGCACTGGTATGGTCCGCCACCCGGCGAAAGCTGGGACGAATTCTACATGGTTTTCGAAGGTCCGGTGTTTGACCTGTGGCGCTCGTCCGGATGCCTTGATCAAGATCGACCGGTTGTCTCGCTCCGTCCGATGGATTTCTGGCGCGATCGGATCCTTGGTTTGATCGGGGGAGCGCGTGCTCAAACCGAAAGCGAGTTGATGCGCGAAACGGTTCGGCTCCAGGAATTGCTCACCGACATCGTTGAGGCCGGTGAGCAGGACATGGTCGATGATATCGCTTGGCTTGAACAAGCAAAATCGGCGATTGCCGATTCTATGGACGTTCGGCAAGCCGCCGGGCGAATGGAGCAATCCTACGAGGGATTTCGCAAGCGTTTTCGCAAGCTTTCGGGCAGATCGCCCGGTCGCTACCGAACAAGTCTGATCATGGAGCGTGCGTGCGAAATGCTCGGGGAGCCGGGCGTGCTGCTGCGCGACATCTCGGACGAGCTGGGCTTTTGCGATGAATACCACTTTAGCCGCCAATTCAGCAAAACAGTTGGTTGGTCTCCTTCCGAGTACCGAACACGGATTGGCCGCGATCCGAGCCGATTTTAGGATTTGGGATTTCACGTTGCACTTGCCGACCTCCACGAGGGATTGGCGTTGCAAAATTATGACACTGGATGATTTGTCGTCCGGTTCGGCTGTGGATTGAACCCAAAAAGTTCATGCCCGTCCAATCCGCCTATGGAACTCGTGAATTTGCACGGCAGACTTCTAGCCCGACCCCACCGGGTCTCCGGTATCGCCCCGATCCGCCAGCGATCGCTCAACAGGGGTGAACCCAAAGGGAGAGAGCAATGTTGTTTTCAAAGCGGGCCGTCCTGGCCCAGTCTGCTGCATTCGCAGCAATCGCAGTTTGCAGCCCCGCCCTTGCGCAAGACGCAGATACCCCCAGCGCGGAAGGCGAAGAGAATGTCATCGTCGTCACCGGCTTTAAGAAAAGCCTCCAGGACTCAATCGATCTGAAGCGTGACAGCGCAGTTGTGGTCGATGCGATCTCCGCCGAAGATGTCGGCAAGTTTCCCGACCAGAACGTTGCAGAAGCGTTGCAGCGCATCACCGGTGTCGCAATCGACCGTTCGGGCGGTGAAGGCCAGTCTATCACAGTTCGCGGCCTCGGCCCGGAATTCAACGCGGTGCTCTTGAACGGTCGCACGCTCGCTACCGACAACCCCGGTCGTCAATTCTCGTTCGATGTACTTTCAGCAGACATCATTCAGTCGGCAGAGGTCTACAAATCTTCGCAGGCTGGTCTCCAATCCGGTGGCATCGGCGCGGTCGTCAATATCACGACCGCACGCCCGATCGATCGCCTCGGCTTCAATGCGTCCGTTTCAGCAGCGGCAATTTACGAGAACCTGAGCGAAGACATCGGCACCGACATCACCGGCGTTGTATCGTGGTCCAACGGAACGGTTGGCGTGCTGTTTGGCGGTTCGTATAATCTGCGTAACGCGCAAATTGATCGCAACATCACCAACGGCTACGCCCTGCGTCAGGGTGATGCAGCGATTTTCGCTCCAGAATCCTCCACCGGGTTGCAAGCGACCGACATTGGCGCACTGCCAGCAGGTGCGCGGGTCCAGCAGCAGGTTATCTTCAGCCGCGATGTTCAAGATCGTGAGCGCATCACATTGAACGGCGCGCTTCAGTTCGCTCCTTCAGATGTGTTCACGGCTACCTTCGACGGTCTGTACTCACGGTTTGAAGTCGACTCGTTCGACCAGCAGTTTTCTGGCTTCTTCAGTCCGCCATTCCTCGATCCTCAGATCGACGCGAATGGCACGGTCACATCGTTCAGCCGGCCCAGTCAGGACTTCGCGGCTCGCAACCCCGACATTGCTGGCACGGTTGGTCTTTCTCAGAACGACAATGTGCTGACATCGAACAATCGCGAGGCAGAGACATTCGCATTCGGTGGAAACTTCGAATTCGAAGCCAGCGACCGACTGACCTTTGTCGCGGATGTTTCCTGGTCGCGCGCAACCCGTGATGGGACGAACCCGTTTGTCGTTCTTGGCGCGCTTGCGCCAACATCGCCATTGATCGAATCCACCAACACCGGCGGCATTTCGACGATTACCAATATTCTGGACGCGGACTTTGTCGACACCTCGATCCAGCGCCTCCACTTTGTAAACGTCAACCGCACGACAGTGGAAGATGAGGTCTTCGAAGTGCGCTTCGACGGTGAGTGGGAAATCGATGCAGGCCCGCTGCTGAACGCGACCTTTGGCGCGATCTACACCGATCGCGAAAAGGTTCAGAACCTGTTCGACAACTTTGCCGCGCCCGGGTTCGGCAATATCTCCGCGGCTGAAATCTTCTGCGCCTATTGCGGTTACACGGTGCCGTTCGACACTTCGATCCTCAGCGAGTTCTCGTTCGATGGCTTCCTGAGCGGTGTCGAGGGGGCGAACACGGTTCCTTCGACTATCCTGACTGCAAGTTTCGAAGACGCGTTCGCTCAGCTGAACAGCGTCGCCAATCTGCAGAATCCGGATCGTACCGGTGGCAACACTGCCGAGGTGTTGGCTTATCTGAACAGCGGCGGGCTTGATCCGGTGCTTGGCATCTACACGCCGTCGTTCAATCCGGGCGGTAGCTTTGCGGTGGAAGAGCAAATCTATGCTGGTTACTTCAGCACGGAGTGGGGCGGCGATTTCGGTGGCGAGCTTCCGTGGTCGGCAAATATCGGCTTCCGCATCGCTTTCACCGACGTGATATCGAGCGGTATCGATCAGCCAGTGATCGAATTCCGTGAAACGCCGGGCGATACGCAGCTTGTCACGGTCTTTGGTCCGGCAACGAACATCTCGGTGCCGAACGATTACGTGAACTTCCTGCCCTCGGTCAGCTTCCGGGTTGAGCCGACTGCCGATACCGTGTTGCGGCTTAGCTACGCGCGCACAGTGACGCGCCCGACGCTAACGGCTCTGGGCGTGGCCAATACGTTCGGCGGGCGTTCGGACGCGCCGCTTAGCGGTGGCGGCAATCCGCTGCTCGAAGCGTTCGAAGCGGACAATTTCGACGTTTCGTTCGAGTGGTACTTCGACTCGCTTAGCTATTTCAGCGTGGCTGGCTTTCACAAGGAGCTGGGTGGTTTCCTTGAGGAATCGACCTTGCCAGTGCCTGGCGTCGTCATCTTCCCGGCGGGCAATGGCGGATTGACGGTCGATACTCCGGTAGACGTAACCTTCCAGGACACGCGCCAACGCAACGGCCTTTCGGGCAGCATCAGCGGCGCTGAAATCGCCTTCCAGAAAACGTTCGACAACGGCTTTGGCGGGATCATCAACTACACATATGTGACCTCCAGCCAGGACAATGCGCCGGTCGGCGATCTCGGCTTCAACGGGTTCACGCCGCATACGGTCAACGTCACGGGATTCTATGAGAACGGTCCGCTCTCGGCACGCGTTTCATACAATTACCGCGATGGTTTCCTGGTGCAGGAGAATGACGTGCAGAGCGAGCCGCGCCAACGCGAAGCGTTCGGTCAAGTAGACTTCTCGGCCAGCTATGAACTGACCGATCAGTTCCAGGTCTTTGTCGAGGGGCTCAACGTTTTGAACGAAGACACGCGTGACTTTTCGCGTTTCCCGAACCGGGTGCTCACCTATGAGCGCACCGGGGCACGCTACACAGCAGGTGTTCGCGCCAAATTCTGATCGCAGGCAGGGCCGCCTGCACGGCCCGACCAGCGTGGGGGAGGCGGACATTCCTTGTGCGGAATGTCCGCCATTTCCTTAAGGGCAGGCTTGCCGAGACGCGCTGAACTTGTGACAGGTAGCGAAATGACAGGCGCCGCGAGAGTGCCTTCGGGAGAGACAACCTAATGAGCACAGTCCAGATAGCGGTCTTCCTGATCATCACCGCGCTGATCGCTTTTGCCACCTACATGCATTGCCGTGGCAAGCGAGGGGCGGGCGACGGCGATGAGCGGGACTACTTCCTCGCTAATGGTGGACTGGCCTGGTATTTTGTCGCTGGCTCAATCACGCTCACGAACCTTTCGACCGATCAGTTGATCGGCATGAACGGCAACCAGATGGCTTTGCTAGCGTGGTGGGAATTCGCCGCAGTCGCAGGCCTGTTCATTCTCGCCTTCGTGTTTCTGCCGGTCTATTATCGCAACAATTGCACGACCACGACCGAGCTCTTGCAGAAGAAGTATGGCGACAAGCATATCCGCGCACTGATCAGCCTGCTGTTCTTGTTCGGCAACCTTTTCATATTCTTGCCTGCCATTCTTTATGGTGGTTCGCTGTTCCTTCTATCGCTGACCGGGCAAAGCACCGACCTTACGACGATCATGACCGTCTCGGTTGTGATCGCGATTGTCGGGGCAGCCTATGCGATCTTTGGTGGTCTGCGAGCCGTGGCCGTGTCAGATACATATTCGGGTGTATTGGTCCTCGGCTTAGCGCTACTTGTGGTGTTTCTGGCTCTCCAGGCGATCGACTTCGACCTCACAGGTATCCCCGCCGAGCGTCTTACACTCGTGGGCGACAATGACAGTCCAATCCCGTGGCACACGCTGCTGACAGGCATGATCTTCATCCAGACATTCTACTGGTCGACCAACCAGACGATCACGCAACGCGCTATGGCGGCTCCGAACATCAAAGAGGCACAGAAGGGCGTGCTCGTCGCGGCAGGCATTCGCCTGGCGATCGTGCCGATCATCGTCGTCGTACCTGGTATCGTGTCTTACAAGCTGTTCGGCGATGTGGGCGACCCCGCCTACGGCATGATCGTCGGTGAGGTGTTGCCGGTGTGGTTGTCAGGCGCCTTTGCCGCTGCAATCTTTGCCGCCGTGCTGACGACGTTCAACTCGATCCTGAACGCCAGTGCCGCACTGTATGTGTGCGACATCCACGAGGCCTATGTCGACGAGCCCAAGCGGGTGGGGCGTCTTGGCGCCATCGTGTCGATTGTGATGAGTGTCTTGGCGCTCGCACTGGTGCCCTTCTTTGCTAGCCAGGAAAGCCTGATCAACACCGTTCAGGAACTCTATGGCCTGCTTTCGATGCCGATCCTGTCAGCCTTCGTCGTGGGCTTGGCTTTCCGCAATGTGAAAGCCGCGGCAGCGATGATTGGTGTTGTCGCTGGCGTAGCCTTCTACGGTTTCTGGAGCATGGTGTGGGAGCCCGCCCACTACATCCACGGCATGGCGGTGACTTTGGTGCTGGCCATCGTGGTCTCGTTGCTCGCAAACCTCGTGATCTTCGGACAGCGGGCTGAATTCGCGATCGGTAGGGCTAGCGAACCGGATCCGGCTGCCGCGTAACGCTAGCCGGCGCAAAGCCGGCAAGGGCGGCGCGCTGGCTTTCGCCGAAACGCTCGCCAACCATCGCGGCATAGGTGCCGATATTGTCCAGGCCGTTTTCGAGGCACCCTAGAAAGCCGTCGACTACGCGCTGCTGTTCGGTTTCGTCCGGTATGGCTTCGGCTACTCGCATTACATAGCCTTTGATGATGTCATCGCGGCTTGGCCGGGCATTGCGCGCTTCGGGGCCGGGGAGGGCTGATATGGCGTCGAGTACGCCAAGCTGTTCGAGGATCGCAGCGCCCGGAAAAGCGGCCTTTGCGGCGAAATCGTGGGCAATGACCGGGGCGCCTGCACGCTTTTCCAGCCGACCAAGATCGTTGAGGTGGTCGAAGCTGTAATACCAGTAGGGCGTGCCGGTATCGGGCATGGGTGCCGCCATATGCACAAAGCCACGTCGCAGCACATCGAAGAACAGCTGGAAAGCGTCGGCATAGACGTGATGCTGCAACTGCGCGAACAGGCTGGCAAAGGCCTCACCGGGATCGCGCAGGACGACATGCCATTCAATGTCGCGAACCTCAGTCTGGTTGGTCGCATCGTCGATCGCGTGCAGCGGCCGGTCATCATAGAGCGCGCCTTCGAGGTCTTCCGAAGACAGGATCAATGTGTGGCAATTGGCGGCCCGCGCTTCTTCGATCATTGTCACCAGAGGCTCGGGATCACCGCACAGGATTTGCCAAGCCGCGCTGTGATGCGCGGGGTAGCCTTGCTGCGGCTGATACCACACTCCGCGCGCCGTAAGCTGCGCGTGGTTGGTGTTCAGCACATGCTGAAGATAGGTCGATCCGGTTTTGTGCAGGCCGGGATGAATGATCAGTTTCATGGGCCCTAACTGCCACAGCACAGTAAATTCAGGGCGTGCCAGGACCTTTCGGAAATCCCCTAAGTCTGTGACTGGACGCTCTTGGCTCACATCCCTAGAGCGCGCCGCATGGTGAATGGCTGGTTGATCCTTGATAAACCGCGTGGGTTGGGCTCGACGCAGGCGGTGGCAGCGGTGAAGCGAAATCTGCGCGAAGGTGGCTATCCCAAGAGCAAGGTCGGTCACGGCGGGACGCTCGATCCCTTGGCCGAGGGCGTGCTGCCGATTGCACTGGGTGAGGCGACCAAGCTGGCCGGGCGCATGCTGGATGCCAGCAAAATCTATGAGTTCACGATCCAGTTCGGGGTCGAGACTGATACGCTCGATACAGAGGGTGAGGTCACCCAGCGTGTCGATCGATTCCCGCCGATGGCCGCGATTGCGGCAGTGCTTGAACATTTCACCGGCCCGATTGAGCAAGTGCCACCCGCTTACTCAGCGCTCAAAGTCGATGGCAAGCGGGCATATGACCGGGCACGTGCTGGCGAAGTGGTCGAACTTAAATCACGCCACGTGACGATTCATTCACTCACCATTGGATCGGGCTATGCCGGGGAGGGGGAGCTTGTCTCAGCCTTCCAAACCACTGCAGGCCGCCCCGATCCGTATGACCCTTCTGCACCGCTCGAAATGGCAGACAGCATCACCCTGACAGCGCATGTTTCGAAGGGCACTTACATACGTTCGCTAGCCCGCGATATCGCGCGAGCTCTTGGAACGGTTGGCCACGTTACCTATTTACGTCGCATCAAAGCGGGGCCTTTCACCGAATCCCAAGCGATTTCGCTGGACAAACTCAACGAAATCGGTAGAGGCGCGCCCATTGAAGACCTCCTCCTGCCGTTAGGGGCGGGGCTGGACGACATCCCGGCCCTTCACCTCAATCAGACAGACGCGCAGGCGGTCCGACAGGGCCGGGTCTTGTCTGAGCTGCCCCAACCATCTGGGCTTTACTGTGCGATGCTGGACAATGTGCCGGTGGCGCTAGTGGAGATTTCAGACGGTAGGACCAAAGTGGTCCGGGGCTTCAACCTTCCCGATGTCGCTGAGTAAGAAAGAAAAGATATGTCGGTAACCGCCGAAGAAAAAGCAAAAATCATCAAAGACAACGCCCAGGGCAAGGGCGACACCGGAAGTCCGGAAGTCCAGGTCGCGATCCTCACACAGCGCATCCGCAACCTGACTGACCACTTCAAAGGTAACCACAAAGACAACCATTCGCGCCGCGGCCTTCTGATGATGGTCAACAAGCGCCGTAACCTGCTCGCCTATCTCAAGAAGAAAGACGTCGAGCGGTACAACGCACTGATCCAGAAGCTGGGTCTCCGCAAATAAGAGTTTTGGAAGCGGCCCGCTCATGGGCCGCTTCTTGCATATGGGGCTGCGAACATCCGGTTCGCGGGCCTAGGGGCTAGAAAAGACCCCACACCGGACCGGGACGGCATACCCGGAATTGGGAGTATCGCAGCAGAAAGTGGATACCGGTTTCTGCGACCGCGATACGACCAGACAACATAGGCCCCGCGCACGCAATCAGGCGGCGTGGGTCAAAAGGAAAATACATGTTCGACAAGAAAACCGTATCGCTGGAGTGGGGCGGAAAAACCCTCACTCTGGAAACAGGTCAGATCGCCCGTCAAGCAGACGGCGCCGTTTTGGCCACTTATGGCGAAACAGTGGTGCTGTGCGCCGTGACCGCCGCCAAGTCGGTGAAAGAAGGCCAGGACTTCTTCCCGCTCACCGTCCACTACCAGGAAAAATTCTCGTCCGCCGGACGTATTCCGGGTGGCTTCTTCAAGCGCGAAGGCCGCGCCACTGAAAAAGAAACACTCACGTCGCGTCTGATCGACCGTCCATGTCGCCCGCTGTTCCCTGAAGGGTTCTACAACGAAATCAACGTGATCTGTCAGGTCCTTTCCTATGATGGTGAGACCGAGCCAGACATTCTTGCGATGATTGCGGCATCGGCTGCTCTGACCATTTCCGGCCTGCCATTCATGGGTCCAATCGGCGCAGCACGCGTGGGTTACTCGAACGATGGCGAATATATCCTCAACCCGACCGTCACAGATGCTCTGGGTGAAGAAGGTAATCTCGATCTCGTGGTTGCTGCGACGCAAGACGCAGTGATGATGGTCGAATCCGAAGCCAAGGAACTGACCGAAGAGCAGATGCTCGGCGCGGTGATGTTCGCTCACGAAGAAAGCCGCAAGGTTATCGGCGCGATCATCGATCTCGCTGAGCAAGCCGCCAAGGACCCTTGGGAACTCGATCCGGTCGAAGACAAGAGCGCCGCTCTCGAAGAGCTGCGCGGTGTCATCGGTGACGATCTGGCTGCTGCCTACAAGATCACCGAGAAAAGCGAACGTCAGGATGCAGTCAATGCCGCTCGTGCCAAAGCGCGCGACCATTACGCCGATCTCGCTGAAAGCGATCCCGGCCAATATATGGGCATCCTGAAGCTCGTGAAGAAGCTGGAAAGCGACATCGTTCGCAAGGCGATCCTCAAGGATGGTCAGCGTATCGATGGCCGTAAGACCGACGAAGTTCGCCCGATCGAGGCGATGGTTGGTTTGCTTCCACGCACCCACGGTTCGGCGCTGTTCACCCGCGGTGAAACGCAGGCGATTTGCACCACCACATTGGGCACGAAGGACGCAGAGCAGATGATCGACGGGCTGGAAGGCCTCTCGTACAACAACTTCATGCTACACTATAACTTCCCGCCCTATTCGGTCGGCGAAGTGGGTCGTTTCGGCTTCACCAGCCGCCGCGAGACCGGCCACGGAAAGCTCGCCTATCGCGCGCTGCACCCGGTTCTGCCGACGACGGAAGACTTCCCGTACACAATCCGCGTTCTGTCAGACATTACCGAGTCCAACGGCTCGTCTTCGATGGCGACAGTTTGCGGTGGCTCGCTCTCGATGATGGATGCAGGCGTTCCGCTGAAGCGTCCGGTTTCGGGCATTGCGATGGGCCTGATCCTTGAAGGTGACGAGTTCACCGTCTTGTCCGACATCCTTGGTGATGAAGATCACCTCGGCGATATGGACTTCAAGGTGGCCGGTTCGGAAGAAGGCATCACCAGCCTGCAGATGGACATCAAGGTTGCCGGCATCACGCAGGAAATCATGACTCAGGCTCTGGAGCAGGCGAAAGCCGGCCGTGCGCACATCCTCGGCAAGATGACCGAAGCTCTCGGCGCATCGCGCGGTGAAGTCAGCAAGCACGCTCCGCGTATCGAAACGATGCAGATCGACAAGTCAAAGATCCGCGACGTTATCGGCACGGGCGGCAAGGTGATCCGTGAAATCGTCGCTGAAACCGGCGCCAAGGTCGACATCGACGACGAAGGCACGATCAAGATCAGCTCTTCGAACGCCGATGAGATTGCGGCTGCGAAAAAGTGGATTGAAGGCATCACCGAAGAGGCTGAAGTCGGTAAAATCTACGAAGGCAAGGTCGTAAACATCGTCGATTTCGGCGCATTCGTGAACTTCATGGGCGGCAAGGACGGTCTCGTCCACGTCTCCGAAATGAAGAACGAGCGTGTCGAGAAGGTGACCGACGTCGTCAGCGAAGGCCAGGAAGTAAAGGTCAAGGTCCTCGAGATCGATCAGCGCGGCAAGGTCCGCCTTTCGATGCGGGTCGTTGATCAGGAAACTGGTGAAGAGCTGGAAGACACCCGCCCGCCGCGCGAACCGCGCGGTGACAAGGGTGGCCGTGGCCCACGAGGCGGCGGTGATCGCCGTGGCGGTCGTGGTCGCGGTCCGCGCCGCGAAGGCGGCGGCGGTGGCGGCGACAAGGGCGGAAATGACGGCCCGGCATCAATGCCCGACTTCCTGAAGGACTAATCCTTCACACACAGACAAACAGGGCCGCGCAGGAGCAATCCTTCGCGGCCCTTTTGTTTTCCGGATGTTTTCCTGCGCGCCTTCGCCTAAGTCCCACCGATCCGATCCCATCTCGAAAGTTCTGAGACTTTGGCCAAACCCCCTTCCGCCCAGCCATTCGAATTTGCAGGCCACACGGTCGAGCCCGGCACTAGCGCGACCATCGATGTTCCCGTCAGCCGCCTTTCCACGGCCACCGAAATTTCGATGCGTGTGCGTGTGATCCACGGAACTAAACCCGGCCCGGTCATGTTCATCAGCGGCAGCGTGCATGGCGACGAGATCATCGGCGTGGAAATATGCAGGCGGGTGATCAACGCGGTTTCGGCAAAACGATTAGCTGGAACACTACTGTGCGTTCCTATCGTCAATGCCTACGGCTTCGTTCAGCACCAGCGGTATCTGCCTGATCGGCGCGATCTCAACCGCTGCTTCCCCGGTTCGCCAAAAGGATCGCTCGCGGCGCAATTGGCGCATCACTTTACCGAGCAGATCATCGGGCGCAGCAGCATCGGGATTGATCTGCACACCGCTGGCCTGCACCGCGAAAACCTTCCGCAAATCCGCATCAGCGAAGGCCGGGCAAAAGCCGCCGAACTGGCCGAGGTCTTTGCCGCGCCTGCAATCATTGTTTCTAACCTGCGGGAAGGCTCGCTGCGTCAGACAGCGGCAGACCACGATTGCGACGTCTTGCTGCTGGAAGCGGGCGAAGCACTGCGGTTCGATGAGCTCAGCATGCGGGTTGGCGTGCAGGGCATTCTTCGCGTCATGGCGCATCTCGGAATGAACGTCCGGCTGCCACGCAAAGTCGGAGCCACGCCCATCCGCAGCCGCCGCACCAGTTGGCTGCGCGCGCCTGCCGGGGGCATATTCCGCGCGACCAAAACCAACGGCGCGGCGGTCGAAAAGGGCGAGACAGTCGGTTTCCTCGCCGATCCGTTTGGCGACATGGACGAGGCTGTCGAGGCGCATATTTCAGGCGTCATTATCGGGCGCAGCAATTTGCCGGTGGTCAATCAGGGCGACGCCTTGATGCACATTGCCGAGGTGGACCGGCACGCGACGGCAGAAGATCGCTTGAACGATATTGAAGACGCAGCCTTCGCTGATGGACTGTTCGACGAAGACGAAATCGTCTAGCGGCGAGCCATGCTGAAACGCGAACTCATCGACTCCACTACAATCGACGACGGCGAAGTGCTCGAGCTCTACAGCCATGGGCGCGATTTCATGATCGTGCTGGGCCGCAACGAGTTGATGAGCACCCGGATGCAGTTTTCCGAGGAGCAACTGGCCGAGCTTACGTTGGAACGGCTGGGAAAGGACGCACCGCGCATCCTGATCGGTGGCTATGGGATGGGCTTTACCTTGCGCAAGGCGCTCTCGCTACTGGGTGAGCGCGCCGATGTGGTGGTCGCGGAAATCTCGCATAGCATCATCGAATGGGCCGATGGGCCGATGAAAGAACTGACCGGGGAGGCGATGTCGGACCCACGGCTGGACCTGAAAATCTGCGATGTCGGTGCGTTGATCGACGATGCGAATGACGGCACCTGCGACAAGTATGATGCAATCCTGATGGACGTCGATAACGGGCCTGACGGACTGGTTCGCGATCACAACAACCGGCTCTATTCGCGCACCGGTATCGGCAAAGCGCGCGACGCGCTGAAACCTGGCGGCATTCTATCGGTCTGGTCGGCAGCGCCTGACCACGCGTTCAAACGCCGTTTGATGGATGCCGGTTTCGCGGTCGAGGAACGCCGCGTGCGATCACGCCCCAACAACAAAGGCGCGCATCACATCATCTGGTTCGCGCGCAAGGGCTAAACTACGGTCAAAGACTTGATCGCGCTCAAAAATCGTAGATCAGGGTCACGCGGCTCAACGTGTCGGTCTGGACCGCACCTACAGGCGGATTGCTGTCATACTCGATGGCATAGGACACACGCGCGCTTACCTTGTCGCTGATCTTGGCATTGAGCCCGGTCACCAGATTGAGGCTGGTGTTGTTTGAATCCACGATGACTGTCGCCGAACCGCCCGTTTCTGCGACCGCATTGGTGTCGTGAGTCAGCTTCAGGCGATCGGTGATGGACCAGTCGAAATCGATACCGAGCAAGGCCGCAACCCTGCTTTCGCTGGTACCGTCGACGAATTCGGTCACGCGATAGGCTGGGCCAGCCTTGGCCGACAATTGTAAGTCGGGCTCGTCAACGATCTGATAACCGATACCCCCGGAAACTGCGTAGCGCGCCGAGAAGCCTTGAAACCGATCGCGTTCATATTGAGCCAGCCCATAAAGGAACACTCGGTCGGACAGGTTGTAGTTCGGTTCGTAGGATGCGAAGTACTGCTCACGCGAGGTCACGCCATTGTTGCGTTGATAGTCCGCACGGGCTCGCAATTTGTGAGTCCAGTCAATCCCTTCTCGCGTGAGCGAAAGACCTGCCGTCACACCCGAATTTGACGAATTGCCAGTTGCGCGAAAGCCTCCAAGCTCACCTTTGCCTGTCCAGTTCTCGAACAAGCCGGCACTGCGGATTTCCTGCTCTTCCATCGCAGCGGCTTCCGCCTTTGCAGCGGAAAGATCGGTTTCGTAGCCGCCCAGTATCGCATCCAATTCGTCCACATCATCCGGATTGGTTTGCTTGGCAAGGTCGATCACGGTCCGCACCGCGGCTTCGTCGCCACTTGCAATCGCAGCATCGATCATGGCGCGCACTGGCTCGGGAAGTTCGGCGAGTGCAGCGGTGGGATGCGTAAGGGCTACGGCTGCGGGGAGGGCAACAAAGGCGATTTTCTTCATGTGGGTCTTAACTTCCTAAAACGCGTATCGGTCCCATGAATTCCATTTTGCCGAGCGGCAAACCCTTCATGCGCAAGATGTCGTAAAACGTTGTTGCGTGGAAATAGAAGTTGGGCTGCGAGAAGCTCAGGAGGAAGTTCGCGCCGGTCAGTTCCATCAGGCGCTTCCCGCCGAGCACGAAACCAATCGTTTTGTCGGACATTTCCTCGAGAGCTTCGTGCGACACGGCGGAGAGTGTGTTCTGTGCATCGGCGATCATCGCCCGCATCGCATCCAAGTCTTGCGGGAGGTCGGTGAAATCGGGGCTGAATTCGCCAGAGGGCAACAGGTCCAGCACCAGCTTGGAGTGCACCCAGCAAGCGCGCACATGCCAAGGAAGCGACCACATATCTTCGGCGAGCTTGGCATCGATCAGTTCCGATGCATCCATGCCATTATCCTTGGCGTAAGCCTCAGCCTTATCAACCAGACCGCTCAATCCAGCGAGGATTTGCTGGCAGTTCGGGACGAAGGCTTGGTGCAGTGTGAGTGGCATGGACTGTCTCCTGAATGATCCGCGCTTTTCTACATTCGCCGCGTTGGCGCACAAGCACGCAGGTGCGTCGCGTCATCGCGCTATCCACGGCACAACGTCGTGCTCAATGGACTTGAGTGTCAGCCACAATGCCAAACGGCGCGGGAATTACCCGCGCCGATCAGCTGTGAGATACGAAGAAGCTGCGCTGCAGATGCGACAGCGAGCTGCTTAGCGAACCCGCTAGCGGACTCTGGGGCCACCAAACGGCAGAGGCGGTGGGGGGCGTCGCGCACCGCGAGGCAGCTGAGCCTGATAGGCCCGGCCGCAGTGTTCGACACAATAAGGGAAGCCCGGATTCACCGGTGTACCGCAGAAATGGAAATCGGGCTCACCCGGATGGCCCATCGGCCAACGGCAGACTTTGTCTGACAGATCAAGCAGGCTCGTCTTGTCCGCGATCTCTGGGCTGGGCTTTGCAGGAACCAGTCGGCGCGGCGGAGCCGGCGGGATTGGCGGCTGCTGATCGCCGGGGCCCTGCCGTAGGAACCCTCCTGGACCGACGGAGACGATCTTGGGCAGGTTTGGCGTGGGATTGGGCAGAGGCTGCGAAGGCGAACCGCCGCTCGACCCAGCCGCAGGCGCCGCAGCTGGTCCGGCGCTATCAGCTGCTTTGGTAGCAGGCTTGGCTGCGGGTTTGGCCGCCTTGGGTGCTGCTTTCTTGGGGGCAGCAGGTTTCGCCGCCGCTTTCTTCGCCGCTTTCTTCTTTTCGTTGGCCTTCACCGGGGACGGGCGCGATTTCAGCCCAAGCCGGTGTGCCTTACCGATTACCGCGTTACGGCTGACGCCGCCCAGTTCCTCGGCGATCTGGCTGGCGGTTGATCCGCCTTCCCACATCTTCTTGAGCGTTCCGATGCGCTCGTCAGTCCAACTCATAAGTTTCTGCTTCCGTTCAAATTGCGTATCAGCGACCGGCTTGTCAGGGCGGGGGCAAGGCCGTAGGCGCTGACGCCATGGCTGATACTGCACCTGCGAACCCTGTTTCGGACGCTGCTCCCGTAAAGAATTCCACCGGGGAGAGCACCCGGTTTCCGCCGCGAGGAGTTCCCGTCATCACCGGGATCAACCGCATCGGATTGTTCGCCCTCTATATGAAGGAGGTGCGACGGTTTCTCAAGGTCCAGACGCAGACGATTTGGGCTCCGGCGGTCACAACACTGCTGTTTTTGATCATTTTCACCGTCGCATTGGGCCGCGGAGGCCGTGAAGTGCTGGGTGTGCCGTTCTCCAGCTTCGTCGCGCCGGGGTTGATCGTGATGGGAATGATGCAGAACGCGTTCGCCAATTCTTCGTTTTCGCTGCTGTCAGGCAAGATACAGGGCACGATTATTGACCTGCTGATGCCTCCGCTGTCTCCGGGGGAGTTGATGGGCGGGATTGTCGCAGCGGCTGTGACGCGTGCGGTCGCAGTTGGGTGCACCGTGGCACTGGCCATGGCGCTGTGGCCGGGTGTTAGCCTCAGCGTTGAGCATCTATGGGCGGTGGTCTGGTTCGGATTGATGGGTGCGGTGCTGCTCGCGCTGTTGGGCCTTGCAACATCGATCTGGGCCGAAAAGTTCGACCACAATGCCGCGATCACCAATTTCGTGATCGCGCCGCTCTCATTGTTGTCGGGAACATTCTATGTGATCGACAACCTCGCGCCGACATTTCAGGCAGTAAGCCGCGCCAATCCGTTTTTCTACGTGATCTCGGGCTTCCGCTATGGGTTCCTGGGCGAAAGTGACATTGGCACCAGCGGCGATGTGATGGTCGCGGCTGTCGGAATTGCGGTGCTCAACCTTGCAATTGCGCTGGCCGTATACGCGGTGCTGCGGTCAGGCTGGAAATTAAAGAGCTGACGCCGCCAGTGCGGTTTATCTCAATCAGTGGGTTAGAGAACGGCGCATCCGATAGCGCCCGTCCTTGAACTGTTCGAACAGCTGCGACAGCGTCGGGTGCTCGACGGGGCCGCCTGAAGCATCCGCTACCAGATTGCCTTGGCTGACATAGGCGACGTAGCTTGAGTCCTCGTTTTCCGCGAGCAAGTGATAAAACGGTTGCTCACGCTTGGGGCGCATGTCCTCAGGGATCGATTCGTACCATTCTTCGCTGTTGGCAAAGACGGGATCAATGTCGAACACGACACCGCGAAAATCGAACAGCCGGTGGCGCACAATGTCGCCGATGCCAAAGCGCGCCCGCGTCTGACGCGGTGCAACAATCGTACGCCCTGCTTGGCTGGAGAAGAACTCTGCGCGTTCCATAGTCTGCAGAATATGGCTCTTCGCAACCGCAAAACAAGCGGCGAGGCGGTGGGCAGGAGAGATATGCCCGTCTTTTGTGCGAATTCGGGTCTTGGCAAGGCGCAGGCGCTGCGCTAACCGGCGCGCTTCCTAAGCACTGCGGCAGGGTATTCGACCATCCTTCCGGCAACGCGACCGGGTTTGAAAAGACCCAGTCAGCCGAGCCAGAAACGCAGACAGGAATGCGGAGAGGTGCCGGAGTGGTCGAACGGGGCAGTCTCGAAAACTGTTGAGCTCTTAGGGGTTCCGAGGGTTCGAATCCCTCCCTCTCCGCCACTTACTGCACTTTTCATCGCAAAAATTCCGCCACTCCGGCTGCGTTCCCACAAAGGCCTCCCTAAAGAGTGTTCGCTCTAAGCCTGGCGCAATCGTTCCGGGAAAATCACGTCGCGTCTCCAACAAAGCAAGCGCGCGCTATTGTGCCCTCTATTGTATGCCGAATGCCAAGTTCGCATCGCCCAAGTCCAATCCGGAATGAGCGAATTGATATCGTTGCGACACACTAAGCCTGCGTTTCTAAGTATAGCCGCTGCTCGTTCCAACTTCGCCTTAGCCGACCCAGCGCACCATCGCGGATCCACGCTCGACAATGCCGAGTGCTTCGATCAGTGCCTATTTCATGAAACACTTGTCGCAGACCCAGGCACCGACTTGGCCATTCCTGGGATGGTTTTGCGTGGCGCTGGCGGGGGCCGTGGCACCCGCCATGGCCATGCTGCTGCTTGCGAATGCAACCACTCCGGTTCCGCTTGTCTCGGTAGGCGGTCCGATACTGGCGGTTGGCCTGATGGGGGCAGGCATGATCGCAGCGGCCGCTGCTGGGCGCCTGTGGGTCGGCGTCCTCCTTTCCGTCCTGACGGGCGCTGGCCTCATAGTGTTGGCGCGTGCGCTAGGCATGCCTATGCCGATAAGCCCGCTTTCAGTCGGGCTTGCCGTATTGATCGCCAGCATCAGTTTCGCTGCGCGCGGTGCCCTGTTTGCCCGTTCTGCAGCCGGGAAAGGCTGGTGGATTGCCGTATTCGTGGTCGCCGGTGAGGCTGCGGTGGTTCTGACAGCCTCAGCGCGCCCGGGCATGTTGCCGGACTGGCTGCTGGCCTTGCTGCCAGCCCAATGGGCCAATCTGGCGATCCAATCGGCGCTCACTGGAACCGGCACTGACGCGGCAAGCTCTGCCTTGATTGCTCTTGGCGGAACCGCGCTCGCGACGTTGCTGGTGGCCTGGCTGTGGCCGCGGCGCTGGCCTTATGTGATCATGTTCACAGCGTGGATTGGTCTCTCCTCGCTTGTCTATCACAGTTCCGGGGCGCCGATTGCCTAGGCTGATCGATCGGACATTGTGTCAGTTGATGCCGGTCACGCTGATCGATGCGGGCAGAAGGTCTGAGCTTTTGTGCAGATTGAGCAATTGCTGGACGATCGCGACAACCTGCATTGTCCTGCTGCCAACCACTGCGCCATCCTCGCATGAAGTTATTTCGGCTGCGGGAATGTAATAGCGCTCGTCAGCGAACCGGGTCGCGATCAGCGCTGAGCCTTTGCCTTGATCGACTGTCATTATCGGCCGGAATTGACGCACGGACCCTGCGGCGGGATCGCAATCGCTGTTGGAGAAGGGGAGGAGGTACTGGCTCCCCCGCCGCGCGGTGCGGACATATTCGCCGAGAAAGTAGATCACGCCCTGCGTCGACCGGAAACGCGGAACGATAACGGCGTCTTGCGCAGTGAGCGGAGCGGCAGCAGCATTGTCACACCGGGGCTCGTCCAATTGCTCGACAACCACCGAATTGCTCGATCCGGTCAGAAACAGAGTGTCACCTGACAGTGAGACACCGTCCTGCTCGATCAGATTCAGGAATGCAGCGATTTCCTTGCGGCGCTCGACTGCGCCAGTGCCTTTGTCTTCCAGCTTGGCGAGGTCGATCAGGTCGGCAAATCCGGCGAGCGGACGGGACGATACGGTGGGGCGAGCAGCGAGGCCAAAATTGCACAGCAGCCCGGCGAACTGTGCTGTCTTCTCCGGCTCATTGCTGATCGAGAGTGCAGCGTCATCAAGCTCGCCCGGCCGGTAGATATCCACCCGCTCGACAAACAGAGCCATGATCAGCTGATCGGGCCAGCCCGCATCCAGATAATACGCCACGGTTTGGGCCGTGATCGGTTGCTGAATTCCGCGCTGGAATTTCTCGGTCGCGAGCACGGTCGCTCTGAAGTTCGGCGCGGTCTTGGCACCCAGGCCCGTGCCAGGCTCGAAAGTGTCGATTCCGCTCTTGAGCGTTGCATCCAGGCCAAGGCTGCCGCTGACCTCCACATTGCCGTTCACTTCGCTAACGGCGGTGAAGTGCAGCGGGAAACGGTGGCTGGCGCGCACGATATTCAGCAGCGTCAACTCGTCCTCGACCTCGGCCACCATCTGGTTCTGATCCATGGCGACGCGCTGCAATTGCGGAGCGAAGGCGCATCCGGTGAGTGCACCGGCCCCCAGCGCCGCACCCAGCAATCGCAGCGCTAGGGCAATCATGTCCCGATGCCTTCCACCCCAAAGTCGCGGCGGGCGGAGACGATGGTGACGACCATGCCGGCCAATGCGTCGAGCAGGACGATTAGCGTGATGATGAAGAACGGTGCGGTGGCGAAGCTCTCCAGCACCACGAATTCCATCAGGCAGACGATGAACAAAAGCATCGAAAGCATGTGATTGATGATGCCAGCCGATGCGGTGCTGGTTGCCTTGACCACTTCGACAAACAGGAATGCAACTGCGAGCGCGACCAGCAAGTCCGCCCAGCTCAGTTCCAATCTCACACCTGACAGCATCGGCAGGGAAATAACCGTCGCTTCGATGGTCGCGAGGATGGCGGGTGCATTTCCGTCCGCCGTGTCGCCCGCGAAGAACGCGACGAGATTATACACCAGCACCGGGATTGCGAGGTACGGGAACACGTCCGAAAAAAGTTTGATCCGGTTCATCGGTTTTTTCCGCCTTTGGTTAGTGAGGGCTTGAATGTCCTGATTTGTCAGAGGTGTTGCCATGATTGAATTCTCGTCAACGAAGTGAATGGAGCGACGCTCTGACCCACTTTATTGAAGTGAATTGGTGAAAAGTCAAGCATTCAACTTCTCAGATCAAATATATAGATCGAGTAATATTTAGTATTACTTGATCAATATTTAGTGCCGTAAATATAGCGGGGAAGTTATGAAGAGAGCGCAGGAAGCAATTGAGGCAACGCGGCAGGGGGCGCAGACAGTGGTCGACCGCATTCCCCCCGATGCCTGGCCCATGATCGACATCGCGTTTCGCATCACTGTCGCGGTGGCAATCGTCTGGTTCCTGCTGATGGTCGTCGCGTGGTGGCGCAGGCGGGCTTACAACCTGACGGTTGCCTCCACAGCGCGCCGAAACAAGAAGGCGCAGCCTGATTTCCTCTCCGTAGATGAAAAGGCTCGCTCAGCTGCCATCGACCGGGGCGAGGCCCATGAAGATGCCCTCGAAGACCGCGAGAAAGACGACGAGATCGCCGCGCTGAAAGCGGCCAAGGGCCCGCTGGGCTTCGCGGAACGCTTCGCCTCGCTCGCATCGCTTTTGATGTCGCTCTTCACGCTTGCATCGGCGATGAGCGGCGTGGTTCTCGGCGTGGGCCGGATGGGCGACTACCTCGAAGAGGCCGGCACCGCTGGCCGGCTGGAATACCTCATCCGCGAGCACACGGTCGGAACGATCATCGTCCTGCTCGTGATCGGGATCCACATCTATCACTACTTCACCAAGAAAAAATGGGAGGCTTGAGCCATGGAAAGTAACCCTCTGGTGCTGTCCGATCCGAATGTCCTCGCCGAGTTTGCGCGCGAAGACCTGTTCAAGACCATCTTTGAAAAACGCTTTGCTTCACCGCCAGACCTTGCCGCGTTGCTGTTTCGCGATGGTGCCTTGATCGATGCCTTCAAAGGCACGCAGTTCACCGTCGGCGGGCTGTGGGAGAATATCAAAGGCGTGATCGGCGGATCGCATCACTACGCGATCATGCTGGCGGACCTGAAACCGTTTCAGGTGCAGTTCCCGATCCGTGGGATTTCAAAAGACAATGTCGAGATCGCCGGCGTTGCGACTTTGGAAATGCAGCTCAATCCCGACAAGGCGGGCAATATCCTCGGCCTGATGCGCGGTGTCAGCCGTCAGAACACCGATCTGGAAAGCGGCGAGATATCTCCATCTGGGCGCAAAGCGTTGTCGGTTTATGACGTGCAGCAGCGGCTCGAGCCGCAGTTTCAGGACCGAATTTTTGAACACATCATCGGCCGTCACAACTCCGATGAAATTCGCGGCAATCGCGGCATGCAGGATCAGATGCAGGCCGACATGATGACAGAGGCCGAGCGGATCACCGGCGATCTTGGGCTGATGGTCAGAAACGGTTCGATCACGTTCGCGATGAACGATGCCGAGCGGCAGGAATTCGAGAAGGCTCGGATTGAGCGCCAACAGGCCGCGATGGACCACCAACTCGAGCTGCTGAAGCGTGAAGTGGAACGCCAGAGCGAAGCAACCGAAGTCAAACTCACTGCCGCAGTCGATCTGCAGAAGGTCGAGCAAGCAGGTGAAGATGAGCTCAAGCTCATGGTCCTTAACAGCGAGGTGTCGTTCGTCGATGCGCGCGAAGCGGCCACGCGGCGGCAGGAAGCCGAAGCGCTCGATCACGAGATCAAGATCCTGGGCCAGGAACGCGCCGCCAAGTTCGCGATGGAACTTGAAGACAGCGCCCATTCCTTTGATGTGCACCGGGCACAAGAGCGCGTCCGGGCATTCCAGCGCGACACCGAGCTGCTCGAAACAAAGCACCAGATCACTCTGACTGCGCTGACCACCGATGCTCAGATCGACGTGAACGAGAAGACCGCGTTTTCGAACATCAAGGTCGACGACGCGCAAGTGGGCTCCAAGCAAAAGCAGACCAAAGACTGGAACGCGATTGCGCGCGAAAACCTGGCCGGTGTGAACGATATCGAGTCTGAAAAGGCCGACCGCGATACCGACCGCAAAATCCGTGAGGGCGAATCCGAGGCGCAGAACCGAGTCGCGCAGATGGCAGCAGCGGCTGGCATGTCTGCCGAGCAGATTGGCGCGATCACTGCCAGCTTCAGCCCGGAAGCGGCACAAGCAGCGATTGCTCAGGCTCAGGCCCGCGCAGCCTCCGGTGAAAAGATGGTGGAAATCGTCCGCGAAATGACTGCTGAAAGCCGTGAGCATGAACACCGCATGCTCGATACCGGAATGAAAGGCGCAACCGGGGTCGCCGCTGGGGCAGGGGGCAAAGGCGCACCGGCTTCGTCCGATGGTGCGGCTGGTTCCTCCGCCAAGGTCGAATGCGCGAATTGCGGCAAGGTGCTGGCGGCGAAAGACAAGTTCTGCACCTCTTGCGGGCACCGGATGCGCACCTGATGCGCCGGTTGCGTTCCCCCAAGGATTGCTGCCGCACAACTCTGTCGCAAGACAATGAAGGGCAATGGTGCGGCGAGTGCGGTCAGCCGCTCGTGCGCTGCATGGCCTTCGCAGAATGCGGCGGCCTGGTTGGTGCTGACGGGCAATGCCAGGTTTGCGTCGGGCCAAAGCTGATCATTGAACCGGGCGCGACGATGCATGCTCCTGTTGGAGGGTCGGTCGCGCTGCCATTCGCACTGATGAACGCGTCTTTAAAGGATCGTCCGCTCTTCATCACAGGGCTATGGAGCCGCGAGGCTGGAGACTGGCGCAAGGAGCGGCTTGGCTGGGAAGAACTCGGTCCGCAGGAACGCGCGCCCGCTTCGGTGATCGCGCGCGAGATCGACAAGCCGGGCATGCACGAGATCGAGATAATGTTCGCGGTCTCGACCCGTTACAAACAGCGCGAAGAACGCTTCGCCTTTTCGACCCGCGTCCTGCTGACCGTGCAAGGCGAAAGCAGCTCTTCCGGACCGACGATCCAGATCTCGAGCGAGAACGAGATGAACGGCAACGTTATCCAGATCCACGACAACACCGCTGGAGGTGAAGAAGGCAGTGGCAAGGTCATCGAAGCGATCGACATGAATGTGGTCCGCCTCGACCGCGAAGAAGCCACGCTCGGTCTGCGGGGGATGGAGGGCGATTTGCACGTTCGCCGCTCGGCTGCATTCCACTTTGACGGCTTTCCCGAGAATGATCACATCCCGTCTGGCTTTCCGATCATGACCCCCGACGGATTGCTTGCGTTCGGCCGCGAGCGATCGCGCGAAACCGGCGGTGCAAGTGACGTCAGGCTCCTCGTAACATCGCCAAGCGGTCAGGTGGATAACGGTCTTTCCCTGCTGGTTTCGCGGCGGCATTTCGATCTGTTTGTCGAGAATGACTGCCTTGTCCTGCGTGTTCGCGGGCGAAACGGATTGCAGGTCAATGGCGAGGTCCTGTCCTGCGAAGAGCGGGCGGTGTTGAAGGACGGCGACACAATCGAACCTGTCCGAGATCATCCAGGAACCGTGGCGCTGACCGTCAGGTTCGACCGAGAACATCGCCGGGTGACAGGCGTGAAACTCACAAGAAAACCTTCGCTAAGGGACGCTTCCCAATGACAAAATGCAGCAAATGCGACCACGAGAATGCCGGGGGCGCCCAGTTCTGCGGCCAATGCGGTGCGTCGCTAAAGCAGGAAACAGTTGGCGACATCACGCCAGAACTCGACTCGATGCAGACCGTTGGAATGTTCGAAACGGTCGGGCGCGGCGACAAAGCCATCTCGAAAGAGCTTGAATTTGGCGAAGGCGATGTCTTCGCCGGTCGCTACACGGTCCAATCGCTGATCGGTCGCGGCGGGATGGGCGTGGTTTACAAGGCGGTCGACCGTCACGGCGAGCGCGAAGTTGCGCTCAAGCTGATCCGGCCGGACCTTTTGTCGGGTGCGGAAGCGGTGAAGCGCCTGATCGCAGAAGGTGTCACCACACAAGAACTCGCACATCCGAATATCGTCCGGGTCTACAATGTCGATGAGGCTGACAACGTCCCTTATGTGGCAATGGAATATGTCGGCGGGACGACCTTGGGTGAATGGCACCGCGCAAGGATTGCCAATCGCGAGCAAGTGCCTGTCAGAGTGGCGGCCAGGATCATCATGGAGCTACTCGCGGGGCTTGAAGCAGCCCATGCGGCAGGGATCATCCACCGCGACCTCAAGCCGCAAAACATCATCCTGACGGCTGAACCGGACGAGAAAAACGCCTCAATCAAGATCCTCGATTTCGGGATTGCTCGTGTGGCGGGAGCCGAAGAAAGCCTTGGCGGAACCGCGCTGGGGACGGCGGCCTATATGGCCCCGGAACAGCGAACCGATCCCGATCTGGTGGATACGTCCGCCGATCTCTTCGCGCTGTCGAAGATTTTCTACAAATTGCTGATGGATGCTCTGCCGGACACGATGTGGCAGCCGCCATCGGCGAGCCGATCCGAAGTTCCTGAGGAGGTCGATGCGCTGATCCTGTCCGGAATTTCCGTCAATCGCAACGACCGCCCGCAGTCGGTAGACGAATTTCGCACACGGCTGCTGGCAGCCATGAATAGCAAGCCCGGCACGCGGCGGAATCCCAACAACACGATCCAGAAACTGCATGACAGCGGCGGGGAAGACAGCGGCAAGACTGGCTTGGCGAGCATCACCGAAAGCCCCATGAAAATGGCCGGGATCGGGTGCTTTGGGGCATTGGCGCTCGTCGTAATATTCATCGCTAACCTGCCCCCGGTGCCGGACGATGAGTATCCGCCTCCACCTCCGCCTCCGCCGGAATCGCCCTATGCCCGGCTTGCGGGAGACTGGTACAGCGAGCTTAGCGGTGAAGCGGAACCCTTCGCGATCAGTGCCGACGGTTCATTTCAAGCGAGCGGGATGGACGAAACCTACAACGTCCCGTTCACGGTTAGCGGTCAGTTCGTCGGCAACAACGCAACCTACCAATATCAGAGCCAGCTGGGTGTGTTCCAGGGCACACTGACCTGGAATGGATCAGATTGCCACGTCGACAATTCTCTGAATGTCGCGGGCCAGATCGTCACCGACCGATACCACATCAATCACCTGCCGGGCGAACCTTGTCCGGCGGGATTCTAGGCCTGAGGAGAGGCGAAATGATGGACCTGACATATGAAGGCCACCCACTTAATGGATGCCTGTTCGAGGATAGTCCGGCGCCTGCGCCCACGCTTGAGACGTCTGGGGCCAGTGCCTCCACCTCCGCCATTCCCAAGGCAATCGATCTCCGGCCATATTGCACGCCGGTGGAGAACCAGCAGCGCACGAACAGCTGCGTTGCAAATGCAATCGTCGGCGCGGTTGAGTTGCTGCATAAGAAGGACAAACGCACGGAGCGCGATCTCTCGCGGCTGTTCCTCTACTACAATGCGCGCAAGCTGGGCGATCGCGAGGACCGCGACGAGGGGACTTACATTCATCATGGCATGGCTGCGGTTATGGCCCACGGGATTTGCGAAGAGCGAATGTGGCCGTTCCAGCAAGTGGCGGTGAACGAGGTGCCGACCCAAGGGTGCTACGAGAATGCCACGCACTACGAAGCCATCCAGTTTGCGCGGACTCCCGGAGCCTCCGCGATCTCTGCGCTGGCGCAGGAATTGCCGGTCGCTTTCGGGATCGTTTTGCCCGGCGAATGCTACAAGGTTGCGCATCAGACGGGGATCATTCCGCCGCCAGAGATGCTGCCGGTGCAGAGCCCACCCAGCGGCCATGCGATGTTGCTGGTCGGCTATGACCTCAGCGAAAAGATGTTCATCGCCCGCAATTCATGGGGGCCTGGCTATGGCAAGGACGGCTACATCCTCATCCCGTTCGATGTGATGTTCAAATACGCCCATCCAGACCAGTTCTGGACCATCGGCGCGATTGAGCGTGCACCCGGCCTGCGCCTGATGGGCATGGGCGTCGAGGAAGCCGCAATCAGCTACGGCGCGCCGGTTCGCCGGTCCGGCGCGAGGGACGGCGTTGCTACGCAGCTTCGCGGCGAAATCGAAGGTCGCCTTGGCGAAGCCAAACGCGGCTTCGCGGACAGATTGCGCGGCAGGAATTAGGCCGGATATCAACTCCGACCCATCCCACCTCGGAATGCTCAATCACGCTGCGTTGCGATGACCCGCTGACCGGTTATTCCACTGCGGTTGAACCGGAGCGGGTAGTCCAGTTTCTTCCTCGCAATTGGCGCGCAGATCGTCGATGCCTGGACCGTAGTCGAACAATGGCAATTCTCCGCGCGCAGACCTGATCTCATCACGCAGGGCGTTCGTCGCGGCTTCGTCGATTTGACCGTCACCGTCTGCAACAACGCCGTAATCGCGCGCGCCTTGTGGTGTTACCAATCCCTGACGGATTTCGAGGCCGACCAGTTCGGGATCGCGCTCAAGCGGATCACCCCAGCCGCCGCCGCCCCAGGTGATGAAGTGCAGCAGATCGCCTTCTTTGACAGCCACATCTTCGATCTTGTTGCCAACGATTTCGGTTGAACCATCGGCGCGTTCGAGCACTTTCTTGGCTCGCATGCCCGGATGTCCGCCATTCACACCCCATGGCGGTACGAACCAGCGGTCATCGTGAATTGCGATCTCGCCGTCAGCGAGGAAACGATAGGACATATGAATGCCGTTGCCGCCGCGGTGCAGGCCCGCGCCGCCGCTGTCTGGCTCGCTCGAATAGCGCTCGATCCGCATGGGAAAATAGCGTTCAAGGAACTCGTTTGGCACGTTGGTAAAGCCGGGCCATAGTGAGTGTCCGTCCGGTCCATCGCCCAAAGGCCTGCCGGGAATGCCACCAAAGCCGATCTGGAACAGCTGGAACCATTCGCCCTCTTTCGCAGGACGATTGTCCCAACCCGAATAGAACAGGTGCGGAGAAGAGCTGAACCCGGCGGCGTTGAGAAACTCTGGCGTCCCCTGGCCAAGCAGACCGCCGAGAATGTCGAAAATCCGCCCCAGCGCGTGGGTGCGACCCGATAGGGCAGCCGGGAATTGCGGCTTGAGCAGCGAGCCTTCGGGAATGCGCACCTCGATCAGATCGTAGAACCCGTCATTGAACAGGATCTGTGGGTCGAAGACCATGATCATGTAGATCCCGAAGAACATCTTGAACATGTTCTCATTCAGCAGGAAATTGATCGAAGCTGCGCTTTGCGGGTCGGTGCCGTCGAAATCGAGAATGACCTTCTCGCCCTCGCGCCACATCGAGCACTTGATCTTGTATGGACCGAAGCCTTTGCCGTCGTCGCACAGATAGTCTTCGAAACTGACCTTCGTTTCGGCAACAGCCTGCGAGAGCAGCGCTTTCATCGCGCGGTGGTTGCGGGCGAGCAATTCCTGCGTCGCCGACACATAGACGTCGTCACCGAACCGCTCAGCCATCTCGACCACGCGTTTGGAAGCAACCCGGCACGATGCGATGAGCGCGTTGAGATCAGCCTGACACCAATCGGGTTTGCGCGTCTGGTGCATGACGAGCTTCATCAGGTCGTCATTGTACTCGCCCTTCTTCCAGATCTTCACGGGCGGAATGCGCACGCCTTCTTCGAAAATGCTGGAAGCGCCGATCGGCATGGAGCCTGGCACGCTGCCTCCGATATCCGACTGGTGGCCGAACATTGCCGTGTAGGCGATCAAACGGCCGTCCTTGAATACAGGGAGCAGGACGAGCCAATCGTTTGAGTGACTGACCGCGCCGTCGCAGGAATAGGGATCGGACAGGAAGATCATGTCCCCATCTTCAATTGTACCGTCGAACTGCTTCAGGAATCCGTCGATGAAGCTGCCGAACTGGCCGACGATCATCTTGCCCGCCGGGTCTGAGATCAGCGGAAAGGCGTCGCCCTGCTCGCGGATGCCCGGTGACATTGCGGTGCGTACGAGCGTGGCGTCCATTTCGACCCGGGCATTGCGTAAGGCGTTCTCGATAATGTCGAGCGTGACGGGATCGATGTCGATCTTTGCGAAGGGCGTGGAGTTCGTTTCGATTATCTGTGCCGGCATGGTTCAGCCCTCCTGCACTGGATTGATAAGGATATTGCCGACCGGATCGACAGTCGCGACGCAGCCGCTTTCGACCAACGTGGTCGAGTCCATTTCTGTGATGATTGCCGGGCCGGGGATCTTGTCCCCCTGTTTCAGTTTTGCTCGGTCATAAATCGCACCGGCCTGTTCGCGTCCGTCCATCCATAACGTGTGGTCGCGGATCTTCGCCGCCGATGGATCACCATCGCCCTTTGGCAGCTCAGCGGCGGGCAGGGCAGGGGCTTGCCCCAATGCCACAGCGCGCAGGTTCACGATTTCGTGCGGCGTATCCATGTTGAAAGTGAACAGGCGCAAGTGCTCTTCGTCAAAGCGCGCGAGAATGCCTTCAATACCGTCGGCATCCAGAATTGCCTTGTCGATCGTGAGCGGGACTTCGAAGGCCTGTCCGGCATAACGAATGTCGACTTCGAACTGGCTGGTGATCTGGTCCTCGGGCACACCGTCAGCGAGCAATTCACCGCGCGTTTGGGCCGCCATCTCATCCAGCACGCCCTGCAAATCTGCGATCGTCGTATCTTTGGCCAAACGCGAGAAACTGCGTGCCGTTTCGGTTCGCATCTGGGTAGTCGCATCGCCCAATGCGCACAGAACTCCGGGAGACACCGGCGATACAGCGGGCCAACTGCCCATTAGCCTTGCCACCGCGTTGACATGCAGAGGACCCGCGCCGCCAAACCCCATCAGCGCAAATTCGCGCGGGTCGTAGCCTTGCTGAACGCTGATCATCCGCAGTGCGCCAAACATGTTTTCATTGACGATGTCGATGATCCCGCGTGCGGCCTCCATCAGGCCAACGCCAAGTGCATCGGCAACGGTTTGGACCGCCTTCTTCGCGCCTTCGCGATCGAGCTGGAACGAGCCGCCGAGAAGGTCCTCGGGGAGATAGCCGAGCACGACATTGGCGTCGGTGACGGTCGGAACTTCGCCTCCCTTGCCATAAGCGACTGGACCTGGAACGGCCCCAGCGCTTTCCGGGCCGACGCGGAGCGCCTTCGTCAGTTCGGGAACGTGTGCAATCGAACCGCCGCCAGCGCCCACCGTCTTCACGTCGAGTGCGGAGGCACGAACGGAAAGGTGGCCGACTTCGGTCGTGCGCACCCGGCGCGCTTCCAACCCTTCGATCAAGGCAACATCGGTTGACGTGCCGCCGACATCGAGGGTGAGAATGTTTTTTAACCCGGCATTCTTCCCGACCCAAAGGGCTCCGGTTACGCCGCCAGCAGGGCCGGACATCAGGATGTTGACCGGATGCTCTTCGGCTTTCTGGCTGCTCATCAACCCGCCATCGGAGCGGAGCAGCGAAAGCCGGCCTTTGAGCCCCTGATCCTCAAGCTGGTTGCGCAGGTTAGAGACATACTTGCTAACCACAGGGCGGACGGCGGCGTTGGCGACGGTCGACAGTGTGCGCTCATATTCCTGCATTTCGGGCAGCACTTCGTGGCTGAGCGAGACCGGCACGCCGGGCAGTTCCTCTGCAGCAATCTCCCCGATCCGGGCCTCGTGAGCACCGTTTACATAGGCGTTGATCAGGCTGACGGTCAGCGCCTCGACACCGTTGCCTTTGAGCTTGCGCATCTGCGCCCGCACTGCGTCTTCCTCGAGCGGCGATACTTCATTGCCATCGGCATCCATCCGGCCTGGCACTTCGACAGTATCTTCTAGATGGGCGAGAGGCTGCGGCTTGGGCCAGACGATCCATGCAGCCAATCCGCCGGGCACAAAGCTCCGCGCGATTTGCATGATGTCGCGGTAACCCTGCGTCGTGATGAGGCCGACTTTCGCGCCTTTGCCTTCGAGCACGGCGTTGGTCGCGACGGTGGTACCATGCAGAAAGTAGGCGATATCCTCGGCGGATACGCCAGCTTCTGCGGTGATCGCCTTAACCCCGTTCAGAATGCCTTCCGAGCTATCGTGCGGGGTTGAGGGCGTTTTGTGCCGCCAGAAATTTCCCGTGTCTTCGTCAAATAGCAGCAGGTCAGTAAAGGTCCCGCCGACATCGACGCCCAGCCTGTAAGTCATGGTTTCTCCTGGCTCAATTTAGTCAGGCCGCGCGCGCGACCCGGGATGGCAGTTCGCGGGCCAGCACTTCTGCAAACTCGCGGTTGGATTTGATGGCGGCATTCAGATCGATGCCCGTCGCAATTCCCGAACACTCCATCAGGTAGATAAGGTCCTCGGTCGCGATATTGCCGGTTGCGTTGGGTGCGAATGGACAACCGCCAAGCCCGCCCAAGGACGCGTCGAAGGTACGCACGCCCGCTTGATAAGCGGCCCAGGCGTTGGCGATGCCGGTGCCCCGCGTATCGTGGAAGTGGCAGCGCATCGGGATTTTCCTATTCAGGAGCTCGCCGAGCTTGCCGAACAGATCCTCCACCTGCGCAGGCACGCCTACACCGATCGTGTCCGCAAATGCGATTTCCTCAGGTTCCTCCGCTGCCATTTCTTCGGCGATTCGCAGTACTGTTTCGGGTTTCACTTCGCCTTCGAATGGGCAGCCAAAGGCTGCTGAGATTGTGACCTGGGCGCGCATCCCCTCGGCCTTGGCAAAGCGGATCATGTCCCGGTTCTCGGCGATCCCTTCCGCGATGGTTTGGCCTTGGTTTTTCTGTCCGAACGTGTCGGAGGCGACAAGCACGCACCCCGCTTGATCTATCCCGCGCTTGCCGCCCTCGCGCGTCGCAAGCCCGCGCAATACGCCGCGCTTGTTCAGGGTCAGGCCAATGTAGGTGACATCTTCGCGGTCGGGCAAAGCGGCGATCACGTCCTCGGCATCCGCCATCTGCGGCACGCGTTTCGGGTGGACGAAGCTGGCAACTTCAAGCCGCCTGGCTCCATAGCCAATCATCTTTTCGATGAGCGCAACCTTGTCTGCGGTCGAGACAATATCCGGCTCGTTCTGAAGCCCGTCACGCGGGCCTACTTCGACCAGTTCAATGCTGTTCTGGGCCATCGAAAAATCATCTCGTTCGTCAAATGATGAGCGCGCTCAATACGCAAATTGTATACAAATGCAAATCATCCGATTATAGGCGCGGCCCTGCTTGGGTGCGATTGTGAACCGCTAGGGCATTCTCTGGTCCTTTTAGGTTCCTTTCCGTCACCCATGATCAAAGACCAGTTTTGAAAGGCGTAGACATGGCTCAGGGTGCTCTCGACGGATTGCGACTGATTGAAATGGGACAGCTGATTGCTGGCCCGTTTTGCGGACAGTTGATGGGCGATCACGGGGCCGAGGTGATCAAGGTTGAACCGCCAAAAGTTGGTGACGCCATGCGCAATTGGGGGCAGGGCGTGCCGCTGTGGTTCTCGGTCGTCGGGCGCAACAAGAAGTCGATCACGCTCAATCTGCGTGAGAAGGAGGGGCAGGCCATCGTCAAGCAATTGGCCGCGAAGTCCGACTTTCTTCTGGAGAACTTCCGCCCAGGTACGCTCGAGCGCTGGAAGCTCGGTTGGGAAGAGCTTTCGGCGATCAACGAAGCCCTCATCATGATCCGCGTCTCCGGCTACGGCCAGACTGGCCCATACTCGCCTCGCGCGGGCTATGGCGGGATTGGAGAAGCGATGGGCGGGATGCGTTACATCGCGGGTGAGCCGGACCGTCCACCTAGCCGCGCAGGGCTGTCGATCGGCGACTCGCTCGCTGCCACCTACGCCTGCCTGGGGGCGATGATGGCGCTCAATCACCGTCATAAAACCGGCAAAGGTCAGGTGGTTGATTCGGCGATCTACGAGTCGGTTCTGGCGATGATGGAATCGACTGTGCCGGAGTACACAGTGACCGGGCATATCCGCGAGCGGACGGGATCAATCCTGCCCAAGGTTGCACCGTCCAATGTCTATCCTACCAGCGATGGCAGCGTGCTTGTAGCGGGCAATCAGGACAGCGTGTGGAAGCGTATGGCGACGATGATGGGCATGGCGGAACTTGGCGATGATTCGCGCTACAACAGCCATGTCGCGCGCGGTCGGAACCAGACTGAATTGGACGACCTGATCGGCGAATGGACCAAACAGCATACGAGCAAGCAAGTACTTGATCTGTGTGAGGAACATGGTGTCCCGGCAGGCAATATGTACCGTGCACCGGAGATGCTGGAAGATCCGCATTTCGCCGCGCGTGAAGCCATTGTCGATGTTCCGCATCCCCGCCACGAGAATTTCAAAATGCAGAATGTTGCGCCCAGACTGTCAGAGACGCCGGGCAATATCGAATGGGTTGGCCCCGATCTCGGTCAGCACAATGAAGAGATCTATGGCGAGCTGCTTGGCATGGACAGCGCGACCCGCTCTGACCTCGAAGATCGCGGCATTATCTGACGTAGAACGCCGGGACTGGCAGCCTTATTCCGCCACTTCCGCAGCATCGGCGAAAGTATGAAAGGCACGGCGCAGATGGCTCGCCATGACCGCTCGTGCCCAGCTGCGATCGCGGGCTCTGAATGCGGCGATCAGCTCGTCATGATCGCGTGCCGATTGCCGCAGGTCCTTCACTGAGTAACTGCGCGCGGTGTGCAGGACGACCGGCTGCTCCACCAGCATGGCTAGCACTTGACCGAGCCGTGGGGATTGCGCCGCCTCGGTAATGATCTCGTGAAAGATCCGGTTCTCGTCGAGGAATTCGACGACGTTGGGCGGCTCGCAATCAACGGCTGCGTGGAGCTTTGCATTTACCGCTGCAAGCTCGTCGATCTGAGCTTCGCTCAGGCGGTCCGCAGCGCGCTCTGCGGCGTGACCTTCCAGCATTTCGCGCAAAGTGAACATCTCGTCGATATCATCGCGGCTCCAGTCGGCGACGAAGATGCGTTTGGACTCGTTGCGGACGAGCAGCATCTCTGCCTCAAGCCGACTTACCGCTTCGCGAACCGGAGTTCGACTAACGCCGGTAATCTGCGCAAGCTGATCTTCGGTCAGCTGCTCGCCAGGCTTGGCTTCGCCGCGCAGCAAAAAGCCGCGAATTTTGCCATAGGCCTGGTCTGACGCACGTGTCATTGAAAGGCACCTAAAGGGTACAGAAAGGAACAGAAACGGCATTGAGCCGTTCCGCCCGAGACCAGACTGTAGCAGAAAATCACCAATCCAGACCCTTTCCAAGCCAAATTTTGTAGGAACCCAATTATTCTTGACGCATTCAAATTGTATACAATAGGGGCCGCGTCAAGGGAGTTTGCCGCGCGTTGCAGAACGCATCTGTCAATGTCAGTCTACCAATCGCGAGCGTGATCGTGAGAAGCGACGCGCGTGGCGCATTTGCGGCAGGGCGGCAATCCAGCCGGAGCAAGGAAGAGCCCGGCGCCCCGACCAGAACAAAAACTATCTTCAACTCGATTGGTTCAGGGAGAACCCGGTGATGAAATTCCAGAAGTCCCAACTCGCTTTCGGTGCCGCGCTTGGCGCAATAGTATTTGCCAGTCCGGCGGTCGCGCAGAATGCAGATGCGACGGCCAGCGCCGAGAGCGAGAATGACAACGCCATCATCGTCACTGCCCGCCGTCAGTCGGAAACGCTCGGTGAAGTGCCAAGCTCGATTACGGTCTTCACCGCCGACACGCTCGAGAAAACGGGGATCGAACGTGCGGATGAATTTGTACAGCTAACCCCCGGTGTCACAATCGTGACCGGCACCGCCGAAGCGGGCGACACCCAGATCAACATCCGCGGGATTAACGGTGCACGCGACGCGGAAAGCTCGGTCGCGCTCGTCGTCGACGGCATCCTCAAAACCAACACCGCCCAGCTAAACCAGGATCAGGGCACGTTGCGCCAAATCGAGATACTCAAAGGTCCGCAGGGCGCGCTATACGGACGCAACGCCGCCGCAGGTGCAATTGTCATCCAGACGCTCAAGCCGTCGGATTTCCTTGAAGGTGGCATCGAAGTGTCCGCTGCCGAAGATAACACCTATTCGGCCAACGGATACATCTCCACTCCGATCGGCCAGAACGCGGGTCTAGTCCTCTCGGGCAGCTACAACACCACGGACGGGTTCTTCTTCAACCGCTTCCTCAATGACAACGTGGTCGACGATCAGGAAACATGGTCAGTCGACGGGCGCTTCGTCGCCAATCTCGGACCCGCCACGGAGATCGATATCAAAGCGCGCTATGCCGATCTGAAGGGCGCGTCGATCAACTACAACACATCGTTCCACCTGCCGAATTTCGCAGGCGTCGATCCGGCGTTCTTTGAGGACGTGAACGACCATCCCTTCGATTTCTACGGCAATATCCGCCCGATCAATGAACAGCAGACTTTCGAGGTTTCGGCCAAGATCGAGCATGAATTCGACGCGGTAACGCTCACGGCCTGGGCGCTGTACAGCGACGTCGATCAGTTGCTGATCGCAGACGGCACATCGGCAGACTTTGCGCGCTTCACCTTCCCCACGGGGACGCAGGCATCGGCGGATGCGTCTGCCGCGTGCTTTGGCTCGACAGCGCAGCTGACCGGCTTCCCGCTTAACGCGCCGACCTTTATCGGCCAGACTCCGGTGCCATTTATCTTCGATCCAGCGACAGGCTCGACCTTTGGTGGTTTCAGCCCGACAACATGCGATGGCACGCAGCTGCAGATCCGCGAGCAAAGCGACATCAGCGGCGAAATCCGCCTTGCTTCAAACGATGGCGGCCCGTTCCAATGGCAGGTCGGCGCCTACTATCTTCACATCGATCGGGAGACCGGTGTCAGCCTTGGCGCTGATCTGGGGCAGGGAGTCTCGCGAGAGCTGTTCAACGGGCCAAACTCGATCAACCCGACAACGCAGCTCTACAACGATGACTTCTCGACCGACGTCTATGCCGTATTCGCTTCGGTGGACTACGAGGTCAGCGACCGGTTCGAAATCGGTCTGGCTGCGCGCTACGATATCGAAGATCGCTCGGTCCGCAGCCTCGTACCGAACGCTACCGACCCCTTTACCGGCGGCCCGATCAATCCGGGTCAGGCATTCGGACCAATCCCTCCCCAGTCGGAGACATTCGAGCAAATTCAGCCGAAAATCTCGTTGCGCTACGAACTCGGCGATAACGTGAACCTGTATGCCAACTGGGGCATCGGTTTTAAGTCGGGTGGCTTCAACAATCAGGGCTCGGCCGCGATTGTCGACCAGGCATTCAACCAGTTCATCGGCACCAACGTGTTGATCGAGGACTTGTACCGCAAGGAAACATCAAGCGCGTTTGAGGCGGGAATCAAGGGCTCGGCTGCCAATGGCAAGCTGACCTTCGACGTCGCGGGCTACTACACCGAAATCGATGACATGCAGTTCTTCGAATTCTTCGTGGGCGCCTTTGGCCTGCTGCGCGTTGTTTCGAACATCGATGAGGTCGAGGTCTACGGGGCAGAGGCTAACGTGAACTTCGAAGTCATTCCCGGTTGGGACTTCTTCGGCGCGTTCAACGTGACCGAAAGCGAGATAATCGCGAACGCCTCGCGCCCGAACACGGTCGGAAACGAGTCGCCCTATACTTCGGATTACACGATCAACCTTGGCACGCAGATCGTGGCGCCGCTGGCGAGCACGATCGACCTGCTGGTCCGCGCCGATTATCGCATCACCGGTCCAACCTGGTTCCACACGGTGCAGGACGATCCGTCGCCTACACTATTCAGCGGCCTGCTGCCCGGATCGGCACTCGCACTCCCCGCATTCGTTGGTGATGCCGACTATACAGTCACCCAGCGCGAGGCCTTTGGCGTGCTTGATCTGCGTGTTGGCCTTGAAAGCGACAGCTGGCGGGTCACCGCATTCGCCGACAACCTGCTCAACCGGGAGTTCCTCAACGAGGTGATTCCCGCAATCGAGTTTGGAGGATCATTCATCTCACCGGGCGCGCGCCGCCGCTTTGGTGTCGAAGTCGGCTACAATTTCTAAGGGAGCCCCGAGGTGAGCGCAGATGAAGACGTAAATAGCAATTATGCGGGCGTCTTCGAGGGGCGGATTGGGTTTGGGCGAAAGCCTGCACTGATTCTGATCGATTTCGTCGAAGCCTATTTCGCGAAAGACAGTCCGCTTTATGCCGGTGTCGACGCCGCCCTCGCGGCGGCGATCGAACTGCGCGATGTTGCGCGGGATGCCGGCGTTCGGGTGATCTACACCAATGTCGAATTTCACCCTTCGATGGTGGACGGCGGCAGGTTCGCGCAAAAGGTTGGCGCATTGACCAGTTTCGTTCGCGGAAGTCCGCTTGGCGCATGGCCTGCGGGGCTGGAGCCCAACGAAGAAGAGCTCGTCATTTCTAAGCAATATGCGAGTGCATTCTTCGGAACATCACTGGCAGCGACATTGACCGCGCAAGGGCACGACAGTCTGATCATATCAGGTCTTTCCACCAGCGGCTGTGTGCGGGCGACGTGTGTGGATGCCTGCCAGCATGGTTTTATTCCGGTCGTGGTCGAAGAGGCGGTGGGTGATCGCCATCGCGAGGTCCACCGCGCCAATCTCTTCGATATGAATGCCAAATACGGCGATGTGGTTTCGCTGGCGGAGACTAAGATGCATTTGTTGGACGTCGCTCGGACTCAATAGAAGATCACTTCCCGATCAATTTCTGTTTCACGGCCGCTTGATACTTAAGCTCGCCAAAATCTTCGAGCGTTCATACGATCCAAGTTTATCGTTCGTCGAAGAACAGATGTCTTGCAATATTAGAATTTTCATTGACACTCTCACGCAATATTTCCTGAGCGTGGGGGCGTTGGGATGGAAAACGGGGCGGACAAGCCGAACAGTGTCAAAACTGCGCATGAGCAGCGATTCAGCGCATTTATCAGCTACAGCCATGCGGACGCAGCCGCAGTGCGCAAGCTGCATTCGCAGATCGAGAGCTATCGATTGCCCAAGGGATTGGGCCACATCGATGCGTTGAACGGTCGGCAGGGCAAGATCGGGAAGGTCTTTCGAGACCGGGAAGATCTCTCGGCGGCGCAGGACCTGTCTGTCGCGGTCAAGGATGCGCTGGGCTGTTCCGAAGTGCTGGTTGTGGCGTGCTCGCCCGATGCCAAAGCGTCGGAATGGGTCGATCAGGAAATCGCCTATTTCCGCGAACGACATCCCGATCGCCCGATCCTCGCGGCGATCCTGCGCGGCGAACCGGCAGAGGCCTTCCCGGCGGCGCTAACGGAAGGCGGCACCGAACCCCTCGCAGCGGACCTGCGCAAACAAGGCGACGGCTGGCGGCTGGGCTTCCTGAAGGTCGTCGCAGGTATCGCCGGCGTCCCGCTCGACCGGCTGGTCCAACGCGACACCCAAAGACAATTGCGCCGCGTGATGGCCGTCACGGGACTGGTCGCGGTGATTGCCATAGCCATGGGCGTCATGACGACGATCGCACTCCAGGCGCGCAACGAGGCGCAGTTTCAGCGGGATGAGGCCGACGGGATGGTCGCCTACATGATGACCGACTTGCGCAGTCAGTTGAAAGGCGTCGGTCGCTACGAGCTCATGGAAGGGGTGAATGAGCGGGCTCTGGAATACTACACCAAACAAGGCGATCTTTCGCAGCTGCCGCCCGACAGTCTCGAACAGCGAGCCATCATTCTTCATGCGATGGGGGAAGATGACGAAGCGACCGGCGATCTGGATTCTGCGTTCGCGAAGTTTACGGAAGCACACCGTGCAACCGAAGAGCTGCTGAAGCGAGAGCCCAACAATCCTGACCGGATATTCGCTCACGCGCAAAGCGAGTATTGGGCGGGCTTTGCTGCATCACAGATTGGCGTGATCAGTGTTGAGCAACACTGGATGGGGTACTTAGCTCATGCCAAACGACTTTTCAGAGTTGAACCCGGCACGCTTCGAAGCCTCACCGAACTTGGGTACTCCTACGGAAACTTATGCGAACTACGTGTCTCGCAAGATCGTATTGAAGATGCGCTCAACAATTGTCGCGCAGCCATAACCTATATGACAAAGGCAGTCGCTGCTGCCCCGACCGAAAGCGGGCCAATTATGGCTCTCGCAAATCGTCGCGGATGGCTAGCAGACACGCTAATGCGTGCACAACAATTCGAAGAGGCTCAAGTTGAGCGCTCGTTGGAGCAAACCCTCATTGAGGAGCTGCTCAGCGACGACCCGGAAAACTTCCAGTATCAATTGAGGCATACTTGGCCACTAATCGGGCGGGCTGAGATCGCGATCGAGGCGGGTATCGGTGACAGTGTCCCTGACGATCTGGCACCAGTCATTTCGAAGCTTGCGAAGCTCAATGATCAAGATCCAGCCAATGGTGAGATAGCAATTATTCGCGTCCGAGCATTGTTGTTGGTTGCCGAGGCAAAGCGCCGTTCCAATAAAAACTGGAAATTCGATTATCGCGCTGCAGCGGACCTTGCATCTGATTATTCGGATCATCACTTTTCGGCGCAAATGGATCAAATTCTATTAGAATTCACAGGGGGTGAGGTCGATGAATAATAGAAACTTCGTTGTTGGAACTCTCACTGCAGGAATACTCGTTTCCGCATCAATTTTGATATTTGCTGATAGGGTCTTTCAAAAATTTCCCGGTATAAACACTGACGCTGGAGCGATTGCTCCTGATGCATCCACCGGCGTTGGCCGAAATTTTGGGAACAATCCGCGATCCTACATTAATTGTTTGGAGTCAGAGGAGAGAGAGGGTGTGCCAGACACTCAAGGCAGAGATCCAAACCTCTGTTCCAATGGCAAATTTGCGCCAAAGTATTTTCACGTCATTTATATGAAGTTTGGCGATCCAGTTAGCGTAGCCAAGCTGAACGCTCGCCACGCATATTTTCCCGCTTCAAAGTCCAAGGACGACGACGATGTCGTGTGTGCGATTGAATTCCTGAGGAGAAACGGTGGGGAGGATTGCGGCGCAATTGAGCACCCTAGGCTGGGCAAAATCCGATCACATTTCGATGAGATCTACTATGGGTCCCAGCAAAGAGTTTACGTTTTTGTAGACAATACAGACATTGCCTTTAACCCAACGACTCCAATGGTTTTCACTGATTGGGGCGCCCATGACGATCAGTTTAGAATGCCAAGGCCAATAAAGAGGCATCCAAATTTGAGTTTTGGTGGTGCAGAATTAGGTGGACTCGGAAATTCTTCACACGAAGGGCTATACTACGAGAACTATTTCAAAGATGAAGATGGTAATGACATGGCGAGTAGCAACAAGGGTGAAACGAGTTATTCGATCAACTTCAACCTCCTAATGTGCGAGGAGCCCGACCCTATCAACAAAACATGCGACATTGCCGATCCGAAGAAGGTCATTCCCATCGCTGTTGACCCTGATAGCGGTAACGGTCGTCCACGAAGACCATAGTCAACGGACTAATAGACCTTGACCCCCCTCCCAACCAAAATCCTCCAACTCGCCCGTGCCGGGAATCCGGTGCGGGCTTGGGGTGTGTTTGGGGAGTTGGGGCTTCGAGCCGTTACCAATGACATCAAGGTCCTCACGCTCAAGGGGCGGTTGCTTAAGGACCTCGCTTGGCGCGCTGCTGATGAGGAACGCGCTCGGCTGTTTCGAGAGGCTACCGACGCCTATCTCGCGGCCCATGCGCTCAAGGCCGATAGCTATCCGCTGATCAACGCCGCTGCGCTCGCGCTGTTTGCGGGTGAAGAGGATCGGACGAATGAGCTCGCGCGGCAGGTGCTCGAACTGATCGACAACAACACCGACGAGGGCGAGACGCCGTTCTGGCGCGAGGCTACGCGGGCCGAGGCGCATTTGTTGCTCGGCGAGCAAGCCAAGGCTGAGGCCGCGCTCGCCGAAGGCGTCGCCAAGCTTCCGCAGGCTTGGGAAGATCATGCTCGCACGCTCGAACAATTTGCAGCGATTACCGAGGTGCAGGGAGGCGATCCGGCCTGGCTTGATCGGTTCCGTCCGCCTCCTTCGCTTCATTTCAGTGGCCTGATTGGGCTTGATCCCGATGCGCCGGGGCTGCGCGAAGAGATCGACGCGGCGATCGCCAATCTCAAACCAGGTTTTGCCTTTGGAGCGCTTGCCGCCGGGGCCGATATAATGATCGCCGAGGCCGCAGTCGCATTGGGCGCGCGCCTTGTAGTCACTTTGCCGAACCCGATTGAGGATTTCCGCGCTAGATCGATCGAACCATACCGGGCGGATTGGGGCAAGCGCTTCGATGCTCTGATCGAGCGCGCAGAACGGGTGGAGCATGTGCCTCCAGGCACGGGCGAAGAGGACAACCCCTTCGCGCTATCGATTGATACGGCCAGCCTTGTCTCCATGGGGCAGGCCATTCGCAATGCCGACATTTTGAGCAGCCATGCGCATGCTCTTACGATCGTTGCTCCGGGCGAGGCCGAGCGTTTACATGTCGGACATTGGCGGATGTCGGGAAGGCCTCTGCACCGGATCGAGAGCACGCGAGCCTTTGGCGGAGGTAATCCGACCGTTAGCTCTGAGGGTTCAGCGCTCGACATCTGCTTGTCGGCGATTGTCTGCTTCGATGGCCTGAGTGCCGCCGATGCTGACGTCCTGGCTGATCGGAATGATCTCACGCCGCAGGGTATTGGAGCGCGCACAGGCTTTGTAGGCAAACCCAAAGAGTGCCTCGCCGCAATGGAGAGCGTTGTAGCGGAGGCCGGAGCGATCACGGGTGCGCTGTCGATCGATGTTTTCCCGGATCAACAACCCGGACCGATGATTGTCGACCGTACCGACCGGCTACTCCAAGCAGCCGAGCGCGGGCAATTTCTGACCGACTATCAATCGGCGATGATCGCGCGCGTTCTGGCGGTTGACATTCACATCGAAGAGCTTGGCGAACTGGCCTCGCTCAGCGGCCCGATTTCGCTTTGGTCGATCAATTCATAACCGGTTAAACGACCAAATCCTCGAGCATCCTGCGCGACACGATTTCAAGCCTGTCGCTCGACCGCTCAATGATACCCCGCCGCTCCAGCGTGCTGATCGCGCGAGAACCCGTTTCGCGTGTGGTCTGCGCGGTCAGGGCGAGCGCGGCAATCACTGGTGGCGGCGAGATCAAATCCGATGGACCTGCCAGGGCCAGCAGCTCGCGATAGCAACGCCCGACCGCTGACAGGGTTACCCGCGCGGCCAATCGGTCCAGCACGGTGTGCAACTGCCCCGAATAAATGCGCGACATTCCCGCTGCCAGGTCGGGACATTCCTGAAACAGCCGATCAAGCTCGATCGCGGTCACCTGTAGTGCCTGCACACGCCCAAGCGCTCTCGCATCGAAGGCGTTCTCTTCCGCAGCGGCGAACGCACCGACCAATTCCCCTGGTCCGAACGCAGAGATGACGGTTGATTGACCCTCGCTGGAAATCGCCTGCAATTGCACGGTGCCTTCAAGGATCAGCCATAGCCGATCGTCGTGGTCGCCTTGGTGGGACAAGATCGTGCGCGGTGTGTATTCGCAAGGCCGCATGGCATGGGCGAGGGCGGTCGCCGATGCACGCTCGCAATCCAGCAGTCGAAAGAGCGCCTCCGTGCGGTCCGCCAATTCCATGCATGTATCCTTACTCAGCATTCGCACCAATGCGCGCACGCTAGTGGTGATCGGCCGCGCGCGTCAAATGTACTGAGCGAGGCATGAAAATCACGCAGGGCGTCAGACGGATCGAATGGGCGCCCAAGCGAAGCATTGAGTCGCCATCTTGTCGCAAAAGCACTACAACCCGGCGCTCTATGGGTCCTTCGCCAGAATCTGAATTGCGAAGCGCGATAGCGCGGTCGAAGTCGGCGTTGATTTCGGTCGGCTGGCTGAGCGCGATCATCAACGTGCTGCTGCTTGGCGGCCCGATCTACATGCTGCTGATCTACGATTCCGTGATGCCCAGCGGCAGCACCGCGACCTTGTTCGGGCTGCTGGCGATGATCGTGGTGGTTTACCTGTTTCAGGGCCTGTTCGACCTGCTGCGGATTCGCATTCTGGGCGACGTCGCCGCAGCGCTGGATGCGCGGATGACGGGCCGGGTTCACCGCGCGATTTCGCAGCTCGCTTTGCGGGCCGGGGATTATGGCGATGATGGCCTTACTCCGATGCGCGATCTTGATAGCATTCGCAGCTTCCTCAGTTCTCCGGGGCCGGGGGCGTTAATGGATTTGCCATGGCTGCTGTTGTTTGTCGCCCTGCTGACCGTGCTGCATGTCTGGCTCGGCGTGACGGCTCTGGTCGGCGCTCTGGTGCTCATTGCGCTGACTTTGCTCAATGATCGCGCATCGCGTTCGCCCAGCGAAGATGCGAGTCAGGCGCGCGCTTATCGCGCCAAACTGGCGCATGACAACCGCCGCCATGTCGAGGTGATCCGCGCGCTCGGAATGGGCGAACGGATGTATGACATGTGGCATGCGGCCAATGCACAGCTCAATGCCGCGCAGGACCGGGTCACACGAACGGGCAGCCTGCTCAGCGGTGTGAGTCGTATCTTTCGCCTCTTCCTGCAAAGCCTGGTTCTGACGGTCGGAGCGCTGCTCTATCTGGCAGGAGAGGCAAGCGGCGGGATTGTGTTCGCGGCGTCGATCCTCGCCGCACGAGCGCTGGCTCCGATTGATCAGGCGATTGCACATTGGGGCGCGTTCACCAGCGCGAGACAGGGCTGGACGCGGCTTGATCGGCTGTTCGAGGCGTTTCCGGATGAGGATGCGCAAGCGACGCAGCTGCCTCCTCCGACCGAAAGCCTGCGGGTCGAGCACCTAGCCGTCGTCCCGCCGGGTAGCGAGACACCGGTGCTCGAAGGCATCCAGTTTGAATTGGAGGCGGGCGATGCGCTGGGCATCATCGGACCGAGTGCGGCAGGTAAGACGACTCTGTCGCGCGCGCTCGTGGGATTGTGGCTCCCGGCGGAAGGCGCGGTGCGGCTGGATGGGGCCAGTCTCGACCAATGGGACCCCGACGATCTGGGCGCGCATCTCGGATACCTGCCGCAGCATGTCGAATTGTTCGACGGCATGATCGCGCAGAATATTGCTCGGTTTGAACCCAATCCATCGCCCGAAACCGTGATTGCTGCGGCGCGGACGGCGGGTGTGCACGACATGGTGCTTGGATTGCCGCAAGGTTATGACACCGTGGTCGGAGCCGGGGGTATTCAGCTATCGGCGGGCCAACGCCAGCGGATCGGATTGGCCCGCGCGCTTTATGGCGATCCGTTTCTGGTGGTGCTCGACGAGCCGAACTCGAACCTGGATGCCGATGGTGAAGCGGCTTTGGACCGCGCGATTGGTGAGGTCCGGGAACGCGGAGCGATCGTGGCTCTGGTCGCGCACAGGCCTTCGGCGCTGCGCCAAGTGAACAAGGTGTTGGTGCTGCAGAATGGCAGGATGTCGGCATTTGGCGAGCGGGATGATGTGCTTTCGAAGATGGTGACCGCGCCCAACGCGACGCCGATCAGGCCGCCCAAGGATGCGGACACAGATGAGCTGGCGGAGAAGCAGTCGTGAACGCGCAGCTTCCTATTACCGCAGCAGCCGATGTTGGCGATTTGGCTGAGAGCTATGATGCACGGGCGCGCAAACGCACGCGCACTGCGATGATCGCCGCTGGCATTCTGGCGCTTCTGGTGATCGTGGGCGGAGCATTGGTGCCGATTGGCGGCGCGGTGATTGCCACGGCCGAAGTCGCACCTGAAACGCGGGTCAAACGGATTGCGCATCCGACCGGCGGGGTGATTGCAGAGATTCTGGTGCGCGATGGCGATGCTGTGAAAGAAGGCGATCTGCTGTTGCGGCTCGACACCGAAGTGAGCGCGGTCAGCGCGGAATTTTCGGAACGCTCGCTCGCGCAATTGCTGGCCCAGCGTGCACGCCTTTCGGCTGAAATCGAAAATCGCGGATCGATCCGGTTCCCCGCCGAGTTGCTAAGCGATGACAGCGATGAAGCGCGCGCGGCGATGGCGGCGGAACAGCGGCGCTTCGCGCTCAATCGGTCCGAGCAATCGAGCCTGCGCGCCCAGCTGGGCGAGCGGGTGAACCAGCTTGGCCGCCAGATCGATGGCTACAACGCGCAGATTTCTTCGCTCGAGCAGCAGCAGGCGCTGATCAAACCCGAGCTGGAGATGCTGCGCGAGATGCATGACAAGGGTTACGTCACCATCCGGCGTCTCAACGAGATGGAGCGCACGGCGATCGATCTCGATGGGAACATCGGCGCGCTGCAGGCCAATATCGCGCAGTCCAATGCCGGGATCGCGCAGGCGAATGAGCAACGCATCCAGATCGGCCAGACCGCGCGCGCCGATGCTGGTGCGGAGCTGGCGCAAGTCGAAGCCGCAATCAATGAACAGCGCGTCGCGAGTGCGAGTGCAGGCGATCAATTCGACCGGTCAGAGATCCGCGCCTCATACGCTGGAACTGTCGACAAGCTCGCCTACAGCGCGGTCGGTGAAGTCGTGCGGCCTGCCGAGACCATTGTCGAAATCGTGCCGCAGGACGATGCGCTCGTCTTCAATGGCCTGGTCTTGCCCAGCGATATCGATCGGGTCGCAGTCGGCCAGCCTGCCCGCATTAGGCTGTCGGCATTCAATCAGGCGACGACGCCAGAGCTGGAAGGCGAGGTGACCTTCGTCTCAGCCGACCCAGTGACCGATGACGCAACAGGGGCACGGTTGTTCCGGGTGCGAGTGGTGCTCGACGAAAGTTCAAAAGACGTGACCGACCGGCTTGAACTGGTGTCGGGCATGCCGGCCGAACTGTTTATTGAAACTGGCAGCCGCTCGATGCTTTCCTTCGTCACGAAGCCGCTGGTCGATCAGTTCGCTCGCGCGTTTCGCAACTAAAATATCGGGGCGAGGGCGGCGAATTCTCGGTCGCCGCCCGTCACCTTTCCATCACGCAATCGGTTCGAACCCGAACGAACCGTGTTCGATCCACGGGTTATCTTCCGCTTCAATCCCATCGAGAGCGAACTTGCCTGTCGCGGGTTCTGGCACCGCTCCAAACATGTCGGACAGCGGCACCTTGGTGTGGCTGTAACCTGTGGTGGTCACAGGCGCAGATGCTGCATCGTTGAACACGAAGGCCGCGTCATTCACGTCGCTCAACATAACCGCCACGCTGCCGATCGACTGCGCCACCGCCGAAGGAGCCGCTTGCGACATGGCCGAGGCCGGAGGCGCATCGAAACTGGTCTGCGCAAGCACGTCAGCGCTCGTCGCATTGAGCACCGTCGCCACCAGCACACCGTCCGCGGCAATCTCGGTATCAAGGCCAACCTGCGTAAACGTGATCGCTTTGCCGCCCGCACCGTCGATCCGGATCGTATCGAGATTGCGCTCGAAATCGGTGATTGTGTCTGCATCGGCAGCGGTCTGATCGGCGTGCAAAATAAAGAGGTCCGCCTGCGTGCCGCCGGTCAGCATATCCATCCCGGTGCCGCCATCGAGCGTATCGGTGCTCCGGCCACCATCGAGCGTGTCGTTGTCAGCGCCGCCATCCAGCAAGTCTGCCTGATCGCCGCCGGATAGCATATCCATTCCGGCTCCACCGCTCAGCATATCAAGACCGATCCCGCCGGTGATCATGTCGTCACCTCCATCGCCGCTGAGGATATCATTGCCGCGATCACCGGTGATGGTGTCGTCATTGTCGCCGCCACTGATCATGTCGGCTCCATCGCCGCCAAGGATCGTGTCTTCGCCCGCGCCGCCCATGACATTGTCGTCGCCCGGACCGGCATCGATCGTATCGTCGCCGCCCATACCGTCGATGATGTCATTGCCGCGGTCGCCAAAGATGATGTCATCCATCGCGCCGCCAGTGAGCGTGTCCGGCCCGCGAGTCCCTTGAAGTGTGAGACCCCCTCCGTCGATGAGAGAAGCGGCCTGCACATCGGCTTCTGCCGCGTTCAGCACGGTCGCAACCAGAACGCCATCCGACAGGATCTGCACGTCAGGACCAGCCTGAACGAAGGTGATCGTCCGCCCCATCGAACCATCGATACGGATGCCGTCGATGTTGCGTTCGAAGTCGGTGATCGTGTCGGCGTCGGCTGCTGTCTGGTCGGCATGAAGGATGAACAGGTCCGACTGAGTGCCGCCCGTCAGCGTGTCCATGCCGGTGCCGCCATCGAGCTCGTCCTCGCGTGCACCGCCATCGAGGTTGTCGTCGCCGCCTTCGCCGAACAGCATGTCGCGCTGCGACCCGCCGATCAGCATATCGTTGCCTTCGCCGCCAAAAAGGATGTCGTCGCCAAGCCCGCCGTCGAGCATGTCGTCGCCGTCGCCGCCCATGATCATATCGTTGCCACGATCGCCGTTGATCTTGTCATTGTCGTCGCCGCCATCGAGCATGTCGTCGCCGTCGCCGCCGTCGATCATGTCATCACCTGCGCCGCCCATGACATCGTCATTGTCGGCACCGGCATCGATCATGTCGTCACCATCACCGCCATCGATTGTGTCTTCGCCCCGGCCGCCATCAATGTTGTCGTCGCCGCCATTGCCGTTGATCGTGTCATCACCGCGCAGGCCATCGATGTCGTCTTCACCGTCATTGCCATCAAGCGTGTCGTCGAACTGGTTCGTGCCGACAATGTCCTGCACGCCGACATTGAACACCGCGAGGAAGGGATCGTGGTCGGAGTTCGGATTGCCGAGGGGTGTATTGGTGTGGACCGCATCGATCTGCGCTCCGTCGGCCAGATTGCTGGTCGCCAGAATGTGATCGAGCGCCTGCGCGTTGCCTTGGAACAGCACGCTGAAGCGGTCGTCCTCGTCGAGCTTAAAGGTCAGGTTCTCAAGCACGGTTTCGCTGCCGGGGCTGACTGTCGCACCGTCGAAATCGAGCTCGCCTGTCAGCACTTCCATCGGCTCTTCGAACTGGAATTCGTTGAAGTCGCCTGCCACTGCGATTTTGGCATCGGGATTGGCGGCTAGCAGCTCATCGATATGCGCATTCACCGCAGCTGCCTGAGCCGCTCGCGCCACCGCGCCAGCATTGGTCGGCGGCTGGATCGCGCTGAAGCTGCTGTCGGAACCAATTTTCGAAGTGAAGTGGTTGCCGATCACCGTCACGGTCTGGCCGTTGAAGGTGAAATTCGCCCCCAGCGGCGCACGTGAGTTGGCAAACGCTGCGTCGATTGCGCCGGTATCATCGGTGATCGTGAAGGCAGACGCCTCGTCAAGATCGACCCGGTCGTCGCGATAGAGGAAGGCAATGCGGATGTTCCCGCCCGGTTGTCCGCCTGTCTCACCATCGACAACAAAGGGATTGTCGAACACGGAATACTGGATGCCGGTCTGGTTGAAGATCTCGGTCGCCAGAGCCTCAAGCGTCATCTGCGCAGAGACGGTCCCGTCAGTGGCTGACCCGCTGTCGTCCTGAACCTCTTGCAGCACAACGATGTCAGGCGCGGCGAGATTGATGCCAATGTCGGTGGCAATTCCGGCAAGCCGTCCCTCGGCGATATCTGTGTCGCCATCCGCTTCGTTGATATCGAAATTGAGCACGTTGTAAGTCGCGAGCGAAAGCTGGTTGACCGCGCCCGGCACCAGAGCGGTGGTTTCCGCGATATTGGTGCTCGCCTGCGCGACCGTTACATCGGTCGTCGGTCGGACCTGATAGTTCTCAAAGCCATAGTCCACCACACCGGTCACAGTGTTGAGCAGCGTGCCGGGCGTGACATCCGGAATGGCAACATCGACGCCGTTCAAGGGGCCAGCAGAATCGATCTGCACTCTCTCGGGATTGAAGTCCGAGCCAGCACCAGCGTCAAACTCGCCCAGGCCACCGTCGCCGCCCTCGATCACGACCAGCCCTTCGTCGGACACATTGGTCGCGGACAGATTGCCCGCGCCGTCGCTCGCTACGGTCCACAATTCGCCAAAGCCATTGGTGGAATCGACCGAGACCGGATTCTCGATCGTGACCAGCATTCCTTCGAGGCTTTCCCAGAAATCGATGCCGTCGGTTAGCGGGTCGAAGCTGGTGAAGTCATCATCTTCGATCACTTCAGTCGGCGGGGTGATGCCGTTGGGGCCGATGACGATCGCATCGGGCAGTGCGTTGCCCGTTGAATCGACCGTGATGGCAGCGTCGGTCAGCTGTGTGATTGTCAGGTTCGCCGGATCGCCGCCACCCTGGAATTCGCTCACGGTTCCGACAACGGTCAGACCATCGCCAGCGACGACTGTCGGGGCAATTCCGGTGAATACGAAGATACCGTCCGAGGTCGCGCTATCGCCGTCGCCATCCGGGTCCTGCATGTAGAAGCCATTGGAAGCGACCGCTGTGACAACACCGGTTGTGGTAACTTCGTTGCCGACAAACAGTGAGGTGTGGCCTGCGCTCTGAATTTCCCCGATTTCGAGATTGAGCGGATCGTCGTTCACGATTGTCCCGACGCCGGTTCCGGCGCCGATGCTCGCACCGCCAGTCGGGTTGGAAAGCACTACATCGAAGAACTCGCTCGGCTCGCCTACGGTGTCGCCGACCACGTCGATGGTTATGGTCTGGAAGGTCTCTCCGTCTGCGAAGCTTACCGTTCCGGTGGTCGCACCCGACAAGTCGGCAGCGTCAGCGTCAGAGAATTCACTACCGAGAATAACGGCGAAATCGGCGCTCACCGCACCGGTATCTCCGCCGACACGGAATACGTTGAAGGTGATTTGCGCAGTGCCGCTGTCACCTTCGGCCACACTTGCGTCGTCAATGAACAGCGCACCATTGGGATTGACCGGCGTGAAGTCCTGGCCGGTATTGACCAGACCAAAGTTGTCAGTTTGCGAAGCCTGCCACGTAAAGTCGTCCGCGACGTTGCCCGTACCGCCAAGCTGCAAAGAGGTGCCAGCTGGAACGCCGCCTTCGGCTACGCCAATGTCCTCGCTTGTCAGGCCCAAGGCTGGGCCGTTCGTCGCTTCGAATGTGCCTTCGTAGGAAAGGAACTGGACGACATTGCCCGAGGGATCGACCAACGCAATCGCGTCCGGCCCATTCTGGATACCGCTGATCGGGAAAGCGAGTGTGCCAAAGCCGTCATCCTGATCGGGAATGATCCCTGTCAGGTTCTCGGTGTCGTACACAACCCCGCCATTGCCGTTGTAAAGAGCAAGCTGCCAACCGCTCAGGTCGGTGCCAGCAGGGCCTGCAATCTCGATCCCTTCGCCAACATCAGCGCCGGAATTGTCGTAGTGAATTTCGTTGATGAAGACTTCGGCGGGGCCTTGCGGAGTGGTGTTGGCGTCGTCGGCGAAAATTGTCCCAAGCGCTGAACCATCGTCGATTGTCGCGCCGCCGGTCGGGTTTGAAAGGTCAACCGCGAACAATTCAGTCGGTTCGAAATCTGTGTCACCATTGACCTGAACCGTGATGGTCTGGCTGGTCTCACCATCAAGGAAAGTCAGCGTCCCCGAATTGGCAACAAAATCGCTGGCATCGGCCTGACTGGGGATGAGCGAAGTGGTGAAATCGACCGTGACGGTTCCGTCAGTGCCGCCAGTGCGCGTGACAGTGAATGTCAGATCGGTGGTGCCACTATCGCCTTCGGTCACACCGGCATCGGCGATGCTCAGCGTTCCTGGCTCTGGCGGCGGACCGAAGGATTGACCGTCATTAAAGGCGCCCTGGCTTGCTGTTCCAGTCACCCAAGTGAAGTCATCCGGACCTTCGCCTGTGCCGGTTAGTTGGAGTGATTGGTTGGGGGTCGCCGGATCGGTTTCGGCCACACCGATATCAGTGCTCATCATGCCTGCGGCTGGGCCATCGGCGGCAGTGAATGCACCTTCGTAAGAGAGGAACTGCAGAACATCGCCGTCGGGATTGACTAGCGCGATCCCGTCAGGCGCGCCATCCTGCAGGAAATCAAACGGGAAGCCGACGCTTTTCGTGCCGAAACCATCGCCCTGATCGGTGAATGGCGTCAATCCAAGCGTAGAGCGGGCATATTCTGCGCCGGTATCGCCGTCATAGTAGACGATGATGTAGCCGGTCGCTTCGAGCCCGGCCTCGCCTACGACTTCGACGAATTCAAACAGTTCGTCGGGTCCTGCGAGCGCGTAGTTGATCTCGTTGATGAACACGACCGGAGGCGGCAGTGTTCCGCCTTGCTCGCCCGTGACGGTGACCTGATCGATCGCCAAATCTTCATCGCCGGAATCGAGATGGAAGCGAAGTTCGATATCAAGCGTCGATCCGCTCCCGGCTATCGCAGCGGCAAAGGTGGCGAAGTTCGCGCTGATCTGTGTTCCATCGCCGGTTCCATCGAGATCGGTGTCGAGCAGCGGCGCGCCGTTGGAGCCTGATCCGGTTCCTACACCATCATTCTCGATGCCGAAGATCTGAAACGACGTACCACCATCGATTGTGACAAAGACCTGGAAGAAGTCGGTCGAATCCCAGTCCTCATTGCCATCAGAGCTGTCGTCTTCCGCAACATCGATCGAGAACATCAGGTTGGTGAGACCGGTGATGTCGAGGCCGGTGAAGAAGATCGACTGTTCGTCATCGGTCGAAAGGCCTGGAACCGAGTCCGTGTCTTGCGCGGCGAAAAAGAAACTGCCCGTCTGACCAGTTACCGCATAGGACGGATCAACGTCGCTGCCATCGGTTCGGGTGAAGAAATCGCTGAAGCCGTCGTTCCCTTGTCCAGAAGAGAATGTGTAACGCACGCCGCTGCCGGTATCGACGCTGCCGTCGGTCTCGAACCCTTCGTCAAGCACTGTCACGATTGGCAAGGTAAAGGTTTGACCGGTGTTCACGGCGCTTTGCGTTTGCGCGATGTTTTCAACCCACATGAAGTCACCCGCGGTGTTGCCCGTTCCCTGAAGCTGGAGCGATTGCGTGTCGGTTGTGGTGCCGCTGGCTGAGGCCGGCCCTTCGCCCACGCCGATATCGGTGCTGGTCTGACCGTTCGCGGGGCCATCGGTCGCCGTAAGGCTGCCCTCGTAAGACAGGAACTGGACGACATTGCCCATCGCATCGACCAAAGCGATGCCATCGGGCGCGCCATTCTGGAGACCGTTGGCCGGAAGCGGGAATCCCTGGATCGTGCCCGTGCCGCTCAGATTGAGCGTGTTGTAGGAAGTTCCATTGCTGCCGTTGTAAAACACCACAGTCCAACCAGTGAGATCGACACCAAGCGGATTGGCAATCTCGACATATTCGTTTGCGTCTGAAGTGGGGCTGTTGTTGTCGTAATGGATCTCGTTGATGAAAACGGACGAAGTTGTGCCGGCGACCATAGAAATTCCCCCAAAGACTAGCGCGAGAGTAGCTGGAGTCAGTCAAACTCCACCGAATCGGACGAAGTTTGACTATACGGTCTTCGCGACAGCAAGATTACGGAATTCCACAAGATTCTGAGCAAAACGGGACGAGTTGCATTCGTCCGAAAAGTCTAGCTGAACACCCAGTTCAGTACTTCCGGCAAGCGCGCGGCCCAGGCGTTTTCTTCGTGTTCTGCGCCTTCGTAGGAGCGGCTTTCCCAATCCCGACCCCGTTGCCAACTGGTTGTGCTCATATGCGTGTCGATGGCGGCCTGATAGGGCGGGTAGAACGCGTCGAGAGTGGCGGTGCCGTGGTCGAACCACAGTTTGCGCCCACACGGTTCGCTGAGCTTGTCCGACAGCATCCCGGTCCAGATCGCGACAAGGTCCGGATCGGTCGCATCGACGCTCTGCGGCGCAATTGCTGGCCAGTGGGTGCTTACACAACCTGCGCGACCGAACACCTCCGGGTATTCGAGAAAGGCGTACAGGCTGATCAGCCCGCCCATGCTCGATCCGATGATAGCGGTGTTCTGCGGTTCAGGCTTGGTACGCAGCGCGCTATCGAGCCAAGGTTTGAGCGCGCCTGTGATCCATTGAAGGTAAAGGTGCGAGACGATCGCACCACGGGCGTAATCATCCATCGCCGCGCGGAGCGTGCCATCGACTTGTTCATAAGCGGGCAGAGGCAAATACTGGCGATACCGATCCACACCAGGCGACCAGATACCAACGATGATCCAGGGATCTTCACCGCTTTCGGCCGCGTGACGCATCATCGCTGTGTCGGCGGCCCAGACCTTGTTGAAGTTCGACAGCGCCGGATCGAACAGGTTCTGCGCGTCATGCATATAGAGCACGCGGTATCGTGTTGTGCCTTCACTGTAGCCCGGCGGCAGCCAGATCGTGAGACGCTGAGCGGGCAGGCCTGGCGCACTTATGTCGCGATATTCGAGGAACCGTCCGATTCCGCTCGAAGCCCAAAGAGCAGATGGCAAAGCCGCGAGCGCCGCTCCGCCGCATCCGAGCTGGATTATCCTGCGCCTGTTCAGTTTCGACATCATGCCACCGCCGTTTCAACTGGCGCCGCGCAATGCTTGGCGATGTACTCTTCGTGCGTTGGCAAGCCACCAACCGTCCGCTCGATCAGGCGGCGGAGGTTTTCGAGGAATTCGCCGAGCTGCGCATCGGAAAGTTGATCCGCCATCGGGTCATAGCTCTGCGGGGTCACACCCTGGCCCAGCATCACCTGTACCCAGCTGGCCTCGCGGAACAGGTCATCGACATCGCGGCCCAATCGGCCAGAGGACGCGAACAGTTCAAGCTTGTGCGTCAGACTGTCGGGCACTTCCATGTGTTTGCAATAGCGCCAGAATTCGGAGTCTTCGCGCTCGGTCTGGTGGTAGTGCAAGATCAGAAAATCGCGGATCTGTTCAAACTCCGCCGCGCAGCGCCGATTGTATTCGGCGCGTTCGGACGTCCCACCGCCGCCGCGCGGAAATAGCTGGATCAGGCGACTGACATGCGCCTGGATCAAATGGATCGAGGTCGATTCCAGCGGCTCCAGAAAGCCGCACGACAGGCCAATCGCCGCGCAATTGTGCGACCAGAACTGTTCGCGGCGCCCAGTCGTGAAGCGGATCGGGCGGGGGTCAGCGAGCGCCTTGGTAGGCAGGTTGGCCATCAATATGTCGCCAGCTTCCTCATCCGAGATAAAGTCGCTCGAATAGACATGGCCGTTGCCGGTGCGGTGCTGCAGCGGGATACGCCATTGCCACCCGGCATTGTGCGCGGTCGCGCGAGTATAGGGCACCAGCGTTTCAAGCCGCTCGCTTGGCACGGCTTGCGCACGGTTGCAGGGAAGCCACTTCGACCAGTCCTGATATTCGACCCCAAGTTCCTGACCCAGAAGCAAGGCGCGAAAGCCGGTGCAGTCGATGAAGAAATCACCCGCAACGCTCGTGCCGTCTTGCAAAGTGATCGAGGTGATATCGCCGCTCTCACCATCGCGCGCGACGTTTTCGACGATCCCTTCGGAGCGGGTTACGCCGCGCACTTCGGAATAGACCCGCAGATATTTGGCATAGAGGCTCGCGTCGAAGTGATAGGCATAGGCAAGACCCGTCATCGGGGTGTTACCGACCTTGTCCATATGCGCGAACTTCGCCGCTTCGGCGGCGTGCTGGTGCAGAGAATAATGCCATAGGTCCGGCGCGCCCTGGTTCTTCGCAGCATGGCGGCGCCAATAGTGATGGAACGGCACGCTGTTCAGGTTCAGACCGGTGTCGCCGAACGTGTGCAGATACCTGTCGCCCTGTCGACCCCAATTGTGGAACTCGATACCGAGCTTGAACGTGCCATAGGTGGAGCGAAGAAAATCCGCCTCATCGAGGCCGAGGATGCCATTAAGCCGGATGATCTGCGGGATTGTCGCTTCGCCGACACCGACAGTGCCGATGGCTTCGGACTCGACCAGCTCTATCTCGAGGTTTGATCCGAGCAGCTTGGCAAAGGCCGCCGCCGTGATCCATCCGGCGGTTCCCCCGCCGACAATCACCAGTTTCTGCACGCGTGTGTCGCTCATTGGATATCTTCAGCGGGCGGTCCCGCACCTCTCGCTGTCAGTTTGGCCTGAAAAGGGCATTGATCGTCAAGCGCCCTTCGCGCGGATCAAGCGGTAAAGGGGCATCGTTGTCGATGATCCCGCTATGCAGCACATTGCCCCGATAGAACACGGCCTGGTTGAAGACGCCCTCGCTGGCGTGGATGCGCTCGAAATGCGGCGCGCCGTCCTCGATATAACGTGCGGGCGGCATTCCGGTTCGGCCCACATCGACCTCCAGCGCTGCCCGGAATTGCGGGAAGGTCTCATCGGTCAGGCTTTCAAGCCCGGTGGACTTATGCCGGAAGAAGGCGGTGCCGCCGTGATCGGTCTCATGAAGATACAGCATCATGGCAATCAGTTTGGGATCGGTTCCGTCGACATGTGGAAGCCGCTGCATCGGGATCAGTTCATGGGGCGGGGTGGTCACCACCGAAAGCCACACCTGAATGCCCCATCCATTACGCGCTTTGCCAAAGCCCTTGTCGAGCAGCGGCGTCAACTCGGCGAGCCAGGATTGCGCGACGGCTTTGTCGAGCGGTGCGCGCAGGCCAGGATATTGCGGTGTGATCTTTGCAAATTTTTGCAAAACAGCCATTTCAATCGCGGTTTTGGGTGCTGTCATGAAGTCATCGACCGTGATGAATTCGTGCTTTTCATCTGAAAATTCAGTGAATTGCGCATCTGCAAGCGATATCGCCCAATTTCCCATGACTGATATTGGTGTCCTAGATCGCTTCTTATGCCGTGGAAAGGCTATCAAACTCGAAGTTGAATGCCAATTGAGTTCATTTAAACTGCGGAAAAATAACATATAAATGTTCAGACTCTCGCCGGCATAGGAGTCTGGCGTGGTTCGTCCTTGCAGTTCGCGCAACTGACACCGCGGGCGCGGCGTCAAAAGTGTGACTCGGGGGCCACAACCTGTTGACTACTTTTAACATTGCGAAGGTATTTAGAACGACAAGATGTCCTAAATATCTAAAAAGAAATGAGAAAGATTGTGGTCAGTGGCGGATCACCCTTGGTTGAGATTGGTGATTTACGGCAGCAATTTTTCACGCTATGAAAAAAACTGCAAACGCACGGAACCAACAATGTGCGTTGGGGGAGAGTATTGATGGGATATTCGCGTTTTTCCGCAAACGCTCGGCTGCTTAGTGGTGCGGCCATGGGTCTTGTTATGGTGGCCGGCACAGCGCCCGCCGTCGCACAGGATTCCGATGCGCCCGAAGCTGAGGGCGAAGGCAATCAGATCGTCGTAACCGGCATCCGCAGCTCGATCGAAACTTCGCTCGAGGCAAAGCGTGAAGCCACAAGCATTGTCGAAGTTATCTCGGCAGAGGACATCGGGCAGTTGCCTGATTTGTCCATCGCTGACGCACTTGCTCGCCTGCCGGGTGTGACCGCACAGCGTGTGCGTGGTCGCTCACAGCAGATCTCGATCCGCGGCCTTGGCCCGGACTTCTCGCTCTCGCTGCTTAACGGCCGCGAAGTTGTCTCCGCAGGTAACAATCGCGGGATCGAATTCGACCAGTTCCCATCCGAACTGATCAACCAGGGTGTTGTCTATAAGACGGGTGACGCCCGCCTCGCCGCCATCGGTATTGCCGGCGCAGTGGACCTCCGCACAGTTCGTCCACTCGACTTTGGCGATCGCCAGATCAATGTCTCGGCTCGCTATGTCCTTAACGATAGCGGTTCGCTGAACCCCGATTTCAGCGACGATGGCTACCGCTTCTTTGCCTCGCTGATCGATCAGAATTCCGACGGCACCGTAGGTTGGTCGCTTGGCGCAACTGTGCAGTCGAACCCGACCCACTTCATCTCGCGCGAACTCAAGACCAACCAGTTTCAGGTTGCGCGCGATGCGAACGGATTGCTCTACGCTGCAGACAACCCGCGTCAGGGTGTCGTCAGCCGCGACTTCCAGCGCGTTTCTGTCGCCGGTACGCTGCAATTCGAACCGTACGACAACTTCAGCGCGACCATCGACGCGTTCTACACCGACACCGAAGATTCAGGCATCTTCCGCGGCACGGAAACGCCGATCGCTTCGTGGAGCGGCGCCACCTTTGATGGTGCCACGGGAGCCGGACCTTTCGCAGAGACCGCGACCTATTCCGGCGTCGTGCCAATCCTGCGGACAGACACCGAAGGGAACGAAGCGCAGATCTTCGCCATCGGCGCGAACCTTGAATGGGGTGTTACCGACAACCTCTCTTTCGTGTTCGACTATGGCTATTCGCATCTCGACCGTAACGATATCGACTACGAATCCTATGGAGGAACGGGCCGCGCACGCTCAGGCGCGCAGGATACGCTGACATTCAACACGCCGTCCAATGGACGCTACAGCATCGATGGTTTGCTCGATTACACTGATCCGGCAAACGCTTTGCTGACCGATCCGGGGGGGTGGGGCCAGGTTGGCTTCATCAAAGAGCCTGAGATCGAAGACGAGTTGAACCAGCTTCGCGCAGAGCTCGATTATGAGTTCGACGGCGGGTTCCTCGGCAGCATCACCGTTGGCTATCTCTACACGGACCGCAGCAAGAACTTCGATTCTAACGAGAGCTTCTTGCGGCCATCGGCAGCGTTTGTTGATGGTGCCCTTGCGGTTCCGACCAACGCGATCGTCGGGTCCACCGATACGGGCGGGCTAAATAACAACATCCTCGCTTACGACCCGTCGAGCTTCCTGACCGACGGCACCTACATCGTTGAGAAGGCGACCTTCGACACCGAATGGGTCGTCGATGAGGAAGTGCACAACTTCTACGTTCAGGCGAATATCGATGCGATGCTTGGCAGCATTCCGCTGCGCGGCAATGTCGGCCTACGGTATTCGGATACACGCCAGTCTTCGACCGGTACGATCGGTGGCGGGCTGCTGAACACCGTGACCGAAAGCTATGATGATTGGCTGCCGAGCGCTAACCTCAGCTTTGAGGTCAGCGACGGTCTGTTCATTCGCCTTGCTGCGGCCAAGTCGATCACGCGCGCGCGCCTTGATCAGATGGCGGCGAACCAGAACATCACAGTCAACCCGCTGAGCTGTTCGGACACCGATGGGGATCAGGTACCCGATACGGTGCTTGGCTTTGCGCCGCCACAACTGGTCTGCTTCAACTTAGGCGGCGGCAACCCCGCGCTCCAGCCGTATGAATCTGTCTCATACGATCTCTCGGTTGAGAAGTATTTCTCTGCGGGGACGGCGGTGATTGTCGCGGTCTTCCACAAAGATCTGTCCGATTGGGTTATCGACTTCAACGAGATCATCGACCTCGAGCAGCAAATCAACAATGCTGGCTTCGGCTCGATCCTGAACACCGCCCCTGAATTGGCAACCGGTGCATTCAGCGGTCCGGTGAACTTCGCAGATGGTTCGATCACCGGTATCGAAGGGACCTTACGTCTCGACCTTGCCGATGTGACGAGCGCACTCGACGGGTTCGGCGCGTTCTTCAGCATCACCTATGCCGACGCCGAAGTCGACGATCAGAATCAGGATCCACTGCCGATCCCGGGCTATTCGGAGACGACTTGGTCCGCCGACGTCTTCTATGAAAAGAACGGCTTCCAGGCCAAACTGGCTGCGCGCTATCGCGATGGCTTCCTGTCCGAAGTTCAAAACTTCGATGGCAGCTTGAGCGGTGCCGACGCGCTCAGCGAGACCATTCTCGACGGTCAGATCGGCTACACGTTCCAGAACGAAAGCGGCCCGCTCGAAGGTCTCGCGATCCAGTTCGAGGTGTTCAACATCACCGACGAGCCATTCGTGACCCAGAATGATCTGTTCGATACTGGCGGCAATCAGATCGGGACGTTCCCGAGCCGTCATGAACTCTACGGCCGGACATACAACTTCACGGTTCGCAAGAGCTTCTGATTTCCCTGGGTCGCACCCACACCAAGAGGGCTCGCTGGCAACAGCGGGCCCTTTTGCTTTGCGATGGAGGAAAGTGCGTAGGCGCTTAGGCTGCGTAGGGGGAGGGACAGTGTTTAGCCAGAAAGTCTCCGTGCGCGGGCATGGCTGCCACGGCATCGCCCATCGCTTGCGAGATCGCCGCCATCCGGTCTGCAACCGGCACCTGATTGCGCATTTGGGCCAACGCAGGAGCACGCTGAGGAACGATGTTCTGACCAAGATAGACCGCGATCCAGCTCGGGTTCTTGAACAGCTCGCGCTCGTCCGAAACGATCAGTCCGTAATTGCGGAAGTGATCGATCTTGTATTGCAGGCTGTCTGGGATCGGCATGTTGGCGCAGTAGCGCCACAGTTCGGAATCATCCCGCTCGGTTGCCTTGTAATGCAGGATCAGGAAGTCTCGGATCCGTTCATACTCCGCTGTCGTTTGGGTATTGTATTCCTGAGCGAGCAGCGGCGACATCTCGGCATCGGGTAGCAGCGCAAGCAGGCGCAGAATGCCGTATTGGATCAGGTGCAGGCTGGTCGATTCCAACGGCTCCATAAAGCCCGCCGACAGACCGATGGCGACGCAGTTCTTCTCCCAGAACTTGCGGCGCTTGCCGGTCACAAAGCGGAGCGTGCGCGGGTCTGCTTGCGGCTCGCCATCAAGCGAGGTCATCAGCTCGGTTGTCGCTTCATATTCGCTGATGAAATCGCTGCAATGGACATAGCCGTTGCCGGTGCGATGTTGCAGTGGGATGCGCCATTGCCATCCTGCGGATTTGGCGGTTGAGCGGGTGTAAGGGGTGATCGCCTCACCTTTGGCGCATGGTACTGCGACGGCGCGGTCGCAGGGGAGCCAATGCTGCCAATTGTCGTATCCGGCCTTCAGCGTGTCCTCGATCAGGAGGCCGCGAAACCCGCTGCAATCGATGAACAGCTCGGCTTCGTGCTTCTCGCCGTTGTCGAGCGTCACGCTCTTGATGAAGCCATTCTCTGCCCGCAACGTCGCATCGACCACTCGGCCTTCGATGCGCTTTATTCCGCGCGCTTCGGCAAATTTGCGCAGGAAGGCGGCGTATAGCGTGGCATCGAAATGATAGGCGTAGTCGAACGTCGACTGGATATGCCGACGATCGGGTGATGGGTGCGAGAATTTGCCCGCCTTTGCCATGGCCCAGCACATCGAAAACTCGTCGATGGGCGTATCGATCCGCCCGGCCAGGCTTTCGCGCATCCAGAAATGATAGAACGGGACGCTGTCAAACTCGGCGCCATACTGACCGAACGGATGGAAGTAAGAGTGACCGAGCTGGGTCCAGTCGACGAACTCAATCCCGAGCTTGTAGGAGCCAGCTGTCTCCTTGACGAAGGTTGCTTCATCGATGCCGAGCCGTTGGTTGAAATGGCGGATGGGCGGGATGGTCGCTTCGCCGACTCCGACGGTTCCGATCGCTTCGGATTCAATTAGTGTGATCTCGCAACTGTCACTCAGTGAATGTGCCAACGCGGCTGCTGTCATCCAACCTGCGCTGCCACCGCCGACGATGATGATCGATTTGAGAGGCGCGAAACCCTGAGCCATGTCAGCCGCCGCAGCTGTCCCGGATCAGCAAGCTGGTTTCGAGCCGCTGCGATGCGCCGCGTCCCCCTTTGGTGTCGATCAATTTGGATACCAGCATCCGCCCTGCCAAGTTCGCGTCCTGATCAATCGTGGTCAGGCGCGGGGTGACGAGGCTTGCCGCCGGAATGTTGTCGTAACCTACCACCGAGACATCGCCGGGCACGCTGCGTCCGCTGCGCGTAAGCGCGCGGATGGCACCGATGGCGATCAGGTCGCTGGCTGCAAACACGGCGTCGAACTCGACACCGCTGTCGATGGCTGATCGGGTTGCCGCTTCGGCCGAATGCACGTCAAAGTGCGCTGGCACTGTAAGTTGATCGTCGAGCGCGATCCCGGCCTGTTCGAGAGCGAGCCGATAGCCGCGGTGACGTTGCTCAGCCTCGGGCGCTTCGGTGTCGCCGAGGAACAATATCTTCTCGCGCCCGAGCCTGGCGAGGTGAGATGTGGCGCGCCGTCCGCCAGCGACATTGTCGGAGCCGATGGTGCAATAGGCCGCGTCGGCAAACTCTGCGCCCCAAACCACGAAGCGATTGTCGCGTGCGGCAAAGCTGTTGAAGGCGTGGTGCAGGGAGCTTTGCCCGATGAAGATCATGCCGGTCGCGCGGCTGGTGCTCATCGCATACTCGATGTCTTCTGTGGAACGCGGGCTGAGATGGCTGATAACGAGATCGGCATTTCGTTCGCGTGCGGCTTCGGCGATGCCTGCCAGCAGATCGAGGAAGAACGGGTCGGCAACGCGGGTCTCGCGGGCCTGCGGGGCAGGGACGATCACCGCGATCGTGGCGTCGGCTCCGATCGGTCCGTTGGGCATTGTGCTGCGAAAATCGTAGTCATGCGCGCGCGCAATCTTCCAGATTTCCTGCTTGGTCCGGCGCTTGACCGCCGGACTGTCATTGAGCGCACGCGAAACGGTTGAAATCGATACGCCGGCCTCACGCGCAATATCTTCAAGCCGGGCCGACTTGCCTGATCTTTCGCGCGTGTCCTGCATCAATTAACCCCCGTTTGTCGTCGCCCAGTAGCCTGAGCGGCGCGGCATCGTCGTCGCAATGCCTTCTCCGCTACCGGTCTCGCGTTCATTGGCGACAATCTTGGCGTCGGTAAAGGCGCTGGGGGGTGACCAGCCCACGGAATGATCGGCGAGATTGAATGCGCAGAGCACATCACCTTCGGGCGAGGAACGGACAAACGCGACGATCTCATCCGGCGTATCGAGCAGCTCGCTGGTGCCGGCCACCAAGGCGGGCATGGCCTGGCGCTGCGCCAGCAGGTGCCGCGTGTAGCTGATCATGGATTGCGGGTCCTTGATCTGCTGATCGATGGCGAGCGGCGCGTGGTCGCTGTCGACCTTCAACCACGTGCGATTGGCGCAGGAGAATCCAGCCTGCGGCGCGTTGGCCGCCCATGGCATAGGTGTGCGCGCACCGTCACGACCAAGAGTGTGCGGCCAGTTGGCAATCGCCTCGGGATCGAGCAGGTCTTCAAACGCCACATGGCCTTGAGGCAGGCCCAGCTCTTCGCCCTGGTAAATGATCGGATTGCCGCGCAGCGATAGCAGCAGTAGCAGGCTGAGCCGTGCGACCTGCCCGTAATCGTCTACACTGCTCCACCTGCTGACAGCGCGCGGCGCGTCGTGATTGGAGAACGCCCAACTTGGCCAGCCTTCTTCGGGCGTGCCGTCCCACTGATTGAGCGATGCCCGCACGCGGGCGGCGGTGAGGTCGGGCGCGTAGAGAAAATCGAAGTTATACGCGCTGTCGAGCCGTTTGCCGCCCTCGGTGAAGGCCTTCATTTCGGCAAGCGGATCGGGTCCGCCCACTTCGGCGACGGTGAAGCGGCCATCATATTCGTTGAGCACGCCGCGCAGTCGTTCAAGGAATGCCGGGATGTCGGCGTGCGATTGGTTATATTGCTTGATCTGCATGTCGAACGGTCGCGTGACTTCGGTCATCGGCGCGCCCGAAGGCGGGTTATCGCGCAGCTGCGGATCATGCATCGAGAAATTGAGCGCATCGAGACGGAAGCCATCGACGCCGCGATCCAGCCAGAACCGCATCACATCGAGCACTGCTTCCTGCACATGCGGGTTATGCACATTGAGATCGGGTTGGCTGGTCAGGAAATTGTGCAGATAATATTGTTTGCGCGGCCCGTCCCATTGCCACGCCGATCCGCCAAACACCGATTGCCAATTGGATGGGGGTGACCCGTCGGATTTGGGATCGGCCCAGACATACCAATCGGCTTTCGCGTTGGTGCGGTCGGTGCGGCTTTCCTTGAACCATACGTGCTCGTCCGACGTGTGGGAATAGACCTGATCGATGATGACTTTCAGGCCAAGCGCGTGCGCCCGCTCAATGATCCGGTCGAAATCTTCGAATGTCCCGTAGCTCGGATCGATCCCGCAATAATCGGAAACGTCGTAGCCAAAGTCCTTCATCGGAGAGGTGAAGAACGGCGAGATCCAGATGCCGTCGACGCCAAGCGATGCGATGTAATCCAGCCCCTCGGCAATGCCGCGCAGATCGCCAATGCCATCGGCATTGGAATCGCGAAAGCTGCGCGGATAGATCTGATAGATCACTGCACCGCGCCACCATTCAGTAGTCTCGCGCCCTGACTTGTCGCCGGTCACCACACGCATCTCGTTCATTCGGCGGCCTCTACAACTTTGGCGACACACGAACCGAATGGTTCCAGATTTACCGCAACGCTACCCGGCGAAGCGACACTGTTTGCACAGCTACCATACAGCGTCTCAAGCGTACGAGCGCTATATCCGATTGTCGAAAATTCGGTGATCGGTTCCGATGATGTGTTGAAAGCGAGGAAGTATTCGGTTCCGTCATCGGGATCGAAGCGGGAGAACGCGATCAGACCGGGTTTCTGGTCATCATAGCTGCGCTCGATCTGACGCCCGCGCCGCAATGCCGGGTGAGCCGCGCGCATCGCGGCCAATTGCTTGATCGCGGCGTAGAGCGGGTGCGCGGTGTCGAAGTTCTCCTGCGCGGTGGTGGCGTTCGTCCCGATCAGTTGATTGTCGTTGTAGCTGTCGGTCAGGCTCGGGAACATATCCTCGCGCGCTGCCTGATCATTGCCATCGCCAACAAAGCCTTGCTCATCACCGTAGTAGATCACCGGCGAGCCGCGCAAAGTCATCAGCATGGCATGGCCCAGCCTTACTCGCGCCAGCAACTCACCCTGCGAAATGCCGGGATTGTCCGCTTTGATCAGAGTCGAGAACCGGCCCATATCGTGATTGCCGAGGAAGGTCGGCATGCCGCGCGCTGCCTCTTCGCCGCCTTCATAGTTCACATCGCCATCGAACATTTCGTTCAGTGCACCAGCTGGCGCGCCGCGGCCCAGAACGTCACGCATCGCCGCAGCGAAGGCGAAGTCGAGTACCGCCGGAAAGCCATCGCGGCGCGTGAACCGGGCAAGGAAACCGCTGTCGCGATTGTCGGAATAGACCTCGCCAAAGATGTGGAAGTTGGCGATCCCTTCTGCCTCGGCGGTTTCGCGCATGGCGGGCACGAAGCTCTGCCAGAATTCCGGGTTCACATGTTTGGCTGTGTCGATGCGAAAACCGTCAATGCCAAAGCGGGTGATCCAGCTCTGGTAGATTTCGATCATCCCGTCGAGCACGCGGGGATGCTCGGTGTAGAGGTCATCCAACCCGGCGAAATCGCCATGCGTGCTGCTCTCGCCCGAGAAGGTCGAGCTGCCGCGATTGTGGTAGTAGATCGGATCGTTCAGCCAAGCCGGAACTTTGGCGTTCCGCTCAGCCTCGGGAATGGTCGGCGTGTAGGCGAAGTTCGGGTCGACCAGTTTGGCGAAGTTTTCTTCTGTCTGGACCTCATCGCCCAAAAAGCCCGGATTGATCGCTTCGCCATCCGGCCCGCCGCGCGTCGAATAGGGGTAATCCGCAAGACTGCGATAGGCGTAGCCAGTGGCCTCACCCTCGGCATAGTCGATCACGTCGGCTGTGTGGTTGGTGATGATGTCCATATAGACCTTCATCCCGCGCCCATGGGCAGCGTCGACGAAGGCTTTGAACTCTTCATTGGTGCCGAAATGCGGATCGATACTGGTGAAGTTGGTCACCCAATATCCGTGGTAGCCCGCGCTTTCCTGACCTGCGCCGCCCTGAACCGGCTTGTTCTCGAAGATCGGCGCGAACCAGATCGCGGTTACGCCCATGTCCTGGATGTAGTCGAGCTTCGCGGTCAGACCTTTCAGATCGCCGCCGTGATAGAAGCCCTTGTGCGCAGGGTCGAAGCCATGGGTCAGCCGGTCTCCTTCGATTCCGCCGCGATCATTGGTCGGATCGCCGTTCTCGAACCTGTCTGGCAGGACGAAATAGACCACTTCATCTTCGGGCAAGCGCTCCGAAATCGCGTCCGACAAAGCGGCGTTCCCTGCGGGCACATCGGCCGGTGGTTCGTTCATTGCCGAACTCGGTCCGGCCGCAACGCAAGCAGCCCCCAGAATCGGTAGCAGGATTCGTCTCATCAATTTGCCCCTCCGCACACTGGAATGCCATTACAGGAGAAAATTTGCAAATCTTTGTATGATTGGTACTGAATTAGACATGATCGGAATTTCACGTTTGATTTAAAAGATATACGTAGAATTGCGTCGATCATATTGCGTTTTTGCCACAGCAAAAAACAAAGGTTCTTGCAAATCTTTGCAGTCTCGGCACAGTGTCGCACACAGAGAGCGCCATAGATGCGCCGCAATCGCCGCATCAATACGCGGCAGGGATCAGCCGGACACGTGCACTTGTACCGTGTTCCGGTGAAATGGGCGAGAGGGATCACATGACGGACACAGCCATCAAGGCCGGGCGCAAACCGGCGATGGACCCGATGCAAATCTGGAACATGAGTTTCGGATTTCTCGGTATCCAGATCGGGTTCGACCTGCAAAACGGCAATGTCAGCCGTATATTCCAGACGCTTGGCGCAGAAGTAAATGAGCTGGCGATCCTTTGGATTGCCGCCCCGATGACCGGGCTGATCGTTCAACCGATTATCGGACACCTCTCCGACAATACATGGGGCCGGTTTGGGCGGCGCCGACCGTATTTCCTGCTCGGCGCAATCCTGGCCAGCCTCGCGCTTTTCATCATGCCCAATTCACCGACCCTGTGGGTTGCGGCAGGCATGTTGTGGATCATGGATGCCTCGCTCAACATCACGATGGAGCCGTTCCGTGCCTTTGTCGGCGACAATCTGCCCGACCGGCAGCGGACCAAGGGCTATGCGATGCAAAGCTTCTTCATCGGGGTAGGGGCGGTGATCGCCGGGGCGCTGCCGTGGATGATGACTAACTGGATGGGCCTCTCCAACGTCGCGCCTGCCGGTGAGATTCCCGAGACGGTGCAATGGGCGTTCTATCTTGGCGGGGCTGCCTTGCTTGCGGCGGTGTGCTGGACCGTGTTCACGACCAAGGAATACAGCCCGGAACAGATTGCCGCCTATGAAGCCGCGCGGCATGAGGCGCTCGGCATTGAGGCATCGGATGCGGAAACTGTGCGACGCAGCGCCGGCCAGTTTCAAAGCGGGGGGCTCGTTTGGGTTCTTATAGGCGCGGCCTTCGCGGCTTTCGTATTTTACGGACGCGGCGATCCCAAGCCTGCCTGGTTGGGCGAGGTTGAGATTGCGCAAGAGCTCTACGTTCTTGCGGGGTTGATCGCTGTCTTCGGGGTTATCCAGATCGTAGCAGGAATGATGCGCAGCGGCGGCAACGACCAGAACGGCTTTATGGAAGTCGTCAACGATCTGTTCGCCATGCCAAAGACCATGCGCCAGCTCGCCGTGGTGCAATTCTTCAGCTGGTTCGCGATGTTCTCAATGTGGATTTACGGCACGCCTGCCGTGGCGGAGTTCCACTTCTCATCGCCCGATCCCGCGACGCAGGGGTATCAGGACGCCGCCGATTGGTGGGGGCTGCTCGGCTCCGTGCGCAACGGGATCGCTGCGGCGGCTGCGCTCGGCTTTATCTGGATTGCCGCGCGGATGGACCGGCGGCGGCTGCATGCGGCCAATCTGTTTATCGGAGCAGCCGGGTTCGCCGCGATGCTGATGATCCGCGATCCGAACCTGCTGTGGATTCCGATGGTTGGGGTGGGCATCGCCTGGGCTTCGATCGTGTCGCTGCCCTATGCGATCCTCGCCGGTTCCGTGCCTGCGAAGAAGATGGGCATCTATATGGGGATCTTTAACATCTTCATCGTCGTGCCTCAGCTAGTCGCCGCTACCCTGCTTGGTTTCCTGCTGACGACTTTCTTCGAAGGCGCGCCAATCTGGGCGCTGATGATTTCTGCGGTATCGTTTGTGCTCGCGGCGATCGCGACATTCTTTGTGACCGACGGAGCAACGGCCCTGCAGGAAAAGCACGGCGTCGCGACGGAGCCTGCGCAATGAAGCGGCTATTTACAGCTATCGCCGCGACGTTGGCACTGGCCGGTTGCGATACGGACGAGATCATCGGTCCGAGCTACACTCCCAATCCCTATGTCCAGGTCGAAGCGCATGACTGGACCAAGGACGCCGTCATCTACCAGATGAACACGCGGCAGTTCTCGCCCGAAGGCACGTTCGCTGCCGCGCAAGAACAACTGCCCCGGCTGGCAGAGATGGGCGTCGATATCGTCTGGTTGATGCCGATCCATCCGATTGGGGAGGAGCAACGCAAGGGCGAGTTGGGCAGCCCGTATTCGGTGAAGGATTATCGCGCGATCAATCCCGATCTCGGCACTGAAGAGGAATTTCGCGCCTTCGTGGATGCGGCGCATGAGCTTGGCCTGAAGGTCATTCTCGATTGGGTCGCAAACCACTCGGCATGGGACAATCCGCTCACCGAAGAGCATCCCGATTGGTACCTAAAGACGCCAGAAGGTGACTTCATGCCGCCAGAAGGGACCGATTGGTCTGACGTCGTCGACTTCGACTATTCGAACCCGGCGATGCGCCAGTACATGAGCGAAAGCCTGACCTATTGGGTCCGCGAATTCGATATCGACGGATACCGCGCGGATGTCGCTGGATATGTCCCGCTCGATTTTTGGGAGACTGCCCGCATGGAGTTGGAGGCAGTCAAACCCGTCTTTATGCTCGCCGAATGGCAGACCCGAGACCTGCATGCGCGCGCCTTCGACGCAACCTACGCCTGGGGCTGGAAAGAGGCGATGCAGGAGCTTGTCGCCAATGGCAGCGGGGCAGGGGCAATGCGCGGCTATTATGCAGGGCAGCAAACCACCTGGCCGCGCGCTGCTTACCGAATGACCTACACCGACAATCACGATCAAAATTCGTGGGACGGTGTGGCATCGGATATCTACGGACCGGCCTACGAAGCGGCAATCGCGCTCAGCTTTGTTGGGCCGGGAATGCCCCTGATTTACAACGGGCAAGAGGCCGATCTCGACAAGCAGCTCGAATTCTTCACCAAGGACGAAATCGAGTGGAAGGTCGGCGAGTATGACGCTCTTTTCCGCCAGTTGATCGCACTCAAGACCGAAGAGCGCGCGCTATGGAATGGTGAGCACGGTGCCTTGATGGTCGAGGTGCCGAGCAATGCCAGCGCTGATGTCCTGAGCTTCGTGCGGGGCGGCGCAGGCGAGCGCGTATTTGCCGTGTTCAACCTTTCGCCGCGACCGCAGTCGGTCGAATTCGAATTGGCGCGGCACCATGGCAACTACGTTGATGCGCTGTCAGGTGTCAGCGCAAGGCTCGAGGGTGCAGACGAAGCAATTACACTTGCCCCTTGGGGCTACCGCATCTTCCGTGAGATCGAGTGACCTAGGGTTGCTGGATCACCAGCGTCTGACCCGCGCTGACATTTGGTTGAATCGTTTCTGATCCATCAGGCCATATCACCCGCAATCCGCCTTGCGTGTTCGGGCCGAGGCCGAAAATCTGCTCGGTCGAATTGTGCGAAGTGAAGTTGCTGTTTACGCTCACCATACGGCGTTGCGTGGCGTCCGATATCGTCAGCTCGATGACTGCGCCCACAGCAAATGTGTTGGGAGCCTTCCCGCGCAGCCGCACCTTGATCGTGTTCGCGCCGCTTAGCTGGTTCTCCCAGTAAATAGCGGAGCCGGTCGGCTCAGCCGTCAGCAACAGCACATCGACATCGCCGTCATTGTCGAAATCGTCGCACACGATCCCGCGCCCCTGATCGGTGTCGAGCATGCTCGACGCTTGGGCCGCATCGCTGAACGTCCCGTCGCCCTTGCTCATCCACAGCCGCGACGTGTCATCGACATAGTTGGAGGCCGATGGGTCCTTGCCCGCTTCCCAGCCATTGGTCTGGTAAATGTCGAGCCAGCCATCGGCGTTGAAATCGGCAAAGCACGATCCCCAGCCCCAGCCGCCGGGTTCGACCCCGGATGCGGAGTTCCGCTGGAAGTTCGCCCCGCCGAGATTTTCGAACAAGCGGTTGCCGTTGATCGAGGAGACGAACCAGTCGAAGTCGCCATCATTGTCGAAATCGCCGATCGCGCTACCCATGCCGTTCTCGTCGTCGGGGATGAAACCCACACTGCTGAACATGCCGTTGCCATTATTGACCAGCACCTTTGACCCGCGAAAGTCGGACACCATCAAAATGTCGATGTCGCGGTCGCCATCAATGTCCACGAAGTTGGGAGCGAAAGTGTAGTCGAAATTGGGGCCCAGAACACCAGTCGGTAGTTCGAAGGCGAGCAGATTGGCGATGCCGCTGACTTGGCTGACCGGCGTGAAGCGCGGCGCTCCCGGTGCGCTGTCATTGCGCCAGAGAGTTTCGGTCTCCCCCGGAACCGAAGGATTTCGCGGTGTCCCCCAATGCGCCATTAGTACATCGAGATCGCCATCGGCGTCGTAGTCACCAAGCGCCATCGAGATGGTCTGGGTGGTTGTCGCATTGTCGAAGCCTGAACCAGCGGTCGCGTCGGAAAAGCTGCCAGCGCCATCGTTGAGGAAGAGCTTGGTGGGACCGCTTTCCAGCCCGCCGAGCAAGAGATCGAGATCGCCATCGCCGTCCAGATCGCCGAAAGTCGGCCCACTGTGTCGACCATTGACGCCAGCGCCGAGCGTGAAGGCGAGCCCCGCTGGCACCGCCCGTTCCTCGAACCGGGCACCGCCTTGGTTTACATAAAGCAGGTTGGGGCCGTTATCACCGCGCGTGACGAACACGTCGAGGTCGCCATCATTGTCGATATCGCCAGAGGCCGCACCGCCCGCGAACTGTGCGACCATCGGGTTGAGTCCGGCGCCGAAGCCGAAACTATGCACCACCTGCATCTGCGCCGTGCGATTGGCGAACGTGGTGTTGGCACCAGCGGGCAATGTCGCTGTCGTCTGTGTCGGCGAAGGCGTGGGCGTCGGCCCGCCGCCACCGATTGCGGCTCCTGCCGGAGCGGGCGCGTTGTCTTCTCCCCCGCAAGCGCTCAAAGCCAGCGCGCAAGCACAACCTGCCAGCAATTTCGTCATGCGGATGGTGGTCGCCATGTGATCCCCTCGCGGCGGCTTGATCCCGCAAACCGTCCTTCTGTGCAAAAATTTGCATAGTTTTCACTTGGAGAAAAGAGGGAAATTCATATTATGCGCGACCGAGAGTGCAAATATTTGCAGGATTTTGCAGAAGAGCCTGCGGGAGAGAGAGAAATGCTGGGATCATGGATGAAACTTGCCGCTGCGCTGGTGCTTGGCCTGACGGCGTTCGGACCGCTTCACGCAGGGACTCTCGAAGTCTCGTCTCCCGATGGAAATATCACCGTAGCCGTATCGGACGAAGGCGGACACGCGACCTACACAGTTAGCTATGGCGGTGAGGTCGTGATGGAGCCCGCGCGGCTTGGGCTGCTGTTCGCCGATCATCACGGGTTCGAGGACGGCCTTGAGATCAGGGGTACGGCAGACGTCACCACGACCGACGAAACCTGGGAGCAACCCTGGGGCGAGCGGCGATTGGTGCGCAACCACTACAATGAATTGCGGGTAGGATTTATTCCCAAGGAGGGGCCTGCGCGTGCGATGGTTGTGGCTTTCCGTGTCTTCGATACGGGCCTCGGCTTTCGTTATGAGCTGCTACCGACCGAGGCGCTCGCAGGCGATATCCGGATCACCGATGAACTGACGCAATTCAGCATTGGCGGCGATGCCGATGCATGGTGGACGCCCAGCCGGCAGTTCAATCGCTACGAATACATCTATCGCACCGGCAAGGCGGCTGTGGTCGACGACGCGCACACTCCGGTGACTTTCCGCCAGCCGAACGGGCTGCACATTTCAATCCACGAAGCGGCATTGGTCGATTACTCGGGCATGTCGCTGCTTGCGCTCCGTCCCGGCAGTTTCGAAGCAGAGCTGCGTGCTGGATCGGACGGTATCAAGGTGCACACCAAGGCTCCGTTCAAGTCTCCATGGCGTACGATCCAGATTGCGCCCGATGCTCCGGGATTGATCAATTCCGACATCATTCTCAATCTCAACGAGCCCAACAAGCTGGGCGACGTCTCTTGGGTGGAACCCGGCAAATATGTCGGCATCTGGTGGGCCATGCATATTCGCGAGCGCACCTGGGGCAATGACGGTGTCCACGGCGCCAACAATGAAGACACGAAGCGCTATATCGATTTCGCTGCCGAGCATGGGTTCAAAGGCGTGCTGGTCGAGGGTTGGAACATCGGCTGGGACGGCGACTGGTTCAACAATGGTGAGCTATTCAATTTCACCGAAGCCTATCCCGATTTCGATCTCGAGGAGCTGAGCAAATACGCTATGTCGAAGGGTGTGCGGATTATCGGCCACCACGAAACGAGCGGCAATGTCGCCAATTACGAAGCGCAGATGGGCGACGCATATGACCTTTACGAAAAGGTCGGCGTTACGCAGGTGAAGACCGGCTACGTCGCCGATGCGGGCGATATCGTCAGTTATGACGAAGATGGCGTGAAACAATATGAATGGCACGACAGTCAATTCATGGTCGACCATCACCTGCACGCCGTGCGCGAGGCCGCCAAGCGCAAGATTTCGATCAACGCACACGAGCCGGTCAAGGATACGGGACTTCGCCGCACTTATCCCAACTGGATGACCCGTGAAGGCGCTCGGGGAATGGAGTTCAACGCGTGGGGCACGCCACCCAATCCACCCGAGCATATCTCGATCCTCGCTTACACGCGCATGCTGAGCGGCCCGATGGATTTCACACCGGGCATCTTCAACCTGCGGCCCAATGAGAAGCCGCCGGTGCGTGAAGATATGCAGCGCGGCGATGCTTCGAACAGGCCTCAGACAACACTGGCCAAGCAACTCGCGCTATACGTTGTGCTCTATTCACCGCTGCAAATGGCGGCCGATCTGCCCGAGCATTATGAGGAGCGTATGGAGGCGTTTCAGTTCATCAAGGATGTGCCAGCCGACTGGGAGGAGAGCGTCGCGCTCGAAGGCGAAGTCGGCGAATATGTCGCGATCGCGCGGCAGGAGCGCGGCGGGACCGACTGGTTCCTTGGCGCAGTCACCGACGCGACGGCTCGCAATGTCACCGTGACGCTCGACTTCCTCGAGCCGGGCGCGACCTACACGGCGCAGGTCTATCGCGATGGCGATGACGCGCATTGGGACACCAATCCCTACAGCTACGTGATCGAGAGCCGCGATTTGACAGCAGGTGAAACCATGACGCTGCCGCTCGCGTCGTCGGGCGGCGCGGCGGTGCGGTTCATCAAGCAGTAGCGGAACGAAAGCGGGGAGGATGCATTCAGGGGGTGTGTCCGATGCGTCTTCTCCCAAGCTGAAAGTCTGGTTCGACGGTGCCTGTCCGCTGTGCCAACGCGAGATTGCGCTGATGCGGCGGCTCGACCGTGACAGGGCCATCGACTTCGTCGACGTGTCCGAAGACGCTGACCCGTCCTGCCCCATCGATCAGCGCGAATTGCTTGCGCGGTTCCACGCCGAGGAAGATGGCCGCGTGTTGAGCGGAGCAGAGGCTTTCGCGGCGATGTGGCGGGCGATACCGAGCATGCGATGGTTGGGGCGGGTAGCCCGCAATCGCGCCGTGTTGCGCGTGCTTGAATGGCTCTATGTCCGGTTCCTCAAAGTGCGGCCCCAAATCCAGCGGCTCGTCAGTTGATCCGATAAAATCGCTTGCCGGGCGCTTGCGCATCGGCTCAATCTCCGCGTCAAAGAGAGACGCAGGAGAGGACACAAGATGAGCTATTTCGGCGCGATGCAGAACGAGATCTATAACGCCGGTCTGCAAGGCAAACTGCCTGATTATCCGGTCGATTTCGCCACGCTGGAAAAGCGCGCGCACGAGGCGCTCGGGCCGATGATGACGAACTATGTCGCCGGCGGCTGCGGCGATGAGCATACGCAGGACCAGAACGCCGACGCGTTTCATCACTGGGGTATGATCCCGCGCATGATGGTCGATTGCGGTGAGCGTGACCTGTCGATCGAGATCTTCGGCCAGAAATACGACAACCCGCTGTTCATGGCTCCGATTGGCCTCAACGGGGAAGCTTCGCAGGATCGCCACGGCGATATCGCAGCAGCGCAGGCTTCGGCGGCGACTGGCGTTCCATTCTGCGCCTCGACGCTTTCGAACGATCCGCTCGAGGATGTTTATGCCGCGTGCGGCGACACGGCGCCGTGGTTCCAGCTATACACCTCTCGCAACAAGGATGTTGCCGAGAGCATGATCAAGCGCGCCGAGAAGGCGGGTTACAAGGCGCTGGTGGTGACCTTGGACACTTGGGTGACCGGCTGGCGACCGCGCGATCTGAATGCGTCGAACTTTCCGCAACTGCGCGGCAAGGTGCTTCAGAATTACATGACCGATCCGGAATTCCTCAAGCTGCTGCCGAAGCCGCCCGAAGAGGACATGCAGACGGCGATCATGATCTGGGCCGCGACCTTCGGGCAGGTGCTGACCTGGGAGCATATCGAATGGTTCAAGTCGGTCACCGACCTGCCGATTGTGCTCAAAGGGATTTGCCATCCGGACGATGCGCGCAAAGCGGTCGAACATGGAGCCGATGCGATCTACTGCTCCAATCACGGCGGGCGTCAGGCCAATGGCGGCATCGCGACCATCGATCTGCTGGGTGATGTGGTGAAAGCCGCAGGCGATCTGCCGGTCCTGTTTGACAGCGGAATTCGCTCGGGCAGCGACGCGGTCAAGGCCTTGGCATTGGGTGCGACCGCCGTGGGAGTGGGCCGTCCCTACACTTACGGACTGGCACTGGGCGGGGCGAAAGGGGCGGAGTGGGTGCTGCGTTCGATCCTGGCCGAGGCGGACTTGCTGATGGCGGTCAATGGCTACCCGACGCTTGAAGCGGTGCGCGAGGCCGGAGCGGTTCGAACGGATCGTTGAGGTCCGCTTCAACCGCCAAAAACGTAAAATTGTATGGAAACGACAACTTTTGACTCAGTTTTCCACACTTTCCCTGTTAGCTTACGGTAATAATAAGTCGCGAATCGGGGACGCCGCGAATGGAAAAACCAACAATCATCTCTAGCGGGCCGGATGCCATGGGCCGGACTGTGTGCTTTGGAGACGAGCTTTCGCGCCGTGCGCGTTACGGACGGATCCGCCCGATGCCGAGACGCCGCTCGCTGTTTTCGCGACTGCTTTCGCGCGGTTGAAGCATTCTGTGTTAGCCGCTGGCCGGCTAACTTATCGGGCTAAGCACCTGATTTCCCGATGGTGACCAGCTTGGTCTCGGTGTAGCCGAGATAGCCTTCCTCACCGCTTTCCGATCCAAACCCGCTGTCACCGACGCCGCCAAATGGCGTTTCGGGCGATGAGACCGAGAAGTGGTTGATCGCGACCATTCCCGACCGCAGCGCGCGTCCGAGATAGGCGCTCTCGTCCAGCGACCCGGTGAAGGCATAGGATGCCAATCCGTAGCGCAGCGAATTGGCGATCCGCACGGCTTCCTCGATTGAGTCATACGGCACGATACCGGCGACCGGACCGAACGGTTCCTCGGTCATCAGCCTGCTATCGGGTGCCGGGTTCGCAACCACGGTTGGCTGGAAAAAGAACCCGTTTGAATTCGTGATTGCTGAACCACCAGTCACGATCTCGCCCTTGTCGCCGCCAAGGTCTCCAAGCACGTTCTCCATCGCCGCGATCCGGCGTTCGTGTGCCAATGGCCCCATCTCGACGCTTTCATCCGCGCCAGCATCGCCGACCGAAATAGCCGAAGCACGCGCGGCGAATTCGCTGACGAACTTGTCGTAAATGCCGCGAGCCACCAGGAACCGCGTAGGCGAAACGCAGACTTGCCCGGCATTGCGGAACTTGCCGCCGACACAGGCTGCCAAAGTGCGCTCGAAGTCGGCGCTTTCACCGATCACGACCGGTGCGTGTCCGCCCAGCTCAGGCGTGAAGCGCTTCATCCCCTGCGCGGCCAATGCACCCAGATGTTTGCCCACCGCCGTAGAACCGGTGAAGCTGACCTTGCGGGTGATCGGGGAGGCGATCAGATGCTCGGACACAGGTCCGGGGTCGCCATAAACGAGGTTGAGAACGCCCTTTGGCAGACCCGCGTCGACGAAGCACTCGACCAGCAATTGCGCGCTCGCCGGGGTGTCCTCGGCGGGCTTGAAAATGACCGAGCAACCGGCGGCCAATGCACCGCCCAGCTTGCGCGCCGGCAAGTTCACCGGGAAATTCCACGGCGTCAGCAGCACTGCCGGACCGACGGGCTCATGCGTCACCTGCTGTGACAGGAGCGACGGACTGCGTACCGGCACCAAACGCCCGCCCTGGCGCTTCGCTTCCTCGGCCAGAAAGTCGATCACATCGCCGGACACTGCGACCTCTGGCAAAGCCTGTGCATGCGGCTTGCCCATTTCAGCGGTGATGACCTTTGCGATGTCCGGAGCGCGCTCACGCAGCAACTCGCCAGCGCGCCGCAGAATGCGATATCTCTCGATGCCTGGCGTGCGGCTCCAGATGGCGAAGCCCTGATCCGCCGCGGCCAGCGCTGCATCGAGCTGCTCCGCTGAAGCTTTCGGGCATTGGCCCAGCACCGCCTCATTCGCGGGATTGGTGACAGGCATGGTTCCGGCACCGCCATCCGCGATCCATTCGCCGCCGATGAACATCTTCAGTTTGGGATAGTCGGTCATGCCTGCGGTCCTCGATCCTGTGAAGGTGACAAAGTTGACACTATGTCACCCCGCAATTCTGAATTTATAGTGCTGAATTATAATAATAATTTCGAATTCAGCGAAGTTGACACTCTGGCGGGAGAAGGCCTGATTATTAGCCTTCAGCCCGGCTTCGAATTGCCATGAATGGACGGTAGTAGGAAAGCAACACTGGCCCAAACTGAATTTTCGATCGGAGCATGCTTACTCTCGATTGAAATTATGTTGCGCGTCAGTTATCGAATGACACCCCCAATCGCAGGAGCGAATCATGCTGGTCGGCGTCCCCAAGGAAATCAAAAACCACGAATACCGTGTCGGTCTGACACCAGAAGCCGTGCGCGAATATGTCGCTGCGGGTCACGAAGTGATCGTAGAGACCAACGCCGGGATGGGGATCAGCAAGACCGATGAGGATTACCGCGCAATCGGTGCGCAGATCGTCGACAGCGCTGAGGAAGTGTTCGCCCGCGCCGCCATGGTCGTGAAGGTGAAAGAACCGCAACCGAACGAATGGGTGCAGCTTCGCGAAGGGCAGATCCTGTTCACCTATCTCCACCTCGCCCCTGATCCCGATCAGGCGCGCGGATTGATGGAATCCGGCGTGTCTGCAGTCGCCTATGAGACGGTAACCGCGCCTGATGGCTCGCTGCCGCTGCTCGCCCCGATGAGCGAAGTCGCCGGCCGTCTCGCAGTCGAAGCCAGCGCGCATTCTAGCCACAAGAACAATGGCGGTCGCGGCATCCTGATGGGTGGTGTCCCCGGCGTGCTTCCGGCCAAGGTCGTGGTGATCGGCGGCGGCGTGGTCGGCACGCATGCGGCGCGTATGGCCGTCGGTCTGGGCGCGAATGTCGAAATCATCGATCGCTCATTGCCGCGCATTCGCGAGCTCGACGAGTTGTTTGAAGGCCGCGCCACCACGCGATACTCGAATGCCGGCACGATCGAAGACGCGATCACCGATGCCGATGTTGTGATCGGCGCGGTGCTGGTGCCTGGCAAGAACGCGCCGCGTCTCGTCAGCCGCGAAATGCTTGGGCTGATGAAGCACCGCGCGGTGCTGGTCGATGTCGCAATCGATCAGGGCGGGTGCTTTGAAACCTCCAAAGCGACAACGCATGAAAACCCGACCTATCTGGTCGACGACATCATCCATTACTGCGTCGCCAACATGCCGGGCGCAGTGCCGCATACGTCCAGCTATGCGCTCAACAATGCGACGATGCCGTTCGGATTAGCCTTGGCAAACAAGGGCATGAAGGCGTGTGAGGATGATCCGCATCTGGCGCTTGGGCTGAATGTGCATGCGGGCAAGATTGCCAATGTCGACGTAGCAGAGAGCCTGGGCTTCGCTTAGTTGCATCAGACAGAACATATGCTGCCGAGAATCGCATAGGCTTTCGGGAGCAAAAGGCCCAAGTGCGCGTTGAGTTAAGTGAAACATACTCTCAACTTTCGCGCCAAAGAGGCCGTCAAATGCAACACGTAAAGCCCGCTCCGCCCGTTCGCCAAGTCAACTACGATGCCGACCTGACCGCCCATGTTGCGCCGGTGACCCGGAGCGACAAGATCGCTTTCGGCTTCGTCAAGTTGCTGCGTTTCTTTGCCGATACATTCTTCGCCAAGCGTTATGGCCACCGCGCCGTGGTGCTCGAAACTGTGGCGGCCGTTCCCGGCATGGTTGGCGGGCTGTGGCAACACCTGACCGCGCTTCGCAAAATGCGCGATGATGAGGGCTGGATCCGCACTCTGCTCGACGAAGCAGAGAACGAGCGGATGCATCTGATGACCTTCATCGAGATCGCTCAGCCCAATGCGTTCGAGCGGTTCCTGATCGCAGCCACCCAGTTGGTCTTCTACAACCTTTACTTCTTCCTCTACCTGTTTGCCCCGCGCACCGCACACCGTGTGGTCGGGTACTTCGAAGAAGAGGCCGTGATCAGCTACACCAGCTATCTGGCCGAAGTTGATGCGGGAAGGCATGAGAATGTGCCCGCACCTCAGTTGGCAATTGATTACTGGCAGTTGCCGCAAAACGCGCGGCTGCGCGATGTCATCATCGCCGTGCGTGCCGACGAAGCCGAGCACCGCGATGTGAACCACGGTTTTGTCGACGAACTTGACGAGCGCAAAGCACATCGTCCTGCGGAGGGTACTACAGCGTCTTGACGCGGTAGCCTAAGCCGTGTTGCGCTCTCTCCAAACGAAATGGAGGGAGCGCCCATGAAGACCCGAGCCGCCGTAGCATTCGAAGCGAAGCAACCGCTGGAGATCGTCGAGCTTGATCTCGAAGGTCCCAAAGCGGGCGAAGTGCTGGTCGAAATCATGGCGACCGGCCTGTGCCACACCGATGCTTACACGCTTGATGGGCTGGACAGCGAAGGGCTGTTTCCGAGCATTCTCGGACATGAGGGCGCTGGCGTGGTGCGTGAAGTTGGCGCGGGTGTGACTTCGGTTGCGCCCGGCGATCACGTCATCCCGCTCTACACGCCGGAATGCCGTCAGTGTAAAATGTGCCTGAGCGGCAAGACCAATCTGTGCAGCGCAATCCGCGCGACGCAGGGGCAGGGCCTGATGCCCGACGGCACCTCGCGCTTCAGCTATAAGGGCGAGACGATCTACCACTATATGGGCTGTTCAACCTTCTCGAACTTCACGGTCCTGCCTGAGATTGCAGTCGCCAAGATACGAACGGACGCTCCGTTTGAAAGCGCCTGTTATGTCGGCTGCGGGGTGACGACCGGCGTAGGTGCCGTAACCAACACGGCCAAGGTGCAGCCCGGCGACAATGTGGTCGTGTTCGGGCTTGGCGGGATCGGGCTGAACGTGATCCAGGGTGCACGGATGGCGGGGGCCGACCGGATCGTGGGCGTCGACCTCAACCCAGCCAAACGCGAATGGGGGGAGAAGTTCGGCATGACGGACTTCGTGAACCCCAAAGAGACGTCGGACGTGGTCGCGCACTTGGTTGAAATGCTCGATGGCGGCGCGGATTACTCGTTCGATTGCACCGGTAACATCGATGTGATGCGCGACGCGCTGGAATGTTGCCACAAGGGCTGGGGCACTTCGATCATCATCGGTGTGGCTGAAGCGGGCAAGGAAATCGCGACGCGCCCATTCCAGCTGGTGACCGGACGCAACTGGCGCGGCACCGCGTTCGGCGGGGCAAAAGGGCGCACGGACGTTCCCAAGATCGTCGACTGGTACATGAACGGCAAGATCGCGATCGACCCGATGATCACCCACAAGCTGACGCTGGAAGAGATCAACACAGGCTTCGACCTGATGCATGCCGGCGAGAGCATCCGCAGCGTGGTCGTTTACTGATGGGCACCAAGGTCAATCTGGCGGAGAAATTCGCGCTGTTCGACGAGCATTGGGCACCGCGCATCGCCGGGCGCTACAATGACAACGAGGTGCGGCTGGCAAAGGCGTCAGGCGACTTTCAATGGCACAGCCACCCGGACAGCGATGAGCTGTTCCTGGTGATCGAAGGCGAGCTTCACATGGAATTCCGCGACCGCATCGAAGTGATCGGACCGGGCGAGATGATCATTGTCCCGCGCGGTGTGGAACACTTTCCACGCGTGCCGGAGGGTGAGGTGAAGATGGTGATCATCGATCCCAAGGATACGCCAAACACAGGCGATGAGGCCACGGCCTATAAGGCGACCGACGTCTGACCATGCGCGGCGAAGCGGGATTGATGGAGGACCTACGCGAGCTCGGCATCGCGCACGCAGTCCATGAGCATGAGGCAGTCTTCACCGTCGAGGAAAGCCGCGCGATCAAGACCGACATTGCCTGCCTGCACACCAAGAACCTGTTCCTGAAAGACGCAGGCGGGGCGTTCTTCCTGCTGACGGTTCCGGCGGAGGCTCGGGTGAACCTGAAAGGTGTTCCCGCACAGATCGGGAGCAAGCGCCTGAGCTTCGGCAAGGCGGAAGATATGGAGCGCCTGATCGGCATAAAGCCCGGATCAGTCACGCCGCTGGCAATGATCAACGCCGAGCCGGATAGCATCAAGCTGGTACTCGACGCGGAGCTGTCCGGCGATGATGCAGTTGGCGTTCACCCGCTTCGCAACACGGCGACAGTTACACTCGCGGGGACGGACATCCTGAAGCTAGCCGAGCGCTGGAGTCACAAGCCGATGGTCACCGAGCTGCCTAAGCTTGAGGCCTAAACCCCCACCACCGTCTGCTCGATGCTGCCAAAGATCGAGTGGTTATCTGCGTCCCGCATCTCGACCTTCACCGTATCGCCTGGTGCCATAAAGCGCGTCTTTGCTTCGCCGTCGCGGATCGTTTCGATCATGCGGATTTCGGCAATGCAGGAATAGCCGAGGCCGCCTTCGGCGACCGACTTGCCGGGGCCGCCATCTGCGCCCTTGTTCGAGATCGTGCCGGAGCCGATGATCGAGCCAGCTGTCAGCGAGCGGGTCTTTGCCGCATGCGCGACCAATTGCGAGAGGTTGAAGGTCGCATCCACGCCGACCTCTGCGCGGCCAAATGGCTCGCCATTGTAATCGACCATCAACGGCAGGTGGATCAGCGAATCCTTCCACGCATCGCCCAGCTCATCGGGTGTGACTGCAACCGGCGAGAACGCGCTCGCAGGCTTGGACTGGAAGAAGCCGAAACCCTTGGCGAGTTCGCCCGGGATTAGCCCGCGCAGGGACACGTCGTTGACCAGCATCACAAGCTTGATGTGCTTCGCTGCATCTTCCGCCGAAACGCCCATCGGCACGTCGTCGACGATTACGGCGACTTCGCCTTCCATGTCACAGCCCCACGCCGTGTCACCCAGCGGAATGTCGGCGCGCGGGGGCAGGAAACCGTCGCTGCCGCCCTGATACATTAGTGGGTCGTGATAGAAACTATCGGGCACTGTCGCACCGCGCGCCTGCCGCACCAACTCGACGTGATTGATATAGGCCGAGCCGTCTGCCCACTGGTACGCGCGCGGCAGCGGCGAATGCGCCTGCCGCTCATGGAAGCGTTCGCACGGCACCGTTTCATGTTCAACATCACGGGCCAGCACTTCCAGCTCCGGCGCAATCCGCGCCCAATCGTCGAGCGCGGCCTGCATTGTCGGGGCGATATATCCGGCGGCGCAGCAGCGGGTCAGGTCCTTGGAAACGACGACCAATTTGCCGTCGCGTGTTCCATCGTTGAGTGTGGCGAGTTTCATAGACGTCAGGCCCTATTCGGATTGTCGGGTTGGTTTTCAGGATGCGCGCGCTGGAATTCCGGCAGGCCGAGGCAGGCGGCTTCGATCTTCGTAATTCGCGGGTGCAATGTCAGGTCGTAATGGAACCGGCGAGCATTATAGATCTGCGGGATCAGCACGGTTTCGAACAGACCGGGTTTATCGCCAAGGAAATTCTCGGTTCCGATCTGTTTGAGCCGCGCTTCAACCGGATCGAGCGTGCGCTTGAGCCAATGGCGATACCAGTGATCGATTACCCGCTGCGGATGGCCGAGCGGGTCTTTCAGATATTTGAGCACCGGCAGGTTGAGCGGCGCATGCAGTTCGGTTGCGATCGCATAGGTCAGCTCACGCGCAGTGTAACGCGCTTCGAGATCGGCGGGCAGCAGCGGGTTTTCCGGGTACGCCTCGTCGAGCCATTCAAGAAGTGCCATGGATTGCGCTCGGTCGCGGCCATCGGCCTCCAGCATCGGAACGGAGCCGAATGGGTTGCGCGATGTGTAGGCGTCGCCCTTCTGCTCGGCTTCGAGCAGGTTGACCGGGATATTCTCGTAGTCGAGACCTTTTAGCTCCAGCGCGATCCGCAGGCGGTAGCTGGTGGAGCTGCGATAGTAGCCGTGCAGCTTCATCACTTCCTCGTCATTGCGAGCGGCGAAGCCGCGCGGCAATCCATGGACTGCACTTGCGGAGCCGGCCGGGCCATGGATCGCCGCGCTCCCTGCGGTCGCTCGCGATGACGAATCCTAGGCATCAAAACGCTGCGATGCCCGTAATCGCGCGGCCAAGGATCAGTGCATGGACATCGTGCGTGCCTTCGTAGGTGTTGACCGTTTCGAGGTTCACGGCGTGGCGGATCACCTGATATTCCTCGGAAATACCGTTGCCGCCGTGCATGTCCCGCGCCTGCCGGGCGATATCGAGCGCCTTGCCGACATTGTTGCGCTTCACGATGCTGATCATGTCCGGTGCAAACCGGCCTTCGTCGATCAAACGTCCGACGCGCAGGCTTGCCTGAAGGCCCAGCGCAATATCGCTCATCATATCGGCGAGCTTCTTTTGGTAGAGCTGCGTTGCGGCCAGCGGACGCTCGAACTGTTTGCGATCGAGACCGTATTGGCGGGCCGCGTGAAGGCAGAATTCCGCAGCACCCATTGCGCCCCAGCTGATGCCGTAGCGTGCACGGTTGAGACAGCCGAACGGACCTTTCAGCCCCTGCACATTCGGCAGCAGCGCGTCGGCGGGCAGCTTGACCTCATCCATCATGATCATGCCGGTGGTCGAAGCGCGCAGAGAAATCTTGCCGTCGATCTTGGGCGCGGACAGTCCCTCCATCCCTTTCTCAAGGATAAAGCCGCGGATACCGCCGCCATGTTCTTCGCTTTTGGCCCAGACGACAAACACGTCGGCGAAGGGCGAGTTGGAGATCCACGTCTTCGAGCCAGAGATCACATACCCATCGCCGTCTTTCTTGGCGTAGGTTTTCATGCCCGCCGGGTCTGACCCAGCATCGGGTTCGGTCAGGCCGAAACAGCCGATGAGTTCTCCAGAAGAAAGGCCGGGCAGATACTTCTGCTTCTGCTCTTCCGACCCGTAGGCGTAGATCGGGTGCATCACGAGGCTCGATTGAACTGAGGCCATGGAGCGGTACCCGCTATCCACGCGCTCAATCTCGCGTGCGATCAGGCCATAGGCGACATAGCTCGCACCAACACCGCCGTATTCTTCGGGAATGGTCGCTCCGAGCAAGCCAGCCTGGCCCATCAGAGGAAAGAGCTCTGGTGCGCTGACCTCATTCCGGAAAGCTTCGATCACGCGCGGCTGCAATTCGGACTGTGCGAAGGCATTCGCGGTGTCGCGGATCATCCGTTCGTCTTCAGTCAGCTGGGTTTCAAGATCGAACGGATCTTCCCAATTGAAGGGAGCCATGCCCGAGGGCGAGGATGGTGCGGAGGCGCCAACTTTGTGGGGGGCGTTCACTGGTTACTCCTGAAACTTGTTAGCCCTGTTCTCTTGCAGGCTTGGCCAAGAGTCGCAAGCATAGCGTCGCAAGCATAGCGTCGGGAGAATGACGCCACAAAAAAGGCGAGCCAATCGGCCCGCCTCGTTTCGTTTCAGCGATCATCAAAGCTTACGTCGCTTCAAGCACCTGGTTCACCGCCCGGATCATGGCCGACGGCGGGCAGGGCTTTGCCAGAGTGGTTGCCGAGGGGAATTTTTCTTCCACTTCCTCGCGGCTGTGACGGCCCGAATGGAAGATGATCGGAATGTTCTCTTCGGAGAGCTTCTTCGCGAGCGGAAAAACCACACCATCATCAAGCTGGATATCCAGGATGGCGAGATCGGGTTTCTCTTTCTGGAATGCGAGCATCGCAGAGGAGATACCGGCATGCGGCCCTTCGACTTCAAAGCCAGCTTCTTCGACAGTGTCGCAAAGATCGAAAGCAACGATCAATTCGTCTTCAGCGACCAGAATCCGCTGGCTCATAGTGTCCTCCTACGTGTCCACATATAGCTGTAACACAAATTGGACATATTACCCCTATCAATTCTCAGCCGTTTTGGCCGAACTTCGCCGCGAAGCCCGATTCATCCCCAGCCGCGAGCAGTTTGGCTTGGTCAACCCAGCTGTCGCGAGTGATGCGGCCTTTGAAGCGTCCGAGCATCGCATCGATGCGCGCGACTTCGGCGTCGTCCCATGCGGCAATCTGCGCAAAGCGGGTGATGCCCTGTTCGTTGAGCATGGACGCGAGTTTCGGTCCGAGGCCTTTGATTGTTGTGAGATCGTCCGCAGCGTCGGTCGACGCGGGAGCTGGGGTCGGAGCAGGAGCAGGCACGGGCGCAGGAGCCGGAGCGGGTGCTGGTGTGGGAGCCGGCGCTGGTGCAGGGACGGGTGCCGCAACCTGAGCGGGCGCTGGTTCGACCGGAGATTTCGTAGCCGCTGCGGGAGCGTTGATCAGCGCTTCGTTGCGCTTGGCCGGAGCAGCGCCTTCATCGAGCACATCGCGCTTGTCCGAAGCCACCACCGTCGCTTTGCGGTTGGCGAGATAGTAGAATGCGACGAACAGCAGCAGGACGGCCAGACCGGCCAGGATATACGGCAGAGCTTCGTTGAAAGTCATTGTGAGGTGTCCCCTGAATGAATCAATGTCGCGCGCGCCTTAGCAGGACAGCAGCAATTCGCCCAAGCCCCTGAATGCCGGTCTCAAACAGCAAAAAGACCGGCGCGCCTGTTTCGGCACGCCGGTCTGTTTGTTGAGTGGGCCGAATGGCTGGGCGTCAGCCGCCCTTCATGCCAGCGGCCAATTCGTTGAGCTTCAGGAATTCCTTCCGCCAGTAATTGTTCTGACGGCCAGCAAGCACGCCGACATCGTCGAAATCGAAGTCCTTCATCTTTTCATCGCCGCGCAGGATCTGACCGAAAGCCGCGACTGCCGTAGCGAAGGCGAAGTCGCCGCGCGGGGCTCGGGCGCGTTGCAGCTGATCATTGGTGACGACATAGTCGATCAGCTTCGATTTGCTGCCGTTCGGAAGTTTGTAGCGCAGCTTCACATGCGCCGCTTCGGCAATGCGGCTTTTGGCAGCTTGCGAGGCTTCGTAACGGCGCGGCGAGATCCAGCCCTTTTTGCCAGCAAGCACGACTTCGTAGATCGCGGTGACCTGATGGCCTGCGCCGATATCGCCGGCATCGACCTTGTCATTGTCGAAGTCTTCTTCGCGAAGCGCTCGGTTTTCGTACCCGACCAGACGGTATTGGGAGATCACTGCCGGGTTGAATTCGACCTGGATTTTCACGTCCTTGGCGATGGTGAACAGGGTTGAACTCATCTCATCGCCGAGCACCTTCTTGGCTTCGAGCGCGGTGTCGATATAGGCGTAGTTACCGTTCCCGTGGTTGGCGATCTGCTCCATCATCGCTTCGTTGTAGTTGCCGGTGCCAAAGCCGAGCGTGGTGAGCGTGATGCCGGTGTCGCGTTTTCGCTCAATCAGTTCGATTAGCGAATCGCGATCCGAAACGCCGACGTTGAAATCGCCGTCGGTGGCGAGGATCACGCGGTTGACGCCGCCTTTGATGAAATTGTCCTCGGCGATGTTGTAAGCGAGCTGGATGCCAGCTCCCCCAGCGGTCGAACCGCCAGCATTGAGCCGTGCCAGCGCGCGGCGGATTTTGTTGGTGTCGCTGGTTGGTTCGAGCACCAGACCGGCCGCTCCGGCGTAGACGACGATGGAGACCTTATCCTTCGCGGTCAGCTCGCCCGCGAGGCCGGAAAGAGCCGTCTTCACCAATGGTAGCTTTTCAGGACGGCCCATCGACCCCGACACATCCATCAGGAACACTAGATTGGCCGCGGGGCGCTCGTTGCGGGCAATGTCGTAACCGCGCAGTCCGATTCGCATCAGGCGGGTGTCTGCGTTCCACGGTGTCTTGGCGACATCGGTGGTGACCGTGAACGGCTGTGAACGGTCAGCCGGGCGTTTGTAGTTGTAGCGGAAATAGTTGATCATTTCCTCGGTCCGCACGGCCGCCTGCGGCGGCAACTGCCCTTGGGTCAGGAACCGCCTTGTGTTGGCGTAGGCTCCGGTATCGACATCCACCGAGAAGGTGCTGACCGGCTCGGTGCTGGCGAGCTTTACCGGCGATACTTCTTCGCCATCGTAGCGCTCGCGGCCCGGGTCGGTCGGTATCATCACCGGTGGAGCGTATCTGAATTTGGAGGAAGCCTGCCGGTTTTGCGGTCCGATCATCATGGCAGGTGCCGGAGCAGTCTGGACCATCTCCGCCGGGGGAGGGGGCGCGGAGGCGGGCGGCGGTGGTTCCTGAATGTCGACCGTCGAGACCCGTTCGAGCACCGCTGGTTCCTCTTTCTGGGTTGCGGTCGTGCAAGCCGCGAGCACGGCGACATGCGCAATCACTATCCCTCCGAAGATGATGAACTTACGTCCGCGCGACTTCTCGGCAGAAAATCTGTTTACCGGCATTGTCATCCTCCATTCCCATTTTCGCGCCTGAAGGAATTATGTTCTGCTATAACATCTCATAAGTTTGCTGAAGTCCCTTTGAGGCGCGTGTGACAACGTCTCATTGCCAAGATGAACGGTGCATGAGTTGCGTTGGGAAACGCCAAACTGCCCAGCCAGTCACGCCGGGCCGGTGAGAGGTAAGCGCCGTCTCGCACTGGATTGGCGATCCGCTGGTTCTGCCGCGTCCAATTCGGGCATTTCTTGCCGGACTTTAGCCGTTGGCTCGTCGTCAGTTGGTTCAGGAGGTCGCGTCGCCCTCTGGTTCGGGCACGACATTCTTGCGGAAGAGCACGCGGTCGTCCTCTCCGAAGCCGCGCTTCCAGATGACGAAGCCATAGGTCAGCAGGATGGCCGGGATACCGAAGATAAGCTCCATCCATTCGGGCAGCAGCGTGGCGAGAAAGCCGACTATGACCGCCGGACCGGTTGCCCACACCAGGCCCCAGCGCCAATTGCTGACCGGCGCCTTGAGCAGCGTTTTCAGCACGATGGCTTTCACAATGCTGGAGACACCGAGCGCGAGGAACAGCGCCAGTGCGGCGCCGGCCGCCTTGAATCCTTCATCCATCTCAAGATGCTCGGCGAGCAGGATCAAGCCTACCGTCAGGACGCCTTGAAGCGTGATGACCCCCACCGAGATCAGCAGGTTCCGCTTGCGCGCGATGTAGACGAGCACGCTCTCGGATACGACCGCCATCGATGCGATCACTTCGGCCGCCAGCAGGATTGCGAGAGCGCCTGTGCCGCCTACGATCGCCGGTCCGCCAAGTCCCATTACCGCCTCGCCCGGTATCGCGAGCGCCAGCGCGATGCCCATTTGCAGCGCGATGATCCAGAAGCCGACCTGCCGCACCTGCGCAGCAATCGCTTTCATGTTGCCGATCTTCAGGTTCTTGGTGATCACTGGCGACAGGATCGGTTCGAAACTGGTCTTAAGTTTCTGCGGTACGCTGACGATCTCCTTCGCGAAGAAGTAGATGCCGACCGCTCCAGCAGAGGCAGACTGGCCGAGCAGGAAGACGTCGAGCAAACGCGTTCCGCGCTCAATCACATCGGCCCCGATCAATGGCAGCGCTCGCGCGGTCATCTTGCTCAGATATTTGGGGCGAGGGCGCCAGCCTGTCGGCAGCCCATAGGTCCGCAGGAACGACCACAGAGCGGTGAAGAATGCGGCATAGATCGCCGCGAGGAATGCCAGTGCCAGACCGCCCGCGCTCAGCGCCGGGATGAAGAACAGGACGCCCACTGCCAAGGACTTGGTCCATGGCTCGACAATCGCCCGCGCGCGAACGGTGGTCGCGATGTCGTAGCGATAGGCTTGAGCGGCCAGCAGGATTTCAGTGAGCGCGAAAGCCGGGATCGCGGCGATCATCCAGATGTCGAACTCGCTGTTCGTCCCACTTGGGAAGACGATCACTGGGAATACCAGCAGGATCGCGCAGGCTGACAGCGAAAATAGCAGCGAAGTCAGCATCCCGTCGAACACGAGATTAGAGGGCGAGTCTTCCTCGTCCTCGATGCCTTCGGTCAGGCGCTGCGCCAGCCCGCGTTTTTCTCCGAGCGCGCAAACCAGAGCGAGAATTTCGATGATGACAAAGGCGGCGGCGAAGCGGCCCATCTCGTCGACGCCGTAGAGGCGGTAGCCGATGAACAGGAACGGGATGCCGCCCAGCGCGCGGATGATGAAGCCCAGCGTGTTGGTCCGCCCGCCTTTGGCGAGCGTTGCCATGTCGTCCCCGCCTTTCGCGGGTTCAGGCTGGGCTGGCGGCGTGTTCATGCTTGCGGTTCGGCCTGTTCGGCGCGCAGCGGCCGGGCGAGCAGCTTCGCGACGACATCGCGCGGCGGCTGGCCATCGAGGATTGCGTTGACGGCCACAACGATGGGCATGGTGATGCCGCGTTCCTCAGCCAGTTTGGCGAGCACCGGGGCGGTGTGAGCCCCTTCGGCAACGGTGGTGCGATCGGCCATAAGATCGGCGGCGGATTTCCCTTCGCCCAGCGCCTTGCCGAGCGAGAAATTACGGCTTGAGGTCGAAGAGCAGGTCAGGACCAGATCGCCCAGACCGCACAGGCCAGCGAGCGTTTCTGCTTTCGCGCCGAGCGATTCCCCGAACCGCAGCATCTCGGCATAGCCGCGCGCGATCAGAGCCGCGCGGGCATTCTGGCCAAGCTCCAACCCGTCGACTAGGCCGCAAGCAATGGCGAGGACATTCTTAATCGCGCCGCCAATCTCCGCGCCGGTCACATCGGCGGAGTAGTAAGGGCGGAAGGCAGGGCGAGCGACCGTCGGTTTGAGCCGCTCCCACTGCGCGTCCCCGCCGCCGCAGGCCAGCGTGACAGCGGTTGGCAGCCCGGCGGCGACTTCATGAGCGAAGGTTGGCCCTGATAGGACCGCGATGTCGCTATCCGGGCAGGCAGCGCGGGCGACATCGTTCATCAACCTGCCCGTGCCTGCCTCGATCCCCTTGGAGCACAACACCAGATCGCGCGGGTCGTGTGTCAGTTCGCTCAGCACTTTGCCGAGTACTTGCGCGGGTGTGACGCCCAGCAGCGCATCCAGCGCCGCGAGGTCGGACAGATCATGCGTCGCCCGGATGTTGGGCGATAGCTCGGCGGTTGGCAGGTAGAGCGGATTGCGATGCTCGGCATTGATCGTTTCGACGAGGTCCTGCTCGTAGGCCCACAGCACCACTTCGCGGCCATCGCTGGCGAGCATCTGGGCGAGGGCCGTGCCCCAAGCGCCTGCGCCGATAACGCCAATTGCTGGCTTGTCCGTCATGCTTTCACCCCTGCGCCGCGAACGGTCTCTGCTTCCGGATCGAGCGGCCAGCGCGGCCGCGCCTTGAAATCGAGCGGATCGGATTGTCCCAATGGCAGCCGCTCGCAGCCCGCCCAAGCGATCATGGCCGCGTTGTCGGTGCACAGCGCCAACGGCGGAGCGACGAAGCGCATCCCGTGCTTGGTCGCCAATGCTTCGAGCGCGGTACGGATCGTCTGATTGGCGGCTACACCCCCTGCAACGACCAAAGCAGGCAATGGTCCGGCGTCGCGCAGTGCCATTTCCAACCGATCGATCAGACAATCGACGGCGGCTTGCTGGAAACTTGCGGCGATATCAGCCGCTTCGTGCTTGCCGCTTTCGGCCGCTCTCAGCACCGCGCTTTTCAGACCTGCAAAAGAGAAATGCGATTCCTTCGATCCTTTAAGCGGACGCGGCAGCGGTACGGCCTTGGGATCGCCTTCTTTTGCCAGTTTCTCAACGGCTGGCCCGCCGGGATAGCCGAGGCCTAGGATCTTGGCGGTCTTGTCGAATGCCTCGCCAAGCGCATCGTCAATGGTGGTAGCCATACGGCGGTACTCGCCGACACCTTCGACGCTGAGTATCTGGCAGTGGCCGCCTGACACCAGCAGCAGAAGAAATGGAAAGCCAAGCTCGGCGTCGGCGAGACGCGGCGAAAGCGCGTGGCCTTCGAGGTGATTGATCGCGAGCAAGGGCTTGTCCGCTGCCATCGCCAGCGCTTTGCCGCTGACCAATCCGACCATGACACCGCCGATCAGGCCTGGCCCAGCTGTTGCAGCAATTGCGTCAATATTTTCGAGGGTTAGTCCGGCATCCTGCATCACATCCTCAATCATGGGGGCGAGCCGTTCGGCATGGGCGCGGGCTGCAATTTCGGGGACTACACCGCCATAGGGCGCGTGTTCAGCTTCTTGCGAGGCAATGCGCTGCGCCAGAATTTCACGCTCGGTTGTGACCAGCGCGACAGCGGTTTCGTCGCAGCTCGATTCAATGCCAAGCACGATCTTCGGGCGGCCCTCGGCACGGGACGCGGCATTGGTGGACGAGCCTGTCATCGCGCTTCCATCTAAGCCTTGTCAGAGCTAGGGCAAGCACACCGATGAGCAACAATGCACAGGATAGTTCGCCTTCCGCGGTCAAGATTAGGCTGGGGACCCGCAATTCGCCGCTGGCGATGGCGCAGGCGGTGGAGACCCGCGAGCGGCTCTGCGCTGCGCATGGCTGGTCTCAGGAAGAGGTCGAATTGGTCCCAGTGGTCGCGAGCGGTGACAAGGTGCTTGATCGCCCGCTGGCCGAAATCGGAGGCAAGGCGCTGTGGACCAAGGAACTCGACGCCTGGCTGGCCGAGGGCAAGATCGATGTTGCGGTTCACTCGGCCAAGGATGTCGAGACGATCCGGCCCGATATCTTTCATTTCGCGGCCTTTCTTCCCCGCGCAGACCGTCGCGACAGTCTAGTCGGAGCGGCCAGCATCGATGCGATTCCGCAGGGTGCTGTGGTGGGCACAAGTGCACCGCGAAGGGCTGCGCAGCTGCTTAACCTGCGCCCCGACTGCAAGGTCGTGACCTTTCGCGGCAATGTTGCGACGCGGCTGGGCAAGCTCGAAGCGGGCGAAGCCGATGTGACGTTTTTGGCGGCGGCAGGACTTGAGCGATTGGATCAGGCGGGCGTGGGTGCTCCTTTGGAAGTTGCTGACTGGATCCCAGCGGCGGCGCAAGGTGTGATCGCGCTGGAATGCATGGCCGATAACGCTGAAACCACTTCTGCCTTGGCAGCTATCGATCACCAAGCGACGCGCGCTGAACTCGAAGCTGAGCGTGCTCTGCTCGCGGCTCTTGGCGGGACGTGCCACAGCCCTGTGGCGGTTCTGTGCGAGGGGAGTGCTGGCAGCCTCACCATGCGGGCGGCTGTGTTCAGTCCCGATGGTTCAGAGCGGGTCGAAGGCTCGGCCAGCTTTGCCGATGGCGACCATGCACCAATCCGCACTCTTGCGGGCGACTTGCTGGGCCGAGCGACGAACGCCATCACGGATCATTTCCGCGCGGGCGAATGACTAGAATTGTCGCCATCCGGCCCGAGCCGGGGCTCACGTCGACACTCGAAGCGGCCCGAGTGATGGGTTTGGACATCGCAGGCGTCCCCTTGTTTGAAATACGTCCACTGGACTGGGATTGCCCGGATCCAGCTTTGATCGATGGGCTCCTGATCGGCAGTGCCAATGCCATCTTGCATGGCGGGGCGCAGCTTGGTCAGATCAAGGGAAAGCCGGTCTATGCGGTCGGGCAGACCACAGCCGCCACCGCGCGCGATGCTGGTTTCGAGGTTGCTGCAATCGGTAAGGGTGGGCTTCAGAATGTGCTCGACGCGGTGCCTGCACCGATGCGTCTCCTCCGGATTGCTGGCGCTGAGCATGTTCCGCTGACGCCGCCGGAAGGTGTCTCGATCGAGACCGTGATCGCCTATGAAAGTGCAGCGCTGCCGCTCGAACACTCTGCCATCGAAACGCTCGGCGACCGACCCATTGTTCTGCTTCATTCCGCAGCCGCAGCCTCCCATTTCGCGTCCGAATGCGACCGTCTGCACTTGAACCGCGGCGATCTCACCCTAGCTGTGCTCGGTCCCCGCATCGCAAGCGCGGCGGGGGCAGGATGGCACTCTGTCCACGTTTCCCCGCATCCCAGCGACAGCGCCCTGCTGGAAATGATCCGGGACATGTGCGTATAAGATGTTAAATCCCCCGCACGCCTTCGGGTGAAAACCGGGTCGCAGAACGGAATACAATGGAATCCAAGTACGGTAGTCGCCGCAAGCCTGCCTCCAATCGGGGCTTTATGCTCGCAGCCCTCGCGTCGTTTGTCGCGGGCGGGATGCTGGTAGGCTATGTGGTGTGGTACAATGTCCGTCCGGACGCCGAGCAGACCGCGATCGAAGGCGAACCTATTGCCGAGGTCAGCCCGAGCGCGGACGGCGAAACACCCATCGCAGCGCTCAGCCCTACAGCCACGCCAACAACACCGATTGCTGAGGCAATTGAAGCGCTTGATGGTGATAATTCAGACGAAGCCGTAGAAGCTGTTACCCGTGTTGTGGCCGAACAACAGGGTGGTCTGGACCAGCGCCTGGCCGCTGCGGAGCAGCGCCTCGCCCGGCTCGATCTCCAGTCTCAGGCTGCCGCAGGTAACGCGGCGCGCGCCGAAGGCCTGCTCATCGCTTTCGCCACTCGCCGTGCTATCGAACGCGGGGCCGAGCTTGGCTATCTCGCCGACCAGCTGCGGCTGCGCTTCAGCGACCAATGGCCGAATGCGGTCAGCACGATCATCAATTTCTCGCGCGATCCGATCCGTATCGACAATCTTACCGCGCGGCTCGATGGCCTTGGCCCCGAACTTGCCGAGCGCGAAGAGGAATTTTCATGGGCAAGAATGCGCCGTGAAGTTGGCGAATTGTTCGTGATCCGCCGCGAAAGCACGCCGTCGCCCCAGCCGGAACGACGCCTTGAACGTGCCCGCTACGCGCTGGAGCAAGGCCGCTACCAGAACGCGATCGACGAAGTCAGCAATATGCCGGGCGCCGCAATGGCGGAATCCTGGATTGCCGATGCCGAGCGTTATCGCGACGTGATGGCAGCGCTAGAAACCATCGAAACCGCTGCTGTGCTCGATCAGAGCGGTCTGCGTGATGGCGTTGGCAATCCCGTGCGGCAGCCGAGCCCGCTCGACAGCGCCGCCGAGGAATAGCCCTCTCAGGCTTTCAGCAGTTCGGGTAGATCGCCGGAAACACCGCGAGCTTCGTCCATAAAGAACGTCTTGAGCGGTCCGGTGCGCTGCACCGCCGACATGCCTAGCCGACGGACAGCCGATGCGGTTTTGCCGGGCACTCCGAACAGCCGCGTCAGGCCATCGGTCGCCAGCGCCACCATGAAGCTGTCGAGCCCGCGCCAGTTCTCGTAACGTTTCAGCAGTTGCGCATCGCCGGGATCGAGTCCGATCCGCGCGCCGTCCGCCAGAACTTCGACCAACGCCGCAGCATCGCGCAAACCAAGGTTCAAACCCTGTCCCGCAATCGGGTGGATGCCGTGTGCCGCATCGCCAATCAGCGCGAGCCGCTCGCCAGTGATCTTGGCGGTATGGTGAAACCCGAGGGGCCATGATGAGCGCGCGCCGACGCTCTGCACTGTACCCAGGATCTCGCCCATGCGCTTTTGCACTTCGGCTAAGAACGCGCGGTCGCCTAGCTTCATTACGCCGTTGCCGTCTTCCTCCGACACGGTCCAAACCAGCGAAGACCGGTGCGTGCCATCGGCATCGTCGTTCATCGGCAGCAACGCGAAAGGCCCGGGTGGGTAGAAGATCTCCCACGCGACATTGTCATGCGGTTTGGAGTGCGTGAGTCCCGCAATGATCGCGCGGTGCTTGTAATCCCATTTGGCGATGGTGATCCCGGCCTCTTCGCGGGTCGGCGAACCACGCCCTTCGGCGGCGACCATCAACCGACCTTTGAGCTTGCGCCCGTCTGCCAGAACTGCCGCCGCGCCAAACTCGCTGCGTTGGCGCTCGGTGATTTCGGCCTTGGATACCCAGTGGATCAGCGGTTCTTCCGCAGCGGCCTCGAACAAAGCGAGACGCAAGCGGCGATTGGGGAACATCCGGCCCAGAGTGCCCTCATGCTCTTCCGGTTGAAAATCGAGCCGTCCGGGCTTGTTCTGATCGGTCACGGCAATGCTGGCGATGTCGCAGGCGAATTTCTCCAACCCCTCGGCAATGCCGATGTTTCGGAACAGGTGCCAGCTCGCGGTCGAGATCGCGGTCGCGCGGTCGTCGAAGCCCTCTTGGGTCAGCTCGGCCGGATCAGCGCGGTCGATCACATGGCTCGACATGCCCTTCCTGGCCGCCGCCAGCGCGAGCGTCATCCCGACCAGTCCTCCGCCAAGGATCAACAGGTCGCGGGTTTCGGTTTCGGGATTGCTCATCTGTCACCTTGCTTGCGTTCATTGCGAACACCACCTGACCGCCCTAGAGGTTTCGCCGTGATTGAAGCAAGAATGTTCCCACGATTGAAGGTCCTGTTGTTCGCATGGGTGATTGCGTTTGCCGCATTGGCAGGCGCGTCTGCGTTCGCGCAGGATACTGAGGAACCGCGCGAGGCTCGGTTCGGTGACGAGAATATCGCCGTACAATTGCTCGCCGATGGGCTGCCGCAGCCGGGCGAGGAATGGATGCTGGCGCTGAAATTCACGCCGAGCGCGCCCGAATGGCATGGATATTGGTCCAATCCCGGCGATGCGGGGCAGGGGATGCGGCTTGAGCTGGACCTGCCCGAAGGCTGGGAAATGGGCGAGGCGCTGTATCCGGTGCCTGAGCGGCTGCTGATTGGTGACCTGATGAACCACATCTATGAAGGGCAATACGCGGTGTTGGTGCCGGTGCGCGTGCCCGAGGATGCGGTGATCGAAGGCCTGCCGGACATTGGCGGCTATGTCGATTACCTGGCCTGCACGGACCGGGTCTGCGTGCCGCAGGATGCCGCTCTGACCATCGGGATGGGCGGCGACTTTGCGCGTTGGCAGGCGGAGGTTGCGCCTTTGCTGGATGCCAGTGCAACGTTTGAAGTTGCGAGCAGAAACCTGCGTCTTGCAATTCCGCTGCCCGAGGCAGTCGCACTCGCGGAACCGCACGTATTCGTCACAAATGAGCGCCTCGTTGACTACGCGGCCGTCCAGACATTCCGCCGCGATGGCGATATGCTGATAGTTGAAATCCCGCTTACCCAATATGACGCGGACGACCCAAGCGCGGTCGGCGGCATTCTGTCATTTGGCGACGAAGCTGGCGTTGAGTTTGGCGCGCTTCCCGGAGATGTTCCGACCGGTGGCTCGATGATAGCCGGACCCGTCAGTATGGCGAACACCCCGCCGCTCTGGACCCTGATCCTAGGCGCGCTGGCGGGCGGGTTGATCCTCAACATCATGCCCTGCGTGTTTCCGATCCTTAGCCTCAAAGCGTTGTCGTTGGCGCGCGCGGGTGAGAGCGAGGCCAAGGCGCGGGCTGAGGGCATCGCTTATACCGCTGGCGTGGTGCTGGCCTGCGTCGGGTTGGGCGCGTTGATGCTGGCGCTGCGGGAGGCTGGAGAACAGGTCGGCTGGGCGTTCCAGCTGCAAAGCCCAAGTGTCGTTATCATTCTGTTGGTGCTCGCGACGATCATCACAGCGAATTTCGGCGGGTTGTTCGAGCTGCCTTCGCTCAGCTTTACGCAGAGTGGTGAGCCGGCTGGAGCCTTCGCAACCGGGCTGCTCGCAGCCTTTGCAGCGACGCCGTGCACGGGGCCGTTTATGGCGGCAGCTCTGGGCGCGGCTTTGTTGCTGCCTGCGCCACTGGCGCTGCTGTTGTTCGCCATGCTCGGGCTGGGCCTCGCACTTCCATTCCTGCTGATCGGATTCGTTCCTGCGCTGCGGGGATTGCTGCCCAAGCCCGGTGCATGGATGGAGCGTTTCCGCCGGATCATGGCGATCCCGATGGGGCTGACAGCGCTGGCACTGATTTGGCTGACTGCGCAATTGGGCGGACGCGGCTTTGCGATGTTTGCCTTGGTGATGCTGCTTGGCATCGTGATCGCGCTGGGCGTGGTCGGGCGGCTGCAGCGCGCTGGCAAGATGGCGTGGCCCGCATTCGGATTGGTCGCTGCGCCGTTCCTGATCTTCGGAGCCTTTGCGCTGCCCTCCAGCTATGCCGCGCAAACCAGCGACCTGTCGGAATCGCTGCTCGCCCCGCGCGAGTTCAGCCGCGATGCGCTGGCAGAGGCGCGCGCTTCGGGCCAGCCGGTGTTCCTGTGGTTCACCGCCGACTGGTGTGTGACCTGTAAGGTGAATGAAAGCGTTGCGATCGAACGCGAAGCAACCGCGCAAGCCTTCGAGGATGCGGGCGTGATCGCAATGGTCGGCGACTGGACCGTGCGCGATGAGGAGATCACCGAATTCCTGACCCAGCAAGGCGCGGCGGGTGTGCCACTCTATTTGTGGTACGAACCCGGTGCTGAGGCGGAGCAATTGCCGCAGGTTTTGACGCCCGACATGCTTACGGAACGCGCCAAGGCTGAGCGTTAGCAATACGGACCCGTCAGGGTTCGCAAGCGCGACCGCGCGCCCGCAGCGATGCGACCTTCAGGTCGCGTGAGCGAGGAAATCGCGCGCCCGGATGGGCGTGCGGAACACTAAGACTCCCGGCACGCCGCGACAAGCTGCATTGGCAGCGGACTCGGATTGAGTGTCACCATTCCGGCACCGGGAATCGTGGCGGTAAACTGACGCGGCCCGGCAAGCGGCTCCCAATCCTCATCGCTCGCGGGATCCTCGCCCTGCCAGATCGTGCGCCCGGAAACCTCGGTCGCATCGACCTCCATCCGACCAATCGCGCCATTGCCAATGAGCGCAAGCATGGCACCCGCGCCTTCATCAGCAGGGCTCATGCGGGTAATGCGCAGGATGGGTTCTGGCCCGTCGCGGAGGCAGGCGAGCGCCAGCAAAGCAGGCTGACCCGGCACGCCGTAAATGATCCGCTCGCCCTCCGCGCTCTCTGCCCAGATGGCGTTCTCGGTTTCGGGTGAGGGCAGCGGATCGGAAGCGTATGTCGGTTCCTCCGCTGGCATATCCCGCCCCATATCCGCATCGGCAGGCGGCGGCTTGCAGGCGGCGATTAGGGCGAAAAGAGTTAGTGTGCCAACGTACCTCAATTAACCCTCACTTGAGCGCCATAACGATGAGCTGGCCAAATCCAATCAAAACTAGATTACCCATAAAAACAAGAGACGCGAACTCAAATTTCTTCAACTTCAGCTCCATTGAGGTCATTTCCTGTGACCGTTGGAGCACGAACTACGGGTTCGGTTTGGCTACGGCTATTTGTCTTTTCCGGTGGGTCGTGAATTCACCGCATCAAGGTTTCCCACCCATCCGCTTGTACCGCGTCTTGCCATAACGCGTCTTGCGCGTCCCGGGCCGCCCCGCATCCGAACGTCCGACCTTCGGCGCCTTCTTCTCGCTGTCCGGCAAGCCCAGCTCGTCATTCTCCAAGCGACGGATTTCATCGCGCAACCTGCCAGCTTCCTCGAACTCGAGGTTCGCAGCTGCGTCGCGCATGCGTTTTTCTAGGTCCTCAATGTACGCGCGCAGATTGTGGCCGACGAGGTTGTTGACCTCGTCATCGCCGGTGTCGACCACCACGCCGTCTTGCGAAGCGGTGTGGGCGACGATGTCGGCGATGTCGCGCTTGATGGTCGTCGGGGTGATGCCGTGTTCTTCGTTGTAAGCCTCTTGCTTGGCCCGGCGGCGGTCGGTCTCTGCCATCGCGCGTTCCATGCTGCCGGTGATCCGGTCTGCATAGAGGATCACCTTGCCATCGACGTTGCGCGCCGCGCGGCCGATGGTTTGGACCAGTGAGGTTTCGCTACGCAGGAAGCCTTCCTTGTCGGCATCAAGGATCGCGACCAGCCCGCATTCGGGAATGTCGAGGCCTTCGCGCAGCAGGTTGATCCCGATCAGCACGTCATAGACGCCAAGCCGCAGGTCACGGATAAGCTCGATACGCTCCAGTGTCTCGACATCGGAGTGCATGTAACGAACGCGCACGCCAGCCTCGTGCATGAATTCGGTCAGGTCCTCTGCCATCCGCTTGGTCAGCGTGGTGACGAGCGTGCGGTAGCCTTTCTTGGCGGTGGCGAGGCATTCCTGGATGCAATCCTGCACCTGGTCCTCGACCGGGCGGATTTCTACCGGAGGGTCGATCAGGCCGGTGGGGCGGATGACCTGCTCCGCGAAGACGCCGCCGGTCTGTTCCATCTCCCACGGGCCGGGTGTGGCTGAGACAGCGAAGGTCTGCGGGCGCATCGCGTCCCATTCGTTGAAGCGCAGCGGGCGGTTATCGATGCAGCTCGGCAGACGGAAGCCATACTCAGCCAGCGTAATTTTGCGGCGGTGATCGCCCTTCGACATCGCGCCGATCTGCGGCACCGTCTGGTGGCTTTCATCGACGAACAGCAGCGCGTTGTCGGGCAGATATTCGAACAGGGTGGGCGGCGGCTCGCCGGGCAGGCGTCCGGTGAGGAAGCGTGAATAGTTCTCGATCCCCGCGCAGGAGCCTGTCGCCGCGATCATCTCGAGATCGAAATTGGTGCGCTGCTCCAGTCGCTGGTGCTCGAGCAGTTTGCCTTCTTCCTCAAGCTCCTTGAGGCGGTGCTGAAGCTCGAATTTGATCGCTTCGGTCGCTTGTTTCATCGTCGGCCCGGGCGTTACGTAGTGCGAGTTCGCATAGACCCGCACCTTGTCGAGCGACGCGCCCTTCTTGCCCGTCAGCGGGTCGAATTCGCTGATTTCCTCGATCTCGTCCCCGAAGAAACTGATGCGCCAAGCCATGTCTTCATAGTGCGAGGGGAACAGCTCCAGATTGTCCCCGCGAACCCGGAAACAGCCGCGCGTAAAGGCCGCATCGTTGCGCTTGTATTGCAGCGCGACGAGCTTGCGGATCAGCTCACGCTGGTCGACTGTATCGTCTTTCTTGATGTCGAAGATCATCGCCGAATAGGTCTCGACTGATCCGATGCCATAGAGGCACGAGACCGACGCAACGATGATCACGTCGTCGCGTTCGAGCAGCGCACGGGTGGCCGAGTGGCGCATCCGGTCAATCGCCTCGTTCACGCTCGACTCTTTCTCAATGTACGTGTCGGAACGCGGGACGTAGGCTTCGGGTTGGTAGTAGTCGTAATAGCTGACGAAATACTCGACAGCGTTTTCGGGAAAGAAGCTCTTGAACTCGCCATAGAGCTGCGCGGCGAGGATCTTGTTGGGCGCGAGGATCAGGGCAGGGCGCTGCAATTCCTCGATCACCTTCGCCATGGTGAAAGTCTTGCCCGAACCGGTGACGCCTAGCAGCGTCTGGGTTTGCTCGCTATCACGTGCGCCGCCGACCAACTCCGCAATCGCGGTCGGCTGGTCACCCGAAGGTTCGTAGTCAGAGACAAGCTTGAACGGCCTGCCGCCGTCCATCTTTTCCGGGCGGTCGGGGCGATGCGGGGTGAAGTCTTCGCCGGTTTCGGGCTCTTCGAGACCGCGTCTGATCACAAGTTCTGACATAGGCGAACATATGGAGCACAAAGCATGCGTTGTGAAGTGGCGCGCTGCCCCCTAGCATGCCCGCAACGACATAAGGTCGCATCGAATCGAACAGTCTTGAGGAGATGCAATATGAAAACCTGGATACTTGGCGCAGGCGCACTGGCTGCTGCATTCGCGATTGCTGGCGCATCGTCGGGCGATCTTGCCGCGCAGCAGCTGGATGATGAAATGCGCCCGATGGCCGGGCAGTATCAGGCGGAGATGACGGTGCTTTCGATCGATATCCCCGATGCTCCGCCAGACATTGCCGGCATGATGACCTCGATGATGAATCGAAAGTTCAAATTCTGCCTGACACAGGCTGATGTGGATGAAGGCTTTCGCTCGGTCATGAACCAGTCACAGCAGGGTGATTGCAGCTACAGCCGGTTTAATGCGACAAATGGTAGGATCGACGCCGAAATGACCTGTGATGCCGGCGGAAACCCGATGACGATGGTGATGCAGGGCACCGGTTCGCCGACTTCGTCCGATGTCACGATGACAATGTCGGGCGATATGGGCATGGGGCCGGGAACGATCAAACTCAGAACGCAGAATCGGCGACTTGGCGATTGCTAGAGACCGCCGCTGAACGAATTGGATGGGAAGGGAAATCAGGAAAATGAAACCACTTGCAGCAATTGCCGCTTTGAGTGTCGCTCTCGCAGGGTGCGGGGGCAGTGATGTCACCACGGCGGAAGCAGATGCGGACGGCGATGGCGCAGTCAGCGTCAATGAAGCGGCCCAGATCGCTGCCGATAGCGGGCTCAAGCCGGAACCGGGCAAGTACAAGGTCGTGTCGGAAATGGGCGGCATGAAAACCAATGTCGAATATTGCCTGACGCCGGAGCAAGCCGAAGGCGGCTTCGAAAACATGATGCAGGAAGGCCAGCAGGGCGATTGCAGCTACGAAAAGTTCGAGCTCGCCGGAAACGATCTGGATGCAGTGCTGACTTGCGACATGGATGGCGGTCAGATGCGGATGGAAATGGCTGGTACTGTCGGATCGACCTCGTCCGATCTCGAAATGAAGATCAGCGGGGCAATGGGCGGCATTAATGTCGATATGACCTCAAAGATGAAGCAAGAGCGTATCGGCGACTGCGACGAGTAAACGGCCTGAAAAGGGTGACGTGCGCTCCGGAATGGAAACGCTAACCGGTTAAGCCGAAACCATTTGCTTCACGTAGCATTCACTCCTCGGAGGTAATGTTACGTTTCTATGGCAACGCGCGCACCCTTTTCTGGTCTCACCGACATAGTCCGCGGCGATGGCGAACTCGCACGCCGGGTCGCCTTGGCGCGTGAAGACCGCGCCGATGAAGAGCACGGCAAGCCGCGTTTCTACCGGATGTGGGCGGAGCTCGACATTCTGGCTGAACCCGCGCGCCGGATGGTGCGCCGGCTCGATATTCCGCGCAGTGAGAACCCCAAGACGGTTTTGGTATTGCCCGGTTTCGCCGCGCATCCGCGCAAGCTGCGCTATCTCGCACAGCAGATCGAGCGGGCGGGGCACGATACGAAACGCTGGGGGCAGGGCCGCAATTGGGGCCCGACGCCAGAGCGGATTGCGCAACTCGAAGAGCGCTTGCTCGAAGTGCACGAGCGCGCCGAGGAACCGGTTGTGCTACTCGGATGGAGCCTTGGCGGGATTTACGCCCGCGAACTGGCGAGCCGTCATCCGGATGCCGTTTCGAAGGTCATCACCATGGGCTCGCCTTTTTCCGGCAGCCCGCGCGCTAACAATGTGTGGCGGGCCTATCAGTTCATCACCGGCCATCAGGTCGATTGCCCTCCGATCGAAACCGACGTCTCGGCCAAGCCTCCGGTTGAAACTGTGGCCTTGTGGAGCCCGAACGACGGCATGATCGCGCCGCGCTGCGCCGCTGGCCTGCCTGGCGAACGCGACCGAGCGGTGGCGATGCGTTGCACCCATGTCGGATTTACCTACGCACCGGAGGTGATCCATGCCGTGCTTGCGGAACTAGAACGCGCTTGAACCTTTCCTTTTGAAACGGGGCGGTTACAACCGTCTCCCGTGATGCAGTCTCACCTGCGGGGATAGATGGTCGGCGACGAACCGGGGAAACCCAGAAATTTCGATGAAATGTTCGATGCCGGGGGGCAGACGCGTCCCGCCTATGCGGAATACTGCGACTGGTACGATGACCAGGAAAAAGGCTGGCTTCAGCGCAAGAACAACGAAGCCGATGAGAGCTTCCGTCGCACCGGGATTACCTTCAATGTTTACGGCGAGGACGAGGCCGAAGAACGGCTGATCCCGTTCGACATGGTGCCGCGGATCATTACCGCTGGCGAATGGCGGCGTTTGACGCGTGGGATTGAGCAGCGGGTCAGGGCCCTCAACAGCTTCCTCTACGATCTGTATCACCGGCAAGAGATCATTCGCGCCGGGCGCGTGCCGGAGCGGTTGTTCCGGAACAACGCCGCATGGTTGCCCAATATGGTCGGCTTCACGCCGCCGGGGGGGATATACACCCACATCGTCGGCATCGATCTGGTACGGACCGGGCCGGACGAGTTTTTCGTGCTCGAAGACAATGCCCGCACTCCGTCGGGGGTCTCCTACATGCTGGAAAACCGCGAGACGATGATGGCGATGTTCCCGGACCTGTTCAGCAAGATCCCGGTTGAAAGCGTCTCCAACTATCCGCGCCGTCTTGCGCGCTCGCTCGCAGCCTGCGCTCCCGCTGCAACGGAAGGCAAGCCGACGGTCGCCGTGTTGACGCCGGGGATCTACAATTCAGCCTATTTCGAGCACGCCTTCCTCGCCGATCAGATGGGCGCGGAACTGGTCGAAGGAAGCGATTTGCGCGTCGTCAATGGCCGGGTGCAGATGCGCACCACGCGCGGTTACAAACCGATCGACGTGCTCTATCGCCGGGTCGATGACGATTATCTCGATCCGCTGACTTTCGAGCCTGACAGCGTGCTCGGCGTGCCGGGTATCATGGATGTGTACCGCGCGGGCGGGATCACGATTGCCAATGCGCCGGGTACCGGCGTGTCGGACGACAAGGCGATCTACAGCTTCATGCCGGAGATCGTCGAATTCTACACCGGTGAGAAACCGCTGCTGCCGAATGTGCAGACATGGCGCTGCGCCGATCCGGACAGCTTGGGCTATGTGCTGGACAATCTCGAAGAGCTGGTGGTGAAGGAAGTCCATGGGTCCGGCGGCTACGGGATGCTGATCGGCCCGACTGCGAGCAAGAAAGAGATCAAGGCATTCCGCGCCAAGCTTGAATCCAACCCGGAGAACTACATCGCGCAGCCGACACTCTCGCTCTCGACCTGTCCGATCTACACCAAGAAGGGCCTCGCGCCGCGCCACGTCGATCTACGGCCCTTCGTACTGGTGTCACCCAATGGGATCGATATCACGCCGGGCGGGCTGACCCGCGTCGCGCTCAAGGAAGGGTCGCTGGTGGTCAATTCGAGCCAGGGCGGCGGCACCAAGGATACGTGGGTGTTGAAGGACTGATGCCCAGAGGACCATCATGTTAGGTAGAACCGCAAACGGACTGTTCTGGATGTTCCGCTATCTTGAGCGGGCGGAGAATACGGCGCGACTGCTTGAGGCCGGGCTGCGGATGGCGCTGACAAGAGATGTCGCAACCGCAAAGGAAGAGTGGCGCTCGGTCATCGCAACCTCTGGCCAGCGCGCAGCCTACGAAGCGGAGAATGAGGGATACGAAGGCAATCAGGTCTGGAACTTCATGCTGCGCGACAAGGGCAATCCGGCCAATGTCCGCGAGATGTTCGGCGCTGTGCGGCAGAATGCCCGCGTAGCCCGTACCAATATCTCCAGCGAAGTTTGGGAAGCAGTCAATGAAAGTTGGATGGCTCTCGACACAAAGCTGGCCCGCCCGGTGGGGCAAGTCTCGGTCGGCGATGTTCTGGCGACGATCAGGCGCGCAGGCACGCAGGTGCATGGCGCGTTCGACGGCTCAATGCTGCGCAACGAAGCGTTCCACTTCGCCCGTGCAGGTACATTTGTGGAGCGGGCGGAGAGTACGGCGCGTATCCTTGACCTCAAATACTACCTGCTGCTCCCCTCGCTTTCTTATGTCGGATCAAGCGTTGATAGCGGGCAGTGGGATCAGGTCTTGCGCTCGGTGGCGGGCGCTCGGTCCTATACTTTTCTCAACGCCGGAAACATCGATGCGCGCGGGATCGTCGAATTTCTGGTGTTGGATGATCGCTTTCCGCGCAGCCTTGCATTCTGCCGCGGCGCACTTCGCACCAGCCTGGCGGAACTGGCAAAGATGCATGGGCAAGAAGGGCGCTGCAACGAGCTGATGCGGGCTGCCGACATCCATATCAACGACTTCACCGTCGAGGAGATATTCGAACAGGGGCTGCATGAGTTCCTAGTCGATTTCATGGTCCGCAATGGGGCGATCGCCGAAGCCATTGGCGAAGACTACCGGTTTCTCGCCTAGGGGGCAGCGACGATGAGACTATCGATCCGTCATACCACGCATTACGCCTTCTCCGATCCGGTGGTGCACGGCCTGCAGCGACTGCGGCTGACGCCGAAAGAGACGCAAGGTCAGCAGATCCTTGATTGGCAAATGGCGTATGAAAACGCTCAGACCGAGCTTGAGTACGAAGATCAGAATTACAACACGGTCACCCTTATCGCGGTCGAGCCCGGCGCGCGGGAAGTGACGGTAACGTGCAGTGGGACAGTCGAAACCGAGGATCATTCCGGCGTGATCGGGCGGCATTCGGGGCATATGCCACTTTGGAGCTTCATGGGGCAGACCAAGTTGACCAAACCAGGACCCAAGATGCGCGCACTGGTTCGCGATATTCCCGGACCTGAAGACGGCGCAAAGCTTGATTACCTGCACGCCTTGTCCGCGCGCATTCTCGAAGAGGTCAGCTACCAGACCGGCACGACTGGAGCGAGCACCACCGCTGAGGAAGCCGCGGCGAATGGCAGCGGCGTGTGTCAGGATCACGCGCACATCTTCATCGGCGCGGCCCGAGCGGCGGATATACCCGCGCGCTATGTCAGCGGCTATCTGATGATGAACGACAGGATCGAACAAGAGGCCACACATGCGTGGGCAGAGGCGCATATCGATGGGCTGGGCTGGGTTGGGTTCGACATTTCGAACGGCATCAGCCCGGACCCCCGCTATGTCCGCGTTGCCACCGGGCGCGACTACAATGACGCCTCGCCTGTCACTGGGATCAGCTTTGGAACCAGCGAGCAGCGGCTGACCGTTGGCGTCGCGGTCGAACAGCACCAAGAGCAATAGTTTTTGCGCCCTCAAGCGCCGGGCGCAGCGCATCCGCGCTGCTTGGCTACGGCCTGACCGGCCGGCGCGCGGTCGCTTTGACTGCCGTGACCAAGAATTAAACGGCTGCGCAGCAGCCGCAAGGGCGACCGCCCGCCCGCAGCGATGCGACCTTTAGGTCGCGTGAGCAAGGATATCGCGCGCCGGATGGCGTGCGGAAAACAAAAGACTTATCCGCAAAGCTCCGCTAGCCGACGCGCAATTGTTCGCGGAGAATCGAAATGACGTACTGTGTTGGAATGGTGCTCGATAAGGGCCTCGTCCTGATGAGCGACACGCGCACCAATTCGGGCGTCGACAATATCTCGGTGTTTCGCAAGATGTTCCATTGGAACGTGCCGGGTGAGCGCATGATCGCGGTGATGACCGCGGGCAATCTCGCGACGACCCAGGCGGTCGTCAGTCAGCTCGAAGAGCGCACCAAGCAACCGGACGAGCGCGAGACCACTCTGCTCAACGGCCAGACCATGTTCAATGTCGTCACCGAAATCGGCCGGTTGCTGCGCAAGACCATCGAAGAAGCCCAGAAATCGAACGGTGATCGCGGCAAAGGGCGCTTCACCGCATCGATCATTGTCGCCGGCCAGATCAAAGGCATGGAGCCGCGTCTGTTCATGATCTACCCGGAAGGCAACTTCATCGAAGCCAGTTGGGATACGCCGTTCTTTCAGATTGGGGAGACCAAGTATGGCCGCCCGATTATCATTCGCGGCTATGATCGCGACATGAGCTTTGAAGACGCGACCAAACTGCTGATGGTTTCCTTTGACTCAACGCTCAAAGCCAATCTCTCCGTAGGTCTTCCGCTCGATCTGCTCATAATCGAGAAGGACAAGTTCGAACCGCATCACGAACACCGCGTTACGCACGACGATCCGTATTTCGATGCAATCTCGTCGGGGTGGGGCGCAGCGCTGCGCAACGCGTTTCATTCGCTGCCCGACTATAGCTTTAAGACCAAATAGCGCTCTGCTGAGACGGGTCGAAGGGTGATTCTCCGTAGAGTGATCCAATAGTCAAGTTCGTTTTGGACCGTAGTTTTTCCCGGTTTTTCAGGGATTTTCCTAAGAGTTAACGACACATTGCTCCGTTTCGGGGGAGGTCTGACGTGTATTCGCGGGAATTTCTGTCCATCCGTTAAGCATGTTACGCAAAGCAACGCTTCACTTCATTGACTCCTCAAGTCGGCATCGCGCCGAATTGGCCAGGGTCGGGTTCTCACTAGGTCACCATGCAGAAGTGTACGGAGATCTATCGGAATTATCGGTGCACCCGCCGCGAGAAGGAATCATCATCGCTCGCGACACGATCGAGGATGGTGGAGTGTCCACGGCGCTGGAGCGCCTAACCCGCTTGGGTATCTGGTTGCCGCTGATCGCAGTTGATGCGCAGCCGCGTCCAACGCGGATCGTCGAAGCGATAAAAGCTGGGGCACTCGACTATCTTTCTCTGCCGCTCGATCCCGATCGGTTCAATCGATGTCTCACCAGAATTGCCAAGGAAGCTGAGGAGTTTGGAGAAGCACGCCGCAAGATGATCGAAGCGCGTGATCGGATTTCAAGTCTTTCACAGCGGGAGCGAGAAGTGCTCGATTGGCTCTCTGAGGGTAGCAGCAACAAGGTAATTGCTCGCGAGCTCGAAATCAGCCCGCGGACGGTTGAGATCCACCGTGCCAACATGATGAATAAGCTCGGCGCTAGGCACGCTGCCGAGGCGGTACGGCTAAAGCTTGAAGCCGCGCTGGAAGATCAAAACACAGTGCCAAAGATCCGCGCATAAGCGGCCTGTCCAAGCGGTCAGCTTCGGTTGGCCAGCGACCCAAAAGACTAAGGGCCTCGTCAATCGCGCATTCCCAGCGCAGTGGCGAGGCCGACTTTTTGCCAACGTGTTGGTGGTGAAAATCGCTTAGCGGCAGAACTTTGCGCCGGTTCCTTCGAGATGGAAGTGATCTTCATGCGCCGAATTGTAGTCCGGGCCGAGAACCGTGCCGAAGCGCTTGCAGGCGCTCTTGTGCACCACACGCAGGAATTCGCGCTCTGCCGCGCTTCCGCCATCCCAATCCGATTTGAGCACGATCCGGCGACCATCCTCGAGCACAAAGCCTGAGACATCGACTGCCTCTGCGCGGGCATGGGCAGAGCGGCGCTCGGTCCCCGCGACATTGCGGCAGGCGTAGCTGCCCATCGTCTCAACCCGCTTGAGCGGGCTGCCGAGGATTTCGCGTGCTGCGCGGTCAACGCCGAACCGGATCCAGGCGCTAAATGTGTTCGCAGTCTTGCATTGCAGCGGACCGACATTGCTGATCCCGAACAGGCCTTGGTCGCCTGACAATGCGGACAATTGCACCGTTCCCAGCTTGTTGCAGCCCGGCGCGGCGTAGGTGTCGGGGATCGGATCGAAGCGCGCACCGGCGGCGTTCAACTGGGCGATGCACTGCATGTCCCCCGAACTGATGGCCGCACGCTGCGGCGTCGACGCCACTCGCCGGATTGGGGGCAAGCTGACCCGCGACGTGTTGCTGCCAGTGCTCGCGCTGCTAGCTGTGCCCGAGCTTGGTGCTTTCCCGGTAGGGATGATGCCGCCGCAACCGGCCAGCGCAAGCGCACCGGCGAGGATCGGCAAGACCTGAAGATTCCTGAGGCGTTTCATACCTAAGGACTATTGCGTGAATTTGGTTAACGGACCGGGAACTCTCAGCGTTAACCAAGTCTTACCGCAGCATTACGGGATATTCCGTGCCAAAAGCGCGGTCAGCGTCTTGGCCTTGGCACAGCGTTCAGGGCAATTCGTCGGCGACTTGTTCCCAGAGCTCGATTTTCACGCCATTAGGGTCAAGGATCCAGGCGAATTTGCCATAGCCTTCATCGGCGGTGTCGAGCACTTCGACGTCCTTTTCCTTGAGCTGCTCGCAAAAGCCATCGAGATCGACCACGCGAAGGTTGATCATGAACCCGCCTTTGCCCGGCTGGATGTACTTGTCGTCGGCGAAATGGCTGACCAGTGAATAGGGGTTTTCTTTCGGATCGTCGGCCCAGGCGAATTGCGGGCCGTATGTTCCGTCTACACCTAGCATGTCGCGATACCAGGCCCGGGTCGCTTCGGGGTCTGCGGCGACATAGAAGATGCCGCCCAATCCGGTTACGCGTGGTCCTTCGCTCATCACTTTCCCTCCAATGACGCGGGACGACTCGGCCCCCGGTTGCGATCCCAGCACCAAATGTGGCGGATCGAGGGGAGGTAGGAAAGGGGGTGGGCGGATCAAAAACGCGTTGTGAACTCGATGAGACCCTGTGGCAGCGTATCAAGCAGGGCGATCTCGATCACCTTGTCGAATCCAGTCAGCACCATCAGACCCACCACCAGCAACGCCGCTCCGAACAGAGGCTTGCCATACTTCGCCAGCGTCTGAAGCACCGTGCGGCGTTCACCCAGCGCCTTGCGTGAGCCATAGGCGAAGGCGAGGATCGAGGTCGCCACGCCCAGCCCGAAGACGAGGAAAATCACGAAGCTGCTGAGCAGGTTCTCGCCCGTGCTCGCTGCCGCAATCGCCACGCCCAAGGTCGGCCCGACACACGGAGCCCAGACCAGCCCGAGCAGCAGGCCAATCGCGTATTGTCCGCCAGCACCGTCTCCGCTGATCTGCGCGAGCCGCCTGTTGCCCGCATTTGCAATCGGAGCCGCCGCCGCCGACAGCGCCGCCTGTGCTTGCGGCACCAGCAGGACCACGCCCGCCACTGCCAACAGTCCGCCCGCCAGCGTCCGCACCAGTTGTTCGTTGATCCCGAGCGAATAGCCGAACGCGATCACCGTGAAGCCGAACAGCGTGAAGCTTGTCACCAGCCCGGCAGCCAGCGCCAGCGGGCCGATGCGGCTCTTACCCAGTGCCGAGGCGACCAGTATCGGCACCAGCGGCAACACGCAGGGGTTGAGGATCGTCACGAGGCCCGCGACGAAAGAGAGGGCAATGCTGCCGAGCATGATGGGGTTAGCCTGACCGAGAGGAAAGCGCGCTTAGAGCGCGTTCAGCACCGCGCTACGCAGGGCGCTACGGTTGGTCTGAGCGATCGAACGGGCGACTTCCTTCTTGCCCTTGAACACCAGTACGGTCGACTGGCGCGGGACGCGGTGGCGGCGCAGAAACGCTTTCTCGTCATCGAAATTAACCTTCACGAACAGCGTGTTGCCGTTCTGGCGTTCTTTGCGCAGTTCATCGAGGATCGGCGCCTGCGCGCGGCAGGTCGGGCACCAATCGGCATAGACATCGACCACAATGGTCTTGCCCTTGCCTTGCGCCATCACGAACTCGGCTTCGTTATAGGTCTGCCAACCGGACGCGCTTGACTGCGCGGAAAGCTGCATGGCGCCGACAACAAGCGCGCCGATGGCTGCGATAAGGGTGAAGAGGCGAAACATGTACTTAGTACTCCAATGGTGTTCATCGGCGAGGCTGCCGACGAGTCATGAAGTGTTCGCGGACGACGTGCGGGCGGTTACAGGCTTTGTGAGCTTTTTGTGAGGGTGAGGGCAGGGCGCGGCGAAGTTGACACAATTGACAGGCTGTCAGGCGGATTTCATGGCTGGTTTCTGAGTTAGGCCGCTGTTTTTAAGCGAGAATTGGCGCGAGAGGCGAAGTTGACACTTCTCCAACTTGAAACAGCGGTGGGATCGACGAATTGAAAGAGCCGATGCGACGATAGCGGGGGCAGGGGAAGTAGGAAAACGGGGACGGCGCGTGCGGATCGTGGTCCGTCGCGTTCAGCCTCGGACGCCCGCTGCGCTAAACCACCGTAAATTGACGGCTGGAACCGTCGGTTCCGGAATGGGGCTTAGCCATCGTAGGCCATCCGAACTTCTGCCAGATTATCACAAGGCCCATACCTTCTCGGCCCAATGCCAGATTATCGATCCGCCGCATCCGCTGGTTCCGGCCACGCTCGGCGCAAAAGGGCGATGAACTTGTCCGTAGTGTAGCCCTGCGGCAGCCAAAAAGCATGCAGCTCGATCCTCGCCACAGCCTGATCGAACGTATAGCCGGGCTCAAGCTTGAGCCCCTCTTGAATTGCTGTGGTGGCTTCATCCATGCACCCCATCATAACAAGGGGATGCGCGCGCAGGATGAGATTGAGGAAATAGTTGGGGTTGCGTATCCTGCTTTCCTCAAAAGCCGCCAATGATGCCTCGAAATTGCTGACCGTACATTCGGCATTGCCTCGGTAGTGGGCCCAGATCGCAAAGCGGGGGTGATGCGGTGCGTCCCGTTCCGCCGACCGGATAAGGTCGATCGATGCAGTATCCTTGTTGAGCGCGCAGCGCTGCCAGCCGAGGAGCGCCCGTGTATGCGGATTGTTGGGGTCTATCTCCGCTGCCCGCTCCAGATAGGGTACGGCATTGTCAGGGCGACCCGACATGGTGGCCCATATCCCCGCCGCCAAAAGAATTTCGGGATGGTTGGGATCGATCGCCTGAGCTTTTTTCAGATGTTGCTGGATTTCCGCGACCGTCGCCGCCGGGTCATCTGTCCATCGGCTTACGAGGTTTTGAGACAGTTGCCCGATCAACCCGGCAAGGGCCATCACATTGTCGTGTTTGATTGCGAGCGCGGCCCTCAGATGCGCCACGATCCGCTCGGCTGCCGCCCGGTTGTAAGTCCAGCGCTCGGCCTCGGCCGCTTGAATATGTTCATAGACCGAAAGATTGAAGTCAGGCCGATCAAGAACCGTTTTGAACGCCGAAGCGCTCAGCTCGCTGTTGATCGTTGTCGCGATCGAGCGGATGATGTCATCCTGAAGCTCGAAGAAGGCATCGAGCCTTGTGTCGTATTTGTTTGACCAGATGATATCGCCACTCACCGCATCGGTCAGCTGGATGCGCAGGCGAATGTCGCGGTCGCTGCGCTGGAACGCCCCGCTGACCACATAGCGCGCACCCAGTTCGCCCGCGATGTTCACCACCGAAAGCTCGCTTTCCCGATACTGGATCGCGGAGCTGTGCGGGGCGACCTTTTGTTCGGGGACACGCGACAGCAGGTTGGTCAGGTCAAGGCACAGCCCCTCGGCCAGAAAGGCACTGTCAGGATCGCCGCCGATATTGGCGAAGGGCAGTATCGCCAACTTGTTGTCGAGTGTCGGCGTCGGTCTGGCGCCTGAAGGTGCAATATCATCGACGGGCGCGATCAGGCGGTAACCGCGCTTGGATATTGTCTCGATATGCTGGTGATCGCCGCGCCGGTCGCCCAGCGCCTTGCGCAACAGCGAGATCGCGCGCGACAACCTCTCATCCCCGCCGAAATCGACGCCCCACACCCGGTCGATCAGATTGTCCCGGCTGACGACTTCGCCGTGACTCTCGATCAGCGCGTCGAGCACTTCGAGAACCTTCGGCTCCATCGAATAGCGCCCGGCATCGCCTTCGATAATGAGGCTGCTGAAGTTCACCCGGGCATTGCCGACGCGTCTCTGCTGCAAAGTGGAAGTCCTTTGGCGGTGATTGAGCGCGATCCGGATTGTTGTTTTCTTACCTATACACTTATTTCCGTTACGGAAAACGGGGCATCAGAAAAACCTAAGAACTTCCCAAGGTGCCCCACAGGACTTCGATCCGCGTCTCTGCGCACAACAGTGATCGCAGCACGACCCGCTGTTGGTTCACATCGGAGTTCTCACCATGAATATGTTTCTGAAATCTGCCGCCATCGCCGCCGGAACCCTGGCTGTTCTCGCCGCGCCCGTTTCCGCTCAGGACACCGCGCAGGAAGTGTCGGTTGCCTTCACTTACGATGCGAATGCGTCGACCGAGCAAAACTATCGCGAACTGCGCGGTGAAGTGCGCCGCGCGTGCCGGTCTGGAAACGCGGTTGTCTCATCGGTCTTCGGTCGCAAGGCACGCAGCGAATGTCGTGAATCGCTGCTGACCAAGGCTGTCGCCGCCACAGGGCGTCCGGCGCTGATCGCAATGCATGGCAAGCCCGTTTCGCAGTCGCGTGCCGCCATCGCTGCGCGCTGATCCGGCCCGTCCAGACGCACAAATTTTCGCGATAATCCATCCAGACAGGGGAATAAGACAATGACACACTTCCAATCACGCCCACTTGCCATCGCAATCGCCATAGCTGCCGCTGGCGCAGGCCTCTCTACAGCCCATGCACAGCCGGCGGCGGAGACCTTCATCTTCCAATCGCAGGCGACCGCGCAGACCGTAGTCGGCAGCGATGGAACCGGGCCGAACCCTTATGTGGGAACGTTCGTGACCGGGACTATCGAGACCGCCTTTGCCGACGGATCGAAGAAGTCTGCCAATTACACCTGCGTCAGCATGACTCAGCCGCCGCATGGCAAGCTGTTCGACATGCACATGCTTTGCGATGCGACCGACAGCGATGGCACCTATTCGGCGACCATGGGGTGCACCATCCTCGATGCGGCGCGAGAAGATTTCAGCTGTGTCGGCGGGCTGTACGGCAAGAGCGGGAGCTATGTCGGGCGGCGCGGAACCTTCACCAATCGCACCGTCGGCGGTGCCGGCACCGGCACGGGGCAGTGGTACAATTGACGGACATTCAAATGGGGCGGCTGCGTGTGAGCCGCCCCATTTTTCTATTCAGATCGCCGCTGTTCACAGAACCCCTTTGCCAAAGGACATCCCATGCTGTTCATGAGCCACTACGTCACGCATGCCGATTACCGTCACAGCAATCTACTGGCCTTTGCCAAGATGCCTGCGGGTGATGAAGCGGGCGATGGCGGGGACCAGCTCAACCTGATCGGCCGCTGGCATGGTCTGGATGGCCGCACCGGCGTTGCGATCTTCGAATGCGATGATCCCGCCACGGTCGCCCGGTGGGCCATGGCCTGGGCGACGACGATGGACATAACGCTGACGCCAGTGGTCGGCGATAGCGAAATCAAGGCAATCGGAGCCACGCTCCAGAGCTGAGGCTGAGCGTGGAGGCAACGCGCTGGGGCGAGGCGCTCACCCCTCCTTCTTGCGTTTCGCCTTCTTCCGCTCATGCGGGCACAGCAGGGCCTTGCGCAGGCGGATGCTCTGCGGGGTTACTTCGACCATTTCATCGTCGTCGATATAGGCGATCGACTGCTCTAGGCTCATCCGGCGGGGCGGGGTCAGGCGGATCGCGTCGTCCTTGCCAGTGGAACGCACGTTGGAAAGCTGTTTGGCCTTCATCGGGTTCACTTCGAGATCGTCTGGCTTGGCGTTCTCGCCGATTATCATGCCTTCATAGACCTTCATGGTCGGACCAACGAACATTTCGCCGCGTTCTTCGAGCATGTTGAGCGCATAAGCGTTGGACTCGCCATCGCCGTTGGAGATCAACACGCCGTTGTTCCGGCCGCCGACGGCGCCTTTGTACGGGCCGTATTTCTCGAACAGGCGGTTCATGATCCCGGTGCCGCGCGTGTCGGACAGGAATTCGCCGTGATAGCCGATCAGCCCGCGTGAAGGAGCGGAGAAGGTGATGCGGGTCTTGCCCTGGCCCGATGGGCGCATTTCGTTGAGGTCGGCTTTGCGCTTCTGCATCTTCTCGACGACGGTGCCGGAGTGCTCATCGTCCACGTCGATGACGACGGTTTCATACGGCTCCATGCGCTGGCCGTCTTCTTCGCGGAACAGCACTTTCGGGCGGCTGATGCCGAGTTCAAACCCTTCGCGGCGCATTGTCTCGATCAGAACGCCGAGTTGCAATTCGCCGCGACCTGCGACTTCAAAGCTGTCCTTGTCGACGCTTTCGGTAATCCGGATCGCCACGTTGGTTTCCGCTTCGCGCAGCAAGCGGTCGCGGATCATGCGACTGGTGACTTTGCTGCCTTCGCGTCCGGCGAGCGGGGAATCGTTGACTGAAAAGCGCATTGCGAGCGTGGGCGGGTCAATCGGCTGCGCGGCAATTGGTTCGGTGACAGACGGGTCGCAGATCGTGTTGGCAACGGTCGCCTTTTCCAGACCCGCCAGCGCGATGATGTCACCCGCCTGTGCGGTTTCAACCGGGACACGCTCCAGCCCGTCAAAGCTCATCAGCTTGGTCGCGCGGCCGACTTCGACCACTTTGCCGTCCATATCGATCGCGTGGATCGGATCGTTGACGTTGATCGTGCCCGACTGGACGCGTCCGGTCAGAACGCGGCCCATGAAATTGTCGCGGTCGAGCAGTGTGGCGAGGAAGCTGAACTTGCCGGACGTGTCGAGGCCGGGGGCAGGGACGTGGCTTGTGATCAGCTTGAATAGCGGCTCCAGCGTGCCTTCGCGCGCGGTTTCGTCGTCGCTGGCATAGCCGTCGCGGCCCGAAGCCCAGAGTGAAGGGAAATCGAGCTGTTCGTCGGTCGCATCGAGCGAGGCGAACAGATCGAACACTTCGTCGAGCACTTCCTGCGGGCGGCCATCGGGACGATCGATCTTGTTGACGACGACAATCGGCTTGAGGCCGAGCGCCAGCGCCTTGCCGGTCACGAACTTGGTCTGCGGCATCGCGCCTTCGGCGCTGTCGACCAGCAGGATGACACCGTCGACCATGCTGAGGATACGTTCCACCTCGGCGCCGAAGTCGGCGTGACCTGGGGTGTCGACGATGTTGATACGGGTGGTTTCGCCTTCGTGTTCCCATTCGACGCTGGTGCATTTGGCAAGGATCGTGATCCCGCGCTCTTTCTCCAGATCGCCGCTGTCCATGGCGCGCTCTTCGATCCGCTGGTTCTCTCGGAAGGTGCCCGATTGGCGGAACAGCTGGTCAACCAGCGTGGTCTTGCCGTGGTCAACGTGGGCAATAATCGCGACATTGCGCAAAGAGGAGGACATGACGGAACTTTCGCTTGGCCAGCCGCATTCGGGCCGGAATAGGGTAAATAGATGCGAGTGAGCGCATAGAAGAGTTGCGTGAAACGGCAAGTCGGTGGGGCGATTTCTCGACCGAGCGAACTTGCTGCATTGCAGCATTGGCGCGCGGTTAGCGCAGAGCTTTCGCTACGGCAAGCGTTGTTGCTGCTATGCCGCGTTGCAGCAAAGTGACTCATGGGTGTTACGGACATGCAACACAGGGCGATTCCCCCCGGCTTTCTGCGGGTTTGCAACTTGTCGCATAGAGGGCGCTAGCCTATTACTATCGCTAATCGGCCGGGGTAGAACGTATCTGGGGATACGGCCTGTTCCAGGATGCTTCGGATCGAGGGATTGAGGAGAGGAGCTTCCATGCTTTCTAATAAAGCCGGCTTTGCCGGGTCGTACCGATTCACCCTGCTTGCAGGTGCAACGGCCATTGCCTTTACTGCGCCAAGTGTCGCTTTCGCCCAGGATGGAGATCCTGAGGTTGAGGCGCCCGAAAGCAGCAACGTCATTATCGTCACCGCGTCGAAGCGCGAAACAACGCTGCAGGAAACGCCGATTTCGGTCTCTGTGACCAGCGGTGAAACGCTTCAGAACGCACAAATCCGCGACGTGCTCGACTTGCAGACGGTCACCCCGTCGCTGCGCGTCAGCCAGCTGCAAACCTCGTCTGCATCAACCTTCATCATTCGCGGCTTCGGTAACGGCGATAACAACTTCGGGATCGAGCCTTCGGTTGGCGTCTTCATTGACGGCGTGTTCCGTTCGCGCTCTGCTGCGGCACTGGGCGATTTGCCCAACGTGCAGCGCATCGAAGTCCTGAACGGCCCGCAATCAACTCTGTTTGGTAAGAACGCATCTGCCGGTGTTATCTCGGTCGTCACGCGTGAGCCGCAGTTTGAATTCGGCGGCAGCGTCGAAGCTGTTTACGGCAACTTCAACACGGTCGTCCTGAAGGGTGACATCACCGGGCCTATCTCTGAGAACATCGCGTTCTCGATCGACGGCAATTATCAGCGCCGTGACGGCTATTCCACCATCGTTAATCTCGATGAAGAGCAGAATAACCGCAATCGTTGGTCGGCTCGCGGCCAATTGCTCATCGAGCCAAGTCCGGACTTCAAAATCCGCGCAATTGCCGACTATTCGCGCATTGATGAAGTGTGCTGCCAGGTCGGCACGCTTGTCCAGGGTCCGACTGTACCAGGTATCCTTGCTGTCGGCGGCCAGATCGGTGCGCCAAACGAGTTCTTCGACTACGATGCGTTCCTGAACTTTGTCCCGACCAACGAAGTCGACAATTACGGCGGTTCGATCCAGGCCGATTGGAACCTTGGTCCAATCAGCATCACATCGATTACCGCGTATCGCGAGCTGAAGAACTTCTTCCTGTCGGATATCGATTACACAAGCGCGAGCATCGCGACGGAAACGCGCGATCAGGAAGTAAAGACTTTTACGCAGGAATTCCGCATTGCTTCGGACTTTGATGGCCCGATCAACTTCCTGCTTGGCGGCTACTACTTCGATGAGTCCATCCGGCAGGACAGCGCGATCCAGAACGGTACGCAGATCCGGGATTTCTTCGAAATTCTCGCTGGTGCCGATCCTGTCGCGGTGCTTACTGGTCAGCCGACCCTGTTCAACGGACTTGAGCAAAGCTTTGGCTTCCCGCAGGAAAGCATTTTCAACACGCCGCTGCTGACGCAGGAAGTGTTCGAGATGGAGAACACCTCCTACTCAATCTTCGGTACGGTCGATTTCGAAGCGTTCGATGGCTTCGTAGTCACTGCCGGGTTTAACTACACCGACGATTCGAAGGACTTCGCACTCAGCCAGACGTCGTTCGATCCGCTGGCGCAAGTCAACTTTGTCGATGCCTTCATCACCGGCGCAACCGCGGCTGATCCGAACCTGCCACTCGTGACAACTCGCGACCAGTTCCAGGCTTTGCCAGCAGCTGTGCAGGCTGGATTGCTCGCAGCAGCAACCAATCCAGCAGTGAACCAGCTCCTGCCGCTTGGAGGCTTCCAGTTCCAGCCGCCATTCCTCACCATTCCGAACTCTGTCGAAGATGGCCGGACGAATGACGATGAGCTGACTTACCTGTTGCGTGCTGCATGGGAGGTCACACCTGATGTGAATGTCTATGCAAGCTATGCGACCGGCTTCAAGGCAAGCTCTGTAAACCTGTCGCGTGACAGTCGTCCATCGAGTGCAGACTTCGTTGCTGGACCAGGCGGGTCGACTTTCGCGGCTCCATCGTCGCCTATCCTGGACGCCGGTTTGGCCCTTCCGAACCTGAGTTCAGGCTCGCGTTTTGCCGGACCTGAAGAGGCCGAAGTCTATGAAATCGGTCTGAAGGCACAGTTCGATGGCGTCGGTTTCAACATCGCGGTGTTCGACCAGACGATCGATGGTTTCCAGAGCCTCGCTTTCACCGGCACCGGCTTTGCCCTGCAAAATGCCGGTAGTCAGTCGGTCACAGGCTTTGAGTTCGATTCGACGATCAACCCGACGGACGGCCTCGTCCTGACGTTTGCGTTGACTTATCTCGATCCATTGTTCGACGATTTCCCCGGCAGTGTTCTGGGCGATCTGTCGGGTGTTCGCCCGGCTGGAATCCCGGAAATCGCGATTGCGACCAGCGCCACCTACACGCATGAATGGGACAGCGGCACGCGCCTCATCACCCGCGTGGACTACAATCATGAAAGCAACACGCCGATCAATAACGGTCTGCCAACTTTCAATGCGGCGCTTGGCAACACCCAGATTTTCGACCGCGAAGTCAATCTGGTGAATGCGTCGATGACACTGGCGCTCAACAACGGGTTCGAAGTCGGTGCATTTGCGCGTAACCTGCTTGATGATCAGTTCATCACGACCGTCTTTGATGGCGTTGCACAGGCCGGTACGGTTTCGGGTTATCCGAACCAGCCGCGCACTTATGGCGGCGTTGTTCGCTTCAAGTTCTGATCCTCAAACGATCAACAGCCTAACAAAGGGGCCTCGCCATCATGGCGGGGCCCTTTTCGTTTGCCCGCTGTTGGTGGTTGATGGGGGACAAATTGTGCTCTGACGGCACGGTTCGGCGCTTTGCGATTGCCCTTTGCGCGTCGATGTGCAGGTTTGACCCGTTTGCGGGGCAAAGGGACTGGCTCTAGCGCCGCGCAGGGGATCAAACGGGGGCAATCATGAGCTTTGATATCGGCCGGGTCTTTTCGAACACCTTCGCCATGGTGAAGGAACGCTGGGGACCCATGCTGGGTCTGTGGGCGACTTTCTTTGGCGCACTACTCCTTTACGCGATGGTTTTTGGCGGTGTGCTTGGCGGCTCCGCCGTGGCGATGGGGGCAGCATTCAGCGGTTCGCTCGACAATCCTGCCGCATTGGGCGGCATGGGCATTGGCTTTATCCTGATGATGGTCGTGTTTTACATCGGCTATATCGCCATCGCGCTCGGCCAGCAGGGGGCCATGATCGCCATGGCATCGCCAATCCAGAATGTGACCTTCGGTGAAGCCTTCACGCTAGGGCTCAAGGGCGGCCTCAGCTTTCTGGGTGTCATCGTACTGCTGATGATTGCCTATGTCGTCGTGCTGCTTCTCGGGGCGGGCCTCGCGGCAATTTTGGGCGAAGCGGGCGCGGTTATTCTCGCGATCCTGATCCTGCCGGTCGCGATCTATCTCGCCTGCCGGATGTCGGTGCTGGTGCCGGTGATTGTGGTCGACCGCGTGTTCAACCCAATCAAGGCGATAACCCAGACTTGGGCGACCACCCGGGGCAACGTCTTGGGGATTTTCCTGATCTATGTCGGGTTTACGGTACTCGCGTTGATCGCCATCGGGATCCCATTCGCTCTGCTAGGGGGTATGATGGGAGCAGGGGGCGAGCCCGGCGTGCTGACGATGGTGTTCGGTTTCCTGATCATGATCGCGATTTTCATCGGGTTCACTCTGGTGAGCTCGTCGATGATCGCATCGTTGCATGCCGAGATCAGCGACACCCATGTCGAAGACCTCAGCGAGACCTTCGAATAAGGCTTAGAGTTCGCGCAGCGCCTGGGCTGGCTTTGCTCTTAGTAACGGGAGCGAGCCGCCCAGCGCGAATGCGAGCACCATAGCGAGGCCCAGGCCGAGCACGGCAAGAACTTCGCCCCAGTCGGGCAGCCAGTCGAATTCGAACAGCTGCGTGATGATCACCCAGCCGAGCGCTGAGCCGAGGCCGAGTGCGACCAGAGCGAGAGCCAGCGCGATCAGTCCATATTCGGCAAGCTGCATCATCAGGATCTGACGCCGGCTTGCGCCAAGCACGCGCAGCACGACGGTGTCGTACATCCGGGCAGCACGAGCGGCGGCGATCGCACCCATAAGGACGGCGAGGCCCGCCAGAACTGCCACGGCCGCAGCAGCAAGCGTAGCGAGGCCCACTTGCTCAAGAATTGTGCGCGCCTGCTTGAGCACGTCGCCTACCTCGATGACCGAGCTGGAGGGGAATTCCTGCACCAGCGCACGCAGCAACTCGCCGCGGGCTTCGGTGTCGGGATTGTCGGGCAGTTCGACCATGGCGGAAAGGTTATGCGGCGTATCCTCAAGCGCCCCGCGCGAGAAGACGAGCGTGAAGTTGAAGCCCATGCTCTCCCAATCGATCACACGGATATTGGCGATCCGCGCGGTTCGTTCGACGCCGAGAATGCCGATTGTCAGATAGTCGCCGACCTCGAGGCCCACGGCATCGGCGAACTCGGAATCGATTGAAACGAGAGACTCGGCCCCGCTTTCTTCATCCCACCATTCGCCATCGGTCAGGCTGTTTCCGATTGGGAGCTCGTCGGCGTAGGTGAGCCCGCGTTCACCGCGCAGCGCCCACGCGCCGTCGGGAAGCTCTTCCAAGTCTGCGACGCGGATCATGTCGCCTTCTGGGCCGTAAGCGAGCACGGCGCCGCGCAGGGTCGGTACGGCGCGCACATTAGCCTCTGGGAAGCGTTGTTCGATCAGGCCGGTAAAGGTGTCTTCGCCATCGCGGGGCACGTCGAGCACGAAATAGTCGGGTGCTTCTGCCGGGACGCGGCTTTGGATGTTGCCGTCGAGCGCGCTCTGGATCGCGGCGAGCAGCACGAAAGCGGCAAGGCCGAAACCAAGCGCGGTGACCAGCGAGCCAGTCGGCGCGCCGGGCCGGTGGATGTTGGACAGAGCGGAACGTAGCAACGGGTTCGAAGGGCGCGGGATGCGGCGGGCAATGAACTGGATCAGCAGCCCAAGCCCAGCAAGCGCGATCAGCGCAGCCCCGGCACCGATCAGGAAACCGCCTGACAGAAGCGGCTGCGCCGTGGTGAGCAGCGCCAACGCACAAATCGCCACGATCCCTGCAGCGGTCCAAGCCAGCGCTCGCTTGTCGCGAGCGAGAGGAACGATCCGTGAGCGCATCAGCGCCATCGCCGGGAAGGAACGCGCGCGCAGCAATGGCGCGGCGGCGAACGCGAACGCCACAAGCAGGCCGTAGGCACCCGCAAGCATCAACGGGGCAGGCTCGATCACGAAACCGCTCTCGACCGGCAGCAGACCCTCCAGAGCGGCCCCCAGAACGGGCGTGATAAGGATACCGACAGCAAGACCCGCTGCGCTGCCGATCAAGGCCGCAACGGCGATCTGCAGGGCATAGATGCGCACAATATCGCGCGACGAAGCGCCGAGGACCTTGAGCGTAGCGATGCCATTGCGGCGTGCATCGAGATAGGACGAGACTCCGCCCGCGATCCCGATCCCGGCGATCACCAAAGCGGCGAGTCCGACCAACGTAAGAAAATCGCTCATCTGCCGCACAAACCGGTCGGCACCGGGTGAGGCACGGTCACGGTCGCGGAAGTCGAATCCGGCATTGGGGAAGGCATCGGTTAGTGCCTCTTCGACCACTTCGGGGTCTTGCGAGGTCTGGTCAAACGCGACGCGGTACTTGCTCTGATAGAGCGAACCCGGCTGGATCAGTCCGGCGCGCATCGGCACATCTTCGGCGACGAGCACGGTCGGACCGAGCTGGAAACCTTCGGACAGTCGGTCGGGCTCGTTGCCGATGATCCCGGCGGCAGTCAGCGTGACCGTGCCGACAGTGAAAGTATCGCCGACTTCGATATCGAGCCGGTCAATCGCGCCTTGGGCAAGCCATGCGTCGGAGCCCGTTGGCGCGGCTGCTTCAGTCCCGTCGGCCAGCGTCAGAGTGCCATAGAGCGGCCATTTCTCGTCGATGGCCTTGAGTTCAACCGGCGCGGCGGCGTTGTCTGTGCTAGCCATCGCTTGAAGGCGCGTACCGCCGGAAATTTCGCCATATTCGGCAAGCGCAGCCTTTTCGTCCTCGTTGAGGTCGCGCTGCCACACTTCGACTTCGAGATCGCCGCCGAGCAGTTCCTGCCCGCTGGACGCTATCTCGCGTTCAATGGCGGAGGTCAGGGTGCCAATGGCCGCCAATGCCCCTGTGCCAAGGAATATGCACACCAGCAGCAACCGCAGCCCGCGAAAACGGGCGTTGAGGTCACGCCGCGCGATTTTCCACGCCGCGCCCCAGGAAAGGCCGCCCATGCTTGGTGCGTCTGCGCTCACTCGGCTGCCTCTGTGGCTGGTGTCGCTGTCTTGGTGTCCGAGACGATCACGCCATCCGCCATCGTCAGCACGCGCTCGCACTGTTCGGCAAGACCGGGATCGTGGGTGATGATCAGCAGGGTCGCGCCGGTCTCAGCGCGGCGGGCGAACAGGAGCTCCACGATTTCCTCGCCAGTGTGAACATCGAGGTTGCCGGTCGGCTCGTCGGCAAAGATCAGGGCAGGGCGCGGCGCTGTGGCGCGGGCGATGGCAACGCGTTGCTGTTCGCCGCCCGAAAGCTGGGTGGGATAGTGGCCGGTGCGATGGCCAAGCCCGACGGCTTCCAGCTCGGCAATCGAACGCGGAGTGGCGTCGTCCGCTCCGGCAAGCTCCATCGGTGTCGCGACATTCTCGGCGGCGGTCATGGTCGGCAGCAGGTGGAAGGCCTGCAGCACGATCCCGATCCGTCCGCGCCGTGCGGCCGCCAGGCCATCCTCGTTGAGATTGGTGAAATCCTGCCCGGCGACGGTAAGCGTGCCGCCCGTGGCGCGCTCCAGCCCCGATAGCACAGCCATCAGCGAGCTTTTGCCCGAACCGGATGGGCCGAGCAGCGCGACGACCTCACCCTGTTCGATGTCGAGGTCGATCCCACGCAGGATGTCGACAGGTGCATCGGCGCTACCAAGGGTTAGCGTCAGATTGCGGGCGGATATGGCAGGAGAATGATTTGTCACTGGCACCAGATGGGATAGAGGTGGGTTGCAATCAAGATACCCACCGAAAGGCTGATAGATGCAGGATCGCGTTTGGTCGAATTGGCGAGCACTCATAGGCGGCGTGGCCGTGATGGCGCTCGCTGCTTGTAGCGAGAATGCCGGGGACACCGCTACGGTTCCCACAAGCGAAGCTTCACAAACAGCAAGCGAAGGCGATTTGCCGGCAATCCCGGTAATGGGGCCGGAGCGGCATATTCTTGCGTTTGGGGACAGTTTGTTCGCCGGATACGGTCTTAGCCAAGAGCAAAGCTACCCGGCAAAGCTCGAAGCGGCCCTGCGCGCGCAAGGCATCAACGCAGTGATGACCAATGCCGGTATCTCAGGCAACACCAGCGCGGCTGGGCGCGAACGGCTGGTCTTCACGCTCGACGCGCAGGAGGAAAAGCCCGATCTGTTCATCCTGGAGCTGGGCGGCAACGACCTGCTGCGCGGGCTGTCTCCGGCGGAAACGCGCGCCAATTTCGAAGCCATGCTCAATGAGCTGAAAGCCCGCGAAATCCCCGTGCTGCTCATGGGGATGCGCGCGCCGCCGAATTATGGCGGCGAGTATCAGGCGCAGTTCGATGCGATGTACGGGGAATTGGCGGAGGAATACGGCACGGCCCTTATCCCGTTCTGGCTTAACGATATCTATCAGGATCCAAGCCTGTTCCAGAATGACCGCATCCATCCGACAGCCGAAGGGATCGAGGCCTTGGTCGCCTCCACGCTCGATCAGGTGAAGGAAGCGCTGCCTGAAGAGGAAAAGGCTTAAAGCCTTTTCAGTTCGCCGCCCGCAACACGCCACACCGCCGCTTCGTCTTCGATTTCTGCGAATGGTGCGAGTTCAGTCCCGGTCATCCAGACCTGTGCCTTGCCCTGACGCAGGCGCTTGAACAGTTCAGCGCGGCGTACCGGGTCGAGATGCGCGGCGACTTCATCGAGCAAAAGCACGCTGGGGCGGCCTGACGATGCCAGAACCCCGTGCGCGAGCGTGATCGCGATCAACATCGCCTTTTGCTCTCCGGTCGAACAGCTCGCCGCCGCCTGCCCCGATGAGGCCATGACGACCTCCAGCTCGTCGCGGTGCGGTCCGGTTAGAGCGCGACCTGCTGCCCGGTCGCGCGGGCGTTCACGGGCCAAACTGGCGAGCAGGTCGGCGACATGGGTCGGCCCGCCGGGGCGATAGGTCAGGATCGGACGGGCAAATGGCTCCGGCGGCAAGGCGGACAGCTCGTCTGCCAGCATTGTGATCAGCCGCGCACGGTTCTGCGACACGACCGCTCCATGCTGGGCCACTTGCGCTTCGATCGCATCGAGCCAGCGTGCGTCGCCGCCGGTCTCCAGCAGCTTGTTGCGCTCCCGCAGCGCATTTTCGAGGGCAGAGACGTTCTTCGCGTGCCCAGGCTCAATCGCCAGCGTCATTCGGTCGACAAAGCGGCGCCTCGCGCCTGCGCTGTCGGTGAAAAGCCCATCCATCGCAGGGGTGAGCCACGAAACGGCGTGCCATTCGGAAAGCGAGCTGGCGCTGGCTTCGGCGCTGTTGATGCGCACAAGGCGGCGGGTAGGGCGCTCTGCCTCTGTATACGTGCCAAGCCGGGCCGAAGTCTGGCCTTGTTCGATAAGGCTGGCTCCGATCGCGAAAGCACCGGGTTGCTCGCTGCCCGGCAAGGAGCGCGCAAGATCGGCAAGGTTCGCTCGCCGCAGTCCGCGTCCCGGACTGAGCAAGGATAAAGCTTCGAGGACATTGGTTTTCCCCGCGCCATTCTCCCCCACCAACAGGTTGAAATGCGCGGTTTCCGCCAGCTCGCTCGCAGCATGATTGCGGAAGTTTTGGAGGGTGATTTTTGCCAGCGCCATGGTTTCGGGCGGGTTAGCACGCAGCGCTCGCAAGGCCATCAAATTCATCAATCCCAATAGGTGGGAAAATTTACCAACCTTTCGGATTGATGAACGAAAGTCGATTTTACACTTTGTTACAAAACCGCAGAATTCCGCCGTTTTTCGAGTTTGGCACACCTCCTGCAGAGTGTTGGGTAACCGAAGGGATCAGCCCCAAGGAAACGAACAACACTTAACGGAGACCACATTATGTACGCCACCGACTTCTCGAACCGCTTCGCCGCCGCCGCCTTCTCGGTGATCTTTTCGGCAGCAGCATTCGCTTACGCAATCATCCCCGCCAGCCCCTCGCTGATGGCCTGATCTACCCCAACTACTTCAATCAAAGGAACCCCCGAAAATGCCTGGCTCTGACACTGGAATTCGCCTCTTCTCCGCTGGCTTCTCGATCGTCGTATCGGCAGCATTCTTTGCCTACGCCATCATCCCAGCAAGCCCCGGCTTGACCGCATAAGCGCTCAGATTGCGCTTCAAACTACACACGAAAGGACTTAGACAAATGAATGCTTCGATTGACCTTGGCTCCCGCATGCTGGCTGCAGCATCGGCTTTGGTCGTGACCGCAATTGCCATGGCCACCGCGATTGTCCCGGCCAGCCCAACCACCTCGCTTCTTATTGGAGGCCTCGCATGAGCAACGTAACTCGCAAACCAAACGGCACCCCGCCGAGCAATAGCTTCCGTCTCGACAAGACCAACGCCAAGCTGGCCGGTGTCTGCGGTGGTATCGCAAACTATAGCAATATCGATCCGATGCTCGTTCGTGTGGGCTTTGTTGTTGGCGCATTTGTCAGCCTCGGCACTGCCGCACTAATCTACCTCGCCATCGCACTGATCGCCGACTGAAGACGTGGCACCTCAAAGCTGAACCCGGTTTTCGGGCCAGCCACGCCTTACAGATCAGGAAAACCGGGAGGGGCCATTTGGCCCCTCTCTTGATTCCGGAGCAAGTGAAACGCGCGGGTCGGGCCCGTAACGGTACGCAAGCGCGACCGCGCGCCGACCGCAAAGCCGCCCCCTCGGAGGCAATCGCGAAGCGATTTGCCGCGAGAGACTACATCGCGCTTATTCCGCCATCGAGTTTGATCTCGGCTCCGGTCATGAAGCGGCTTTCATCACTCGCCAGATAAACCACCGCATTGGCGATATCATTGGGCTCGCCCACGAATTTGAGCGGGATTTGCCTAGCCAGCTTGTCGAGCAAAACCTGTTTGTCGAGCGAATGCGCTTTCGCCGTTCCGTCCAGGATCGGCGTATCGACAAAGGTCGGGTGAACCGAATTGCAGCGGATCTGCATGTTCATCTTCGCACAGTGCAGCGCGATCGACTTAGACAACATCCAAACGCTCGCTTTGGAAGCGTTGTAGGCCGGCATCGTGTCGCTCGCGATCAGTCCAGCAATCGAGCTGATATTCACGATCGATCCCGGCGCGTGCTCGCGCATCAGCGGCAGGGCCTTTTGACAGCCGTGAAAGATGGAATCGACATTGATCGAAAAGCAGCGCTGCCAGTCTTCAAATTTGCAGGTTTCGATATTGCCTGCGACGCCGATCCCGGCATTGTTCACCAGCACGTTGAGGCCGCCCATCTGCTCACGCGCTGCATCGACAGCAGCTTCCCATTGAGTGGGGTCGGTGACGTCATGCGCGATGCTGAAAGCCGTGCCAGCGCCCATTTCGGCGTTGACGATTTCGGCAGTCTCGGCTGCGCCTTCGCCATTGATGTCGGTCGCCAGCACCCGTGCGCCCTCTTGCGCTAGCCGGATGCAATGCGCGCGGCCTAGCCCTTGGGCGCCCCCGGTTACCAATGCGAGTTTGCCTTCGCAGCGTTTTGCCATGTTCAATTCTCTCCCAAATATTCCGGTGTCAGCAGCATCGCGATCCGCACATCGACGCCGTGCCCGGCTTTGCGCCATTCGGCGACAAAGCGAGACAGGTCGGTGAGCGCGACGCGATGTACGTTGATGTTTTCGCCCGAGACGCCGCCGCCTTCGCTAACTTTGGTAAGGTCACGGGCACGCAGCAGTGTGAAGCACTCCGAGACCATGCCGGGTGAGGAGTAGAACTCGCCGAGCACTTCAAGCTCGCCTGCGCTGTAACCGGTTTCTTCCTCTAGCTCGCGCGCGGCGGCTTCGATTGCGGGTTCGTCTGCGCTTTCGGCATGATCGCCGACCAAACCGGCAGGGATCTCTAGAGTGAAGCAGCCGAGCGGGACGCGGTACTGGCTGACGAGGACAACGTGTTTGGTGCCGTCGTCATCGGTATCGATCGCAATGATCGCAGCTGCGCGAATGCCGCGCGAGCGCCCGACATATTCCCAGCGCCCTCGGCGCTTGGCGGTTATGAAGCGGCCTTCCCACATAACCTCTTCAGGCTTGTCGGCATCGGCATCTTTGATGAACTGCGTCAAGGAGAACTCCGCTCGTGCTGAGCCTGTCGAAGTACGGCTGGTCAAACGCCCGCCCTTCGACAGGCTCAGGACGAGCGGGTCAAGAGAATTTCAAGAGACTGCCGGTCAAACCTCGATCAACCTGTCGGGAAGCTCGTTTTCATCATCTTCGTCGCGCGGGAAGTGTTCTGACAAGACGTAGCCGACATCGAGCACACCCTTGGCCATGCCTTCGGCAATGTGCCCTTGTTTGATTTCACCCAGCATGTCCGCCATCGCTTCGCCCCAGACTTCTGCGGAGACTTTCTCGGCGATGGAGTCGTCGGCGACGATTTCCGCGCGGTGTTCGCGCATGGAAAGGTAGATCAGCACGCCGGTCTTGCCGCGCGTGCGGCGTTCCGCACCTACCTTGAAGTGTTTCACGGCCTGATCATGGACGCGCGACATTTTGACTGGGCCAGGGATGAGGCCGAACTTCACCGGCTGCCACAATTGCGCGCACCAGGTCGCGACAAAGGCGATCAGGCCAAGCGCGATGGTCATGCTTGCGAGCTCGCCAGTCGTCCAGACATGGCCCCAGCCGCCTGTCATCCCGTCCCAGAAATCGAGGAAGATCTGCGGAAAGGCCGCGAAGGCGCTCATCATCGTAAAGCTGACCGCTGCCGCCCACAGCAGCGCCACATCGGTGTAGCCATCGCTGCGATCGGCAAGGACGGTCAGGATCTCGCCCGACGTTGTCAGTTCGGCTTCACCGACCGCATCGGACACGATCTTGTGCTGTTCGCTCGTCAGATAACTCATTCTCTTACCATCCCCCTGAGGCGCCGCCGCCTCCGAAACTGCCGCCGCCACCTCTAAAGCTGGAGGAGCGCGAACCACCTGATGACCCACCACTTCTGGTCGTGATGCCTTTGCGACCGCGCCTATTGCCACCCGACGGGCTGAGTGTAGCAGTCCAAATGCCAAAACCGATTATCAGGACCGCGAGCACGATCATGCTTGCTGTCTCATACAGTTCGTCTTCTGCCAATTCGTCGAGCACTCTCTGAGCCTCATCCGGCGGCAGTTCAAGCTGTGTGATGATCCGTGCAACGCCAGCTTTGGTGCCGCGCGCCATGTAATTGTCGCGGAAATGCGGGCGGATGGTCTCACCGATGATATGCGAGGCCAGTGCATCGGTCATCACGCCCTCAAGGCCATATCCCACTTCGATCCGCATCTGGCGCTCGTTCGGAGCGATCAGCAACAGGATGCCGTTGTCTTTCTCCGCGCTGCCATTCGCGGCTTGTCCCAACTGCCAATGCCGGGCGAGGCGAGTGCCGTAATCAGCGATTTCGTAGCCCTGCAGCGTGCTGATAGTTGCGACCGCGAATTGGCGCGTCGTGGATTTCTCTAGTGCTTCGAGCTGTGCGGTGATTTCTGCTTCGTCTTCGTCGGTGAGGATGTTCGCCTGATCGACAACGCGCCCGGTGAGTTCCGGGAATTCCTGTGCGCTCGCGCTGGAAGCAGCTGCCAACGCGATCGCGCATAAGCCCCACAGAAGTGCGAAAGACCGAATGCCCAGCAAGGCAGGGTGCCGCGCCAGATGGTTACCGCTGTTCATCACCAACTTCCCGACGCTCCGCCGCCGCCGAAACTGCCGCCGCCACCCGAAAAGCTGCTGCCGCCGGAAAAGCCGCCGCTGCTGAAACCGCCGCTTGAAAAGCCGCTGCTGAAAGAGCTGGATCGGTAGGACGAGCGACCTCTGCCAGAGCCTCCCGGTTTGCCGCCGAACTTTCTCCATGCGGCTTCTTCAAGCCGGTGAAACAGCATGATCTCCTCCCGGCCCGTGATCGCTCCGATAAGCGAGATGATGGTGACGAGGATGAATGTGATTATGAAAAAAGCACCCAGCATCGGGATGTACGGTTCAAGGGCCAACTCGATTTCCCACAGCAGATCGTAATGCTCCTCGTAGTGCGGCTCAATCTCCAGGAAAGGAGCAGCAGGGACCACTTGGCCGGTGCCGTCCTCGAGCAGGAGCGCAGCGAGTCGATCGGTTCCCGCTGCAATCCCGCCGGGCAGATCGCCGTCCTTGAATTTCGGCACGATGTCGGCACGGATGATCCGGCTGGCGATAGCGTCGGTGATCACGCCTTCGAGGCCATATCCGACCTCGATCCGAACCTTCCGCTCGGTGGGCGCGACGATCAGGACAACGCCATTATCTTTCTCGCCTTCGTCTCCGGCGGTCTTGGCGCCTTGACCGATTTCCCACGCGCGGCCCAGCTGATAGCCGTAAACTTCGATGGAGAGGCCTTGCAGGTCATTGACCGTGGCGATCACCAATTGCCGCGTCGTAGCCTGCTCAATCGCTTCGAGCTTGGCGACAAGTTCTGCTTCTTGATCAACGGACAGGACTTCAGCCTGATCGACCACCCGGCCGCTCAGGGGCGGAAAATCCTGCGCAAAGAGCGGTTGAGAAGACAGCGAACACAGGCTGACGATTGCCAGGAAAAGCAATTGCCACGCCCGCGTCAGATTCCGTCCCCCCAAGCCGATGGCTACCAGCCTCCTGAGGCGCCGCCGCCACCAAATGATCCGCCGCCACCGGAGAATCCTCCGCCTCCGCCGAAGCCTCCTCCGCCGCCGCCACCACCGGACATGGCTCCGCGGACGATGGCGCTGCCGACCTCCCAAAGGATGATGTCGCGCGTCGTGCGGCCCCAGCCATCGTGGTCGTCATCATCATCGTCATCGTCGCGCTTGCCCCATGGGCCTTTGCCCTTGGCCCGGTATTTCCGGCTTCGTCCGCGAGATCGCAGCACGGGCAGGATGAAGAAAAAGAAGATAAAGCCGAGCCAGATCAGCCAGCCGACTGGGAAGCCGCCATCCCTGCTGCTGCTCTGTTGCTGAGCGCTCGCTTCTTGCGCAACGCGCGCCGCTTCGTCTGGCGGGAGCTGGAGCTGCGCGACGATGGCGTCAGTGCCCGCTACAATCCCACCTGGGAAATCGCCCTCGCGAAAGCGCGGCAGGATCTGGTTCTGGATGATCAGTGCAGATAGCGCGTCCGTCATGTAGCCTTCGAGGCCGTAGCCGACTTCGATCCGAACGCGGCGCTCATTGGGAGCGATCAGCAGCAAAGCGCCGTCATTGCGGGTCGCATCGCCAAGGCCCCATTCGCGGCCCAGCTGATAACCGTAATCGGCAATTTCATAGCCATCGAGGGTAGGGACTGTGGCGATCACCAACTGACGCTGCGATTGCGTTTCCAGCGCCGCGAGCTTGGCGGTCAGTTCCGCTTCGACGTTGTCAGGGATGATATTGGCGTTGTCGACGACGCGCCCGTCAAGCGCAGGAAATTCCGGCTGTGCAAGGGCGGGCGCCGCAAAAAGCAGCGCAAGCAATGCCAGCATGTTTGCAATCGACCGCATCACCAACTCCCACTCGATCCGCCGCCGCCGAACGACCCACCGCCGCCGGAAAAGCTGCTGCTCGATGAACTGCTGCTCCAGGAGCTGCTGCTGGACGAGCTTGATGACGAGTAGGTCGAAATGCTCGAGCCGCTGGGTCCGCCGCTATAGCTTGACGTCCGGTTGCCCCCGGAAATTCGCGAGATGAAGTAGATCCCGAAAATGAAGAGAGCCGGGCTGAACAGCAGGAACGGCAATAGCAAAAGAGCGGCCGTGAATCTGTCGCCTTTCTGGTCTTCCATGGCTTTCAAGGCTTCCTCATCGGTTAGCTGAAGGTGCGATACCAGCGCATTGGTTCCGGCCACGATCCCGGCGGGCATATCGCCGTTGCGGAACTGGGGCAGGATATTGTCGCCGATGATGTGCTGGCTGAATGCGTCTGTCATCACGCCCTCCAATCCATAGCCCACCTCGATCCGAACCTGACGCTCATTGGGTGCTACCAATAGCAGCATGCCGTCATTCCGCTGGGCATCACCCAGTTCCCATGCGCGGCCCAGTTGGTAGCCAAAGTCGGCAATTTCGTAGCCCTGAAGATCGGGCACTGTGGCGACCACAAGCTGCCGCTGAGTGTCAGTTTCAAGCGTTTCGAGCTGCACAGTCAATTGCCCTTCCGTCTCGGGCGGTATGATGTCGGCATTGTCCACTACGCGCCCGGTCAGTTCGGGGAATTCCGGCTGCGCGGCGAGGGGCGCGGCGATTAGCGCAAGCACGGTGCAAAGGAGGCGGAGTACCGTCGTCACGCGGCCTCTTTCAGCTCGATCGGCGTCACTTCACGGATAAGGCTGTCGACGCCCTCTGCAACGCCAACCTCGAAGTCGCCCTTGCGGAAGTGCGGCAGGATGTCGTCCTGGATAATTTGTGCAGCTTCTTCGTCTTTGACAGACGCTTCGAGTCCATAGCCGACTTCTATCCGAACCCTCCGTTCAGTGGGCGCAACCAGCAACAGCAGGCCATCATCGCGTTCAACGCTGCCGATACCCCAGGCGTTCGCCAGATCGAGCGAGTATTGTTCGATCGTCTGACCCTTCAGATCGGGCGTGGTGGCGACCACCAATTGCACCTGCGTATCCTGCTCCAACTGTCCGAGTTTGCGCGTCAAACCGTCCTCATACTGCGCATCGAACAGATCAGCCGCGTCAACAACGCGACCGGTCAATTCGAGCGCAGGAGTGGGCGGCGGAAGTTCAACTTCCTCCGCTTCCGCCGCGCAGCCTACAATCAGCAGCGCAGCGAAAGTGAGCAGGAATGGCCGAAACACCCCGATCAGTTCGACGTCAGGTCGAGCTCGGGAGCGGCCTCGGCACCTTCGGTTACGGCGGAGTAAGGCACCAGCGGTTCGGCACCATGAATGATGTTCGCGCCAATCGTGTCGGGGAAGGTGCGGATCGTGGTGTTATATTTGCGCACGGCTTCGTTGTAATCGCGCAGCGCCACCGCAATGCGGTTCTCCGTGCCTTCGAACTGACTCTGGAACGCAATAAAGTTCTGGTTCGACTTGATGTCCGGATACGCTTCGAAGCTTGCCAGAAGCCGGCCAATTCCTGCGCTCATCTGCGACTGAGCAGCTGCAAACTCAGCCATCTTGTCGGGGTCGTCGAGGTCGCTGGCCGTCACATTCACCGAAGTCGCCTTGGCGCGGGCTTCTGTCACTTCGCGCAGGATCGTCTGCTCGTTCTCAGCCGCGCCCTGGACGATTTCAGCAAGGTTCGGAATCAGGTTTGCACGCCGCTGGAATTGTACTTCGACGTCGCCCCATTTGGCTTTCGCCTCTTCCTCCGCTGCCGGAACCGAGTTGATCCCGCATGCGGCGAGGCTGAGCGAAGCGGCTGCCACCATGACGGCGCGAGTCATCGACTTGAAATTCATTGATATCCCTCCTGAAGACGCGCTGGCCACGCAGAAATGCGGCGCGCGAATTGTCCTGTGTTGTTGATATAGCACACCTTTGCCCGCTTTCAAGAAGTCCACAGGCTCGCTGTGGAAGCTTGGCATTGCGCCATGTGGCTGTAAAAAGCGCATTAACGAGACAAACTGGAGGGATCGTAATGTTTGCAGAATTCAAGGAATTTATCGCCAAGGGCAATGTGATGGAACTGGCCGTCGCGGTCATCATCGCAGGCGCTTTTGCTGTTATTGTCGCGTCGCTTACAGCTGACGTGATTATGCCGATTGTTGGTATGATCTTCGGCGATGTCGATTTCAGCAACAAATACATCGTCCTGTCAGGCGAAGTCGAAGCGGGCACCAGCCTTGAGGCGGCGCGCGAAGCGGGTGCCAATGTCCTCGCATGGGGCGCATTCGTAACGTCGATCATCAACTTCGTGATCCTCGCTTTCATCATCTTCCTGCTGGTTCGCTACGCTGAAAAGGCGAAAGCGAAGTTCGAAAAGTCGGAAGAGGAAGCACCGGCAGAGCCAGAAGGCCCGACCGAAATCGAGCTGCTGACCGAAATCCGGGATGCGCTGAAGAAGTAAGTTCAAAGAAAAAGGAAACGCCCGTCTCGCACAGCTGCGGGGCGGGTGTTTTTTGTTTTGCGCCCTCAATTGCCGGGCGCGAGCGATGTCCTCGCTTCGCTCGTTCAGCTTCGCTTCCCGGCTCGCTTGGCTCCGCCGCATAAGCGGCGACGGGCGGTCGCCCTTGCGACGCCTGCGGCGTCGACCCAGCGCGACCTAGATGGCTTGGTCGCGGAGCACGGGTCGCGAAGCGGCCCGCAAGGGCGACCGCCCGTCCGCAGGCCCAAACGGGCCGAGGAGATCGCACCCCGGATGGGGTGCGCAAAACAAAGAAGCTCTGTTGGCTGGGTGCAACCTTGGAGTCTGGCACTAGAGCTATGTTCACTTCCAATTTAGCAAGGAAGCGCTATGTAAGGAGCGTCGGGCAACCGACTATGGTGATAAATTGCTGCGTGCAATAGGCACAACGGACCCGGGGGCAGTACCCGGCGGCTCCACCACCTCCCTCGGTTTTCGCGGGGGAAATGACGGGGCCGAACTAGGATCGACGTGGGCTGAAAAGCGTAGTTTTTGCCCGGGCTGAGTACCCCGTAAAAATGTTCAAAACTCATAAGTGCAAACGATAACGAAGCACTCGCTCTCGCAGCGTAATTTGATGGCCTAACGGCCTGAATTTACAAAGCTAAAGCGCGGTTGGACCCACCGGGCAACAGAAGCGGATTCCGGGGCTCCGGGGGTAGCTAGCAACAGAAACCCCCACCAACATATTTCGAGGTTTTTTGATCACAATTGCTCCCAAACGCTGATCACTAAGACGATCGGCAATGCTGAACTGCCTGCTGCAGAACGATTGTTTCTGCTTGCAGGTTTTTGCGATCAAGATTCACCGAAAGACTTACAATGACAACCTCACATATACGACCGCTATTGGCGGGTGATTTGGCGCGTGTCGCCCATCTGGTCGACAGCAATGAGATGTTTCCTTCCGCCATGCTGCAGGAAATGACTGGCCCGTATCTCGGCGGAGAAACCGACGAGCATCGCTGGCTGGTTTTCGATGAGAACCGCGTGGACGGTGTCGCGTACTATGCCCCGGAACAACTCACTCAAGGGACTTGGAATCTGCTGTTGATCGCCGTCGATCCTGATGTGCACGGCAACGGTATAGGTGCCGCGCTTATGAATTTCGTCGAGGCTGAACTGGGTGGTCAAGCTGTTCGGATTTTGCTGGTCGAAACCTCGGGCACTCGCGAATTTAAACGGACGCGGGGGTTTTACGACATGCTTGGTTACGAGCGTGAGGCCCGCATCAGAGACTACTATGCGGATGGTGATGACAAGATCATCTTCCGAAAGGAGTTGATCTAACCATTGCGGGTCGGGATCGAAGCATCTCGGCCCGCAATCATTGTTCAATCCGCTTTGGTCGGTCTACGAATCAGCTTCATTAGAAAGAAGGGGTATTGAAATGCTGACCTTAACTGTCGCGGCTCCCTTGCTCGTGCTTCAGGCTTCTGCCAGCGCGTGCACCATCCCTGACCCAGAATTCTCGATGACGACCGAGCCGGACGAGAACATCGCCGCCGAGGTTTACCTTCCCTGTGAAGGGCAAGATGCGGAGGGGCTGGTCAATGCCTTCATTGAGAGAGAAGGCAAGCCGATCGAATCCGAGATCACGTTCGACGAACGCGATGTTGAGGTCGCGATGACGGGACTGTCCGAACCGGAAGGCGATGAAAAGACGGCAATTATTCGCCGTGCAGAGCAGGTGGACGACACAAAACCGTATGTCTGCCGTGTCCACAAACCGACTGCCGGCGATGCAGCGGCATGGCGGGCAGTCCAGTGGTGCCTGACCTTTGTTGTAGGGCCGACCATGACCGTAAAGATCAAGCCGCCTGAAACGCCTCAGGAACAGGAGCAGGCTATCTCGACGATCTGAGCTTGTGCTCCAGCGCCTTCTCTTTTTGCCTGGCCAGCTTTCTTAGCCGTGAAGCTCGTCGCTTGAGCCACTTGGGGTCATCTTTATTGTCTGGATCGTGGACTCTGGCGAGGTATCCGTCGGCGAGTTTGTCCAGCTCCTCAAATGTGTAGCTGCCCATACCGTGCAGCCCGAATAGGCGACCTTGCTCGACCTTTGCCACGTTACTCGAATTCGGCGACCGCCGCGTCTTTCGCCTTCACTTCGGCCAGTTCCTGTTTGGCTTTCAGGCCGTCGAGGATTGCTGCGCCGCCAAGGAATACCGCCCCGCTGGTCGCTAGGAACAGCAGCTGGCCTCCGATGCCGGGATAATCGGTCAGGTAGGCCGCGCCGCGCGTCATCGCGCCGAGTGCCAGCGCGTAGATAATCACGAAGGCTTCGAACCGGTTCTTGATTACGAACAGCCTTCCAATTTTGCGCAGCATGCGGTCTCCTTTGCGTTAACCTCTTGAGTAGCAAGGCCTATGCCAACGGCGGGTTGGTGCGGGTCTGCTTGGTTAACGTTGGATGGAGTGTAAGCGCCTCCGACGGCTATGCCAAACGCGTTAACCCAATTGGGCGAGGTCAAGCGCGGCGAGCAGTGCTGCACGCGCGGTGATCACCGTTTTGGCGAGCGTTTCTGAGCCGATGTCTGCTGGGTCGATCTGTTCAGGCCAATAATGCGACAGGATGCCTGCGATTGTGTCCGCCGTGGCCTCGTTGAGCAGGAAGCGCGGATCGACGGTCGAAGGATCGCACACAACGCGCAGGCGCAGGCAGGCGGGGCCGCCGCCATTGGCCATGCTCTGACGGACATCGACCGGGATGATGTGCTTGATCGGCCCGTTTCCGGCCATCATCCGCTCGCAATAGGCCCAGACCGATGCGCTCTCGCGGCATTCCTCGGGCACGATCAGGGCCATGGTCCCATCGGGCTGCGAGACCAATTGCGCGTTGAACAGATAGGTGCGGATCGCCTCTTCGATGCTGACCGCATCGCTCGGCACTTCGACCACTTCGAGCGAAGGGAACGCCGCGCGGATGGCATCATAGGCACCCTGCTGATCGGCAAACGCTTCGGCATGGGTGAACAACACCCGCTCATTGGCGACCGAGACGACGTCGTTGTGGAACGCACCTGCTTCGATAGCGGCAGGGTTCTGTTCGACGAAGACAGTGCGTGCCGGGTCAAGGCCATGCGCGCGGGCGACGAGGCGGCTGGCCTGTTCATGCTGGCGAGCCGGGAATTTGCCGCCGGGGCGACCATAGACGAACACTTCGACCCCGGCGCTGCCATGGCCTTCGCATAGACGCATGTGGTTGGCTGCACCCTCATCGCCGAACGTCATTGGCGCGATGTCGTGCACGGTAAAGTGGTCGCGATTGCCGAACGCCACTTCGAGCATGCGTTTGGTGTCAGGCCATTCCTGCGCGCGGTGCAGCATGGTTACGAGGTTGGCGGGAGTGAGATGACACTTGCCGTCTTTGGTGTCCGGCGCGGGTGAAACGGTAGCCGCATTGGCGGTCCACATGCTCGAAGCCGACCACGGCGCTGCGCGCAATTGCGCGGCTTCAGTGCCGTCATAGGCGAGAGTCTCGGTGAGCGCGGTGTTGGGCCGGGGCAGGGGCAGCAGAAAGCCCTGATGACCAAGCCGCGCCAGGTTGCCGCGCATCTTCTCCAGCCCCTGTAACGCAGCGGCGCGCGGGTAGGACGGATCGCCTTTGTGGCTGGCACTGGCGATATTACCGAGGCTGAGACCGGCGTAATTGTGCGAGGGGCCAACGATCCCGTCGAAGTTGATTTCGGTGAGGCTCATCGTCCGACACTCCAAACCGTATCACCAGCGCTCACATCTAGCGCGTCTGCAGCCACGGCGTCGATTGCTATCCCGCCATCACTGTCAAACTTGCGCGCGCCATAGCAGGCGCGGAATGTTTCCAGCTTACCGGTAGCCAGGATGGCGCGCTCGCCCTCTGGCAGATCGACATCGGTGATTGTTGCCGACGTGCTGCCTTTCACGCTGGTCACATCGTCGGTGCGCGCGATCATGCTGGGGCCGCCGTCGAAAATGTCGACATATCCTTCGTAGCGGAAGCCTTCGTTTTCGAGCATTCGCATTGCGGCGCGGCCGGTGGGGTGGGGCACGCCGATTACACTGCGCGCATCGTCGCTCAGCATGGCGACATAGACCGGGTGTTTGGGCATCAAGTCAGCAATGAACTGATTGCCGTTGATCGCGTTGAAATAGTCGGCATCCTGAAAGCTCATGCCGAAGAAACGCCCGGCAACCCCATCCCAGAATGGAGATCCGCCGCGTTCGTCGATAATACCGCGCAGCTCTGCGAGGATCTTGTCGGCGAAACGCTGGCGGTGCATCGCGACGAACAGATACCGCGATCGCGCGAGGAGCAGACCGAGGCCCCCGGCGCGTTCGTTGGGGTGGAGGAAGAGCCCGCCAACTTCGCTCGACCCTTCGAGATCGGTGACGAGGCTCAGCAATTCGGCGCGGACCGTGCGGTCGAGTTCCTGCGAATATTGGGTCAACGTATTGAGCCGGTAGGAATAAAACGGCCATTGCTGCCCCACCTTGGTCATCAACTGGCAAGTGCCTGCGACCTTTTTGGTCTGGAGGTTTTCGAGCACGAGTACGAACTGCTCATCGACCAGCTCGTCTTGGGTGTTGGCAAAGGCTTCTGCCGCGCGTTCAAGTTTGCCGCCAAGCGCCTTGCGATCAGGAGGCAGATTGGTGAAGCCGCCGCCGGTGAGTTTGGCCATTTCATAGAGATGTTCGAGATCGGAGATGCGCGCGGCGCGCAGGCGAAAGGTCAAGTCAGTGCCCCCTGAGAAAGACGTTCGATAACGCGCGCAGACAAAGCCGCGCGCTCTGCAAGGCTGGATACAATCAGGAACTCATCGGCGGAATGGATAGAGCCTCCGCGCACGCCCATTGTGTCGACCACCGGCACCCCGCAGGCAGCGATATTGTTGCCGTCACATACGCCGCCGGTCGATTTCCAGTTGATCTGCTGCCCCAGTTCCGCGCCGCATTCACGTACGAGATCGAACAGTTTCTGCGCGCGATCATCAACAGGTTTGGGTGGACGAGTGACGCCGCCATGGCGATGGGCAGTGATCTCGTGGTCGCTTTCAATGCTGCGCAGCAAAGCATTGAGACTGTTATCAAAACCTTCCATCGCTTCGGTGCTCTTCGGGCGGATGTTGAAGCGCAACACTACGTGATCAGGGACCACGTTGTTTGGCCCTCCGCCTTCGAGCTTGGCCGGGTTCACGGTGATGTCTTCCCGCTCCATCGCTTTGAGGCGCAGGATCAGATCGGCGGCGGCGACAAGCGCGTTGCGACCCTCATGTGGATTGCGCCCGGCATGCGCGGATTTGCCTTTGAGCGTGATCGAATAGTTCCCAGTGCCTCCGCGAGCATGGGCCAAGGTGCCGTCGGGCAGGGCAGCTGGCTCGTAAGTAAGCGCTGCCAGTTTACCCTGCGCCATTTCTGCGATCAGATCGGAGCTGGCGAGCGAGCCGGTTTCTTCATCGGAATTGATCAGCACATCGTAGCCGAGCGATCCGGCGGAAGCGGTCTCCTCAAACGCCAATAGCGAATGCAGGATCACCGCGATGCCGCCTTTCATGTCGGCGACGCCGGGGCCGTTCAGCACATCGTCTTCCAGCCAAGTCTGCTGCTGGAACGGGTGATCCTTGGGAAACACCGTGTCCATATGCCCGGTCAGCAGGATGCGGCGATTGGCGGTCGGGCGGACACGCAAGACGAGGTGCTGGCCATTGGCTTTCTCGAACTCGCTGCCATCGGCGGCGATTCCCGTCACGGGGGCCGGATCGACCATCTCGACCTCTCCCGGCAGAGCGGAAAACGCATCGGCAAGCGCGACGGCCTGTTTTTCCAGACCTTCCAGATGGCCGGTACCGGTGTTGATCGCGCACCATGACTGGACCTGATCCAGCATCGCAGTAGCGTCAAACCTGTCGAGAGTTTCGGATTTCATTAGCGACTATCTCTAGACTGCAATTTCGGGCGTTCCAACCCGTTGCAAATGCCGGAGTGTTTCGCCATATCGCACCCGTCCTCCTCCCCAGGCCCAACTCAAATGGTGTCGTGAGGACCTTAATGACCATGCATGTTGATCGCGCCGGGCTGCACATTGATGAGCGGCTGGCGACTTTCCTTGAAACTGAAGTGCTCGCTCCGCTTGGCCGAGATGTTGGCAGCTTCTGGCAGGGTTTTGCGGCGCTGCTGGCCCATTTCGCCCCCCGTAATGCCGCACTGCTCGCCAAGCGTGAAGACCTACAGGCGCAGATCGATGTCTGGCATGTAGAGCGCCGTGGGCAGCCGCACAATGCGGCCGAATACGAGGCGTTCCTGCGCGAAATCGGTTATCTCGTCCCGGAACCGGGCGACTTCCAGATCGGCACCCAGAACGTCGATCCCGAAATTGCCACCATGGCCGGGCCTCAGTTGGTGGTGCCGATCCTCAACGCACGGTTCCTGCTCAACGCCGCCAATGCGCGCTGGGGCAGCCTGTACGACGCATTTTACGGCACCGATGCGCTCGATGCACCGTCAGCTAAACCGGGCGGATACGACAAGGCGCGCGGGGACGCCGTGATCGCGCGAGGACGCGAATTTCTGGACCAGGCGCTACCGCTGGTGGACCAGAGCTGGGCCGACCTCAAAGACGAAAACGATGGCACACTTCAGGATGAAAGCCAGTGGGTGGGCTTCACCGAGAATGGGCTGCTGTTCCGAAACAACGGATTGCACATAGAGGTGGTGTTCGACCGGTCGACGCCAGTGGGAGCCGACGACAAGGCTGGCATTGCCGATATTGTTATCGAGAGCGCTCTGACAACAATCGCTGACTGCGAAGACTCCGTTGCGGCGGTCGATGCCGAGGACAAGCTGCTCGCTTACACCAACTGGCTTGGTGTGATCCGCGGCGATTTGGAAGAGAGCTTCGAGAAAGGCGGCAAGACACTTACCCGCAAGCTGGCTGGCGACAAGTCCTACAAGGATGGCTCAGGCGCCGAGCATCAGCTGTCAGGCCGCAGCCTGATGTTCGTGCGCAATGTCGGTCATCTGATGACCAATCCGGCGATCCGGCTCCCCGATGGCAGAGAGATACCAGAAGGTATCATGGATGCGGTCTTTACCAGCGCGATCAGCGCGCTCGATGTCGAGGGTCACGCGAAATACGGCAATTCCAAGAACGGTTCCATCTACATCGTGAAGCCCAAGATGCACGGGCCGGAAGAATGCGCCTTCACCAACGATCTGTTCGATGCGGTCGAGGATTTGCTTGGCCTGAACCGTCACACGATCAAGGTTGGCGTCATGGACGAAGAGCGCCGCACTAGCGCGAATCTCGGCGCGTGCATCCACGCTGTGAAAGACCGGATTGTGTTCATCAACACCGGATTTCTTGATCGCACTGGGGATGAAATCCACACCTCGATGCAAGCCGGGCCGATGATGCGCAAGGGCGCGATGAAGGGGTCGCCTTGGCTCCAAGCTTACGAAGCGCGCAACGTCGCCATTGGTCTTAAGCACGGCCTCTCAGGCAAGGCGCAGATCGGCAAGGGCATGTGGGCCGCACCCGATCTGATGGGGCGGATGATGGTCGAAAAGATCGGTCACCTGCGCGCCGGAGCCAACACAGCATGGGTGCCGTCGCCGACAGCAGCGACATTGCACGCGCTCCACTATCACCATGAGAACGTTTTCGATATTCAGAAGGGGCTCCCCGAACCGGCAGACCTCGATGCACTGCTCACCATCCCGCTGGCCGAGAACACCAATTGGCCAGAAGACGAATTGCGCGATGAACTCGATAACAACGCGCAAGGCTTGCTTGGCTATGTCGTGCGCTGGGTGGATGCCGGGGTAGGCTGCTCCAAGGTGCCCGACATCAATGACGTTGGCCTCATGGAAGACCGCGCGACTCTGCGCATATCCTCACAACATATCGCCAACTGGCTGCATCACGGCGTCGTGAGCGAGGAGATGGTCATGGAATCGCTCACCCGCATGGCGGCGAAGGTCGACGCGCAGAACGCTGGCGATCCGAGCTACGTTCCGCTGATCGGCAACGAGGATGGCGCAGCCTTCAGCGCGGCGAAAGACCTGATCTTCAAGGGTGTAGAGCAGCCCAGCGGCTATACTGAGCCGCTGTTGCACCAATGGCGGCAGGTGAAGAAAGCGGGTTAGAGCATTCAACACGATTGCTCTGGGATCGGCCATTCGCGTTTGACGTTGGACCGCGACCTTCGTACCTTTTTCAGGTGACCCCGACAGATCGTTTTGAAGCTCTTGAAAGCCAGCGGGAGCCCGTTCCCAAAATTGTCTTGCGGTCGCGGAACGACGGCAAGCGCATCACCATCGATGCGGCAATTCTGATTGAACAATACGCCATCGATGTTGCGGACACGCTGCTCGTCCTCGATGAAGACACGCCGTATGAGGAGCAGCTGCACCTTGTGCTCGTTCGCAAGAACAGAATCCTCGATCACATCGTAATCGGCACAATCTATTCGAGCGGTATTTTCAAAGAGGTAGGCGCAGCAAACAACACTTTGCGGTTTCGCTTTGAAAGCGACGCGGTATGGTCTTTGTCGATCGATTCTGCGGGTCGCAGGGTCTTTGGCGGGCTACCGCGCGGCGCGCGCAGGCGTGGCGGCCTCTTCGCCCGCCGCCATTTGTTTCTCGAATACGGAGAGGTTGTGTGACTCAGAGACAGATGGATCCCAATACGGAACAGGCGATCCGTGCGCTCGAAAGCTCAGCCATCAATTTCGCGTACCAGTTCATCAACATCTCATCGGTCCGCTCACGATACATCCAGGAAGCGCAGAAGATCAGCGAATCTCTACGCAACGCCTACCGGAGTGGAGAAATGTCGGCGCGTGCAGCTGCTGAATCCGCACATGGCATGCGCAACAAGCTTCTGGATGTGCAGCGCGCGCGTTCCGCTTCGCTCGGGAGAGCGCTTGCGAGAAATCTCAAGGCCAATGGCTTGGCATTGGATGACTTGCTGGAGCGTCTGTCGCGGCGATTGTACGACGGGAAGACGTTCTCTCAGCTCGACAACGCGCAGCAGACGCGGGTCTATCTCGAAGTGGTCGAATCCGCCGGGCGACCGCGGGCAAGTGCGACCCGGTTCGCGGCGAGGGCCGGGGCGGCAGGACGAGCGTTGTTCCTGATCGGGATCGGCATTGCGGTCTACAACATCGCCAATGCAGAAGACCCCGCGTGGCAAACCGGCCGCGAGGTGTCGAACATTGCCGGCGGCCTGGGTGGCAGTATCGCAGCGGGCGCGCTAGCGGGTGTCTGGCTGGGCCCGGTAGGTGTTGCCGTCGGCGCATTTGTCGGCGGTGTGGCCGGAGCATTGCTCGCCGACCAGGCCTATGTCGCGGCGGTTGGCCCGTCGGACCAGCAGGCTGGAGCATTCATCGATCGGTTCACAAGCTTCTGGAGTACCGACGAGGTGGGGCTGGCGCGCGCGATGTACCGGGAGATCGGAATCGACCTCGACCGGGTGCACGCAATCTTCCTCGCCCTCGATGAAAGCTACACCAGCGATGTCGACGAGATTGCGCTGCTCTATTCGCAGCGTGTGTTGCGGGGCGGCGGCAACGTATTGCAGGCCCTGCGGCTGAACAGCGACCTGCGAAATACGCTAATCCGAGTGATGGACGAAGGGTGGACCACAAGCGAAGAACGCCAGATGATGGCGCGGCTGCGTGCGCTCCGATGACGCAGAAGGCCCGTGACAAGGGCCCTGAGTGTAAAGCCCCGAATTTCTCTTACAGCAGCGTGTTTTCTTCGACTGCCTTGGCCACTTCCGCGCCGTGTTCTGCCTGCAGTTTGAACTTCTGCAGCGAGCTTTGCACCGATGCGGCCATGGTCGCGACTTCCTGAGTGAACTCGCCCATTCGAAGCCCGTCGAAGAAAGTCGTCTCGCATGTGAGTGTCAGGCGGCACTTGTCGTCGCCCAGCGGCTCGAGTTCGTAGGTCTCGTGATTGTATGCCAGATTGCCCATCGACGGCTTGATCACGCAGCCAAAGGCGTACTTGCGATGGGGCACGGCCTCGGTCACGAGGAATTCGAACACAACATCGTCCATGAACGGCATGACCATTTCGAACTGGCCGGGCTTGCCGGGCACTTCGCGGACCTCGTTGCCTGTGGCGCGCTTGGCATTGCGCGGATCAGCCCAGTCGATCAGGGCGTAGACTTCCTCGACCGAGCGGTCGATTTCGACCTCCGAACCCATTTCAACGGGCCCTTCGGGGGCCATTTTCGGTTTGAACAATCCCAACATACCGCGTCCACCTGCGCTAATTTGCGAGGAGGCGTAGCAGCGTTTGGTTAAGGTTTGGCTAGCGCTCGGGCGAGCTGGACGAATTCCGCCACGCTCACCGTTTCGGCGCGTCGGGTTTCATCGATGCCGAGCGATTTCAGGGCATCCAGAGCTTCCGGCACCCCCTTTAGGCTTTGGCGCAGCATCTTCCGCCGCTGACCGAACGCGGCTTCCGTCAAGCGCTCAAGCGTCCTCGCCGCCACACCATTAGGCGCTTCATCCGGAGTAACATGCACGATTGCGCTCATCACTTTAGGCGGCGGGGTGAAGGCGCTGCGGTGCACTTTCATCGCAAGCTTCGCCTCGGCCCGCCATTGGGCAAGCACCGCAAGCCGCCCGTAAGCGCCGGAGTTTGCTTTGGCGACAATCCGCTCCGCCACTTCGCGCTGGAACATCAGCGTAAGGGATTGCCATTGCGGCGGCCATTTTTCGCCGCTCAGCCACTTCACTAATAACGCGGTGCCAACGTTGTAGGGCAGGTTGGAGAGGATGTGGAACGGCTCGCCGTTCATCAGTTCTCCGTGGTCGATCTTCATCGCATCGCCTTCGATCACCGAAAGCCGACCGGGAAACGCTTCGCCCAGTTCCTCGAGCGCTGGCAGGCAGCGGCGATCCATTTCGATGGCCGTGACCCGAGCGCCCGCTCGCAAAAGCGCGCGGGTTAGCCCGCCGGGACCGGGTCCGACTTCCAGCACGGCTTTGCCCGCAAGATCACCCGGAAGCGCAACGATGCGGTCAAGCAATTGCTCGTCGAGCAGGAAGTTCTGGCCGAGTGCCTTGGACGCGCTGAGGCCGTGGCGGGCGATAACATCCCGCAGAGGTGGAAGCTCAGTCATTTGGACCTGTCGCCGCGCGCGCGGTGGCCATCTCGCTCGCCATCCGGATGGCGGCCAGCATCGCACCGGGATCGGCGATGTTCTTTCCCGCAATGTCGAACGCGGTCCCGTGATCGGGCGAAGTGCGGATGATCGGGAGGCCGAGTGTGACATTCACGCCTTCGGCGAATTCGAGCGCTTTCAGCGGGATCAGCGCCTGATCGTGATACATGCAAAGCGCTACGTCGTAGGTTTCGCGGGCGCGGGGGGTGAACAGCGCGTCGCCGGGGACTGGCCCAACTACGTCGATGCCTTCTGCTTTCAGTGCCGCAATTGCTGGTTCGATGATCCGTGCTTCTTCGTCACCGAACTGGCCGCCTTCGCTGGCATGGGGGTTGAGGCCAGCGATGGCCAGTCGCGGGCTTTCAACACCAAAGTCGCCGCGCAATGCGGCGGCGGTGATGCGAGCCTTGTGAATGATCAAGTCTTGCGAGAGCTTGCCCGGAACTTCGGCGAGCGCGACATGGACAGTTAGCGGGACCGTGCGCAAAGAAGGCCCGGCAAGCATCATCACCGCATCATGCACTGTGAGACCGCATGCACCCGCGAGACACTCCGTCTGTCCGGGGTAGTCGAAACCAACCGAAGCAAGCTGCGCCTTGGCCACCGGTGCGGTCACCATGCCGGAAACCTCGCCAGCAAGCACAAGCCTGGTCGCCCATTGCAGTGAAGTCAGTGCAAGCTGCGCTCCAGCGGCGCTCGGCTCGCCCGGGGTGTAAGGCGCATCGAGGCCTGCGAGGACCGGAAGGCCCGCGTGAAAGGCGAATTCGGCCTCATGTGCCTCGGCAATCGGAACAAGCGGACAGTCGATCCCGCGCGTGTCTGCAGCGGCGCGCAACACTTCCATGCCGCCAACTACGAAGAAAGGCCGCGTGGTCCGATCGCCCTTCAGGCGGTCATAGCTGGCGCAAATAATCTCTGGCCCGATCCCCGCCGGATCGCCCAAACTGACTGCGAGCGGGAAATCGGACGGGGCGTGGCTGCTCAATTGTATTCGATATATGCGTCGTTGCGCAGATCGCGCAGATAACGCTGAGCGCGCTTGGTGATACGGTCTTGCTCAATCTGCTGTTCTACAGTTGCGAAGGTCGGACCGCCCGCCTGCTCGGGCTCCTCACGTCCGCAGAGCATCAGGACCCGGACGCCTTCTTCGACAGAACCGAAAGCCGGAGTGGTCTGACCGATTTGCAGGTTGAGTATGATCCCTTGCAATTGCTCTGGGAGCGAGCGTGCGCGGATCTGGTCATTCGAAACGACCGATGCGCCGATCCGGGCACCTGCTGCCTCTGCATCCGCACAGCCGCGCAGGTTCTGCACGAAAGTGCCGAATTCGTTGACCTTCGCTTCAGCTGCAGCCTGTTCCATGCCCGGATCGAAACTGATCGAGATCTGTTTCAGGCTGAGCACTGCGTCTCGCGGGTCGGCCATCAGAACCTGGCGCTTGTCGATCAGGTAAAGGATCGAGAATCCGCCCGGAATCTCGATCGGTCCGACAAGCTGTCCGGGCTGCAGATTGCGCGCTGCGGTGGCGAGGGCCGGGGGCAATTGCCCGAGGCGCACGAAGCCGAGATCGCCGCCGACAACAGCAGTGGTCGCTTCGGAGAACTGCCGTGCATAGGCGACGAAACTGCCGCCGCCGCGCAATTGCTCCATAATCCGCTCGGCATTCTGAAGCACGCTTTCGCGGTTTTCACGGGTTGCCGAAAGATAGATCTCGCCGAGCCGATACTCTTCCGTCCCACGTGATTCCTCGAGCCGGGCGAGCACGTCGTTCACTTCCTCTGCCGCGACATTGACGAATGGCGTGATGTTGCGGCGAAGCAGGTTTTCCCAGGCGATTTCGCCTTCGATCTGGCGCTTGAGCGCGTTTGCCGAAGACCCGACCGAAACGAGATACTCGTCCATCTTTTCGGGTTCTTGACCAAAATTCTGCGCTGCGAGTTGATTGTAGGTCTGATTGATTTCGGCGCGCGTCACCGGCATTTCCAGCGCCTCGGCGGCCTGAATTTTGAGGGTTTCATCGATCAGGTTGCGCAGCACTTGCACGCGAAGCCGGTTCAGCTCTTCTTCTGTCACTTCTGCATTTGACGCCGACGTGACTAGTGCCACGCGTTGATTGACGTCAGTACCGGTGATGACAAACCCGTTCACGACAGCGGTTGCGGAACGTTCGTTCGGGTTTTCGGGCCCGAGAATGTTGATGCTTTCCGGCAGTCCAAACGGATTGTCCGCAGTCGGAACAGCAGTGGTTTGTGCAGCGGCAGGTGCTGAGGCGAGGCCAAACAGACCCGCCATGGCTATTGCTGCGCACGATTTCGAAAACGCCTTGAATGTCACTGTAATCAATCCCGATTTTATCAAACTGGAGTACCACGCTTTCCCTCGACCGTGGCATTTCGCTTTTGTCTGTCGCCGAATGCCCGAGCGCGGCTTAACCGCGGCTGAGTCCGGCTTTTTCCCGTCCCGCACCCATTAGCCACTTTTATTTGCCGTGCCAATCGGCGGCTGGGGATGGTTTCCGGCGGCTCAGCGGGAGCTCAGATTGCGGAGCGCAAAGAACAGCTGGCTCGCGTCTACCGGAACCCGAGGTTCCGTAGCGCAAAGAACAGCTGGCCCGCGTCTACCGGAACCCGAGGTTCCGTAGCGCAAAGAAAAGCTGGAAGGTGTTTCCGCGCTCGGCGTCACCTGCGGTGATAAAGTCACGCCGCCATGTCAGGCCGAATTCGATGCAGTCGTCCTGGTAGGCGACGCCAAGCCGGGTGCGGATCGGTTCGAATCCGTCCGGGGAAAAGGTTGGGTCTTCATCGGCACCGGTCAGGTTGAACACGCCGGACCCGAACACCGACCAATTGTTGGTAACGGCGACCCGCCCAGCGGCGCGAAATTCCTCGCGGTCCTGCAAATCCTCAACGGTGGTGATGTCGCGGTTGAGGCGCAGGTAACCGACTTCCATATAGGTGCGGCGTGATCCGATAGTGGCGTCGATTTCATTGCGGCGGATGGCGAGATTGTCTTTGTCGAGCCTGAATCGGTGCGTGAATTTCAGGAAATCGCGATAGCGCACCTCCGCGCGACCAACGAAGTCAGATACCCGTCCGGATAGTCCGGTGCCGTCCGGAAACTCGTCGCCCTGCGCTTCAAGCCGGTAGGATTGGCCGACATTGGCCTTCACACGCCAGCTCGGTTTGTTGAGTTCCCAGTCGACCCCCCACGTCACCCGCACTCCGTCTTCGACCCGGTCGTATCCGGGGAAGCGGTTAAGCGCGAACAGATTGGAATCCTCCAGGTCGATGGCGCGCGCGTCTTCGTTGGGCACGGCGAGATTGCGGATCTTGGGGCTGGCAACCAGTTGCACCCGCGGCGTGAATATCTGCGTCCCGCCAAAGGCTTCACCAACGAATGGCCATTCTACGTCGACCGCAGCCGTCGCGATGCCGCGAGCGGTGAAGCCTTCATTGCCGCGATAGATTTCGGTCACCGTCGAAAGCGTATCGTTGGTGTTGTAGACATCGCCGCGCACGAGGGCGGTCAGGGTCACGACCTGACCGAAATTGGTCAGAGTGCTGAGGTTCCATGTCGCCCCGGCAAAAGCGCGTTGGGTATCCTGCCCCTCGGTGCGGATCAGACTGAGCGTGTTCGCCTGCAATTGGATCTCACCGCCCAAAACCGGGTCGTCTATCAGGCGCCGGTAATCGAAAGCGGGCAGTGCGACCGGGATCTGACCCTGCTCGGCATTGATCCGCAGCGTCTGCGTAGCCCATCCGGCGAGTGACAGGTACGATTTGTCGTCGATCCGCTCCAGATTGATGGTCGAGCGCAAACGGTCATCGCGGCTGAGATCGTAGCGCCGCAGGAAGGTCCGGTCGCTGGCAGCGCGGATTGATCCGGTCAGGCTCCATTCGGGCGTCAGTTGGAACTTCCCGTTGGCGAACAGATACCCGCGCGGATCGCTCTCGGTGGTCGGGACACCGGTGAAATCGGCGACGCGGCTGCTGGAAGTGGCGTATCCTGTGATCTGGTACGCTCCTTTCTCCGTCAGGTGACGCCACTCGGCGGAGACCATCGGAGCCACTTCGGAGAAGACAAAGGCACCCAGCGTCAGATCCTTGTTATCGGCCAGGCGCCAGTAATATTCGCTCGAAACTTCGACACCGTTGACGTTGGAGACCCGGATGTTCGGTACAAGGAAGCCGGACTCGGCTCTCCCGTCGGTGCGCAAGGCGAGGCCGGGCAGAGGCAGGATACGCGCGCCGAACAGTTCCAGCATCGCGCCGTCGAACTGCACCCGGTTTTCTTCGGGGTCATAGGTGACCCGGTCGGCGGTGATCCGCCAGCTCGGATCTTTGGCGCAGTCATCTTCGCCTGTGACAGCGCAGGCGGTGTAGGCGGCATCTGTCAAGATGACTGTGCCATCTTCACCGCGCTCGCCAGATCGTGCCGCCAATCGTCCGCCTGCACGCAGCGCGACGAGCAATTCCTCCATTGCGCCTGCTTCGAACTTGTCGGTGAGTTCTATCGAATCGGTGAAAAGTTGATTGCCGCGCTCATCGACGAAGCGGACATTGCCATTTGCGAAGATCATGCCGCTTTTGCGGTCCCACACCACTTCATCTGCGACGACCGAGCGATCATCGCTGCGCAGAACAACATTGCCGCGTGCTGTTATGACGTCAGCCACGTTGTCGTAAGCGAGCTGATCGGCTTCGAAGTCGATCCGCTCGCCGGAACTTTCTAACAGCGCCTCATCCAGCGTGATCGGTTCGGGCGGCGTATCTAACAAGCCGGTCGGATTGCCGGAGCCCTCTTGCTCCATTGCCCGCTCGATAGCCTCGATTTCTTCTTCGCTCGGCGTTTCGGACTGGGCTGCAGCGGGAGCTGCCAAAACCATTGGCGCAGCCACAAGCGCAGCGGCCAGCGCCGCCCGAGCGGAGGCCAGCTGCGATGATGCGCGCACATTTGCAGCGGTAACCAGTAAAACAGCTACCTTTGAACCTCCCGACATGCCTTGCCTATCGCACCGCTCGCGCCTAATCGCAATCGCCATTCCAATGCCCGTTTCTCGGCACCGACAAGCCGTTTCGTGCGTTCGTTAAATCTGTCCCCAGCGGCCCCCAGAGCTGTCAGCCAATTGCGGAGAAAGCATGCAAATCCAATTCACCGAAACATCCCCTGCCAATGTCCGGCTAGTTGCCCGGGTCGTGAATCAGGGGGATGCGCTGGCCGATCTTGATGCGGCGCTGACAGATGGCGCGCACGCCGCGCGCTTTGCCGGGCGCACCGGTCAGGTGTTCGAAGGGTTTGCCATGGACGAAGGCTCGCTAAAGCGGGTTGCCTTGACCGGTGCCGGTGAAAGCGCAGCGGCGAACCGTCGGCTGAATGTTGAAAAGGCTGGCGCGGCGCTGACCGCGAAGTTCCTGACTTCCGGCGAGACCGCTATGGTGCTCGATCTCGGCCATGCCGATCTGTCGGGCGAGGAAGCGGCCGCTGTCTTGCTCGGTGTGCGGCTACGCGCATGGCGGCACGACAAATATCGCACCAAACTCGCCGCTGAGAAGCGCCCATCGCTAGAGCAGGTCCATGTCATCGGCGCGCCAGCCGGGACCGAAGACGCGTGGGAAACAGCATCTGCCATCGCCAAGGGTGTCGAGTTCACTCGCATGCTCGTCGCCGAGCCTGCCAACATCGTCTATCCGGAGAGCTTTGTCGCTTTGTGCGAAGAAGCGTTCGAAGGCACCGGTGCGGAAATCACAGTGCTCGATGATGACGCAATGGCTGAACTTGGCATGGGCGCATTGCTAGGCGTGGGGCAGGGCTCCGAGCGGCCTTCGCGTCTGCTGGCGATCTCCTGGAATGGCGGCAAGCCTGACGAACAACCGACCGTGTTTGTCGGCAAGGGCGTCACCTTCGACACCGGCGGCATCTCGCTAAAGCCGCCTCCCGGTATGGAAGACATGAAGTGGGATATGGGCGGCGCAGGCGCGGTCGCGGGCGGCATGCTCGCGCTGGTTTCGCGCAAGGCCAAGGCGAATGTCGTCGCGGTGATGGGCCTCGTCGAGAACATGCCCGATGGCAAAGCGCAGCGTCCTGGCGATGTTGTGACCACCATGAGCGGCCAGACGGTCGAAGTGCTCAACACCGATGCCGAAGGGCGGCTGGTGCTGTGCGACGCGCTGCATTGGGCTCAGGAAGAATACGATCCCGCGCGCATCATCGATTTCGCCACGCTGACTGGCGCGATGATCATCGCACTGGGCCACGAACATGGCGGGCTTTTTTCTAACGACGATGATCTTTCGGAGCAGCTGCTGGGCGCAGGCAAGACGACCGGTGACAAGCTCTGGCGCCTGCCGATTGGTCCGGCCTATGACAAACTGATCGATTCTCCGATCGCCGACATCAAGAATGTCGGGCCGCGTCCGGCAGGCTCGATCACGGCCGCACAGTTCCTACACCGCTTCATCAAGAAGGGCACGCCGTGGGCGCATTGTGACATTGCGGGCATGGTCTGGGCCGACAAGCCCGGACACACTTGGGACAAAGGCGCGACCGGCTATGGCGCGCGTCTGATCGACCAGTTGGTCTCGGAAAACTTCGAAGGATAAGGCCGCGCACCGTGCCAAAGATGCGGCGCAAGTCGGACCTGCCGTCCAAGACCTGCGCCGCATGCGGTCTGCCGTTCACCTGGCGCAAGAAGTGGGAGCGGGACTGGGACAACGTCCGCTATTGCTCTGAGCGGTGTAAGAGGTCTCGTTCGAAGTGACCGGGCCACCCGCGCCCTCCACCCTTCCACCCGGATCGTATCCGAAAGTATTCCGGGTGGAAGGGTGGAGGGCGCGGGTGGCTTTGGCTAATGGTCAAGTATGAAAGTCGATTTCTGGCAACTCTCTCGCGATCCGGTTGAAAAGGTCGTCGCTCTGATCGCACAGCGCGTGCTCGATTCTGGTGAACGCCTACTGGTGGTCAGCGACAGTCATGAGCAGCGAGAAGCGATTTCGCAGGGCTTGTGGCGCGCCGGGCCGGATAGTTTCCTCGCCAATGGTGACGCCAGTGGGCCGCAGCCCGAAGCGCAGCCGATCCTGCTTTCAGAGGTCCCCGAACCGGCAAACAAGGCGAGCCATGTCATCTACGCCGATGGCAACTACCGCGAGGCGGACGGCTTCGACCGGACTTTCCTGTTGTTTGACGATGGGACCGTGGAGCAGGCCCGCGCAACCTGGCGCTCGCTTGACGGTGCGGAGATTGAACGCGCGTTCTTCCGTCAGGACGGCGGCAAATGGGTCAAGGTTGCCTGATTTCCCGCGCTGCGGTTGCACTATGCCAGCCAATCAGTGATGATCGTACCCAACATCAGGGGAGATCCGAAATGCGGTTTGTGCTGACTTCCATCACCTGTGCGAGCGCGCTGGCGCTGTCTGCGTGCGGTTCCGAACAATCGGGCACCATCACCGGCGAAGACGGTGAGACGATCGAATATTCGGTCGACGGCGACGGTGACAGCGATGAGGGAATGACAACCCGGATCACCGGCCCCGATGGCGAAGAGGTCGTGGCGCGAACCGGCGGCGAATTGGTGGCGGAGCTGCCCAACGGGTTTAGCCTGTATCCGGGCGCCAAGATCGTTTCGAACACTTCGGTCACGAACAGCACCGAAGGCACTGGAAGCATGATCCTGTTCGAAAGCGAAGACAGCCCCGAAAAGATCGCGAAATTCTATCGCGGTCAGGCTGAAAAGGCCGGGATCACGATCCAGATCGACGCCGACATGAACGGCAACAAGATGATCGCAGGTGAGAATGAAGCGCAGGGCACCAGCTTCATGGTCAATGCCAGCAAGGACGGAGATTCTGCGACTACTGCGCAGCTGATGATCGGATCGAAACCGGACCAATAGGCGATCGCGCCGACCAAGACTTGAACTGAAAGAGCGCCAGCGTTAGAGGCGCGCCGGAATCATTCCCCCGGCGCGGCAGGTCCGCGCTTTCTCTTCGATCTCTTTTCTCAAGGAAACTATCATGGCGGTCACCCGCACCTTTTCGATCATCAAACCCGATGCCACGCGCCGCAATCTGACCGGTGCCGTCACCAAGATGCTGGAAGAAGCTGGCCTGCGCGTCGTCGCTTCCAAGCGCATCCACATGAGCAAAGAGCAGGCCGAAGGCTTTTACGCAGTACACAGTGAGCGCCCGTTCTTCGGTGAACTCGTCGAATTCATGATGAGCGAACCGGTTGTCGTGCAGGTGCTCGAAGGTGAAGACGCCGTGAAACGCAACCGCGATATCATGGGCGCAACGAACCCGGCAGAAGCCGACGCTGGCACGATCCGCAAGGAACACGCGCTGTCGATCGGCGAAAACACCGTCCACGGTTCGGACAGCGACGAAAACGCCGCGATCGAAATCGACTTCTTCTTCAACGACGACGAAATCGTCGGTTAGGCGAAAGCTGTGAGGCGTGGGAGCGCCGACTCCCACGCGGCACACCGGTACGAGTTAGTCAATTGGCTCAACTCGACCGATTACCGATTGTATTTGCATCGAATAGGTATTGGTGATTTTGCCGCTCAAGAGCGCCGAAGTCTTTGGCAATAACGCCTCTACCTCACTGTAATAGAAATAGTGATCGTTGAGCGGTGGGTCGTAGTTGCACCCCATCCATCCGGTGACTTGGATCGGAGCGGTGAAGTTCATCGTTTCGGTCGCAAAGTTTGCGACCATGTCGACCCTGATTTTGGATCGTGGAGGCACTTTGACGGACACCGAAGCCAGCTCCGTCTTAGTCACAGAGTGAGAACTTGACCCTCCGGTTGTCGTCGAAATGTTGAACGACGTGCCCGACTTGAAACTACCGGCAAGATTGATCTCTTCGGAGTAGCTCATGCCCTCCGTCACAGAGCTCGACCAGCTGGTCGACTCCTGCCAGCTGCAGTCGACTTCAACGGTGATCGTGGCAGTTTCTTCGCTCTTGTTGATGGCAAGATTGGAACCCACAACCGGGTTGGGTAGAGATCCGTCAGGACCCGGCGAGAATGCGATTTCGCCAAGCGTTTTATAGCACCAATACCCGTCTCTCTGTGTGCAAGACGGCAGGTTCTCATCGAAATAGACGGTCTTGTTGAGCGCGATACCATTGGGCTGTCGCAGAAACATTTTTTCGAACCCGGCGCGCACTTCCTCTGGGCTTGAATCCAGCGCCGCAAGGTCGCTCCACTTCAAATATTCCTGTGTCATGCTCGTCTCCTTATCGACCGGTTGCGCAGCTGTTGTAGGCAGAATCGCTCAATTCGTTGGTGGCGCAGGCGAAGTAGCGCCACTGTCTCGGCATGCCCGGTTCCGCTTTGTAGTAGGTTGTGAACGCGGTGTAGTCCGAGCCGGTGCCCGTCTCGATGGAATCGGCAACGCTGGCGAGTTTCTTGGCGGTGTAGCCGCCGCTCCCATAGGCGCTGGCGAAGCTGTACTCCTTCGACCAAGTCGCCTTGGCCGCAGGGACGTTGTCGTCGACATTGGTGAGCGTGTAGACGTTGTAATCGGAAACAGCGCCGTCGGTCGTATTGTAATCCATCACCGTGAATGACGGCGCGTTGCCATTCCAGGTCGTGACCGCCGGGCCGATACGCATGGCGAGATAGGGCGAACTCTGGTCGCTCAGCACCCGGAAACTGTCCATGTGCGTATGCCCGGCAAAGGCCATCGCAAAATCGTCTTTACTGCCTGAAACAGCGCTCAGAAAATCGCTCAGATAATCGTGGTCTTCGCACCATTGATGCCGCGCTTCGCTGTTTTTGCGGGAGGAGAACCCGTCCATGCCCGGCGGAATATGCGTGACCAGCATCAGAGGGCGATCCGTATCGGTGCGATTGCCGAGTGTATCGGTCAGGAATTTCATTTGCGCGTTGCCAGCGGTCGCTGGATGCCTGCCGCAATGCCGGGTCTGACCCGGATATTCGTGCGACCAGAACACGCTGAGCACCAGGAAATCGACCGGCAGGTTTGGTGGGCTGACGAGGTAATTGCCGCCCGCCTTGAAGCTCTTCGTCGCTGCCGCGTCGCCTTTCACGACCGGGATCGATTGACCCACCTGGTCGAGAAAATCGCTGTTTTGCTGGAGCAGATAGTCTCCGGGAGCAGCGTCGTTGTTGCCTAGCGCTGCGATCAGCGGCGTGTCTCCAAACCGGTCCTTTATCAGTCCGTTGACCAAGGCGATCGACCCAGCCTTGAAGTCGGTATCGCTGATGTCGCTGGGCTTTCCCTGAATGAAATAATGAGGGAGGTAATCGCCTGTATAAACGATGAAGTCATACGGCCCCTGTTTCTTGGCCTCGTCAAGCGCGGAGATCATCAAACCATAGTTCGAATCGCGCCGTCCCGAATTGTTGTTCGACATCGGGAAAGCCTCAGCGGGCTTCAGGATTGTCTTCCATTCATCGACTGATTTGGCCTTGGCGAGTTTCGGCCCGAACCCATCGGCGGTCGGATCGAAGTGGATATCGCTGAGGTGAAGAAACTTTCCGGTCAGTGTGGGTGCGCTCGCGGCTTCAACCTCGGTCTCATCGAGCAGGCCTTCGACGGCCATTTCATCGTTCCCGCCGCTGCAACTGGCAAGAATTGCTGCGCTGAACGTCGCCAAAGCGACGCCTAGTGATTTCCTGAAACTCATACCCGTACTCCCCCACCTGAGTATTGTCGGGTCAAGGACTATCACAGTATTTACGGATTCACGAAATTGTGCCGATTAACTCGCTGCAAACCGAGCCAATTGTTCGGAATGACCATGGTGTTGGCCGGATTCGCTCATCGCCATGGTGGCGCGCATCGCGCTGAGCGCAGGGCCTGTCAGTTCAAGGCCGAGATCTGAATAGGCGCGCGCGATCTGGCTTTCCCAGTCCGCGTTGAGTGCGTCGAATTCAAGCCGTGCGACCGGCCCCTTCCAACCGGCGAGCGCCGCCGCGATCCGCTGTTCGCGCAGTGCGATCTTGTGCCGCCACAGAGCTTCGATCTGTTCGAGATCGCAGGCGTCGCACTGTATAGCCATCTGGTTGGCGGCCAGCGAAACGGCGCTGCGCAGCACGGCGTCGCCATCGCGTTCGGCGAGGACAATGCGTGCATCGGGAAACTCTGCGAGCAGCCGCGCGAGATCTTCAGAAAATTGCGGGACCTTGAGCACGCGGGGTTTCGCAGCAATATCGCGGTGGGCAGCGTCGGTGCGGAGCACGCGGGAAAACTCGCGGTAGATCGGAGCCGGATCGCGCGCTTCGCTGAATGCCGAATAGGTCGGGATGTGCCACTGCGATTCGTAGATCGAATGGTTGAGCGCAGCGGCCAGCCATGCCAGCTCTTCCTCAACTTCGCCGCTCGCCATTGGGTGGATCGATTGCAGCCACGGATTGAGCCACCCGAGCATGGCAAGATCGAACGCGCCCTTCATCCGCCGCATGCCGCGATTGCCCGGCACCGGGTGCCACGCATCGCAGTAGCGCGTGTGCGAATGCGCCGGATCGGCTGCGAGCAGCTTGTGAATGCGGGTGGTTCCGCTGCGCATATGCCCGATGACGATGATTGGCGGCGCGAGCTTCGTCGCCAGCAATTCGGGGCGGCGCGTCCACAGATCGCCGAGTTGCAGCCGGGAGCGGATCACCCGCGTCAATTGCCCATGCGCCATCGCGCGGCCAAGCGAATTGAGCTTGGCTTCGTCGTTGATAGCCTCGGTCAGAACATGCAGGCGCAGTCTGAAATCGGCGACATCCTCGGGGCGGCGCCCGCCGATCTCGGCATCTTTGGCACGCTCGCCAAGACCCTTGGCAGCGATGGCCCACAATTCTTCCGGATCAAGCGCGGGGGTAGGGAGCCACCCTCTGCCCCATGCCTTGCCAAGAAAGGCATTGGCACGCTCAGCCGTCGGCGCGCGTGCAAGCAGGTGTTCGCGCGGAGGAGTCATCAGAACATGTCCGCCGCATCGAGCAGTTTCGTGAGCCGCGCCGGTGCAACCGCGCGCCAGCTCCGGCCAAGCCATTCCTCGATGTGGTCCCAGTCGATATTCGGCCGGTTGAGGATCACGCCGACCCAGCCGCTCGCGCCGTAAAAGGCGGGTTTGTAGTAGATATCTGGCTGCGCTTCGACGAGATTCAATAACTCGTCCATGCCGCTCGTTTTCACGAGCAGGGCTATGTGCTCGCTGCCATGGTGGCGGTCGCTGAAATAGGCAAAGAACTTGCCCGATTTCTCACTGCCGACGCGGAAGCCGGGCGAGCCGTGACTCTCGCGTTCGTGTGTTTCGGGCAAGGCGAGGGCGAGGCTGCGCAATTGACCGAAGAGACAATCGGGATCGTTGCCCCGCGCGACATAGTCCGCAACGGCTCGGGGGTAGAGCTGGTGCTCGGCGAGCTTGACCCGCGCTTGCAGCGTCTCTGCGGTGTCATCAGGCGCAATTGCGACCTTGGCCTGCGCGAGTACTTCACCTGCGTCGAGTTCGGGCGTCACCAGATGCACGCTTGCGCCGGCGTGGCTGTCTCCGGCTTCGATTGCCCGCGCATGCGGGTCGAGGCCTTTGTACTTGGGCAGCAGCGAGGGGTGGATGTTAAGTATGCGGCCATCCCAGCGTTCCACGAATGCGTCGGACAGGACGCGCATATAGCCAGCTAGTACGATGAACTCCGTGCCGGCCTGCTTGGCTGCAGCTTCCATCGCCGTGTCATGATCTTCGCGGCTATGCCCTTTGTGCGAATGAACGAAGGTGGGAATGCCTTCTAATTCGGCCAACGCCAAGCCGTCTGCGCTCGCTATGTTGCTCGCGATCAGCACGATTTCAAAGGGCGAGCTTTCCAAGCGACTGGCGTAGAGCAGCGCCGCCATATTGGTGCCGGTGCCCGAAATGAAGACCGCGATTTTGGCCTTCTCAGCCAAGGTGCGTGGCCTCCCAGTCCGTGGCGGCGCTCCATGTTCCCTGTGAACCGCGCACAGTGCAGCCGCGCGTCCCAGCATCGACAGCTCCAACTCGCACCACAGTTTCTCCTGCCGCTTCAAGGCGTTCAGAAACAGCTTCCGCGTTCTTGGGGGTAACAGAGAAAATCATGCCAACGCCGCAATTAAATGTGCGTGCCATTTCTTCCGGAATGATGCTGCCTTGCGCTTGCAGAAACGCCATCAGGCCGGGTTGATCCCAAGCATCGGCGTCGACCATCGCATGAGCGCCCTCTGGCAGGATGCGCGGGATGTTCTCCAGCAATCCGCCGCCTGTAATGTGGGCCAGGCCATTGATCATTCCGTCGCGGATCAGTGGCAGCAGGCTCGCGACATAGATCCGGGTCGGCTCGATCAGCGCGTCGATGAGCAAGCGGTCAGCGTCAAAGGGAGCCGGCGCGTCAAGTTGCCAGTCGAAGTCGGCAGCCAACCGGCGCACCAGCGAATAGCCGTTCGAATGCACGCCTGAACTGGCAAGGCCCAGCAAAACGTCGCCCGGAGCGACCTTGTCCCCCGTCAGCTGCTCGCCGCGCTCGACCGCGCCGACGCAGAATCCGGCAAGGTCGTAATCTCCATCAGCATACATGCCCGGCATCTCCGCCGTCTCGCCCCCGATCAACGCGCAGCCCGCTTGCTTGCAGCCATCGGCGATTCCCGCGACCACGCGCTCGGCGACGCCGTTCTCCAGCTCACCGGTCGCGAAGTAATCGAGGAAAAACAGCGGCTCAGCGCCCTGAACGATCAGATCGTTCACGCACATCGCGACGAGATCGATCCCGACGCTGTCGTGCCTATCGTAATCGATGGCGAGCTTCAGTTTCGTGCCAACACCATCGTTGGCCGCAACCAGAAGCGGGTCTGTATATCCCGCTGCTTTCGGGTCGAAGAATCCTCCGAATCCCCCAAGCTCGCTGGTTGCACCGGGCCGGGCGGTCGCTTTCGCCAAGGGCGCGATTGCTTTGACCAAAGCGTTGCCGGCTTCGATCGAAACACCGGCTTGCTCGTAAGTATATGGGGAGTTCTTCGCGCTCATGAGGCGGGTTTAGCCATTCACGCTTGGAATTCCACTCGCCTTTGGGCAAAAGGCGCTCGATTTCCCCGATGACGGTGACGAATACCCTTCCAGGCCCGGTTGCCGAGGCCCTTTCTCCAGCGGTACCGCGCGCATTTATGTCGGCGCGCGTGCGGTGGATTGTGTCTGCCTTGCTGGCGCTAACGCTGCTTGGCGGTGGCTATGCACTGGTTCTGGCGCAGATATCCGGAGAACGCGGTGTCGCGCCGACCGCTTCCAGCTCCGATATCGAGGTGCGCGGGATCGAAGTCGATGTTCGCGCTGAAACGGGCGAGGCAGCTCGGCAAAAGGCGTGGCAGGACGCGCAGCGTGAGGCTTGGCGGAAGGTCAACGGTCCGGCAATCTCCGATGCGCAGCTGCAATCGATGGTGTCCGCGATCGTGATCCAGCGCGAACGGATCGGCCCGAAGCGCTATATTGCGACATTGGGCGTGGTGTTCGATCGCCAGCGCGCAGGGCGCTACCTCGGCGGGACTGCTCGCCAACGCAGTTCTGCGCCAATGCTGTTGTTGCCAGTTACCGCCAGCGCCGGGACCTACACGACGTTCGAAGTGCGCAATCCATGGCAAGTTGCCTGGGCCGAGTTCAATCCCGGCACCAGCCGGATCGACTATGTGCGGCCGAGCGGGGCAGGGGGCGATTCGCTGCTGCTCAATTACGGACAGACTGGACGGCGCAGCCGCGCATGGTGGCGCAGCATCCTCGATCAGTATGGGGCGGCTGACGCGCTCGTCCCGATTGCCCGGTTGGAGCATCAGTTTCCGGGCGGCCCAATCACCGGAGAATTCACCGCGCGCTACGGCCCGGACAGCGAAGTTCTCGATAGTTTCGAACTCACTGCGAACGGCCCAGAGCAACTCCCCGCGATGCTAACCGAAGCGGTTGAACGGATGGACGGGATCTTCTCGCAAGCTCTGGCGGACGGGAAATTGCGGCCAGACCCCACTTTGACTGCTGGCGGCGCTGGCCGTGCTGATCCGGCGATTGCGCGCCTGATTGAAATCGGCCGCGCTATTCGCGCCCGCGAATCTGCTGCCGCCGCCGCTCAACAGGCCGCATCGAATCCGCAAGCAGCCGCTGATCCCACCACACCGACAGCGCCTCCAGCGATGGCGGTGCGCAATATCGTGGTGCAGTTCACGACCCCGGACCCGATGGCCTTCGACGCAGCGCTTTCGGGTGTGCGCGGAACGCCGGGCGTGCGGTCGCTGTCCGTAACCAGCACCGCCATGGGCGGAACTTCCGTCATGAGCGTGAGCTTTGCCGGATCGCTGGAAGAGCTGGCGGGCGCCCTGCGTGGACGCGGCTTCACAGTGCGTCAGGGTGCCAACGCGCTCGCCATCAGCCGCTGAGTGAGGGCCAAGTCATTGCCTGACACTCGGAAACCTGTTTCCCAGATTGCACTTCCGCTCGAACCGGGCGGGAGCGATACGCCGGAGCGGATCGTGGTTGGCAATGCCAATGCCGCGGTGATCGAAGCGTTGCGCGATCCGGAGAGTTGGCCCTTTGGCACGGCAATACTGACCGGGCCTCCACGTTCAGGAAAATCGCTGCTCGGGCGTTGGGTTGCAGGCGAGTTCGCTACTCAACGTGTCGAAGTGATCGACGGGGCGGATGCACTCGATGAAACGGAACTGTTCCACCGCTGGAACGCGGTCCAGCAAGGTGGCTCGAAATCGGGCGGCAAACTGCTGCTGATCGCGGATACGCGGCCGTGGGAGATCGAATTGCCTGATCTTCGCTCGCGGTTGGGCGGGTCGCTGCAGCTAGAGATTGGCGACCCCGATGACGCCATGACGGCGGAATTGATCGAGACGATTGCGGCCCAGCGCGGCCTCGCGCTTGCAGAGGGAGCCGCAGAGTATCTCGTGCCGCGCGCGCAGCGCAGTGTCGCCGACCTTGAGCAATTGATTGCGACGATCGATCGCATCAGCCTTGAACGACAGGTGCCCGCCACCATGTCGGTTTGGCGTGCTGCGTTAGAGGCCTTGCAAGGGCCAGAACAGCAGCGGCTGATTTAGGTCTGCGCTCGAACGCGATTTGCATTCCAAAGCGTTTGGTGGGAGAAAGTTGCCATGTTCGACCGGCTCAAAGCCTATCTGGACTCCATCCATGCGCGTGATCCGGCCCCCCGATCGCGCTGGGAAATCCTTTTATATCCAGGTGTTTGGGCACTCGGTTTCCACCGCGTGGCACACTGGCTGTTCGACGCGAAGCTCTATTTCCTCGCGCGGTTCGTGAACCATTTTGGCCGACTGCTGACCGCTATTGATATCCACCCTGGCGCGACCATCGGGAAGAATTTCTTCATCGACCATGGGTTTACCGTCATCGGCGAGACCGCTGAAATCGGCGACAATGTCACGATTTACCAGTGTGTTACTCTTGGTGGGACAAATCCGACCAATGGCGTTGGGGGTAAACGGCACCCGACAATTGCGGACAATGTCATAATCGGGTCCGGCGCGCAGATCATCGGCCCGATCACGGTCGGCGAGCGGGCGCGTATCGGCGCGAATGCAGTGGTTATGGAAGATGTTCCAGGCGGGGCGACGATGGTCGGCTTCAAAGCTCGTTCGACACTTGTCCCAGCGGAAGAGTGGATCAAGGAATTCATTCCCTATGGTGCGCCTTGCGAAGATTCAGAAGGCAATCGGGTGGATTGCATCGAAAAGCTCGAAGGCGAACTTGCGGCGATGAAGGCCGAGATTGCCAATCTGAAGGAAGACAGGCTGCCGGCACCCTCTGAGCAAGACCGCGAAATCGCCCAAAAAAGTGGAACTGACGACTGATGGCAGCGGGTCTGGGGGCCGGAACGTCCGGTCAGGTTGTATCCTTTCCCGGTCGTGCACGCGGTCAAATCGGGTTCGAACGTAAAGAGCTGCAGCGCATTCTCGATCTCTACGGCCGCATGGTCGCCGCCGGGCAATGGCGCGATTACGCGATGGATTTCGATAAGAACGCCGCGAGCTTCGCCGCCTTTCGCCGCACCGCTGAACGCCCGCAAGCCCGGGTTGAGAAGCGTCCTGCGCTGCGCAACAAGCAGGGTATGTGGACCCTATTCGGTGAGCATGGCCAAGTGCTCAAGCGCGGGCACGAACTCGCAGGCGTCCTCGCCCCAATGGAGCGGCGGTTGTTGAAGGCTGTGGACGGCGACTAGGCGGGGCTCGCCGCAGCCAGCTGCACATCCACATCCTCTGTAGCGGGTAGCTTCGCCTGGATACCCTCGGGCAAGGCCGACACCACCGAGCGGCGGATTGGCTGCCAGAAGGCCGACAGGCTCAGTAACGCCGAACCAATGACCAGCGCCGTCAGAGCAAAGTTGAGCTCCACTGCACCAAATTCGCGGAAGAGGAATGTAAGCGCGAACAGAACGTAGGCGAGGGCGGAGACCAGCAGCGCCCGGCGATCGATCGCCAGTGCGAGCAGGCCGAAGGCGACATAGACGATGAGCACGGCCACTGCGGCGAGAATGCCAATATTGTCGCCATCGGTGACCCCGATCAGGGCGAATACGGGATGCGCGATCAGCGGTGCCGCGAGCAAATGAAGCCAGAACGCGACATCGCTGCGACGGGTGATCCGTTCGCGGTCTGAAATGTCCCAGCGCATAGCGAAGGCAAAGACACACAGGCCTGCAACGAACAAGATGACCAGGAACGGCGTCGAATCACCCTCAATCTGGGCAACGCCGAGGATCGCAATGACCAGCGATAAAACGGCCACTCCAGTCGCTGCCGCAACCGTGATCGGGACCTGGAAACGGCGCCAGTGCAGATAGGCAGCGCCCGCAGCAAATAGACCTGCGCCCGTGATCAGGACAGCACCCAGAACTTCATTTCCGTCCTCGGCGACGGCGACGCTTGATGCGGCAATGGTGGCAAACACTCCGCCGACAAAAGCAAGCAGCAGGATGATGGACGGAAGCGCCATGCGCCGCTTGCGGGTAAAGAACTCGGAAAGTGGCCATGCGGTCGCGGCAACGAACAGACCTGCAAGCGAGAATTGTATTGCGTCAGCCACGTTGCGCGCGTCGCGCCACGCCTCGAAATCTGCTTCCGTCGCATCGCGCTGAACCATTTCCGACCAGGTTTCAGCGGGGAAGACAAGGCCACCAATCGCCTGGCCAATCGCGCCGACCGCGATCAGCAGGATGACAATACCGATGGCGACGAAGATGTCGTTGAAGCTGTTGATCAGTCGAAAGTTCTCTTCCGAGCCGCGCGGTAGCTCGCGCACTTTCGACATATAGGCGCGGAAACCGGCGGCAGATTCAGCGCTGAGCGCCCCTGCGGCAACGGCGGAATTGATATCGTCTTCGCTGTACATGGCGAACCCCTCCAATATGCGGCGAAGCTATGGGAGGTGTGTTACTGTGTCAATACGCCTGTCTGAGGTCTGTTGATTTTTGATCTATTCGAACGTGCTCGCGATCGACATGGATGGTTGAGCTCGATTGATGCGATGAACGATCACTATGAGACACGCGGCCGACACACTGGTCGCTGCGTACCCAACGATGTCGAGCCAGCCATAGTAGTCTCCATATTGCGCCACGCTTCCGCCGAGCCAACTCAACCACCACAGCCAAAGAAGGCCCGGTGCCGTTTGCTCGCTGTCGACTGGCATCGCGTGGCTCGCCTGCCACAACTCCTTCATGGCCTTGAATGGCATGACAAAATTCGCAAATGGAATTGCGAACCAACCTACCGACCAACCCGGCGTGAATGTCTTTGCTGGTCCGTCGATCAGATCGAAGTTGGCGTGAGCCCGGTAAATCCAGCTGCCGACTGCGAACCAGCTCAAAATGAGCACCGTAAGGTCGGTCAGCACCAGGATGTCCAGACCGTGCCACTCATAGGTTCCGATCAGGGCAGCGGGCCATAAGTCGTTGAGGAACGCGGCAATGCCCAACGCTGACAATACGCTTGTGAAGGCTACGAACCCGGCCGTGAATATCGCGGCTAAACCAAGCGTTCTCGCCTGGGCGAGACCTCTTTCGAATTCAGTGTCGATTTCTGCAGCCCCTAGAGAAGAGCCCCCGTTCATTTCTGAACGGGGGCTTCTGATATGCAAGTGAATTTTTCGTCGCGGTTTACTTGCCCGAGACTTAACCCCGCGCGCTATCCGGTCCCGTGCCGGTTACCTTTTGCATCGCTTTCAGGATGGCTCCGGACTGCTCGCTGCCCGATTGCGGGGCGACTAGGTTGGTGAAAGAGCTGATGTCGTCCCAGCGATCAGCAAAGCCTTCGACCGTGCGCTGGCCATCGGGCAGCCACACGGCGTCGTTCATCACCACCCATGAAGAGTGGTATCCGCCTGCACCCGCGCCGATGATGGCGTTGGTCGGCGAGTCTTCGCTGACGAGGTAGAGTGCGGCCGGAACCACGTTCACCGGATCGAACAGCTTGAACGCTTCTTCGGGGAACAGGTCTTCAGTCATGCGCGTGCCGGCAACTGGCGAAAGCGAGTTCACGCGGATATTGTACTTCGCGCCTTCGAGCTGGAGCGTCTTGGTCAGACCGGCAAGGCCCAGCTTCGCAGCGCCATAGTTCGCCTGGCCGAAATTGCCGAACAGGCCAGTCGACGAAGCGGTCATAAGAACGCGGCCATAGGCCTGCTCGCGGAAGGTTTCCCAGCACGCCTTGGTCACAAAGGCCGATCCGGTAAGGTGAACCTTGAGGACGAATTCGAAATCGTCCGGCGTCATCTTGTGGAACGTCTTGTCGCGCAGCACGCCCGCATTGTTGATGAGGATGTGCACGCCGCCCCATTTCTGTTTGGCGTCGGCGACCATCTTTTCCATCTGCTCGTATTCGGTGACCGAGCCGCCATTCGACATGGCTTCGCCGCCCATGGCCTCGATTTCTTCGACGACCTTCAGCGCCATGTCCGAATGGCCGGTTCCGTCGCGCGAACCGCCAAGATCGTTGACGACGACCTTCGCGCCGCGCCGTGCCAGCTCAAGAGCGTATTCCCGGCCCAGACCGCCGCCAGCTCCGGTTACGATTGCGACTTTATCTTTGAAATCGATGCTCATGTTGTTTCCTTCCGTCCTGCTCGCCGCGCTTTACGCGTGCGTAAACTTTTGTGGGCGCTGGGTGGCACTTTCTGTGCTGCGTTGCAACACCGCGGACACTGATCCCGCCATGCCGTAAGGGCACAACGCGGCTCGAATTGGGCAAAGGTCAAAATCTCTTTCGCAAACGTCGATTCGCCAAGCGCCTGACTGCGGCTATAGTGGTGCGCATGATGAAGCTAACTGCGATGCCTCGCCTACTTATCGCGTCCGCTATGACGCTGATGATTGTCGCACCGACAACAGCTCTTGCCGAAGATATCCCCGAAGCGATTCCCGCGATCGAATTCGAGCAAGCAGGCGTTTACACGCTCGTCGATGATCTTGCCGCAGCGAAGGCGTTTTATGTCGAATTGCTGGGGCTTGATCCGGTGTTTGAAAATCCGGTCTTCGTTGGCTTCTACATTGAAGGCGGCCTATTCGCTGTTGCATCGCGCGCGCAATTTGCGCCCGATGCCGAGATTGGCGATCGGACCGTCCCCTATTTGCGCGTAAAGGACATCGACGCCACTTTCACCCGTTTGAAAGCCATTGCTCCTGATCGGCTGGTGTCAGACGAAGTCATCAGGGAAGGACCAATAGCGCTGATCAAACTGCGCGATCCCGAGGGAAATTTGGTCGAGTTCTACAGTCTTTCGAGCGCGGCAACCAATTCATCTAGCGATTGAATCACAGCATCTGCGCCAAGCTCCCGCGGCGGTTTGTCGCAATAGCCGTAGGCGGCGCCGATCACCGGAACATTGGCAGCCTTGGCCGCTTTCACGTCGTAGGTTGAGTCGCCGACAAAGGCGAACCGCCCGGCGCCGCAACGCTTTTGCGCTTCGAGCACCGGCTGCGGGTGAGGTTTGGACAGAAACTTGCCGTCCGCGCCTTTGCCCATACTGTCGCCGCCGATCACCGTTTCGAACGGAGCGATGAAATCGAGCTGGGTCAGGATCGAGCGCGCGAACTCCTCGAACTTGTTGGTCACAACCGCCATCTTGACGCCGCGCTCTGCCAGTTCCGCCACTACCTCACGGGCATGGGGGTAGGGCGCGGAGTGCACCGCGTTGTTCTCCGAATAATATCGCAGCATCGCTTTGTAGAGGCCGCGAAAGTCGTCACCTTCCAAACCGCCGGCGATCCCGCCTTGTGCCTGAACTGCTTGCGCGAGCATGATCTTGGCCCCGCCACCGATCAGATCTTTTGAACTGTCGACCGGGACCGGCGCGTATCCGCCAAGCGACAATGCGTGATTGACCGCCGCGCCAAGGTCCTGAAACGTATCGAGCAAAGTGCCGTCGAGATCGAAGCCGACTGCATCGAATGGAAAGTCTGTCATTGGGGCGGAGTGCGCGAAGCGACTTCAAACCGCAAGCATTTGCTGGCAAGCGACCCATCAAAGCGAATTCAGTGCTATAGGAACTTTCATGACCGATTTTGCCGCCATCATCCTGGCCGCGGGCAAAGGCACCCGCATGAAGAGCGACCTGCATAAAGTGCTCCACCCGATAGCGGGCAAACCGATGCTGATGCACCTGATGGATACGTTCGTATTGCTGGGCATCAATCGCATCGTGGTTGTCGCCGGCGATAGGCGTGAGCAATTGGACGCGGCACTGGAAGGGCGCGATATCAAGACCGCTCTGCAAGATCCGCAGCTTGGCACTGCGCACGCTGCCTTGCGGGCGAGAGAAGCGCTGGAAGGGTTCTCCGGAAACATCCTCGTTTGCTTTGGTGACGTCCCGATGGTGAAGGCCGAGACCGTGCAACGCTTGAATGAGGCGCTGGACGGCGATGCGAAAGTCGCCGTGCTCGGCTTCCGACCGGACGATGCGCTGCAATATGGCCGGATCATCGCTGACGACGATGGAACGGTGCGCAAAATGGTCGAATACAAGGATGCGACCGAGCGAGAGAAGAAGACTCGTCTGTGCAATTCTGGACTTATCGTGGCGCATTCGGACGATATGTGGCCGCTGCTCGATAGTGTAGGAAACGACAACGCTCAGGGAGAGTACTACCTCCCCGATGTAGCCACCAACGCGATTGCGCGGCGCGACAAGGTCGTGGTGGTTGAAACCGATGCGGATGAAGTCGCCGGGATCAATTCACGCTCCGAACTCGCAGCTGCCGAGCAGCGCTGGCAGGCCGTGCGGCGCGAACAGGCGATGGCGGACGGGGCGAGCCTGCGGGCGCCCGACACGGTGTTCTTCAGCCACGACACGCAGCTGGGCCGGGATGTGACTGTCGATCCGCACGTGGTCTTCGGACCCGGCGTCACCATCGCCGATGGCACGCATATCAAGGCCTATTCGCACCTCGAAGGCGCGACGCTCGCCAGCGGCGTGCAGGTCGGCCCGTTTGCGCGTCTGCGCCCCGGTGCGGTGCTCGAAGAGAACAGCTTTGTCGGCAATTTTGTCGAGATGAAGAAGGCGACGCTGGGCAAGGGCTCCAAGGCCAGCCACCTGTCCTATATCGGTGACACCACCGTAGGCGAGGGTGCCAATATCGGCGCGGGCACGATCACCTGCAATTACGATGGCTATTTCAAATACCAGACGGTGATCGGTGACCGCGCGTTTATCGGTTCGAATTCCGCGCTTGTTGCTCCGGTTAAGATTGGTGCCGATGCCATCGTCGCAGCCGGCAGCACGGTCAGCCGGGATGTCGGTGACGGAGAACTGCGCATGGTCCGGGCTGAACAATTGGTGAAACAGGGTTGGGCCGACCGCTTTCACGACACGATGAAAAAGAAGAAGGCGGCTTCGAAGAAATGAGACGAGTGGCCTTCCTTGGCGTCGCCCTGGTGCTTTCCGCTTGCCAGTCCGAAAGCACGCAATCTCCGGCACCTCAGTCCGAGCAAGCCGAGAATGAGGCCGAGCCTGCTGCCGGTCAGGTCGACACTGAAGAGGCGGCGGAACCAGCTGGACCCAGCGCGACCAAAGTGGCTGCCAACAGCAGCGCCGCGTGTTCGGCCAAAGAAGAAACGCTGTTCTCCTGCACCGCGTCGAACGGGAAGCAGATTGCGGTATGTGCCGCAGGCGAAGGCAGGATCGAGTATCGCTATGGCAAAGGCGACGCCGAGCTGGTGCTGGCTGATCCGGAATGGGCGAGCGTGCCGTATTCGGGCGGCGGTGAGGCTCAAATCGCGTTCACCAACGGTGATACCAGGTACATCGTCTTCAGTCGCATAGTCCGCACCAATTTCGAACCGGGTGAGCCGAACAATCCGGCAATCTCCGATGGCGTGATTGTCCAACGCGGCGAAAAGCTCCTGAATATGCAAGCTTGTGGCGCAGGCGATCTGAAACCGGTCGACTACAACGTGGCTGAACGATTGATGCCGCAGAGCCGCAATGAGCTTTTCACCTATGAAACAGGCCGCGCTGATCCGTTTTGAGCGACGAAGGTCTCACCTGCTGGCTGTGTGAGCGCCCGTTCGAGACGCTGATCCAATGGCATCACCCGGTGCCCAAATCGAAGAAAGGGCGGGGCACTGTTCCGGTCCATCCGATCTGCCACAAGACGATCCATGCCAATTTCACCAATACCGAACTCGCGCGGATTGGTGATGATGCTTGCGCTGTTCGCGCCAATCCCTTTGTGGCGAAGTTCGTCAGCTGGATCGCAACCAAACCACCCGACTTCCACGCGCCAACGCGGCGATAGGGTCCCGCATCCGGGAACCAAGGCCGCGCGTAACTGCTGGTAGGTCAAAGCAGCATCGGAGCACGCAAAGATGGGTATCGCAAAATGGATCGCCGGTGGGGTAGGAATCGCCGCGATCGGGGCCGCCACCGTTTACGCACAATCTCGCAACACCGAAGAGCCTGATTTTACAGTCGTGAAAGAGGAGCAGGCATTTCAGCTGCGCGACTATCCGACAATCATTGTCGCTGAAGTCACGCATTCCGGTAGCCGTAGGGAAGCGAGCAGAGCGAGCTTTCGCCGGCTGGCAGCTTACATTTTCGCGCAAGACCGGCCTGAGGGAGGCGAAGAAATCGCGATGACGACGCCGGTGATCCAAGATCGCGTGAAACGCGATGAAAAGATCGCCATGACCGCACCTGTTGTGCAGGAAGAAACGAGCAAGGATCGTTGGCGCATGCGCTTCGTGATGCCCGCCAAATACACTCTGGAAACGCTGCCACCGGCGCCCTCAGATATCTCTCTGACCGAAGTTGAAGCCCGCCGCGTCGCGACCGTACGTTTCAACGGCTATGCGCGTCCTTCTGAAACGGCCTTAATGGAGAAGGAGCTCGGCAAATGGATCGCTGAGCAGGATCTGACACCGATTGGTGACTTCGAATATGCTTCATACGATGCGCCGATGGTGCCCGGCTCTCTGCGCCGTAATGAAGTGATGATCGAGGTGGCGACCGACTGAACCAAGCGGTCGCCACTCTCACATCTTACGCATCTTCAAGCGTTCGGCTGCGCTGAACTGGCTGCGGAGTTCCGCCCAGATCGAGCTCCCATTGCTCGAATTCCTTGCGGCTCAGCAGATAGCGATCACGCGCTTCGGCGAAGCTGATGATCTCATCCCGTACGGCACGAACCACGTCGGCCTTTTTGGATTTCGACCAGTGGATGCGGTGCGACTTTGGTAGACCGTATTGCTTGATCGCTTCTGCGATAGAAATGTCGCTCGGGTACGCCATTTTTCGTCTCCTATTCGCCCTGTTGCAGGCAAACAGTCGATTTTCAGACTTAACCCGGAGCTACCAAGCATGGTTAATTCGGCGTTAGCGAACCCCGCCGTGCTCAGCGTGCGGTGAAGCGAAGCAAAACTGTCGGGCTGGTTTACAGCTAACAAAAGGCGCCTGCTTTTTCGCTCGATAGAGTTGACCGCAGGACGTCGACGCGCGAGTCCTTTTGCCATGTTCGCTCGACTATTTCTGATGGCTGCATGCTTGAGTGTTCTAGGTTGCGATCGTCCCTTGCCTGAAGACATCCCGATTATTGGCGGCTGCTGGACCGACATGGGATATGCCAAGTGGAGCGGCTCCTGTCCGCTTGGAAAGGCCGAGGGGGAAGGCACGGCGACTTTCCAAACTGGTGGGGCCGAGACAGTCACCGGACAATTCGACGCAGGTGTTCCCGTCGGTGAAGTGAAGGTCAGTTTCGGTAGCGGAGCCACCTATGTCGGTGGATTGCGCGATGGCGAACCACACGGGCAAGGCGTCTGGATGGAATCCTGGGGCGAAGGCTACGAGGGCGGCTGGCAGGAAGGTTACCAACATGGCGAAGGTGCGTTCATTTCTCCGGATGGCAAGCGCATTCCGGGACTATGGGAGCGCAGCAACCTAATTGGCAGTTGGTACGAGGACGCCAAGACAGGCTGCCGGGTATGGTTCGCTGTCCTTGACGACCCTGTAGGTGAGCTGTCGTGGACCGGCAGTTGTGTAGAAGGCCTCGCCAAAGGCAATGGAACTATCCGCTGGCAGCAGAGCGTAGAGAACAGTTTGGTTCATGAAGTGACATTCAGCGGCACTTTGCGCGAGGGCAAGCTGCACGGGATCGGTCGCTGGGAACAGGTCGACCGCTATACGAATGTTGTCGACCGGACGGTAAAGACTGGGACCTGGTTGGACGGTCAGCGCTCGGGGATCGGCGCCGATGGTGAGGTGAGCGAATTTCTCGATGGTGCGTTCGCTGGTGCCACAAGCGGCTATGCCGGGAGTTGGAAGGGCGGCAAACGTTACGGCCAAGGCCATCGCTACGAGACCAAGAAGCACATCGGTGGCAGGACCGAAACCAAGACCGAAATTGGTCAATTCCGGAACGGGGGCTTCTCCGAAGGCCGCATGGTCCGCGAGGATCGCGAAGGCGACAGCGCGCGTATCACTTTCGAGCAGGGCCGCTTTGAAGGTCAGTTCACCGGCTATGGGACCGTGATCGAGATGCTGGAGAACCGCAGCACCGGATACTCCTCTTCCCGCGTGGTGCGTTACGAGGGCTCGCACCATCAAGATGGCGAGGGCGTTGTTCATCTCGGCGGAGAGGATGTCTTTGTTGGTCGGGTCGCCGGCTTTGGCCCGCAAGGTCACGGAGGCGAGTTCCGCGACGGATTTTGCTCCCTTAAGTCAATCGGTTTCGTCGGCACCTGCAAGACAGCCAGCTTCGATACAGGAGACTATTCCGGCAAGAGCTGCATCGTGGCCCGCAATCGGCCGGATCGATGCCTGAAGGAAATCAGCTGGTGGGTATCCTGACTGCCGCAATTGAAAAGGGGCGCTCGCTATTTGCGAACGCCCCTTTTTTCAGACACTTGTCGGCGAAGGCTTATTCGCCGTCTGACGCTGCATTGTCCATCAGCTGCTGCATCAGATAGACATATTGCAGCGCCTGCAGTTTGGCGCGCTGCTCGTTGTCGACACCGCCTGAGTGGCCGCCGGTCATATCCTCGAAGTAGTAATAGGGTTGGCCAAGCTCTTTCAGCTTCGCTGCACCCTTGCGCGCGTGCGCCGGGTGGGTCCGGTCATCCGCGGTGGAGGCCCACAGGAACGGGGTGGGATAGTCCACACCCTCGACGATCTTCTGGTAGGGTGAGTAACCCTCGATCCACTTGCGCTGCTCTTCGATGCGTGGGTCGCCATATTCGCCGATCCACGAGGCACCGCGCCCGATCAGGTGATAGCGCAGCATATCGAACAGCGGGATCGCAACGATCGCGGCGTTGAACAGGTCCGGGCGCTGGGTGATCGCGGTGCCGACCAGCAGGCCGCCTTGTGAGCCGCCCTGAATGCCAAGATGCTCGGGGCTGGTGATACCCTTGTCGACCAGATCCTGACCTACGGCGATGAAATCGTCCCAGGTCCGCTGCTTGTTCTCACGGATTGCAGTCTGGTGCCAGTTCGGCCCGAACTCGCCGCCGCCTCGCAGGTTGGCGAGCACATAGGCTCCGCCCTTTTCAAGCCACAACTTGCCAGTGCTGCCCATGTAGCCGGGCAGGCGCGGGATCTGGAAGCCGCCATAGCCGCTCATCAGGACCGGTGTGCTGCCGTCCATTTCCATGCCCTTGGGCTTGACCACGAAATACGGGATCTTGGTCCCGTCGGCGCTGGTCGCTTCGAACTGTTCGACCGACATGCCGGTCTTGTCGAAGCGGCTCGGCGAAGTCTTGAGCACTTGCGGCGCGCCGCTGCCATCGGAGTAGTACAAAGTCGTCGGATTGAGGAAGTCGGTGACCGTGAACATGATCTGGTCAGTCTCGTCCGACGCAGTTGCGATACCGAGCGTCGCATTGTCAGGCAGTTCGACCTGTTCGCTTACCCATTCGCCGTCGGCAAAATTGAACTGCAACACTTTGCCAACCACATTGTCGAGCATTGTCACAAACAAGGCGTTCCCAGTGATCGCCCCGCCGCGCTTCGTCTGACGCTCAGCAGGCGCCCAGACGAGCGTCTTGGCCGCGCCGTTGGGGTCGGCCTTCCATTCCTCCAGATCGACCGCAATCAGGCTGTCAGCCGGGAAGGTCTGGCCATCCGTTTCCCAATCGACATCGGTCGAATAGAGCAAGTGTCCATCGACGATACCATAGGGCGAGGCCTTTTTCGGGATGTCCAGCTTCACCCATTCGCCATCCTTCTGGACGAAGTATTCACTCTCATGGAAGCTGACGCCCCGGAAAGCGGTGCGGGCGTGCACGGTTCCGGTGTTGTCGCGCAGCAGGCTTGCGCCAGCCCAGACGTCATCGGCCTCCCCGCGGAAGATCTCTTCAGCATCGGCGATATCGGTCCCGCGCTTCCAGACGCGCGAGGTGAAGGGATATTCGCTCTCAGTGAGTGTGCCTTCGCCAAAGTCCCGGCCGACGAGCAGCGTGTCCTTGTCGATCCACTGCACGCTACCCTGGCTCTTCTCTTCGAGCGCGAAGCCGCCTTCGACGAATTGTTTGGTCGCGGTGTTGAACTCGCGCATGATCGTCGCGTCTTCGCCGCCATCGCTCAGCGCGATCATGCACATGTTCAGTGCAGGCGGCAGGCAAGTCGAGCCTTTGTAGACCCATTCCTTGCCTTCAGCGGCTGCCAGAGCATCGACATCGAGAATGATCTCCCATTCCGGTTCGTCGGTCTGATAGCTTTCCAGTGTCGTGCGGCGCAGCAGGCCCTTTGGGTTCTCCTTGTCCTGCCAGAAATTGTACAGGCCATCCGGGCGGAACGAGACGTAGGGAATGCGGTCTTCGCTGTCGAAGATCGCCAGCGCTTCGCTCTTCAGCTGTTCGAAGCGGGGATCTGCTTCCATCTTGGCAAGGGTGAGTTCGTTTTCGTTCTCGACCCATTCCAGCGCTTCGTCACTGCGCGCTTCTTCAAGCCAGATATACGGGTCTTGCTCAGGGCCGGGAACGCCGTCTGCTGGCGCTTCAGCGGTGTCAGAGTGGTCGCCGTGGCCGTCGGCGTGCGCTGGCGTGGTGGTCATGGCAAGCGCGCCAGCAAGTGCGAGTGTAGAGACAAGCTTCAAGTGTCCTCTCCTATGGGGGATTTGCTGGAGAGTTTGTGGCGGTCTGGAGCGCAGTTGTGAAGGGGGAATCAGTCCTGTTCGCCGACACCGGGAAAGATCGCGAAATAGTCGCGATATTCTTGCGGCAACTCTACCAAATAGAACGCGCCGCCATAAGCACTGACAATAGCAATGCCGAGCATCGGTCCCAAAGCCAGCATGGGAGCGTGCCATTGCCTTGGCCTGCGAAAATGCAGCGCGGCGAGCGCATGGCTCACCAACGCCGTGACGGCGAGTATGTAGTACGGCGCGAAGGTGTATTTGAGCGGGGCGAGCACCAGCGTTCCGGCCGCCCAATAGAAGTTGGTGTCGAGACCCACGACGAGCCGTGTCGCAACCGCTGCACTGGTGTGCATCACGATGAACAACGCAAGATACGCGCCGCTTGCGAACTGAACGCGGTGCCAGAACCCTTTGCGTTTTCGTGCCTGTATCTGTCGGAGCAGCTTGATACCAAGTGCGACTTGCGCGGCGAGCGCCGCGACGAGCGCCACTTCGACTAGCGGAAACTGATAGATTGCCCGGCCAGCCTGCAGGGCGCTGTCCTGCGCCGCAATCCCGAATGGAGCGGCGAGATGCGCTACGAAGTGGATCAGCACGAACAGTCCGATGAACAGCGCAAGCTTGCGATGCGCTTGCTTGGCAGTTGGCTTCATGGCACGACTCCTTAATCGGATATATGTTATCCGGATAAAGAATATCCGGTTAAGGAGTCAAGTGTGCAGCTCGGCAAAGGCATTGAATGGACGACGCATATCTGCACGATCCTGGCGATCGTACCGCCGAAGCGCGGGCTAAGTGTCGATGCACTGGCGGAGTTTTTCGAGGTGCCGTCGGCCTATCTTGCTAAGCAAATGCAATTGCTTCGCCGCGCAGGGATTGTGCAGTCGGTCCGCGGAAAGGGCGGCGGCTACCGTTTGGCGAAGGCGGTGGACGAGATTACGTTATTGGACATTGTCCTCGCCATCGAAGGCCCGATGCCAGCTTTCCGCTGCTCCGAGATCCGGCAAAACGGCCCGTGCGGCCTGAAACGCAAGGACTGCAAACGCCCTTGCGAAATCGCGTCGGCATTTGCTGACGCTGAGCAGACCTATCGCGCTGCGCTGGCTGCAAAGACGCTCGCGTCGATCATGCAGGAGGCAGCGGCAAATTCGACGCCAGAGCACATGATGGAAATCGCAGGTTGGGTGCAGCGGCAAGTCAGTTGAAGGTGCAACGGGCTTCCAGATGACCTCCTGTTCAACCCAAAAAACACTATGTTACATCAGTTTACACCCAAACGTGATCGTCGTTTAACGATTGGAGGGCAAAGCGGTCACGCACGATAGTGGCCAAAAAAATAAGAGAAACGATGACTTCCTCCAACACATTTGACGTTCGTCCAGGAGCTCCAGTTGCGCTCTGGATCAATGCTTCACGCCATTGTTGCCTGATGCTCGAAATCTCCGGTGAGCATGCCCTTGTTGAAATCCCGGAGGGCGTCGACACCCGACCAAGCGGCACGATCGCGCTGCTACTTGGCGAGTTCATGAGCATCCCGATGCAGATCGAGGATCGCAACGGGGATGAGTTGCTCCTCTCCTACAAAAACAAGCCGCACCCATCGGTCCAAACACTTGCGAGCGGAAAAGTCCTGGCAGCCAGTATTGGCTCAGCCGTTCCTATGGTCAAAAAGGCAGAGTCGTCCGTCGATGGAAACGATCCCACAAGTTGGCCAAGGTCGAGGCTCAGGGCCAAATGTCCGGCGGACCGGAGCAGAATTGCGACCGGGTTGTTGAATCCTGATTGAAGACCGAGACAAGGTTTGAACGTAAAAAGGGCGACCGTGCTTGGCCGCCCTTTCTAATTCATTTTGTCAGCCAGATCAGGCTTCTACATGTTCCGCGAGAACGGTGAGACCATTCTCGCCGACTTCGGCAAAGCCGCCGCGCACTTCGATCAGTTCCGGCTCAGCGCCTTCGCTTTTGAAGACCTGCACCGCGCCATCGCGGATGGTCGACATGAAAGGCGCATGGCCTTCCAGCACGCCGAATTCGCCTTCAGCGCCGGGAACGACGACCATATGGACGTCTTCGCTTCGGACCTGCTTGGCCGGGGTTACGAGTTCGAAGTGGAGTGGCATGTCGCTTACGCGTCCTCGGCCATTTCAGCGGCCTTTTTGACCACGTCTTCGATACCGCCGACCATGTAGAATGCCTGCTCTGGCAGGTGATCGTATTCGCCTTCGACAACCGCCTTGAACGATTTCACGGTGTCTTCAAGCTGCACGAACACGCCGCTGATGCCGGTGAAGACCTCGGCAACGTGGAACGGTTGCGACAGGAACTTCTGGATCTTACGCGCACGGGCCACGGTGAGCTTATCTTCTTCCGAAAGCTCGTCCATGCCGAGAATGGCGATGATGTCCTGCAGCGACTTGTACTTCTGCAGCGTTTCCTGAACCTTACGCGCGGTTTCATAGTGCTCGTTGCCGACAACGCGCGGTTCGAGAACGCGGCTGGTGGAATCGAGCGGGTCAACCGCCGGGTAGATGCCCAGCTCCGAAATCGCGCGGTTCAGCGTGGTCGTTGCATCCAAGTGAGCGAACGAGGTGGCTGGCGCAGGGTCGGTGAGGTCATCGGCAGGCACGTAGATGGCCTGAACCGAAGTAATCGAACCCTTGGTGGTCGAGGTAATACGTTCCTGCAGGTTACCCATGTCGGTCGACAGGGTTGGCTGATAGCCCACAGCCGAAGGAATACGGCCGAGCAGGGCCGACACTTCCGAACCCGCCTGCGTAAAGCGGAAGATGTTATCGACGAAGAACAGCACGTCCTGGCCTTCTTCATCGCGGAAATATTCCGCCATGGTGAGGCCCGACAGAGCAACACGGGCACGTGCGCCGGGAGGCTCGTTCATCTGGCCGAACACCAGCGCCACTTTCGAGCCTTCTGGCGTCGCAACGCCGTTTTCGTCTTTCTTGATGACCTCTGCGTCGAGGAACTCGTGATAGAGATCGTTACCTTCACGGGTACGCTCACCAACACCGGCAAACACGGACACGCCGCCGTGGCCCTTTGCGATGTTGTTGATCAGTTCCTGGATCAGCACGGTCTTGCCCACGCCGGCACCGCCAAACAGGCCGATCTTACCGCCCTTTGCGTAAGGAGCGAGCAGGTCGATCACCTTGATGCCGGTTACGAGGATCGCCGCTTCGGTCGACTGGTCGACGAAGGGAGGGGCTTCCGCGTGGATTGGCATCGACTTGTCTGCGCCGACCGGGCCGAGTTCATCAATCGGCTCACCGATGACGTTCATGATACGGCCGAGTGTCTTCGGACCAACCGGGACCGATATCTGCGCGCCGGTGGCGATCACTTCGCTGCCGCGAGTGAGGCCTTCGGTCGCGTCCATCGCGATGGTGCGGACGGTGTTTTCACCGAGGTGCTGGGCAACTTCGAGAACCAGCGTCTTGTCGCCGTTCTTGGTCTCGAGCGCCGAGAGGATCGCGGGCAGTTCGCCTTCGAACTGCACGTCGACGACAGCGCCGATGACCTGGGCGATCACGCCATTGGTGGTCTGGTTGAGGACGGGTGCGGTAGCCATGGTTATTCCTTAGCCTAGAAAATAAATACTACATTTTGGCTCGTCACCGTCCTGCCATACCCATCCGTCTTTTTCTCGACGTACGGTAGCCGACTTACGTGACCAGCTTTCTCCGTTGAACTGCTCATACCTAATGAATGCATCTTCATTTGATGTGGGTTCGGCACGGTAACGTCTGATCCTAAAACAATTGGCTCGCGAAAGCCCAGTGCTTGGATCAACGTCTGCGTGATACGCCATCGCTCGCATGAATTCCCATTCTTCCGGTAAGTTGCTGTTCTCCTTAATTGTTGCGCACCCACTAAGCGCTACTAACGCGAAGATGGATGCAAATGTCTTCATCTAAAGCGCTTCAGCGCCAGCAATGATTTCAATAAGTTCGGTGGTGATCGCGGCCTGGCGGCTGCGGTTGTATTGGATCGTCAGCTTGTTGATCAGGTCGCCCGCGTTGCGCGTGGCGTTGTCCATCGCGGTCATCGAAGCGCCTTGCTCCGATGCTTCACGTTCAAGCAGCGCGCCGAACAGCTGTGTCTTCACATAGCGCGGCAGAAGCTCTTCGAGGATTTCTTCTTCGCCCGGCTCGTATTCGACCACCGCACCGCCATCGTCCGATGCTTCGGGCGAGGGGACAGGGATCAGTTGGTTGACTGTCGGGTTCTGCACCAGTGCCGACTGGAAGGTCGGATAGATCAGATGCGCGACATCGAACTTGTCTTCGTCGAACATGCCGATCAGCTCGGCAGCGATCGCGTCGGCTTCTTCGAAACCGGGCGTCTTCACCGTCGAGGTGTCGAAGCCTGCGCCGATCTTGTCTGCGTATTCGCGCTTGAGCGGCGCACGGCCTTTCTTGCCGACGAGATAAAACTCGACGCTTTTGCCTGCCGCGAGCAGATCTTCCGCCTTGGCCTTGGCAGCCTTGACCAGGTTCGAGTTGAGACCACCGCACAGACCTTTGTCGGTGTTGACCACCACGAGGAGGTTGCGCTGGTCCGATCCGGTGCCAGCGAGCAGTTTCGGAGCGCTGTCGCCCGAAACCTTGCCAGCGAGTGACGCCATGACAGCGCCCAGACGCTCAGCATAGGGACGGCCGGCTTCGGCAGCAGCCTGCGCACGGCGAAGCTTCGCCGCGGCGACCATCTGTTTGGCCTTGGTGATCTTCTGGGTCGACTTAACCGACCCGATCCGATCCTTGAGTTCCTTCAATGAGGGCATTCAGTCTGTTTCCTCAAAAAACGGTAGTTCCATGCCGAGTCCTGAAAGGGTTGCCTTGTAGTCCTCCAATGCGAGTCCAAGGATCTCTTCAAGATCTTTCAACGCGTAGTACCGTTCCTCTTCGTCCTTTTCCTTCATCGCGCCTCGAACCATCGAGACCATGCTGTGTAGCGTATCGCCTTGAAAGACTACTCCTGGGAAACGTCTTTCGGGTAGGTGGACGATCCGTGAATGAGGCTCGTCACCGACCAGTTTGGCTACGCGATCCATACCTGTCTTATGCGAACTGCTTGGCGAATGCTTCAAGAGCCGCGACGGTGCGGTCCTTCACATCGCCTTCGAACTTCTTGCTTTCGCGAATGTCGCCGAGAATGTCGGCGTGTTCGGCGCGGAAGTGTGCGAGCATTTGCTCTTCATACTCACCCACGCGCTCGACAGCGACGTCATCGATATAGCCGTTGGTGCCAGCGAAGATCGACACGGTCTGCTCTTCGAATGGCATCGGCGAGAACTGAGCCTGCTTCAGCAGCTCGGTCAGGCGCGCGCCGCGATTAAGCAGCTTTTGCGTGGCGGCATCGAGGTCCGAGCCGAACTGCGCAAACGCAGCCATTTCACGATATTGCGCGAGGTCGAGCTTCATCGAGCCCGAAACCTTCTTCATCGCCTTGGTCTGAGCGGCACCGCCCACACGCGACACTGACAGACCCACGTTAATCGCGGGACGGATGCCCTGATAGAACAGGTCGGTTTCAAGGAAGATCTGTCCGTCGGTGATCGAGATCACGTTGGTCGGAATATAGGCCGACACGTCGCCCGCCTGCGTTTCGATGATCGGCAGAGCGGTCAGCGAACCGTGGCCGTTGTCTTCATTCATCTTCGCGGCGCGCTCTAGCAGGCGGCTGTGGAGATAGAACACGTCGCCCGGATAGGCTTCACGGCCTGGAGGACGACGCAGCAGCAGCGACATCTGACGATAGGCCACAGCCTGCTTCGAAAGGTCATCATACACGATCACGGCGTGCATGCCGTTGTCGCGGAAGAACTCACCCATCGCGCAGCCAGTGTAGGGCGCGAGGTACTGCAGCGGAGCAGGCTCCGAAGCGGTTGCGGCGATGACGATGGAATATTCCATCGCGCCGTTTTCTTCGAGCTGCTTCACGATCTGAGCGACGGTCGAGCGCTTCTGGCCGACGGCGACATAGACGCAGTAGAGCTTCTTCTTCTCGTCGTCGCCTTCGTTGACCGTCTTCTGGTTGATGAATGTGTCGATAGCGACAGCGGTCTTACCGGTTTGACGGTCACCGATGATCAGCTCGCGCTGACCGCGACCAACCGGGACGAGAGCGTCGACAGCCTTGAGGCCGGTCTGCACTGGTTCGCTGACCGACTCGCGCGGGATGATGCCTGGCGCTTTCACTTCGACGCGCTGGCGCGTGGTGTCGGTGATCGGGCCCTTGCCATCGATCGGGTTACCAAGCGCATCGACCACGCGGCCGAGCAGGCCTTTGCCAACCGGAACGTCCACAATGGTGCCGGTCCGCTTAACGACGTCGCCTTCCTTAATCTCGGCGTCTGAGCCGAAGATCACGGCGCCGACATTGTCAGCTTCGAGGTTCAGAGCCATGCCCTGAACACCATTGGCGAATTCGACCATCTCACCAGCCTGAACCTGATCGAGACCGTGGATACGGGCGATACCGTCACCCACGCTGAGCACGGAGCCGACTTCGCTGACTTCGGCTTCGGTGCCGAAATTGGCGATCTGGTCCTTGATGACCTTTGAGATTTCTGCGGCGCGGATTTCCATGTTTGTAGTCCTTTAGGCCTTCATTGCCTGGGCAAGCGAGTTGAGACGGGTGCGGATCGAGGCATCAATGCGCTGCGATCCAATGGTGACGACGAGGCCGCCGAGCAGATCAGGATCGACTGTCGAGTCGAGCATGACCGTGCGGCCTTCACGAGCGGTAAGCTTGGTTTTGAGCGTTGCCAGCTGCTCATCGCTGAGCGGATGCGCGCTGGTCACGTTGGCGGTGACTTCACCGCGCTGCGCCGCTGCAATAGTTTTGAATGCGCGGATCATGTCCGGCAGTTTCGACAGCCGCCGATTGCCGGCCAGCACGCCAAGGAAATTGGTGGTCAGGTCCGAGAGGCCAAGATGCTTTGCCACGCCAGCGATCGCATGGCCCTGATCGGCACGCGATAGCTGCGGGTTGGTCGTTGCTGCGGCAAGGTCTTCTGACTCGCTGAGTGCGGCACCGAGCGTTTCGAGGTCGGATTCGACCGCGGTCACGGTGCCATTCTCGCTGGCGAGTTCGAAAAGTGCCGAGGCGTAACGCCCTGCCAGGCTAGCCTGAATACCGGCGGAAATATCCACGCGCTGTTTGTCCTCTAGGATCGAAGAAATAACGATGCTTGGCTTCGGAATTCCGGGCACACAAAAGGGGCTCCCGGCGAAGTTGGCGCGCGCCTAGCATCGGGGTAGGGGGTTTGCAAGCCGAGTCCTCTGTGAATCAACCGGCAACAGTTGCGACTTTTGCACGCCTGCAATCTATGCGCGCAATGATTGGCTGGGTGTACGGCCTGAGCTCCACACGAAAACCATCGCAATGACAGCCGGCAAGGTCTGGATCAGGGCAATTCTGGGCGTGACCGTGAGTCCGCCGAAGATCCCAGCAACGGCGACACAAAGAAGAAAGAAGTAAGCCACATTCCTACTCCACATTCGGTCACGGATTGTGAGTGCCCAGATCAGGCCCGCCGCCAGAAATGCGTTATAGAGGCCCTGGTTCGCTGCCATCGATATGGTTTGCGGGAATATCTCGGCTGGTATGGTCGGAAATACCGCAGGCCCCCGAGTGGTCCATGCAAACATCTCAAACCAAGCAATATAGAGATGGAGTGCTGCAATTAGGCCGACCAATATGTTGGCGATGATCCGCATGGCTTTCTCCTAAGGCGCTGGCGCAAAATGCCTGACGCACCGCTCAATCGCACATTCTCCCGCTTTCGGCGAGGCGCATCGGGATCAGAGGTCTGCTCTTGTCAAAGATCATGAGTCTCGGCAGATTGACCGGTAACGGCGGAAAACGCCGAGGGGAGAGGAACGATGGAATTCACAAAGATGGCGCCCAAATGCGGGGTCGAGGTTTCGGGTGTTTCGCTCGCAGATTGCAGCGATGCCGAAATGCAGGAAATCAAAACGGCGATCTACGAGCACGGCGTTGCGGTGTTTCGCGATCAGGAATTCTCGCCAGAGGATCACATCAAGTTCGGCCGCCGCTGGGGCGGGATCGATGTGAACAACTATTTCCCGCTGCAAGACGATTACAACGAGATCGCAGTGGTCAAGAAAGAGGCTGACCAGTCTACCAACATTGGCGGGGCGTGGCATACCGACCATTCCTACGATCAAATTCCCGCGATGGGATCGGTGCTGGTTGCGCGCGATCTACCCCCTCAAGGCGGGGACACCGAATGGGCACATATGGGCGCGGCCTATGATGCGCTGCCCGATGATCTGAAGGCCGAGATCGACAATCTCGAGGCGTTTCACACAGCCGACCACGTATATAAGGCCGACGGGCTCTATGCGCAGACCGACATGGGTAAGAGCCTGCGCGGGCAGGACCTAAAGACCGGCGCGGTTCATCCGGTGGTGATCCGCCACCCGCAAACCGGGCGCAGGTTGCTCTATGTGAACACTGCTTTCACGATCAACTTTGTCGGTCAGACGCGCGAGGAAAGCCTGCCGCTGCTTCAGCGCCTGTGCGATGCTGCGCTGACCGAAGACAACCAATGCCGCCTGCAATGGAAACCGGGCACGGTCGCGATCTGGGACAACCGGACCAGCTGGCACAACGCAATCAATGACTACGCCGGTCACCGCCGCGAGATGCACCGCATCACGCTAAGCGGGGAAGCTTTGGCGGCGTAACTCTACTAATTTCGTCATTGCGAGCGGCGAAGCCGCGCGGCAATCCATGGTGCAAGTTCCCAAGCGTCAAGGCTGTCGCAATAACGTGCTACTGTTGCGCCATGGATTGCCGGGTGGCCTTTGGCCGTCTTCGACTCCGCCTTCGGCTCCTCGCAATGACAAAAATGAGTTTAGCGCCGCTGAGGGCGAAAAATCACTTGTTCGTGCAGGCGTAGACGAGCCGCTCGTCCGGCTCGTCTGGCAGCAGGTCGAACACCTTGTCCTGCAAGTCACCGAGCCTTTCCGAACCGTTCAGCGCGCCGCAGCTGGGCGGTTCGTAGCTCATCCGGGTGTCGCGTGCGATCTGCCACTGGCTGCGCGGGAGGAGGTAGCGTTCCACCCGGTACTCTCCGGTTGCCGGATTGATCGAGGCGGTGCGGACCATATAGTCTTCTTGAGGGACGAAGATCCGCTGCCAGGCGTCACCGCGCAGCTCATACTGGGTGGTGCCGTGGCAGCCAGCTTCACCCCATTCAAATTCGTGATCGCGTTTTGGCGCGCCGGTTATCCGGCTGCGTTCAAGGTCAAGCGCGCAGATAACGGGACCAGCCTGGAACCCAGTCGCGAGGGCTGGATCGCCTGATGATCCATCGTCTCTGCCGTTCGCGAGGCGATCCGCCACATCGGAATCTCCTGGTCGAGCAATCCAGACAACGGCTGCTCCAATGGCTGCAACACCGGCAATGGCGCTGAGGATAAACCCGCGCGGACGGCTGTGCTGGTTCTGCAGGTTCATGGCCGCAAAGACACCGATGCCCGCCGCGACAACCAGCAAGACCGCAGCAACCGCCATCATATTCTCGCGTTCTTCGCGAACTTCGACCTCGATCCTCTCGCGCTCCGCCGCCACCTCTGCGGCGCGCCGTTCCGCCTCGGCGCGCTGTTCGGCTTCAACGGCAGCGCTCCTCGCATCCTGTTCGCGCTGCACGTCAGCTAGCGAGCGGCAAGGTAGGTCGGTGGTTTTGGGATTCACGTCGGCGGCGCGCAGGAACGGTAGCAACTCACGGTTCTGGACAGCGAAGTAGAATTCACCTTCGCCCTGACCGGACATCGTGACCGCGCTGTTTACGCCCAGCACGCGTCCGCAATCATCGACCAGAGGTCCGCCTGAATTGCCGCCTGCAATATCGGCCTGATGCAGATAGAGGCTCACACCATTGCGTTCGCGCTCGGCAGAAACCGAGCCTCGTGTTGTGATCGGAACCGCGCTCTTGATGAGTTCTCCCTGAGATCGAATGGTCGGAAACTCGACCACGCCAGGATACCCCATCGCCGCCACTTGTTTGTCGGCAGGGATGAAATTGGTCATTAAAGTGAGCGGGGGAAGCCTCAGATCGCCAACAATCTCCAGCAAGGCAAGATCGCGCCGCGCATCGGCACGCAGCACCTTGGCAGCGGTGTAGTCATCGCCTTCGGATGGCACCACGACTGCGACCAGATTGTCGCTTCTGAGCACTTGCCTGATGACATGCTCATTGGTGACGATCTTGTCAGGCTGGACGGCAAAACCCGTACCGTGTCCGACATATCGCGCGCCGTCCGGCATCATCTGGATGATGACCACCCGCACCACGCCGCGCGCGGCAACATCGATGTCTTTCTGATCGGCGAGAAGCTGTGCGGGGGAGAATGCCGCAAAAACCAGCGCGAACAGCAGCAACAGTCTCGTGATCAAATGCACCGCTTGGATTCCCCTGTTCGCCTTGCCCGCTTATGACACTGCAAATCGGGTCAGTTCAACGGATTACTTGACTATTCTTTGCCGCCCCTATTCTTCGCCGCCACTACCTCCGGCGACACTTTTCGCCTCGCAGGTATAGACCAGACGTTCATTCGGGCGGTCGGGCAACAGTGAGATCACCTTCGATTGCTGCTCGCCCAGCAACCGCGCTGCATCGCTTACGCCGCAGGCTGGCGGTGAGTATTCGCGGCGGGCTGCACGTGCTTCAGTCATTCCCGACTGGCGCAGCAGATACCGGTCGGTCTGGAAGACCCGCGTCTGCGGATCGTATGTGTTGACGGAGACAGCTTGTTCATCGTTAGGCACGAAGACCCGCGACCATGTGCCGCCGGACATGCCATATTGCGTGCGGCCATTGACGCAGCCATCGGCGGACCAATCGAATTCGACATCGTCGGTTCGCGCGCCTGTGATGCGGCTGCGCTCGGGCACCAAGGTGCAGATCAGCGTGCCATCGCTCGCTGTTGCATTGGTCGGACCGTCGCCGCTCGTGTCATCGTCACCAGCCATCGCCGCTTCGACCCGCTCTTCGATCTCAGCAAAACTGGGACGCGTCAGCCATGCGAGGATTGCGCCAATCAGCGCTGCGCCGCCGATACCGGCAAGCAGCATGGCCCGAGTGCGCGTTTCCTCAGATTGGCGCTGCTGCAACGCCGCGTAGCCGCAGCCGATGGCAACCAGCAGCAGCACCATCGCCAATGCCATCGCATTTTCACGCGCTTCCAGCACTTCCATCTGCGCTTTGACCATCGCAGCGGCGCGCTTTTCGCGTAGTTCCGCCTCGCGCGCTTCGAGCCGTTCGCGCGCTTCGGCGCGTTGCTGTTCGAAGCGGTCGCGCTCGGCTGCGTTCAACTCTTCGATCGAGCGGCAGGGAAGGGCATTGGTACGCGGTTCGACGTCGTTGTCGCGCAGGAATGGGAGCAATTCGCGCAAGGAAACCGCGAAATAGAACTCAGCATCCGATCCATCCGAGTCCGCCCCGAAGGAATTGACCCCGAGCACGCGCCCGCACCCATCGAGCAGCGGTCCTCCGGAATTGCCGCGTGCAATCGGGGCCGTGTGCAGGATCGTATCGAATTGGCGGCTCGGGCGCTCGCCTGAGAGAAACCCGCGGCTCTTCACCGGAGGTTGCGCCTGGAAGATGTCGCTGATCTCCAGCCCCTGCGCGAGGTCGACATTCATCGGATAGCCGACAGCGGAAACCTCACCCATGTCACCGCTGACCCCGCCGGCGATGGTGAGCGGAGGCAGGCGCATATCCGCTTCCACGAATTCGAGCAGCGCGAGATCATTACGCGGACTGACGGCAACTGGGCGGGCAAAGGCGGCGTCCGCGCCTTCGCTTGGCACGATGCCGATGCGAAGAGTGTCATCCTGCAACGCTTCGCGGATGACATGCGCGTTGGTGACGATCTTGGTCGGAGAGACCGCAAATCCGCTGCCATGGCTGATCGGTGTCAGTTCCTCCCCGTCCTGGCCGATCAGAACCACCCGCACCACGCCGCGCGCAGCGGCATCGACATCGCCGGGATCGGCCTGAGCCGAAATCGGCAAAACGAAGATAACGGCAACAAGCAGCGCCATGACGAAACGGTTCATGACCACGCTGTTTGACCCCCAATCACATTGACCGCAAGCTTCGGGATGAGGCTTTGCCCGTTATCGTTCAATTGCCGGTCATGCCTAACAAGGAGACCGAAGCATGACCTTCAGAATTCGCGGACTAGACCCAGACCAGTTTGCCCCGCTTTTCGATGCCAGCGAAGACACGCTCAAAAGGCGGCGTGCGCGCCGTGAGGTAGCGGGCGAGGGACGCTTTCCTTGCCGCGTCAGTCTCGAAGATGCAGCGGAGGGTGAGGAGCTGTTGCTCACGCACTATACCAACCACGCGGTCGAAACACCGTATCGCAGCGCTTTTGCAGTTTATGTTCGTAAGGATGCGCACGAAGCTGCCGACTACGTCGATGCAGTTCCGCCGATCCTGCGCGCCCGGCCGATAGCGCTCAGGTGCTACGATGCGCAGGGCAATCTCCACCGCGCGGGGCTTTCGCTATCGGACGATGTCGAAACGCTCGTTCAGGCGCTGCTCGACGACCCCAAAATCGCCTATATCGATGCGCACAATGCTATGCATGGCTGTTTCGCCGCGCGGATTGAGCGCTATGAGGTGACGGTATGATTTCCGACACTCAAGCCTGGGAAGCGGTGCAACGCAAGGATCGCGCTTTCGATGGAGCGTTCGTGACCGGCGTCCATTCCACCGGCATTTATTGCCGCCCGAGTTGCCCTGCTCGAATGCCGCATCGCAAGAACGTCCGATTCTATGCGACGTCGGCCGATGCCGAGGCTGCCGGTCTGCGTGCCTGCAAAAGGTGCTCGCCCAACACTCAAAGCGCCGAAGAAGCCTGCGTCTTGGCAGCGATTGCGGCTATCCGCGCTGACGGCGCGAAGACTCTCGATCAACTGTCCGAACTGACCGGCTATTCACCGACACATTTCCAGCGCCTGTTCAAACGGACGGTCGGTCTTTCCCCTTCAGCCTTTGCGCGGGCATTGCGTGAGGAGCGTGTGCGAGAAGCTCTGGAAGGCGGAGCAAGCGTGACCGACGCGCTCTATGAAGCGGGGTATTCGGCTCCCTCGCGCTTTTATTCAGACACGAAAGGGAAGCTTGGCATGCAAGCGAGTGACTGGCGCGATGGCGGCAAGGGCCGGACGATTTATTGGAGCGTGGTGCCGACTTCGCTCGGCGAGATGCTCGTAGCCGCGACTGAGAAGGGCGTGTGCTGTCTGAGCTTCAACGAAGGTGAAGATGCGCTGCACAGGCGTTTCCCAAAGGCAGAACTGGTCGCTGGTGGCGAAGAATTCCGCGCCCTGTTCGATCAGGTCGTGGTGGTGGTGGAAGAGCCTTCGCTCGATAGCTCGCACATTCCCTTGGATGTGAAGGGAACCGCGTTTCAGCAGCGCTGCTGGGAGGCCTTGCGCAAAATCCCGGCGGGCGAAACCCGCAGTTATGGCGAACAGGCTGCGATGCTAGGTAACCCCAAGGCGAGCCGAGCGGTTGGCAGCGCGAATGGCGCGAACAACATCGCCGTACTGATTCCGTGTCACCGGGTGGTCCCTGCCAGCGGAGGTGTGGGCGGCTATGCCTACGGGCCGGAGATCAAGGCGGAATTGCTGAAGCGCGAAGGCGCCGACCAGAAGGAACTGTTCTGACATGGCTAAAGAGATATTTGCCGCGCTTCACCGCAGTGATGATCCGTTGATCCTGTACAACGTGTGGGATGTAGGCAGCGCCATAGCTGTCGCCGCTGCCGGCGCGAAAGTGATTGCAACGGGCAGTCTCTCGCTGGCAGGAGCGCAGGGCTATGAAGACGGAGAACGCATCCCGTTCCCGAGGCTTGTCGAAACCGCGAGGCAAATCGCCGAGGCAGTCGAATTGCCGATCTCAGTTGATATTGAAGCGGGTTTTGCGGAGGATCTAGAAGGTCTCAGCAGGGTCGCAGCAGCGCTGTACGACGTTCAAATCACCGGCTGCAATCTTGAAGATCGTTTGATCCGGACCAGCTATCTGCGGCCAGTAGACGAACAGGCGGAGCGGATCGCAGCGGTCGACGGTGCCGGCCTATTCGTAAACGCCCGAACCGATCTGTTTCTCGGGCCGCTGATGGCGGGTGAAAACCCCAACCGCGCCGAGCTGGTCGATGCCGCAATCGAACGTGCGGCAGCCTATCGCGCGGCGGGAGCGGGTTGTTTCTTCATCCCCGGACTGAGCGACCCGGCCATGATCGCGCAAATCTGTGAAAGCGTCGATATGCCAGTTAACGTGATGCGTTTGCCTGGCATGGTCAGCAATGCGGAATTGGCGGAGCTGGGCGTTGCACGCATCAGCTATGGCCCGGCACCTTGGCGTGAGGCGATGGCCGGCGTAACCGAAGCGGCGAAGGCGGCGTTCTCAGCCTAAGCGCTGGCTTGCGCAGCCTGACGAAAGCTCACAAGTTTCCGGCTGTCTTCGTCCCATAGGGCCAAAACCATCGGCCGCAGCGTTTCGCGCATCGACAGGCGGTTGAGATCCTCAAGCTCCGGGTACTTCTTGAGCACTTCGGGCAAACGATAGAACGGGATGCTGCTGGCCAGATGGTGGACGTGGTGGATGCCGATATTCCCGGTAAACCAGCGTAGCGGTTGGGGCAGGGTCAGATAGGAACTGCCGTGCAATGCAGCTTCCTGAAAAGACCAGTTTTCCTGACGGTCCCAATGCGCGTCTTCATATTGGTGCTGGACATAAAACAGCCACACACCTGTGGAGGCCGCAATCAGCAGGGTCGACACCACCACCAGCAGTGTCGTCCCGATCCCGAAGACGAACATCAGTCCCGCCATGATCGCAGCGAGAACGGCATTGGTGGCCATCGCGCTGATCCAGTACAGCGAACCTTCGCGCATCAGGCCAACCGGCAAACGGTGGCGAATGATGAACAGATAGATCGGCCCGAAACCGAACAGCACCAGCGGGTGGCGGTACAAGCGATAGCCAAAGCGCTGAATTGGCGAGCCTTCTTGAAACTCCCGCACAGTCAGGGTGTCGACATCGCCAAAGCCGCGCTTATCCAGATTGCCTGTGCGCGCGTGGTGGCGGGCATGCGACAGTCTCCAGCAATCATAGGGAGTGAATGTCAGAACCCCCAGCGCTCTGCCGATCCAGTCGTTACCCTTCTTGCTGGAAAGGAATGCGCCATGCCCGCAATCGTGCTGAATGATAAAGAGCCGCAGCAGGAGCAAACCCGCCACAGGGATGAGCGCAAGCCCAGCGTAGAAGCCTGCGTCGATAGCGAATAGCGCCGCGCCGAACACCGCCATGAATGGGACCAGCGTAATCGCCAATTCCCACAGGCTGCGACCAAGCTTCGGGTCACGAAAAGCAGCAAGATCGCGCATCAATTGCTTGGGATCGAGCGCGGTTTCGCTTTGAGCTTGCTGAGTCATTCTGTTCCTTAGGGGAGGCTGCGACGCGATTAACGTAGGTCCGCAATATTGCAAAGGCGAGAATTATCAGCCGGTTTCTCCACGTAAGCACCGCGCTGTCCGACCAACGCCAGAACGGCAAGTCGGCCCGGCATGAATTGCTTGCCGCCAAACCGGCTTCACGCAGATCGCTCCATTACACTGAAGACTGCTGAGGCCTTTGAGCAGAATTCTGGCTTCGCTATGTCTGAAAGAGCCAGTGTCTGCATCCTCTGGCGCAAGGGTTCGGAGGTATAGAACGCCATCATTCGGGCCTTTTCGGCTTTGTCCCAAAATGCGGTGATCCAAATATGCCCGTAGTCGCCGAACTCGCCAAGTTCGGCGCACCAATCCTGCCACAGTCTCTGAGCCAGTAACTTGTCGGGCACGGCCATGACCTGCGCGAGCAAATCGTCCAATGGCCACCCACCACGGCTGAACATGCAGACGATGTCGTCGAGCAATTGGCCGGGCCATCTGTCGGGCGTCTGAAAGCGGCTTTGCAGGAACCGGCGCTGAAACCGGTCCAGCACACTCCATTGATCGGTCGACCAGTGGCTGGGATTGCCGGTATCAAATCTAGAGAGCGACGACTCGATGCCTACATCTTTCGGTTCCTCGCCAACGGCCAGAACTTCGAGAACTCGCGGTAAGAGGTAAGCCCAGATGTCCTTGCGCACCCCATCGGTTGCGCAGGCGGCCGAGAACCATTCCCTCAAATAATGGAAAGGCAATTCCTCGATGTTTGAGCGGAAGAAGTCGGCTTCGACGTCCTTTGGCATGCAGCAGTCGGTGCACACGTCGACGTTGATTGGCTTGTAAGTATCGAAAGCGCGGTAGGCTTCCTCGATCAGATCGTAGAAAGGGTGCCCATGTGCAATTTTGGCGCCCGGTTCCCGCAGGCTCTTTCGAGAGTGGCGCCCCATTTGCGTGTCGCTCAATCCAACTTTGGCGGGAAACCCGGTTCGGCCTTTGCCATCGCGGTCTGATACGCTTCTCGTCCGCCGATGCGCTGCAGATATGCCTTGAGGTTCGGCAGGTGATCGATCGTCATGCCGTTGAACGCGCGGCTGGTGGTCAGTTGGAACACCATCATGATGTCGGCTGTGGTCAGCTGCGAACCGCCGAAATAGTCTGCCTCGCCCAGCCGCGTTTCGATCTGCTTCCATGCATTGGTGACACGTTTCGCCAGCGGGGGAGGCATATCACCGCCGAGCGCGCCAACAGCGATCTGCATCATGCCGTTTGTCATGAACGTCGCATTGGCAAAGTGGTACCAATAAAGGTGATCGGCAAAATCGGGGTTGTCAGGGCCGGGCACCAGATCGGTGTCAGGCGCGTATTTGCCGATGATATAATCGACGATTGCACCGCTCTCGCCCAGCAGAGTATCGCCATCCTCGATCAGCGGAGCGACCTCCATTGGGTGCAAGGCTTTGAGCTCAGGAGGGGCCAGCCGCGTGTCGGGATCGCGATTGTAGAGCTTCAGATCGTAGTCGAGGCCCAGCTCTTCACACAGCCAGACAATGCGTTCGGACTGCGAAATGCGAAGGTGGTGGACGGTCAACATTGGGGGGCTCTCCTAGTTCTCGTTTCGCGCCCACCCTTTGCTGGCCGGTTCGAGGCTGTCGAGGACTTTTTCCGCGCTTTCCAGATAGTCGCGCTTTTTCTCGTCCCCCATTCGGTCCCACGTCGCGAAGATACGGCCGATCCTGTGATTGCTTTCCAGCCGATCGCGGTGGCGGTCCATGAAATGCCAGTAGAGCGGGTTGAACGGGCATGCGCCTTCGCCGGTCTTTTTGCTGACCGAATACGAGCATTCTTTGCAGTAATCGGACATCTTGTTGATGTAGTTTCCGCTCGCCGCATAGGGCTTGGTCGCGAGCTTTCCGCCATCGGCATAGAGGATCATGCTACTGACATTGGGCAGTTCGACCCATTGATACGCGTCCGCATAGACGGCGAGATACCAGTCCTGCACCTCGCGCGGGTCGATCCCGGCGAGCAGGCAGAAATTGCCAACCACCATCAGCCGCTGAATATGGTGCGCGTGCGCGTTGTTGTGCGTGGAGCGGATGCAATCTGACAGGCACCGCATATCGGTTGCTCCGGTCCAGAAGAATTCAGGCAGCGGACGGGTCGCTTCAAGTTCGTTCGCCGTTTCGAGATCGGGCATGTGGAGCCAGTAGAACCCGCGAATATATTCGCGCCAGCCGATGATCTGGCGGATGAAACCCTCGACCGAATTGAGCGGCGCTTTGCCATCTTCGTAAGCCTGCTCGGCGCGTTCGCACAGTTTGAGTGGGTCGAGCAGTCCGCAATTGATGCTGGTCGATAGCATTGAGTGAAAGAGGTCGTCCGACCCATGGACCATCGCGTCCTGGTAAGGGCCGAACTTCTCGATCCGCTCGGCAAAGAACGCGTCGGCAGCGCGCGCGGCTTCATCGCTTGTGACGGGCCATTCGAAGCTGTCGAGATTGCCGAAATGGTCCGCGAACTTTTCCTCTACCAACTCGATCACTTCGCGCGTGATATCATCGGGCTCGAAATTCGGTGCCGGCGGGGCATCCATCTCACCCTTGGGCGGTTCGCGATTGTCCTTGTCATAGTTCCAGTCGCCGCCTTTCGGTTTGCCGTCATCTGTCATCAGCAGACCGGTTTTCCTGCGCATCTCGCGATAGAAATGCTCCATCGTGAGATGCTTGCGACCGTCAGCCCATTCCTGGAACTCGGCATGCGAACACAGGAAGCGGTCGTCGGGCATGATTTCGACCGTGCAAGCAAACTTGCCGGGCCATTCCTCGATGGCCTGCTGCACCCGCCATTCGCTGGCTTCGGTGATATGGACTTCGCGCGGATCGTGTCGCTCAATTGCGCGCGCCACCTCTCCAGTGAAGCTACCGGAATTTTCTTCATCGGTGAGTTTGACGTAGTCGACGGTCCAACCAGCCTCGCGCAGTTCGTCAGCGAAATGGCGCATGGCCGAGAAGAGCAGCACGATCTTCTGCTTGTGATGCTTGACGTAGGTCGCCTCGTCCCAGACCTCCATCATCAGGATGACAGTATCGTCCTTGGTTCGCCCGCGTAGGCTGGCGAGGGTGCGTGTCAGCTGATCGCCGAGGATGGGAACGAGGATTGGTTGATCGGTCATGCGGCATCAATGTCCGACACTCAGATAAGTGCCGAATTCAATGCGCTAATTCTCGTCGCCATATTCATCGCGCAGACCCTTGAGCGACTCGATGAATTTTTCCGCATTTTCCCCGCCGCCATGCGGGTTGTTGGCGATGATTTCCATCAGCCGGATCGCGCGGCTGTATTGACCCTGCGCCGTTAATACGAAGGCGTACTGAAACCGGATCGGTACAACCTCTGGCGCGAGTTCGAATGCGCGCTCCGATAATTCTCCCAGTCGATCGGCTTGTTGACCGCTCATCTGGAGCGTCTGTGCCAGGTTGGTCAGCGCCCATGGATTGTTTGGCTCTGCCGCGACGGCAGCTTCCAAATCGGCAAGCCCAGTTTCGAGCAGAGCGTTGTCTTCCGCTCCCTCCTGCTGGTACTTCTCAACCGCCATGCGACCGCGCAGCACCAGCGCTTCCGTATGCGTTGGATCAAGCGAAAGCGCGCGTTCGACTGCGTCGTGAGCCTCGCGTTGATCTTGCCTCACATAACGCAGAATGGCGAGTTCCGACCACACATCGGCATTGGCTTTGCCGCGATCGACCAGCTTCTCAAGATCCTTTTGTGCGCCCTTAGCATCGTAATTCATCAGCCGTTGAAGTCTGAGCTCAACCAGCTGCGATGGCACATCTTCCAGCTCTTCGATCTGAACAGCGCTGCGATAGATCAGCGGTTCGGTCGATTTCTGATAGGTGATTGGCTCTTTGATGTAGGCCCTGACCGCCTCCGCAAGTGCCTCCGTATCACCAAACGCATTTGCCGCTGCCTTTTCTGGCTCGATGCCGTCATTGAGGTCGGCCAGATATCGTGTGATCTTTTTGCCTGAACCTTGCGGCTGCGAATAGAGGTAGTGGGTCAGGGCCCACGACCATGCGTAGAAGAGCGACGCATTCTTCTTGGGTTTGGCCCCGCTGACAAGGGCGCCAAAATCGTAGCTACGATTGTAGGCGAGGGTCGAAAGATGGCGATTGGCGTATTTCCCAATCGTCCATTGCTCATTCGGAAGGAACTCCGCTGTCGAAACGAAATCGGCATAGCCTTCCGCAAACCAGGCCGGGGCGGGGACTGAGAAGTTCTGAAAGAAGAAATGGTGGGCGTATTCGTGGTAGAGCACCTGCCTGCCGGTAAGGCGCTCCGCGAACTTTGACCGGCGCCGATTACCTACGAAAAACGAGCCTTCAGCCCGTGCGGTGTAGAAGCCAGCTATCAAGCCGCTTCTGGCGTCGCGTCCGGCAAGTGCGCTGACATTCTGCGCATCTTCGAGCAAGTACACAGTCAGTTTCGCGGGGTCTTCGATTGGATCTTTGCGCCATAACTTGCGCAGCAGCGCGTCCAGCCGTTCGAGGTCTCTTGCATATTTCTCGAGCTGCGTTGTCGATCCCTCCGAATAGACAATGAAGCTGTGCGTCTCTGCCCGTTTCCAGTCCGAGGCGAGCGCTGGCGTGGCACCCGCGAAAAGAAGCACGACCGCCGATAGGAGCGTCTGAGTGGCGTAGCGTATCCGGGAAAAAATGTGCGTCATACAAAGCTATACGGGTCAATATCGATCCCGATCCGAACACCGGGTGCGAATTCTTGCGTGCCAACCCATTGGTTCAAAACCTGCTGAAGGTTCGCTGAACGCCGAGCGTTGACAAGGAAGCGGTAGCGATAACGGTTGCGCAGCAGTGCCAGCGGGGCGGGGGCCGGGCCGAGAATGTAGAGATCATCCAGATGCGGGCGTGCGTCGCCGAGCCGTGCCGCCGCTTGCCGCGCTTCCTTTTCGTCTTCGCTCGACAGGATGATTGCCGCCCAGCGTCCGAAAGGCGGAGCACCGGCGTCGCGGCGGGCTTCCGTCTCGGCTTCGTAGAACGCGTCGCGGTCGCCATTGGCCAAGGCTTCAATAACCGGTGCCTCAGGGTGGCGGGTCTGGATCAAGACTTCGCCCGGCTTTGCGCCGCGCCCAGCGCGACCGGCAACCTGTGCAACTTGCTGATAGGTGCGTTCGGCAGCGCGCAGGTCGCCGCCTTCAAGGCCCAGATCGGCATCGACCACACCGACCAATGTAAGTTCAGGGAAGTGGAATCCCTTCGTCACCAGCTGTGTGCCGACAATCACGTCGATTGCCTTGGCTTCGGCCTGCGCGATAAACTCCGCCGCGCGTTCCGGCGAACCAAGCGTGTCCGAAGTCGCGACCGCGACGCGCGCTTCGGGAAATAGCTCGGCGACCTCATCAGCAATGCGCTCGACACCCGGGCCACACGCGACAAGGCAATCGCCTTCGCCGCAATCGGGGCATTTTTCCGGTGGCTGCGTCTCGAGCCCGCAATGGTGGCAGGCGAGGCGTGCGGACAGTCGGTGCTCCACCAGCCATGCGCTGCAATTCGGGCACTGGAACCGGTGCCCGCAATTGCGGCACAGTGTTAGCGGTGCGTAGCCGCGGCGGTTGAGGAACAGCAGCGATTGCTCGCCTTCGGCCAGCCGATGTTCGAGCGCTGCGATCAGGGGCGCAGCTAGCCATCGCCCATTGGCGGGCTTTTCCTGTGTCAGGTCGATCAGTTTGATGCTGGGCAGCTGCGCACCGCCAAATCGGCTGGGCAGATCCAGCTTCGTGTAGGTCCCGCTATTGGCCATATGCAGGCTCTCCAGCGCCGGGGTCGCGCTGGCAAGGACCACGGGAATGCTTTCGAACCGAGCGCGCATCACGGACACATCGCGCGCATTGTAGCGCACGCCATCATCCTGCTTGAAGCTGATCTCATGGGCCTCATCGACGACGATCAGGCCGAGATTGGCATAGGGCAGAAAAAGGGCCGAACGCGCGCCGACAATGACCTGCGCGGACCCCTCCGAGATCGCTCGCCATGCGCGCCGCCGTTCGGTGGATTTGAGCGAGGAGTGCCATAGAACTGGCGGCGTGCCGAAGCGTTGCTCGAACCGGTGCAGGAAGTTCTCGGTCAGTGCGATTTCCGGCAGAAGGACCAGCACCTGCCGTCCCAACCTGATGGCTTCGGCTACCGGCTCGAAATAGGTCTCGGTCTTGCCCGAGCCCGTCACCCCGTCGAGCAGGAATGGCTCGAACGCTTGAGCCTCGACCGCCTTCACCAATTGCTTTGCTACCGCCATCTGATCCGATGACAATGCCGGTTGATGATAGTCGGGATCGGCTGGGGGGTAGGGGCGGTCGATCGAAACCGTGACCGGCTCAATCACGCCTTGGTTGACGAGGCCGCGCAGCACCCCTTCGGACACCCCTGCAATCCCGGCGAGCTCTCGAATGGTCGCCTGTTCACCATCAAGCGCTTCGATAGCCGCTGCGCGCTGCGGGGTCATGCGCTCGGGTGCGCCGCCGCTCAACCGGTATTCGGTCGTCGTGGTCGGGCCGCCCAAGGCACCGCCACTTGATAGGACCATGCGAGCGACGCTGGCGAGATGCGCGCAGTAATAGTCGGCAGTCCATTCGATCAGCCTGCGCAGTGGCTTGGCTAATGGCGGGACGTCGACAACTTCGAGGATCGCGCGCAGCTTGCTCGCGTCTACCTCAGCACCCGGCAAACGGCCTTCGTCCCAAACGATCCCGGTCACCTTGCGGGGGCCGAGCGGCGCAATGACGACGCTACCCGGCTCGACCCGCACACCGTCTGGCAGCTTGTAATCGAGCGCACCTAGTGCTGCATTGAGGACGAGGAGTCGGACGCGGTTCATGAGCTGTCCGCAATATGGGTGCAGGTCGCACAAAACCACAAGAGAAGGGGAGAGGGATATGAACGCTCACGAGAGCACGGCATTCGCCGAAACAATCGAACGTCGGCGGTTTTTGAAAGCGGGGGCAGGCGGAGCGCTGATCCTGGCGCTACCGGCGTGTGCAACGATTCCGGGCCTGAGTTTTACCGATGCGATCCGGCGCCTGCTCTTGCTATCCAGCGAGCGCGCCTTCGCACGGCTTACTGCACCGGATGGCTATTGGGACGAACAGGTCGGGCGGCTTGGTCTTGGCAATTTAATCGGCACGCGCGGCGATGTGCTATCGCGGATTCTGACTTCGGCGCTGTTCAAGGACCGGCTCGAGGACGCCTTCGCCGACATCGCGATCGAAGGGTCTGAGCGCGCAGCACCGCTAGTTGCTGACGCGGTTCGTGTAATTGGAGTTGCAAACGCGGTTGAGCTGGTGCGTGGCGGCCCGGATGCCGCCACACAGGCCCTGCGCGGAGAGCTCGGTGGAAGGCTGATCGACGCGATGGTGCCGGAGTTGGGCGAAGCGATTCAAATCGCCTCGGACCCGCTTGTCGCAGAGCTTATTAACGCTGCCACCGGCACCGATGTCGGCGGCATTGCTCAGAGGCTGGCTGGCAATGTCGACGACGCGATCTGGACCGAGATTGGCGCAGAAGAGGCTGCAATTCGGCGCGACCCGCAAGCGACGGGTGATCCCCTGCTAATCGGCGTGTTCGCGGCTGACCGCGTGCTCTAACCGCGTGCTCTAGAAGCGAGCGGTTATCCCGACATTGGCGATGTGATCAATCCGGTCCTCGCCATCGCGCACAGCATACTGGTTGAGGTAGCCAGGTGTCAGGGTGAAGCCCTCCGCAATCGGTACGGTCACACCGACAAAGTTGCGCCAGTTCGCGACGCCATCGCGGTTGAAGGCAACATCGTTGAGGCCGATGAGCGGCTCGGTGTAGAGCACCAGATTGTTGTTCTCGCTGATCGGCACAGTCAGTTGGACCAGATTGCGGTATCGCCAGCCTGTCGCATCGCTTTCTTCGAAAAATCGCTGCTCCAACCGGTTGCGCGACGTAATCTTCAGCCCCTGATCATTGTCGAGAAGCGTGACGTTCAGTTCCTGATAGATGCGGTGCTCGTTCACTTCGACCGGGCCAACCGGATCGGTCAGGATGTAGGCATAGCCGCCGCCGACATTCACATCCTTGTTGATGCGATAACCGACGAAGGAACGCAGCAGCAATTGGCCGAGGCGGTCAGCGTCATTTGTGAAACGCTCCTGTGCTTCGCCGCGCACATACCAGTCGCCTTCCTCGTCCAGATCGACGAACACGAACTGCCCCGCCCAGATGTTGAAGTCTTCTTCAGTGGCTGCCGCCGGAGTAGCAGAAATGGCCGCAATCGCCGCCGCGATGCATCCCAGAATTCGCATGATTTGATCCCGTAGTTTGTAAACCTCGATCATTGTGTTTCGTGCAATGTGATAACATCAATCCCGATACCGGCAGGCGGTTCCCGGTCATTTTGATGGGGATGGCCATCTGGTTTCAGATGCGCCGCTGTGCCATCCCGATGGCGAACGATTCGAGCCAGCCACGGGAGCGCAACACCCATGAAATTCTTTGCCGACACTGCCGAGATTGACGAGATCAAGGATCTGGCCGCGACCGGCCTGCTCGATGGCGTTACGACCAACCCGTCACTGATTGCGAAATCGGGCCGCGACTTCATGGAAGTGACCCGCGAAATCTGCGGTCTCACAGATGGCCCGGTTAGCGCCGAGGTAGTCGCGCTCGATCACGCGACAATGATGAAAGAGGCCGAAGTCCTTCGCAAGATCGCCGACAATGTCTGCATCAAGGTGCCGCTAACGGTCGACGGTCTGAAGACCTGCAAGGCGCTGACCGAAGATGGCACGATGGTGAATGTCACTCTGTGCTTCTCGGCCAATCAGGCCCTTCTTGCGGCGAAAGCGGGCGCGACATTCATCTCGCCCTTCGTTGGCCGGCATGATGACAATGGCTTCGACGGGATGGACCTGATCAGCGATATCCGCCTGATCTACGACAATTACGCCTACGAAACCGAAATCCTCGTCGCCAGTGTCCGGCACGTCACCCACGTACTCGAAAGCGCGAAGATCGGCGCCGACGTCATGACGGCACCACCCAAGGTGATCCATGGGCTGTTCAAGCATGTGCTGACCGACAAAGGGATCGAAGGCTTCCTCAAAGACTGGGAAAAAACTGGTCAAACTATCGGCTAGCGGGGCGGCGGATAAGTCCCTAACTGAGACTGAATGGCTGAAGAATCCCCTCTCGACCTGTTCAAACACGCTCTGACTGGAGCAGCTCGCGCCATTGCGAGTGATCCGGAGGTTGAGGTGGCGTGGAGCGCGGACGTACCTGGAGCCTCGGGCAACCGGTTTCGCGTGCCGCTACCCGGACGGGACCTGCCATTCGAGCAGGTGACCGAGGCGCGCGGTTTCGCAGACTCGTTTGCGCTCAAACTGCGCCATCACGATGCGGGATTGCACGCGGTCGGGGCGCCGCCAGAGCCGGTGGCCCGCGCTTGCTACGATGCGATCGAGCAGGTGCGCTATGAGGCGCTGGGTGCGAACAGCTTCGACGGCATGAAGGGAAATCTCGACGCGGCGACCGAGATGCGCACCGCGACTGATCAGATCGTCCGCGCGCAGAATTCCAGCGAGGTGCCGTTGCAAACCGCGCTGTCGCTTATGCTGCGCGAAGAGCTGACCGGGGAGCCGATCCCTGAAAAAGCGCAGCCCGGTATCGAGCTGGTGCGCGACTTCATCGAAGAGACGGTCGGCAAGGATTTCTCCGCGCTTGGCGACAGCCTTGATGATCAGGAAGCTTTTCAGAAGCTCGCGCTCGACATGCTGCGTGAGCTCGACCTTACTCGCCCAACCGATGCGCCCGACGAAGCCGACAATGATGACGGCGATGAGGAGGACGGCGCGGACGACGAACAATCCGGCGATGAGCAGCAGGAAGGCGATGCCGACCCGCAAAGCTCCGAGATGGCCGGCGAAATGGCAGAGGGCGAAGGCGAGGGCGATGCCGACAGCGAGTTCGCGCCGGATGACGATATGCAGGATGGCGAGCCGGGCGAAGAAGGCGATGCTTCCAACGCGCCCGTTCGTCCGAACCGACCGCAAGCCGACATTCCCGAAGGGCTCGACTACAACGCCTTTGCCGAGCGGTTCGATGAAGAAATCGAAGCGCCGGAATTGTGCGATTCCGAAGAGCTGGACCGTTTGCGTGCCTATCTCGACAGCCAACTGACGGGCTTGCAAGGTGTCGTTACGCGGCTCGCGAACCGACTGCAGCGCCGCCTGATGGCGCAGCAGAACCGCAGCTGGGATTTCGATCAGGAAGAGGGCGTGCTCGATGCGGCGCGGCTTTCGCGCGTGGTGGTCTCACCCGGCACGGCGCTGTCTTACAAGGTCGAGCGCGATATCGAGTTTAAGGACACGATCGTCACGCTGCTGATCGACAATTCGGGTTCGATGCGCGGTCGCCCGATCAGCATCGCTGCGATCAGCGCCGACATTCTGGCGCGCACGCTGGAACGCTGCGGGGTCAAGACCGAGATTCTCGGCTTCACCACCCGCGCTTGGAAGGGCGGGCAGTCGCGCGAGGCATGGCTCGCCGATGGAAAACCGCAAGGGCCCGGCCGCCTCAACGATCTGCGCCACATCATCTACAAACAGGCCGATGAGCCATGGCGCCGCGCGCGCCGCAATCTCGGCCTGATGATGCGCGAAGGGCTGCTGAAGGAAAACATCGACGGCGAGGCGCTGCTATGGGCACATTCCCGCCTGATCTATCGCCCCGAGGAACGCCGCATCCTAATGGTGATTTCAGACGGTGCACCGGTGGATGACTCGACCTTGAGTGTGAACTCAGCCGGTTACCTCGAAGCGCATCTGCGCGGCGTGATCGAGTGGATCGAAAAAGCCTCGCCCGTCCAACTGGTCGCCATCGGCATCGGGCACGATGTGACGCGCTACTATCGCCGCGCGGTGACGATCATGGATGTCGAACAACTCGGCGGCACGATCATGGAGCAGTTGGCGGAACTGTTCGAGGATGAGAAGGGCGTGAAGCGAAGATAGCACTCAATTCGTCATCCCCGCGAAGGCGGGGATCCAGCTTGTTTATGCGAAGCGGTGCCGGATAGCTCTGGATTCCCGCCTTCGCGGGAATGACGAGGTAAAATATGAACGTAACCGAAGCCGTTACCAGCCGCCGCTCTGTGCGGGAATTCCTCGACAAACCCGTCGATCTCGAAATCATACGCCGAGTGATGGATACAGCTCGCTGGGCGGCCTCTGGCTGCAATTACCAGCCATGGGAAGCCACTGTTGTCACTGGCCAGCCGCTCAAGGATTTGCAGGCGAAGATCACCACCACGCCTCCGCAACAGCTCGAATATGACTGGGATGCGCCAAAGAGCGAGGACGCCTACAAAGAGCGGCTCCACGGTGTGTCGAAGGGCATGTTCGACGCGCTTGGCATTGCGCGCGATGACGGAGCGGCGCGCATGGCTGCGATGGGGCGCAACGCCACCAGCTTTGATGCGCCCGCAGTCATGTTCGTCTATTTCCCGCGCCTGATGAAAGAGCCGCAATGGTCCGACACCGGCATGTGGCTGCAAACGGTCGCGTTGCTGCTGCGTGAGGAAGGGCTCGACAGCTGCTTTCAGGAATTCATGGCGTATTATGCGAACGTGATCCGCGATCATCTCGGCTTGGACCACGAGCGATACATGCTCTTTTGCGGCATGGCGATCGGCTATCGCGACCCCGATGCCCCGGTGAACAGTTTTGAGCGTGAGCGTGTGCCGCTCGATGAGCATGTTAAGTTTTTGGGTTTCTAGCTGCGTCATTGCGAGCCGCGAAGCGGCGCGGCAATCCACAGCGGTTTCGCGCTAGGCTCTGGATTGCTTCGCTTCGCTTGCAATGACGATAGAATTGACGGCGTGCTCAAGGCTCGCCAAAGCGCCCCCCACAATGACCGACCTCAAACTCTTCAATTCGCTCACCCGCGAACTCCAGCCGTTCGAACCCATCCATCCGGGTGAGGCGCGGGTCTATACGTGCGGGCCGACGGTCTACAATTACCAGCATATCGGCAATATGCGCGCCTACATCTTCGCCGATACACTCGGCCGGACTCTGAGCCATAAGGGGCTGAAGCTGTCCCACGTCATCAACATCACCGATGTCGGTCACCTGACCTCGGACGCCGATGCGGGCGATGACAAGATGGAGAAGGCCGCCGCTGCGCAGGGCAAAAGCGCGTGGGATATCGCGCGCTACTATCAGGAAGTGTTCGAAGCCGACCTGGACCGCCTGAACGTCCGCAAACCCGCGCACCCGCGCGCCACCGACTATGTCGAAAGCATGATCGAGTGGGGCAAGGCGATGCAGGACAAGCATTGCTACGAACTCGGCAGCGGCCTGTACTTCGACGTGTCCACCGTGCCGGAATATGGCCGTTTGGCCCGCGCCGTGACTGACGACGGGGAGGGACGGATCGACACGGTCGAAGGCAAGCGCAACGCCGCCGATTTTGCGATCTGGCGCAAGACGCCTCCGGGTGAAACGCGGCAGATGGAATGGGACTCGCCGTGGGGGAAGGGCGCTCCCGGCTGGCACCTCGAATGCTCGGTGATGAGCGCAGAACTGCTCGGCCACCCGTTCGATATTCACACGGGCGGGATCGACCACCGCGAAATTCATCACCCCAATGAGATCGCGCAAAATCAGGCGCACAATTGCTCAGCCGACAGCGCGGCGACGATCTGGATGCACAACAATTTCCTGATCGACCGGCGCGGGAAGATGTCGAAGTCATCCGGCGAGTTTCTGGTGCTGCAGACGCTGGTGGACCGGGGCTATCACCCGCTCGCTTACCGGATGATGTGCTTGCAGGCGCACTATCGCAGCGAGCTGGAGTTTTCTTGGCAGGGCCTCGATGCGGCGCTCACGCGGCTTAAGCGGATGGTTTTGCAGTTGACCACTTTGCGCTCACGCGAAGTTGAGCTTGGGTCGATTTCAGTCTTTCAACCAGATGAAGATCCAGCTGTGATCTGGACTGTGCGAGATGTCGAAGATGAAGAATGGGGCAGATTGCAGGCTCCGCTCGACAAATTTCAGGTAGCGTTGTTCGATGATCTGAACACTCCCATTGCATTGACCGCTCTGGAGGATGTGCTCGGGATGAAGAAGGTCGACCCATTCAAGAAGGCAAGGCTAACGGCCGTGATGGACAGCGTTCTCGGTCTTGGGCTCTTTCCCATCTATCGTGAAGACCTTCGGATTCGCCCGAAGACCGCCGAGATCACCGAGGAAGAGATCGAAGAGGCGCTCGCTCGCCGCAAGGCTGCTCGTGCCGAAAAGGACTTCGCCACCTCAGACGCGATCCGTGACGAGCTCGCGGCGAAGGGCGTCGAAGTGATGGACGGCGATCCGCTCGGTTGGGAGTGGAAGCTCGCGCAGAGCTAGGTCTACACCCGGTCGCGGTGCAGCCAACAATTGACCGAAAAGCGCGAGTCTTCGAAGGCATCGCTGGGAACCGTGGTTAGGTTCACCTCGTGCGGAGCGATCGAGGAAAAGATGACCAGCCTGTCGTGCTTCGGTTCGATCAGCAAAGTTTCGTCCCCCGCCAGCGCGTGCATGATCAGCTCGCCGCCCTTGAAGCGCGGCGGTTCGCGGTGGAAGTAATAGACGGCGCTCACGATTCGATCGGTCTCCGACTCCTTTCGGTTGGTCAGCGTGTCGATATGGCGGATGAAATGCCCCCCGTCGCCCGTCGCGACCAGTTCAAACTCCATCTTGTCGGGCCGGAAGCCTGCGCATCCCGCACCGTCAACGACCTCTTCGAGGCGATCTTCGATGACCTTGCGAAATGCCTTGCGCCGAGGTTTCCAGTCGCCTGTAAAACGGACCGACTTGCGGCTCTTGCTCCGCACGCCCCAGCCATGGTCAGAATTGTACACGGCGGTCGGTTCGAAGCCCGCTTCGTTCGACAACGCAAAATCGAGCAATTCGGCCGAGGCCTCTACTCCTAGAAACCCATCAATTACGCAGTGGCTTGCAAGCATGCGGCGACTAGTGCAGCGCCATCGAAGCAAGTCAAGCGCAGCAAACGCGGAGCATGTCGACAGTGACCAATCCCAAGACCATCGTCGCAATTTCCGGCTTGATCCGCCCGCTGCTCGAACCGCGACTGCCAGACGATCTCGACATTCGTTGGTTCATGACCAAGGAGGAGGCGCTCGAAGCTGTGCCCGAGGCCGAGATCGGGTGGTTCGATATGTACGAGCAGGAGGCGATGGCGGCGACCTTGCGCGCAGCGACCAAGCTCAAATGGCTCAATTCGATCTATGCGGGCCTCGATTTCCTGCCGATGGACGTGCTGATCGAACGCGGGATTACTGTGACAAACGGCGCAGGCATCAATGCGATTACAATCGCTGAATATGTGGTGATGGGGATGCTCAACATCGCCAAAGGCTATCGCGAGGTGGTGCGTGCGCAGGAGCGGCGCGAATGGTTGCTCGACAGTCCGGGTAAGCGCGAACTGGCAGGGTCAAAGGCGCTTCTGCTGGGCTATGGTGCAATCGGGAAATTGATCCAGCCGCGGCTGGAAGCGTTCGATGTCGATGTCACCGTCGTTCGACGCAGCGGCGGTGAAGGAGTGCTTAGTCCCGACGAATGGCGCGGCAAGCTCGGTGAATTTGATTGGGTGGTCTTGGCCGTCCCCGCCACGCCTGAAACCGAAGGCATGATCGGAACGGACGAGCTGGCAGCGATGAAATCTGACGCGGTGATCGTGAATATCGCGCGCGGCAGTGTGATCGACCAATCGGCTTTGATTGGGGCGCTGGAGAGCAAGAAAATCGGCGGAGCGTTTCTCGACGTAACCACGCCCGAACCTCTGCCAGAAGACCACAAACTCTGGACGCTCGACAATGCCCATATCTCAATGCACCTGTCGGGCCGTGCGCAGGACAAAATGTTCATTCGCAGCGCTGAGCGCTTTCTCGACAATCTCGACAAGTTTCGGCGCGGAGAGCCGGTTGCGCCCGTTTTCGACCCCATTCGCGGTTACTAACCAGTTGCCACAGTAACCTCGGGCGACTCTGCCACGAAACCAACATCATGCTCGCCCATTGTCTTTGGGCAGGCCGATTCAGGAGGAACCCGCAATGACTACACCCAAGAAAGCCTCGGACCTGTTCGTGGAATGTCTCGAAGCAGAAGGCGTTGAGTACATTTTTGGCGTTCCGGGTGAGGAGAACCTCGACCTTCTCGAAAGCCTTTCCGACAGTTCGATCAAATTGGTGCTGACCCGCCACGAACAGGGTGCAGGCTTTATGGCCGCAACCTATGGCCGCCATACCGGGAAGACCGGTGTTTTCCTCGCAACTCTGGGCCCGGGTGCGACCAATATGGTGACGGCGATCGCCTATTCGCAGCTTGGCGGGATGCCGACGCTTGCGATCACCGGACAGAAGCCAATCAAGCATTCGAAGCAGGGCCGGTTCCAGATCCTCGATGTCGTGGCCATGATGGAGCCAGTGACGAAGTTCGCGCATCAACTGCATTCGGGCGACAACATCCCCAGCCGCGTTCGCGAGGCGTTTCGTTTGGCGGAGGAAGAAAAGCCCGGCGCGACGCATCTCGAACTGCCCGAAGATATTGCCGCCGAAGATGCGTTTACCCAGCCGATCGCGCGGAGCGTCGCGCGGCGTCCCTCGGCTGAAACCAAGGCGGTGCGGCAAGCGGTCGAAGCCATCGAAGCAGCGAAGTCGCCTGTGCTGGTGATCGCCGCCGGAGCGAACCGGCGCATGACAAGCAATATGCTGGGCGAGTTCGTCGAGAAGACCCGTATCCCGTTCGTGACGACACAGATGGGCAAAGGCGTGCTCGATGAACGTCACCCGCTGTTCCTCGGCTGCGCAGCGCTTTCTGCAGGAGATTTCTGTCACCGCGCCATCGAAGATGCCGATCTGATCATCAATGTCGGCCACGATGTGATCGAAAAACCGCCGTTCTTCATGGACGCGGACGGGGCAAAGGTGATCCACATCTCCAACACCACTGCCGAGGTGGACCCGGTCTATTTCCCGCAAATCGAAGTGATCGGCGATATCGCCAACGCGGTGTGGCAGATCAAGGAAGCGATCACGCCGCAAGACACATGGTCATGCGGACGGATGCTGGAATACCGCGCTGCCGATGTGGCGCATTCGGACCCATTGGAAGCCGACACCCGGTTCCCGATATTCCCGCCGCATCTGGTGCGCCAGGTTCGCGGGGCGATGCCCGATGACGGGATCATCTGCCTCGATAACGGTGTCTACAAGATATGGTTTGCGCGCAATTACACCGCTTATCTTTCGAACACCGTGCTGCTCGACAATGCGCTCGCGACGATGGGCGCGGGCCTGCCGAGCGCGATGATGAGCGCGATGCTCTATCCTGATCGGCGGGTGATGGCGATTTGCGGCGACGGCGGTTTCATGATGAACTCGCAGGAGCTGGAAACGGCGGTTCGCCTGGGCTTGAACCTGACCGTGCTGATCCTGCGCGATGATGCCTATGGTATGATCCGCTGGAAGCAGGCGAATATGGGCTTCAAGGATTACGGGCTGACCTATGGCAATCCCGACTTCGTGAAATACGCCGAAAGCTATGGCGCGATCGGTCACCGTATCACCAGCAGCGAACACCTCACCGATGTGCTTGCCGAGACCGGCAACACGCCCGGTGTCCACGTGATCGATTGCCCGGTCGATTACACCGAGAACGATCAGATCCTGAACCACGACATCAAGGAACTGAGCGCGAAGCTCTAGAGAAACTTTGCCGTCACCCCTGCGAAGGCCGGGGTCCAGTCAACTGCCGGGCCTGGATCCCGGCCTTCGCCGGGATGACGAACCCATGCTAAAAGACACCTACCCGCTCTATCTCAACAACAAAGCATATCAGCCGAACACCGATCTGGAGGTGACGGACAAGTACACCGGCGAGGTCGCATTCCGCACTGCCAAGGCGGATGCTGAAACCATCGACAAGGCTATTGCAGGCGCTGTCAGTGCAGCGGAACCGATGGCGAAGCTTGCCAGTTTCGAAAAGCAGGATGTGCTGATGCACTGCGTCAGCCGCTTCAAGGAGCGGTTCGACGAGCTCGCCTATGCCCTGTGCGTCGAGGCGGGGAAGCCTATCAATGACAGCGAAGGCGAGGTCACCCGCCTGATCGACACGTTCCGGATTGCTGCCGAAGAGGCGGTGCGTAATTACGGTGAAGTCATGCCGCTCGACATATCTGAGCGCGCGCGGGGATATTCGGCCATGTGGAAGCGCGTGCCAATCGGTCCGTGCAGCTTCATCTCGCCGTTCAACTTCCCGCTCAATCTGGCGGCGCACAAGATCGCGCCCGCCATCGCGATGGGCTGTCCGTTCGTCATGAAGCCCGCCAGCAAGACCCCGCTCGGTGCACTGATCATGGGTGAGGTGCTGTCGGAATGTGACGTGCTGCCCGAAGGCGCGTTCTCGATCCTGCCCGCCAGCCGTGACGGGGCCGACCTGTTCACTGAGGATGAGCGGCTCAAACTGCTGAGCTTTACAGGATCGCCCGGTGTCGGCTGGGCGCTGAAGGCCAAGGCGGGCAAGAAAAAGGTTGTGCTCGAACTCGGCGGCAACGCGGCGGTGATCGTCGACAAGGACGCTGATCTCGAAGACGCGCTGGAGCGGATCATCTTCGGCGCGTTCTACCAGTCAGGCCAGTCCTGCATCGGCGTGCAGCGCATCCTGATCCACCAGGATGTCTACGACGCGTTCAAGCCGATGCTGGTCGAGAAGACCAAGACTTTGATCGCGGGCGACCCCAAGGACCGCGACACGTTCGTTGGCCCGATGATTTCAGAAGGCGAGGCGACCCGGCTCAAGGACTGGATCGATGAGGCCGTGGAGGGCGGGGCGGACCTGCTGACCGGCGGAGCACTGACAAACGGCAACATGCTTGAGGCAACATTGCTGGAGAATGTCCACCCCGATGCCAAAGCGCTGAACGAAGAAGCATTCGGCCCGCTGGCAATCCTGCAAAAGTTCGCCAGCTTCGATGAGGCACTGGACGAAGTGAACCGCTCCACCTTCGGTTTGCAGGCGGGCATCTTCACCCGCGACCTGTTCCAGATGTACGATGCCTGGGACCGGCTCGATGTTGGCGGGATCGTGATCAACGATGTCCCGAGCTACCGCGTGGACAACATGCCCTATGGCGGCGTGAAGGATTCGGGCCTTGGCCGCGAAGGCATCCGCTTTGCGATGGAGGACATGAGCGAGATCCGGAACCTGGTGGTGCGGCGGACGTGATCCCGCTCGTCATTGCGAGCGAAGCGAAGCAATCCAGAGCCTAGCGCGAAGCCGCTCTGGATTGCGGCGCCGCTTTGCGGCTCGCAATGACGGATGATCCAACTAGCTCTCCTCCAACAGGAGCAGCTCCGCCGTCACGACCATCCTCTCATCTTCGCCAAATCGGTGTTCCACTTCGCGCACGGTCGCGTCTGCGACCAGTTGCCCGGGGATGCGGAATTCGTGGTCGGGTAGGTTTGCGATGAACTCTTCCCCCACTGCCACTGCTTCGGCCCCGTCGAAGTCGAGCATCATTTCATGCCGCGTGCCGGTGAAGGTTATCGAGGACCATGCCTTCTCTTCGTGTGAGAGCAGGCTTGCGCGCCCTTCGGCGAGCATGAGCAGCGCTTCACGCACGCGATCGGCGGTCGTCCGCTTGGGCCGATAGCGACGGCCGCGCAGCGCAGGTGAGGGGGCGTCGACCGGGTCAGCGGATTTGGTTTCGAGCATGGTGTTGGTCAGCATGGATTTGGCTCCCCTTGTTTGGACTGAAGGCTCTGGACGAAGTCGCTCATCCAGCGCCGCGTGCGCGCTTCGGTTGACGGGCGGGGAATGCGGCCCATGCGCAAATCGAGCACAAAGCGCGGATCGTGCGCGGCCAGTCGCCCGAACTTGGTCGCGGGCATTTCGTGTTCCCGCATGAATTTTTCGACATCTCGGATCAGCATGTGAACTCCCTGTTGTCCGGTTTGCCGGGCCAGCGAATCGCCCGGTGTTCCTGAAATGTTCCATGCGAAATCCTACTTGTCTAGGAAATATCTTTCATGTAGGAAGGAAATATGACGAAACCCGCAGAAAACTCACTCGAAGACCCGCGTAAGCGGCTGCTTGCACTGTCACAGGAGCGTGGTGCCAGCCTTGCCAGCCTGTCGGAACTGCTTGGGCGAAACCCGAGCTATCTCCAGCAATTCATTCGTAAAGGCTCGCCGAAGAAGCTCGAGGAGCAGGACCGCCGCACGCTTGCGCGGTTCTTTGGCGTGTCGGAGGATGAGCTTGGAGCGCCTAAGGAAAAATCCTATATTGACCCCACACCGCCGCCGAGTCGCGAGGGTGACTGGGTGGAAGTTCCGCGCCTCGACATTGGCGCATCGGCAGGGCCCGGCGCGCTGCCGGACAGCGAAGCGGCCTTCGATGCGTTTCGTTTCTCACGCCGCTGGCTGGTGGAGCAGGGCTTCGAAGGCGCGCAGCTTTCGGCAATCACCGTGGAAGGCGATTCGATGGAGCCGCTGCTTAACAACGGCGATGAGATCCTGGTCGACCGCGCGCCGAGGCCGTTTCGCGACGGTGTGCATGTCGTCCGCATGGGTGACACGCTGGTGGTAAAACGCGTTGCGAGTGCTGGGGGAGGGCGGTTCTCTCTGCTGTCGCAAAACCTCGCCTATCCGCCTGTGAATGTGGAGGCGGAGGATATTGAGATTGTCGGGCGCGTGATCTGGAAGGGAGGGCGGATATGACCGTAGCTTTTCGCTGGCACTAAGCCGGATTGCTGTATTTTGCAGCGATCGTTGAGCGGGGAAGTCTGCAGGTAAGCATCATGCGAGCGTTGTCAGAGCTGTTCGGTGCCAGCGAATGAAGGACTCGCAAATCCATCAGGTATGCGTCGCCAACACGACCTGTGAGTTCGACGATCTCCAGATCAACATCGTTTACTTGGCCTTTGGTTTCTTCGAGGCAAACGATTGCGGATCGAGAGGGATCGAATAACGATCGAAAGTAGCCTTCCTTCTTCAGTCTTTGCTTGAGCAGTTTTGATGACTGGCCCGCAATGCTGTTCGACAATCGATGCGAACCTGCAACTACCAGCGTCGCCCCGCCTTGTGGCTCAACACCATCAAGAAAAGTGAACAATTGCAGCCCCGGACTGGCTTGTTCCCCCAGTTTCGGTAGATCGATATGCCAGAGATCGTTCGGGACTGACCAAGGTTCCTTACTCGGGAGCGAAAACAGGATTTGCTGTCCCGGCGGCATTGGTGCCAACGGCTGGCCGACCAAGTTCTGTGCAAAAGCGACCAATTCTTCATTCAACAAGTCGGGAAAGCACTCTGAACGGTTCAAATTGTTGAGTGCGTTTCGAAATGGCTTCGGATAACCAAATCGACTTGGAGAATGCATCCACCTCCCAGAGGTCAAAAGCCCGTACTCTTTTGCTAAGCTTCTAACTATGTCGCGCGCCGCTATGGCTTGGTCGCGCGCGATAACTCCCTCGAGCTTGACTATGCCCCTCTGCTCAAATTCATGCGCATGATCGCTCAGACTTACCATTCCGATACGTCGGTATAGTTGAAACCAATGAGTCGCAATTGGCAGCGCGCCAATCAAATCGCAAAGGCAGGATCGACCTGTGTTCGCGCTGCTTGCATTCATCGCTCATGCGCGCCATTTCCCGCTTATGACCGAAGTCAAACCAACACCTCCAATGCGCGCTGCCATCATTCCGGTGACGCCGCTGCAGCAGAATTGCTCGCTTATCTGGTGCACCAAGACCATGAAGGCTGCACTGACCGATCCGGGCGGTGATCTCGACAAGCTGAAAGACGGCGTCGCGAAGGCGGGTGTGACGCTTGAGAAGATCCTCATTACCCACGGTCATCTGGATCATTGCGGTCAGGCAGGGATGCTAGCGGAAGAGCTTGGCCTGCCGATCGAGGGGCCGCACAAGGACGACTTGTTCTGGATCGAGCAACTCGACAATGACGGCGCGCGTTACGGGATGGAAGCGAAGAGCTTCGAGCCGACCCGCTGGCTCGAGCATGGCGATACAGTGACAGTGGGCGAACTGACGCTCGATGTGATCCATTGCCCCGGTCACACACCCGGCCATGTCGTGTTCTTCCACGAACCGAGCCGCTTTGCGATTGTCGGCGATGTGCTGTTCCAGGGTTCAATCGGGCGAACCGATTTCCCGCGCGGCAATCATCAGGATTTGATCGATGCCATCACCCAGCGCCTCTGGCCGCTCGGCGAGGACGTCATGTTCATCCCCGGCCACGGCCCGACCAGCACCTTTGGCCAAGAGCGCAAGACCAACGCGTTTGTCTCGGACTATGCGCTGAGCTGACCTATTTCGTCATTTTGACGAGCGAAGCGACGCGGCAATCCAGATAGAGCCGGATTGGATTGCTCCGCTTCGCTCGCAATGACGATTTCAAGCGTCGTCCTTCGCCTCACCCATCGCCTTGCTTTCGCGCTTTAGTGGGCGTGAGACGGGGCACACTTCCTGCACATAGCCATTGAGCGTGTTGGTCAGGTTTTCGCGCACCAACCGGTAGTGCACATATTGCCCGCGCTTTTCGCTTTCGACCAAACCAGCATTCTGAAGCACACTCAGATGTTGCGACACCGCTGGCTTGGAGATGTCGAACCGTTCGGCAATTTGCCCGGCGGTCAGTTCGGACTCCGATAGATAGGCAAGGATCCTTCTGCGCACCGTAGAGGCGAGGGCTTCGAACACTTTCTGCATGCTGGGCTATATAAGCACTTGCTTAATCGCTTACCAGTGGGCATGAATAATTAAGGCATTCATTAATTACCTATGAGGTGCATTATGAGTCGCGACCGCTGTGAAGTAAACTGGATCGTCGAAACCCCAGAAGCGGACCCCGCACAGGGCCAAGTGCGATGGGACCCGGCGCACAGTCTTTGGAATGGCGGAATGCTGGCCGCATCGCTTATCCTTGTGCCGTTCTTCACCACACCTGCGGCGGTTGCGGTGGGCTTGCTCTTGACTGGAGCGATGCTGCTTCTCGGCCACTCGGTCGGCTTCCACCGTCTGCTGATCCATGGAAGCTTCCAGACCACGCCATGGCTGCGGGATTTTCTCATCTGGTGCGGCACGGTTGCCGGGATGAGTGGTCCGATCTGGATTGTGCGCACCCATGATTTGCGCGATTGGGCGCAGCGGCAAAGCGACTGCCATGACTATCTCGCGCATCGCCGTCGAATGATGCACGATGCGTGGTGGCAGCTCCACTGCACGCTCGAGCTTGATCACCCGCCGCAATTTGACCTTTCAAAGCTAGAGCAAAGCGGCTTCATCCGCTGGCTGGAACGCACTTGGATGCTTCAACAATTGCCGGTTGCTGCGCTTCTATTCTGGCTGGGCGGATGGCCTTTCGTGGTGTGGGGCGTTTTCGTCCGTGTTGCGCTTACCGTCCACGGACATTGGCTGGTCGGGCATCTGGCCCATCGGCGTGGCCCGCAAAGCTGGCTGGTTCGCGATGCTGGCGTGCAGGCGCATGACGTTCCATGGGCCGGCCTGATCACGATGGGAGAGGCGTGGCACAACAACCACCACGCCTACCCAGGCAGCGCGCGCATCGGGTTGCAGCCGGGCCAAAGCGACTGGGGCTATCGCTTCATTCAGCTACTCGAACGGGCAGGGTTTGCTTGGGATATCTGCCTACCAGCGCATGTGGTTGCGCGGTCGAGGCACCTTCAAAAAGTCGCTCCAGAAACCTTCAAAGCACCCGCCCGGCAATCAATGCAGCCACCACAGCCAGGCCCAGCAGAGTGAGCATCGAGATAATCGTGCCAATCATCCGCCCTTTGCTGAGCGAGCCGCCATCCATGCCGAATGCATGCGCAACACGTCCGAGGATGAACAGCCCAGCGACATAGGCCAGCCAAGGTTCGCCTTTGCCGGAAAGCTCGATCACCGCTAGCAGGATCAGCACGAATGGAGCGTTCTCGACAAAGTTCGCCTGAGCGCGCATCCGGCGGATGACATTTTCATTGTCTTCATCACCGACAAAGATCTTCTCAGCCGCCCGAACCTGTCCGATCCTGATCATCAACCACACGTTGAGAATGGCCGCCGCAGCCGCCGCTGCGAGCGTTACCGGAAGAAGTGTCATGCTGGATCCCCTCGAATTATCCTTGCGCGCACTGCTAGTCGCACCCAGATTGCCTTGCAACGGACGATTTTTTCGCTATAGCGCGCGGCTTCCCGCCACTTCGGGCCAGGACGCGCGCGCAGGCAAAAGCTTGTGCGGGGACGGGCCTTGGCTTAAGGGCGGCTCCGAGATCATGCGTCTAACGGCGCAAATACACGTATTTATTCGAGGAAATGGTGCCGCCATGGCTGTCCCAAAGAGAAAAGTATCCCCGCATCGTCGCGGCAATCGCCGGGCGCATGATTCGCTGAAGGTTGAGGCATTCCACGAATGCAACAATTGCGGTGAATTGAAGCGTCCGCATAACCTTTGCCCCCATTGCGGCTATTACAACGGGCGTGAGGTTGTCGCAGTCGGCCTGTAAGGCGTGAAGCGACCGCAATTGGAGAGAGTGTGATGGACCTGCCGCGTATCGCAGTTGACGCGATGGGCGGTGACGATGGCGTACGAGTCATGGTCGAAGGCGCGGCGCTGGCCCGCCGCCGTCACGAAGGCTTCAAGTTCCTGCTGGTGGGTGATCAGAAGCGCATTGAAAGCGCTCTTGAAAGCCATCCTGGCATGCGCGAAGCGTCGGAAATCCTTCACTGCGATGATGTAATCGCCGGTGACGAGCAGCCCAGCAAGGCTATCCGCCGCGCAAAGACCACCTCGATGGGGCTGACGGTCAACGCCGTCAAAGAAGGCGCCGCTGGCGCCGCTGTGAGCGCGGGTAATACCGGTGCCCTCATGGCGATGAGCAAGCTGGCCCTGCGCACCATGCCCGGCATTGATCGTCCGGCACTCGCGGCACTGATGCCGACGCTCGAGCCGCATGACGTTGTGATGCTTGATCTCGGCGCAAACACCGAAGCCAATGCGCGCAACCTTGTGCAGTTTGCCGTGATGGGCGCGGCCTATTCGCGGATCGTGAATGGCTTCGAACGCCCGACCGTCCGCCTCCTGAACATCGGCACCGAGCAGATCAAGGGCACCGATGCGCTGCGGGATGCCGCTGCAATGTTGCAAGCAGCATCCAGCAAGGAAGAGGGCGGCCTGGCGCTCGATTTCGCGGGCTTTGTCGAATCCGACAAGATCAACCGCGGCGAAACGCATGTCGTGGTGACCGATGGTTTCTCAGGCAACATCGCGTTGAAAGCGATTGAAGGATCGGCTCGGTTCGTAACCGATCTGCTCAAACAGGCCTTTACCAGCTCGATCCGATCCAAAATCGGCTTCCTCGTGTCGCGTCCTGCGACCGAGTTGCTGCGCCACCATCTCGACCCCAACAATCACAACGGGGCAGTGTTTCTCGGACTCAATGGCGTAGTCGTGAAAAGCCATGGTAGCGCCACGGCCGCTGGTGTTGCGAATGCCGTGGCCGTCACGGCAAGCCTGCTCAAGAACAAGCTGACGGAGCGCATTGCCAATGACCTCGCCGAACTCGGTGAGGGTGCACTGCGCGACAACGGAAAGTCGGCACCAGCCGCTACGCCGAGCTGCGAGGCGGCAGAGTGACAGGTTCGCGCTTGCTGGGGACCGGATCGGCGCTGCCTGAAAGGGTTTTGTCGAACGACGAACTGGCGGCGAAAATCGACACCAGCGATGAATGGATCGTCGAACGCACAGGCATCCGGCAAAGGCATATTGCGGGCGAGGGTGAAACCACTGCATCGCTGGCGACAGCCGCAGCACGCGCGGCGCTTGAGGACGCAGGCCTGACACCTGCCGATATCGGGCTCATCATCGTTGCGACCGCGACCCCCGATAATACCTTCCCTGCGACCGCAACCAAGGTTCAGAATGCCTTGGGCTGCAATGGCGGCGTCGCATTTGATGTTGCGGCGGTGTGTTCGGGCTTTCTCTACGCGATTGCGACTGCCGATTCGCTGCTCAGGACCGGCATGGCCAAGCGTGCACTGGTGATAGGTGCCGAAACTTTCAGCCGAATTCTCGATTGGGAAGATCGCACAACCTGTGTGCTGTTTGGCGATGGCGCAGGCGCAGTTGTGCTCGAAGCGCCCGAGGCTGGCGCACCCACTTCATCCGTTGCGCCAGGTATCCTCGCGACACGGCTCCATGCCGACGGAGCGCAGCACGATCTGCTCTATGTCGATGGTGGGCCGTCGACGACGCAGACAGTCGGTCATTTGCGCATGAAAGGGCGCGAAGTGTTCCGCCATGCTGTGGTGAACCTTGCAAGCGTGCTTAACGAAGTGATTGAAGATGCTGGTATTTCAGCCGCCGAAATTGACTGGGTTGTGCCGCATCAGGCAAACGCTCGCATCCTCGACGCGACCGCGCGCAAGCTTGGAATTCCGGCTGAAAAAGTGGTCGTTACTGTCGATCAGCATGCGAATACGTCGGCGGCCTCGGTGCCGCTCGCGCTCGATGTCGCGCGCCGCGATGGGCGGATCAAACCCGGTGATCTCGTCATGCTGGAGGCGATGGGCGGCGGCTTTACCTGGGGCGCGAGCCTGTTACGAATTTAACCAGCTCAGCGCGCTCATGTGCAAAAAATGCACATGATGATTACAGCCGTTTGCGAAAGTCATTTGAAAACCGTAGACTACTGTCTTTGGCGAAGGGTCGCGCCGACATGGGAGAAATGCACATGATGCGTTCGGTGGGCACACTCACGAGAGCCGATCTCGCAGAGACGATCAACCGCAAGATGGGATTCAGCAGGGCTGAGTCGCTCGACTTGGTCGAGGCCATTCTGGATAAGATGTGCGATGCGCTCGCCGATGGTGAGAATGTCAAAATCTCAGGCTTCGGCAGCTTTGTCCTGCGCGACAAGAACGAACGCATTGGCCGTAACCCGAAAACGGGAATCGAAGTGCCGATTACCCCCCGCCGGGTGATGACATTCCGCGCGAGCCAATTGCTCAAGGAACGGATTGCCAAGGGTGACTGAACGCGATGGCTGAATTCGAAGACGGAAAAGAAGACGGCGCTCTGCGCACGATCGGGGAAGTCAGCGAAGCGTTGAAGATCAAACCGCACGTGCTGCGTTATTGGGAGCAGCAGTTTTCGCTGCTGAAGCCTCTCAAACGCAGCGGTGGGCGACGCTATTATCGCCCGGACGATGTGATCTTGGTCGAACGGATCAATCAGCTCGTCAATCAGGAAGGCTACACGCTCAAGGGCGCGGAGGCAGTTCTGCGCTCTTCGGGCGCATCTGGCGCCGACCGGCGCAAGGATGATCGCCGTGAAGGTGATCGCCGTGCAGCTGCTGAGCCTGAAGGTGGCATCGCAGCACCGGTGCCTGATCTAAGGCCGAAGGTGGAAGAAGCGCTGGTCCAGTTGAAGTCGATCCGCGCACGGTTGGCGCGAGCGATCGAAGCCTGATCGGCGTTATTCCGCCGCCAGCAATTCGGCTTCGCCCAGGTCCACGCTGACCAGCCGCGAAACACCTTTTTCCGCCATTGTCACACCGAACAATCGGTGCATCCGGCTCATCGTCACCGCATTATGCGTGACAATCAGGTAGCGCGTTTTGGTGGTGCGGATCATCGAATCGAGCAGGTCGCAGAACCGTTCGACATTCGCATCATCGAGCGGTGCATCGACCTCGTCGAGCACACAGATTGGCGCGGGATTTGTCAGGAACAGCGCAAAGATTAGCGCGGTAGCTGTCAGCGCCTGCTCGCCGCCCGACAGCAGCGACAATGATTGCAAACGCTTGCCTGGCGGCTGGGCGTAAATCTCAAGGCCCGCTTCGAGTGGATCGTCGCTGTCGACTAGCGCCAGATGTGCTTGCCCGCCTTCGAATAGCCGGGTGAAGAGCACACGGAAATGGCCGTCGACCTCTTCGAATGCTGCGCGAAGCCGTTCGCGGCCTTCGCGGTTGAGATTGCCGATCGATCCGCGCAGCCGGTTTACCGCTTCGGCGAGTTCGGCCTGTTCGCTTGCATTGGTGCCGTGCTCTTCCTCGATCCGCGCAAGTTCTTCTGCGGCGACAAGGTTGACCGGTCCGATCCGTTCACGGCTGGCGGTCAACCGGTCCATCTCTTCGGATTCCTGAGTGGCCGGTTTGACGCTTTCTTCGTCGAATTCGAACCGTTCGGCGAGCAGCGGCGGTGGGCATTGGAAGCGCTCACCGGAGATGCGTGCCATCTCGCCGCGACGTTCCTCTTCGTTCTCGGCGCGGGCGGCGAGCGTCGCGCGGCCTTCGCGGGCTTGCGCGAGCGCTTCCCCGGCATCTGCCAGCGTGCGCTCTGCCGTGCGCATCTCGGCCTCGCACTCGGTGACAACCTTCTGAGCGGCTTCCAATTCTTCGGTGAGCCGCGCACGCATCGCGTCGCCTTGCTCGATCTCGGCAATCAGGCCGGCGGGCTTGGCCGCGACGACAGAACGCTCTTCCTCGATCTCCTCGAGCCGCCGTGCGGCTTCCGCCATGCGCTGGGTCGCTTCGCTGGAGCGGGCCTGCCAATTGTTGCGGTCGGCCTGTTGCGCGGCGAAACGCTCACGAGTGACGGCCAGTCCCTGATCATGCGCAGCGAGTTCGGCCAGCGCCGCTTGCACGGCGGACTTGGCGGCTTCGTGTTTTGCTTGCGCGGCCTCAAGTGAGGCTCGCCCGGCGTCGGGTGCGGGGAGGGCAGCGCGGGCTTCCTTTGCCGAAGCCAGCTCAGCTTCTGCCGTCGTAAGTTGCTCACCCAACTCCTCAGTCGATTGAGCCAATTCTTCGAGCCGTGAAGCCAACCTCTCCTTGGCGGCCTCCGCCTGATCAAGGCTACGCAGCGCATGGCGTTCGGCTTCGATCGCACCAGCGATGTCGCGTTCCTGCGCCACCAATGCCGATTGCAGCGCGGAGAGTTCTTCGCGGGCAGCGCGTTCCTTGCTCTCGGCCAGTTCTGCGGCACCGCGCAGATCGGGCAGCACGCCTTCAAGTTCGGTCAGGCGGTTCGCTGCTTCGAGTTTGGCCGCTTCCGCCGATCCTTCGCCGCGCGCAATGAAACCGTCCCAGCGCCGGAGGTGGCCGCCAAGGGTTACCAGCCATTCGCCCGGACCAAGCTTGCGGCCATCGTCTTCATCCGCGCAATGCACCAGTGCCAGGCGAGCGCGCAGTTCTTCTGGGCAATGGGTGATGTGATCGAGCAGGCTGTCGGCGACCGTGTTCGGAGTGCTGCTGCCGGTCCAGAATCGGCCGTCGGTTGGCGCAGACGGAGCGCCCAGCGGCGATTTGGCGTCTCGTCCAAGCACCGCTGCGAGGGCGCGCTCATAGCCCTTGGCAACACGAACCTTATCCAACGCTGTTGGCAGACCTTGACGTGCAGAAGCACTTTTCGCCCGCGCATCGCGGTCGCGGACTAGGGCCGAATACTCACGCTCGATCCCGGCGAGCTCTGCCTTAGCAGTGGCGAATGCGGAGGAAGCATCGTCGCGCGCCGATTGCAGCTCGGCTTTGCGCGCCTGATCCTGTTCCAGTTTCGTGCGGAGGCGTGCCAATTCGCTTGCGGCGTCATCGGCGGCTTCGCGCGCAGCAATCACTGCCTGTTCGGCATCTTCGCCGCCTTCAAGTTCGCGGCGGATTTGAGCAATCCGGTCCTGCTCTCGGTTCAGCCGTTCAAGGCGCGCTTCAGCCTGCTCGATGGCTGCTTCGGCAACGCGCCATTCAGCTTCGACCCCGGCATGGTCGGCGGTGGCTTTGGCCAGGGCAAGTTCGGCCGTGCGGCTGGCGCGTTCGCTGTCTTCGCTGCGGTCAGCAAGGGCCGGGCGCGCGGCCTCGGCCTTGCTCAGAGCTTCCTGATTGTTCGCGAGCTCGCTTTCAAGCTTGGCGAGCGCATCCGCTGCATCCGAAGTCAGCCGGTCCGCTGCGATTCGGTCTTCTTCGAGCCGCGTTTGCTGACGCGTCAGATCGGCAAGCCGTGTTTCTGCCGCTTCCAGTTTTTCCGATAAAGCCGCCATCCGGTGGCCGTGCGCGCTGGCATCGTCGCGCCGGTCGGCGAGTTCTTCGCGCGCTTCGGCTAGCTTAGCAGCAAGCGCCGCCTGTTCCTTTTGCGCCGCATCAACGGCCTGCTTTGCCGTCGCGACCTTGGCCTCGGCACCCTCTGCCGCAGCCCGCGCTTCCTTGGCCGCGTGGGCCGCATCGCGCCAACGCGCGAAAACCAGACGTGCTTCGGCCAGCTGGATCTGCTCGGTGAGCTTGGTGTAGCGCTCGGCCTGCTTGGCCTGCCGCTTGAGCGAAGCCATTTGCGAGTCCAACCCCGCCATCAAGTCCTCGAGCCGTGAAAGGTTCGCTTCGGTCGAGCGGAGCTTGCTCTCAGCGTCTTTGCGGCGGACGTGCAGGCCAGCGATGCCCGCTGCCTCTTCGAGCATTTGGCGGCGTTCGGTGGGCTTGGCGGCGATGACTTGGGCGATCTTCCCCTGGCTTACGAGCGCCGGGGAATGCGCGCCTGTGGCGGCGTCAGCAAAGGTCAGCGCCACATCTTTGGCCCGAACATCGCGGCCATTCACGCGGTAGGCGCTGCCCGCCCCGCGTTCGATCCGGCGGGTAACCACCAGCTCTTCGCCTTCATCATCGGCAGCGTGCAGCACAACCTCGGCAAAGCCGCGAGACGGCCGGGTTGAAGTGCCCGCGAAGATCACGTCTTCCATCCCGCCCGACCGCATCGATTTGGGCGAGTTTTCGCCCATCACCCAGCGGATCGCTTCGAGAAGGTTGGATTTTCCGCAGCCATTCGGCCCGACAACCCCGGTTAGTCCGGGCTCAATGCGCAATTCAGCAGGCTCGACAAAGCTCTTGAAACCGCTGAGCTTTAGCCTGCTGATCTGCATGGGCGCGCGTGTTCCTGCCGAGGTCCGCTTAGCGAGCGCCTGCGCGCTGCAGAGCGGGCTCGATCTCGTTCCACGTGATGCCTTCGATCCGGGCACCGTTGAGGAAGAAGGTCGGCGTGCCGGTCACATTGAGTTCGTCGGCTTGCGTCGTCGAGTTTTCGCTGATCGACTCCATCTTTTCCGTGTCGGCGAGGCAGCTGCGTGCCTGATCCGCAGAGAGACCCCGCGCGGAGAAGAACTCGATCAAGCCAGCAGCCTCTGCGATTGCGACAAAGCGTTGATCAACCGGGAGTTCCGCTGATGCTTCGTATTGCGCTGCATTGGTTTGGACGTTGCCGAAAAAGTCATTGAGCGCGACCCATGCCTGATCTGACAGAGGCTGCATGTTTTCCTTCTGACCGCAGCGCACCAATGCAGCGATGCTAAGGTCGATCGGGTCACGCACGAGATTGCGCTGTTCGAAACTGACGACGCCGCTGGCAACATACTGATCCTTCAGCGGCTGTTTGCCAGTCGCCGAGAAGTTGGCGCAGGCGCCGCAAGTGTGTGACGCAAACTCTATCAGCTTCAGCGGCGCATCGGGATTACCGATCTTGTAGCCGTCTTCTTCGGTGATCGTGACCGTGTCAGCCCACGACGTGCCTTCGGGAGCCGGGATTGCAGCGATCGGCTCGCCAGCAGGCGGGCCGTCTTCACCGTTGGAATCGCCGCACGCAGCCAGCGTCAGAGCAAGTGGAGCGGCCACAGCGAAGGCTGCGAAGCGTGAAGTCAGAGGATTGCGTGAAGCATTCATCTCGGAGTGATCCTTTGGTCGTGTTGATCGGTTTATACGGGGAGGAAAGGGCGTGGCAAAACCGTATTCGCCCTGCTTGTGCACAAATGTGTCAATAAGGTTGCGGTATGGCGGCTATTCGCCTGCATTTCCGCTCGAATTGCTAGTTTTGAAGCGCTCTGACAGGACGGCATATAGCGCGTCCCACGTGTGCACACGGTCCAGCAATTCCCCGTCGAGCGCGAAGCTGGGCGTGCCCGGAACCTTGAACTCGGCGGAATCGGCTCTGCCATTATCGATCAGGGCCTGTGCAGCCTTGTCGTCCATCAAGCAGGCAGTCACTTCTGCGATCGATTGACCGCGATCGGTCAGGACATCGTCAAGGTCCAGCGCCTGGGCGGCGTTGATCCTCGCATTGCGGTCGCCGCGCCCCCAAATCGCCTGCTGGCTGGCCGGAGCTTGCCGCGCCTTTTCCAGCCATTTCGACTGGGTGGTCATGAATGCGCGGTGACGATCCTTGAACCGTGCCGGATCGCCGCAGGCGGCAAGCATTGACACGATCAGATCGAGAGCGTTGCGGATGACGGGGCGGACTTCCAGCGTCATCTTACCGGGCATCAGCAAAACAAGATCGAGCGCAGGCTCCCCTTCGACAGCAAAGTTCGCGCAATGGCCGCAAGTGTAGCTCACGAATTCGATCAACTGCACATCGGCGCGGGGATTGCCGATCAGATGGCCGCGTTCGGTCGGCTCGATCACCGATTGCCAATTGCCTTTGCGGGTAGTGTCCACAAACGCGCTGTCAGGATTGCTGAGATCCTGCTCACGCTCCTGCGCCGCGATCGGCGGAGCGAACAAAATCGCCGCGGCGAGCGCGGTGGTCTTGGCGAATTTCGAAATCACTTGGTCGTGTCGTCCTTTTTGGAATCAGCATCATCAAAACTGCGCGCCAGCGATTCCAGCACCGTGCGCAGCTCCGGATCGCCGATATCGCGCAAGCTGTCTCCCAATTCCATTGGGATCGGTTTGAGCGAAGGCGGAGCTTTCACGGGCTTATCAGCATGCGTCGGCTTAACCTCGCCTTGCCGAATTTTGACCCGCGACACTGCCTTGTAGCCGAAGAAGCGATTGACCCGCTCCATAATCTCCGGGGTGACCTGCTGGATCAGCGGCGCGTGGGCCGGTTTTACGACCAGTTGCAGGATACCTTCGGATTTCTCACCGGGCGGGAAACGGATCGCCTCGGGACTGCAAACCTTCGCATGCTGAGGGCCGACAATTTCAGGCCAGCGGGTGACGACCGAGCTTTGCACAAAGCCAAAGCGGCGAAAGGCGGCGCGACCGATTTCTGGCATCAATTCGCCAATCGGTTTCGCACCGCGACCACGCGGGCGCTCGTATCTCTTGAAGGGCTTTTTGCCGCCTTTGGTCTTGTCGCTTCCCATTGCGTGCGCAGCCATGCCATAGGCGGGGAGTGACCGCTAGACCTCCTCGCGACAGACTGGGAAAAGGCCCTCCGTTGAAGCTCAGCAATGAGCCTCCCGTCATCACGGACCGGCTTACGAGGGGGCGACCGATTTCCAAGGAGATGGTGTCCATCACCAGCCCCCTGCTGAAGTGGTATGATGCCCATGCGCGCGAACTGCCTTGGCGCAACCCGCCGAAGAAATCCAAGCCGTCTGATCCCGCATGGCCCTATCGCGTCTGGCTGTCCGAAGTCATGTTGCAGCAGACCACTGTCGAGGCTGTGAAGCCCTACTTTCTGAAATTCACCGAGCGATGGCCAAGCGTCGACGATCTCGCGGCGGCGAGCGATGACGAGGTAATGGCTGCGTGGGCAGGGCTCGGCTACTACTCGCGCGCTCGCAATCTGGTGAAGTGCGCCCGCGAAGTTGTGGCGCTTGGCGGCTTTCCAAAAGGTGAGGTCCAGCTGCGTGAGCTACCGGGGCTGGGTGCTTACACGGCTGCGGCGATCTCTGCGATTGCGTTCGGCAGGCGCGCAGTCGTGGTCGATGCCAACGTTGAGCGGGTTGTTTCGCGTCTGTTCAACATCACCGAGCCGCTGCCGAAATCGCGCAAGGCTATTCGGGAGGCGACCGAGACGATCACTCCCGGAGCGCGGGCGGGCGATTTTGCGCAAGCGATGATGGATCTGGGATCGAGTATCTGCACCAGCAAATCGCCGCGCTGTCTGCTGTGTCCGATCCGTGAAGTCTGTGAAGGTCAAAAGGCTGGCGAACCCGAGCGGCTGCCGGTCAAGCCTGCGAAGAAGGCCAAACCGGAACGGCGCGGCACGGCCTTCTGGATAGAACGGGACAAGCATGTTTGGCTTGTCACTCGACGAGGCACGGGGATGCTCGGCGGGATGCGCGGACTACCGGATGACGGGTGGACAGCGCGTGAGGACGGCTCAGACAAGCTACCATTGCCGGGTGATTGGGAGGAACTAGGAGCCGTGCGGCACACGTTCACGCATGCGCATCTTACGCTGAGCTTGAAACGCATGAGCGCTGAGGCCGAACCGGATGGCGAAGGCGTTTGGTGGCCTATCGATCAGATCGAGAATGCTGGTCTTCCGACACTTTTTGCCAAAGCTGCGCGCTTGGCTTTGGCTGCGGATTAAACGAAACCGCCGCCCAGCATCAGGCGCACGCCCGCAACTAGCATCACGATCAGGCAGAAATTCCGCCCCGAATTGCTGGAAGACAAGGCGCCCACAATCACGCCGATGGCGATGAGCGGCAAAGCGAGCCAGTTGGCCCAACCAAGGAAGGGGATTTGCGCCGGGATTACAATCACCAGCGAGACGAGACCAATGAGGAATGCGAGAATATTGAACATGTGTACTATATGGATAGTACACCTCGCGTTTTCAAGACCCATTCGGGCGTTCAAAGCCGGTTCAGCCCGCCATGCGATTGACGCTCTAGCTCAACTCCCCCACAGACCTGTCAAAACAAATCTCCGGAGACTGCCCTGATGGCCATTCACACCCTTGAACAACCCGACCTGTCGCGTCGCTCGCTGTTTCGCGGGGGTGGTTATCTGGCCGCTGGTGCCGCGCTGGCGACGCTGCCATTCGGTCGGCAACTGCTCGCGCACGATGTCAGCGAGAGCTGGCCCAATGTCGCGGCGATGGCGCAGAAATATGTAAGCGAGCGCAAGGTCGCCAACATGTTCCTCACCTTCGGCTGGAATCAGGAAGATCACGCGCACACAGTCGGCGGGGGCAACCTGTCTCTGGCAGGCAGCACTACGGTTGACGAGAACTCGCTCTATCGCATCTATTCGATGACCAAGCCGATTACCGGCATGGCGATCATGATGCTGATCGACGATGGTTTGCTGACGCTCGACCAGCCTCTTTCCGACGTGCTGCCCAAATTCAAGGACACGCAGGTTCTGGTCGATCCGGAGGGATCGCTGGATGACACTGTCGCTCCGGTCCGTGAAATCACAATCCGCCATTTGCTGACGCACACTGCCGGGCTCGGCTATCTGATCACCAGCAAAGGGCCGCAGCTCGAAGCCTATCGTGAGAAGGGTCTGGTTGGCGGACGCGTGAGCCGCATGCCCATTCCGGGCATTCCGCCTGTGACACCGGCACCGGGTCTTGAGGTTTGGGCTGACCGGCTCGCAGAGGTGCCGCTTACGGTGCAGCCGGGGACCAAGTGGATCTATTCAGCCAGTATCGATCTGCTCGGCCGGATTATCGAAGTCGCATCCGACATGGAGTTCGAGGCGTTCCTGCAAAAGCGCATGTTTGAACCGCTCGGCATGACCAGCACCTGGATGACCGTGCCGGACAGTGAGATGGCCCGGCTGACCGACAATTATGGCATTGTCGCCGGAACCGCATTCCCCATCGATCCCGGTTCCAATTCGATCTTTCTCGATGCGCCGGGCGTGCCTTCCGGTGGCGGCGGGTTGGTATCCAGTCCCAAGGATTACGACCGCTTCCTGCGCATGCTGCTTGGTTATGGGATGCTCGATGGCACCCGCGTGATGAGCGAAGAAGCGGTGCGTGTCGGCACATCCAATCTGATCCCCGATACGGTCGATATGACCGGTTCGTGGATGGAAGGTCAGGGCCACGGCGCTGGCGGTCGTTCGCTCAACGGTACGTTCGGTTGGGGCGGAGCGGCTGGAACACTGGGCGCGGTCGATTTCAATCTGGGCCTGCGCTCTGCATTGTGGACGCAATATATGCCGACTGAGGCCTATCCCGTACGCGATGAATTCCTCGCGGCGCTGGAGACTGACCTCGCATCAATGCGCGCCAAGCAAGCCGCTTGATGAGCCACCCCGCGCATCCCGAGCTGCCACGAACCGGCCCGATTGCCTTTGCAGGTTCGCCAATCGACCGCGCCGATTTGATCCGGGTCGATCCGGATAAGCTGGCGGGTTACATGAACTGGCGGGCCAAGGTTCTGCTGCTCGACGGCTTGCTGCCACAGATGGACGATGCGGGCGGTTTGCTCTGGGGCACGCTCGCCGACATCGATCCAGAGGCGGAGCTGGTGTTCCTCGGACTGCTCGATGAGAAGGCTTGTTTTGTGGCGGTGCCGGGCGAGGGAGCGACCGGACCAGCCTACGCAATGCCGCGCGCGTGGCAGGCGATCCAGCAGCTTTCGCCTCCCGATCTCGCGATCTATGGCGGCGCACGCAGCCTCGTCGATTGGCACGCCCGCCATAAATTCTGCGCCAAATGCGGTTCGCCGACCAAGCTCGCCAAGGGCGGCTGGCAGCGGAATTGTGAGAATTGTGGTGCGCAGCATTTCCCGCGCACCGATCCGGTCACGATCATGCTGGTCGAGAACGAGGGGCGGTTGCTGCTCGGTCGTCAACCGCGTTTCCCGCCGCGCAGTTTCTCCGCACTCGCAGGTTTTGTCGAACCCGGCGAGACTATCGAGGAAGCGGTCGCGCGTGAGGTTTGGGAAGAAGCCGGCCTGCGCGTCCGCTACGTAGAGTATATCGCAACGCAGCCTTGGCCGTTTCCGAGCCAGTTGATGATCGGCTGCTATTCCCAGACCGACGAAACCGAGATCACGCTCGACGTCGAAGAACTGGAAGAAGCGCGCTGGTTCACGCGCGAAGACGTACAGCACGCAATGGACACGATTGGCAGCGAGGAAGGTCCGTTTAACGCTCCGCCCCCTGCCGCTATCGCCCATAGTCTGCTGAAATGGTGGCTGGAGAAAGACAAATGAGCGCGCCCGAAAAGCTCACGATCGACATCTACTCCGACGTAATGTGCCCGTGGTGCGCGATTGGATATGGCCAGCTAACCAAGGCGCTTGGCGAATTGGAAGGCGAGATCGAAGCCGAAGTGCGCTGGCGTCCGTTCGAACTCAATCCGGACATGCCTGCCGAAGGCGAAGGACAGGAAGCGCACCTGCAACGCAAATATGGTCGCTCCGCCGAAGAAGGCGCAGCAGTGCGCGGCCAGATGAAAGCGATTGCCGACAGTGCAGGTGTTTCTTTGACCTACGAGGGAGAAGGTGAAGCGCCGCCAGCGATGATGTGGAACACCCGCGATGCGCACAAGCTGCTCGGCTGGGCACTGGAGCAGGCCGGGTCTCAGGTGCAGACTGAGCTGAAGCTCGCGCTGTTCAAGGCACATTTCAATGAGCGCCGCCGGATCGGCGAACGCGAAGTGCTGCTCGATATTGCGGCGGGCGTGGGCCTGCACCGCGAAGCAGCCAAAGCGGCGCTGGAAGACGAAGACCTCGAAGCCCGCGTTGTCGCCGAAGAGCGGCAGGCATGGGATCTCAATATCAGCGGTGTGCCCGCCATGATCGTGAATGGCAAGTTCATGATCCCCGGCGCGCAGCCGCCAGAGACATATGTTAATGCGCTGCGCCGGGTTGTTATGAAAAGCCGGGAGGCTGCATCCGCTTGAGCGTAGGGGACGTATTCAAAGCATCATGAAAAGCATCATCGTATTCCTCGTCGTCACCGCAATCGCATTCACTTTCGGCATTTTCGCTGGCTGGGATAGCGTGAAGGTCGGGAGTTACTCGGCGTTCTTTGTATGTGTCGTCATCGCGATGGTGGTGAACTGGCTCGTCTTTCTGCCTTCCGCTGCCGCAAAGTCCGACAAATTCTACGATACGACCGGCGCGATCACCTATCTGACGGTTACAGCGTTCGCCTGCTGGGCTGCCTACAATGCGTTCGGTTCGCTCGACACCCGCAGCATTGTGATCGCCGCCATGGTGGCGATCTGGTGCATCCGGCTCGGCTCGTTCCTGTTCATCCGCATTCACGCGATGGGCGGGACCGATTCCCGGTTTGAGAAGATCAAGGTCAATCCGGCGCGCTTCCTTGTCGCATGGACGCTTCAGGGGCTGTGGGTGACGTTGACGGCTTCAGCCGCTCTTGTCGCCATCACTAGCAGCGAGCGCGCACCGATCGATCTGTTTTTCTGGTTAGGTGCTGCGGTTTGGGTGATTGGCATAACCTTTGAGGCAATCGCGGATGCGCAGAAAAGCGCCTTCAAGAAAGACCCCGCGAACAAGGGCAAATTCATCGATGCCGGTCTGTGGAAGTGGTCGCGTCACCCGAATTATTTCGGCGAGATCACTTTATGGACCGGCATTCTGATCATGGCCATTCCGGTGCTGTCGGGCTGGTCTTGGCTGGTGGTCATCTCACCGATCTTCGTGACGTTGCTGCTGACCAAGGTGAGCGGTGTGAACCTGCAGAACAAGCAGGCGAAAGAACGCTGGGGCGATGATCCGGAGTATCAGAAGTACCGCAAGAACACGCCCGCGCTCATTCCGATGCCGCCGAGCGCGTAAAAGTAGAGAGCTAGGCAATGACCGAATTCGTCCCGCGCAGTGCAGTGATTACCGGCGGCGCGAGCGGGATCGGACTGACTCTAGCCAAGCGACTTGCGGCGCAAGGTTTGCAGGTCATGATTGCCGATCTTCCAGGGGACACACTGGATGCGGCTGGCAGGATCGCAGGCGTGGCCGCCCGGGCCTGCGATGTGTCCGACCTTGAGCAAGTAGAAGCGCTTGCCGATGCGGCCTTCATCGAGTTCGGTACCGTCGATCTGGTCTTCAACAATGCCGGGCAGGGCGGCGTGCGTGGGCCACTGTGGGAAGTCGATCCTGACAAAGCGCGCGCGCATTTCGACGTCAATTTCTGGGGTATCTGGAACGGTTGCCGAGCCTTCGCACCGCGCTTGATCGCTCAAGACACGCCAAGCGCAATCTACAACACAGGCAGCGAAAACAGCTTCTTCTGCGCAGTGCAGCAAACCGCCGCTTATATCGCCGCCAAGCATGCGGTGTTGGGCATGACCGAAAGCCTGCGCGGCGACTTGCCGCCTCACGTCCATGCTGGCCTCATCATTCCCGGCTGGGTGTTCACCCCTTTAGGCCCTGAGCAGTTCATGAAGTTCGGCATGGAGGTCGACCGCTATGTCGACATCATCCTGCCGCAGATACTCGCGCGCCGCCGCTTCGTCGTGAGCCACGGCTACAACGAGGTTCGTATAGCCGAGCGGATGGATGAATTGGCGGAAAGCTACGTTAAATACGCGCTACCCGCCGAGGATGACGCTATCCACGATGTGCAGCTGGTGATGGAGCAGCTGAGGGCTTCGAAGCCGAAGTAGAAACTTCAATCGTTATGGAGCCGATATCGGTCAAACTGGCTATTCACGCCAGCGCGGGCGGTCCGTTCGGGCAATCGATGAGATAAACCCAGCCGCCGTTTTCCAGCTTTTTGGCCACCTCGGTCGATTGCCCTTCAGCGATTACTGTGCCGTCAGGTGCAACAACACTCCAGTTCGCCCGGAGCAGCGCGATATCGCCAATTATGACCTCGCTGAACACCTCACTTTTGATCGCTGGTCTAATGTCGGCAAACGCCTGAAAGGCTTCGCGAGCACCGGCGATCCCCACACTCGGCGGCTGATCCGGAGGGAAAAATATCTGACAATCGGGATGGAACAACGACGTGATCCCATCAAGATCACCTTCTTGCAGATAAGCGCTGACGCAATCAGCGATTTCGCGGGGTTGGTTCGCAATGTGTTTGTGTGGTTCTGTCATGCTTAAGAGGTCCATCCGTCAATTGACCGCGAGAACTGGGCCATTGTTGTCAATGTCGAGGATCATCTTCCACGCGCCATTTTCGTCACGCTTGTAGACCAAGACGAGCCGGCCTTCTGGATTGCGGATCTCGCCGCTATCTCGCATTTTCATCGTTCCATGAAAGCGCCCTGACACGACAGCGACTTCACCAAAGAACTGTAATTCTTCGATATCGTAGCGGGAAGTGATCTCGGCCGCGGCAATGCGAGGCACGTATTTGTCGCGAATACCCTGAGTCCCGATTGTGACGGGCTGGCGCTCATTCACTGTCATTGCATGTGGATCACAGGTCGCGACCATCGCTTCGATGTCGCCATTGTCTAGCCCGTTGTTCCAGCTGTTAATGACAGCTTCGATTTCTTCACGTTCGGTCATTTTGTCGCTCCTTTGGTTTGAACACCCCTCTTGTCACCGGATCTAGCGATGATAGGTTGATCGGATAACCATCTATCATTGAAACACAGTGTTCGGATTATTGATCAATGGAAAGACACCAACTCAGCGACATGAGCGTTTTTGTCGAGGTGGCGCGTGCGCGAGGATTCCGGGCGGCAGCCAGTGCCCTAAACCTAGGGGCGGGTTCGGTCAGCGAGGCAGTCCAGCGTTTTGAATATCGGCTTGGGGTGCGGCTATTCGAACGATCGACGCGGTCTGTTGCCCTCACAGCTGCTGGACAACGGCTGTACGAGCAAAGTCTGCCAGCGATTGCAGACCTCGAAAGCGCGGTTCGCGAATTGAAGGATTCAAAGGACGCTGTGTCTGGAAACTTGCGTCTAAGTGCTCCGCGCACGGCAGGTCGATTTTTCCTCGACAAATTGATTGAGGACTATGCGCTCAAGTTTCCGGATGTGAAAATTGAACTGATCTATGATGACAGCAAGGTCGATCTGGTCGCATCGGGCGTTGATGCAGCCATTCGGTCGGCGACGATGTTGGAGCAAGATAGCCATGCTATCCCGATTGGCCCTCATCTAGATATGGCAGTCGTCGCTTCGCCAGAGTATCTTAGGCAGAGCGGCAAACCCAGCTTGCCAGAAGAAGTGTTGTCGCATGATGGCATTTGCTTTGCATTTGACCAGACAGGGCAACTCGCACCCTGGAACTTCACCAGCAAACAGGGCGTCGTCACGATCATGCCGAAACCGCGCATAGTCGCGAATGATCTGCAGTCGATGCTTGGTTTTGCTCAGGCCGGATTGGGTCTGGCATATGTCTATGCGGAGTCTGCCAAGGACTTGATCGCGGATGCCAGGCTGATCCACTTGTTCAAGAGAGAAACGCCCTCCCTACCGCGCTATTCCATCAATTATCGCAGCAAGCGTTTGATGCCTGCGCGGCTCAGAGAGTTCATCGATTTGGCGAAGGCATCTAAAGGGATGTGAAGAGTTTGACGTGGACCCTCTTCACGAGAGCAGTCATTTTCGGCCCTAAACCAACCCAAGCCGCTCCAGCTTTGCCGCCAACTTGCCCGGCAGCGCATCGCCAATGTCTTCGCCTTCGGCCACATCGCGCGGGGCGTTTTCGTCCTTGAGGTAGCGCCAGCCTTGGTGCGCGCGTTTGCGTTGTTGGTGCACGCGCACCAGCTCGGGTTTGAGATTGATGTGCCAGCGGCCTTCATCCGTCTCGGTGAAGCTCAGTATTTCGGAGCGCGCGACCAGCGCGTGGTTCAATATCCAATAGAGCGAACCGCCGACCATCTCCTCGTGACGTTTCGGGCGATATTTGGTGGTCAGCCGTTTGGGATTGGGGCTGTTCTCGTACCACCCGGCAAGGTCATCATAGCTTTTCGCGCCGAACGCGATCTTGGTCATGTGAAGGGGCATGGCTTCAATCTGGCGTTTCCTGTGCCGCAATCAAGCGATGCTGAGTCCGCCATCCACAATGAACGGCGCGCCAGTCGCAAACTTGCTCTCATCACTGGCGAGATAGACGATCAGATGCGCGATATCCTCCGGCTCACCCATGCGGCCGATTGGCTGGGCGATGGAGAAGGCCTCGCGGGTCGCATCGGGGTCGGGTGTGCCCGCGATGACACTTTCGACGTTGGGGGTGAGGATCGTGCCTGGCTGGACGGAATTGACGCGCACATTGTTCTGCTCACGCGCGCAATAGAGTGCGATCGATTTGGTTAGCATCGGCACCGCTGCCTTAGCACTGTTGTACGCGGCGAGATCGGCGTTGGGCTTATTCGCAGCGGCGGAAGAGAAGTTAATAATCGATCCGCCACCACTTGCCGCCATCAGCGGGATCGCGGCCTTGCAGCCCATGAAGATCGAGTCGACATCGACCGTGTAGCAGCGGCGGAAATCCTCAGGGCTGATATCGGCAATCGATCCGAACACGGTCACCGCAGCATTGTTGACTAGCACATCGAGCCGACCGACGGTTTTCTCGATCCCGGCGATGATTTCCTGCCAGCGATCCCAATCGGTCACATCCTGCGCGATGAATGTGCAGTTCTCGCCAAGCTCGTCAGCCGCCGCCGTGCCGGCGTCCTCGTCAATATCGGTGATGATGACAGTCGCGCCCTCGGCCAACAGCGCTTTCGCTGCCGCTTTGCCCAATCCCATAGCGCCGCCGGTCAGCAGCACCACTTTGCCTGAAACGCGTCCCGGTTTGTCGGTCATTTGTCTCTCCCTCGTTCGCTTTCGAGGGAAGGGCTATCAGCCGGTCAACCCGCTCGCCACTGCCAAACCTAGGAAGGCGAAAAAGCCCATCGAGTCGGTAATCATCGTCACAAACACCGACGAAGCCACCGCTGGGTCCTGGTTCAGGCGCTCGAACATGACAGGCACCAGCACGCCCGCGAGGCCTGAGACGACAATATTGATCACCATTGCCGCCGCGATGACCACGCCCATCATCGGGCTGAACAGGAACCACGCGGCAATGCCGATCAGCACCGCGACCGTTGCCCCATTCAGGATCGCGACGCGCAATTCGCGCCAAACTATCCGCCAGGTGTTCGAACGCGTGAGCTGATTGGTCGCAATCGCGCGCACCGCCACTGCCATGGTTTGCGTGCCCGCATTGCCGCCAATACTCGCCACGATCGGCATCAGCACCGCCAGTGCCACAAGCTTCTCAATCGCTGCGCCGAAAAACGCGATGATCGCAGACGCGACCACCGCAGTGCCCAAATTCGCGATCAGCCAACGCACGCGGCTGGAATAGGCTTCGCGGATTGGCTCGTTGATGTCGCCATCGCCCGCACCCGAGAGCAGCAGCGCATCTTCGCCCGCTTCTTCGGAGATGATGTGCACAATGTCATCGACCGTGACCTGACCAACTAACCGGCCTTCATCGTCGACCACAGCGGCCGAGATCAAAGCGTATTTCTGGAACATCAGCGCGACTTCTTCCTGATCCATCGAGGCCGGGATCAGCGTTTGATCGCGCTTCATTACGTCGGTTAGCTTGATATTGCGCGGTGTCGTCAGGATCCAGTTGAGCGCACAGGTACCGACCGGATGATGCGATGTGTCGATAACGAAGACTTCAAAGAAATCATGTTCCAGATCGCCCGCCTGCCGGAGGTAGTCGATCAGGTCGCCGACAGTCAGATGCTCGGGCACCGCCATGAAGTGGCGGTTCATCAATCGCCCGGCTGTCTCCTCCGGATAGGACAGCGCGCTTTCGACCGCAGCCTGCGTCTCAGGCTCCAGCTCGGCGATAATCGCCTTCTGGTCGACCTCGTCGAGATCTTCGAGCAGTTGGACCGCGTCATCGGTTTCGAGCTGTTCGGCGATGGTCGCGACGGCCTCTGGCTCCAGCGCTTCCATCATCACTTCGCGGACGTGATCGTTGAGCTCTGCGACCACTTCGCTGCTCATCAGATCGGTGATCGAGGCAGCGAATTCGGTCCGCTCGTCGCTGTCGAGCAGTTCGATCAGGTCGGCAATATCGGCTGGGTGGAGCGGTTCGACCAGCTCGTAGACCGCGCTCTTGTCCGGTTCTTCGAGCGCGTTTTTGACCGAACTGATGAACTCGGGCTTCAGCCGGTTTTCCTCGTCGTGCCGCTCATCGTCGATGCGGTCATCCGGGCGCACCTCATCCGCCGCTTCTGGCGTGTCGATCACCAGCAGATCATCATCGAGAGGGCGTTCATCGGCCATGGCGCGAGGTGTAGGCAGGGCGCGATGAAAAGCAAGCGGGGAGGGTGACTTGGGCGCACAACGCGTTATAGGGACGGCCAAACTTCAAGGAGACAATTCATGGCCGACACGCTGACTTTCACGCTCGACACTGGGGACGGCGATGGCAAGGATGTGGTGATCAAACTGCGCCCCGATCTTGCACCGGGTCACGTTGAACGCATCACCGAACTGGCCAGCGAAGGCTTTTACGACGGCGTCGTTTTCCACCGCGTCATCCCCGGCTTCATGGCGCAGGGCGGCGACCCAACCGGCACCGGCATGGGCGGCAGCGAAAAACCTGACCTGAAGGCCGAATTCAACGCAGAACCGCACACCGAAGGCACCTGCTCGATGGCGCGTTCACAAATGCCGGACAGCGCGAACAGCCAGTTCTTCATCTGCTTTGAAGACGCAGAGTTCCTCGACGGGCAATACACCGTCTGGGGCCAGGTGCAGAGCGGCATGGAACATGTCCACGCTCTGCCCAAGGGCGAACCGCCTGCGCAGCCTGGCAAGATCGTCAAAGCGACAGTGGGCTAATCCTCCTACACCTAGCAGGAAGATTTGGTGGAGATTGTCGCATCGTATTTCCTGGCCAGTGTGCTGGGATTGGCGGCGGCGAGCCTGCTCTACTGGCTGATACCGGCCCGGATGAAGATCCGGGCCGCGATCCTCGTCCTGATTCCACCCGGCCTGCTCTTCGCCGTCTTCCTCGCCTTCTTCGATGGCGCACCGGTGGATGAAGATTGGCTTTGGCTGGGGATTGGGCTGGTGTATTTCTGGCCGTGGTACCTTGCATGGTTGGTCGGCTGGATCGTTGCCCGGCTGATTAGAGCAAGGCTGCGGCCAGCAGCGAGCTGAGCCGAGGTAGTTCAGTCACAACCAAGCGAGGTGGGCAAAATGGCTGAGATTGACCACGAGGTTCTCGCCACCCTCCGCCGCGTTTCTCGCCTGCTTGAAGCTGCCGACGATCCGTGGTGGGTGATCGGCAGTGCAGCCGTCGCGCTGCATGGCGGCGATCCCGGTGCGATTGCCGATATCGATGTGATCACCTCACGCCGCGATCTTGATTGGCTTTACGAAAAGCTGCCGCTGACCAACACGCCGGAAGAGGGTAAACCGATGTTTCGCTCGGAGCGGTTCGGGCGTTGGTCAGAGCCTGAGTTCGACGTTGAATTCATGGCTGGCCTTACCCTTCAAGTTGATGGCGAGTGGTTGCCAGTGCAGCCGCAGACCCGGCGAGCGATCCAGATCGGCAAAGCGCATGTCTTCGTGCCCGAGCGCGAGGAACTAATCGCAATTCTGCAGATGTTTGGGCGCGAGAAGGACCTGCGGCGGGCGGCGACGCTCGTACGTGATTGAACCCACCGCCCAACCCCGCTAAATGCGCCCCATCATGAAACCGCAAACGCATCCCAAGACCTACCGGGTCAAGAGCTTCGGCTGCCAGATGAACGTCTATGATGGCGAGCGGATGGGCGAGATGCTCGACGAGCAAGGCCTCGCGCCCGCTCCTGATGGCGAGGACGCCGATCTGGTGGTGCTGAACACGTGCCATATCCGCGAGAAGGCTGCGGAGAAGATCTACTCCGACATCGGCCGCCTGACCAAAGGCAAGACCCAGACGAAGGCACCGATGATCGCGGTCGCGGGCTGCGTGGCGCAGGCCGAAGGCGAAGAGATCATGGCGCGTGCGCCGGCGGTGAGTATGGTAGTCGGACCTCAGGCCTATCACCGCCTGCCCGACATGCTCGACAAGGCTGTGCAGGGCGAGCGTGCGACCGATACCGACATGCCGGCGATTGCGAAATTCGGAGCGCTGCCAGCGCGCAAGCGTCGGTCTCCAACAGCGTTTCTCACCGTGCAGGAAGGCTGCGACAAGTTCTGCACTTATTGCGTCGTACCCTACACGCGCGGCGCGGAAATCTCGCGTCCGTTCAGCGACCTGATCGACGAAGCTCGCAAGTTGATCGAAGCTGGCGCGCGCGAAATCACGCTGCTCGGGCAGAATGTGAATGCTTGGGGCGGCGAGGACACAAAGGGACACAGCGTAGGCCTAGCGGGTCTGATCCATGCGCTGGCGAAGCTCGATGGGTTGGAGCGCATTCGCTACACCACCAGCCACCCCAACGATATGGACGACGCGCTGATCGCCGCCCATGGCGAGGTCGAGCAGTTGATGCCGTATCTTCATTTACCGGTGCAGTCTGGGAATGACCGCATTCTGAAAGCGATGAACCGCGCGCACACTGCCGAGAGTTACCTGAGGTTGCTCGAGCGTTTCCGTGGAGTGCGCCCCGACATTGCGCTGTCGGGCGATTTCATCGTGGGCTTTCCCGGTGAGACCGAGGCGGAGTTCGAGGACACGCTGAGCATTGTCGATGAGGTTCGCTACGCGCAGGCTTACAGCTTCAAATACTCACCGCGTCCTGGCACTCCGGCGGCGACGATGGACAACCAGATTGCGCCTGAAATCATGGACGAGCGACTGCAGCGCCTGCAGGCTCGCATCAATCGCGATCAACTGGCCTTCAACGCCGCGACCGTTGGCAGAACATGCGATGTTCTGATTGAACGCAAAGGTAAGCTGCCCGGCCAATGGCTTGGCAAATCGCCATGGCTGCAAAGTGTCTTTTTCGAAGGCGACTTTGAGCTAGGCGATTTGGTCACGGTGGATTTGGTCGAGGGGAGGGGCAGTTCCGTCCGCGGTGTCCCGGTCCAGCCTGCGAAGGCGCAGGCTACGGCATAGGACCGCATGTGATGTCGCGCTTCTGGGACCTTGGTTACGAGATTGTCGAAAACCTGATCGAGCCTGCGCATATCGCGATGTCATCAAAGGCGATGGATGTTGCGTTCGGCCAAGGCGTGATGCGCACGCGTGACAGCGGCTATGTCCATGGGGGAGAGGATGAGTACGGCCCGGTCGTGGGAGAATTGCTGCTGCGCCATTGCCGCCCTGCCATCGAAAAAGTCCTGGGGCGGGAATTGGTCGAATCCTACGCGCATTGGCGGATTTACAAACCGGGCGCGGAATTGCTCAAACACAAGGACCGCCCCGGAAGCGAGATCGCGGTCACGATCACAATCGAGGCCGATCCCGCCGATGACATCTGGCCGATCAAGCTGCAAGACGCGGAAGGCAACGAGCAAACGGTGGTGCTGCAGCCGGGTTCGGGGATCGTGTATCGCGGGCACGAAATCCCGCATTGGCGTGAGAAGCTGGAGTCCGGATCACAAAAGCAGCTGATGCTGTTCTACGTTTTGAAAGACGGCGAATTCACCGAACTTTTCTATGATGGTCGGGATGGTGATCCGCTAACGCGCGACCCGGTCTAAGGCAGTTCTTGCTTTATTCGCTGCCTCCGGAGGCGGCATTCTCGAGACTGATCGCCCGTGAAGAAACGGCACCGAAAATGCGCGCGGAAGACGCGTTGCGCGGCATGGTGTAGAGCTTCGCGACCAAAGCGCGATCAAATTCGGTTAACTCGCCGGGCGCGCTTGGATCGCCGAACAAGGTCAGTATCGTGTCGATTGGAATGGTGCTGTTGCCGTCGACGCTCTGCGTGCCCACAAAGGCCCGCATAGACGCGTAGTCGGCCAGTTGCATCAAGGTCTTGCTCTTCGCTGCTTCGAATTCGATCAGCATCATCGCGGCGGTGATCTCGCTGGTGACGGGGTGGGTCAGCCGGCTGTTCATTCGGACATTGTTGAGACCGGCGAGCGCTTCGAGCGGGCGGCCGTCGGAGTCGCGCAGTGCGGTGACATTCCACGCCCGAACCGGGCCTTCTTCATTGATAACACGCAGCTTTTGATAACTGAGCAGGTGGTTGATCGATTCAGAATCGAAGTCGAGCCAGGTACTAGCGGGGCCGACGCTCTCTGCCAGAAAGACGACTTTCAGATTTGGTTCGCAGTTTTTTCCATGCCGTTCCCCAGGACCATACTTGCGGGCGTTTTCCCTGATCCGAAATTCCATCGTTTCTGCGTCAACAGGCGAGAGGCCGACAACTTTGGGACAAACCGGGAGGAAGAACCGGGCAATCGGATAGCCCTGGCGCGGCTTGCGAACCACTTCGCGGGCCATCCGGCGGATCTGCGTGCGACGCTCCGCTTCAGCTGGCGGAGCGGTGACGATTATTTCGTCACGCGCTGCCTGTTCGGCGGGCTCCTGTATCTCTTGCTCGGGCGGTTCGGAGGCGGCCGCCGGTTGCACCGCAAGCAGCGCGGAGACGAGACCAAGAATATGACTGGATACCATCGCTTTCCCACCTTCTGCGCACGACCGGACACAATCGGTTGAAATCTGGCTCGGATTTCATGAACTGTCGCTGACCATGCAATGCCCTTCAGATACCAATGGTTCCTTAGCGATCTTGCGATTGCAGCAAGGGCGGCTAGGAGAGAGGCGAGGCGATGGCCTGAAACGACGGGGCGTAATGACACAGACTTTCTGGGACCGCGGATATGCAATTATCGAGGATCTGATTGATCCTTCATTGGTCGGTTTCGTGTCGACTGCGATGGACCTGTCCAAGGCCAATGGCCTGATCAAGGATCGCGGCGCCCGCTACATCAAGAAGGCCGAAGACGAGTATTCTCCAGTGCTCGGCGAGCTGATCCTCAAGCAATGCCAAGCGCGGATCGAAGAAGCGGTCGGGCGCGACCTGTTGCGCGCCTATGCCTATTGGCGGGTCTATTACGAAGGCGCCGACCTTGTGCCTCACACGGATCGCAAGGCGAGCGAGATTGCGGTGTCGATATCCATCGCCTCCGACCCCGCGGGTCAAAACTGGCCGATCATGGTCGAAGACTTCGGCGGCAACGAAGTGGTCGCGGATCTCAAACCCGGCGATGGCATCATCTATCTGGGCCGCGATGTGTCGCATTGGCGCGAAGAATTGAAAGCCAAATCGCACAAGCAATTGATGCTGTTCTACGTGTTGAAAGACGGCGATTATCAGGAGTACGTCTTCGATCGCCGCGAAGGCGATCCGGTGGCAGGCGACGCAGTCTGACGTACTTTTGCGGTGTTTCAGCCGCATGACTTTCCACCGCTGCGTGGGTGCCCCTAGCTTGCTTTGCGCCAAGGGCTGCTTACCTTTCCGACTCAGGCAATTGGCCAACAGCAAAGGACCTTATGGGCCGCAGACCAACCCGCGCAGCCGATCCGGTGATCTCACCCGATCCCACCCCCATTCGCGAATCCCGCCGCGCCAGCGTTGAGATCAGCTTCGAAGATCAGTCGCTTTTGGGACCGCTATTCGGGCAGTTCGATGCCAATCTGGTGCAGGTCGAGAACCGTCTTTCGGTGATGATCCACGCGCGCGGTGACAAGATCGTGATCGAAGGGCCTGAGGACAATGTCGCGCGGGCCCGTGAGACGCTGAACACCATGTATGATCGCCTGGCATTGGGGCAGGATCTCGATGCGGGCGCGATTGAGGCGCTGATTGCCATGTCGAACGAGCCGACGCTGGAGGGGATCATTTCGGGCGAGAAGGATTCCCCGCCGATCATGATCCGCACGCGGCGCAAAACGATTGTGCCGCGCAGCGCAACGCAGGTCACCTACATGCGCAGTCTGGCGCGCGACGACATCATCTTCGCGCTCGGCCCGGCGGGTACTGGCAAGACCTATCTCGCGGTCGCTCAGGCGGTCAGCCAGTTGATCACCGGTAGCGTGCAGCGCCTGATCCTGTCGCGCCCTGCGGTGGAGGCGGGCGAGAAGCTCGGCTTCCTGCCCGGCGATATGAAGGACAAGGTCGATCCCTATCTGCGGCCGCTCTACGATGCGCTGTATGATTGCATGCCGCCCGAACAGGTGGAGCGCCGGATCGAAAGCGGCGAGATTGAGATCGCGCCGATCGCCTTCATGCGCGGGCGGACACTGGCGGACGCTTTTGTGATCCTCGACGAAGCGCAAAATACGACGCGTGAGCAGATGAAGATGTTCCTCACCAGATTCGGCCAGAACAGCCGGATGGTGATCTGCGGTGACCCGCGTCAAGTCGATATCCCCGGTGGCGACCGGATGAGCGGACTGGCCGATGCGGTCGGCAAGCTGGAGGATGTGGACGGCTTTGGCACGATCCGCTTCACCGCCGCCGATGTGGTGCGCCACCCGATTGTGGGGCGGATCGTTGAGGCCTATGAGGGTGAGGGATCTTAAGCGTTCATTGCTCTTCTTATGGTCTTTTCCAAGGCCTCAACTCTTTGAACTTAAGGCGATTTCGTTATGAATTTGCGCGTCATCGCGTTGACGGTCACTGCCGTGCTTTTGCCGGTTATGGGCACTCCCGCTGCTGCGGATGAGAAAGCGCAGAATGGATCGAACAATATAGAGCAACTGCGTGCTCAGTTGCAGCTGGACGAGTCAATAAGCAGAGCTTCTTTTGCCTCATGCGAAGAAGCCGTGCGTCAGCTTTTCAGTATTGAAAACATTGTGAAACGGTATGGCGAGGCAAGCGATGATCCGTTTGCGCGTCCGTACACGTTTGCGCCTTTGAAATGCACTGTCGTCTACGATGACAATCGCGAACCCTTGGCCATCGTCGCGACCCCCCGGCCGGGTCTCAAGAGACTGCCGAAGCCAGCGAAGGATAGCGCTACCTTGCCTGTCTACGCAAAGAAGCGTGCGCAGGTCCTTGTTTCAAACGACGAACGCCGGCGCATCAAGGCCAACTCGCTGCGCAAGATCGACGGGGTGCCGGTCTGGTTTGAATCCACCCCTTCATCGATGGCGGCTGCCCGGGCTTTTCTTGATGCGACGGCGCAGATCAACACGCGCAACGTGCGCGTTCCGCGCGGTTGGCGAAAACATATTGGCAAATACCGGTCGGTGTCTCCACTACGCGAGAGCGACACCCTCTACACGTTCAGTACGCCTGAAGAAGTGTTCCTTGAAGGTATCATACGCGCCAACGGGGACATCATTATCCCTCCCATCTACGATCAGGTCGAACTCATCGATGGTGGTTTCATCGCGCGGACCGAGGATGGCTTGGACGGTCTGTTCTCGCTCGATGGAAAACCCATTTTGCCGGTCGAGTACAACAGCATCGTGCACAAGGGTGAAGGTCGCGTGTCAGTGTTTGACGGCGAGGAACGCTATCAAGTCTACGACACTGCAAGCCGCGCGTTTCTGGGCGAGCGCTACGAAGATCTCGACTTTATCGAAGACGCAAATCTGATCGTTGTTGAGAACGACGGTGTGCATCGTTTCCTCACCCGCGACATGACCCCGGCATTTGGCGGGAACTATTCGCGCGTCATCCGCCTCTCTGGAAACAAGTTCATCGTCAAAGCTGGCGACGCGGAGTCACTGATCGATCAAAGCGGGAATGCGCTCATTCCGGCGAAGTTCGATTCACTTTGGCCCCATGGAAAACACAGCCTGATCTATGCAACGTCCGACAAGGAAACGGCCTATTTTGATTATGACGGGCAACAGATCAGCCCCGAGGGATGGAATGTTCACTACGCGCCGTCGGTCGAGAAAGCCTACATTACGGTCAGTGACATGGATGGCCGTTTCGGAGTGATCGATTCGTCCGGCAAATTTGTCATACCTGCCGAATATTCGCAGATTCATCAGTTCAGTGAGGGCTATCTGCCAGCAGCCAAGCCGGTTGAGGGATGGTCTCAGAAAGGACAGCGCTTTGGCCTTTTGGATGAGGCGGGGCGCACGATCATTCCTTTTGCCTACGAAAACCTCCAGCTTGTGCGAAAGGGACGGCTGTGGGCGCGCAAGGACGGCAAATGGGGACTTATCGACACGGGCCAAACCGTGATCGCGGATTTCACCCTAGATCAGATTTCGCGCTTCAGAGAGGTCCGGGACCCGGAAACGAGGGAGGACCTGCCGCTTATGATTGCGAAGAAGGACGGCCTTTATGGCATGGTTCGCCATGACACCGGCGAAGTCGTCGTTCCGTTTGCCTATGCAGAGGCCCGGCCTCTCGCGCTGCAATTGCGCAAGGATGGTGAGTGGGTGACCTATCCGTGTGTTGTAAAGCCCGAGATTGACCGGTGTAAGCCAAACCAAAGACCCGGCGCCGTCGTGATCCCAAGCTCGCGACGTCCGCGCTGACGATCAGCCCATTAAGGTCGCCAGTGAGTGCAAACTAGAGTGCTAGCCAGTGGAAATTGAACTCGACATCGAAGGCTGGCCTAGCGGCCAATGGGAAGCGCTGGTTGAGCGCGTTTCCACCTCTGCCACCCATGCCGCTGCCGAACTTGCAAATCCTCGCCTCCAAACTAGCATCCTCTTCACCACCGACGCAGAGGTTCACACACTCAACCGCGAGTGGCGCCAGCGCGACAAGCCGACCAATGTCCTGAGTTTTCCCATGCTCACACGCGACGATTTGCTTGAACTCGCTCCTGAAGGTCCTCCGGTCATGTTTGGGGATATTGCGCTTGCCTATGAGACCTGCGCTCGGGAGGCCGAGGAAAAGGGCATCTCGCTTGAACACCATGCTGCCCATCTCATCATCCACGGGCTGCTCCATCTGGCTGGCTACGACCACGTCCATTCCGACGCAGAAGCCGAAGCAATGGAGGCTCTGGAAACGCGCGCTCTTGCAAAAATGGGTATCGCTGACCCATATGGGGACCGTGAGGTTTAAGGAGAAACCGGGCTGGGCCCGAAACTGACGATGCCCGATTCCCAATCCCCCGCCGGAGACGCGGAGAGTAGCAGCGGCCCTTGGTCCACCTTGGGTCATGCTCTCAAAAAACTAGTCGGTGCCGGTGACGGCGATCGCTCGCTGCGTGCGCAGCTTGAAGAAGCGATCGACGAACACGAGGGCGAGAACGACGACGATCAACACGAAGACAATGGCGGCAATGGCGATCTTTCGCCCGTTGAGCGGCAGATGCTGCGCAATCTGCTGCACTTCAGCGAGCACGATGCCGACGATGTCGCGGTGCCGCGCGGCGAGATCATTGCGGTCGATGCGGCACTCAGTTGGAAAGAACTTGTCGCGACCTTCAGTGACAACGGCCATTCGCGCCTACCGGTCTATCGCGGCACGCTAGATGATGTGATCGGGATGATCCACATCAAGGATGTGTTTCCGTTTCTAGCGAACGGAAAACCGCCGCCGGCTGACTGGACGACCTTGATGCGGCAACCGCTTTATGTTCCGCAGGTGCGCGGGGCGCTCGATGTGCTGGCCGATATGCGCTCGCGGCGGGTGCATCTGGCGATTGTGCTCGATGAATTTTCCGGGACCGACGGGATCATCACGATTGAAGACCTCGTCGAGGAAATTGTCGGTGAGATAGAAGACGAGCATGACGAAACGCCCGAGGCGCTGATTGTGCCGATTGGCGAAGGGATGTGGGATTGTGATGCCCGAGCCGAGCTGGAAGATGTCGCCGAAATGGTCGATCCAAGGCTCGAAGAGGTCGAAGAATCGGTCGACACTCTTGGCGGCTTAGCCTTTGTTCTGGCTGAGCAAGTTCCGCCGGTTGGCGCGGTTGTGGAACATCCGAGCGGTTGGCGGATTGAAGTAACTGCGGGCGACGAAAAGCATGTCACCAGGCTGCGCCTTCACGCTCCCGCTGTTGAGAATGAAGTGCAATAATCTCACGCTAGAGAAAAAAATTCACATCTTTCTTCTATTTTTTGCATCCATCCAGCGCGCCATTCGTATCTCCTTATAAGCAAGGAGAGTTTGATGCCGACCCGTCGTTTACCACCGCTTCGTGCACTCGAAGCTTTCATGCGTACAGTTCGCCTCGGATCTGCGCGCGCAGCTGCTGAGGAAATTGGCCTGAGCCCGTCCGCGCTTTCGCGGCGGATCACCAACCTTGAAGAATTTGTCGGCAAGAAGCTGTTCACGCGCGCACGGCAATCGATGCAGCTTACCGACGAAGGGCAAGCGTTCTACGAGGCGGTGAATCCGCATCTGGAATCGCTCGCCCGCGCCGTCGAAAGCCAATCGGACAATATCTCGCTGCTGCGCCTGCGCCTTGGCGTGTTGCCGCTGTTCGGCAGCCAGCGATTGTTCCCGCGGCTCGGCGAATTGCGCAAACGTCATCCGCTGCTGCATATCGACATCGACACCGGACCGCACCTTGAAGACCGGGTAGGTGACACGCTGGACGCAGCGATCATTCTGTCGCGCGGCCCTGCATCGGGGCTGCACGCGGTGCGGCTTGATCACAATCTCGTCCACGCGATCTGCAGTAAAGAGATTGCGAATTCTGTGGGGGATGATCTGCAAGGTGAAGGACTGCCCAAGCAAACCTTCCTGATCCACAACGAACTTCCCGAAAGCTTCGTCGCCTGGAAGAAGGCGCATGACCTGGACGAACTCGATCCGGCGGCGATCGATCACTACGATTCCGGCCAGCTGATGCTGGAGGCCGCCGCGCAAGGGCTGGGTATCGCGATCATGCATGATGATCACATGCGGCGGGCGCAGGATAACCGTCTCACCGATCTATCGAACAAGCAGGTCGAAAGCCCGTACAGCTATTGGTTTGTGTGTAAGCCGACGGCGCTGGAATCGCGCCCGGTTCGGCTGTTCCACGATTGGCTGGTCAGAGCAGGGCTCTAGTCGACTTCGGTCGGGATCGCCGGTTCACGTGGGGCCTGGTAGCGGATAGGCGCGACATCGTGACTGAAGTCACGCAGCGGCTTTCCCAGCGCCTCGCACAGCGCCTCTTCGATCCTGCGACGCGCTTCGGCACCGATGGCCTTGCGTCCGCGAAAATCTTCCGGGCTGAACGGTTCGAGGAAATGAACGTGCAGGGTGAAGTTCCCCTTGCGTGACAGGACGCGCCTGGCATTGTTCAGCCCGCTTTCGTCACCAATCCACCCGATCCATTCGGCGACAGAACCGTAGTCCAGCAATACAGGCTGTACGAGCACGCCGGGCGGGGGCGGTTCGAGCACGCTGAGCATGCTGGTCTTGAACGGCAGCAGAGATTGCCCGTCGGTTGTTGTGCCTTCGGGGAAGACCGTGACCGACCAATTGTCCGCCAGGGCTTCTTTCAAAAGGTTGATCTGATCGGCGACGCCGAGGCGATGCTCGCGTTTCACGAAGACCGTCCGGTTTAGCGAAGCAAGCCAGCCCACCACGGGCGATTGCTCCAGCTCCGCCTTTGCGACGAATGCGGTGCCGCAGGCGCCCGCCATGGAGAGAATGTCGATCCACGAAACGTGATTGGCGATGTAGAATACGTCACGCTTCAGGTGCGTGCCGTGAATCTTGACCTTCGCGCCTGAAACACGCCCAGCATAGCGCAGGAACAGCATCGGGAAGGGTGAGCCATAGGCGAAGATGCGGTAAATGTAGTGCAGCGGGACGAAGATCAGCAGCAAGCCAATCAGTCCAAGGCTGCGCCAGAAGATCCGCATCCAGCCGATGGTCGAAATTGGCGTGATTTCACCGCGCGCGGCGGCAACGCGGTCTTCCCACGCCCTAGATTCGCCATTTGAGATAGGTCGATCGGTGCTGGCGGGATCAGTCATCCCGCGAAAGCCTCACGCCGTAAAGCTCCATCCGGTGATCAACCAGACGATAGCCGAGCTTCTCGGCGATCTGGCGTTGGAGCGATTCCACTTCGGGATCGACAAATTCGACGACCTTGCCGGTTTCGACGTCGATCAAATGATCGTGATGCGCCTCAGGCACGGGCTCATAGCGCGAGCGTCCGTCGCCAAAATCGTGGCGGTCGAGAATGCCGGCCTCTTCGAACAGGCGAACTGTCCGGTAGACCGTGGCGATGGAAATCTTCGGATCGATAGACGAGGCGCGTTGGTGCAGCAGTTCAACGTCGGGGTGATCGTCGCTGTCCGACAGGACTTTCGCGATCACGCGTCGCTGCTCTGTAATGCGCAGCCCTTTTTCGGCGCAAAGTTGTTCGAGGTCGATCTTCTGAGTCAAAACATGCTCCGCCAGCAGAGTTCCGCCCCGTCCTTAACCAGACGGGGCGGGTAGCTCAAGTTGGCGGCAACCGTGTTTACCGGCTGGCTCTTACGCCGCCTTTTTACGACGACCGCGTCCGGTGCCAGGCTTGCGGCCCAGGCCGATCTTCTTGGCGAGGTCGCGGCGCTTCTCAGCGTAGTTCGGTGCAACCATCGGATAGTCGGCGGGCAGGTTCCAGCGCGCACGATATTCTTCCGGCGTCATATCGTAGTTGGTGCGGAGATAGCGCTTCAGCATTTTCAGCTTTTTGCCATCTTCGAGGCACACGATGTAGTCCGGCTTGATCGAAGCGCGGATCGAGACTGCAGGCTCGGGCGGGGCTTCTTCAGGCTCGGCATCTTGGCCAAGGCCCTGGAGCGCGCCAAACACATTGGTGATAAGCTCCGGCACGTCCTCGACGGCCACGTCATTGTTGCTGACGTGAGCGGCGACAATGTCGCTTGTCAGCGTTATAAGTGTTTCCTTCATCTCGATTTCCAAGTCTTGCATGAGTCCCTCACAAATTTTTTGTTTACTCGGATTATTTCCGATTACTCGCCCATGAACCAACAGCGCAGTGATTGCAAGCCGTGTCGCGGGCGGTTGTCAGATTAGTTGTGAGTAAGAACGGTCTAGATTGTCCGACCGAAAGTAATCGCGTCAATCTTCTCACCACTAGCCATGCGGTAATAGTTCGGACGAACGCCAATCGGTTCGAATCCGACCTTCTCGTAAAGATGGATCGCGGGGTTTCCTCGCCGCATTTCCAGATAGATACGCGTCGCGCCGCGGCTGCGAGCGGCGGCAAAAAGTTGGTCGATCAGTGTCTGGGCAAGCCCCTTGCCACGGTGCTGCGGTACCACCGCAATCAGCAGCAATTCCTCTTCTCCCGGTGCGGCCCGAGTGAGCACGAAACCCGCCGGATCGCATTCAGACTTTTCGACAGTCTGCCCGTCAGCATCGACAATCAGCGCATGAGTGCTTGGCATGGAAAGGGCATCGCCGATTTGCCGGCGATTCCACGCTTCGCCAAAATTGGGATCGAATGCGGTTTCCATTACCTGCATGATCCGGTCGATGAGGCGTGGGCACGTCACCTTGGAAAAGTCTCTTTTGAGTTCAGGTGCTTCGAGGGTTTTGGTGCCTGCGGCTTTGCATCCGGAGCCCGGCCGTAAATCGGCGAAATGGTGCTCTGGAGCAGCGTAGCAGGCAAAAGAGGCGTGCCGCGCGCGTCTGGCAAAATGTCGAGCGGAGTAAAGTAGTTAATATTACCTATTGTTGCGAGTTCTTTGGCTTTGCTTCCAGCAACTATGTGGTGGCTGTCCCGCTTGAGCGCGGCCTCGGGTGTCAGCGATGCCATTTCCCCCTCAGGATTGCCGGTCGCATCGAAGTCTTGAACGAACCATTCGCCGTGCCCGCCATTCATACAGACCGTCACGGCGTCCTGGTGTTCTGACCGCGCCATGGCGGCGACCAGGGCTAGCGTTGGGTAACCCACGACCTCGGCCTGCCACGCGACGCCTAGCGCACGCGCAGCCGCAATGCCTATTCGAACACCGGTGAAGCTGCCCGGGCCGAGCGACACGAGAATGCGCTCGGCGCGGCCTTTGTCCGGAAGATCGGCAATCATCGGGATCAAGTGTTCCGCATGGCCGCGACCGATGGTCCGGTGTTCATGCGCAAGCAGATCGGCGCCGCCCTCGCCGGCGGAGTCGAAAAGCGCAATGGAACATGCCTCTGTGGCAGTTTCGATGGCGAGAACACGCATAGTAAGAACGCCCTGCCTCAGAGAGGCAGCGCTCGCAAGGTCATCGAATGCTTAGACGATCGTGTTGAAGCGTTCGAAGTCAGGGCGCGGGCTGCGGTCGAAGATACTGTCCGGGTCGCCGTAGCCGATCGAACAGATGAAGTTGACGCGGTGGCGCGGCTGACTGGCGAAGAATGCGGCGTTGACCGCATCGGCATCGAAACCCGACATTGGACCACAATCGAGCCCAACCGCACGGGCAGCGAGCATCAGATAGGCGCCCTGCAGCGATGAATTGCGAAACGCGCCTTCTTCGCGGCCTTTTTCATCGCCTTCGAACCAGCTTTTCGCGTCGGTGTGAGGGAAGAGCCATGGCAATTCTTCGTGAAAGTCGATGTCATAGCCAAGAACAGCGGTGACAGGGGCGGCCACGACTTTTGCTTTGTTGCCTTCCATCACGCACTCGGCGAGCTTGGCTTTGGCTTCTTCGCTTTTGACCCACACGATGCGCACCGGCTGCATATTGGCGGAGGTTGGGGCCATCTTGGTGAGGTCCCAGATCGCTTCGATCTGTTCATCGCTGACAGGCCGATCGAGCCAGCCATTGTAGCTGCGTGCTTCGTTGAAGAGTTGTGCGAGTGCTTCGTCCGAAAGGACGGTGTCGTGGAATTGTTTGGTCATGTACGTCCCGAGAATTCTTCTGTTTTTGTTATGCGGCCCGAACTTCAACGACTTCGGGCACGTAATGTTTCAGCAGGCTTTCGATTCCGTGCTTCAGCGTAGCGGTGCTCGATGGACAACCGGCGCATGCACCCTGGAGTGAGAGATAGACGACCCCGTCTTCAAACCCGCGATAGGCGATGTCGCCGCCATCGCCTGCGACAGCCGGGCGCACGCGGGTTTCGAGCAATTCGTTGATCGCCGCGATGGTTTCGGCATCTTCGGCCTTGTCTTCGACTGCCATGGCCGCATCTTCGGCAGGGACCGAAATCCCGTCCGCCGATCCGCCAGCGAACAAAGGTGCTTCGGATACGAAGTGATCGAGCAAAATCGCGACGACTTGCGGCTTGAGCGCGCCCCAATCGCTGCCAGGGGCTGCCGTGACCGTGACAAAGTCCCAGCCGTAAAAAACATTCACGACTTCGCCGGTGTCGAAAATCGCCTGCGCAAGCGGGCTGGCCTCTGCAGCTTCGGGCGAGGTGAATTCCCGCGTTCCTGATTGCATAACACTGCGACCGGGAAGGAATTTGAGGCTCGACGGGTTCGGTGTCGTTTCTGTCTCGATAAACATGACACACACTTAGGAAGCGCCGGCGCTATCGACAACTGATGAATGCGTGTGAAGCATTCACTATCCCTTCAGACCCTGACCGCTTATAGATGCACATATGAATCTGTTTTCCAGCGCGCTCCGCGCCATTGCCCTTATCGCAGCGCCTGCGGCGCTTGCCCTTCCTGCCGTCGCTCAAGAGACCGCGCCGCAACCCCCGGTCCCCGCTCCGCAAGCGGTCCAGACCGGCGACGAAGTGCCGTGGCTGTATGAAGGCAGCAACGTTCCGGTCGACCGGGAGTGGCTGTTCGGAAAGATGGACAACGGCCTGCGCTATGCTGTGCGCCGCAATGGTGTGCCGCCAGGTCAGGTTTCGATCCGGGTCCGCGTGGATGCCGGTTCGCTGCATGAACAGGACAGTGAACAGGGTTTCGCGCACCTTCTCGAACACTTGCTGTTTCGTGAGAGCGAGTATCTGGGGCAGGCCGAAGCGATCGCCGCATGGCAGCGACTGGGGGCGACCTTCGGCAGCGATGCCAATGCGGAGACCAGCCCGACGCATACTGCCTATAAACTCGACATTCCCAACATTGACCGCGCGAAGCTGTCGGAAAGCTTCAAGCTGCTCTCCGGTATGATCAAAGCGCCGGTGCTGAGCGAGGAAAATGTCTCCGCTGAGCGGCCAATCGTGTTGGCGGAAAAGCGCGAACGGGGCGGGGCGTCGCAGCGCGTTAGCGACTTCACCCGGCGTACCTTCTTCGCAGGGCAACGGCTGGCCGAGCGCAACCCAATCGGCACGGTCGAAACGCTCAACGGAGCCAGAGCCGCTGCCGTGCAGGCATTCTACGACCGCTGGTATCGCCCCGAAAACACCGTGATCGTGGTGGCTGGCGATGCGCCTGCTGAAGTGCTCGCGGGTCTGGTCGAGCAATGGTTTGGCGATTGGCAGGGCACTGGCCCGGCCGGTCAGGCACCCGATTTCGGTGATCCAGTCGCGCCCGCCGGGGCTGAGCTGGCCGCTGGCACTGGCTTGCCATTAGGCGAGATCGGCGTCGTGGTTGAGGCGGATTTGCCGCGCAATCTTACCTATGCCGTTATGCGTCCATGGCGGAAGGTCGACGATACGATCGTCTATAATGAAGGCCTGCTGCTCGACGCGCTGTCTCAAGCGATCATCAACCGCCGCCTTGAAGTGCGCGCGCGGGCAGGGGGCAGCTTCCTTTATGCTCAGGTGCAGCAGGACGACATTTCGCGTTCGACCGATGCGACCTTCGTCAGCTTTGCACCGCTCACTGCCGACTGGCAGACTGCGCTCGCCAATGTGCGAAGCGTGATCGCCGATGCGCTCACAACGCCCCCGACACAGGAAGAGATCGACCGCGAAGTCGCCGAATTCGACGTGATCTTCGCCAACCAGGTCGAACAGAGCAGCGTGCAGTCGGGCTCCGACTTGGCCGACAACATCGTCAACGCGGTCGATATTCGTGAGACGGTCGCTTCGCCCGAAACGGTTCTGGCCGTGTGGCGCGGCATGAGCCAGCGCTTCACGCCGGACGAAGTGTTCGCCCGGACCAAGAAGCTATTCGAAGGCGATGTTGTCCGTTCGGTCTACGTCACACCGGGTGTGGACGAGGCAAGCGACGAAGCATTGCAACTGGCACTGGCCAGCGAAGCCACTGTTGACACAACAGCCCGGGTCGCGGCTCAGAGCATCTCCTTCGATGAACTCCCGCCGGTCGGACCTGCGGGTCAAATCGAAAGCACCGCGCCGCTAGGCATCCTCGATGTTGAGCAAGTCAACTTCGCCAACGGTGCGAAGGCGCTGCTGTGGTCCAACAATGCGGAGCCGGGCCGTGTGACTGTGCGTGTGCGCTTTGGCGCAGGCTACCGCGCGTTTGACGCGAACAGCGCTGTCTACGCGCCACTGGGCGAAATGGCGCTGGTTGGATCGGGTATCGGGGAACTCGGCCAGAACGAGATTGACCGCCTCGCAACCGGGCGCAAGCTCGGCTTCGAATTCGAGGTCGACGATGGCGTATTCACCTTTACGGCGCAAACCCGTTCCGATGACGTGGCCGACCAGCTTTATCTGTTCGCCGCCAAGCTTGGCATGCCGCGCTGGGACCCGGATCCGGTCGTCCGCGCCAAGGCTGCGGCAGAACTGGCCTACAACACGTTTTCAACCAGCCCAGCAGGCATGATCAACCGCGACCTCGAGTTTCTCGTGACAGATCGCGATCCGCGATTTGCTACGCCGACCCCCGAGACGCTGCAGCAGGTGACGCCCGATGGCTTCCGCGCTGTCTGGGAACCGTTGCTAAAACAAGGGCCGGTTGAGGTACTTGTGTTCGGCGAATTCGACCGGGACGTGATCGTCGAGAAACTGCGCGAGACATTCGGCGCGCTGCCTCCGCGTGAGCCGATCCCCGCAGAAATCGCTGCTAAAGTGCCGGCTTTCGCCGCTCCTTCAACGCAGCCAACCGTGCTGACTCACCGCGGCGACGGCAATCAGGCAGCGGCTGTGATTGCTTGGCCAAGTGGGGGCGGGGTGACCAGCATCCGCGAATCTCGTCAGCTCGAAATCCTCACCCAGCTGTTCAACAACCGCCTGCTTGAGGCTCTGCGCGAACGGGCTGGCGCAAGCTATGCGCCGCAGGTCTTTTCGAACTGGCCGACCGACATCGAAAGCGGCGGGACGATCACCGCGCTGGCTCAGCTGGAGCCCGAATTCGTTCCGATCTTCTTTGCCGAGGCAGACAAGATCGCGAAGGATTTGGCCGAGAATCCGCCCACCGCCGATGAGCTGTCACGGGTGACCGAGCCGCTCGCACAATTGGTGCGCCGGGCGTCGACCGGGAACACTTTCTGGCTCTACAACCTCGAAGGCTCGACCACCGATCCCCGCCGGGTGACGCTTCTTCGCAGTCTGCTGCAGGATTATTCGCAAACGAACCCGCAGATCATGCAGTTCCTTGCGGACCGTTATTTTGGTCAGCGCTCTCCCATGCGGTTGGCTGTGATCCCTGAGGGGCAGGCGCTAGCGACGGGTCCCGGCGGATACACTGGCGCGACGACAGGCGCGGCTCAGCCAGCAGCGGTTGGTCCGCCAGCCGAGGAAATTATCGGGCGCTGATCGAACGCAGCGATCACTTAGGCCGTGAAATAATGTTGTTGCAAAGTGCCAAGCTGCTTTACAAATCAAACATTGCTGCGTAGCGGCGCGGCCCAACTCAAGACGGATACGAGATTAGAACGTGGCTCAGAACTGGACCCCCGACGGCTGGAAAGCCCATGAAGCGCGGCACCTGCCGCATTACGAAGATGCTGCCGAGCTGGCAGAGGCAGAAGCCACGCTGCAAGCCTATCCGCCGCTGGTCTTTGCCGGTGAAGCGCGCGCTCTGAAGGCCGATTTGGCCGATGTGGCCAACGGCAATGCGTTCCTGCTGCAAGGCGGGGATTGCGCTGAGAGCTTCGCCGAATTCCACCCGAACAACATCCGTGATACCTTCCGCGTGTTGCTGCAGATGGCGGTCGTGATGACCTTTGCCAGCAAGCATCCGGTCGTGAAGGTTGGGCGCATGGCAGGCCAGTTTGCCAAGCCACGTTCCGCGCCGACAGAGACCAAAGGCGACGTCACGTTGCCGAGTTATTTCGGCGACAATATCAATGGGATCGAGTTTGATCCTGAGACACGCCGCAATGATCCGGGCCGGATGGTCCGCGCCTATTCGCAGGCTGCGGCAACGCTGAACCTGCTGCGTGCCTTTGCAGGCGGTGGCTATGCAAACCTGCGTCAGGTTCACCAATGGACGCTCGATTTCATGGGCCGGACCCCATGGACAGACAAATTTGCCGAGACCGCCGACCGGATTGGCGAAGCGCTGGATTTCATGGAAGCCTGCGGGGTCGATCCCGCAACCGTGCCGCAGCTTCAGGCGACAAGTTTCTACACCAGCCACGAAGGGCTGCTGCTGCCATACGAGGAAGCGCTGACCCGGCAGGATTCGCTAACCGGCGATTGGTACGCCACCAGCGCGCACATGCTCTGGATCGGCGACCGCACCCGCTTCCCGGGTAGTGCGCATATCGAATTTGCGCGAGGCATCGGCAATCCGCTTGGTATGAAATGCGGCCCATCGCTGGAGCCAGACGCGCTGATCGAACTGCTCGATGTGCTCAATCCGGCGCGCGAAGCGGGGCGCATCACGCTGATCAGCCGGTTCGGTCACGACAAGGTCGAAGAGGGCCTGCCCAAGCTCATCCGCGCGGTCGAGCGCGAAGGGCATCCGGTGGTGTGGAGCTGCGATCCAATGCACGGCAACGTTGTGAAGTCGGACAGCGGCTACAAGACACGGCCCTTCGACCGGATTCTCACCGAGGTGAAGGGCTTCTTCGCCGTACACCGCGGCGAAGGCACGCATCCGGGCGGCATCCATATCGAGATGACGGGACAGGATGTGACCGAATGCGTCGGCGGGGCCGTGGCCATCACCGACGATGCGTTGGGCGATCGTTATCACACCCACTGCGATCCGCGCCTGAATGCCGAACAGTCGCTCGAACTCGCGTTCCTGATTGCCGAAACGCTCAACACCGAAGTGAACGAGCGCCAGGCCGACGCGGCTTAACCCTAATCCGGCATAAGTAGAGTCCACAGGGGTGCTGTGCGCCCGCCCTTGATCGCTCGCATCTAACGCACTCGCTTGAGAAGAAAGCGAGAATGATGCGCGGATTACAGCACAGCCGGTTGGATGTGGGCGCGAATGCACCCGACGCGCCGGTACTTGGCGCCTTGCTGGGGCCAGAGGCGCTGGCCGGCATCAGTCTGCTTTTGGGCCTCGTCGCATTTGCGGCCGTGATCGGCGTGATGATGGCGCGGCGTGAAACGCGATATGCCGCTCGTATCGCTCGCGAACGCGGCAGCAAGATGAGCGAATTGCTCCGCACCGTGCGCATGGCCGAAAGCATCGCCGACCTCGGCGTATGGCTGTACGATCCGGCCACCGGGAAACAGCAATGGTCCGATGGCTTGCGCGCTCTGTTCGGCGTGGATCACGACGACCCCTTCGTCGATGGCGATGCCGAAACCTTGCTGTTCGCCAATGATATAAGCCTGATTGATTGTGTGACCGAACACCGGGAAACGCGTGAGCCGTTTGAGCTGCGCTACGATATTGTCGGCTACGATGGCGTTGAACGATCGATCTCCGTCCAGGCTTGCAATCTGCCCAACCACAGCGGCGGTGTCTGCCGGGTTGTCGCAGTGGTCCGCGATGTCACCGATCAGGTCGCGAGAGAGCGCAGTCTTGAACATTCACGGGAAATCGCTCTGTCCGAAGCACATCAGGCGCGCGAACTGGCGGCAACCGACCCGTTGACCGGGCTCGCCAATCGCAGACGGGTGATGGCGGCGTTGGACAAGATTGTCGTTCAAGCGCACCGCTATTCGCAGCCGCTTTCCTTGATCGTCTTCGACATCGATCACTTCAAATCGGTCAATGACACCTATGGCCATCCGCAGGGCGACCGCGTGCTTCAGCAGATTTCGCAGATCGCACGACGTCAGGCCCGCGACAGCGATCTAGTCGGCCGGGTCGGGGGCGAGGAATTCGTGTGGATCGTACCGGGAGCCGACCAGGGCTTTGCCCGGATTATGGCCGAACGCCTGCGCCAGGCAATTGCTTCAGGCAGCGCCGTGGGCGACGTGCCAGCTGTGACCGCCAGCGTTGGCTTTGCCGAGCTTTCGCGGCAGGACACGGCGCTGACCCTTTTTGCGCGCGCGGACGCAGCTCTCTATGAGGCGAAGCATGCGGGCAGGAACCGGGTTCGGATAGCCGCCTAGCCGCGAATCGGCACAATTATCGGAACGCGACTGCGCTTCGCAGCCCAAGCCTTTCAATTGTCACGGCATTGAGGCATGGCCTCCGGCATTCGAAGGCCGGTAGGCCGGGCAAGCACGGGAGGCGAGCGTGCCCCAATCAATGCCGAGCGGCGATCCTGCCGCGTCTGGCGATCTGCAAGAGCGGTTCCATGCCACCCGCGCGCTGACCGAAGCCTTGGTCGCGCCTTTGTCCGATGCCGACGCGACGCTCCAATCGATGGAGGACGCATCGCCCGCCAAATGGCACCTGGCGCATACGACGTGGTTCTGGGAAACATTCCTGCTGCGCGACCATGCTACGGGCTACAGGCTGCTCAACGATGAATGGCCGTTTTGCTTCAATTCCTATTACGAGGCCGAAGGCGAGCGCATTGGGAGGTTTTCGCGCGGCCTTCTGTCTCGCCCTTCGCTGGATGAAGTGCGGGAATGGCGAGCGCATGTCGATGCGGCGATCGAGCCGCTGCTCGCTGATCCACACCATGCGGACTTGATTGCACTTGGTATCGCGCACGAACAGCAGCACATCGAATTGCTGCTGACCGATATCAAACACGCGCTGTTCCAGAACCCACTCGGCCCTGCGATGTTCGAGGGCGCACCCGAACCGGCCATGTCGCCGGGACAGAGCGAAATCGGCTGGCACGAGCATCCGGGCGGCGTGGCTTTGATCGGCACAGACGAGAGCGGTTTTGCGTTCGACAATGAAGGCCCGCGCCACCGCGTGCTGCTGGAGCCTTTCGCACTGTCCCGGCGTCTTGTGTCCAATCGCCAGTGGGACGAATTCATAGCCGATCGGGGATACGAAACCGCTTCAATGTGGCTTTCCGATGGTTGGGCATGGGTAAAGGACAACGCGATCACAGCGCCGCTCTACTGGCGCGAGGGGCGGACCTTCACGCATCAGGGCTGGCAAGAGCGCGACCCCGATGCGCCGGTCACGCATATCTCCTACTACGAGGCTGATGCCTACGCGACATGGGCGGGCGCACGGCTTCCGACCGAGTTCGAGTGGGAAGCGATTGCGCGCGGCCAAGACGACGAAGGTCAACCACCGGCGCACAATGCCGAGAGCGGCAATCAGCTCGACGGTGCCTTCGCCCCGCATCCCCAAGGCGGTGAAAGCCTGTTCGGCGATTGCTGGCAGTTCACCCGCTCGGCCTATTTGCCCTATCCCCGTTTCAAGCCGGCGGCGGGGGCAGTGGGAGAATATAACGGCAAATTCATGAGCGGTCAGTTCGTGCTGAAAGGCGCCAGCTGCGCGACGGTGCGCGGCCATTCCCGCGCCTCGTATCGCAATTTCTTCTACCCGCATCAGCGCTGGCAATTTACCGGGCTGCGGCTCGCGAAGGACCTTTAGTATGACGACGCAAAAGGGCCTGAAGCTGGTCGAGCGCGATGATGATGGTGTTGATACGGCATTCCGCGCCGATGTGCTTGATGGCCTGTCCCAGCCACAAAAGGCGATCCCCGCGCGGTGGCTCTATGACGATGCCGGTTCGCAGCTGTTCGAGGACATTACGCAGCTCCCCGAATACTATCCGACCCGCGCGGAGACAGAGATACTGCAGACACGCAGCGGAGAATTTGCCGAGCTGATCGGGGAAGGACGAGCCGTAGTCGAATTTGGCTCAGGCTCCTCGGTAAAGACGCCGCTGCTGCTATCGGCGATTGCGCCGAGCGCTTACGTCCCGCTCGATATCTCAGGCGATTTCCTGCGTGCCGCTGCCGCCGATCTGGCGGAGAAGTTTCCCGGCCTTCCGGTCTATCCCGTCGAGGCCGACTTTATGCGGGAGGTCGAATTGCCTACTGCCGTTGCGGACCAACCCAAGCTGGGTTTTTTCCCCGGATCGACCATCGGCAACATGGTCGCGCGCACAGCGGTCGATCTGCTGCGCAATATGCGCGAGACTTTGGGTGTGGGCGCACAATTGCTGATCGGGATGGATCTGATCAAGGATGAGGAAGTGCTCGTCGCCGCTTATGACGACGCCGCCGGAGTGACGGCCGAGTTCAACTATAACCTCGTGCGCCGGATCAACCGCGAGTTGAACGGCGACATTCCACTCGATACGCTCAGCCATGAGGCGCGTTGGAACGATGACAACGCGCGGATTGAAATGCACCTCGTTGCGGGTGGTGACATTGCGTTCTCCGTCGATGGACAAGACTTCACCATGAGGACTGGTGAGACGATCCACACAGAGAACAGCCATAAGTTCAACCGCCGCACTGCCAATATGCTGCTGCTCGCCGGGGGCTGGGAGCCGCAAGCCCGCTGGCTCGACAAGGGCGGCCAGTTCTCGCTTTTGCTGGCCGAAGCGAAGCCACCTCGCAGCGCTCCTTGATTCCTTGAAACAAGTGTCGGCGCGGTGCGTTGGGGCGCCATGGATACACACAACAACGACATACTGATCATCGGTGCTGGCATGGCGGGGCTGACCTGCGCGACCCGGCTGGCCGCAGCGGGGTATTCGGTCACCGTGCTCGACAAAGGGCGCGGGCCAGGCGGACGCATGGCCGCACGCAGAGCGGAAATTGCTGGCGAAACGGTCTCTTTCGATCACGGCGCGCAATATTTCACTGCTCGTGATCCTGGATTCCAAGAGGTTGTTTCGAAATGGGAAGAGACCGGAGCTGTCGCGCGCTGGACTGCCGCAGGCGGCGATGCGTGGGTTGGTACTCCCGGAATGAATGGTCCGATCCGGGCGATGGCTGAGCCGCTCGATGTGCAATGGGGCACGCGGGCCGAAGGCATCGCGTGCGAAGGCACTCGCTGGAAAGTGAAGGCGGGCGAACGGGTTTTCGCTGCCTCCACGGTTCTGGTCGCTATCCCCGCAGAGCAAACCCGCGAATTGCTGTCTGCAACTGCGCCGCAATTCGCGGCTATTGCAGGTGGCGTTACGTCGGAACCTTGCTGGGCAGTGATGGCTGCGTTTGATCGACCACTGCTCATTGCCAAAGACGCTATGCGCGATCCAGAGGCGGCGATTGCATGGGCCGCTCGCAATTCGGCGAAGCCGGGCCGCAAAGACACGGAAGCCTGGGTGCTGCACGCCTCACCAAAGCGCAGCCGTGAAGTGCTCGACGTGCCAAAGGAAGAGGCAGCAGCGCTGCTCCTTGCCGACTTTTTCGACCAGACTGGAATTGACCCAGTCGGGCCGCTCCATTGTGTCGCGCATCGCTGGCTCTATGCCATGCCGGAAAGGGTCGCGGGCGAACCGGCGCGATACGATGCCGAAGCGCGCATCGGGATCGCTGGCGACTATCTGCATTCTCCCCGCGTCGAGGGAGCATTCGTTTCGGGCCGCGCACTCGCCGCTCAGGTGCTGGCGCACCCATAAGCGCTAGTGGACGCCGGGGCCTCGCCCGGCCTAGCTCGCTCTCTGATTAGAGGGAGTAAGTGAATGCAGGACCTGTTCGATCTTTCGGGACAAACCGCCGTTGTAACCGGAGCGGGGCGCGGGATTGGCGAGGGCATCGCTTCGCTGCTGTCCGAAGCGGGCGCGAATGTGGTGTGTGCCGCACGTTCGGCAGACCAGATCGAGCGGGTGGCCGAAGCCATCAATTCCAGCAATTCATCGGGCCGAGCGATCGCGCAGGTCACCGATGTATCAAGCGCCGAGGATATGGACGCCCTGGCGCAGCGCGCCGTCGATGAGTTCGGGCGGCTCGACATCTGGATCAACAATGCCGGCGGGTCGCTGGTCTCCGCGCCTTTGACCGAGCTTGACCCAGCAGAATGGGACAAGACGCTCGCGGTCAACCTGTCGTCGGTGTTCTACGGCGTGCGCGCGGCGGCCAAGCATATGACCAATGGCGGTTCGATCGTGAACACATCTTCCATGGCGGGCCGCGATCCGTTCCCCGGCAGTGGCCATTACAGCGCCGCCAAGGCAGGGGTGAACATGCTGACCAAGACGCTAGCGCTGGAGCTAGGCCCGCAAAAGATCCGCGTGAATGCGATCCTTCCCGGCTTTGTGCCGACCGACACGGTCAAGAAGGCGCTCGATATGACCGATGAAGATTTCGGGCCGCTGTTGGAGCAGCTGAACCTGCCTGCCGGACGGCTAGGCACACCGCGCGATATTGCCGCGTGCGTGTTGTACCTCGTGGGCAACTCCGGCGAGTGGGTGACTGGTCAGAACCTGTGCGTGGCGGGGACTGTTTAAAGTCGCTTTCCAACAATGATTTCGATCCAAAGTTGTCTAGCTCGCTGGAAACGATTGAGAGGTTCAAATGCCCGTTATTCCGCACCCCGCACATCCATCTGATCCCAATCATGTGATTTTGACGGATTTTGCGACAAACAGTGCCCGGCTCAACGGTGATCATTGTGATTGGCTGGACGGGCACGCCGCCCGTGAGCTGCGGAGACCCAACCCTTCGTGGATCTATGTGCGCGGGCTTGCGAGCAGGCTTGGCCCTCCTGACGTAAACTTGGCGCTCAGCAACAGGCGCGCGCATTCGGTTCTTTCGTATCTTATCACCAATCCGCTGGCTGATGTAGGCCGCCTGACCGGAATTGATGCGCGAGGTGAAGAATGGTCCGATGGCGATGAGCGCGATGATAGCGCTCGCTGGCGCGCGGCAGAGGTGATTATTTCACGCAACCGGATGCCGGTCAGGCACGTCACGACCTCGCCACCAGAAATGGTTGATCGCATCACGCGGCGAAGCTGGGTCATGGATCCAAGAGTTTCCGGGTTAGGGGCAGCCAGTGCTGGTGCCGATGGCCGCGGCGAGCAATGGAACAGGGTTGGCAGGACTGTCGCAAGACATCTCAATCCCGACATTGGCGAGCAACCTCAGCAAACAAGGCGGATGAACCAAAGCCACCGGGTCAACAAGATTGTGGTTTATCGCTCCAGTGAGAGCCAGACGGTGGCGCTGGCAACCACGGTCTCAATGGATACCTATCATGTTGATTATCACTGGGGTCCGCCGACGCCGCAGGTTATCCTGAACCGGCATGGCCGAATTACAATGATTGGGCGCGAGCAGGCCCGGCCCTGGATCGAGGAGCCGGGCAGGCAACTTTTCTAGCGCCACGAGCTGCAGGGTAACGCACTGACCTGTGCCCCTTCGTGAGCAGGTTCGATCCTGTACGAGATCAGTTCTAAGGAATTCTGGCTGGGGTGGCAGGATTGGCCTGACGGCCGTCTCCGCTACGCTCCGCGCAGCTCCGCCTTCGAACCTGCATGTTCCTTCGGAAGCAGGCTCGATCCTGTGATCTGATGCTTTGAGAATTGTTGGCTGGGGTGGCAGGATTCGAACCTGCGCATGCCGGTACCAAAAACCAGTGCCTTACCACTTGGCTACACCCCAGCAGAGGGGCGCTCTATAACGCGCTTGTCGGATATGTGAAGGGGGTGAATTCTACGTTGCTGTCATACGGCGAGACGATAGATCGACCTCCATCCGCGCAATCACATCGCGATTGATGTTGTAGAACAGCAGCGCGATAATGGCCGGGATCATGATGGCGGCCGGGATGACCGCGAACGCGGTCTGGATTCCCATCAATGCTGTCTCCGATTGCTGTGCATCTTTCGCGAATCCGGTCAAATCCAGCATAAAGCCAGGTATTGCCGAACCGAATGCAATCCCTGCTTTCACGGCGAATACCGATGCAGCGATCACTAACGCGGTCATTTGACGCTTGGATTTCCAGTCAATGAACTCTGCGATGTCCGTGAACATCGAAAAGGACAGTATCATCAGCATCCCGAACCCGGTGCCGACCAGGTACTGTACAAACGTCTGTGGCCACATCGCGTCGAGCGGGAGGACGTAGAACACAGCGATCATGACGGCTTTGAGCATGCCGGCCGCCATGAGCAGGTGCGACTTTTCAAATCGCTTTTGCAAGATGTTGCCTACGATGACTCCGGTGACTTGACCAACGGCGAGCGCCGTCAGAAACAACGCAGTGCGGTCGAAAAACAGGAAGGCCGGATCGCCGCCGTCTCCCACCACATACTTGAAGAAGAACAACGCGCTGCCTGCCCGCGAGGCGATCGCCGTCACACCCAGTATTGCTGCGATGGCGACAGCGATCCATGGACCGGTCCGGACGAGCACAGCTACGTCGGCTAGCGGCGCGCCATTAGTCGTGGCAGGCGGGATGCGCTCCTTTGTGGTGGCAAAGGTTGTCATCAAACAGAACACCGCGACCGCCGCGATGCAAGATATGGTCAGCAGGATGCCAAACGCTTCGTCACCTGCGCCAAACTCGCGCACCAAAGTTGTGCCGAGTGCGCCGACCAATATCCCTCCTAGCGCAGAGAAGAACATGCGAAACGCAGTCACACTGGTGCGCGTTTTCGATGACGGTGAGATCACGCCCAACAACCCCCCGTAGGGCACGTTGACCGAAGTAAATGCCAGCATGCACAGTGTGTAAGTGACATAGGCCCAAATAAGCAGTCCCGTTTCGCCAAGGGAATCGGGTGCGCTGAAAATCAGGATCATGGTCAGACCAAGCGGCACCGATCCAAGCAGCAAATAGGGGCGATAGCGACCCCAGCGGGTTCGAGTGCGGTCGGCCACCATACCCATCACGGGGTCGGTAAAAGCATCGACCAGTTTTGTGAGGAGCAGCATCAACCCGATGGCCGCCGGAGCCAATCCACCAAGGTCGACAAAGAAATAGAGCAGGAAGACGCCAAAGAAATTTAGCATCAGCCCCGACGCAAGATCTCCGATACCGTAACCGAGCTTTTCCGCCAGGCCTACTTCTTCATGCGACGCTTCGGTCAATCCGCGGCCCTCTCTTCCAAACAACAATGAGCCTAAAACCAATTGGTTTCCAGCCCATTCCTGTAAGCGATGTTTCGCGGGTCAGAATGTGAAGTCGAGATTCAGTCCGTCGAAATCCTTGGCTGAGTGGCGTTCGAGAAGTTGCTGATCTCCATCGCCCCAGACCTTATTGACGAGGCGACCGCGCTGTACCCCGGGACGGGCGGCAATCTCGCGCGCCCAACGCGCGACATTTGTGTATTCGTCGATCGACAGGAAAGTCTTGGCTTCGTTGTAGATGGTGCCCGCAACAAACGGGGCAAGCCATGGGAAATTTGCCATGTCGGCGATCGAGTAATCCTCGCCGCCGAGGAAGCGTGATTGGCCCAGCCGCTTGTCCGCAACGTCGAAAATCCGCTTGGTTTCCATCGCATAGCGGTTGATCGGATACTCGTATTTCTCGGGAGCGTAGGCGTAGAAGTGGCCGAAACCGCCGCCGATAAATGGGCCAGTGCCGACTTGCCAGAACACCCAGCTGAGCACTTCAGCGCGCGCAGCGGGATCGGCTGGAAGAAACTCACCGAACTTCTCGGCGAGATGGACGAGGATCGCACCGGATTCGAAAATTCGGAAGGGCTTATCTCCGCTTTGATCGAGCAGCGCCGGAATCTTTGAATTCGGATTGATGTCCACAAAGCCGCTGGTGAACTGCTGCCCTTCGCCGATATTGACGGTGTAGGCGTCGTATTCCGCGCCAGTGTGGCCTTTCTCGAGAAGTTCCTCGAGCATGATGGTGACCTTCACGCCATTAGGCGTGGCTAGCGAGTGAAGCTGGAACGGGTTGTCGCCCTTTGGCAGCTCGCGGTCTTCGCGCGCGCCCGACGTCGGGCGGTTGATGTTGGCGAAGCGGCCGCCGGATTCGGTATCGGCGCTCCAGACTGCGGGCGGGGTGTAAGTGGGATCGGCCATGATGCGTGTCTCCTTGTCTCGGGAGGGAAATTCTTGGGACGGAAAATCGTCTGACCCTTGCGGCGTGAAGTGGCGGTTTGATCGAGTTTGCGCAACCATGCAGGCCCCAAGCTTTCGCTGCCAGTGCCAAAGCGCAGCTTTGGGTCGCATTTGCTTGGCCGAGCGCGATCTCTAGGAACTTTAGGGTTTAGTCGCTAAGTGCGCCGCAACACGCGCTTTTCAGGAGTTCGCCGCATATGGCTGCAAGCACGCCAGACACAGGCCACGCCTTCTATGACATGCACGCGCACGGCTTTGTCCGGGTGGCGACAGCGACGCCTTGTTCGCGCACCGGAGACGTCGCGTACAACACAAAGGGTGTGCTATCTGAAGCGACCAAGGCGCACGAACAGAATGTCGATCTGGTTGTGTATCCGGAGCTGTGCCTGTCATCCTACGCGATTGATGACCTGCATTTGCAGAATGCGCTACTCGACCGCGTCGAACGCGCAATCGGCGAAGTGGTCGAGGCGTCGAAAGATCTGAGTCCGGTGCTGGTGGTTGGCGCACCATTGCGTCGCACTGGGAAGCTTTACAATTGCGCGCTGGTGATCGCGGGCGGGGAATTGCTCGGCGTGATCCCGAAAAGCTACCTGCCGAACTACCGCGAGTTCTACGAGAAGCGCTGGTTTGCGCATGGCCGCGAGTGTCAGGATTTGTGGATTGGCGTGAATGGCGAAGAAGCGCCGTTCGGCACCGACCTGGTCTTTGCGGCTGGAAACTTGCCGGGTTTCGCTTTTGGCGTAGAGATCTGCGAGGATTTCTGGGCACCCAACCCGCCGGGCACGTTGGCCGCGCTCGCCGGGGCGCAGATCCTGTGCAACCTCTCAGCCTCGCCGATCACGATTGGGCGAGCGGATGATCGCCATCTGCATTGCCGCGCCAGCGCCTCGCGTTCGATCTGCGCCTACGTCTATTCTGCGAGCGGGCACGGGGAGAGCACCACCGATCTCGCGTGGGACGGGCAGGGCGTCATCTACGAAATGGGGGAATTGCTGGCAGAGAGCGAACGGTTCGATCTCGATCCGGAACTGTGTGTGGTCGATATCGACACCGACCGCATCGCAGGCGAACGGATGCGCAACCAGACCTTCGCCGATGCCGCCGAAGCGCATGGTCGACCAGAAGATGAGTTCCGCCGGATCGTCTTCGAACACGCCTACAGTGAGGGCGATGTCGGTCTGAAACGTCCGATCCGCCGCTTCCCGTTCGTGCCAAATAATCAGCACACGCTGGATGAGGATTGCTACGAGGCGTTCAATATTCAGGTCGATGCCCTGATGCGGCGGATCAAAGCGACCCATGCCAAGTCGTTGGTGATTGGCATTTCCGGCGGGCTAGACAGCACGCATGCGCTGATCGTCGCCGCCAAGGCGTGCGACCGGCTCGGCCTGCCGCGCTCGACCATCCGGGGCTACACCATGCCCGGCTTTGCGACATCGGACGCGACCAAATCCAACGCATGGAAGCTGATGGAAGCGATGGAGATCACCGCGGAGGAGATCGACATCAAGCCTGCGGCCACACGGATGCTCGAAGACATGGGCCACCCTTTCTCCAAGGGTGAGTCGCATTACGATGTGACGTTCGAGAATGTGCAAGCAGGTCTGCGCACAGACTACCTGTTCCGCCTCGCAGGCCAACATGGCGGGTTCGTGGTTGGGACCGGTGACCTGTCCGAATTGGCGCTCGGTTGGTGCACCTACGGCGTCGGCGATCACATGAGCCATTACGGCGTCAATGCGGGTGTGCCCAAGACGTTAATCCAATACCTGATCCGCTGGTCGATCCAGACAGAGCAGTTCAGCGATACCTGTGGGAAGGTTCTGGACGCAGTCCTCGGCACCGAGATTTCGCCCGAGCTTGTGCCCGCCGGCGAAGATGGTGAAATCCAGTCGACCGAGAGCATCATCGGCCCCTATGAACTCAACGACTTTTTCCTGCACCACACGATCCGCTACGGCCAACGGCCCAGCAAGGTCGCTTTCCTTGCCTATCATGCGTGGAAGGATGCCAGCGCGGGTCTATGGCCTGCAGGGTTCCCGGAAGAGCGCAAGAATCAATACGACCTCGCTGAGATTGCGAAGTGGTCGGAAAATTTCCTGAAACGCTTCTTTGGCTTCAGCCAGTTCAAACGCAGCGCTCTGCCCAATGGCCCGAAAGTCAGCTCGGGCGGGGCGCTATCCCCGCGCGGCGATTGGCGCGCGCCGAGCGATGCAGTGGCCGATGTGTGGCTTGAGGAACTGCGCGAGAGCTTACCGGGCGCATAAGAAAGGCCGGAACGCCCTGCGACGTTCCGGCCCCTTGCGACCCTGTATCGGGCTCATTCCTAGTTGCGGTCGACCGAAAGGCGGCCCGGACCGAAGGCGGCGATGGCAAACATGCCGCCTGCGATCGCCAGGTTCTTCAGAAACAGCGTCACTTCGGTCTGCTGCGCAAAGTCATTGTGGAAGATGAACGCGGTCAGCAGCGTGAAGGTTCCGAGTGCGCCGGCAGCATAGCGAGCCTTGAACCCAGCTGCGAGCATCAGGCCGCCGACAATCTCGATTGCGACCGTGCCGAAATAGACAAGTTCGGGGAAGGGCATGCCGACAGAGGCGATGTATCCAACGGTGCCTTCCATCCCGGTCAGTTTGTTGATGCCTGCCAGGATGAAGAGAGCGGCCAGCAGCAGCCGGGCGATGAGGGCCAGTGCGTTCTGCGCGGAGCTGCCGTTAGAAGCTGAACCGATCGTGGTGTCTTGTGCAAGAGTGTTCATGGGGTTTCTCCTTTGGACTTATGGATCAGTAGTCCGCTTCAAGCGGCCAGTTCGGCCGCCTTGGCCTTTGCTGCGGCAATCTTGGCTTCGCCGTCGACGCTCATGATACCGTCGGCCGCGACGATTTCGACATCTGTTATTCCAAGGAAGCCGAGGAAGAACGTAAGCCAACTCGACATGAAGTCCATGTCCGAGCCAATCGGCGTCCCGCCGGATGCAGCGGCGATGTAGACCTTCTTGCCTTCCAGCAGGCCGACGGGGCCGTTTTCCGTGTATTTGAAAGTGGTGCCAGCGCGGGCGACCAGATCGGCCCAGGCTTTGACCACGGCGGGTACGCCGAAATTGTAGACGGGCACGCTGAACACGATTGTGTCTGCTGCGTGCAGTTCCGCAATCAGCGTGTCGGCAATGGCCGCAAGTTCCGCTTGCTCTGGCGTGCGGTCCGCTGGCGGGGTCAGGTTGGCTTCGAACCGCGCTTCATCGACAAAGGGGATGTCATTGGCGCTGAGATCGCGATCGGTGATCGTCGCGCCAGTTTTGGCAGCTAACCCTTCGACAATGGTCGTGCCGAGGCCGCGAGAGATGCTTTCGCCAGAGCGAATGCTGGCTGAGATGTGCAGGATATTGGTCATGGCTGTTCTCCGAAAAAGGTTTTGAAATGGACTGGAAGAAAGAGAGCCAGCCGAGAGGGGGAACTCGGCTGGCTCAAGGGGGTCAGGCGGCGTCTACCAGGACAACTTCGCTGTCTTCGAGCGCGGTGATAGTCACCTGCTCAAACTGGGTGATGGCGACACCGTCACGGGCATTGGCCCGAACACCGTCGGCACCATTGTCGATCCGCACCTTGCCGATGGCAGGGACGAGATAGAGATGCCGGTCGGCTGAGCGCGGTATGTAGGTCACGCTTTCACCTGCCTTGATTGTGGCACCCAGCACGCGGGCATCGGTCCGGATCGGAAGCGCGCCATCGGCAAGGTCATTGTCGTTGGCAGTGCTGGCTGCGAGCGGCACGAACTGTCCGGCACGGTCATCCTTGGGGAATTCACGTGCACCCCAGGTCGGCTTACCACCGCGCTCGTCGGGGATGATCCAGATCTGGAAGATCTCGGTATCCTCGTCTTCGCGGTTGTATTCCGAATGCTGGATACCGTCACCGGCGCTCATCACCTGCACGTCGCCCGCTTCGGTGCGGCCTTCATTGCCCACGGAATCGCGGTGGGTGATGGCGCCTTTGCGGACATAGGTGATGATTTCCATGTCGTTATGCGGGTGAGTGGGGAAGCCGGTGCCGGGCTGAATTGTGTCGTCGTTCCAGACGCGGAGACTGCCCCAGTTGACCCGGTCCGGATCATGGTAGCTGGCAAATGAGAAGTGGTGATGGGCATCGAGCCAGCCATGGTTTGCGGCACCGAGCGAATTGAAGGGACGAAGTTCGATAATGGGTTCGATCATTGCTTTTCTCCTGTCTCGGAGCGGCTCGTGAATGAGTGCGCTCTGTTGAAACTGGAGATAGGGGTGATCTGATAAATGGATAAGTGAGATAAAACTTGTCAAAATGTTCGGATTATCCGAACATATAGGTCATATGAGACTTGGCGACCCTTCGCTCGATCAACTCCGCATCTTCCTTGCCGTGGTAGAGGAAGGCAGCTTTGGCGGCGCTGCCCGGATGATGGGGAGGGCGGTATCGGCGATCAGTTATGGGATCGCGCAGCTTGAAGCACAGTTGGCGGTAACGCTGTTCGAGCGAGAAGGCTCGCGCAGACCTGTATTGACCGAAGCGGGGGAAGGCTTGCTCACGGAGGCACGGTCCGTGACTGACCGCGTCGATGCGCTGCTGGCAAAGACGCGCTCGCTCCATTCTGGGCTCGAAAGCAATGTCTCGCTGGTGATCGACGTCATGGTGCCAGGCGAAGTGACCGCGAAGGTTCTGCGTGAATTCCGAGCCATGTTCCCGACAGTCGCGCTTTCTCTCAACATCGAAGGGCTGGGCGCAGTCGCGGCATGTCTGCTCGACGAAGATGGCGATCTCGCGATTGGTGGGCCGACCATTGTCGACCACCCCGCGTTTGAGCGGCAATTCATCGGAGCGGTCGAACTGGTGCCGGTTGCAGCCCCCGATCATCCACTCGCCAGTCCCAACGTGGCTCCGGGCGAGAGCCGCAAGCACATGCAACTTGTATTGTCCGACCGATCCTCTTTCACCGAAGGTCAGGAATTCTCGGTGCTTAGCCCGGAAAGCTGGCGGCTCGGCGATCTCGGCGCCAAGCACAGTTTGCTTAAGGAAGGGCTGGGTTGGGGAAATATGCCGCGCGAAATGGTGACGCGTGACCTGCAAGATGGGCGGCTGGTTGAACTCGATCTGCCAGAGAAACCCGGAGAGGAAGCCTATCGCCTCAGCGCATTATGGCGTCGCGATACGAAGCTCGGCCCAGCGACAAGTTGGCTGATCGATGCATTCCGGGAGGAACTGGCCGTTTAGGCGGCCTGTTCGTTCGATCGCAGCCACTGCAGCGCATCGACTTTGGTGTCGAAGAATTCAATTTCGACGATATCGTCCATCCGCTTGTATTGCATTTTTACAAGCGCCGACGCCCCGACGACTCCAATGCGAGCTAATCCCAGTTTTACCGCTGTCTCGATGCTTGAGCGAATCACGATCGCTGCCTGTTGCGACTGCGTAATCGCTTCGGAATAGTCGCCGAGCATGGAGAACCGCTGTTTTGCAAGGATGAACGGCGCTGCGGCTTCGCCGATCTTTACAGAGGCTTCCTTGATCTGCTTCTCCTCCCACATGCCGCTCGCAGCGAAGCGCACCACGCAGTGCACGCGATCGATGGAGACATTGAAGGAGGGATCAAAGCTATCCATCGCACCATCCTGACCTGAAATGGTGAATCACCGGTAAAAGGGCGTGCGTGCTGAACTACTTGGAGGGACCGAAAACGAGCGGCTCGTCGCCTGCTTTCCACGGCGCATATTTAGGCATGATGGCCTTGAAGAGATCAGAGGCTAGGTGCTTTTCGAGCCATTCCTGCACATGCGGCAATCCTTGCGCGTCGAACCAATCACGGTCGGTGTTCGCGAATTGGCGGATGAAGGGGAACAGCGCGACATCGGCGAGGGCGCGATGGTCGCCGCCCAGCTGCGCGCTGCTTCCCAGTCGCTCATCCAGGTCTTGCAGGAAAGCCAGCCCATGAGTGCGATGGTCGAGGCGGAACGTATCCTCATCACCCTTGGCCTCGTCCGGGTAGCGGGTCGGGTATTTGTAACGATCAAGGCTGTGTTTGAACGGCCCGTCATTGCGGGTGATCAGCGCGGTGTCATCGCCATCGAGCCAGTTCTCAGGGTCATTCTGATCTAGCGCCCAGCGCATGATCGCGATGCTTTCTTCGAGCACGGTCCCATCGGCAAGAACCAGCACAGGCACGGTCGCTTTGGGTGAAGCTTCGGCCAATTCCGGCGGTTTGTCGGCGAGTTTCACCTCGCGCAGTTCGACCGTGATGCCCGCCGACCAAAGCGCCATGCGTGCCCGCATCGCATAGGGGCAGCGGCGAAAACTGTAGAGGATCGGCAGATCGCTCACTCGCCGTTCTCGTCTGTCTCTGGCGTCAGGCCGCCGGGAAAGTTCGCTTCCCAACCGCCATCGGGAACGCTTGGTGCATCGTCGGCTGATCGCTCGATACTCGCCCCGACATGCGCTTCGCCGCGCTGCTTGGCGAGCTGCTGTTGCCTTTGCCGCTCGGCATAGCGCGCCCGCTGCGCCTCATCGCGCTCATCGATGCAATGCGGACAGCTGACGCCCGGCGCATAGTCGGGCGAGGCCATCTCTTCCTCGCTCAGCGGCATGCGGCAAGCGAAGCATTGGCCATAGGAGCCAAGTTCCAGCCCGTGCTTCACCGACACACGCTGATCGAACACGAAGCACTCGCCATCCCACAGGCTTTCATCCTGCGGGACGGTTTCGAGATATTTGAGGATGCCGCCTTTCAGGTGGAACACGTCCTCGACACCCTCGGAGCGCAGGAAGCTGGTCGATTTCTCGCAGCGAATGCCGCCGGTGCAGAACATCGCGACTTTCTTCTTGCCGTCGAGCAACTCGTCGCGATTTGCGCGAAACCATGCCGGGAAGTCGCGAAAGCTGGGCGTCTTGGGATCGACCGCGCCTTCGAAAGTGCCGATGGCAACCTCGTAATCGTTGCGGGTGTCGATCACGATGGTGTCGGGATCGCTGATCAGATCGTTCCAATCCTGCGGCGCGACATAGCGGCCCACACTGGCGCGCGGATCGATATCAGGCTCACCCATCGTGACGATCTCGCGCTTGAGCCGCACCTTCATGCGGTTGAAGGGCATTTCGTCGGCGTGAGAATATTTGACGTCGAACTCGGCGCAACCGGGCAAGCTGCGGATATGGTCGAGCACCGCTCTGATCGCATCGGGTGAGCCGGCAATGGTGCCGTTCACGCCCTCTGGCGCCAGCAGGATGGTGCCCTTGGTTCCCGCTTCCTCACACTCCGCCTGCAAGGGCGCTTGCAGCGAGGTCGGATCGTCGAAAGGCGCGAAGCAATAGAGCGCGGCGACTTGGATCGTTGGAGCTGCCGCCATCATTCGCACATCCGAGCGGCAACGGTCAGGTTTACACCTTGGCGGTGTAGCAGAACTTCATCGCCGACCTGGCAGCTTTCCAACACGCCGGGTTCGACCGAAATGGATCGCTCGTCGCCCCGCGCTGTCATCACTTTCAGCAGCGGCTTGTTGCCGGAGTAACCCGCACCCATCCCATACCCGATCACCTCAGCCGTTTCGGTCTGTACCGGCTTTTCTTCTGCAATCAGAGCGAAGTAGACAACGAATGCCAGCACAGCTGCAATCAATAGGAACGCCGCGAGCCCCAATCCGCTGCGGAGCCTATCCGACAGACTGGGAGCAAAGGGATCAACTGCCATCGCTTAAACCCGCATCGCCGAGCTGAGCTTGTCCTGAGGTTCGTCTCTAGTGGAGGTGAAAATGTCCGAACAGCCAACTGGAGGAAGCTGTTCGGACGCCTCTTTTTGGCACCGCTTCAAGCGATCACCTAGTATCACAGCGACATCGCCCAGGATCTTTCTCAATTGGATCACCTTCGCATACTCGCACTCAAACCCGCATCACCCAGCCGTGTTTGTCTTCGACCGCGCCGTGTTGCAGGCCGACCAGTCGCTCGCGCATTTTCTGCGCCATTTGGCCGATGCCGCCGGTGCCGATGGTGAACTCGCCGTTGGGTGAGGCGACTGTACCCACCGGGGTCACCACCGCAGCCGTGCCGCAGGCGAGGGTTTCGAGCAGTTTGCCGCTCTCCGCTTCCTCGCGCCATTGGTCGATCGAGTACGGTTCCTCCCGCACTTCCAGCCCTTCCTCGCGCAGCATCGCTACAAGCGAGTCGCGGGTAATGCCGGGCAGGATTGTACCGGTCAGCGGCGGAGTGATCACGCTGCCATCGTCGCGGATAAAGAACAGGTTCATGCCGCCCAATTCCTCGACCCATTTGTGCTCAATTGCGTCGAGGAAGACGACCTGATCGCAGCCATGCGAAATGGCTTCGGCCTGCGGAACCAGAGAGGCGGCATAGTTGCCGCCGGTTTTGGCCGCGCCGGTGCCGCCGGGGGCCGCGCGAACGTAGTCCTGACTGACCCAGATTTTGACCGGGTTCACGCCCTTCTTGAAGTAGTTGCCGGTCGACACAACGATCACGACGAACTTGTATTGCTTGGCCGGGCGCACACCAAGAAACGCTTCGGAAGCGAACATGAAGGGGCGGATATAGAGCGAGCCGCCCTCAACTGGAGGCATCCAGTCGGCGTCGGTCTCGACCGCCAGCTTCACCGCATCGAGAAACAGCTCCTCAGGGATTTCCGGCATCGCCATGCGCCGCGCGCTGTCATTGAAGCGGCGTGCGTTCTCCTCCGGACGGAACAGTGCCAGGCCGCCGTCTTCATGCGTGAAGGCCTTCATCCCCTCGAATATTTCCTGCGCGTAGTGCAGCACGCTGGCGGCAGGATCGAGGGAGATCGCCTCGCGCGGGCCGATGCGGGCTGAATGCCAGCCGCCCTTGGCTTCATCATAGTCGATCGTGACCATGTGGTCGGTGAACACGGTGCCGAAGCCGGGATCGGCGATGGCGGCTTTGCGGACGTTGTCATGCGTCGGGGCAGGGTGGGGAATACGGGTGAAGTGCATGGGGGAGCGATTAGTATCGGAAGAAACGAAGGGCAAGATTTGAGTCTTTCTTTGCGCACTCGCATCCGCGAGCGCGATTTCCTCGCTCATACGCCCTTCGGGCGCGTCGCTGCGGGCGCCCGGTCGGGCTTGCGGACCCTATCGGGTCCGAACCATTCCAAGGTACTGGCTTGGTCGCGGAGCTCGGCTGCGCAGCAGCCGCAAGGGCGACCGCCCGCCCGCAGACCCGTCAGGGTCGAGGAAATCGCGCGCCGGATGGCGTGCGCAAAACAAAAAAACCAAATGAAAAGGGCGGCTCCGCCCGTCGGGGAACCGCCCTTTCATGGTCAGCGGCCGGAAGTGCCGCTCACGAAACCTCACTCGGTAAGGAGATTACCGAATATGCTCCGTAGGGATCTTCACCGACCTCGCTACTGAACCATGAGACATCGGATCACCTCCTTTCGCGCTTGAAAGCCAAGACCTCGCCGTATCACCGGGGGCCGAAGTTCGCGTTCACCGCTAACCTCACCAACCAATCTGAGTCAGAAGAGGTGCCAAGACAAGACTTGAAAAAAACTTTTCCCACGTCAGAATAATGCGCCTTCGCTCAGACGATATTGGAACGCGCTCAGGGGAAACCTTGGGCGTTTCTTGTTTTAGTGCCTTTGAGGCATGTCAATCATCGCATGGCTGTGGAAAGCGGGAAACGAATCTTACCGGCAATCTTCAATCGCGCGCGTCACTTCGGCCCAAGCTGGTAGGTATAGTGTCCGCATACCTTCCACGCCGACTGCAAAGCGCCCTTTCGTAATTGCCATCGCATCAAGCAGCGGATCCCGCGCTGATAGTTTGGCGACGACAATGCTGCCTTCGCGGCGCATCAAATCGGCTTGAAGCACGCGCGTCACCGTTTCGGTCTTGATTTCCATCGTACGCGGGGAGTTCGCCCCGCGCCGTCCTAGCCAGACTTCACCAGTACCAACGCGGCAGAGTACGACGAAGGACGCGGCAAGTTCGTTCTCTCCAGTGCCGAAGAACGCCATCGTCGTGTCGGGGTCGGCGCCGTAACCCCAAGTTCCGACCGTCTGCGGCGCATCGAGATAGTTTTCGAAGCGCGGCTCCTCCACAGCAGGAGGAGGCGGCGGCGGAGCGGGAGTGGGTGTCGGAGCCGGTGCAGGGGTTGCAATCGGTGCGGATGGAGCGGCTGGCGCTTCTGCGGTTGGAACGCATGCGCAGGCTGACACGCCGAGTGCCATGGCGCTGACAAGCTTGAAATGGATTGCTTTCATGTCGCCTAAATGCGCGCTAACGGCGGGTGCGTCCATGACCTATTCGCCGCTCTCCGCAGAAAATCCGACCGATGGCTAAGCGCCGCGCGGATCACCTGCTGGTCGAGCGGGAACTGGCCGAAAGCCGCACGCGTGCGCAGGCGCTCATCATGGCGGGAACGGTGTTTTCGGGCGAATCCAAGATCGCCAAGCCGGGCCAGCAATTGGCCGAGGATGCGCCGCTTGAAGTGCGCGGGCGCGACCACCCTTGGGTCAGTCGCGGTGGGATCAAGCTGGCGCATGCAATCGAGCACTTCGCACTCGATCCGAGCGGTGCGGTGGCGATGGATATCGGGAGCTCGACCGGCGGTTTCACCGATGTGCTGCTCACCAAGGGCGCTGCCCATGTGTTCGCGGTCGACAGCGGCACTAATCAGCTTGCGTGGAAACTGCGCCAGGATGATCGTGTGACAGTGCTGGAACAGACCAGCGCACGAATTCTGACGCCCGAGCAGATAAACCGCCCGAGTAATTGGGTTGTGTGCGATGCGAGTTTTATCAGCCTTTCAAAAGTGCTCGAGCGCCCGCTCGAACTGGCCGCGTCGGAATGCCGTTTGGTTGCGCTGATTAAGCCGCAATTCGATGTTGCGCGTGAAGAGGTCGGCAAGGGCGGAGTCGTTCGCGATCCGGTTCTGCATCAGCGCGTGTGCCGCGAAGTTCGCGAATGGCTTGAGGGACTTGGCTGGGATATCGAAGGAATTGTTGAAAGTCCGATCACCGGACCTCAAGGCAATGTGGAATTCCTGATTTCGGCGAGGCGGGGTTAAGAAGGAACTCGTCATTGCGAGCCGGAGGCGAAGCAATCCATGGACCGATCATCCAACTTTCAGCCAGCCGTCTATATGATGGCGAACCAGAAGAATGGCGCGATCTATACCGGAGTCACGTCTGACCTGCCAAAGCGAGCGTGGCAGCATCGCGAGAGCCTGGTCGAAGGATTCACGAAGAAGTATCGATGCAAGCTTCTCGTTTGGCTTGAGCTACATTCAACGATGGAAGCTGCTATTGAACGAGAGAAACAGATCAAAGGTGGGTCGAGAAAGGCCAAGATCGCGTTGATCGAAGCCACCGATCCGGATTGGCGAGACCTGTTCTTTGAGCTTAACCGTTAGGCCATGGATTGCTTCGTCGCTGCGCTCCTCGCAATGACGAATTGAGAGCTACGCCTCTGCTTCCTCGGGCCAGTCGAGCGAATTGATCTTGGCATCCAGATCGATTGGGATCTGTGACAGCACCTCTTCACCAGAGGCCAGCTCATACGCCTTGTCGCCATGCTCTTCGACCAGTGCAGCGTGCCTTGTATCGCGTTGGCGCAGCAAGTCTTCGATCTCTTCACTGTAAAGCGCCACCATCGCAGTGACGAAGCGGTTGACGAGGTCGTCTTCCTTGGTGTGATCGACGTTGAATGCCGGGAGATGCTCGATCATCGTCTCGGCGGGATAGAGGAATTCGTTGGTCACATAGCGGTTCACGGTGAACCACGAGCGCGGGATACCGAGCGTGTCGATCGACAGGGCGATCAGGTGGGTCACGTGAGCTTTCGCTTCTTCACCCTGAGGCGGCCAAACCTTCGGCTCCAACCCATCGGGCAGCTGCGTCCGGTGCAGGAACAGATGGAAATGGCCGTGCTCATCGGCATCGCGGTTTCCCGGAGCATGCACATGGTAATACCAGCGCGCTTTGCAGAACTCGTCGCGGGCGTCCTTTTCCGGATAGTGAGTCCAGAAATTCGCACCATCTTCGGGCACGACACGAAGCATCAGCGGGCGCTGCTCCTGCGCCATTTGCGTGATTGTCTCGATAACGGTCTGCGCGGCTTGAAGCTTGTCCATAATATCCAGTTACTGTGACGAAGCACGGAAGGTTACTGTCAAAGCGAGTTTTATAGGCGGCTCCGCCCGCAAAGCAAAACGGCCGACCGCAACATGGAGTTGCGATCGGCCGTCAGCATTCTTTGAAGCGTTAAAGCTTAGGCAGCTTCGCAAGCAGCGGCACAGCAGCCTTCTGCAGCGCAGCAACCAGCGCCTTCGCATGCAGCGGCACATGCAGCACCTTCACAGGCAGCAGCGCAGCAGCCAGCGCCTTCGCATGCAGCTGCACAGCAGCCTGCAGCGCATTCAGCGACAGCAGTGGTATCGGCGTCGGTAGCGCCGTCTTCAGCAGGTGCCGAGCAAGCGGCGGTTGCAACAGCGAGACCGCCAGCGACTGCGAGCATCGAAGCGAAGTTGGTCTTTTTCATGTAACTCGTTCCCCAAATTGGGCCCTTGATCGGGCAGGACGCGCGAATGGATGATTCCTTGCCGTGTAGCGTCCCGAATCGCGGCAAGAATGTGGCGAAGCTAACACAATGATTGCAAAACGCACGTCCATTTACCGAACTTTCGAATTTGGCTGGGGATTCTGGCGTTTGTTGCGCCGAAATGAGGGTGAGCCAAGCCAGCGCGTTTGGTCCCGCGCCATGGAATGTGTATCTCGCCGCTCGAATGCTGCTTCAGGCGAATCATGCGCGCAAAGCGTGGTTTCGTGCTATCGGGAGAGATAATGAATTTCCTGGCATCAAAGGCGCAACTTCGCGCCAGCTTCCTGCGTTGGTCGCTGTTTCTGGTTCCCCTGATTGTTTTGCTGGGCTTCCTGTCCGGCCGTTTCGGCAGCCCCGATACGGTCTGGTTCGATAGCCTTACAAAGCCGTCGATCTTTCCGCCGACCGCGGCGTTCGGTATTGTCTGGGGCATTCTCTTTGCGATGATAGGGTTTGCTGTCGCGCTGGTGGCCAGCGCTTGGGGAGCGTTTGGACGCCCGCTCGCCCTGGTCGTGTTCGCGGTGCATTTCCCGATCACGCTGGCATGGACGCCAGTGTTCTTCGGCGCGCAAAATATGCAAGGCGGACTGATCGTGATCGGCGCGGCGATTGTGACGCTGCTCGTCGTAATTGCGGCGTTTTGGCGAGTGAGGCGGAGCGCAGGATTGCTTCTCGTGCCGTATCTCGGATGGCTGTGTTTTGCCGGGGCGCTCAACTACATGTTCATTGTCGAAAATCCGGACGGCGGATTGACCGGCGACAGCGGCGCTGCGGTGGAAGTGGTGCTTTAGTTTGGCGCAGCCCATCCGGGCTGCGACTTCCTCGGCCCTATCGGGCCTGCGGGCGGGCGGTCGCCCTTGCGGCTGCTGCGCAGCCGTGCTCCGCGAAGCGATCGCCATGTTGCACTGGCTCGACGCCATAGGCGTCGCAAGGCCGACCGGCCGCCCGCAGCGATGCGACCTTTAGGTCGCGTGAGCGAGGAAATCGCGCTCGCGGATGCGAGTGCGGAACAAAGATGCTTGCCCTTCAGGGTGAGCATTGCCAAATATAGAACATGCAAAGCGAAAACCCGATCATCGCCGACTTCGTCAAGCTCGCAAACAGCGCCGCTGGCACCATGGCGGGCATGACCCGCGAGGCGCGTGAGAGCGCCCGTGAACGCATGCGTGCGGCGATGGGCGGCATGGATTTCGTCAGCCGCGAAGAATTCGATACCGTCAAAGCCATGGCGCAAAAAGCGCGCGAACAGGCTGATGCGCTTGAAGCCAAGGTCGCGGAGCTGGAAGCCAAGCTCTCCGGCAAGTAATTCGCTGCGCCTGCCGCGCTGCGCAGGATTGCAAGCACTCTTCGATCCTCTAAGGTTCAGCGCATCTCCCGCTGATCTTACAGAGGTATCCTATGACCCCACGCTCCCTTTGGTTGGCTACCGCTGCGTTCGCGGCGCTGCCTGTCGCTGCACTTGCTCAGGACACAGAAGAAAGCTTCGGCGGAGCCAAGGGCGCTGATCTTTCAATCGAGGCAATGGAACCCGACGGCAGCGATGTGACGATTGGCCGCGCGGGCGAATACCCTGCCGACATTGCGCGCTATTTGCTCGCCAGCGGTCCGGGCGCCGCCAACCTTTCGCCCGACGGCAAGACGATTGCTTTTTCTTGGGATGTTACGGGCCAGTCCGAGCTGTGGGTCATGCCATCCGGCGGTGGCGTGCCGAAGCAAGTAACTTTCAGGACAGGAGTGCGCGCTCCGGTCTGGACGCCTGACGGCTCCGCCTTGTTTTACTCAGCAGATCGCGATGGCAATGAGCAGCCGGGCTACTTTGCCATTACGCCAGACGGTCAGGCCGAAATCGAGGTGCTGCCCGCCGCGCGCGGCGACTTTCGCCAGTTTGGCGATTTCGCGGCTGATGGCAGTTTCGTCTATGCCTCTACCGCACGCGGAACGGGCGTGTTCGATGTCTATCGCGGCACATTGAACGGCGAAAGCGAGTTGATCGTCGAGGCGGAGCTTGGCCTCGCTCCCCGCTCGATCTCGCCCGACGGCAAATTTGCACTCGTCACCGAGACGGTGGGCGAAGATGCCGACAATCTCTTCCTGCTTGATCTCGCGACCAAAGCGATGACCACCATTTCCAAGCCGCCGGCAGAGGATCGCGCCAGCCATACTCTGGGCGGGTTTGAGTGGATGCCGAATTCATCCGGCTTCTACTTCTCGACCAATGTTGATCGCGAATACGGTACGCTCTCATTCTATCGGCTGGGAAGCGAAACCTTCGCGCGTGTCTTCGAAACCGAAAGCGACGTCGAGAACTTGGAACTGTGCGGCGGCGGACCAGGTGGCCAGTATCTCTATTGGACGCAGAACGAAGACGGCTTTGACGTCCTGCGCGGTTGGCACACAGTCGAAAAGCGCCCTATCACCATGCCTGAGCTTCCTGAGGGTAATTATGCGCTCGATTGCGAGGGCGATGGGCAATTGTTGGTACGCGTGAACGGCTGGCAGACGCCAGGTGAAATCTGGATGACCAATCCTATTGCCGGTACTGCGGAGAAGGTGTTTGCGGCCAACTATGCCGGGCTCGATCCCGACCGTCTGGTTCGCCCGAAAGTGGTGCGTTATCGGGCGCGTGATGGCGTGGAGCTACAGGGGCTGCTCTATCTGCCCGACGGAGCAAGCATTGGCGAGAACGCGCCTCCGGTTGTGTTCTCGGTACACGGCGGACCGACAGCACAATCGCAGGCGACCTACGATCCCATCGCACAATATCATGTCGCGCGCGGCGTTGCGGTGTTCGAGCCCAATGTGCGGGGCAGCACCGGGCTAGGGCGAACCTACACGACACTCGACGACCGCGAGAACCGGCTCGATTCGGTTCGTGATCTTGTCGATATGAAGAATGCGCTTGCCGCCGATGGCTTGATCGACGGAGACCGCGCGGCGGTGATGGGCGGATCGTATGGCGGCTATGCGGTCAACGCAGTGCTCGCTGAATACCCGGGCAACTTTGCCGCTGGCGTCTCGCTGTTCGGCGTCGCCGATTGGGTCACCGCGCTGGAGATCGCCTCGCCCGCGCTCAAAGCCTCGGATCGGATCGAATATGGCGACATCACTGAGGAACGCTGGAAGGAATATTACACGGTCAATTCGCCGATCCGCAAAGCCGATCAGATCAACGTGCCGGTGCTGTATTCGCACGGTGTGATGGACCCGCGCATCGACATCTATGAAACCGAAGTGATGGTAAAAACACTGCGCGCCAACGGGATAGAAGCACCCTTCGTGCGTATTCCGGATGAAGGGCATGGCTGGCGCAAGCTCTCCAACCAGCTGTTCTATTACCGCAAACAGGCCGAATTTATCGAGAAGCAGCTGGGGCTGACCGAAGCTGAATGATTGTCAGCGCGCCCGCCATTCTGGTCGCCTCGCGTCCGCATGGCGAAACCGCGGCAATCGCTCGGCTGCTGACTGAGGAATACGGTCTGGTCGCGGGCTATGTTGCGGGCGGGCGCGGGCGGCAGCTTCGTCCCGTCATGATCCCGGGCAATGCTGTCGCACTGGAGTTGCGCTCAAAGTCCGACAGCCAATTGCCGTTTGCTCGGCTGGAACTGGAGGAAAGTCGCGGGCCGTGGATGACCGAGCCGCTGCCCGCCGCCGCGATCAATTGGGCTTGCGTGCTGACTGCGAGCGCCCTGCCGGAACGCAATCCTTATCCCTCGCTCTACCAGGCGCTCTCAGCGCTCTTGGACGCGGTTTGCCATGCCCCTTCCGCGAGCGGGTGGTTGGCGGCGATGGTTGCGTATGAGACGATGCTGCTGCGCGAGATGGGCTACGGCGGTCAGCGCCCCGATATGGAGGGCGATTTCGAAGCGCAGTTCGACACCTTCCGGGCGCTGCATAGGCCGCTGGGCCGCTATGTGCTTGCCGACAGCAAAAGCGATGTTATGGCCGCGCGGATAGCCTTGGGGGAGCGGCTTGGCCGCATGCTGAAGTGAGCGTTTCAAAATGAAGATTGCAGTCCTGCCCGGCGACGGAATTGGCCCGGAAGTCACACGCGAAGCGGTGCGCGTTCTCGAAACGCTGGACCTGCCGGGGCTGACGATGTTCGACGGCGATGTCGGCGGCGTTGCATACAAGCGCCACGGCCACCCCTTGCCGCAAGAGACGCTGACTATCGCCAAATCCTGCGACGCCGTGCTGTTCGGCGCGGTGGGTGATCCGGACTGCGACGGGTTGGAACGGCACCTTCGGCCCGAACAGGCGATCCTGGGCCTGCGCAAGGAGCTGGACCTGTTCGCCAATCTGCGCCCGGCCAAGGTGTTTGCGGGGCTGGAGCATCTTTCACCGCTCAAGCCGGAGATTGCGGGCGAGCTCGACATGATGATCGTGCGCGAGCTGACCGGCGACGTCTATTTCGGCGACAAGGGCGAGCGGGTGGCGAATGATGGCAGCCGCGAGGGATGGGACATGATGTCCTACTCCGAACCAGAGGTCTCGCGCATCGCACAGGTCGCATTCCGCACGGCTCGGGCTGGCGATTGCCCAAGAAAACAAAGACTTTGTAGCGTCGACAAAGCCAATGTGCTCGAAACCAGTCAGGTTTGGCGTGACACGGTGAAGCACGCGGCGAAGTCCCATCCTGATATCGATCTCAGTCACATGTATGTCGACAACGCCGCGATGCAGATCATCAGCAATCCTGCGCAGTTCGGCGTGATCCTGACCGGCAATCTGTTCGGCGATATCCTCTCCGATCTGGCAAGCGCGGCGGTTGGCTCCATTGGCCTGCTTCCCAGTGCCTCGGTGGGTGAGCGCGAGACCGATCATGGCGTTTTCGGCCTTTACGAACCGATCCACGGCAGCGCGCCCGATATTGCCGGTCAGGGCAAGGCCAACCCGATGGCGACGATCCTGTCGGCGGCAATGATGCTGCGGCACTCGTTTGGTCGCGAAGCTGAGGCCGTGCAGATCGAGACGGCAGTTTCGAAAGCTCTGGCTGACGGCATTCGCGGCGGTGATCTGGGCGGCGAGCATGGCTGCGAGGAAATTGGCGCGGCCGTGCGTGAGCGCCTCTGACGCCGATTGGCGGACATGCTCGATCTGGCCATTATCCTTCCGACACTGAATGAGCGCGGGAACCTCGCGCCGTTGGTCGAACGGATTGAGGGTGCGCTTGGCGCTGAGGGTTGGGAAGTCCTGATTGTCGACGATGACAGCAAGGATGGCACGGCGGACGAAGCGCGCGCACTGGCGCAGTCCGATCGGCGTGTCCGGGTAATCCAGCGGATCGGACGGCGCGGGTTGGCAAGTGCCGCAATCGAAGGGTTTTGCGCAACCGCTGCTCCCTACAGCGCGGTAATGGATGCTGACCACCAACATGACCCGGCGTTGCTCCCCAAAATGCTCGCTAGCCTCAAGGCAGGTGAGGCCGATATCTGTGTCGCCTCGCGCTTCGCCGAAGGGGCCAGCACTGCCGATTGGGCTGAGCCGGAACGCGAAAAACTATCCGGTATGGCCAATGCGATGGCGCGCAGGCTGACCGGCGTCGAGTTGACCGACCCGATGAGCGGTTATTTCATGCTGCCTACCGCAACCGCGCGGGAATTGGTGCCGCGTTTGTCGGGGATTGGGTTCAAAATACTGCTCGATCTGCTCGCGACCTCCGACGAGCCCATCAAAGTGAAGGAATTTCCGCTCAACTTTGCCAAACGCCGCGAAGGCGAAAGCAAGCTTGACCGCGCAATCCTGTTCGATTTTCTCGCCGGGCTTTACGACAAGACATTGGGCCGAGTGATCCCGACGCGGTTTGCGCTGTTCGGGACCGTCGGTGGGCTGGGTGTGATCGTGCATTACGCGGTCTTGTTCGCGCTGTTTCCGCATCTGCTCGATGCGTTTTGGCGCGCGCAATTGGTCGCTGTTCTGACAGCGATGAGCTTCAATTTCTGGCTCAACAATTGGCTGACTTACCGCGACAAGCGCCTGACTGGCTGGGGCGAAGTTCTGCGAGGCTGGGCAGGGTTCTGCCTAACCTGTGCCGTCGGCGGCTTCGCGAATGTTGCCGTCGCGACGTTCCTCGAATCAAGCGGCGTATTCTGGATGCTCTCAGCCTTGTGCGGCATACTTATCGGCTCAGTTTGGAACTTCGCTCTGAGCAGCCGTTTCGTCTGGGGACGGTATTGAGTCACGAGCCGTATCGCCCTGCTTAAACGCAATTTTGTTGGCGACACACGGTTGGTTGGGAACGTCCGTTTTCGTGGCGCGCATAATTCTTGACGCAGCTCGTTGTACGATGCGTTCTTGATTTTCTTTCAGCGCTTGCCGGGTCACGAATATGCAGTCGACAAAACTGCCATTGCCATCGACCCTGCAACGGAAATCGACCTCCACAAGTTCGGGCAGAATTCTGTCGATGTGCGATGGCCAAGCGTTCGCGATTGCATCGCGGTCGGGCCTGAGATCACCTTTCGGCTTAGGGCAGTTGAACCGATCATCGGCGTTTGCTGGAGTTGCCAGCAATAGAAGCGAAGCCACCAGCCTCCTCATCCTCATCTCCAGCCCTCCAGCCACGCCCATTTGGCGAAGCTCATTGGCCCTTCCAATTCGCCCGCCGTCAGGATCTTGAAGAACAGCGCGAAGAACGCCGCACTTCCCGCCAGCACGACATAGCTCACCCAGCGATATTGCGCGCTGCGGTGGATATCGCCGAGGACCAACGCCAGTGCTGCAAGCAGGAAGCAGCTCGGCATCATGTAGTGGTAGTAGAACTGTACTGGCTTGTTCGCGATCAGCCACAGGCCAAGACTCACGCCAAAGCCCACGACCGTCGCGACCTTCGCCCAGTCGCTGCGATACAGGCCCCAGATGAGACACCAGAACAGAGCCGGGAGGCCCAGCAGCATCGTAAGCGGGTTGCCAATCAGCAGCACCCCGCGCTGCGCACTGTCGGTGAATTCGTAGAGATACCAAATGCCGCGCTTGTTCAGCACCCATTGCTGCCATGTGCTCTGATAGGAATGCGGGCTGACGACAGACGCTTGCATGTCCAGCATCTCGCGGTGCAGCCCGATAATCCCCTTTTCGGCGAGCGGGGAGGGGCGCAGATAGTCGCTGAGCCAGTAACCCGGCGCGAATGTCAGGGCATAGATCAACAACGGCACGATCCCGAGCCATACGAACGCTTCGAGCAGTGAAATGCCCGGCACCGGAACGCCGCGGCGGCTGGTCAGCAACCGCCGCCGCCCGGCTGACAGGCGCGCGGCGAAGAACGTGATGCCGGGCACCATTGCGAGTGGCACCGCGTTCCACTTCGATCCCAAGGCGCAGCCGAGCGCGACACCTGCAATGGCCAGTCGCCAGCGCCCGGTTTCGGGCTTGCGGATGGCGGCGGCGAAGAACCACGCAGCAAGGCTCAGAAACATCGCCATAAAGATGTCGAGCATCGCGATCCGGGCGTGAACGAACAGGTGGAACCCCGTCGCCAGCAGAACACCGAAAGCAATCGTGGCGAAGTGATCCTGGCTTGCCTGCCACAGCGCGCGCATGCTCGCGCAGACCGCGATTGTCCCTGCGATCAGTGGTACGATCCTCCAGCCAAGCGGGGTATCGCCGAACAGGTATATGCCCAGCGCAATCAGCTGTTTGCCGAGCAGCGGATGCTCGCGATTGAGGTATTCGCCGCGCCCTTCGAGGATCGCCAGCATCTCGCGCGCGGCGGGCAGATAGTGCACTTCGTCGAAATACGGCGCACTCGGTATGGTCAGGCGGATGCTTGCCAGTGCCGCAAATATGGCTGGTATCAGCAAGCACCACAGCCACGGATCGCGCGGCAATTCAGGTGGCCCCGCTAGTTCTTGTTCGGAGACAGAGGGTGTGGCGACCGCTGACATGGTTGCCAAGCGCTTAGGTAAGCGCTTGGCAGCGGACAAGAGTATTTACGCTTTGGCGGGGTTCGCGACAGAGGGTGTTTCAGTTTGATTTTCCAACCAGAACAGGCGCGCAATCATCGCGAGCAAGCCAATGCTGGCCGTGCATCCGCACAACAGCGCCCACAGCGGGACGTTCATTCCGACCTTGCGGGCGCGCGGGGCGATGAAGAACAGCGCGATCATTACGCACATCACCAAATCCCACCACACTTGAATTCCGGTCAGATTGACGGAGTGGTTGGTGAAGAACATCACCACGCCTTCCTGCCAGATCTGCACTGCCGTGTAGGCACCGAAGCCGCCGGAAAGCATCGCGGCAAGAGTGGAATTGCCATGTGCTGGTTTGGCGAAGACGATGTAGGCCCACGCCGCCGCCCCAAAGATGATTATGGCCCAAAAGGTGATTTGCAGCGTGTCCATCGGTCAATCTCCGAGTCGTTATGTAGCGAGTGCTACAAAGACTGGTAACCGAATGTAGCAATCGCTACAAGCGCAAAATGGCGAACCCACCACTTTCCCGCGAAACGCTGCTGCCCAAACTTGCTGCGCATGTGCTCAACAATGGGCTGGGCGGGGCGAGTCTGCGGCCTCTTGCGAAGGCAGCGGGGACCAGCGACCGGATGCTGATCTATCATTTCGGGAACAAGGAGCAGCTGGTCGCCGACTTGCTCGAACATATTGCCGGCATCTACTCCACAGCGCTCGATGCGGCGATGGGAGCTGATCGTCCCAAGACTCGCAATGAATGTTTCGAGCGCATTCTGGAGCAGGGCCGACACCCGATGATGCAGCCCTTCATGGTGCTGTGGTGGGAGATTGTCGCCGGATCAGCGCGCGGGATTGCGGGCTATCGTGAAGCTGCCGATGCGATGATGACCAAGCAACTTGCCTGGCTCGAAACGCAAATGCCCGAAGGCGATCCAGACCCTGCAGGCGGCGCTCGTTATCTGATGACGCTGCTTGAAGGGACGTTGATGCTTGGCGTGGTCGGGCATGAACGCACCGCAAGCGACGGTCTGGACGCAAGCGGGTTGTAAGGCTCCGCACGCGCCCCTAATCGTCCCTGCCATGAAGAAGACCACCGGAATGGACCGCGCGGCAACGCGCAATTGGCGACCTGCCACCCGCGCCGTGCGCGGCGGGACCTGGCGCAGCGAGCATGGCGAGACCAGCGAGGCCTTGTTCCTCACTTCGGGCTACGCTTACGACGATGCGCAGACCGTTGCGGATCGTTTCGCTGGTGATGCGGATGGCATGACCTATTCGCGCCTACAAAACCCGACCGTCGCGATGCTTGAGGAGCGGATCGCGCTGTTGGAAGGGGCCGAGGCTTGCCGCGCGCAGGCCAGCGGAATGGCGGCAATGACCGCTGCGCTTTTGTGTCAGCTTTCTGTTGGCGATCACTGTGTTGCCGCGCGCGCGGCTTTCGGTTCTTGTCGCTGGCTGGTCGACAGTCTCTTGCCCAGGTTCGGGATCGAAACGACGGTGATCGACAGCGCCGAGGATGCTGCATGGGAGGCGGCAATCCAGCCCAACACCAAGGTATTCTTTTTCGAGACTCCGGCCAATCCGACGCTCGATATCGTAGACCTGCAATTCGTCTGCGACCTAGCGAAGGCGCATGGAATCACAACGGTGGTCGACAATGCTTTCGCCAGCCCTGCGCTCCAGCGCCCGATGGAATTCGGCGCGGACGTGGTCGCTTATAGCGCAACCAAGTTGATGGACGGTCAGGGCAGGGTGCTCGCCGGTGCCATTTGCGGCAGCGAAGAATGGATCAACGAGACGCTTCTGCCGTTCCAGCGCAACACAGGGCCGAACCTCTCCCCATTCAACGCGTGGGTGGTGCACAAGGGACTTGAAACGCTCGATCTGCGAGCCAAGCGTCAGAGCGAGCAAGCCGTAGCGCTGGGTCAATTCCTCGAACCGCGTCTGGAGAAGGCGGGCGGTCAAATGCTGCATCCCGGCCTGCCCAGCCATCCCCGCCATGATCTCGCGCTCGCTCAAATGGACATGACGGGACCGATCTTCGCCTTCGACGTTGGAACCCGCGAACGGGCCTTTGCTATCCTCGATGCGCTAGAACTGATCGATATCTCGAACAATATCGGCGACGCGCGCAGCCTAATGTGCCACCCGGCCTCGACCACGCATGCCAGTCTGAGCGAGGACGCCCGCATGGATATGGGCGTGACCGAGGGGCTGCTGCGGATCAATGTCGGACTAGAAGATATCGCCGACCTGAAAGAAGATATGGATAGGGCGTTGGTAGCAGCGACTTTATGAATTGAAGCGGGGTCGATCGACGGAAAGGTTACATCATGCCTTACGGATTTATGGATATCGCCCTGACGCCTTCAGTTCGCGCAGCGCAAGCTGAAAACGATGCGGCGGGATTGTTCGAGAATTTTGAGGGCGACCGCGCGTTTGATCACTTCGATGACAACGCGGCTGCGTTCATAGCTGAACGAAACTCTTTCTATATGGCGAGCGTTTCGGAGACTGGTTGGCCCTATGTCCAGCATCGCGGCGGCCCGACGGGGTTCCTCAAATTGCTCGATGAACGCAGAATTGGCTTTCTCGATTTTCGCGGGAACCGGCAATATATCTCGCTTGGTAACCTTTCCGCAGACAATCGGGTGGCGCTGTTCTTGATGGACTACAAGCGCCGCCGCCGCATGAAGATGTTCGCTCGCGCCTCCTATCATGACCTGACAAGTGAGCCTGAATTGGCGGCCGCGCTGCAATTGCCTGATTATGGTGGAGTTGCTGAGCGCGCTGTGGTCCTGACGTTAGAGGCCTACGATTGGAATTGTCCTCAACATATCACTAAAAAGTTCGACGCAGCAGAAGTGAAGGAGGCAGTCTCAAATCTCGAGACTCGTGTAGCAGAACTTGAAAAAGAGAATGCACAATTGCGGCTGCAATCGAATGAGGGTGCGTGAATTAGGCTCCTGTCCTGAAACCCAAAAGGCCGGGCGGATGTGCCTCACACATTCCGCACCGGCCTGATGCACATTGGTCCCTTGCGGGATCGCTTGAAACGACACGTGATCGGGTCACCTGCCTTCCGCCGGACAGCGGGGGCGTGTTCCTTTTGGCTGACAGCGCCTAACAAACCTCCCAGATTTTGAGGAAACGCGAAATTAACCATGATGGGGCGAAAGGCAGGGGCGAAACTGACTTCACCATTGTGCAATGCAGCATAAGCGCATAGAACAGCACCGAACGCATCGGGGCACAGCTCTCGATCTACTCGAATTCTGGAAATTCCCATGACTGTAGACCGCTCCTTCGCGGCAACATTCCGCCGTGACTGGCTGGCTCAGCCGCGCGCTGACATCCTTGCCGGTATCGTCGTCGCTCTGGCGCTGATTCCGGAAGCGATTGGTTTCGCCCTGATCGCGGGCGTAGATCCGAGCGTTGGCCTTTATGCCTCGGTTGTGATCGCGATGGTAATCGCGCTGACCGGCGGGCGGCCCGGCATGATCTCGGCGGCGACCGCTGCGGTTGCCGTGGTGGTGATCCCGCTGGTCGACGAATGGGGGGTCGATTACCTCTTCGCTGCGACAATCCTGATGGGCATTTTCCAGGGCATCGCTGCGCTGCTCAGGCTCGACCTGCTGATGCAATTCGTCAGCCGCTCGGTTATTACAGGCTTCGTCAACGCACTCGCGATCCTGATCTTCATGGCGCAAATCCCGCAATTGCTGCCCGGAAATGACGGAGTGACCTGGTGGACCTACGCCATGGTCGCGGCGGGTCTGGCGATCATTTACGGCTTTCCGCGCATCAGCAAGGCTGTGCCAAGCCCGCTGGTGGCCATCGTCCTGCTGACAGCGGCGGCGGTGTTCTGGGGCCTGCCGGTCAATAACGTCGCGGGCGAGGGTAAACTTCCCGATGGACCGCCATTCTTCGCGATCCCCGACGTGCCGCTGACCTGGGAAACGCTGAAAATCATTGCGCCATACTCGCTGACGATGGCGGCTGTCGGCCTGCTGGAAAGCCTGCTGACGGCGCAGATCGTCGATGACATGACCCACACGGACAGCAACAAACAACGCGAGAGCGCGGGCCAGGGCGTTGCCAACATTGCGGCTGCGTTCTTCGGAGGAATGGGCGGCTGCGCGATGATTGGTCAGTCAGTTATCAACGTGGCCTCGGGCGGCCGTGGTCGTCTTTCGACATTTACCGCAGGCGCGTTCCTGTTGTTCTTGCTTACTGTGCTTGGCTCATACGTTGGGCAGGTCCCGATGCCGGCATTGGTCGCAGTGATGATCATGGTATCGATCGGGACGTTCAGCTGGAACTCGATCCCGAACCTGCGCCGCCATCCACCCACTAGCTCGCTGGTTATGATCGCGACCGTCGTGGTGGTTGTCTGGACGCATGATCTGGCGCTGGGCGTGCTTGTAGGCGTGCTGCTTTCGGGCATCTTCTTCGCCAACAAGGTCCGCAACTTGTTCACGGTCGAGCGCGTGCGCCGTCCGCACAGCGCGGTCTATGTAGTGACAGGTGAAATCTTCTTCGCCAGCGTCGACAAGTTCATGGAAATGCTCGGCCCGGAAAGCCAGTACGAAGACGCTGCACACAATGTGGTGATCGACGTGTCGAAGGCGCATTTCTGGGACATTTCGGCAATTGGTGCGCTGGAAAAGGTCATTGACCGCATGCGTCGCAACGGGCGGCATACGCGGGTTGTCGGGTTGAATTCGGCGAGCGCTGACCTGTTCGACAAGTTCGCACTGGAAGACCGCACCGGGATCGAGCTGGGGCTGGCTCCGCATTAAGTCCCAAAAGGACGATCAGCGGTGGCTTTCGCCATCATTCAACCAGCTTGCAACTTGGCAAGTTGGACCTCATTCTTCGCCGTGAATCGTGGATGGGGTAATTTGAGATGATGAAGAGATTCCAGAGGCTGTCGGGAGCCATTTTCCTGAACCTGTTGGCCGCATCCCTGAATATTTCCGCTGCTGTTGCTCAAGACGTCGAGCGCGGCGAGGTGAGTGCTCAGACCAATTACATTTATGAACAACGCGTAGCGATAAAGACCATCGACGAACGTGAACTGGTCTACTTTCTCGACCGTCCCGAAACGGATGAGAAGGTCCCGCTATTGATCATGGTCGACGGATCAAGTTGCATTGGCCAACTGCGTCCGACCATCCGTTATAGCTATCGGCCCGGCAACGATCGCCCGATCAAATATGCACGGGTCATGGTGGAAAAACCCGGCGTTGCTCATGATGCCGGCTATCCGTCCGAGTGCAGCGAGGAATTTCTCAAACATTACACGATGGACCAGAGGGTCATCGACCATTTGCGCGTGTTGCAACACCTTCGCAAGACCGGTGCAGACTGGTGGAACGGCGAAGTGATGATTTGGGGTTGGTCGGATGGTGGTGACATCGCGGTGCAGCTGACTGCCTATTACCCAAACGTCACACGCGCAGTACTAGGTGCGATGGGCGGTGGTTACACGATGGCGGAACACTTTCAGGATTTCTGGATTTGCCCCGAGGACCGCTTGAAAGAGAAACGCGAAGACTGTCTGGCGTCGCTCAACGAACAGTTTCAGCAGATGGTCGACAACCCGACCTGGACCAAGACCTGGTCAGGAAAGGATAACAGTTGGAAAGTGTGGCCCACGCGCCTCTTCGCGCGCCACTCGCAAGTGCTTAAGGACAATCAGGTTCCGATACTCATCGTCCATGGTGAAAAGGACTTCGATTCCACTCCGGTTCAAAGCGCACGCAAGCTGGTCGAGCTTCTCAAGGAAAGCGGCAACTCGTCCTATACCTATTGGGAAGTGCCGGGGATGGGGCACGGCGCGGGCAAACTGCCAGAAGCGCAGAAAGAGGCGTTCAAAACTGCCATGCTTCACTGGGTACTGGGTGTGGATCCGGGGCCGGGTGGGCCTCCTGATTTTGGAGCGCAGCTCGTTTCGGAATAGGTCTGTGTGCAGCCCTGCACAGAGTTGGGCTATCTGGTCGATTTGTACCCTTGCAGGGTGCTCTGGCGATTGGCCTTGCCTCACAATAGTCTCCATGCGACCCACCACCATAAGGGAGAAACCACATGGCCAATCGCGTTGAACTCATCTTCGATTTTGTCAGCCCCAACGCCTATCTGGTGTGGTGGCCGCTGCGTGAGATCATCAAACGGACTGGAGCAGAGCTTGACGTCATTCCGGTATTCCTCGGCGGTATGCACAAGCTCACCGGCAATGCTCCACCGATGATCCGTGACGCGGATGTGAAGGGCAAGGTCGAATATTCGATGCTCGAGATGCGCCGCTTTATCGAGAAGCACCAGCTGTCCAAATACAAGCTCCACCCGCAATTTCCGTTCAACTCGATCACGCTTCAGCGGATGCTGCTTGCGGCAGATCAAGACGGGCGCGGGGTGCAATTCGTTGAAGCGCTGCTGCCCGCCATCTGGGAAGATGGAATCGATATCAACGATCCGGGCGAACTGGGTGCGGCAGTTGGAAATGCAGGCTTTGACGCGGCCGACCTGTTCAAGCGGAGCCAGACCGACGAGATCAAACAGGGCCTCGTCGCCAACACCGACCAAGCGGTAGAACGCGGCGCGTTCGGCATTCCGACCATGTATGTCGGATCACACGGCGCAGCGCCGGACACATTCGAGATGTTCTTCGGCAAGGAACGCCTTGGCCAGATCGAGGAATTGCTCGCCGCCGGTTAGGCTTGCGTTTGCCTGCCGTATTCATAGGTTTGCCTCTGCGATTCGATGCAGACGGACGCAATGGGGGCCTATGTTTTTTCGAACCATTTTCGTGTTGGCCTTGGCTTTGGCCAGCTCTGTCGCCTTTGCGCAGGAACCATCGTCGTCTGAAAGCGCGGAAGCTGTGTCCGCGAGTGATGTTCCGCCGCTCATTCCGACCCAGTACTTTGCCGGGCGCAATGCGCTTTGGAATTCTCAGTTGTCCCCCGACGGACAGACCATGTCGTATTTCGAACGGACCAATGACGGCGTTCGTATGCAGGTAGCTTCTCCGCAAACGGGTGAGCCGATCGACGGAATCAGGTTTGCTCGCGGGACGCTAGTCGATTGGACGCGATGGGTCAGCGACGACAAGATGCTCATCAAGACGTCCGCCATTGCCATCCGCGGGAACTATTATGTTCGCGTCACCCGCTTGCTTATCGCTTACCCCAAAGAGGGGACATTTGATTTTCTCGTTGAAGATCAGCGGGGATTCAATGGCGGCAATGTTCTGCACGTTTCCGAAGATGGGGAACATGCGCTGATTGCGCATCGCGGCGATGGCCGCATGTGGCAGCCAAGCGTGTTTCGCTACGAGCTGAAAAAGGGCGGGGAGGTAACCAAGGTCCTCGAGCCGAAATACGATGTTTCGACGTGGATTGCAGATGATAACGGCGTCGTGAGGTTGGGCATGGGATGGCGCGGTCGGCGCCTGCTTATTTTCTATCGCGAGAATGATGGAGACGACTTCAAGCGGGTCGCGAGGATCAAGCCCGGGGATCAGGAAAGCTATTTCGATGCGATCCAGATCATCAGCGGTTCTAACCGCGGCTATGTTCTCGACGAAAACGACGAAGGCCGGGTTGGTCTGCGGGTGTTCGATTATGCCACGCGCGAAGTTGTCGAAACCTTCTACGAACATCCGAACTGGGACATCGAAGATGTCTGGATCGAAGATGGTAAGCCTCTGGCCGCGTTCTACACCGACGACCGGTCTCAGATCGTCTGGTTTGATGACGAATACAAACAAGCGTACGAGAAACTGCAAACTGCTCTAGGTGATCGTGATCTGTGGATCGTATCGCGATCCGAGAACGGCAAGCAGATGCTGGTTTGGGCTGGCAATGAAGCCGATCCCGGCGTGCTCTATTTCTACGACGAAGATGCCAAATCACTCAAAGAACTGGCCCAATACCGACCGAAGATCGATTTTCGCAAGCTCGCAAAGCCCAAGGCGATCAGTTACACGGCGCGCGACGGCACTGACATTCGGGCTTACCTAACTCTGCCCAAGGGACGCGAGCCAACCAAGCTGCCGCTGATCATTCTTCCGCATGGTGGGCCTTTCGGCATTCGCGACCAATTGAGCTACAATGACGAGGTCCAGTTGTTGGCCAATCGCGGTTATGCCGTGCTGCAACCCAATTTTCGCGGATCCGGCGGCTATGGCACTGACTTCTACGATCTTGGTGTCGGACAAGTTGGTCGGGGCATGCAGGACGATCTCGACGACGCGATGGACTGGGCGGTTGCTGAAGGCATAGCCGACCCGGCACGGGTTTGTCTGGTCGGCGGGTCCTACGGCGGATACGCGGCGCTTTGGGGAGTTCTGCGCAACCCCGACCGTTACCGGTGTGCGGCAAGCTGGGCAGGTGTGACCGACTGGACCCGGATGCTCAAATATGATCGCCGCGTGCTGACGCGAAAGGCCGGAAAGCGTTGGACTGCCAAGATCGAAGGAGATGAGGATCTCAATCTCAAAGATGTCTCACCCTATCGGCTGGCGAAGAATCTCAATCGACCGGTGCTGCTGGCGCACGGCACGTTGGATGACAACGTTCCCTTCAAGCAATTCGAACAGATGACCAAGGCGGCGAAAAAGGCACCTTCGCAGCTAACGACGCTGGTCATCGAAGGGGAGGGACACAGCTTTTCGACCGCTGCGAATGAGCAGAAATGGTATGATGCGCTCGATCAGTTTCTTGCCGAACACAATCCTGCAGATCAGGTCGACGAAAACGGCGAATTGAAGCCGATTGCGGCGCCAGAGGGATCTTCGATCTTTCGCAAGATCGAATTGCCTACAAGTTCTGGCGGTGCGTGAATCTGTGTTCTTCGGGATACAGGGTGGATTAAGACCGTTGGGCCTCTTGTGACGAAGCCCAGAATTGCTACGTTGAGAATCGTATGAAAGAGCTGTTTCAACACGCTGCTGTTACCGACGGGGTCACCGTCCGGGTTGCCGTCAATTTCCTGCCGGAGCAATCGCATCCCGAGGCTGGCAAGTGGTTCTGGGTGTATCACATCCGGATCGAGAACGGCTCGCATGAGGCGCTGCAGCTGCGCACCCGGCATTGGCGGATCACCGACGCACGCGGCATGGTGAACCATGTCGACGGCGAAGGTGTGGTCGGCGAACAGCCGCATCTCGCGCCGGGCGAAAGCCATGATTACGTCTCCGGCTGTCCGCTGACGACGCCGCATGGTTCGATGGAAGGGTTTTACACGTTCCTGCGGTCCGACGGTTCGCCGATCGAAGTGCGCATCCCGTTCTTCCCGCTCGCGGCTCCGGAAACAGCTGACGGGCGCTCCTAAACCTACGTTTGCATTCCAGTAGAAGAGCTTGGCGCGCGGGTGCTTGCAGCATCGCGCGCGCAGGGATAAGCGCGCTGTTGTGAAACGCACGCATCTCCCCCTCAATGCGCTGCGCGTCTATGACGCGGCGGCTCGGCATCTCTCCTTCACCCGTGCAGCGGATGAGCTTGCGGTGACGCCTGCTGCAGTCGGCCAACAGATCCGCGCGCTGGAAGATCACCTCGGCGTGGTGCTGTTCCGTCGCACCAGCAAAGGGCTGGAGCTGACACCTGAAGGGGAGGCCGGGCTGGACGCTTTGCGCGAAGGGTTCCTGCGGTTCGAGGAAAGCGTGCAGGCGATGCAGGCCGGGCAGGCGTCCGACCGCTACACGATCGCCGCTCCGCGCGAATTCTACGCCGAATGGCTCGCGCCGCGCCTTGCCGAGTTTCAGGCGGGGACCCCCGGTGTGCTCTATTCGATCATCGCCGATGAGAATGCGGATTTCACCGAGGCAAACCTCGATCTCGCGATCCGGCTGGTTGATGGCCCGGGTGAACTTGAGGGGGTTCAACTCGCTCCGGCTGAGCGAGTGACCGTGGCGGCTCCCGATGCGCGCGATGCGTGGATCGATTGGCCCGGCGCGGCTCTGCCCGATGGCACCAAGGCGTGCATCAAGGCTGGCAGCGCTGGGCAGGCTTTGTCTTCTGCGCTGGCGGGCATGGGGCGCACGGTGCTGCCGCTACCGTTGGTTTCAGGCGCAGTCGGAAGCGGCGCGCTTGTGAAGCAAGGCGACCCTGAAGACAGCCGCCGCGCCTATTGGCTGGTAGCACCGCTGCCGCAATGGCGCAGCAAGAAAGTGAAGGCGCTGGTCGCGCATCTCACCGGTGCGTAAGATCATGTCGATTACCACCGACCGGTTCACCATGCGCAAGTTGCTGCCGACAGATGCAGCGGCGTTGTTTCCGACCCTCTCCGATCCTTCGCAGTGCCGGTATCTTACCCGCCCGGCCTTCGCGAACGAGGAGGAGCTGTGGGGCTGGTTGAGCCAGCGCGATTGGAATGGGCGCACCTGGATCGCAGAGGATAAAGACGGCGATGTAGCCGGGCGGTTTGTCGCAGTCCCCGCGCATGAGGAAGGCGTCGAGGAAATCGGCTACATCACCTGCAAGCATCGCCAACGCGAAGGTGTGGCGCGCGAGTGTGCCGCTGCGCTGGTGGAGTTCCTGTTTGATGAAGGCGCTCGCAAGCTCACAGCCGAGGTCGACACCCGCAATGCCGCGTCGGTGAAGCTCCTGGAAACCCTCGGCTTTGTCCGTGAGGGCCACTTCCGCGAACACGAGACGACACATGCCGGCCTATGCGATGTGTATTGGTATGGTGCGCTGGCCAGCGAACGTGCGTGAACTTACTCACCCTTGTGAATGATTACGATCGCCTGACCGGATGCGCTTGCCTCTTCGCAGGCATCCATGAAGAGATTGCGCACGGCTTCGATGTCCAGCGATGATTTGCCCAGCGCGATGAGCTGATCGCGCTCGCCGTTGATTACATTCTGAACAAGTTCGACGGTTTCGGCCGAGAAGAATCCCATGCTCCAGCTTAGGTCGTCATCTGGAAGTATCCCATGTGGGGAATCCGCAATCGCACTCTGTGCCAAACTGTCTCCCACCCCCATTGTTTCACCAAGCCTTTCAAAAGCTTCCGCGAAAGCGCCGATGGACATGGCGCACACGCCCACGTGGGTTCCCAGAGCGTTAAGTGAGCCAACGACCGCGCCTATGCGTTTCTCGGTGTCGTCTTCGAATGCGGTAACAGGCAGGAGCCGTTCCTGAGCTACCCAGAATTCAAATTCCTCATTCATTGTTGACTATCCCATAGGGCTCACCGCTACTATTGTAACAATATTCGCCATCATTATTTCGTTTTGGATAGGTACCGCCTAGAGGCAAAGCGTGCTCTCCGACTATATTATCACCATCAATGCCTATGACCAATCCGACAAGTGATGGTGGCGGGTCGCTCAGAAGTGCCTTTTTCATATGATCGATCACGATAGTTCTATCACTTTTCGATCTATAGAATGCGCTTTTGGTTCCTTCTTCTGTCAGTTTGTAATCTTCATAGCTGATATTGTTGTCTTTTTGAGAAATAGGCACCAAACTATCCGCTGTATTATCATCGCCACCGGGCCTTCGATTGTTATTGGCTTCGAGCTCAAGCACTGTCTTTGCCACCCATTCACAGTCCATTTGATACCCTTTGGTTTCTGTTTTCTTCTTGCTCAAAGTGGCATTTTTCCCCTTCGCTTCCACTATGAAGATCTTGATGATCTGCTGGTTATCGGCTCTTTCGATCCAGACTTGATCGAATCCGGGCCCGGATGCAAACCCAGTGAACAATTGTGTATTCTTGTATTTATTTGCCATGTAGATCGCGGCTGCTTCTTCTCCATAGGTCTCGGTTAATTTACCTCTATCTTGAGATAATCCATCGTTATGCTTGTCGAATTTTTGATCTAATTCTTTTTGCTTTCTGTCGTCTTCTTTTTGTTTGACGCGGGCAGTAAACTTGTTCCTTCGTTCATGTGCCTTCATCATATGTAGAAAAAGCTGTTTCTTATCAGATCGTTGAGCGTAACCGCCTTCGATCTCACTCAACGAATTTTTTGTCGCAACCTTGGCGAGCGGGCAATACTCTGAGGTAAATTTCTGCCTTCTTTCCTCGCGTTGCCTGCGCTCTTTTCGGCTATCGGTGTCTCGAAGCTTTAGGCCTTTTGTTTCTCGGAGATTTGACGTGTCGAAATCCTTTTGGGGATCGGAATCGTCACGGTCGCGCTTCTCGCCCTGTGGAGGCGGAGGCGGAGGCGGAGACGGGGGTTCCACGTCAGATCGAGCCAGACGAACGGGCGCGCAGGCGACGATCGACGCCAGCGGGAATGTTGTCGACTATGCGTTTCATCAACACCGAAGAATTGAGGATGCGCCCCACACGCTGTTGGGTGCTCACTTTGCTATTCAATAGCGCCGCATCGATCGATGGCGCTTCATAAAACTTGGCATCGTAGCGACCGAGTAGCTCACCTATGCCGACCAGCGAAGGTACATCTTGAATGTCGTACTCGATCCCTAAATCGACAGCGCGGTTCGCACAAAGTTTGGCAGTTTCTTGATCCGCGCCCTTCGCTTCAAGTTCGCCGGCAACATCGTTGAATGTCTGCTCAATCGCTTTATCCGCGAAAGCATCCATGGTCTGATCACTGATGATGATCAAAGCGGGCCCCCAGTCTTGTTTGGAACTGAGCCTCTGGCTCCAACTCCAATTAGAATGCGATCACCCGAATTCGGCAGTTCTCTGCGCGTATTGCAGCGCGCTATCACATTTACTGGTAAACTAAAAACCGGAAGATGACTTTTGCTGCAACCTGCCGCCATTTCATGGCGCGAGTGTTCGTCTAACCTTTGAACAAAAACCGGTTGAAGGATGCTCTGTGCTGCGCTCGCTGCATGAGCGCAATGCGGAACGTGTGGCCCGCATTCCGAGCTTGCGGCATCTCTTGTGATCTTCGGCAGACAGAGTAAGCTGGCGACCGCACCAATGCGTGCGTATCGTCAGTTTCTCAGGAGCATCCTCGGAAAGGTCCATGCAGTGATCACGGTCTCCGACGATCTGTATGCGAGCTATCAGGAAAGCGATTTCTACACCTTCCTGTTCGAGTTTCTTCAGGAGAAATCGGGGAATTCGGCGTTTCGCGATGCGCTCGCCGATAAAGGCCGGATGCGCAGTTTTTGGCAGCCCTATTTCGATCCGGAGGGCGACAGGATGGAAATGGCATTGCGGCACGCCTACGCTCTTGGCTGTAAATTGCTGGGCGAACCGCTGAACGGATCGATTGCTGGGGACATCTCGGACATGCAGATGAAAGCACTGCTGGACAGCAACGGTTTTGTTCCGTTTTCTTCGTTCGATCGGAGGGATGATTGATGGTCGGCATGGGGGGCGGCACGAGCCCGGTTCAACCCTGCAACGATCCTTGCGCGCAGGGCCGTCAGGATGACATCGCGCTCGCGAACGGAGCGCGGGACCTGTCGGACGGGTACGAATCCGGGGCCGTCAGCCGTGGCGGGCATCAGGGGCGTACCTGTGCGCAACGCGCGCCGGGCATGAAAGCAGTGGCCGATCGATTTGATCGCTATGGAGAAGCCTTACCCAGCGCCCGGGCGGCAAACGACCTCAATGTGTTGGGCGATGCCAATACGAACAATGCGAGCGCGCCCTGTCTCGAACGCCTGCCGTTGGATGCCGATGCACTCAATCGCGAACTTGGCATCCCGCCGGGCAGTCCGAATGCGATAACTCCCAACGATTTGCGCAACGATACGACCGGTCACCGTGCGGCAATCTACCGTTCACAGACTGACGGGCGGTTGATCATGGTTTCTCGCGACACGCAGCCGGATTCACTTGTCGACTGGAAGACCAATATTGAGAATGGTCAGGGCTTCGATACTGATCAGTATGCGTCGACCCGCAGACTTGCGACCAAGCTTAACGCGTCGGGCCAGAACTTCGATATCTCAGGGTACTCGAAAGGAGGAGGCCTCGCGCAGGAAGCCGGTCTGCTTTCGCCTAACTCCAACGTTTATGTGTTCAACAGCGCGGGTCTCCACGAAGCATCGCTGGCGCGTACAGGGCAAGCAAACTTTCAGTCGCTCCAAAACCGCACCCGCTCGTTCAGCGCAGAAAACGACTTTCTGACATTCATGAACAACACCACAGATGCCGATCGTGAGGTGCGCAACGCGCAGTTCCTGCGGACGCACCTTGCCGGTGAAATGTCGGGCTCAATGAATCCTATGGAGATGAAGTACAGCAACCCCGCTCACCGAATACTGGCTGGTCAAAGAACTCGGAACCGGCCCGAAGTTGCTGCAGCCCAGCACGCCGCCAACGAAGTGTTTCAGGCCGATCGCGCGCGGTTCCTGCAATCGGTTGACGATATGATTGCCGGTGCAGAAGAAACACCGGGCTACGATAGGCTTTTCCCGCCGGTCAGATCGATGTCGCACGATACGGTTCCAGGTCGCTGGGGTGTGATGTCGAGCGTGGCTGGCTCAACAGGCGCAAGTGGCGATGAGGCGCGCTTCGGAAAACTTGTCCAGCACAAGATGTCACAGGTATTGGGACCGATGGAAAAGCAACACGAAGAAGACCGGGAGACCTTGCAAGGGTTTCTGAGGTCATGCGGTTCGTAGTCGGAGCGCTGATCGCCGCCGTAATGTTGACGGTCGTGGTCGCGCTTTGGGTGCAGTGGAATGGAAACAGGAAGAGCGTGATGCAGTTTAGTGGACAGGATGCCGTGCTCGAAGAAGCCATCGTCGCCGACGATCCTGCTGCGGTAAATTCCGCTTTGGCGGGCGGCGCAAACGTGAACGCGCGCGGCGCAGTGGGGGTTACCCCGCTTGCCTTCGCGGTCGGCACGGGCAAGCAGGCCGCCGCCCGCGCACTGATAGCCAGCGGGGCCAATCCCAATATCGAGGATGACGAAGGCGACACCGCAGTCACGCTCGCGGTCAACACCTACGCCCGGCAGCCCGACCTGCTGCCCATGATCCTCGACGCGGGCGGCAATCCCAACCAGCTGCGTCCCGATGGCGACCCGGTGATCGTGCGCTTCATCAACGGCGCCAATCTCGATGCGATTACGCTGATGCAAAGCAAGGGGGCGGATATGAGCGCGATCGCCAATCAGCAGCCGCTGGTCGTATTCGCCGCGTACGGCACCGATTGGGACGTTGTGTGGCACCTGATCACGCTCGGCGCGGACCTGACCGATCCCAAGGCGCGCGAAGGGCTGGTCGAGGCGTTCAAGGTCCCCGGCGCGACGCTCCCCGATAGCCCGCTCTACCCGGCGAAGGTGAAGGTGTACGAGCGCCTGCGCGAGCTCGGCGAGGAGCCCGTGCCCCCGGCGGAGTATGAGGGGAGCTGAGGGTTTTTTGTTTCGCGCGTTTTTTGTGTTCCGCACCCCGTCCGGGGTGCGATTTCCTCGGCCCTATCGGGCCTGCGGGCGCCCGGTCGGGCTTGCGGGCCTTCGGCCCGTCCTCCGCGGCCAAGCCAGCTAAGTAGGACTGGTTCGACGCAGCAGGCGTCGCAAGCGCGACTGCGCGCCGCCGCTTATGCGGCGTAGCCAAGCGGGCCGGGAAGCGAAGCTGAACGAGCGAAGCGAGGACACCGCCCGCGCCCGGCGCCTGAGGGCGTAAGGAAACAATCTCATTTCCCCAGCACAATCCGCTCATTCCGCTCGCGTCTTGCTATGATTTCCGGGTCGGTGGGAATGCGCTTTCCGATCCTTCCCGCTTCCACATGGGCGAGCCATTCTCGGGCGTGCCGGATTGCCTCGCCGTCACCCGGTGGGGCGGCCACGCCGTAGGTGGAGCGCCCGGGGCCGAGCGGCTGTGATTTGTTGAATTCTCTCGCGCTCATTCTCCGTCCTTCTGATCCGCCAGCTTCTTCTCCCATTCGACCTGCCGCCTGATCCCCTCAACCTTGCGGTCGATGCTCTCGCGCACGCGGCGGATCGTGTCGGGGTGGTTGGCGATGCGGAGCCGCTCTTCCTCGACCTCGCGGCGGATGCGTTCGTAGAGCGGATGGCCGGGGCCGATATCCTTCGTCGGGTTGTAGCGATCGGGCAGGCGGTTGCGCAGGAAGAACATGACCAGCGCTTCGTTGTGGCGGGTCTCGGTGCCGAGCACCTTGCCGGAGGAGACGACCATGCGCTCCTCGCCTTCGATCGCACGGGTGAGGGCAGTGGCCTCCAGCCGCGAGACCCCGCGATCAATCGCTGCGTCCCACGCGCTACGAAAGCCCTCCGCACCGGGCCGCTGGCGCAGCTTGTAAAGCGCCTCCATGCTCTTGCCGATATGCCGCGCGGCAGCGGTGACGATCCCGGTAGCGGCGAGATGCGCGATGAACTTGCGCTGGAGATCGGGCGTGATCGAGTTGCGCCGCGGCCGCGCATGCGGAACCGGCGCAAAGTCGAGCAACGGATCGTCAGGCGCGGGAGGCTCATCTACCCACGCAACCGCCGATGTTGCCTGACGCGGCGTTTTGCGCAGATTCTTAGTCATAGTGAGTAGGCGGAGTCGGAGCGAAAGCGGAGACGGCACGAAGTGCCACCGCGGAGGTGGCTTGGCGGGCGATGGCGCGGTGGTTGGTGAGCGTTCCCCTCCCGCTTGCGGGAGGGGTTAGGGGTGGGCGCGTATCGTCCGGCGTCGGAGGCCCACCCCCGACCCCTCCCGCAAGCGGGAGGGGAGAAGTTTGGTCGCGCTGTTCGGAAGGGTCATCCATGACCGTCCCCAAAATGCACATTCCCTCTGAGTAGGAAAATGGTTTCTGGCTTGGTCCGCAACTTACCCATTCGTCATTGCGAGCCGTAGGCGAAGCAATCCATGGTCCACCCTCTCATCTAGGCGCAGCGATGGTCCATGGATCGCCGCGTTGGCCCTCCGGGCCGCCTCGCGATGACGAGCTTTGGGCGAAGGCACACCCCCGTGCCACCTTGCTCGGCTGGAGGAAGCGGGGCTGGTGAAACGCGAACCCTCCCGCCACGACGCGCGGGTGACGCTCTACAGCCTGACCAAGCAGGGCGTGATCGGCGTGGGGCGGGTGCTGGAGCGGATGGTGGGGTAGGGGTGCATGCCATGGCTATTGCCAAGGGAAGAATACAGATATTCGGGGTATGAAACCGAAAAAATGAGTCTAACATCATTGTTGATGTGTAGATCGAATATTACTTAGTGGTGGCCGAAATTGTCCGACATTGCAACAATTTGGGAAGATGATCTCTTTGATCGTGAGCAAGACGCATACGACTTGATAGAGTATGTCAGAAGTAGAAAGTCTTCTGGCAGTCTTTCGGACCAAGAGAATTCGCAAGTGATTGCGGTAGATGCCGAGTATGGCATTGGTAAAACCTTCTTTTTGACGCGTCTGGCAAGGCAATTGTCCGCTGAGCATGCGGTTGCATATGTTGATGCTTGGTCAGATGACTTTGTTGGTCAGCCGCTAATCTCCATTGCCACAACTTTGAAGCGTGCAGTTGAGAATTCTTTTGGTGAGGAAAAAGTCGCGACCAACTGGAAAAAGGTTGCGTCAAAGGCTGGGCAAGTCGCGCTCATTGCTGCCAAAGGAGTCGGTGTTCAAGCGGCTAAAGTTGCTCTTTCTGGCGGTGCGGTCTCAGCAATTGAAGGAGTGATCGGCGAGGACATACTCGATGAGAATGATGTTGAGGACGCCATAAAGGATGGACTTTCGGAGGATGATTTCGCGTCTGCGATGGAACGCGAAAGTGAGCATAGAGCTTATCTTGAAAAGCAAATATTGGAGCATGAGGCGGCAAAATCCGCCGTGAACCAACTCAGAAAGGCGCTAGCGGAGTTGTCCGCAGCTACCATTGAGGCTGGTCGTCCAGGACCGATCTATGTCATTATCGACGAATTGGATCGATGTCGTCCTGACTATGCGTTGAAAATGTTGGAGCAGATCAAGCACCTCTTCAATGTCCCCGGTGTTTGTTTTCTGCTCGGAATGAACTCCGATCAGCTAGCAAACTCTATCTCTCACGAATACGGATCGAAGTTCAACGGTAATGCATATCTCGACCGGTTTATCGACCGTAAACTCACCCTACCGTTTCCTGATCTTTCATCGTTGTGTCGATCCTTGCTCGATAGGGTCACAAAAGGCGATAACCGGGAGATTTGGTACGCGAATTCGGCATTGGTCGAGAACGACCGGATTTCTGTACGAGAATCAGATTGGATTGCGTTGTTGCTGAAGCACTATGCAATTTCTCCACGTGGCGTATTCAAGTTTTTTGATCGCCTCCAAACCTCGTTGGCCCTTATTGGACCTGGCCCAGTATTCATGACTTACCTTTGCGAATTGATAGCGATCGACCTGGGGAGCGGTCAGGAAGAAACTGGCCGGCCTTGGAGTTTTCGAATTGGAGGAGGAATGCGCGAGGCACCTACCGATCATCATGGAGCCGCATTCTTCAACAAGGCGAAAGGCGCGTTTGAAGGTGGAACTGTTTCTAGAAGGAAGACAATGAACAGCGATGCCACCCTTGATAGAGTTTTTTGCGACTTCTTCGGAGTTAACGGGCAGCCAGGGGCGGAATCGTATCACCTAGTCATCCAAAGACTGTCGAGATTCACTGACCCCGAGATTGAGGGTGCCGAAGACTCTCTTCCGGCTTGACCCCTCCGTGGTTTCCCCCTAAGTGCCGCGCCATTCGAGGGTAGGGTTCGCGTCCAGCGTGCTGCTCCCTCAGACAATAGAGCTGAACATTGCCGGTCCTGTCCCGCAGGTCTTGCTCACATGAGTAAGGCCTTTTCTATTGGGGCGATCCTTCTCACGAAGGTTCGCTTAGCGAGGCATCCGTCAAAGTAACCCGGTGGCCGAAGGGCCGATTTGGGTGGAGTGTTTCAGGCTCGCTTGCTTGGTGAGCTCCTGTGAAAACAGGAGCCCAGAATGCCTTAGTCCTCCGGGACTGGACTCCTGCTTTCGCAGGAGATCACGTTGGCGAAGCGGCGAACCCCTCACTCCTCACAAAACGGTCTGGGTTCCACCTTCACGTCGATCCCTTCAGGGAAAGTGGGAACCGGTTTCCCGCCCGGAAGGGTCGATAATAACGGTGAAGAGAAAGACTCATATGCCGACGATTAACCAGCTGGTCCGCAAGGGCCGCGTTCCGCAGAAGGCCAAGTCAAAGGTCCCTGCGATGGAGCAGAACCCGCAGAAGCGCGGCGTTTGCACCCGCGTCTATACCACGACGCCAAAGAAGCCGAACTCCGCTCTGCGTAAGGTCGCCAAGGTGCGCCTGACGAACCAGCGCGAAGTCATCTCCTACATTCCGGGCGAGGGCCACAACCTGCAGGAGCACTCCGTTGTGCTGATCCGCGGCGGCCGTGTTCGCGACCTTCCCGGCGTTCGCTACCACGTCCTGCGCGGCGTGCTCGATACGCAAGGGGTCAAGGACCGCAAGCAATCGCGTTCGAAGTACGGCGCTAAGCGGCCTAAATGATGGGTGCGTGCCACTGGCGCTAAGCTGGCGGCACGGTTTTAGTTTTTGTTTGGTGCGGGTCGGACATCCGTCCGACCCTTGCGGCACCAGCCCACTCCCCCACCCGACCACCCAAACAGGGTAAAGTCATTGGGTGGTCGGGTGGGGGAGTGGGCCGGCACCGAAGCACTCCGAAGGAGTAGAAGAATGTCACGTCGTCGTCAGCCGCCTAAGCGGGAAATCCTGCCTGATCCCAAGTTCGGTGATCAGGTGCTGTCGAAATTCATGAACAACCTGATGCTGGACGGTAAGAAGGCCGTTGCAGAAGGTATCGTGTACAGTGCCCTCGATACGGTCGAGACCAAGGCCAAGACCGATCCGGTGCAGCTGTTCCACGAAGCGCTCAACAATGTGAAGCCGCAGGTCGAAGTGCGTAGCCGCCGTGTCGGTGGTGCAACGTACCAGGTGCCGGTCGAAGTGCGCCCCGAGCGTGCTCAGGCACTTGCGATCCGCTGGATGATCGGCGCGGCGCGCGGCCGTCCGGAAACCACCATGTCGGCACGCCTCTCGGGTGAGCTCATGGATGCGGCCAACAATCGCGGCAACGCGGTGAAGAAGCGCGAAGATACGCACCGCATGGCGGATGCGAACCGCGCGTTCTCGCACTACCGCTGGTAACAGCGGGGCGATATGAAACGCCGCTGGTAACTTGTTGATTGTGGACAGGCGCGGGCGTCCGTCTTTCGCCTGTCACAATCGTAACTATATGGGAGCGCAGCCGCGAACGGCGGCTCCCACTACACGTTAAGGAATTTGCATATGGCCCGCGAGTATCCGCTGGAGCGCTATCGCAATATCGGCATCATGGCTCACATCGATGCCGGCAAGACTACGACGACCGAGCGTATTCTGTACTACACCGGAAAGTCCTACAAGATTGGTGAGGTGCACGATGGTGCGGCCACCATGGACTGGATGGAGCAGGAGCAGGAGCGCGGGATCACGATCACGTCTGCTGCGACGACGACTTTCTGGACCGCCGAAGATCCGACGATGGACCCGATGTCCTCGCCCGACGATCTGCGCGCGAACTCGGAAAAGCACCGCATCAACATCATCGACACGCCGGGCCACGTTGACTTCACCATTGAAGTCGAACGTTCGCTGCGCGTGCTCGACGGCGCGGTTGCCGTGTTCGACGGCGTGGCCGGAGTTGAGCCGCAATCCGAAACCGTATGGCGCCAGGCCGACAAGTACGGCGTTCCCCGCATGTGCTTCATCAACAAGCTCGACCGTACTGGTGCTGACTTCTATTACTGCGTTCAGTCGATCGTTGACCGCCTCGGCGCGACGCCGCTGGTGCTGTACATTCCGATCGGTGCCGAGAGTGATCTTCAGGGCGTTGTCGACCTCGTAGGCAACCGGGCAATCGTCTGGGAATCGGAAGGCCTCGGCGCTTCGTACAAGCATGTCGAAATTCCGGCTGACCTTGCCGACAAGGCAGCGGAATATCGCGAACAACTGATCGAGACCGTTGTCGAGCAAGACGATGACGTGATGGAACAGTATCTCGAAGGTGAAGTTCCTGACGTCGCAACGCTCAAGCGTTTGATCCGCAAGGGCACCATGGCGCGCGATTTTGTGCCTGTGCTGTGTGGCTCGGCGTTCAAGAACAAGGGCGTTCAGCCGCTGCTCGACGCAGTGGTCGACTACATGCCGTCGCCGCTCGATGTTCCTGCGATTAAGGGCGTCAAGCCTGACAGCGACGAGGAAGACGAGCGTCCATCAAGCGACGATGCACCGTTCAGCGCGCTCGCGTTCAAGATCATGAACGATCCGTTCGTCGGCTCGCTCACCTTCACCCGCATTTATTCGGGTCAATTGGCCAAGGGCGGAGTTCTGAACTCGGTCAAGGACAAGAAGGAAAAGATCGGCCGCATGTTGCTGATGCACTCCAACAACCGCGAAGATATCGATGAGGCATTTGCTGGCGATATCGTCGCGATTGCGGGTCTGAAGGAAACGACGACCGGTGACACGCTGTGCGATCCGGCGCATCCGATCGTGCTTGAGCGGATGGAATTCCCCGATCCGGTTATCGAGCTTTCGGTGGAACCAAAGACCAAGGCCGACCAGGAAAAGATGGGCGTTGCGCTCAATCGTCTGGCTGCCGAGGATCCAAGCTTCCGCGTTACGACCGACCACGAAAGCGGCCAGACGATCATCAAGGGCATGGGTGAACTTCACCTCGACATCCTCGTTGATCGCATGAAGCGCGAGTTCAAGGTCGAAGCGAATGTCGGTGCGCCGCAGGTGGCATATCGTGAATCGCTCGGCCGCGAAGTCGAAGTGACCTACACCCACAAGAAGCAGTCGGGTGGTTCGGGTCAGTTCGGTGAAGCCAAGGTCGTCGTTTCGCCTGGCGAGCGCGGTCAAGGCGTCGTGTTCGAAGATGAGATCAAGGGCGGTAACATTCCGCGTGAATACATCCCGTCGGTTGAAAAAGGCATGCGCGAGCAGGCTGAAAGCGGGTACCTTGTCGGCTTCCCGATCATCGACTTCACCATCCGTCTGATCGACGGCAAGTACCACGACGTTGACTCGAGCACTGTTGCGTTCGAGATCACAGGTCGCGGTGCGATGCGTGAAGCGGCTGAGAAGGCCGGCATCAAGCTGCTCGAGCCAGTGATGAAGGTTGAAGTCGTTACTCCTGAGGATTACCTCGGCGACGTTATTGGCGATCTCAACAAGCGTCGTGGTCAGGTCCAGGGTCAAGATTCGCGTGGCAATGCCATGGCAGTCGAAGCGATGGTTCCGCTGGCGAATATGTTCGGTTACGTGAATGAACTGCGCTCCTTCTCGCAAGGCCGTGCGCAATACACGATGCAGTTCAGCCACTACGACGAAGTGCCTTCGACAGTGGCGCAAGAGGTTAAGGAGAAGCTTGCTTAACTAGGCAAGCAAGGCTAGGGGCGGCGCCTGATTCAGCGGGGCCGCCTTTTCTCCCGCAATACGATCATCTCAGACAGAAGGTATATTAGAGAAATGGCGAAGGAAAAATTTGAGCGGAACAAGCCGCACGTAAACGTCGGCACCATCGGTCACGTTGACCACGGCAAGACCACGCTGACCGCAGCGATCACCAAGGTGATGGCTGAGGCATCGGGCGGCGAAGCTGTTGACTTTGCGAACATCGACAAGGCTCCTGAAGAGCGTGAGCGCGGGATCACCATCTCGACCGCACACGTTGAGTATGAAACTGCTGCGCGCCACTACGCGCACGTCGATTGCCCAGGTCACGCTGACTACGTGAAGAACATGATCACCGGTGCTGCCCAGATGGACGGCGCGATCCTGGTTGTGAACGCTGCTGACGGCCCTATGCCTCAGACTCGTGAGCACATCCTGCTCGCACGTCAGGTCGGTGTTCCGGCTCTGGTGGTGTACATGAACAAGGTTGATCAGGTCGACGATGAGGAAATCCTCGAGCTCGTCGAACTGGAAGTTCGTGAACTGCTGACCGAATACGGTTTTGACGGCGACGATATTCCAATCGTCAAGGGTTCGGCTCTGGCCGCACTCGAAGGTCGCGACGAAGAAATCGGCGCGAACTCGATCAAGGCTCTGATGGATGCTGTCGATGAGCACATCCCGCAGCCGGATCGTCCGGTCGACAAGGACTTCCTGATGCCGATCGAAGACGTGTTCTCGATCTCGGGTCGCGGTACGGTTGTTACCGGCCGTGTTGAAACCGGCGTTGTTAACGTTGGCGACGAAGTTGAAATCGTCGGCATCAAGGACACTGCGAAGACAACTGTGACCGGCGTTGAAATGTTCCGCAAGCTGCTCGACTCGGGCGAAGCTGGCGACAACATCGGCGCACTGATCCGCGGCGTTGGCCGTGAAGATGTTGAGCGTGGTCAGGTGCTGTGCAAGCCAGGTTCGGTTAGCCCGCACACGGAATTCAGCGCAGAGGTCTACGTCCTGTCGAAGGACGAAGGCGGCCGTCACACGCCATTCTTCGCGAACTACCGTCCGCAGTTCTACTTCCGCACCACAGACGTCACCGGCGAAGTGATCCTTCCCGAAGGCACCGAAATGGTGATGCCTGGCGACAACGTGACGATCAACGTCAAGCTGATCGCTCCGATCGCTATGGACGAAGGTCTGCGCTTTGCGATCCGCGAAGGCGGCCGCACCGTCGGCTCGGGCGTGGTTTCGAAGATCACTGTCTAAGCGGTTTTCATCCTTCGGGATGAAACGAAATTCGGGGCCCGGTTCTCACATGAGAGCCGGGCCCCAATTTATGTAAGGCGTGATTTTGTTCGGTGCGGCTTGAATATCCATTCAAGCCTCGCTGCCTTGCCACCCTCTCCTCCGCCCTTCGCACCCCTGAGGATGTACCATGGGGGTGCGAAGGGCGGGGGAGAGGGTGGTCAAGCCGGCTCCAGACAAAACGCGTAATTTCGTGAGTGTATGGGGTTGCCAGAATCCCAAGTCGAACGTATACGCGCGCCATCGCTTCGGAGATTCGTCTCAGTTGCAACGAAATTCATGGGGCCTCCCGTCCGGGAAACCGGGGAAACAGGGTGGGCCTTTTATTTTTGGGAGCGGTAAAACGTTCCTTGGCTCTTTCGCATCGGTGTAGGTAATGGAAGCACAGAATATCCGTATTCGCCTTAAGGCGTTCGACCATCGCGTTCTTGATCAGGCAACTGGTGAGATTGCAGACACCGCGCGTCGTACGGGTGCTCTTATTCGTGGCCCCATTCCCATGCCGACGCGTATTGAGAAGTTCACCGTGAACCGCGGCCCGCACATCGACAAGAAGTCGCGAGAGCAGTTCGAGGTGCGCACTTACAAGCGATTGCTGGACATTGTTCAGCCAAACGCCCAGACGGTCGACGCGCTGATGAAGCTCGATCTGGCTGCTGGCGTAAATGTTGAGATCAAACTGGCCTAAGCCATTTGATCCGGTCCTTCGGCTAGGACCTTAAGCGAGCCGAGAATTTCGGGGTTCTTTATGACCCCGCTGATCCAAGCGGATCGGCAAGACATAGGGATACCGCCGGGCGTTTCTTCGGAAACATCTAGCCCCGGGCTGCGTCCCCCGTCTAGCTCAAGTGGCCATGTGGCTGCACGAGCAGTCAGCCCGGACGGGGCGATGCATGAAATTTGGGTTGAATGGGTCCATCCCTCGAAAGGTGGGTCCGCAAGCACCTCGGATGGGCCGGGGTGCCTCTGTTAGGAGTTATGACGATGCGCACTGGCGTGATCGCAAAGAAGGTTGGGATGACCCGCCTCTTCCATGAGGACGGACGGCACGTGCCGGTTACCGTTCTCGCATTGGAAGACTGTCAGGTTGTCTCCCACCGCACCGCAGAGCGTGACGGCTATTTCGCCGTTCAGCTTGGCGCGGGCGAAGCGAAACAGAAAAACGTGGCAAAGCCGCAACGCGAGCATTTTGCCAAAGCCGAGGTCGCGCTGAAGAAGCGCGTCGCGGAATTCCGGGTCGAAAGCGAAGAGGGTCTCCCCCCTGTCGGAGCGCAAATCAGCGCCGATCACTTCGTCGCCGGTCAAAAGGTCGACATCACCGGTCACACCCAGGGTAAAGGCTTTGCCGGCGCTATGAAGCGTTGGGGCTTCGGCGGTTTGCGCGCCACCCACGGTGTTTCGATCTCACACCGTTCGCACGGTTCGACGGGTAACCGTCAGGATCCGGGGCGTGTGTTCAAGGGCAAGAAGATGGCTGGTCACATGGGTGATCGCCAGCGTACGCAGCAGAACCTCGAAGTTGTCCGTACGGACGCGACACGCGGTTTGCTCTTCATCAAGGGATCGGTCCCCGGTTCGAAGAATGGCTGGTTGCTGGTTCGCGATGCTGTGAAGCTCGCCGCTGCCGACGATCTTCCATTCCCCGCCGCGATCCTCGAAACCGCCGCCCCGCAAGCTGAAGAAGCTGCGCCGGTTGAGACTCCGGTCGAAGAAACCGCAGTGGAAGCAGCAGCTGAAACGCCTGCAGCAGACACTCCTGCGCCAGAGGCAGAGGCTCCCGCAGCTGACGCTCCGGCCAGCGACGAAAACAAGGAGGGCTGATCCATGAAGGTGAAGGTCCAGAAAATCGACGGGAAAGCATCCGGCGACATCGAACTGAACGATGCTGTCTTTGGTGTGACCCCGCGTGCCGACATCCTGCACCGGGTTGTGACCTGGCAGCTGGAAAATCGCCGTGCCACCGCACGTCCAACGCGTGAGCGTTCGGATGTGGCTCGCACCGGTAAGAAGTTTGGCGCTCAGAAGGGTTCGGGCGGCGCACGTCACGGTGCTCGTTCTGCTCCGATCTTTATCGGTGGCGGTAAGGCACACGGCGCGCGCAAGCGTGACTTCAACCAGTCTCTCAACAAGAAAGTTCGTGCACTCGGCCTGAAGATGGCGCTTTCGAGCAAGGCCGCTGAAGGTCTGGTTGTTGTCGACAGTCTTGACGTGAAAGACGCGAAGACGAAGGCTCTTAAGGGTCAGTTCGACAAGGCTGGCTACAACGGCAAGGTGCTCTTCATTGACGGCGAAAGCGTGAACGACAGCTTCAAGAAAGCTGCCGGAAACCTCGTCGGCGTGAACGTGCTCCCGGCTGCCGGCGCCAACGTTTACGACATTCTCAACCACGACACGCTGGTCCTGACCAAGGATGCGGTCGAGAAACTGGAGGCGCGCTTCAATGGCTAAAAAGCAAGAAGTAGACGCGCGTCACTATGACGTGATTTTGGCTCCGCACATCACCGAGAAGTCGACGCTGGCTTCCGAGCACAATGCGGTGGTCTTCAAGGTGTCCAACGACGCGACCAAGCCGCAGATCAAGGAAGCCGTTGAGGCGATCTACGACAAGAAAGTCGCATCGGTGAACACCATCGTCACCAAAGGCAAGACGAAGCGCTGGCGAGGCAAGCCCTACAAGCGCTCCGACTTCAAGAAAGCTGTCGTAACCCTCGCTGATGGCGAGATGATCGACATCACAAGCGGTATCTGAGGCGGATCATGGCACTCAAGAACTACAAACCGACGAGCCCCGCGCGCCGCGGCCTCATCCTCGTCGACAAATCGGGCCTGCATAAAGGCGGTCCGGTGAAGTCGTTGACGGAAGGCAAGCGCAAGACGGGCGGCCGCAACAACAAGGGCCACGTGACATCGCGCGGCATTGCTGGCGGTCACAAGCAAAAGTATCGCTACATCGACTTCAAGCGTCGCAAGTGGGATGTTCCCGCGACGGTTGAGCGGATCGAATACGATCCGAACCGCACCGCCTTCATTGCGCTGCTGAAGTACGAAGATGGCGAGCTTGCTTACATCATCTGCCCGCAGCGTCTCGCTGTTGGTGACACGGTGCTGGCGGCTGAAAAGACCGATACCAAGCCTGGCAATGCCATGCTGATGGGTCAGATGCCGGTTGGTACAATCTGTCACAATGTCGAGATGAAGCCGGGCAAGGGCGGGCAGATCGCTCGTTCGGCAGGCACTTACGTCCAGATCGTCGGTCGTGACCGCGGTATGGTCATTGTGCGTCTCAACTCGGGCGAGCAGCGTTACCTGCGCTCCGATTGCATGGGTACGGTTGGCGCGGTTTCGAACCCTGACAACCAGAACCAGAATTTCGGCAAGGCCGGTCGCACCCGCTGGAAGGGCCGCCGCCCACTGACGCGTGGTGTCGCCAAGAACCCTGTCGATCACCCGCACGGTGGTGGTGAAGGCCGCACCAGCGGTGGTCGTCATCCGGTTACTCCATGGGGCAAGCCGACCAAGGGCGCCCGTACCCGCAAGAACAAGCAGACGGACAAAATGATCATCCGTTCGCGTCACGCGAAGAAGAAGAGGTAAGACACGATGGCACGTTCCGTCTGGAAAGGTCCGTTTGTCGAGCTCAGCCTGCTCAAGAAGGCAGAGGACGCACAGGAATCGGGTGGCAATAAGCCGATCAAGACCTGGTCGCGTCGCTCTACTATTCTGCCGCAGTTCGTTGGGCTGACCTTCAACGTTTATAACGGACAGAAATTCATTCCCGTCTCGGTTTCGGAAGAAATGGTCGGTCACAAGCTCGGTGAATTTGCGCCTACACGCAGCTTCCCCGGTCACGCTGCCGACAAGAAGGGTAAGCGCTAATGGGTAAGGCAAAGTCCCCCCGCCGCGTAGCGGATAACGAGGCTCTGGCAGTCGGCACGCAGATTCGCGGCTCGGCTCAGAAACTGAACCTCGTGGCTCAGCTGATCCGCGGCAAGAAGGCCGAAGAGGCTTTGAACATCCTCTCCTTCTCCAAGAAGGCGATGGCGAAAGACGCCAGCAAGGTGCTCGCATCTGCGATCGCCAACGCGGAAAACAACCATGATCTCGACGTCGACGCGCTTGTCGTTGCCGAGGCTTCGGTCGGTAAGTCGATCACCATGAAGCGGTTCCACACACGTGGCCGTGGTAAGTCGACCCGCATCCTGAAGCCGTTCAGCAAGCTGCGCATCGTGGTTCGCGAACACGACGAGGAAGAGGCGTAAGATGGGCCAGAAGAGCAATCCGATCGGTCTGCGCCTGCAGATCAACCGCACCTGGGACAGCCGGTGGTACGCCGAAGGGCGTGATTATGCTGCGCTGCTCAAGGAAGACATCGAGATCCGCAAATACATCGTCAAGAACCTGCCGCAGGCAGCGATCTCGAAGGTGGTGATTGAGCGTCCAGCCAAGCTGTGCCGTATCTCGATCTACGCGGCTCGCCCCGGCGTGATCATCGGCAAGAAGGGTGCAGACATTGAAAAGCTGCGCACCAAGCTGTCGACCATGACCGAAAGCGAAGTGAAGCTGAACATCGTTGAAATCCGCAAGCCGGAAATCGACGCGAAGCTCGTCGCTCAGGGTATCGCCGATCAGCTGGTTCGCCGTGTGGCTTTCCGCCGTGCGATGAAGCGCGCCATGCAGTCCGCCATGCGTCTTGGTGCTGAAGGCATCAAGATCGTTTGCGGCGGCCGTCTTGGCGGCGCTGAAATCGCCCGTGTCGAGCAGTACCGCGAAGGCCGTGTGCCGCTGCACACGCTGCGTGCCAACATCGACTACGCTGAAACCGAAGCGCTGACCGCTTACGGCATCATCGGCATCAAGGTGTGGGTCTTCAAAGGCGAAATCCTGGGTCACGATCCGACCGCACAGGACCGCCTGATGATGGAATCGCAAACTTCGGGAGTGCGTCCCGCCCGCTGAGGCAGGACCGCTGAGATAGGTTAGAGACAATGCTACAACCGAAGAAAACCAAATATCGCAAGGCCTTCAAGGGCAAGATCAAAGGCGATGCAAAGGGCGGCACCACGCTGAACTTTGGCTCTTATGGTCTCAAGGCTCTTGAACCCGAGCGCCTGACTGCGCGCCAGATCGAAGCGGCTCGCCGTGCGATCACTCGTGCAATGAAGCGTCAGGGTCGTCTGTGGATCCGCGTCTTCCCCGACGTGCCTGTGTCTAAGAAGCCTGCCGAAGTTCGTCAGGGTAAGGGCAAGGGCTCGGTCGAATACTGGGCAGCTCGCGTAAAGCCGGGCCGCATCCTGTTCGAACTCGACGGTGTTCCCGGCCCCATCGCCGCGATGGCTTTCGAGCGCGCTGCGATGAAGCTTCCAATCAAGACCAAGGTTGTTGCTCGTCTGGGCGACACCAGCCACCTGGGAGGCAACTGATGGCCGATATCGAAGATCTTCGTACGAAGACCGATGACCAGCTGTCCGCTGAGCTAACCGAGCTCAAGCGTGAGCAGTACAACCTGCGCTTTCAGGCTGCGACCAACCAGCTCGAAAAGCCCGCGGAAATCCGCCGCGTGCGTCGCACCATTGCGCAGATCAAAACGCTGCAGAACGAGCGTGCCGCCAAGTCGGCCGCTGAAGCTAAGGCGTAAGGAGTAGACAATGCCGAAACGTATCCTGATCGGGACTGTCACCTCCGACAAGACCGACAAGACCGTGACCGTGAAGGTCGAACGCAAGGTGAAGCACCCGCTCTACGGGAAGATCATCCGCCGTTCGAAGAAATATCACGCGCACGATGAGAAGAACGAATATTCCGTAGGCGATATCGTCCGGATCGAGGAGACCAAACCGATCTCCAAGACCAAGACCTGGGCCGTGAAGGACCAGGTTGTATCCGGTGGTACGCAGGCGATCGAAGCCGATCTCGATGTCGAGGCGGCAGGTCAGTAATTGACGTAGGAACTGCCGGGCCCCGGTCAAATTCGGGTGTCTCGGCAAGCCAAGAGAAGGAACCGGATCAATGATCCAGATGCAGTCCAATCTCGACGTCGCGGACAATAGCGGCGCAAAGCGCGTCCAGTGCATTAAAGTGCTGGGCGGCTCGAAGCGCCGGTTTGCCTCCGTTGGCGACGTGATCGTGGTTTCCGTAAAGGAAGCGCAGCCACGCGCGAAGGTCAAAAAAGGCGACGTACACCGCGCCGTGATCGTTCGCACCAAGAAGGACGTCCGTCGTCCCGATGGCAGCGTGATCCGTTTTGACAGCAACGCTGCTGTTCTCGTGAACAAGAGCGAAGAGCCGATCGGCACTCGTATCTTTGGCCCAGTGGTTCGTGAACTTCGCGGCCGTGGCTTCATGAAGATCATCAGCCTCGCGCCGGAGGTGCTTTGAAATGGCATCCGCTAAGATCAAGAAGGGCGACAGCGTCGTCGTGCTTTCGGGCAAGGACAAGGGCCGCACCGGCACTGTCCAGCAGGTCATGCCAAAAGATGGCAAGGTCGTTGTCGAAGGCATCAACGTGATCGCCCGTCACCGCAAGCCGAGCCAGCAGAACCCGCAAGGCGGCATCGACCGGTATCCGGCTCCGATGCACATTGCGAAAGTTGCGCTGGCCGATCCCAAGGATGGCAAGCCCACCCGCGTCCGTTTCGAAGAAAAGGACGGTAAAAAGGTGCGTGTTGCCGTGAAGAGTGGGGAGACCATCGATGGCTGATTACACTCCACGCCTGAAGACGAAGTTCGAAGACGAAATCGTCAAGGCGATGACCGAAAAGTTCGGCTACAAGAACCGTCTTGAAGTGCCGAAGCTCGCGAAAGTCACGCTCAACATGGGTGTTGGCGAAGCCAGTCAGGACAAGAAGAAGGTCCAGACTGCTGCTGAGGAAATGGCTCTGATCGCTGGTCAGAAGCCGGTCATCACCAAGGCCAAGAAGTCGATCGCTCAGTTCAAGCTGCGCGAAGGCATGCCGATCGGTTGCAAGGTCACCTTGCGCCGTGAACGCATGTACGAATTTGTTGATCGTCTGGTGACGATCGCGATGCCGCGTATTCGCGACTTTCGCGGCCTGAATGCCAAGTCGTTCGATGGTCGCGGTAACTACGCGATGGGGCTCAAGGAGCAGATCGTGTTCCCGGAGATCAGCTACGACAAGATCGATAAGGTGCGGGGCATGGACATCATCGTGACCACCACCGCGAAAACCGATGAAGAAGCGCGCGAATTGCTGCGTCTCTTCGGCTTCCCATTCCAGGGCGAAGCTAACGAAGAACAGAAAGAGGCGGCGTAAGCCGTCCTCTTAAGAGAAACAGAAAGCAAGAGAGCTTAAGTCCATGGCGAAACTGAGTTCCATCAATAAGAACGAAAAGCGCAAGAAGCTCGTCAAGCAGTATGCTGCGAAGTACGAGAAGCTGAAGGCGATCGCGAATGACAAGTCGCTTGACGAAACCGAGCGCCTCGTCGCTCGTCTCAAGATGGCTGAACTTCCGCGTAATGCGAACCCGACCCGGGTGCGTAACCGCTGCGCAACCACCGGCCGCCCACGCGGCTATTACCGCAAGTTCGGCATCAACCGTATCGAACTGCGTCAACTCGGCAACCGGGGCATGATCCCTGGTCTGACGAAGTCGAGCTGGTGAGGATCTGACGAATGGCTATGACCGATCCACTGGGTGATATGCTCACCCGTATCCGCAACGGCCAGCAGGCGAAGAAGGACTCCGTCCTTTCGCCGGCTTCCAAGCTGCGTGCGAACGTTCTCGAAGTGCTTCAGCGTGAAGGCTACATCCGTGGTTACAGCGAAGACGAGAGCGGCAAGCACAAAGCGTTGCGTATCGAACTGAAGTATTTCGAAGGCGAGCCTGCGATCAAGCATGTTGCTCGTGTCTCCAAGCCGGGCCGCCGCGTTTATTCGGGTTCGAAAGAACTTCCGACTGTGCGCAATGGCCTTGGCATCACCATCGTCTCGACCCCGCGCGGCGTGCTTTCGGACAACGAAGCGCGCGAGAACAAGGTCGGCGGCGAAGTGCTGGCGGAGGTATTCTAATGAGCCGTATTGGTAAGAAAGCCGTGGCGATCCCTGCGGGCGTCACTGCCAATATCGAAAATGGCACGCTGAGCGTGAAAGGGCCGAAAGGCACTCTCACTCTGGGTCTCTCCGATCTCATTTCCTACAAGGTTGAGGGCGACGAGATTCAGGTCAACCCGGCCAACGACAGCAAGCAGGCGCGTTCCTATTGGGGTATGCAGCGCACGCTGGTGTCGAACCTGGTTGAAGGTGTGACAGAGGGTTTTTCGAAGACCCTTGAGATTTCAGGCGTTGGTTACCGTGCAAAGGCACAGGGCAAGACCCTGAAGCTTGAGCTTGGTTTCAGCCACGATGTCGATCTCCAGGTGCCAGAAGGCCTTGAAGTGAAAACGCCCGATCAAACCACGGTCGAGATTTCCGGCATCGACAAGCAGGCCGTTGGCCAGTTTGCCGCCGAGATCCGCGAATTCCGTAAGCCTGAGCCGTATAAGGGCAAGGGTATCAAGTATCGCGGCGAGTATGTCTTCCGCAAGGAAGGGAAGAAGAAGTAAGATGGCTAAGCTTTCCCTGTTTGAACGCCGCCGCCGCCGCGTCCGTACTGCGCTTCGCGCACGCTCGGGCGATAAGCCGCGTCTGTCGGTGCACCGCACCGGCCGCCACATCTATGCGCAGATCATTGACGACGCGCAGGGCCGCACTGTGGCCGCTGCTTCGACGCTTGGTGCGAAGGCCAGTGGTGCCAATGTCGATGCTGCCCAGCAGGTCGGCAAGGACATTGCCGCTGCTGCCAAGAAGGCTGGCGTCACCACTGTCGTGTTCGATCGCGGCGGGTTCCTGTTTCATGGCCGCGTCAAGGCGCTGGCCGATGCCGCTCGCGAAGGCGGGCTGGAGTTCTGATGATGGCTGACGAAAAGAAACCAGAAGAAACCGCAGCACCGGAAGCGACTCCGGAAACCGCAGCGCCTGAAGCAGCACCTGCTGCCGAAGCAGCGGCTCCCGAAGCCGCTCCAGCTGAAGAAGCTCCAGCGGAAGCCCCTCCGGCTACCGAAGCTGCACCAGCTGAGGCTGCACCTGCTGCTCCGGCTGAACAGCCGAAGCAAGGCCGCGGCGGTCGTGGCCGTGGTGGCGACAATCGCGGCGGTGGCCGTGGTCGTGGTGGCCGAGACGGTGGTCGCGGTCGCGGACGCCGTGAAGAAGAAGATGACGGCATCATCGAAAAGCTGGTGCACATCAACCGCGTCTCCAAGACGGTGAAGGGTGGTAAGCGTTTTGGCTTTGCTGCGCTCGTCGTTGTCGGTGACGGTCAGGGCCGCGTCGGCTTTGGTCACGGCAAGGCACGCGAAGTGCCGGAAGCTATTACCAAGGCAACCGCTGCTGCACGCAAGAAGATGATCCGCGTCGCGCTGAAGGAAGGCCGCACGCTGCACCATGATGGCAATGGCCGTTTCGGTGCCGGCAAGGTGACCATCCGCACGGCGCCTCCGGGTACCGGCATCATCGCCGGTGGTCCAATGCGTGCCGTCTTCGAAAGCCTCGGCGTTGCCGACGTTGTGACCAAGTCGGTCGGCACGTCCAACCCGTACAACATGATCCGCGCCACTTTCGAGGCGCTGCAGGACCAGACTTCGCCGAAGTCGGTTGCTCAGCGTCGCGGCAAGAAAGTCGCCGACCTGCTGGGTCGCGGCGGTGCGAGCGAAGCCGAAGCAGCGGCTGATGCTGCTGCGGTTGTGGAGTAAGCACAATGGCTACCATCAAGATCAAGCAGATTGGTTCGCCGATCCGTCGTCCCGAAAGCCAGTGCAAGATCCTGATCGGTCTTGGGCTCAACAAGATGCACAAGGTCGTCGAGCGGCAGGATACTCCTGAAGTTCGCGGCGCGGTCGCCAAGATCCCGCATCTGGTTCAAGTGGTCGACTAAACCAATTCAGGTGACCCCGCGAAATGCGGGGTTTCCTTTTCTAAAGCGCGAAGAAAAGCGAAAGCGAGTGCACAACTATGAAACTCAATGACATCCGTGACAATGCAGGTGCCCGCAAGGGGCGCATGCGCGTCGGCCGTGGTATCGGTTCGGGCAAGGGCAAGACCGCTGCACGCGGTCAGAAGGGCCAGAAGAGCCGTTCGGGCGTTGCCATCAATGGCTTCGCCGGTGGTCAGATGCCACTTCACATGCGTCTGCCAAAGCGCGGCTTCAACAACCCGTTTGGCAAGGACTTCGCCGAAGTGAACATTGGCATGGTCCAAAAATGGATCGACGCCAAGAAGCTCGACGGCAAGAAGGACATCACCGAAGAAGCCTTGCGCGAATGCGGCCTGGTCCGCGGCGGCAAGGACGGTGTCCGTCTGCTCGGTAAGGGTGAGATCAAGGCCAAGGCCAAGTTCGTCGTTGCCGGTGCCACCATGGGCGCGATTGCAGCGGTTGAAAAAGCCGGCGGCAGTGTCGAAGTGACCGCGCCGATCAACGCCGAGGTCAAGGCAGCCAAGGCGGCCAAAGCCAAATAATGCGACAAAATGGGATGCGGGGGGTTCGACAACGGGCCGTCCGCTCCCTACTTATCGTCTCTGAGCCGCTTCGAACGGCAATTGACTAGGATCGACGATACGACATGGCATCACGCGCCGATAACATCGCCAGCAACATGAACCTTGGCAATTTTGCCAAGGCCACCGAGCTGCGCCAGCGCATCTGGTTCACTCTTGGTGCGCTCGTTGTTTTCCGTTTCCTCAGCTTCATTCCGCTGCCGGGTGTCAACCCAGCGGCGCTCCAGAATCTGGCTGATCTGGGCCGGGGCGGTATCCTCGACCTGTTCAACACATTTTCCGGCGGCAGCCTGGAGCGCATGAGCCTCATCGCGCTTGGTGTGATGCCGTATATTACCGCCTCGATTGTGGTGCAGATGGCTGCAGCCCTCCACCCGACGCTGGCTGCGCTCAAGAAAGAGGGCGCGACCGGGCGGCAGAAGCTCAACCAATATACGCGTTACGGAACGGTGTTCCTGTGCGCAATCCAGGGTTGGTTCCTTGCTTCGGGCCTAGAGAGCTTCGCCAACCAAAACGGTATTCAGGCGGTCGTGAACCCCGGCTACATGTTCAAGGTCGGCGCTGTTATCAGCCTCGTCGGTGGCACCATGTTCCTGCTGTGGCTGGGTGAGCAGATCACATCGCGCGGCATCGGCAACGGCGTCTCGCTGATCATTATGGCGGGTATTGTCGCGCAGTTCCCGACATTTGCGACCAACCTGTTCGAAGGGGGCCGTACCGGTTCGATCGCGCCGAGCATCATCATCTTCTTCGTTTTCATGGTCATAGGCCTGATCTTGCTGATCTCTTTCGTAGAGCGTGCTCAGCGCCGACTGCTGATCCAGTATCCGAAGCGTGCGACCCAGCAGGGCATGATGCAGGCAGACCGTTCACACCTTCCGCTGAAGCTCAACACCGCTGGTGTGATCCCGCCGATCTTCGCCAGCTCGCTGTTGCTGCTGCCGCTGACAATTTCTCAGTTCGCCGGTAATTCGGTTGATACCGAAAGCGGTTTTGGCAGCGTGATCGTTACGCTGAACCAGTATCTCGCCCACGGTCAGCCAATCTACATGCTGCTTTATGCGATTGGGATCATCTTCTTCTGCTTCTTCTACACCGCAGTTGTCTTCAATCCGGAAGAGACTGCGGACAACCTCAAGAAGAATGGCGGGTTCATTCCCGGCATCCGTCCGGGCAAGCGCACCGCCGAATATCTCGAATATGTCCTCTCGCGCATCACCGTAGTCGGTGCGATCTACCTGACATTTGTCTGTGTGGTTCCGGAATACATGATCGCTCAAACGGGCATTCCATTGTTCCTCGGCGGAACTAGCCTGCTGATCGTCGTCAATGTGACGGTCGATACGCTTAGCCAGGTGCAGTCGCATCTGCTGGCGCACCAGTACGGCGATCTAATCAAGAAGGCTAAGTTGAAAGGCCGGATGCGTTAACGCACAAGCGCCGTGTCGATGACTATTCAAGACGCGGCATCCGTTCGCGCGACATTGGGGGATTGCTGGTGAACATCATTCTTCTTGGCCCTCCCGGGGCAGGCAAGGGTACGCAAAGTGCTGGCCTGGTGGAACGGCATGGCATGAAGCAGCTCTCCACCGGAGATATGCTGCGTGCGGCCGTGAAGGCTCAGACGCCTGTTGGCATCAAGGCCAAAGCTGTGATGGATCGCGGAGAGCTCGTTTCGGACGAGATTGTCTCTGATCTGATCGATGCCGAGCTAGAGGCGATGGGCGCGGAGACGGGCGCAATCTTCGATGGCTATCCGCGCACCGCTGCACAGGCCGACTCCCTCGATGAAATCCTCGCCAAGCATGGGCGCTCGCTTGATCATGTGATTGAGCTCGGGGTGGACGAAGACGCATTGGTCGAACGCATCACCGGGCGCTTTTCGTGCGCAAATTGCGGTGCGCTTTATCACGACACTGCAAACCCGACTTCGAAAGAAGGCGTGTGCGACAATTGCGGAAACACCGAATTCAAGCGTCGTCCCGACGACAATGAAGAAACTGTCCGCAAGCGGATGCAGGAATACCGTGCCAAGACAGCGCCGATCCTGCCCGGCTATGAAGCCCGCAATATTGTCACGCGGGTCGATGGCATGGCAGCCATCGACGAAGTGGCCGGGGCAATCGACGCAATTCTGGGTTGAGCCCCGCCGGGGCTTTCGCCGCCGAAGCCATTCCCTTATTGCACGAGCAAAGGGAGAATTGGATCGTGCCGCACTTTATGACTCGCGTTGCTGCTCTGGCGCTCGCGCTGGCCGCGACGCCGCTAGCCGCCGAAGTTACCGACTCAGATGATCGCGGCTTTATCACTCGCGACGAGGCAGTGGTCGAAACAAATCTCAAGGAAACCTGGCTTGCTTTGATCAGCCCGGCGCGCTGGTGGAACGCGGCGCACACCTGGTCAGGCGATTCCGAAAACCTGTCTCTGCGTCCTCAGGCAGGAGGATGCTTCTGTGAACGAATTCCTGAAGACCCCGATCCCGACAAGATCTCGCTCGAGGGCAGCGTGGAACACATGCGCGTGATCCACGCCTTCCCGGAAAAGGCACTGCGGATGCAAGGTGCTCTTGGACCGCTGCAAAGCGAACCGGTAACCGGTATCCTCACTGTAGTCCTGTCTGAAATCGATGAAGGCACGCGGATCGTGTGGGAATACAATGTTGGCGGTTCGATGCGCTACAAGGTTCCGGAGATTTCCAAGGCGGTTGACGGCGTGATGAGCCAGCAATTGAACGGCCTCGCTAAGATGCTGGGGCGGGTGGACGTTGCCGCAGTTGAAGAGGCTCCGGAGAAAGAGGAAGTGGCTGTCGAGAACGATGGCGAATCGGATGGGCCGAACGTTGACGAAGCGTTCGGCGATCTGGCCGACGGTTGATCCTGTCCAGCGCGGCGCGCGCCTAAAAAGTCAATTACTGTCGTATCTTACCAAGTTTCAGAGAACGCAGCGAGTTATGGGCTTTCCCAAACGAACAGGGGAGGGGCACTGTGAAGCTCGTAAGATCCACTTTGGTATTGATGGCTGCGTTGACTGGGCTGGCGCTGCCAACCAATTCTGTAGCTGATGAAGTGTCGGTCCCCGAAATGGTGTGCCGATTGGCAGCCGCCATTATTGTCCAGGAATACGAGGCGGGTAACACCGTCAAAGACGATGAGTTGGAATGGTACGAGAACGTAGTCCAGAATGGCGTTGAAGAATGTGATCCGGTCCCAAATCGCGCGCTGTTGATCGGGCTATCGACATTGCGGCCCACCAACGAAGCTGAACGAGCAATCGTCTCCGACGCCAACGAATATCTCAAAAAAATACTGCCATATGATGTCTATGTTCCGATGGCCTTTGCCTTGGTGAAGGGGGAATTCGGTACGCCGCGCAATGATCTCGCGCTGTATTGGATCAAGTACGCGCATGAGATTGGCATCCCCGATGCGACTTACGAATATGGCGGTCTGTACCGCGATGGGGGACTTGGCATTGCCAAGGATCCGGTGCGTGCGCGTGAGCTGTTCTTGCAGGCTGCTGACCGTGGTTCAAACAAATCGATGTACTGGCTGGGTGTCGAATTTTTCCAGCAGGACGGCAAGAGCCGCAAATGGAAAGAGCATGAGCGTTGGCTGCAAAAAGCGGCCGAACATGGCAGCATGGATGCCGTAGTCACTCTGGCAGAGGCATACACTGGTGACCAGATGACCGACGTGTTCGGTATCAAACGGAATATCGGGCTGGGCCGCCGCTACTCACGGATAGCCGCCGAAGCGGGAAACACCGAAATGATGGTGCTGCATGCGAGCTATCTCCTCCGCGGCAAAGACAACTCCAAACACGAGGATGCGTTCTTTTATTGGATGAACCGTGCAGTTGATGCCGGCAACACGAAGGCTGCGGAACTGCTCGAGCAGGTTGGCCCACGGCTGCGCCAATCGTATCAGGAAACACGCGAAAATCGCGCCAAGCTGCGCAGGCCAATTTTCAAACAATGCCCTGAGGTCAACCGCTGCGTAGTCTACAAGAACCAATATGGAGGGACGACTTCCAAATCCTGTGCACCTCAGCGAGATTACTGGAACTGCGGGTAGGCATGTTGGCCGGTTTTGACGCTGTCGGCATTTGGGTGTATTCCGGCCCTTGAAACAACGTCTGAGCGGCCCATATTGGCGGCTCGGTCGATTATGCGCTGCTTGCTGTTGACGGATTGCTCGAATCACCGTAAGCGCGCCGCTCATTCGACACGTTCGAACCCAGTCCGGCAGGCAACGCAATTGCGCGTGCCAACCGGACTTTTTGCCGTCTTGATACCTCGCTAGTTCGAGGGACAGCGCGGCATAGAGCGCGTCAGTGTTTGAGCGTTGAGATAGGGGCTCCGGTTTCAAACCCGCAAACCCCTGTGGAGCATGGAGAATTAAGTGGCTCGTATTGCCGGGGTAAACATCCCCACAAACAAGCGTGTAATCATCGCGCTTACCTACATTCACGGGATTGGCCGCACGACGGCTGTCCAAATCGCCGACAAGCTTGGCATTCCGCACAGTGCACGTGTTCAGGACCTCACCGATGAGGAAGTCCTGCGCATTCGTGAAACCATCGACAGCGATCACCAGGTCGAAGGTGACCTTCGTCGCAACACTGCGATGAACATCAAGCGCCTGATGGATCTGCGTACCTATCGCGGTCTGCGTCACCGTAACGGTCTGCCCGTTCGCGGTCAGCGCACGCACACCAACGCCCGCACCCGCAAGGGTAAGGCCAAGCCGATCGCAGGGAAGAAGAAGTAAGCGAGAGGGTAACCTCGAACGCTTTTTCCTTCGTCCTCAGTTAAAAGGAATACGAGACAATGGCACGCGAACCGGGCGGCAAAGTAAGGCGCCGCGACAGAAAGAACATCAGCAGCGGCGTTGCGCATATCAACGCCAGCTTCAACAACACCATGATCACCATCACCGATGCACAGGGCAATGCGATCAGCTGGTCCAGCGCCGGCATGATGGGCTTCAAAGGAAGCCGTAAGTCGACACCGTATGCAGCACAGGTTGCAGCGGACGATGCCGGCAAGAAGGCCGCTGAACATGGTGTCCGCACTTTGGAAGTCGAAGTGAAAGGCCCGGGTTCGGGCCGTGAGAGCGCATTGCGCGGTCTCGCCGCTGTCGGCTTCAACATCACGTCGATCCGCGATGTGACGCCGATCCCGCATAACGGGGTCCGTCCATCGAAACGTCGCCGCGTCTGATCCGAACCTGCCCGGCGGCCGTTCTGGCCGCCGAGACTTGAACGGACCGGACGCGCATCGCAGGCGCACCGGTCCGCTGACATTTTGAACCGCTGAAGAGCGAATTAGGGGAAATCCATGTCCGTCAACACGAAGAACTGGCAGGAACTCAAGAAACCCAACACTCTCGAAATCAAGGAAGGCGGCGACAAGACCCGCAAGGCGACTTTCGTTGCTGAGCCGCTCGAGCGTGGCTTTGGTCTGACCCTCGGCAACGCATTGCGCCGGGTGCTGCTCAGCTCGCTTCAGGGCGCAGCTATCACCTCGATCAAGATCGAGAATGTGCTCCACGAATTCTCCTCGCTCGCGGGCGTGCGCGAAGACGTGACCGACATCGTCCTGAATGTGAAGCAGATCGCGCTCAAGATGGAAGGTGAGGGTGCCAAGCGCCTGCAGCTTTCCATGACCGGCCCTGCTGAAGTGAAGGCTGGCGACATTGCCGTAACTGGCGACATCGAAGTGATGAACAAGGACCTCGTCCTGTGCCACCTCGATGAAGGCGCGACGCTCAACATGGAGCTGACCGCTGACGTAGGCAAAGGCTACTCGCCCGCCGTTCAGAACCGTCCGGCCGACGCGCCGATCGGCCTGATCCCGGTCGACTCGCTGTATTCGCCTGTCCGTCAGGTGAGCTACAAGGTCGAGAACGCACGTGTTGGCCAAGAACTGGACTACGACAAGCTTTCTCTGACCGTCGAAACCGATGGCACTGTCACTCCAGAAGATGCCGTGGCCTATGCCGCACGCATTCTGCAGGATCAGCTGACACTGTTCGTTCACTTCGAAGACGGCATTCCGCAGCCGCAGTCGGCCATGATCGGCCACGCTGCTCAGCCGCAGGAAGACGACGCCAACCAGCTCAACCGTTACCTTCTCAAGAAGGTCGACGAGCTGGAACTGTCGGTTCGTTCTGCCAACTGCCTCAAGAACGACAACATCATCTATATCGGCGATCTGGTTCAGAAAACCGAAGCCGAGATGCTGCGCACGCCGAACTTCGGCCGCAAATCGCTCAACGAGATCAAGGAAGTGCTCTCCAGCATGGGTCTGCGCCTCGGCATGGACATTCCTGGCTGGCCGCCTGAGAACATCGAGGAAATGGCCAAGAAGCTCGAACAAGAACTGCTTGGCTAAACAGGTTCCGGCGGCGCACCTTAAGCGCCGCCAGCTTTGGGCTACCTCATACGGGCCCTCATCGAACTGAAGGAAAATACAATGCGTCACGGAATTTCACAGCGTAAGCTGAGCCGTAAGTCGGGCCACCGTAAGGCCCTGTTCCGCAATATGTCGGCCGCGCTGATCAAGCACGAGCAGATCATGACCACGCTGCCCAAAGCGAAGGAACTGCGTCCTTACATCGAAAAGCTGATCACGCTCGCAAAGCGTGGTGGTCTTTCGAACCGTCGCCTCGCACAGGCGCGCTTGCTCGACGAAACGCAGCTCAAGAAGCTGTTCGACGTTCTGGCTGAGCGTTATTCAGATCGTGATGGCGGCTACACCCGCATCATCAAGGCGGGCTACCGCGAAAGCGACAGCGCGCAGATGGCGATCATCGAGCTCGTTGATCGTGACGAAGACGCCAAGGGTCAGGACAGCGGTCCGGATCTGAGCGAGCAGGACGAATACGAAGACGCGTAAGCCGCGCTTCTACACGATATCTCATAAGGGGCCGGCGGAGCGATCCGCTGGCCCCTTTGCTTTGCGCGCTTGACTTTTCTGCGGAACAGTCTGATATTTCTGTCATGACAGAAATTAGTGTTGATTCGAAACTCCCGCCTTCCATCGCGAAGTTCGTCCTGCATTGGGGCGATCTTGGAGGGCAGTGGGGTGTGAACCGTTCAGTGGCGCAGATTCACGCGCTGTTGTTCATTTCTGACCGGCCACTGACCGCGGAGGAGATTGCGGAGAAGCTAGGTATGGCGCGTTCCAACGTCTCCAACTCAATCAAGGAACTGCTTGGCTGGCGGCTTATCCACCGTGTGCCGATGATGGGCGACCGCCGCGATCATTTCGATGCGGAAGCCGACATTTGGGAGATGGCGGTGCGGATCGCGCAGGGTCGCAAGGCTCGCGAGATCGACCCGGCGGAGGAAGCTCTGCGACTGTGCAATCAAGAGGCCAAAACTGACGCGGAAGTGAGCCCCGAAGCGAAAGAGAAGCTCGCCGCAATGCTCGACTTTGTCACCACCATGTCGCGCTGGCACGACGAAATGCTGAAAGTGCCGAAGCCCGCACTCACGGCGCTGATCAAGATGGGGTCGGGCGTCACGCGCCTGATCAACTGGCGTCCCGGCAAGGGAGCCAATTGAGCCGATTTGAAGTGGGATAAGCACCCCAGGAAAGGGGGCAAAGATGAAACCGGAACTAGCCAGTATCGCACTGCAGGAAATACCGCTGCCAGGGGGCCGACATGCCGCAATTGGGAAGGCTTACGATACTCGGTTTCGTCGCCTGATCGGAAAGCACGCTTGGGAAAGCTTGCCCGAGGCCGTGCAGCGGCGATTCTCCAAGCGGGTCGAGGGCGCGCGGGTCGTTATCTATCCCGGTGTGATCAAGCAGGCGCGGTTCTCGCGTGCAGGACGCATCCTTGCGCAGCTTTGCCGCCTGATCGGTGGCCCATTGCCGCTGGGTAGTGATTGCGGAGTGCCCGCAGCTGTGTCGGTTTCGGAAGACTGCGCAGGCGGCGGGCAATGCTGGACCCGCGTCTATGGCCGAAAGTCCGGCTTTCCTCAGGTGATCCACAGCGCCAAGCGTTTCGCAGGTCCCACCGGGATCGAAGAGCATATCGGGCGCGGCATCGGCATGGCGCTAAAGGTCTCGGCTGTGGATGGTGGCCTCGAATTCCGCAGCGATCACTACTTCGTCGAAGCGTTGGGGCACCGGATGAAGCTGCCGCGTTGGATGGAACCGGGTGAGACTGTGGTCCGCCATATCGATCAGGGCGAGGGGCAATTCGTGTTCTCGCTCAATGTACGCCACCCGTGGCTGGGCGAACTTGTCTATCAGGAAGGGCTGTTTGAAGATGCCTGAGCGCAAACCATTCCAAGTCTTGATCCTCGGTGCCAGCGGCGTGTTTGGCTCGCGTCTCGCGGAACTGGCGAGCCGCGAGCAGGGCATCGCGCTCACTTTGGCCGCGCGCAATCTCGGCCGGTTGGAGGAGGTAGCAGCGGGGCTGCCAGGAAAGGCGCGTTGTATCACTCTGGACCGTGACCAGATGACCGCGCTGGACCTTTCCGAGTTCGATCTGCTGATTGATGCGGCGGGGCCGTTTCAGGCGTCGCATATGCGGGTTGTCGAATCTGCCCTCGCAGCGAACGTGGACTATGTTGACCTTGCCGATGGACGAGATTTTGTGCGCGAGTTCTCACGTTTCGACGAATTTGCGAAGGGGGCTGAAGTCGCGCTGACCACTGGTGCCAGTTCGATCCCTGCGCTTAGCCACGCAGTAATCGACGAACTCACCGATGGTTGGCAGCAGATCGACCACCTGCGGATCGGGATCTACCCCGGCAACCGCGCGCCGCGCGGCCTTTCGGTGGTTGAGGCGATCTTGTCCTATGTCGGCAAACCTGTTCGCGTATTCCGTGAGGGGCACTGGCAGGACGTGCCGGGCTGGGGGATGACTCACCGCGAAGACATTCCCGGTATCGGTCCTCGCTGGGCGAGCGTTTGCGACACTCCCGAACAGGACCTGTTGGTCGAACGCTATGCGCCCAAAGAAGGAGCCGAATTCTTTGCCGGGTTGGAACTGTCGCTTCTGCATGTGGGATTGGCGGCGTTTTCCCTGCCAGTGCGATGGGGCTGGGTGAAGAGCCTTAGACCGATCGCAAAGCCGATGCTTACCATGGCCCAATGGTTCCTGCCGTTCGGTTCGGATCGCGGGGCGATGTCGATCCAAGCGCGCGGCATCGGTGCCGATGGCAAATCCGTTTCAAGGCGCTGGGTGCTCAAAGCCGATGCCAATCGCGGGCCATATGTGCCGGTTCTGGCCGCTTTGGCGATGATCCGCCGTTACCGCGATGGTCAGACCCCGGAAGTCGGTGCGAGAGCATGCTCCGGCATCCTCGCGCTGAGCGACTTCGAGGACGATTTTGCGCGGCTCGGTATGGAGCATGACGTCTTCGATGCAGCCGGAGCGCTGATTGATTTTGACTCGCGAGAGACTCCGCGCCAATCCTGCGCGGCATGATCCGAACATTCATTGCTGGCGCCGCTGCCGCGCTCTTCATCGCTTCCCCCGCAACCGCCCAGTCCGCCCAGGAACGCCTTGACGCGCGATACGACCGCGCGCTCGCTGCCGGGTACAAGGCCTTGATGCTGTGTAGCGCAATCTCGATTGCCGAACGCAACGGGACGACCCGCACTCCTGAAAGCGTGCATGCGATGGAGCTGACGGGAATCTATCCGAAGCTCGATCCGATCATCCGCGATCTCCAATACGAAATCGTCCGCCGTCCCAGCGGTCAGATCGCTCATGTCGCGGTGGCATGGGCCGAAGACATGCCGCACACGGTGGCGGTCAATTACGGGGTCGATACCGGCTGTTCGGTCCTGCCACCCGGTTCACCGGAGGATATGAGCAATCCGGGAGCGCCGATGGAGGGAGCGGTTGAAAAAGCAGTCATTTCCAATATCGGAAACGATAAAGCTGGCGGTGACCTCTCACGCCAATTGAACGGAACGGTCTCTCCGGCATTTGATGGCACATATGGCGAGGGCACACGGACTTCGGCTGTTTTGGTGGTGCATGAAGGTGCGGTCGTTGAGCGATATGCCGAAGGTTACGATGCCCATACCCCCCAGCGCACCTGGTCGGTTGCCAAGAGTATCGCCGCCACGCTGGTCGGTGCGGCGGTTATGTCGGGCGAGCACGATGTGCAGGATCCGGTCGGGATCAACTATTGGCGCAGCGGTGGGCGCTCGGACATGCGCAACACGATCACTATCGACCATGGGCTGCGGATGGCGACGGGGCGCTATTCCGACACACCGGGCAATCGCACCGATCCGCTCTATTGGGGCGGGACCACGGTGGATGAGCGCGCGACCAATTGGCCGATCGTTCACAAGCCGGGGACGGTCTATCGCTACGCCAACAATGACACTCTGATGGCCGTAAAGGGGATCGAAGAGTGGCTGATTCACTACCCGCCGCAGGAGTTCTTTGCGAAGCTCGGGATGGATCACACAGTCGCGGAGACCGATATTCGTGGGAACTACGTGCTGTCCTCTCAGGTCTGGTCGACCGCGCGTGACCTCGCGAACCTCGGCCAGCTCTATCTCAATGATGGCGTATGGAACGGCGAACGTCTGCTCGCGGAAGGTTGGCGCGAATATGTCTCTGACCCATCCGGACCTCAGCCCGAGGGCACGCAATGGGGCTATGGCGCGGGCTGGTGGACCTTCCGCCGACCGGAAGGCAACGCATTCGAAGGCATTCCCGACGATGCCTTCGCTGCGCGCGGCAACCGCGGGCAGTATGTCGTCGTCGTGCCGAGCCGCAATGTGGTGATCGTGCGACGCGGGGAGGATATGGTCGGGACAAGGTTCGACATTGCGGCCTTCACGCGCGATGTCTTGTCGGTGTTGAACGACAAATAGCCTTTCATTCAGCTAACGAGCCTTGAAAATGAACGACGCCTAACGAGACTGTTCAATTTCGGGCTAGCGTGCTCGGCGTAGTTAGGGGACGGTCAAAGCTGCCGGGTGGGCTGGTACGCGGCGGACGGGGGAAATCACGATGTTCAAATTGGCAAGCAAATCCGCACTTCTATTGTCAGTCGGTATCTCCTTCATGGCCGCGCCGCTGTCGGCTCAATCCCGACCGTTGGAATTGGAAGAGCGAGTCCTTGCCCAATGGTCAGATGGCAAATGGTATCCGGGCAAGGTCGAGCGCGCCTATAGGGACGGCCGATACGAGGTCACATTTCTTGATGGCGATGAATTGGTATTGCCGCGCGACCGCGTTGCGCGCGATACGATCATTCCGGGCGATAAATTGCTGGTGCGCAAACATGATGGGTTGAAGCGCGCAACAATTGTCCGGAGGCATGCAAACGCCCTTGTGGTGGAATATGAAGACGGCGGCCGAAAGGAAGCGGTCGATATGGCAGCTACCGTGTTCGATGCATTCGCAACTCGGCCCTCCATGGATGAGCGCTTTTTCAAGCCTGCCGTGCTCGCGAACTTGTGCAACAAGACCGATGAGACGGTCTATTTCGCGTTGGCGATGAAGACTTTTTTCGCAGGTAAGGGAGGCCGCACCTCGCAAGGTTGGACCACGCTTGAACCGGACGCCTGCCGCATTCGGGATCTGACCCAATATTGGCAAGCAGAGTCCCTCTATTTGGGTCAAACTCCAGATGGCTATATCGGTATCAACTTCGAAACCTATATCTATGGTCAAACACGCGATGCGTTTCAGACCCGCATGCTGGGCGGTGCGGTCATCATAGGCAGCGGGACAAGATGGGGTGGTGAGGGTGGAGATGAGAAATTCTGCATCAAGGATCGGCCCACCATCTCGTTTCGTCATGTCATTAACGGTCCACAAGGTCTCCTGGCTAAAGATTATTGCCGCGATGCCAACTCGTTCCGAGTAGCGTTTCGCCAGATCAACATACCTGCGCGCGAATTTGGCGATGGCGCGGTCGCAAATTGGACCTTTGCCAAGTAAATCAACCACACGTTCTGTTGTTCATATAAATAGCCTTTAACCTGAACAAGGGCTGCTAGACCGCTTCAGGCTCAGCGCACAGCGAATCATCCATAAGGGTCTCAACGCCGGGCAATCCCGCTCCGGTCAAACCCGAGGATGAGACCACATGACGAAGCTGAAAAAGACTCTCGCCAAAGGCACGCTCGGGACTGTCGCGGTCGGCGCGATTGCCCTCGCAACCGATACCCCCGCCTTGGCCAGTGACCCGCGCGGCCCGGATAGTGCGCGTTACAAAGACATGCCCGCGGCTGAGCGCTGTATCTTGGCGGTTGAAAGTCGCGGGCGAAGTGCGGGCTTTCGCTATGCAAAGGTGCTGGAAATCAATGAAGTTAAACGCACGCGCTGGGGTGTTCGCTTTGAAGGTCGGATCAGCCTCAAAGGCCCACGCGGCATGGCTCGTTTGGGTGGTTTCAATCGCGGCAAGTTTGCCTGTCACTACTCGCCGCACTGGCGGCCCCTTGTTGATCTAAGTGGCGTGAACATGCGCAGGTAAGCGATCAAAACAGCAACTGCGTGCTTGCCAGCGTTGCGGCTCAAGCTAGTCTCAGGCGCCTTGCACAAACCCATTCTTGCCGCCGCTTCGACCGCGGTGCACGCTCTCACTTCACCCGCCGCCGCCCAATCCGGACAGGAACGGCTTGACGCGCGATACGATCGCGCGCTGGCCGCTGGGTACAAGGCGCTTTTTCTCTGTGGAGCGATCGCCAATGCAGAGCGAACGGGGACCAACCGGCCGGTCTCCAGCGTGATGGAATGGGAATTCAGCGGCGTCTATTCCAAGATCGATCCAATTGTGCGGACCCTGGAACATCGGATTGTGCGATCAAAGCTTGGACCGATCAGCCATGTCGAGGTGGACTGGGCTGAAGACATGCAACCGCGTTGCGCTAAAGCGTCCTTCCTGCGCGGATGCCGACTCGCACCTATCGCGCAGGAACCGGGACCAGCCGAAACGGACCTTGCCCAACTGCCGGGTTTCCTCGGCTCTGGCGAGGCGGCGTTCTTGGCGCCATTGCCTCGACTGGATGATGGTGCGATTCATTTTCCTCCCCTGCTATCTCCTAGGTCCATTTCAACCCAAGATCGGGAGATGTTCACGAGCGTTACGCAACGTGGCGTGATACATCTGTTCATCTAGAAAGCCTTCTATCTGAACATTGACTGCATGTTCCGCTCAGAATCAACTCAGAATCATTCATCTAAAAGGGCTTCACAGTGAACGGAAATGGTTCCGCCCACTGGAAACCCGAGGATGATACCAATGACGAAGCTGAAAAAGACTCTCGCCAAAGGGACGCTCGGGACTGTCGCGGCTGGCGCGATGGCCCTGGCGACCGCCACCCCCGCAATGGCAGACAATTATCGCGGCAAGGACCGCATCGACGCTGGCGATGTGATCGCCGGGGCTGTGATTATCGGCGGCATTGCCGCTCTTGCCGGAGCCTTCGATGGCGACAAACGCGACCGTTATCGCGGTGACCGCTACCGGGGCGATCGCTATCGCGGCAACCGACATGGATACCACAATGGCCGCACTAACAGCCGCCGCGCCGTCGAACGCTGTGTTCGCGTGGCAGAGCGTCAAGCGCGCCGCTTCGGAGGCTATCGCTACGCCGACGTGACGCAGATCCGCGATGTTGACCGGACCCGCTACGGTTTCCGCGTCAAGGGCCGGATCCAGGTTGAGGGCAACCGCGGATACCGTGGGCGTGACTTCGATCGCGGTCGCTTCACCTGCTGGTTCGATGGCCGGGGCCGTCCGCAGGTCGAATTTCGCAACCTTCGCGGGCTCTGAATCCTGAGCGTGACTCGAAAAAGTGGAAACCGGTTTTTCGAACAAGGCGCGCGACCACAGGTAGAAAGCCTGCACCAGCTGACCCTTGGGGGTTTTCCTCCTGAGCGCTAAGCCGCGCAGCCTCCAAGGGTCTTCCAAACTCCCAACACATTAGGCGGTTCAGGCAAGTGTAAGCCTGGGCCGCCTAAGCGTGTACACACACTTGAGCGATTGGTGGCCGCTCGTACCAAACAGGAGGGAGCATATGGCTCTTCAATCTCGTTTCGGAGCGGCCATGGGGCTGGTCGCTGCCGCTTCCATGGCAACCACGCCAGCATTCGCCGCCGACATGCCATCGGGTCTGATCATTCAGCCGACCGAAGGCAGCGCGGCCTTCGTGCAGTTCAACAACAGCACCTATAACGGCGATACCGACATCTCCGAATGGCGTCGCGGATGGCGCCGAGGCAGAGGCTGGCGCCGGCATCGCCGAGGCGTTCGCGGAGGCGACATTCTTGCCGGGGTACTGATCCTGGGCGGGATTGCAGCCGTGGCCAGCGCAGCCAACAACAATCGCCGCCGTGAGCGCGATGTTGTCATCGTCGATCGTGATCGTGATTATGAGCGGCGTGATGACCGCCGCGATGATCGCCGCAACACGCGGCGTAGCACCGGGGCTTCGGGCCTCGAGAATGCCGTTTCGCAGTGTGTCGATCGCATCGAGCGGGACGTTCGTGTCGACAGCGTCGACAGCGTAGATCGCAACGGCGAAGGCTGGCTTGTGACCGGCGCTCTGTTCAACGGATCAGGCTTTGCTTGCAGGATTGGCAATGACGGGCGGATCGCCGACATCGACTACAGCGGCTTTGCAGCTAGCGGCGACGCTGGTGACCGTGACTTCACCAGCGAACGCTTCGAAGGTGCAGACCGAGCCGAGGGACAGCTCGATGATCGCACCTATCTGGCCGCGCGCGGATCTGTGTCAGCGCAGCCTGAGCCGCGTCCCGACGCAAACACGGAGACCGAGCGCTTTGAAGAACGTCCGGCGGAACCGCTTGTAGCGCTCTCCGCCGAGCGTGCGCCCGCCTATCCCGGCGGACCTGTGCCAGGTGAGGAATATCCTGAAACACTCGCACAGGTCGACGCGGACCTGCCGAACTAATCGCGAGTTGAGGGAGATGCGGGGTCGGTTCCGGAAACGGGATCGGCCCCGTCTTCCTTTTTAGGGCCGCGATAGCTCGGCAGACCAAGCTCCCACTGGATCGCGGCCGCACGCAAGGCGAAGCCTGCTGTGAAGGCACCGATCCAGATGGCGAAATTCGGCAGCATCAGCACAGGCGCGAGCAACATCCCGATTACCGTGAAAGCGGAGCTCAGAGCTGCGGCAGTCACATAAAGCTCAGGCTGCATGATGATCGACGGGCGTCCGGCCACTACGTCGCGGATGATCCCGCCGACGCAGCCGGTGATGATACCCATCAACACCGCAGGAACAGGCGGCACTCCGTACGCCATCGCCTTCGCGCTGCCGAGCACGGCATAAGCCGCCAGACCAACGCCGTCAGCGAGGTCGAACAGCTTACCCTGCCAAAGCCGGACGGGCGTGAACCACGCAATCAAGGCGCAGCCCAAGCACACCGCCGCAACCCACGCATCGGTGATCCAGAACACCGGAGCACCGATCAGGAGATCGCGCACTGTTCCGCCTCCGACTCCCGTGACGAGCGCGAAGAAACCCATCGTCACGAAAGTTTGCTGCTCGCGCGCAGCGATCACAGCGCCGGATAGCGCGAAGATGGCTATCCCAGCGATGTCGAGGACATCGAGAATCGGGGTGAGGATTTCCTCGTTCATCAGACGGTGGTCTCTGTTGCGGCCCGCGTCTTGCGGCGGCGGAACATCAGGATGCAGCCGAACAGCGCGCCGGTGAGCGACAGGGCAGCAAAGGCAATCAGGATCGGATGGCTCGTGTCCTCACGCTCACTCAGGTCCATGATGTGCAGCCCCCACATGAAATCGAACCAGCGCCACCAGGAGGTGCGCACCGCTTCGATTTCGCCGGTGTCGCGCCCGATATAGACATGCGTGCCATCGTCCAGCGCGACCTGCCACACGGCCATCGGGCGGCGGAATTCAAAGGGCACATCTCTGGCCTCGAAGAATGTCACAGCGCGGACGTTCTCGCCGCCGACGATCCGTGCCGCTGCAATTGCGCGTGCGCGCTCTGCATCGATGGGCGCGATGGGTTCGCCGCTGGCCATATCCACACGGCTGGTTACGCCATCGAGCGTCGTCAGGATCGCCACGGCGCGGCCATCCTGCATTTTTACGCGCATCTCTTTCAGCTGCGCGTCAGCACTGGCGATATCGCTGTCGGGCAAAATCAGCGGCTGCGCTTCCGAAACGACACGCAAATGCTCACCGCGCACCTCCTGAATAGGCTTGGCGACCATGAACAGGCCGGTCGCAGTCCACATCACGATTGGCACGCCAACCAGCCAGCCAAGCCAGATGTGCCACTTTGCGAGGTGCTGCATGAGCGGTTTTGCTGCCATGGCCCGCCCATGGGACACGCTGATCAGCCGTGCAAGATTTTCCCGATCTCTTCTGCGGCATGGATGCAATCGAGGTCAGCCCAGCGCGGTCCGATGACCTGCATGCCGCAGGGCAGAGTGACGCCCTCGGTCGTCCCATCGCCAATCGGGAGCACAGTCGATGGCAGATTGGGGAAGGTTGCGAGGCCGGACCACGCAAGGCCGCCGCCAGCAGGCACGTCTTCGCCGTTGATACGCAAAGTCGAGTTGAAAACCGCGTCATCGAGATGCGGGACTGCGAGAACGGGCGCGGGCGGGGCGAGAATGAAGTCGTATCGTTCAAACAGCCGCGCCCATTCAAACTCGCTGACGGCCTGCGCATCGAGCAGATCGAACCAGTCTGTCGCAGTGGCGCGCTTGCCATCGGGTGCAGGCGCTCCGCGAGCCATCGCCGTGTTGAGCATCCGCAGATAATCGGCCTGCTGCCGCGCGAGATTGGGCATCAGATCGGTGTCGTATTCGAGGGCAACACCTGCCGCTTCCAAAGCAGCGAGTGCAGCGATTGTCGGCTCGGAAACACCGACGTCCAGTACGCTATCTGGATGCTCGGTAATGGCCAGCAGGCGGCATTCGGCCAGAGGTTTTGGATTGCGAGGCAGCGGAATGGTCGCGCCAATCTCGGTTAGGACAGCCAGATCGGCCGCATTCCGCGCCAGCGGCCCCGCAATCGACAGAGCTCCATCATGCGCTGTGACGAAGCCCTTGCGCCGCGCCATTTGCGGATGGTCGTGGCCTTGCTTGCTTACGAGGCCCCAGCTGGTCTTGTGCCCCCAGACGCCGCAGAAATGCGCTGGCACGCGCACTGATCCGCCGATGTCGGTTCCATAGTCACAGGCCACCATCCCGCTGGCGACCGCAGCAGAACTTCCGCCGGAGGAACCGCCGGGTGAGCGTTCCAGATTGTGCGGGTTGCGGGTGCGACCATACACCGCGTTAAAGCTTTGCCAGTCGCTCAGATCGATCGGAACATTGGTCTTGCCGACAATGATCGCACCGGCAGCTTTCAACCGCCGCACCAGATCGGCATCGCGCGGGGCGATGTAATCGGTCAGCCGCTCATGCCCCCAGCACGATTGCAGCCCCTCGATGTCGAAGCTTTCCTTGATCGTCATCGGCACGCCGAACAGCGGCTGATCATCGCGAGGACCAGCTGCATCCAGCGCTTTAGCCGCATCGAAGGCGCGTTCGAAGTCCGGCACGGCCAGCGCGTCGATATCAGCGTCGAGATGCTCGATCCGAACAATCGCCGCATCGACCGCTTCGACCACGCTTATCTCGCCCGCGCGGATTGCGGCGGCGGTCTCCAGCGCGCCGGGTTTATCGGTCAATTGCTTGTAAGCCATGCGCCAGCGCTCCCCTCAATCCCCGTGTCCTATGCGAGGTCACGGGGCGGGGCAATCCGGCGGTCAAATTTCGCGCACTACTCCTTGGGAGCAGGCAATTCCTGACCGCCCTGAAACAGAGTGAGGGATTTGACTGTGCCGTCTTCCCCGCGTTCAAAACGAACCTGCGCGTCGACGACCTTCAGGAAGAACCGATCGGGTCCCTCGGCGAAGATCTGGAACGCGTCCTGACCCGTCGCTTGTGCCATCAACTTGCCGTCGTCTTGAAAGACCGTGATCTTGAACGTGGGAGCGACGGCATAGACGCCTTCGTATTGGGCGAAGTCTGCCGGAGCCAATTCGGTTGCGACGCGTTCGTCGGGCAAGGTGATCTCCGCGCCTCTGGCAAGCTGCATCAATTGACCGCCGAGCTTTGATGCCGTTCCGCCATTGAGGTTCGCTAGCACGACCACGGTCGCCTTGTTGTCCGGATCATAGCCAAGCCACGCATTGAAACCTTCGATCCCGCCGCCATGCCAATAGGCTTTGCCGTCTTCGTCATCCTCAACGATCACACCGAGCGCGTATTTATCATCGCCGATCGCTTCGAGCGGGGAGGGGGTGGTGTATTCGGCAAGGCTCTCAGCCGACAGGACTTGCCCTCCAAACAGCCCGCGCTGCCATTTGAGGAGGTCCCCCGTGGTCGAGTACATCGCGCCCGCGCCGGTCGGGATACCCATGTCGACATAGTCGGCGTTGACGACGCCTTCGCTCGACGGCGAATAGCCTGAGGCGCGCTTGGGCAGGATCGTGGAACTACGATCGAGCCCGGTCTCTTTCATGCCGAGCGGGTCGAGCAGGTTTGCGCTGAGAAAGTCCGAATAGCTTTTGCCGCTGGCGGTTTCGACCACTCGTGAAAGCAGGACATAGCCCGAGTTGGAGTATTTCCAGTCGCTGCCCGGCTCAAATTCAAGCGGGAGTTCGGAGAAGGTTGCGATCAACTCATCTTGGGTGGTCGGCAGATATTTGAGCCTGCCAAACCCATCCAGCGAAGTGACATTTGGCAGTCCCGCCGTGTGATGCAGAAGGTGCCGCAGTGTAATCCCGCTCCATGCCTCCGGAGTGCCCTCCATGTGTTGCGAGATCGGATCGTCGAGTGTCAATTTGCCTTGTTCCTGCAACAGCAAGATCGAAGCGGCGGTAAACTGCTTGGTGACCGACCCGATGCGAAACTTGGTGAGCGATGAGTTGTCGACGCTCAATTCAAGGTTGGCCGATCCCCACGCCTGATCGACCAGAACAGTCCCGTCTTTCGCGACAAGCACCGCACCCATGAAGGCTCCCGCTTCGACTTCTTCCTCGACCACTTCGACCATGCGTTCTGCGTCTTGCGCGGTCGCGGGCAGGGCGGCGAACGCGGCGAGAGCAGGTGATAGTAGAAGTGCTGCGCGGCGAGTGAATTTCATGCGGGGTCTCCACCTAGGTGTATTGTTCGAATAACACACATACAGGATGCGCCCGGCGCTGCAAGCCGCAATGCTAGGGAGATCACAGCGAGGCGAAAAAGCGATCTTCGGCTTCGTAGTCGAACAGGTCCCACGGATAGGCGGCGAGCTGAGGGAAGGCGGTGCGCCAGTCGGTTGGAGGAGTGTCGGCGAGCCATCGGACCGCGTCATCCGATTCGGCGTCGTATGGCAATGCGTCGGCAAAGCCGGTGCTACCGGCCCGCTCGCCCGAAACAAGAAACGGCAGTGGCACTGACCAAGGGGTTCGGCCAATCAATCCCTGCGATCCTTCAAGCCGCAAGAACTCGATTTCGCGTTCCAGTATCCGGGCGATGGTTTCGCCAATCTGCAGAACTGTGGGTGGGAAATCGTCACAGACGTTGAACACGCCCGCGAGTTTGTTGTTGGCCACGTGGACTGCGAACGAGGCTATCGTATCAGCTGAAGTCGTATGGAACATGCTGTTCCCATTATGCGCCAGAGGGATACTCTGCCGTCCATCGAGTATCCTTTTGACAAACCACCATTCGCGCGGGTGGCGGCTATGCGGTCCATGGATTGCGCAAGGGCGCAGAATTGTCGCGCAATCGCCGAACAACTCGCGCGCCTTTTTTTCCATCCGGACCTTGCGCGTTGAATAGGTTTCGGGACCGGGTGCGACTGTATTTTGCGTTTCCGATAGTGGACCATCGAACTCCGGAAAGCCGTTCGTCGCAGCCTCATCAAGCGAGCGGCCCTGCGCATCGCAATAGACGCTGGCCGAAGAGACAGCGATCAGGTGGCTCACGGCATCTGGACTATATCGAGCGATGTCCTCCGCATCGAAGGCGATCGTGTCCAACACAAGGTCGGCGTCCGGAGCAGGATCCTCGCCTAGGAGATAACGCTGAAAGAATGTTTCGGCTTGCAGCCAATCGGGGCGTGAACGTGCGCAAACTCGAACGTCCCAGCTATCGGAAAGAAACGCCGCTGCTGCGGCAAACCCTATCTGGCCCGCTCCGATAATAGCAACTGAACGGGCCATGATGATCTCCTCCCGACGCTCCAGTGATCACCCGAGTAAGCGGGGGTCTCATGCAAGTCGAGAGAGGTCCCCGTCTGCATGGGGACTCACATTGTCGTCACATATGGATCGGCTTGCCTTGCACGGCCATCGCCGCTTCCTTGAGGGCTTCGGCGTGGGTCGGGTGGGCATGGCAGGTGTAGGCGATATCTTCGGAGGTCGCTCCGAATTCCATGGCTTGTGCGGCCTGTGCGATCATTGTCCCGGCCAGACTTGCGACGATGTGGACACCGAGCACGCGGTCGGTTTCTGCATCCGCGACGACTTTCACAAAGCCATCTGTGTCGCGATTGGCCTTGGCACGGCTGTTTGCCATCATCGGGAACTTTCCGACCTTTACCGTATGACCTGCTTCCTTCGCTTCGGCTTCGGTCAATCCGACGTCCGCGAATTCAGGCATGGTGTAAACCACACCGGGGATGACATCGTGGTTCACGATTCCGGTTTCGCCAGCGATGTTTTCTGCGCAGGCAATCCCTTCATCTTCGGCCTTGTGCGCCAGCATCGGGCCAGGGACGACATCGCCGATGGCCCATATGCTTTCGACCTTGGTACGGAACTCATGGTCGATCTCGATCTGGCCGCGATTGTTGACCTGCAAACCAACCTTGTCGAGCGCGAGACCATCGGTGTTGGGGCGTCGGCCGATAGATACCAGCACATGGCTTGCTTCTATTGTCTGCTCGTCGCCGCCCGCTGATTTTTCAACGGTCAGCGTGACCTTCTTACCCTTGACGGATGCGCCGGTGACCTTGTGACCCAGCTTCAGGTCCATGCCCTGTTTTTTGAAGATCTTGCCCGCTTCCTTGCGGACGTCGGCATCCATTCCAGGCAGCAGCTGGTCGAGAAATTCGACCACGGTGACCTTTGCACCGAGACGACGCCAGACACTGCCAAGCTCCAGCCCGATCACGCCGCCGCCGATCACGACGAGATGCTCTGGCACTTCTTCCAGTTCAAGCGCGCCGGTGCTGTCCACGATCCGCTTGGCCGCATTGTCGACTTCGACGCCGGGCAGGGGAGTGACGCTGGAGCCGGTGGCGATGACGATGTCTTTTGCAGTGTGCGTTGCATCGCCGACCTTGACCGTGTGAGCGTCTTCAAATGCCGCGTGGCCCTTGAGCCAGGTGACCTTGTTCTTCTTGAACAGGAACTCGATCCCGCCGGTCAGCTCGCCGACCGCCTTGGTCTTTTCGCCCATCATCTTGGACAGGTCGAAGCTCGCCTTGGCGTCGATGCCCCATGTTGCAAAGTGGCCTCCTTCGGCCTCTTCGAACAGCTCCGACGCGTGCAGCAGCGCCTTGGACGGGATGCACCCGACATTGAGGCAAGTCCCGCCGAGGGTCTCCCGGCTTTCGACGCAAGCGGTCTTCAGGCCTAACTGCGCTGCGCGGATGGCCGCGACATAACCGCCGGGTCCGGCACCGATAACAAGGACGTCATAGTCGTAGGATTGGTCGGACATTAGATATTCCGTTCAAGTGTAGTAAGTGATGATCGCTTGGCCGTTTTCGGCGGCCTCACTGGCAAAGTCGCGAAGGAACTGAAAGTTTTCCAGCGCATACTCACGAATGTCACCGACATCTCCACGCGCAACCACATCGCCCATGTAGAGTTCGTTTAGAGGCATTTCCTCTGGCACATAGCGTTCAAGGAAACTCTCGTCCGTCATATGGGATGCAAGCTCTGCGAACTCCTTCACCCAATCGGCGGAAATGATGTTTGGTTTGCCCAAGCCAAGATTTATGTCCGCAAGCGGATTCAAATCGTCACCGATTATCGCCAATGGCCCGTCGCCCCGGCCTGCATCCCCACACAGGAGGTAGTGAACAATGTGCCAAGACTTATCGATGTCCTCTTCATCGCCTTCCAACCGCTTTGGTACGGGACCGTCGTCGGTCTGAGCTTTGTTCCCAAAGAGCTTTGATAGAAAGCTCGACTTTGGCTCTTCGTATACATCCGGATCTTGATAGACGAACTCCGCGACTGCTTTGGGTCTATCGCGCAAAACCTCGATGTTCTCTGGTGACGTCCGGATCAAGCAATATGCGATACCCATCGGTTCGTTCCTCTATAGGTCAATCAGCATCCGGGTCGGATCTTCGATCGCTTCCTTGATGATCTTAAGCGCGGTCACCGCTTCGCGGCCGTCGATCAGGCGGTGGTCGTAGCTCAGCGCGAGATACATCATCGGGCGGATTACGACTTCGCCATTCACCGCGACCGGGCGGTCTTCGATGCGGTGGAGGCCGAGTACGGCGCTTTGCGGCGGGTTGATGATCGGGGTCGACATCAGCGATCCAAACACGCCGCCATTCGAAATTGTGAAAGTGCCGCCGGTCATGTCGGCCATGGTCAGCGTGCCTTCCTTGGCGCGCCCGCCAAAGTCGGCGATATCTGTCTCGATCTGAGCGAAGCCCTTGTCCTGACAATCGCGGATCACGGGTACGACGAGGCCGTTGGGCGCAGACACCGCGACCGAGATATCGACATAGTCGTGATATACGATCTCATCGCCCTGAATGTAGGCGTTGACGCTCGGGACGTCTTTCAGCGCGAGGCAGGCAGCCTTGGCGAAGAAGCCCATAAAGCCGAGGCGGATGTCGTGCTTCTTGGCGAAAAGGTCTTTGTACTTTGTCCGCGCTTCGATGACCGCGCTCATGTCGCAATCGTTGAAGGTGGTAAGCAGCGCGGCTTCTTCCTGCGCGCCTTTCAGGCGGCGGGCGATGGTCTGGCGCATGCGGGTCATCTTGACGCGCTCTTCTGTCCGACCACCGGACGAAGTTGACGCCGCCGGTGCAGGGGCGGGGGCCGGAGTGCTTGCCGGGGCCGGGTCGCCCTTGGCTTTCGCTGCGGCCAGAACGTCTTCCTTCGTCAGCCGACCATCTTTGCCTGTGCCTTTGATGGTCGATGGATCGACCCCGTGTTCGAGCACCGCGCGGCGCACGGCTGGGGAGAGCGTTTGCGCAGCAGCCTGCAGGTCTTCGCTCGGCGCTTCCTTGGTCGCAGCGGGGGCAGGGGTATCAGCCTTGGCTGCCGGAGCAGCACTGGCTGCCGCGCCTTCCTCAACAATTGCAATTACCGCGCCTACTTCGACGGTGTCGCCGACTTCCGCACGATGTTCGGACATGACGCCCGCAATCGGTGAGGGGACGTCGACCGCGACTTTGTCGGTTTCGAGGCTGCAAATCGGCTCATCGGCTGCGACAGCTTCGCCTGGCTGCTTGAGCCATTCGCCGATGCTGCCTTCTGTGACTGACTCGCCAAGAGCCGGGACTGTGATTTCAGTGGCCATAATTGTTTTCCTTCAGGCTCTTACTGAGTGCTTTTCAAATTACTTGGAGATACCAAGCGCTTCGGCGACCAGCTTTTCCTGCTGTTCGATGTGGCGCTTGGCGAGGCCGGTTGCGGGCGAAGCGGAGGCGTCTCGGCCAGCATAGCTTGGCCGCATGCCTGCGTGTCCGGCGTCGGTCAGAGACTGCTCAATGTGCGATTCCACAAAGAACCAAGATCCGTTGTTCTTGGGCTCTTCCTGACACCAGACGACGTCTTTGAGGTTGGTCATGCGCTTGAGACGCACCGCCAGCGGCTCGCCCGGGAAGGGATAAAGCTGCTCGATCCGCACGATCGACACATCCTTCAGACCAGCCTTGTCGCGCGCTTCGATCAAATCGTAGGCGACCTTGCCCGAGCACAGAACAAGGCGTTTGATCTTGGTGTCGTCGATGTGGGTCAGGTCGGACTTGATCCGCATAAAGTGGTTTTCGCCGAGGAATTCCTCGCGGGTGCTCTTCGCCATCGGATGCCGCAGCAACGACTTGGGCGACATGATCACCATTGGCTTGCGGAACGAACGCAGCATCTGCCGCCGCAGGACGTGGAAGTAGTTCGCCGGCGTGGTGATGTTGCAGACCTGGATATTGTCGTTCGCGCACAATTGCAGGAACCGTTCAAGCCGTGCGGAGGAGTGCTCTGGACCTTGGCCTTCATATCCGTGGGGCAGCAGCATCACGAGGCCGTTGGCGCGCAGCCATTTGGCTTCGCCTGCCGCGATATACTGATCGATCATGATCTGCGCGCCATTGGCGAAATCGCCAAACTGCGCTTCCCACAAAACCAGCGTCTTCGGATCGGCCATCGCGAACCCGTATTCGAAACCGAGCACACCGTATTCGGACAGGGTGCTGTCATAGACCTCGAACTTGCCGTGCGGCAGCGTGGTGAGCGGGATGTATTTGCGCTCATCCTTCTGATCGACCCAGACGGCATGGCGCTGCGAGAACGTGCCGCGACCGGAATCCTGACCGGAGAGGCGCACTCCATAGCCTTCCATCACGAGGCTGCCGAATGCGAGCGCTTCACCGGTTGCCCAGTCGAACCCTTCGCCTTTGTCGAACATCTCCTGCTTGGCCTTGAGCACGCGGCCCAGCGTCCGGTGGATCGTCAGATCGTCCGGAACCTCGGTCAGCGCGCGGCCCAGGCTGTCGAACATCTTCGGTTCGATGGCTGTGTGCACGTTGCGCCGCGCAGTTTCGGGATCGACCGGCTTGTTCAGACCTGCCCAGCGTCCACCGAACCAGTCGGCTTCGTTCGGGCTGTAGCTTTTCGCTGCCTGAAACTCTTCCTCGAGCAGGTCGGTAAATTCGGCCGCAACGCTATCGCGGTGACCTTCTTCGATCACGCCTTCTGAAATCAGGCGCTGCTCGTAGTGCTTCGACACCTTGGGGTGCTTGCTGATGGCTTCATACATCAGCGGCTGCGTAAACTTCGGTTCGTCGCCTTCGTTATGGCCGAAGCGGCGGTAGCACCACATGTCGATCACGACGTCGCGGCTGAACCTTTGCCGGTATTCGACTGCGAGCTTGCAAGCGAAGGTCACGGCCTCGGGATCGTCGCCATTGACGTGCAGGATCGGGGCCATCACGCCCTTCGCTACATCGCTGGGGTAGGGCGAGTTGCGCGCAAAACGCGGGCTGGTCGTGAAGCCGATCTGGTTGTTGATGATGAAGTGCAGGCAGCCGCCTGTGTCATAACCGTTGACGCCTGACAGGCTGAGACTTTCCCAAACGACGCCCTGGCCTGCAAAGGCCGCATCGCCGTGGATCAAAACCGGCAGTACCTGCTGCTTGTCGTCGAGATCATCGCGGATCGCCTGCTGCGCTCGGCTCTTGCCGAGTACAACCGGGTCCACCGTTTCGAGGTGCGACGGGTTGGGCACGAGCGACATGTGCACTTCGATATCGTCGAAGCTGCGATCGGTGCTGGTGCCGAGGTGGTATTTCACATCGCCTGAGCCGCCGACATCTTCGGGGTTTGCCGATCCACCGGAGAACTCATGGAAGATCACCTTATACGGCTTCGCCATCACGTTCGCGAGGACGTTCAACCGCCCGCGGTGCGCCATACCGTAGATGATCTCGCGCACACCGTCGCTGCCGCCATGCTTGATCACCGCTTCGAGTGCCGGGATCATCGATTCCCCGCCATCAAGACCGAAACGCTTGGTCCCGACATATTTCTTGCCGAGGAATTCTTCGTAGAGTTCCCCGCGCAAAACAGCGGCCAAAATGGCCTTCTTGCCCTCGGGCGTAAACTGAATCGTGTCGCCGGGGCTTTCGAATTTGTCCTGCAGGAACCGCCGCTCTTCGGTGTCGGCGATGTGCATGTATTCCAGGCCGACCTTGCCGCAATAGACCTCGAGCAAGCGCTGGTGCAGCTCGCCCACGGTAGTCCAATGCAAGCCAAGCACGCCGCCCACGAACACTTCTGCGTCTTCCTTGCCAGCAAGGCCGTGGAATTCGAGCGAAAGGTCCTCTGGGGCTTTGCGCTTCGCCGAAAGACCCAGAGGATCTAGATCCGCCGCCATGTGCCCGCGCACACGGTAGAGACGAACGAGAGTCATAGCCGCAATCGACAGGCTGGCGGCCAGCTCGATCGCCATTGGATCGGTAGACTTGCCAGCCTTCTTCGCTGCCTTCTCAACCGCGAGACGCATTTGCGTCGGGTCGAGCGCGGTAGTTAGGTCCGCGTCGCTGTCAGCGACTTCCGACAGCCATTTGGGGTTGCCCCAGGACGGTCCCGGCTGGGGACCTTCCTGGTCGGTCATCTGCGGCATGAATTCGTTCGGTTCTTGACCCATGTGGGTTCTCCGAGGGGAGGGATATGAGGCGGGGTTACGCCATTTCCTTCAGCATTGCGTCGAGCGTGGTGCCGAGCTCGCTGGGGGAAGGGGAGACGCGGATGCCCGCATCTTCCATGGCTGCAATCTTGTCGTCCGCGCCGCCTTTGCCGCCTGAAACAATCGCACCGGCATGGCCCATGCGGCGGCCCGGAGGCGCCGTGCGGCCAGCGATAAAGCCGACGGTTGGCTTTGAACGGCCCTTGGCGGCTTCCTGCTTGAGGAACTCGGCCGCTTCTTCTTCGGCGCTGCCGCCGATCTCGCCGATCATGATCATGCTCTTGGTGTCTGGATCGTCGAGGAACAGGTCGAGGACGTCGATGAAGTTGGTCCCGTTGACCGGGTCTCCGCCAATCCCGACCGCCGTGGTCTGGCCAAGACCAACCTGCGTGGTCTGGTGAACGGCTTCGTAGGTGAGCGTGCCCGAGCGCGAGACGACACCGACGCTGCCCTTCTTGAAGATGCTGCCCGGCATGATGCCGATTTTGCACTCTTCGGGTGTCAGCACGCCGGGGCAGTTCGGGCCGATCAGGCGCGATTTGCTGCCGGTCAGCGCGGCTTTCGCCTTGACCATATCGAGCACTGGGATGCCTTCGGTGATGCAGATGATCAGTTCCATCTCGGCATCAATAGCCTCGCAGATCGCATCAGCGGCGAAAGGCGGTGGTACGTAGATGCACGAAGCAGTCGCGCCGGTCGCTTCCTTGGCCTCGCGCACGGTGTTGAACTGCGGCAACCCGATATGCTCGGTGCCGCCTTTGCCCGGGGTCACACCGGCCACCATTTGCGATCCGTAATCGAGCGCCTGCTGCGTATGGAACGTGCCGGTGTTGCCGGTCATTCCCTGGGTGATGACTTTGGTGTCTTTGTTGACGAGGATGGACATTCAAAACTCCGTCTTGGTAAATCTGATAATCAAACCACGAAAAGGTGGGTTTGGGCAATTCGGGTCGCGCGCGTCATTCTGCCACCGTCAGCGTGTCTGACTTCAGCGCAACGCCATCGAACTTGAAAATCTGTTTGATTGGGCTGTCGGTTGGGACGAAGAACAGCTGAAAACTGTCATGGCCGGGCAGGGTGCCGGGCTCCCAATCGGCCACGGAGACTTCCTCCTGATCGATCACTTTGTCTGGTTCGCGGCCCAGCCATTGCTGAGCGGTCGCAACGTCGATCTTTCGCGTTTCGCCAAAGTCGAACAGTCTGCAGGCAGATACGCGCGCACCATCGATCCGAACTTCGGACAGGATCGAGAAGAGGCGCTCGCCGGCGACAGTCTTCTCGAAGACTTCCATCTCACTCATCGTTCCACCCTGCGCTTTGACGGCACGACCGCCCGCTTCACGCGCGAAGGTGGTGAACTCCGTTAGCGGCGCGGGAGCCGCTGCCAGATCGACCACTTGCCAGCCTGCAGCGGTCATCGAAGCAGACGCGGCTGACTGATCCTCGATCGTTCCGCAGCCATCGCGGAATGCCTCGAGTATTTCGAGCGACGGGTAGGGGGTATCCTGCGCCGCGGCTGGAACGGCGAGGGTCAGACCCACAATCGAGGCGAGCAACGTGCGCATTACCCGCAGGTGATGGTCTTGGTGTCTATGTTGATCAGGATGGGCATTCAAAAGCTCCTGTTGGCGCCTATTCTTTCAACTGAATTCGGCTCTCCAGACCTGATGCCTGAAATGCGTCTCTCGGCTATATTTCCTTCGCAGACCCAAGCGAAATCGCTTTCGTCGTCCCAAGCGGGATACTTGAACTCAAACTTTCCATCGCCGAGCCGCTCGAAGACCGACTGATCGACGTCGCCCCAGTTCTCCTCACCTCCAACGATATCAATTGCAGCGTTGACGCAAGTGTCGACGGCCTCTTTCTCGGCTTCAGTCCACGAACTCGGTCCGTGGCTAGAACAGGCTACGATAAGCAGGAGAACTGGGAGGAGTCGAAAGGTCACGCCAGCGAGCTATCCAGCCCCTTGCACGCTTCAAGCAGCTCCTTAACCGCATCGACGCTGACGCCGAGGTTTGCTTTCTCTTCGTCGGACAGTTCGATCTCGATCACATCCTCGGTGCCGCCCGCGCCAATCACGGTGGGGACGCCAACGTAAAGTCCGTCGAGGCCGTATTTGCCTTCGACATAGCTTGCGCTTGGGAGGATACGCTTCTGATCGCCCAGATATGCCTCGGCCATGCTGATCGCGCTGGTGGCTGGGGCGTAATAGGCTGAGCCATTGCCGAGCAGCTTGACGATTTCTCCGCCGCCTGCGCGGGTGCGTTGGACGATTTCGTCGAGACGGCTTTCAGGCACACCCTTGATCTTCGCCATATCCTTCACCGGAATGCCGTTTATCGTCGAGTAGCTGAGGACCGGAACCATCGTATCTCCGTGGCCGCCAAGCACGAAGGCATTCACGTCCTTGACCGAGCAATCGAATTCCCATGCGAGGAAGGTCGCGAAGCGCGCGCTGTCGAGCACGCCTGCCATGCCGACCACTTTGTTGTGGGGCAAGCCGGAGAACTCACGCAGGGCCCAGACCATCGCGTCGAGCGGGTTGGTGATGCAGATCACGAATGCGTCGGGCGCGTTGTTCTTGATGCCTTCGCCGACGGCCTTCATCACCTTCAGGTTGATGCCGAGCAGATCGTCGCGGCTCATGCCGGGCTTACGCGGAACGCCTGCTGTCACGATGATCACATCCGCGCCAGCGATGTCAGCGTAGTCATTCGAACCGGTCACTTTGGCGTCGAAACCTTCGATCGGGCCGCATTGCGACAGGTCGAGCGCTTTGCCCTGCGGCATACCCTCGGCGATGTCGAACAGGACGATGTCGCCCATTTCCTTTTTCGCAGCGAGGTGGGCGAGTGTGCCGCCAATCATGCCTGAGCCGATAAGCGCGATCTTCTTGCGGGCCATTCTTTGGACTTCCTTCCCTGATCCGGCGGGACGAAGAGAGAGATTTCTAAGCCAACTGAGCGTGCTCGTCCCAAGCAACGACTGCAGTCTTGTATGATTGGGAGTTAGGCGGGTGGATAGGCTATTGCAACTGCCAAAAGGCGGTAGATGACAACAATTTATGCAACTAGTTCGCAATTGCATTAACTATGCATTTGCGCAGCCATCCACTTACGCAAAACACCTATCTGTCAGGGGATTTTTGAAGTCAGCCGGTGATCTGGCGAAGATCGCCGTCGCGCTCTTGCGCGAGCAGCATCGAGGCGAGGTAATCCGGCACTGCCCGGCTGAAATAGAATCCTTGCCCCAGTGTACAGCCTGCCTCGCGCACGGTCTGCACTTGTTCGATCGTCTCAAGCCCTTCGGCAACGATCTCCATTCCCAGCGTTGAGCCCATTTCGGCCACGGCGCGAATGATCGCCTCGCTCTTGCGCCCGACATGCGCGCCGGAGACGAAACTGCGGTCGACCTTAATCTTCGAAAGCGGGAAGGTGTTGATGTAGCCCAGCGAGGAATAGCCGGTCCCGAAATCATCGAGGGCAAATTTCACGCCGATTGCCGACAATTCCTGGATGAAATTGGCGGTGGCGTGGTTGTCTTCGATGAACAGGCTTTCGGTCACTTCGAGTTCGAGCCGTGACGGATCGAGGCCAGCCTCACGCAAGGCGTTGCGGATACCCAAGGCTGCACCGGGCGCGCGGATCTGAAGCGGGGAAAGGTTCACGGCGACGCTGACGTCTTCGGGCCACTTCGCCGCGGTCCGGGCTGCCTGTGCGGTGATCCAGTTGCCGAGGGTGACGATCACGCCGGTTTCTTCTGCTACCGGGATGAATTCGTCGGGGCGCAGTTCGCCTTTTTCCGGGTGGAACCAGCGAATAAGCGCTTCGAAACAGCGGATTTTGCCCGTCTCGAGATCGACGATCGGTTGATAGAAAATCGACAGCTCATCGCGCTGCAATGCTGCACGAAGCTCATCTTCGATTTCGCGGCGACGCACCAGATCGCGGGTCATGGTCTTGTCGAAGAACCGAGTCTGAGCGCGTCCGCCGACCTTGGCATGATAAAGCGCGAGGTCAGCGCTCTGCATCAGCGTATCGGCATCCTTGCCGTCTTCCGGCAACAGCGCGACACCCAGGGAAGCGCGGACTTCCAGCCGGTCGGCTTCAATCCGAACCGGCCGCATGATCTCGGCATGGATTTCGCTGGCGATCAGTTCCGCCTGCTTGCGGCTTTCAATCGGGCAGAATAGAACGAATTCGTCACCGCCGAAGCGCGAAACTGTCGAACCTTCGGGACAGACATCCTTAAGACGCTTGGCCACTTCGCTAAGAACTCGGTCGCCGACCGGATGGCCGAGCAGATCGTTGACTTCCTTGAACCGGTCGAGATCGATCCACACCAACGCGCGGCGACTGTCGTCGTCAACCGCCATCATGGTTTCGACCATCGCGTGATTGAGACCGGCCCGGTTGGCGAGGCCGGTTACAACGTCGGTGCGCGCCAGATGCTGCATTTTGTCGGCGAGCTGGGCGCTGGTCTCTGCCGCCGCAATGGATTCGCGCAGGGTTTTGAAGATGTTGAGTGCGATCGACATCATCGCCGGGATCAGCAGCATGATGGTGATCGCCAAAGCAATCAGCGCCACGCTTCCGGTAGACAAACAAGCGAAGATAATCGGAATACAAACCAGCGTTAGCTGGCCAATGGCGATACTAGGACGGCCCGCATTGCGCGCCGCAACGCCAACACCATAGCAGAGCGCGTTGGCAACCATAAGCACGGTGACTTCGGCACTGGCGCCAAGCCATATCGTCATGGCTCCCATCAGACCGAGCACAAAAGCATAGCTGAATGCTCCGACCTCGTAGATGAGTTCGAGCATGTTGGTGCTGGTGCTGTTGGAATCCGGAGACAGCCCCAGCGCTGCAGTGACGCGCGCGGTGGCAATCACGGTCAGTACGGCGCAGGCGATGTAGAGTTCGGGAAGTTGCTCTACCCACGCCGCAGCACAGCCAGCAGCAACGGTCGTGACTGCGCCAATCGCTAGGCTGGATGGCTGGGTGTAGAGAGATTTGACGAGAACCCGCCGGACACGCGCTGAAAGCTTGTCCGAACGGTCGCGTCTCAAACGCTGCGCGCAGAATGCACGCATCCTTTCAAGTGGCCCCGCGGTTCCCAACATGACACCCGGCTTAGAGCAAAGTGGTCAAGCCAAAGTTAACGGTCTGCTTACTAAAAATTCCCGCAGACTCTCTTGGGCTTCACGCGTTCTCGGATGTGGACTCGTTTGCCGCCAAAAGAGGCAATTGAAGCGCTGACTTCGACTGCTCGGCTTGTGCAGCGAGTCGACGATCGAGCGTGCGAGTAATTCCAAGCCACCATTCGTAGGTTTGGCGGTCACCAGCGAAGAATGCTGCTTCGGCTCGTCCCCGAGCAGCCCGAGCAGCTCCCAGGCCGTGTTCGGCGAAGTGGCGCAGCGCCGCGCGAAGCATCTGGTCGTCCGGCAACATGACCGAATGAGCATCGCCGTTGTCATTTGCTGGTTCCGGAATGCGAAGCGCGGACAAAGCGCGAGAAACCGGGGTGCCGATCATGCATGGTTCGGCAGCAAAATGAATGGTCATGGGTGCGACTTCCAATTTTGTATCGGACTGCACGCATCAATGGCGGCGTCTCGTTTGATTGGATTGGAGTACGCTGGGGGTCGCTAAGGTCCGGTGTCCGGACAGGGTTTCGAAGGCGTTAACCCTTGCTCGCAATGTTGCTTTGCGCCGTCGCTATTGGTTGCTGCCGGCGCTCGGGCCTATGTCCAGATCCAGCGTGCTGGGGTCGGTCTTCCATTTGCCTGCATTGGCATAGGTGTCTTTGACTTGACCCGCACCGCTCAGCGCAGGATCGGCCACTGGTGACGCAGCAATTGCAGCGGGTTGAGCACCGGTTTCTTGCGGCTGACGCGCGGAAACGTTCCGAGACCGCGTGGTGGCAGGAACGCTTGCCGCAGCGGGCAGTGGGGCGGCGCTGGTCGCAACCGTTTCTGTTGGAACCGGTACGGGTGAAGTGCGTCCGCGAACGCTCGGCTCGGCCCCAGCATAATTGCCCGTAAACGCACCCTTGCGTCCGGCGTTGCCGCGATTGCGGTAGAACCGGTGCGCGCCGATCGTCCCGACGTGGTCCAACGACCCGGCCCAATACGGATTGACCCAGAGCGTGTGGTAATGCGTGGCGTGACCGACCGGGGCGTAAACGTCGCCCGCCAGTGCCGAAGCGGCGACCTGCTGCGCGCGCGCCCAGCTAGCGCCGCTGGCCTTGCGCCGCATGCTGCCATCGCAGGTGAAGCTGAATTGGCACCCGGTTGAACGGTTTGAACCTTGGTAAACCACGCCGCACACGCTTGATGGCCAGTTCGGATGCGAAACGCGGTTGAGCACGACTTGTGCAACCGCGCGCTGTCCGGCGCTGCTTTCGCTTGCCGCTTCGTACCAGACTGCCTGCGCCAGGCATTCCTGAGCACGGGCTTTCGAAACACCGCTGCCGGAGACGAAGAAACCGCTTGCAGCTGGGCCAGTGTCGATGGCTTCGCCTACTTCAAGCCCGGCCACGTCGGCGGCGGTATCGAGAGGATCGGTTGTCGGGAGCGCGATCAACGTTTCGGCGGGCGGATCGGCGAGGTAATAGAATGCCGAGCCGGGGAAGCTCATGCCGGGCTTTTCAAAGGGCATTGCCCCTTCGTGCGAAAGCTGAACGTCGGAAATCGGCGCTGCGGCGGGCTCTGCTCCAAAATCACCGGGAGCGGCCATGGCAGGCACTGCGATCGCGGCGGCCAGCACAGCAATCCGCTTGCGCAGCGACAAGCGCGGTTCGATCTTGCGTTCTGCTTTGTTTGCATTTGGAGCGCGCGGCGTCTCGGACCGCTTGGAACGGTCGGGCAACCTGATCACATCAGGCGCGTTTTGTTTGAGGATCTGAGCTCGTCTCATGGCGCGCTTGGCGCGTATCGTGAGAGGGCGGGAGTTTCGAGCGCGAAACCGGCGCCGTCCCGAAAGCAAACACCTTTGACTAACCCGTTAACGGCGTCTTTTCAGGTGGCTTGCGAGCCGGTGTCCGCGCGCCTATCGCTGGCCACCGGACTATGGCGCTCGATCATCACCCTTTCATCAGGCAGAGTGTGCGCCGGTTCGCTGCGTATTGCGCGGCCCTGTTGATGGCATCCTGCGCGCCGGAGCGGGTACCGACTGGCATCAGCGAAGATGGTCCGACATTTGTAAGCCTCAATCCGTGCCTCGATGCTATCTTGGTCGAAGTTGCTGCGCCCGAGCAGATCTTGGCTCTGTCCCACTACAGCCGCGATCCCTCTGCGAGCTCGATGGATGTCGACACGGCGCTTCGGTTCGGTGTTACGGGCGGAACGGCTGAAGAGGTGCTCGCGCTCGATCCGGATATCGTGCTCGCCAGCACTTTTATCGCTCCAAATACGCGTGCCACATTGGAACAGCTGGGCCTGCGCGTCGAAACCTTTGGCAGCCCGAACACAGCCCAGCAGAGCATCGAGCAGGTTCAGCGAATGGCCGAACTGGTTGGTAATTCGCGAGCCGGAGACGCGTTGATTGATAAGATAGATGCCACGGCGCCAACCGGAAGCAAGGCCGAATGGTCGGCTCTGATTTGGCAGCCCGGTCAGATCGTTCCAGGCGAGACAACGCTCGTCGCCGAGCATTTGCGCTGGGCGGGCCTTGCCAACAACACCTCCGAGCGCGGGTTGGAGCAGGCCGATTTCGTCTCGCTTGAGCGGTTGCTCGCCAACCCTCCTGATATCCTTCTGGTCGCAGGAGACCGGCCGGGTCAGACACATCCATTGCTTGAACGTCAGCGCGGGATGCTGGTCGCCGAATTCGACACAAGCCTGCTGTATTGCGGAGGGCCCACCATCCCCAAAGCGAGGCAGCGCCTGCTCGAGATCCGAGAAGAGTTCGAGCGCACTCGCAAACGGGCGGCAAACCTGTGAACCGGGCCACCCTCGTCTTTGCCGCGTTATTGATCGTGCTGTTGCCGCTGTCGCTGCTTGCCGGGCGCGTTTGGGTCGTGCCGGACGTGACCGCGAATGGCTGGATGATCCTGGCCGAGCTTCGTGCACCCCGCGCCGTGCTGGCTGTCGTAATCGGCGCAGGGCTCGGAGCAGCAGGAGCCGCTATGCAAGGTTACTTGCGCAATCCGCTCGCCGATCCCGGCCTTTTCGGTATCGCGCCGATGGCCGCACTTGGCGCAGTCGCGAGTTTCTGGTTCGGAGCGCTGCTCCCGCCTGCCATCGCCCAGTGGAGTCTCCCCGCCTTCGCGTTGATCGGAGCGGCGCTCGCCATGACGCTACTCGCGCTGATCGCCGGACGCACCTCGTCCGATGCAGCGGGCGGGGCAGGGGGAGGCATAGCGCTCTTCACCTTGGCAGGACTGATGATCGCAAGTCTCGCCGGTGCTCTCACCGCGCTTGCCATCACCCTCGCGCCAAACCCGTTCGCGCTGTCCGAAATCGTGCTCTGGCTCAATGGCGCGCTGACCGATCGATCATGGCGCGAAGTCTGGATCGCCGCGCCGCTGGTCGTGTTCGGGATAGGTGTGCTGATCCTCGCCGCCCGCTCGCTCGACGCATTGACCTTGGGAGAGGACGCTGCGCGCTCGATGGGTATCGATCCCAAACGCCTGCTGCTCCTGCTAGTCATCGGTATCGGCCTGACCGTCGGAGCAGGCGTGGCTGTCGCCGGAATAATCGGTTTTGTCGGGCTCATAGTCCCGCATCTGGTCCGCCCGTTGACCGACCGCTTGCCGTCGAGCCTGATCCTGCCAAGTGCGCTCGCCGGGGCTTGTCTGGTGCTCATCGCCGACAGCGCCGTGCGCATCCTCCCATTCGTGACCGAGCTGCGCCTCGGCATCGCGCTAAGCCTGATCGGCGCGCCGTTCTTCCTCTGGCTGCTGCTGCGCATGAGGAGCGGACGGATATGAACCTGTCGTCTGAGAACCTCTCCCTGAGGCGTGGTGGCCGGCTGGTCTTGCAACAGGTCACAGCCAGCCTCCGCCCGGGTGAGATCACCGCGATTTGCGGCCCCAATGGCGCGGGCAAGTCGAGCCTGCTGATGGGCCTCGCTGGATTACTCGAACCCGCATCGGGCAGAGTGTCACTGGGCGATGACAGTTTGCTGGAGATACAAGCACGCGAGCGCGCCAAGGCGATCGGCTACCTTCCCCAGAGCGCCGATGTCGCTTGGGATGTCTCGGTAGAGAGCCTTGTCGCACTCGGCCGATTGCCGCATCGTGACCGGGGCGAGACAGAAGTCGAAGCCGCAATAAGCGCGCTGAACCTCGAAGATTTGCGCCGCCGTCCTGCAAGCAAGCTGTCAGGCGGCGAACGCGCTCGAGCCTTGCTGGCCCGCGTGCTGGCCGGAAGCCCGCATTGGGTCCTCGCCGATGAGCCGCTGGCTGCGCTTGATCTAGCGCATCAACTGGCTCTGATCACCCATTTCAAGACCTGCGCCGAGGCTGGGCAGGGCGTGGTGATCGTGCTGCACGATCTGGCGCTGGCGATGAACCACGCGGATCGCGTGCTTGTGCTGCGAGAAGGACGTCTGGTCGCCGATGGCGCACCGGACGAAGCACTATCGCCAGAGAACATCGCAAACGGATGGGGCATCGCCACCGAATGGCTCGGCGAAAAGGGTTCGCGCGCACTGGTGACGCGAGACACATAAGCCGCAAACCCGATAGCTCGGGAAGAGAAGCGGCACTCCATGGGACTGCCCATGGTGCAGGGCACCCACGGAGTGCCTCTCTTTGACAGCCCGCTAAGGCCATGGTGCGACCCAAAGGACGAGGCGGAAGACCTGCAAAGAGGTGTCCCATGTGAAGGATCGCGGGTCAAAGCGGGACTTTAGATTTTCTGTAGGTGGGGTGAGAAACTCGAAAATTGTATATGGAACAGTGATTTGCTCAATCAAGATTTTGAAGGATTCTCTTTGCGTGGTATTGCTTAGCCATCCGCTTTCCGGGCTTCCACGTTTGGTTGGGGCTCGGCATTGGCGGGTCGAGAACGTCTAATTTGCACGGCTTGAGGGCGTCACAGCGCTGGAGAGTGCGACGCCCGATCACCGAAGTAGTTTTGGCCTGTTCTCTCAGAACTGGACCAAAGCATTCATGGGACAACGCGAATGTCCGAATTGCTTCCCACAACCAGCCAGCGAGCATTCGGCAATGAACGCGCGTCCACCGATGTGCTTGGTCCAACCAGCGCAATGTTGGTGTGCCCGGCAGCCCTCATTGCATTGATCAGTTGACGTGCCTCTCTGGCATTTCGTGCTGCATATGCTTTTGTTGACATGCTATTCTACTCCTGCATTTTTGATGATTTCAGGGCATCTTGCCAGATTGCGAGAGCGGCCAAAGTGATCTGCTTGTTTGTCACGAAGTCGAAGTACAACGGGTCTGTATCGTCCAACGCCAGGTACGCGCGGCAGAGAACTTGAGAGGTGCATTCAGGCACCATTGCTCCAGTAGACTTCGTGAACTGTAACCACAGTTCCTCCCATCTCTCCGCAGGCGTGGTCTCGACTGCAAACTTCAGCTTCATCAGGAAGATTTGGTATTCAGCGTAGCGGACGTCTGCTTGCGCTTGGGCGAGGGGTTCATTCGCCCCATCGATGATCGATTGTCTCTCCACCTCGTCGGCGTTGGCAAGCTTGGCCGAAATCTTCTCGTCTTGCGCGGCTCGCGAGCTCACCACTTTGTTGCACATTCTACGTGTGGTGTCTTGCTCGAGGAATCTGTTCGAGCTGAGGTAAGAAATGCAGAACATCAACGCTTCATCGATGCCAGCTCGAAGCGCAATTCTCTCAATCGTCGGACCAATAAGTGCCATCTGCACATCGCTCAATCCGTGGGTTTGGGAATCGAATCCGCCTTGCTTGTTCTTGCCTCCGCCACTCGCAGCCCCGAGGCCTGAAGCGAGGTTTTCGAGTTGGTCGAGAACGCTGTTTTCACGCTTCACCGCCGCATCGAATTTGCTCTTGGCGGCGTCCACCTTGGCCTTTGCCGGACCGCATTTTGCGAATTCGTCCTTCGCGCTTTCCGGTGCAGCATCATGTTCGCAAAGCGGTTTGGGTGCCGGAGTTGGCGCAGGGCTTGGTGTGGGAGTTGGACTGGGCGCAGGAGAAGGGCTTGGTGTTGGCGATGGTGTCGGACTCGGTGCCGGAGTAGGCGTCGGCGCCGGGGTTGGAGTTGGTGAAGGCTTGGGAAACGGCTGGTTGATTGCAGCAAACTCGGTTTCGGCAGTCTTCAATGCCTTTTCAGCTTCTTCGCGCTCAGCCTTGTAGCTCTTGAGCAGCTCGACCAGTTCTTCGGATCGCGCGATCGAGGCGTTGACGGCCGGTCCGCTGATGATCGTCGCTGGGGCTTTTACTACTCCGGTGAGCTGTTCAACCGCCAGCACAGCAACCATCGATCGGTGATCGCGCGCCGCCAGCGTCAGGAAATGCTCCTTGTCGATCGCTCCCGAAAGCCATCGCTCGCAGGTTCGATAGAAAGAGTCGCGCAGCAAGTTCACCGTTTGTGTGCGCTCGATTGTCGCCACTGCCTCGCTTGTGACGCCTGCGGCTTGTCCCTCATTTGTGACGCCGCCAAAGTTGATCAACGCTGCGAATGAACCACTTTGCGCACTAAACGTGTCGCGATCGGGTTCGGCACAAGCGCGGATGTAGCCGTCCTTGTCTTCGACCATCACAAGGTGCCTTTGGCCATCATCGACCGTGATGATGCGGGACTTTTTGGGAGTGTTTGGCCCGTTGAATTTCCAAGCAGTTGAATTGAGAGCGGCACAGCCCGAGAGCGCAGTGGCCGCCAATGCGACGATAGTGGTCCGATACAGGTTGCGCATACATTCCCCTTCTGGTTTCGAGGCCCTCTTAAGCCGCTTGAGCGACGGGAACTGTGATCGCCATCACGCCCCTGCAAAAAACTGATCTCCGTTGAAACCAACCGAACTGCCGACCGTTGAAACCGCAGCGCCTAGGGGCAATCTCGCACCCACTCATCTCGACCCCGTGGACCACACCTAATCCACCCCTTGACCAACGCGAACATTTCCGGAACAAACATCACCTATGAGCCTGACCAAAATCTCCGTCCGCGGTGCCCGCGAGCATAATCTCAAGGGTGTCGATATCGACCTACCGCGCGATGCGTTGATCGTGGTGACCGGGCTGTCCGGGAGCGGGAAGTCGAGCCTTGCGTTCGACACGATCTATGCCGAGGGGCAGCGGCGTTATGTTGAGAGCCTGAGCGCCTATGCGCGGCAGTTCCTTGAGATGATGCAGAAGCCCGATGTGGAGCATATTGACGGGCTCTCACCCGCGATCTCGATCGAGCAGAAGACCACGAGCCGCAATCCGCGCTCGACGGTGGCGACGGTGACTGAGATTTACGATTATATGCGGCTGTTATGGGCGAGGGTGGGGGTGCCGTACTCGCCTGCAACCGGTAAGCCGATTGAAGCGCAAACCGTTTCCAACATGGTCGACCGCGTGATGGAACTGCCTGAGGGCACGCGCCTTTATCTGCTCGCGCCGGTCGTGCGCGGGCGCAAGGGCGAGTACCGCAAGGAGCTGGCCGAATGGCAGAAGGCAGGCTTCACCCGCGTACGGATCGATGGGGAGCTTTACCCCATCGAGGAAGCGCCAGCGCTCGACAAGAAGTTCAAGCACGACATTGAAGTGGTGGTGGATCGCCTCGCGGTGAAGGAAGGGCTGGAGACGCGGCTGGCGGACTCGTTCGAGACCGCGCTGAAGCTAGCAGAGGGCTTGGCATATATCGACCTGGCCGATGGTGTGGTCCCGGGACGCGAGGAAGAAGAGGCTTCAGGCGGCGCGATGAAGGGCGCGGGTATCCCCGCCAACCGCATCGTGTTCTCCGAAAAGTTCGCTTGCCCGGTTAGCGGCTTCACCATTGAGGAGATCGAGCCGCGCCTGTTCTCGTTCAACTCGCCGCAGGGCGCGTGTCCGACCTGCGACGGGATCGGTGAAAAACAACTGTTCGACGAGCAGCTGGTGGTGCCGAACGAGGCTTTGACGCTCAAGCAAGGGGCGATTGCTCCGTGGGCTAAGTCCAACCCGCCGTCGCCCTACTACATGCAGGTGCTGAGCAGCCTCGCCAAAGCGTACGACTTCACGATCACCACGCCTTGGAACGAGCTGGAACCGGATCAGAAGCTCATCATCCTCCACGGCACGGGCGGTATGCCGGTCGCGCTGACGTTCAAGGATGGGCGCAAGCAATACACGGTGAACAAGCCGTTCGAGGGTGTCATTGGCAACCTCAACCGCCGGATGATGCAGACCGAGAGCAGTTGGATGCAGGAGGAGCTGTCGAAGTTCCAGACCGCGCAGCCATGCGAGACCTGCGGCGGCAAGCGGCTCAATGAGAAGTCACTCGCGGTGAAGGTCGCGGGCACCGATATAGCCGCGCCGACCGTCATGAGCGTGTCGGATGCGAAGGACTGGTTCCTCGCGCTCGACGACAAGCTGACCGATCAGCAATCGCAGATCGCGCGCGCCATTCTCAAGGAGATCAACGAGCGGTTGGGCTTCCTCGACAATGTCGGGCTGGACTACCTCAATCTCGACCGGACTTCAGGAACACTTTCGGGTGGAGAGAGCCAGCGTATCCGCCTTGCCTCGCAGATCGGCTCAGGGCTGAGCGGCGTGCTCTACGTGCTCGACGAGCCCAGCATCGGTCTGCACCAGCGCGACAATGACCGGCTGCTGGAAACGCTCAAGCGGCTGCGCGATCTCGGCAACACCGTGATCGTGGTCGAGCATGACGAGGACGCGATCCGCCAGGCCGACCATATCGTCGATCTCGGCCCCGGCGCAGGCGTGCGCGGCGGCGAAGTGGTCGCGCAGGGCACGCTCAAGCAGATCATGAAGTCCCGCAAGAGTCTCACCGCCGATTACCTCACAGGGCGGCGCGAAATCGCGGTCCCGCAAACCCGCCGCACAGGCAACGGCCACCAGCTCACTGTCAAAGGCGCGCAGGCGAACAACCTCAAGGACGTCACCGCCTCCATCCCGCTCGGCACCTTCACCTGCATCACCGGCGTCTCCGGCTCGGGCAAGTCGTCCTTCACCATCGACACGCTCTACGCCTCCGCCGCCCGCGTGCTCAACGGCGCGCGCATCATCGCGGGCAAGCACGAGGCGATCACCGGCCTCGAATATTGCGACAAGGTGATCGAGATCGACCAGTCGCCCATCGGCCGCACCCCGCGCTCCAACCCCGCGACCTACACCGGCGCCTTCACCCAGATCCGCGACTGGTTTGCGGGCCTGCCCGAAAGCCAGGCGCGGGGCTACAAACCCGGCCGCTTCTCCTTCAACGTCAAAGGCGGGCGCTGCGAGCAATGCACCGGCGACGGCCTGATCAAGATCGAGATGCACTTCCTCCCCGACGTCTACGTCACGTGTGAGGAATGCGGCGGCAAACGCTACAACCGCGAAACGCTGGAGGTGAAGTTCAAGGGGCTGTCGATCGCCGACGTGCTCGACATGACGATCGAGGATGCGGAGGAGTTCTTCAAGGCCGTCCCCCCGATCCGCGACAAGATGCGGATGCTGAACGAAGTGGGGCTCGGCTACGTCAAGGTTGGCCAGCAGGCTACGACGCTGTCGGGCGGCGAGGCGCAGCGGGTGAAGCTGGCGAAGGAACTGGCCAAACGCTCAACCGGGCAGACGCTCTACATCCTCGACGAGCCGACGACCGGCCTGCATTTCGAGGACGTGCGCAAACTGCTCGAAGTGCTTCACCGGCTGGTGGAGCAAGGCAATTCGGTGGTGGTGATCGAGCACAATCTCGACGTGATCAAGACGGCCGATCATATCCTCGACCTCGGCCCGGACGGAGGTGTGCGCGGCGGTGAAGTGGTCGCGCAAGGCACCCCGGAAGAGGTGGCGGAGGAGCCGCGGTCGTTTACGGGGGCATATCTGAAGCCGATGTTGGAGAAGGGCAGCGCTGCGCGGGAGGCGGCGGAGTAGTGATCTGGACCAAATAGATGATTTTGGTGAATTGAATCGGGTATTAATAGTTCCTATCTTGGGCGAAGTATTCAATTCAATGGGAGGACTTCGTGGGTCAGAAAGCACTAATGCGTAGTGGGGTTATCAACATTAGAGCGCACCCGAATTCTGAATATGTTTATGCAAGTCTAATTCAGCGTGCTTATCAATTGAAGGCTGGCACCAAACTTCGAGGTGATCGATACGGGGTCATTTCACTTTTGAACACCGACACTCTGGAAGCTGGATTCGTCGAGGGAATTCTAACGACCTTTACGAAGGTTGATACTGACTCAGAGTGGTTTGATCTAGAGAATCTTCAAGAAGCAGCGGGCGAGAAAGTTGCCGAGATTTCCATTCCGGAAAACCTGTATCCGAATCCAAAGTCCTTTCATTTCGTCTTCAAGCTGAAATCGCACAAGCTGTTTCTTCAAACGTATTCGAAAGGCGATACTCTCTCGATAAGAGATGCCACTCGCATGTTCGAACGCTTGCTACAGCGGTCGGAGATCCAGCGAGAGTTTGGCGACGTTAAGGTGACTATGGTTCAAAGTCGCCAGTCTCTGGACCGAATCTTCGCATTGGAGAAGATCACGAAGGTTAGCATCAAGATAGAACGACCAAACGCAGATATCTTCGATGGAGATTTTGAAGAGCGCATACAACAGCATCTCGCTGCAACTGGCAGTCGTCAATTCGAAGTCGCATACACCGCTGAAAGAGGCGGCAGCGTAAACGTGAGTGATGAGATTCGGAGGGTCAGTCAGCCTGCGCTCGCCAATGGGAAGATAGATGTGGAGGGAAGAACCGCCGAAGGAAAAGAGAAACGTTCAACCAATGAACATCCAGAGCTTCGGCAAATGCGATATGATACCGATGAGCAGACCGAAGCACAGGCAATGCGAGATATTGCTGGTGAGTGATGGTTGATGACGGCGATGAACAATGGCGCACTCTTTGGAAGGTTCTGAGACGCTACCTTTCCAATTACGGCGGGCGAAAAGCGATCCTCCGTTCACCGTTCTTTTGGGTGGCGCTATTTTTGGCAATCGGCAATTTTCGCTTATGGCATATTGATTGGATCAGCTACTGCCGCGAGATACTTCCTAGTCTTCTTGGGTTCAGTCTCGGAACTTACGCAATCCTCTTTTCGATTATCAGTTCTCGTATTAAGCGCGCATTGAAGGCGACTGAGAATGATGGGGGTATTCCCTACCTCGACGAGATGAATGCGACCTTTTTTCACTTCATATTTGTCCAAGTACTTGCGCTGATTTTGAGCTATGTCCGTGAGGCCACTTTTGTTTTTGAGACAGATGAATTCCTGTTTGGGGGGGCTGTCGCTGAAACTGGCCTATTTCTTGGTGCAAACGTCTTCCTTGGATTCTTGGGAACGTCGCTGTTCTTTTACTCTATTGCACTAACCGTAGCCGCAGCGATGGTAGTCTATCGCTTAGCTGGGATCGTTGATCCTCAGGGCTGAGGCTTTAGGTCTGAACTTAAGCCCACCCCGCTGCGACTAACTTCGCCATCGGCTCAGTAAGTCTCGCTCCCCTCCCGCTTGCGGGAGGGGCTGGGGGTGGGCGCGAACTGCAGGTGAGCCTTCTCGCCTCGTACCCAAAACACACACCCAACAAACCAAACCTCAACCAATCCCCGCCATACCGCTCCCCCGAAATGGAGGACGGATATGGGAACGCAGGTGCCCAAGGGGCTGGGGATTGGCATGATGCTGGTGGGCGTGCCCCTTGTCCTGTGGGATGCCTCGCGCACGAGTGACGAACTCAACACGCTGAACACCGAAGCCAGCTCGCGCAACAGCCGGGTTGAGACTTGCATCCAAGAGATCGGCCCCTACGGCGTGCCGCCGAGCAAGCAACCGGACATGTGCAATTGCCTCGTTGACACAGCCGTCGAGCGCGGCGTCACCGGGCGCTATGGCAGTTATGACGAGGCGGGCTTGGAGAAGGTCATCAAAAGCTGTGCGTGGGAGTTGGGGCTTTAGCGTCCCCGTCTCACTGGGAAGCGCAGCTGTGCAAAGCACACTTGATCCGGTGTCACGCTTCTTCCCGTTGCTCTACAAGTGAGCTGGCCCCCGGCGAGCCATATGACTTTTGGGGCTGGGGACGCGCGAAAATTGGGTGGTCGCACCCATTCCCGCGACGCGCCCATTCGGTGTACGGTCCCCCACAGGGAGGACCACTATGAAGATCAACCTGCAGAATGTGCGCGTCACCAGTTACACCACTCACGGCACCGCAGCCTCAGCGCGGCCGGACAAGACGCTGGCTGTGGTCGCGCCGCGCGGGACCTTTAAGCAGGGGCAGCGTATCCCCAAGCTCAAGCTGCAAGACACCAAGGGGCAGACTGTCGCGGTCGAACTCGCGCATGTCGTCCAGCAGCGACCAGCGCGCGCACGGACGGGCGGCAATGATGTAATGCAGCAAGAGTGGACCCTCACTTACGAGGCAATCCAGCGCGTCCTCTAGCGCACCGTCCGAGACGGCCAGGGCGACGTCCCTGTCCATGCCGACCACTATCCATGTCGACCACCACCGGGAGGGCCTACGCCATGAAACCCAGTCAAACACCGATCGCGCTGCCGACCGCGCTGTCCGCTGCTCTTCTGCTCACCGCATGCGATACAAGCGATCCGATCACACCGGTCGATCCGCTGCCCTCTTCGGCTCCGGCCAGTTCCTCGCCCATGCTGGAGGGCTTTGCTGCCGAGTGCCAGACGACATTCCTGCAGGAAGGCGGCGCGGAAGAATTGGCGGAGCCGTTTTGCGAATGCTCGGCGGCGCGGATCGAGGAGCAGGGATTGGGGCCGCTCGACCTGATCAATCCGGACACAATGCTGCCCATCGGGGAGGCGTGCATGAACACGGTGCTCGATGCGCAGGACGGGGCGGGAGACAATGCGGCGGAGTGATGCGCTGCGCTGGGGTTTTTGCGGGTTTCTGAAACCGCACCGAGCGCGCATTTCGCCCGACTCGTGTGCGCATAGTAGGGTCCGCAGCAGGAGGAGGAGGAACTTATGCCACGCACACCCACGCATACGCCCGAATGGAGCAACCCGACGGCCGGCGATCCCGGTCGCACGCTGAACACGGGCGCGGGCCGTATGGCGCAGTTCAAGGGTCGCTCGAAAGGGCCGGTGATCGATGTGCCGCATCTCGACCTTTCGCGCCGCGGGTCGGTGCCCAAACCGCTGGTGGTCGATGTGCCGCGCGGGACGTTCAGGGTCGGTCAAAGGCTTGCGGCGGTCACTCTGCGCGATGCCCGGGGGCACACGGCGGTGATCGAGCTGACCCATGTGGTGCAGCAGCGCCCCTCGACCACTGCCTCCAAAGACCCTTTGCCGACCGAGACCATCACGATGAATTACACCAAGATCGACTAATCGAGTTGGAGGGCGCGCTGTCCTACAGGTGCTCAAATCGGTAGGTGATGGTGCGTCATTGTCAGCGACGCGGTGTGCGAACAGTGCTCCTTGTGCGTGAGGAAGGCTGCCGTTTCGAGTTGGAGAAGTGTCAACTTCGCATTTTCGCATCAGGTGTCTGATTTATCGCGATAAATGCGTGAATGCGGTGGGTAGCACGGTGTCAATTGTGTCAACTTCGCCCGCGATTTCGCGCCGCCGGGCAGGGGGCTTTTCCGACTCGGCAGATGGTACTAGTCTATGCGCTCTAGGGCCCGGTCCGCCGGTGATGCGCGAACTCCCTGGCGGTCCTGAGGCCCATGGAAATGGGAGAGGGACTTATGACCATATTCAGGATGGGTGCGCTGGCGCTGGCAGGCGGAGCGCTGTTGGCGGCGGGCGCTGCGACGGCGCAGGGCGATGATCTCGCCTTTATCGGCACATCGATGTTCGGCAATCAGGAGGTCGGCCACGAAGGCGCTGGCGACAATGCCAGCGGAGACTTCTCGGCAGAGTTGGACATGAAGGCCGGGCAGATGTGCTACATGCTCGAAGTGGACGGGCTGGACGATTTCGCCGCCGCGCATATTCACAAGGCAAAGGCTGGCGAGAACGGCCCGCCGGTGGTGACGCTGGAGCTGCTCGGCGAGGATGGCGAGGACGTGTGCGTCGCGGTCGATCCGGAGCTGCTAAAGGATTTGGCGAAGAACCGGGCGGACTACTACGTCAACGTGCACACGGCAGCGTTTCCAGCGGGCGCGATCCGGGGGCAGTTGGGCGTTGAGGAGTAGGGTGAGCCAGGCTGTCGCCTAGCGGACAACTTCCATTTTGACGCGCGCGTGGCCGCGGCTGATCATCCCGATCTTCTCCGCAGCGGCGCGGGACAGATCAATGCTGCGGCCTCGGATAAAGGGCCCGCGATCGTTGACTCGGACTATGACCGAGCGGCCATTGCGGGGGTTGGTGACGCGGACTTTGGTGCCGAAGGGCAGGGTACGGTGCGCGGCTGTCATCGCGCGCATGTTGAATCGCTCGCCATTGGCCGTGCGGCGTCCATGGAAGCGCCGCCCATAATAGGAGGCAACACCGGAGCCGAGCGAGCGCACAAAATTTGCCTGCTGTTCCGGTGGCTTCTCAATCGGAGGATCGAATGCGGACAGGTCGACCGCGCCGGGCGCCGCTTCGATTGGGCGCGGTGGACCAGAATAGGGTTCGAACTGCGCAGAAAAACTAGACGTGGCACCGCTATCGCCGGGTGCTGTTTGCACGGCGCTGGCGACGTCACCGACAACGTGGGAGTCCGGGCGAGCTTGTGACGCGGATAGGGGCATAATGGCTGCAACCGCAACCAGTGCGCCCGCGCCTTGGATGGCGCGCCATGTTGAATCTGCCCCTCTCATCGCGGAGCGATATAGGCCTTGAAGGGGCGAGAACGCAAATTTGCGGTCCTCTCAGCATCCGACCAATGGAGCGGTTCATCGCCATCCGCCCCCGAAACGGGACGAGCCGAGCGCGCGCCTTCTACAGAGTCGACTTGGGGGAAGTGAGTTGTCGACGGACGCTCAGCTTCGCTAAAAGCAAATGGGGCCGGCATTGCTGCCGACCCCACTCTCACCAGCGCGTGGTCGCTCTTTCCCTGCGCGATTTCCGGCGAACCTTCCATCTCGCTGTTCCAGTGCGCACTTGGCACCCGATGTCTCATCCATCCACGCAAGCGCTTCAGGGTTTGTCACCGGCGCTCGCGCCGGCATCCAGCTTCACTTGCGAACAGTCCGCTGAGTCCAGGCCGAAGCCCTTTCCGTACGGTCTGCCCCTTGGGCGGAGCTGAGACCATGAACCATTTGCGGTCTGCAACCTTAGCGCAGGTTTCTTGAGCCGAAGCTCCTTCATCCTACAATTGCTGACCAGATCCGTGGTCTTTCCGATGGCTACGCTTCGCGTTCCTCTCAAACGAGCTGACTTGCTTCCAGTCGAAACCTTCGTCATGCCTTCTCTCGAAGTGCGCGTGGACAATCGCCATCGCATCCTTGAAACTTAAAACACCGAAAAATCAGAACCTTGCGGCTTTGTTTTTTCAATCCTTCGTGTTCCGAAGACAAGTGGAGATTGCGTCGGCAGACCGAGTCGCGCAAGGTCTGCAACGCCGACTTATCCACTTTTGCCCAGATCACTTGTGGACGACGGTGGACAACTCAACCGTTCATCGCATTTGATATATTGAGGTTGAAAATCGCTTGGCGACATGCCGCTTTTGCGGTGCCAGCGAGGCTGTTTGAGGATGCCTGCGAGCTGCGCACCACGCCAATGGGACGCAAATGCTACGGCAATAAGACTCGAAGCCCGCTTTATCGTTCCCGCTTCCGATCTCTTTGAGCGAGAAGCTTGAGCCGCAGCGCGTTGAGCTTGATGAAGCCTTCCGCATCGTGCTGGTCATAGGCACCGGCATCGTCTTCGAAAGTCACATGCGCCTCTGAGTAGAGTGAAAGCGCAGACTTGCGCCCGACCACGCTGGCGAGGCCCTTGTAGAGCTTCAGCCGAACCGTCCCGGTCACTTTGGCCTGGCTGTGATCGATCGCCGCTTGCAACATCTCGCGCTCGGGGCTGAACCAGAAGCCGTTATAGATCAGCTCCGCGTATTTCGGCATCAGCTCATCCTTGAGATGCGCTGCGCCGCGATCGAGCGTGATCTGTTCGATCCCGCGATGCGCGCAGGCATAAATCTCACCGCCGGGTGTTTCGTACATGCCGCGCGACTTCATGCCGACAAAGCGGTTCTCGACCAGATCGAGCCTGCCGATACCGTGCGTGCGACCGAGGTCGTTTAGGGCTGTGAGGAGTGTCGCCGGGCTCATTGTTTCGCCATTCAGCGCCACACCGTCACCGCGTTCAAAGTCGATGGTGATGTATTCTGGCGTATCGGGAGCACTCTCCGGATGGTCGGTGCGCGAATAGACGTAGTCGGGTGTTTCTTCCCACGGATCCTCAAGCACTTTGCCTTCGGACGATGTGTGCAAGAGGTTGGCGTCGGTCGAGAACGGGCTTTCGCCGCGCTTATCGGTCGGAACCTTGATCTGGTGCTTCTCCGCCCACGCGATCAGCGCAGTGCGGCTCGTCAGATCCCATTCGCGCCATGGGGCGATGACCTCGATGGTCGGATCGAGCGCATAGGCCGAGAGTTCGAAGCGAACCTGATCGTTGCCTTTGCCGGTGGCACCATGAGCGATCGCGTCAGCGCCGGTTTCATGCGCAATCTCGACTAGACGCTTGGAGATCAGCGGGCGCGCAATAGAAGTGCCGAGCAGATAGTCGCCTTCGTATCGAGCGTTCGCCCGCATCATCGGGAAGACATAGTCGCGCACGAATTCCTCTCGCAGGTCTTCGATGAAGATGTGCTCGTCGGGAATGCCCATCGCCCGGGCCTTGTCGCGCGCCGGTTCGATCTCTTCGCCTTGTCCAAGATCGGCGGTGAACGTCACGACTTCCAGCCCGCGCTCAACACTGAGCCATTTCGCGATCACGGAGGTATCGAGGCCGCCGGAATAGGCGAGAACGACTTTTTTGATATCGGACATTGGGTGCTTCCTTACAGTCGCGGCGCGGCTAGCAGGAGCGGTGTGCAACAGCAACGATTTCGACAGCAATTCGGCGTAATTGCTTGCCATGTTCGCCTGCAGCACCAACATTTCAGGGCATTAGCGGGCAGGAGGGATCGAATGCTTACCATGTGGAGTAAGGCGCGCGAGTTGGCCGAGATGGCCCCGCCAGAGCGCAATCGCTGGGTCGATTTCCTGCGCGCAGTGTCGATTCTCGCTGTCGTCTTTGGTCACTGGCTGATGGCAGGTCTCTACGTTGACGAAGCAGGCGCGTTGCAGCGCGGCGATCTGTTGACTGTTGCCAGCTGGACCCATTGGTTGACTTGGGGCTTTCAGGTGATGCCCGTCTTCTTCCTGGTCGGAGGCTATTCCAACGGAGTGAGTTGGGGCGCGACCTTGCGAAAGGCTGAGCCGGGACAGACCGGCGTGTATCGCGATTGGCTTGCGAGCAGGGTGCAGCGACTGATTACACCAACATTCCCGGTTCTGCTGCTTTGGGCAGGGCTGGCCGTGATCATGACGCAGGTTGGTCTTGATCGCGAGCAGATCCGCATGGCAACCGAGGCAGCGCTGATCCCCGTGTGGTTTCTCGCTGTGTACCTGTTGGTGACCGCGTGCACCCCTTTGACTCGTAAGGCGTGGGAGCGATTCGGCTGGCTCAGCTTTGCGATCTACATTCCGCTGGCGGTGCTGACCGACTGGCTGACCTTCTCTGCTGGCGTACCCTACATCAATTTCACCAACTTCCTGTGGGTGTTTCTAGCGATCCACCAGCTCGGTTTTGCGTGGCGAGAGGGTCGGTTCGACAAGCGTCTGCTGGCATTCGCGACGTTCGTTTTCGGCCTGGGCATCTTGATCGCAATCACCGTTTATGGATTCTACCCGGTCTCGATGGTGTCCGCGCCGGGCGGCTTCTCCAATTCGCTGCCGCCGACATTAGCGTTGTTCGCACTGGGCGTCGCGCAAGTCGGGCTGGTGCTTACGCTCGAACCGATGGGCCGCAAGGTGCTGGACAATACCGGCATCTGGACCGCCACGGTGCTGATGAACGGCATGATCATGACCGTTTATCTCTGGCACCTGACGGCGTTCGTACTGGTGATGACGATCGCCTGGCTCGCTTTAGGCGGGGCTGGTTTGGACTCGGTCCCGGGCACCGCAGAGTGGTGGGCAACCCGTCCGCTATGGCTGGGCATCTACATCCTGGCCCTTTTACCAATGATCGTCATCTTCGCGCGCCACGAGCGCAGCTTTGGCCCGATCAGAGGCGGGCGTACCGTCCCGAAGGTCAGGGCCGTGTTCGGCGTTCTGATGATCTGCATCGGCCTCGGCGCAACCGCAGCGGTCACGATTGCCAGCCCGAGCAGCATATCGGGCATCCGGTGGTGGGTGATTGCTTTGCCGCTCGCCGGTGCGGCTTTGCTTGGTTTCGGGCCGGTCTACCGTCCCAGCGCCGAAACCAAGGCCGCCGAAGCTAGCCAGCAGCCTTGAGCAGCCGCTTTTCCTCAGCCTCAATATAGCCGCGCGTAATGGGGAGCGCGTGGCGGTTGCGGGCATACTGGATCTGGTAATTGCACATGCTGCCATATTCAAAGACGGTTGCAGCGCCGGCCAGATAGAACGTCCACATTCGGAAGAACCGCTCATCATACATCGCGACCATGGCATCTTTGTTTGCCATGCAGTTGGCGTACCAGCAGCGCAGGGTCTTGCCGTAGTGGAGCCGCAGCGTCTCGACATCGGTGGCGATCAAGCGAAATTTCTCAGAAGCTGCAACAGTCTCTGACAGCGCCGGAATGTAGCCGCCGGGGAATATGTACTTGCGCGTGAACGCGTCGGTCGATCCTGGCGATCCCATTCGGCCGATCGTGTGCAGCAGCATCGTACCGTCGTCGGTCAGCAGGTTGGCGCATGCCTGAAAGAAGTCGTCGAATTGCGGCTGACCGACATGCTCGAACATACCGACCGATACGATGCGGTCGAACTTGCGTCCGGCGGCGGCGAAGTCGCGGTAGTCGACCAGTTCGATGCTCACGCGGTCTGCAACGCCTGCGTCCTTCACCCGCTGCTTCGCGAGCTCGATCTGCTCTTCGGAGAGTGTGATTCCAGTGACTTCAACGTCGTAATGCTTGGCGAGGAAGATCGACATGCCGCCCCAGCCGCAGCCGATATCGAGCACCTTCTGGCCTGGATTGATTGCAAGCTTTGCGGCGATGTGAGCGAGCTTGGCTGTCTGCGCTTCGCCAAGCGTTTCAACGCCTTCGGGCCAATAGGCACAGCTATATTGCCAGTGCTCTTCATCGAGCATCAGCGCGTAGAAATCGTTGCCGATGTCGTAGTGGTGCGCGACGTTGTTTTTGGAACTGATGCGGTTGTTGACCTTCTCCGCTGCCCAGGTCGCGCGATTGACGATACGCCGCAGAAGTTTCGGCGGTCCGATATCGCCGCCCTTGTCCCATGAATTGTTGGCGCGGAGCAGGGTGACGAGACCCATCACGTCGCCTTCTTCAATGATGAGACGACCATCCATGAACGCTTCGGCTGCGCCGAGTCGTGGGTCCGTGATGATATCGCGGGCTACTGCATCGTCAGCGAAGCGAAGAACGATCTCGGGAAAGCCCTCTGCAGGCTCGCCAAAGGTCTTTGCGCTGCCATCTGCAAACACAACGCCAAGGCGGCCGTGCTTGACGCCGCGGGTCAAGAATCGATCAAGTAGAGTTTTGCTCATGAAATTCCTGTGCTTTTTTCAGACCCCGAGACGCACAATGACGCGGGCTTGCCCCCTGTCAATGATTGGCTAAACTCAAGGACATGGCAGAGGCGAAAACACAGCAGACTGACGCATCGGTGGAGGAATTCATCGCAGCCGTCGAACCCGAATCGAAGCGGGAGGATGCGAAAGTTCTAGATGCTCTGTTCCGAAAGGTGACTGGCGAAGTGCCTCGCATGTGGGGGCCAACGATCATCGGCTATGGCAGCTACCACTACAAATACGAGAGTGGGCGCGAGGGCGACAGCACACGGTCGGGATTCAGTCCGCGCAAAGCCAAACACTCGCTCTATCTGATGGGGCGCTATTGCGACGAAGCAACCGGTAAGAAAGTTGATGCGCTGCTCGAAAAGATGGGCAAGCACAAGACCGGGGCGAGCTGCGTCTATGTGAACAAGCTCGCAGATATCGATTTGACTGTGCTCGAAGAGATTGTCGGCATTTGCTGGGATGCGATGAACCGGAAGTATCCGCCAGCCTAGAAGTCAGATGCCAGCATACCACTGATAATCGTACTCGTCCTCCCAGAAGCCGCCTTTTCCTTTGCCGATATCGTCAAAGCTGGCGACCGCTTCGATCGCGGTTAGGTATTTCGCGTGCTTGTAGCCCAGCTGCCGCTCAATGCGCATGCGCAAAGGTGCACCGTTCTTTTCTGGTAGAGGTTCGCCATTAAGCTCGTGCGCGATGATCGTCTGCTCGTGATAGGCGTCGACCAGATCGACGCTCTCGTAGTAGGCCTCGCCATACAGCGTGTCGGCACAGCGGAAGACGATGAAATTGGCTTCCGGCTTGATCTTCGCGCGGTCGAGAAGCGCCCCGAGTTGCGGACCCTTCCACTCGGCAATCGCGCTCCAACCCTCGACACAATCATGGCGAGTGATCTGTGTGCGCTGGGGTAGAGCCCGTAGCTCCTCCAGTGACAGCGAAAGCGGGGATTCGACGAGACCTGTCACCGTGAGCCGCCAGTTGGCAAAACCATCACCCAGCGCTTGCCGGTATTCGGGTGTGTTCACCGTGACGCTGCCATTGCCTTTGACGTCGGGCGAGCGGTCTTCCGGCGCGTATTCTGGTGCGAGCCGCTGTCGTCCGGCAAGCGCACGGTGCGCCATCCGATGCCAATCCTCCGCCGTGTCGAAGAGGCTCGCTCCAGTCTCAGACTCGCCGATCTTCGTGCAGGCGCCTGCGCCAAGAGCGGCGACCCCTGCAAGCAGCGTACGACGTTTGATGTCAGTCATGGGTTCGCTCCTCGCGCCCGCCTGCGATCATGGCCCAGATTTGGCGAATGGGGTTCGACAGCAACACCATAACGATATGCACCGCAAAGAAACCAAACAGCGCCCAGGCAAACAGAAAGTGCAGTGAACGCGCGCTTTGTCGCCCGCCGAGCATGTCCACGAGCCACGGTGCAGCCGGTTCAATTCCGGGACTGATCGCCAGCCCGGTAAAGATCATCATCGGCAGAAACACACCAAGCACGATGCCGTACGATATTCGCTGGAGCGGATTGTACTTTTTCCCGCCTGTGGAGAAATCGCGCTTCAGATGATCCTTTATCGAGCTCGCCAGAGAAGCCGGTGACCAATCACGCGGTGACGTCATGAGGTCACGTTTGAAATGCCGATTAACCAGCATGGCGATCCACATCGCCAGAAGCCCAACACCGAAGACCCATGCCCCGAGGCTGTGCCAATCGCGCGCTGCGGCGAGATCGTAATATCCCGGAAGTGTCGCCCATCCGGGAAAGCGCGTCACGGCGGTCCATGCGTCTGCAGGATCGTACCCATAGTCACCCCAATAAAGGTATCGATGGGCGTTGGAGATGTTGAGGCCGGACATGAACAGCACGATCAATGCCGCCGCGTTGATCCAGTGCCAGAGCCGTGTTGAGAGCGCATGGCGTTTCTTCATTGCTCTGCGCCTTCACGCGCCAGATAGATCACATCACGATCCTGCGACAGTAGGTGTTGGCCGCTATCGATGAAGAGCGTCGAGCCGCTCTTCAGGCTTCCTTTGGCGAGGAAGAGAGCAGCATCGACGATCTCGTCCGCGCCGGTCTTGCGCTCCAGCAGGTTCAGCCTGTGCGAGACTTCGGTCTCATCTTCCTGCTGATCGTGGCTGGCCAGGATCGCCCCGGGAGCGATGCCGTATACTCTGTCGTCTTCACCGGCAGCGCCTTGGGCCAGCATCGGGATCGTGGCGGCGAGCGCGTGTTTCGACATTGTGTAGCTGAAGAAATCGGGGTTCGGGTTTTCCAGCTTCATATCGGTCACATTGATCACACAGCGCAAAGCCGCGCTGCGCGCATGGGCGAAGAACGCCTGCGACATGATCGCTGGACTGACCGCGTTGACCTGCATTGCTTGCTCGTTCGTCGCGAGATCGAGTTTGGTTGCATTGTCGTAGTGAAAAACCGACGCTGAATTGATAAGGCATCGCCAATCGGTCAGGCGCACTGCCAGTTCCTTGATCATCGCCGCAGCCGCGCCCGCAGCCGAGACATCGCATTCTATAATTTCTGCGGAGGGCAGGGTGTTTGCGAGCGCTTCTGCCGGGGCTGCGGATGAGTTGTAGTGGATCACCACATGCCATCCGGCCTTCGCGAATCCTCGCACGATCTCGGCCCCAATCCGGGTGGCACCTCCGGTAACCAAAACTTGCGGCTGGTTCATATTTTCTCTGGAGCAGAAATCTGAGCACTTGCCTAGTTTGCGTGATCAATTGAAAGGCGACCGGAAAGGAAACCGTCCCGATGCCCATGACATGTGATCTGATTGACGTCTTTTGCGATGGCCCCCTGAGCGGCAATCCGCTCGCGGTCGTACATGGAGCCGATGATCTTTCGGCTGAGCAGATGCTGGCGCTGACGCAGTGGCTGGGCTTTTCCGAGACGACATTTATCCTTCCTCCCACTGATCCCGCTGCGGATTACCGGGCTCGAATCTTTTATCCAGGAGGTGAATTGCCATTCGCTGGTCACCCGACGCTGGGATCGTGCTTCTCGTGGTTGCAGGCGGGCCATGAGCCTGCGGCTGACGGCGTGATCGTGCAGGAATGCGGGATCGGCCTGGTTGAGATCCGCGACAATGACGGACAGTTGGCGTTCAAGGCGCCCGAGCTGCTGCGTTACGAACCGCTTTCCGCTAAGGAACGTGAAGAAGCGATGCAGCTGACAGGCGTTGAGGAGGCCGCCCTTGTGGAGGCAGTCCACGTTTCAAACGGACCGAAATGGCAACTCCTGCGGTTGCGGAGCGCTGAAGATGTGCTTGCGGCGGAACCAGCAAGCAAAGCAGCGCTGGGAACCGATATCGGTCTTGCCGGACCACATATGAGCGGTGGGAGACGAGATTGGGAACTGCGCGCATTCTTCGCTGACGCCGCCGGACGGTTCGTGGAAGACCCTGTCACGGGCAGCTTCAATGCTGGGGTTGCAATGCATTTTTTCCGCACTGGATTGGCCGAAGGTGCCTATCGCGCAGGGCAGGGGCAGAAGATTGGCGGTGACGGATTGATCCATTGCGAGCAGCACGAGGATGGCGGGATCTGGATTGGCGGCATCTGCCAAATGATCACCAACCGCGCCGCTGTGACTGCTTTCAACTGACGAATGAGAAAAAGACGCCGCCGAACCTCATGTCCGGCGGCGTCTCTCTGCAAAAACGATGGTGTTCTAGCGGCAGCGAGCGGATCCGCGATCGATCTCGCGGCCAAGGACTGCACCCAGCGCGCCGCCCAGCAGCGTACCGACAGTGCGGTCGCCGCGCGTATCGATAGCCCGGCCGAGCAATGCACCACCTGCGGCACCGATGATCAGGCCGGTAGTGCCGTTGCCACGCTTGCAATAATAGCGCCCATCGCGTCCGCGCCATACGCGGTCACCGCGGCGGATTTTCCGAGGCTCGCGATAGCGTCCGTGGCGGTCGTAACGGCCATAGCGATCCCCGCGATAGCGGCGCCGATCGCGATAATCGTCATCATCGTCCCAATCATCGCCTCCCAGACGAAAGGGCGCGTCGAAATCCGTGATTTGAAGAGTGTTCTCGGTCAGCGACGGAAGGCTGGTTTCAGGCAGGTCCGCAGCCTGAGCTGGGGCCGAAATGGCGGCGAGTGAACCTGCGGCGGCAATCAAAGTAAGCTGTTTCATGACGTTTCCCTCTGGCGGCTTCCCTTGCGGGGGTGAGGGCACATTCGTTCAGATAAGATAAGCGCTAGATGAACGCCTTGTTGGGATTGGAGTGTGGGCGATAGAGCGAACGGATCGTGCGATGAAACGTTCGATCAGCCGGTTTTCTTGGCTGCACGCGCCCGCATTCCGTCTGCCAGAAGCTCCAGTTCTGCTAACTGCGCATAGTCTTCGCGACTCGCTTTGCCGGCAATCATGGCAGCAAAAGTGCGCGCCACGGTCCAAGACTGATGGCCTAGCTCGACTCGCTCGAAAACGTCGCCTGCCTGACAGTTACCGATCTCAAGCACGCGAAAGTACCAACCGCAGCGTCCGGTTTTCACGATCGTTGCCGTCATACCCTTAACGCCGAAGCGGTGATCGACCTTCCAGCAGGGTTGGCGCGGCTGATTTATCTCAAGCAGTGCTGCGCCGAGACGGAAGCGATCACCGATGTGCACGTCTTCCTCGGAGAGATTGCTGACAGCAAGGTTCGATCCGAATGCTCCCGGCTCATCGAGCAGCCTTAGAGCCGCCTCATCGGACAGTTCGCTGCGCCAGAACGCGTGATGATCTAGTGGGTAAAGGTGAACAGCCTTGTCTGGCCCGCCATGAACGCGGCGATCCGCTTGCTCATCCGGGGCAAACCCGTCTTCGAGGATCTGAACGACACCTTCGCGCGGCCGCTTGGCAATCGCGCTGGTTTCCGCTCCGTTGAAGGGCCTAGCCGTGCCAGTGCAGATCGCCTCGACGGTTCGTTTCATGCTTTTCTCACTGTAATCGCTAGCCAATCCCGCATCGTACCATCGCTGCCATTGCCAGCGAACATCACTTTATTCTCAATTGCGAAATCGGCTGATCGATAGGTCTGGATCAACCAAGCTGCCGTAGGGAAATTGTGCAACCGCCCGAGAAGGTCGCGACCTTCGCCGTCGCCGAGCTTGTAGCTGGCATAGTGCCACCCGCGTGGACGTAGCGCCCGGTGGACGCGGGCAAGGATGCCGGGCAACTCCGATCGCGGGCAATGCAACAAGGAGGCATGCGCCCACACTGCATCATACTCCGCTACGGCGTGCAATTCATCGAACCGCATCAATCGCGCGCCGACATTATGCCGTTCGTTTGCCTTGGCGACCATTGCAGGAATGCCATCGGTGGCGTCCACCGCGAAACCTCGTTCGGCAATGCGAGCGGAATCGCGGCCCGTGCCACATCCCAGATCAAGCACGGATGCGGCTTCTTCAAGGCGGTCGAGGAACGGGTCCAAATGGCGACTTGGGCCACAAGCGGAACTCAAGGAGTAATGCGGCGCCTGTTGTTGGTAGAATTCATATGTCGCAGGATCGATAGACAATGGTCAGGCCCCCATTGGTGCAGGGGCACTTCCCTAAGACAAAGATGCCTGGAGGCAAAGCTCCAGGCACCGGTCACGCGTCTCTAGGCATCAATGCCGGAAACGGTGAAAGCTCTTATGCTTGAACTTCTTCGTCCGAAACCGTCGGTCGTGAAACTTGCGATCATGAAATTTCCGGTCGACTTTGTAGTGAGGGTGATGAGTATTGTGGAACTTGTCATGGTGGACAAAACGGCTGTCGCGATGCTTGAACCGCTTGCTGCGGAACGTGCGTTTGTGATGGTGCTTGCTGAAGCGTTTGTGCCGGGCAAAGCCGCGACGTTTGCCGCGAAGCTCGGCGTTCTCGACAACGGAATGATTGGCGCCGACGACGGGTACCGATTGCGTAATCGAATGGCTGGCGGTTGGGGCGGCAGAGCCGGCGGCGGTTGCAGGCGTTGCGATTAGTGCGAAGGCGGCTGCGCTCAGAGCAAGTAGTGCGGTTTTCATTTCCAGTGTTCCTTTTCTCGGTGGCACGGATCGTTCCGTGCGTAACACTGGCTAGTACGCCTCAGCAGGAAAGGAGGTTACAAATTGTTCAATAACAACAATGTGTTAATCACAGGTTCAGGATTTTCTGGCTGAAGCAATTCATAGAAATTGTTACGAAAATTGCATCCAGAACGCGTGCTATATCTCAACCTGATTGCGCGGCTTCACGGTCTCTTTGTGCCCGACTTTTCTTTTGCGCCGCCGTCTTCAACTGGCCGCAGGCGGCATCGATATCGCGCCCGCGCGGGGTGCGGACCGGGGCACTGATGCCGCCCTCAAACACAATGTCAGAAAACCGTCTGATCTTGGCCGGATCGGAGCATTCATATTCTGCACCGGGCCAGGGGTTGAAAGGAATCAGGTTCACCTTGGCGGGCAGGTTGAACTGCTTGAGCAAACGGACAAGTTCGCGGGCATCGTCTTCGCTGTCGTTTTTGTCCTTCAGCATCACGTATTCAAACGTGATGCGCCGCGCGTTCGAGGCTCCGGGATAATCGGCGCAGGCCTGAAGCAGCTCCTCGATCCCGTACTTTTTGTTGAGTGGAACAATCTCGTCGCGAACCGGCTTGGTCACAGCATGCAGCGACACCGCCAGATTTACGCCAATCTCTTCCCCGCAGCGCTCCATCATCGGTATCACGCCGCTGGTTGATAGCGTTATGCGCCGTTTCGATAGCGCAAGCCCGTCGCCATCCATCACAAGACTGAGAGCGTCCCGGACATTGTCGAAATTGTACAGCGGCTCGCCCATGCCCATCATCACGATGTTGGTGAGCAGGCGTCCGTCGGCAGTGTAATGACCAGCATCCTCCGCATCATCGAGCCCGTCCATCACACCTTTAGGCCATTCACCCAGAGCGTCACGTGCGAGCATGACCTGGCCGACGATTTCTCCGGGCGTTAGGTTGCGCACCAGCCGCATCGTGCCAGTTGCGCAGAACGTGCAATTGAGTGTGCAACCGACCTGACTGGACACGCACAATGTCCCGCGATCGGCGTCAGGGATGAAGACCATTTCAAAATCATGGCCATCCGACGTCTTGAGCAGCCATTTGCGGGTGCCGTCCGAACTGTGCTGCGCTTCGACGATGTCAGGCCGGCCGATCACGAAGCGTTCGGTGAGCCATGGGCGCATCGTCTTCGCGATATCGGTCATGTCATCGAACTCGGTCACGCCGCGGTGATAGAGCCAGTGATAGACCTGCTTGGAGCGCAGCTTCGCCTGCTTCTGATCCAGCCCCGCTTCGGCGAACAGTTCGCGAATGCGCGATTTTGGCAGGCCGATCAGATCGATACGACCATCAGCGCGCGGCGTTATGTCACGCGCGACGGGGACGGGATCCACCTGGCCGGGGATCGACATGAGGTCGGTATCTGCCATGATTGGCGCGCATATAGGTGCGCGGGCCCGGTTTGGCCAGTCAGCTCAGCTGGGCGCAGCCGACGACAGCCGCATCAATCGCCGTGGCTGCTCCGGCGAGGTTATACCGGTCTGTGAAGCGGCGTCCGCTTGAATCGCGCGCGGTCACCGTCATCCTTGTAGCGGATCGAGAGGCAGCAACGATTGCTGCGTCCATGCGGCTGTCCTGCGCCCACGCGTCCCGTCCAAGGGTTGCGAGCACGAACGAGCGTTCACCGATCCTGACGGTTGCACCTTTGTCTCCGACGACTCGCGACAAGCGCAAATGCACCTGGTTGCGCAGTCCCTGTTTGGGCCAGGTGGCTACACTCGCGAAACTCCCAGGCCGGTTGCCGCGCGGTTTGGCAATTGCGTAGCAACGCGGCTGCGCGCCATCGCGGAACGCTGCCCAACTTGAATACACGCCGAGGCTGTCCTTGGCCGCGAGCGGCAGGGCAAGCGCAAATGCCACAATAGAAAAGAGAAGTGCGGTCCGCATGGCGATGTGATTGCGGAGTGCACGTCGTTTTGCAACAGGCGCGCGCATGTCAAACGAACTGAAGAAGAGATCGAAATCACTATCCTATTGGCTCCGGCATCGACCCGATGTTGCTGGACTGGAGCTGGACGAAGCAGGTTGGGCAAGCGTTGAGGCCATATTGAAGGCGCTTAGTGCGAAGGGATTGTCCACTGATGCCGTCATGCTCGAACGCGTTGTGGCTGAAAACGACAAGCAGCGTTTTGAATTGTCGGACGATGGAACGCGCATCCGGGCGCGCCAGGGGCACTCCGTTGCTGTGGAGGGCAGTTGGGAAACCGCTACTCCGCCCGAAACGCTGTTCCACGGGACGGTCGAGAAATTCATGCCGTCGATAGAGCGCGATGGATTGACGAAACAGAACCGCCATCACGTCCATCTATCCCCTGATCTCGAAACGGCGACCAAGGTTGGTCAGAGGCGCGGGAAACCGGTGATCCTGGAAGTCGACGCCAAACGGATGACGGCGGATGGGGTCGAATTCGCTTTATCCAGCAACAATGTCTGGCTCGTCGAAGAAGTGCCGCCGCGGTATTTCAAGAGGATGCCGAACGCCGACTAGTTGTAGTCGATTGCGATGACTTCCCATTCCTTCGCACCGCCAGGAAGTCGCACCACTCGAAGGTCTCCAAGCGCTGCGCCGCGAAGCGCCTTCGCCATTGGTGAACTCCACCCGATACGGCCAACGCCCGCGTCCTGCTCGTCATCTCCGACGAGGGTGATGATCTGGCGTTGATCGTCCTCGTCAGCGAGCTCGACCGTTGCGCCGAAGAATACGCGGTTGCGGTCTGGCTGGTTCGCCGGATCGACGACGCGCAGCGCTTTCATTCTTCGTGAAAGGTATCCTAGCTCGCGGTCGATCTCTCGCATGCGCTTGCGGCCATAGAGATAGTCGCCATTCTCGCTGCGGTCGCCATTGCCTGCTGCCCAGCTGACGATCTCGACAATCTCAGGGCGCTCTTTGCCAAGCAAATGGTCATAGCGCGCCTTAAGGGCAGCCATTCCCTTTGGCGTGATCGGCGGTCCCTGTCGCTGTGACATGCTCCGCGTCAGGGAAGGAAAGTGTCGACCGTCCGCGGCAGACCCGCTTGCTCCGGATACATATGCGAATAGCTGACTGCATTTCCGATCACGCGCATCACATAATAGCGCGTTTCAAAATTGGCCGGGATCTTCTCGATCCAAGTGACCCAATCGATGTCGCCTCTGCGTGGATCGCCATTCAGGCGGAGCCATTGGCGAACCCGTCCCGGACCAGCATTGTAAGAGGCAATGGCCAGCGGATAGGCGCCGCCATAAAGGTCCATACGCCGGGCAAAGTGCGCATCACCCAGCCTGATATTGTATTGCGGGTCGGCGGTAAGGCTCGCGCTGAGATAGCGGACGCCAAGAATTCCGGCCTCTTCACGAGCAGTGCTTGGAAGGAGTTGCATCATGCCGATCGCATTCGCGTGGCTCTTCCGCGTGCGGTCGAACTCGCTTTCCTGGCGCGTAATCGCGTGGACCATCGTCCAGTCATTCACGACCGGGGTCCGCACGGTAGGAAAGCCGACCCGTTCGAAGCCCTTCATCCCGTTTTCGCCCGCTTCCATGCCGACAACGACAGCCATCTCATTCAGGCCGGTGTCGCGAGCGAGTTCTGAGACCAGCACCAGTTCTTCGGGTGTAGTGGCTGCTTCGCCGATTGCCTGGAAGAAGCGTCGCTCAGTCCGCCAATCGCGGCGATTGGCAGCAATTGCGCGGATCGCTTGCGTAAGAGGTTGGCGGTTGAATTCGGCGCGTGTCTCGGCGGCGATATCCAATGCCGGCAATGGCGCGAATTGCGGCATGGAGCGGCCAAGCGCGCTGATCGAAAGCTGACCATAATAGTAATGCGGCCATTCCGCCGCCATTTCGAAATAACGCGTGGCTTCGTCTGCCATACCGGCTTGACGCGCAGCGCGGCCAGCCCAGTAGAAGCCTTTCGACTTCGTCAGCGGCGTGCGTGCCGCCATGCCATAGCGTGCGAATAGCGGGGCTGCGCTCCGGCCGTCACCCATGCGCCACAAAGCGTTGGTGCCACCCTTCCACATCAAGTCGGTGTAGCGGTCGCGGAGCCTGAAGGACCCTTTGGAAATGTCAGTGCCCGGCGCGAACAGGTCGTCGATCTTGCTGGCAATACGCACCGTGTCGGAAACGCTTGCCGCTTCAGCGACATCGAGCATGTCACCCACCAGCTCTTCCGCATCGAATGCAGGCGCGCTGAAAAGTGGGCGGTTGGCCAGCAGGCTGATCGCTTCGCCGGTCCGGCGCTTGGAGCGAAGATGATTGACGAGGTTAAACGTAAAGCCCGCATCGCGATTTGCCGCGTTGGGAATGGCCAGCCCCGCATCGCGCGGCATTGTGCCGTTGAGAAGCGATAGCCGCGCCATCGCGATCTGCCGCGTTTCGCCATCGACCTTCATCATGAGACGGGCAGCCGCCTCTCGCTCGCCTTGCCATAACAGCGCATCCATGCGCGCTGCATGATCCTCAGCTGTGAAGCGTGATCCGTACAGGCCAGATAGATAGGCCTCGGCAGGGCCGCTCATTTCGCCGCCGCGCCATGCCTGGAGAGCTACATCAAATGCCTCTGAACGCTGCTCGGACGCCAATGAAAGAGCATAGCGCGCGCGCGCTGTGTTCGTCAGTGGAGGTTGAGCGCTGAAATACTGGATCAATGCCGCGGAGGAGGGGGCTTCGTTCTCAAGCGCTCCCTCAGCCCGCAGACGAATGATGTCTGTTCGCGGGAATTCGGGATGAGCCAACGCAAAATTTGCGTACTCCGCGAATCCAAGGTTCCGCGTTTCCTGCAAATACTCCCACATGCTGATAGCCGAGCCGATGGCGCGTGGTTGCTGCGCAACCATCGTATTGCCGCCGGAACCTCCGCTTAGCTGAGCAGAAGATGGCGTCGCCAAAGCCGTGACGCAGGCTGCAGCAACTGCAGCGAGAACCATGGGGCGGGCGAAAATGTTTTCGGAAGTCAAATTAGTGGCCATGCTGGACATTATGGCAATCGGCTCCTTATCAGGCGCTGAACGCTGGTTTGCCGCAGGAATGCGCGGCGCGCTAGTCTGAATGATGGCTCAATCAGGGATAAAGCAATGTTTAGCGGATCAATTCCCGCTCTGGTGACTCCTTTTCGCGACGGATCGTTTGACGAAGCCGCGTTTCGCAAACTGGTCGATCATCAAATCGAGCAGGGCAGCTCGGCTCTGGTTCCTTGCGGGACAACGGGAGAGGCATCCACCCTCTCCAATGCCGAGCACCACCGGGTCATCGAGGTGTGCATCGAGCAGGCCGCCGGACGAGTTCCGGTCATAGCGGGCTGCGGTAGCAACGACACAAAGAACGCGCTGCTGCACATGTCGTTCGCAAAAAAGGCTGGAGCCGCGGCAGGGTTGTGCGTTGCCCCATATTACAACCGTCCAAGCCAGGATGGGTTGATCGCGCATTTCAGCTACCTTGCCGAGCAGAGCGACCTGCCCATCGTGCTATACAACGTCCCGAGCCGGACGGTCACCGATATAGAAGACGAGACCGTGGTGGCGCTGGTCAAAAAGTACCCGGAGCAGATTGTTGCGATCAAGGATGCCAGCGGCGACCTGTCGCGCGTCGCCGATCACCGGATGGGGATTGGCCGCGAATTCTGCCAGCTTTCGGGCAATGACGAGTTGTGGCTCCCGCACTCGGCAGCGGGCGGGCGAGGGGCGATTTCGGTGACGGCCAATGTCGCGCCCGCTTTATGCGCAGAGTTTCAGGCAGCGATTGCAGCCAACGAACTCCAAAAAGCGCGCGAACTCAACGACCGCCTGTTTCCGCTGCACTATGCTATGTTCAGTGACGCTAGCCCTGCGCCGGTAAAATACGCTCTGTCTAAGGTGCATGGCTGGGTCGAGCCGGATGTGCGGCTGCCGCTGACCAATGCCAGTGAAGCCTCTCGCGCATCGGTTGATGCGGCCTTGGTCCATGCTGGAATTCTCGAAGCCTGATTATGACGATTGTCCGAAAGAAGCTGCCGCTGCAATTCGATCCGGAATTGCTCGCGGCGGATTATCGGAGCCTCCCGCAAGACGCCTACGGTGACGTCTACAATCCGTATCTTGAACCGGACACGCTCTACAAAGTTGAGCTAATCGAGCCTGAGTTCGTGCCTGAAATGGACCGGACACCCGAGTTCTTTCCGAATGAGCGTTTGAAAGCCTGTCCCGCTTTCCTGTCGGTGTTCAACGCGATCAAATCACCGATGGAGTTGATGCGGGTTCATACGCTTGCTCCTGGTGCCTCCATTCGGCCGCATCGCGATGTCGGGCGCAGTTTTGAAGATGGCGTCTTCCGGGTCCATGTGCCGATCACTACCGGACCAGGAGTCGAGTCCATCCACAATGGTGACCAAGTCACAATGGCTGCTGGCGAATGCTGGTACTTGAATTTCGACCTGCCACACGAAATCCACAATCGCTCAGATCAGTGGCGCGCGCACTTGATCATGGATTGTCGGCGCAATGCATGGTGGGAAGAGATGCTGCTAGAAGCCGCGTTGGTTTGAGCCGCTAATTCGCGGGGTTGTGTTGTTCGACAAATCGAACCGCCTCATTGAGCATCTGCTTGCGGGTCTCTGAGAGCGAGAGCCAGTGATCTTCGCCTTCCAGCGTGATCATCTCATAGGGCTTCTTATGGTCTTTCAGCTTGTCAGCCATTTTGGTCGAGTGGCTGTACGGTACCACAACATCGTCTTTTCCGTGGATCAGCATGATCGGTGCGTCAGCCCGTTCGGCTAGACGAACCGGCGAAACTGCGTCCCAGCGATCGCGCGGTCCGAGCTGTTCGAGCAGCGATTTCTTGGTTGTACGATCTCCGCCGGTCGCACGGTAATCCTGCTGGTACATATCCTTGATGTCGCTCACCGGTGCGACGGCAACAGCGCAGCGATAGATACCTTGTTGAATCGTCACGCCGGCAAGTGCTGCATATCCGCCATAGCTCGCTCCGACGATGCAGGCTCGGTCGGCATCGATCATGCCCGTTTCTGCCAGTGCAGCGAGGCCGTCCGACTTGTCGGTCTGCATCTTCCGGCCCCATTCGCCGTAACCTGCACGGCGGAACGAGCCCGACCGGTTGGTCGAACCGCGAAAGTTGGGCTGGAACACGGCATAGCCGCGCGACGCGAACGCCTGCGCCCACCAGTCAAATGACGGCGTGTCATGGCTGTGCGGACCGCCATGCGGCAGCATAACCAGCGGCAGGTTCTTGGGCTCTTTGCCAGGCGGTAGTGTCAGAATGCCGTCCATCTCGAGCCCGTCGCTGGCAGTGTATTCGAAGGTCGAAATCTTCCCGACATAGGCTGGCGCGATCGCGTTGCGTTCATAAGCGACTGGTTCAGCGCGGCGGTTGCCGACATCGACGCGGAAGATTGTTCCACTGTCAAGATTGCCGCTTGTGCGGACAAGCACCTTGTCGAGGTCTTGCGTCCAATCGAGCATCCGGACCTGAAGATCGCCGAACGCCTTGCGCACCATGCTTGCCGACTTCTTCTTGTTCTCGTCGAAAAACACAGGTTCAGGCTCAGGACCTTTCTTAAGATATCCAACGAAATGCCCGGTTACATCATCGAAATAGAGCCGGTCGAAGCCGACGCCCGGCAGGAATGGCTTTTGTTCTCCGCCGGCAAGGGGAACTTCGAACCAACGCGTGCTTTCGGGACCGCTTTCGGACAGGATTACGGTCGTACCATCTTTGCCAAGGCCTACGAGCCCGATCCGCCCGGTGGTGTTTTGTCCTTGGGCAATCCGATCTCCACGAGGCCCTTTCAGCGTCCATTTGCCGCTTTGGTCGCTAATCTCGAAGGTTGCAGCAACTTCACCGCGAGCATTGATTACCCAGTCATTGTCGTGCTCGGTGCGCGCTGCATTGGCGACTTTCCTGACGGAAAAGTCCTCCAAATCAATGCGGTACAAGAACGGTCGCCCGTGATCGAAAGTGTAGCTCTGGGTGACGCCCCGTTTTAGCCTCAGTGCACCGAAAAAGCCGTACCAGCGTCCGTCAATCTGGCGAACGCCGTAATCGCCCATGATCGCGCTCACTAAGTCGCGCTGCTTTTCGAATACGGTTCCGGCCTCGACGTTCGTTTCCATCGGGAGAATGCTAGCCATGTACAATTCGGCTTTGTCGGTGGTGAAGCCGTAGCCGAGATCCTGTGTCCGGCTGAAAACCATCATCAGGCGGTCTTCCCCGACCCACTCGAGGTAGCGAATCTTCAGGTCATCGACCCCGAACCGCCCAATCACGGTGTCCTTGTCTTCAATCCCGGCAATCAGGCGCTTGCCGCCAATGGTCATCAACACCGCAATACGATCGCCCGAAGGTGAAATCGCCACGTCTTCGACATCGGGCAGCTTGCCATACTCTTCGATAGGCAATGGCTCCTGAGCGGATACTGCGATTGGCACGAGCAAGCACGTCACTGCAGCAAGTGCAGCGGCAATCAATTTACGCATTTGGATACGACCCCAACATTCACATAACCCCTGACTCAGCTATCATCGCTATTTCGCGTATTGGATCAACATGAAATTCTGCCCCGCCAATTCAGTGCGCCATAGAGGCGAGTCGCTGCTGCGCGGATAGCGAATGGCTCCGATCTCAGAAGACCTCCTGAAACCGAGGGCTTTGCGAACGTCAATGAAGCGCCTATCTGGCCAGCATCATGGCACGGCCGAAACCACCAGTCTTCGACAAGCAAAGAACCGTGGCGGAGAACCGCCGCGCGCGTTTCGACTATCATATCGAAGATAAGTTCGAAGCGGGTCTGGCTTTGCAAGGCACCGAAGTGAAAGCCTTGCGCGCTGGACATGCGAGCATTGCTGAGAGCTATGCCGAAGTTAAGGACGGAGAGGTCTGGCTGATCAACTCCAACGTCCCCGAATACAGCCATGGAAACCGGCAGAATCACGAACCACGCCGCCCTAGAAAACTACTTCTGAGCAGCCGCGAGATCGGCCGCCTGTTCGGCGCTGTCGAGCGCAAAGGTATGACGCTGGTCCCGCTGTCGATTTACTTCAACGGGCAAGGTCGGGCCAAGGTCGAATTGGCGCTCGCCAAAGGCAAGCAGGCGCACGACAAGCGGGCGACAATCAAAGACCGCGACTGGAAGCGCGACAAGGCCCGGTTGATGCGCGAACGCGGTTAAGCCAGTTTGAAATCGGAGATCGCGATTCACCGACTGGTCAGATCGGATCGAGTACCCATATGTCGATCATGACGTCCCAACTGCCCTTCACCGAGCGAGGCTTGCGTTCTCGCGAGTCGCGGAGCAGGGCAGCTATTCAGTCATGAGTTCAAAGCGCAGCAATACTTGGGCGGCAGATACGATCCGCAAATACATGCCTTCGCGTGATGAACTCGCGCGCAACAAATATCTTGCTCCGATCGCGCACCGCTTCCTTTCCCCTGAATTGTGGCGGTTTACGCGGCGCTCTGTACCTCGTGGGGTCGCCTTGGGCCTGTTTGCGGGCTTCATTATCCCTATTGGTCAGATATTCCTGGCAGCGTTTCTGGCGCTCCCGGCGCGCGCAAACGTGCCGCTCGCTGCGCTGGTTACGTTCATCACCAATCCGTTCACATTCCCGTTCTGGGTAGTTGTGGCCAACAAGGTTGGGCAGCTGACGCTCAATTTCGATGCGGCGGTTGGGGGGATGGCCAATGAGGAACTCCAGAGCGGCAGCCTGACATGGCTGGTCGATCTGTTTGAGCTCGCCGGCGTTACCGCGTTCGGATTTCTGGTTCTCGCAATTGTTTCTGCGGCGGTCGGCTATCTTGTGGCGAGCGCGACATGGCGGGTGCTGGTCGCACGCAAGCGGGCAAAACGCCTTGCGCAGATGGAAGCTCGTCTCGACCAGCGCCTCAATGCGAATTAAGGCCTTCTGAAGATCAAATTGCGCGCCGATGGACGGTGCGGACTGAGGGAAGCGGCACGCTCTTGGACAGCGAACTCGAAACGAATTCGGCCTACGATAACCGCTTGATGATCGGGTTGCTGCTCGCGGTGCTTGTCGTGAGCGCCGCAGTTGTGTTTTTCGCGACATCGAACCTGGTGCTTGCCGCCGCATACGCGGTGGGATTGGCGGTGCTCCTGACGGGCGCATTCGTCATTGAACAAATGCGCTCGCCTTCCTCATCCGAAACGGAGATTGCCACCGACTGGTCTGTAACTGTGGCCGCAATCGAGCAAGACGGCTCGGCAGTCGCGATCACTGACCGGGCCAACCGACTGGTGTGCGCCAATTCCGCGTTTATCGAAGCGTTCGGAGTAGGCAGTGCGCCGCCCTCCTTGCCGCTCGACAGGCCAGAACTGGAAGCGATGACGCGGCTCGCGCGCGAAGCCTGGCGGGATGGTGCGGGCACACTTGATGAATTTGCTGCCAACAATGGCTCACTGCGCTGGAGCGTCGCGGTCGAGAGGGCGGGCCGCGGCGAAGATCATTTGATCTGGCGATTCGGTCGGATCATCGTCGAGGCGTCCGAAGCTCTCGAAGACCTCGACCTATCGGGTCCGTTTGGCCAGATGCTGAGCCGTGCCGGTATCGAAACCGCGATAACCACGGCTGACGGAGTAGTGCGGCAGGTCAGCGCCGGATTTGCCGAACGTGCTTCAGGAGATGCGTCCGCAACACTCGCCGGTCAGGACTTCGTATCCGTGCTCAGGTCTGATGAGCGGGACCGGATCTATTTCGCCCGCGAAGGCCGGGGAGGGACGCCCCAAACCTTGATCGACGTACCCCTGCGTGAGGGTGCCGAGAATGCGATCATCGGGCCTGATGAGAGCACGTCGCTTATGTTGCTGGTCGACAGCGGTGTGGGCATTGGCAGCGGCTGGGACGGTTCCTCGCAGGCTGGTGTGGCTCAGCTCGACGCCTTGCTCGCGCAATTGCCGCTCGGGCTCGCGATGACGGACCGCGACGGGCGGTTCCTGTTTGGAAACGATGCCTTCCTCCGCTCGGTCGAGCGTGAAGGGCGGGGCTTGCCTGCATTCCCGACCGACCTTGTGGTGCATGAAGACAAGGCTGCGCTGTCAGACGCAGTGCGGCGTCACGGGCGCGGCCCGGCGACCAGCGGCAATATGGCAGTGCGCCTCGGGTCGCAGCCCGAGGAACCGGTTTCGCTCGGCCTTGCGGGCGTACGCGGGCTAGGCGAAGCGGCGGTGCTGCTCAGCCTCGCCGATTCAAGCGAGGAGAACCAACTCAAGCGCCAAGTCGCCCAGGCGACCAAGATGCAGGCGGTTGGACAGCTTGCGGGCGGCGTTGCGCATGACTTCAACAATGTGCTGACCGCGATCATCGGGACCTGCGATCTGATGCTGCTGCGCCATACGCCCGGCGACAGCGACTATGACGACATCCAGCAAATCCGAGCCAACTCGAACCGGGCAGCAGCGCTGACACGGCAATTGCTCGCCTTTTCGCGCCAGCAGACATTGCGACCTGAGATTCTCCAGCTTCCCGACGTAGTGAGTGAGGTCAATCCGCTGATCAAACGGCTGCTAGGTGAGAAGATCAGCTACTTTGTCCAGCATGACCGCGATCTGGGCGCGGTGCGTGCCGATCCGCAGCAACTCGAACAAGTCATCATGAACCTCGCTGTGAATGCGCGCGATGCGATTCAGTCAAATGCACGCGGCGGGGCGGGGCGGATCTCGCTGCTTACCCGCAGCCTTCAGGCGAAAGAGGTCATCCAGCTCGGCTCGGAGATACTTCCTTCGGCAGATTATACGGTGCTGATTGTTCAGGACACGGGCGGCGGCATACCAGCCCACGTTCTACCGAAGCTGTTCGAGCCTTTCTTCACGACCAAGGAGCAGGGCAAAGGCACAGGCCTCGGCCTGTCGACAGCCTACGGGATCGTAAAGCAATCAGGCGGCTTCATCTTTGCGGACAATGTGACTGACAAGAGCGGCAAGCAGGTCGGCGCGCGCTTCACAATCTACTTCCCGGTTCACCATGGCGAAGCGCCTCGCAAGCGCGAAGCGCCCAAGCCCGTCGAATCTTCCGAGTGGTCGGCAGGCGGCAAGATCCTGCTGGTCGAAGATGAGGATATGGTCCGCGCCGTGGCCGAACGGGCACTTGCGAGAGCCGGATACGAGATCACCGCATGTCCGGGTGGAGAAGAAGGGCTCGAAGCCATCACGACAGGCGGAGAATTCGACCTCGTTGTCAGCGATGTGGTGATGCCGGGAATGGACGGCCCCGCGATGGTTCGCGCGATCCGTCAATTGCGCCCGGAAATCCCGATCCTTTTCATGTCTGGCTATGCTGAAGAGCACCTGCGCAAAGACATCGACATTCCGGACATGCACTTCATCGCCAAACCTTTCAGCGTCGCTGCGATCGGTGAAAAGGTCGCCAGTGTTTTGCGAGCAGCTGAGGCTATAGAATCAGCGCAGTAGTGCGCGGCTCGGACGCCCAACATTCTTGAATATCGGGACGAATTACCATTCACCTTGGATAAACCGCCAACTTCCATCATAGTTGCCGTGGGTTATTGATAGGGGCTGAAAATGCATCAACGGAAACTTGCCGGCGTGATCAAGATTGCAGCGCTTGGCGGCGCTGCGTTGATGACGAGTACCGCATCATCTCAATCGGTCCCCGATCCCGACGAAACCGCGCAGGGCGAAGTGTCGGTCACCATCTACAATAGCAATCTCGCGCTGGTGCAGGATGTCCGGCAACTCGACATCGCGCAGGGCAGGAGCCGGGTCGAATTTCCCGACGTTTCCGCACAGATCCGCCCGCAAACGCTCAGCTTTTTTGCGCCTAATACCACCATTGTAGAGCAGAATTTCGATTTCGACCTGCTGACACCGACCAAGATGATGGAAAAGGCAATCGGCCAGACCGTCACTCTGCTGCGCACCAATCCGGCAACCGGGATCGAGACTCGCGAACGGGCCAAGGTCCTTTCTACCGCTGGCGGTGTCGTCGTACAGATCGGCAATCGGATCGAGGTGTTGCGCGATGACGGCCTGCCGGTCCGCGTGATCTTCGACCGCGTGCCGCCCAATCTGCGAGCGCGTCCGACTCTCTCGGTCAACCTCGACAGCAGCCGCGCAGGATCGCGTCCGGTTTCATTGCGCTACCTCTCAGGCGGGCTCGGGTGGAGCGCAGATTATGTAGCGCTCTACAACGAGCGCGAAGATACAATCGATATGCAGGGCTGGGTGACGCTGACCAACAACAGCGGCACCACTTTCCACCGGGCCAACACGTTGCTGGTTGCCGGTAATCCCAACGGTTCGCGTGGCCGCGGTTTTGGCAGCCGCGGCATGACCCGCGCCGGGACTGAGAGCGCGGATCGCGAGCGGCTTGGTGATTTCTACCTCTACCCGATTAGCGGGCGCACAACGATTGCCAACGCGCAGACCAAGCAGGTCAGTTTCCTTGACGTGCAGGCTGTGCCTGCGCGCAAGGTTTATTCGCGCACCATCGGCTGGGCGCAGAACGATACCGATCCAGTGAACGTCGCGAGCGCGATCAGCTTCTCATCTTCGCGCGATCAGGGCCTCGGTGACGCGCTCCCAGCGGGCACCGTCCGTTTCTACCAACGCGACAGTCAGGGTACGCCGCAGTTTATCGGTGAGAATGGCATTGGGCACACCCCAATGGGCAGTGAATTGTCGCTTACGACCGGGCAGGCCTTCGACATTTTCGTTCAAGCGGAGGTCGAGAAGCGCGAGCGCATCACGCAAAGTGAATGGGTCAAAAGCGCGCGATTCCGGGTCTATGACGAGAACGATGAACTGCTCAGTCGGGGCGAAGCCGAACGGCTCAAGAACAACGTCTATTATCGCACCACCATGCGCTACAAGATCACCAACGCCAAAGATGAACCGGTTGACGTCGAAGTGACGCAAAATGGCCTTGGCCGCTACTGGTGGGGTTATGACTACCGGATTGTCAGCGAGACCATCGAGGGTGAGCAGCTGAATTACCAGCGGCGCAAATATGTGGTGCCTGTGCCTGCTGAAGGTGAGACCGTGTTGCGCGTCACTTACGAAACCCGCTGGTAAGCGGGCGGGGTAAGCCAATGCGGTTGGCCGCAATCCTCTCCCTATCCTTGGCGTCCCTTGTGGGGCAGCCGCTGGAGGCCCGGAGCGTTGTCGACGCATCCGCGCCGCAGGATATGTCCGTTACGATCTACCGCGACCCGGATCGCGACGTTGGCGATGAGATGAATCGCAATTGGCCAAAGGGCTTTGCGATGATCAGCGAAGTCCGCACGGTCACCTTGCCAGAGGGCGAATCGACGATCCGTTTTGAAGGCGTCGCCGAAGGTATGGTGGGCGTAAGCGCGATCGTCACCGGCCTTCCGGGTGGAACAATCGAGAAGAACCGCAACGCCGAGCTGTTGTCGCCTGCCGCCCTTGTCAACGGCGCTCTGGGTAACCGCGTCACGATCACCCGTACGAATCCCGCCACGGGAGACGTGCAGTCAGAGCAGGCAGTCGTGCGGACACGGGCCGATGGCGGTCTCGTGTTGCAATCATCGCAAGGTTTCGAAGCGGTGCGCTGTGCCGGCCTGCCCGAAAAGCTGACCTTCGATGGCGTGTCCGATGGGCTTTCGGCCAAGCCGATATTCTCGATAGACACTGCCACACCGGGCGGCGGCACCTACGAAGTCACGCTCACCTATCTTGCATGGGGATTTGACTGGCAGGCGAATTATGTCGCGACCATGGGAGAGAAGAAGGACGGCGACGAATTCCAGTTGAGCCTGCTCAGCTGGCTGACTCTCCTCAATGACAATGATCAGAGCTTCAACAATGCCAAGCTTCAGATCATCGCCGGGACCCTCAATGTCGACAGCGACTACCAGGAATTGTCCGATCCCCCGGTCGCGCGACCATTGCGCCTGACATGCTATCCGTTTGGGAGCACCGCGGCAGGATCGGCGATTCCTCCTCCCCCGCCGCCGCCGGGTCGATCGACTCCAAAGGCCATGATGGCGATGGCTGATGGTGCGATCATGGTAACGGGTTCCCGTATGCGCCGTGAAGCGCTGCAAGAGGCTCCAGTCTCAGTTAGCGTCGTGACCGCAGAGGAAGAGAACCTCGGCGACCTTAAGCTATTCCGGGTCCCCGACCGTGTCGATGTCTCCGCGAAGGGGCTTAAACAGGTCGCGTTCATCAATAAGGAAGAGGTCAAGGCGCGCTTCCTCTACACCGCCGGCTGTGATCCATGGACTTGGATCGGTGAGCTCGGCGAGCCGGAATCGGCAGAGATGCTCTTGGTCACCAAGAACGAAGAGAAGAAAGGGCTGGGCATTGCCCTCCCGCAAGGCGCGCTGAACCTGTTCGAGCCAACGTCATTCGGTACACAGCTGGCTGCAACCACTGAGCTGCGCGACTACGCACGCGGACAGGATGTCGAGCTTGAAATCGGAAACAGTGCTCAGGTTTTTGCCAAGTGCGCGCGGCTTGGAGAGGATGACGAAGACCGGCTTGAAGGCGGCAAGTGGACAAAGATGCAGGCGAATTTGACCAACGCCAATCCCCATCCGGTTAAGATGCGGCTGGAGCTGGGGTGGTCAGGTGACTGGAACATCCGTTTCCCGCGCAACAAAGTTCAAGTGAAGAACGGCTACGAGATCGTCGAGGTAACGATCCCGGCCAATTCAGAGCGCAAATTTGTCTGGCGTCTGCGCGACACGGAACGCGATTGAACTGCTCGCGAAAATAAAGGGGTGTATCCCCTTCGCATAGGTAGGTAGCGCAATGTTGCACCATCATATGTCAGATTGTGCGCTGAACAGCGGTCCCGCTCGGTGGCCGCAAGTGTGCGATTGCACTAAAGGCGGCAGACAATCCGGCTTAGGGTCTTATCGTTTGGATTATAGCCCGGTCGCGGCCCTGCGAAGGTTTGTGGACTTATGGTCAGCCCGGATAGTTTACTTACATGAAAATCGCGGAAGCCTTGACCACTACCGCCAGAAAGCTGCCAAGCGCTTAGGGTTAGGTCGCCGTCATTGTCGTAGCCAACAAGATGAGGCTCCACGGTCCTAGTCCTACCTTTGTAAAGAAAGGAGATAACTTGGCGGTCTCGAATAGCGTCACAGATTTGCGTCACTTTAGGCCTCTGAATTGACTCGTGAAATTAAAGGCAATAGCCAAATTTCATGGCCGAGTCTCCAATTGTTCAACCGACACCAACGACTGTCCCTAGCTTAGCACCTGAGCCAAGTGAGGTAGAGCAAGAGCATATTGATCGCGCGATTGAAGCGTCACAGACGGCTATGGATGCCATTGGAACGGTCGTAGATATCTCGACGTACACTCTAACCGTTCTCGGTGTTTTGATCGCCATTTTGGCTATTTGGGGTGTTGGTGCCCTTGTAAGGACTGCGAGGGCGCAAGCGAAACAAATTGCGAACAAGCGCTGGGATAGCTATATTGAGAGTGACGAATTTAAGGCATTGGTTAAGTCCCGCATCGATGAGGCTGTAAAGTCTCAAAAACTCGATGCAATTACTCGCAAGCTAGACGAGCTTGTGCGTGACGAGGAGGAAGACGAGCCGCCGTTTGACGAGAAAGGGGCAGCACAATGACGACGATACCCTCTGAGTATCTGACGCTTTTCGCTCCGCACATGCAGGAGCCGTCAGTTGATGTCGCGGCTTGCGCGCAAGAGGTTGGGTTGCCGATATTTTCGGTGGACTTGCAGGACGGTGTTTCCGGCATGTTAAAGCGCGTCAACGGCGATCAGTTCGAGTGTTACGTTGACAAAAGCGAGCCTAGCGTCCGCCAAAGGTTCACGGCGGCGCATGAACTTGGTCACTTTGTGCTTCATAAAGACAGCATTGGGGCAACTCACCAGGACAACTACCGGCTTCGTGCCGAAGGCATGACAAATTGGCAGGAGACACAGGCCAATCAATTCGCGGCTGACCTGCTTATGCCGATGGGGTTGATCTCTGATGCTATGGACTCTGGAACCACTAGTGTTTCTGCCCTTGCGCGGCTGTTTAAGGTATCTGAAATCGCAATGAGCATTCGTCTCGGTTTGCCGACATGATGAAACTTAAGGAAGCTATCGAGCAGGGCAAGCTAGACCAATTTATCGCCGAACGTGAAGGCGAGATTGGCGACCTAGACGCCTTCAATCGCACGATTGAGGCAATGGCCGGAAAGTCGAAAGAAGCTCCGGAAGCATCGTCTCAGGACGATTGCGACGATTGAACCGATACTCAAATTCCTTGGCGTAGAGGCCGAGATATTTGGGGCGTACGCTTACGTGAGTGCCAGTGATTGAGCATTTGAGGTGACGCCAGAAATTCTCAATCGCGTTGACGGTTGTTCCGGTATCCGAAACGTATTCGCCTTCCGAGTGATTGACCTGCTTGTGCCAGTAGCCCTTGAGCGTGCCGAGACCGCCGTATGAGCGCAATTCGTCGGTATGGACCTCTGTGTGAGGCTGGACGTGCTTTATGACGTGAGGGAGCAGCGTGCCGCTCTTGCGATCCGCAACAACCTCTGTGACCACATCGCCGCCTCTTTCTAGCATACCGAACACAACCGCTTTGCCTTTGCCGCCTTGTCCGTTCTCGCGGTGACCCCCAACAAATGTCTCGTCAATTTCGACCGTCTTGAAAGGCCCGCCAATGGGCCGGTCACCGTCAACATCTGCCATGTGCTCGCGGATCAGCTTAGCCATGCGCCAAGCAGTCTTGTAGGTAACGCCTAACTGGCGCTCCAATTCCTTCGCGCTGACACCGTGCCGCGTGGTGGTGAACAGGTGGATTGCGTAGAACCATAGCTGCAACGGGGTGCGGGTCTTTTCAAACGGAGTGCCTACGGTCGGGTGCAGGTGGTGGCCGCACCACTGGCACGAATAGGCGCGCTCGGCCTTGATACGGAACCACTTGGAGGCCCGCTCGCACTTAGGACACTCGAAACCATCGCCAAAGCGAACGTCAAACAGGTGTTTCAGGCACGTTTCGTCATCGGGGAACATGCGGAAAAAAGCGGCGGTAGTCAGAGGCTTCGTTGTCATGCATCATTATATACACGATCAGGTTACGTATGGCAAGGGGATACACCCCAAAATAAATTTCGTTCCCTACTTGTTCTATGAGAACAAATGCGATACATGATCTCCAACAGGGGGCGACAACACAGTCTCCCCAATGGGGCGGTTAAAACTCGGTAACCGGCTCTAGGCAAGCGAAGGAGGTCATGCGATGGCTACTAATCTTAAGCTCGTAGAGAAGGAAAAAGACGTGGACCGTCAAAAGGCGCTCGACGCCGCGCTTGCACAGATTGATCGTGCATTCGGCAAAGGTTCGGCGATGAAGCTGGGCTCCAAGGAAGCGATGCAGGTTGAATCGATTTCTTCCGGTTCGCTGGGTCTTGATATCGCACTCGGCATTGGTGGCTTGCCCAAAGGGCGGGTTATCGAAGTCTACGGGCCGGAAAGCTCAGGCAAGACCACTTTGGCTTTGCATGTGATTGCCGAAGCCCAAAAAGCGGGCGGTACGGCAGCGTTTGTCGACGCCGAGCACGCACTTGATCCAGTCTATGCTCGCAAGCTGGGCGTAGACATTGATGAACTGGTCGTCTCGCAGCCCGATACGGGCGAGCAGGCGCTCGAAATTACTGACACCTTGGTTCGCTCGAATGCAATCGACGTGTTGGTGGTCGACTCGGTGGCGGCGCTTGTCCCCCGCGCCGAAATCGAAGGCGAGATGGGCGATGCTCATGTCGGCCTTCAAGCGCGGCTCATGTCCCAATCGCTGCGCAAACTGACCGGGTCGATCAACCGTTCGAAATGCATGGTCATCTTCATCAACCAGCTTCGGATGAAGATCGGTGTGATGTACGGCAACCCTGAGACAACCACGGGTGGCAACGCACTCAAGTTCTACGCTTCTGTGCGGCTCGACATTCGCCGGACCGGCCAGATCAAGGACCGCGACGAAGTGGTTGGCAACTCGACCCGTGTCAAAGTGGTCAAGAACAAGGTTGCACCGCCGTTCAAGCAGGTCGAATTCGACATCATGTATGGCGAAGGCATTTCCAAGCGCGGCGAAATACTCGATCTTGGCGTCAAGGCCGGGTTGGTCGAGAAATCGGGGAGCTGGTTCTCTTATGACAGCATCCGGATTGGCCAGGGCCGTGAGAATGCGAAGAATTACCTTAAGGAAAATCCTGAAGTTTGCGACCAGTTGGAAGCCGCTATTCGCGGCCGCACCGATGAGGTTGCCGAGGAGATGATGACGGGCCCGGACGCGGATACCGACAGTTAATCCTCAAGCGGGCCAGGCGGGCATCGATCCCGCGCCCGAGAAACCGGAAAACCGGCGTGTGCCTTTGCCCCCTTAGGCGCCGCCGGTTTTTCTGCGTCTGGCGTTTGCGCAACTATGTAGCCAGAGCGGTCACGCGGTGACTTGTCGCCATGCGCTCCATTGCCTAACTGCCAGAACATGACGTCTACCAATGATCTTCGCCGATCCTTCCTCGACTATTTCGGGGGTGCCGGACATGAGCCTGTGCAAAGCGCACCGCTCGTCCCCTACAACGACCCTACGCTGATGTTCGTGAATGCGGGCATGGTGCCGTTCAAGAATGCCTTTACGGGTCTCGAGACACCGCCTGCACCGCGCGCAACCTCGTCGCAGAAATGCGTGCGCGCAGGGGGCAAGCACAACGATCTCGACAATGTTGGCTACACGGCTCGGCACCACACCTTCTTTGAGATGCTCGGCAATTTTTCGTTTGGCGACTATTTCAAGGAAGAGGCAATCCATCACGCATGGACGCTGCTGACCCGCGAATGGGGGCTGTCACCTGACCGTTTGACTGCGACCGTCTTCCACACCGACGATGAGGCATTCGATCTTTGGCGAAAGATTTCGGGCCTTCCAGAAGATCGCATCATACGAATCTCCACCAATGACAACTTCTGGTCGATGGGCGATACGGGCCCTTGCGGCCCTTGCTCTGAGATATTCTACGATCACGGCGACCACATAGATGGTGGCCCTCCCGGAAGTCCCAATGAAGATGGCGACCGCTTCGTTGAGATCTGGAATTTGGTCTTCATGCAGTTTGACCAAAGCGCCGATGGAACGCGCAGCAATCTGCCCAAACCCTCGATCGACACCGGCATGGGTCTCGAGCGCATCGCCGCCGTCCTTCAGGGCGTTCACAACAATTACGATACCGACACGTTCAAGGCGCTGATTGGTGCTTCCGAGCACCTCACCAGTGTCGCGGCAGACGGTGATCATTCCGCGAGCCACCGAGTGATCGCCGATCACCTGCGCTCGACCAGTTTCCTGATGGCTGACGGTGTGCTGCCTTCGAATGAAGGTCGTGGTTACGTCCTACGTCGGATCATGCGCCGCGCCATGCGGCACGCGCATCTGCTCGGCGCAAGCGAGCCGTTGATGCATCGCCTCGTGCCCAGTCTCGTGACTGAAATGGGTCAGGCCTATCCGGAACTCGTGCGCGGACAGGCGTTGATCGAAGAGGTTCTGCTGCGTGAGGAAACCCAGTTTCGCAGGACGCTCGACAAGGGTCTAAAGTTGCTCGACGAAGCGACAGGCGACATGGGTGAGGGCGGTGAACTCGACGGCGAAACCGCGTTCAAACTCTATGACACCTATGGGTTCCCATACGACCTGACTGAAGACGCTCTGCGTGCTCGCGGGATTGCAGTTGATCGCGCTGGTTTCGATGCGGCGATGACGCGGCAAAAAGAGGCGGCGCGAGCAGCCTGGAAGGGGTCTGGCGAGGCTGCTTCGGGCGAGGTTTGGTTTGACATTGCCGAACGCGAAGGCGCCAGCGAGTTCACTGGCTACGCTGCGACATCCGGCGAGGGCACTGTTGTTGCAATTGTAAAAGACGGTGCGGAAGTTGAGCGAGCAGGTGCGGGTGACGACGTGGTCATCCTCACCAACCAGACGCCTTTCTACGGCGAGAGCGGCGGTCAGACCGGCGACACCGGAACCATTTCCACGCCAGCTGGATTCTCCGCTCAGGTAACCGATACGAGCAAGCCTCTCGGGCGCTTGCACGCCCACCATGCAAAGATTGACTCTGGTGAAATTGCAGTCGGCGACAACGTCCAACTGGACGTTGATACCGACCGGCGTACGCAGATCCGTGCCAACCACTCGGCGACACACCTGGTCCACGCGGCCTTACGCAATCGCCTGGGAGGTCACGTGACGCAAAAGGGATCATTGGTTGCCGAAGACCGACTGCGCTTTGATTTCTCGCAGCCAAAACCTCTTTCGATCAACGACATCGTGGCGATCGAAGCCGAAGTGAACGCTGAAATCCGGGCCAATGAACCGGTCGCAACGCGCCTGATGAGCCCCGACGACGCGGTTGACGCCGGCGCCTTGGCGCTGTTCGGCGAAAAGTATGGCGATGAAGTCCGTGTCCTGTCGATGGGCCGGACAGGCGAAGGCGGCCGCAATTATTCGGTCGAGCTATGCGGTGGCACCCATGTGAACGCGACGGGCGATATCGGCCTGTTCCGGATCATTTCGGAAAGCGCGGTCTCTTCGGGTGTTCGCCGGATCGAAGCGCTAACCGGAGAAGCCGCGCGGCAATGGCTCGTCGAGCGCGAGGAAGCGCTTAAGGCGGCAGCAGGAGCAATCCGCGCGACGCCGGAGGAAGTGCCTGCGCGCCTCACTGCATTGCTTGATGAGCGAAAGCGGCTTGAGAAAGAGCTAGCCGAGGCCAAAAAGGCGTTGGCCCTGGGCGGTGGCTCGGGATCCAGTGCAGCCAGCAGCGACGAGGAAATTGGCGGTGTGAAGTTTTCCGGCCAGGTTCTCGAAGGGCTCAATCCGAAAGAGCTTCGCCCTTTGCTTGACGAAGCGAAGCAGAACCTCGGGTCGGGCGTAGCGACAATTATTGCTGTCAACGATGGCAAAGCGGCGATCGCGGCAGCTGTGACGGATGATCTCACCGAGCAATTCAGCGCGGTCGACTTCGTCCGCAAGGGCGTCGAAGTGCTTGGCGGGAAGGGCGGAGGCGGTCGGCCCGATATGGCACAAGGCGGCGGTCCGGACGGCAGCAAGGCCGAGGAAGCTCTGGCTGCGGTGAAGGCTGCTCTTGCAGGCTAGCCTATGCGTCTAGGCTTCGGTCGAAGACGTCCGCAATTGCGGCTTCTTCGTCAGGCCGCCATCACGCTCCAACCGCTCGCGGTATTCGTCGCGTTTCTCGTGAATCGATGCGATCACCGGACCCATCGCAACGCCGATATCGACGAGCACTGCCTCTGACAGTTGGAGCGAGCTTTCGAGTGTTTCCGGGACGGCGTGGCTGGCTCCGGCGCGATAGAGTGCCGCGGCGTGATCTGTGTCGCGAGCACGCGAGACGATCAGCAAGTCGGGATAGTTGGTGCGCAGCTTTGAAACGAGCCGCTGAGCCAAAACAGGTTCGTCCATGGTTAGAACCACTGCGGGTGCAAGCTCGATCCCAAGACGAGAAAGTGCATCGCCGCGTGCAGCGTCTCCAAACGTTGCGCGGTAGCCATCGCGCTTGGCAGCAATGATCAAGTCCGGATCGGAATCGAGAATCACATACGCCTGATCATGCGCGGTCATCATGTCGGCGATCAGGCGCCCAACGCGGCCGCCGCCGATGATGATCGTCCGTGCCTCGTGTTCATCCTCTTCCGGAAGCTCCGGTGTGTCTTCGATCCGCCGCGCGATTACTCGTCCGAGTTTGGCCAATAGCGGAGTGACAGTCAGTCCGATTGCAGTGACGATCTGCCAAAATTGCGCCGTCTCGACGTCGACCACCAAAGCGCTGGTGGCTGCGGCAAGCACGATCAAGGTGGTCTCGCTCGGGCTGGCCATCAGCACGCCGGTTTCTGCGGCGGTACTACGGCGCGCGCCCATCAGACGCAGCAGCGTTCCGGTGACGATGGCTTTGAACACCAACACACCGACCACTGCGAGCGTGATTTGACCTAGATTGGCCCAGATCGTCATCAGGTCGATGCTCATCCCGATCGTGATCAGGAAGACGCCGAGCGCAAGGCCCTTGAACGGCTCCATGATAGTCTCGACCTCGCCGTGATACTCCGTTTCGGCGATCAACAGGCCAGCGATCAAAGCCCCCACGATGGGCGAAAGCCCAGTCGCTGCGGTTGCGAGGCTTGCTCCGATCACGACCAACAGTGAGGCCGCGAGGAACAGTTCCGGACTTTTGGTGCGGGCGGCTTGCGAAAACAGGCTGGGCAGGGCGAAGCGCCCTAGTACGAGCAGCACCAAGACGACCAGGCCACCTTGCCACAACGTGTCAGTCAGGCCGGTCCAGCCCTCCGCTTGCGCATAAGGCGACAGCGCGCCGAGGATAAAGATGATCGGGACGATCATGATGTCCTCGAACAGCAGCATTGAAAGCGCGGCGCGACCCACTGGGGTACGGGTGCCTGATATCGGCAGCACGATCGCGGTTGATGAGAAGGCGAGGGCAAAGCCGAGCGCGAGCGCGCCGGTTAGGTCCATCCCGCTGACGTAGAAAAGGAATGTGGCCCCGGAACTGCCGATTATCAGCAATTCAAGCGAGCCAAGGCCGAAGACGAATTTTCGCAATTGCCACAGACGGTTAAACGATAGTTCAAGCCCGATCGCGAACAGCAGCAGGATAATCCCGAAATCCGCAAAGGGCGCAAGCGCTTCGGGATCGGATATCGTTATGTGCCTGAGCCAGGGGATTTCTTCGACCAGCGTGCCGAGCCCGTAAGGGCCAACAGCGATGCCAATTAGAATAAACCCGATAATCGGTGTGATCCGGAAGCGCGCGAAGACCGGGATCACAATCCCTGCGGCGCCGAGAATGACCAGCGCGTCCGACATGATCGGAGAGAAAGAGAGTTCGCCTGCCACCGACGCTCTACCTATCCTAGCACCGGGGTGCTGTCACGCGCAGCAACCCGATGAAGGAGATCAAATTTTCCAGTTCTGAATCTCGAACGACACAGCAATGCTGTGCCAGCTTGATCAGCTCCAGTTCGCCATCTCTTTTTCAAGGTTGGTGACTATCGATTCGAAGAATTGCTCAGTCGTCTGCCAGTTCTGCCCCGGTCCGATAAGCAGTGCCAAATCCTTGGTCATCTGACCGTTTTCGACCGTCTCGATGCATACCCGCTCGAGCGTCTCGGCGAACTTTACCACATCGGGGGTGTTATCGAACTTGCCGCGATACATCAGGCCGCGTGTCCAGGCGAAAATCGATGCAATCGGGTTGGTTGAGGTCGCTTTGCCCTGCTGGTGCTGGCGATAGTGGCGTGTGACAGTGCCGTGCGCGGCTTCGGCTTCGACGGTCTTGCCGTCCGGTGTCATCAGAACCGATGTCATCAGGCCGAGCGAGCCGAAGCCCTGAGCGACAGTGTCTGACTGAACATCACCGTCATAGTTCTTACAGGCCCAAACGAACTTGCCGCTCCACTTGAGCGCCGATGCAACCATGTCGTCGATCAGGCGGTGTTCGTAGGTGATACCGGCTTCGTCGAACTTCGCCTTGAATTCAGCTTCGAACACTTCTTCGAACAGGTCTTTGAAACGGCCATCATACTTCTTCATGATGGTGTTCTTGGTCGAGAGGTAGACCGGCCATTTGCGGTCGAGACCATAATTCATGCATGCGCGGGCGAAATCGCGGATGCTGTCGTCGAGGTTGTACATCGCCATAGCGACGCCCGACGATTGGAATTCGTAGACATCGAGGTCAATCTTCTCGCCATCTTCGCCTTCGAATACGAGCCGCAGCTTGCCTGCGCCCGGGATCAGGGTGTCGGTAGCGCGGTATTGATCGCCAAATGCGTGACGGCCGACCACGATGGGGTCAGTCCAGCCGGGGACCAGACGTGGGACATTGTCGATCACGATCGGTTCGCGGAACACCACACCGCCCAGGATATTGCGGATCGTGCCGTTAGGGGAGCGCCACATCTTTTTGAGATCGAACTCTTCAACGCGCGCTTCATCAGGTGTGATGGTGGCGCACTTCACGCCAACGCCGTGTTCCTTGATCGCATTAGCAGCGTCGATGGTAATCTGATCGTCAGTCTCGTCACGCTTCTCGATTGAGAGGTCATAATATTTCAGGTCGACATCGAGATACGGCAGGATCAATCGCTCACGAATCCATTGCCAGATGATTTTCGTCATCTCGTCGCCGTCGAGTTCGACAACTGGGTTCGCAACTTTGATTTTCTGCATGGCTAGCGCCTCATCCTTCCTGGATTACACATGTCGACAGGATGTACTGATTTAGATCCCGAGAGGGGCTTTAGCAGAGGAAATCCCCCGTGCAAGCGGCGCTGCGAGGGATTCTTGATTGGCTGTTCCGAAGCGTATCAACGCAAAGAAAAACCCGCCGGATAAGGGCGGGCTATCGTTACTTGATCCGATGGTGGGCGTAGGAAGAGTTGAACTTCCGACCCCTGCAATGTCAATACAGTGCTCTACCACTGAGCTATACGCCCGCACCATCGATTTTGCCGCCCGGTTGAGAGCGGAGCGGCGCATTAACGCGGGTTGGCAAAAGGTGCAAGCGATTCGCGCACGCGCTGCCGAATCGCGGTTCTTCTAAAGCGAAGCCTCGCGCTGGTCCTCGAATACACGCTCTACTTCCAGCACCAGATCGCGCAAGTGGAACGGCTTGGAGAGCACCTTTGCATTCGGTTGCTCACGGCTTGCGCGCAAGGAAACTGCGGCAAATCCGGTGATGAACATCACCTTGGTGCGCGGGCTGATTTCGGCGCAGCGCTGAGCGAGTTCAATCCCGTCCATCTCCGGCATCACAATGTCCGAAAGCAGCAGATCGAAATGTTCCGATTCGAGCAGTGGAATCGCCTCCGTACCGCGATCTACGGTGGCGACTTCGTAACCGGCATTGGTGAGCGCACGGTCGAGATAGGTGCGCATTGCGTCCTCATCCTCGGCCAGGAGGATTCGCGGATTGGAGCTTGTTGTCATGAATGTGCGCATAGCACCGGGCACTTAAGAAATCTTTCCCAGCGAATAGGGTGCCCTGCTTTGAGACGCGCCCCAGTGAATTATGAAGGGCTCGATTGGGCTTTGACTCGATGACGATATGCGGGCAGCAATTTCCGAGATGGATTCTCCCCCCAATTCAGACCCCTTGCGAAAATGGTCCGGTGAAGATCGGGCGAGCAGCGATATCGCCGAGCGCGCGGGGCTCATATCCGCCAAGGGTGGCTCTGTATTCGGCCCCGAGCATGGCCCGGCTTTCACCCACGTTTCGCCGCGCTCGATGCCACTTCCAGTGTTGATCGCTGTGCCGCATGCCGGGCGAATTTATCCAGGTGAAGCGTTGGCCAACATGCGGGATCCGGAGCTGAGTCAGCTGCGATTGGAAGATCGGCATGTTGACCAGCTAGGCGTCGCAGTCGCCAAACAGACGGGAACGGGCCTTCTGGTAGCTCACGCGCCGCGTGCAATGCTGGATCTCAACCGGTCAAAAGATGACGTGGATTGGGACATGGTCGCCGATGCAAAGCGGCATATGCCTCGCCATTCCGCCACGAACAGACGCGCCCGCAGCGGACTCGGGCTGGTGCCTAGGCGTCTGCCTGGATTCGGCGAGATATGGCGCAATCGGCTTTCGCAGGAAGAGCTTGATGCCAGGATCGACAACATACACCGCCCCTATCACGCGTTTCTGGGGCGTGAGCTTGAGCGGATCCGCAGCGAATGGGGTGCGGCGTTGTTGATCGATCTGCATTCGATGCCGCCTTTGCGGGCGCAGAGCGGGCAGGAGCGCGCGCCTCAAGTCGTTTTGGGGGACCGCTTCGGTGCATCCTGCCACGGCAACCTGATTGCCCGCGCTTTTCGCCATCTTGAAACCGAAGCGTGTCCCTGCGCTCACAATCGCCCATATTCGGGTGGTTACGTGCTTGATCGGCACGCATCGCCGAGCAGAGGCATTCACGCGATCCAAGTTGAAGTTTGCCGCGCAACTTATCTTGATGATCGGTTGGCAGAACCGAGTGCTAACTTGCCGCGTGTTGCAAGAATGCTGGCTGCTCTGGTCCGAGAGCTGGGCGCTGAAACTGCGCGCTTGGGCAGAGGAAGCGAATTCGCTCAAGCTGCCGAATAGTTTACTTGAAATTGCGCGCTTAACTTTCTGACCGGCATGAAAAAACCACCCCGCGCAAAATGCGCGAGGTGGCCAAGGTTCAGGGAGGTCTGCACCCGAAGGCGCAGAGTGCAGGCGGTTATGAGGGGGGTACCGCCTGACACCCAAAATATAGTATTCGGGCGGGACCGCTTCAAGAGCAGTCCCGCCCGTAAATTGCTCACAAATGCGAGAATATGTTCGCTTAGTTTGCGGCGCCGTTTGCCTGATCCGGCAGTGGAACCTTGCCCTGTGCGGACTGGCGTTCAAAAACGCGGCGCATCAGGTTCATCGAGAAAAGGTGAGCATGGATCAGCATATTCATGCCGTTCTTGTTCAGCGACTCAACCGTTTCCGAGGGGAGTTCGCGCAGCTTCTTTTCATCAACCATCTGGAAGCCGCGGTAGACAAACGGCTTATCCGGATAGTCGTTGCGGGTAATCGCGATCTCGCCGTCCATCAGGATGTCGAGCTTCTTAAGCTCTTCGAGGAAGGCACGAGTGCGCTGGCCCGATTCCTCGAACTTCTTGCAGAAATCGAGGACGTTGTTGGTGTATTCCGAAGGTTGACCGTCTTCGCCGAACAGTTCCTGACCATCCTTCTGTTTCTTCACCACGCCCGCGCTCGGATCGAAGCACAGCGACATGTCTTCCGAATCCTGCTGGAGCTTGGCGAGGATGAAGGGATAGCGGCGGACATAGGCCGGCACATATACATCGGCGACCATCTTGCCATCATCACCGATGAAGGTGTTGACGCCTTCATTGAGACCGAAAAGTGCGATTGGCAGCGGATTCTCACCAGCAGTGAACACGATAGGGTAATTACGCTGTGCATCGACGAACTCGTCGACGGTGAGCGGGATGGCGTGAGTCTCTGCAACGAACGATGCGCTATCGAACGAGCCGACTTTCCAGTCGCCGTGATCGCGGCTGTTAAGCGGCAGAAGGTCTTTGTAAAACAGCGGAAGTTGCGGCTGCGGCGCGCTGGCCATGGATATTCTCCGAACAAAAGAGTCTGAATAGGTTTTCGGTACGGCGTGGATGGATTGCGACCCCACCGCTGACCGAACGCGCCGCGCTTTAGGCGGTCGCGGCGTCGGGCGCAAGTTCAAGCGCCGGACGGCAACAGTTTTCCAGGATTTAGCAGTCCATCCGGGTCCAGCGCCTGTTTGACGGCACGCATCATCGACAGGGCGACTGGATCGCCGAGCCTTCCAAGCTCGCTCACTTTCATCTGGCCGATGCCATGCTCAGCGCTGATCGAACCGCCCCAGTCGGTCACCAGATCATAGACCCGCGCGCTGATACGTTTGCCCTCACTATCTTCCCACTTGCCCGGGATGGCTCCTGCGGGTGCAATGATATGAAAATGGACATTGCCATCGCCGAGATGGCCGAAAGCGACACCGCGTGTTCCAGGATACTCATTCTCGATGGCTGGGATCGCTGCGAGGATGAATTCCGGCATCTGTTCGACGGGAACGGATATGTCGTGCTGCATCGCTGGACCGAGCGCGCGTTCGGCCGCAGAAATGGAATCGCGCAGCAGCCAGAAATCTTCTGATTGTTTGTCATTGGCGGCAAGTACCGCGTCTTCGAGCAAGCCCGCTTCCATCGCATCTGCAAGCACCGCTTCCATTTGCCCTTGAAGCGCGGCAGGATCGTCGCTGTCCGACACACATTCTATCAGTGCGTTCCAGCTATGGTTTTCTGCCAATGGCTGTCTCGCATCGGGCAGATGGTCAATGACGTTTTCAAGGCAATGGTCGGGCACCACCTCGAATCCTTCCAGAGTGCCGCCCATTCTCTGGCCGACATGCTTGAGCAGCGTTCGCGCTTCCTTGATGCCCGACAGCCCGACCCAAGCGGTCGCACGCGCGGTCGCCGCGGGGAGAATACGGAGGGTCGCTGCTGTGACAATCCCGAGCGTCCCTTCTGATCCGATCAACAATTGCTTCAGGTCGAACCCACGATTGTCTTTCTTGAGAGCGGTCAGGCCGTCGAATACCTCACCGTTCGCCAGTACCGCCTCGATCCCCAGCACCTGGGCGCGCATGGTTCCGTGGCGCAGCACCTGCGTGCCTCCGGCATTGGTTGAGACCAGGCCGCCTATGGTCGCAGATCCTTTGCCTCCCAGGGTCAAGGGGAAGCGCATGTCCGCTGCCTCTGCGCCCTCGTGGAACGTCTGCAGGATCACTCCCGCCTCGCACACCGCTTGCCCAGCTTGGCGATCGAGTGAGCGTATGCGGTTCATTCGGCGGAGCGACAGGATTAGGGCTGAACCGGTCTCATCGGGTGTTGCACCGCCGACCATTCCGCTGTTTCCGCCTTGTGGGACAATTGGGATACGGTACTCGCCGCACAATTTTACAAGGTTCGCGACCTCTTCCGTCGAAGCCGGCGAGGCCAACCCAATCGCTCGGCCCGTGTAGCGTCCGCGCCAGTCGGTTAGCCAGGGATCGAGCATCTCGGGATCAGTGCTCAGGCCTTTGGGGCCCAGGAGTTCCGCAGCGCCTCGCAGAAATTCATCGGTGCGTGTTGTCGTGATCGTCATTGTTGCCGCTATGCCACACTTTGCCCTGAATGAGCCAGTTCTTTGCCCTCACATGTGGCCAAGGTTAAGCCACCGTTCAATCGCCTCGGCTAGTCGTTACGCAACGATTGCCGACACAGACGCTCGCGAACGGCAATTTCGATACCTAGGAGGGTCTTTCGGGCAATCATGCCGAGCTTTCACGCCATCGCGGCGCCTTTGGCGCTTATCCTGCCTCTATTCGGGCAGAGCGCGGCTGTGCCCGTTGCATTGGCTGGTGGCGAAGCTGCGCAGGTTGCCTCGGATGAGAAGGGCAAACGCGATGCTCGTGCGAAGACAGTGCTTCGGACAAGTGCCAACACGTCGGCAGCGGCGGTCACTAATCCTCTAAACGCGCTGCGTGACAGTCAGGTCGTCCGTCAGGTACGCATCGAACGTCGAGTGACAGTTCGGATTTCACCGGCCCGCGGCCAGAACGCCAATCAGCTTCTCTCTCGCCTACCGCAACGCGAGCTCAACGCCCGTTACGAAGAGCGCAAGACGGACAAATGCCTGCCGGTTTCATCCATTGCAGGTGTGCAAACCGGGAGTGGCAACCGCCTGCTTCTGTTCCTGCGTGACCGGCGGATCATCACCGTCAATCTTGAAAAGGCATGCCGCGCGCGGGATTTCTACTCCGGCTTTTACGTAGAGCGGAACAAGGACGGGAACCTTTGCATCAAGCGGGACAAATTGCAGTCTCGCACCGGTGCCAAATGCGAAGTCGCGCGTATGCGGCAATTGGTCGCGGTCAAAGACTGACTTTGTCGCCCGGCGCCAACCGCCGGAATTCTTGACTTTTGAGGCGCTTTCAGACTAGGCGCACGCCAGCTTCAGGCGCGGCCTGACAGCGTTGAAACACGGCACGCACACAGTGCCCGCTACCCGGACATATTGAACCGCATGACTTTCGCCGATCTCGGCCTATCACCCGAATTGCTCAAAGCCGTCGACGACGCCGGCTATTCTGAGCCAACCCCGATCCAGGCAGAGGCCATTCCTGCCGTGCTGATGATGAAGGATCTCATCGGCATCGCGCAGACCGGGACGGGCAAGACCGCCAGCTTTGTTTTGCCGATGATCGACGTGATGGCGTCCGGCCGCCGCCGCGCACTGATGCCGCGCTCGCTGATCCTTGAGCCGACCCGCGAACTCGCTGCGCAGGTTGCTGAGAACTTTGAGAAGTACGGCAAGAACCACGATCTCAAAATGGCACTGCTTATTGGCGGCGTGCAGATGGGTGATCAGATCAAGGCGCTGAACGAAGGGGTCGATGTTCTGATCGCGACGCCAGGCCGGTTGATGGACCTGTTCGAGCGCGGCAAGATACTGCTGAACGGCTGCGAATTGCTGGTGATCGACGAAGCGGACCGGATGCTCGACATGGGCTTCATCCCGGATATCGAATTTATCTGCTCCAAGCTGCCCGAAACCCGCCAGACGATGCTGTTTTCGGCGACCATGCCGCCGCCGATCGCCAAGCTCGCCAAGACTTTCCTGTCGAACCCGAAACGGATCGAAGTCAGCCGCGCCGCCTCGACCAATGAGAACATCACCGCTTTCAAAGTACCGGTGAAGAGCCGTCAGAAACGCGAGACGCTCGAGTGGTTGCTTTCCAACGATCAGGTCGAGACCGCGATCATATTTGCCAACCGCAAGACAACGGTGCGCGATCTCAACAAGCATCTGCAAAAGCGCGGATTTGCCAGCAGCGAGATCCATGGCGACATGGACCAATCGAGCCGCTTGAAAGAGCTGGACCGGTTCAAAGCAGGCGATGTGAACATCCTTGTCGCATCCGATGTCGCCGCGCGCGGGCTTGATATCAAAGGCGTTTCCCACGTTTTCAATTTCGACACGCCGTGGCACCCGGATGACTACGTGCACCGTATAGGCCGTACAGGCCGGGCCGGAGCACTTGGCCGGGCTTTCACTTTCGTCGCCGATGAAGACGCTGAGGCAATCGGCAATGTCGAGAAGCTGACCGGCAGCGCGATCAAGGTGTTCGGCAAGGATGATGTTCGCGTCGAACTTGCGGAAGCCGGCGCGAAGCAAGGCGGCGAAGACTGCGCGGCAGCGGATGATGAGCCGCGCGATGAAAAGCCCAAGAGGTCACGTCGCAAGAAGGCCGACGATGCGGATGAGCCCCGCGAAGAACGCCCCAAGAAACCGCGCAAAGCCCGCGAGCCGCGTTCCGATGACAAGCCGGAACGCAAGCCGCGCTCGCGCCGCCGTGATGAAGATGATGAGCCGGTTCCTGCTGGCGAGTGGAACGGCCCGAAGCCGGGATTTCTGGACGTCGGTTTCAAGGGCTGACGCCTGACGGTCTTCCCGTCAGGGAACAGCGACGATATGGGCGATCATGGTGGTGCCTTCGAACACCGCTTCGTCTTCGACCACGTTCTCGGCCACAAACACAAAATCGAACACGCGGTCCTCGTTTGCGTCCTTGTGCAGCATCACGACATACATGTCGCCTGACGCCGGGGCCGGGTTGAGCGTGATCGCTACGTCAGTGTTGGTGCCGCTCTCAACGAAAGTGTACCCGGCGACATAGGTGCCGCTTGGCTTGCCGCCGACAAAGGGGTGCATGACCAGCCAGCCATCGCCTTCGATGTGCACCTCGGGAATTGTGAGGGTGACGCCGTCCCCACGCCGAAGGGCTTGAGCATCGTTGGTGGCCCGCACTTCGGTGTAGGTCGAGGCGTTTGAACGTTCGATGCCATCGACGATGATCCAGTTCTTCTCTCCATTGCCGAGTTGGACTGGGGGAGGAGTTTCAGCGTCCTGGGCCATGGCAGCTGTTGGCAAGAGCAGTGCGCCGATGGCGAGCGCGACCGCGCCGGCGGATTTGAAATGCATAACTGGTTCTCTCCCTGGGCCTTGATGGAGCTTGTCCCATTTCTGCTCGCGGCGGAAGAGGGTTTGGGAACAGGCTGTGTTGCAGCTGCGAACAAAGTTGACAGAGTTGACATGGCGTCAGGCGAGTTCGCGAACTATAACCACCTGATAAGTATGCTGAACTAGTGGTTTCGGCGAAGTTGACACTTCTCCAACTGCAAACGTACTCGTGGGCGCAGCTTGCAGGCAAAGGCATTGAGCAAAGGGATGATATCAAAGAGCGGCCAGATAGTAGCCAGAGCATCGCGAGTAGGAAATTCTCTTTGAAGAGCTTCGCCAACCTCGTTCATCCTGAGGTTTTCGAAGGAAACGGCCCGCGGCTAGCCAAAGAGCATGCAGCTCTCAACCATGCTCACCCCACCACCTTAACAAAGCTGTCGATCACCCGCTTCGTCCCGTGCTCTTCGAACTCGATCTCCAGCTTGTTGCCTTCCTGATCGACCACACAGCCGGTGCCGAATTTGTCGTGGTGGACCATCGCGCCGATCACGATGTCGCTGCGGGGTTTGGCGGCGAAGCTGGCGGCAGAGCGGCCAGGTTCGGCTAGGCGTTGCTGCTTGGTCTCGTAGCCTGAGGATACCGCGCGCCGCCATCCGGGGCCTCGGGCTTGGGCGCGGTCGGGGCGGTCGCGGGCGACATGGGCGAAGGGGTCTTCGTTCTCGCTCCAGTTTGCGCGCCATAAAGAAGCACCGCCGGTCATAGTGCTTTCCTGCTCGATATGTTCCTCGGGCAATTCCTCAATGAAGCGCGAGGGGATCGAGCTGGTCCACTGGCCGTAAATGCGGCGGTTGGCGGCGTGCAGGATGATGCAGCGCCGCCGAGCGCGGGTAATTGCGACATAGGCGAGGCGCCGTTCTTCCTCGAGGCTCGCCAGCCCCCCTTCGTCGATCGCGCGCTGGCTCGGGAACACGCCTTCTTCCCAACCCACGCAGAAGACGTGATCGAATTCGAGGCCCTTGGCCGCGTGGATCGTCATGATTGTGACGGTGTCCTCATCGTCGCCGCGATCATTGTCCATTACCAGCGCCACATGTTGGAGGAAGTCCCCGAGCGTCTCGTATTCCTCCATCGCCCGCGCGAGTTCGGAAAGGTTTTCGGCTCGGCCAGCGCTTTCGGCGGAACGATCATTCGCCAGCATGTCGTTATAGCCGGTCTCGTCGAGGACCAGCCGCAGCAAGTCCGACGGGGTCATGGTCTCCGCCGCCTCGCGCCACGCTAGGAACTGGCGCATCAATTCGCCAATCGTGTTCGCAGCGCGCTTGGGCAGTTCGTCGCTATCGGCAAGTTCCAGCGAAGCCGCCGCCAGTGGCAGGCCGGTTCGCCGCGAATGCTGATGCATTTTCTCCAGCGTCTTCGCGCCCAGACCACGTTTAGGCTGATTGTATATCCGCTCGAATGCGAGATCGTCCTGCGGCTGTGCGATTACCCGCAGATAGGCGAGGGCATCGCGGATTTCGGCGCGTTCATAGAAGCGGAAACCGCCGATGATCCGGTAGTTCACTCCGATCTGAATGAACCGGTCTTCGAACTCTCGCGTCTGATATTGCGCCCGCACAAGGATCGCGACCTTGTCGAGCGGCGCGCCTTCGCCTTCGAGCCGTTCGATCTCTTCGCCGACCCGCCGCGCTTCCTCGGGCGCGTCCCAAACGCCGATCACGCGAACTTTGTCGCCGCCATTGGCCTCGGTCCACAGTGTCTTCTCATGCCGTTCGGAGTTCGCCCGGATCAGCCCCGATGCCGCACCAAGAATGTGCGGGGTCGACCGATAATTCTGCTCCAGCTTGACGACGTGCGCGCCCGGGAAGTCCTTTTCGAAGCGCAGGATGTTGGCGACCTCGGCCCCGCGCCATGAATAGATCGACTGGTCATCGTCACCGACCACGCAGATGTTCTTGTGCTCCTGCGCGAGCAGTCGCAGCCAGAGATACTGAACAGCGTTGGTGTCCTGATACTCATCAACCAGGATGTATTTGAAGCGCTGCTGGTAGTCGGCGAGCACATCGTGATGCTTTCGGAAGATGTTCAGCACATGCAGCATCAGGTCGCCGAAATCGCAGGCGTTGAGCGCCTTCAGACGATCCTGATACAGCCGGTACATCGCCTGACCGCGCCCGTTGCCGTAACTTTCGTTCTCCACCGCATCGAGATCGTCGGGGTTGAGGCCCCGGTTCTTCCACCGGTCGATCAGCCCGGCGAGCTGGCGTGCAGGCCAGCGCTTCTCGTCTAGATCGTTGTCATTGATCAACTGCTTGAGCAATCGCAGCTGATCGTCAGTGTCGATGATCGTGTAGTTGTTTTCCAGTCCGACCAGTTCGGCATGGCGACGCAGCATCTTCGCGCAGATCGAATGGAATGTGCCGAGCCACGGCATCCCCTCGACCGCTTCGCCCAAATGCCCGGCAACACGCTCGCGCATTTCGCGGGCGGCCTTGTTGGTGAAGGTGACGCACAGGATCTGGCTGGGCCATGCGCGCCGCGTGGCAACCAGATGCGCCAGCCGCGACGTAAGCGCCGCCGTCTTCCCTGTGCCTGCGCCCGCAAGCATTAGCACGGGTCCCTCGGTCGTTAGCACAGCTTCGCGCTGGGGCGCGTTCAGGCGCGCAGCATAGGGCGGCGGCGTATCGCCAGGCGGACCGGAATCGCGGGGAAGGGGGAGGGACTCGCTCATTGTTCTGATGCGAACAAGTAGAGAACGAAGCACGGACCCGCAAGGATTGATATGTGGCTGTGCCCACTGCGAAGCCCACAAATTCCTGCGAAAATCACCTCGCCGCGCTTTCGCCACACCTCTCGCCGGGGCGTGCGATGATCAAGGCGCAGGTCCGCGCGGGCACTGGGCGGAATCATTGTGGCTCGTCATAAGGATAGTCGTTCGAACGGAGGGGTAGCCTGTTCGAATGACCACGAGTTTTGGTCGCGTTCGTTGGCGCTTGGGACCATGCAAAAGGAGATTCCCATGCGTAAGACTACAATGTACCTCATCGGAGCCAGCCTCGCCGCCACTGCGGTTACTGTGCCGGCTTCAATCGCTGCTCAAGACGAAATGGTGGATGAGGGCATAGCGCTCACCGATGAACAACAGGCCGTATACGATGCCTGGGCGCCGGATATGCAGGCCGCCTACGAAACGTGGCCGAACGAAACCAAGATGTATTACTGGACTCTCTCTCCCGAGCGCCAGAATCTGTTTTGGCGACTTACCGACGAAGACAAGCTGGCAATCACCGCGATGACCGGGCCGGAGCGCGACAGTGCGTGGTCGGGCATCGAGGCGAGCGCCGGAACCGGCGGTTCTGCACCGGAAGAACCGCTAAACTAAGAGCCCGTAACGGGTCGCAAGACTGCCAACTTTGCCTGCGCTGGTGGTCACGCGGGTAGGGTGTTCGGATCGGCAATGTCAGGCTGCAAACGCAACAGCGTAAGCTTGCCTTTGCCGATCCGGCGCTCGGCATCGATGTCCAGGCCATCGACATCAATGGCTTCATCGGCTGCGGTTTCAACCGCCATCCAGGTTGCCGGGCCGATCCATCCAAGCCGCAGCAGCCGATCAAGCGCTACCGCACCTGCGCCGGTCTGATACGGCGGATCGAGCAACAGAAGATCGTAGGGTTCGCGCGCGGCGCGCAATTGCATGACGGAGCCTGCCTCCACAGCCGTGCGAGAGCGGGCATCGAACGCGGCGATGTTGCTGCGGATCGCATCCAGCGCTGCGCGGTCCTGCTCGACAAACAGACAATGCGCGGCACCGCGCGACAGGGCTTCAATCCCGAGCGCGCCCGAACCTGCGAACAAGTCTGCGACGCGCAAATCCTCGAAACTGCCGAGACGGCTGGTAAGCATATTGAACAACGTTTCGCGCGTGCGATCAGCAGTCGGCCGGGTCGCATCACCCTTGGGCGCGGCGAGGTTTCGCCGACGCCATTCCCCCGCGATCACTCTCATGACCGGTTGCTTCTCTTCAGCGTGCTGACAAAGCGATCGAGATCGCCCTTTCGGATCCGGGCGGCCTGTCCGCGCGGCAGATCGCCGAGTGAAAATGCTCCATAGGCGGTGCGGATAAGGCGGTTTACTTCGAGACCGAGATATTCGAGCACGCGGCGAACTTCGCGGTTCTTGCCTTCGGTGATGACAATCTCGATCCAGTTGTTGCGTCCCGATCCGCGCTCAAGGTTCGCGTCGATCGAGCCGTAGCGCACGCCTTCGATTTCAACGCCATCGGCGAGGGCCTCAAGCTGCGCCTGCGTGACGTCGCCAAACGCGCGGGCGCGATAGGTGCGCGGGACGCCGGACGATGGCAGCTCCATCAACCGCTTCAATCCGCCATCATTGGTGAGCAGCAACAGCCCTTCGGTGTTCATGTCGAGCCGCCCAATGGGCATCAGCCGCGGCGTGTCTTTCGGAAGGGCGTTCACAAGAGCGGAATAGATGGTCGCGCGTCCTTTGGGATCGCGCTCGGCCGTGATCAGACCGGTTGGCTTATGAAAGGCGTAAAGCTGTGTGGGCTCCGGCCCCGCGACCGGTTTGCCATCCACGCTGACGCCGCGCAGGCTGGTTAGGAACGTTGCAGGTGTCTCGACAGGTTTGCCGTGTAGCGTGATGCGCTTGTCGGCGATCATCCGTTCGATCTCGCGGCGGCTGGCCACGCCGGCGCGTGCGAGCAGCTTTGCGATACGGTCGCCTTCAGGGCGATCAGCGGATTTGGAGGGGTTGGTCGGCATGGAGCGAGCGCCTAGGCCCTCGCGCCGCACATATCAATTCACCTCGCGCAGGGCGTGCTGAACAATCTCGTCGAAACGATCTACCCCGCTTTCAAGCGTGCCGAGCGTGAGATGCTCGATTGCGCCCGATTCCAGACCCTGCTGGCCGAGTTCTGCAGCTCGGAAATCCTCGCTCGCAAACACCCCGCCATCGAGCAATTTCCAGCTGCGCTCCCAGTGGTCGCGCGCCTTGTCGGTCGCTGGCTCTTCTGGGATCAGCATGAAGTCTTCGACGAGCGTTAAGTTGTGCGCCTGCGGCATCAGCACCATGACATTGATGTAATCGGGGCTGGGCACGATCACTGTTCCGGTCAGCAATTGGTAGGCGAAGGTGACGACCTTGCGCATTGCCGCCATGTCAGTGAGGTCGATGCTTTCCATCTCCTCCAGCCGTCCAACTGCAGATCGCAGATGCGGGCCGACCTCGTCGCCAGCCGTCACGCCATCCTTGAAGAACGGCCCGATCGTTTCGGAGTGCAACCGGGTAACGTGATAGCTCTCAAGGAAGGCATCCATGATCAGCTTCCAATTGCCTTTGACCGTGTGGGTCTTGCGGCGGAACAGGTAGGATTGGTCCATGCCGAAGGCGCTGAAGTCTTCACCCAAAAGCTGCGCATCGGCGAAGTCCGCTTTCTCCGCCGGTGAGAACCAGATCAATCCGCCCGCCTCGCAGCTGGGCAGTTCGACCAATCCGTATTCGCTCTTGTCGAGGCCGGGGAAGGTTTCAGGCCGAGGCAGGGCGAGAAGCGCCCCATCGAGCTTGTAGGTCCATGCGTGATAGGGACAGACGAGCCGCTTGGCGCACTGCACCTCATTGCCTTCCACCAGCCGCGTGCCGCGATGCTGGCAGACATTCAGGAATACGTGCGCCGTGCCTTCGGCATCGCGTGTGATCAGCAGCGGACGGCCAGTTGCATCATGCGGCACCGCCATGCCCGGCTCCGGCAGTAACGCGCTTGGCGCAAGCACTTGTGGCAACCGGTCGAACAGCGCGACCTTCTCTCGCGTGAAATGCGCCGGGTCGGTGTAGCGCCTGGCCGGCACGGTCCCTATACGGTCCGTGCGGCGGGTATCGCCCGTGCGGATCGCCTCTGCGAGGGCGAGTTGGCCGCCCGTTGGGCGCAAAGATGTTGATGGCGTTGTCACGCTGTTCATCGGAGCGTTCCTATTTCCTCTCTCTCGTGCTTAGTGTGACACAACACGTACGGGATCGGAAGGACGCTAGGGTATGGCCGCAGCAGAAGCGAAAAAGCCGGGTTGGGCCGAGGTCTTTCGCGCGATGGGCCAGAAGAAAACCGGCTATATGGCGCTGTTCGGCTTTGCCAGCGGGCTGCCGTTTTCGCTGTTTCTCGGCACGCTGTACGCGTGGCTTTCCGAAGCTGAAGTCGATCTGGAAACGATGGGCGTTTTTTCGCTGATCGGGCTGGCTTACGCGTTCCAGTTCATGTGGTCGCCGCTGATCGACAAGGTCAACATCGCGGGCTTCCGCAGGCTGGGCAGGCGCAAACAATGGATGGTTCCGGCGCAATTGCTGCTCGGCGCGATCCTGGTGACCTTGAGCATTCTGGAGCCGAAAACGCAGCTCGGATGGTTCTCATTGCTCGCAGGGATCGGAGCCTTCGCCAGCGCGACGCAGGACATCGCAATCAACGCCTGGCGGATCGATAACGCCGATGAAAAGGCGACGCTCGATATCCTCTCCACCGTCTATCAGATGGGATACCGGTTGGCCGCGCTGGCGGGCGGCGCTTTCGGCCTGATACTCGCCGCACGGATCGGCTGGCCGCAGACCTACATGCTGTTCGGCGCGATGCTGCTGATTATCGGCGCGCTGGGGCTGTTCGCGCCAGATAGCGACACGCATTCGGTCGAAGACAATGCGGCCGACGATGAACAGTTGCTCGCCCTGCGTAAGGCCGGGGAACTGCGCCCTGAGATCCGCGCACGCGCGCTAGGTGTCGTCGGTTTGCTGTGGGCCGGATCGATCGGTGTGCTGCTGACCTTCATGTATCTTTCGCTGGCCAGCGCGCCGGAAGACCGGCCCAATCCGACAGAGTTCACGCTCAATTGGGGGCCGTGGATCATCGTTGCGACGGTGGTTGTGCCTGCTCTGATCGCAGGCTGGCTTTCCTCGCAAAAGCGCGATGGCAAGAACCTGCTGACCGAAGACGCTGCGCCATCGGCTGGTGGAGGATTCGCGATGGATCACCTCTATCGCGCGTTGGTGCTGCCTCTGGTCGAGTTCGTTGGCCGGATGGGTTGGTCGCTTGTGCTGATCCTCGCGCTGGTTCTGACCTACCGCATTTGCGATGCGATCTGGGGCACGTTCGCCTATCCATTCTATCTCGGCGAGCTTGAATATACGAATGACGAGGTCGCCTTTGCTTCCAAGTTCTTCGGCGTCGGTGCGATCATCGCCGGGCTTGCCTTGGGCGGTTATATGCTAACCGTGATCGGGCGTATGCTGACGCTGACCATCGGCGCGCTGCTCGCAGCGCTCACCAACCTGCTCTATGCCGATCTGGCAGTGGGTGGGGCGAATATGCAGGCGGTGAGCGATGCGGTCGGCTTTACGTGGCTGATCATGCAGGTGCCCGCGATTGGCAGCGCTTCGCTGGCCAAGCTGACCTTCACGATCATGTTCGAGAACCTCGCCATCGGTATCGCCGGGGCCGCCTACATCGCGTGGCTCTCATCCATCGTCTCCAAGCAGTACAGCGCGGTGCAATATGCGTTGCTGTCCTCGCTCACACTGCTGGTCGGAACGCTTGGGCGCGGTGCGCTGGGCGAGATGATCGAGGATCAGGGCTATTTCGACGTGTTCGTGCTGACCACGCTGATCGGTCTGGTCGCGGTTGTCCTGTGCCTCGCCGAATGGTATCGCCAAGCGCGCGCGGGCCGAGCGGCAGGCATCGTCACACCGGAAGTGGCCGCGCAGCCGGCGGAGTAGGCTTCCTTGGCCGAAACAGGAGCCACTGCGCAGCGCGATTGGTGGAGCGCGGCGAGGCCCTATTTCGAGAAAGAGTCGCTTGCCGCCTTCTTCGTCGGCGTTTCGTCCGGCTTTCCCTACGCAATGATCGGCGCGACGCTGACGACGCGTCTGGCACAGGACGGGATCGACAAAGCCACTGTCACGGCCTTCACGCTGGCGTTCCTAGTCTACAATTTCAAGGTCTTCTGGGCGTGGATCGTCGACGGCGTCCGCATCCCGGTACTGTGGCGGCTGGGACAGCGGGTCTCGTGGATGATCCTTGCCGGGGTGTTGGTCATGGCATCGGTGGTGAACTTGGCGTTGGTCGACCCGTCCGAGAATCTGCCCGCAACTATCATCGCCGCCGTGCTGGTCGGAGTGGCCGGAGCGACATTCGATATCGTGATCGATGCCTACCGGATCGAGACGTTGAAGCCGTATCAGCTCGGCACCGGGTCGGGCATGAACCAGTATGGCTGGCGGGTCGGATCGGCGGGGGCAGGGGCCATCGCGCTGGTGGTCGCCGTGCGATACGGCTGGAGCGCGGCGTATCTGTCATGCGCCTTGCTGGCGCTCCCGGCGATGCTGACTGCGCTGATCATGGGCGAGCCTGTACGGCGGCAGATCACCATCGCGCGCAAAGGCGTAAGCGAGGTCTGGCAGTCCATCGCCGGACCGTTCAAGGAGTTCTTCCAACGACACGGCGCATGGCTCGTCCTCGCCTTCATCCTCGTCCACAAAATCGGCGACACGCTGGCGAACCTGACTTTCCGCCTGCTGTTCGACGACCTCGGCTTCAGCAATGACGAAATCGCGATCTACGATGTCGGCGTTGGGTTCTGGGCCTATCTGATTGGCATATTCGTGGGCGGGATCATCTATGCGCGGCTAGGCTTGAAACGTTCGGTACTGATCGCACTTGTGTTGATGGCGGTTTCCAATGTGAGCTTCGCGGCTCTGGCGGTAGCGGGGAAGACCAATCTCGGCCTCGCCGCCGCCATCGGGTTCGAAAACTTCGCCAGCGGATATGGTGGTGTGGTGGTCGTCGCCTACTTCTCGGCGCTGTGCGACCTGCGCTTCACCGCCGCACACTATGCAATGATCAGCGCGGCGGCGAGCATTGTTGGACGCCTTCTGACAGGTACGACGGCTGGCGGCCTGATCGAATGGGCTGGGTATGTGAATTTCTACCTGCTCACCACGGTGCTGGCGGTGCCGGGGATCGTTCTGTTCGCGTGGATGATGCGAGCGGGACTGGTGGATCAGGCGCTAGGGACGGCGGGAACCGAAGAGTCAGCGTCCGGCTGATCAGTCGGGGGTCTCGTCGTTTAGCCTGAGCGCTTCGCCCGCGAGATACAGCGAGCCTGCGATGAGGATGGGGCGTCCGTCGCTTGGCAAGTTGAGCAAGGCTTCTTCCAGGTTCGATGCGGCCCGGACGTCTGATCCGAAAGCTTCGGGCGGGTGGCTGTCGTGATCTGGAACCGGAACAACTGTCAGGCTTCGCACCTTATCGCCCAATGGATCGAGCAACGCGCGCGGGTTCTTGTTGGCAAGCATGCCGAGGATGAGGTGGATTGGCTCGTCGAAGTGCTCGGCGATTGCTTTGCCCGCGCTCGGATTGTGGCCGCCATCGAGCCAGACCTTTTGCTCTTGAGCGAGTGCTGTCAGCGGCCCCTCCGACAGCAGCTGCATGCGCGCGGGCCAAGTGGCTTTTTTCGCTCCTTCGATGATCGCCTCGTGCTCAATGGTCAGCTTGTCTTGTGCCAACAACATGGTGATCGCCACGCCCAAGTTTGGCAGCTGATGTTCGCCCGAAAGCGCCGGTAGGAGTTGAACGGTGTCGTCCCAATTCGGAAGATAGTCTGCCTCGCCCTCCGACACATAGAAGTTGAGGAATTCTTCTTGGAGGAGAGCGCCCTTCGCTCGAGACACGTCCTTGATCGCGTTCTGCGACTCCTTTGGATAGAGGTCACCCGACGTCACCAGCGGCACGCCCCTCTTCGCGATCCCCGCTTTCTCGAACGCAATCCGTGCCATCGGCTCGGTCGGCACGCCTTCCTCCGGCGCGAGGAGGAACTTCTCATGGTCCAGCCCCAGTGCTGCAATGCCGCACGCTGCCACCGCTTCAGGCTCCAGTACATTGGTCGCGTCGAAGCGTCCGCCCAGACCGACTTCGACCACGCAGGCGTCGGCTGGAGTGCGCGAGAATGCCAGGAAAGCTGCGGCGATTGTGACTTCGAAGAAGCTGGGTGCGAGGTCGTCGCCGGCGCCCAAAACCTCGTCCAACAGCGCGGCCAGCGCCTCGTCCGAGATCAAATTCCCTGCTATCCGTATCCGCTCATTATAGCGCACCAGATGCGGGCTGGTGGTGACATGTACCCTTTTGCCATCGGCCTCCAGCATCGCGCGCAGGAACGCGCAGACCGAGCCTTTGCCGTTGGTCCCGGCCACATGAAACACGGGTGGCAGCTTGCGGTGCGGGTTTCCCAGCCGCTCCATCAGCGCGCGGATCGTCTCCAGCCCGAGCCGCCCTTGCGGCACGCTGAGCGCGCTCAGCCGGTCAAGCTGCGCCTGAACGCCCGGGTGGTCGGATTTGCCGAAGTCCATTAGGTTCCCCTCCCGCCTGCGGGAGGGGTTAGGGGTGGGTGAGTATGGAAAAACGGTTGCTGCATGTCGCGCCCACCCCCGGCCCCTCCCGCAGGCGGGAGGGGAGTTACGTCATCACGCCGCTGCCTGCGGCGTCAGGTAGTCCAGCACGTTCGCCAGCGTCGCCTTAAGCTCTTTACGCGGCACGACCATGTCGACCATGCCGTGCTTGTGAAGGTACTCGGCGCGCTGGAAGCCTTCTGGCAGCTGCTCGCGAATAGTGTCTTGAATCACGCGCTGTCCCGCGAATCCGATCAGAGCATTCGGTTCAGCAATGTGTATGTCACCCAGCATGGCATAACTCGCTGTGACTCCGCCCGTGGTTGGGTCGGTCAGCACTACGATGTAAGGCAGACCAGCCGCCTTCAGTCGCCGTGTCATCACGGTAGCGCGCGGCATCTGCATCAGGCTGAGAATGCCTTCCTGCATCCGCGCGCCGCCTGCAGCGGTGACGACAACATAGGCCGCCTTGCGGGTCAGCGCGCGCTCAGCCCCGGCGCAGAACGCCATGCCGACCGCCATGCCCATCGATCCGCCCATGAAACCAAAGTCCTGCACGCCAACAACCGCCGGGTGGCTGTTGATCGTGCCCGAACCAACCACAAACGCATCTTCATGCGGGTTGCTGGCACGCGCAGCCTTCAACCGCTCGGTGTATTTCTTGCTGTCCTTGAACTTCAGCGGGTCTTCGGTGACCTGAGGTTGCGGCAGCAGATCAAAACCGGGATCGAGCAGGATCTCGAGCCGCCGATCCGCACCGATCCGGCCATGATGCTCGCAGCGCGGGCAGACGTTCAGGTTCTCTTCGAACTCCGCAACAAACAGCATCTCCTGACAGGATTTGCATTTGATCCAGAGATCCTTCTCGGTGCTCTTCTTCTCTTCGCCAAAGCCAAGCGAATTGCGGACGCGGGTGAACCAGTTCATGCGTTTGTCCCTTCAGTGGCGGCCTTCATTGCGCCGACCATCGCGGAAGTCAGCTCCTGTAGCTTGGCGGGAGCATCCTTGCCAAATTCACCGACCAGATCGACCAGCGCCGAGCCGACAACCACGCCGTCTGCAACCTTTGCGATTTCGGCGGCTTGCTCGGGTGTGCGGACGCCGAAGCCCACTGCGACCGGCAAATCCGTCTGTTCTTTCAGAGCCTTCACGGCCGTTTCGATCGAGCTTTGCGCGGCCTGTTGCAGTCCCGTAATTCCGGCAACCGAGACGTAGTAGAGAAACCCGCTGGCGTTTTCGAGCACTGCAGGCAGTCTCGCAGCGTCGGTCGTCGGTGTGGCGAGGGGGATCCAGCTCACTCGGTGCGACTCCAACTCGAAATTGAGATCTTCGTTCTCTTCGGGCGGCATGTCGACGCAGATCACGCCGTCCACACCTGCCTTGAAGCACCGGATGCCGAACCAGCCAGCACCGCGCCGGATCATCGGGTTTGCGTATCCCATGAGGATGAGCGGCACGTCCGGGTGACGTTCGCGAAAGCCAGACGCAATTGCGAATACATCTTCCGTGGTCGTGCCCGCACCAAGGCTGCGCAGATTCGCTGCCTGGATCGCAGGGCCATCGGCCATTGGATCGGTGAAGGGCATGCCCAGTTCGATCACATCGGCACCGCCCGCAACAAGCGCATCGAGATTGGCCGCCGTGTCGCCATCGCCAGCGGTGATGAAGGCGACGAATGCGGGGTGAGGTTTGGAAAAGGCGGATTGGAGGCGGGTCATCAGTTTGTTGAGTTCTTCTTGGAATTTCGGCGTCGTCGTTGCCATTCATTGAAAGCGGTTAGTGCAATAGCGACCACGCCTGCCCACACAAGCGTTCTCGCGCTGAAACTGTCCTCGCTAATGAAGCCACGCAAAGCTGCCAATATAAGGAACAGAACGACAAGCTCGACTAGCCATCGTCCCCACTTTGGGACTCTGGAGTCGCCGTCCTTTGGCTCGCGACGCCGCGTCTTGCGGAGCCTGGCACGAGCCTTTGTCACCAATCTACTCCCGCCTTAGCTTCATTGTCACCTTGCACTTGTTTCAGGGTCCATCCCAAACTCTGCATCACAGGCTCGGTCTGGGCGATGGTTGCTGGAGTCGAAGACGGCTTCAGCCAAACAAGTTCAGCATGACGGTGATTGGAGAGTCGGGTCATTTGCGCCTCCAAGGCTGCCAGAACGCGACTGTGAGGAATACGGTCCAATAGGCGCAGCGCCAAATGAAGTAGCCGACATTTGCCGTTACCAGCTCGTCGAAAAAGAAAGGTACGAGAATGTGTGGAGCGACTAGGTGCGCTATTCCGTTTGCTACTACACTCAGTGACAATCCTGCCATCAAAGCGCCTAAGAATGGAAGCCTCAAATCTCCACTCCCAGCTTCTCAGCTACGGTGAAGATGTCCTTGTCGCCGCGACCGCACAGATTCATCAGTATGATCTGATCCTCGCTCATCGCTTTGGCGCGTTCGGCCACCGCCGCAATCGCGTGTGACGGCTCTAGTGCAGGGATAATCCCCTCGGTGCGGCATAGCAGCTGGAAGCCGTCCAGCGCCTCATTGTCCGTCACGGCGGTGTATTCGACGCGGCCGCTTTCCTTCAGCCACGCATGTTCTGGGCCGATGCCGGGATAGTCGAGTCCCGCGCTGATCGAGTGGCCTTCGGTGATCTGGCCGTCCTCGTCCTGCAGTAGGTAGGTCTTGTTGCCGTGGAGCACGCCCGGCGCTCCGCCGAGGAGGCTCGCGGCGTGTTCGTCGCCATCAAGGCCGAGCCCAGCGGCTTCAACGCCGAGCATTTTTACCTCGGCATCGTCGAGGAACGGGTGGAACAGGCCCAAAGCGTTCGATCCGCCGCCGATGCAGGCGACCAGCAGGTCGGGCAGGCGACCCACGCGGTCGAGCATTTGCGCGCGCGCTTCCGTGCCGATCACGCTTTGGAAATTGCGCACCATCTCCGGGTAAGGGTGCGGACCGGCTGCGGTGCCGATGATGTAGAACGTGTCGTGGACGTTCGCGACCCAATCGCGCAGCCCTTCGTTCATCGCGTCTTTGAGCGTCGCGCCGCCGCTGGTGACGGGGATGACCTCTGCGCCCAGGAGCTTCATGCGGAAGACGTTGGGCGACTGCCGCTTCACATCTTCGGCGCCCATATAGATCACGCAGGGCAGGCCAAAGCGCGCGCATACGGTCGCGGTGGCAACGCCGTGCTGGCCCGCGCCGGTCTCGGCGATGATGCGGGTCTTGCCCATCCGCTTGGCGAGCAGGATCTGCCCGATGCAATTGTTAATCTTGTGCGCGCCGGTGTGGTTGAGTTCGTCGCGTTTGAACCACACTTGCGCGCCGCCAAGCGCTTCGGTCAGCCGCTCGGCGAAATAGAGCGGGGAGGGGCGTCCGACGTAGTGTTTCATCAGGTCGTCGAATTCGGCCTGAAACGCAGGGTCGGCCTGCGCCGCACGATATTCTCGCTCCAGATCGAGGATGAGCGGCATCAGCGTTTCGGCGACATAACGTCCGCCGAACTCGCCAAAATGCCCGCGTTCGTCGGGCTGGTTACGGAAGGAATTGGATGAGTTCATTGCTGCAACTTTGTGGGGGTTAAGCTTCGAGCGCGGCTTCGCAGAAGGCCGCGATCTTGTCCACGTCCTTGACGCCGGGAGAGGATTCCAGGCCTGATGAAGCGTCAACCAGTTCGGTGCCGGTTGCGCGAATGGCTTCGGCCACATTTCCGGGCTCCAGACCACCCGCTAGGCCCCATGGGATGCGGTGTTCGAAATCGGAGAGCAGATCCCAGCGGAATGTCTCGCCGTTGCCGCCCGGCAGCGCCTTTGCGGGTGCATCGAACAACAGCCGGTCAACCGCGCCTTCGAACCGGCGCGATTTGAAAAGGGTGTCGCGGTCTTTCACACCCAGAGCGCGCCACGTTTCGACGCCGGTTTTGGTGCGGACCAGTTCGATCCATTCGGGCGTTTCCTTGCCGTGAAACTGGATCACGTCAGGCTTCACGGTTTCGATGACTTCGCCGGTCGTTTTGACGTCGGCGTTCACCAACAGAACCACTGCCTTGACCGAAGACGGAACCAGCTTGCGCAGTTCCATCGCTTTGCGCAGCGACACGTGGCGAGGGCTCTTGTCGAAATGGACGAGGCCCACATGCGTCGCGCCTGCGTCTACAGCGGCGGTGATGGTCTCGGGCGTCGAAAGCCCGCAAATCTTGATCTGTGTTGTCATGCTCAATCGTTCTGGATCAGGCGGATCAGGGTTCCGTCAATATCGACCATGTAGGCAATGGTAAGCCCGCTTGCTTCCATTTTCGGCGCAGAAAATCGCGGCATGTCCTTATGGCGTTGCGGAACGTCGCTGGCTTCGATTTGAGCCATCATCGCAGGCAGATCATCAAGGCGAAGGCAGGCGCTGAACGAGCTGCTGTATGGGTCGAGATCCGGATAGGGAAAGAATTCGAGCACCAACCGGCTGCCCGCAGGCCCGCGATGCAGGATCATCCAGCCGCCGTCTTTGTACGCGCATTCAAAACCTAATTGCGCATAGAACGCTGCGGTCGCATCGAAGTTGCGGGATGGAAGGTTGGGGGTGGCAATATCAGGCAAGGTTTCGCCCTAAAGTGTTGCTTCGATTGCCCGCGCTGCCGCGACCGGATCGTTGGCGCGGCTGATTGGCCGTCCGATCACGAGCACACTTGCGCCGCTGTCGCGGGCTGAACGGGGCGTCACGACACGTTTCTGGTCGCCGGTGCCGTTGCCGTTCGGGCGCAAGCCGGGGACGACGAAATAGCCGTCCTTCCATTGCTTACGCACCTGGCCGACTTCTTTGCCGGAACACACAATTCCATCGAGTCCGGCTTCATGGGCCAGTTCCGCCAGACGCATCACCTGCGTTTCGGGGCTGCCATACACGCCCGTCTTGGTAAGGTCTCCCGCGTCGAGGCTGGTCAGGGTGGTGACGCCAACAACCTTGCAGCCTTCCGCCGCTGCAGCCTTGGCGTCTTCCATCATCGCCCGTCCTCCACTGGCGTGGACTGTGACGATGGTGGGTTCGTAGACGTGGATCGCCTGCATCGCGGCGGCGACTGTGTTCGGAATGTCGTGAAATTTCAGGTCGAGGAAGATCGGCAGGCCCATATGTGCGATCTCGTGGACGCCGTGCCCGCCATGGGCGCAGAAGAACTCCAGACCGAGCTTCACGCCGCCGATATGCGCTTTGACCTTTTCCAGCAGCGCCTTGGCAGGCTCAATCTGGGGAATGTCGAGCGCGAGATAGATCGGATTGCTCATTCGCCGCCTGCGTCACCAGCTGCAGGAGTAAGAGTATCCCCAGCGCTTCCAGAGCTTTCACCGGTCTTTTCCGCAGGTTTGTCCACAGGCTTGCCAACAGCCGGATCGTGCCGCTGCGCCAGCGCATTCGACTTGGCTGCGTTTTCCAGGCTGCGAACGCGGCGGCTGAGGCTCCATTTGACGCTGCGGTGGTATAGCCACATCGGGACCAAACCGAGCAGGAAGGCGATGATCACAAGGGCGGGGATCTTGGTCTCAAGGACCATATTGTCCCACAGCGTGACCTCGACCGTATCCCAGTTGAAGAACGAAAAGGCGAGGATCCCGAAAAGGATCAAAACCCATATTATGGTGCGCACGATCTGCATGGGATCCGTTCCCCTCTTATTCCCTCGCGTGATCCAAAGACTTAAGCACTTTGCGCGGTGAGTCTAGCAATTGCGCGGTTTTGGCGGTCAGCCGAAGACTTAGCCAAAGACTCTGGCAAAGACCGTATCGACATGCTTGAAGTGGTAGGCGAGGTCGAATTTCTCTTCGAGTTCGGTGTCACTCAGCGCGGCGGTGACTTCCTCGTCAGCCTTGAGCAATTCGAGCAACGATTGCGCGCCATTCGATTCCCACACCTTCATCGCGTTACGCTGAACCAGACGGTAGGCATCCTCGCGGCTCACGCCTGCCTGGGTGAGCGCAAGCAGCACGCGCTGCGAGTGAACCAACCCGCCCATTGCATCGAGATTGGCCTGCATGCGCTCAGGATAGATCAGCAGTTTCTCAATCACGCCGGTCAGCCGCGCGAGCGAGAAGTCGAGCGTGATCGTCGCATCCGGCCCGATGAAACGTTCGACCGAGGAGTGCGAAATATCGCGCTCATGCCACAGCGCCACGTTCTCCAATGCCGGCAGTGCGTAGGAACGGATCATGCGCGCTTGGCCGGTCAGGTTTTCGGTCAGGATCGGGTTACGCTTGTGCGGCATCGCCGACGAACCCTTCTGGCCTGGGGAGAAGTATTCTTCGGCTTCAAGGACTTCGGTGCGCTGCAAATGGCGGACTTCGACCGCAAGCCGCTCAATCGACCCTGCGATGACTGCGAGTGTCGCGAAGTACATGGCGTGGCGATCGCGCGGGATAACCTGCGTCGAGACCGGCTCAGGGGTCAGACCCAGTTTCTCCGCGACATAGGCTTCAACTTCGGGATCAATGTTAGCAAAGGTTCCGACGGCGCCTGATACAGCGCATGTCGCGATCTCCTTGCGTGCGGCGATCAGGCGATCACGGCAACGGTCGAACTCGGCGTAGGCCTGCGCGAGCTTCAGCCCGAAAGTCACTGGTTCGGCGTGGATGCCATGACTGCGGCCAATCGTCGGCGTGTATTTGTGTTCCTCAGCGCGCGTCTTGATCGCAGCAAGCAGCGCGTCGAGATCTTCCAGCAGTAGGTCCGAAGCCTGCGCCAGCTGCACCGACAGCGTGGTGTCGAGCACGTCCGATGACGTCATGCCCTGATGCATGAAGCGCGCCTCGTCGCCGACCTGCTCGGCGACCCATGTCAGAAATGCAATGACGTCATGCTTGGTCACCGCCTCGATGGCGTCAATCGCTTCGACGTCGATTTTCGGATTGGTTGCCCACCAGTCCCACAGCGCCTTGCCAGCCGAAGGCGGCACCACGCCCATTTCACCCAGCTTTTGGGTAGCGTGCGCTTCAATCTCAAACCAGATGCGAAATTTCGTCTCCGGTTCCCAGATGGCGGTCATGGCGGGGCGTGCGTAGCGCGGGACCATTTTGGGGCGTCTCCGTGTGTTGGAAAAGGCGCGGCTACGGTTCGCCGCCGGGAGTGTCAACTCACGCTGGCATCGCCCTTCCACAAGCGAGAAAATTGGCGCGTTTCTACATTGTGATCGCGCGCCGAACGGGCACACTGCTTGCAACGAACCGGTCGGGACAGATCGGCAATCCTTGAGGGTCGCTATTCAGGGAGAGGAGCGACCTATGCCAATTCGTGACGAGCTGGGAAATCAATGCGATCACGTTGTCCGCCTGCATCTGCGCAGTCTTGGAATACCCCGCGTATCTGAAGCCACGGCGATGAGAAATGCGCAGGCGACATATGGGCAGTATGGCATCTGTATAGCCTTTGCGAGCGGTCAAAGTATGCCGCCACACACCAACACGGACAGGCAATGCGTAAGCCTGAGCAATGTCGATGTCGGGGCCTGCACGATGAATCAGGCGATGACACAGCAACAGGATGCGATGTTTGGGATCGGCACGTTTCAGGGCGTACCGGAAAACCATATTCTGTGTTTCTGGGTCAATGAAGTCGAAACCGAGACCGGGAGAAGACTGGCCGGTTGCGCATCACATCCGCGCGATCGCGGGGCCTGCGTTGTGTCAGCCTTGGGCTCACCGTGGACGCTGGCGCACGAGGTTGGACATGTCCTTGGTCTGCGACATGTCAACGGCACCTCAAATTTGATGAGCACGCCGACCGCCAGCATCAACTATAATCCACCGCAGCTTTCGGCGAGCGAAGTCGACACGGTAAGACGTTCGCGGTTCTGCCAGCGGGCCTAAACCACGCATTCGATTGTCTTCTTGTAACTGAACCGGCTAAGCCGCGAATTGTAGGGCAGGAGGACAATTCGATGCCGAGCGCTGCGGACACGGTGGATGCACCGCTGCAAGAGGAACGTTTGTCACCCTTTGTCAGGGTGACACTGCGGCGCTGGGCGAAGTGGTATTCCGGCAGCACCGAGCTGTTCTGGCCGTTTACCGACCTGGTCACTCGGATATTCATCGCGCTGTCGTTCTTGCGCTCTGGGATGGTAAAGGCGTTCGACTGGGAAACGGCGGTCTATCTGGCCGCCAACGAATATCCGGTAAGCTGGATGGATCCTACGACCGCGGCGACCACGGGCCTGACCATCGAGCTGGTTGGCGCGGTCTTGTTGATCTTAGGCTTCTTCACGCGCCCAGCTGCACTCGCCATGGCGGCGCTGACTATCATAAGCCAGGCAGTCTATGTCCCGACGACTAGCAACCTGCTGATTTCAGCGATGTTGATCTGGTACATTGTTCACGGATCGGGTGCGTTCTCGCTCGACCGGGTGCTGGCGGCGGGAATGAAGCAAAGCGCGCTCCCGTTGGCTCGGCCTACAATCATCGTTTGGGAATGGGCGCGAGAAAACCTGGCTCCCGTAGTGATGGCGACCACTCGCGTTTGGCTGGGCGTGTCGTTGCTCGCCTATGCCGAGGTGTTCGAACCGTCGATTGCACTGGCGACGTGGCTTCCGACAACAATTTTCTCTGGTTTTCCCGACTGGCTCGCAGTCGTCTGTGCGGTGCTGTTCTTCCTCGGTTTTGCCGCAAGCGTGGTCTCGTATCTGCTGTTCTTTCTCATTGGTTTCTTCATGATCGCGGGCGCTCATCCCAATGTGACGTTGTACCCGTTTTTGTTCCTTGCGCTTTACGAGGCGCGCGGGGCGGGGGTGCTCTCAGTCGACCGGATGATCGCGCTGTGGATGGAGAAGAACATCCTGTTTGACCGCGATTATTCCGAAATTCCTGACCGTTGGCCGCATGTTGTGGTTGTTGGAGCCGGGTTTGGCGGGCTCGCTGCGGTCGAGCGATTGAAGCGCCTCCCTGTGCGCATTACCCTGATCGACAAGCGCAATTACCACCTGTTCCAGCCGCTGCTTTATCAAATCGCCACCGCAACGTTGAACCCGGCTGATATTGCAACGCCGATCCGTAGCCTGTTCCGGCCCGATGGGAATGTCCGGGTGCTTAAAGGCGAAGTGAAGGCTATCGACAGCGCGGCGAAGACCGTCACTCACAGCGACGATCAATTGCTTCACTATGACAAACTCGTGCTCGCGACTGGAGCCACCCACAGCTATTTCGGCCGCGATGAATGGGGCGAATTCGCTCCCGGTCTCAAAACCATCGAAGACGGTGTGGCCGTGCGCGGTTCCATACTGAATGCGTTCGAGCAGGCTGAGGCATGCGACAATGAGGAACGCATCAATCGGCTTTTGACGTTCGTCATCGTTGGGGCTGGGCCAACCGGAGTGGAGCTGGCTGGCGCAATTGCTGAACTGGCGAAGCTCAATGTCGAACGCGAATTCCGCACCGTGGACCCTGCCAGCGCGAGGGTGATTTTGGTGCAATCGGGCGACCGCATTCTCCCGGCGTTTCCCGAAGAGCTTTCGGATGAAGCCATGACGTCACTCAAAAATCTCGGCGTCGAAATCCGGACAGGTAGCCGTGTTACCGAGATCGCCGAGGAGTATGTGCGGATCGGCGAGGACACGCTGATCGAGACCGAAACGGTGCTTTGGGCGGCAGGCGTGACTGCTTCTCCAGCGGCCCGGTGGCTGGACGCTGAGGCTGACCGTTCAGGCCGCATCCTCGTTGATGATCAAATGCGGGTGAAGGGCCTTCAAAACGTGTTCGCGATTGGTGACACGGCTGGCAGCACGGCATGGGAAGGCAATCCCGTTCCGGGCCTCGCTCCGGCTGCGAAACAGGCGGGTGCCTATGTCTCGCGTGTCGTGGAGGCGGAGCTGCTCGACAAGGAATGCCCCGGTCCGTTTGTGTACAAACATCAAGGCAGCCTCGCGACGATCGGGCGCAAATCTGCGGTTGCGGATTTCGGGCGGTTCAAACTGTCGGGTTCAGTGGCCTGGTGGCTGTGGGGCCTCGTCCATGTTGGCTTCCTGACCGGCACGCGCAACCGCGTTACGGTGGTGATCAACTGGGCGTGGAACTTCTTCGCGCGTCATTCTGGCGTCCGTCTCATTACCGAGAGAGTATAGCTTTAGATCAATCCCTTGGCGCGCAGGCTAACGTGGCCTTCGCGTCCAACGATGACGTGGTCATGCACAGTCACGCCCAGCAAACGGCCAGCCTCGGCGATCCGCTGAGTAATCTGGATATCGGCTCGGCTCGGCTCAGGACTGCCGCTGGGATGGTTGTGGACCAGGATTAGCGCACTTGCGCCAAGGTCCAGTGCCCGGCGGATTACCTCGCGCGGATGGATGCTGGCTTCGTCGATTGAGCCGTCGCCCACATGATGGTCGTCGATAAGTTGATTCTTGGTGTCGAGATACAGCACGCGCACGCGTTCGACCGTCAGATGCGCCATATCGATTGCGAGATAGTCGAGCAGTGATTGCCAAGACCCCAGAACGGGCTTCTTCATCACTTCGCTGCGGGCCATGCGCCGCGCCGCGACTGAAACGCTCTTGAGAGCCGCCGCGCTGGTTTCACCGACGCCTTTGACCCTTTGAAGTGCGGCAGGATCGGCGTTCAGCACACCTGCAAGTGAACCGAACTGTTTGATCAGTTGTTTGGCAATCGGCTTGGTATCGCCCTGCTTGATCGCGGCGAACAGCAGGTATTCGAGCACTTCGTAGTCGGCGAGAGCTTCGGCACCGCCTTTCAGCAGTCGTCTTCGAAGGCGCGCGCGGTGGCCAATCCCTGCCGCTTTGCTCGAATCCGACTTTGCAGGCTCGCTTGAGCGATCGCCCGAGCCAAAGTCGAATGTGTCGTCCGGCTCTGCCACGCGATCCCCTACAAACGCATTTCCTTACCGGCGTTCATTGCCTTTACAGGACGATACGCGCAAGTGGGGGGAACTATGGCAGCAGCCGAGCAGGATCGATCGACTGACATGCCCGATGCGGGTCAAACGAGGCAATTCTCGCTGAGACGCGGGATTTGGCGGATCGCGCTTGCGCTGCTGATTCTGGTGCTGACGGCGGTGATTGGCGGCTGGCTGAGCCGCGAGCGGATTGCCGGCAATCTGATCGACGACCAACTGGCGCAAACCGGAGTCGAAGCTACCTACGATATCGTTTCGATCGGCGCGCAGCAGCAAGTGATCGAAAACCTTGTGATCGGCGATCCGGCTGCTCCGGATCTGACCGCCGAGCGCGTGGTCGCCAACATCGAATATGGTTTCGTTAGCGCCGGGATCGGACGGATCGAAGTCACCGGTGCCCGCCTGTTTGGTAGCTACCGCGATGGGCAAGTGAGCTTCGGCGCGCTTGATCCGCTGCTGTTCGCGGAGACCGAAGAACCCGCCGGACTGCCCGAATTCGACGTAAGACTGGTCGATGCGCGCGGACGGATTGAGACCGATTTCGGCGTTGTTGGTCTGAAGCTCGATGGCGAAGGGCTGCTAAGCGACGGCTTTGCCGGAAAGCTTGCCGCGACGGCTCCCGGAATTGGTACGGATGAATGCTCGACCCGCACAGCCACGCTCTACGGTGATCTGACAACGCCGGGCGGGGTGCCCAGATTTTCCGGCCCTGTCCGTGTCCGCGACGTCAGTTGTAGCGGGGCCCGATTGTCCAGAGCAGACGTTGCTGCCGATCTCGCGCTCGATACCGGGTTCACTGCGCTTGATGGCAATTTCGACCTTGCAGCCTCTGGCCTGAGCGGTTTCGATTTTTCGAGTGAAACGCTGAGCGGAACTGCAGATCTTACTTGGCGCGGCGGTGAGCTGACGTTTCGGCATGACTTAACGGCGGAGGGACTCGCCTCACCCTACGGCGCTCTTGCCCAACTGACTGCCGACGGCATCCTCCGCTCGGCAGGAGAACCGCTTCGCAGCGATTGGAGCGCGCGGTTCGAAGGCGAGGGCGCTTCACTTCCATTGGAGAACAACTCGGCACTTTCTGATGCAATTACTGCCGCAGAGGGAACATTCGCGGCGTCCCTGCTCGACAAGCTTCAGTCGAACCTCGCGCGGTCGGCCGATGGCGGGAGAATCGCCGCCGATCTGACCATCCGCCAGTCGGAAGACGGAATGACACTTATCGTTCCCGAAGCGCGGCTTCGAGCCAATTCTGGCGAAACACTGGTGGCGGTGTCGAGGCTGAGCTGGACCACGGGCGGGCGTTTATCGGCCAACCTCGCGACTGGCGGCGAGGGGCTGCCGCGTATTACCGGGCGTATGGAGCAGGTTGGCGGCGACGCCTTGGCTCTTCGGCTCGAGATGGAAGAGTACAGCGCAGGCGCAGACCGATTGGCCGTTCCGCAATTGCTGGTGCGCAGTCAGGCCGATGGAAGCATTGCTTTCGATGGATTTGTCACTGCCAGCGGTGCGATACCCGGTGGCACGATCAATTCTCTTGCGGTTCCTCTAAAGGGCGCGGTGTCTTCGAATGGGCAGATCGCTGTCGGACAACAATGCACGCCTGTGCGGTTTGCCCAATTGTCCTATTTCGATTTAGCGCTCGACGGTCAGGCGGTGAATGTATGCCCGCAAGCTGGTCAGCCGATCGTTGCTTACGATGAGACTTTGCGGATCGGTGCACAAACAGGTGAGCTTGCCATCGAAGGAGACATCGCCGGATCGCCGCTGATGATCACCACCGCGAACACCCGGTTAAGCTATCCGGGCGAGTTCGCGCTCGCCGGCCTATCAGCGGTGATCGGTGAGCAAGACAATGCTGTCCGGCTGACTGCAGCGGAGTTCCAGGGTGCATTCGATGATCTCATCGGTGGAACATTCGCTGATGGCACCGCAAAGCTCGATGTTGTGCCGCTCGATCTCGATCAAATCGCGGGCAGTTGGAGATACGAGGACGGCGTCTTTCTGCTCGGCGATGGAGCGTTCCGATTGACCGAACGGACCGAGGCGGACGCTCTTCCCCGTTTCGAACCACTTTTCGCGCGGGATGCGACACTCGCTCTGAATGGCAATTCGATCACCGCAAACGCCCGGATGCGCGAGCCTGAGACAGACCGCCTGATCGTGACGACGGATATTCAGCACGACCTCGGAAGCGGGGCAGGGCAAGCGGTGCTCAATGTGCCAGGCGTGGTGTTCGACAGTATCCTGCAGCCGGACCAACTGAGCTATCTCGCCAGCGGTGTGATTGCCGACGCGGATGGGACTATCGCTGGCGACGGTTTGATCCGTTGGACTGCCGATGATCTCACCAGCACCGGCGCATTCTCCACCGAGCGATTCGATTTCGCGGCGGCCTTTGGACCGGTCAGTTCGGTGCGCGGCACCATGCGGTTCTCCGACTTGTTGGCGATCACCACGGAACCCGGGCAGGTGCTTGAAGTCGGCTCGGTCAATCCCGGTATCGAAGTGCTCAGCGGGCGCGTGGTCTATGGCCTTCGCGATGGGCAGGTGCTCAATGTCGAGGACGCGCGCTGGCCATTTATGGGCGGCGAATTGATTCTGCGCCCGGTGACGCTCGACTACGGCGAATCTGGCGGTGCGCGCTATGTGTTCGAGATCGTCGGCCTCGATGCGGCGACCTTTGTAAGCCAGATGGAGCTGACCAATCTCGGGGCGACCGGGACCTTCGACGGCACGGTACCCGTCGTCTTCGACACGATCGGCAATGGACGGATCGAAGGCGGACTGCTGATCTCGCGTCAGCCCGGAGGCAATGTCGCCTATATCGGCGACCTGACTTATGAAGACCTCGGTGCGATGGGCAATTATGCGTTTCAGGCTCTGCGCTCGCTCGATTATTCTCAAATGAGCATTGGCTTGAATGGCGATCTCGCTGGAGAGATCGTCACAAATTTCCAGTTCGACGGCGTTAGCCAGGGCGAGGGGACGACGCAGAATTTCGTGACGCGGCGGCTCGCAAGTCTACCGATCCGGTTCAAGGTGAATGTGCGGTCGGAGAATTTCTACGAGCTGTCGACGGTAGTTCGGTCGTTCTTCGACCCTGAATATCTCGGCAATCCCGTCGATAGGGGCCTGTTCAACAACGAAGCGGGCCGTTTCGTACCCATCAATCCTGGACCAAACCCCCCGCAACCCGCCCCCTCGACCCAAGACGACGCGGGCGCAGCCACGCGCCCAAATGAATCACCCGTTCAACCTCCCGAAAGCGAGGAAATGCAATGAGAGAGCTGAAATTGACCCACTCCGTGCGCGCTGCCACAAGCAATCGTGGAAAACGCGCGGGGGGCAGGGTGCAGAAAACCGGATTATTGGGTGCGGGAATGGCGATGCTGCTGACAGGCTGCATCAATGTAAGCGCGCCAGAAGAGCCGATAGTGATCGAGCTCAACATCAATATCCGGCAGGAAGTGATTTACCGGCTCGCTGACGATGCGGCCAACACGATTGACGAGAATGCGGATATCTTCTGATCCGCACACTCGCCAGTCGCGCGAAGGGGAATGCAAATGAATACGATGCGCCAAATCATGCTTGTTGCCGTAGCAGGTGCCGCGACACTTGGTGCAATTGCCGTGCCCGCAACGGCGCAGCGTGACCCAGCATATGCTGCTGCCCGCGCCAATGGCTCCATTGGCGAGCAGCCCGATGGCTATCTCGGCATTGTCGGCCAAGCGACGCCCACGCTGCAGCGCTTGGTAGACGACATCAACATCAAACGCCGCGCAGTCTATTCGCGCAAGGCGCAAGAGAACAACGCTACGCTGGAGGCTTATGCGCTGACCGCGGGCTGTCAGGCGATCGCGCGGACTGTAGCCGGTGAAAAATATCGCGCACCCGACGGCACATGGATGACACGCGACGGCACTGCGCCTGTGCGCGATCCGCGTTGTCCGTAGGGAAGTTTTGTTTGCGCCCTCAAACGCCGGAGTCCTTGTTGTCCGCATCGCATCCGCGATGCGATCTCCTCGCTCATGCGACCTGAAGGTCGCGTCGCTGCGGGCGCGCAGTCGCGCTTGCGGTCGCTAGCGCGACCGTTCTTCATGACAACGAGAGCGAGGTGGCACTGGTTCGACGCCGCAGGCGTCGCAAGGGCGACTGCCCGTCGCGGCTTGTGCCGCGTAGCCAAGCGGGCCGGATGGCCCGCGCCTGGCGCTTGAGGGCGCAAACAAGAAAGCCCCGGATGCAGGTGCGGAAAACAAAACACTCTCCGCGTAAACTGCACGCTCCTACCATTGACTTGGAATCACCCCCCTTCTAAGGGGACCGCGCCCTCGGCGGGCACATCATTGCGCGTGCTTGCAATCCACCTTACGGAGACCGGCATGAGCGAAGAGAAGCCCGCACGGGAAACCATCGCCGAGGATGCGCGGATCGACGCGCTCGAGGAGCGGCTGAAAGCTGCACGCGAGCGCGAAGATGAGCGCAACCGGCCAAAGGTACAGGGTGTCGATGCGAACTATCGCAGCGGCAACGCGGTACTGGCGGTTCTGATCGGCGGGATTCTCGGCGGTAGTGTGATCGGCTACGCATTCGATGCGCTGGTCGGGACCACGCCCTGGGGTCTGTTGGTTGGTCTGTTCCTTGGAATAGCTGCCGCCTTCAGGAACATTATTCGCGCGGCAAACACACGCTCTGATGACCAGGAATAGGTCGAGTATCAGGGCGCGTTTTTTGTAAGATATCAGGGATATAGACGGTCGTGGCAGCCGAACAAGGCAAAGTCGATCCGATGAAGCAGTTCCAGATCGAGCCTCTTTTTGGCTCGGCAAACTGGGAAATCGCTGGCTTCAACATCGCATTCACCAATTCCGCATTGTGGATGGCCATCACGGTCATTCTGCTGTGGGCGTTCGTGTTTGGCGGAATGAAGCGCGAACTGGTGCCGGGTCGCTGGCAGATGGCCGTTGAGAGCTTCACCGGCTTTATCGACGATATGCTCGAAGCAAACGTTGGCAAAGAGGGGCGCAAATATGTGCCCTACATCTTCAGCCTGTTTATGTTCATCCTGTTCGCCAACCTGCTGGGCCTCGTCCCGCTGGGTCTGATCCCCGGCGTGCATCCTTTCACATTCACCAGCCACTTCACCGTCACCGGCGTGCTCGCCGTGATGAGCTTTTCGATCGTGCTGATCGTTGGCTTCTGGAAGCATGGCCTGAAATTCTTCAGCCTGTTCGTGCCACACGGCACACCGATCTGGCTGATGTGGCTGATCCCGGTGATCGAGCTGATTTCGTTCATGGTACGCCCGTTCAGCCTCGCGCTGCGTCTGTTCGTTGCCATGATGGCGGGACACGTCTTGCTTAAAGTGCTGTCGAGCTTCGTGATCGACGCGGTCAATGCAGGGCCGATTTTCGGTGGCCTGATCGGTATCCCAAGTTTCGCTCTGATGATCGCCATCAGCGCGCTCGAAATTCTAGTCGCAGGCATCCAGGCCTACGTCTTTGCACTGCTTACGTCGCTGTACATCAACGACGCCGAGCATCTTCACTAAGTTTCGTATCTTACCAATCCAACAGATTTGAATTCAAAGGAGTTTTTCAAAATGGAACCTGAAGCAGCCAAGCTCATCGGTGCAGGCCTTGCAGCAATCGGTGCCGGCCTTGCCGCAACCGGTGTGGGCAACGTGTTCGGTTCGTTCCTCGAAAGCGCACTGCGCAATCCTGGTGCGGCTGACGGTCAGCAGGGTCGCCTGTTCATCGGCTTCGCCGCTGCCGAGCTTCTCGGCCTGCTGGCGTTCGTCGTTGCGATGATCCTGATCTTCGTTGCCTAAACGAATTTGAATGTAAGGGAGCCGCCGCTTCGGTGTCGGCTCCCACATTCACTCCAGTAACAGCTAGCCTCGGACCCAAAAGGCCAAAGCGCTCATGCCTCAGATAGCCCAATTAGCCGAAACATACTCCAGCCAGGTCTTCTGGTTGCTGGTGTTCTTCGGCATCACCTTCTTCCTCATCGGACGCGGGATGGTGCCGAAGGTGATGGGGACCGTGGAACTGCGTGACAAGCAGATCGCTGACGATCTCGCGGCGGCTCAGGCCGCCCGTGACGCTGCCGACGAGCAGGAAGAGGCCTGGCGCGAACGCGAGAACGCCAACCGCGCTGCGGCACAGGGCGTTATCGCTGAGGCCAAGGCCAAGGCCGCTTCGAGTACCGAAGCGACCCTTGCCAAGGCGCAGACCAAGCTCGATGCCCAACTGGCTGATGCCGAGGCGCAAATTGCTGCGGCGCGGACCAGCGCAATGGCAGAGATCGAAAACGTCGCTGCCGACGCAACCCGCGATATCGTCGCGCGTCTCGCCGGCACTGAAGTTGACGAAGCGGCTGCAAACGCAGCTGTGAAGGAGGCACTCGCTAATGGCTAATGTCCTTACCTTCCTCGCTGGGGCCGCCGAAGCGGGCTACAAGGCTGAACCAAGTGCTCTTGGTGCAGACTCGTATCAGTGGGTCGCCCTGGCCATGATGGTGCTGCTGGGCGTGTTTCTGTGGAAGAAAGTGCCCGGTCTGATCACGGGTGGACTCGACGCCAAGATTGCCGAGATCAAGCAGCAGCTCGACGAAGCAAAATCGCTCCGCGCCGAAGCCGAAAAGCTTCGTGACGAATACGCCACCAAGATCGCCGGCGCTGAGAAAGATGCCGAAGCGATGGTGGACGGTGCGCAGCGCGAAGCCGATGCGATTCTCGCCAAGGCGAAGACAGACAGCAAGGATATGGTCGCACGTCGTCAGCGTATGGCCGAAGACAAGATCGCTGCTGCCGAGCGCGATGCTGTCGAGGAAGTGCGTACGGTCGCGGCTGAAGTTGCCGCCGCCGCATCGCGCAAACTGATTGCAGAGCGGCACGACAAGGCTGCGGACAAAACACTCGCAGATGAGGTGATTGCCTCGCTTTGAGGCTTTCGCAGCTCAGCGAATGAAAGGGCGGTCCAGTCGGGCCGCCTTTTTCGTATGCGTCGTCGCTATGCCCCCGGCTCAAACACGACTTTGCCGACTAGTTCGCGGTTTGCCATCGCCTCAAAGCCGTCGCGCCAGCGCGAAAGCGGCAATAAACGGTCGATCGCAGGTGTTATACGTCCGCCTTCGGCGAGCTTCGCGATCTCTGCGTTGATCGCTGCACCGCGCACGGGGAAACGCCGCGCATATTCGCCCGCGCGCAGGCCAACGACCGAGAATCCTTTGATCAGCGGAATATTGATGGCGATCTCTGCAATCCGACCGCTTGTGAAGCCAACGACAACGAGCTTTCCAGCAAAGCTCACACAGCGCGTCGATTCGTCGAACACATCCCCGCCAACGGGATCGAAAACGATATTGCAGAGTGCTCCGCCAGTGAGCTCAGAGACTTGCTCGCGAAAGCGCCCTTCGCTCAAGATAACTGCGTCGGGTTGGTAAAGTTTCGCGATCCGCTCGCGCTTGGAATCGACCCCTGTTGCCGCGATCACTTTCGCACCCAGCGCTTTGGCAAGGTCAACTGCTGCAAGACCAACGCCGCCGCTGGCACCGTGGACCAGCACCCATTGTCCCGCTGACAGCCCGCACTGCTCCACAAGCCCCGTGTAGGCTGTCGAATAAGCCGCGCCCATAGCTGCGGCGCTGGCGAAGCTCACACCTTCTGGAACGCGTGAGAGGCTGCGGGCAGGGATGCTTGCCACTTCGGCAAAGGCACCCGTCTTGTTGCCGCCCATCACGCAGTCACCGGTGGCAAAACCGCTGCCGGGATCAGCGTCGATCACTTCGCCGGCCATTTCGAGACCGCTGATGAAGGGGGTTTCGGGTTTGAATTGGTACTTGCCCTGCGTCATCAGCAGGTCGGGATAGTTCAGCGAGGCGGCACGCACGCGGACGAGAACTTCCCCAGCCGTACAGGACGGCTCGGGCAGGTCCACAAGCTGCGTGCCCGACAAGTCATCGGACAGATGCTGAACGTTGAGAGCCTGCATTGGCGGCTTAGAAATTGTCTTTCGCGGCTCGGAGTGCGGCAAAGGTTTCGTGTGGTTCGCTGCCGCCCCATTTCGCCATCATTGCCGGATCGTCTGCGCGCAGGAACGGGTTGGTCTCCAACTCGCGTTTGAGCACAGTCGGGACAGTCGGTTCACCGCGCGAACGCTTGTCCTTGATCTCGCTTACGTAGGCTTGAAGCGCCGCATTGTCCGGGTCCGCATGCACCGCGAACTTCGCATTCGCTTCGGTGTATTCATGCGCGCAGTAAAGCGTGGTCTCGGTCGACATTCGTCGTATCCTGTCCAGGCTGTTCCAGAACTGCTTGGGCTGGCCTTCGAACATCCGCCCGCAGCCGAGCGCGAAGACGGCATCGCCGACAAATGCGATGCCTTCCTCGACGATGTGATAGGCGATGTGGCCGTTGGTGTGGCCTGAGACGTCGACGATCTGTGCCTGATGTTCGCCCAGATTGACGCTGTCACGATGGCCAACGACCCGGTCGATCTTGGAGAGCTTCTCGACTTCCTTCGGCGCGAGCACCCGCGCGCCGGTCGCTTCAACAATTTCGGCATTCCCGCCCGCATGGTCCGGGTGCCAATGCGTGTTCCAGATATGCGTGATTTTCCAACCCTTGAGCTCGGCCTGACGCAGATACTCCTTCGCATCAGGCGTATCGATCGCAGCGGTTTCACCCGTCACCGAATTGTGGAGCAGGAATCCGTAATTGTCAGACAGGCAGGGGAACTGGTGAACTGTAAGCATGAGGGTCAGCTTACTCTTACAGGGCACAATAGAAAAGGCCCGGAGTCTTTGTGTTTCGCGCGCCATCCGGCGCGCGGTGTCCTCGCTCATGCGATCAAAGATCGCATCGCTGCGGGCGGCCGGTCGGCCTTGCGGCTGCTACGCAGCCGTTTGGTTCCTGGTCACGGTAGTCAAAGCGCGACCGCGCGTCGGCCGGTTAGGCCGAAAGGCGTGGATCGGATGATCCACGCCTCTCAACAAAATCAATCGTCGCTCTTCTTGAGCGCTTCGCCCAGGATGTCGCCGAGCGATGCGCCGCTGTCGGAAGAACCGAACTGCTGAACCGCTTCCTTCTCTTCGGCGATCTGACGCGCCTTGATCGAGAAGTTCGGCTTTTTCGAGCGGTCGAAGCCGATGACCATCGCGTCGACCTTGCTGCCGACCTGGAAGCGATCCGGACGCTGTTCGTCGCGGTCGCGGCCGAGATCCGAACGCTTGATGAAGCCGGTCGCGCCATCGTCGCCAACCTGCACTTCGAGGCCGCCATCGCGAACTTCGAGAACAGTGACGGTGACAGTCTGGTTCTTGCGGAGCGAGCCAGCGGCTGCTGCGCCTGCTTCGGTAGGAGCGCCCTTTTCGAGCTGCTTCATGCCGAGGCTGATGCGTTCTTTCTCGACATCAACGTCGAGAACGACAGCCTTGACCTCTTCACCCTTGCGGTGGAGCGCCAATGCATCTTCGCCCGAGATGCCCCATGCGATATCCGACATGTGAACCATGCCGTCGACATCGCCATCGAGGCCGATGAACAGACCGAATTCGGTCGCATTCTTGACTTCGCCAGTGACTTCGGCGCCGACTGGGAACTTCTCGGCAAACTCGTCCCAAGGGTTGCGCTGAGCCTGCTTGAGGCCGAGCGAAATGCGGCGCTTTTCGCTGTCGACTTCGAGCACCAGGACATCGACTTCCTGCGAGGTCGAAACGATCTTGCCCGGGTGGACGTTCTTCTTGGTCCAGCTCATTTCCGAAACGTGGACGAGGCCTTCGATGCCAGCTTCCAGTTCGACGAATGCGCCGTATTCGGTGATGTTGGTGACGGTGCCCGAAAGCTTCGCGCCAACTGGGTACTTCGCAGCCACGCCATCCCATGGATCGCTTTCCAGCTGCTTCATGCCGAGGCTGATGCGCTGTGTTTCCGAGTTGATGCGGACGATCTGTACGGTCACAGTCTGGCCGATCTCGATGATCTCGCTCGGGTGGTTGACCCGCTTGTAGCTCATATCGGTGACGTGCAGCAGGCCGTCGATGCCGCCGAGGTCCACGAACGCACCGTAATCGGTGATGTTCTTGACCACGCCGTCGATCACCTGACCTTCAGCCAGCTTGTCGATCAGTTCGCTGCGCTGTTCTGCGCGGGTTTCTTCAAGCACGGCGCGGCGCGAGACAACGATATTGCCGCGGCGGCGATCCATCTTGAGGATCTGGAACGGCTGCGGCACTTCCATCAACGGAGTGACGTCGCGGACCGGACGGATATCGACCTGCGAACCGGGCAGGAAGGCCACGGCGCCGTCGAGGTCGACTGTGAAGCCGCCTTTGACCCGGCCGAAGATGCGTCCTTCGACGCGCTTGCCTTCGCCAAATTCGTTTTCGAGCTTGTCCCAAGCGGCTTCGCGGCGGGCGCGGTCGCGGCTGAGCATTGCTTCACCGTCGGCGTTTTCGACGCGGTCGACATAAACTTCGACTTCGCTGCCGACTGCCAGACCGTGGTCGTCTTCGCCGCGGGTAAATTCTTTGAGGTTCACGCGGCCTTCGGATTTGAGGCCCACGTCGATCACAGCCATACCGGCTTCGATCGCGGTCACAGTGCCTTTTACGACGCGGCCTTCAAAGCCGCCGTCACCGGCACCACCAAGTTGTTCATTGAGAAGCGCTTCGAAATCGTCGCGCGTAGGGTTGGGCGAAGTCGCCATAGGTGAGGTATTCCTCAAGTTTGTTAGCTACCGGCCACCGGTTTTTCCGGGGTCTTTCACCGCTTCCGGCGCACCATTGCGCAGGCTGGCGGGGCAAGAGGCCGACGTCTCCACAAGGCCGAATGCCACTGCGAAGGTTCCTTCAACCGAAAATGATTGCGAGAACGGCGGCGCGCCTAAGGCAAGACGCAGCGGAAAGCAAGGAATTTAGGGGTTCTGGGCCAAGTGATCGCGAACGGCTTCCAGCACGGCTTCGAATGCCTGATCCTTGTCGAACGCCGTGGTGTCGATCACCATCGCATCGGGTGCAGCCTTGAGCGGTGCATCCTTGCGATTGATGTCGCGGGCGTCGCGGGCGACGATATCCTTTTCGATTTCAGCGAGAGGGATCTCGATTTCGCGCCCGGTCATTTCGAGCCAGCGCCGCCGCGCGCGTTCCTGCACACTGGCGGTAATGAACAGCTTTACGTCTGCATCTGGCGCGATGACGGTGCCAATATCGCGACCATCGAGCACTGCGCCGCCCGGCTGCTCGGCAAACGCGCGCTGGCGCTCGAACAACGCCTTGCGCACGCCCGGATGGACCGAAACACGGCTCGCCCGCCCACCCGCTTCCTCGCTGCGCAGTTCCGGATTTTCGAGCAATTCATCGGGAAAAGCGCAGGCTGCGACGGCGTCTGCCTCGCTGTCGTGATCGCCATCATTGGCGGAAACCTGCCAGCCGACTGCGCGGTACAGCAGGCCCGTGTCGAGGCAGGGCAGGCCAAAGTGCGCGGCGAGTTGCTTTGCGATTGTCCCTTTGCCTGAAGCAGTGGGGCCATCGACGGCGATAATCATGCGCCGACTCGCTTATGACTGGTTCCGTTCACGGGGATTTGCTCCTGAGTTGTTTGCGAAAGGATCGCCTGGAATGAACAGAAAGTAGGTGACGATTCCAATGCCGAGGTAAGGCACAAAGATCGCTAGCAGGACCCATTTGGTCCCGCCATGGTCATTGATGCGCCTGACCGCAGCGGCGACGACAAGGGTCAGTGCCATGAGAGTGATCGGCAAGCCAAAGGGGCCATCAAGATCGGCAATGCCGAAAACTGCCATCGCCAACCCAATAACGAGGAAGGTAAGAAATTCGCGCCGCGTTGACCTCCCTGACAGTCGAAAGAGATTGCGCAGTTCCACCGTCTCAAAAAGCCACATCGCAAGAAAATGCCTGTCATCTAACGCGGGTCAAGAAAAGACATCTTTTGCCCTTTTCGGCGTGAACGCTCGGCGCTCTTTGATGCGCCAGCGGAAGTGCAAAACGATCAAACCGAGGGATGCCGCAACAATATTTACGCCGAAAGTCAGCCAATCGAACTCGCCGCGGTTCCAGAACAACGCCGAGCCGACCGCGAAGCCGTAAAGCAAAATCGCTGCAAAGATGCGGCGGCGGATCACGGCTCGACTTCGGCTCTTTCCGCCTGCTTTCGCAGGGCCTTGGCCAGGCCTGCAATGGCGATAAGTGCCCAGAAACCCTCCAGAACCAGGCTGGGCCAGTTTGTGTGGACCAACAGTGACACGGTTAGAAGTGCCGCTCCGGCAAGGTTGGTGCCGTGCAGGATGTAGGGGTTTGGCTCGTCCTGCCATGTGAGATACGCATAAGCACCGATGATGCATGCGGTGCCGAGGAAGCCGATGAAGCTGTAAACGTCGAGCGGCGTCTCCATCACGATGAGGCCTGGTCAAGCAACGATGTGAATGTAGGAAAGCTGGTTGCGATGGGTGATGTATCGTCAATGCTCACGCCGTCTTGGCTCGCGAGACCCGCAATCGCCATAGCCATCGCGATGCGGTGATCGAGCTTGGTCTCGACGCTGGCACCTGATGGAGTTCCCTTGAGTAAGTCGCCACCTGTCCCGTTGATGGTCAGGCCGTCATCACTCTCTTCGACATCAGCTCCGGCAAGGGTCAGTGCCGCTGCCATTGTCGCAAGGCGGTCACTTTCCTTTACGCGCAATTCTTCGAGGCCAGTTGTGACCGTGGCGCCTTCGGCAACCGCAGCCGCAACGAAAAGCACGGGAAACTCATCGATCATGCTCGGGGCAAAGGCAGGGTCGATCTCTGCGCCTTTCAGGACCGAGTGCTTGACCCTGAGGTCAGCGACAGGCTCGCCTCCAACTTCGCGCGGGTTCAGTTCTTCGATTGATCCGCCCATTTGCCTAAGCGCTTCGACCAGTCCCGCACGCGTTGCGTTTAGCCCGACGTTCTCGATCACCAGATCGCTGCCGGGCACAATCAGCGCGGCGACCATGAAGAATGCTGCGGAGGATGGATCGCCGGGAACCACCACATGCTGCGATTTCAGGTCGGATTCGCCATGGATCGAAATGACCCTTTCGCCGTTGTCCTCGCCAATCTCAAGCGTCGCGCCGAAACCGGCAAGCATTCGCTCCGTATGATCGCGCGTCGCAACAGGCTCGATCACAGTAGTGATGCCCGGCGTGTTGAGGCCAGCGAGAAGCACGGCGCTCTTCACCTGCGCACTGGCCACCGGAAGCCGGTAACGGATCGGCACGGGGGCAAACGCACCGCGCAGCATCAGGGGAAGGGTACCACCACTCGATGCTTCGAAACTCGCGCCCATTTGCGAAAGCGGCTCGATCACGCGGTTCATTGGCCGGCCGGAAAGACTGGCATCCCCAACGAATGTCGCAGTGAAACCGTGGCTGGCGAGTAGCCCCATCAGAAGGCGCGTCGAAGTGCCGCTATTGCCCATATCCAGCGCCTGATGCGGCTCAAGCAAGCTGCCAAGCCCCGCGCCATGGACGGTCCAGACACCATCATTGCTACGTTCGATCTGCGCCCCGAGCTGGCGCATCGCTGCGGCGGTGGCGAGTACGTCTTCGCCTTCCAACAAGCCTTCAATGGTGCTTTCACCGACGGCGAGGCTGGAAAACATCAGCGCCCGGTGGCTGATTGATTTGTCTCCGGGGACTCTAATACGTCCGCGAAGTGGGTTCGAAGTGGTGAAGGTGTGGCTCGCCATAGCGCGGCGGTCTTTGACAGCGCCCTTCGCGTCTGGCAAGGCGCGCCGCGATCTTGATTCCGGGCCTTGAATATGATCGAGGCCGGTCCCAATAACTCACGACTTTACAGTGCCCGCCCATTCGGTGGGCAAGACGAAGGATTTACTGATGGCTAAGCCAGAATGGGGAACTAAGCGTACCTGCCCCAAATGCGGAGAACGCTTCTACGACCTCGGCAAAGATGACCCGGTGACTTGCATCGAATGCGGTGAAGAGTGGAGCCCGGAACCGGTGCTTAAGACCAAGCAGCCCATTCCGTTCGATGAAGCTGACAAGAAGAAGAAAGACGGTGAAGCCGATAGCGATCTGTCGGGTGATGATGACGATGAACTGAAGGACATCGAGAACATCGACGAAACCGAGAACTCTCCGGACAACGATGTGGACCTTGGCGGTGACGACGATCTCGGCGTCACCAAGGGCAAGGGCGACGACGACAACGACGACGACTCTTGATGTTCCGCACGCCATCCGGCGTGCGAAATCCTCGCTCACGCGACCTGAAGGTCGCGTCGCTGCGGGCGGGCAGTCGCCCTTGCGGCTTCTTCGAAACCGTTGGGCACCTGGTCACGGTAGTCAAAGGGCGGAAGCGAAGTCGAAGACGCAGCTGACCGGAGGTCACCTGCAGGCGCGCGGCGGCTACTGCCGCGTAGCCAAGCGAACGTACGTGAGCGCCGGCGCTTGAGGCGAAACAAAAAAACGTTGCAATGCGGGATAGTGCCTTATAATGGGCGCTTCCCGCGAGGTTCGAGGCAACTCGAGCCCGCACATTGACTGGCACGGGGCCTTAGCTCAGCTGGGAGAGCGCAACACTGGCAGTGTTGAGGTCAGCGGTTCGATCCCGCTAGGCTCCACCAGTCAAACGACATAAGTCGAAGTTCTATCGAAGAATTTCGCACGCTGGCCGACGAGGTTTCGTCCGCCGGCGTTTTTCGCGTTTATCAGGCGTTGCGACGTTTGAGAGGAGTTGAAGACGATGTTTGACAATTTGTCCGACCGCCTTGGCGGCGTCTTTGACAAGCTCAAAGGACGCGGGGCGTTAAAGGAACAAGACGTTCGCGATGCGATGCGCGAAGTGCGGATTGCGTTGCTCGAAGCCGATGTCGCACTGCCGGTTGCGCGTCGTTTCATCGACTCGGTTACGGAAAAAGCCGTTGGCCAGGACGTGCTCAAATCGGTCACGCCGGGTCAGCAAGTCGTCAAGATCGTCCATGATGAACTGATCGAAACCCTAGGCGGGCATGACGTCGAGGGCCTGATCCTCGAAGCCAAGCCGCCAGTTGTGATCATGATGGTCGGCCTGCAGGGTTCGGGTAAGACGACCACGACCGCCAAACTCGGTAAGTTGATCCGCGAAAGGCACGGCAAGAAGGCCATGATGGCCTCGCTCGACGTCAATCGTCCCGCGGCGCAGGAGCAACTCGCTGTGCTCGGCGAGCAAGTCGATATTACGACGCTTCCAATCGTCGAAGGCCAGCAGCCAGTCGATATCGCTCGGCGCGCGATGGAATCGGCGCGACTTCAGAACTTCGACGTGCTGCTGCTCGATACCGCAGGCCGCCTGCATGTCGACGAAGCGCTGATGGCCGAGATGAAGGCTGTTTCCAGCGTCTCCGAACCGACTGAAGTGCTGCTGGTCGTCGACTCGCTGACCGGTCAGGATGCCGTGAACGTTGCGCAGTCCTTCTCCGGCGAAGTCCCGCTCACAGGCGTGGTGTTGACCCGTATGGACGGCGATGCACGCGGCGGTGCCGCGCTCTCGATGCGCGCTGTCACCGGCAAGCCGATCAAGTTTGCTGGCACGGGCGAGAAGCTCGACGCGATCGAGACTTTCCGCCCAGGCTCAGTCGCAGACCGTATCCTTGGCATGGGCGATGTCGTCAGTCTGGTCGAAAAGGCCGCGGCGACGATCAAGGAAGAAGAAGCCGAACAACTCGCCGCCAATTTCGAGAAGGGCAAATTCGACCTCAACGACCTGCGCATGCAGCTCAAGCAGATGCAGAATATGGGCGGCCTCGGGATGCTCGCAGGCATGATGCCTGGCATGAAAAAGGCCAAGGCAGCGATGGCTGCGGCCGATATGGACGACAAGGTCTTGCTCCATATGGACGCGATCATCGGCTCGATGACCGAGAAAGAGCGCAAGAACCCCGCTCTGATGAACGCAAAACGCAAAAAGCGCGTGGCCGCGGGCAGCGGCACCGATGTTCAGCGGGTCAACAAGCTGCTGAAGATGCATCAGGAAATGAGCCGCGCGATGAAGCAGATCAAGAAGATGGGCGGCCTGAAAGGCCTCGCATCGATGTTTGGCGGCGGGGGAGCCGGTGGCGGGATGCCCGGATTGGGCGGCCCCGGTGCTGGCGGACTGCCGGGACTTGGCGGACCCGGAGGACCGGGCGGCATGCCTCCCGGACTTCCCGGACTGGGCGGCCCAAAGTCGAAAAAGTGAATTCAAGAATAATGGTTTTTCATACAATTACATTCGAAAGGTATTAACTCATGGCAATTGCACTTCGTCTTTCGCGCGGCGGCGCAAAGAAGCGTCCGTATTACCGCATCGTCGCAGCGGACAGCCGCGCACCACGTGACGGCAAGTATCTCGAGCAGATCGGTGTCTACAACCCACTGCTCGCCAAGGATGATGAAGGCCGCGTCAAGCTGAACGAAGATCGCGCGCGCTATTGGCTCGGCGTTGGCGCCCAGCCAAGTGATCGCGTCCTGCGTTTCCTCGACGCTGCTGGCATCATGGAGCGTGAAGCACGCAACAACCCGAACAAGGCCAAGCCGGGCGAGAAGGCAACCGAGCGCGCCGAAGAGAAGGCCGAGAAGGCCGCAGCCGCCAAGGAAGCTGAAGAAGAAGCCAAGAAGGCTGCTGAAGAAGAGGCGAAGGCCGCTGCTGAAGCACCTGCCGAGGAAGCCCCAGCGGAAGAGCCAGCCGCTGAAGAAGCGCCTGCTGAAGAAGCCGCCGCTGAGGAAGCACCGGCGGAAGAAGCTGCTGCTGAAGAGGCTCCGGCCGAAGAAGCACCTGCTGAAGAAGCTGGCGAAGAAAAGTCTGAGGGCTAATCGCTTTTATGCCTCTCTCCGTTCGTCCTGAGCCCGTCGAAGGACTGCTTTTCTTTTGCTCTAGCGCAAAGGAAGAAGTGCAGGGCTTCGACAAGCTCAGCCCGAGCGGGGAATTTGAGTGAGCGCGGATCAAATCGAACTCGCAGCCATTTCCGGCGCGCACGGTGTCTCAGGCGAGGTTCGCCTCAAATTGTTCGGGGAGGGCGTGGACGCGCTCTCCCAGCACAAGAGCTTCAATGATGGCGCTCTGACGCTCAAAAAGATCCGCTCCGACAACAAGGGCGGCGCGGTCGCTCGGTTTGCCGAAAGCAGCGATCGCAACGCGGCAGAAAAGCTGCGCGGGACGCTGCTCACCGTCTCGAAGGACACTCTCCCGGCGCTCGAAGAAGGTGAGTACTACCACGCCGACCTGATCGGCTTGCGGGTGGAGACCGATGCCGGAACCACTGTCGGGCGAGTGATTGCGGTTGAAAACTTCGGCGCGACCGACATTCTCGAGATCGCGAAAGACCCTGTACCCGCGAAGGGCATGAAGACCTTTATGGTGCCGATGACCAAGGCGGCGGTGCTGAGCTGGGATACCGAGAAACTTGCGATCGCAGGCGATTTCGCCGACCAATAGTGCGTGAGCGCTCTACAGAACGACCTCTGGCAACGGCTTCAGCAGCATGAAATCGGTCCGCTCGATGCCAGCCTGACTTTCGCAGACCGTCTCGCGCGCGAAAACCGCTGGAGCGCCGACCACTCTCAGCGCATCATCCTCGAATACAAGCGCTTCTGCTACCTTGCGATCACCGCTGGCAGTGAAGTCACGCCGTCTGATGCGGTCGATCAGGCGTGGCATCTGCACCTCACTTATAGCCGTGATTACTGGCAAGTGTTCTGCCCAAGAGTTTTGGGGTCAGACTTGCATCACGGCCCAACCGCTGGCGGGCAAATCGAACGGGAGCGCTACTATGATCAGTATGCTGCCACCCTCAAAGCCTATGAGGAAGCGTTCGGAGAGGCACCGCCAACCGAAATCTGGCCTGACGCGAACAGACGCTTTTTGACCGATCCGAAAGGAATTCGGGTCAATCCTGAAGACACGATGATCCTCACCCGGGGACAGGCCGCGCTCACCGCTTTGGCGATTACGGTGGCTGCGTTTATTGTCGGGTGGCTGCTCGGAGGGATGGCATAGTGCAGATATTCTCATCTTACACGGGATTCGATTTTGTCGCGTTCTATCTCGTGATGCTGATCACCAGCATCTTTGCCAGCATCTGGATGCCGGCAGTGCTTCGCAGGGATGGTCGCCCAGACGAGCCGAAGGGAATGGAGGAAACCGCCTTCCTCTCCGGCGGAAAGGTTAGGCACACAACCGCGATCCTGACCGATCTCTTTGCACAAGGCGCGTTCGAGGAAGAGAAGCGCGGCAAGCTGCGGGTTGTGCGCAAGAACTTTGAGGTTGGAGAGGCTGGTCGCGCGGTTCTGGCAGAGATTGGCGCGCTCAGATTCTCGCACTTCAAGAGCACGCTCCACAACTATGCGCGCAGGGTTGAAGCGCAGTTGACTGAGCGCGGGCTATTGCTCGACCAGGGACAGCGGTTCGAACTGCGGGTTCTCTCGATCCTGCCTTACATCGCGCTGGTGGTTCTGGGGCTCTACCGTGTGCAGGCCGGTTCTGCGTTGGGCGAACCAACCGGTTTCCTCGTTGCGTTGCTGCTGGCCACTGCCGTCTTCGCCCTCGTGCGGTTCTACAAGTTCAATCCGCGAACACGGGCGGGCAACGAAGCGCTGAAGGTGCTGGAAGAGCGGTCGAGCCGTTTGCGCCGCGCCCCTGCAGCAAGTGAAGTTGGCTTTGCTGTCGCGCTATTTGGCACCGGAGTGCTGGTCGGAACACCGTGGGAGCCGGTACACGCCATGACACAGCTGCAGAGCGGTGGGAATGGTGGCTCCGGCAGCAACGATGGCGGTTGCGGCGGCGGGGGGTGCGGTGGCGGTGGTTGTGGAGGTTGCGGGGGGTAACGAAGCCTCCTAAGCGGCGCGCATGACCCAGCTCAACGTCGCAATCTGCCAAGCCGCTCCAATCCCGCTCGACTTCAGCGGAGGTATCGAAAAAGCCATTCGGCTTGCCCGCGAAGCTATTGAGGGCGGTGCGCAGTTTGTTGCCTTTGGCGAGACCTTCTTGGGTGGTTATCCGCTGTGGCTCGACGAGTCGCCCGGAGCAGCCTTGTGGGACCATCCGGGCACGAAAGCGTGCCACCAGATCATGCTCGATAATGCGATTGTCCCCGGCGACGAGCGGCTGCTGCCTTTGCAGGAGCTGTGCGACGAGAGCGGCGCATGCATCTCGCTCGGCGCGCATGAGCGGGTGCGGCAGAGCCTTTACAACAACCAGTTGCTGTTCCGTCCGGGCGAAGCGCCGCTTGATCACCGCAAGCTGGTGCCGACACATGGTGAGCGCCTGATCTGGATGCGCGGCGATGGCTCGACCCTCGGCGTGCATCAGGCCGAATGGGGCCGAGCAGGCAACCTGATTTGCTGGGAACACTGGATGCCGCTTGCCCGCGCGGCGATGCACAATCTCGGCGAGAGCGTGCATGTGGCGGCATGGCCGACAGTGCGCGAGGAATATGCTTTGGCCTCGCGGCATTACGCGATGGAGGGGCGGTGCTTTGTGCTTGCGGCGGGGCTGGTGCAGACAAAGGCGGACTTGTTCGAGGGACTGGAGAATGTCGGCGGCTCGGCTGAGGCCAAGGAGCTATTTGACGCCATCGAGAGCGATGTGCTCAACCGCGGAGGCTCAATGATCGTAGCACCGGATGCGCGGGTGGTCGCGCAAGCGGGTGAGGATGAAGAAATTCTCCGCGCCGCGTTAGATTTGAGCGAGATCGGGCAGAACCTGGCAAGCCTCGACACCGATGGCCACTACTCGCGGCCTGATGTGTTTGAGCTTAGTGTTGATACGCGAGCAAAGGATGGTGTGAATTGGTAGACCTTCCGAACTGGGTCTGGTGGGCAATCTTTCTATCGCCGTTCGGCTTCACTTTGATGAGCGCACCTTATCTTCTTCGTGGAAGAACGAAAGCTTATGGTGTTTTTCGAGGGATGCTCATTAGTTCAGTTGGTGCTGTGCCTTTAGCGCTTCTTATCCCATTTGTTTATGATGCGACTTTTGAAAATGGCATCGTCGATGGGATTGGCCTATTGTTACTCGTCATTTTTGGTTGGGGCACCACGTTTGGTTATTGGTCGTTTGCATTGGTTGAATGGCTTTACCTCCGTTTTGTTACGTCCGCACAATGACCTTCGCCGCAAATACAAAACCGCTCATCCTGAGCTTGTCGAAGGATTGCACATCACTTCTTTCGGCGGTGCTTCGGGGAAGAACGATCCTTCGACAAGCTCAGGACGAGCGGGAATTTTGAGTTAAGCTATGACCTTCGCCGCCACCATCCTCACGCTCTACCCGGAGATGTTTCCCGGGCCGCTGGGCGCTTCGCTGGCGGGCAAGGCGCTTGAGCGGGGGGACTGGTCTTGTGCGACCGTAAACCCGCGCGAGTTTGCGACTGACAGGCATCGCACGGTTGACGACACGCCCGCAGGGGGCGGGGCGGGGATGGTGCTCAAGTGCGATGTGCTGGCGGCGGCTTTGGACTCGGTCCACCCCGCTCATGCTGAGCCGGTGGCGCCGCGCGCCGTCTTCGACTCCGAAGCATCGCCCTTCACTTCACCAGAGGGTGCAGAAAAGCAAAACAGTCCTTCGACAAGCTCAGGACGAGCGGGTGTTGTGCCAGTGTTAGCAATGACCCCGCGCGGGAAGCCGATTACTCAGGAGCGTATCCGCGCAATCGCATCCGGTCCCGGCGTTACCCTCATCTGCGGCCGGTTCGAGGGCTTCGACGAGCGCCTGTTCGAAGCGCGGCCCGAGATTGAGCAGGTAAGCCTCGCAGATATCGTCCTTTCAGGCGGCGAACCGGCGGCTCTGGCTATACTTGATGCTTGCATTCGGCTGCTTCCCGGCGTAATGGGCGCGGCCTTGTCGGGGCACGAAGAGTCGTTCGAAGACGGCTTGCTCGAGTACCCGCAGTATACCCGACCTCAAGAATGGGAAGGGCGCACGATCCCTGAAGTGCTGCGATCGGGGGATCATGCGAAGGTAGCCGCTTGGCGAAAAGCTCAGGCGGAGACCGACACTCGGTTACGCAGGCCGGATCTATGGGAACGCTATAGTGGCGCTCCGGTCCAGTCTGCCTCTGGCGCGCGGCGAGAAACGAAGGAAACGGACCAGTGAACCTGATCCAGCAAATCGAAGCCGAAGAAATCGGCAAGGTTGAAAAAGAGATTCCAGAATTCCGCGCGGGCGACACCGTTCGCGTCGGCGTGAAGGTGAAGGAAGGCAACCGCGAGCGTGTCCAGAACTTCGAAGGCGTCGTAATCGCGCGTTCGAACCGCGGCATGGGCTCCAACTTCACCGTCCGCAAAATCAGCTTTGGTGAAGGCGTGGAACGTGTGTTCCCGCTTTACGCGCCGATCGTCGACAGCATCACCGTGGTTCGCCGCGGTGTCGTGCGCCGCGCGAAGCTGTACTATCTGCGTGGCCGCACCGGTAAGCGTGCGCGTATCGCCGAGCGTCGGGACAACGCGCCAAAGAGCTAAGCGCTCTTGTCAGCGAATTCGAAAGGGCGGTCCTCCGGGGCCGCCCTTTTTCGTTGGCCTCTTGCCATTCTCCCTCGTCATTGCGAGGAGCGTCCTGACCACAATTCAGGGGCCGTCATTGAAATGCGCTTAGCCATGTTTGCCGCCGCTGCGGTTCTTCTATCCAGCCCAACATTTGCGGACGATCACACCGTGACCAGCGAACCAGAACTCACCTTCGAGCGCGTCTTTGCCTCGCCATCCCTGAACGGCCCGGCGCCGCGCCAGGCCAAGCTGTCGCCCGATGGCCGGTACCTGACCCTGCTGCGCAACCGCGACGATGATCGCGAGCGGTACGACCTCTGGGGTTTCGACATCGAGACTCAGAGCTGGAGCATGCTGGTCGACAGCGAGGCACTCGGCAGCGGACGCGAGCTCTCCGAAGACGAGAAGATGCAGCGCGAGCGTGCGCGTGTCGGCAACCTCAAAGGCATCATCAGCTACCAGTGGCTGAGCGATGGCACCGGAGTGCTCGTGCCGCTGGATGGTGACCTCTACCTCGCGAAGTTGGACGGTGCGGTCACGCGCCTCACCGACACTGAGGAAAGCGAGCTCAATCCCAAACTGTCGAGCAAGGGCCGCTATGTTTCCTTTGTTCGAGATTGGCAATTGTGGGTCGGCGAAGTGGGGGCGGAAGCAGCTCCGATCACTCCCAAGGAAGCGGACACAATCCGCTGGGGCGAGGCCGAGTTCGTTGCGCAGGAAGAAATGGGCAGGCTGACCGGTTATTGGTGGTCGCCCGACGACAGCCGCTTAGTAGTTCAGCGCACCGATGAAAGTCCGGTCGGCATCGTCACCCGTGCGGCGATCGGTGCAACCGGGACTAAGGTGTTCGATCAGCGCTATCCGGTCGCGGGCAGTGACAACGCGATTGTCGAACTGATTGTGATGGACCCCGATGGCGCGAACAAGGTTCAGATCGACCTCGGTCTGGATACCGATATCTACATCGCTCGGGTCGATTGGGCGCCAGACGGCAGTGCGATCTATGTCCAGCGACAGAATCGCGAGCAGACTGTTATGGATATGCTTCGCGTCGACCCGGCGACAGGTGAGAGCCTTGTGTGGTTCACCGAGAACGCCGCACGTGAAGACTACTGGATCAATCTATCCGACAATTACAGGTTCCTCAAAGATGGAAGCTTACTGTGGTGGTCGGAACGCGATGGCTATGGCCATTTCTACAAGTACGATCTGGGCCCATTGAGAGGGGTGCACGTCCCGGCAGATTCCAAAATTATGGAGTGGAGTTGGACTCCACTCACCAGTGGCACCTCTCCAACGACCGAGCTGGTCGGCGTGAACGAGGCGGAAGGTGAGTTCTACTACCGCGCGACCAAGGACGTCCTGACCCAGCAGATTTATCGTGGGATGCTCGATGGCTCTGCAGAGCCGGCCCAACTCACAGATGATGATTACACCAACAGCGCAGTGATGGACGGCGCAGGCAAGCTGCTACTCGTCAGCCGTTCCAAGCCCGATCAGCCGACGCAAAGCTATCTCGCGGCGCGCAATGGCCAGCGGGTCACCTGGGTCGAGGAGAACGCGCTCGACGAGGATCACCCTTACACGCCGTACCTGCTCAGCCATGTGTCGCCCGAATATGGGACGATCGAAGCCGAGGACGGCACCGAGCTACATTACATGATGCTCAAGCCGCAGATTGAACCAGGCAAAAAGTATCCGGTGTTCTACTATCATTATTCCGGCCCCGGTCCGCAGATCGTTGATGGCGGATGGGATGGTGCGCTGGCTCAGGCGATTGTCGACAAGGGCTACATCTACTTCGCGCTCGACAATCGCGGGACGGCCAATCGCGGCGTCGATTTCGAGCAGCCACTTTACCGCGCCATGGGCGGGGTAGAAGTGCGAGATCAGAAGAAAGGCGCGGAGTTCCTCAAGACGCTCGATTTCGTCGATCCGGACAAGATCGCGCTCTATGGCTGGTCCTATGGCGGCTATATGACGCTGAAGCAGATGCAGGCCGATCCCGGTCTTTACGCGGCGGGGATTTCCGGCGCTCCGGTGACCAAGTGGGAGCTCTACGACACGCACTACACCGAACGTTTCATGGGCGACCCGCGCAAAGTTCAGGACGCTTATGACGCAGCCAGCGCGATTCCCGATGCGACCAAGATCAGTGATCCATTGTTGCTGATCCACGGCATGGCGGACGACAATGTGGTGTTCGAGAACTCATCAGAGCTGATCAGCGTTCTGCAGGAAGGCAATGTGCCGTTCGAAATGATGCTCTACCCCGGCTACACGCACCGCGTAGCGGGCGAGAACATCTCACCGCATATGTGGAACACGATCTTCCGCTTCCTGGAGGCGAATGGGGTGACACCGCCGGAGTGAGCTAGCTGGCAAGCCACTCCAATGCCTTTGCCGCGACCTCATCAGGCGCTTCGACCTGTGGGTAATGACCGACGGTTTCGATCAGGTGATGCCGTGCAGTAGGCACAACCTCGCGCCATTTGTCATAGGCGTGCTTGCCTGACACCGGATCGAGCGCACCGTTGATCAGGCCGATCTTGTCCTGTGTGCGGACCAGAGCGGCTTCCCAGCGGGCCTCATGTTTACGGCGATCCGCGATGTAGTGAAGCAGCTTGTGCATGATCCGGTGGCCGCCATTATGTGCGATGAACTCCCAGAACTGATCGAGCTCACGCTCGCTGGGTTTGGTCTGAGGGCCGAAGACTTGTGAGAAACTTTTGCCGAAAAGATTGCGATTGTTCACTAACCCAAGGAGAAAGCCAAAGGGCGAAACGCCGACCTTTTGCATCAGAACGGGGCGGTGCTGGTCGGGAAAGATGCCGCCGTTTAGGAACACCATCTGGCCAAGGTCGGATGCGCTTGGGCCCTCTTGCTGGCGCGCGAGCAGTTCTTGTCCGACCGATACGCCATAATCATGCACAAGAGCATCGAATTTGGTGACGCCAAGATACTCCAACATGGCTTCTTGCACATCGGTCTGACGATGGATCGAGTATCCTGAGCGGGGTTTGTCCGAAAGTCCAAATCCCAACATATCGCAGGCGATCAAATGGTACTGCGCGCCCAACGTATCCCACACCGGCACCCAGTCCCACGCGCAGGTCGGAAAGCCATGAACCAGCAATAGCGGTTTCGCATTCGTATTCTCGCCGGTCCAATAGGCAATCTGGTTCCCCTGAAAGTCGAAATACTTGGCTTTCGCCCGCCAATCCTGCGTATCCATTCCAACAGCCTTTCCGCTTGCCAAGCCACGCTAGTGCCGTAAGCGAAGCGCGCAATTGAATTCGAGTTGGAGAATGTGAAGTGGGTTACCGGGTGGCGATTGTCGGAGCGACCGGCAATGTCGGACGCGAAATGATGCAGGTTCTGGCCGAGCGTGAGTTCCCGTGCGACGAGATCGCAGCGGTTGCGAGCAGCCGATCACAAGGAACCGAAGTTGAATTCGGCGACACCGGCAAAATGCTCAAATGCCAGAATATCGAACATTTCGACTGGGCCGGCTGGGACATTGCGCTCTTTTCGGCGGGTTCCGGCCCGGCCAAGGAATACGCGCCAAAGGCAGCAGCAGCAGGCTGCGTGGTGATCGACAATTCATCGCTTTACCGGATGGAGCCGGACGTTCCTTTGATCGTACCGGAGGTGAACCCGGATGCAATCGACGGCTACACCGCGCGCAACATCATCGCGAACCCGAACTGCTCGACGGCACAGCTCGTAGTGGCTCTTAAGCCGCTGCACGATGCTGCGACGATCAAACGTGTTGTGGTCTCGACCTACCAGTCGGTCTCTGGCGCAGGCAAAGCCGGCATGGATGAGCTGTTCGAACAGAGCCGCGCGATTTTCGTTGGCGACAGCGTAGAACCGGCCAAGTTCACTAAGCAGATCGCCTTCAACGTGATCCCGCATATCGATGTCTTCCTGGATGATGGTTCGACCAAGGAAGAATGGAAGATGATGGTCGAGACCAAGAAGATCCTCGACCCCAAGATCAAGCTCAACGCCACATGTGTGCGGGTGCCGGTATTCGTCGGACACGCCGAAGCGGTGAATATCGAGTTCGAGAGTGAGCTATCCGCTGATCAGGCGATGGAAATTCTGCGCGAGGCGCCAGGCATCATGCTGGTCGATAAGCGCGAAGACGGTGGCTACGTGACCCCGGTCGAGAGTGCTGGCGACGGCGCGACATACATCAGCCGCGTGCGTGAAGATCCGACTGTCGAAAACGGGCTGACATTGTGGTGCGTTTCGGACAATCTTCGAAAAGGTGCAGCGCTCAACGCGGTGCAGATCGCAGAGCTTCTGGGGCGGAGGCATTTGAAAAAGGGATAATGTATGCCGCCAAAGCTGCTGACAGGATCGATCCGGTTGCTTTTGTCGGGCCTGTTTCTTCAAAGCGCCGCGGCATGCGCACAGGCCCCTGAGCCAATACCAGAATCCGAGCGCTCGCAGCAGGTTGTCGAAGACGGCCTCCAGCAATTCATCTTCATTGGCGGGGCAGAGCTTGCCAAGCACGAAGACCTGCTTTCGCGCGAAGACATCGACGGGGCACAAGTCATCTACAACTGGCGCAGGGTCGAGCCGCGCGAGGGCGAGTATCAATTCGAGAAGATCGAGCGCGAACTGGCGCTGGCCGATAAGCTCGGCAAGAAGCTGTTCGTTCAAGTCCAGGATCGGTTTTTCCTGCCAGAGAGCCGTTACCTGCCCGACTACATCCTCGAAGAGCCGAAATATGGCGGCGGTCTGGTCCGACAGGAAGACAATGCGGGCGAAGGCGCAGCGAAGGGCTCCGGTTGGGTCGCGGCGCAATGGAACCCTGAACTGCGCGCGCGGTTTCAGGCACTGCTGGCGGCTCTTGGTGAGCGCTTCGACGGCCGCATTTACGGCATGAACTTGCCTGAGACCGCAATCGAGGTTCAAACCGGAGAAGGCGCTCCAGACGGGTTCACCTGCGATACCTACTTCGATGCCGAGATGGGCAATCTGCGAGCGGCGAAGGCGGCCTTCGAGCGCTCGCTTGTGGTTCAGTACGTCAACTTCTGGCCATGCGAATGGGACAATGACCGCGAATATATGAGCCGCCTGTTCGAATTCGGACAGGCCGAAGGTGTTGGCATGGGCGGGCCTGACATCATTCCCTATCGAAGGGCGCAAGAGAAGAACGCCTATCCGTTCTTTGAGAGTGTAGGCGATGAACTGCCGGTCGTTGCAATGGCGGTTCAAGGACCGACGCTGACTTACACCAACCCGCAGACTGGCAAGAAGTTCACTCGCGCCGAGTTTGAAGACTACGCGGTGTCCAAGCTCAATGTGGACATCATTTTCTGGAGCTTGCGCACGCCATGGCTTAGACAAGAATGAATTTCGTTATTGAGCATGACAGGGGCAGCAGCATGCGTTTGGGTTTGATATTGGCGGCGATGCTCGGCCTCGCGGCCTGCGATAGCGGCAACGTTCCTACACCGACCGAGCAACAGACCTTGCGGCCGCCATCCGCCGAAGCTGAGGCGGGTGCTGTGGCGCTGAACGGAGAGGGGCTGAGCGCAGGGCCGGAGGCGTTCTACTTTGCTGCGGGCAAGATTGAGGTCGAAACCGCACTGGAGAGCGTTCTGGGAGAACCAACCGGCAGCGGGATCAACCGTGAGTGCGGAGCGGGCGCCATCGAGTTTACCGACTATGGTGCGGGTCTGACGGTCAGTTTCATGGAAGGATCAATGGTCGGATGGTTCTGGCGCTTGCCATTGGATGGTGACCCACCGGCCCAGGCAGAGATTTCGTTGGTTGGCGATCTTCAACTGGGCGCACCTCAGGCGGAAGCTGAGGCAGCGGATGGGTTCGACCTGATCGAGGAAAGCACGCTCGACGGCGAATTCTCCCTGGGTGACAAGATCGGCGGGTTCCTCGAAAGCGAGCAGGTCTCGATGCTCTACGCCGGCACGCAGTGTTTCTTCAGATAGCAAGGCCCACAAAATGACGCTCAAAGCCGATTTGTATTTCAGTTTTCGTTCGCCTTATTCATATTTGGCTGTGGGCCGATATCGCGCGATGGCCGAGGAATACGACCTCGACATTGCACTGCGCACAGTCTGGCCAATTGCCATTCGCGATCCCGATATTCTGTTCACAGGCAATCCTGCGGCTCCGCGCTACATCCTGATGGATTCGTTTCGCTCCGCGCAGATGCTGGGCATCCCGTTTCGCTGGCCGCGACCTGATCCAGTGGTGCAGGACCTGACGACGCGAGAAATCGCCAAGGATCAGCCGCACATCTATCGCATTGGCAGGATGGGGCAGGCAGCCACTCGGCGCGGCAAAGGTCTGGCGTTCGCCGATGAGGCCTCGAAAATCATCTTCTCGGGCGAGGTAGATGGCTGGAACGAAGGCGATCACCTCGCCGGGGCAGCAGACCGCGCAGGGTTGGATATCGCCGAATTAGAGGCGGAGGTCGAAACCGATGCCGATGCACTCGATGCTGAGATCGCTGAAAATCAAGCGGCGCTCGAAGCGGCAGGCCATTGGGGCGTGCCGACACTGGTGTTCGAAGGCGAACCCTTCTTCGGACAGGACCGGGTCGCAATGGCCAAGTGGCGGATGGAGCAAAAAGGGATGGTGAAACAGTGAGTTTCACCGGGGGATGCCAATGCGGCGCAGTGCGGTATCGTATCGAGGCGGATACGCTGACCTGCTACGCCTGCCATTGCCGCGAGTGTCAGAAACAGTCGGCCAGCGCCTTCGGCATTTCCGTTCCCGTTTTCGCTGCGAGCCTCGCGATTGAAGGCGAACTGGGCATGTGGCGCCGTCCGACCGACAGCGGATCGCACACCGACTGCCATTTCTGCCTTCAATGCGGGACGCGACTCTATCATGCAGGTGCCAATCGGCCTGGCTTGGTAACGGTTAAGGGCGGGTCGCTCGACAATGCATCCGAACTCGCGCCGGTCGCGCATATCTGGATCAAGAGCAGGCAAGATTGGGTTGTACTGCCTAAAGGTGTGCCGCACTTGGAGACGCAGCCGGATAACCAAGAGGAATGGGTGCAAGTGTTGAGCGGTCCGGAATGAAGACCGAGACCTTCACGAGCTTCGACGGCACGGAACTTGCTCTGCATCGCATGGGCGAGGGCCCGCCTGTTATCCTGCTTCACGGCCTCTTCTCCAACGCCGATATGAACTGGATCAAATGGGGCCATGCAGAGCGCCTCGCGGAAGCGGGGTTTGAGGCGGTGATGCTCGATTTTCGGGTGCATGGGCGGAGCGCCTCGCCAACTGATCCCGCATCTTATCCAGCAGGAGTCTTGGTTCGCGATACGGCGGCTCTGGTCGATTATCTCGGGCTGGGTGAAGGAGAGTTCGATTTGGTCGGCTTCTCGCTTGGCGCGCGCACTTCGCTCCATGCGGTGGCGACACAGGTGCTGACACCGCGCAAGCTGGTGGTTGCTGGGATGGGCGTATCGGGGCTCAGCGAATGGCAAAAGCGCGCTGCATTCTTCAAGCGCGTGATCGACGAGTTCGACACCATCACGCGCGACGATCCGGCCTATTACTCACGGCAATTCCTCAAATCGCAGGGCGTGAATCGCACGGCTGCACGGTTGCTGCTTGATGCGATGGGTGACCTCGATCTGGCTTCATTGGCGAACGTTACCATGCCAACACTGGTGGCATGCGGTGTGGATGATCAGGACAACGGCTCAGCCACCGACCTCGCCGAGACGCTGCCCAATGCTACCTATCAAGAGATTCCGGGCGCGCATCTCGACAGCGCGACCAAGCCGGAACTGGGTGCTGCCATCGTCGAATTTCTGAGCGTGCCATGACGGCAGAAAAGGTCGATCTTCGCATCTGGCTTTGGGGTCTGCTGGCCTTTGCTATCGTCATCGCGCTCGGTGCAACCTTGGACGCCGACACACCTTACGGAATTGTCGACCATCAGGCTGCTGCAACTGCTGCTCAAGTAGACACGATCCAGGCGGCGTGGAAGCAAGCGGGTCTACGCTGGCTTGCAATGATCGCGATGGCTGGCGACCTGGTCTTCATTGGCATCTACAGTCTGGGTGCTTGGCGTGCAGGACGTAGTTTCGCCCGGATCGGCAATTTCGCGGTTGTTCTGATCGGACATCAAATTGCGATCGCTGCCGTGATCTTCTGCGTCACGGACTATGTCGAGACCGGTCTGCAATTCGTTCAACTGGTCCAAGATCAGGGCAGTAACTGGATGGCCGGGACGGCGGCCTTCATGCAACCGATCAAGATTGTCGCGTGGGTTGCGAGCTTTCTCGGCGTGATCATCGCGCTTGTCGTTCGTAGAATTTCCGGGCCGCACGCTTGATTCAGCGCGGTTGCAGGTTCAATCCGCTACACATCTAATTTGTCGCAAAATTCACTGTTCGATAATCGAGGATCGCTCCTATGAAATTCGCCACAACCGCGCTGTCTGCGCTTGCCATTTCGCTCGCGGCCGCGCCAACGCCCGCTTTCGCTGATGGACATGGCGCCCATGGTTCCACCGAAGCCGAAGCGCTCACGGCAGAAGATGCAAAAGCCTGGGTCGAGGAGGTCGAAGCCGATCTCAATTCATTTTCGAAGACTTACAGCCATGTTTCATGGCTGAACCAGACCAACCTCAACCATGACAGCAACTCGCTAGCTGCGCAGTTCGGCGCAGAATTCACGCTCAAGACGGTGAACTACGCGAACGAAGCTGCGAAATACGCCCGGATCGAAGGGCTGGATGCGGAGACCGCGCGCAAGCTCGATATGCTGCGCAACGGGATTGTGATGCCGGCGCCATCGCGTGACGGAGCAGCCGCCGAGCTTTCCGAAATCGCCACCAAGCTTGGCTCCGATTACGGTCAGGGGCGGGGTACGCTCAATGGTGAGGAAATCAACGGCTCCGATATCGAAGCCGAAATGGGCAACATCGAACGTACACCAGCCGAACTCGCTGAAATGTGGGAGAGCTGGCACAACAATGTCGGCGCTCCGATGCGCGGCGACTATGCCAAGATGGTCGGTATCGCGAATGACGGCGCGAAGGAACTTGGCTTCAACGATCTCGGTGCAATGTGGCGCTCCAACTATGATATGGACCCTGATGCATTTGCCGCTGAAACGGAGCGTATGTGGCAGGAAGTGAAGCCGCTTTATGTCGCGCTGCACACCTATGTCCGTCGCAAGCTCAATGAAAAGCATGGCGACGACGTGCAGCCCGCCACCGGCACGATCCGCGCCGATCTGCTCGGCAATATGTGGGCGCAGGAATGGGGCAATATCTACCCGTTGGTCGCTCCGGAAGGCGCAGGCGATATCGGCTATGACCTGACCGAGCTGATCGCGGAGAAGGAACTCGACGCAATCGGAATGACCAAGGTCGGCGAGCAGTTTTTCTCCTCGCTCGGCTTTGAGCCGCTGCCCGAAACGTTTTGGGAGCGCAGCCAGTTCGTGAAGCCGCGCGACCGCGAAGTGGTGTGCCATGCTAGCGCGTGGAACATCGACAATATCGACGACCTGCGCATCAAGATGTGCATCAAGCCGAACGCGGATGATTTCATCACCATCCACCACGAGCTTGGCCACAATTACTATCAGCGCGCCTACAACCAGCAGGACCTGCTGCACCTGACCGGTGCGAATGATGGTTTTCACGAAGCCATCGGCGACATGATCGCGCTGTCGATCACGCCGGAATACCTTGTGCAGATCGACATGCTTAAGCCGGAGCAGGTGCCGAACGCCGACAAGGATATCGGTCTGCTGCTGCGTCAGGCGATGGACAAGGTTGCATTCCTGCCATTCGGCTTGCTGGTCGATCGCTATCGCTGGAGCCTGTTCGATGGCTCGACCGATATGGCCAATGCCAACGCCGCATGGACAGACCTGCGCACAGAGTATCAGGGCATCGTCCCACCGGTCGAGCGCAGCGAAGAGAACTTCGATGCGGGCGCGAAGTACCACATTCCGGGCAATGTTCCTTACACCCGCTACTTCCTTGCGCGGATCCTGCAGTTCCAGTTCTTCAAGGCCGCGTGCGATACCGCCGGATGGGAAGGGCCGCTGCACCGCTGCTCGATCTACGGCAACGAGGAAGTCGGTACGAACCTTAACGCAATGCTCGAAATGGGTGCCTCGAAGCCATGGCCCGATGCTCTCGAAGCCTTCACCGGTGAGCGGCAGATGTCAGGCAAAGCGATGGTCGAATACTTCGCCCCGCTTATGGACTGGCTTGAAGAGCAGAACGAAGGCCAGGAAGCAGGCTGGTAATATGGCTGTACGTCGGATCGGGCTGGGATTGGCTCCCGTCATGCTCATGGCATCCGCAGGATGCTCGGCAGAGGACATGGACGATCTACTCCCAGATCCGGACGCCAATCCGCCCCGGTCAACTCTCTACGTGACCAATAAGCGCGGGAACGATCTATCTGTCGTGGATCTCCAGACTGGTACGGAGATCCAGCGCGTCCCCACATGCGACACGCCGCACGAACTGGCGCTTTCACCGGATGGAAGTCTGCTGGCAGTCGCCTGCTATGGCAGCACGACAGTCGATATACTGCAAACCGCCGGGCTCGAAAAAATCGTCTCGGTGGAGCTTGGCGAACGCGCCGCGCCGCATGGCATTGTCTGGATGCCGAGCGGCAATCTCTATGTGACGGCGGAGGGACGCCAATCGATCTTTCGCTTGTCGAATGTCGAGGAGCCAATCGGTCGCAAGGATGAGTTCAAGACCGGCAAAGAGGGCAGCCATATGCTCGCAGTAGCCCCTGACGAAAGCGCCGCGTGGACTACTGACCTATCATCGAAGACAGTCACCCGCGTCGATCTGACAGGGGATGCAGAACCACTATCGGTGACGGTCGGGGAGGAGCCGGAGGGTATCTCTCTAACTCCAGACGGCAAGACATTGTGGGTGTCCGCCCGAGGTTCCGATCAGGCATTCGCGCTTGACCCAACGACGATGGAAGTGCGCGAGACGGTTGAGACAGGCCGCTTCCCGCTGCGTCTTCTGGTTCGCCCTCAGGGCGATGTCGCCATCACGTCCGATCTTCGCGATGGCGGCCTTACCGTGATCGATCTGGAAACGGCCAAAGTCGTTCGCAGCATTGCGGTTTCCAGTCCGGACGAAGCAGAGCAGAGTTTTCAGGTCACTATCCTTTGGTCTGACAATGGCGAACGGATCTATGTGGCTGAAACAGCCAGCAATACGGTTGCTGAAGTCGATTATCAAAGCGGTGAGGTGCTGCGCCGTCTGGAAGTTGGCGAAGGTGGGGACGGGCTAGCAATTCTGCAGCCGGTTGGTGCTGAATGAGCCAATCGGCTCGCGCCGCCGCCAATTTGCCGAGTGTTGGGTGGCGCGAGTTGGTCGACCTGCCTGACCTTGGACTGTCGGGCATCCCCGCCAAGATCGACAGCGGTGCGCGCACATCCTCGCTGCACGGCGAAGTGATTGAAGAGATTGGGCGCGATGGCCAGAGCTTTGTGCGCTTTGCGGTCGATTGGGATGGGGAACGGCATGTCTGTGAAGCCGTTCATGTCGACATACGCGGCATCACCAGCTCGAATGGCGACACCCAGCGACGCTATGTCATCAAGACACCGCTGCTGATAGGGCAAACCCAATTCCGCGCCGAAATCAGCCTCGCAGATCGTTCGGAGATGAAGTTTCCCATGCTGATCGGTCGGTCCTCGCTACGCCGCCGTTTTCTCGTCGATAGCGGACATTCGTGGCTTCAAACGCCCGGCATAAAGTCGGCGAAGAGCCACAAATCATGAGGATCTCGAAATGAAAATCGCAATGCTGGCGCGCAATCCGAACCTGTATTCGCACAAGCGCCTCGTCGAAGCGGCGGAGGAACGCGGGCACACACTCGATATTCTCAACACCACCCGCTGCACCGTGAACATCGCCAGCCACCGACCGACAGTGATGTATAGGGGCGAAACGCTGAGTGGTTACGAAGCGGTCATTCCGCGGATCGGGGCGTCGATCACCAATTACGGGCTCGCCGTTCTGCGGCAGTTCGAAATGGGCGGGGTCTGGTCGCTGAATGAGAGTGTCGCGATCGGCCGGAGCCGGGACAAACTGCGCTCAACCCAGATCATGGCAAAGTACGGTCTCGGCCTGCCGCTGACTGCTTATGCCAACGATCCGAAACAGGCCGAGGAGATCATCAAGGCGGTGAACGGACCGCCGGTGGTCATCAAACTGCTCGAAGGAACGCAGGGGATCGGCGTGGTGCTCGCAGAGACGTTGAAAGGTGGAGCGTCGATCATTGAGGCGTTTCGCGGCGCCAATGTAAACATCATGGTGCAGGAATTCATCAAGGAAGCAGGCGGGTCCGACATTCGCTGCCTCGTAGTGGGCGGTAAGGTGGTTGCCGCAATGAAGCGCCAGGGTGCAGAGGGCGAATTTCGTTCCAACCTCCACCGCGGCGGCACTGCCGAGCTGATCAAGATCACGCCCGAGGAGCGTTCGACCGCAGTGCGCGCGGCGAAAGCCATGGGCCTCAATGTCTGCGGCGTCGATCTGCTACGCAGCAATCACGGACCGGTCATCATGGAGGTCAATTCCTCACCGGGGCTCGAAGGCATCGAGAACGCGACCGGAAAAGACGTGGCTGGCCAAATCATCCAGTTTATCGAAGGCAATGCCAAACCGGGAGCGACCAAGACGAAGGGGAAGGGGTGATGCGAAAGCTCATCGGAATTTGTGTTGGGTTTCTGGCCCTTCTTTCTTCGGCCTCTTCGTACGCGCAGGATGCCTCTCGCGAGGTAAATATCACGGCTGGATCGACAGCAGGCTGGATTCCGAGTGAAGAACTAGAGGATCAGGCAAAGGAAGCGTTCGAACGATATTTCCGACTGCTCGATGCTCAAGACTATGGCGTAGCGCATTCAATGATGGGCTCGGGGCTACAGGGAATGCTCCCATTGGATAGATTTGAGGAGCAGGAACGCACTGCAAGACAAAACTGGGGACGCACGGTCTCACGCGAGATCACCAAAATCACCTGGACAAAGGATGCGTCGAACACGCCCAAGCCGGGCATCTACGTTGCGCTCGATATGACGGCGCGCTTTACCAAGGTTGATCGTCACTGCGGATACATGATCCTGCACAAGGCGCCCGATGCTGATAGCTTCGTCATCGCTCGCACTCAGCAATCGGTTCTTGAAAATCAGACGGCGGCATCAATCGCGCAGACCAGTTCGCCTCTGCAAATGGAGCTTGTCTGGCGCATTGTCGCTCGTGGCTGCCCCAACTATCAGCCACCAGAGCTTCCCGATACGATTTCAGACGGTATCGAATTTTCAAGCTTCGCCGAAGCCAAAGCGAGTCTAGTGAATCGGAGCGACGTGGAGACCAAACTAGAGCGGGGGTGGACGATCATTGCTGACAAAACCAACCTCGCGGTTTGGTCGTTCTCACCTCTTGGTGACCCCACCCATCCGAGCGTTCTTAAGAGGTGGGTCGAATCGACCGGTCCCGAGACTTCGGAAATGTCGATGGGCCTGCTTTGTGAAGCTGAGAAGCGGCTGTGTGATGGATTGTTCGAAGAGATGGCCTTGGCCAATGGCTTCATTCCGGTAACGACTGAACAATAGCTCCGCGCAACGTGACGTGGCCGATCCAACTCGTTAAGCGGTTTTCGGACAGAAAGAGATAAGAAGCTGCAAGGGTGGAGCAGCGCATATCAAGGACGGAAGAATGAAGATTATCGGGGGTTTGCTTGGACTACTGTGTGCGGTGAGTTTGCTCGCTGCGCCCGCTCAGGCGCAGAGTCAGCAGCAGGTTGTCACTCAGTTCAACGATTCCACCATTTCGCGGCTGCTGCTCGATGTAGGCACGAGCTGGGATATTGAAGGCGGACCGAACGGCGAGAAAATCTACCGTGTAAGCGCAGACGGCGGGGTCAATTTCACTCTGTCGCCCCGCGCCTGCGCAGCCGAAACTGGATGCGCGGGCCTGCTGATGATCGCTGTGTTCACCCGCAACGATCAACGCAGCCTCGGGGAGCTCGACCAGCTGCTCAACCGCTACAATGACCTGAACCCCAATGGAAAAGTCTACCGCGTCGAGGATGGCACGGTGGTGCTGCAGGGTTACATCAACGCGATCTACGGCGTCAGTTACGCCAACGCGCAGGCGCAGATTCTGGTGTTCGGTCAGGAGTTAGGCAAGCTGCGCAATGAGCTGACGGCGTTCAGTGAGAGCGGGCGCTGACGTTAGAAATCATGCGGTCGCCTCGCACCGCGAAGAGGAGTGTATGATGGATGTGAAAACGCATAATCCAACGCCGTGGCTACAGGGTTTCGGTCTCCACCATGCAGTGGAAGTAACCGGCGGTTCACGCACGTTGTATCTGTCTGGCCAGACGGCTTCAGCAGCCGATGGATCCCCTATGCATCCCGGCGATATTGTCGCGCAGTATAAGGCGGCTTGGGCCAATGTAGTAGACGCGCTTAAGGCAGCGGGCATGACGCCGGCCAATCTTGTTCGGCTTAACTTCTACACCACCGATGTAGATGCCTTCATGGCAGGAGCGGATCAGATCATGCCGATCCACGGTGAAGCTGGTGCGCAGATTGCGGCGACTCTGCTCGGTGTCTCAAGGCTGTACGATCCCGACATCATGATCGAGCTGGAGGCGACTGCGGTCGCCTGAGGTTGCTAGACCTTATCTAAACGGCGGCTCGTTGAACGCGCGCAGTTTGCGTGAGTGCAGGCGGTCGCCTTCGTCCCGTAGTCTTGTGCAGGCTTCCAAGCCAATCTGGAGGTGCGCGGCGATCGCCTGTTCGTAGAACTGGTTTGCCTGACCGGGCAATTTTATCTCGCCATGCAGCGGCTTGTCCGACACGCATAGCAACGTGCCGTAGGGAACGCGGAAGCGGTATCCCTGTGCGGCGATGGTGGCACTTTCCATTTCGACTGCGATCGCGCGGCTTTGCGAGAAACGCTTGGCCGAGCTGGAATAGTGCAGCTCCCAGTTGCGGTCGTCGGTGGTCACGACCGTACCGGTGCGCATGCGCTGTTTGATGTTTGCTCCCTGGACGCCCGACACTTCTTCCGCCGCCACAGCCAGCGCTTGTTGGACCTCCGCAATGGGTGGGATCGGAATCTCAGGCGGGAGGACGGCGTCGAGCACGTGATCATCGCGCAGATAGGCGTGCGCGAGCACGAAATCGCCGATCTTCTGGCTGGAGCGTACACCGCCGCAGTGACCGATCATCATCCATGCATGCGGGCGCAGTACGGCGAGGTGGTCGCAGATCGTCTTGGCGTTGGATGGTCCGACGCCGATGTTGACGAGGGTAATCCCGCGGCCGTCTTCGCGGATCAGGTGGTAAGCGGGCATTTGGTGCTTGCGCCAAGCTGTGTCGCTGAGCTGTTCCTGCGCATTGTCGACGCATTCGCTGATATTGAGGCCACCCGCTCCGGTCAGCCCGGTATATCCGCCATCACAGATCTGCTGTGCACCCCAGTTCACGAATTCATCGACATAGCGGTGATAGTTGGTGAACAGGATGAAGTCCTGAAAGTCTTCGACCTTGGTTCCGGTGTAGTGTGCCAAACGAGCCAATGAGTAGTCAGTCCGCAGCCCGTCGAAGAGCGACAGCGGCATATCCTGATGCTCGTCGAACTCGATCCCGTCTGCGAGTTCGTCTCCGATCAGGGCGAGGTCGGTTGAGGGGAAATGCTGAGCAATGTCAGTCGGGGCGATCCCGACCATTGCTGCACCGGCTTCGCCATCGAGCACATAGGGAAAAGGGATTTCCTGCCGCGACCGGCCAACGGTGACATCAATCTCATACTCGGCAGAGATCAGTTCGAGCTGTTCGGCGAGGTACGACGCAAACAGATCGGGCCGGGTGATCGTGGTTGTGTAGGTGCCTGGAATCTCAAGACGCCCGAATGCGCGGCTGCGGTCCAGCGGCTCTCCGACACCCGAATAATGCAACGTCAGCTGCGGGTAGGCATAGCTGCCATCCTCGCGTTTGCGCTTGGGAGGAACCGTACCGTTCCGGCCAAAGGCGATCACGTCGTCGCGCAAGGCGGTTACCGCGTCGCTATAGTGCTGTTGCAATTGTTCGATGATGTCGGGGATTGAGGTCATGCATTTCACCTAGCGATTGAAGTCGAATGTTTCAAAGACACTCGCGTTTCCGAAGAATGCGGCGTCCCTTACAAAAAGGGCGCGGCCATCACAGCCGCGCCCTTTTGTGTTTGGTGTGATAGAACCCTGTGCGAGTTATTCGCTGGCTTCTTCCTCTGCCGAAGCGTCGTCCGAAGCAGCTTCTTCTGCCGGAGCAGCGCCTTCGTCGAGCAATTCAGCGGGGATTTCACCCGGCTCAAGGTTAGGGTCGATGCGGTTGGCGTCGGCCTGTTCCTCGATTTGTTTCTGCTCGTCTTCGAACATCTGCGCCAGAACGTCTACGCCTTGCGACTGCAATTCAGCTTCGTCGTCCGAACGCGCCACGTTGGCTTTGACGGTCACGTGCACCTCTGGGTGCAGCGCTACGGTCACATCGTGCATGCCGATCGTCTTGATCGGCGCGCCCATGATGACCTGCTTCTTGTCGACGTCGTGGCCTTGTTCGACCAGACCGGCGACCATGTCGCGAACGTTGACCGAGCCGTAAAGCTGGCCGGTGTTCGATGCAGCGCGGATCAGAATGACCTCTGCACCAGCAACCTTTTCGCCAGTTGCTTCTGCACCGGTACGCTTCTCGGCGTTTTCTTTTTCAAGACGCTCACGATTGGCTTCGAACACCTTTTTGTTGGCGTCATTCGCGCGCAGGGCCTTCTTCTGCGGAAGCAGGAAGTTGCGGGCGTAGCCATCTTTCACGGTGACGATGTCGCCGATGGTGCCGAGTTTCTCGACGCGTTCGAGGAGAATGATATCCATGTTCTTTCTCCCTTACTTCACGATGTACGGCAGCAGGCCGATGTGACGGGCGCGCTTGATCGCCTTGGCGAGCTCACGCTGCTTCTTGGCAGAAACGGCGGTGATGCGCGAAGGCACGATCTTGCCACGCTCGGACATGAAGCCCTGAAGCAGACGTACGTCTTTGTAATCGATCTTGGGGGCGTCATTGCCGGAGAACGGGCAAGACTTGCGGCGGCGGAAAAACGGGCGTGCCATCAGTCGCGGTCCTCACGGTCAGAGCGACGCTTACGGTCGCGTTCGTTCTTGCGCATCATTACGCTTGGACCTTCTTCGTGCTCTTCGACACGGATGGTCATGTAGCGGATCACGTCTTCGTTGATGCGCGTCTGGCGCTCAAGCTCAGCGACGACCGAGCCGGGCCCGTCGATGTTGAGCATTACGAAGTGTGCTTTGCGGTTGCGCTCAATCTTGTAAGCGAGGGATTTGAGGCCCCAGGTTTCGGTCTTGGTGACCTTGCCTTCGTTCGCTTCGACGATTTCGGTCGCCGTGGCCGCCAGCGCGTCTACCTGGGCCTGCGAGAGGTCCTGACGCGCGAGGAAGATATGCTCGTAATGAGCCATCTCGCGTTCCTTTCAATTGCTGCCGATCGCTGGCTGATCCGTCCGGATGACGGGGCCCCTCCGGCTTTCTTGCTCCACCTCTAACGAGGCGAAGGCGCGCACATACTGGTTTTGCGGGCAAATGCAAGGCTTGTCAGCGGCGCTCAGTGCGGGCACGCGGCACAAAGCACAGTCGGCAAATAGGGGAATCGCATTGCCTTCAGGATTGGCAGCATTGCTGGATGATGTGGCGGTAATCGCCCGAACTGCGGCGGCCTCGGCCGACGATATTGCGGTGGCTGCGGGCAGGGCGGGTTCCAAGACTGCTGGCGTGGTCATCGATGATGCGGCGGTCACGCCGAGTTATGTCACAGGCTTAAGCCCTGCGCGTGAACTGCCGATCATCTGGGCTATCACCAAAGGCAGCTTGTTCAACAAGCTGATCATATTGTTGCCCGGTGCAATTCTACTCTCCGAATTCCTGCCGTGGCTGATTATCTGGATTCTGATGCTCGGCGGCGCCTTCCTGTGTTACGAGGGCGCGGAAAAGGTGATGGAAAAGCTGGGCGGCGCGAAGCACGGCAAGACTCTCGAAGATGAGATCGAAGATCCGCTGGAATTCGAGAAACAGCGCATCGCGGGGGCCGTCCGCACCGACTTGATCCTGTCGGCAGAGATCATGGCCATCACCCTCAACGAGCTTGACCTGCCGACGTGGTGGGAACGCGGTCTGGCGCTGGGCCTGGTAGGCTTCGTGGTCACAGTTGTTGTCTATGGCGTCGTCGCACTGATCGTGAAAATGGACGATGTGGGACTGCATCTCACCACACAAGACAGCGACGCAGCTCGAGCGCTTGGCCGGTTCCTCGTGAACTCAGTGCCAAAACTTCTGGTCGCGCTTTCGGTCATAGGAACAGTAGCCATGCTGTGGGTCGGTGGGGGCATCATCGTACACGGCACGCACGAGGTTGGGTTTCACTTACTCTACGATTTCACCCACGGCGCGGAAGGATGGGTTGCCGGAGTTAGCGGAGCATTCTCGGGCATCGCGGGCTGGCTAACCTACGCGGCCATTTCCGGAGTAATCGGATTGGCACTAGGCGCGGTGATCGCATTTGTGTTGCACAAAGTGATCGGTTGGGAAGGAGCGCACTGATCGTGACGCGGCCAACTCTTTATACCTGCGCCCGGTCTCGCGGGCTGCGTGCAACCTGGGCCGCGGAGGAAGCGGGGGTTGAGGTCGATCTCAAAGTCCTGCCATTTCCGCCGCGCTACCTTGCACCCGAGTACAAAGAGATCAATCCGCTCGGCACCGTTCCGATGCTCGTCGATGGTGATGCGAAGCTGACCGAAAGTTGTGCGATTGCGCACTACCTTGCGACCAGGGAGGGCTACACCGATCTTGCCATTGCGCCGGGCGAGCCGGATTACGCGGAATACTGCGATTACACCTACCACGCTGATGCAACGATCACCTTTCCTCAGACGGTCTATATGCGGTTCGCGATCTTCGAGAAGGACAAGGGCTGGGCCGAAGCTGGCGAGGCCTATGCCAAGTGGTTCGAAAAACGTCTCGTGAAAGTCGAGCAACGGCTCGATGGGCGCGAATATCTGTGCGCCGACCGCTTTACTGTGGCCGATATTTGCGTCGGCTACGCTCTGATCCTTTCGCAAAATGTCGGATTGGACGACCGTGTGCCGGACAGTCTGAAAGCGTACCGCGAACGGCTGACGGAACGCGACGCCTACAAACGGGCGTTTGCGCGGGAGGAAGAGGGGCGCAAGGCTTTGGAAGCGGCGAACTAAGCCGCCTGATCCTCGCTCACTGGTCGCGTCGACAACTCCCTCCGAAGAAGCTTCCCAATCGGATCGCGGGGCAGGGCGTCGACGAATTCGATGTAGCGCGGGCGTTTGTATCCGGCGATTTTGCCCTTGAAGCGCGCGGTGATCTCTTCTCGGCTGAGGGTCTCGCCGGGTTTCAGCACCACGAAGGCTTTCACCGCTTCGCCCCATTGCTTGTCCGGCACGCCCGCGCATCCGGCATCGGCGACTTCGGGCATTTCGGCGAAGACGGCGTCGACTTCCGCCGGGTAGACATTCTCGCCGCCGGTTTTGATCAGCTCCTTCGCTCGGCCAAGCAGGTAGCCGAGGCCGTTCTCATCCATTGTCCCAAGGTCACCGGTGCGCAGCCAGCCATGGCCTAGCGCCGCTTCGGTGGCTTCTTCATTGCGCCAGTAGCCGAGCATCACCGAGGGGCCGCGCAGACAGATTTCGCCTTCTTCGCCGGGCGGCAATTGGTTGCCATCCGGATCGAGTATGGTCATTTCGACATGTGGCATCGCCCAGCCAATCGAGCGTGGGTGTTCGAGCATGTCCGGATAGTCGATGAAGGTCGCAAAGCCGCACACTTCTGTTTGCCCGTACCCGCCGACCACGCGAGCGTCCCAGTCCTGCTCGATGAATTCGTACATCTGCGGGCGTCCCATGCCTGCTCCGCCGGTGTAGTTGGTGAGCGGCATCGTTCCGTCTCGGACTGGCTCCATGGCGACCCATGGGAAGCAGATCGTAGGAAAGGCGCTGGTCGTGGTGCTGGCTTCGCGGTGGACCAGATCGAGCACGGCCGCGCTATCGTCATCGCGTCCGGCAAAGACGCTGCACCCGCCGCAGGCGAGCATCGCCGCGACCTGCTGCATGCCGACGACGTGAAACAGCGGATTGATCGAGAGCAGCCGTTCCTCGGGGGTGAACCCGCGCCGCACCGAGAACCCCATCGCTGAAGACGCCACTGCGCTCCCCGCCTGCAAACAGCCTTTAGGCTTACCCGTCGTGCCGCTGGTATACATCATGTAAAGAGGGCGCTCGGCGGCGAGATCGGGCAAAGTTTGGACCGGTTGGTTGTTCGCGACAATGCTCTCGAAGGTACCATCGGGCGCGTGCGATTCATCCACTTCGATCACGTCGCCAGCCTCGGATTCTTCGAGTAGCGCCACAAACCTCGGATTGACGAAGGTCATCGTCGGTTCGGCATTGCCGATGATCCATGCGATCTCACTCGGAGCAAGCCGCCAATTCAGCAGCACCGCAATCGCTCCGATCCGCCCGCTGGCCAGTAGGATCGTAAGATACGGCGCGCCATCGGTCAGCAGGATCGCCACGCGGTCGCCGGGGCCAATCCCCTTGGCGAACAGCCAGTGCGCCATTCGCTCGACCCGTTCGTCGAGCTCCGCATAGGTCAGCCGCTGTGCGCCATCGACCGTAGCCTCGCGGCTTGCGTGCTGGGTTGCACAGTTCCGCAGCAGCGTATCGATTGAAAAATCGCGGGTGTTCGATTGCGGGCGTAGCGGCATGCTCGGTCTCTCCTCTTTCAAGGAGTTAGACCGAGCATGCGCGTCCCGCCATCAGCGATTTTGGTGAAGCTGGTCTGGACCGTCTTGGTCGAGGTGGGTTCCGCACTTGCCGCAGGTCTTGTTCGGCCATGGCACCACAAACACGCCGCGAAAGAACAGGTTTTTGCCGCAGGTTGGGCAGTTGAAGCGCAGCATCGGCGCATTGACGATCACCAGACCAATGATCGCGGCGGCAAAGGCTAAGGTCGAATGGCCGTAGAATTGGTCGACAGCGAGTACGATCGTGATGGATAGAATCAACGCGGCCAGCATTCGCCAGCCGTGCAATACCGCTCGGCGATAGACATTCATTCGAGCCGCTCGAAGACGCCCTTGGCAAAGGTCGTCAGTGTGTCATCGCGCGCGCCCATGATGACGATGCGGTCTCCCGGCTGAGCGATTTCGACGATCCGGTCTCCGCAATCTTCGCGCTCTGCAATGTGTTCCGCATTCCCGCCAGCAGCATTGATCAGATCGATAATCCGCTCGGTTCCTTCGCTGCGATCTACCGTGCCGCCGAAGTAGACTGGATCGCACATGATCGTGATGTCGTCGGAATCCAAATCCTTTGCGAAAGTCTCCGCGAGTTCGTCGCCCATCTGGCGAAGCGGTCCATAGCCATGCGGTTGGAAGAAGACGATGACGCGTCCGTGCGTGGCTTTGAGCGTGCGCAGGGTAGCGGCGCATTTCTCCGGGTTGTGCCCGAAATCGTCGATGACGGTGATGCCGCCCTCGGTTGAGCCGACAACGTCGAAGCGCCGGGCAAGCCCCTCGAACGAGCGCAGAGCATAGGCGGCGTTGCGCACGTCGATCCCGGCCGCGCTCACGGCAGCGATGGCTGCCAGTGCATTCGAGAGATTGTGCATACCGGGCATTGGCAGGATTAGCGGGAAGACTTCGCGGCTGCGATTGTCGAGCACCGCCGCGCGAATACCAAACGCGCTTTGATCGATGGAGTCAGGTTCCACGGTGATGTCGGCGTCAGTGTTGCGAACTCCGTAACTCACCAATTGCGATGCGCGTTCGGCGAGGAACCGCGCTTCGTCATTGTCGAAATTGACCACCGCGCAGCCGGATGCCGCAAGGTAATCGCCAAACAGAACCCGCAGTTCTTCCATACTTTTGTGGTCGAGGCTGACGTTGAGAAGCACGCCAATGGTCGAACGATAGAGCGCGATAGTCCCGTCGCTTTCGTCCACCTCGCTTACGAATATCTGAGGCCTTCCGACCCGCGCACTGGCGAAGGGGTTTTCGTCGCTGGCGAAATTCTTCATCACCGCGCCGTTCATGACGGTGGGGTCGAATTTCGCCTCCGCTAGTATCCAGGCAATCATGCCAGTAACGGTCGATTTGCCGGAGGTGCCGCCAATCGCGATTGAGTATCCCGCCTGATTGAACAAAGCCGAATTCAGCTCGGCCCGGCTCATGCGTTCGCAGCCCAATTCCTTGGCACGGATCACTTCGGGCACGGTGTCTTCGACTGCGGCGGATGCCACCAGGATTTGGTCGGTAGAGTTCAACCCGCTGCCATCCTGCGGGAACAGGTTGAAGCCGCTACCTTCAAGCCATTGAAACTTTTCAGGAGTTCGCCCTTGATCGCGGCTGCGGTCCGATCCCGCAACCTCGTGGCCGATACCGTGAACGATCTGCGCCAGCGGGAGCATGCCCGATCCGCCGATCCCGCAAAAAAAGAATGGCCGACCCGTAAGGTCCGGCCCATCGATCCCATCCGCCATGGGAATCATGGTTATTGGCTTGCACCTAACCTGACAAGCGACTTAGATCATTGCCAATGACAAATATTGTTATCTGCGCACCGGCCACCCCGATCACACGCGAACATGCGGCAGCGCTTGAGGCCTTGGTTGCCGACGAATTTCCGCAGCACCAGGTCACCTTTCACGACCAATGCTTTGAGCGCGCAGGGCATTTTGCAGGCGACGATCTGCGGCGGCTTGAGGCATTGCTGGATTGCGCCAATGATCCGGCATTCGACGCGGTATGGTTTGCCAAGGGCGGGTATGGTTCCAACCGGATTGCCGAAGCTGCCGTTGCGCAGATGAACCACTCGGCGCGGGCCAAGACATATGTTGGCTTCTCCGATTGCGGGTATCTTCTAGCGGCACTGTATCGAGCAGGGATTGGACAGAGCGTGCACGGTTCCATGCCCGTTAGCGCAAGATCGGAGCGCGGGCGCGAGGCTGTTCGCCGAGTTCTTCGTTGGTTCGGAGGTGACGTCAGTGGGGTCGAACCAAGTCTCGATGGCACCACGCCCGCTGCGGCTTTCAACCTGATTACGCTTGCGATGATCGCCAACACACCAATCATGCCCGATCTTTCGGGTCACATTGTGATGGTCGAAGAAGTGAGTGAACACCTATATTCGATAGACCGGATATTCTTCAACCTTGTGAACAGCCTACCGCGCCTTGCTGGCTTGCGGCTTGGTGCGATAACTGATGTGCCGGAAAACTACGTGGAATTCGGCCAGACCGAGGAAGAGATCGCGCAATATTGGTGCGCCCGGGGAGGGATTCCCTATCTCGGCCGCGCCGAGATAGGCCATAATGCTGCCAACAGGGTTGTACCGTTCGGGCTTGCCAGTCCGCCAAGCGCTTCCTAACGGCGCTGCTCCAAGAGGAGGATCAAGATGCGCGCATTCGTTTTTCCAGGACAGGGCAGCCAGAAAGTCGGTATGGGCGTTGAGCTCGCCGAAGCCAGCGCAGCGGCGCGTGCCGTCTTCGAGGAAGTCGACGAGGCTCTTTCCCAGAAGCTATCTTCGATCATGCGCGATGGACCGGAAGATCAGCTGACCCTGACCGAAAACGCACAGCCTGCCATCATGGCCAATGCTATTGCGACATTACGCGTGCTTGAGACCGACTTCGGTGTTTCGCTGGCTGATGCAGGCGATTGTGTCGCTGGTCACTCACTCGGCGAGTATACCGCCCTGTGTGCAGTTGGCGCGTTTGATCTCGCAACGACCGCACGGCTTCTGAAGCTGCGCGGGCAGGCGATGCAATCGGCGGTGCCGGTTGGCGTTGGCGCAATGGCTGCCTTGCTTGGTGCCGATATCGAGAAAGCGACCGCTTTGGCCAAAGCCGCTGCTGAGGGTGAGGTGTGCGAAGTCGCAAATGACAACGATCCGGGGCAGGTCGTGATCTCTGGCCACAAAGGGGCGATCGAACGCGCGATTGGCCTGGTAAAGGATCACGGCATCAAGCGCGGCATTCTGCTGCCCGTGTCTGCGCCGTTTCATTGTTCACTGATGCAGCCAGCTGCCGACTGCATGGCCGAGGCGCTCGCAGAAACATCACCGGATACGCTTGCATTGCCGCTTTACGCGAATGTCACCGCAGGCGAAGTCACTGATGCCAATGAAGAACGCGAATTGCTCGTTCAGCAAGTGACAGGCCGTGTGCGTTGGCGTGAGAGTGTGGGCGCGATGCATGCCGATGGTGTCAGGAGCTTCGTGGAGCTCGGCGGTAAAGTGCTTACTCCTATGATCCGTAAGATCGCAGGCGAAGCCGAGACAGCCAGCCTGATCACGATGGAAGAGCTGGAAGCCTTCGCCAAGTCACTCTGAACCTATCGATTAATCGCGCAGCCAGCGTGCGTTAATCGCCTGCTATGCGATAGTGTCTCCTCGAATTGCACGGGGAGAGGGTGATGCGGTTTAGAATTCTTGGGGCTTTCGTCGCAGCGGCCTCTATCAGCTTTGCAGCATGCGCACCGGCGGAGGGCTCTGCTTCCAATGACGCACCAGCAGGCCTTGGGGGCTTCGCTTCGAAGGCTGAGCTAGAAGCGTTTGCCAAGAAATTGTCGAAGCGGCAGCGAGAGCGTCGGCAAGCCGCCGTTTACGAATCAGCTGGGGTTGAAGCCGCCGCCGATGCCTCTGCCGATGCCGCCGAACCCGAAAGCATCACCAACACTCAGGAAGCGGGCGTCGATGAAGGCGGGATCGTCAAGAACGCCGGTGACTATCTGATCGTCCTGCGGCGCGGGCGATTGTTCACGATCAACCACGGCGACGATGATCTGAGGCCAATCAGCTCGGCCAACGCCTTCCCTCCGGGCAAGTCCAATCCGGGCGGCACTTGGTATGACGAGATGCTGGTCAGCGGCAATCAGGTCATAGTGATCGGCTATTCCTACAGCGAATTCGGAACCGAGCTTAATCGCTTCGACCTCTCCGACGATGGCGAGCTGACCTATCGCGACACGCACTATCTGCGTTCGGGGGACTACTATTCGTCAAGCAACTATGCCTCGCGCCTGATCGGCAATGAGTTGATCCTCTACGCGCCCGTCTATGCGCGGTGGGACAATCTTTACGAGAATCTTCCCGCGCTGCGTGGCTATGGCGAAGACGCTGATACCAAACCACTGGTAGAGCCGCAGGATTTCCTGATCGCAGAGCCCTACCGCGATGGCGAATTCGATCTCAACATGCTGCACGTCGTCACGCGGTGCGATCTTTCGACGCCGGAGCTTGAATGCAGCGCCCGCGCCATCGCAGGCACATGGAGCCGTAGCTTCTATGTGTCGCGCAGCGCGGTCTATGTCTGGACCGGAGGCACGCAGACCTTCTGGGATCGAGAGAATTTCAGGCGCGTGCCGGGCCAACTCTATCGCATCCCGCTTGATGGTTCGCAGCCCGGCGCGGTGCAAGTTGCCGGTTCGCCGATCGACCAGTTCTCCTTCGCCGAGGATGCGGGTGACGGCGTACTACGCGTCCTTCTGCGCGACCTCGGCAATGGTGACGGTATGTGGGCGAGCGAGTTCAGTGGCGGCGAAGTTGCGATGGCAAGTATCGGGCTAGACGACTTTGACAACGGTGCGCGGGCGCTGCCGAAGTCAGGCTACCGGTCCTTGCCCAAACCTGATGGCTGGCGGCTACACAACCGTTATGTCGGCGACTACCTGCTCTACGCGGCGGGAAGCTATGGCCGCGAAGGCGAAAGCCCGATGGTTTATGCCGTCCCGCTCAATGGCCGCGCAGTGCAGGAAATACCCCTATCCCACGGCATCACCCGCTTCGACAGGCTTGGGAATGATGGGGTTGCCATCGGCCCATCTAAGGGCGGCGCGCTTGGCTTCTCATCGCTCGCCTTGGGCAGGCGTGCGAAGGTTGAGGATACGTACCTGCTTCCTGCCGCCAATGAGGGCGAAACACGCAGTCAGGCGTTCTTCTACCGCCCTGACCGTGGTTCGGACGGATTGAGCGGCACTCTGGGCCTGCCAGTCAGCCGCCAAATCGAACAGACGGGTTCGGAATTCCTTGGCTCTGGTTCATCGATCGCTTTCCTGCGGCGTGACAATCGTTCGCTTTCACCGGCTGGTGAGCTTGTCGCGCAAACTGAAAACGCTGTCGATGACAATTGCGTTGCCTCCTGCGTCGATTGGTACGGCAATGCTCGCCCGATCTTTATGGGTGACCGCGTCTTTGCGCTGATGGGCTACGAACTGGTCGAGGGGAGCATGCGGAGCGGCCGAATTCGTGAAGAACGGCGGGTCAGCTTTGCTCCGTGAGTTCGACACCGTCTGGGTCGACGCAGAAAACGCGCATCTGCTGGACCGTGTGGCAGATGGGGTGTTCGACCACGCCATCGATCCTAGGAATCTGAAAGCCTACCTAGCGGTTCCACAAAACTGGATGTGTCTGGCGCTGAATGAAGGCCTTGTCGTCGGCATGGTGATGTGTGTCGTACACCTCCATCCCGACAAGCCGACCGAGCTATACCTTGACGAGATCGGCACAGGCGACGATTGGCGCAGACAAGGTATTGCACGGCAGCTCATGCAAATGGTGTTCGACCGCGCCGATGCCGAAGGATTTGACGAGATCTGGCTGGGGACCGAACCCGATAATCTGCCCGCGCGTGGTCTGTATGAGAGCACGGGGGCGAAGGGAGAGGCGGCTCTGATCTATTATCTGGAGTGGTGAGGAGCCCGATATGTTTTCACTCGAGGGAATGAATGCGCTGGTAACCGGCGCGAGCGGCGGTATCGGTTCGGCGATCGCGACTGCTCTGGCGAGTCAGGGTGCGCGTGTGGCGCTGTCCGGTTCAAACGGCGACAAGCTGCGGGTCTTTCGCGAGCAATTGATGAGCGAAGTCGGCGGCGACCATGTCGAGATCACCTGCAACCTTTCCGACACCACGCAGGTCGAGGAACTGATCCCCGCGACACTCGATACGCTCGGCGGAATCGACATTCTGGTCAACAACGCGGGGATCACGCGTGACAACCTCGCGATGCGGATGAAGGATGATGAGTGGGATCAGGTAATTTCGATCAACCTCGAAGCCGCCTTCCGGCTGATGCGGGCCAGCGCTCGCCCGATGATGAAGGGTCGGTTTGGCCGGATCATCAACATCACCAGCGTCGTCGGTGCGACGGGGAATCCCGGCCAAATGAACTATGCTGCTGCCAAGGCTGGCCTGACCGGCATGACCAAAAGCTTTGCGCAGGAAGTCGCCTCGCGCGGGATAACCGCCAATTGCGTTGCGCCGGGCTTTATCCGCACCGCCATGACATCGGCGCTGGACGAGAAGCAGCAGGACGCCATCAATTCGCGCATCCCGATGAGCAAGATGGGCGAGGGCAGCGATATCGGCGCCGCCTGCGCCTATCTCGCGAGCCGCGAAGCAGGCTACATCACCGGCGAAACGCTGCATGTGAATGGCGGCATGGCGATGGTGGGATAGTAAAGGCTGCTTGTAAGCGCCCTTATCCCCAAGGGAATGCGCACTCGCGCGAACCCGAACTTGCCCGTATTTTCCACCGCGCTAAGGTTTTCGCGTAATTCCCGGCGCTAGAGGGGCGATTCCGGCCCTTCTTCGCACCAATTCGAGAAGTGATAGGCTAGGCACATGAAGGCTACCATCGAACGCGCGACGCTCCTGCGGTGTCTTTCTCACGTCCAGTCGGTGGTCGAACGCCGCAACACCATCCCGATCCTGTCCAACGTGCTGATCGACGCCAGCGATGGCGGCAGCGTGAAGGTGATGGCGACCGACCTTGATCTGCAGGTGGTCGAGACGATGGCAGCGGCTTCGGTCGAGGATGCGGGCGCGATCACAGTATCCGCACACTTGCTGTTCGATATCGCCCGCAAATTGCCCGATGGCAGCCAAGTGAGCTTGGAGACCGCCGAGAACCGGATGGAGATCAAGGCCGGGCGCAGCCGTTTCAAGCTGCCTACGTTGCCGCGTGATGATTTTCCGGTGATCGTCGAAGGCGATCTGCCGACTTCATTCGAACTGCCAGCCAAGACATTGGCTGAGATGATCGACCGCACACGGTTTGCGATCTCGACCGAGGAAACCCGCTACTACCTCAATGGCATTTTCCTGCATGTGACCGACGAAGACGAACCGGTGCTGAAGGCCGCTGCAACTGACGGTCACCGACTTGCGCGGTTCACGCTCGCTCGCCCAGACGGTGCTGAGGGCATGCCCGACGTCATCGTGCCGCGCAAAGCAGTCGCTGAGCTTCGTAAGCTGCTCGACGAGGCGATGGACGGCAATGTCCAGATCGACCTGTCAGCCAGCAAGATCCGCTTCACGCTCGGCGGTGAGGGCGGGGTGGTGCTGACCAGCAAGTTGATCGATGGAACCTTCCCTGATTACAGTCGTGTGATCCCGACCGGGAACGACAAACTGTTGAAAGTCGATCCGAAGAGCTTCTTCCAAGGCGTTGATCGTGTGGCAACAATCGCCACTGAGAAAACGCGCGCAGTGAAGATGGGCCTTGATGCGGACAAGGTCACTCTGTCGGTCACATCGCCCGACAACGGCACCGCGACCGAGGAACTGGCAGCTGAATATAGCTCGGACGGGTTCGAGATTGGATTCAACGCCAACTACCTCAAGGATATCCTTGATCAGATCGACAACGACACAGTCGAATTGCACCTCGCCGATGCTGGCGCACCGACGCTGATCCGGCAGGACGATAAGAGCCCCGCGTTGTATGTACTGATGCCGATGCGGGTTTAACCCGCGATGGGGGGCGATATCTCCGTCGTTTCCATCGTTTCCATTGTCATTGGTTTTGCGATCTTCGGCTCGCTCCTATGGTTAGTAATAACCTGTTTGCTCGGCGTGATGAGTGGCTGGCTCGGCTTGCGCGAGGCTTATGCCGATAACCCGAACGAGCCTGCAATCGAGAGATTTGGAAGCGTTTCCGGCAGCATGGGCCGTTTCCCACCGGGGGGCGTCCAATATGGCTTCGGATTGACCATCGACGTTTGTGAACGCGGAATGCGTCTGTCAGCCTCACGATTTCTCTCGCCGCTATCGCGCCCGGTTATTATTCCTTGGAATGACATCAAGCCGGAAAAGGCATTTGGCTACACACGTCTAGTGCTTGGTGAGCCCGAAGTGGGAATTCTGCGCCTCCGAAATGGCTTGTTCGACAAGATTGCCGCGTCGGCACCGGACGGGGCCATGTTCGGGTCTAAGTGATGGGCCAGGTCCGCATCTTCGGAACGGTCATTTCGACTTACACCCGGATCATCCAGATTACCTGCGAGGAAGCGGGGCTTTCCCACGAAACGATTCCCACCCCTGCGCAGTCGCCGGAGAACCGCCATCCTTTCGGCAAGGTGCCGGTGGTTGAGGTCGATGGACTGGAGCTGATCGAAAGCGTCGCGATCGCGCAGTATCTCGACAATGCGCACAATGACGGCGCGCTCCAGCCTGCCGGTCCTGCCGCGCGCGCCATTTCCGACAAATGGATCGCCATCGCCAACAATTACCTGTTCCCGCTGTTTGAGAACGGCCTCGTCATGCCGTGGATCATGCACCGCGTTGCGGGCTTTCCACTCGAACAGGAAAAGATCGAACGCGCGCTGCCTAATATCAGCCGGGCGCTGGGTTTCCTCGAAGCGGAAATCCAGAAAGACGGAGCCTGGACCACCGCCGGTTTCACACTGGCCGATGTGTTCCTCTATCCTGTCCTGCGCGGTCTTCAACTGACACCGCAAGGCGAAGTCGGCATCGCGCAGTGCGATCACCTTGCGGCGTGGCTGGCGGTCACCGAGAACCGACCGTCGATTGTCGCAACACAGTGGGAAAGCGAGCCTTGATCGGTTAGAGCTGCTGGCAAAGAGGAGATACCCCTATGAGCCTTTCGCAAGTCCATGTCCGCAAAGATGAACTCACCAACGCAACGGTTGTAGAAGCTGATAGCGGTGAGCTCGCCGATGGCGCGGTCCGCCTGAAGGTTGAGAGCTTTTCGGTTACCGCAAACAACATTACCTATGCAGTGGTCGGCGACGGGTTCGGGTACTGGAACTTTTTCCCGCCGAAAGCCGACGACCCCGAGGGGCTCGGAATCGTCCCGATGTGGGGTCATGCCAAAGTAGTCGACAGCAACCATTCTGACATTGCCGTTGGCGAGCGGGTCTATGGCTACCTGCCGATGGGCACCCAGCTTGATGTTCGGCCCGGGAACATTTCGGAGGCGAGCTTCTCTGACAGGACCGATTATCGCCAGCCTATGAGTCCGGTCTACAATCAGTATTCTCGCCTCGCAGCTGATCCGGAACACGATCCGGGCCGCGAAGCCGAGCGGATGATCTATGGTCCGCTGTTCAAGACCGGCTTCATCATCGACTATTTTATGCGCTCGGAAAGCTGGTTTGATGCCGAACAGGTGATCCTGACCAGCGCTTCGTCAAAGACGGCGATGGGCCTAGCCAGCGTGGCCAAACAGAACTCGCCGAGCATCAAGCGGATCGGACTGACATCGTCAGGGAATGTCGATTTTGTCGAGAGTACAGGCCTTTACGATCAAGTGCTGACATATGAAGAAGTCGGTATGGTGCCGATCGCGCCGACCGTGACAGTTGATTTCGCCGGCAATGCCAGCCTGCTCGCGAAGCTGCATGAGCACTTTGCCGACACCCTCAAATACTCGTGCCTCGTGGGCGCGACCCATATCGAAGAGCGCGGTGAGGGCGGAATGCGCGCGGAGCGCGGGCTGCCCGGACCAAAGCCGACCTTATTCTTTGCGCCTGATCACTTCGTGGCGTTTTTCAAGGAACACGGCCCTGTCGAGGGCGGTCGGATGATTGCCAAGACGTGGCATGGCTTCCTTGATGCGGTTGAAGGAACGGTCGAGATCGTGAAGTTGCAAGGCCTCGACGCCGCACGCGAGACCTATCTCACAATGGTAAGCGGCAGCGTTAATCCGGCCAAGGGGATTGTGATCGAGCCTTAGGGCTTAGTCATTCGGCACGGCGTAGTCGTAAAGCCCGCCGCGCTGCGCTTTGTGGCGCGCATCCATCGCCTCGGACGTGCTTTGCTCGGTCGGGACGATGCACCAGCCGCCACCTTTGGCCAGCGCTGCATCCAGGCCTTGCTCCAACACTTCGGGGCCGGGCTGGGCTCGCCAGTGTTCGCCTAGCTCATCAGGAGCCTGCCGTGCGCCGCCAAAGCGGTCGGGCCGCGCCTGTGCCGCATTCCAGATCTGGGTGTTGAGGATGCCGGGACACAGGATCGTGACGCCGATAATGTCCTCGGCCAGTTCCGCTGTCAGCGCTTCACCGATGGCGGCGGTCATCTGCTTAGTGGTGGCGTAGAGCGTGAAAGGGCCGCTGACCGGCACGACCGAGGCCGAGCTGGCGGTAATGCCGACATGGCGCGATCCTTCGCGGGACTTGAGCATGGGCAGCCATGCCTGCGCGGTGTGGACCGGCCCCATCACGTTGACACCCATCAGCCAGTCGAGCGTCCGGGCCTTCGCGCCGCTTACGGTATCAGCGCTGCCGACCCCGGCGTTTATCCATAGCAGTGAAGGCTCCACACCCTGCGCGATCAGCTTCTCGGCGACGCGCTGGGTCTCCTTCGCATCGGATACGTCGCACCCATGCGCCCGCGAGTCCGCCCCGCACAGCCGCGCGGTTTCCTCCGCTTCGTAAGCGTCAATATCGAGCGCGCAGATGCGCATGCCCTTGGCTGCAAAGTGCTGAGCAAGCCAACGACCGATCCCTCGACCTGCGCCGGTTATGACGGCCCAGTCGCCGGGTTTGGGCTCGAACGGACTCACTACTCAGCCGCTTCTGCAAGCTCGGCGCGTTGCGGGCCACGGATCAGTCCACCAGGGGTCTCGCCGGTCCATTTGCCTTCTTCAAAGGTGACAACGCCGTTCTTGATCGTGCAGGCATAGCCATCGGCCTTTTGCAGCAGGCGTTTGCCTCCAGCGGGCAGGTCGAAAGCGAGCCATGGGCGACCTAGCTTCAGGCGCTCCATGTCGATCACGTTGAGATCGGCGAGATAGCCGGGGGCGATCACGCCGCGATCCTCCAATCCGTAGAGCATGGCGGTATCGCGGCATTGGCGCTTGATCGCGTTTTCTAGCGTGATGCGGTCCCCGCGCTTGCGGTTCTTCACCCAATGTTCGAGCATGAATGTTGGGGAAGCCGCATCGCAGATCGTTCCGCAATGCGCGCCGCCATCAGAGAGAGAATTCACCGTGTCGTCAGCGTGCTGGAGCGGATGGAGGAAATCGAGATTGCCGTCCGCGTAGTTCAGGATCGGAAGGTAGATAAAGCCGGTCGCATCCTCGCGGCACAGCATATCGTAAGCGTATTCCTGCGGATCGACGCCCGCTGCATTGGCCCGCGCATTTACGCTGGCGGTTTCATCCGGCTCGTAATCGAATTCCGGGTCCATTTCATATTGCAGCGCCCAGCCTTGGGTGATGACCATCACCACGCCGATTATGTCCATCGGCGCTTCGGAATAGTCGTTGGCTTCGGACAGCAATTGCTTTTTGAACGCGGGATCGAGCAGCTTCGCCTTCTGCTGCTCCCACGGCAGGTCCTTGATTTCCTGCCAGCTGGGGCGGAAGGCAAAGGGGTTCACGGTGCCTTGCCACGCCATAATGATGCCGTTTCCGCGCAGAGCAATCTGGGCGACGATATTCGCGCCATTGTCGTTCTCGGCGCGCATCGTTTCGATCTGCTCTTTGAGCGGCATTTCCTTGGCGATGCTCTCCAGCGCGGCGAAAGTCACCGGAATGCCGGCCTCGCGGCTGAGCTTGCCCATCCATTCAAACTCGTTCCAGTCGCGCTGGAGGTCGCTGGCCATTTCGAACACCGCGTAACCGCCTGCATCCTTGGCGCGGCCCATGGCCTTGCCGATGGCCACCAGTTCTTCGGGCGTGGCGGTGGTTCCGGGGACGAGTTCGCCATCGACCGATTTGTGTAGCACGGTGCGAGAGGTCGAAAAGCCGAGAGCGCCTGCGCGCACGCCTTCCTCTACGATGTCGGACATGGCCTTGATATCGTCTTCGGTCGGCACGGCGCCCGGTTGTTCACGGTCGCCCAGCACATAGGCGCGCACCGCTCCGTGCGGCACATGGGTCGCGACATCGACTGTGCGGGGCAGCTTCTCCAGAGAGTCGAGATATTCCGGGAATGTTTCCCAATCCCACGTGATTCCTTCGGCGAGTGCAGTGCCGGGAATGTCCTCAACGCCTTCCATCAGGCTGATCAGCCATTCGTGGCGGTCGGGTTTGGCGGGCGCAAAGCCAACGCCGCAATTGCCCATCACAACTGTCGTGACGCCGTGCCAGCTTGAGGGGGCCATTTCCTGATCCCATGTCGCCTGACCATCGTAATGCGTGTGAATGTCGACAAAGCCGGGCGCGACCACCTTGTCGGTCGCATCGATCTCTTCACTCGCATCGCCTGCGATATCGCCAACCGCAGCGATGATGCCGTCCTTGATCGCAACGTCGCCGGTAAAGCTCTCTGCACCCGTTCCATCGACGATGGTCCCGCCCCGAATGATCAGGTCGAATGCTGGCATGGTTCTCTCTCCTCAATTGAAAGAGAAGGTGTCCTAAGTGCCGTGCCGTGTCCAGTAGTACTGGTGCCGAATCGAGCCTTAGGCCCGCTGCGGCATCCTCACGAACAACAGCACCGCCAGACCGGCGGAAAACAGCAGGCAGATCGACGCCATGCCGATCCGTTGATCGTTGAAGGCTGTGGTGAATATCTCGACCAGCAGCGGACCCATCCAAACGGTGATCGTCCCGGCGATTGCATAGAGACCGAAGAATTCACCGCTGCGGCCCGGCGGTGCAAGCGTCACAAGCATTGCTCGGCTTGACGAGATACTCGCTGTCGCGGTGACAGCAACGAAACTGACCAAAGCGAGGTAGGACAGGTCGGACAGTGACTGAAAGACCAGTCCATCCCACACCTGATAATTCTCAATCGCTCCAAAAAGCAGGCTTTCCTGGGTGATGGATAGCTGAAGCGTGAAGGCCATCACCATGCCCAAGATCTCGATGATCAGAGCGTTCTTCACGCCGACCTTGCCATCGAGCCAACCGCCGAAAATGCCGCCTAGGAAGGCCCACGCCGATGCGAAGATTGCAAAGCAGAGCATATTGAGGAAGCCCCATTCGAGGAACAGTGCGACGTAAACGGCCGCCAATGCCAGCAAGGCCGCCATGCCATCCTGATAAAACATGCGTGCGATCAGGAATTTCATCAGGTCGGGATATTTGGTTGCTTCGCGCACGGTCTTCAGAACCGCTTGAAACCCTTCCACAATAGCCGTTCGCCAGCTTGCGCCCGGCACACCGGGGTCTTTGGCGTTCATGAAGAAAGGGATCGAAAAGGCAGCCAACCAGACCGCGCATATTGGGCCGGCTATCCGGGCATGATCAAAGCTGGCAAGGTCGAAGCCGAATTGCGGCTTCGCAAAGGGCCACTGGATCGCGCCCGGCAGGATGAACAGAACCGCAATCGCGACAAAGATCAAAACTGCAGCCAGATTGCCGAGGCCCAAGCCAACGCCTGAAATCATCGAAAGCCGCTGCGGTTCACCTGCGACAGACAGCATCGCATTGTGGGTGACCTCGGAATAGGTGTAGCAGACATAGGCGATTACGAGCAGCGTCATGATCGCCCACACGGGCAGGCCAGCGCCGCCCGGCTGCGCGAACCAAAGCAGGGCAGAACAAGCTGTGATCGCGCCCAGAAATACAGCTAGGAGTGGCTTCAAACGCCCACCACGATCCAGAGCTGCGCCAAGGAATGGAGCAGTGAGCGCCGCGATCAATCCCGCCCATTTTGTGACCGAAGCAATCGTCGCTTGCCCCTGAGCATTGGCGGTTTTCTGCGCTTCGTCCGGCCCCAGCGCGGCCAAGTCGCCGCTCGCCAGCAGGTCTGCCCCGATAATGTCGCGCGCGAAATACGGCGCGAAAATGTAGATAACGATCAGAATGTAATAGGGATTGCGCGCCCATTCGAAGACAGCCCAAGCGAACCCGGTCTTGCTCAGTGCGCCTCCACTGCCGTGATGGGCTCGCGGGGGCACGGATTTCGCCGGTGGAATGGCTGTCGCTATCGCGTCTCTCCCTGAGCTTCCGCCTCATCTGGGCGGAATGCTCGAATGTCTCTAGGCGGCTTTGGCCCCAACTTCGTCCGCGGTCTCCGGCGCATCAAGATGTTTGCGGATCGCAGCGACGCTTTCGTCTTTGTGGCTGAGTAGGAACAGGTGTCCGCCGCCTTCCATCACGACAAGTTCGTTGTTGGGGATCAGCATCGACAGGAATTTGCCGTTGGTTAGCGGCACAATCGCATCGTCATCGCCCATCATGATAAGCGTCTTTTGCTTGAGCAGGAAGGGTAGGGCGGGTGCGCTCGTCCAGCCGAGCATACACAGCAATTGGTACATGTAACCGCGCGTCGTCGGCGGTTTCAGGCGTGACATATGTCCGCCTTTGCCCGAACTCTTGCCGAGCCCTTCGCCATAGAGCGTTTCAAAATTCTTCTGCATGAATTCGGGATCGATGTAGCGACGCGGATTGGCCATCTTTGTCAGCGCTTTGGGGCTGCCCGGCATCATCAGCATGCCTGCGCTGGTCGCAATCAACGTTACGCGGCGAGTGCGGTTTGCATGTTGCATGGCGAAATGCTGTGCCATGCCGCCGCCCCAGCTGATCCCCATGACATCGACAGTGCCGACGCCGAATCGGTCGAGAAGCAGTGCTGCGGTCCAGCTCATCGTGAAGGGGTTGTAAGGCACGGTCGGCTCGGGCGATTCGCCCACACCGGGCATGTCGAACATGATGAAGGGGCGCTCTGAAAGCGCCTCGGCCAACGGAGCAACGGCTTCGATATTCGCGCCAATGCCGTTGAAGAACAAAACCGGCAAATGATCGGAGGGCTGATCGAGCCTCCATGTAGCAACCCGTAGCGTCCGGCCGCCCACCTCTTCCATGGTGACGACCGCGTCTTTCATAGCATCCGCCATGTATTTCCCGTCCTTTCGACGCGCCTACGATCCCTCAAAGCGCGGGTGGGAGGCAGCCTCGTTGATCCCTAACGGGGCTGCCTCCCATAAGCTTTTTGTTCAATTGTTGTGGCGCGCCTCTATCAGACTTCTTCAACGACGTAGAGTCCGGGGGCGGGGTCTGTTGGGGAATGCGCCTTGCTTCCCAGCTCGGCAGGCGCGGGCTGCTTGTTGCCCGAACGCTTTTGGATCCACTCCATCCAGTATGGCCACCAGCTACCTTTGACCTCTTCGGTGCCTTGCAGCCACTCATCGGCGGTTGCCGGGAGCTTACCCTTCTTCTTCTGAACGAAATACTTGGCTTTGGGATTTCCCGGAGGGTTCAGGATTGCCTGCATATGACCGGATTGACTGAGCACATAGGTGACGTCCTTCGACCCAAATAGCTGGGTCGAACGATAAGTCGCCTTCCACGGCGTGATGTGGTCGGTGACACCGCCGAGGATGAAGAGGTCCGAGGTGATCTTGCTTAGATCGACCATATGGTCAGCCATCTCGACTTCGCCCTGTTTGGTGAAGGCAAGCGTTTCGAACAGTGTCAGGAAGTCACCCATGAGACTGGCCGAAAGGTTGGTCGCATCGGCATTCCAGTACAGCACATCGAACGCGGGCGGATCCATGCCGAGCAGGTAATTGTTGATCACATAGTTCCAGATCAGATCATTGGGGCGAAGCCATGCGAAGCCGCGCGCCAGATCGTCGGCCTTGATCACGCCGGCCTTGGCTGCCCTTTGACGTGCAAGCTGCGTCCCGTTTTCACTGACGAGAGACGCGGCTTCGATATCGGTCTGTTTGGGGTGCAGAACGCAGACCATCAAAGTGAGTGTGCCCAGGACGTCATTGTTTGTCGCTGCGAGCTTCGATGCAAGCACAGACGCCGTCTGCCCACCCGAACAACCGGCTGAAACATTAACCTTTTTCGAGCCGGTAATCTCAGAGACAACCTCGAGAGCATCCTCGCACGATGCGATGTAGTCGGCCATGTCCCAATGGCCCTGATCCTTCGACGGATTGCGCCAGGAAATCACGAAGGTTTGCAGCCCGTTGTCGACCTGCCATTTGATGATCGACTTCTCCGGAGAGAGGTCGTTGATATACATCTTGTTGATCTGCGGCGGGACCGTCAGTTGGGGGATTTCGTAAACATCATCGGTCGTCGGAGCGTACTGGACCAACTCGTACATTTCTGTGCGGTGGACCACGGAACCTTTCGACGTCGCAATGTTCTCGCCCAGCTTGAACGGACGCTTGTCGACCTGGCTAACCATGCCCTTGTTATGGACCAGATCGTTGTAGGCGTTTTGCAGGCCCTTGATCAGCGAAAGACCACCCGAATTAATGATCTGCTTCTGCGCAATCGGATTGCCCGCTAGTGTGTTCGTCGGGGCTAGGCCATCGAGGATGATATTGGCGATGAAGTTCGCACGATTGCGTTCCAGTTCGTCCAGTTCAAGCTCTTCGAGCCAGCTGCGCATACCCTTCTGCACGGCGAGATAATACTGCGCACCGGCGCGGAAAAACGGGTTGAATTGCCAGGCCGGATCCTGAAAACGTTTGTCTTTGGGATCAGGCGCAAGTTCGCTCTTGCCGGTCATGATCTTGACCATGTCTTCGCCAAAAGATTGCGCGTGGCGGAACGCACGGCTCGGGTCACTTGCCGTCTCGCGCAACAGCAGCGCAACGGCGCTCACGAAATCCTCACGCGCCACGCCGATTAATGGACCCAGTGCGTTGGTAGATTGTGCCGCTTCGTTCTCGAGCTTTACGGTGCCGTCAGCCATAACATCCCCTTTTTCTATCCAAGCTTTCAAACTCGGTTGGGTTCCACATGCCGGTCAGGTCGGCAGTTTTCAAGTTGACCGCCGCGTCAAGGCGCAATGCGCCCGCATCTTCGGTATTTGTTAAGCCACGCGATTAACCGTTTTGCAGGCGGAGATAGGCCATTGCTCATCCATGAGCGGTCGAGCAGTCAGGAAATTGGTAAAAGAGAACTCCGGTTCCGGTGAAACGGAACAGCGGACGGTTGTTCCTGTTCGTCAATCCGCCAAATCAGACCCGAAGTCTGATGCTCGCGCCAGCAATGACCGCCGCGCCGCCAATCGCCTGGAGAACTCCCCCGCGCCGATAGCGCCACCGCCCGATGGCGGATTGCGCCCCGAGTACCAATTCTACCTGCCGCGTCAGCCGCGTGCCATGGCGCTGTTTCTCCTTGTTGCGTATGGCCTTGCGGCAGGTGTTTCGCAGACTGTTCCGTTAGGCTTGGCGCGTGTCGCAGGTCTCGCGTCGGTCGTAATTCTGGCGCTTGGTTCCACGCTTGCCCAGATCGAACGCCGTGCTGGCACGCCGGATATAGTGCGACAGATTTTGGTGGTCATCGGGATCATCCTGCCGATGGCCTGCGCAGGTTACTTGATTGCTGCCTGGGTTCAGGCTGGACTTGCCTGGCAGTGGGCCGTTGCCACCATCATCTGCATCAACGCCGCATCTGCCGCCTTGTTCGGCATGCGAATTGTTTCGCTCTTTACCGCGAAGATCTCGGTTTGGGCCGCGTTCTCCTTGGTCCTACCCAGCCCGCTGACTGTCTCAGCCGTAATAGGCGCTGCGTTGACCCTTATGTTGGTGGCTAGGATTGAATGGAAGGCCGCAGAGAAGAAGCGCATCCAAACCGAAGCCCGCGAGCGTGTGGCGGCTCGCGCTGAAGACATCCTGCGGAGCTTTGAAGAGACTGGGCAGGGATGGTTTTGGGAGACCGATCGCCGTGGTCAGATCAGCTACATCTCACCCTCAGCAGCCGAAGTGTTGGGCCGCACGCCAGAAGAAATGCTGGGCAACCCGCTAAGCGAGATTGTCGATCCCAATCAAGGCACCGCCGACGCCGAGCGGACGCTTGCATTCCACCTGTCCGCTCGATCCGCTTTTCACGATGTGGAATTGCGCGCGGCGTCTGGTGAGCAAGAGCGCTGGTGGTCACTAACCGGGCGACCGGTCTACGACTCTTTCAAGAACTTCTGCGGCTTTCGCGGACACGGTTCCGACCTGACCGAAAAACGCCGCAGCGAACAGCAGGTTTCTCGCCTTGCACACTTCGACTCGCTTACAGGTCTCGCCAACCGCGTGCAGATGGGCCAGGCGCTGGAACAGATCCTAGCGGCACCGCGTGATCGTGATCGCGTGTGTTCAGTTCTACTGCTGGATCTCGACCGATTCAAACACGTCAACGATACGTTGGGCCATCCGGCGGGCGACGCCTTGCTCAAGCAAGTGGCCCAACGACTGGAAGTTGCCGTCAACGGGCAGGGGCGCTGTGGCCGACTGGGCGGTGACGAGTTCGAGGTGCTTGTGCCCGGCCACGTCAAGCGCGAGCAACTCGCGAACCTCGCCAACGAAATTATCGCCTCGCTTTCGCAGCCATACTCGATCGATGGTCAAAGCGTTGTAATTGGCGCTTCATTAGGGGTCGCGATCGCTCCGGAACACGGTTCGACAACCGATGATCTGATCCGCAATGTCGACCTCGCACTCTACGCGGCCAAGGATGCCGGGCGCGGTTGCCATCGGTTCTACGCGGAAGACCTGCATTCCGCCGCAGAAGAGCGCGCGGAACTGGAGCAGGACCTGCGCGAAGCGATCGTTCGCGGGGACCTGCATCTCTACTATCAACCCGTCGTCTACGCCGCGACCGAGAAGATCGTCGGCTTCGAAGCGCTGATGCGCTGGAAACACCACAAGCGCGGGTGGATTTCACCAGGCAAATTCGTCCCTATCGCCGAGGATGCAGGCCTGATCGACCAAATGGGTCAATGGGCACTGCGCACCGCATGCGCCGACCTAGCGACGTGGCCGGAATCGATCCGCTGCGCGGTCAACGTATCGCCTTTGCAGTTCTCAAACCCCGAACTGCCCACCATCGTTGCAAATGCACTCGCGCATGCTGGTGTCAGCCCTGAGCGACTAGAGCTCGAAATCACCGAAAGTGTGTTCCTGAATGACAGCCAGGGCACAGATGCGATGTTCAAGGCGCTGAAACGCGTTGGCGTGCGCCTGGCGCTCGATGATTTCGGTACAGGCTATTCCTCGCTCGGCTATTTGAAAAAGGCGCCGTTCGACAAGATCAAGATCGACCAGAGCTTCGTTCGGGGTGCGACCGAAGATGGCAGCCGCAATGGAGCGATCATCTCCTCGATCACCAGTCTGGCCGAAGCGCTCAACATGGATACGACCGCTGAAGGCGTGGAAACACTCGATGAGCTCGAGCTGATCCGACTGCTTGGTTGCAGCCACGTCCAAGGCTACATTTATTTCAAACCGATGGCCGCAGAGGACGCAAGCGCGGTTGTTGCGGGAGACCTCGCTGCCGAAGCCAGCGGTCCGAAGGCTGCTCGTTCGCCTCGTCAGGTGCTCCTGCGCCGGGTGATGGTGGTCTATGCTGGCAACCGGTTGAACGCTACGGTGCGCAACATTTCCGAAGGCGGTTCCATGGTCGAAGGGCTTTGGAATATTCCGCCGGGCAGTACGATCGAAATCGAATTCGCAGCGGGCAAGAGTGTGACCGCTCAAGTCCGTTGGTCGCGGGAAAACCGCTCTGGTGTCGAGTTCACCATGCCTCTCAAACGCCGGGCGGATGGCACTTTCGCGGTTCTTCGCGGCAATCCAGAGAAGATGGCCTTTTCAAACGGGTAGAACGGCAAAGCGCCATTTAACGGCTGTTTGCATGCCGCATTAGGCAAAAAATAACCAACCGGGTTTACATATCGGTCAGGTTCGAAAAACCGCCGAACCTGATCGTTTTGGCGTCGTGTGGAGGATTGGCAAAGGTGCCGCTCAAGGCTCTCTTGTCTTCGAGAAATGGCAGCGGATTGCTGCAAGGTCGAGGTAGCAGTGCTGCTTCGGCGATGAGCGATGGTGAAAAAATCGCCATGCTCGATCAACTCGAACAGTCCGGTCTTGGTTGGTTCTGGGCGAGCGACGCCGACGGAAACCTAACCTATCTGAGCGCCGCGATTGCCGAACGGCTCGACGTGCCTCTGGACGAATTAATCGGACAACTGCTTTCGACAACGTTTGCTCCGATTGAAGGCGAAGGCCGCACCAAGTCGCTCTCGCTCATGCTCGGCGCTCGCAAGGCGTTCTCAGGCTTTGCAGTGCGCGCGGCAAAGCGCCCTGAAGGCGCAGTGCTGCGGCTCGCAGGACAGCCGGCTTTCAACGGCAAGAAGTTTGCCGGCTTTCGAGGCACGGGCGCTGACATTACCGATGAATATCACCGCGAAGAAGAAACGGCGCGGCTGGCGAAATTCGACTCTTTGACAGGCCTCTCGAACCGCCATCGCATGGCGCAGATGATCGACGGCACACTGACGGCCTTCAAGCAGGCCAAGCGCAACTGCGCGATCATGATGCTCGATCTGGACCGGTTCAAACAGGTCAACGACACGCTTGGACATGCGGCTGGCGATGAGCTTCTCAAACAGGTATCGGACAGGCTGCAGCGTTCGATTGAGCGCGAGTGTGAGATCGGCCGTTTGGGCGGTGATGAGTTTCAGGTGATGATCCCCGACCTCGACGATCGCGGCGAGCTCGGTGAGATCGCGATGAAGATCATCGACATGCTCAAACAACCATATTCGCTCGACGACGGGCGCTGCGTAATCGGAGCGTCGGTTGGGATTGCGATTGCTCCCCATGACGGTGTGACCCGTGACGAAGTCGTGCGTTCGGCGGACCTCGCGCTTTATGCAGCAAAGAATGGCGGGCGCGGGCAGTACCGCTTCTTTTCGGGCGAACTGGAGAACGAAGCGATTTTCCGCCGTAGGCTCGAAGAAGACCTGGGCGAGGCCGTGCGCGAGGATCAACTGTTCCTCAAGTATCAGCCCATGGTCGATGCCAAAACCAAAGGGGTTTGCGCACTCGAAGCGCATATTTGCTGGATGCATTCGCAGCGCGGCGAGATTGATGAACAGGAGTTTGCTTCGATCCTCGACGGCGCTAGCCAGGTTATCGAAGTCGGAAATTGGGCGATTGCGGAAGCGTGCCGTCAAGCCTCCGATTGGCCTGAAAGTGTGCGGGTCGCGGTTAATGTACCGGTGCCACTGTTCGGTTCCAGCGACTTCGTCGACCAGGTCGCTGCCGCCCTACAGAATGCGGATATGGCAGCCAACCGGCTCGAGTTGGAAATCAGCGAGGCGGTGTTCTTTGGCGACACGAACTCGGTCGACCGCACGCTCGCTCAATTGTTCAAGCTGGGTGTTCGCTTGACTCTCGATGAGTTCGGCAGCGGCTATTCTTCACTCGCTTACCTGCGCCGCGCACCTTTTGACTCGATCAAGATCGATGAAAACCTGATCGAGGAAGCCGAGCGACGGGAAGGCGACGAACTCGGCCTGATCAAGGCTATTGTTGCCTTGGCTGGCGCGCTCGAAATGGACACGATCGCTAACGGGATCGAGAGTAGCGCGTTGCTGTCCTCCCTTGAGGAGTGCCATGTTCGCTTCGTCCAGGGGCCGCTCTTTGCTGAGCCCATGAAGCGCGACGTCGTCGAGACGGAACTGATTGGCGATGCCTGGAAAATCGAGCCAAGCGGTGATCGCACCAAGCGCGCCCGCCGCCGGACCGTGTTCCGCAAGATCCAGGTGATCCATGATGATCACTCGTATGAGGTCACGCTGCGCAACCTGTCCAAAACCGGCGCTCTTATACAGGGCCTCGCCGATGTACCGAAAGGTACGCAGTTCGTCGTTGATCTCGGAGGAGGGCAGCTTGCTGTAGCGACCGTGATCCGTACAAATGGCGACACGCAAGGCCTCGAATTCGAACAGCAATTGATCGACGATGGATCGGGAGGTCTCTGCACCCGCAACCGCGTTTCACCCTACGCGCTGGCTTCGGCTGGCGCTCCGCTCGCCGCGCTTTCACAGGGTGATTACAAGGCGATGCCGGGCGGCATGCTGGGGCAGGGCGGTAGCATCCCGCAGTTCGGCTACGCAAACACGGTCAACTCCGAAGCAGCCTGATTTCGGACTTTCCTACTCGCGGAATCGATGCGATGTGGGTGTTGCGATTTTCGCGAATGACATTGCTGCAACGCATCGCTAAATCGCGGGTCAAATGACTGACCTTTCCAAAATCCGCAATTTCAGCATCATCGCTCACATTGACCACGGCAAGTCCACGCTTGCCGATCGGCTGATCCAGTTCACCGGCGGCCTGACCGCGCGTGAGATGTCCGAGCAAGTCCTTGATAACATGGACATTGAGAAAGAGCGCGGCATCACGATCAAGGCGCAGACCGTCCGCCTCAACTACACCGCCAAGGACGGCGTGACCTATCAGCTCAACCTGATGGACACGCCCGGCCACGTCGATTTCGCCTACGAAGTCTCCCGCAGCCTCGCCGCATGCGAAGGCGCGCTGCTGGTCGTCGACGCCGCGCAGGGGGTTGAGGCGCAGACCCTTGCGAACGTCTACCAGTCGATCGAGCACGACCACGAAATCGTCCCCGTCATCAACAAGGTCGACCTCCCCGCCGCCGAACCGGAACGCGTGCAGGAAGAAATCGAGGAAGTCATCGGCCTCGACGCATCCGAAGCCGTCATGACGTCAGCCAAAACCGGCATCGGGATCGAAGACGTGCTCGAAGCCGTCGTCGCCAAAATCCCCCCGCCCAAAGGCGAACGCGACGTCCCGCTCAAGGCCTCGCTCGTCGACAGCTGGTACGACCCGTATCTCGGCGTCGTCATCCTCGTCCGTGTGATCGAGGGCGTGCTCAGCAAGGGCCAGAACATCAAGTTCATGCAGGGCGGCACCGAGCACCTGGTCGACCGCGTCGGCTGCTTTACCCCCAAGCGCACCGATCTGGCCGAACTCGGCCCCGGCGAAATCGGCTTCATCACCGCGCAGATCAAGGAAGTCGAACAGGCCCGCGTCGGCGACACGATCACCACCGTCAAAGGCGGCGCCACCGAAGCGCTCCCCGGCTACAAGGAAGTGCAGCCCGTGGTGTTCTGCGGGCTGTTCCCGGTTGACGCGGCGGACTTTGAGAAACTGCGCGAAAGCATCGGCAAACTGCGCCTCAACGATGCCAGCTTCAGCTTCGAAATGGAAAGCTCCGCCGCACTCGGCTTCGGCTTCCGCGCCGGCTTCCTCGGCCTGCTCCACCTCGAGATCATCCAGGAACGTCTCAGCCGCGAATACGATCTCGACCTGATCACCACCGCGCCCAGCGTCGTCTACCGCCTGCAACTCGGCAAGACCAAGAACGAGGACGCGCGCGAAATGATGCTGCACAACCCCGCCGACTGGCCGGATGTGAACCGCATCGAGATGATCGAGGAGCCGTGGATCAAGGCGGTGATCTACACTCCCGACGAATATCTCGGCTCGATCCTGAAATTGTGCCAGGACCGGCGCGGCGTCCAGACCGACCTCACTTACGTGGGCGGCCGAGCGCAGGTGACCTACGAATTGCCGCTAAACGAAGTGGTGTTCGACTTCTACGACCGGCTGAAGTCGATCTCACGCGGCTATGCCAGCTTCGACTACGAACAGATCGGCCTGCGCGAAGGCGACCTTGTGAAGATGAACATCTTGGTCAATGCCGAGCCGGTCGACGCGCTGTCGCTGATCGTGCACCGGGGCGTCGCTGAAGAGCGCGGCCGCGGCATGTGCGAACGGCTAAAAGACCTGATCCCGCGTCACCTGTTCAAAATCCCCGTCCAGGCCGCCATCGGCGGCAAGATTATCGCCCGCGAAACCATCGCAGCCATGCGCAAGGACGTGACCGCCAAATGCTACGGCGGCGACATCTCGCGCAAGAAGAAGCTGCTGGAAAAGCAGAAGAAGGGCAAGGCGAAGATGCGGGAATATGGGAATGTGAGTATTCCGCAGGAAGCGTTTATTGCTGCGCTGCGGATGGGGGAAGAATGAAGCCCCGCAGATAAAGCCGAGGATTGCGAAGCAACCGCAGGCTTAGATGCGAGAGGCTGTAATTCCGGCCGGCGGGTGGCCGCAGGCCAACCCGTTCGACGTCACGCGGCGCATGGAGCGATTGCGCCAGCAATCGCGGAACGGCGGGTGGCGAAAGCTGCCGTGTCCACTGGCAACGAGAGCATCTAGGAGACCGCACCTGGCTTTCGAGGTGCTGGTTTAGGTGTCGCCGAACTTGCTTTGAGACTCCAGTACGATCTCGCGTTGAAGATCATAATCAATGATACGAGAAATCCGGCGAAGCTGAAGAGCGCGCGCTTTTGGATTGTCGGATCAAATATTGGGAATTGCCCACCATCCGGTGGGGTCACAAACCAGATTACCACTGGGTCAATTTTGCTAAAAAGATATCCGGTTAGGAAACCCGCGATTATCTTAGCGAATTGCCCAAATCGGTTTTGCTCGTCATCGTTAAGTGGAACTGCGAGAATGCCAACTAGCCAACCGATTGCCGCACCGACCAAAAGGTATATTCGCAGTAGTTCGTCGCCTGAGCGTAAGCTCTCGACGACCAAAGCAAGTGCTACAAGAGAACCGAGAGCCAAGCCACCATACATCGGTAGTGTAATACTTCTTAATGTTGCCATGCCTCCTGTCCCCTTGCCCTTCTTGCTTTAGTAGAGCCCAATGATTGGTGTTGATCAAGAGCTTTATGCCGTATCGACGGAGAAGGTGAAGCGACCGCAAGCTTAGATGCGAGAGGCTGTAACTCCGGACAGCGGGTCGGCGCGTGGCAGAACAGCTATCCGTTCTTTGAATTCTGCGAAGGGTATTCGAATGAAGTTTTGGGCCGCTCTGACAAGTCCGTGAATCCCAAAGGTAGATGACGCTGGCCTTCGGGCAGTTCGCTGCGGATGGCACCGTACGCACCCAAGTAGGCGGCAACCTCCTTATGAATTTTCGTGTCAAGGTCTCTGAAGGTTTGAGCGTCATTGCAAAACCAATAGTGCTTTCCCCAACCGTCGATTATTCCATCGACGCGCTTCAGCGTTTGGGTCACCGAATTTGCTTTGGGCACAGCATTTCCTTGCTTCAGGCCAAATAACGCCTTGCTGCTCTTACCAAGCTCATCAATCACTTTGCGAACGAACTTCTGTCTGGCCTTGCCAGCAGGTTTAATGAGTCCGGGCGATATCTCGATGCCAAGAAACTCAAATCCGTCTTCAATCGGCATTGCATCCTTTGCTGACTTCTCTGGTGACAGATCCATTTCGAGTGCTCCGAGCAGCTGTTTCGCTTGCTTGAGCTTTGCGTTCGTCGCCTTCTTGGTGGGTGCGAGTATGATGAAGTCATCGATGTATCTTATGCATCGGCAGTCACTGCTGTTCATTGCGATATCAAATTCTGCAAGCGCGATGTTTCCGAGCAGGGGAGACAATGAATTGCCTTGGGCAACGCCGATATCTTCAATGGGAAACTCGTCCTTCAAGCTCCTCAGCTGTTCAAGGTTTCGTAGTTCCACAGACACCGCAGCTTTGAGCAGCTCAATAAACTCACCTTGTTGAGGCAATTCTCTTTCAATGATCTCGATAACCGATGATTTCGACACCCTTGTGAAGAAGGAGGATATATCCGCTGCGGCGACCCAAGTCGCGCCAGCCTGTATCTCCTTAAGAACGCATTCGATTGCCGCCGGAACTGCGGATAAGGGTGCCTTAGAGTCAGCTTCCTTGAGCTCAGATTTTTTCAAACCGCCAAAGCTGTAAGGTGTTCTTATGTAACGCTGTAAAGACGGCTGTTGAGAAACAACATCTAGTATCGCTCGTTGCACAATTCGCGCTTCAAGCGGTGCAACAACCAATGGACGATACTTGCCAGTTTCGTTCCCCAGCGCGTCCAATTTCGGGAGCGGCACACCCTTTGCCTGTCCAAATTCGAACTGCTTTCGGGCTAACCGGTATTGAATTGATCTCAGTTGACGTGATGCATCGTCGGAGAATTGCTCAATATCGTGACGAATTTCGTCGGATTTTGAGTGTTTTCCATTTCGCTGGATAGTCCGCCATGCTCGCTCCAGTACGTCGAAGCTGCGTGTCTTTTTGGCAAGATTTGATTTCACGTCTAGTGGGTCCTGTCGGTAAGCCGAACCCGTCTGACGGAGCGCTTAACCCTGCAGCGGTTCCTAACGGTCCGTGCCGCACGAACGTGGCTTCGACTTTCGCCTTGGCCTCGCCGTGGCAATGAGTCATCGACACTGCGGTAAACCCGCCTGCCGCGATCAATGCCAAAGTTAGCCTAACAAGAGTCCGCCCAAGTGCGCGAACCAACCCGTTAGTCCGTGCCGAAAAGTTGGCACGTTTTTGCATGTCTGTCTCACGACTTTCCTCCTTGCGTATTGCTACCCTTTTTCGGGCGCGTGGCAAGGCGCGAAAGCGCTTGACCGTCCTCCGCCCGCCATCGAAATTAATGCGACTAGCTGCCCGACAGTTACCCTGGAATGTAACAGCTACAGCTAGCTTAAGTTCGTCCGACGGGTCGGCGCTTAACCCTGCAGCGGTTCCTAACGGTCCGTGCCGCACGAACGTGGCTTCGACTTTCGCCTTGGCCTCGCCGTGGCAATGAGTCATCGACACTGCGGTAAACCCGCCTGCCGCGATCAATGCCAAAGTTAGCTAAAGTAAGTTGGGTTGGACATTTGCATATTTCAAGACCTTGAGATCGCTTTACTTGTGAGTTGGCTGTCAAAAACGCATCAAAATTGATCCTGCGAACGAATCCCTGGCCTCACAACCATCACTCCCTTCCCGTTCACGGGAGGGGTTGGGCGCGCGGAGCGCTGGGCCGGTCAGGCCCACCCCGCTGCGACTAAGTTCGCTTCGCTCACTAAGTCTCGCTGCCCTCCCGCAAGCGGGAGGGCGAAGACTCAACTAATCCCAATTGTCGTCTTTGATAGAGTGCACTGTCCTCCGCTCCTCCGGCTCCGGCGGCTCTTTCTTCGGCGGCGGGGTCGCGTTTTGCAGGACCCTTGGCTTCCGCTCCAACCGTCTGCGCATATCCTCATCCACCATCAGCGCGTCCAAGTCGCGGTCGCGTAGCTGCGCAAACCGCTCCCACGCGGCGCGGGTCTCTTCAGAGAGCTGCTCCCATTCGCGCTGGCGCTCGATGGCGACCTCTTGGCGGATGCCCTCGATCTTGCGGTCGATGCTCGCGCGGACCTCGGCGGGGGAGACCTGTCTCTGCTCTTTCTCCCATTGCGCGCGCCACTTCTTCTTGAGGCGGCGCTTTTCCATCTTGCCGACCGCGTTGAGCCCTTTCAGGTCGCCGCCGCCTTTCGTGACGGAATTGCCGAAGCGATCGGGTGCGCGGTTGCGGAGCATGAACATCAGCAGCCGGTCGTTGACCTTCTTGCGCACGCCGACAAGCTCGCCATAGGAATAGACCGGTTCGTCCACCCCGTTGAGCGCGCGGTCCATCGCGACGTCTTCGAGCCGCTGCACGCCGAGATCGAGCGCGGCGTCCCAGGCGTCGCGGAAGCTCTTGCCTTCGGGCAGGCGGCGGATGCGGTAGGCGCCGACCGTGCTCATGTTGACGTGCTTGCACGCCGCCTCGACGCTGCCGGTGTCGGCGAGGGCTTCGATGAACTCCTGCTGGCGTTCGGGCGTCCATCCATCGGAGCGCGGCTTGATGGGGACGGGGGTGAAGTCGGGGATCTCGCTCGCGGGGACGAGGGAGCGGGTGGTGCGGTTGTCCGATCTACGGGTCATGGGGAGTCCTTGTTTTCCGCACGCCATCCGGCGCGCGATATCCTCGCGCCTTCGGCGCTGCGGGCGCCCGGTCGGGCTTGCGGTTGCTTCGCAACCGATCAGTTTGAACCACAAATCTCGCGAGTAGGAAATTCGAGCCCGCAGGGCTCGCAAGGGCGACCGCCCGCCCGCAGCGACGCGACCGGAGGTCGCATGAGCGAGGATAGCCAAGTGAGCGGATGCGAACGCCGGCGCTTGAGGCCAAACGAACACGCAGGAAAATTGTCCGGGAGGAACTCTCCCAACTTCACTTGGCGTTCAGCGACGCGCTGGTTATACGGCGAGCCATGAACACGACTTTCCGCAAATCGCTGACTCGCGCCGCCATTCTGGGCGCGAGCGTTGCCACTCTCACCGCCTGCGGCGGCGGCTCTGCCAATGAAGACGTGGCCTATGTCGCCCGCGATGTGGAATCGCTCTATGCCGAGGCGCAGCGGCGGCTCGATCGCGGCAACACCTTGCTGGCGGCGGCTCTGTTTGACGAAGTGGAGCGTCAGCACCCTTATTCGCCATGGGCGCGGCGGGCGCAGCTGATGAGCGCGTTCAGCTATTACATCGCGCGCGATTACAACAAGTCGATCCAGAACGCGCAGCGCTTCCTCTCGATCCACCCGGGTAACAAGGATGCGCCGTATGCGTATTATCTGATCGCGCTCAGCTATTATGAGCAGATCAGCGATGTGAACCGCGATCAGAAGATCACTGAGCAGGCGCAATCGGCTTTGCGCGAAGTGAACCGGCGCTTCCCGCAGAGCGAATATGCGGCCGATGCGCGGCTGAAGCTGGACCTTGTGGCCGATCACCTAGCGGGCAAGGAAATGGAGATCGGGCGGTTCTACCAGCGCTCGGGCCAATGGCTCGCGTCGCAATTGCGGTTCCGCAACGTGGTGGAGCAATACCAGACCACCAGCCACACTCCCGAAGCGCTCTATCGCCTGACCGAAAGCAGCCTCGCGCTCGGCATCCCGGACGAAGCGGTGAAGTATGCCGCTGTGCTGGGTGCAAACTATCCCGGCACCGAGTGGTATGAGAAGGCGTTCGAACTGGTCGAGGATCACGCGACGGGCGTGCAGCCGAGCTGATCGGGGCCAAGTGGATTGGGGCCAAGTGGATTGGGGATTGCGCGCCACATTGGGTGACGGGTCCGCACAACTCGGTTAAAGCTTCGGCGTCATGCTGACCCGGCTTTCGATCCGAAATATTGTCCTTATCGAAGCGCTCGACCTCGATTTTTCGCGGGGTTTGGGCGTGCTTACGGGCGAGACCGGGGCGGGGAAGTCGATCCTGCTCGATGCGCTCGGTTTGGTGCTGGGCGACCGGGCGGAAACCGCTCTGGTGCGCGCTGGCGAGCCAAAGGCGAGCGTGACTGCGAGTTTCGAGTTTGCATCCATGCCTTCGAGCATCGTTGACGTGCTGGATGACGCCGACATCGAAATCGAGCCTGGCGAGCCGCTGATCATCAGGCGCCAGGTTAAGGCCGATGGCGGCTCCAAGGCATTTGTGAATGACCAACCTGTTGGCGTCGCGTTGCTGCGTGAGCTTGCACCGGCATTGGTCGAACTGCACGGGCAGCACGATGATCGCGGGTTGGTCAATCCGCGCGGGCACCGCGCGCTGCTGGATCGCTATGCCGGAACGGACCTTGCCGGGCTGGAGCGTCGGTGGGCGAGCTGGGCCAAGGCCGAGGCGCGGCTTGCTGAGGCGAGGGCCGAGGTTGAACAAGCGAAGGCGGATCAGGATCTGCTGATTGCCTATCTGGCCGAACTCACCGCGCTTGAACCGCAGGCAGGCGAGGAAGCGCGGCTCGCTGACACTCGGGCCAGCATGCAGAAGGGCGAGCGGCTGGCCGGCGATCTCGAAGAACTTCGGCATATCTGGGAAGGTTCGGACTCGCCACTGGCAAGCCTGCGTGTAGCCGCACGGCGGCTCGATCGGATTGCTGAGGAGCATCCACTGTTGACCGAAGCACTCGCGGCGCTTGACCGCGCAGTGATCGAAGCGGGCGAGGCGGAAGAGAAACTCGAAGCGGCGGCCGGGGCGCTCGTCCATGATCCGCAGGCGCTTGATGAGGCCGAGACCCGGCTGTTCGAACTGCGCGCACTCGCCCGGAAACACCGCTGCGAAGTCGATGCACTGCCCGAATTGATGCGCGACATGCGCGCGAAGCTGGATGCGATCGAAGGCGGTGAGGCCGAACTGGATGCGCTGGAAGCGGCGGCCCGTGAAGGCCGCGAAGCCTATGTAAAGGCGGCTGAGAAAGCACATGGTCAGCGCATCAAGGCGGCGAAGAAGCTCGATAAAGCAGTCGCTGCCGAGCTTGCTCCGCTGAAGCTCGATGCCGCTCGGTTCCTAACTTCCATCGGCACGCTAACTGAGGAAAAGTGGGGCGCAAACGGCATGGACAGTGCCGAATTCCTGATCGCGACCAATCCCGGAGCCGACTTCGCACCGCTGGCCAAGATCGCATCAGGCGGCGAACTTTCTCGCTTTATCCTCGCGCTGAAGGTTGCACTGGCGGAGAAGGGCGGGGCTGCGACGATCATCTTCGACGAGATCGACCGCGGTGTCGGCGGGGCGGTAGCGTCGGCGATTGGCGAACGTCTGGCACGGCTAGCAAGCGCAGAGGGACAATTGCTGGCTGTGACGCACTCCCCGCAGGTCGCTGCGCGCGGCTCGCAGCACTATCTGATCGCCAAGGCATCGAGCGGGACAGTGACGAAAACCAGCGTGGCGCTGCTCGATGAGGCCGGGCGGCAGGAAGAGATCGCACGGATGCTCTCGGGCGCGGAGATTACCAGCGAAGCTAGAGCGCAGGCGGATCGGTTGCTGGAGGGGGTTTGATGCGTTTCGATGTTGCAGCTTCGCTCGCAATCATCGTCATCCTCGTCGGCGGGAGCGTCTGGCTGTCCTCTAACCTTGATCGCATGCCGAGAACGACCGCTGCAGTAGCTGCGGCAATGCGAGTTCATTCAGACCTGCCGATATTGATCGAGGCGTACGCCGATCCGGTCGCCCGGGAAGAAGACAGGATCGAGCATTTCTCTGTGTGTTTGCGTTCATCAGAACCAATTGACTTTGAACGACTAAATGACCTGTTTGCCGACACTGTTGTCCGTTCTGTGCCGGTCCAGACCTGCAGGAGTGAGAGAGGGAAATCGGAAACCCCGATGTTCACTCACTTTACTCACTGGTTCGACCAACGTGGCGAACGGGCTTGGCATCTAGTTGTTTCGCAAGTCGATTGCCGCTCTTCAAAGCAGTGTAGTGTTAAACTAGACGACTGGCACAGAGGTCAGCTTTATGTAGTCGAGGAAATCGAAGGAGTCTGGACCGTGATCGATACGGATAGGCACCGGATTCCAAGATGAAGTGCGTCCACCGAGTAGGTTTCTTTTTTGTTGGTTTGCAGAGATGATTGAGAAGGAAGCCCCATCCTCTTCAGAGGCGGGGGCTTAAGAACGATGAACAACGCGCTCTCCCGTCCGGTCTGGTCCATGCTAAACGGCGAGCAGTCTGATCTTGGACTCGCCAACAACTCAGCAGTCCGCATTGATCCACGCTATGGACCTTTTGGCGCGGCCCGCGACCAAAGCGATGCTGCGCAAGCGGACCTCGCCGAAATCGTACGGACCTCTCCTCATGAAATCTGGTTAGTGGAACCTGAGGAATGGCCTGCTCCCAGGGGTACAAGAGTCGTTCGAACTGCGCCGTTGGTCCAAATGGTCGCCGACGGTGAAGGAAATGCAACGAATGTCGATCCCTCAATCATCCCACTCACTGATGCCGACGTGTCCGAAATGACCGACTTAGCGCTCGCAACCGAACCCGGGCCATGGGGCGAGCTCACGCATAAATACGGTCAGTTCTTCGGCATTCGCGATGGCGATAAGCTCGCGGCCATGGCCGGAGAACGCATGCGGCCCGCGCCGGGATATGCCGAGGTAAGCGGCGTGTGCACATGGCCGGAATATCGCGGGCAGGGCATGGCGCGGCGGCTCATTGCGCATGTCATGCAGGCCCAGCGCGCGCGCGGCGACACGCCGTTCTTGCATTCCTACGCAGGCAACGCAGCGGCGATTGGACTCTATGAAAGCCTTGGTTTCAAGATAGCCCGCACAATGATTGTCACTGTTCTGGCTCCGGATTGAGCGCTTCCGTCAGGAACGCCAGCATTTTGGGCCATTGATCCTTACGCGCGGCCAAGTCGCCTTCGGCAGTTCCGCCTATCTTTCCGAGCGAATCCCGATCCTTCTCCGTCAATCCTGTCGGCACGCCGAACGCCCAATGACCGGCATTGTCATACCCCAACAACTGGGCATTCGGCGCACGCGCTTCGATTGAGCGCGCCATGTCGCACCCGTGCCAGATGGTGTCCTGTTCGCCGCAGACCATGAAGATAGGCGCATCGATCTGCTCGACCGGGATTTCTGCATCCGGATATTCTCCGCGTGCGTCCCAACTGGTTTTGTACATTTTCGCGAGGGTCCCTTGCCCGCCGCTTATCCATTCATACCAGGCCGGCGTAATGTAAGCGACGTAAGGCAGCGGTTCGCCGTTGGCGGCCCAGGATGACTCGACCGGGGTACTGAGCGAGAACAGGTCGAACCCTTCCCACACGACATCGCTCGGCATCGCTGCGACGACCGCCGCGATCTCCGGATGACGACTTGCCACCACCAGCGCGCCTTCGGCACCTTTGGAATGCCCGAGCACGCCAATCCGCTCGGCGTCTATATCCGCTCGCGAAGCCAACCAGGCCAGAGCGTTATCAAAAGTCTCAATCGGCACCATGTTGAACGGGCGGTTGTCCTCGCGCGTTTCGAAATAGCCGGGGTAAAGGACGCTGTAGCCTTCGGCGGCGAGCTGCCGGGCGAGCTCGTTGCGGTAGTCCTTCAATCCGCCTTCAGAACCACCGAGCATGAGCAAGGCCGGTCGCTGGCCTTCACCCGCACCAGGATAGAAATTTGCCGGGACATCGCCGAGCATGACTCGCTCTCCGCCATCGCCCGCTTTAGCGACTATGATCGCGCGGGGCTCGCGGTTGAAAAAGCTCCATGCCCCGAAGCCTACGATCGCCACGACTATTACGAGGCAACCGATTCCAACTTTTGCGGGCGTTTTCATATGGGTCCCTGTTTTGCTGCGACGGCTGATGTAAGAGATTGCCACAGGACTAGCGATGGATTTCAGCGATTCTCGATGAGCGACACAGAAAAACTTACCGAAGCCGACGCCGCCAATGAACTGATGCGGTTGGCGCGCGAGATTGCGAAGCATGACAAGCTGTATCACGCGAATGACGCGCCGGAGATTACGGACCAGGAATACGACGCTTTGGTGCGCCGAAATCGCGAGCTGGAGGAGGCGTTTCCGCGTCTGGTTCGCGATGACAGCCCTTCCAAAAAGGTCGGTCACGAAATCGCCGCCTCGCCACTGAGCAAGGTCGCGCACGAAGTTCGCATGATGAGCCTCGACAATGGCTTCAACCGCGAAGAGGTCGAAGAGTGGACTCAGCGCGTGCGACGGTTTTTGTCCCTAGACGAAAACGAGACGGTCGCAATTACCGCCGAGGACAAGATCGACGGGCTGTCGTGTTCGCTCCGATACGAGCAGGGCAAGCTGGTTCGAGCAGCAACGCGCGGGGATGGTCAAGTGGGCGAAGACGTAACGCCGAATGTTGCGTTTATTGCTGATATTCCGCAGCAAATCGACGATCCGAACGTGCCAGACGTGTTCGAGGTACGCGGTGAGGTTTACATGTCTAAACAGGACTTTACTGCGCTCAATGTTGCACTTTTGGATGCAGCAAAGACGGATGCCGCAGAGAAGGGCGAGGACTTCGATCCGGCAAGAGTTCGCCAGTTCGCAAACCCTCGCAATGCGGCTGCGGGTTCGCTGCGGCAAAAGGATGCGAGTGTCACCGCCAAGCGTCCGCTCAAATTCTGGGCCTATGGTTGGGGCGCCGCGAGCGATGTGCCGAATGCCAGCCAGCACGACATGATGCGGCTGATCGAGGCGTGGGGTTTCCCGGTCTCCCCTTTCCTGACCGTCACCGACAGCGTCGATGCGATGATTGCGCACTATGACGAGATCGGTCGGCAGCGCCCGGACCTTGGCTACGAGATCGACGGAGTTGTCTACAAGGTCGATCGGCTCGATTGGCAGCAACGGCTTGGCTCAGTCGGCAAGGCTCCGCGTTGGGCGCTGGCGCACAAATTCCCGGCGGAACGGGCCGAGACGACGCTGGAGGCGATCGATATTCAGGTGGGCCGCACTGGCAAGCTGACACCTGTCGGGAGGCTTGCTCCGGTACTGGTCGGAGGCGTGACGGTCACCAACGTCACGCTCCACAATCGCGACGAAATTGAGCGTCTCGGCGTACGACCAGGCGATCGCATCGTGGTCCAGCGCGCAGGCGATGTGATCCCGCAGGTGGTCGAGAACCTGACCGGCGATATTGAGCGCGAGCCTTACCTCTTTCCCGCCAATTGTCCTGAGTGCGAAAGCGAAGCGGTCGCCGAAGACGATGAAGTCGATGTGCGATGCACAGGCGGACTGATCTGCCCGGCGCAGCGCATTCAGCGCCTTGAACATTTCGTCAGCCGCAAAGCGCTCGATATCGAGGGCTTCGGCACCAAGACGATCGAACAGTTTTTCGCGCTCGGGTGGCTTGAAAGTCCGGCCGACATCTTCCGGCTCAGGGAGCGCCGCGAGGACATTCTTGCGCTCGAGGGCTGGCAGGACAAGTCTGTGGACAACTTGTTGGTGGCTGTGGAGGAAAAGCGCGCGCCGGATGCTGCGCGGCTGCTGTTCGGGCTGGGTATTCGGCACGTCGGTGAAACCACATCGCGCGATCTCATGAAAGCGCTGGGCGATATCAGCGAGCTGCGCGTCGCGGCGGAGAAGTTCTTCACTTACCGCGCCGAAAATCCGCAAGGTGAAGACGAGAAAGCCTCTCCGTTCAAAGCCCGTGTCGATCAGGCGGCCAAGGATATTTTCGGCGTTACCGATGGGTTTGGCGCGACTGCTGCCCACTCGTTGGCAGACTTCTTCCACGAAGCGCACAATGTTACCGTGTGGCAGGATTTGATGAGTCAGGTCCGACCGCCACACTACGAAGTTGAAACACTGGACTCGCCGGTTGCAGGCAAGACGGTGGTGTTCACCGGCAAGCTCGAAACCATGAGCCGCGATGAGGCGAAGGCTCAGGCCGAGCGGCTTGGCGCGAAAGCCTCAGGGTCGGTAAGCGCGAAAACCGATTTGCTGGTTGCCGGGCCGGGTGCGGGTTCGAAGCTGAAGAAAGCCGAAGCGCTTGGGATCGAAGTGATCGATGAGGCAGGCTGGGCCGACATTGTCGCGGCGGCGGGGTAAAATGAAACTCGAAGACGAAATGAATACCCGAGTGCCGGGCTTCTTCAAACAACTGATGCGCGACCTCGAAGCGCGGCGCGAAGTGCGGCGCTTCGGCAGCGGTTGGTTTTCAGGGTTCTTCGCCTTGCTGCTCGCGATCAGTGGTCTGCTGATGGTGGTTGCGCTGCGCTTTCCGGATTGGTTTGCGACACCGGAGCTCGCGCTCGTAAAGGATTGGAGCGGTTTTCGCGCGGCGATCCACGTTATTCTGCTGGCCAGCTACGCGCTGTCCTTGCTCAGCCTGCTGCTGCGCTCTCGTAAAGCGCTTGGCTTTTTCGCATTGATGATCGGCCTGACCGCCGCGCTGATGGGCGGTTCCAATGTGCAGCCGGAAGAGACTCAATCTTGGGGAATCTTCTTCGGTCTGGACTTCTTTGTGGTGAACCTGCTCGCCACCGGTTTCATGTTCGCGCCGCTGGAAAGGTTGAAGCCGCACAAGCGAGAACAGCGGCTGTTCAGGGCAGAGTGGCGCGAGGACCTGTTCTACTTCCTGATCAGTTCGATGTTCGTACAATTGCTGGGCTTTCTGGCGCTCGCGCCGTCGACGATGATCAATGAGAATACGAGCAGCTGGGATGCGTTCCGTGCAGGAGTCGCGAGCCTCCCGTGGCTAGTTCAATTCGTGATCGTCCTGGTCGCCTCGGATGTGGCGCAATATTGGTATCACCGGCTGTTCCATCAGGTGCCGTTCCTGTGGGGCTTCCACGCGGTGCATCACAGTGCGAAGTCGATGGACTGGCTTGCGGGATCGCGGATGCACTTCATCGAGATCATCCTTTTGCGCGCGACCACCTCGTTACCGCTGTTCACGCTCGGCTTCAGCCCGTCGGTAATGCAGGCCTATCTTGGCTTCGTATATGTCTGGTCGTCGCTGCTCCACGCCAACGTCGGTGGCAATCTGAACCGTCTTGGCCATTGGATCGCGACACCGCGCTTTCACCACTGGCATCATGGGCTCGAAGATGAAGCATTCGATGTGAACTTCGCCATCCATTTCCCGTGGATCGACAAGCTGTTCGGCACATTCCATCTGCCAAAAGATCGCTGGCCCAAAAATTATGGCATTCCCGAGGACGTGCCGCGGGGTTACGCCCGTCAGTTCCTCTATCCGTGGACTCGGATCGGCAAGAAGACCAACGATGCTGGATGAGCTGCACCCACAGGCGTCGCGCATCGCAGCGTTGCTGCGCGGGCGGGATGAGAAGATCGCGGTCGCCGATGGCGCAACCGGAGGAATGATCGCGGCGAGCTTGCTGACCGTTCCGGGCGCGCTCGAATTCTATGTCGGCGGCGGGATTGTTTACTCGTTCAGGGCTCGCGATGTATTGTTTGCTCTTCCACGAGGAGCCTACAAAGGAATGCGCGGGGCCACTGAGGACTACGCAGTGCTTCAGGCGCGCGCGATCCGCGACAATTTCGGGGCCGAATGGGGGATTGCCGAAAGCGGTTCCGTGGGCGGATCGAGCCATCCCTCTGGCGCTCCCGCAGGGCAGAGCGTTGCGGCGGTTGTCGGGCCGGATGGATTTGAGCGAACGGCAATTGTCGAGACCTCAAGCGATGATCGGATCGCCAATATGTGGGCGTTCACCCGCAACACGCTGAACCTGCTTGAAGGAACTCTCGAGAAATAATTACACGAAATTTTGCGAGGTCTGTCGAATCCGGCTTGCGCCATTCGTCTCAAGGTCGGAGCTTCGCCAAAGTGGTGCGGCTGATGACGGAGAAACGACATGCAATACATGCTGCTGATCAATGAAAGTGAAGATGCCTACACCGGCGAAGACGCTGCCAAGGTTATGGAAGCAACGCTTGCTGGCCACATGAAGCTGATCGAAAAGCTCACTGAGAGCGGCACCGAATGGTCCGGCAACCGATTGCGTGAAGCTTCAACAGCCACAACGATCAAATACAAAGCTGGTGAGGGCACGCTGCACGACGGTCCATTTGCAGAAACGCATGAGGAGCTTGGCGGCTATTACGTTGTCGAAGCGGACAATCTTGACGGTGCAATCGAATGGGCGCGCATGATCCCTGTTCCCGGCAATGGTGCGATCGAGATCCGCCCGATCTGGCCGGATGAAGAGTGAGCAACCTCGCTGCTGATATCGCCCATGCGCGGCCAAGGGTGGTTGCTGCCCTGGCCGCGCATTTGCGCGATCTTGATGCGGCGGAGGATGCCTTCGCCGAGGCTGCTGAGGCTTGCCTCACGCTTGATACTCCGCCCGATAATCCTCCGGCGTGGCTGCTGACAGTGGCCAAACGCAAGGCCGTGGATGCGATCCGGCGACGTCAGGCAGAGGAACGCGCGGCGGACGGCGCCAGTTTGGTGAACGATGTGGCAGATATCATTCAACTTCCCGAAGCGATTCCCGATGAACGGCTGCGGCTGATCTTTATCTGCTGTCATCCTGCGCTTGCGCTGGAAGCGCGCGCCGCGCTGGCGATGAAAGTGATTTGCGGCCTGCCGGTAAGCGCAATTGCACAGGTCTTCGTCACCGGCGAGGCGACAATGTTCCAGCGGATTACCCGCGCCAAGGCGAAGATCCGCGATGCGGGGATCGCGTTTGAACTTCCTCCGCGCAAGGCGTGGGGAGAACGGCTGGATGCCGTACTCCTGACGCTCGAACTGGCTTACACGGTGGCGTATCAGGATGCAGGCGGTGAGGTTGATGCCGAGCTGTCGGAGGAGATCGCCCGGCTGGCGCAAATGGTCGCTGACCTGCTGCCTCAGGAGCCCGAGGCTCTGGGTCTCGCCGCGCTGGTGTGGCTGGCACGTTCGCGCGAAGCGGCGCGGGTGGACGCAATCGGCGCGATGGTGCCGCTATCGAAACAGGACACGAGTTTGTGGGATCGCGCCGCAATTGAGCGGGCACGAATCTGGCTCGACGATGCTGCGGTTCATGCGCAGTCAGGCCCATATCAGATCATGGCTGCGATCCAGCTGACCCATGCGCGTCGCGCATTTGACGGCGTGACTGATTGGTATGCGATGCTGGCTCTGTACGATGCGTTGTTGGCGCTTCGTCCAAGCGCGATGGTTTGGCTCAATCGGGCGATGGTGGTTGCCAAGATCGAGGGAGCGGAGGCTGGTTTGACCGCGCTCGAGGAACTTCCCGTCGATCGGCTGAAGTCAGCGCGGCCGTATTACGCGGCGAAGGCAGAATTGCTGATCCAGACGGGGGACCGCGAGGGTGCTGCGCAGGCGCTGGATACGGCGCTTGGTTTGGGACCGCAGAGCGCGGAGCGGATGTTCTTGGAGCGCAAGCGCATCGAACTCACCGGCGCTTAACGCTCGCCGGGGCGCGGCACCCATTTCATCACGCCTCCGGGCAGCGGCGTCCAAAGACCGGTTTCGATCCCCGCTGCGGCGAGCCGGTCGCTGGTCCACTGATTGCAGGTGTTGCCAAGGTGATAGGTGCCGAGCGCGTCGTAGAACACGTCATGGCTGGAATATCCGCCATAGGTTTGACGGCTTTCGCTTGGGCTGAGGTCGCGAGTGATCTGATCGATCAACACTCGGTACTCTTCTGGGCGGATGCGAAGCTCGCGAAAGTCGTCGGCTGGGGCAGGGCGGACATAATACGCTGCGTGGATCAGCCCGTCGCCGCCGAACAGCGCACCGATGGCCGTGAACACATTCAAGTCTGACCACGTCGGGGTTTCGAGGAAGAAACTGCGCTCGCCCCAACTCACGCCGACATGGGTGTAATCGCGGTTCGGATTGTCGATGTCACCGAGGGGAAAATGCGAGCGCCAATCTACCGCTTCGGTGGCGATCGGCATGATGATTTCTGTATGGATCCCGTTGTGTCCGACCAAGATCGTGACCCCGTCATCGGGTTCCACCCATTCGCTGTTGCGGGGTATCGATGAGCCGATCCAGGCCGACAGCAGAAAGGCGGCGATCAGTCCGAGCAGTGCCAGCCCAATCCACCGCGCGATTCGGAAAGCCTTACCGGCCACCGGACCGCCGCTTCAGCCACAGAATCGCCCAATCGCCGCGTTGCAATCGCTCCACGAGGCGGAAACCGGCACGGCGATAGGCTCGGCGTACTTTTTCCTCCTGCTCGCCCGCCAACAGACCGGAAAGCACTATGCTGCCTCTGGGTTGCACTGAGGCCGCGAAGTCGGGCGCGAGATCGACCAGCGGACCAGCCAGAATGTTGGCGATGAGCAAGTCGTAGGGGCCGCGAACCTGCAACAGAGGATCGTTCATGCCATCGGCGATGACGATCGTCATGGCACCTGGCTTCGCGCCCAACGGGATCCCATTCAGCCGGGCATTTTCCTCAACCACCGGCGCACAGACCGGATCGATATCGGATGCGGTGATGCGAGCGCGGGGCCACAGCGACAGCGCTGCAAAACCAAGCAAGCCTGTCCCCGTTCCAATATCGGCAACGTCGCGCGCCCGGATGCCCCCGCGCTTAAGTCGCGCCAGCATCTCAAGACACCCGGCGGTTGTCTGGTGTTGGCCTGTGCCGAAAGCGAGGGCGGTGGGAATGAGAAAATTGTGCGCGCCGGGATCAGGATCATGTCCGGGCGTGCGAACATAGAATGGTCCCGCGCGGATCGGTTCGGCGCCTTGCTGGCTGAGTTCAACCCAATCGGAGGAGGGCAACTTCTCGCGCTTGAAGCTGGGCGCATTGCCCGCAAACAGGCTGGATAGGGCGCTGATCTGATTTGCGCCGGGCCTTTCGGGATACCACGCTTCCAGTACCCAGTCTTCCGGACGATCCTCGGACAATTCCCGGCCAGCAATCACGAGATTTGGGTCCCATTCCTCGATTTCGTCATGCACCAAGAGAGCGGCCTGCACGACCTGCTTGGCTGCGTGGGTCGTAAGCTTCCAACTGTCACTCATTCTCCGGCGGCTTCCTGGGCGAGACGCGCATCGAGGCGTTTCTCCACCGCATCGGCGTATTGCTCGCAGGTCATGCCGCCTTCGAAGGTACCGCTGGTCGCGCGTTTCAACATCTGGCTGGCCGAAGGATGGGGAGTTAGCAGGATATCGCATGCGAGTTTGCGAAGCCTCTCAAGACCTGCGCGATAGTCGGCGATGTAGTCGGGATGGTCGGAGAACTTGTAGTCGTCGCGGCTGACGGGGGAGAGGCTGTCGGCGTAGACGATTGACTTGCAATCTTCTCCAACGCAGCTCTCCCAGTGCCAGCTAAGCGCGCCCGGCGTGTGGCCTGGGGTGAAAATGGCCGTGAAAACGGTGTCGTCGACGATGATCGTTTCGCCGTTATCGATCAACATCTCGACAGCGACGGGTGCCATTGGCTCATGCATGCCAGATTGCGGGTCGATCGGATTGTCTTTGCCTGTATTGAAGACCGTCTCGGCAGCCGGTGACGAGACCAGATTTGCGCCGGTTGCTTCGATCACATTGGCCATTCCACCGACATGGTCGAAATGTTCGTGGCTGTATCCAACGGCGAATATCTCGAATGGTTCGACGCCCAGTTTGCGAATGTTACCAAGCACAACCTCAGATCCAGCTTCGGTCCCTGTATCGAGCAAGAAATGCTGCTCTTTTCCGACAATCAGGATCGAGGATATTCCGCATGTGCCGACGTAATACGTATTGCCGTGAATTTGGAACGGAGGGGCGGGCTTGTCCCACTCGTCCCAAGGCTCGCAGCCCTCGGCCCACTGAGCGGGCGTTACAGTTTTCGGGACTTTTGCAGTTTGCGCCTCGCTGGTTGCACAAGAAGCCAGCGTCAGCCCGGCGGCCAAAATCAGAATTCTAACGAACAAAGCTCGCTCCATTTGCGTCGATCACCGCGCCGGTCATACTAGGCGGAGCATCTAGTGCACAGAACGCAATAATGCGGGCGATTTCTTCAGGCTGCGCCACTTTTCCGAGCGGGATATCCGCAAGCAATCCGGCTCCGCCCCGGCTTTCGAGGTAATCCCCCGCCATCGCAGTATCGGTAAAACCGGGCGTGACGGCGTAAGAGAGAATTCCTTCGCTGGCATAAGCACGCGCGATTGTCTTGTGCATCGCCACCATGCCGCCCTTGGCTGCGGCGTAGTGCCAGTGCGCCGGAGAATCACCGCGATAGGCTGCGCGGCTGGCAACATGGATCAAGCGTCCTCCGACGCCACGCGACTGCCAGTGCCGCACCGCAAACCGGCTGAGTTGCGCGGCCGCCGTCAGGTTGATCCGCATCGTGTCTTCCCAAGCATCCAGCCATTCGATGTCGGAGCGGTCGAGCCTATTGGCTTCGAACACGCCCGCATTGCTGACGACCGCATCGATTTGTCCATCGCTACGCTCGAGCGCTTCTTCCCATAGCATCTGCACCGACAGCGGATTGGCGAAGTCGGCTGCGATCATATCGAGTGATGTAGGTTTGGTTGAATGACCGAGGACTTGGACGCCTCGTTCGGTCAGCGCTTCAGCCGCTGACGCTCCAATCCCTCGGCTCGATCCCGTGACAAGAATGTAGCTCATGCAAGACCCTATCCAAAACTTTGCAACTGGAGTCGAGCGCTCACGGCTTGCCTCACACGCGCGGTCCGCTAAGTGAAGCAGGCACTTACACGTTTGGACGGGATATCCATGAGCCAGAGACCGCTTTCACCGCACCTCCAGATATGGCGCTGGGGGCCGCACATGTTCATTTCCATTCTTCACCGGGCAACCGGTGATGGGATGGCACTGGTTGGGCTGGGCATATTGGTCTGGTGGCTCGGAGCGCTCGCGAGTGGTCCTGAAGCTTACACCACGTTCGTCGATCTGATGACATCGCCGCTGGGCTATGTCGTCCTGGTCGGCCTGAGCTGGGCGTTCTTCACACACATGATGAGCGGGCTGCGCCACTTCGTTCTGGATATCGGTGCGGGCTATGAGCTCGACACCAATAAGATGTGGTCGATTGCCTCGCCAATCATCGCCGTGCTGCTCACGTGCGGGTTCTGGATGTTGATCCTCTTTCCCAAGGGAGCGCTGGCGTAATGGGTAACGGTACTTCCATCGGGAAAGTGCGCGGGCTCGGCTCGGCGCAGGAAGGCGCGCATCACTGGCTGGTGCAGCGCTTCACAGCCATCGGTAATCTGGTGCTGATGAGCTGGCTGCTGATCAGCTTCGTTATGCTCAGCGATCTCAGCTATTCCACCGTCAGCGCTTGGATCGCACAACCGATCCCGGCGACCGCGATGATCTTGCTTATCATCAGCCTGTTTGCGCATGCCCGCATGGGTCTGCAGGTGCTGATCGAGGATTATGTCCACGAAAGCGGATCGAAATTCGCGGCTCTGACCGCGCTCAATATTGCAGTTATCGGCGGAGGCGCGTTCTCGATCTTCAACGTCGCCCGCCTCGCACTCGGAGTTTCAGCATAATGGCCACTGCAGCGGACAACGATAAGGGTCCGGATCTCAAGGGCGCGTACAAGATTATCGATCACACCTACGATGTGATTGTGGTCGGCGCTGGCGGCTCTGGCTTGCGCGCGACAATGGGCGCAGCGGAAGCTGGCCTGCGCACCGCGAACATCTCCAAGGTCTTCCCAACCCGCTCGCACACGGTTGCGGCGCAGGGTGGCATCGCGGCGAGCCTTGGCAATAACACGCCCGATCACTGGACCTGGCACATGTACGACACCGTGAAGGGTTCGGACTGGCTGGGCGATCAAGACGCGATCGAATATCTTGCGCGCGAAGCGCCGGCTGCGGTTTACGAGCTGGAGCACGCTGGCGTTCCGTTCTCGCGGAACGAAGACGGCACGATCTATCAGCGTCCGTTTGGCGGCCACATGCAGAATATGGGCGCTGGTCCGCCCGTGCAGCGCACTTGCGCAGCGGCTGACCGGACCGGTCATGCGATGCTCCACGCGCTGTACCAGCAGAGCCTGAAATACGATGCCGACTTCTTCATCGAATATTTCGCGCTCGACCTGATCATGGCTGACGTGGACGGCGTGAAGAAGTGCGTCGGCGTGATGGCGATGTGCCTGGATGATGGCACGATTCACCGCTTCCGCGCGCAGTCGGTAGTGCTCGCCACCGGTGGTTATGGCCGCTGCTACTACACCGCGACATCGGCGCACACTTGCACCGGTGATGGCGGCGGCATGGTGCTGCGCGCTGGCCTGCCTTTGCAGGACATGGAGTTCGTCCAGTTCCACCCGACCGGCATTTACGGCGCGGGCGTGCTCATTACCGAAGGCGCGAGGGGTGAGGGCGGATACCTCACCAATTCCGAAGGCGAACGCTTTATGGAGCGCTATGCTCCATCGGCGAAGGATCTCGCATCGCGCGACGTCGTCAGCCGCTCAATGGCGCTTGAAATGCGTGAAGGGCGCGGTGTTGGTCCTGATGGCGATCACATCCACCTGCACCTCGACCATATCGATCCCAAGGTTCTGGCTGAGCGGTTGCCGGGTATCACCGAAAGCGGCAAGATTTTCGCCGGCGTCGATCTGACCCGCGAAGCGCTGCCGGTGACGCCAACGGTGCATTACAATATGGGCGGCATCCCCTGTAATTATCACGGCGAAGTCGTGACTTTGGGCGCGGACGGCAATCCGGACACGGTTGTGCCGGGCCTCTATGCTGTTGGCGAAGCGGCCTGTGTGTCGGTCCACGGGGCAAACCGTCTCGGCTCCAACTCGCTGATCGACCTCGTTGTGTTTGGCCGCGCAACCGGCCTGCATCTCAAGGAAAATCTCAAAGCAGGTGCAAGCCAGCCAGAGCTTCCGGGCGACAGTGCTGACTTTGCGCTCACCCGCGTCGATCACTTCCGTTATGCCGAAGGCGGCTCACCCACCGCAGCAATCCGTTCGGACATGCAAAAGGCGATGCAGCAGCACGCCGCCGTGTTCCGCGACACCGCGCTGATGGATGAAGGTGTTCAAAAGCTCGCCGATCAGAACAAGCGGATGGAAGACATCCACGTCACCGATAAATCGCTGATCTGGAACAGCGACCTGATCGAGACGCTGGAACTCGACAACCTGATGGCTCAGGCAAACGTCACCATGGCATCGGCCGCGAACCGCAAGGAAAGCCGAGGCGCGCACGCACACGAAGATTTCCCGGATCGCAACGACAAAGAGTGGATGAAGCACACCGTCGCATGGTTCGAAGGCTGGGGCGGACGCGGTTCAAACATCCGCTTGGATTACCGTCCGGTGCATGAGTACACGCTGACCGACGACGCGGAGTATATCGAGCCTAAAGCGCGGGTTTATTGAGTGCCCACGGCATCAAGATCGGAAAGCTACCTTGTGTAGAGCTTACCGACTACACAATCGGTGAAGTCTGTTTCAGGATGAAGGCGAGTGATGGATCAGCATTCAAGCTTCTAGTGAGCTCGGAAGGAATGACCGTCTATACCTCTGAGTCGTCTTCGGGACAGTCCGAAGGGAGCCCAGTGGTTATTGCAATCGATGACATTTGGAATTTGGCGTGCAGTAAAAACGTGAATCCAAAACCATTGGATGCACGCGCAGACGTGAAACGTTCTAGAATGTAGTAGCCCGTTCGTCCTGAGCCTGTCGAAGGACGTGCAAAACCGCCCGAGCTAGACAATGGCGTTCTACACTTACCTGCTCAAATGCGTGGATGGCTCATACTATTGCGGCCACACCGACCAACTTGAATTCCGCATCGGTCAGCACCAGTCAGGCAAAGGCAGCGACTACACCGCTCGCAGGCAACCAGTCGAGCTCGTATGGTCGCAGGACTTCCCGACCAGGCATGAAGCGCTCGCCGCAGAACGACAGATCAAGGGCTGGAGCCGAGCCAAGAAGGAAGCGCCTATTGCCGGGGATTGGGACCGGGTTCAGTTCCTGTCTCGGAGCGCGGACACCTAGAAGCACGTCCTTCGACAGGCTCAGGACGAACGTTTTCCTAGGCTATTTGTGGAGTGGATTTATCCCGCCTTACTTGGGACGCCCGCTACAGTGGTTGCGCTATTTTCGACCGAGGCCGCGCATTTGGGGCTGCTTGCACAACCAGATTGCTTGACCGAAGTGTCGATCAAAGGCAGCCTGCCCTGATGATCAAGCGTGCACTTATCTGTCTCGGCATGGCGGCCTGTCTTGCGTCTCCAATCCCGGCTGAGGATGCGGTGCCTTCGGTCAATCCAAACCAACCGCCGCCGCACACTTTGCCGTTTCCCAACTTGGCCACTGGCGAGAATCGCGAGGAAGCGCGCGCCAGCTTTGCGCTGGGACCGCAAATGCACCGAGGCCGAAGTGCGGCGGAAATTCTCGATCAGCGGCAGCGGCTCGATGCCGAACTCGCCCAGCTGCAGCCGCAGCGTCCTGGCACGGTCGATGCCTATGTGCTGACTATCGCGCTCGACAGCGACCCGGTGTTTGCCCGCGAAGTCCGAGAGGCCGGTCGGGTGCTCGCGCGGCGCTATGACGGGGCAGGGCGCACGCTTACGCTCGCTGGGCCGGACGGGACGCGCAACGATCTGCCACAGGGATCAATCGACGCGCTTATCGTTAGCCTCGCTAAGATCGCTGAAGTGATGGACCCGGAAGAAGACGTTCTGGTGATGTACTCAACCAGCCACGGCCTCGATCTGGGTCTGGCTTATCACTACGGCGACACCGGCTATGGCATCCTCAGCCCGCAGCGTTTCAAGTCGGTGCTGGAGGAACTCGGGATCGAGCGGCGCATCCTGATCCTGAGTGCCTGCTATTCAGGCGTGTTTATCCCGGAGGTTGCCAGTCCGGACACCGCGATCATGACTGCCGCTGCGAGCAATCGCACGTCGTTCGGGTGCGAGGCTGAGAACGACTGGACGTTCTACGGCGATGCAATGATCAATCGCGCGCTGCGCCAGCCTCAAAGCCTTGGCGATGCCGCGCGCGCTGCCGGTCGGTCAGTTGCCAAATGGGAAAGCGAGCGACGTCTGCTTGCCTCCCTGCCGCAGATGGTGATCGGGGACGGCGTGGCGGAATGGCTAAGCGAGCTTGAAGCCCGGATGCCGCAGACGGCTACTGAGCCGGTTGGACGTCCGGCGAACGGAGAATAGCACTTATTCCGAAGCGGCCTCAGCCCGCCGCGCTTCTGTGATCGTCACAGGCTCCGCCAGCATCTGGCCTTTCATCCACCCTTCGCCCGCGTCGGGATCGGTCGGCTGAGCATGGATCGCCTCGACCACAGCCATTCCTTCAATCACGTATCCAAAGACGGCATAGCCATTCTTCCATATCGGATCGTCTGAGTTCGGTTTGGCGTCCAGACCGGTCTGGTCCTGCACCATGATTGAAAAGTCGCCATTGGCGCTGCCCGGTTCGCCCATCGCCATGGAGAGCGCGCCGCGTGTATGGCTGAGGCCCGTCTCACTGGTCGGCTCGTGCTGGATGCCCGGGAGCACGCGTTTCGGGTCCCACTGCGTTCCGCCTTGGATCAACCCGTTTGGTTGCGGGCCCCATTCGATGTGCATCGCGCGGTAGAAGACGGTGCCATCGAAGCGGTCCTCCTCGATGTAGCGCAGGAAGTTCGCAGCCGTGATCGGTGCGCGCTCGGTTTCGAGCCTGACGGTGATCTCACCCAATGTGGTTTCGAGCACAACGTCTACAGTGTCGTATTCCGTGACAGGTTCAGGTTCCTCGATAGGTCCGGTTGGAGCAGTAGCGAGTGGCGCTGGAGTCGCGCCGCGCACTTCGAATTTCATCAGCAGGTTGCGCTGATTGCTGGAGAAGTTGTTGTCCGAAGCGAGGTAGAGAAAGGTTTTGCCCCGATGCTGGCGCACCGCGATCCCTTCGAAATTGTCGATCGTGAGCGGCGGAGCTATTTCGGCGAGCACCCGAGTTTCGCCCGACAACGACAGTTCAAGCACGCCGGCGCGGTTGCCGTAGTCGGAGCGATAACTGCGGAACAGGACATAGCAGGTGCCATCTGCCAGACAGGTGGCGTCGGTCGGCACGCCGCCATGCTCGGCCACTGCTGGTGGTGGCGTCAATGTGAATTGCGCCGCGCCGCTTGTATCGGTCCGCAGGCAATTCTGCGTCGCGGCATCGGCCTGCTCTGCGCAGATGAGAGCACCGCCTTCATAGGTGGCCAGCGTTTCGATGCCGCCATTCTCTGTCAGAGGAAGTTTCGTCAAATCGACTTGAAAAGAACCGCTTGAGGCTTGGCCGTCGATTGACCCGTACTGCCAAATACGATGATCTCGCTCGAACGCGACCAACCACGACCCATCCGGAGCGCGCGCGATCGCTTCTGCGTCGGCCTCTGATTTGCGTTTCAGCTTCTTGCCTTTGAGATCGAGCAATGGCCCGCCGGAAACGGTCAGGACATCGACCAGTTGGCCCTGAATTTCGTCCGGGGTGATGGTCAGCCAGCGCCCGTCATCCAGAACGGCATAGAGCCGGTCCTCATGCCATTCGAGCCCGGAGATACCGCCGAGCTCGTACTCGCCCGGTTCGATCACGACCCCGCCGCGATAGCTCAGTTCACCCAAGTCACTGGTTTCTGGATTTGCGGAGTCGAGCTCCACCGGCTCTGTCAGCGGAAGAACGTCGTCCTGCGCTATGGCGGGACTTACGATGAAACAGGCGAGGGCGGTAAGAACGAAGGCTCTGAATGTCATTCGTCGCATCATATCGGGCATTTATCGAGGGACAAGCTGCCTGAACAATCATTCATGTGGGCTTCATGTTTACAGCCGTAGTCGATGTGCTTACAGATGTAATCGTGAGCAGGTGAGGAGGAAGCCGGTGTCCGATTCCGAAGAGGTAAAGCCTGAACGCATCAGCGAGGCCGAGCACGCCGTAATGGAAGTGCTGTGGGATCGCGGAACTATCTCAGCCACTGAGGTGTGCGACGAAATTTGCGAAGATCGCGGTTGGAGTTTGGCTACGGTCAAGACGCTGCTTTCGCGCCTTGTCCAGAAACAAGCCATTGCCACGCGGCCCGATGGTCGCCGGTTTCTCTACAGTCCTGTGATCGCCCGCTCTGACTATGTCGGCGGTGAATCGCGCCGCCTCGTTGACCGACTGTTTGGCGGAAAGGCCGCTTCGCTGGTCGCGCATCTCGCAGAGACAGAAGCGCTGAGCGAGGACGACCTCACAGAGATTGAAGCCTTGTTGAAGGAGCTGAAGCAATGACCGATTGGCTCTTCGACACGCTGCTTTGGACCGCTGCACTGATCGCGCTGGTCCTCTTCATCCGCCGCCCAATCGCGCGCTGGCTTGGTCCGCAGACCGCCTATGCTCTGTGGGCAATCCCGGCTCTGCGGCTGATCCTTCCGCCACTCGAGTTACCCAACTGGCTCGCGCCAGCCCAGAGCGCGCCAACACAAGAAACCACCTCGACTTTCCTGATCCTCGGCCCTGCCACTCCAGTTGCGACACAAGAGGCTGTTGCGGGCTCGACGGAGGCGGCGACCGATAATGCCATGTCTATTACCCCGCAGACCTTGCTCGATGCCGCACCTTGGCTAGAGCTCGGTTTTGTTGCCTGGCTTATCGGCGCCGCCATTTTTATGTATCTGCGTTTCTCCGCCTATTTCAAATTGCGGAGTGAGTTGCTCTCCGATGCGCGTGAAGTGGGCAAGGCGGGTAAGATCCGCTTGGTGGAAACACCTGGAACGAAAGCCCCGCTAGCTTTCGGTGTGCTCGATCCTGTGATCGCTATGCCGGAAGGTTTCATGGCGCAGCCTGACCGCACAGCGCGTGACCTCGCTCTGGCGCATGAAATGGCGCATCACGAAGGCCGCGATCTGCTGATCAATGTCGCAGTGCAGCCACTCTTCGCGCTGCATTGGTGGAACCCGCTGGGCCGCTATGGTTGGCTGGCACTCCGCCGCGACCAAGAAGCCGCCTGCGATGCCCGAGTGGTCGCTTCCAAACCGGCCGAAGACCGCGCCGTCTACGCCAACCTCATTGCCAGTTTTGCCGCCGGCCCGAACGTAGCGCTCGCCGCCCCGATGGCGTGCCCGGTGCTGGGCGACAAATCGATTATTCACCGTTTAAGGAGCCTGACCATGTCCGACCAAACCCCCCGCCGCCGCATTGCCGGCCGCGCCCTTCTTGGCTTCGGAGTGCTCGCTCTGCCGCTGACCGCCTCGATCAGCTACGCCGAGAGTCAGGCACCCGAACCTCCCGTAGCGCCTGCTGCGCCACTGGTCAGCGCGGTTGCCCCGGCTGCGCCCAAACCTCCTGCGCCGCCGTCACCGCCAGAAGCACCGAAGGTTGAGAAAGACGTCAAGATTATCACGATTGATCCCGGCGCGAGTGAAAAGGTCAAAGTCGAAACCAGCAGCAATGTGTTTGTTGTGAGCGATGTCGACGTCGAAGAAGACCGGAAGATGACCAACCGGACTCAGAACATTCGGATCGTAAACTCCGGTCGCAAGATGAGCCAAGCAGAGATGGATGAAATCCTCGCCGAAGTTCATGTGAGTCTGGCCGAAGCCCAGAAGGAGTTGGAGAACGTACCGGTTCTGATCCAGGAAGCATTGGTCGAGGTCGAAACCGACATGCAGTCCGTTGGCAAGACGGTCGTCAAAATGGAATGCCGCGGTGACAACGACGAAGTTGCCACGGTCGAGGAACACGAGGGGCAGGTCCGCAAGGTCTATCTGTGCCAGGCGCGTGTGATGGCGCATGCGCTCGAAGGTTTGAAAGAAGCACGCAGCGCAATCGCCAAGAACCGCGAGATTCAAGGCAAGATGCGCCGCGACCTGCTCGAAACGCTCGATGAGCAGATCGAAAACTGGGAAGACAATATCGACACCTGATCTCCAGCCTCCGATAGGCACCAGGATTTGACGGCGGGCACGATTAGAGTGTCCGCCGTTTCTGTATGGACAATTCAGATAGAATTCATTTCATCGCCCCCAGAGAACGGTTCGTCTCACATTCAGGAGGATGAACAATGGCTGGTGAGCGAAGCCCAGGAATAAAACTCTTACTCGTCGGAATGATCGGTGCGCTGCTGATCATTCCCCTCGCGATGGTCTATTGGTTGGTGAGCGATCGCCAGCATCAGGCCCGCGTCGCGCAAAATTCGATCACCGCTGGATGGGCCGGGGCGCAGGTGGTGGCAGGACCAATGTTGGTCGTGCCCTACATGGTCACGCGCACCACCAACGAAGTGGTCGACGGGAAGACCGTGACACGCCGAACCGAAAGTCGCCAATTGCTCTACATTTCGCCGAGCGAGCAAAATCTCGAAACCGAGATCGACCCGGAAGTTCGCTCGCGCGGGATTATCCATCAATCGGTGGTTTACGATGCCGCGATTACCGGATCGGCTCTGTTCAACATGCCGGAAGACCTCGACCGCCTAGGGATTGAGACCGACCAGTTGCTTTTGGACGAAGCGGTTCTTCAGCTGGCGATCTCCGACCCGCGCGGGCTCCAGACCGACGCGACGCTTCTGCTCGGTGGGGAACGTTTGGACTTGCGGCCTGGATTGGGAAACAGCCAGTCTGGCACGGGGGTTCACGCGTTTCTCGACTGGTCTGATGGCGAGCAGATCCTGCTGGACTTCGGCTATGGCCTTCGAGGCAGTAGCGCGTTCAGCATGGTGCCAAGAGGAGAAGAATCGAACTTCAACGTAAAATCGACTTGGCCGCATCCGAGCTTTTCCGGCGATTTCCTGCCCGGTGAAAGCGACCGTGAAGCAACCGCCGAGGGATTCTCGGCGAGCTGGTCAATCTCCAACCTTGCGCTTGGGCAGTCTTTGGTGAGCACGTCTGCCCCGGCATTGCCAGTTGCATACGGAGACCCGGTAGAGCCACGCTATATCGATGAAGCCAGCGGCTCAGGTGATCAGATTGCCACGATTGCGCTGATGGAGCCGGTCGACCTTTACAAGCGGGTTGAGCGCTCGCTGAAATACGGGTTCCTGTTCATCGGCTTCACATTCCTCGCCTTCCTGATGTTCGACATCGTTGCAGGCGCGCGTGTGGCTTCGGCGGAGTATTTGCTGACCGGAGCAGGGTTGATCCTGTTCTTTGTGATGCTGCTCGCGTTTTCAGAGATGATCGGATTTGCGTGGGCCTATATAGTCGCAAGTGCAGCGATCATTGGGCTGCTAACCAGCTACAGCGCAGCGGTGCTGGGCGGTTGGCGGCGGGCTGGCTTCATCGCGGCGCTGCTGGCGGGCCTCTATGCCGTTCTCTACGTCCTGCTCAATCTTGAAGCATGGTCGCTGGTGATCGGTTCGTTGATGCTGTTCTTCGCGCTGGCTGGCGTGATGTACGGAACGCGCAACATCGAATGGTCGAAAGTGACCATGGGCGAGGGGCCTGTCGATTTAACTGGCAGCGAAGAACCGGAGGTGGGTTCGGTCCCCGCATAGAGCGGGACTTCGCAAATGAAGAGGCCGGGGCGGTTGGTGGACTGCTCCGGCCTTTTTCGTGGCCTATTAGCTTGCTGGCACAGGGCGAGGGCGGGCGGGATAATTGCAGCCGCGCTCAAGTCCGATGCCCTTAAGGAAACCGCGCTTCACCATGCCAGCGGCAATTGCGGCGCGCATTTTGCGCTGGTCGCCCGCTGCGCCCGATACTTCGCGCACGATGCCGCGAAACGGAATGAGAGATCCGACCACTCCTTGCGCAACCTTACCTTCGCTGACGCTGTTGTCGGATTCGCCGGCGATGTCGTAGTCCGGGCCAAGCGCTTCATCCAACTCGGCGATTTGAGCGACGATGGCGTTGCAGCTAGTCAGACTATCCCTGGCGTATGGATCCTCAGCAGCGACAAGCAGAGCCGCCGGGATGTCTTTCGAATCGATGTTGAGATCATTGAGCGGCGTGCGCGCGACATCCTCGACATCGGGTTCATCCTGCTGCACTTGCGCCAACAGGGGCGCAGTGCTGCACAGCGCGAGCGCTGTACTCAGAAAAACGCCTTTAGCTGAAATCGAAATATACGTCGCATGCTGAGCCATTGGCGCTCTCCAATCCGCGACGCAGTGCCTGCATGCGCTGTTCGCTGGTTCCGTGGGTGAAATTTTCGGGGTTGATACGCTGACCTGCACGGCGTTGCAAAGTGTCATCTCCAATCGCGCTGGCTGCGCGTAATCCCTCTTGCATATCACCAGGTTCGATCAGGTTTCGGTTCTTGCCTGCCCAGACTCCGGCATAGCAATCAGCCTGCAACTCCATGCGCACCTGCAATTGGTTCGACTGCGAAGGATTGCGCTGCTGAATGCTGCGAACCTGACTGGCTGTTCCGAGTAGGTTCTGGATGTGGTGCCCGTATTCGTGCGCGATCACGTAATAGCGTGCGAAGTCGCCGCCGGCGCCCATTTGGCGGGCCATCGTGTCGTAGAACGCGGTGTCGAGATAGATGCCCATATCGGCAGGGCAGTAGAATGGACCTGCTGCCGATGACGCGTTGCCGCAGCCTTGTGTGCTGACCGGGCCCGACGGGTATAGAATGAGAGTTGGTTGTTCGAACCGGGCATTGGCGCTGGCGAACACCGGAGCCCAGGTTTCATTGAGGCTGGTCAGCGCATTGCATGCCTCTGTCGCGAACGGTCCTGTGGTGCAAAGCGCTTCCTCAGATTGTGCTCCCTGTTGGGCCTGCGGAGCGCTTGTCTGTTGCCCGCCCTGGATTGCACCGATGGTCTGCATCGGATCGACACCGAAGACCACCGCAGCAATGATGGCGATGATAATTGTACCGCAACCCACGCCGCCTGCTGCGCGGCCTCTGCCACCGCCACCGCGAACCTTGATCTTCGACGTATCGAACCGATTGAGCCGCAAAGCTATGTTCCTCCCATGACCCGAGCTTAATACCGCGACTGGTTCGCAATTTGCTGGACAGCGGCGAAACGTGCGGCAAAAGCTTTGTGTTGAGTACTTAAGTGCAGGAGTTGTCGATGTTCCTCAAGGGAAAGCGTGCATTGGTGACCGGATCGACATCCGGGATCGGCCTCGCAATCGCTCGCGCGCTGGCCGCCGAGGGAGCGCACGTCGTGCTCAATGGCCTAGGCGATCGCGAGGAGATCGCGAAACTCGAAGCCGATTTGGGCGCGGCTTACAACGGCGCAAACCTGCTCGATCCAGACGCTATCGAAACCATGATGGACGAGATCGGCGCAGTCGACATCCTCGTGAACAATGCCGGCATGCAGCATGTGTCGCCGGTCGAGGACTTCCCGACTGACAAATGGGACGCGATCCTTGCGCTCAACCTGACAGCCACGTTCCACACAACGCGGCTTGCCGTGCCGGGTATGAAGGACGCGGGCTGGGGCCGGATCATCAACACCGCATCGGCGCATTCGAAAACTGCTTCCCCTTTCAAGAGCGCCTACAATGCGAGCAAGCATGCGGTAGACGGCTTTACCAAGACGATCGCGCTTGAATTGGCGCAGACCGGGGTGACGGCCAATTGCATTTCGCCCGGCTATGTCTGGACGCCTCTGATCGAAGGGCAAATTCCGGACACTATGGCTGCACGGGGCTTGAGCCGCGACGAGGTCATCAACGATGTGCTGCTCGCCAAACAGCCCACCAAGAAATTTGTCCAACCGAATGAAATCGGTGCGCTCGCCGTGTTTCTTTGCCGCGAAGAAGCAGGCAACGTGACCGGAGCGAACTGGAGCATCGACGGAGGCTGGACCGCCGAATGACCAGACTGGGGGCGCAAACGGGGCTGATTCTCGCGGCGCTGTTGGCGCTTGCTGGCTGTGCGCGCGCTCCGTTGGCTACGATCCCTGCCGAAGAACGGGCTGTGATCGAAGCAAGCCTGATGCGCGATATTGGAGTGCTCGCGAGCGATGAATTTGGCGGCCGCCGCCCGGGTACCCTGGGCGAAGAACGAACGCTGGCTTTCATAACTGAGGAACTTCGGCGCGCCGGTTTCAATTCAGGCACGAATGATCCGGGCAGCGCATGGCGCGCGCCGGTGCAATTGATCGCGACGCAGCCTGCCAGCAGCCGCTTGGCGTTCCGGCGCGGATCGAACATCGTTGAGATCGCCGAGGAATTCTCTGTAGCGTATACGTCCGGTCGCCGCGCTCTGATCGAAGAAGCCGAGATGGTCTTCGTCGGCACGCTGGCGGAAGAAGTCGCGGAAGAGGACGTAACTGGCCGGGTCATTGTCATGCTCGGCGAACCCGGGGTCAGCCCAGAACGCCGACGCATCCTGTTCGAGAAGAACCCGGTTGCGATCATCACGGTGGTAGAAGATGCGGAGGCGATTGCCAGCACCCGCAGCGCGCGCGGAAGTGAGCGCATGCTGCTGGCATCCGAAGAGACGCAGGACCTCAGCGCTTTCACAACCAGAGAGACACTCTCAGAGACGCTGCGGCCTGAGGTTTGGGAGGACCTGCTTCAGCAATCCGAAGACGAAGGCTTCATCCCGCAACCGCTGGATGTGACCGCCAGTATCGAGGCAACGTCGATCCGGCGCGAGTTTACCAGTTACAATGTCATCGGCATGCTGCGCGGTCAGGTGCCGCAATCCGGCGCGGTCATGCTGCTCGCGCATTGGGACCACCTTGGAGAATGCGGAACCGAAGCGGACCCGGCTGCAATCTGCAATGGCGCGGTCGACAATGCCAGCGGTGTCGCTGTGATGCTCGAACTAGCGCGCCGCCTCGCCGCAAGTGGACCCTATGACCGCGATATTTACGTGCTCGCGACCAGCGCCGAAGAGGCTGGATTGCTCGGTGCGAAGGCTTTCGTTGCAGAACCGGCAATTCCACTCGACAGTGTGGTCGCGGCGTTCAATTTCGATACTGTCGCAGTGGCTCCAGCTGGAAGCGCTGTCGGCTTCGTAGGAGAAGGGCGGACACCGCTCGACACCATCATCCGCGAAGTCATCAGCGAGGGAGCGCGCGAACTCGGCGACCGGGAATTCGCCGAAAGCTTCGTCCAGCGACAGGACGGTTGGGCGTTGCTGCAAGAAGGCGTACCGAGCGTCATGCTCTCCACCGCATTCAGCTCGGAAATCGTGCTCGGTCCATACCTATCAAACGACTATCACGGCCCGACCGACAGCATCGACAAGGTGGAATTGGGCGGTGCGATCGACGATCTGCTGCTGCATGAAGAATTGGTCCGGCGAGTGGCCAATACGGCGACTTATCCAGCCACCGGCGGATAGCTCGGATTCCTCCCCTAGCGCACTGGGACAAGCCGCCCTACATGGGCGTGCACGATTCGCTCCTGCTAATGAAAGCCGCCCGTGCACATGGATATCCCTCTAGGCCTTACCTTCGATGACGTATTGCTGCGTCCCGCCGAAAGCAATGTGCTGCCTTCGATGGCAGACACTTCAACTCGGCTGACGCGCTCGATCGGACTGAACATTCCAATACTTTCCGCTGCGATGGACACCGTGACCGAGGCGGACATGGCAATCGTCATGGCGCAGATGGGCGGGATCGGTGTGCTGCACCGCAATCTGGAAGTTGATGAGCAATGCGCGGCTGTGCGCGCGGTCAAACGCTACGAAAGCGGCATGGTGGTCAACCCGATCACAATCGGCCCCGATGCTGTGCTCGGCGATGCCGAAGAGCTGATGGCGCAGCACAAGATCAGCGGTATTCCTGTCACCGACGAAGCGGGCAAGTTGCTGGGCATTCTCACCAATCGCGATGTTCGTTTTGCCGAAAACCCGGCTCAGCCTGTCCGCGAGCTGATGACGACCGAAAATCTGGCCACCGTGCCGCTTGGCACGGGCCAAGAGGAAGCGCGGCGGATGCTACACCAGCGGCGGATCGAGAAGCTGCTGGTCGTCGATGACGACTACAAGTGTATCGGGCTGATCACAGTCAAGGATATCGAAAAGGCGGTCACCTATCCGCAGGCGACCAAGGATGAAGCGGGTCGCCTACGTGTCGCAGCGGCGACGACAGTTGGCGACAAGGGTTTTGCTCGCACCGAAGCGCTCGTCGATGCCGAAGTGGATGTCGTGATCATCGACACCGCACACGGCCATAACACCGACGTGGCGCGATCCGTGGAGCGTGCGAAGAAGCTATCCAACTCGGTGCAGGTTATCGCCGGCAATGTCGCGACCGCCGAAGCGACCCGCGCCTTGATCGATGCCGGAGCAGATGCGGTTAAAGTGGGCATCGGACCGGGCTCAATCTGCACCACACGCGTGGTGGCGGGTGTCGGCGTTCCTCAGCTGACTGCCGTAATGGAGAGCGCTACTGAAGCCGCCAAGTCCGGTGTCCCGGTGATTGCCGATGGCGGCCTGCGCACCAGCGGCGACGTTGCTAAAGCGCTGGCAGCGGGCGCATCATGCGTGATGGTGGGATCAATGTTGGCGGGCACGGCCGAAAGCCCCGGCGAAGTGTTCCTCTACCAAGGGCGCAGCTACAAAGCCTATCGCGGAATGGGAAGTGTTGGAGCCATGGCGCGCGGCAGCGCCGACCGCTATTTCCAGCAGGACGTCTCGGCCATGAAACTGGTTCCGGAAGGGATCGAGGGGCAGGTGCCGTTCAAGGGACCGGCTTCGGATGTGGTCCACCAGCTTGTCGGGGGCGTGAAGGCGGCGATGGGTTACACCGGTTCCCCTACAATCGCTGATCTGAAAGAACGTGCACAGTTCGTCCGCATAACCAATGCTGGCCTTTCAGAAAGCCATGTTCACGATGTTGCGATCACACGTGAGGCACCGAATTACCCGACGCGCTGAGGAGTCTTGAGATGATGGACGGTCCTATACCGTTTCTGCTGATTGTGATGATGTGGGATCCGTCGGCGGCGCAGGAAAGCATGGATGTTACACTCCGCCTCATGGAGTCTCAGGAAAGATGCGAAGAGGCAGGTAAGGCAATGGCAGCCGACAGGATCGAAAGACCGGATAGCCGGTGGGGGAAATCGAAGGCCTTCGCATGGCGTTGTGAAGAGCCTCGGTACGAGCTCAACCTACGCCCTGCGCGACGCATTCCGTGACCCCCGCAGCGCGGGTGCAGGCCGCAATTGAGCTGCTCGATCAGATCATCGCTGCCGCCGAGCGTGAGGGCGCTCCGGCCGATCGCTTGATCGCGACCTATTTCCGCGAGCGACGTTATGCTGGATCGAAAGATCGGCGCGCTGTCCGAGAACTGGCCTATCAGGCGATCCGCCATTGCGGGCCGGTGCCGCAGACCGGGCGAACCGCGATGTTGGCTTTGGCGACTGAGGACGAGGCGCTGGCGGCTATGTTCGACGGCTCCACCCACGCGCCCAAACCGATTGGTGAACACGAAGAACCCGCGAAATCCGGACTGGCACCGCAATGGCTGGTTGAAGGGCTCGCGAAATCGGGCGTGAAAGGTGATGTTGCAGAGGCGATGCTGGGCAGAGGCTCGCTCGACATCCGCGTCAATTCTCTCAAGGCCGACCGTAACGGGTTGGAGCTGCCAGAAGCAGGCGAACCGCTCGCTGCCCCGCACGCCTTGCGACTGCCTTCGGGTACACAGGTCGAGCAATGGGAAGCGTTCCGCGACGGCAAGATCGAGGTGCAGGATCACGGCAGCCAGATCGCTTGCCTCGCTGCAACTGCACAACCGGGCGAGACCGTGATCGATCTATGCGCCGGGGCAGGGGGAAAGACACTCGCGCTCGCCGCTGCGATGCAGAACAAAGGGCAATTGATCGCGGCGGACACGGATCGCGGTCGCTTGTCGAGGCAGCGTCCGCGTGCTGAACGCGCTGGAGCCGGGCTGATCCAGCAACGCGAACTCAATCCCAACCGCGAGTTGGAAGCGCTCGATGATCTCTTGGGCAGTGCCGATCTGGTGCTGGTCGATGCGCCGTGTTCAGGGACTGGAACGTGGCGGCGCAAGCCCGAGGCGAAATGGCGATTGACGCCCAAACGCTTGGAGAAGTTCGCCGCGCTGCAGGATCACATTCTCGATATTGCTGCAAAGCTGGTGAAGCCCGGAGGGCGGATCGCTTTCATCACCTGTTCGTTGCTTGATCAGGAAGGAGCGGACCGACTTGCTGCATTTCTTGATCGTCATGACGGTTGGCAAGCCGAACAGCCCGACCTGCCTCTGGGGCGGCCACGCGGCCAAGGAATCCGCCTCGATCCGTTCCACGACGGCACGGACGGCTTTTTTATCGCCATCCTGCGTTCATCGTGATAGCGATATCGCTTATGGCTAAGCCCCAATTAACCAGGCTTGCTGATCTAAAGGAGGTCTTCATGCGTTTCGCGCCCGCTGCTGCTGCTCTGTCACTGTTTCTTGCCACCACGGCCAGTGTGACGAGCGCTCAGGACAAGGCGCCCGATCCGCGTGCAGAGGCTCTGGTGATTCAGGGTCAGGCAGCTCTGAAGGCAGGTGATACGCAGGGCGCGATCGATGCCTATGAAGCCGCGCTGGCAATTGACCCGGGCTACACGCCGATTTTCCTCGAGCTAGCCGAAGCGGCGCGACAGGACGGACTGCAGGGCAAAGCGATCCGTTACTACCGCGAAGCGCTGAACCGCGATCCGGGCAATTTCGCTGCGATCTCGGGCGAGGGCGCGGCTCTGGTTGAGAAAGGCGCGCTGGAAAAAGCGAAACGCAATCTGGCACGGCTTGAGAGCCTTTGCGGCAGCAGCTGTCCAGAGACGCTCGCGCTTCAGACCACGATTGCCGCAGGCCCGCCAGCTCGCCTTGCAGCCGAAACCGACGAAACGGCCCCGGCCAGTAACTAAGCCTGCGGCAGGCCGCTTCGGCTTGATTCTGTTGGCAGGGGACCACGATGCTAACGCTGCACCATCTCGAGTATTCGCAGAGTTTCCGCGTTTTGTGGCTGCTTGAAGAGCTGGGCGCGCCCTATGAGCTCAAGAGCTACAATCGCGATCCGGACACAAACCTAGCCCCCGATGATTACAAGGCTTTGTCTCCGCTGGGCACCGCGCCGGTCGTTATCGAGGGCGATTTGGTGCTGGCGGAAAGCAATGCAATCATCGACTACATCCTCGATTCCTATCCCGAAAGCACGCTGAACCCCAAGCCGGGCAGCGCAGATCGTGCGCGGCATCTGTTTTGGTATCACGCCAGCCCCGGTTCGCTGATGTCGATTCAAAGTGTCGCGATGGTCCTGGGCTTGCTCGAAAGCCGTTCGCCATGGCCCATCAGCGCACTGCTTAAGGCGGTGTTCGGGCAGGTCCGCAAGCTCTTCATCAATCCTCGGCTGAGCGCGCTGGTCGACCTGATGGAAAAAGACCTCGGCGAAAAACCGTTTTTTGGCGGTGAAACGCTGACAACAGCGGACATCACACTGGTCTACCCGATGTATGCTGCGCGCACCAAAGGCACATTTGAGGGCTTCCCCAATATCGCCGCATGGTTCGACCGGATCGAGGCGCTGTCATCCTTCAAGGCGGCACAAGCGAAAGACGATCGGCCGCATATCGACTTCCGCTTCTGACGCTCAGATCAGATCGCGAAATTCCTCCACGAGCGCGGCGTATACGTGGCGCTTGAACGGCACGATTAGGTCGGGGAGCTGATCCAGTTCCACCCAGCGATAGGCATGAAATTCCGCAGGATCGTGTGCTTCGAGATTGATGTCGGCATCGCTTCCACGGAAGCGCCCTAGGAACCAGTGCTGCACTTGCCCGCGATATTTGCCCTTCCATACCTTGCCGAGCAGCTCCGGCGGCAGGTCATAGCGCATAGGCTTTGACGCAGGCGCGATCACGTCGACGAGGTTGGGGGCAATGCCCGTTTCCTCTTCAAGCTCGCGTAGCGCAGCCGTGCGCTCATCTTCGCCCGGGTCGATCCCGCCCTGAGGCATTTGCCAGAAACCGTGCGCGCTCGGATTGATCCGCTCGCCGACGAAGACGTGGCGCTCGGCATTCACCAGCATGAAGCCGGCACAAGGGCGATAGGGAAGGTCGCTCACTTCAATCGGCTCCCAAAGTGAATTTCATCGCCGCGACAATCCGCTCCAGGTCGCCCTGCGTGCTTGGGACGGCGCCGCGCAGGTTGGTGAAGCTGTGGGTGACGCCTTCCACTTCGATGAAGGTAAAGCTGCGCCCGGCATCGGCGAGTGCCTTGGCATAGTCGCGGCCTGAATCCCTGATCGGGTCGAGACTGGCTGTGACCAATATTGTCGGCGGCGAACTGGAATGAGCCCCGAGGATCGGCATGGCGCGCGGATCGGTGCGATCCGGAGCGTACGCGGCGTCGAAGAACTCGACCGCGGCCTTGGTCAGGACATACCCCTCGGCGAATTCTTCGAGACTGGCAGACCCCATCGCATCGCTCGCGAGTGGGAAGATGGGGACCTGTAATACGACTGGGACATCGGCGGACCGTTCCGCGAGCTGCTGTCCAACAACGATAGTGGCATTCCCGCCTGCGCTGTCGCCGATTGTTATGATTCCAGTCGCCTCGCGACCTAGCTCGGTTGGAGACGAAGCAATCCAGCGTGTTGCCGCTTCGCAGTCTTCGATGGCAGCGGGAAAGGGCGCTTCGGGTGCGCAACGGTAATCTACGGCCACCACGGGCAGATCTATCAGTGCGGCGATCTCTGTGCAAAGCGCGTGGTGGGTGTCGAGGTCACCGATCACGAAACCGCCACCGTGGTAGAAGGTGATGATTGGCGAAGGGTCGCGACTTTCGCGTGTATCGTAAAGCCGCAGCGGAATCTCTCCCGCCGGTCCGGGGCAGCTCAGATCGCGGATTACCGCCAGTTCGCGCGCCGGGCGGTCCGCCATTGCATGCAGTGCGCCATAACCAGCGCGCGCTTCCTCCAACGTCATGTCCGCAATCTTGGGCCCGTCCATCGCTGCCAGTGCATCGAGAAAGGCCTTCATGTCGGGCCGGATAAAGGGCGTTTCGCTCATTGCGTCGGTCTCTTTCGTTTGTGTCGGGAGTAGAGATAGGCGCGGCGACCTTGAAATTCCACGAGGTTTTCCACTCGACAAAGCGCAAAGCGTCGGGAATGGCTCGCTCTCATGCTGACGCGCAGTGATCCAACGTGAGATATTCGGTTCGAACGCGGTCCATATCGCTGGTCCTGTTTCCGTTCGCGGCGATGGTGGCGGTCTATCTGCTGCCATTGCAGAACTGGGTTCAAATGGCTTTGCTCGGAATAGCGATCGGCATTGTCGCCGGGTTCCTGTCCAAGGGGCATGTGGCGCGCACCTTCGAACCTGCGGACGCGCCGCTCGCTGCCAAGCGCAAGGTCGTCGTCGGATTTGCTCTGGCGCGGCTTGTATTCGGGCTTGGGCTGATCCTGATGGCGGCGGTGCTGTTCGCGGACTGGCTCGCGCCCGTATTCCTAGCATTTGGCGGCTACCTGGTCGGGACGACTGCAGGCACGCCGATCCGCGATTCCGAGCTATCAGGCTATGATCCAGACAGAGTTGATGACTAATGGATAATCTCACGCACAGCCTTGTCGGCGCGCTCATCGGGCAGACCGGGCTCAAAAAGAAGACCGGGCTTGCGATGCCCGCGCTGATCATCGGGGCAAACCTGCCCGATGTGGATGCAGCGTGCTTTTTCTGGCTTGAGGGCACCGAGCATCTCGGTTTCCGGCGCGGAATTACGCACGGACCGCCAGCATGGGTGCTTCTGCCGCTGATTCTGGCGGGCCTGTTATGGTGGTTTGACCGATGGCAGACGAAGCGCGGGAAGCGGCCAGAGGGACGGCTTCCGGTTGACTTCAAGTGGCTCTACATTCTCGGTTTCATCGGATGTCTGAGCCACCCGGCGCTCGATTGGCTTAACGTCTATGGAGTTCGGTTACTTGAGCCGTTCTCGTCGCAATGGTTCTATGGTGACACCCTGTTCATCATCGACGTTTGGTTGTGGGCATTACTCGCGGTCAGTGTTTGGTGGTCGATGCGAGCGGAAAAGCGTGCGGGAAGTTGGAGACGCCCAGCCCTAGTAGGTGCAGTCCTTAGTCTCGGATACATTGCGCTAAACGGGGCGCTTTCCACACTGATCTATGCCAGTGCATCTCACCCTTATGCTCTGTTCAAAGACCAGGACGTTATAGTGAGTCCAGTTCCGCTCGCCTTTTGGCAGCGGGAAGTTCTGAGCAGCCCATCCAAAGGTCGTTGGAACGGAGGTGTGTATACGTTGGGCACGCTTTTCGAAGAAACGCCGCTGACTACCGAACTATGTGTTTTACCAAATCTTGAAGCAGAACGATCGACCAATTCCCCACTCGATGCCTTCCTGTTCTGGTCCCGCGCGCCCTTCGCAACCCGGGCTGAGGACGGCTCGATCATACTACATGACGCTCGTTTTTATGACCCGCTCGCGCGGGACCGCTTCTCCGTCGCATTGCCCAATGTCGATTGCGCGGAACTTCCGTCGGAATAGCGCGCTTCTCATTCCATGAGTAAGACCCAAATCGTATGGCTCAGGCGTGACCTGCGCGTGGCCGATAATCCGGCCCTTTACGAGGCCGCTAAACTCGGCCCTGTGATCGCAGTCTATGTGCTCGACGATGAATGCGCCAAGACCCACGCCTATGGCGGCGCGTCGCGCTGGTGGCTGCACCACTCGCTTGAGAACCTTCGGAACAGCTTTGCCAAGAGACACGCCAAGATCATCCTGCGGCGCGGCGATGCGGTCGAGGAATTGACCAACATCGCCGAAGAGACCGGTGCCACTACCATCCACGCCAATCGCCACTACGAACCATGGTGGCGGCGCGCTCAGGGAAGGCTTGAGGAGAAATTCGACCTTCAGCTTCACGACGGCAATTATCTGCTGCCGATTGGTTCGGTCACCACCGGATCGGGCGGACAGTACAAGATCTATACCCCGTTCAGCCGCGCGGTCCGCACGCAGGTCCCACCGCGCGATTTGGTGCCAGAGCCCGAAACTCTCTCATCCCCGGACACTTGGCCCGCGAGCGATGACCTGGACAATTGGAACCTGCTGCCGACCAAGCCCGATTGGTCGGGCGGGATCGACGCATTTTGGGAGGTTGGTGAACAAGCCGCGCACAGTCAGCTTGAATGGTGGGAAGACCACGTCGATGACTACGAGGACAAGCGCAACTTCCCCTCGGTCGATAAAGTATCGCGCCTCTCGCCGCACTTGCATTTTGGTGAGATCAGCCCGGTGCAGATCTGGCACCATTTCAAGCAAAAGCGGTCCGATGGTTGGAGGATCTACGAAAGCGAATTGATCTGGCGTGACTATGCCCAGACCGCAATTGCGCAGTTCCCGCTCTATGCGCGCGAGAACTACCGCGAAGACTTCGATCAGCTCAAATGGCGCGACCCTGAAACGGACGAACGGGCCGCGCGCGATCTGAAGGCGTGGCAGCAGGGCAAGACCGGTTATCCTGTGGTCGATGCCGGGATGCGACAACTCTACGAGACCGGATGGATGCACAACCGCGTGCGAATGATCACCGCCAGTTTCCTGATCAAGCACCTGCTGATCGATTGGCGTCACGGCGAACAATGGTTCTGGGACACTTTGGTCGATGCCGATTACGCGTCCAATTCGACCAATTGGCAATGGACCGCCGGGACGGGTGTCGATTCCAATATGTTCGTGCGGATCATGGCGCCGCTCAGCCAGAGCGAAAAGTTCGACTGTGCCGACTATATCCGCAAATACGTCCCCGAACTCGCGGATCTCGACGAACCCTATATCCACGATCCGGAGGAATATGGCCGCCTGCCCCAGAGCTATCCGGCCAAGATCATCGGCCATAGGGAGGCCCGCGAGCGCGCGCTTTCAGCCTATAAGTCGATGAAAGAAGGGTAACAGCGGCGCAGGCGGGTTGCCCGATGCGCGCCGCGCCGCTTAAAGCAGCGCCATGACGGCGCAAGGGGTGAGAGGCGAGCAATTGCTCAGCGGCGGGGAGCGGTTTGCCCCCGAGCCGGGATTTTTCGCCAAGCTGATCGCGCCTGGCTTCACCAACATACTCGACCGTATCGATGCGGGACTGGAGCGCGGTTCTCTGATCGGCCACTTGCCTGACGGAACAACGCGGATGCTGGGCGGGCGTGCTCCCGGATTTGAAGCAGAGGTGTGGCTAAAGGATTGGCGCGCGCTGCTGCGACTGGCCACCAATGGTACGATTGGCTGGTATCAGGCGTACGAGGCAGGCGAGTGGGACACCAACGACATGACCGCGACGTTCGCAGTGATGTCCGACAATGTCAGAACCCTCGGCGGCACGGCGCGCAGTTCTGGACCGTTCAGGTGGGCTGCGGCGCTCGCGCACCGGTTCAATCGTAATGACAAGGCTGGATCGCAGCGCAACATTGCGGCGCACTACGATCTCGGCAACGATTTCTACGCCGCCTGGCTCGATCCCAGCATGACCTATTCCAGCGCGCTCGGATGCGGGGAAGATGGGTTGGAAGTTGCACAACAGCGAAAGCTTGAAGCGATGGCCGAGCGGATCGGTGAGCCGAAAACGGTGCTTGAGATCGGTTGCGGTTGGGGCTCGATGGCCGAGCACCTTGCACAGCAGGGCGCGAAGGTTGCCGCGATCAGTCTGTCTGAAGAGCAGCTCGCCTATGCCCGCCAGCGCCGTGACAGCTCGATCGAATTTCGCAAGCAGGACTACCGCGATGCCGCAGGTCAGTTCGATGCCATCGTCAGCGTCGAGATGGTCGAGGCTTTGGGCCGCGAATACTGGCCGGAATTCATGGACTGCGTCGCGCGCAACCTGAAATCAGGTGGCCGCGCCGCGCTACAATACATCTCAATCGAAGATGATCTGTTTGAGACCTACACGGGCACAGCCGATTTCATTCAGGCGTACATCTTTCCCGGCGGGCTGCTGATCAAGTCATCAGAGTTTCGCCAACTGGCAGAAGCGCGTGGTCTTGGTTGGCAGGATGAGTTGCGTTTTGGCCCGGACTATGCCGAAACCCTCAGGATTTGGCGTGAGCGGTTCGAAGATGCCGTTGCCCACAAGCGCTTGCCGGAAGGCTTCGACGACCGCTTCGTTCGACTTTGGCGTTACTACCTCGCCTATTGCGAGGCCGGCTTTCGCGTAGGCAATATCGATGTTCACCAGGTTACGCTGGTCAAACAATAGACTGAGAGGACAAATCCGCATGAGACTTGCACAATTGACGTTGGGAGCGCTTGGCGCGCTGGCTCTTGCGGGATGTTCGGCCGGATACAGCGGTGTCGATAGCGCTGCAGCGGTGGCTGACGCGCCGCTGGCGCCGGTTCAATTGAACCCGCCACCTGCTGTTGATCAGTCCGAGCTGCAAGTGTTGTTCTGGGACGATGCCACCCGCTCGGCGCGGTTCCGCGATATGGAAAGCTGGTTCGCGGGCCATGAGGTCCCTGCGGCAACACGTCAGCGTATCTTGCAACCGGGGGCGCCGCTGTCACCTGATCTGGTCAGTGATTTGCGAAAGGTCCTGAAAGACACCAACGCAGCAGGGATCATGGTCTTGCAAGGCGGACAGATCCGGTTTGAAGAATATGGTCTGGGGCTGGGCGCCGAGGATCGCTGGACCAGTTTCTCCGTCGCGAAGAGCTTTACTTCAACGCTGCTGGGTGCGGCGGTGGCCGACGGGTTTATCGAAAGCCTCGATGACCCCGTGACCAAGTATATCCCGGAGCTTACCGGCTCGGCCTATGACGGCGTCTCCGTTCGCCACATCGCTACCATGACCAGCGGTGTAGCCTGGAACGAAGATTATACCGACCCCAACAGCGACGTCGCGGCGATGAACCGCTTCGTTCTCGAATATGGGCCCGACGCCATTGTTGCGCAGATGAAGACGCTGAAGCGTGAGGCGGAGCCGGGCGAGAAGTGGGTCTACAAAACCGGCGAGACGAACCTGATCGGATTGCTGGTCGAGAACGCGGTTGGCCAATCGCTTGCGGAGTATTCGCAGGAGAAGATCGTCGAGCCTGCCGGTTTCGCTGGCGACATGTTCTGGATGGTCGATCCGCGCGGCGGCAATATCGGCGGCTGCTGCCTCTCACTGCGCCTCTCGGACTACGCCCGGATGGGGCAGTTTGCGCTGGAAGGCGGCGAGGGCATCGTGCCTGACGGGTGGTTCGCGGAAGCGGGCGACTCGCTTGTCGATTTCGGCGATGGCGGCTTTGGTTATGGCTATCAGTGGTGGACATATCCGGGCGGCAATTACGGCGCTCAGGGAATCTTCGGTCAGTCGATCACTTTGGTACCAGAGAAACAGCTGGTGGTCGCCGTGGTCAGCAATTGGCCGACAGCCACCAGCGGTACGGCACGCGGACAAATGCGTGCAGTCGTCAACAAGATTGCAGAGAATACAGAATTCAAGGAACCCGAGGTTCGATAAAAAGGCTGGGGCGGGGCCTGAACCCCGCTGCCCTGACCGTTAGATTGCCGTGCGAACCACGCCAAGGTGGCTGTAGCGCTGCAGGATGTTGTCATGCACGATCGGGCTCAGCAAATCGCTGAACTCGCATCCTACGATGCAATTTTCCCACCACACAACCTCGGCCTCGCACGGTTCGAGATCGGGGAGCGATAGCCAGCACACCTGTCCTTCGAGCATGCGCTTGGTAGATGCGGCAGAGAAGCCCGAGATCGAAAGTTCATGCACCACGCTTTTGACGTCACCACCGCCCGATGCCCGAAGCGTTGCCGGGATCGAGAGCTTGGTGCGTGGGTTGTCCCTAGCCATCAGCGTCAGATCGCCGTGCGGATCACGCCATTGTTGTTATAGCGTTGCAGGATGTTGTCATGCACGATCGGGCTCAGCAATTCGCTGAACGCGCACCCGACAATGCAATTGTCCCACCAAACCACTTCGGCCTGAAGCGATTCAAGACCGGGCAGCGATAGCCAGCAAACCTGGCCTTCGTGCATACGGTTGATCGATGCTGCGGAAAATCCGGAGATCGACAGGTCGTGTACGACGCTTTGGAATGCGCGCCCGCCTGATGCCCGCAAGGTAGCGGGGATCGATAGCTTGGTGCGCGGTCCACAGCGATCTTCCTGCGACGCGACTTGATAAACGTCCTTTTTCGTCGGCATTGTAGGAATCCTTGTCCAATCAGCTTTTGGTCTCTTGGCCGTTTGGTTGCCCGCACGATTGATCGCGCGAGGTTTCCCTCTGATTGAGGAACAAGGTTAATTGTGGAGTAGGGACGTTTTTTGGTCGCTTGTGCGGCTCAGTCTATCCGTTCGCGGTGACCGGTTTCGAAATCGTCCGTCAGAAGCTGCACGATACGTTCTGCCACCTTTTCAGGGGCTTTGACTGATTGCGGGTCTTCGCCAGGATAGGCGCGCTCGCGCATTTCGGTGCGGGTCGCGCCCGGATCGATGATCGCTACGCGCAACGGACTAAGCTTCTCGACTTCGGCGCCGTAGGTTTCGAGCAGATTGTCGAATGCAGCCTTGGTCGAGCCGTAAGCACCCCAAAACGCGCGAGGGCTGGCACCGACGCTGCTGGTGAGACCGATGAGACGACCGGCTTCTGCGCGCCGCAGCAGCGGGTCAAAGCCTGCGAGCAGCGCTTGCGTTGCCACCACATTGGTCAGCAGGGCCTTGTTGAACTGCTTGGGATCGACCTGTGAAATCGGTGTCAATTCCGGCAAATAGGCCGCTGAAATACAGAGAATATCGAGCGTTTCCCAGCGTCCGGCAATCGCTCCCGCAAGCCGTGAAACTGCGTCAGCCTCTGTCAGGTCAAGCGGCGCGATGGTCGAGGTTCCGCCAGCCGCGTGGATGGCGTCCTCGATCACTTCCAGCGCCTTCACCTTGCGGGCGACAAGGATGACATGAGCTCCTGCTTCGGCGAGAGCCTTTGCAGTGGCGGCGCCAATGCCGCGGCTTGCGCCGGTGACAAGCGCGGTGCGCCCTTCGAGCGGTTTCGTATCGGTCATGTTGGTTTCTCAGGCTGCCTTGGGGTCGGCAAAGGGAAGCTGGGCGGCTTTCTGCTCGCTCAATGCCAGATCGGTGAGCGAGGTCGGATAGTCGCCGGTAAAGCAGGCATCGCAGAATTGCGGGCAGCTGTTGTTGCGTCCCTTTGCACCGACCGCGCGGTAAAGGCCGTCGATCGAAATGAAAGCGAGGCTATCGGCCTTGATGTATTCACGCATCGGCTCGAGATCCATTTGCGCCGCGAGCAGCTTGGAACGCTCAGGCGTGTCGACGCCGTAGAAACAACTATGTGCTGTCGGCGGGCTGGCCACGCGGAAATGCACCTCACTCGCGCCTGCCTCGCGCATCATCTCGACAATTTTCGAGCTGGTGGTGCCGCGCACAATGGAATCGTCGATGAGCACAATCCGTTTGCCCGCGACGAGACCGCGATTGGCGTTGTGCTTGCGCTTGACGCCCGAATGGCGCGCGCTGTCGGATGGCTGGATAAACGTGCGCCCGACATAGTGCGACCGGATGATCCCGAGTTCGAATGGCAGGCCAGACTGCTGGGCGTAACCGATGGCAGCCGGTACACCGCTGTCGGGCACTGGTACGATCAAGTCGGCATCGCAGGGCGATTCGGTCGCAAGTTCTGCGCCAATGGCCTTGCGGGCTTCATAGACGCTTTGCCCAGCGAAGAAGCTGTCCGGCCTGCTGAAATAGACATGTTCGAAGATGCAGGGGCGCGGTTTGGCTTGGCCAAATGGGTGGACGCTTTTGATTTCGCCGGAGAAATCGACCTGCAGCATTTCGCCCGGCTCGACTTCGCGGATCAACTCGGCTCCGACGACGTCGAAGGCTACGCTTTCGCTGGCGAACAGGACCGCATCACCCAATTTGCCCATCACCAATGGACGAATACCAAGCGGGTCGCGGCACGCGATCATGCCTTCGGGCGTCATCACGATAAGTGCATAGGCGCCTTCAACAAGCCGCAGCGCATCGACAAGGCGATCGGCGATGGTCGGATAGCGCGAAGTCGCGACCAAGTGGATGATCACCTCGGTGTCGGATGTCGACTGAAAGATCGATCCCTTGCCGACCAAGTCGGAACGCAGCATCTGCGCGTTGGAAATATTGCCGTTATGCGCGACCGCGAATCCGCCGCTCGCTAGCTCGGCGTAAAGCGGTTGGACGTTGCGAAGTCCGGCGCCGCCGGTCGTGGAATAGCGGACATGGCCCGCCGCCATCGATCCGGGCAATTCGGCAATCGCTTCTGATGAGGAGAAGTTTTCCGCCACATGGCCGAGGCCACGTCGTGAGAAGAACTCGCTGCCATCGAAGCTGGTGATGCCCACGGCTTCCTGTCCGCGGTGCTGAAGTGCATGCAACCCGAGCGCGGTGGCGGCAGAGGCGTCGGCCGCGTTGATCGCACCGAACACGCCGCATTCCTCGCGCAGTTTGTCACCATCGATGTCGAGAAACGGATGAGTCAGGTTCTCTGGCGGTGAAAATGAAGCTGTTTTAGCCATCGCCGTGTTGACCCGCTGCGCTGTCTGATCGGTGCGCGCTCAATGACCGTGTTACGGATCAATTACAAGTGCGGAAGCCCGCCACCTGTCGCCTTTTTCTCCGCTCGGTTGCAACACGTTACGCACAGCCCGGCACAAGCTTCGGATTGCGGGGGAGAAACCGTCCGCCTACAGCCGAGGTTCAGTCTCAGGTAGCCAAGCACACCGTCACCATCATGCTCACTCCCTTCGAAAGAATGATCGCCAAGCGCTACCTTTGGCCGGGCAAAGGCGAGGCGTTTATCGCGCTGGTCGCCGGCATCTCGGTTGGTGTGGTGATGCTGAGCGTCGCGATGCTGGTGGTCGTGATGAGCGTGATGAACGGCTTTCGCGGTGAGATGCTGGACAAGTTCGCCGGACTGAACGGTCACGCGGTGATCCAGGCCTATGGCGGCAAGCTCGACAATTGGGAAAGCGTGCTGGAGCAAGTGCAAGGCACTGAGGGTGTGCAGGAAGCATCGCCTTTGATCGAGCAACCGCTGCTGACGAGCTTCAATGGCCGCGTTGTAGCGATCTTTGTGCGCGGGAACACACAGCAGGATATCGGTGAGCTTCAGGACAAATTGCTGTTCGGTGATCTGTCACGCTTGCAAGCTGGCGAACGCAAAGTCGCCATTGGAGCGAGGTTGGCTGCGAATATCGGTGCGCGGGTGGGCGACACGATCACGATCATCAACCCGCAAGGCCGCACGACACCATTTGGGACATCCATCCGACAGGTCGCTTATGAAGTCGCAGCGATCTTCGAGATTGGGCTCTACGATTTCGACGAGACATTCGTGATCATGCCGATGGAGGACGCCCAGACTTTGCTGCTGCTGGGCGACACTGTTGGGCTGATTGAGATTAAGGTCGATGACCCGGACAATGTGGGCGAGATACTTGCCCCCGTAGAAGATACGCTGGTCGGGCGCGCGCAAATCGCGGATTGGAAGACCATCAATTCGACCTTGTTTGAAGCGCTTGAAGTCGAACGCGTCGCGATGTTCTTTGTGCTCAGTTTCATGGTGCTGGTCGCGACTTTTAATATTCTTTCGAGCTTGGTCATGCTGGTGCGTGCAAAAACCCGCGACATTGCGATCATGCGAACAATGGGTGCGACGCGGAAAAGCCTGGTGAAGATATTCGTTACGACCGGGACAACAGTGGGTGCGATTGGCACCATCAGCGGCTTGGTCTTCGGCTTCATCGTGCTCTATTTTCGCAATCCGATTGTTGACGGGATTGCTTGGGCGACTGGTGTGCAGATCTGGGATCCTGAGGTTCGCTTCCTCACATCGCTCCCGGCTCGCGTCGATCCATGGGAGATCATTGGCATCGCCGCGCTCGCGCTCGGCCTGAGCTTCCTCGCGACGCTCTACCCCGCACTGAAAGCGGCGAGCACCGATCCGGTGCAGGTGCTGCGCTATGAGTGAGACTGCTCCCATCGTAGCGCTGCGCGGGCTGACACGCAGCTTTGAGCAAGGCGGTGAGACGATCGAAGTCTTGCGCGGTGTCGATCTCGATATTCAACCGGGCGAAATCGTTGCTCTGTTGGGGCCTTCCGGTTCGGGCAAATCGACAATGCTGCAGGCCGTCGGCTTGCTCGAAGGCGGCTTCGATGGTTCGATCGCAATTGCGGGAGAAGCGGCGGCGTCGCTTCCGGCGGACCAACGCACACGGTTGCGGCGCGAGCATCTCGGTTTCGTCTATCAGTTCCACCATCTGCTGCCAGATTTCGATGCGACAGAGAATGTGGTGATGCCGCAGATGATTGCGGGAACGCCGCGAGATGCGGCGCTGGAACGGGCGCAGGGCCTGCTTTCGAGCCTCGGCTTGGGCCATCGTCTCACACACCGACCGAGCCAACTTTCCGGCGGTGAACAACAGCGTGTTGCCGTAGCGCGGGCGCTGGCCAACCGTCCGACGCTGGTTCTGGCAGATGAGCCAACCGGGAATCTGGACGAACACACTTCCGACGCCGTGCTCGGGCAGTTTCTTGAACTGGTGCGCGGTGAGGGCAGCGCAGCATTGGTCGCGACGCACAACGAGAGACTTGCGAGCCGGATGGACCGCGTGGTGCGTTTGCATGACGGGGTGCTTGAGTAGCGACTTTGCCGAGGGCAGTCTGCGTTTGGCAGATCAACCCGTTTCGCCATTGAGTATCTAGGGTAAACCGTCTCTCAAATTGGGGGAGGGAACCATGCTCACATTCACACCCGCGTTTCTGCTGCTGCAAGCTGTCAGCGCTCAGCCCGATCAACCGCCACCTGCACCTCCATATCCACCGCCTTCTGCTTGCGCGACCGAAGCGCATGGTGCGTTCGATTTTTGGGTCGGTGAGTGGGAGGTATTCCCCAACGGCTCGGATAAGAAAGCGGCGAACAGCACCATCGAGCGCGTCTCGACTGGCTGTGTGATCCGTGAGCATTGGAAGCCGCTTTCGGGGCGCGACGGGACCAGCATGTCGTTCGTCAATCCAGCAAATGGCCGCTGGGAGCAATTGTGGGTCGGTGCCGATGGCAAGCGGGTCGAATTCGCTGGCGGGACAGTCGATGACAAAATGGTGCTGACCGGTTTCTGGCCGGGCGCGGGAGCGAATGGTGAAGACGTCATGGTTCGTATGACTTATTCGGTGCAGGATGACGGCAGCGTAAGGCAATTCGGCGAAGGCTCGACCGATCAGGGTCTTTCGTGGCAAACGAGTTTCGATCTGATCTATCGCCCCAAGGGCGCGACCGAGTCGAAGGACGCCGAATGACCACCATTGCCGATTTCACCGTCACCACAAATCGCGGCGAAGAGCTCGATCTTGCCGAGAAGAAGGGCAAGGTCTTGCTCGTGGTGAATACCGCCAGCAAATGCGGGTTCACCCCGCAATATGACGGGCTGGAGAAGCTGTTTCAGCAGTTCAAGGAGAAAGATTTCGAAGTCCTTGGCTTTCCCTGCAATCAATTCGGCGCGCAGGAGCCGGGCAACGCGGACGAAATTCAGGAATTCTGCAAGGTCAATTTCGGCGTCACCTTCCCGCTGATGGAGAAGGTAGATGTGAACGGCCCCGACGCGTCACCGCTTTATGACTGGATGAAGGGTGAGGCGAAGGGCCTGATGGGCTCGACATCGGTCAAATGGAACTTCACGAAGTTCCTGATCGATCGCGAAGGCAATGTCGTGAAGCGCTACGCTCCCCAGGACACGCCAGAGCGGATCGCCAAGGATATCGAAAAGCTGCTCTGACCCGGTAGCTATCTCGCCAAAGTCACTTCCAATGCCAGCGTAGCGGCTTGGTGGCTTCGCGTAGCAGCTTGCCTTTGGCCTCAAGGTCGAGCTGCACCGTCTTTGCCCACCATCCGCAGGTATTTCCGCCTGGAAACAGGTCCTCGCTTAGATGCGGTTTGACTGCCTCGCGGGTCTGATCCTGCGTTAGACCGGGTGACGCACTTGGCAGGGCCTTCTCGAACGCTTGCAGCATGTCGGCATATTTCGCCGCGTTCACCCGCGACTTACGGCCCGGCGTGTTGACGTTTTCAACCTCGATCATGTCGGCCATGCGCCGGATCTCCGATCAGTCCTCGTTAGGCACTTCGATGGTCATTTCCTCGCCATCGACATTGATCGTGGCGGTTGTTGTGTCGCCGTCTTCATCCACCTCAATCGAGCCGTACTCGCCAAGGTCGATCGTCGTGCCATCAATCGTGCCGTCGCCTGATCCGATGCCTGCCATCGGTCCAGGCCCAGTGAGTGCCGCAGCGATCATGCCGATCACGAAGTTTGCCAGTACGGCCACGATCACAGTGATCACGGTGTAAACAATCGCGTTCTTCGCGGGAACCTCCATCATGACTGGAGCGCCCTTGTAGAACAGATACAGGCTGTACAACGCTGCGAGGCCGAGAATGCCGAGCGCCGGGATGAGCCCGACAATGCCGACGATCCATGCCGCCGTCATCGAATAGGCTGCGAGACGGAATGCGCTGGCGTAGTCATCCTTGCCCTCAAACTTGGGACTCAGAAAATTGGCAACCCACGCGATCAGCCAGATGCTGGCAAGCGTGAGAACGTAGCTTGTGATGGCCTGCGATAGACCGCCCATCAGAGATGGCTTCCAGCTGATGCCGAACAACCCATAGCCGAAAACCTGACCGCCGATGAATGACGCGACCGGACCAATCGCAGCCAGAGGCACAACATAGCGCAGGAAGACCTGCATAGGCTCGTCGGTTTCCTTGGCGATGACCGGCCAAGTCTCTGCCGGTTTCAGCGTGATTGCCTTGGCGCGGTTCATCAGGCCCTCAGCCCGCTGCTGGAGTTCATTGTTGTCGGTCATATCGGATCCCCCTCGATAGTTCTCATATATCGCGCAAAGATGGTCGCTAAATGTCAGCGGCGTCAAATCTCGTTTTCCCCAGCGTCGCAGACCGAGCTGTTGGAAAACATGCGCGGCCAAAGCATATTGGTGCGATGCGATTTGCTCCGTTTGTCCCACTGCGCGTTCTTTCGTCCTATTCGATGCTGGAAAGCATGGCCGACCCGAAGGCGATTGCGAAGCTCGCCAAGGAGCGCGGTTTCCCGGCTATCGCGATTTGTGACCGCAACGGCCTGTACGGCGCGGTGATGTTTGCGGGGGCGTGCAAGAGCGAAGGCATTCAGCCGATCATCGGCACCTTGCTCGGTGTGGCGCGCGACGAAGAAGGCAAACAGGTCGATTACCTGCCGCTCTACGCACAGGACGAAGATGGCTACGACAACCTCTGCCACCTTGTTTCGAAAGCGCATTTGGACCGGCCGCTGGAGTTTGAACCGCATGTGCGATTGGACGATCTGGAAGGCCGAACTGGCGGATTGATCGCCTTGACCGGTGCAGGCGAGGGCGCGCTGACCCGGTTGCTTGCCGAAGGCCAGACGCCGGCAGCTGAGGCTCTGCTGGACCGGCTGCAATCGCTGTTTCCCGACCGACTCTACATCGAACTTGCACGGGGCGGCGATGCCGCATGCGAGCGCGCGGAAGATGCACTGATCGACCTGGCGTATGCGCGCGACCTACCGCTGGTCGCGAGCAATCCGGCGAGCTTCGCTGACCCTCATATGCACAAGGCGCACGACGCCATGCTGTGCATCGCCAACTCGACCTATGTCGAGAATGAAGACCGCCCGCGCTCGAATGCGGAGAGCTTCGTCAAATCATCTCCGATGATGGAAGAGCTGTTCGACGACATCCCTGAGGCGACCGCAAACACCCTCGTGATTGCTCAAAGATGCGCCTACGCGCCGCCTTATCGCGATCCGATCCTGCCGAGCCTTGCGGGCGATCTCGAAGGTGAGGCCAAGATGCTCGCTGACGAGTCGAAAGCCGGTCTGGAGGCGCGGCTCGAGCCTTATGGCGAGATGAGCGAGGAAGAGCGCAAGACCTATTACGACCGGCTCGATTACGAGATCGGCATCATCGTCAATATGGGTTTCCCCGGCTACTTCCTGATCGTTGCCGATTTCATCAAATGGGCCAAGGATCAGGGCATTCCTGTGGGTCCGGGGCGCGGTTCAGGGGCCGGATCGATTGTCGCCTGGGCGCTGACGATCACCGACCTCGATCCGATCAAGCTGGGCCTGCTGTTCGAACGTTTCCTCAACCCGGAACGTGTGTCGATGCCCGACTTCGATATCGATTTCTGCGAAACCCGGCGCGGCGAAGTGATCCGCTATGTGCAGCAGAAATACGGCGAGGACCACGTCGCGCAGATCATCACATTCGGTAAGCTGAAGGCCCGCGCGGTGCTCCGCGACTGCGGTCGGATCCTTCAGATGAGCTATGGTCAGGTGGACCGGCTGTGCAAGATGGTGCCCAACCACCCGACCGACCCGTGGACTCTGCCGCGCGCGCTTAATGGTGCAGCGGATTTCAAGCGTGAATACACCAACGATAACGAGGTGAAGCGGCTCGTCGATCTGGCGATGCAGCTGGAGGGCTTGCCGCGTAATTCATCGACCCATGCCGCCGGTGTGGTGATCGGCGACAGGCCATTGGCGCAATTGGTGCCACTGTATCGCGATCCGCGCTCGGACATGCCGGTGACGCAGTTCGACATGAAGCACGTCGAAAGCTCCGGCCTGGTCAAGTTCGACTTTCTCGGGCTGAAAACGCTGTCGGTGCTGCGCAAGGCAGTCGATCTGCTGGAACTGCGCGGGATCGCCATCGATCTTGGCGAGCTGCCCCTGGATGACACTGCCGTCTACGACCTTATGCAGGATGGTAACACGGTCGGCGTGTTCCAGCTTGAATCTGAAGGGATGCGGCGCACGCTGAAAGCGGTGAAGCCCAGCAATTTCGGCGACATTATCGCGCTCGTCTCCCTCTACCGTCCCGGCCCGATGGACAACATTCCGCTGTTCGGACAGCGCAAGGCGGGCGAAGTCGCAATCGAATACCCGCATCCCAAGCTCGAAGGCATCCTCGCCGAGACCTACGGCATCTTCGTCTATCAGGAGCAGGTGATGCAGGCCGCGCAGATCCTTGCCGGATACTCGCTCGGCGATGCCGACCTGCTGCGCCGCGCGATGGGCAAAAAGGTCCAGGCGGAGATGGACAAGCAGCGCAGCGTATTCGTTGCGGGGTGCAAGGAAGTCTCCGATATCGAGGCGAAACAGGCCAACGAATTGTTCGACTTGATCGACAAGTTCGCAGGCTACGGTTTCAACAAATCGCACGCCGCCGCCTATGCATTGCTCGCGTACCAGACCGCATGGCTGAAGGCGCATTACCCCGAAGAATTTTATGCGGCATCGATGTGTTTCGACCTGCACCAATCGGAGAAGCTCAACATCTTCGTCGACGATGCGCGGCGCTATCCGGTTGAGGGCGGGGTCGAAGTGCTCGCGCCGGACATCAACACCTCGGAAGCGCGGTTCACCGTCCAACAGACCGATGATGGATATGGAGTCCGCTACGCACTCGCTGGCATCCGCAATGTCGGCGAAAAGGCAATGGAATCCATCGTGGCCGAGCGCGAGGCCCATGGCCCGTTCGAAAGTCTCAAGGACTTCTTCGAACGACTGCCGCAAGGGTCCATGAACCGGCGTCAGCTTGAGGGGTTGGCCTGCGCAGGCGCGCTCGATGGGCTCGAACCAAACCGGGCGCTGATCTTTGAGAACGCCGACATGCTGCTCGCTGTAGCCGATGCAGCGATCCGCGAGCGCTCCAGCGGGCAGGGCGGCTTGTTCGGCGGTGAGAATGCCGCGCCGGAGGAACTGCGTCTCACACCGACTGAGGAATGGTCGCGTGCGGATCGGATGGCGAAAGAGCGCGAGAATTTCGGGTTCTATTTCTCGGCCCATCCGGTGCAGCAATATCGCGACGTCGCCTCGGCGCAGGGCGCGCGGACCTATCAGAGCCTGATGGAAGCGGGAGCGCCAGTCGGAGGCCGCAGTACGGCAGCCGTCGCTGCGATGGTCGAAGGCGTGAATAAGGGGCGCACCAAGCGCGGCGCAGAGTTTATCCGGGCGGATTTCTCTGACAGTTCAGGGCAATTTTCGGCGGCGTGTTTCGAGGAATCGCTGGTGCCGGAATTCGAACGATGGGCTGCAGAGGGCGCTTGCCTGCTGCTCAGTGTGGAACTGGATTCGCCCAATCCCGGCGAACCCCCGCGATTGACCGTGCGCGGCGCGAAGCCGCTGGAATCTATCAGCGGACGGATGCCGATGCTGCTACGGGCAGACATTCTCAGTCGCGAAGCGTTCAACGATCTCAAGCTCGAATTGGCGACTGGTTCGGAAGCGCCGGGAGAAGTGATCTTGCGGCTTGCGCTAAGCGATGGCGGAGAGGCTTCGATGCGGCTTGGTCAGAACTTTGTGCTCGATGGCCAGCTTGCCGAGCGGCTAGCAGCGATCGAGGGTATCGAGAATGTCGAACTGGCGCCGCTGCGTTCCAGAGCCAATTTGAAGCTGGTCGCTTAGCTCGGATCGCCTGCCTCTGCGGTCGGCCTGCGTTCGAATACATTCGTATAGCGCGCAACCAAGACCAGCACGGTCGGGACCAGCATCGTATTCCACAGATCGGTCCAATGATAATCGAGCCGGACCGTGTAGCCCATCGACAAGGTGTGCCGCAGATCCAGCACTTCGCCGAGCACCGCCACGGCCAGCACCACCAGCCACGGTTTCCAGCTTGATGCAGGCCAGCGGACCAGACGGCACACGACCAGAAACACGATAAGCGCCACATAGACATGCAGCGCATCCTTCGCGAGCCCGACATGTTCGACGATCAGTGTCTTGAGTTCCTGAAACATCCCGGTCCCGCTCGTTCTTTCTGCAATTGCCAAGCCCTTAAACCGTCGGCATGAATGCTGGCAAAATCAAATTGGGAGAGAACCAAAAATGCTCGGAGCAATGCAAGACTGGACCATGCGGATCACCAGTGTGATCGATCATGCGGCGCGCGAGGCGGGCAGCCGTGAGATCGTGACCCATTGGGCCGACGGCAGCGAGACTCGCACCGATTGGTCTGGCATTCGCCGAGATGCGCTGAAGATGGCGCAGGCGCTGCAGGCGCTTGGCATCAACAAGGGTGATCGTGTTGCCAGTCTGGCGATGAACCACTCGCGCCATCTGGTCAGCTGGTATGGTGTCGCGGGGATGGGCGGGGTACTCCACACAGTGAACCCGCGCCTGTTCGAAGATCAGCTCGAATATATCGTCACCCACGCCGAAGACCGCGTGCTGCTTTACGATGCCGCCTTCCAGCCCATCGTGGACAAGATGAAAGACCGCTGGCCAACGGTGGAGCATTACATCTGCTACGATTCCGGCGAACACAGCCCGACATTCGAAGACTGGATCGGCGCGCAGGATGGCGAGTTTGAGTGGGTCACCGGCGCCGAAACGGACCCGTGCATGATCTGCTATACCAGCGGGACCACGGGCAATCCCAAGGGTGTGCAATACGAGCACCGCTCAACGATGCTGCACGCGATTTCGGGCTTGCAACCGGCGGCGTTCAACTTCTCCAGTTCCTCGGTGATGCTGCCCGTCGTGCCAATGTTCCACGCTGCCAGCTGGGGCCTGCCCTATGCGGGTGCGATGGCAGGGATCAAATTCGTGTTCTCGGCGGTCAACGACCCGGCCGTGCTGCATGAAATGATGCTGCGCGAAAAGGTGACTGACAGCGCCGGTGTGCCGACCGTATGGCTCGCGCATTTCCAGTATTGCGACGCAAACAAACTCGACCTGCCGCCTCTGAAAGCCGCGACCATTGGCGGATCGGCCTGCCCGCGCTTCATGATCGAGCGGCTGATGAAGAACGGCACCCGCGTGCAGCACGCCTGGGGCATGACCGAAACGTCGCCCATCGGCACGGTCGGCGGCCCGACCTGGAACTGGGACGAGCTTTCGTTCGAGGAAAAGGTCGATGTTACCGCGATGCAGGGGCGTCCGGTGTTCGGCGTCGAACTGCGGACCGTCGATCTCGACGACAACACGACCGAACTGCCACGTGATGGTAAGTCTAGCGGCGCACTGCAAATTCGCGGTCCGTGGATTATCAAGCGTTACTTCAAGGCGGAGGAAGACGCAGCCAGCCCCGAAGGCTGGTTCGACACCGGCGATGTCGGGATCATCCACCCGGACGGTACGCTGCAACTCACTGACCGCACCAAGGATGTGATCAAATCGGGCGGTGAGTGGATTAGTTCGGTCGAGCTTGAAAACGCCGCTGTAGGCCATCCTGCCGTCGCCGAAGCAGCGTGCGTGGGGATGTATCACCCGAAATGGGACGAACGCCCGGTGCTGTTCGTGGTCAAGAAAGAAGGCGCGGATTGCACCGGCGAGGATATCGTCGAGCATCTCAAACCCCTCATCGCGAAATGGTGGCTGCCCGACGCGGTCGAATTCGTCGATGACATCCCGCACACCGCAACCGGCAAGATCAGCAAGAAAGACCTGCGCGACCGCTTCGCCGACTACAAGCTGGAGGCCTGACGATGGCTCGCTCTTACATTGACCCGTCGCCGGCCAACTTTCAGGCGTTCAAGGATCTGCCGCGCGATGAGCCGATCCACATGCTCAATCTGCTGCGTTACCGGGATTTGGCTGAATATCCCGAGGGACACGAGCATCACGGCAATGGCTGGAGCGGTCGGCGTGCCTATGAGGAATACGGCAAGACATCAGGCCCGATCTTCAAACGCGTCGGCGGTGAGATCGTTTGGCGCGGTGCATTCCAGACGATGGTCACCGGTCCGGAGCCGGACGACAAGGTCTGGCACGACGGCTTCGTCGCGCAATACCCGAATTCGGGTGCGTTCTTCGAAATGATCAAAGATCCGGATTACCAGCTGGCGGTAGTGAACCGCACGGCGGCGCTGGTGGACAGCCGGCTGATGCGGTTTGCGCCGGGTGAGGTTGGCGGGGGTTTCGGGTGAGTCGGCTGAGAGCTCAGCAATACTGTGCTGGTGAAGTCGTCTTAAGCGATGTCAACTTGACTTAAGAACTCGTCGAGAGCCTTCTTACCATTCTTGCTTAGTCGAGGGTGGCAACACAGCATGCCATCGTCAGTTTTCACACAGAAGCCACGCCAGTTTTCCCGCCAAGATTTGATCTGGTCAGGCGCGATTGAGACTCCATCGATTTCCAGAAACCCGTCTTGCAGACTGAATATTTCACCTTTGGCGACATATTTCAAAGCAAGAATAAGTGAAGGTAAGAAAAATAAGAAACATATCCAACCGACCAAGTAGGAAGCCCAGGTTGGGATTTGGCGTCTACCTCTTCCAACTGCTTCTAGATCGATAGTTCCAGTGGTCACCAATTCCACTATCGACATGCCAGGTAGAGTGACCATCATGCCAAATAGCACCCCAAAAAGCAGGTAGCGGTCAAACTTGTAGGTCATTTTTCGCTCTGAAAGTCGATTTGAAGATTCTTGCGATTTGATTGCGCGCCTATAACGGACCGAAAGAGTGAGAGTAAGATCTGGAGGCAGGGCAAGAGAGCGCCATATCATCTCGACCGTGGAGCAAGGATGCAGCAGACATCTTCTTTGCCAAAAAGTTGGATCGCCGGATCAGGTCCTGGGTGACGACGGCGCTCATAACAACCGCATCTGACCACCAACTTCCGGTGGTCTGAAGCGCGAGCAATCCAGCTCGAACTGTACCTTCTCGATCCCTGCCTTCTGGCACGCCACTTGGGATCGTGCTCTGAACACGTCCGGCAATACTCCGCTTGGCTCAATGCGGATGGAGAAAGGTGATCACCTTGCCCCTTGCGTTTGGCACAGTGGGCCAATCCGACAGCATTAAGACTCAATTATCTCGAGACGGGGTCGTAATTGACAAGCGCACTTCTCCCTCATATGTCACTAAATAGTGACATATCAATTTCATCAAGATGACCAGGTCTGGAAGGCGCTCAGCGATGGGCGACGACGCATGATCGTTGAGGCTTTGGCAACCGGGCCGAAGCAGACGGGCGAGCTGGTCGACTTGTTTGACGACATAGGCCGCACCGGCGTCCTCAAACACATCGAAATACTGACTGAAGGCAACATCATCCACGTGCGTCGGGAAGGCCGCGCGCGGTGGAACTATCTCAACCCGGAACCGATCAAGGCCGTCTGCAGCAGCTGGGTCGTCAGACATATCGATGGGGTGAAAGCATCAGCAGACAAACTCAAGCAAATCGCTGAACAAGGAACCGAACCATGAGCGACCTTACCGACGTAACGATCATGAAATATCAGTTTGAAGTGCCGATCAAACGCAGCGCTTCCGACATCTGGTCACTGATGATCGACCAGATCGACGATTGGTGGATGAGTGACTTTCGGGCGTTGGGTGAAGGATCGAAGGTCTCCTTGAGCGCGGAAACGGGCGGTCAGTTGATCGAAACAGGGGCCGATGGCAGCTCGCTTGAGTGGTACCGAGTGCAGATGGTCACGCCCGGAAAAGTGCTCTATCTCGTCGGCTATATGGCACCCGACTGGGGTGGTCCGACCACCTCCATGCTGAAACTGGCAGTCGAAGAACGCGATGAGGGCGGAGCCTTGGTTGTCTCGGATGCGCTTTTGGGCAACGTCACAGAGAGTTCAGCAAGCAGCGCCGAGGGTGGGTGGAAGTTGTTGTTCGGAGACGGACTAAAGGCATTCTGCGAGAAGTAGCTTGCGACGCTTTCCGGGACCGAATGATGGTTGGTCCTGTGGAAAAGCGGTTCGGCTATCCAGGCATCACAGCAATCGCATCTGACCACCCACTTCTGGTCGTCTGAAGCGCGAGCAATCCAGCTCGAACTTGGCTTTGCCAATTCCCGCTTTCCGGCACGCCACCCGGAACCGCGCTCTGAATAAGTCCGCCCATACGCCGCTTGGCTTCATGCGGGTGAAGAAGTCGGGATCGTTGTCTCGCCCGCCTCTGATAGAGCGCACAATGCTCATCACCTTGCCTGCGCGTTCGGGGTAGTGGACGTCGAGCCATTCGCGGAAGAGCGGCGCGACTTCGTGGGGAAGGCGTAGCGGTATCCAGCCTGCGTTCATCACACCGAGTTCGCCTGCCCGCGCGACGATGCTTTCCATGAATTCGTCTGTGATTGCAGGGATAATCGGCGAGACTGAGCAATGGGTTGGCACGCCGATTTCGACCAGTTTCCCAAGCGCCGCAAGACGCTTGGCGGGCGCGGCGCAGCGCGGTTCGAGTTTGCCTGAGAGCACCGGGTCGAGCGTTGTGACCGATATGGCCACCGCTACCAATTTCTCCCGCGCCATTTCCTCCAGCAGATCGGCGTCGCGTATCACGCGGTCAGACTTGGTGGTGATCGTCACCGGATGGCGCGCTTCGAGGCACACTTTCAGGATATCGCGCGTGATCCGGTAGTCGCGCTCGATCGGTTGGTAAGGATCGGTGTTGGTGCCGAGCGCAATCGGGCGAGGGCGGTATTTGCGCTTGGCCAAAGTTGCGCGCAGCAGTTCGGCGGCGCCCGGTTTGGCGAACAGCTTTGTCTCGAAATCAAGGCCGGGAGAGAGGTCGTGATAAGCATGGGTAGGACGAGCGAAGCAATAGACGCAGCCATGCTCGCACCCGCGATAGGTATTGATTGACCGGTCGAAAGGAATGTCGGGAGACTTGTTGAAGCTGATGATCGTTTTGGGATGTTCTTCGGTGACCGTGGTGCGCAGTTTGATCGGCGGACCGTCGAGTGCCTCGACATGATCGCGCCAGTCGCCATCGGTTTCACGGTTTGCGAGACCAAAGCGGGTCGGGGCATTCGCCGAGGCGGCTCCGCGTCCGGCTTCGAACTCCGGATGGTTGGGTTTAGGTGTTCCCATAATGAGAACATATAAAGAACAAGACGTGGCTTGAGAAGGTCTATTTCTCTCTCAAGCGTGGCATTAACTCCACGAAGTTACAGGGACGGTTTCGGTTGTCGAGTTGCTCGGCCAAAATTCCATCCCATCCATCCTTCACTGCGCCATTCGAACCGGGGAGGGCGAAGATATAGGTGCCGCGTGCAACGACGGCGCAGGCGCGCGATTGCACGGTGCTGGTGCCGATGGTCTTGTAGCTGAGCCAGCGGAACAACTCGCCAAAACCGGGGACGTCGCGGCCGCCTTCGATGCGAGACAGGGCTTCGGGTGTAACATCGCGCCCGGTCAGACCGGTACCTCCCGTACTGACAATCGCGTCAATCTCGGGATTGTCGATCCAGGCGTCGAATTGCTGGGCCAGCAGTTCGGCATCGTCTTTGATGATCTTCCGCGAGGCCAAGGCATGACCGGCACTCGTCACGCGGGCAGCGAGGATATCGCCGGAGGTGTCGTCAGCCTCGGTGCGTGTGTCTGAGACGGTCAGAACGGCAATGTTGATCGGGGTAAAGGTCTTCGCCTCATCAATCGCCACCTTACCTCTCCCTGCCGTTAGCGCCTCGCTGACCGGGCTCTAGCCATATCGGGGAAGACTGGCCACTGCCCTTGTGCAAGCGCGCGGCGGCTTGGCGAATCGACGCCCGCGGCGCGCTCATACATCCAGTAATTGCGCATCACGATGGCGACATAACCGCGCGTTTCCCAATAGGGGATCGATTCCATCCAGAGCAGAGCGTCGCCCTGATCGTTGATCTCGCTGTTCCAGCGGCTGACCGGCGTGAGACCGGCGTTGTAAGCCGCCATGATCTTCGGCAGCAGGCCCTGCGTCGCATAGCTGTCGCGAAGCATCTCAAGGTGCTGCTGGCCGTATGCGAGATTGACCTCTGGGTCGTTGAGGTCGGCATAACTCGCGCCGAGATTGAGGCTGCGGTTATGATCGCGCGCTGTGCCCGGCATGATCTGCATCAGACCGCGCGCATTGGCTGGGCTGACCGCTCCAGCGCGGAAGTTAGATTCCTGCAAGGCATGCGCAAAGGCGAGGGCCGGATCGACGCTCCAGCCAGTCTTTGGCTGCCAGCGCGCGACCGGATACCGCAGGGAGCTTTCGCTCCGCATGCCATAGGGCGCATTGTGCGCGAGGAAGAGCTGGGTCGATGGCAGGCCAAGCTCGCGAGCGAGGCGCGCGATCGAAGCGTAATCCTGCGACCGGCCAATCCGCGCCTCGTGGCGAAGCACTTCATCAGCGAGACCGGGACGGCCTATTTCAACCAGCGCGGTCGCAACGCGAACATTGGAGCGGTCGTTGATCGAACGCCAATCGTTGTCGGTGAACGGAGAAGGCTCGGCTCCTGCTGGAAGCTCAATGCCCAGTTGGTCTGCCGCAAGCATTCCGTAAAGTGTCTCACTGTGCTGCGATGCGGCTTGCAAGTGCTGCTGCGCCTGTCCCGGTTCGCGGCAACGGACAAGGGACCGGTGCGCCCAATAATGCGCGGCAGTCGTCAGCTCGACATTGGTCGAGTTTTGCGCGGCGCGCGCAAATGCTTCGGCAGAAAGCGCGCAATAGCCAAGGCGCCATGCAGACAGTCCGGCGACCCAATCGCCTTCAGCAACCCAGGCACCGCTGCCTTCAGAAACTTTTTCGGCAAGCGCCAATGCGTTCTCATCGTCATTCTCGATGTAGAAACTCCAAGCAACGCGTTGGCGCCATTCGGCGCGCGCAGCGGAGCTCAGCTGACCATCGACTTCCGCGAGCTTCTCGTAGGCACCCATCGGATTGTCGTTCTTGATCGCGTCAAGGATCGCGGATTTGGCGCTTGCCGAAAGTGTACCATCGTTGACCGGGCGAGGCCGGATACGCTTCGATGCGGCGGGCTGGCGGCGGAAGCCCTGCGCGCTCGGAAAACTCGGAGTCCATTGCAGACCGCGCTTTGCGCCCATGCGGCCAAGCTGCTGCGATTGCGGCAGTTCGACACCCATGCTGAACCACGTGCCGATCGCGTCGGCGCTGACTTTGGGACTCTTGGCGTGGGTGTAGTACTCGGCGAGCGCCATCTGATGCAGGATGCCGCCCTGACGGTCTTTGAGGAGCTTTTCGACCTCTTGCCATTGCTGACGGTCGATCGAGCGGAACACGTGCCGATAAAAGTCGCGCTCCTGGTTCGACAACACGCTCGGCAAAGAATTGCTCTGGTTCGCTTGCCGATCGTAATGCGCAGCCATGCTCTGACTTTGCGCCGAAGCTATCGTGGGAACGGTAAGAGCAGTTGCTAGAGTTAAGGCGACCAAAGCGGGCCGAACGCAGGTATTCATTATCGCTTGGCCGACCATTCAATCCATCTCCGCCAGAACCGGGCTTTCAGCCGGGGCATCGTCATGAGGCTATCCAGCCCCTCACTAACCAGAAGCGGCGTAGGTGGATTAACTAAGTTGATTTCACGTAAAGATGATGGGTCTTTCGGCAATTCGTGGCCAATTAGCGGCAGAATGTTGCCGCCGAGGGCAAGAACGCTTTTCGGAGCCGCAAGTTTGATGTGATGCGCGGTAATTGCATCCATTCCGGCGGCTGCGATGCTTGCGGTATCGGCCATGGGAGTGGGCCTTGGCAGCGCGGATGCGAAATAGACCTCATCCTCCGTCAGACCCATCGCGTTAAGCATACGTGCTAGCAATTGACCTTGCGGTCCGGTGAACAGCCTGTCCCGGTCGCCTTCCTCTGGTTCGACCGCCAGCACCATCAGTTTTGCGTTGGCATCTCCCCGAGGTGAAACGCGACCCCGAGGTCCAATCGGATCAAGTCCCGGCGCCGTGAGCCAGAATTCGCGGAATTCGCTGAGCGTCTCCGGCGGCGAATCGCCAAGCAGATTGAGGCGCGCCGGTTGAGCGCGGGCTGGTTCGGCTGACTTGGAATCTGATATTCCTTCCGATGCGGCCACACCGGCAGTTGCCTTTGACTGCCCGGAACTGCCCTCCTGTTCCAGCTTTTCAAGCAACCAAGCCGTAGCGTCATCGGTGAAATCGGAATCGACCCCAGCCGCACTCCACCAGTCGAGCGCGCTCTCAAATTCCTGTGCAAGGGTGGGGGCAGAGTCCGTCATGCTATTGAATGCAAACCTTGACTGTCCGAATCGCAGTTAGCAAGTGCAGTTGAGACGAAATACGCGGCCCTGCCGGGTCGAAAACTATGGGAACCGGAAAAGCGCATGAGTGAACGGGAATCGATGCCGTGTGATGTTGTGATCGTTGGAGGCGGGCCAGCTGGCTTGTCCGCAGCGATCCGGCTGAAACAGATCAACGAAGAACTCGAAGTCGTGGTGCTTGAGAAGGGCTCCGAAATCGGCGCGCATATCCTCTCGGGCGCGGTGGTCGATCCCAAGGCGCTTGATGAGTTGATTCCTGACTGGCGCGACAAAGACTGCCCGATGGCAGAGACGCCGGTAACCGATAACTGGCACTGGGTGCTGTCAAAGGGCGGCAAGACTTCGCTGCCGCACCTGTTCATGCCGCCGCTGATGAGCAATCACGGTTGTTACACCGGCTCGCTCGGCAATATGTGCCGGTGGCTGGGTGAGCAGGCCGAAGAGCTGGGCGTGATGGTGTTCCCCGGCTTCCCCGCCAACGAAGTGATGTTCGACGATGACGGCAACGTCCGCGGCGTGATCACACAGGACATGGGCATCGCCGAGGATGGCTCGCACAAGCCCGACTATCAGCCGGGCATGGAGATCGAGGCGAAGTACACTCTGTTTGCCGAAGGTGCGCGCGGCTCGCTGACCAAGCAGATGAAGGCGAAGTTCGATCTCGAAGCGAACTGTCAGCCGCAGGTCTATGGCCTCGGCATCAAGGAATTGTGGGATATCGATCCCAAGAAACACGTGCCGGGCCGGGTGATCCATACGCAGGGTTGGCCTTTGAGCGAAAGCGACAGCTGGGGCGGGGGCTTCCTCTACCATCAGGCGAACGGACAGGTCGCGCTCGGTTTCGTGACGGCGCTCGATTACAAAAACCCATGGGTCTCGCCCTATCAGGAATTCCAGCGCTGGAAGCAGCATCCGGCGATCCGCGAATATCTCGAAGGCGGCACCCGGGTGGCTTATGGCGCGCGGGCGATTAATGAAGGCGGCTGGCAGGCTGTGCCGAAGCTCGCATTCCCCGGCGGCGCACTGATCGGCTGCGCGGCTGGATTCGTCAACGTGCCCCGGATCAAAGGCAGCCATACAGCCATGAAGAGCGGTATGCTGGCCGCAGAAAGCATCGCTGCGGCGGTGGCGGCCGGTCAAGAGAAGACCGAGCTGATGGACTATGACAGCGCCGTTCGCTCAAGCTGGATCGCAGATGAGCTGAAGGTAGTGAAGAACGCACAGCCGGCGGTCGCGAAGTATGGCGGCGACATCGGCACTGCGCTGGCGGGCGTGGACATGTGGATGCGCACGCTCAAGATTGGCCTCCCGATCAACATGAAGCATCACCCCGATTACACGCTGACGGGCCGTGCCGATCTTTATCCGAAGATCGACTATCCCAAGCCTGATGGCGAAATCAGCTTCGACCGCCTCACCAACGTAGCCTACAGCTTCACCAACCATGCAGAGGACCAGCCGGTCCACTTGCAAGTCGAAGACCGCGAGTTGCAGCGCGAGAGCGAATTCGAGGTCTTTGGCGGGCCGTCGTCACGCTATTGCCCAGCGGGCGTCTACGAGTGGATCCTGGAAGACGGCAAGGAGCCCAAGTTCCAGATCAACTCGCAAAACTGCGTCCACTGCAAGACTTGCGACATCAAGGACCCGAACCAGAACATCAACTGGGTCACGCCAGAGGGTGGCGGCGGGCCTAACTATCCGAATATGTGAGGTTCGATGGGCTGGGAATTCGACCAATCTCCTGACACGGCATGCTTCACCTGCAAGTCAATTCTTGCGGGGGCAGAAGTGCTTTTGGTTTCCCACTACGAAGAAGACCACTCCTGGGCCTTTCTCGACGGAAAGCCATTGGACATGGATGAGGCACTTCTCGTGTCAATGTCATCGGTGTTGTCTGCTCATCCGGAACTGCACGAGCTTTCCGATCTTCCTCCAGGTTGGACGGCGGAGCGAAAAGGGCGGGGGCTTCCATGGACAAGAGTTCAGGATGACTGACCCAGCCATGTTTATCTCTTTGTGTTGATCGAAACCGCCTACGCCAAGATTAACCTCGCGCTGCATGTCCGCAGGCGGCGGGAGGATGGCTACCACGAGCTTGAGACGCTGTTCGCCTTTGTGGATGCGGGGGACACACTGACCGCGCGAATTGCCGAAGAAGACCGGGTGACCACGCTCGGTGAGTTTGCGGGCGGGATCGATGATCCTCTCGACAATTTGGTTGCCAGAGCGCTCGGCGCACTGCCTCGGTCTCAAGGTCTCGACATCACGCTCGAAAAGAACCTGCCCGTTGCGGCGGGTCTTGGCGGCGGATCGGCCGATGCGGGTGCCGTATTCCGGCTGGTGGAGCGCCAGTATGGTTTGCCTGACGATTGGCTTGAACGCGCGACGAGGCTCGGAGCCGACGTGCCATCTTGCGTGCGGAGGGAAACCGCGATCGGACGCGGGACCGGGACCGAACTTGAGCCAACCGACACCGGATTGGCCGCGACGCCCGTACTGCTCATCAATCCACGCGTACCGCTGGCTACCGGCCCGGTGTTCAAAGCATGGGATGGCAAGGATCGCGGCGCACTCTCGCAAGGATCAGCGTGCGAAATCGCCGAACAGGGCCGCAATGACCTGCGTGAACCCGCTATTAAGATATGTCCGCAAATCGCTGATGTACTTGGTGAATTGGGCCGCGACACCGCGTGGAAGGTTGAAATGTCGGGATCAGGGGCCACATGTTTTGCACTCTATCCCAGCACCGAAGCGCGCGATGACGCGGCGCGCCGGATCGCCAAGGCGCGACCGGAATGGTGGCAAATGTCAGGAAAGCTTCGATGATCGATGGTATCCCATATCGCCAAATCGGCACGGTCAAGCGTGGCGGTTTGGTGTGTGTCGCTGATCATGCGTCGAACTTTGTGCCGCCCGATGTTCCACTCGGCATCCCGCGAAATCTCCTGGATCAGCACATAGCGGTCGATATTGGCGTCAATGGCGTCGCAGCGCGGATGGCGCGTCGCCATGACGTGCCAGCGCATCTGGCGACGGTCAGTCGCTTGGTGGTGGACCTGCATCGCGAAGAAGATCACCCAAATGTCGTTCCGACCGAGAGTGATGGGCACCTGATCCCCGGCAATATCGGTGCCGATGTTCAAGGCAGGCTCGATAGCTATTACAGGCCTTATCACAGCGCCTTGGCGAAATGGCTCGACGAAGCGGCACCCGAACTGATCATCTCGCTCCATAGCTTCACGCCGAAGCTGGAGACCAGCGATGAAGACCGTCCGTGGCAGGTCGCCTTGCTCTACAACGAGGATGACCGCGCAGCGCGCCACGCAATCCGCCTGTTCAGCGAGCTTGGACTGAATGTCGGCGATAACGAGCCGTATTCTGGCACCGAACTCAACGCCACGATGAACCGCCATGCCGAAGCGCACGGACGGTACTATTGTGCGATCGAGGTCCGACAGGATCTGATCACAACGCGGGCAGAGCAGTCGCGCTGGGCCGCGATGATATCCGATGTCGCGGGAAGGGTTGCGCTGGCGCTCGACTAGAGGCACTGGTCCTGTCGAAATTGCCTTTTGACGGGAAACAAAATGTCGTTCGATAAGTCCAAGCTGCCCAGCCGCCACGTTTCGGTCGGTCCAGAGCGTGCGCCGCATCGTTCCTATTACTACGCGATGGGCATGACCGAGGAGGAGATTGCGCGTCCTTTCGTCGCAGTTGCCAGCGCCGGAAACGATTCCGCTCCGTGCAACACGACGCTCGATCCCCAAGCCAATATCTGCCGCGAAGGCGTGATTGCGGGGGGAGGGACGCCGCGCCGTTTCAACACCATCACTGTTACCGATGGCATCGCGATGGGCCATCAGGGCATGAAAAGCTCGCTCATCAGTCGCGAAGTGATTGCGGACTCGGTTGAGCTTTCGGTGCGCGGGCATTGCTATGATGCGCTGGTCGGCTTTGCGGGGTGCGACAAGAGCCTGCCCGGCATGATGATGTCGATGCTGCGGCTGAATGTGCCGAGCATCTTCGTCTATGGCGGGTCGATCCTGCCGGGCACCTACAAAGGCGAAGACGTAACGGTCGTCGACGTGTTCGAGAAAGTTGGTCAGCACGCGGCAGGCAATTGCCCGCTGCAAGAGCTGATCGCGCTCGAAAAGGTGGCTTGTCCGGGGCACGGCGCGTGTGGAGGTCAGTTTACTGCGAACACCATGGCGTGCGTCGGCGAGGCTATCGGATTGTCGCTGCCAAACAGCAACATGTCACCTGCTCCGTACAAATCGCGCGAAGAGATCGCCCGCGCTGCTGGCGAGCAGGTGATGAAGCTGCTCGAGATCAATCTGCGTCCGCGCGATATCTGCACCAAGGCAGCATTTGAGAACGCCGCACGGGTTGTCGCTGCAACTGGCGGTTCGACTAACGCCGCGCTTCACCTACCGGCCATGGCGAGTGAATGCGGGATCGATTTCGATCTGTTCGATGTTGCCGAAATTTTCAAATCCACACCCTACATCGCAGACCTGAAACCGGGCGGGAAGTACGTCGCCAAGGACATGCACGAGGCCGGCGGCGTCTATATGGGCATGAAGACGCTGCTTGATGGCGGTTTCCTCGATCCCAACCCGATGACAGTGACGGGAAAAACACTGGGCGAAAACCTCGAAGAGATCACGTGGAACCCCGATCAGAAGGTGTTCTACGATGTGGCCAAACCGATCACGCCCACTGGCGGTGTTGTCGGCCTGAAAGGCTCGCTCGCGCCCGATGGAGCCATCGTGAAGGTCGCGGGGATGGAACGGCTGCAGTTTACTGGCACCGCCCGCGTATTTGACTGCGAGGAAGACGCCTTCGCCGCCGTCGAGCGCCGCGATATTGACGAAGGCAGTGTGATCATCATCCGCTACGAGGGGCCTAAGGGCGGCCCCGGAATGCGTGAAATGCTTTCCACCACCGCTGCACTCTATGGGCAGGGCATGGGTGAGAAAGTTGCGCTTATCACCGACGGACGCTTTTCAGGCGCGACGCGTGGCTTCTGCATCGGCCATGTCGGGCCGGAAGCCGCCGATGGCGGGCCGATTGCGCTGGTCGAGGATGGCGACACCATCTCCATTGATGCCGAGGCAGGGACAATCGATCTCCTTGTCGATCAAGCCGTGTTGGCAGAGCGTCACAAGGCGTGGCAGCCGCGCACTAACGATTATCAGTCGGGTGCTTTGTGGCGCTATTCGCAAACGGTGGGTCCAGCCAGCAAGGGCGCGCTCACTCATCCTGGTGCAAAGAGCGAAACGCATGTTTTTGCGGACATTTAGCGCTGTCGCTTCGGCGCTACTGCTAGCGGCTTGCACGACCGAAAGTCCGGCTCCCGAAGGTGAAATGATCGACTGCGCCATCGGGCCGGGTGCTGAGTATTCGGAGGTCTGCACGCTCGAATGGTTGGGAGATGAACTCGATAGCGAATTTTTGATTCACCACCCAGACGGAAGCTTTCGCAGATTTGCTTTCGATGGCGAGCATCAAATCGTGACCACAGATGGTGCAGACCCAGCCGAAACAATAAGAGCAATTTCTCATGCCTTTTGGGAGTTTTCCGTCGGTGGTGACCGCTACAAGCTGCCGCTGCCCGACGGTTATGGCGAGTGACTCACACTCGAATCTTTACAGTCGCCCAAATGCAAGCCGCCGAGCAGGCGATCTTCGATGCCGGGACCAGTGTTGAGGAACTCATGGAGATCGCCGCGGGCGGTGCGGCTGAGTGGATCAGGCGCGTCGCTTCAGGTCGCTCGGTCACGGTGCTTTGCGGGCCAGGCAACAATGGCGGTGATGGCTATGTGATCGCCCGGCGTTTGCGTGAATTCGGAAACTCGGTTCAGGTCATCGCGCCGTTGGAGCCGAAGACCGATGCCGCAAAGGCTGCAAGGAAGGCTTGGAACGCGGAAGTTCTCACTTCCGGAACTGGATCAGCTGCAGAGGTGTTTGTCGATTGCCTGTTCGGCTCTGGCCTGACCCGTGCATTGTCGCCGGAACATGCAGTCTTGTTGCTAGATTTGGCTGAAAGGCATGCGCTCAAAGTCGCGATCGACCTGCCATCTGGAATTGAGAATGATAGCGGCGCGCTGCTCAATGATCGGCTGCCGCAGTACGATCTCACCCTTGCACTCGGGGCCTGGAAATACGCGCATTTCTCAATGCCTGGGCGCGCAATGATGGGCTTCAAGCGGCTTGTCCAAATCGGAGTGGCACCTGTCGAAGGCGCGGCGGAACTGATCGGCAGGCCGCGACTTTCGTCGCCTGGTCTGGAGAGCCACAAATATAGGCGCGGACTTGCGGCTATCATTGGCGGCGAAATGCCCGGGGCGGCGGTTTTGGCTGCTCAAGCGGCGCAGCGGGCCGGGGCGGGCTACGTGAAGCTCTTAGGCGAGCAGGACTATCCCAATGCTGGAGCCGGATTGGTCACTGAAAGCGCACCGCTCTCCCAAACGCTCGTCGACGAACGCATTAATGCCGTGTTGATCGGGCCTGGACTTGGGCGAACTGATGCCGCCAAGGATGCAGTCAACTCCGCGATGCAGCTTGCGCCCGCGCTTGTGCTTGATGCCGACGCATTGCAATTGCTCGCCCCGATTGATCTCGGTCGAGACATCCCGATCCTCGCCACGCCTCACGATGGCGAACTTGGAACGCTTTGCCGAAGCTTCTCGGTCATTGCCGAGGGACGCCGAGCGCGAGCGATCGCGCTGGCCAAGACCTCGGGAATGGTGATCTGCGCGAAGGGCCCGGACACGGTCGTCGCCGCGCCCGACGGCAGGCTCGCATTGGCTCCGCCGGCTTCGAGCTGGTTATCGGTCGCAGGCAGTGGCGATGTGCTCGCTGGCATCGCCGTGAGCCGCATGGCGAAGGGCCGCGATCCATTCACTGCCGCTTGCGAGGCCGTATGGCTCCATGGCGAGGCGGCAAGGCAGTATGGTGCGGCATTCACTCCCGACGAGCTGGCACAATCGGTCTCCCGCGCATTTGCAGAATGTCTATGAGTGAAATGCAGCAAATCATCCGCCTTGCAGCAAAAGGCGATGGCGTCACCACCGATGGCCTGCATGTGCGTGGCTCGCTTCCTGGCGACTTGGTCGATGGCAAGGCGATCACCGCACGTGGACCGCACCATGTAGCGCCTGCTTGCCGCCACTTCGGCACTTGCGGCGGCTGTCAGCTTCAGCATGCCGACGAAGCCACTCTCGAGAGCTTTGTCCGAGACCGAGTCGTAAACGCGGCTCAGGGTCAAGGCTTGGACATCGGCGAAGTGCTGCCGACGCATCTGTCTCCTCCTGCCGCGCGTCGCCGGGCAACGCTGCATGGCCTGCGAACGCAACAGGGGGCTGTGCTCGGTTTTCGGGAGGGCGGCGCACATCGGATCGTTGATCTGGCGGAGTGTGCGGTCATTGCGCCTGAACTTACGGCATTGGTGGAGCCACTGCGCGGGTTTATCGCGACTCATGGCCCAAAGAATGCAGTTGATGCTCAACTGGCACTCGCCAATCAGGGAGTTGATATTGGATTGAGCAATTTTCCATTGGAAGGCTTGGCCGCGACCGAAGCAGCGATCGATTTTGCGAAGGATCATGGGCTTGCACGCCTGACCATCGATCAGGGTTATGGCGGGGAAACGCAGTGGGAGCCCGAGCCTGTCACGATGACCTTGTCAGGCGTACCGGTGCCGATGCCATCTGGCTCTTTCCTGCAAGCGACAGCTGACGCCGAGGCGCTGATGATTGCGGATGCTCGGGCTTGGTTGGACGGGTCGCGATTGGTGGCGGATCTCTTCTCAGGCCTCGGAACGTTCGCATTCGCCTTACGCGATGGCCGCAAGGTGCTTGCTGCCGAGGCGGATCAGGCGGCGCATCTTGCCTGCAAAGCTGGATCAGTGCGTGCGGAGGGGGCTGTCCATCCGCTTCACCGCGACCTCTTCCGAAATCCGCTCCAGACAAGCGAGCTCAGCCGGTTCGATGCCATTCTACTCGATCCGCCACGTGCGGGTGCGAAGGCGCAGATTGCCGAGATAGCGGCGAGCACCTTGAGCAAGGTTGTCTACGTCAGTTGCAATCCTTCAAGCTGGGCCCGTGATGCGGCCACTTTGGTTGAAGCGGGTTTCAAGCTCGCGAAGCTCCGGCCTATTGGCCAGTTCCGCTGGTCCACACATGTGGAATTGACCAGCTTGCTTGTGCGTTAGCTGCGCAACGCGGAGAGGATCTGCGCTTCCAGCCATTCGCGATGCGCCGGTTCGACATAGGCATGTCCAGCGCCTTCGCAGCGCGCTATCCGAGCGTCGGACTTGTCCCAGCTCTGCTCAAAAACTTGTGCGGTTCGATCACCGGTCGCGAGGAGAATTCTGGCAGGGCCAGAGAATTGGTCCAGACCGGTGCGCATCTCATCGGCCAAGGTCGAAGGGGCGGGGTCAGAGCGAATAGACTTGGTCAGTCCCCGTGCAAGTTTGCGAAGGTCAACGCCGCCGCGCAGCAACCGACCGATCTCTTTGGGATTTTTCAATTTTTCTGCGTAGCGAGCACGGATTGCCGCCGGGGGAGGGGATGCATCCTCTCCGCCGTCTTCGCTTTCTTCAATGGTCCATGGGTTGGACAGCACCAAGCCATCGCAACCGGCACCACTCGACAACATCAGCGCCGAGGCTGCATCGCAGTTCCCAAAGCCGATCACCCGCTCAACCTGCGGGGCAATCGCGCGAAACGCCTTGAGCGCCGCTGTGATGTCGCCTTCGCTGCTGCGAAAGCCGCGATTTTCGCCTTCGCTGTCGCCGATACCGCGCCGGTCGAAACGAAAGACGGAAAAGCCTGTCCGTGCGATTTTGGCCGCGAGCAGTGATTGGCCCGAGAACGCGCCCGAACGCACTTCATTGCCGCCGCTCACCAGCAAAAGTCCGGTGGTGCCGGGAGCGGTATCAAGGGTGCCGGCAAGTTTCAGCCTTCCGCACCCGAAATCGAGGCTCAGGCGGGTCATGTCTTCTCACCCACGGCAAGCGCAATGATCGCGGCGAGGGCATCGGCCTGCGCCGCGTTTTCGTCAGGCTCGGCGCGAAGCCATAGGCCGGGACCGCCGACGGTCGATTGAGCGATCTCGACTTGTGTGTCCGAGTCGTCGGCGTCCGCTGCCTCCAACTCACGAAACATGGCAGGTCCGATATCCCATCCACCTAGAGTAAGACCGACGGTTCTTCCCATTTGCATCAGTTGGTCAGTGGTCTCTTCAAGCCCTTGTTCTCGGGCAGAAATGGTTCGCGCTCTGATCATGCCGCGAAGGAGCTTGGGTCCTGATTGAGGCGCGTAGCGCCAGCCCGACAATGCAGCTGGAGCGATCAGCGCACCCGATCGCAAGCTAAGGACATGAGTGGCGTCAAAGGCGTCCGCTGCAGCCAATGCAGCCTCTCGCCAACTTTCGATTGTCTGTTCACTTAGAAGCACGAGACTTTCGTTGCAGCCCGGAAGATCGGGCAGGAAACTATCCACGCCCGCGCCGTCCAGTCGCCGCATCACTTCGACCGTCAACCGCCGCAATTTGTTGGCTTCATCGAACCATGCCGGGAGAACCAGCACACGCACCGCGCGCTGCTCATCGAAAGAGACCAGCAATTCCTCGCTAGATTTGCCGTCTGGTAGCGGCGCTTGCCACGTTCCAATCACAACCGAGCTGTCCCGGTGATCAACGCTCAGCCTTCGATGATCTTGGCTTCGGCGAAGGACAGTAGCCCGCCGTAGGTTTCAAGCATTTCACCATCGACGTCGTCGTCATCGATCACGATGTCGAGCCGATCTTCCATTTCAGTCAGCAATCCAGCGACAGCCATCGAATCCAATTCTGGAAGATGGCCGAACAGACCAGTGTCAGGCGTAAACGCGTCGGCTTGCTCGGGATCGATGCCGAGCACGTCCGCAATGACCGATTTGAGCCGGCGATCGATTTCCGCTCGGCTCATTCCAAGGCCCGACTTATCGGTTGCTTCGCTGCTTGCCGGAGTGGTGCTCATCAAGCTTCAATCCCTGTTGGGGCGGCTACGGCTCCTTACGGTGGCGCGCCCTTTCGTGGTGCGCGGCCTTAGCCAGCACCCGGCGCGGGTGCAAGTTCGGGGATGGCATCGTCCGACCGCAGACGCTGGTAGGCGAGCTTTGTCAGGTCGATCCATGCGCGCGGTTGTTTCATATCAAGACAGTCGATCCGGTAGCGGGGGCGGACGCTGTCCATCCAGTCGGCCTTGTAGGGTTGGTCTCCGGTCCCGAAATCGACCAGCCAGACTTTGTCGCGGTCTATCACATGCTCGAACAAGGCAGCTGTCAGTGTCGTCCCGGCTGACAGTTTTTGATGGCTTTCAAGATGGGCGAGCTTGTGGATGTAGGCGATGCCATTGTCGACCGTCCAGAATTGAGCAGCGATGGGTCCTTCGTCTGCCAACGCCAAGCCAAACCGCAATCGACCAGCGCTGGATTCGTGCTGCGCAAATTCGCGGAGCATTTGGGGATGGTCTTCGTCTGGCTTCCAGCTCGACGCATAGATGCGTTCGTAGTGTTCCCAAGCTGCGGGATCAAACTCATTCAGAAGGTGGATTTCGACCTTCTTCGCCTTGCGCTTGAGCGTTGAGCGCAGGCGGCCCGGGCGCGATGCCCAGTATTCCGCGAAAGTCCGGCCCCGAACATCCAGGACATGGTTCAGGTCGCAGCGCGATAGTTCGACCCTCCAGCCAGCCGTTCGGAAGGCACACGCCAAGCGTTCAGCGGACCCGTCTTCGCTCGGCACGGGTTCCAGCGTGACGCGGTGCCCCCGTGATTTGAGCTGCCTCGCGATTTCGGCAAGCAACCGGTCGCCTTGCGGACCTTCGGGCGCAAGTTGCCGCCAGGTGAAGCTGTACCAATTGCGCAGCGGCGTGATCCGTCCCTCATTCTCGGTTAGCGCCAGTGCCGCATTGCTGTCGGAATCGGTGGCGATAGCGATCAGAGGTGTAAGGCCCGTTTGTGCCAGCAATGCGTACCATTCGGCGCGATCGAATGGTGAGGGCGCAGGCGTGCGATCTGCAAACAGCTCTTGCAAGACGTTAACGCTATCGTGATACCGCGCTTCGATCACCGAATAGTGCTCCCTAGGATACGCATGCAAAGCCCAATCGATTCAACGCCTAGACCGCTTGATCACCTTGCCGAATTGGCGAGTGAAAACGGGTATGGCGATGCGCCTGCATTGGTGCTTCGCAGCGAGGTGTTTAACCACGATGAGTTAAGACTGCGTGTTGATCGACTTGCCGCTTGGCTGTCGCGCGAGAATCTGGAGAAGGGTGCGCGGGTTGCGACCTGGGCCGCGAAGGGCGAATTGACCTGCCTGATGCCGCTGGCAGCTGCACGAGCCGGATTGGTGCATGTGCCAATCAACCCGCTTCTGAAACGCGCGCAAGCGACGCATATTCTCGCCGATAGCGGCGCTGTTATGCTGATCGGAACTGCCTCGCGCCTTCGGTCGCTTGAAGTCGATGATTTGACCGGCGAATGTGTCCTGTTGGAAGAGCAGGCGGCGCTCGATGCGGCAAAAGAGGCGGGCTTGGCACATGGGCCATCGAAAGCTGATCCCGACGAGCTTACGGCAATACTCTACACTAGCGGTTCGACCGGTCGGCCCAAAGGGGTGATGCTCAGTCATGCAAACCTCTGGCTCGGTGCTGTCAGCGTTGCCCACTACCTAAAGCTCGCGTCTGACGACGTTACCTTGGCGGTCTTGCCGCTTTCCTTTGACTACGGACAGAATCAGCTGATCTCCACCTGGTATGCCGGCGGAAGTGTCGTTCCACTGGATTTTCTCTTTCCGAAGGACGTAGCGAAGGCCTGCGCCGAGCATGGTGTCACAACGCTTGCGGCGGTCCCTCCACTTTGGGTCCAGCTTACGGAACTCGATTGGTCGGTGGAGGCGAGCTCTCCTCTGCGGCGCCTGACCAATAGCGGCGGTGCGCTTACGATTGATCTGGTACGCGATCTTCGCGGCATATTCTCACAAGCTGACCTGTACCCGATGTACGGGTTGACCGAAGCATTTCGTTCAACTTTTCTTGATCCCAACCTTGTGGATAGTCATCCAACTTCAATGGGTAAGGCTATCCCCTTCGCAGAGATTCTCGTCATCAACGACGACGGAGATCTGGCGGAAGCCGGCGAGGAGGGCGAGTTGGTGCATTGCGGTCCCCTTGTCGCCCAAGGATATTGGCAGGACGAGGAGCGGACTGCAGAACGTTTCAAACCCGCTCCGCCTCATTCGACCTATGGCGGCACCGCTGTATGGTCTGGAGATCGGGTCAAACGAGACGAAGACGGCTTGCTGTATTTCGTCGGAAGGCGCGACGCGATGATAAAGAGCGCTGGCAACCGGATTAGCCCGCAGGAGGTCGAAGAGGCCGCCATCGCGACTGATCTAGTTCAGGAAGCGGTAGCGCTGGGCATTCCCGATGAACGACTGGGTCACTCGGTGCACCTGGTGGTTCGTGGGACTAAGAACGAGAATGAGCGTGCAGAACTTGCGAAACTGCTCAAGGCTGAATTGCCGAATTTCATGCAACCTCGGGTGATCCATTGGCGCGATGCCATGCCGCTGAATCCGAATGGCAAGATCGATCGCACGGCACTCTACAGGGAATTGAGTCAATGAAGACAAAGCCTGTCGGTCCAATTCCAGCCGGATATGAGGCAATTGGCGGCGAACTCGCTATCGGTGGGCGGCGTGCCAGCGAGCTTGTGGCCGAGGCAGGCCGTACGCCTCTCTTCGTCTATTCCCGCGATCTGCTTGGCGCTCGTGTCGCTGATCTGCGCGCGGCTTTGCCAGATCGGATTGGGCTGAACTTCGCAATCAAAGCCAACCCGCATCCTGATGTGATCTCCCATATGGAGCCGCTTGTCGACGGTTTCGACATCGCCTCTTCCGGCGAGTTCACAATGACACAAGCTGCCGGTATCGATCCGGCCCGAGTTAGCTTTGCGGGGCCTGGCAAGCGCGATGACGAACTTGAATTGGCTATTGCCGGGGGTGTGACGCTCAATTGCGAATCCGCGGGCGAGGCAGAGCGTTCCCTCGCGATCGGGCAGCGTATTGGCAAAGCGCCGCGCATCGCCATCCGGGTCAATCCATCCTTTGAGCTAAAGGGCTCGGGCATGAAGATGGGCGGGGGAGCCAAGCAGTTCGGTGTGGACGCGGATAAGGTGCCTTCTCTTGCCAAGCAGGTCATTGCTGAAGGTGCTGAATGGCGCGGACTGCATATCTTCACCGGCAGCCAGGCCTTGAGCGCAGATGCGATCATTGAAACCCAAGGTAACGTGCTGAAACTGGCGGCGGAATTGTCCGATTCGATCGGGACCATGCTGCCCAAGCTCAATATGGGCGGCGGATTTGGAATTCCCTATTTCCCTGGTGACGAGCCGCTAGATCTCAAAGCTATCGGACAGGCGCTTCACGGATACGTCGCCGACCTTCCAGAAGCGCTGACCAATACCGAGTTGTGCCTCGAGCTCGGGCGCTATCTCGTAGGCGAAGCAGGGGTTTATCTCTGCCGCGTGATCGACCGTAAGGAGAGCCACGGTACAACTTACCTCGTGACTGACGGGGGCTTGCATCACCAACTCGCTGCTTCTGGCAATTTCGGCACTGTTGTTCGCCGCAATTACCCGGTGGCGATTGCTTCGAAGTTCGGCGCGGAAGCGGACGATGTGGTTAACATTGTCGGGTGTCTTTGCACTCCGCTCGATCGGCTCGCCGATCAGGCCATAATGCCGCGTGCCGGCGTTGGAGACATCGTCGCGGTGTTTTGCGCAGGCGCTTACGGCGCGACCTCCAGCCCCTCGGCATTCCTTGGCCATGGCCCAGCAGCAGAGATGCTGGTTTAGTGTCTCGTTAACCTGCGCAAAACCGCTGTCCCGAAACGGGATAGCGCCTGATTTCGCCGGTTATTCCTAACATTATGTTCACCATTATCAGCGAGAAAGATCGGGTCATTCGCGGATCCGGTGCTGCAGGTCGCTCCTGCGCTTAAGCATTGTGCTCCGCTTGGTCAGACCAAGGATTTGCATAGATGCTCAACTCGCTGTCATTAACCCCTATCGCGGGAACCGCTCTCGCAACGGCTTTTCTAGCTGCCTGTAGCGGTGGCCCCAGCACGCAGCTTCCCCCGGCAACGTTCAACAGCACTCAAGCTGAAGCGCCGAGCGAGGATTACATTCTAGGCCCGCTGGACGAAGTCACCATTCATGTCTGGCGTAATCCCGAACTCAGCGCCGAAAAGATTCAGGTCCGCCCTGACGGCCGGATCACGATCCCACTGGTCCGGGATATGGTTGCCGTTGGCAAGACGCCTACGGAGCTGCAGGACGACATCAAAGAGAAGCTGAGCGAGTATATCGAGCAGCCGATCGTCTCGGTCATCGTCAATGAGTTTAACGGCGCTCTGCCGCAGCAGATCCGGATAACTGGCGCTGGCGCTGAGCCGGCCGCGCTTGCTTACCGCGCCAACATGACAGTGCTTGATGCGATGATCGCCGTTGGCGGTTTGGGCGAATTTGCCGCTGGTAACCGCGCGACGCTGACCCGTTTCGACGGCAAGGCCAAAGAGAACAAGATCTACCGCCTGCGCCTCAAAGATCTCCTCAACAAGGGAGACGCGACCGCGAATGTCGCGCTGAAGCCTGGCGACACAATCTCCATTCCTGAGAGCCGTTTTTAAGGGCCGCCCTGACAAATGAGCGAAATCTTCGAAGAACTGCGCACAGCGCTTTATTCGGTCTGGCACCGCCGCTGGCTCGCGATTGCGGTCGCGTGGGGCGTGTGCCTGCTAGGGTGGCTGGTGATCGCGATGATCCCCAACTCCTACGAATCCAAAGCGCGTATCTATGTCGATGTTGATGATGTGCTGTCGGAACAGCTCGGAATTGCTGGAGACGGCAAGGAAGAGATCCAGCGCGTCCGTCAGACGCTTGCGAGCAACGTCAATCTCGAACGCGTGATCAAATCGACCAAGCTTGGCGAGAACATCAACACCAGCGGCGAAATGAACGCCGCCGTTGCTGCGCTTAGCGAGAAAGTCACCGTGAAGAGCGAAGAGGACAACCTCTTCGAAATCACAGCCGAAGTGGGCAAGGGTGACCTAAGCGACGCACAGAACGCTGTCCTTGCGCGCAACGTCGTGCAGAAGATGCTCGATATCTTCCGCGAAGAGCACATTGCCGGCAATAAGGTAGGCGTTACGCGCGCAATCTCGGAACTCGACGAGCAACTCGAAGAACGCAAACAAGAGCTTGAGGCCGCCGAAGAGCGCCGCCTCGCATTCGAAGCGCAGTATCCCGAGCTGATCGGTGGTTCGCAGACTCTTTCGACCAAGATCCAGCAAGCTCGCACTGAACTGCGTGATATCGATGCCGATCTCGCTGCGGCGCAAAGCGCTTTGGCTGCAATCGATGGGCAATTGTCCGGCACGCCGCGTACGATTGCGTCCAGCGGTCAGAATGCGGTCGGTCCTCGTGCTGCTTTGGCTCAGGCGCAATCGCAACTGGCTGAGTTGCGTTCACGCGGACTGAAGGACGGGCATCCCGACGTCGTTGCGACGACCAAGCAGGTCGAAATTCTTACGCGTCAGGTGGCTGCCGCCGGTCCTGAAAGTATCAATGGCCAGCCCAATCCTGCCTACACCTCGCTGCTGGCGATCAAGGCCGACCGACAGGCTGGGGTTGAATCACTTCAGGCACGCCGCGCCGCGATCCAGTCCCAGACCGCTTCGTTGATGGCCAGCCAGGCGTCGGAACCGGAAATTGCTGCCGAAGCCAATCGTATCAGCCGCGATTACGACGTACTTCGTCAGAACTACGAAAAGCTGCTGCAGGACCGCGAAGCGATCCGCACGCGCGGCAATGTCGAAGACGAAACCAGCCAGTTCAAGTTCGATCTGATCGATCCGCCGGTGGTCCCTCAAAGCCCGGCTGCACCAAACCGGCCGCTGCTGTTGTTCGGCGTGTTGCTTGTCGGTCTCGGGATCGGAGCTGGTGTTGCTTATGCAATGAGCCAACTGCGCTCGACCTTTGCCACGCCGCAAAAGCTGGAGCGCGGGTTTGATCTGCCGGTCATCGGCTCGATCTCACTCACTATCTCGGACGCCGCACGGGTGATTGAACGACGCAGGTTCAAACAGTTTGCGGGAGCCTGCGCCGGATTGGTCGCTGTGTTCGGCATTCTGCTGACCATCGAAATTGTCTCTGTCGGAACGGTTGCGTGAGGAGAGGGACATGACCGAGCAAAGCAAAATCAACCGGAAGGGTTCGAAGCGGACATCTCTGTTCGAGCGTGCCGACCAGATGTTCGGGCTCGACAATATGGGACCAGCAGCGGTTCCAACGAACTTGCCCGACGTCGAACCACGCGTGCCGCGCGCCGTGCGCGATGCTACCGAGGTTTCACAACGGCATGCCGTTCCCACAGAACCGGTCATGCCAGAGCCAGCTCAAACTGCTGCGCCTCAGCCCGCGGTGAAGCCACAGGAACGCAAGGTCGTTCTCAGTGGACCACATCAGAAGGTCGATCGCGAAATCCTGCGCGAAGAAGGCCTGATTGTGCCTGAAGATCAGGTCACTGGCCTGCTCGAAGAATTCCGCATCGTTAAACGCGAATTGCTTGCCGATGCGCGCGCTTCTTCGGACGCAGCCGCTCGCCGCATCCTGGTCTGCTCGCCACTTCCTGGCGAAGGCAAAACTTATTGCGCCATCAACTTGGCAATTGCGCTCGCCGCAGAGCGCGATGTCGAGGTCGTCTTGGTAGACGCAGACGTATTGAACCCATCGGTTGCTCGCCGCCTCGGGATCGATGCTGGTAAGGGCCTGATGGATACGCTCGTCGATGACAATGCGCATCCAGAGCGCCTCGCAATCGGAACCGATATCGACGGCCTGTTCGTCCTGCCTGCTGGTTCCAGCAGCGCACGAGACGCAGAATACCTTGCCAGCGCTCGCACGGGAGAGGTGCTCGATCGCCTCACGCGCGGCGCGCCCAATCGTTTCGTAATCTTCGACACGCCACCAGCGCTCGCTGCCTCACCGGCAGCCGAGCTTGCCGCCCATGTCGGGCAGGCTTTGCTGGTCGTGCGTGCCGATGAAACCAGCCGTGCAGCGCTCGAAGACGCGCAGCAGCTCTTGTCGGCATGCCCCGACATCAAGCTGCTGCTCAACGCCACACGGTTTAGTCCGTCAGGTCGCCAGTTTGGCGACTATGGCGAGAGGGAGTGATGATCATGCGTGTCCTTAAAGCAGCTTTGCTGGTTGGCCTTGCGACAGTCGTTGTCGCGGCGCCTGCCGCTGCCCAAAATCAGGGTGAGCGCGATGGTCCTGCCGTCGCCGTGCAACCTTACATCGAAGTGAGCCAGGTGCTGAGCGCCGAGCTTTCGCCTGGCAATGACGTTGTGACCTTCACTCAGGTTGCCGCAGGTGTCGATCTGAACGCGCAAGGGCGCAACAGCGGTGCCTCGGTCTCGCTGCGCTACGAACGCAACATCAGCTACGGCGATGATCAGGTCGATAGCGACACGATCAGCGGCGTTGCCCGCGGCTATGTCTCAATCGTGCCGCAAGCGCTCACGCTTGAGGCGGGCGCGCTTGCGGCGCGTACCCGGGTTGATAGCGGCGGCGGAGTTTCTACCAATCCGCTGGTGGCCGAAGATGCGGAAAGCCAGATTTACAGCGTCTATGCCGGACCGAGCATCGCCACACGCGCAGGTGCCGTCGACATTACGGGCGTTGCCCGTGTCGGGTACAACCGGTTCGAAACCGACAACGCAATAATCGATACCGAGGGCAACCCCGTCGATGTGTTCGATGACAGTGTGACCTACACCGGTCAGATCCGCGCGGGCACGCGCCCGGGTGATGGTCTGCCAGTTGGCATCGGCGTAACAGCCGGTGCGTTCCAGGAAGACATTTCCAACCTAGATCAACGCGTGCGTGACCTTTACGTGCGCGGTGATGTCACCGTTCCGCTCAGCGACAACTTCGCGGTGGTCGGCGGAGTAGGTTACGAAGACGTCGAGATTTCCAGCCGCGATGCGCTGCGTGATGTCGATGGCAACCCTGTCCTCGACAACAGTGGCCGTTTTGTCACCGACGATTCGGTTCCGCGTCAGATCGCCTTCGATGTCGACGGCCTGATCTGGGATGTCGGGGTGGTGTGGAACCCAAGTTCGCGCACGTCCCTAGCCGCAACGGTCGGACGTCGCTACGATTCTACCACCTATTACGGCAGCTTTTCCTACGTCCCGAACGAACGCAGCGCGCTCAATATCTCGGTCTATGACGGCCTGACCGGCTTTGGCGGTGTGCTCAATAACTCGCTGTCGGGCCTGTCGAGCGACTTCGATGCGGTCCGGAACCCGGTAACGGGTGATTTCGGCGGTCTTGTCACCGGCGAAGATGGTTCGACCTCGATTGGTACAATTGGTTCCGTCCGCTCGGCAGCGTTCCGCGGTCGCGGTGTCAATGCCAGCTACCAACGCCAGATTGGCCAGGCCACCGCTGCAATCGGTGCCGGCTATGATGAGCGCGAGTTCATCGCCGCCGCCGGAACGGTGCTCGCCGCAGCCGACGGGATCACTGACGAAAGCTACTACATCAACGCAGCGCTGACTCGCCCAATCGGTCGCAGCGCTTCGTTCGCCACCAACGCCTACGTCAACTGGTTCAAGAGTGGCGGCGACAACGGTGATGTAACGGCTGTCGGTGCTTCGGCAGCCTACAACCGTTCGATCACCAGCAAGCTATCCGCCCGCGCGGCACTCGCCGTCGACTATTTCGACAGTGAGTTCAGCGCAGAAGACTTTGCTTTCGCCACCGCGCTGCTCGGCCTGCGCTACGATTTCTGACCCACGGAGCCCAACAGGACATGTACGATCAATTTTACGGCTTCAGCGGACGCCCTTTCCAGCTAACGCCGGACCCGCAATTCTATTTCGAGAGCGCAAGCCACAAAAAGGCGATGTCGTATCTCGGATACGGCCTGAATCAGGGTGAGGGCTTCATCGTCATCACCGGCGAGGTCGGTGCGGGTAAGTCGACGCTGGTTGCGCATCTGATGGAGCAGGTCGATCCAGATGCTCTGACCGTCGGCCAGGTGGTCACAACCGCCCTGGACGGCGAAGAGTTGATCCACGTGGTCGCCCAGAGCTTTGGGTTGATCGTGGAAGGGCACGACAAAGCGGGCGCGTTGGGGGCAATCGAACGCTTTCTGCAGGACGAAGCGCGCGCCGGTCGCCGCTGCCTGTTGGTTGTCGACGAGTGTCAGAACCTCGACTTCACCGCGCTTGAAGAGCTGCGGATGCTGTCGAATTTTCAACTCGGTTCGCACCCGCTGCTGCAAAGCCTTTTGCTAGGCCAGCCCGAGTTCCGCCGCACGCTCGCCAATCATCCTGATCTGGACCAGTTGCGTCAGCGGATCATTGCTTCGCACCACCTTGAAGCGCTCGATGCCGATGAAGTCGAAGACTACATCCGGCACCGCCTCGCCCATGTCGGGTGGAGCGGACGTCCGGAACTGGATGAGGGTCTGCTTCCCGCGCTCTATGAGGCCACTGATGGCATTCCTCGCCGGGTGAACCAGGTGATGAACCGGGTGCTGCTGCTTGGTGCAATCGAAGAGCAGGACGTGCTCACCGTTGCTATGCTGCAAGCGGTCATCGAAGAGATGAGTGCTGACCAATCGCGCGGCGCGCACAAGCAGGCGAGCCCGCTCAGCCTTGAACCCGAAGCGGCAAGCCCAGCGACTCAGAGCGATATCGACAGCGTCCCGGCGAGCGAAGTCGCAGCACTGCTTGCGCAGCGTGACGAACGCACTGCAGAGTTGGAGGCAGCGATCAGCGAACTTCAGGCTGCTGGAGCGCCCAAGGGCCATACGCCTGAGGCCGTGCCAGCGGGCGCATCCGAAGCCGACGTCAACGAGGCTCTCGTTCGCATCGAACAGCGTCTCGAAGAACAGGAGCAGAGCTTCCGTCATGTGCTGACGATGCTGATCGAATGGCTTGAGGAAGACACGTCCCGCGAGGCCGCCTGACAATGACTGACGGCGATAGCCCGGCGATCATCAACGGCCTGTCGGTCGATGTCGAAGACTGGTTTCAGGTTGGCGCGTTCGAGAACGTAATCGAGCGCGACGACTGGGACGGGATCAAGACGCGCGTCGAACGCAACGTCGATCGGATACTCGATCTGTTTGCCGAAGCCGACGTGCACGCGACGTTTTTCACCTTGGGTTGGGTTGCTAAGCGCCATCCCGCCATGATCCGGCGCATAGCCGAAGCGGGGCATGAACTGGCCAGCCATGGCTATGACCATGCTCGGGTCTTCACGTTCGACCGCGCGACCTTTGCCGAGGACATTCGCAAGGCACGCGAGATCATCGAGGATTGCTCAGGCCAAAAGGTAACCGGCTACCGCGCGCCGAGTTTCTCTATCGATCAGCGCACGCCGTGGGCATTCATGGAACTGGCGGAGCAGGGCTATGTCTATTCCTCCAGCGTCGCCCCGATAGCCCATGATCACTATGGTTGGCCGGAAGCTCCGCGCTTTTCATTCCGGCCCATTCCTTGGTCCGATCTGGTGGAGCTTCCGGTCACGACAGCCATGCTAGGCGGTCGCCGTGTTGCCGCAGGTGGCGGCGGGTTCTTCCGCGTGCTTCCGTACGCGTTCTCCCGCTGGGCGATCCGGCAAGTGAACCGCCGCGATGAGCGTCCGGCGGTGTTCTATTTCCATCCGTGGGAGGTCGATCCCGACCAACCGCGTGTCCCCAATGCTCCAATGCGGTCGAAGCTGCGGCACTACGCTGGCTTGGAACAGATGGCAGGCAAGCTCCGCGATCTCGTTCACGAATTCCGCTGGGGCCGGATGGACATGGTTGCGCATCGCGAAGCAGCAAAGGCTATCGAACTTGGCGAAGACTCCTCTTCGGAGGAGATCGCCGCGTGAACGCGCCTGTCGATACGACACAGAAGGTTTCGCAAGTCGATCTGCGTGATGCAGCGCAGGTGCGGCGCATCGAGGGATTCGTCGCCGAGCAGCGCGCGAGCCTGTTCCATCGCCCAGCGTGGTTGCTGGGTGTCGAGGCGGGGACAGGGCAACGCGCGACTGGTCTAGTTTGCGAGCAGTTGGGTGTGATCACGGGCTGGCTTCCGCTGACTCAGTCGCGGTCCCTGCTATTTCCACCAGCGTTGGTTTCCAGCGGCTTCGGTGTCGGCGGCGGGATTTGTGCAGTGAACGACAGAGCTGCAGATTTGCTTGGACGTGGCGCTGAAGAGTTCGCCATCCGCAACAGCTTCCCAAGCGTGGACCTGCGCGGTGGACCGATCCCGGTTGACTGGAAGCGATGGGACGAAAAGCATTGTGGCTTCGAACGCGAACTCGCCGCAGATGACGAGGCTGAACTGCTCGCAATCCCGCGCAAGGCTCGCGCAGAAGTTCGCAAGGGGTTGAAGTTTGAGTTGCCGGTGCGGGTAGGGCGGTCAACGCAAGACCTCGCCGATCATTACGCGGTCTACAGCGAGAGCGTGCGCAATCTCGGCACGCCGGTATTCCCGAAGAAGCTTTTCGCGGCGATGCTCGATGCGTTTCCGGACAGCAGCGACATCCTGACCGTGTTCAAGGATGGCAAGCCGATCGCGAGCGTGCTGTCCTTCTACCACAACGGCGCCGTCATGCCCTTTTGGGGCGGAGGCAGTTGTGCTGCGCGCGGTGCCCGTGCCAACGAGCTGATGTATTACGAACTGATGCTCCATGCCCGGCGCAAGGGGATGGAACGGTTCGACTTTGGGCGTTCCAAGACCGGAAGCGGTCCTTACAATTTCAAGAAGAACTGGGGCTTCGATCCCGAGCCTCTTACGTATGGTGAGTGGACCGCGCCAGGCGCCGAAGCGCGCGACGTCGATCCGACCAGTGAAGCCTATCAATCCAAGATCGAACGCTGGAAGAAGCTGCCATTGCCCGTCGCGAATTTGGTCGGGCCATGGATTGCGCGCGGTTTGGCCTGATGGGCGATATCCTTTTCTTTGCGCATCGCGTCCCATTCCCGCCGAACCGCGGTGATAAGATTCGCGCGCATCATCTGCTGAAGAAGCTGGCTCAGATTGGCCGCGTGCATGTTGGGTGCTTCGCTGAAAGCGATGAAGATCGGGCGGGCGAAAGTGAATTATCTCAGATCGCTGCGACCCATTGTATCGTCAATCGCAACAAGCCCCTGGTGCTTGCAGGTGTGGAGGCCGTGCTCGCGGGCAAGCCTGTCAGTTTGACAGCCTTCCATAGCGCTCGGCTTGAAAAATGGGTCCGTGACACGCTCGTCCGCCAGAATATCGACGCCATCGTGATTTTCTCGGGCCAGATGGGGCAATATGTCCCAGAAGACTTCGCCGGGTGCGTGGTAATCGACCTTTGCGACGTCGATAGCGCCAAGTTTGAGAACTACGCCGAAGGGGGAGAACGCGTCTGGCTCAATAGCCGGGAAGGGCGCTTGCTGGCGAAAGAGGAAGAACGGCTCGCACGGAGAGCCGATGCGACGATCCTGATTAGCGACGCCGAAGCAGCGTTGTTCCGGAAGCGGCTACAAGTACCATCGATGGCCGACGTTCAGGTGATCGGAAACGGAATCGATGCTGCCTTTTTCGATCCCGATGCCGTGGTCCCGCATCCGGTTCTTGCGGGAACTGAGGGGCCGCATTTCACCTTCACCGGCCAGATGGACTATCGTCCAAACGAGCAAGCGGTGTTGTGGGCAATTGAGCACCTGCTTCCTGCGCTGAGGGAGCGCTACGCCGATGCGCATTTCCACGTCGTGGGGCGCAATCCGACAGCGGCCTTGAAAGCGCATAAAGACACGGAAGGCGTTACAATCTGGGGCGAAGTTCCCGACGTCCGACCGTTCATTGTTGGAGCAGATTGTGTGCTCGCACCGCTGCTGATCGCTCGAGGCGTTCAGAACAAAGTGCTCGAAGCGATGGCTATGGCCCGTCCGGTCCTGCTTACGCCTGAAGCCGCGACCGGCATAACAGCTGTCGATGACGAGCACTGGATGGTCAGCACCGCCGATGCTCAAGCCATGCTAGCGCGGTTCGATGCGATTTGGACGGATCGCAATTCCGCAGAGCGAATGGGTGAGACGGCCCGGGAATTCGTGCTGACCAATCACGCCTGGGACGCGATGCTTTCGCCGCTTGATCAATTGGTGACAGCCACCCCCAACGAAACGCGCGATGCAGCCTGAATCGACGCTCGACCAACTGAGGCAGACCAGCCTTATCGACCGTCTGCCCGAAGCTTGGCGTGTGCCCTTGTTGACGCTCATGGCCTCAATTTTCGCGCTTGTGGTGCTGGCCGCGCGAGAATGGGGCGAGATGATCCATCAATGGTGGAACATCGACACCTACAATCACATTCTGCTGATCCCCTTCATCATCGGATGGCTGGTGGCGATGAAGCTCGATGCGCTGGCCAAACTCACGCCAAAGCCATGGTTGCCCGGCGTCGGATTGGTCGCAGCAGGGCTTGGCCTTTGGCTAATCGGACGGATCACCGACATCAATCTGATCGCTCATGCAGGCGCAGTGGGAGCGGTGCAGGGCGCGGTTGTGGCAATCCTCGGCCTGCGAGTCTCTTACTTTTTGGCCTTGCCGCTGTGCTTCGCCGCTTTGCTTGTGCCGTTCGGTGACGAGATCGTCCCGCCCTTGCAGATGGTCACTGCCGACATTGCCATCGCGCTCACGCATTGGAGCGGGATCCCGGCGGAGATTGATGGGATCTACATCAACACACCCGTCGGCCTGTTCATCGTCGCGGAAGCGTGTTCGGGCGTGAAGTTCCTGATCGCCATGGTCACGCTGGCAGTGCTCGTATGTTTCACCCGTTTCGATAGCTGGACACGCCGCGCGATCTTCATGATGGCGGCCATCGTCATCCCGATCATCGCCAATGGCATCCGGGCGTGGGGCACTATCTTCATCGCACAAAGCCAGGGCGTCGAGTTCGCCGCTGGGTTTGATCACATCTTCTACGGATGGATATTCTTCGCAATCGTGGTTGCGCTTGTACTCGCCGGTGCGTGGCGCTTCTTCGAGCGCGAACCCGATGAATATGGCTGGGCAGTCGAGCAGGTCGACACCCTCCCACTGGCCTTATCGACAGCGAAGAGCAACGCAAGTCCGGTCGCCATCCTTGCCGCAATCATCGCTCTAGCCATCGCAACGGGGATCACTGCCGCGATTGTCGCCCCGGCTGCAATCGGCTAGCGGCCCGACACCATGTGCGGGATTGCCGGACTCTTTCATGCTGAAACGCCCAAACCGGTTGATCCGAACCGGGTAGAACGCATGTGCGATGCGATGGTGCACCGCGGGCCGGACGGGGCCGGGGTGTGGACCGACCTTGGCATCGGGCTGGGGCACAGGCGCCTGTCGGTCATCGATCTCGAAGGATCACCGCAGCCAATGCACTCCGCCGATGGCCGGGCAGTGATCGTCTTCAATGGTGAGATATACAACTTCCGCGAGCTGCGTGCTGAGCTTGAAAAGGCTGGCGCGCGTTTCAAGACCGGGGGCGACACCGAGGTTATTCTGGCCGCGTGGCAGCGCTGGGGCGTGAATTGCCTGGATCGCTTGCATGGCATGTTCGCTTTCGCGCTATACGATCTCGATAAACGCCAGCTTCTGCTCGCTCGCGATCGCTTTGGGGTGAAGCCGCTCTTCATGGCTCGACTGTCCGATGGTAGCCTGGCCTTCGCATCCGAGCTCAAAGGGCTTCTCGCGCATCCGCTGCTGCGCCGCCGGGTCAATCCGGAGGCGCTCGATGCGTATCTTACATGGGGCTATGTGCCGGATACGCATTCGATCCTGAGCGGGGTCGAGAAGCTCCCGGCGGGCCATTTCATGCTGCTGGAGCAGGGCAAGGCGCCCGGCGGTCCCAAAAGTTGGTGGGACATCGATTTCTCCAACCGCGCAAAGGGCGGCGAAGCGGACCTTTCTGCCGAGCTCGTCCATTTGATGCGCGACGCAGTGCAATCGCGAATGGTCGCCGACGTGCCGCTCGGCGCGTTTCTCTCCGGCGGTGTCGATTCGTCCAGCGTTGTCGCATTGATGAGCGAAGCCAGCGCAAATCCGGTGCAGACGTGCTCGATTGGTTTCGATGTCGAGGCGCTCGATGAAACCAGCTACGCCAAACAAGTCGCGGAAAAGTTTGGCACATCGCATCAAGCCCGCACGGTCGGTCAGGATGATTTTCACGCGATCAACCAACTCGCAGCCATGTTCGATGAGCCCTTTGCCGATGCTTCGGCGCTACCGACATGGCGGGTGTGTCAACTCGCACGGGAAAAGGTAACTGTTGCACTGTCCGGCGATGGTGCCGACGAAGCCTTTGCCGGGTATCGCCGGCAGGTGTTCCACCACAATGAAGAACGGGTGCGTTCATTGCTTCCTTCCGGTTTGCGCGGCTCTCTGTTCGGCACGCTTGGCAGGCTCTGGCCAAAGGCTGATTGGGCGCCGCGCCCGCTCCGGGCAAAGGCGACCTTGCTAGCCCTCTCGGAAAGCGGTGAGGAAGGGTATGCGAGAGGCCTGTCTGTAACGACCCCTGAAGCGCGTGCAGCGCTCTATTCCGATTCCTTCTCAAAGAACTTGGGCGGTCACCGTTCGGAAGATGAACTGATCCGGTTGATGCGCAGTGCGCCTGCGCGCAGCGGGCTCGACCGGGCGCAATATGCCGACCTGAAATTCTGGCTGCCCGGCGACATTCTGACGAAGGTCGATCGCACCAGTATGGCGGTGAGCTTGGAAGCGCGCGAGCCGTTGCTTGACCATCGCCTTGTCGAATTTGCGGCGACTCTCCCCGAAAACATGCGGGTCCATGGCAGTACCGGCAAATACCTGCTGAAGAAGTGCATGGAGCGATATCTGCCCCGCGACATCCTATATCGACCGAAGCAGGGATTCGTCACACCAATCGGCCAATGGATGCGCGGACCGCTCTCAAAGCAAGTGCGTGAAATCTCGCAGAGCGATGAACTTGTAAAAACGGGTTTCTTCGAACCGAGCGCTCTTTCCAAGATGGCGGATGATCACATAACTGGTCGTTTTGATCACTCGCGAGTGCTTTGGCAGTTGATAATGCTTGAAAAGTCTCTCGAACGTCTCGGCGTGTCCGCTTGACCGGATAACATGAGGGTGACGTCACGGCGTCACTGTTGGCCCGAAATGAGACTCAGGTCGGATGATAACGGAAATTTAACATTTGCTATTCCGCGCCCCTGTCGCCTAGTTTCCTCCATAACGGAGCCAAAAAGGCTGTTTGATCATTCGGGGGCAATATTTCTCGGATGACTTCGGGTCGCATCGGAGAATAGATTAATGGATAGCTCAGCTAGCAAGGCAATCCCCTTGACCAGCGATGATGAGTTGGTGGCGGAAAGTGCGCTACACATCGCAATTCCCCAAGAGCTTTTATCTCTCCAAGAACTAGACGTACTTTACGATGATCGTTCCGCGACCCTCTGGACTTTTATGAGTCCGGACGGGCGTCCAAGCTTCACTCCCGCCATGCTGGACGATTTCGAAAGCTGGCAGTCTTTGATTTCCAGCGGGTTCGGGCCTGGCCGCATTCCGTTGCGTTATCTGGTGCTTGGCAGCCGGTCTCCAGATGTATTCTGCTATGGCGGGGATCTGGCCCTGTTTCAGCGGCTGATCCGCGAAGGCGACCGGGTTGGTCTGGTAAATTACGGACATCGCTGCTGCGCAATCCTGGACCGCAACATCCGTACGCTTGACATTCCGATGCTTACTGTCGGCCTCGTCCAAGGAGCTGCGCTGGGCGGTGGGTTTGAGGCACTGCTGTCCTTCGATTACATCGTGGCCGAGCGGCAGGCGACATTTGGCCTTCCCGAAGTCATGTTCGGGCTGTTCCCTGGGATGGGCGCTCATGCGCTTCTTTCGCGTAAGCTTGGAAGCGCAATGGCTGATCGGATTATTGTTTCGAATGAGACATTTACGGCTGAGCAAATGTACGCGATGGGCCTCGTGCATGCGCTTGCCGAACCGGGCGACGGCGTGAATGCCGTGCGCGATTTCATCAAGCGTTCCGACCGGCGACATGCAGGGCTTGTTGGCTCACGGCGCGCGATCAAGCAGGTGTGGAACCTCCACGTCGAGGAGCTTAACCGCATCACCGAGTTGTGGGCCGACACTGCCTTGCAACTCCGCGAGCAGGATCTCAAAGTCATGAGCCGCCTTGTCGCTGCGCAGGCCCGTGTCGCAGAACGGATCGCTGCGGCCTAATCCGCCTGACCGTGGCCTAGCGCCATATAGTCGTCGCTCTGCATTTCGTTCAGTCGGCTCGTTGTGCGTTCGAATTCGAAGCTGCCATCTCCGGATTGGTACAGTTCATCGGGATGAGCTGCCGCGGTGGCAAACAGCTTCACCCGGTTTTCATACAGTGCGTCGATCAATGTCACGAACCGCGCGGCTTCATTCCGCTTTTCCGGGCTCATCTCCGGAATGCCGACGATAATCACTGTGTGAAAATGCTGCGCTATTGCGAGGTAGTCGGGCGCACCGCGCGGCTCTCCGCACAGCCGCTTGAAGCTGAAGACACCGACACCTTTCAATGACTTGGGCACGTGGAGCGTGCGGTTGCCTCCGACGGACAGCTCTTCGCTTGGCACGTTTGCGGCGTCTTCAGGTGCAAAGTCGGTCAGCCGGAAGAATGCCTCACGCACTTTCTCGGTCGCGGCATCGCCGAGCGGTGTGTGCCATGTTGCAAGGTCGCCAATCCGGTCGAGCCGGTAATCGGTGGGACCATTCAATCCGACCACTTCCAGCTCGGTCTGGATCAGATCGATGAACGGCAGGAAGTGCTCGCGATTGAGCCCGTCTTTGTAAAGATCGCGGGGAGGGCGGTTCGAGGTTGTTACGATTGTGACATTCTGTTCGCGGATGAGCTGCGTGAAGAGTCGGCTCATGATCATCGCGTCGGCGGAATTGGTCACCACCATTTCATCGAATGCCAGGCAACGGACATCCTGCGCGATATCGCGCGCAACATTCGGGATCGGGTCGCCCGGATCGGCTTTTCGCCAGGCGCGCATCATTGCGTGGACTTCTTGCATGAAGGCATGAAAATGGACGCGGCGTTTTTCGGGTATGCCAAGCGTCTCGTGAAACAGGTCCATCAGCATCGATTTCCCGCGCCCGACGCCGCCCCACATGTAGACACCTTGCGCCCGCGAAGGCCCCTTGGCGAACAGCTGCGCCAACAAACCGCCGGGACGATCCGCTTCGAGTTCCTTTTGCAGGGCGTCAAGCCGAGCAGCCGCTTTGCGTTGGTCAGGATCAGAGCGGAGCTGTCCGCAATCGATCAAATGCTCGTAGCGCGCCAGCAGCCCGGTCATTCAACCGTCCTTGCGGGCGACAAACTTGCGAATGATCCCGCTATAGGCGGCGACCCGATCATCATCCTGCACGACCTCGCCGCGCACAAACACAAGCTTGCCAGTCTCGCGCATGATCTCAGTCACCGCGTCGAGTGGACGCTTGGGATCGCCACCGCCGATAAACTGCGTCGAAAGCTCCAGTGTCACCGAAGGACCTGCATTGCCAGTGCCGACAACATGCATGGTGGTGAACATCGAGATGTCGATCAGGCCAAGCGAAACCGCACCATGGATGATACCCTGAAGGTTCTCGTGTCGTCGTTCTGGGAACATCCGCAGACGGCACTTGTCACCTTCACGCCGCGTGATGAGCTTGCCCATCACCGCGCCGTTAAACAGCGTGTCGTCTTTCAAATTCCAGTGATGCCAGCCCGGATTCTCCGGGTCCGGCAAGTGGTCGAACACGTCGTCCTTAAGCGCCATCAGATAGCGCGTTCGGCCATCATCTTCTTGGTTTCTGCAATCGCCTTGGCGGGAGAAAGACCTTTCGGGCAGACATTCGCGCAGTTCATGATCGTGTGGCAGCGATACAGGCGGAACGGATCCTCGAGATCGTCGAGCCGCTCACCGGTCATCTCATCGCGGCTGTCGGCCAGCCAGCGGTATGCCTGCAGCAGAATTGCCGGGCCGAGGAACTTGTCCGAATTCCACCAATAACTTGGGCAGGAAGTCGAGCAGCAAGCGCACAGGATGCACTCATACAGACCGTCAAGCTGCTCGCGTTGCTCGGGAGATTGCAGTCGTTCCTTGCCCGATGGCGTGGTCGAAACGGTTTGCAGCCAAGGGCGGATCGACGCGTATTGGGCGTAGAAGTGTGTGAAATCAGGGACCAAGTCCTTGATCACTTCCATATGCGGCAATGGCGTAATGCGAATCTCGCCCTTGAGATCCTCGATCGAGGTCGTGCAGGCCAGACCGTTCTTGCCGTTCATGTTCATCGCGCACGAACCGCAAATTCCTTCGCGGCAGGACCGGCGGAACGTCAGCGTCGGGTCGACTTCGTTCTTGATCTTGAACAAAGCGTCCAGAACCATCGGCCCGCATTCGTCTAGGTCGATTTCAAACTTGTCGTAGCTCGGATTTTTGCCGCTGTCGGGATCGTAGCGATACACCTTAAACTTCTTCACCCGTCCGCCCGATGCCTTATGCACCTTGCCGTCATTACGGATCTTGGAATTTGCAGGAAGTGTGAAAGTCGCCATCGATGAATGATCCCGTATTCGTTTGAGACCTATCTAACGGCTTGGCCATACGAGGCAAGCCGCGTGGTGTTGAGTAGTTGGGCATCGCCGTTGTGCCAGTGGCAAGTCACCGGTGACGGTAGCGCGAATCTAATTGAGTGAAGTTGACACAATTGACACTGTGTCACCCCCGACCTTGCCCCATTTTTGCAGTTCACCCAGCAGCTTACGGCTGAAATGCGAAGTTGACATTTTGCCAACACTCGTTCGGAACCATGCGCCATTTGCGCGCTTTAGTCTTCATGACGGATGTAGGAAAATGGCCGAGCCGAGCGGCGGTGTTTGGCAGTAGCGGCGGGATCGGCAAGGCATTGTGCGATGCTTTGGCGGAGCGCGGGTGCGAGACGGTCTACGCAGGGTCGCGCGGCGGTGTTGAGCCCTTTGGTCCTGCAATCTCACCTTTCGCATTCGATCTGACCGATGAAGCATCGATCAAAGATGCGGCATCATCGATGCGAGACGCACCGCCGGAATGGGTGATCGTTGCTACAGGCGTGCTGACCCTGCCGGATGGAACGGGACCAGAGCGTACGTTCAAGCGCCTCGATCCCACTGCGATGGCTCAGGTTCTGGCGCTCAACACAATCGGCCCAGCGATCATCGCCAAGCATATGTTGCCCCTGATGCCGCGCAATGAGCGGTTCGTCTTCGCAGCGCTCAGCGCGCGGGTTGGCTCGATATCGGACAACGGCCTAGGGGGATGGCATTCCTACCGTGCGTCAAAGGCAGCGCTGAATATGCTGCTCAAGAACTTCGCGCTAGAGATCGGGCGGACGCATAAGCACGGCGTGATCGTTGGCTTGCATCCGGGGACGGTGGACAGCGCGCTGTCGGAGCCATTCCAGTCGAATTTGCCCGATGGACAGTTGACTGAGCCGGGTGACGCCGCGGACAACTTGCTGGGCGTGCTATCGAGCTTAGGTCCGGAGCAGAGCGGGAAAGTGTTTGATTTCAGAGGTGAAGAGGTGGCAGCCTAATCAGTCTGTGATCTTGATTTCGCCAATCTTGGTGCCGGGTGGCAAGTCTTTGACCTGTACAAAAATCTGTCCGGCAATCGACATTTTCACGACGAAATCAGTGACTTCAAAGTTTTCCGGCGTCATCGGTCCGCCCAGAATGGGTGGCGGAGTGAAATCGTAGCATTCACCTTCGCCAAGCGTTTTCCCATCCGATCTCGCGCCAAGCACGAAGCCAGCCAGCAATAGCTCATCTTGTTTCTGCTCGTCTTCAAGCAGTGCGAGCAATTGCTCGGGGCTTTCGGCAACCGGATTGAGTTTTCCCTCAATCGTGTCGAGCATTGCTACATTGCCGTCGGCATCCGTAACGAACAGATCACCAAACGCTGTGACTGCAATGACAGTGCCCGCTGGCTTTAGGTCACCCCAATCGCCCATAACGCCGTCGATTTTAGCTGCACTGACTTTGATGAAAAACTCTGACAACGAACCATCGGTAAATCGGGGGTCGAGCCTGGTTTGAAGCGGCTCCGGCTTTCCTGCACCGAACAGCTTTTTGAACATCAGCTTCGTCTCCTCCCGGTTCAGCCAAGCAGCCCATGCCGCCGCAGCCCTTCGGCCAATAGCGTTTCGATTAGCTCTGCCTGCGTCCAGCCAGCCATGACCGCGGAGCGCCCAAAGACCTTCTGCGACCACAGATTGCAGTTCAAGTTCAGCTCGAGGAACTGCACATCGCCGGTCTCCTCGTTCACGCGGAATTCGAACCGACCGTAGTCGAACGGGCGATATTCTTCCCAAACCTTGCGAGTGAGTTCGTCGATGCGGGCAACCAGTGTGTCGTTCTCGAACGCGTCGAGTGAGTATTTCTGTCTGCGGTCAACCAGATCGCGTTTCTCGTAATAGGTGCGTAGATGCGATGGGTCTGCCTGACGGAATATCAGCATCGGCATGACCTGTGGCTCGCCGTCGATTGTCACCACCGGGACTTCGACATCGCTGCCAGTCAGGAACGGCTCTACAATTGCGTCTTGCCCGCCATTGGCTTCGTCGTCGTGGATGCGCCGAACGGCAGCCTTCACGCCTTGCCAGTCATATGCATCTTCAACCCCCCAACTTGCCGAGGAATTGTTTGGTTTGATCACATAGCGATCCGCATTCGGGCATTTGTCCTCGGTGATCGGCGCGCCCTTGCGATACACCGCCCACGGAGCAGTAGGGACGCCTGCGTCGACGGCAGCGCGCTTGGCGAGGTGCTTGTCATCCGAAAGCCCGCGCAGGATTGGATTTGCCCCGAGATAGGGAATGCCCGCGCGCTCGCACAGCAGCGGCACCAGCATCTCCGAGTTGAAGAACCCGGCACGATTGAGCAGCGGAAAGACAAAGTCGATGCCCTCAGGCGGATCGAACAGGATGTCGTGCGTTTCGGCCAGAGTAAGCTTCAGTCCAAGCCCCTCAAGCACCTCTCGCATCTCGCGGTGATAGAGTGCGTGATTGCCGTCCTCCGGGTGAATTTCCCCCTCCCACAGCGCGTTTTTTGCGATGAACAGGATGTTGAGGCGTGATTTCGCCGCATCGGGAATGCGCATCGGCGTGGAAGTTTGAATCATTGAGCACCGGTTAAGCGGAGGTTTCGAGAATGCGCGCGATGTACGCGCAGGCGCAGGCGCGCGCCAGACAGCAATATGTATTTTAATGCACAGACAGTTCGTTTAGGGGCGCGGCAATCCGACTTTCCGCAACAATCTATTCAAGACAGGACGGCTCGCTATCTCAATCCCGCATCTCAATCGTCCGCTCGGCATTGACGTCGAGGATGCAAGGGTGCGGGGCCTGATCGAAGCGCTGGCTGCCGGCGGTGATGCGCGGATTGCGTTGGATCCCGCGACCGGGCTCAACAAATACCTATCCGCTCCGCACCCGCGCGATCTGCTGGTCTATTCATCGTCCACAGTTAGTGACATCTCATCGGAGGCTTTTGCACATCTGCTGGCTGTGGAAGGAGCGGGTGAAGCGCAATCCTATTCCGAACTGCTGGAAGGGCTGAAGTCGCGATTGCTCGCGGCATACGGTCTCAGGGACGATACCGCTGTCGCTTTTGCGCCGTCCGGCACCGATCTGGAATACATCGCTCTGGCTGCGGTTCGTGGACGTGCAGAGAACGGGGTTCATAACATACTGCTCGGGGCGGACGAGATCGGCAGCGGTTGCATCCACTCCGCCCATGGACGCTACTTCGCTCAGGAAACAGCTGTGCAAGCGGGTGTGATGCCCGCGCAAGACGTTGAAGGTATGGGACCGATTAGTCTGGTCGACGTTCCGGTACGCTGCGCTTTGGGGCTTGCCTGCACCAGTAGCGAGATCGCCGAAGCAATGGCGGTTGAGATCGAATTGGCTCGCAAGGCTGGCCAGCACAGTCTGGTTCATTGTGTGCACGGGTCAAAGACCGGTCTGGTTCTACCGGATAGTGAGGATCTTGGCGCGTTAATCGCTGAGTTTGGAGAAGAGGCGACCTTCGTGGTCGATGCCTGTCAGGCGCGGATCACCAGCGATGCGATTCAAGGATATCTCACGCGTGGTTGCATCGTCTTGATGACTGGGTCGAAGTTCATGGGCGCGCCGCCATTCAATGGCTGGGCTTTGCTGCCCGCTGAAATGGTCGAACGTGCCGACAGTTTGCCAAGCGGATTTGCAACGATTTTCCGACGCCCCGAATTTCCGGCGATGTGGGCTGGCAGCGAGCGCTTGCCCGACAGTGCGAACCGTTCACTCGCGCTGCGACTGGAGGCGGCGGTGTTCGAACTTGAGCGCTTCCAGGCCATCCCGTTGCCGCGTGTCGAAGCAATGATTCTGGCTTTCGAAGCTGCGCTGACGGAGCATCTAGTCGCGCCGCTTTGCATAGAGCGAATGATGCCGGGCGAAGGGGCCTGTATTGATGACTGCCTGATCGAGATGCGCACTTTGGCCACGCTTGACGTGAGTTCGCTTCCCGGGATGCGGACATTTGACGATGCTCAGAGAGTTCACAGAGCACTGGCATTGGACGGCATCCGGCTCGGTCAGCCGGTCAAATGCGTGCGCATCGAAGAAGGGTGGGGCGGGACGCTCCGGGTCGGCCTTAGCATGCCGCAGATGAGCCGCTGGGCTGGCCTTTCTTCCGATGAACCCGCTGCCGAACTGGCACAGGATATGGCGAATATTGCGACAGCGTTGCAACATTCGCTCGTCAAAACATCATAATACGCAGCGCCATTTCAAAAATTCGTAGCAATCGCAGTGCGGGCGGCTAGTCTCCCTCCGGGTTCGGGTCGGGGAGAGGCCGCTCATGGGTCTGAAACAATGGTATGACGCGCATCTGATGCCGCGTCTCGTAACCTGCGCTTGCAGCCAGGGACAGGTGCTGAAACGCCGTTCGCAGCTTATCCCATTGGCCAAAGGCGATGTGTTCGAGCTCGGCTGCGGCGGCGGTATCAACCAGCAATTCTACGATGCTTCGGCGATTACCAGCTATGCCGGGATCGATCCGCATGAAGGTCTGCTGGAAGGAACAAAGGCCGCTGCAAAGGCCAAGGGTTGGCCCGCCGATATTCGCGAAGGAGTGGGAGAGGAGATTCCTTTCCCTGATCGCTTCTTCGATACCGTTGTCTGCACCTTCACGCTGTGCTCGGTGGAGGACCCGGCAAAGGTCCTATCGGAAATGCGCCGCATCCTAAGGCCTGGTGGGCAGGCGCTGTTTCTCGAACATGGCCGCGCACCAGACGCCAATATCGCGCGCTGGCAGGATCGGATCGAGCCATACTGGAAGCCGATCGCAGGCGGGTGCCATTTAACGCGCCCCATTGGTTCGGCATTTCGCGGGGCAGGATTTGAAGTTGAGCCGCTAGGGCAGGGCTATCTGCCTAAAGCGCCCAAATTCGCTGGATGGAACGAGTGGGGTGTGGCGCGAAAACCGGGCATGTAACGGGCCGGAGGTCTCAGCGACACTCCAGCCCGTAGCATTCTAATTATTCGCCGAAGGTGCGCTGCCACCAGCCACGGCGCGGTTTGCCGTCGGCTGCCGGCTTCTCTTCTGCTGCGGCTTCTTCCGACTCCGGTGCATCGTCATTTGCCGATTTCGGTTCTGCCGCAGGTTCGGCCTCTGGTGCTTCTGCTGGAGCTTCGGCTGCCTCGACCTTCTTTTTGCGCGGAGCACGCTTGCGCTTCGGCTTTTCAGCCGGTGCTTCTTCGGTCGCCGCCTCTTCGGCAGAGGCCGCAGCTTCGGCAGCTTCAGTAGCTTCCGGCTCTTCGACCTTCTTCTTGCGAGGAGCACGCTTGCGCTTCGGCTTGGGAGCTTCTTCCTCAGCGGGCGCTTCCGCTTCAGCAGGAGCGGGCTCTTCGACAGGCGCTTCGGCGGTCTCTTCCGCTGGAGCTTCCTGGGCTTCAGCTTCGGTGCCTTCTTCGCTTACCGCAGCTTCATCACCTTCGGTCTGCTTGCGGCGACGTCCGCGACCTCCACGCCGGCGGCGCTTCTTCTTCGGCGCATCGTCATCGCTGTCATCGCTCGACGTGTTTTCGGATTCGCTGTCCGAAGCCTCGTCGGAACTTTCCTCTGCGCCATCATCCTGACGCTTCTTGTTCCGGCCTCGGCCTCCACGACGCCGACGACGCTTCTTCTTGCGGCCGCCATCATCCTCGTCATCGCCGAAATCTTCTTCGGGAAGCTCCTCGTCATCATCATCGTCTTCGTCGACAATCGGCTCGAACTTTGGACGTTCTGTAGGACGCGGCCCCGCGCTCGCGACGGCCATCTTGGCGCCTTCGTCTTCACCTTCGGGCGCCACTTCGACTGCGACGCCGTAGCGCTGTTCGATCTCGACCAGATCATGCCGCTTTTCGTTGAGCAGGTAGATCGCGGCTTCGGTGCTGGCAGCGAGACGGATGATCGTGCCGCGGCCCTTGGCGGCTTCGTCTTCGATCAGACGCAGAGCGGAAAGACCGGCCGACGACGCCGTGCGGACCAAACCAGAGCCATCGCAGTGCGGGCATTCGCGCGTGGTCGCTTCAAGCACGCCGGTACGCAGGCGCTGGCGGCTCATTTCCATCAGGCCAAAGCCCGAAATGCGGCCGACCTGAATGCGGGCGCGGTCGCTCTTTAGCGCTTCCTTCATCGCCTTTTCGACTTTGCGGACGTTGGAATTGTATTCCATGTCGATGAAGTCGATCACGACGAGACCCGCCATGTCCCGCAAACGCAACTGGCGAGCAATCTCCCGCGCTGCTTCCAGGTTGGTGTGGAGGGCGGTTTGCTCGATACCATGCTCCTTGGTGGAGCGGCCCGAGTTGATGTCGATCGAAACCAGCGCTTCGGTCGGGTTGATGATCAGATAGCCGCCCGATTTGAGCTGAACCATCGGATCGTACATCGCGCGCAGCTGATCTTCCGCGCCATAGCGCTGGAACAGCGGCACGGGATCGGAATAGGCTTTCACCCGCCGGGCATGACTGGGCATCAGCATCTTCATGAAGCCCTTGGCTAGCTTATAGCCGTCCTCGCCTTCGACAATGACTTCTTCGATCTCGCGATTGTAGATGTCGCGGATCGCGCGTTTGATCAGATCGCTGTCCGAGTGCACCAGTGAAGGCGCGGTTGAGGACAGTGTATTCTGGCGAATATCGTCCCACAGCCGGGCAAGATAATCGAAGTCACGCTTGATCTCCGGTTTGGTCCGGCTGAGGCCCGCAGTGCGGACGATCAGACCCATCGACTTCGGCAGCGACAGGTCGGAAACAACCTGCTTCAAGCGCTTGCGATCGCTCGCCGAGCTGATCTTGCGGCTGATACCGCCGCCATGCGAGCTGTTCGGCATAAGCACGGTGTAACGACCGGCAAGGCTGAGATAGGTGGTCAGCGCCGCGCCCTTGTTGCCGCGCTCTTCCTTGACGACCTGAACCAGCACAACCTGACGACGCTGGATGACGTCTTGGATTTTGTAGCGACGACGCAGCGCCATACGCTTGGCGCGAACTTCGTCGACTTCCTTGGCGCGGCTGCGGCCCTTGCCACCTTTGCCGCCACCCTGACGACGACCGCGTCCACGACGACCGCGCCCGCGGCGCGGTTTCTTGTCGCCGTCGTCGTCGGAATCGTCTGAGGTTTCTTCGCCTTCCTCCGATTCGTCTTCGTCCTCATCATCTTCGTCGTCGCTATCGTCATCCGATGCGCCGTCTTCGATGGTTGCAACCTTGTCCTTGTCCGAGGTGTCGATTTCCTCGAGCCCGTCTTCGGCGAGGTCTTCTGCCAGCGCCTCGGCGCTTTCATCTTCGGCGTCGTATTCGTCGCCGGGTGTGATGCCCTCTTCTTCTTCCTCTGCGCGCAGGCGAGCTTCTTCCTCAGCGGCTTCGGCCTCTTCGGCGAGTAGCTTTTCGCGGTCGTCCTGCGGGATCTGGTAGTAGTCAGGGTGGATTTCGCTGAAGGCTAGGAAGCCGTGGCGATTGCCGCCAAAGTCGACGAACGCCGCCTGCAGCGACGGTTCGACCCGGGTAACTTTTGCTAGATAGATATTGCCTTTGATCTGCTTGTGTTCGGCAGATTCGAAATCGAATTCCTCAATCCGGTTGCCTTTGAGTACCGCCACCCGGGTCTCTTCCGAGTGGCGCGCATCGATTAGCATGCGCGTTGCCATTAAATTGTCTCCAGACGTCCAACCGCGCGATCAATGGCTCACAAAGGGCCAGAAGCTCGCAAAGGGGACGTGTCATGTGTGATGAAATAACGCGCGAAGCACGCGCGCCAATTGCTGTCTTCGCATCTCGCCGTGTTACCGAGGAGCCTGCGATATTCGTGTCTGCTGTGATCGAGTTGCGGATCATGTCCGCGCATCGGCTCGCATATTCACCTGCACCGAATGGGCGCTGTGAAACTGTCTGCGAGGCAAAGCGTCTCGTCACTGCATCAACCTGTTAAGTGGCCTTGTGCGGGGGTCGCCGGAAGGCCGTGTGAAAGAGCCGTTCAATCGGGCGCAACATTTGCGCGATCAAACGAACTGCTAGAAACATCGCTAGCACCGTGGGTTACGTGCCGCAACTCTATTGCGCTCTTATCGGGCAACATCGTAGGCCCGCTGGCACGATGAGCATCCGTACGCTCCTGTTGTTAATTTTCGGCATACCGGCATTGCTGGTAGGCGGCGCAATTGCGCTGGGCGTTTCGATTCCGCTGCCGCAGTGGGGGCGCGAATACGTTCTCAGCTTCGCATTGGGCGAAGAGGGCGGCAAAGTTGAGCTTCCTGGCGTTCTGGGACCTGACGATCCGGACAGGCCGCTTGTGGTCATTGATGCAGGGCATGGTGGCCGCGACCCGGGATCTGTCGGCGAGACAGCCAGCGGCGAGCGGGTGCAGGAAAAAGACATCGTATTGGCAATTGCGGTAGCCCTGCGAGACAAATTGCTGGAGCAGGGCGGGATCAGGGTCGCGCTCACTCGTGACGATGATCGACTTGTCCCATTATCCGATCGCCCCGAAATCGCGCGTCAGCTCGCCGCAGATCTGTTTCTTTCGATCCACGCCGATTCGGGCGGTGAGCGCAGCGATGTAAGCGGCGCCAGCATCTATACTTTGTCCACCGAGGCATCGAGCGAGGCCGCTGCGCGCTTTGCAGCGCGAGAGAACAATGCTGACGTGGTCAATGGGCTTGGGATCGAAGGTCAGAGCGAAGCCGTAAGCGCGATTCTAGTGGAGCTTTCGCAGCAGCGCACACAGGAAGACGCGACCGAGTTTTCATCCCTGATCCTGCGGGAAGGGCAAGCGCGGCTAGCGTTCCACTCACAGTCGCAGCGCTCGGCGGCTCTGGCGGTTTTGCGCGCGCCGGATGTGCCCGGCGTGCTGTTCGAAAGTGGGTTCGTGACAAACAGCCAGGATCGCGCACGACTGACTACGGAGCAAGGCAGGGCGGAATACGCAGAAGTGCTTGCCAATGCCATTCGCGTCTACTTCGCGCGGCGGGCTGAAACGGCGGAATCGCCATAATTTCGCCGGAAACCGCCTCAAAGCGCCTAGCCACCTCACAAAGAGCATTGTAAACCGCCGCGCAAATGACTGAAGCCAACGCCACATCTACCCTGCAATATGTCCGCTACCGATTGAACCGCGACTTTAGCGGAGCGCTCGGTTGGATCGCCGCAAAATGGCGGTCGAGCTGGCTTTTCAAGCTCGGCGCGCTCGGGATCGTTCTGCTTGCGGCGATCTGGATCGCGGCCTGGGTCTGGCTCGCCAGCGATTTGCCCGAGGCGGACAGTCTGGTCGACTACGAAACACCTTTGCCGACCGTGGTGCGCGGCATCGATGGTGAGATCGTCCACTCCTATGCCCGCGAACGCCGGGTGCAGCTACAATATGCCGATTTCCCGGATCAACTGGTCAACGCTTATCTTTCTGCAGAAGACAAGACTTTCTTCAGCCATGGCGGTGTGGACGTGACCGGTACGGCGAATGCGGTGTTCGATTACGTTAGCAAATACGGCTCCGGCGAGCGCGCGGTTGGCGGTTCGACTATTACACAGCAGGTCGCCAAGATCAGCTTGTTAGGGGACGAATATTCGGTCACCCGCAAGCTCAAGGAAATGATCCTCGCCAGCCGGATCGAAGAAGTGCTGAGCAAGGAAGAGATCCTTGAGCTGTACCTGAACGAGATCCCGCTGGGCCGCCGCTCTTTCGGCGTGCAGGCGGCAGCGCGGGCCTATTTCGACAAGGATGTCGCCGATCTGGAATTGCATGAAATGGCGTTCCTAGCGATCCTGCCAAAAGCTCCTGAGCGTTATGGGCGCAGCGGCCAAGAAGATGCTGCGATGGAGCGCCGCGATTTCGTCCTCGCACAGATGGAAGATAACGGTTTCATCTCATCCGCCGAACGAAGCACTGCCGCGGCCATGCCGCTTGGACTGGTGACGCAGCGAACACAGCGCAGCGTAGATGCGGGCTATTTCCTTGAGGAAGTGCGCAGGGAACTGATCGACCAATTTGGCGAAACTGCCGAAGTTAGCCCCAACAGTGTCTATTCCGGCGGACTGTGGGTGCGAACCTCGCTCGATCCCGAAATGCAGGAAGCGGCCCGCGAAGCTTTGCGCGAAGGGCTCTTGCGCTATCACGGACGGCGTGGGTGGTCCGGACCAATTGCGACGATTGATTTGAGTGAAGGCAATTGGGCGAGCCAGCTGGCGAGTTCGCCGATTGGCATCAATTACGAAGACTGGCGCGTCGGTGTCGTTACGCAGCGGAGTGGCTCGTCGGCCACCATTGGCTTTTCGAACGGCGATGAGGCTCCGCTCTCCGGTCTTCCAAATGCGCTGAAGGCTGGCGATCTTGTCGCTGTCAGCCCGAGCGGCAACGGATGGCGAGTGCGCACGCCGCCGTCTGCACAAGGGGGCCTGGTCGTCCAGAATCCGCAGACTGGGCGCGTGCTCGCGATGCAAGGCGGTTTTGATTACCGCCTTTCCGACTTCAACCGCGCGACGCAGGCAATGCGGCAGCCGGGATCGACCATCAAACCGTTCGTTTACGCCACCGGTCTGGACAACGGCATGACGCCGTCGACCGAGATCGATAACACGCGGTTCTGCTACTATCAGGGCCGTCAGCTAGGCGAAAAGTGCATTCGCGGCGGACGCGCGGGCCAGTTCCCGATGCGTTACGGGCTCGAGCAGTCTCAGAACATCATGACTGTGCAGATCGGCATGCAGGCCGGCATGGAAAATGTCGTCGACACGATCGAGCGCATGAACATCAGCGAAGATGCTGATCCCTACGCGGCGACGGCTCTGGGATCAGAAGAAACGACGGTGATGAAAATGGTCGCGGCGTACTCGGCGCTCGCCAATCATGGCCGTCTGAACAAGCCAACGGTGATCGACTACGTGCAGGACCGCCGGGGTCAGGTGATTTGGCGTGCCGACACGCGCGGCTGCAACAACTGCAACATGCCAGAATGGGATGGCAGCGCGATGCCCCGTCCTGGCCTCAAGGGCGAGCAGGCGATGGATGCCCGCACGGCGTTCCAGACCATGCATATGCTCGAAGGCGTGGTGACACGCGGAACCGCAACCGTTCTGAATGATCTTGGGCTGCCACTGTTCGGCAAGACCGGTACGACATCCGGGCCGAAAGATGTCTGGTTCATCGGTGGAACACAGAACCTGATGGCTGGCGCCTATGTCGGGTTCGACACGCCGCGCAATATGGGCGGCTATGCTTTCGGCGGCACTATCGTCGCACCGATCATCAAGAGCCTGATCCGGAAATCACGCGACAAGTGGGTCGATCTGCCAGCTATTGCTCCTGCGGGCGTACGCATGGTGCGGGTGGATCGTCGCACCGGCAAGCGTGTCTTCAACGGTTGGCCTTCTGGCAATGCCAAGGGTGACGTGATCTGGGAGGCATTCAAGCCGGACACCGAGCCTGACCGGTCGACCCGTCAGGATGAGATCGCCGCCAAGCGTGATGAAATCCTCGAACTGATCCGCGCCAGCCGCAATCAGGGATCGAGCCGTCAGGTTGAAAGCAGCGATGGCCAGCCCAGCGACTTTGTCGAAGAGCAGGGCGGCATTTACTGATCGGATCGGTTGGAACCTGTTCGGCCATTCGGAGGTTCAATTCGCATGACCAAGCTACTCCGCACACTCATGGCCATCGCGCTGATGGCGATCGGTTTGACCGCTCCAGCCAAGGCTCAACTGGCTGAAGGCACCAAGGCACCGGGTTTTACCACGTCGGCGGCCATCGCTGGCAAGGAGATGGGTTTCTCCCTGCGCAATGCCCTGCGGCAAGGGCCGGTCGTACTCTATTTCTATCCAAAGGCGTTCACACAAGGGTGCACGCTCGAAGCAAATGCATTCGCCGAAGCGATGCCGCAATTCCGCGCCGCAGGGGCGAGCGTAATCGGCCTGTCGAACGATGACATCGACACGCTGAAGCGTTTCAGCCGCGAAGAATGCCGCGACGCCTTCCCCGTAGGTGTCGCATCCAGAAAGCTGATCGCAGACTACTTCGTCGCTCTGCCCAATTCCGAACTCGCTAGCCGCACGTCTTATGTCATCGCACCGGATGGCCGGATTGCGATGGTCTATTCCAACAGCGACTACCGCGACCATGTGAAGCGAACCCTTGCGGCCGTGCGCAAGCTTTCCAAATAGCTGACCAAGCAGTCCGACTGTCGGGGGCAGTCGCCTCCGCGCGCTTTACAATCATGCCCTCCGCGCTAAGCGGGGCGACCATACCGGTGTGAAGGAAGAATTATGCGGGCCGAGGCCCAAGGTCATATCGACCGGATCGAAGCAGCGCTCGATCTGGTCAGGCAATCACTCGATTGGGAGCGTGCACTGCGGCGCCTCGATGAGCTAGATGCGCGCGTGCAGGATCCGACGCTGTGGGACAACCCCAAGGAAGCGCAGGCCGTCAGCCGCGAGCAAAAGACGCTCGAAACGGCGATCAACACCGTGAAGGAAATCTCTGCAGAGATGTCCGATGCGGTGGAGTTCATCGAAATGGGCGAGGCCGAAGGTGAAGAGAGCATCGTCAACGATGGCCTCGCCAGTCTCGAAAAGCTCGCCAAGCGCGCCGATGCCGACAAGGTGCAGGCGCTGCTATCGGGCGAGGCCGACGGCAACGACACCTATCTGGAGATCCACGCAGGCGCTGGAGGTACCGAATCCCAGGACTGGGCCGAGATGCTGTTCCGCATGTATGGCCGCTGGGCCGAGCGACGCGGTTTCAAGGTCGAGACGGTTGAGTATCAAGCGGGCGATCAGGCGGGGATCAAGTCGGCCACACTGCTCCTGAAAGGCGATGGTGCCTACGGTTATTCCAAGACCGAAAGCGGTGTACACCGGCTTGTGCGGATCAGCCCGTATGACAGCGCCGCCAAGCGCCATACCAGCTTCAGCTCGGTTTGGGTCTATCCAGTGATTGACGATGATATCGACATTGAAATCGACCCCTCCGACCTCAAGATCGACACTTACCGCGCGTCTGGAGCGGGCGGTCAGCACGTCAACACGACCGATTCCGCAGTCCGCATCACCCACCAGCCAACCGGCATTGTGGTCGCGAGCCAGAACGACCGCAGCCAGCACAAGAACCGCGCGACCGCGATGAACATGCTGAAGGCGCGCCTGTTCGAACGCGAAATGGCTGAACGCGAAGCAGCGGCTTCAGGTGAGTACCAGGAAAAGAGCGACATTGGCTGGGGCCACCAGATCCGATCCTACGTCCTGCAGCCCTATCAGATGGTCAAAGACTTGCGCACCGGCGTTACTTCGAGTTCACCTGATAAGGTGCTCGACGGTGAGATCGATGATTTCATCTCCGCCGCGCTTGCTCAGCAAGTGACAGGCGAAAAGGTCGAGGTGGAGGACGTGGAATAATGCGGGCACTGGCGTCTCTTGGAGTGTTTGCCCTCGCACTAGGCGGGTGCGAAGCGATTGAGGAAGCCACCGACCGCCCCGAAAGCGCGCTGGAATTTCCGCTGCCAGACCGCCCGGTTGCCGACGTCATCTCCAACCAGTTTTCAAATGAAGACGCCCGTGACGAGCGCAACGAAGCGCAGATCGTCATGGACCTCGCCAATATCGATAGCGGGACCACCGTGGCCGATATCGGCGCGGGCGAAGGCTACTACACGGTCAGGCTGGCCGAGCGCGTCGGGGAAGATGGCCGCGTGCTCGCGCAGGATATCGACCGGGAAGCACTGCAGCGGCTAGGCCAGCGGATCGACCGCGAACGGCTTGAGAACATCTCGATCAAACTGGGTGAGCCTGATGACCCGCAGCTGCCGGTCGACAGTTTCGACCGCATCTTTCTCGTCCACATGTATCACGAGGTAACCGAGCCCTACGCCTTCCTGTGGAGGATGTGGCCGGCACTTACCGAGACAGGGCAGATCATTGTCGTTGATGTCGATCGCCCTGTGAACCGGCATGGCATTCCGCCCAAACTGTTGTTCTGTGAATTCGATGCAATCGGATACGAGCTGGTCGAGTTTATCGAGCGGCCGGACATCAAGGGATATTTTGCGCGGTTTGCGAGGGGAGACGCGCGCACGGAACCGGGCGAGATAAAGGTTTGTAGCAACGGAGGCTCCTGAGCTTCTCGCTGGCCTTGAGAGGGCGTTTGGTTGCGCCGCGGATCGTGCTTTCGACGACAGAGAGCAGGCGGTGTGCAGCGGCTATGCGCAGCGGGATCAGAGCAGTCAGCGCAGTGGGCGCCGTTACTTCTGATGAACAACGGTTCGCGCGCCCTTTTCCTCATCAATGCGCAGTGCTAGGCGCTGCCGCGGTAAAAAGACCAGAAAACGGGGAGTATCAACCGGGATGACAGATTTCCCAACCAGCTTTGATCGTGACGATCTGCTGAAATGCGCACGGGGCGAATTGTTCGGCCCGGGCAATGCGCAATTGCCAGAACCGCCGATGCTGATGATGGACCGGATCACGGACATTTCCGGCGATGGCGGCGAGCATGGCAAGGGTCATGTGGTGGCAGAATTCGACATCAAACCTGAGCTCTGGTTCTTCGACTGTCATTTTCCCGGCAATCCGATCATGCCTGGATGCCTTGGCCTGGATGGGTTGTGGCAGCTGACCGGTTTCAACCTTGGTTGGCGTGACTGGAAAGGTCGCGGCTATGCTCTGGGCGTTGGGGAAGTGAAGCTGACCGGCATGGTGCGGCCGGACCGCAAGATGCTCACCTATTACGTGGATTTCACCAAGGCCGTACAAACCCGGCGTTTGACCATGGGCGTGGCTGATGGCCGCGTCGAGGCCGACGGTGAGGTCATCTATCAAGTCAAAGACATGAAAGTCGCTCTATCTGAGGCCTAATTGGGTCAGATGCGGGAAAAGGGGAACATGCGTCGCGTCGTCATTACAGGGTTGGGGATCGTTTCCTCGATTGGGAACAATTCAGCCGAGGTTCTTGCCTCACTAAAGGCCGGCAAATCCGGCATCACCTTCAATGAGGACATGGCCGAGCATGGCTTTCGCTCGCAGATCGCGGGCGCGGTGGACCTTGATGTCAAAGAGCATGTGGACAAGCGCACGCTGCGTTTCATGGGGCCGGGGGCGGCCTATGCGCACATAGCGATGGGACAGGCGATTGCGGATGCTGGACTTGAGGAAAAGGATGTCATCAACCCGATGACCGGGGTGATTGCCGGATCGGGCGGTCCGTCAACTTCGGCCATGCTCGCGGCGCATCAGACAGTGCTGAAAACCGGCGCAACCAAGCGTATCGGGCCATTTGCGGTTCCGAAAACTATGTCTTCCACCATCAGTGCCAACCTTGCGACGGCCTATCAGATCAAGGGGATGAACTTCTCAATCACCTCGGCCTGCTCCACATCTCTGCATTGCATCGGCATGGCGGCGCAGCAGATTGCGTTGGGTCAGCAGGATGTAATGTTTGGCGGCGGCGGAGAAGAGCTGGATTGGACGCTCTCGTGCCTGTTTGATGCCATGGGCGCCATGTCTAGCAAGTATAACGACACGCCTGAACGGGCTTCGCGCGCTTTCGACGCGGACCGTGATGGATTTGTGATCGGCGGCGGCGGTGCCATCGTGGTGCTCGAAAGTCTCGATCACGCTCAGGCGCGCGGCGCGAAGATCTACGCCGAAGTCACCGGGTTCTGCGCCACATCCGACGGTGCCGACATGGTTGCGCCTTCGGGCGAGGGTGGTGAGCGCGCGATGCGCGGAGCCGTGAAGACGCTCGGCGAGGATCGCAAGGTCAGTTATATCAATGCCCACGGCACTTCGACGCCGGTCGGTGACGTAGGCGAGATTGAAGCGGTGCGCCGGGTGTTCGGTGACGGCTCAACCCCGCCGGTCAGCTCCACCAAATCAATGACCGGGCACAGCCAAGGCGCAACGGGCGCGCAGGAGGCGGTCTACTGCCTGCTCGCGCTAGAGCATGACTTCATCATTCCTTCGATCAACGTCGAGACGCTCGATCCGGCGCTGAAACCGGAAGAGATCGCCACCAGCCTCGTCGAAAATGCAGGGCTCGATACGGTGATGACCAACTCCTTTGGTTTTGGCGGCACCAACGGCTCCATGCTGATGTCGAAATTTCGCGGATGAGGTTTCATCGCCGCTAGGTAAGGGTGGGAGAAAATGGGCGTCCTTGCAGGAAAACGCGGCCTTGTGATGGGCGTCGCCAACGATCGGTCGATCGCCTGGGGGATCGCCAAAGCCTGCGCCGAAGCCGGAGCGGAGCTGGCCTTCACCTATCAGGGTGATGCCTTTGGCAAACGGTTGGAGCCGCTTGCCCAAAGCGTTTGCTCAGACTTCATGGTCGACGTGGACGTCACCGACGACGCTTCGCTGGACGCGGCGTTTGAAGCGCTGCAGGATCGGTGGGGCAGGCTCGATTTCCTGGTCCACGCGATTGCCTATTCCGACAAATCGGAACTGACAGGGCGCGTCCTCAACACCTCGCGTGCGAACTTCAAAAACTCGATGGATATTTCCGCCTACAGCCTGATCGAAGTGGCGCGGCGCGCCCATCCTATGATGGTCGAGCATGGCGGTACATTGTTGACGCTGAGCTATCTGGGCTCAAGCCGGGTCACCCCGAATTACAATGTCATGGGCATAGCCAAGGCGGCGCTGGAATCCGGGGTACGCTATCTCGCCAATGATCTTGGACCCGAGGGAATTCGCGTCAACGCCATCAGTCCCGGCCCAATGAAAACGCTGGCCGCCAGCGCCATTGGCGGCGTTCGCCGGACCTACAGGCACACCGACACCAACGCCCCGCTACGCAGCAACGCCACTTTGGAAGCGGTGGGTGGTACGGCAGTGTATTTGTGCAGTGACGCTGGCGCCTGCACCACCGGAGAGATTATCCATGTGGACGGCGGTTTCCATGTCCTGGGCATGCCGCAACTGGACAATCTTTGACATTGGCGAAACCACCTTCGCTATCGCTTTGGGTGCGCGAAATACTGCACACCGTCCAGATCGCGGCGAGCCCTCTTCGCCGGGTAAGTGCTCTCACTCGAACACAGGGCAATGGCGAGCCAGTGATGGTGTTTCCGGGCATCTTGTCGAGCGACAAATCTACTTCGCTGTTGCGGCGGACGCTCGACAAGGCTGGCTATGTGGCTCTCGCCTCCAATTTGGGCTTTGTAACCGGGGTCACTCCTGAAGCTTTCGCGCGGGCGGAAGCGGAGTTGCACGAGGCCTACGCAAAGTACGGAAAGAAAGTCGTTCTGCTCGGGTGGAGCCTTGGTGGCATCTACGCCCGCGTGCTGGCTCAGCGCTATCCTCAAGAAGTCTCAACGGTCGTGACAATGGGAACACCGTTTTCAGGTGACCGCAAAGCGAACAACGCCTGGCGCCTCTACAACACGCTTAACGATCACACTGTCGATGCCCCAAGGGTGCCCGGTGATCCGAGCATTAAACCGGCGGTTCAAACTGTCGCCGTCTGGTCGGCCAATGACGGAGTGATCGCACCTGAATGCGCACGAGGCTCGGAGACCGAACGCGATGTCGAAATCGAAGTGCCGTTCCGGCATTTCGCGATGGGATCGGATAAGAGGGCGATCGAGCGGATTGTGGCCATTCTGGCCGAGCAGCTTCCGACTTAGCTCACGGTCACTCCATCTCCATCACCTGCCGTTGATCGGGGCGGCGGAAATGCTGGTCTAGCACCAGATCGAGCAGGCTGAGCGCCATCATCAGCATCGGAGAGGCGTTAAGTTCCCGGGCCGCTTCTGCCGCTGCTGCTTCGCGCCGCAGCTTTCGAGCATCGGACACGGTCATGCCCGGGGACAATTGGGCACTAACCTGATCAAAAGCAGCGCGGCCTTCCTTAATCCGATCCAGACCGTCGGCGAAATCCATCTCGCCGGCTTGCACCGCTTTCAGAACCTCGCAGCGATAGTCCCGGCAAGTTCGTGGGCGCACCTCGTATATCTGACAGACCGCGCAGTCGAGTTGAGGACAGGGGAGCATGAAGCCCGCCTTTCCTTCGGCCTCAACCACTGCCATCCCGGCCTCGCGAGCAGGTGCAAGCTCCTCGCCGGACAAGGGGCCGTAATCAAACAATGCGCCATTGCAGCACAGGCCGCAGCTTGTGCACAGATCGCTAGCCTTGGAGGATGCGTCAATTTCGCTCGTCATTAGAGCGCTATAGCATCAATCGAAGTCCCATGCGCGCTCGCCATGTGCGGAAATGTCGAGCCCTTCGAGTTCGTCATCCTCGCTGACCCTCATCGGGAACACGACCGAGACCATCAGGGCAATGATCGCGCTGCCCACTGCGCTCCAGACCATCACTGCACTGATGCCGATGGCCTGCGCGCCCAGCTGGCTCGCCATGGTCGCCCCGCCGAAATAGCCAGTGCCGCCGAGTTCTTTCGAGATGAAGACCGCGAGCAGCAGGGTGCCAAGGATACCGCCGACGCCGTGGACGGCGAAGACATCTAGCGAATCGTCGACCTTCCAGCGCAGCTTGATCTGCTGAATTGCGCCGTAGCAAACGAGCGCTGCCAGCGCTCCAAACAGCATCGCCGCGCCAGGTGAAACGAACACAGCCGCAGGGGTGATTGTAGCGAGGCCGGCGATAGCGCCTGTTGCCCAGCCGATACTCGTGGGCTTTCCGACTGCAATGCGTTCTGCGAGCAACCAAGTCAGCGCCGCAGCACTGGCGGCGATATGAGTCGAGAGGATTGCGCTCGAGGCGTTGTCGTTCGCGCCGAGCGCTGAGCCACCATTGAAGCCGAACCATCCGACCCAAAGAAGTGCGGCGCCCACCATGGTAAGCGCGGGAGCATGCGGGAGCATCGGCTTTTCGGGGAAGCCTTTGCGCGGGCCAAGCAACAGCACCACCACTATCGCCGACACGGCGGCGGTCGTGTGAACCACGAGTCCTCCGGCGAAATCGAGCGTTCCGAACCGGGTTGCGAGCCATCCGCCACCCCAAACCCAATGGGCAACCGGGGCATAGACGATCAGGAGCCACAACCCGCAAAAGCCCAGGACCCATGGAAAGCGCGCGCGTTCTACCCATGCGCCTACCATCAGAGCTGGCGTGATCACCGCAAACGTCATCTGAAACAGCGCGAATGTGCTTTCAGGGACGGCAGTACCCGGGCGGACCGTGCCAAGATTGCTCAGCATTAGAAAATCGCCGCCGCCGATCCAGCCATTGGTGACCTGACCGAAGGCCAGCGTGTAGCCGATCCCTACCCAGACGAGCGAAGCCAAGGCGGCGATGCTGGCGCACTGCAGGACGACCGACAGAAAGCTCTTCACGCGAACCAATCCGCCATAGAATAGCGCGAGGCCCGGAAGCGTCATCAATAGAACAAGAGCCGACGCGGCAATGATCCAACCAGTATCGCCGGTGTCGCTTGGGGGCAGGGTGGGTGCCTGAGCCAATAGGGGCGATGCGCCGAGCAGCCCAAGGCTGAGCGCTAATCCTGACTTCCAACCCAATTTGGTCACGTGGCATTCCCCCGATCTTTTGCGCGGGGTGTAAGAGCCATTGCGGTTCTGCGGCAAGCGCTCCGCCACCCGCCATCCACGCCTGAATTGTTAGGGGAGAGGGGGCCTAGCCCCGTTATTTGATCAGCGCAGTCAACACCTGATCAGGGGGACGATGGCCGTCCGCCCAGAAACGGATATTGGCGATCACTTTCTCACCCGACGCCTCGCGCCCTTCCACGGTCGCGCTGCCGATATGGGGCAGCGTCATGACATTGGGGTGTTTGATCAGGCGCCGATCGACATTGGGTTCATCCGGATAGACGTCCAGCCCTGCGCCCGCGAGCCGTCCTTCTTCGAGCGCTGCGATCAGCGCTTCCTGGTCGATCAGTTCGCCGCGGGCGGTGTTGATGATGCTGGCTTCGGGCTTCATCAGTCCGATCCGCCGCGCGTCCAGCAGCCCGCGCGTTTCCTCCGTAAGTGGGCAATGCAGGGTGAGGATGTCCGCTTCGGAAACAAGCTGGTCGATGTCTCCCACAAAGCGCGCGCCGAACATGCTTTCCACCGCTTCCGGCAATTGCTTCCGATTGTAATAGGCGGTTTCCAGTCCGAACGCCCGCGCGCGGTGCGCCACGGCCTGGCCAATGCGGCCCATGCCGACGATGCCGAGCACTTTGCCGCCAAGTTTGCGTCCCAGCAGCCCTGATGGTGCCCAACCCGTCCAGTTTCCGCTGCGGACCAATCCGGTGCCTTCGCGAATACGGCGAGGGACGCCGATGATACCCGCCATGGCGATATCGGCGGTGTCGTCGGTGAAGACGCCCGGCGTGTTGGTGACGAGGATCTTTCGCGCGGCGGCTGCGGCGAGGTCGATATGCTCGGTCCCCGCACCGAAATTCGCGATCAGCCCCAAACGATCTCCGGCGGCGGCGATCATTTCGGCATCGACCCGGTCGGTGACTGTCGGGACCAGAACGTCGCAATCCTGCATCGCTGCGATCAGGGCATCGCGGCTCATCGGTTCGTCATCTGTGTTCAACGCGGCATCATAGAGTTCGCTCATCCGCGCCTCGACGCTCGGCATCAGATGGCGTGTCACCACAATTTTGGGTTTGCCAGATGGGAAGTGCGGTGCAGCGTGAAGTTCAGCCATGGCTTGGCGCTAATGGCACAGGGGGCACGCGGTCAAGGCCGCGAATCCCACATTGAGACGCCAAGTGCTCCGACGGGTTGAAAGCGCCCTAAGACTATGGTTATCGCCATGTTCATGACTTCACTGCGCTTCTTTTCCATGGCCGGTTTGTGCTTGCTGGCCGCCACGGCGGCTGTTTTCGGCACGCCTGCAGCGCATGCTCAGGATCGCGAAGTGCCGTATTGGGCATCGATGCGGTTCGACGAGGTAAACATGCGCGTCGGGCCAAGTCAGGAATACAAGATCGACTGGGTTTACAAGCGCAAGGGGTTGCCGGTGAAGGTGGTCCGACTGCGTGAGGGCTGGCGCCTGATCCAGGATCCTGACGGATCACAGGGCTGGGTGGCGCAAAGCCAGCTTAATCCAGAACGCACCGCCTTGGTCATCGGTGAAGGACTGGTCGATATCCGCGATGAAGCAAGCGCAAGTTCTGCACTGCGCTGGCGTGCGGAACCGGGTGTGGTCGGCACTTTGGGCGCCTGCCGCACCAACTTCTGCGAAGTGGATATTGGTGGGCGCAGCGGTTGGATTGCTGTGGAACGGCTCTGGGGTGTGGACGACACCTGAGTAACTGCGAGCTCCCGCGATGGCAGGAGCTCGCGTTTGGATCAGACCAGTTCGACCGCCACAGCGGTAGCCTCACCGCCGCCGATGCAAAGGCTTGCGACACCCTTGGTCTTGCCTTGCGATTTGAGCGCATTGAGGAGCGTCACGATAATCCGTGTGCCGCTTGCGCCGATTGGGTGACCGAGCGCTGTCGCGCCGCCATTCACGTTCACCTTGTCATGGGGAATGCCGATGTCGCGCATCGCGAACATAGCGACGCAAGCGAAAGCTTCGTTGACTTCCCACAGGTCGACATCGTCGATCGACCATTCAGCCTTTTCGAGAACCTTCTGGATCGCGCCGACTGGAGCGACGGTGAAATCTTTTGGTTCGCGAGCATGCGCGGCCATGGCGACTACTTTGGCAACGGGCTCCGTACCTTGATCCTTGGCGATGCTTTCGCGGGTCAGCACGACTGCTGCCGCGCCGTCCGAGATTGAGCTCGATGTCGCGGCGGTAATTGTGCCGTCCTTGGCGAAGGCAGCGCGTAGCTGCGGGATCTTGTCGGGGCGGCCTTTGCCGGGTTGTTCGTCGGTATCGACCGTCACTTCGCCCTTGCGGGTCGCGTAAGTGACTGAAACCACTTCATCGGCAAACGCGCCGCTTTCGATGGCGGCATTGGCGCGGCGGAGGGACTCGATTGAATACTCGTCCATATTCTCACGGGTCAGCTGGTATTCGTCGGCGGTGTCCTGTGCGAAGGTGCCCATCGCGCGGCCTTCTTCATAAGCGTCTTCCAACCCGTCGAGGAACATGTGGTCATAAGTCGTGTCGTGCCCGATGCGTGCGCCCGAGCGGTGCTTCTTGAGCAGGTAAGGCGCGTTGGTCATGCTCTCCATGCCGCCCGCGACGACTACGTCTACCGTGCCGCTGGCGAGCGCCTCTGCGCCCATGATGACGGTTTGCATTCCGCTACCGCAGACTTTGTTGACGGTCGTTGCTTCGACCGATTTTGGCAGTCCGGCTTTGATCGCGGCTTGACGGGCAGGGGCCTGCCCGAGGCCCGCTGGCAGGACGCAGCCCATATAGGCGCGGTCGATATTCTCACCGCTGATGCCCGAGCGCTCTACAGCCGCTTTCACCGCAGTCGCGCCGAGATCGGTCGCCGAAACTTCGGACAGAGCGCCTTGCATGCCGCCCATTGGCGTGCGGGCGTAGGAGAGGATCACGATCGGGTCTGCGGCTGAGAAATGGGCCATGTCGGGTTCCTTTGTGTCGGGGGAGAACGTGTTCGAATTGCGATGTAATGCTGCATTGCGGCAAACGCAATCGAGCCCAGGCAGCGAATTCGTATTAACTTGTCAGCGCCCCGGCTTTGCGCAAGAACCAATAGCAAATCAAAACGGGTCACAACTGGGAGAGAATTATGGCCGACGATCGGCGCGAAGAACTCGAAGCAATCCTGCGACGGCAGCGCGATGCTTTCACCGCTTCCAGACCGGAATCGATGTCTATGCGCAAGGACCGGATCAAGCGCGCGATGGCGCTGCTTAAGGAGCATGGTGAGAACCTGTGCAAGGCGATGAGTTCCGACTTCGGCAACCGCGCCATGGAGCAGAGCATGATTACAGACATCGCCGGAACGGTTGGTGCAGGTAAGCATGCCCTGAAGAACATGGACAAATGGGCCAAGACTGAGAAGCGCCCGGTCCAGTTTCCGCTTGGATTGCTCGGTGCCAAGGCGGAAGTGCGTTACGAACCGAAGGGTGTGATTGGCATTCTCAGCCCGTGGAATTTCCCGGTCAATCTCGCCTTCGCGCCGCTTATGCAGGTTCTCGCGGCGGGCAACCGCGCGATGATCAAGCCGAGCGAGTTCACCGAACGCACAAGTCAGTTGATGGCCGAGCTGGTGGAGGAATATTTCACGCCAGACGAAGTTGCTGTGGTCACAGGCGGTCCTGAGGTTGCAGCTGCGTTCTCATCGCTACCATTCGATCACCTCGTTTTCACCGGATCGACCGCCACAGGGCGCCGCGTGATGCAGTCGGCCGCCGAAAACCTTGTACCAGTCACGCTTGAACTCGGCGGAAAATCGCCGGTTATCATGGGACGCAGCGCCGATTTCGAAAAGGCGGGGGAGCGGATCGCGCTGGGCAAGATGATGAATGCCGGGCAAATCTGCCTCAGCCCCGACTACATGTATGTGCCTGAGGACAAGCAGGACGAAGCGGTCGCCGGTGTCTCTAACGGCGTATCAGCGCTCTACCCGACGCTGCTTGAGAACGACGATTACGCCTCGATCGTGTCGGACCGCCATTTCGAGCGGCTTCAGGGCCTTGTCGAAGATGCCCGTGAGAAGGGCGCGGAAGTGGTCGAGGTCAATCCCGGAAACGAAGATTTCGGCAATGCGAACCAGCGCAAGATGCCGCTCACCATCCTCAAGAATGTCACCGAAGAAATGACGGCAATGCAGGAGGAAATCTTCGGTCCGGTGCTGCCGGTGAAGACCTACAAGGCTGTCGATCAGGCGGTAGACTACGTCAACGAGCATGATCGCCCGCTTGGCCTCTATTACTTTGGCGAGGACAAGGAGGAGCAGGAGCGTGTGCTGACCCGCACCATTTCCGGCGGTGTCACCACGAACGATGTGATCTTCCATGTCTCAATGGAAGACCTTCCGTTTGGCGGCGTCGGTCCATCCGGCATTGGCAGCTACCACGCGGTCGAGGGATTCCGCGAGTTCAGCCACGCCCGCGCGGTCTATCATCAGCCAAAAATCGACATCGCCAAACTCGGTGGGTTCAAGCCGCCATATGGCAAGGCAACGGAGAAAGCCGCTGCAAACATGATGAAGTAAGGCTCAACCCAGCGTAGTTTTGAGCTTAGGCAGCGTTCGCTTTTAGTGTTTGCAGATCATCCCAGAACTGCGCGGGGTCGACCATCGACATCGGCACAGCGTGCTCGACCGCGATCTGGGCCAGGAGCAAGGGATCAAGCGTTCCCGCCGCGGTATCAATGGCTTTGCCAATCGCGTAGCCCATCGCCGCTGGACGGTATTCGAGGGCGAGGTTTGCGCTGTCAAAAGTGTGCTCTGCTTGGGGCCAGGCTATTTTTGCCAAATCCAATGGTGAGGCGTCGGGTGTGTGCTCCGCCGTAAGCCTCGGGATGCCGAAATGCGGTGTGCCCACACTTTCCATCGCACGGCCGATGGGCTCGTGAAGAAAGTCATGCTGGATGGGTGCGCCATGCTTCATGGCATATTGCAACGCGATATTGAGCAGCGAAAGCTCGCTTTCATAGAGATAGCGGGTTGGAAGTTCGCCGCAATAATAGCTGTTCCCGGCGACTTGCTGCTCCAAGATCAGGTCGCCGGTGTTCGGCTGCATCCTCACGAAGTCCCACTCGATCAGTGACGTCGCAATGCATGTGACTCCACCGGCAGATGCAAGCAGCCCAATGAAATTCTCGACACCAACGGCATCGCCATTCTGTGCCAGTTGGTTGTAACAAAGCTCGAAGAACAATTCCCCCGCCGCGTGCGCGTGTTCCGGCGTGGCGACGAAGCCCTTAGCCTCATTGAAATCGGCCAGCGTCGAGACTGGTTTTGGCTCTGGCTTGAGACCTTTTCTTCCGAACATTGAACTCTCGCGTTATTGCAAATCGAGATCGGAGTAAGGTAAACTTATGAATAATCGATAAAATGTCAGGTGATCGGTTTGTCCCGTTTGAGAGAGCGGGGGCAGAGCGCAGAAGTGTTAGCGATCTCGCGCAGCACGTGGGATAAAGATGAAATAGCGCCCCACAGGGCTGGCGCTCCGTTCGATTTTTCGCAACAGGACTACGCAGTTTTGCCCGATTCGCGGTCTTGCGCGGGGCGGACGAGGGGCCTAGTGCCGCGCCTGGGATTAATTCGCTTGGAAATTGCCGTGATCGACCTCAGCCAGTATCTGCCGATACTGTTATTTATCTTCATCGCACTCGGCCTGTCGGTCCTGTTCGTGTTCCTGCCGATGGGTGTTTCCCGGCTGACAGGCGCGCACAATCCGGATGCCGAAAAGCTGTCCGAATATGAGTGCGGTTTTCCGGCCTTCGAAGATGCCCGCAGTCAGTTCGATGTGCGATTCTATCTCGTCGCGATCAGCTTCATTATCTTCGATCTTGAGGCCGCATTCCTGTTCCCGTGGGCGGTAAGCCTGGGTGAGACGCAATGGGTTGGTTGGATCGGGATGATGACCTTCCTCTTCATCCTCGCAGTCGGCCTGACATATGAATGGAAGAAGGGAGCTCTGGACTGGGAATGAGCACTCCTTCGAACAATACGATCATCACACCGCCGACCGCGCCTTTGAACGCGGCCGAGGCGGCTGCGACCATGCCCACTGCGCAGGGCGGTGAGGTCAAGCAGCCTAATGCGGACTATTTCAACGCGCTCCAGACCGAAGTGAATGACAAGGGTTTCCTGGTCACTTCGACTGAGGATGTGTTCCAATGGGCGCGCACCGGATCACTGTGGTGGATGACGTTCGGCCTCGCCTGCTGCGCGGTTGAGATGATCCACGTTAACATGCCGCGCTATGATATGGAGCGGTTCGGCGCGGCCCCGCGCGCGTCCCCGCGCCAGTCGGACCTGATGATCGTCGCGGGTACTTTGTGCAACAAGATGGCTCCGGCTCTGCGCAAGGTTTATGACCAGATGTCGGACCCGAAATACGTCATCAGCATGGGTTCGTGCGCGAATGGCGGCGGCTATTATCACTATTCCTATAGCGTCGTGCGCGGCTGCGATCGGATTGTTCCGGTCGACATCTATGTACCCGGATGCCCACCCACAGCCGAAGCCCTGCTTTACGGCGTGATGCAATTGCAGCGGAAGATCCGCCGCGTCGGCACGATTGAGCGTTGAGGATCGCATATGACCGTCCTCCATTCCGCCCCTAAATTCGCCTCCAACGAAGGCGTAATCGACGCGCTGAGCGAGAGCATCAGTGTGTGGCTTCTTGGTGCCGAAGAGCGCCATGGCGAAGTGATCTTCACCGTCAAACGTGAAGCGATTGCGATGGTGCTGAGCATCCTGCGTGAAGCTCATGAATACCAGCAATTGATGGAAATTGCCGGAGCTGACTATCCGGATCGCCACGAACGTTTCGAAGTCGTCTACATGCTGCTCAGCCTGACCAAGAACCACCGCGTGATGGTGAAGTGCTCGACCGACGAAGCAACACCAGTGCCGACTGTCACGACGCTTTGGCCCAATGCCGGTTGGCTCGAACGCGAAGTGTTCGACATGTACGGTGTCACCTTTGCGGGCAACAAGGATCTGCGCCGCATCCTCACTGATTACGGTTTTGAAGGGCATCCTTTCCGCAAGGATTTCCCGATGACGGGCTATACTGAGCTTCGGTACTCCGAAGAGGAAAAGCGCGTAGTCTACGAACCGGTCGAATTGGCGCAGGATATGCGCACCTTCGACTTCCTTTCGCCATGGGAGGGCTCGGATTACGTGCTGCCCGGCGATGAGAAGGCAGACGGAGACGCAGCTCCGGAGAAGAAATCATGAGCGGCATACAAGTCGAAGAGTCGCCAACCACTGACGGCGACGTCATCACCAACTACACGATCAATTTCGGACCCCAGCACCCTGCGGCGCACGGCGTGCTGCGCATGATCATGGAGCTGGACGGCGAAGTGATCGAACGGATCGATCCCCATGTCGGCCTGCTACACCGCGGCACCGAAAAGCTGATCGAGCAGAAGACCTATTTGCAGGCGCTGCCGTATTTCGACCGGCTCGATTACTGCTCGCCGCTTTGCCAGGAGCATTCCTACGTTCTCGCGATCGAGAAGTTGCTCAATCTCGAAGTGCCAGAGCGTGCGCAGTATCTGCGCGTGCTGTTCGCCGAGCTGACCCGCATCTGCAACCACATGCTCAACATGGGCGCGCATGTGCTTGATGTTGGGGCATTTACGCCAAACCTGTGGATCATGGATCTGCGCGAAGATTGCATGAACTTCTTCGAGCGAGCGAGCGGCGCGCGGATGCACTCGGCATGGTTCCGTCCGGGCGGCGTGCATCAGGACGTGCCTGAGAAGCTGCTCGTCGATATCTGCGACTGGCTCGACAACCGTTTCTTCCAACTGTTCGACGACGCGATGAGCCTCGTGATCGACAACCGCATCTTCAAACAGCGCAATGTCGATATAGCCGTGGTCAGCCGCGATGATGCGATTGCGTGGGGTTTCAGCGGTCCGATGATCCGTGCGGCGGGCATTCCGTGGGACCTGCGCAAATCGCAGCCCTATGATGTCTACGACCGCATGGAATTCGACATTCCGGTCGGCACCAACTCTGATTGCTACGATCGTTTCATGGTGCGGGTGAAGGAAGTGCGCGAGAGCGCGAAGATCATCCGCCAGTGCCTGCGTGACATGCCCGAAGGCCCCGTCGCCAGCACCGACGGCAAAGTCTCCCCGCCCAAGCGCGGCGAGATGAAGCAATCGATGGAAAGCCTGATCCACCACTTCAAGCTCTACACCGAGGGCTTCCATGTGCCCGAAGGCGAAGTCTACGTGGCGACAGAAAGCCCCAAGGGTGAGTTCGGCGTCTATCTCGTCAGCGACGGCACCAACAAGCCATACCGCTGCAAGATCCGCCCCACGGCGTTTTCGCACCTGCAAGCGATGGACATGATGAGTAAGGGGCACATGCTCCCAGACGCGACCGCCATTCTGGGCGCGATCGACGTGGTGTTTGGGGAGTGCGACCGGTGAAGATCAATACTTCATTGCTTGTAGTGCTTGGCCTCGTTGTACTCGCCATTGCTGGTGGGCCAGCGATTTTCTTCGGCCTTGTGGCGATGGGAAATGCAGGCGTGTTTGAGAACGCGCTCGACAATTTCTGGCTGCTTTTTGGCTCTGGTCTTGGCTTTATCCTCATTCTGTGGGTCGGCATTCTCTATATCGGCAATCGCGCTATCACGGCGGACCAGGACGAGGAGCAGCTCGATGGCTGATCGCACACCCGCACCCGATACGCCCGAGCTGCGTGCGCGTTGGGACTCGTTCGAATGGACAAAGGCTAACAAGGCGAAGGCGGATTATCACATCGCCAAGTACCCGGAAGGGCGGCAGAAATCGGCCGTGATGCCGCTGCTCGATCTGGCGCAGCGTCAGGTCGGTGAAGAGACCGAAACGCAGGGCTGGCTGCCGCTACCGGTGATCGAATATGTCGCCGCCTATATCGACGTGCCGGTGATCCGCGTGCTCGAAGTCGCGACCTTCTATTTTATGTACAACATGAAGCCGGTCGGAAAGTACCACGTGCAGGTCTGCGGCACGACGCCGTGCATGCTGCGCGGATCGGACGATATCATTTCCGCCTGCAAAAAGCGCGGGATGGATTTCGGCAAGGTCTCCGAGGACGGCCTCTGGACCCTCACCGAGGTCGAATGCATGGGCAATTGCGCCACCGCGCCGATGGTCCAGATCAACGACGACAATTACGAAGACCTGACGCCAGAACGGCTCGACGCGGTGCTCGATGCACTCGCAGCTGGCGAGACGCCCAAGGCCGGCACACAGGAGCCGGGACGCCGCACCTCCGAGCCGAAGGATGGCGTGACGTCGCTCAAGGAAATGGTCGATGCCAATCACGATTACCGGGGTGAATGGTGATGGCTGGCGAAGAGAAATGGTGGAGCCCAAGCGGCATTTTGAAAGACATGCTCTTGGTCAAGATCGTGTTGCCGATCGCGGTCCTATGCATCGTCGCGTTTCTCGCTTTTTCGGGAGCGACAGGATGAACGGCGGCATCCTTGCCTTGATGATCGCAGGCCTCGTCAGCTTTCTCGTCGGCGGATACCTCGCTGCGACCGGTGAGCGCTCGATTGGCATCGCATTGATGGGAATGGGTTTGATCTTCCAGGTGCTGACCTTGCGTCAGTTGAAGATGATTAAGAAGGATCAAGACGATGCTGGCTGACAAGGACCGCATCTTCACCAACGTCTATGGCTTCCAGGATTGGGGCCTGAAGGCTGCTCAGGCGCGCGGCGATTGGGATGGCACCAAGGCGCTGATCGAGCGGGGCAATGAAGCAATCATCGAAGAGATGAAGGCATCGGGCCTGCGCGGTCGGGGTGGGGCAGGATTCCCGACCGGTCTGAAATGGTCGTTCATGCCGAAGGAAAGCAAAGACGGTCGTCCAAGCTTCCTCGTCATCAATGCTGACGAATCCGAACCCGGTTCGTGCAAAGACCGCGAGATCATCCGCCACGATCCGCACAAGCTGATCGAGGGCGCATTGGTGGCCGGTTTCGCGATGCGCGCGCGCGCGGCCTATATTTACATTCGCGGGGAATATATCCGCGAAGCCGAGACGCTGCAGGCGGCCATCGACGAGGCCTATGACGCTGGACTGATCGGCAAGAACGCCAGCGGCTCGGGCTACGATTTCGACGTCTTCATGCACCGCGGCGCGGGCGCCTACATCTGCGGCGAAGAAACCGCGATGATTGAAAGCCTTGAGGGCAAAAAGGGCCAACCACGCCTAAAGCCACCATTCCCGGCGGGCGCGGGGCTCTATGGCTGCCCGACCACCGTCAACAATGTCGAGAGCATCGCGGTCGTGCCCACGATCCTGCGGCGCGGCGCTGCTTGGTTCAGCAGCTTCGGTCGTGAGAACAACGCCGGGACTAAGCTGTTCCAGATCAGCGGCCATGTCGAACAGCCTTGCGTGGTCGAGGAAGCGATGAGCATCCCGTTCCGCGAACTGATCGAGAAGCATTGCGGCGGCATTCGCGGTGGGTGGGATAACTTGCTGGCGGTGATCCCCGGCGGTTCGTCGGTCCCGCTGGTTCCTGCCAAGCAAATCATGGATGCGCCGATGGATTTCGACGGGCTGAAGGAGCTCGGCTCCGGCCTCGGCACAGCTGCAGTGATCGTGATGGACAAGTCCACCGATATCGTCCGCGCAATTTCTCGCCTAAGCTATTTCTACAAGCACGAATCATGCGGTCAGTGCACGCCGTGCCGCGAGGGCACCGGGTGGATGTGGCGCGTGATGGAGCGCCTGCGCACGGGTGATGCGGCGATCGAGGAAATCGACATGCTGCACGAAGTGACCAAGCAGGTCGAAGGCCACACAATCTGTGCGCTAGGCGATGCGGCGGCATGGCCGATCCAGGGCCTGATCCGCCATTTCCGCCCTGAGCTGGAAAAGCGCATCCACGAGCATAATGCGCAGTTTGCGGAGGCGGCGGAGTGAGGTTGCGCGCTGCCTTCCTGTTTCCGGCCCTGTTCGCGGCGGCTCTCCCCTATGGGGGTAGCGCAGCAGATCGCGTCGACCGAGTCGACAACAATGCCGACTACATCATGTGGGCTTATGCCGAATGCCTCGTGCGTCGGAACACCGACGAGGCGCGGTCCGTTTTTGGGCTATTGCCGCAATCGAGCGAGAGCAACCGAATGCTCGAGGAACTTCAGCGCCCTGCTTGCCTGCGGTATGCGACGAAATTCTCAATCGAGCTTCGCTTTGACCATACCCTAATCCGAGGCGCGATGGCAGAGCATCTCTATGAACGCGATGATCGCGATGAGAACCCGATCGCGATCTATGACCCCAATGCCGACGTTGCCCATGGCTCTTACGAGCAACGTTACGACTTCGTGTTCATCAGGGCGACCGAATGCGCCCTCGCGGGCGCCCCCGAGGCGATCGACAGGGTGCTTGCGACGCGTGTGGGGTCCGACGAGGAGAGCGCAGAACTGGCGAAAGTCGCCCAGTTGCTCTCCCCGTGTCTCGACGATGGAGTGAACGTCAACCTGACCTCGGCCATGCTCCGGTCGTACGTTGCAGAGGCGGCCCTTCGCCGTTCTGCGCAAGCTCAGGCAATCCGAGATTCAGAGGCCAAGACCGATGCCTAAAGTCACCGTAGACGGCGAAGAGATCGAAGTCCCGGCGGGCGCGACTGTGCTGCAGGCGTGCGAGCAGGCGGGCAAGGAAATCCCGCGTTTCTGCTATCACGAGCGCCTCTCCATCGCCGGCAATTGCCGCATGTGTCTGGTCGAAGTGAAGCCTGGGCCGCCGAAGCCGCAGGCCTCTTGCGCACTGCCCGCTGGCGACGGTCAGGAAATTCGCACCGACACGCCGATGGTCAAGAAGGCACGCGAAGGGGTGATGGAGTTTCTGCTCATCAACCACCCGCTCGATTGCCCGATTTGCGACCAGGGCGGCGAGTGCGATTTGCAGGATCAGGCCGTGGCCTATGGCCGTGGCGGTTCGCGCTACGAGCGCGAGAACAAGCGCGCGGTGACCGAGAAATACATGGGTCCGCTGATCAAGACGATCATGACCCGCTGCATCCACTGCACGCGCTGCGTGCGCTTCTCAGAAGAGATCGCGGGCGTGGACGAAATCGGCGCGCTCTATCGCGGCGAGGACATGCAGATCACGACCTATCTGGAACAGGCTGCGGCGCACGAACTCAGCGCCAATGTGATCGATCTGTGCCCAGTCGGCGCTCTGACGTCACGGCCTTATGCGTTCGAAGCGCGTCCGTGGGAATTGAAGCGCACTCTGAGCATCGACGTATCCGACGCGGTTGGCACCAACATCTCGCTGCATTCCAAGGGGCGCGAAGTCATGCGCGCACTCCCGCGCATCAATGATGACGTCAATGAGGAATGGCTTTCGGACAAGGGCCGCTATCAGGTCGATGGTCTGACCAAGCGCCGCCTCGACAAGGTGTTTATGCGCAAAGGCGGCAAGCTGCAGGCGGCGTCATGGGACGAAGCCTTCGGCGCTATTGCCGCGCAGCTTGACGGCAACACAGCAAGCATTGCTGCGGTCGCCGGGGACATGGTCGACTGCGAAACGATGTTTGCCGCCAAGGCCTTGCTGAAAGCATGCGGCAGCGACCTCGTGGAAGCGCGCCAGACCGGCATGACCTACGATGTGTCGAACATCGCGGCGGTCAATTTCAACTCGACGCTGGCCGGTATCGAAACCGCTGATGCGATCCTGATCGTCGGCAGCCATGTCCGCTGGGAAGCGGCGCTCGTGAATGCGCGCATTCGCAAGGCGGTGAAGGGCGGGGCGAAGGTGTTCGTGGTCGGACCTGAATGGGAAACGACCTATCCGGCTGAATTCCTTGGCGAAGACCTGAAGGTTCTGAACCGCGTGCCCAAGGCTTTGGGCGATGCGATGAAGGCGGCGGAGCGCCCGGCGGTGATCCTGGGCGGAGCGGCTTTGGCGAAGGGTGCGCTCGGCGCGGCGCTCAAGCTGGTCGACAAATTCGGCCTCGTGAAAAGCGATTGGAACGGCTTCAACGTGCTGCATATGAGCGCGGCGCGGATGGGCTCGCTGATGCTTGATTTCACGGTTGAGGGCGGCATGGCTGACCTCGCGGCGGCGACTCCCAAAGTGGTGCTGAGCCTCGGCGCGGACGAGATGGATTACGAACCGTTCGCCGACAGCCTGAAGGTCTATATCGGCCACCACGGCGACAAGGGCGCACATATGGCGGATATCATCCTGCCGGCGGCGAGCTATGCCGAGAAAGACGGAACCTACGTCAACACCGAAGGCCGCGTGCAGTTCGCTGAAAAGGCCGTGTTCGCGCCGGGTGATGCGCGCGAGGACTGGACGATCCTGCGCGCGCTGGCCGATGCTCTGGGCGTGAACGTCGGGTTCGACAGCTTCGGCGAATTGCAAAGCGCGATGATTGCGGCTGTTCCGGCGCTGGGCGAAGAAGGCCTCGCAGACTACGGCGCGCTGCCCAAGGCTGACAGCTCGGCCAAGGCGGAAGGCTCCATCAACGCCTATCCGATCGCCGATTTCTACCTTACCAACCCGATCGCCCGTGCAAGCGCTGTGATGCAGCAATGCTCGGCCGAGCTGCTCCACGCGGACGAGATCAAGGAGGCGGCGGAGTGACTCTTCAATTGAAAAGGCACCGAAACCTTGAGGACGGTCGCGTAGAAATCTACACGCCAGCCCCAGATGCCAGCAATCTTTTAGAGCTGGGTGATCCCAAACGGGGCTCGGAAATGCATCACAAAAAGAATGCGGTTTTTGTCGGCACTCTTGAAATGGCTTCGTACTTGATTCGAGAATACGGTTTTTCGCTTCGGATGAAGGGCGACCTAACAGGGCAGCGCAACCTTATCTCCGCCCACGAAATCGAAGGCGTGAAATGACCGAATTCTTCCAATCCCTTGGCATGCCCTATGAATGGGCGTGGACCGTTGCGACGCTGACCGGGATCGTCGTGATCTCGCTGCTCGTCATGTTTGCTGTCGCCATGGTGATCTATGTCGACCGCAAGGTTCTCGGCGCAATCATGCTGCGGCGTGGGCCCAACGTTGTCGGGCCATTCGGACTGCTGCAAAGCTTTGCCGACGGACTGAAGGTGTTCCTGCAGGAAACCATCATCCCCAGCGCGGCGAACAAGGGCATTTTCCTGCTCGCGCCGATTATCACATTCACCGTGGCGCTGGCGGCTTGGGCGGTGATCCCGTTTGACGAAGGTGTTTTGCTGGCCGACATCAATCTCGGCCTACTCTACATTCTCGCGATCAGCTCGCTTGGTGTTTACGGTGTGGTGATGAGCGGGTGGGCGTCGAACTCAAAGTACCCGTTTTTCTCCGCGATGCGCGCTGCCGCTCAGATGATCTCATACGAGGTTTCGATCGGTTTCATCCTCGTCTGCGTCGCGCTTTACACCCAGACATACAACATGTCCGGAATCGTCATGGCCCAGAAAGGGCACGGCTTGGGTGTCATCAATGGGTTCTTTGTGAATCCGCTACTGTTCCCGGTTTTCGTCATGTTCTTCATCAGCGCACTGGCCGAAACCGCGCGCGCGCCGTTCGACCTGACCGAGGCGGAATCAGAGCTCGTCGCCGGGTATCAGACCGAATATTCGAGCATGGCCTTCGCGCTGTTCTGGCTCGGTGAATATGCCAACATCCTGCTGATGTGCTCGCTGTGCACGCTGCTGTTCATGGGCGGATGGCTGCCTCCTGTTGAGTGGGCGCCGCTCTATTATGTGCCGGGGATCGTGTGGTTCCTGCTCAAGACGTTCTTCTTCTTCTTTCTGTTCAGCTGGATCTGGGCGACCGTGCCGCGGTATCGCTATGACCAGCTAATGCGGTTGGGCTGGAAAGTGTTCCTACCGATGAGCCTGCTGTTTGTAGCGCTAATTAGCGGCTACCTGATGGCGACGGGGCATTTCGGATGAGAGCTTTGAAGTATCCTTTCGCGCTTTCGCTGTGCGCCTTGCTGACGGTGTTTTTGGCGGAACGGGTTGTCGCTCAGAAGTCCGTCACGCCTCAGCTTGTGTTCTGCAATCTCTTTGACAGCTCGGTCGAAAAGATTGAGCCTGGAATGGCAGTCCGCCAACTCTGGATATTGAACGATTCGACCGGGACGCTGAGGACCAAGGATTTCGGCGACCTGATGGGGGGCAACAAATTTGTCCGTTGGCTGGAGATAGAACCTGGAGTTATCGGTTTTGTGACCGATGGCGGTTCGAGCGAAGCGTACATCTTGACGACGGATGGTCAGCCAGTTCCCGAAGGCGAACCACCAATTAATTCGACTCTTTCAACTCCGACCGGGGAAACCTACACGGGGCTTTGCAACGTCGCAGTAGGAGCGGTCGCCGTAGAGTACTTTGACAAAGGACCGAGCGAGCAGCCGAAATGACCACCGCAACCCAGCTCCTCAAATCGTTCACCCTGTGGGAATTCCTCAAGGCGCACGCCAAAACCTTGAAGTATTTCTTCAAGCCCAAGGTGACGATCAACTATCCGTTCGAAAAGAACGCTCTCAGCCCGCGCTTTCGCGGTGAACATGCTTTGCGCCGCTACCCCAATGGCGAAGAGCGTTGCATCGCGTGCAAATTGTGCGAAGCGGTCTGCCCGGCGCAGGCGATCACGATCGAGAGTGAGCCGCGCGAAGACGGCAGCCGCCGCACCACCCGCTACGACATCGACATGACCAAGTGCATCTATTGCGGCTTCTGTCAGGAAGCCTGCCCGGTCGATGCCGTGGTTGAAGGCCCGAATTTTGAGTACGCCACCGAAACCCGCGAGGAATTGCTCTATGACAAAGCCAAATTGCTCGCGAATGGTGACAAATGGGAACGGGCCATCGCGGCCAATCTTGAAGCCGATGCACCGTACCGTTAAGGGCGCAGCGCGACGGACTCCGGGGACGGAAAAACAGGGATCATGATTCAAGCCATAGCCTTCTACCTGTTCGCAGGGCTGGTCATCGCGAGCGCGGTCATGGTCATCATGTCGCGCAACCCGGTGCATTCGGTCCTGTGGCTGATTCTCGCATTCTTCAACGCGGCGGGCCTGATGGTGCTCGTCGGCGCGGAGTTCATCGCGATGCTGTTGGTGATCGTCTATGTGGGGGCGGTCGCCGTGCTGTTCCTGTTCGTCGTGATGATGCTCGATATCGACTTTGCAGCAATGCGCGCGGGGTTTGTGAAGAATTTCCCTCTGGGACTGGCTGTGGCGGCGATATTGCTTGCCGAGCTGGTGCTTGGCATCGGAGCCTACAGCGCGGGCGGCTTGGAGCTTGGTTCGGCAGAAACCGTGGCTGTTCAGGGACCGGGTGAGAGCAACATCGAGGCCATCGGACGGTTGCTCTACGGCCCGTATATCTTCCTGTTCGAAGTCGCCGGGATCATCCTGCTGGTGGCGATGATTGGTGCGATTGTGCTGACCCACCGCGAACCCAAGCCGGGCGCGCGGGGACGTCAGGACATCGGCAAGCAGATCGCGCGTCGCCCCGAGGAAGCAACCGTTATGAAGAACCCGGACATCGGGCAGGGGGTTGAGCTATGATCGGCGTGGAACACTACCTCGTCGTCGGCGCGATCCTGTTCGTGCTGGGCGTGCTGGGCATCTTCATCAACCGCAAGAACGTGATCGTCATTCTGATGTCGGTTGAGCTGATCCTGCTCGCGGTGAACATCAATCTGGTCGCGTTCAGCGCGTTCATGGACAACTTGATTGGTCAGGTCTTCGCAATGCTGGTGCTGACGGTTGCTGCAGCCGAAGCGGCAATCGGGCTGGCCATTCTTGTGATTTACTATCGCGGTCGCGGCACGATTGCTGTCGATGACGTCAATCGGATGAAGGGATAACTGGCCCGATGAATTCGATCCTCATCATCGTCTTCCTGCCACTGATCGCGGCTATCGTCGCGGGGCTGGGCAACCGGATGATCGGCAATGTCGCGGCCAAGTCGATCACGACTGGCGCGTTGTTTGTCTCCGCTATCCTGAGCTGGCCGATCTTTCTCGGCTTCCTGAGCGGCACTTCGGCGGACGAAGTGGTGCCCGTGCTGCAATGGGTGAAGTCTGGCTCGCTGACCTTTGATTGGGCGCTGCGCGTCGATGCGCTAACCGCTGTCATGCTGGTCGTGATCAACAGCGTCTCGGCCCTAGTGCACCTCTATTCGTGGGGGTACATGGAGGAAGACCCGGATCAGCCACGCTTCTTTGCGTATCTGTCGCTCTTCACCTTCGCGATGCTGATGCTCGTGACTGCCGACAACCTCGTCCAGATGTTCTTTGGCTGGGAAGGCGTGGGGCTGGCGTCCTATTTGCTGATCGGTTTCTGGTTCAAGAAACCGACAGCGGGCGCTGCCGCGATCAAGGCTTTCGTCGTGAACCGCGTTGGTGACCTTGGCTTCATGCTCGGCATTTTCGGCACTTATCTGGTGTTCCAGACGACCTCGATCACCGAAATACTCGATGCGGCTCCTGCCATGTCGGGCGCGAGCATCGGCTTCCTCGGCATGCGCCTCTACACGATGGATATTCTGTGCATCCTGTTGTTCATCGGAGCGATGGGCAAGTCGGCGCAGCTGTTCCTGCACACCTGGCTGCCAGACGCGATGGAAGGCCCGACACCGGTCAGCGCGCTGATCCATGCCGCGACCATGGTGACGGCGGGTGTATTCATGCTCTGCCGCCTCTCACCTATGTTCGAGACCGCGCCGACCGCGCTCGCGATCGTCACCGTCATTGGGGCCGCGACCTGCTTCTTCGCCGCGACCATCGGAACGACGCAGTGGGACATCAAGCGAGTGATCGCTTATTCGACCTGCTCGCAGCTCGGCTACATGTTCTTCGCGGCGGGTGTCGGTGCCTATGGCGTCGCGATGTTCCACCTTTTCACGCACGCTTTCTTCAAGGCACTGCTGTTCCTTGGCGCTGGCTCGGTGATCCATTCCATGCATCACGAACAGGACATGCGCTATTATGGCGGCCTTCGTAAGAAGATCCCGATCACATTCTGGGCGATGATGGCGGGCACACTGGCGATCACTGGTGTCGGCATCTTGGGCGTGTTCGGATTTGCAGGCTTCTACTCGAAAGACGCGATCCTCGAAGCGGCATGGGCACGCGGTACCGGCATTTCGCAGATGGCTTTCTGGGCCGGTGCAACTGCCGCTCTCCTGACCAGCTTCTACAGCTGGCGCCTGATGTTCCTCACATTCTGGGGCAAGCCGCGCTGGATTGAGAGCGAGCATATTCAGCACAGCGTTCACAAAACACCTGAAGAAGCGGGCGATGACACGACAGGCGGGTATCAACCGCATGAAAGCCCGCTGACCATGCTTGTTCCGCTCGTATTGCTTACGGTTGGAGCGGTTTTCGCCGGCTATTTCTTCAAATACCCCTTCATCGATGGCTCGAGCGAAATGGTCGATCCGAATGGTTTCTGGGGCGCGTCGATCTATTTCAACGAGAACCTTGTCCACGCGCTGCACGCAGTGCCACTGTGGGTGAAACTGACGGCGACCGTGGTGATGCTTTTGGGCCTAGCTGGCGCATATGTTGCCTACATCGCGAAGCCTGACATTCCTGCGAAGTTCGTGGCCACGTTCCCGCGGCTGCACCGCTTTGTCTTCAACAAATGGTATTTCGATGAACTCTACGATGCGATCTTCGTGAAGCCCGCATTCTGGATTGGACGCCAATTCTGGAAACTAGGTGATATCGGCACGATCGACCGGTTCGGACCGAATGGTGTCGCATGGGTAGTTGAGCGTGGCTCTATTGCCGCGAAGACGATCCAGTCGGGCTATCTCTACACATACGCGCTGATCATGCTTCTCGGCCTGATCGCTGCCATCACTTACGTGTTGCTCTAGGGGACGCGCGGACATGGAAGGCTTCCCCATCCTCACTATCATGATGCTCGTGCCGTTTGTCGGTGCGCTCGCATGTCTCTTCGCAGGCAACGCTGCGCGGCCAATTGCATTAGGTGCGACGCTGATCACTTTCGTGCTCGGTTGCATGCTTTGGGCAAATTACGAGATCGGCGGCGCACAGTGGCAATTCACCGAGCGGGCCGAGCTATTCGCAGGCTTCAGCTACGCTCTTGGCATCGACGGGATCGCGCTGATGCTGATCATGCTGAGCGTGTTCCTTATGCCGATCTGCATTCTCGCCAGCTGGACTTCGATCACCAAGCGGGTTGGCGAATATATGGGCGCGTTCCTGCTGATGGAGGTGCTGATGATCGGCATCTTCGCGGCGCAGGATATCTTTCTGTTCTACATCTTCTTCGAAGCTAGCCTGATCCCGATGTACCTGATCATCGGTGTGTGGGGCGGGGATAATCGTATCTACGCGAGCTATAAGTTCTTCCTCTACACGCTGTTCGGCTCGGTACTTATGCTGATCGCAATGTTCTGGATGGTCGCCGAAGCGGGCACGTCCGACATTCCGACGCTTATGCAGTACAACTTCCCGCCGGGCGCGCAGACTTGGCTGTGGTTGGCGTTCTTCGCGAGTTTTGCGGTGAAGGTGCCGATGTGGCCGTTCCACACCTGGCTGCCCGATGCGCACGTTCAGGCACCAACTGCAGGGTCCGTGATCTTGGCTGGCGTGCTGCTGAAACTGGGCGGCTACGGTTTCATCCGTTTCAGCCTGCCGATGTTCCCCGAGGCGAGCGCGCAGTTCGCCTGGTTCGTCTTCATCCTGTCGATGATTGCGGTGGTCTACACCTCGCTCGTCGCGCTGGTTCAGCACGATATGAAAAAGCTGATCGCCTATTCCAGCGTCGCTCACATGGCGATTGTCACCGTGGGCCTGTTCGCTTTCAACGTGCAGGGTCTTGAGGGCGCGATGATCGTCATGCTCTCGCACGGTCTGGTTTCAGGCGCGCTCTTCCTGTGTGTCGGTGTAATCTATGATCGCCTGCATACGCGCGAGATCGACCGCTATGGCGGGCTTAGCATCAACATGCCTTACTACGCGCTGTTCTTCCTGCTGTTCACCATGGCGAGCATCGGCTTGCCGGGGACGAGCGGGTTCGTGGGTGAGTTCCTGTCGCTGGCGGGCATCTATCAGACCTCGACCCTTGTAGCTTTGATCTCCACCACCGGGATTATCCTAGGAGCGGCCTACATGCTGTATCTGTACCGCCGTGTCGCGTTCGGCGGTCAGAAGAACGAGGATGCTGCGGCGATGGCCGACATTTCCCCGCGTGAGTGGGCCATGATGGCGCCAATCGCTGCGGTAGTGCTCTGGATGGGCGTTTATCCGGAGAGTTTCCTGGCTCCAATGCGCTCCGACATCGCGGCGCTCGATGCACGGATCGCTTCGGCGGCTCCTCAGAGCGATAGCCAGCTTGAAGTTGGCACGCCTCGCGCAGAGATCGCCAACGCCGTCGAACACACTGACCACCATGGAGACGATTTGCCCGCCGAACGAGAATATTCGGAAGGAGGCGAGCACTAATGGATTTCGTCGCCAGTTTCGTATTGATTGCGCCCGAACTGCAACTGACCGTTGCGGCTCTGGTCTTCCTGTTGATCGCCGCTTGGGCCGGAGACAAGGCGGCACGCGGCCTGACAGCCGCCGCTGCGGCCGTGCTGTTCGTCGCCGGTCTTTCGCTGATTCCAGCATTGCACACCGGCGTTGACGGTCCTGATACGCTCGCATTTGGCGGGCTGCTCAAGGTCGATAGCTTCGCTCTGTTCGCCAAGGCTCTGATCTATCTCGCCGGGATCGCGTGCCTTTTGGTCGCACCGCAATTTTTCGACAGCGAGGCTGCCGGGGTGGAGCGCGGGATGCGCGCAGAATACCCGGTGCTCGTCTTGTTCGCGATCGTCGGCATGAGCATCATGGTATCGGCAAACGACTTCATGGCGCTGTATCTCGGGCTCGAACTCAACAGTCTGGCGGCGTATGTCCTCGCATCAATCCTGCGGCGCGACACGCGTTCGGCCGAAGCCGGTCTGAAATATTTCGTCCTCGGTGCGCTCGCATCCGGTATCCTGCTGTACGGGATGAGCCTGCTTTACGGCTTTACCGGCGGCACCGATTTTGGCGTTGTTCGTGAGGGGCTAACCGGTGAGTTGGCAACCGGTGCATTGTTCGGTCTGATCTTCGTGATGGCGGGCCTCGCGTTCAAGATCGCTGCCGTGCCGTTCCATATGTGGACGCCGGACGTCTACGAAGGCGCTCCCACGCCCGTGACCGCATTCTTTTCGACCGCTCCCAAAGTGGCCGCCGTCGCGCTAACCGCACGTGTCGTGTTCGACGTGTTCGGCGAGCAGGTTCTCGCGTGGCAGCAGATCGTGATGTTCACCGCGCTCGCTTCGATCGTATTCGGTGCACTCGGCGCGATTGGGCAGGAAAATCTCAAACGCCTGCTCGCCTATTCCTCGATCAACAATGTCGGCTTCATCCTGCTGGGCCTTGCCGTCGCCAATGAAGCGGGCGCGAGTGCGATGCTGGTGTACCTGTTCATCTATGTCGCCATGAGCCTCGGCAGCTTTGTCGCCCTGCTAATGCTGCGCAGCGAGAGCGGCGATCTCTACGAGACCTTCGCCGATATCAAGGGACTTGCGGTTACCCGGCCAGTAATCGCCTGGAGCCTGTTGCTGCTGATGTTCAGCCTTGCCGGCATCCCGCCGCTGCTTGGCTTCTACAGCAAGTTCGTGGTGTTCCAGGCAACGGTTGAAGCGGGCCTGATCGCCTTCGCAGCCATTGCCATCGGTGCCAGTGTGATCGGCGCGTTCTACTACATCAAGTTCGTCAAGGTGATGTTCTTCGACGAACCAGCAGGCGTCGTCACCGGCAAAAGCGGCGTCGCGCATTGGGTGCTTCTGATCCTGACCGTCACGATCATCTCCCCGCTCGGATACTTCCTGACGCCGTCGCTCACCGACCTCGCCGACAAGGCAGCTGGCGCTTTGTTTATGGCGGTGTAATCTGGGTGGCATGATCAGGTATATCGCGCAGACAGGTTCAACCAACGCCGACCTAATGGCCGCGCTGCAGGCGCACCAGAAACTCGAAGAAGGGCACTGGCTGATCGCCGACCGCCAGACAGCCGGAAGAGGGCGGCAAGGGCGCGAATGGCATGGCGGCGCCGGCAACATCATGGGCTCGACCATCGTCACCCTGCAATCCGGTGAGTATCCCGGCACTTGGCTCAATTTGCCGATCAGCCTCGCGGTACGAGAGACGCTTGCCGAATTCATCCCGAACGCCAGCGACCTGATGCTCAAATGGCCCAACGATGTGCTGCTGGGCGGAGCGAAAATCTCAGGCATTCTAATGGAACTGTTCGAGTTTCAGGTTGTCGTCGGCATCGGTGTGAACCTTGTCATCGCTCCAGACTTGCCTGATCGCGCAACTGTTTCGGTTGCTGATGTGTCAGAGGAACCACCCTCCCGAGATAGTTTCGCCTCGCGTCTGATCCATCACGTCGCCCAGGAAATCGGCAAATGGCGCACCCTTGGCGAGCCTGCCATGCGCGCGCGTTGGCTTGGCCATGCGCATCCCAAGGGAACTCAACTTGCCGTGCATGATGAGGGTGGAGCCATAGTCGAAGGCACGTTCGAAGGCCTGGCACCCACTGGCGCTTTGCTGCTGCAAATGCCAGACGGCTCGGTGCGCTCGGTTCAAGCCGGTGATGTTGTTCTTGGTTAGGAAAACCCATGCTGCTTGCTGCTGATGTCGGAAACACCAATGTCGTGTTCGCGCTGTTCGAACCGGACGGGGAGGGCGGCTACACCATCCGCGCACGCTGGCGGATTGCGACCGACCCGCGCCGAACAGGTGATGAATATGCGGTGTGGCTGCTCCAATTGCTCAAGATCGAAGGGGTCGAGCGTGAGGATATCAAGCAACTCATCTTCGCATCGGTCGTGCCGCGCGCTGATCACAATCTGACGGTCCTGTCGCAGAAGTATTTCGGGATTACCCCGCTGTTTGCTGGACAGGGCAAGGCGGCCTGGCAGTTCGAGATCGATGTCGATCAGCCCAGCTCGCTGGGCGCTGACCGCGCGCTCAATATCCTCGCCGCACATCACAAATATGGCGGCGACCTGATCGTCATCGACTTCGGCACGGCGACCAAGTTCGAGGCGATCGATTTCAACGGCACTTACAAAGGCGGCTCGATCGCGCCTGGCATTAACCTCTCGCTTGATGCGCTGGTGGGCAAAACCGCAAAACTGCCACGCATCGCGATCCGCGCTCCCGAAAGCATAAGCGTGATCGGTCGAAACACCGAAGACCAGATGCTGATCGGGGTGTTCTGGGGCTATGTTGCAATGATGGAAGGGGTCGTCGAACGGATGAAGTCCGAAATTGGTCGGCCCGCAAAGGTTGTAGCCACCGGCGGGCTCGCCATATTGTTCGATGACGCGACAGACATTTTTGACCATGTCGATGCTGATCTGACAATCAAAGGGCTTGGTATTCTCGCTGCACAAGCAGCGGGTTGATAGCCTTTCCTCTCACAATCGAGAACATGTGAAAAAGAACTACACTCCTGAAAACGAGCTGCTTTTCCTTGCGCTGGGCGGTTCAGGGGAGATTGGCATGAACGTCAATCTCTATGGCTGCGACGGCAAATGGTTGATGGTCGATCTCGGCATGACTTTCTCCGGGAATGAATATCCCGGCGTTGACCTCGTCTTTGCCGACCTCGAATTCATCGAAGAACGCACCAAAGACTTGCTCGGTATCGTGCTGACCCACGCACACGAGGACCATATTGGCGCGGTGCCATACTTTGCAGGTGAGCTCGGCGTGCCACTCTATGCGACGCCGTTCACCGCTGACTTGGTCGCGCGCAAACTGGAAGAAGCGGGGCTGCTCGGCGAGGTTGAAATCAACATCATCGAGGAAGATCACGGCAAGATCGATATCGGGCCATTCACGGTCACGTATCTCCCGCTGGCGCACTCGATTGCCGAGGGCAACGCGCTGCTGATCGAAACGCCGTATGGCAAGGTGTTCCACACGGGTGATTGGAAGCTCGACGAAGAGCCGATTATTGGCGAACCGACCACCGAAGAGGAATTGCGCGCGATTGGCGATGACGGAGTGCTCGCGCTGGTGTGCGATTCCACCAATGTGTTCAATCCAAGTCCTTCCGGCTCGGAGGGAGCCGTGCATCGCGGGCTGATGGATGAGGTCGCCAAACACTCTGGCAAGCGCGTGCTCGTCACGACCTTCGCCAGCAATGTCGCGCGCCTTCAGACGCTTGGCGAGGTCGCACGCGAAACCGGCCGGCAGCTATGCGTGGCGGGGCGCTCGCTCGACCGCATTATCGAGGTGGCGCAGGACAACGGATATCTCGCCGACTTCCCGAAGCCAGTGGATTTCGACACAGCAATGGGCCTGCCGCGCGGCGAAGTTTTGATCCTTGCAACAGGAGGGCAGGGCGAACCCCGAGCGGCGCTGTCACGGATCGCGGACGAGAACCACCCGTTGGAGCTCACGCGCGGCGATGTGGTGCTGTTTTCCTCGCGCCAGATACCGGGCAATGAAATCTCGATCGGCAAAGTCCAGAATGCACTTGCAGCGCGCGGCATTACTATGGTGACCGACCGCCAGAGCATGATCCACGTGTCCGGGCATCCAGGACGGCCTGAGCTAGAAGCGCTGTATAGCTGGCTGAAGCCGGAAGTGCTTGTGCCGGTCCATGGCGAAATGCGCCACATGCTGGAGCAGGGGCGGCTTGGTAAGGAATGCCAGATCCCCCATGCAGTGGTGCAGGGGAATGGCGATATCGTGCGGCTCGCGCCCGGTGATCCGGGGCGAATTGCGCAGATACACAGTGGCCGTCTGATCCTGGATGGTGACATAATCTCACCCGCCGATGGTGAAGCGATCGCCATGCGCCGACGTATTGCCCACGAGGGCGTGATGGTCGTGGTTTTGGCACGCGGAGAGCAGCCGTTTATTGAAGCGCTGGGCTTGCCACTGGACGAAGACATGCCCGAATTCATTGAGGAAACGCAGGGTGACATCCTCAAGGCGATTGGCAAACTCAAGGGCAAGGACGCGCGCGATCCTGCAGCGGTGCATGAAGCGGCACGGCTAGCAGCACGGCGCGCCGCTCGGCGCTGGGCGGGCAAGAGCCCTCAGGTTCGCGTGGTCATGCCGGGAGCGGCAAACTGATGCAGATCACGTCGATAATTGCGATCTACTTTCTGATTTGGGTGATGACTGCGTTTGTGATGCTGCCATTCGGCGTGCGCACGGCGGAGGAAGCAGGGATCGAGAAAGTGCCGGGGCAGGCGGAAAGCGCACCTGTAAGCTTCAAGCCAGGCAAGCTGATGATCCGCGCCACACTGATCGCGACCGTTCTGACCACGCTGTTTGTGCTCAACTACGAGTATGGTTGGGTTGGTGTCGACGACATCGACATCCTGCCCGAACCTGACCCGCAGATTGGTCCCAGAGACTGAGCCTTACTTGCGGAAGCGCTCGATCGATTGCGCGAGCACGACATAGAGCTTGCCCATATCCGATCCGAGCACGGTCACGCTGAGCGCATTGCCATCGCGGGTGGACAGCATCGAGCGCAGCATAGCTTCGAAGTCGTGGATGTAGCGGCTGACGTTCGCCTTGAAGCTCTCGTCGCTCTGATAGAGGTCCGCAATTTCGCGCGATTCTCCGCTATCGATCAAGCGAACTGCGCGGCGGGTGAAGATACCGCGATCCCCCTTGAGATAGGCATCCCAGGCGGTGTCGCTGACTTCGGTCGCGAGCGCATTTGTGATGTCGATCGCATTGGAGTTTAGGCTGTCTGTGATCAGCGCCATCCGCCGTGCGAAGTCATTGTTGACCTGCTCTTCGGCGAGTTCACGGGCGCGGGCGACGCGTTGCTCTAGGTTGCCCGTCAACTCATTCACCATCGAAAGTTGATCACGCAGCTGGATTGTAGCTTCCCGTCCGACGCCTGAAGCGTGGGCGGCTGCTTGTTCGAGTGCACCGATGGTCTCGGCGGTTTCGTTCCGCAGTGAGCGCTCAAGCGACTCAACGGCCTCTTCACCAATGGAGCCGGCCAGCGCGGAGACCTTCTCGCGCGCGCCCGTGTCGAGCGCTTGGAAGGCCGATTCTGTCGCAGCCTCGAGCGTTGAGAGGGCCTCGCGCAGTTGACCCTGCGTTTCGTTGGCAAACCGTTCGCTATCGCCAGTCAGCCGCTCGAATCCACCGCGGAGCCCTTGCAACTTGGCCAGAGTGTCTTCCGCTTGCTCGCTAAGCTGCGTCTGCAGGGTTTGGAGCGACGTATCGGTGCTATCGATCTCATCGCGGGTTTTGATCAGGTATTCGCTCAATTCGCCGCCGTGCTCGCTTGTCTGGAGCATCATGCCCTTAAGCTCGATCGCCCGGCCCTCGACACCTTCCAGCTCAGTTGACGCTGTCTTGATGGCTTCCGGGAGGTCCTCACGGCTTTGCTTCGCGCCCGATTGGATGATCTCCAACAGCCGGATGCTGGCTTCGGTCAGATCCCCCAATTGTGTTTCGGTCTGGGCTAGTGCCTCGCGCTTGGAAGCAAGCTGTTCTTCAAGAGAACCAAGCCCTTCGCCAAGGCTGGTCCGCGTGGTTTCGCTCGCTGCCGCGATCCGGTCGATCAATTCATTGAGCTCGCCGAGCTGCTCGCCCATCGCTTTGCTGTGAGAGACAAGTTTCTCCGTTTCAGCGGTCTGCGCTTCGCGGCGCTCGGCCAATGACTCGTCGAGTTCGGCAAGGCGCTGAGCAAGCACCTCGGTCGATTGCGCTTCACGCGTTTCGAACTCGTCCTGACGCCGGGCAATTTCTTCCTGGAATTTGATATCGCGCTGGGCAAGCTTGGCGTCGAAGTGATCGATCTGCTCATTGGTTTGGGCAATGCGCTCTTTGGTCGCTGCGACGGCATCCCGGTCCACTCGGTCCAGACCCTGCAGCATTTCCAGCACACCTTCGTGGACCTTGGTCTTGCGGGCCTGCACCTGCTCCATGGCTTCACCTTCGGCTTCGCGCAACTTGGCGGAAATCGCCTTTGTCTCGCTCTGGAGCAGGATGATGCGCTCATTCATGGCCGAGAGTGCTTCGGTTTCCGCATCATTGATTGTCGAGCGGTATTCATCCGCGTTTTCCGACAGCTCTTTGAAGCGCCCGGAAACCAGTTGCTCGATACGGGCCAGCTGCCCCTCAAACTCGCTCAGAACGTTGCCTACGCGATGCCCCAGGGAAGTAACCTGCGTCTCACTGGCGCTGCCAAACTCGTTCAAGCGCTCGAACCCAGCGACCAATTTGTCGACCTGATCCTGTGCGGTTCGTCCGGCATTGCCGATCTGGTTTGACACATCGCGTGCCGAGTTCGCGACCACAGGCAGGTCGTCGCGCAGCTTTGTCATGTTGCCGAGCGCTGTCTCGCTGGTGGTGCCGATCTTGTCGACTTGCGCGCCGTTGTCCTTGATCAGCTTCTGCAATTCACCCGCGTGAGTAGAAATCCGCTCGCTCGCGATGCGGCCGAGTGACTCCAATTCAAGCGACTGCGACGCCAGAAATTCGCGGGCCAGACTGAGCTCGCGGTTAACAATCGTTAGCCGATTCTCTAACTCCGCACTTTCCTGGCTGAGCAGCGCCGCAGTCGATGCAAAACGGGTCGCTTCGGCGCGAGAGTTGCGCAGAAACAACAGGTAGCCGACCCCAACAAGCAGGACAGGCACCGACCAATCGATGATCCAGCGAGCCCATTCGCTGGGTGCTGCGGTGCTTGCGGCGAGCAGTTGGTCCTGCATCGCCCAGCCATAGAAGACCGTCCAAAGAACAATGACCCCGATCGCAATGGCGGGTGCGAGCCACGCTTTGTCGGATGCTGGAGTTTCCTCGTACTCTTCGAGATTTAGCTCCTCTTCTTCATAACCAACTACAGCATCGGCAAGAGATGCATCGCTGCTAGCAGGCCGCTCCGTTCCGGGCGAGACGTCGGCCTCGGCTGCCGTGTCGGTGTGCGTTTCCTGGGCGGTTTCGTCGCCAATGGCGCGAATATGATTTCCTCCGGTCATGACACAATAAATACCACAGCGGAGAAAAGGATAAACCCCGCTTTAACCCCGATGTGTCTACAACTGAACGCATGGTCTATGAAGCAGGTGCACTCGACGCGACTTTAGCTGCCGCTGCAGGCGACGATGCTGCGCTGATGCGCGAGCTGCGCGTCGCCTTTGTGGAAAGCGCTGCGAAGCAGCTCGATCTGCTGAAGCGGTCACGCTGCGATGGCAATTGGAACGTCGCAGCGATGCGGCTCAAAGGCCTCGCTGCCAGCTTTCACGCGGAAGATCTTTTGATCGCAGCCGAGAACGCTCTGGATTCCGCTCCGGGCGAACCAGCGGCAATACGCAATATCGAGCATGTGCTCGATGGCTTTTCGGGCAAGCGTCCCTTCTGACCGCAAAAGCGCGGCGAAATCCGGTTATTGAGAGGTAGATACAGGCTCAGCAGCTTGTACCCAGCAACGCGCTGACACTAGGTTCCCCGGCAATACGGAGGAACCGCGTTGCGAACTGCTTTGCTGGCCGCGCTCAAACGAACGGAAAGTGGCGAGATCCGCGCACTGATGCCTTTGGCGGGGCGGTCCGCGCTGGGCTGGCAGATGGATTTGGTCAGGGATCTTGGCTGTGAGCGGATCATCTGCCTTTGCGACATACCCGGTCCCGAGATACTTGGCTTGCAGCAAGAATGCGAAGCACGCGGCAATGAGTTTCACGCGGTGCGCGGCATCCCGCAGCTTTTGGCACTGCTGCGGGCCGAGGACGAGTTGGTCGTCCTGATGGACGGCTTGGTCATAGATCGCGCCACATCGGCCGAATTGTTTCCATCCATCGAGAAGCTACCCAAGACGGTGTTCAGCCGCGAGCCAAACGAGTCTGTCCCGCGTGAATCCATCTCGGAGGATTTTGAACGTATCGATGCGGAACGGCGCTGGGCAGGAATGCTGGTGATGCGGGCCGACCGGGCACAGCAGCTAGGCGATATGCCTAGCGACAGCGATGCGGTCTCATTGCTGCTGCGGATCGCGCTGCAATCGGGTTCAAGCGCGGTGACTATTCCCGAGCCAGCGTTCGAAGATGGGCGTCTTTTCCTCGCGGAGTCAGCCGAAGCTGTGGAGCAGAAGCACCGGCAGATAATCACAGCCAGCGCACCACCCCTGGTATGGAATGGGCCAGCCGGAGCGCTGGCAGTATTAGTGGGGCGCCAGCTTGAACTTGCTGGGGTCAAAAGCGCTGTTGTCCTGTCGGCGGCCTTAAGCGCGCTATTTTTTCTGACAGGAATACTCCTATCGTGGAATGGGTACGGGGTAGCGGGGCTTGCCTTATCAGCTTTGGGCGCGTTCTCAGGGGCTTGCGCTAGTGCCTTGCTAGAGCTTCGATCACGGCTTTTCGGCCATGACCGAAAAGTCGGGGCCATTTTGACAATCAAGACTGCGACTATCGTTGGGGCCATAGCTGCGACGCTCGGTGCTCTGTCCCCCGCGGTTGGTCAGACGGAACTCATTGTTCTGCCGGTGTTCGCTTTCGGCCTGATCGTTCTGGCCAGCGCGGACGGCAGTCCGCAAGTGCGCGCGTTCTGGTCTGACCATGCCACACAACTCACTCTTCTGGCGGGCTTTGCGGCGCTCGGATATCCTGAAGATACCTTAGCCACTCTTGGCCTTGTCGCGCTCGCGCACAAACTGCTGCGTTTGCGAAGAAACTGAGCTAACGCGGCTTTAACTATGGCCCTGTACGGCGGCACGATGCGCGATTTGGCAAACGATAGGGCTCCGGCCTCCCAGGAAGGTTCCGATGGAGCCTTGCGCGCTGCGTCGATCGAAGCTGTCCTCAAAGACGAGCTTGCGCGCAGTGACCGTGCCCTGAGCGGCGTTACGCCAGTCCTCTCGCATCTCTTGGCCGGCGAAGGGCATTCACTTGTCAGTGATGCAATTGTTGCGAGGCTGCGCGGGATGCTGTTCGATCTGGCTCGGCAGCTAGCCTTTGCGTCCTTCGACAGCGCCGATCCATTCCGTGATGAAGAGGTAGATCGGTTCGCCGACCAATTGAGTGGTGACAGCGCGGTCCTAAGCCACTGCTACGCCATTGCCATGGAAGGGCATCTGATTGAGCGGCTTGAACAGCGCTCCATGGTCGATCCGGTTCTGTCGCCGCTCCTTCAGGAATTGATCGCATCTGAGAAGCCAGCTGTCGGCGAGTTGGCCATGAGCGCGATGGTCGCGCAATCGCGGTTCGTCCAAAACCAAAGACGCATGCAATTGCCGCTCGCCGAGTTGCCGGCGGAACTGTTCGGTGCGGTGATCAGGAGCTGGGACAAACACTGCGAGCGGCTTGAACTTCTTCAACGCGCAACAGCTTCGCAAGAACTCAAGCATTCCTATGATGAGGGAGCGACCCGAGTGGGTCTGCTGTCCCGATTGATTTCCGCGATGCGCGGCGGCTCGGCTGCTGCACTCAACCTTGAACATGCGGGTTTTGCGCTGTTTGTCACGTCGCTTGGGATGCAGACCAAGCAGCCGAGAGAACTCGCCGTTCTCGCGTGTCACGAGCGGCAGGCAGCCCGGCTTGCTTTGTCTCTGCGGGCCGCGGGTCTGGATGCAAACGCAATCGAGCAACAGTTTCTGCTGATCGAACCGGAAGAGGGCCTCCCTGTTGGAATAGGTGATATTGCGGCGCATGACGCCCAAGCAATGCTGAGCCGGTCCAATGCGAGTGCTGCAGGCTAATCATGTCCACTGATCAGACCCAGACTTTGCTCGCCGCAAGAGGCCTTACCGATGACAGCGACCGGCTGCTGACAGCTGATGAGCCTATTGTCGACCTGCATGAGCGATGCGGCGGCACGGTACCCGGCACGCTGGCGGTCCCTGAAATGCTCGCTCTGGTTCAACAGGCGCGAAAGCTCGGCTTGAGGGTAGCGCGAGAATTTGCGGCGTTCGATGGCGAGGCGCTCATCACCGGTTTTGTCCGTGTCCATCCACTGGGAGAAGAGGATGGCGGCGGCTGTGAGATCATGGTCGACAATTGGCAGCGCAGCCCGCTGCCACAGGGCAACGTGAACGAGTTGGCGGAACGGTTGGATGCGATCGACCGGGCGAGCGCAGAAATCTCGGCGCGTCTCGATTCCCAGCAGCGGGTCCAGGTCCTCAGTACATCGAGCGCCGACGCCACCGAACTTGAAGCAGCGATTGCCCAAGAACCGGGAAAGCCGTGGTCCAACTACGTTGAGCTTGTGGGCGTAGCGCATCATCAGCCGCTTCATTGGCGATTGCTGGACGGGGCGAACTGCAAAATCCCCGGTTCAGATCGGGGCTGGCGCGTTCGCTTGCTGCCATCTGGACCGGTTAATGGCGCACCGCGCGGATTTGAGCTGTTGCTGGTCGCAGACGAACCAATGCTGCATTCGGATGCGGATCTTGCGGATGCAGAAGCGGAGCAAGCCAATGCGCGGGTAGTCGGCAGCGCACTCACACCGGTCTTGCGTCAGCCGATCGCTCGCATCATCGCCAATGCCGAAACCATCCAATCGCGTCTCGCAGGGCCGCTGCGCGCCGAATACAGCGAGTATGCTGGCAACATCGCCTCCGCGGGCAAGCATCTCTCCGCGATGCTCGATGATCTTGGCGATTTGGAAGTTGTCGAGGCTCCTGACTTCAAAACGGCAGAGGAAAAGGTCGATCTGAGCGATGTCGCGCGGCGTGCAGCGGGGATATTGGGTGTCCGTTCGCAAGACCGCAACATCTCGATCTTGCTGCCGCCTAAGGATGCATCCGCGGAGGTGATTGGAGAATTCCGCCGAGTGCTCCAGATCCTGATCAACCTGATTGGCAACGCAATTGCCTATTCACCCGTCGGCAGCACAGTGGAGGTGCTGGTTGAGCCGAGGCTGGATCAGACAGTCGATTTGAAGGTCATCGATCAGGGCCCAGGCGTCGACCCTGAGCAAGCCAGCAAGGTGTTCGACAAGTTCGAGCGCCTTGGGCGCGACAATGATGGTGGGTCGGGCCTTGGGCTCTATATCTCACGCCGACTGGCGCGTGCCATGAGCGGAGAATTGTCTCTCAACACGGACCGCGACAAAGGCGCCGAGTTTATCCTGTCACTGCGTCAGGTCGATTGAACGCACCTATTTCCGCTGAGCAATCCGCGTCGATGCCCAGAATAGCAATGCCCCCAAACAGGCGGCGATCGCGCCGTAGAGGGCCCATTCCCTCTGAGCGAGCATGAAGCTGCTGGCAGGCCACATCAGAATACCTGCGCCTTGCAACGCCCACATGATTCCAGAAATGAAAAGGGCGGCCCCGATCACCTGAAGCAACAGCTTGGTGAAGGACCGCCCCATAAATCTGTGCCGTAAGACCGTGGCTTAGCGTTGGCCGACCGGTACGTAGTCACGCTGCGTTGGGCCTGTGTAAAGCTGACGCGGACGACCGATGACCTGACCCGGATCGGAGATCATCTCGTTCCACTGCGCGACCCAGCCCACGGTGCGGGCGAGGGCGAACAAGGCAGTGAACATTGTGGTCGGGAAACCGATCGACGACAGGATGATGCCGGAATAGAAGTCCACATTCGGGAACAGCTTCTTTTCCTTGAAATAATCGTCGTTTAGCGCGAGCTCTTCAAGCTGCAGGGCGGTCTCAAAGACCGGGTCAGTGACGTTCAGCGCTTCAAACACTTCACGCAAAGTCTGCTGCATCACGGTCGCGCGTGGATCGTAGTTCTTATAGACCCGGTGGCCGAAACCCATAAGGCGGAACGGATCGTTCTTGTCCTTGGCCCGCTCGATATAGTGCGGGATCTTGTCCGGCGAACCGATTTCCTGAAGCATGTTGAGCGCAGCTTCGTTCGCACCCCCATGTGCAGGACCCCACAGACAGGCGATGCCGGCGGCGATACAGGCGAACGGGTTCGCGCCCGATGAACCGGCGAGCCGCACGGTTGACGTCGAAGCGTTTTGTTCGTGGTCGGCGTGCAAAATGAAGATCCGATCCATCGCTTTCTCGATGGCAGGATGAACTTCATATTCCTCGGCCGGAACACCGAACGTCATGCGCAGGAAATTGCCGGTGTAGCTCAGATCATTCTTGGGCTGCATGAACGGCTGACCGACGGCATACTTGTACGCCATGGCCGCGATCGTCGGCATTTTCGCGATCAGACGATGCGAACTGATCTTCCGGTGCTCTGGATCGGCAATGTCTGTGCTGTCGTGATAGAACGCGGACAAGGCGCCAACCACGCCGCACATAATCGCCATCGGGTGCGCATCGCGGCGGAAGCCCTGGACGAACTGCCGCAACTGATCGTGCAGCATCGTGTGGCGGGTGATGGTGTAGCTGAAATTGTCGAGCTCGTCGGCGCTTGGCAATTCGCCGTTCAGCAGGAGGTAGGAAACCTCCATAAAGCTCGAATGTTCTGCCAGTTGTCCAATCGGGTAACCGCGGTGCAGCAATACACCTTCGTTGCCGTCGATATAGGTCAGCGCGCTTTCGCAACTGGCCGTCGACTTGTAGCCGGGGTCGAAGGTGAAAGCTCCCGTGGAGCCGTAAAGTTTGCGAATGTCGACGACATCGGGGCCGGTGCTGCCTTCGAGTACGGGAAACTCATGCGTTTCTCCGCCCAGCTCGAGTTTGGCGTGCTTGTCTGCCACTAGGTGTCTCCTGTCCAAATCCTGCCCGTCTCAGCTCTCTGCGACCTGCGCGTCGAGCCGTGCAAGGGCTTCTTCCCGTCCCAAAAGGACCAGAACATCGAAAATACCAGGCGATGTTGTCGTCCCGGTGAGTGCGGCGCGCATCGGCTGCGCGAGCTTGCCCAAACCCAATCCCATGTCTTCGGCGAGCGCCTTCGTACTGGCTTCGAGAGCTTCGATTGTCCAGCTATTTTCCTGCGCTAATTGTTCCGAAACGAACCTCAAACGCTTGCGCCCGTCTTCGTCAAGCAACTTGGCTGCCTTCTCAGTCATTGAAAGCGGGCGTGAAGCGAATAAAAATCCTGCACCGTCAACCAGTTCATCGAGATTCTTAGCTCGTGTTTTGAGCACTGGTATGGCCTGAACCAGCATGTCCGCATTGGCTCCATCCGGAAGTCTTGGCAGCATCAGATCCGCCAGCACCCGATCGTCAGCAGCACGGATGTAGTGGCCATTGAGGTTTTCGAGCTTTTTGAGGTCGAAACGTGATGGGCTTTTGCCGACGCCCGCCAGATCGAACAGTTCGATCGCCTCTTCGCGGGCAACCTCTTCGCGATCGCCGTGGGCCCAGCCGAGCCTCAACAGGTAGTTGAACAAGGCATCGGAGAGAATGCCCATCTCGTCTCGGTAGGCTTCAACACCTAATGCGCCGTGTCGTTTGGAGAGCTTCGCGCCGTCCGAACCATGGATCAGGGGGATGTGCGCGTAGACAGGATCTGGCCAGCCACCTTCGATCCCGTCCATTGCGCGGTAGATTGGCAACTGGCGGAAGGCATTGTTGAGGTGATCGTCGCCGCGGATGACGTGGGTGACGCCCATGTCATGATCGTCGACCACAACTGCCAGCATATAGGTCGGTGACCCATCAGCACGCAGGATGATGTAGTCGTCGATCTCTTCGTTCTTGACCGACACGCTGCCCTGGACCTCATCCTGGATTGTGGCTTCGCCCTCTGTCGGTGTTTTCAGCCGGACAACATAAGGGGCACCCGCTGGAGCTTCCGATGCATCGCGATCGCGCCAGCGGCCATCATAGCGCATCGGTTGCTTGTTCGCGCGCTGCTCCGCCCGCATCGCCTCGAGTTCTTCGGGTGTGGCGAAGCACTTATACGCATGGCCCGCTTCAAGCATCTTGTGCGCGACCTCGGCATGACGTTCCGCCCGTTGCGACTGGAATGTCGGTTCCTCATCATAGTCCAGACCCAGCCAGTCGAGCCCGTCAAGAATGGCGTCGATGGCTTCCTGGGTTGAGCGCTTCTTGTCGGTGTCCTCGATCCGAAGCAGCGCCTTTCCGCCGTGATGCCTCGCATAGAGCCAGTTGAACAAGGCGGTTCGCGCGCCACCGATATGCAGGAAGCCGGTTGGCGAGGGGGCAAAGCGCGTAACCACCGAGTGGGCCTCGCCGGATGAATTTGGGCGGCTTTCGCTTGCCATAAGCTGCTAATTCCTTTTCACTTTGGTTCTGGCCGCATGTGCTGAAGCCAGGGGGACGCCGATGCGCGATGCGCCGATCATACCGATGGGGGAAGGGGCCGGAAACGGCGCCGCCTCTAATGATGGTGCCGCCCGTAATTCTGCAAGCGGCTCTTGGCAATGGGGCGTGCCGCAACTGAGGGTCGATGGCGATGGTCCGCTCGGCCTGGCCCACCGTGTTGAACAGTTCTTGGTCGGTGCCGGATTTGACCGTGCTCCGTGGCTGGCGGTCATGTTTGCGAGTGGGATACTTACATGGTTCGCCCTGAAGAACCCGCTGCAGTGGGGTGCCGCGATAACCGTTGCGATAGTACTGGCGTTGGCCGCCGTTGCCTTCTGGCGCGGGGATGATCGACGTGTTCACCTGCGACAGGCCGCCATTGCTTGCAGCCTGCTCTTCGCAGCCGGTATTGCTGTGATCTGGCTGAGGTCCGAGATGGTGGGCGCAGAACCAATCGAACGGCCGGTGGTCGAGCGTGTTCAGGGCTATGTTCTTGACCGTGAGGACCAGCCCTCACGGGATCGCACCCGGCTAACCCTCGCCGTTCGCGACGCTTCAACCGGGGAAAGCCGCAAGATCCGGCTGAATGTCCCGCTGGAGCAAACGAGCCAAGTGCTGGCCGAGGGCGCAATTGTCCGCGCCAGAGTGCGATTGATGCCGCCCGCGAGCCCAATGTTGCCCGGAGCCTATGATTTTGCGCGAGCCGCGTGGTTCAAAGGACTTGCGGCCACCGGCAGCGTGATCGGCGATGTTTCGATTGTTCAGGCTGCACCGCAAGCGTCCGGAATTCCGGCAATCCAACGCTCTCTATCCGCTCATGTGCGGGAGCGAGTCGATGGATCAGCAGGCACAATCGCGGCAGCATTCGCGAGCGGAGACCGAGGCGGAATCGCTGAAGCGGACGAAGATGCAATGCGGGACGCGGGGCTGACCCACCTGCTTTCGATCAGCGGATTGCATGTTAGCGCCGTCATCGCGGCAGCGTATCTCGTGGCGCTCAAGCTGCTCGCGTTGTTCCCACCCATTGCATTGCGCATCCGACTACCAATCGCTGCCGCTGCCGTCGGCGCCCTGGCTGGGGTTGGGTACACGCTTCTGACGGGTGCTGAAGTACCGACGGTGCGTAGCTGCGCGGCCGCTATGCTTGTATTGATCGCACTGGCGATGGGGCGCGATGCGCTGTCTCTCCGAATGGTCGCCGCAGCGGCGATGTTTGTCCTGTTGCTATGGCCGGAAAGCATTGTCGGGCCGAGCTTCCAGATGAGCTTTTCTGCCGTCTTGGCGATTGTCGCCTTGCATTCGAGTGCTCCGGTGAAGGCGTTTCTCGCGGCGAGGGAGGAAAGCTGGTTTGCTAAGACTGGCCGGCGGGTATTGATGCTGTTTGTGACCGGGCTGGTGATTGAAATCGCGTTGATGCCGGTGGTCCTGTTCCACTTTCACAGAGCCGGCGTCTACGGCGCATTCGCCAATGTCTTCGCGATACCGCTGGTCACTTTCATCTCCATGCCGCTCATCGCAGTGGCTCTTTTCCTTGATCTGGTGGGACTGGGTGGACCGGTTTGGTGGCTTGTCGGCCGATCACTCGACATGATGCTGGGTATTGCGCATTTCACTTCGGCTCAGCCGGGCGCGGTCAAACTGATGCCGCAGATGAGCAAGCTGACGATTGCGCTGTTCGTAGCGGGGGGATTGTGGCTGGCGCTTTGGAACGGGCGAGCGCGTATGCTTGGCTTCGTTCCGGCGCTCGTCGCAACAGCGATGCTCCTCGCAACACCGATCCCTGATGTTCTTATCGGGCGGGAAGGGCGCCACGTCGGAATCACCATCGAGGATAGCAACGGAGGAAAGCAGTTGCTTTCACTGCGAGACACACGCTCAGATTATGCGCGGGACAATCTGCTTGAACTCGCAAGCGTCACCAGTGAACCCGTTCCAATCGCGCGATGGGCTGGATCGGAATGCTCCAACGAATTCTGCTTCGTCGACATTGAGCGCGGCGGCCGAAACTGGACTTTACTGCTCGCCCGGAACCGTGATCTTGTCGAGGAGCGAGCTTTGGCTGCCGCTTGTGAACGTGCCGACATCGTCGTTGCTGACCGCTATCTGCCGTATTCCTGCAAACCGCTGTGGCTGAAAGCCGACCGCCGTTTGCTCCATCGTACTGGCGGTCTGGCGCTAAACCTGACCGACGAGACCATCATCGAAGTCGCAGCCGGGCAGGGTGAGCATGGTTGGTGGCGCGGGAAGTCGGACTAGCGACTCCCCGCACACGTAATCAGTGGTAGCGCCGCAGAAGGCCGGCCAGCTTGCCCTGAACCTGAACTTCATTCGAGCCATAGACCTGCGGATCATAAGCGGCGTTGGCCGGATCGAGCCGAACATTGCCACCATCCTTATGAAGATATTTGAGCGTCGCCTCTTCGCCGCGAACCAGCGCCACGACGATCTCGCCGTCACGGGCGGTGTCGGTGCGGCGGACGAGTGCGAAGTCGCCGTCAAAGATGCCAGCCTCAACCATGGAGTCACCTGAGACCTCGAGTGCGTAGTGCTCTCCGGGACCGAGCAAGGCAGCCGGAACAGGCAAGGAGTTCTGCCCTTCAAGCGCTTCAATCGGAGCACCAGCAGCAATCCGCCCGTGAAGAGGTATCTCGATCACATCATTGGCCGGTTCAGGAGCAGACCGCATAACCGCGGACGCAGAGCCGACCGGATCATTTGCAGCCAGCGTGGCGCGAGGCGTCGGGGTCGCATCCTCGGGCATCTTGATGACCTCGAGAGCTCGCGCACGGTTGGGCAGACGGCGGATGAAGCCGCGTTCTTCAAGCGCAGAAATCAGGCGGTGAACGCCTGATTTGCTCTTGAGATCGAGCGCTTCTTTCATTTCTTCGAAACTGGGCGAGATCCCGGTCTCTTCCAGACGTTGCTGGATAAATCGGATCAATTCGTGCTGCTTGGCTGTCAGCATGGAAAACCTCCCTTGGGCCGATCATCGAACACCAGCACGGTCGCGCTGGCACCCGCAAAAGGCGCAGGTTCAATTTGGCGTGCTTGAAGAGGCACCATTCCACTATTGGCAGGGTGCGTTGTCTGCACTGTTCCGCCCGCCGATATGGTGAACGAATAAAGAACAAGTAGGCAACTTGATTCAGTGAGTCAACCGGAGAAGCCGTCGCAAAGCCCGCAATTCAGCCATTCTGGAGGTTGTAAGCCATTACCGCCTCCCCGGCACGCACCGCAGGTGATCCCTCGGGCCGATCTATCAAGCAATTTGCCGCTGCCAACGCACGCAGCGCACTCGAGTCCTGCGATGCTGCAAGACGGACCTGTACGCCGTCGCTGACACCGCGCAGGAATTCACGGCGTCTGCCGACAGTGGGGAAGCCTTCTGCAGCGACTAGGGTTTGTGCGCGCGGGAAGGGTGCAGGGGCTCCCATCGCTGCACGAACAAGGGGAAGAGCGAACAGGAAACAGGTCACGAAGCTCGACACTGGGTTTCCGGGCAAGCCGAGCACAACCTGAGACCCTCGCTTCGCCACCATCAGTGGTTTGCCGGGCTTTATTGCCACCTTCCAGAATGTGAGTTCCGCGCCCCAGCGGCCAAGCGCCTCTTGGATGAGGTCATGGTCACCGACCGAGGCACCGCCCGAGCTAATGACAATGTCTGCGCTTTCCGCCTGCGAAAGCGCATTTGCCAAGGCATCGTGGTCATCCGGCACGGGCCCAAGGCGCAGCGTCTCACAGCCTTCCTGATGCAGCATGGCCGCGATCATCGCGCCGTTGCTTGCCGGAATCTGATGGGGCGCAAGATTGCAGGGGTCTGCGCCCAATTCGTCTCCGCTATCGAGGATCGCGACCTTCGGTGCGCGCGCGACCTGCAGTTCCGCCTTTCCTGCCGAAATGGCTAGTGCCAACTGCCCCGGACCAATTCGGGTGCCCGCTTCCAAGACGACATCGCCGAGCTTGAAATCGAATCCATGGGGCCGGATGTGGCGGGGCGACGCCTGATCGCTTATCGCCAACGTATCACTGCCGAGGCGCGCATCTTCTTTCAGGAGAATGCTATCACCAGCTTCGGGCACTCTCGCGCCAGTCGATATCTTGACCGCCTGACCCGTACAAAGCGCTCCTTCGAAACTGCAACCCGCGCGCGATTCGCCTACAATTTTCCATGGGCCGGCTCCGCAAAGTGCGTAACCATCCATTGCTGAGAGGTTGGCGGGAGGTTGGGTTCGGCTAGCGATAAGGTCCTTTGCGAGGTAGCCACCAACTGCTTGCTCTACGGCAACAGTCGAAGCTGGCATGCGCGGTGCAAGTTCGAAAAGCCTGTTCTGCGCGTCCTCCAAGGGAAGCAGACCGGTCATCCCGCGGGCGCTTTCCACACACCGGACTTTCCGCCACGTTTCTCGATCAATCGCACGTCGCCAATGACCATGCCTTTGTCGATGGCCTTTGCCATGTCGTAAATCGTCAGCAGCGCGGTAGAGACGGCAACCATGGCCTCCATCTCTACGCCGGTTTTGCCTGTCAGAGATGCGGTTGCTGTTATGCGAATTCCGTCATCCTCGAATGCAAAATCCAGCGTCACCGCTTCCAGCCCAAGCGGGTGGCAGAGGGGGATCAATTCGCCAGTTCGCTTGGCCGCCATAATTCCAGCGATGCGCGCAGTTCCAAGCACGTCTCCTTTGGGGGCGTCGCCTGCTTTGATCGCGGTCAGGCACTCTTCAGACATCGTGATCCGGCCTGAAGCTATGGCCACACGGTGGCTTTCGGCCTTTCCGCCGACATCGACCATTCGCGCCGCGCCGTCTTCGCCGAGATGTGTGAGTCCACTCATTGCGGGTCGGATTGTGCTCCGAGCAGTTCGCGAGTTGCAAGCGTAATATCGCTAGCGCGCATCAGGCTTTCGCCAACGAGGAAGGTCCGGACGCCTGCTGTGTTAAGCCTCTCGCAATCGGCATGGGTCGCAATTCCGCTTTCTCCCACAATCAGCGCATCCTGCGGTGCGAGGGGAACAAGACGCTCCGTGGTCGCAAGCGAGGTGGTGAATGTCTTCAGATCGCGGTTGTTGACGCCGATCAGTCGCGAATTGAGATGGGTGACCGTGCGTTCCAGCTCTGCTTCGTCATGGACTTCGACAAGCACATCCATTGCGTGCTCGCGAGCAGCGGCTTCGATCTCTTGCATGGCGGTGTCCTCAAGCGCGGCAACAATGATCAGGATCGCATCGGCACCAATCGAGCGCGCCTCGAGACACTGCCAAGGATCGACCATGAAGTCTTTGCGCAGGACAGGCAGACCGCACGCTGCGCGGGCCTCGATCAGATAATCCTCATGCCCCTGAAAATAGGGTGCATCTGTCAGCACCGAAAGGCATGCCGCTCCGCCGGCCTCATAGTCACGCGCATGATCAGCCGGGCGGAAGTCTTCGCGGATCAGTCCCTTGGATGGGCTCGCCTTTTTGATTTCGGCGATCAACCCAAAGCCGTCTCTGCTTGCTATGCGTAGCGCACTTTCAAAGCCTCGTGGTTCGGATTGTTCGCGCGCCATGTCTGTGAGCGCAGAACGGGTAGTGGCGGCTTTGCGTGCGGCCACTTCCTGCCGCTTGTTCGCGCATATCTCTTCAAGCTTGTTCATCGGTTCAGACCGCCAACTCGATCCAGTTTTCGAGCAGCTTCATCGCTTTGCCGGAATCAATCGCTTCGGCAGCCATAGCTGCGCGCTCGGGCCATTCTGTGCCCTTGCGTGCAACCGCTAGCGCTCCCGCAGCGTTAAAAAGAACCGCGTCGCGATAGGGCCCTGGCGCGCCCATCAGCAGCGCCTTGAGCGCCGCCGCATTGTGCCGTGCATCATCGCCGCGAATGGCTTCGATGGGGGCAATGCCAATGTCGGCATCGAACGGATGCATCCGGTGCATCTCGAAACTGCTCCCCGTCACGACTGCAACTTCGTTCCCGCCTGCGAGGCTGAGTTCATCCAGCCCTTCATCGCCGGACACGATGAGCGATCGTCCGGTACCAAGTTTCGCCATGGCACCCGCGTAGATTGGGACATAGGCCGGGCGCGCGATCCCGATCAGCTGGCTTTTGACCTTGGCCGGGTTGGAGAGCGGCCCCATCAGATTGAAGATCGTACGCTTGCCGATCTTCAATCTGATGGGCTGGATCCGTCCCATCGCCGGGTGATGGTTCTTTGCGAACAGAAAGCAGATGCCCAGCTCGGCCAGAGTTTTCTCGGCTGTGCGCCCGGCGGCATCCATGTCGAGACCGAGAGCCTCGAGAGTGTCTGCGGCGCCTGATTTGGATGAGGCTGCGCGGTTGCCGTGCTTGGCGACGGGCACTCCGCAGGCAGCGACGACGAGGCTGACGGCAGTCGAAACATTCAGCGTGTGATGTCCGTCGCCTCCAGTGCCGCAGACGTCGATCGCATCTTCCGGTGCTTCGATAGGGATCAGCCTTGCACGCAGTGCCCGCGCTGCTCCTGCGATTTCATCCGAAGTTTCACCGCGCGCCGAGAGAGCGACCAGAAACCGCTCGATCTCATCCTCGCTGGTCTTGCCGTCCAGCAACGAACCGAAAGCGGTTTCAGCTTCGGTCTCGCTGAGCGGCGTGGTGACGTCGGGGAGGGTGCTCATGCGGTTAGTCTTTCGGGCAACTGCGCATCGATGCCGCAGATATTCAGGAAGTTGGCGAGCAGTGCATGGCCATGCTCGGTGGCGATGCTTTCGGGGTGGAACTGCACGCCGTGGATCGGCAGGCTCTCGTGTCGATACCCCATCACGCTGGCATGATCGCCGCCTGGGGTTTCGGCATGGGCGTTTGCAATCAGGCTTTCGGGAGCATCGACAACTTCAAGGCTGTGATAGCGGGTCGCGGTGAAGGGTGACGGCAGGCCCGCAAACATGCCTGTACTGTCATGCGAAACCGGAGATGTCTTGCCGTGCATCAGGCCCCCTCTCACGACGCGTGCGCCGAAATGTTGGCCAATCGACTGGTGACCCAGACACACACCCAGAAGCGGTTTCTCTGCGTCGGCACACGCTGCAACCAATTCAAGGCTAATGCCCGCGTCGTCAGGTGTGCATGGCCCTGGCGAGATCAGGAAGCCTGAAGCGTTCGTCGCGATTGCATCGGAAGCGGTCAGAGCATCGTTGCGCTCCACGCGCACTTCGGCCCCTAGCTCCATCAGGTAGTGGACGAGGTTGAAGGTGAAGCTGTCGTAATTGTCGATGACAAGGATCATCCGCCCGCACCCTCCCGCTTGGTCACGACGATCATCGGGCCGATCACGCCTCGGTCGAGACGATCGGTTGCAGGATCCCACAGCGAAGAGACGTTGCCGTCGAGGAACAAGGCATTCTTCACTTTCAGCTCGTCACGGTAAAATCTGGCAAGTTGCCCGAACGATAGCGCTCCGTTCGAAATCACGAAATGCGCCTTGCCATCATCGCTCACGCCAACGCCGTTGCGGATCGCGCGCGAAGGGCCGTTGTCCTGAATATCAGGATGAAGCTCGCCGTCGATCACCAACATCGGGCCAGACTGCGTGCCAAAGCGAGGGCGATCGCGTACGGTCGAATAGAACCGGTCCGCACTCAACACGCGCCAGGTTCCGCCGGTGCCAAAGAATACGCCGTTGGGCTTCATGTGGAAATTACCAGGCCCTTCGGAGCGGTTCAGCTCCTCTTGCCGGTCGCCGTTTTCAACATAGTAGCCAATCGGTTCGCCATCATCGCCGTACATCCCCGCGTTCATGGCGAAAGCGATCGTCTGATCGTCGACCGTCTCTGCAAACGCGGAAAGAGATCGGAACGGGCCGCTGCCAGATTGGCCAAGACGCGTTGTAACTCGGTGCTCCGCGGGATCGGCGACACAATGCGTGAGCGGCACATTCTCGAAGGAAACCGAGCGGCAAGCTGACGCCACTTCAGGCTCCTGAGACGTCGCTTCCGCGTCCGGAGCTTGAACAACTTCTCCGTTCGCAGTCCCTTCGCCCAATTCGGCGCGGACGATTGGCTCACCTGCCGGTTGCTCGTTGCATGCAGCGAGCGCTGTGAACGCTGCGGCGGTTAAGATGACGCGCTTCATTGTCCATATCCCGGTTCGCTTGCGACTCTGACAGCCTCACGAGCAGCTGCGATCAAGGCGCCCGCTTTGGCTTTGCATTCGGCCAACTCGTAATCGGGGTCACTATCAGCGACAATGCCAGCGCCGGCCTGAACATGCATCGTTCCATCCTTCACCACGGCTGTGCGCAAAACGATGCACGAATCGACCGATCCATCTGGCGCGAAATAGCCGACACCGCCTGCATAGGCACCGCGCGTTTCAGGCTCCAATTCCGCTATGATCTCGCAGGCTCTGATCTTGGGTGCGCCCGAAACGGTGCCAGCTGGGAAGCCTGCAAACAGGGCGTCGAGCGCGTCGCGACCGCTTGCTAGTTCTCCCACGACATTGCTGACGATATGCATCACGTGGCTGTACCGTTCGATTGTGAAGCTGTCAGTCACTTCGACGCTTCCACGTGCCGCGACACGCCCGACATCGTTGCGGCCAAGATCCAGCAGCATCAAATGCTCCGCGCGTTCTTTCGGGTCCGCGAGCAGGCTTGCTTCGTTGTCACTGTCTTCGGCCGATGTGGAGCCGCGTGGGCGCGTCCCTGCGATTGGCCGGATTGTCACTTCGCCGTCGCGCACCCGGACAAGGATTTCCGGACTGGAGCCAACGATGGCAAAGCCAGGTAGATCTAGAAAATAGAGGAACGGAGATGGGTTCACGCGTCGCAACGCACGGTAAAGCGCGAGCGGGGGCAGTTCGAACGGGCATGTGAAACGCTGCGCCAAAACGACCTGAAAAATGTCGCCAGCAAGAATGTAGTCCTTCGCGCGGGCGACCAAAGATTTGTAATCGTTTCCATCGAGAACGGGCGTGAGTTCCGGCTCTGCCACCTGGCCTGCAAGTCTCGGTTCAGCAGGACGTCTTTGCGACAATGTGCGCAAGGTCTCATCGATGCGCTCTCCTGCGCGTTCGATAGCCGCTGCGGGGTCATCGGCGTTCCAGATCGGTGCGATGCAGAACAGCTCATCACTCAATCCATCGAAGACGAGGATGATAGTCGGGCGCACGAACAGAAGGTCCGGCAGTGCAAGCTCGCTCGGCTCTGCTCGAGGTAGAGTTTCGACCAGACCAATCGTCTCATAGCCGAAGTATCCGACCAGACAGGCCAGGGCAGGGGGCAAGGCATCGGGCACATCGATCCGGCAGGCGGCAGCCAGGGAGCGCAGTTCGGCGAGCGCGTCGCCTTCGCATGGTTGAAATGCGGTGACGTCATGCTGCCACTCGCGATTGATCTCTGCCGACCCTTCGCTTCCACGAAACACGAGGTCGGGATCAAGGCCGAGCAGGCTGTAGCGTCCGCGAACTTCTCCGCCCTCGACCGATTCCAGCAAAAAGTCGCCGCGGCCCGGTTCGATCAATCGGCGCGCTGCACCAACCGGCGTGTCGCAATCGGCGATGGCTTTGCGCCACACCAATGCTGGCTGCCCCGCTGCCAGAGCAGCGGCTGCGCCTGCCGCATTATCCGGAAGCGCGCTGGTTTGGTTTGCCTCCGTCATACGCGGGGTTGAGCTTTCCTGTTCAGATCTCGCCGGACAGCTGCTTGCGAACCGCTTCGATTGCGGCGGCATTCTCTTCAACCTCGATCTCTGCGCGGATCGCGGCGGTCAGCTGGGCGGTGTATTCGTTGATCAATGCCGGTGCGAGCTGCTGGCGGGTTTGAGCCAGTATGGGGCTGTCATCCGCAAGCGGCTCGGCGGAGATTTCGTCGAGATCGACAATGTACCAGCCAATATCGTTCGGTGCTTCCAGCAGCTTGGTGGAGCCTTCGGCCATGCTGAACAGTAACACGAGCGGTGCAGGAATGTTGCGGTTCTGCTGCGCCATGAGCTGACGGCGTTCGAGATCGATCCGCTCGATTCCGGGAAACGGTTTGTCCTCGCCATCGAGGGCTGCACTAAGCGTGGTGTCGCCGCGTACTGCATCAAGCACACGGTCTGCACTCTCCCGGGCGAGTTTGCTGCCTTCGAAGAAGCGCCATCCGACGACCAATTCATCGCGAATTTCAGCAAGCGGCGGAGCGGCAGATTCGGTAATCTGCCCGACTTCGAACACAATGAACTGCGTCCCGGGCACCAGTTCCGCTAGCTGAGGTTCGCTTTCTTCCATCTGGAAAGCTGTCGCGATTGTCGCGGCCAAAACAGGCGGTGCCTGTCCACCCTGTTCCCCGAACACTCGGCCATCAGCAAGCAATGGTGCGGTAGTGGTCAGTTCGAGATTGTAGGCATCCGCGACCTCGGCCAAGGCGGTGCCGCCATCGACCTCTTCCTCGATCCGGGCGCTCAGATCGGCGAGGGCGGCAGCGCGCTTTTCGCCCTCGATTTGCTCGCTCAGTTCTTCAGTGGCTTGCTCAAGAGTGCGAGCCGGTGTGCGCGTGATGTTATCCACACGGGCGATGTAGAAGCCAAGCGCGCTGCGTGCGGGATCGGCGACTTGGCCTCGTGCCGTGTTGAATACCGACTCCGCAACGGCGAGACTTGCTGATGACGCGAGCTGGGCTTTCGTGTTGTTTTCCACACTCGTGACGCTGAACCCTGCCTCTTGCGCAGCGGCTTCAAGCGATTGACCGCCCCGAATGCGTGCCACGATAGCGTTTGCAGCATCTTCAGTCGGCACGAAGAAGGACGAAACATCGCGCGTTTCTTGCGCAGCGAAGCGCGTGGGTTCGGCGTCGTAGCGGGCTTTGATCTCGGCGGGAGTGGGCGTGACGCTTGCATCAAGCGTGTCTGCACCAAAAGTCGCGAACCGGATCGTCCGACGTTCCGGCAGCACGTAGCGATCGCGGTTTTCCGAGTAAAACGCCTCAAGTTGTGCGTCAGTCGGCTCACCTTCCGGAGCAAAAGCTTCGCTTGGGATCAAGGCAATCTCGCCTTTGCGGCGTTCCAGTACTAGCGCCGCATATTGCTGAGCCACCTTGCCCGGCATCTGCGGCACGGCGAAGGCAGGAATCAGCAATTGCTGGGCGAGGAGGCCGTCTGAAAGATCGCGGCGAAGGATGGCATCGGAAATACCCTGTCGGCTAAGCGCTGCCTGGTAAGTCCGCTGATCAAATTCCCCATCGATCCCGCGGAACGCGGCGATTTGAAGTATTTCGCTGTTCACCAGATTCTCGCCTGCGCGCAGGCCGTACTTTTCGGCGTAAGCGCCGATGGCGTAGCGATCGATCAGCTGGTTCAGAACTTCTTCGAAGCCGCCTTGTTCGATGAAGGCAGGCATCGTGATGGTCGGGTTCTCGCCGCGCACTTGCTGCAACGCCGAATTGGCTGTGCTGGTCAGCTCCGACGTGGTGATGCGATCATCGCCGACCAAGGCGACGCGATCACCACCAGAGACACCGCCAAACGTGCTGCCGGTGATATCACTCGCTGCAAACGCAAGTGCGATCAGACCGATAAAAAGAAACGTGATGGCCAAGCCGATTTTCGACTGGAAGAACTTGCGAAATCCCGAAATCATTGGTGTGCGTAATCCTGCGCAATATGTGGCAAAGCCAACCTTGGAATGTGATTGCGCTTTATCGGCCCTGCGACCTCCCGGCAACAGGTAGCCAAGCCTTTTGACTGTAAGCGCTTCCTCGGCTAGCGGACGCCGCCCCCTGACCCTACATCGGGTCGAGATTCGTTACCTCGCAGGAAATTGGCATGGCCCAGCGGCCCTACATTGTCGGAAATTGGAAAATGCATGGTACCAGAGCCATGCTGTCCGAAGCGCGCGCGATCGACCGCGCGGCGCAACGTCACATGAAAGTGGAGGTGGCAATCGCGCCGCCATACACTTTGATCCACCCGATCCACCGCGAAGCCGAACAGATCGGTGTCGGGGCTCAGGATTGCCACCACGAATCGGAAGGCGCGCACACTGGGGATATCTCGGCAGCGATGCTGGCCGATGCCGGGGCAAAATTCGTCATTCTTGGACATAGCGAGCGCCGACAGGCGCACGGTGAGAAAGATTCCGTCGTTCGCGCCAAGGCAGAGACGGCGCTGGGATCGGGCCTGCGGGTGATCCTGTGCTGCGGCGAAAGCGAAAAGACGCGCGACGCTGGTAAAGCGATTGAGTTCGTCAAAAAGCAGCTCAAATCTTCGCTGCCCAAAGCTGGCGAGGAATTGGGCGACGCATCTGAAAAGCTGACAATCGCCTATGAACCGATCTGGGCCATTGGTACCGGAAAGACCGCAACTGGAGCCGATATCGCAGCGATGCACGGCGAAATCCGTGAATTGCTGGTAGAGCTGTATGGCGAAGACCAAGGCAGCGAAATTCGCATCCTCTATGGCGGATCGGTAAAGCCTGAGAATGCTGCAGAAATCTTCGCCACACCAGAGGTGGGCGGGGCGCTTGTTGGCGGAGCCAGCCTTACTGCCGACAGCTTCATGGGCATCGCGCTCGCTGCAGCTGAGACCGAGGACAGTTGATCCCGTAAGGCCTCGCGCCTACATGGCACCCAACACAGTTTGAGAACCCAATTCATGTCGCTCTTCATTTTTCTTACCGTCATTCAGGCAATCGTCGCCGCCGCTCTAGTCGGCGTGGTGCTTATGCAGCGCTCTGAAGGTGGGGGGCTCGGCATCGGCGGTAGTCCCGGCGGTGCCTTGGGTGCTCGCGGTGCAGCAGATTTCCTTACCCGTTCGACGAAGTGGCTTGCTGTCGCATTCGTGACGCTGTCGATTGCGCTCGCTGCTGTGGCGGTCGACACGACCAACGCAGACGACATTTCTTCGACGCTTGATCGCAGCACCACTCCTGCTGCGTCCGGCGATCTGCTGGCTGATCCGGTTCCGGCCACAGGCGAAGATCCCTTGGCCGATCCTGCCGGTGCGCCTGAAGCAACTGGCGACGAAGATCCGCTCGCCGAGTAAGCGCAACGCTCGTTCATTCGAACGAGCCTGTGGATTGGCAAGCAGCTTAACACCTATTTGCTTGCCCCGAATCCAAAACAGAGCTTAAGGCTCGCCTCCCATGGCGCGGTACATTTTTATCACCGGCGGCGTGGTCTCCTCGCTCGGCAAAGGTCTCATGGCAGCAAGTCTTGCTGCCCTGTTGCAGGCGCGCGGGTACAAGGTGCGCATCCGCAAATTCGACCCCTATCTCAATGTCGATCCGGGCACGATGAGCCCGTATCAGCACGGCGAAGTCTACGTGACCGATGATGGTGCCGAGACCGATCTCGATCTCGGCCACTACGAACGCTTTACCGGCGTGTCTGCACGCCAGAGCGACAACATCACCTCTGGCCGGGTCTATCGCGACATCATCGCGCGAGAGCGTCGCGGTGACTATTTAGGCGCGACAGTTCAGGTCATCCCGCATGTGACCGACGCGATCAAACAGTTCGCTCTCGCGGATCAGGACGATCATGACTTCATCCTGTGCGAAATTGGCGGGACTGTGGGCGATATCGAATCGCTGCCATTCATGGAGGCGATCCGGCAGCTGCGGAACGAGCTTCCTCCGCAGCAGACTCTGAGCGTTCACGTGACACTGGTCCCTTACATCGCCGCCGCCGGCGAGTTGAAGACCAAGCCGACACAGCACTCCGTACGAGAGCTCGCCAGCCTTGGCATCAAGCCTGACGTACTTCTGTGCCGCGCCGAGCATCCAATTCCCGATGGCGAGCGCCAGAAAATCGCCAATTTCTGCAATGTTCGTAAGGAATCGGTGATCCCAGCGCTGGACGCACCGTCGATCTATTCGGTGCCACTGCAATACCATCAGGAAGGCCTCGACGCAGAGGTTCTGCGCGGGTTCGGGATCACCGATGCGTCGCCACCCGATCTTTCGGCGTGGGACGACGTGACCGACCGATACTTCAATCCCGAAGGCGAGGTCACAATCGGTGTGGTTGGCAAATATGTCGGCCTTCCGGATGCTTACAAGAGCCTCAACGAAGCGCTTGTCCATGGCGGCCTTGCCAACCGGGTGAAGGTCAACATCAAGTGGATCGACGCCGAACTGTTTGAAGGCTCCGAGGACGAGATCGTCTCTGAACTCGAACCTTTGCACGGTATTTTGGTCCCTGGTGGCTTCGGTGAACGCGGAAGCGAGGGGAAGATTGCCAGCGTTCGTTTCGCGCGAGAACGCAGCGTTCCGTTCTTCGGGATCTGTCTCGGAATGCAGATGGCCTGCATCGAAGGCGCGCGAACGGCGGGTCTGGATGCGGCTTCCTCGACAGAATTCGGTGAAACGCAGGAACCTGTAGTCGGGATCATCACTGAATGGATGAGCGAAGACGGCATCGAACAGCGGGAGGCCGGAGGTGATCTGGGCGGTACAATGCGCTTGGGCGCCTATGATGCCAAACTCTCTGCCAACAGCCACACTTCCCGCATCTATGACGGAGCCGAGGTTATTTCGGAACGGCACAGGCATCGCTACGAGGTCAACAGCGCCTACATTGATCCGCTTGAAAAACAGGGCCTAGTGTTTTCGGGAATGTCACCCGATGGGTTGTTGCCGGAAATTGTCGAGCGGCCCGATCACCCTTGGTTTGTCGGGGTGCAATTTCACCCTGAGTTGAAGTCCAAGCCGTTCGATCCACACCCCTTGTTTGCTGGCTTTATCGCAGCCGCGTTGGAACATTCCAGGCTTGTTTGAGGTCGTTTGAAGCGCCCGAATGACCGCTCGTCGTTTGTTCGTTGACCTTCACGACCGACTCGCTAGTGCATTTTTTGCAATCAAAGCTCATTCAGTGTAAAAGCTGTCGTGTTTTTACAAACACCTGAAATTAATCTTGCGCATAATGGCGAACTCGCCCTACGCGGCACGGGTCTACAGGTTTTCTAAAGGGGGGCAGGGTATAAACCCGCCCATGTGATAGCAGCGTATAAAGCTGGCGTAGATCAACCTGCGCCGCGCTGTTTCGAGCTCGCACCGGTATTGATCGTCTTCTGCGACCCGGACGATCAGCGTCGGTCGAGGCGGCTACATGGTCGCGGGGACGGATCAATGCGATCCGTCCCCACTTTTCTCAACAGATTGAAAATGTGGCAGTTAGGCCGCGTCTGAAGCTTTGTCAGCGCTGGTATCGGGCACAGCTGTCAGGGTTGGTGCACCGTTCACCGCGATCTTCTTCGGCTTCATCGCTTCGGGCACTTCGCGCACCAGATCGATCACCAAAAGACCATCGGCGAGATCGGCATTTTCGACCCGAACGTAGTCCGCCAGTTCGAATCGGCGCTCAAAACCGCGATTGGCAATTCCGATATGGAGCAGTTCCGAGCCATCTTCGACTTCGTCGCGCTTCTTGCCTTGGACGGTAAGAAGGTTCTGCTGTGCGGTGATGTCGATATCTTCCGGACGGAAGCCGGCGACTGCCAGAGTGATGCGATAATTGTCTTCGCCACTGCGCGCGATGTTGAAGGGCGGATAATTGTCGCCCGAATTGCTGCGAGCCTGACTCTCAAGCAAGTCGAACAGGCGATCAAAGCCTACGGTACTGCGGCGGTAAGGGGTAAAATCTAGACGTGACATAATTGGCAAATCCTCTTGTTTGAGCAATTTGAACATCGTGTGCAGACCTGCCTTATGCAGCGCCTGCGGTTTTGCCGCATGTGCATTCCCCAGGACTGGCGGAACGCTGCGACACACCCTATTTGGGACAGGAGATTTTCCTTTCAAGGGGCCCGGACTGCGATGCGCAGATCGGCCCTGGATCACCTTTCGGGACTGATAACATGACTACGCCAACGATCGACATCTACACCAAATTCGCCTGCCCATTCTGTGTTCGCGCGAAGCATTTGCTGAAAGCGAAAGGTGCCGAATTCAACGAATACGACATTACGATGGGCGGGCCGAAACGAGATGAGATGCTTTCGCGTGCTCCGCAGGCCCGCACGGTGCCGCAGATCTTCATTGGCGAAATCCATGTAGGTGGCTCTGATGATCTCGCCGCGCTTGAAGCAGCCGGCGAGCTTGACGGCCTGCTGGCAGGGTAGGGCGCTCCTTTGCCGAAAATTGCTGTCCTGCAAATGACTTCGGGCATTGATCCCGAGGCGAATATGTTCGCCATCGAGGACGCCGCACAAGAAGCATCGAACGCGGGCGCAAAAGTCCTGTTTACTCCGGAAATGTCGATCCTGATCGACAAGGATCGCAAGCGGGCAATGGATTGGATCGAAAGCAGTGGTCCCGGCGAAATCACCGAGCGGATGTTCAACTACGCAGGCGAGTTCGGCATCGACATAGCCTTGGGATCTCAGCCTGTCCGGGCTCCTTCCGGCAAATGGGCCAATCGATCCATGTATTTTGATCGGCGTCTTGAGGGGCAGGTGCGCTGTGCCGTCTATGATAAAATGCATATGTTCGACGTCGATCTGGCGAACGGCGAGACTTGGCGCGAAAGCAATGCTTATGAAGCCGGTCAGCATGTGGTCAGCGTCAGAGACACGCCGGTAGGTAAGCTCGGCATGACCATCTGCTATGATTTGCGTTTCCCAGCTTTGTTCGAGGAGCTCGGCCAGCGCAAATGTGACGCCATCGCCGTCCCCGCCGCGTTCACGGTGCCAACCGGCAAAGCCCACTGGCACGTCATGCTCCGCGCCCGCGCAATCGAGGCGAGCGCTTTCGTCATAGCCGCCGCGCAGGTCGGCAAGCACGAAGATGGGCGCGAAACCTACGGTCACAGCCTTGTGGTCGATCCGTGGGGCGAAGTGCTGCTCGACATGGGCGGTGACGAACCCGGACTGGGCTTCTGCGACATCGATCTCTCCCGGATCGAAGAGGTCCGCGCGCAGCTGCCCAGCCTTGCCAACAAGCGGGAAATCCCCAATTAGGCCGGGCAATGATTGTTTTCGATCTTCACTGCAGCGAAGGCCACCGTTTTGAAGGCTGGTTCGGCTCATCGACCGACTACGAAGAGCAACGCGAGCGCGGCCTGGTGTCGTGCCCAGAATGCGGTTCGCCTGAAGTTGGCAAAGCGCCCATGGCTCCGGCTGTCCCGGTCAAGGGCAATACTGGACGCGTGGTCGCTGCTCCAGCTGCCGAGAGCGAAACAAAGCCCGTAACCAACACGCCAATGCCTGCCGAAGTGCAGGAGGCCATGAAAGCACTGGCAAAGGCGCAATCCAAGGCGCTTGAAAACAGCACCTATGTTGGTGACAGTTTCGCCGACCAGTCTCGTGAAATGCACTATGGCGAGCGCGACGAGGCACCGATCCATGGCAAGGCTAGTCTCGAAGAGGCCAAGGCACTCGTCGATGAAGGTGTACCGGTTGCGCCGCTGCCATTCCCAATCGCACCGCCCGAAGATTTGAACTGACTGGATTGATCGGTGACTTGCTGATGCTATTGAGCATCTCGGGTCCCCGTAGCTCAGTTGGATAGAGCGTCGGATTCCTAATCCGAAGGCCACAGGTTCAAATCCTGTCGGGGACACCATCCAGCCATTTTCATAAGGCGCCAACGTAAAAAGGCGCTCGGCATATCCGTAGCAGCGCCCACAATGGGGGCCGGTCGGAAGAGCCGTAGCGCCTTCTACACAACCTCTTGGGGATGAGGCTGGTGATACGATCGAAGACTTTCGGATTAACCGGAGTGACCGCTTCGTTAAGAACCATCATTCGGTGCGACCGTAGCGCCTTCGAGAGACATTTCTAAGGGCACATAGCTAACAAAGGGTAAACGTGGATTTCCCTGACGTCAGGCTCGGTTGACGCTTGAACTGCCGCTCCAGCGGCGCTGTGCGAACAACGACAGAACAAGCACCGTTCCAGACATCGCGATCAGCAAAGTGCAAGTGCCGGCCCATCCTGCCCAATCGTAAATGCCCGTGCCGAGGACACTACCGAGCGCGCCGCCGAGAAACATGAAGACGATATAGGTGGTAGTTAACCGGGTGCGGATCTCAGGCTCGAGCGCGAGGAAAGTCATTCTGCCAGTGACATCGATCGTTGGTCCCACAAGATTGACCAGCACCATCGGAACCAGCAGCATCCAAACGTTGAACCCGCATGGGTAAAGGAGTGAAATTCCGAACAATTGTATGGCCGCCGCCGAAATCCTGGCTGTGCGCGCACCGATCTTGTCTGCCAATCGCCCCAGGCGCGGCGTGGAAAGGATGCTGATCGCACCGATCCCGGCAAGGTAACCAACTGTGTCGACGCCGTAACCGAGCTCAGGGCCGGTCAAATGCAAGGCCAAGGCGAGCCAAGTTGCGGTGAAGGTCGCAAAGTTCAGACCCTGGATCAGCGCTGAGATCAGCATATCGCGGTTCTGTGCTGCCAGCGTGAGGACCGATTTCAACAGAGCTGTGTAGCTGCCGCTCGGTCTCTTTGGCTGGCGGGCTTCGCTGCGCATGGTGATGGGCAATAACAGGGTGACACCCGCCATCAGTGCGAAGGCACACCAATACACGATGCGCCAGCCGAACTCCTCAGCCAAGACGCCCGCACCAACGCGTGCGACGAGAATTCCGAAGATCACCCCAGCAGTCAGCGATGCCGTGACTTGTCCTAATCGCTCAGGTGCAACACGCTTCGATGCGAATGCGGGAATGAGGTAGGGCGCGATGGTGACGAAGCCAAGCAGGGTCGACGCCAGCGTGAACAGCGCGAAGCTCTTAGCGAGAGCCATTCCTAGCATGAAGATCGCCTGTGAGGTGACGAAGATCAGGCACAATGTCTTGTTTGAGTAACGGTCGCCGAGCGGCAGGAGCAAAAAGATGCCGAGCGCCAGTGCGAGCTGGTTTAGCGCTGGCACAATGCCGATCTGCGCTTCGCCAACTCCGAAATCACGCGCGACTTCGCCAATGATGGGATGGATGTAATAGGCATTAGCGGTGACGACCGCGACCGTCACCGCCAATGCGAATTCCTGAGATCGGCTGAGGTAGCCGCCGTTATCGTTCAACCGAGAAAACCCGCCTTCTTGGCGGTATTGACCACACCTTGCGCGAGTTCGACCGGACGATCTTCCTGACAGAAATGCCCGCAAGTCGAGAGCATGTCGTGCGGCATGCCTTCCGCTCCGGCGATACGATCAATCAATGGCTGGGCGAGGCCTCCGGTGACCGGATCATCTTCTCCGAACAGTGTCAGAAACGGTTTGTCGAATGCGGCGAGCCCCACCCAAGCCGCCTTGTTCTGAGCGATCCCGTCCATGCCATCTTCGACGGGCACGAGCTGCGGGAAGGCCCGTGCGCCAGCCTTGCTGGGTTCATCGGGGAACGGAGCGTCATAGGCCGCAATTTCGGCCTCGCTGCGCTCTGTAGCGGTAGCACGCTGCAACAACTCGCCGATCTGGAATTCGGGCGATGATTTGGCAAATTCACGCCAAGCCAGAAACGCCGGCGACGGCGTCCCGCCGACCGGCAGGAAGGTGTTGCTGGCAACAACGCAAGAGAACTTCTCTGGCTCCTCGCCAACCATCCGCAGACCGAGCAATCCGCCCCAGTCCTGACAGAAAAGCGCAGCGGGTTGAGGGACAACAGACTCTCGCCATTGTTTCAGCCAGCTGACGTGCCGATCATAGGTGTAGAACGCGATATCATCCGGCTTGTCGCTCTTTCCGAAACCAATCAGATCGGGCGCGAGGCAGCGGAAGCCCGCTTCGACGAGCACTGCTATCATTTTGCGATAGAGGAAGTTCCAACTCGGCTCGCCGTGGAACAGTAAGACCGGCGGGGCGTCTTTGGCTCCCTCATCAAGATAGTGCATTTGTCCGCGATGCCCGTCGCCTAGATCGACCTCGATCCAGTTTTCAGCGAACGGATAATCCGGCAGGTTTTCGAAGCGTGCGGGGTCGTGTTTTAGAATTTGCATAGAAGGCCTCTCCCTCGAACTGGCCAAGGGAGAGGAGCAAAGCCGTTAAGCCGCTTCTCGGATGCCCTCTGCCATCGGTACGCTCTCTTTGAACGTGTGGGTGATGTAGGGGAAGGGGATTTCGATGCCCGCTTCATCCAATCCGCGCTTAATGGCGCGCACAACCTGATCGCGGTTCATCACTGCATCGGGACCAGACGAAGCTGCCCACCAACGCACGACAAAATCGACCGAACTGGAGTTGAACGTGTCGGCAAGGACCTGAATGTCCTTGTCCTTGCTCACGAGATCGACGCTGCCGACTGCTTTGCGAATAACAGCATCCGCATCGTCGAGGTCGGTATCGTAAGATACCCCGATCACGACTTCGAAACGACGCTCTTCGAGGTCGGTGACGACTTCGACCGGGTCCTTGAACAGCATGGAGTTCGGCAGAACGTGAAGCTCGCCCGAAAAGGCTCGGATGTGAGATTCGCGCAGGCTGATAAACTCAACCTTGCCGTGAATGTCGCCCGATTTGATCACGTCGCCGATCTGCATCTTGTCGCGCAGCATGATCATCACGCCGGCGAGGAAATTCTCGAAGAAGTCCTGAAATGCGAAACCGATAGCGACCGCTCCGATACCAAGTCCGGCTATCAGGCTGGTCGGGCTGAAATCCGGAAAGACGACAATCGCGGCAATCATCGCGCCGCCGAGCCATACGCCGAGGCGAACAAGCGTATCGACGAGGTTGCGTAGTGAAGGGCGGAGTTCGGTCTTGCCGATGATCCGCGCGCTGATCCGCGATGCACCTTTGGCGACCGCCCACGTGATGCCGATAATAATGAGGGCAATGACCATCGCGGGAAGCGAGGCGACGAGGCTCTCGGCCATGGAGTTGATTTGGTTTAGCAGTGTCTCAAGCATAAATGTTTCTTAGAAAGCTCCTTTTGTTACCCAATGGGTGAACCCCTCCGATTGTTCCGAGAAAGACACCCCCCTGTTTCTGGCGCTTATCCAAACAGGCAGGTGGACTTGGGTGCCACGCGGCGGCAATCACGCCTCAAACAAGGGACCCATCGAACATGCCTCAAGAGACCGAAGAACTTGCCGAGATTCGCCGCGCTGTGCGCAGCCTGTGTGATGATTTCCCCGGCGAGTACTGGCGCACAAAGGATGCTGCGCGCGAATATCCCGGCGAGTTTGTCGATGCGCTTACCAAGGCAGGGTTCCTCGCCGCTCTGATCCCGGCTGAATATGGCGGGAGCGGGCTGAGCCTCGATGCGGCGTGCGTGATCATGGAGGAAATTCAAGCGAGCGGCTGCAATGGCGGCGCGGCGCACGCGCAAATGTACATCATGAATACGCTGCTGCGGTATGGCAGCGATGCGCAGAAGTTCGAGTACCTTCCCAGGATCGCGAGCGGCGATTTGCGCCTGCAGGCCTTTGGCGTTTCCGAACCGACCAGCGGAACCGACACGCTGAGCTTGAAGACCCGCGCGGTTCGCGATGGCGATGAATATGTGATCAATGGGCAGAAGATCTGGACCAGCCGGGCCGAGCATTCGGATCTGATGCTCCTGCTCGCCAGGACCACTCCCAAAGAGCAAGTAGAAAAGAAGACAGAGGGCCTGTCGATGTTCCTCGTCGACATGCAAACCGTCACCGGCAAGGGCATGGAGATCAAGCCGATCCGCACAATGATGAACCATTCATCCTGCGAGGTGTTCTTCGACGATATGCGCATCCCGGCGAGCGCACTTGTCGGCGAAGAAGGGAAGGGCTTTCGCTACATTCTTTCCGGCATGAATGCCGAACGTATCCTCATCGCCTCGGAGTGTATCGGCGATGCCAAATGGTTCATTGATCAGGCCAAGACCTATGCCAGCGACCGCAACGTGTTTGCTCGGCCGATCGGCCAGAACCAGGGTATCCAGTTCCCGATTGCTCGCTGTTACGCACAGATGCGCGCTGCGGAGTTGATGGTCCACCACGCAGCGCAGGTTTACGATGAAGGCGGCAATCCCGGTGAGGAGGCGAACATGGCGAAATTGCTCGCGTCGGAAGCGAGTTGGGCAGCCGCTGACATGTGTGTCCAGACATTTGGCGGATTTGGCTTTGCCGAGGAATATGACGTGGAGCGGAAATTCCGCGAAGCGCGACTCTACACGGTCGCGCCGATCTCGACGAATTTGATCTTGTCATACCTTGCTGAACATGTGCTTGGCTTGCCAAGGTCTTATTGAATTGCACAGAAATCTGGCGAATTTCCCGCGATTCGGGCACTTTCTTGGCCTGACTGACGAATATCTCTTGAACCGCCGGGTTAACTATGATTCTGTCCGAATAATGAGGGGAAATCGGATCACTACGCGTCAGCAATTGCGGTTGCCCACCGACCAGTTGAAGCAGGGCGGCGCACTGCTTTTGCTGTTGGTGCTCACTGGCTTGGCAATTGCCGGGCCCACTGGCCTGCTTGCGTGGAGCGAGAATTCCCAGCTGCTCGAGCAGAGGCAGGCTCAAATCAGCGCCCTGACCGAGAAGCGTGACGCGCTGAAGAATCGTGTTGAATTGCTCGATCCCGAAGCCGCCGATCCAGATTTGATTGGTGAGCTGCTTCGCGAACAAAACGTTGTTCACGCCGACGAGCTCGTAGTTACGATCGAAGAAGAATAAGCGCACCGCGCTCCCTTCCAACTCGCATACGAATTCTGACAGAACGCTTTACGTTGCGTAATCGCAATTCACGCGCCTATAGGATTTGAGCGCGCACTCCTCCCCCAATACGCGCATTCACACTGTGATGAGAACAAAGGACATCAGCCTTGGCCAAACAGCCCAGTAAGGCGAAAACGGCGACCAACGCGCCTGCCAAATCCCGCGCCAAGAAGGCGCCAGCCTCCCAAACAACCGCGGCTCCGTCGGACGATCCCGACTTTATCCTGCATTCCCTGCAGGAAGAGTTTGAGGCGCAGAAACGCTTCAATGCATCGCCAGAACAGATGCTCGAATTCTACGAGCAGATGCTTCTGATCCGCAGGTTCGAGGAAAAGGCCGGTCAGCTTTACGGCCTCGGCCTGATTGGTGGGTTTTGCCACCTTTATATTGGTCAGGAAGCCGTTGCGATTGGACTTCAGTCTGCGCTGGATGGCGACAAGGATAGCGTGATCACCGGTTACCGGGACCACGGTCACATGCTGGCCTATGGCATCGACCCCAAGGTCATCATGGCGGAACTGACGGGCCGCGAAGCTGGTATCTCGAAGGGGAAGGGCGGCTCGATGCATATGTTCAGCACCGAGCACAAATTCTATGGCGGACACGGCATTGTTGGCGCGCAGGTCGCCCTCGGTGGCGGACTCGCGCTTGCGCACCAATACAATGACGATGGCGGGCTGTGTCTCGCCTATTTCGGTGACGGAGCTGCGAACCAAGGGCAGGTCTACGAGACCTTCAACATGGCTGCGCTGTGGAATCTGCCGATCGTATTCGTTGTCGAGGACAACCAGTACGCCATGGGCACCGCGTCCAAGCGGTCATCGGCGGAAACGCGGTTTTATCGCCGTGGCACCGCATTCCGTATTCCAGGTATGGAAGTGAACGGCATGGATGTGCTCGAAGTACGTGCCGCTGCCGAAGTGGCGTTCAGGCATGTTCGCGAAGGCAAGGGACCCGTCCTGATGGAACTCAACACCTATCGCTATCGCGGACACTCGATGTCTGACCCGGCCAAGTACCGGACTCGCGAAGAGGTTCAGGATCAACGCGATCACCATGACCCAATTGAAGGCTTGAAGAAGGCATTGGTTGAAAGCGGAAAGACCGAAGAAGACCTGAAGGCGATTGACAAGGCGATCCGCGCACGCGTTGCCGAAGCGGCCGACTTCGCCGAAAGCTCGCCCGAGCCGGGTCCGAGTGAACTCTACACAGATGTTCTGGTGGAGGAGTATTGAGCCATGGGTATCGAACTAAAAATGCCGGCGCTGTCTCCCACAATGGAAGAAGGCACGCTCGCCAAATGGCTGGTCAAGGAAGGCGACGAAATCGCACCAGGTGATATCCTGGCCGAGATTGAAACTGACAAGGCGACGATGGAGTTCGAAGCCATCGACGAAGGCACCGTTGGCAAGATTTTGATCGACGAAGGCACTGAGAATGTTGCCGTCGGGACGGTGATCGCAATGCTTGAGGGGGAGGGCGACGAAAGCCCGGCTCCCGCTGCTACTGCAACACCTGAGCCAGCGCCAACGCCAGCACCCGCCCCGGCACCTGAGAAGCCGGCATTATCGGCACCAGTTCAAGACCCCGAAATTCCGGAAGGCACCAGTTTCACGCCGGTTTCGGTCCGCGAAGCGCTCCGTGATGCGATGGCGGAGGAAATGCGTGCCGATCCTCGCGTGTTCGTGATGGGCGAGGAAGTCGCCGAGTATCAAGGGGCGTATAAGGTCACCCAAGGGCTACTCGACGAATTCGGCCCGAAGCGAGTGATCGACACACCGATCACGGAATACGGCTTTGCCGGCGTTGGCACCGGTGCAGCGATGGGCGGTTTGCGCCCTATCGTTGAATTCATGACCTTCAACTTTGCGATGCAGGCGATTGATCACATCATCAATTCGGCGGCGAAGACCAATTACATGAGCGGTGGCCAGATGCGCTGCCCGATTGTCTTCCGCGGCCCCAATGGCGCGGCATCGCGCGTCGGAGCGCAGCACAGCCAGAATTACGGACCTTGGTACGCCAGCGTCCCCGGCCTGATCGTGATCGCGCCGTATGACAGCGCTGATGCCAAAGGCTTGATGAAAGCTGCAATTCGTTGTGAGGACCCCGTCGTCTTCCTGGAAAACGAACTGGTCTATGGCCGCAGCTTCGATGTGCCCGACCTCGACGATCACGTTCTGCCGATCGGTAAGGCGCGGATCATGCGAGAAGGTTCTGATGTGACCATCGTGAGCTATTCGATCGGTGTTGGTATGGCGCTTGAAGCGGCTGAGACCTTGAGCGGGGAGGGCATCGACGCGGAAGTCATCGACTTGCGTACGCTTCGCCCACTCGACCGCGAAGCGATCCTGACCAGCCTCGCCAAAACCAATCGTCTGGTTATTGCCGAAGAGGGCTGGCCTACATGCTCGATCGCTAGCGAGGTACAGGCGCTGTGCATGGAAGAGGGCTTCGATGATCTCGATGCGCCCGTTCTGCGGGTCTGCAATGAGGATGTTCCGCTGCCTTACGCCGCAAACCTTGAACAGCTCGCATTGATCGACGTCGATCGCATCGTCGAAGCGGCTAAAAAGGTCTGCTACGTCTGAAAATGATATCGAGGGCCGCGCAATGCGGCCCTCAAATCATGGACGATCTGCCGAGAAATTTGCGCAGCTTGCGGTGTTTTGCCCCGATTGCGAGGGATAGAGCTGTGTGAGATCGCGGCTATCGCGAACATTGAACGCGGCCGTGTAGGTCAGCGTTTCGCCATCGAGATAATCGAACGGCGTCAGAGCCTCATAGTCATAGGCGATTTCGACAAACATCACGGCTGTGCCGGGGCTAGCCGTAATGCGCCGACCATCTTCGCCCATACCCAGAAAGCTCGTGCCGAATTCCCCAGTGCCTTCGGTGCCGTAGCTAGAGGGATAGTTCTTCGCACCACGGCAACGCTGCCACTGGATCCACTGTCCACCTTCGGCATTCTGCTGGAGACTGGACAGGATTACCCGTCCGTTCTCGAAGATGTCGATCCGCTCACCAAGTTTCTCCGCACCGACAAGCACCTCGTTGATGTCGTCTTCGAACACACGGCGGGCCACGAGCACATCCTGCTCGCCGACGCGCGAAGCGTTATCGGCCACCTGCATGGCGATCTGGCTCACCTGCATGTGGGTGGTCGCATAGTAGGCCGTTTCCGAACCGAGCATGCCAAGCGACAGCACGATCGGCGCGGTGAAAGCGAATTCCACCATCGCAACACCCGATTTTGCGCGCGGCAGAGCGCGCAGGCGCCGGGCCTTGCGCGCAAGCGGAGCGAACTTCTTCTGAAATGCGGTGATCATGGGCAATTCCCGACTTCGATTACGCGGTTTTGTTGGTCGTAAGGCTGGTTTCGCAGCACGGTTGATGACGTGAGCGTCATGTTGTCGCTCATGCCTATCAGGCCGGCCACCGGAAATAGGCGAGGCCATTCCACTGTCGCTTTATAAAGAACGGCATCGCGCGCGCCCCCGACACCGGACGAGCCGCGGTTAGCATCCCACTGACCATTGCCATTCGAATCCTCGAAAGGCTCGCCGTCATTGCAGATCAAGTCGCCGTTGTTGTCCGTAAAGTCCTCCGCCTCACCAACATCGCTGAAGTCGAAGTGAGACAGCTTTTCCAAGGTGACTGTGGCGTTGTTTGGCACCACCGTCTTGACCTGATCGATCACACGTTGGTCGATGGTTCCCTGCTGACTGCCGGCGGATTCGAGAGTGAGATCCCGCCCAGCCTTCTGCATCGCACCATTGATTTGCGCAGCGGTGTATTGCGAGTGCGCCATGTCGAAAATACCCATCAGCATGAGTATGAGGATCGGCGCGACCAGACCGAATTCGGTCAGGGTCGCACCGCTCTCATCACGGCGTAGGCGCTGGGTCCAACGCAGCCCGATCATGACGTCAACCTCAGGTCGGCGATCTGTTCGGCGATATCCTTGAAGGTCGTCGCCAATTCCTCGGCATTGTCCGCTTCAAAGGCCCGGCCAGCAGTGGCACAGTCGGTAAGATTGTCGGTCAATTCGGTACCGAATGCGACCACCCAAACCGAAATATTCATGTTCTGCGCGGCCCGACAGGCAGCCTGGAACCGTGCGGCGTGGCGAGCAGCCATCTGGTCTTCACTGCCATCAGTCGTAATCCGGCGATCCCAGAATTCGATTCCGTACAGGCCATAAATCCAGCGCTCGGTCGCTTGCGTGCCATCCGTCATGAAGACGATGTGGCGGGCAATGCTATCGCCATTCGGAGCAGTCGCATTTTGCCCGGCGAAAATGCCGTTCGGCGAGATGTAGCGGGCGCCCCAGATCATGCCGAAGTCATGATACGTCGCACCTTGAGCCCGCAGCGAGCTGACGTAGGACTGTACCTCACCTCTCGTCATACCTGCGTCAAGCTTGCGAGCAGCCACCGGACAAACATCGGCACCGACAGCGGCGACGTTGTCCATATCTTCTGTGCTTTCTACCGTGCCACTGAGCCACGAGCCAGTGTCCCAGACGCCATCATCGGCGTCGTTGTTTTCATGACGATAGTAGACCGCGCCAGGCAGAGCTGGTTTCCAGCGCTCATCATCTGTCGACGGAACCAGATTGATGTCGAGATCGAAGGCTCCGTTGGGCACGGGGTCAAAGTTCGCTTCGGCGACTGTATCGGCTTCTTCGATACAACCGCTCCAGGTATGCGAGACGTTCGATCCGCCAGCACCGGTGTCGGTGATGACGTTGCCGCCAGAATAGAAGTTCGAAACGTCAAAGTCGCGTTCACGATACGACCAGGAGGCCACGGTGATGGTTTCACCTTCTTCAACGTCGTCCTCGTCAGCTTGGCGGAACTTATCGATATTGCCTACGCAGGCCGCACGCCAAGGTGTGGAGGCGCCGTAGCCATTCCAGACCTTCAGCCAGTATTGCGCCCGTGTAATGCGCCATAGCTCGTTTCCGACGAGGTATTCCTCATCCTCCATCCGGAGACATTTGTCTCGCGCGGAGGAATCTGCGTAACTGTCATTGTACCAGTAGTTGCGCCACTGATAGTGAGAAATCCAAATGCCGCCACCAAGGTTGTTTGGGTCGCGCGGCATGTATTCGTAGGATTGACGATCGAGGATCCAGTCTCCGATTTCCACCCCGTTGCCTGGGACCTCGGTAGTCGTTTCGACCCAAGTACGCGATTCATAGCTCGCAGTGTCCGCCATCCACGAGGTGATGTCCCCGCCGACATTTACGCCGTGCGAGTAGGGAAGGAAACCATAGCGAACCTGTGCCTGCGGCGAAGTCGATCCTTCGATCACATCGTAAAAATCGAGCACAGCATCCCGCAATGCTTGAATCCGCGATCCGTTCGATCCGCCGTTCGTGTACTCGCTATTGTTGTTGTTGCCATTCGTACAACTGACCGCTGAGTCTGCAGGACAGTTCATTGAACCGGTTACGTCCATTACAAACATGATGTCGGTGTTGGCGATGTTGATATCGGCCGAGCATGTCACCTGCACGTCGAACTCATCGTACCCAAAGATATGCATCAGGCTTGTCGGCAGTTTTCCGGTTGCCGTTCCGGTGACAACGCCTTCGTTATCCGCCGTGTAGGTGCGCGCCTTGCCCTCAAGACCGAACTGACCATCGTAATAGTTCTGGTCGAAGAACGCGTTGCCGACAGCTTTGTCTTCATCACTGAAGTCGCCATCGTCCATTGCGCGGCGTGCGGCTAGCGCGCCAGCGTCGCAAGCGGCCTGCAGGCGCGTTGTTGTCATGTAGTATCGACTGGCGTCAACAGCGCCGCCAACCATGCCGATCAGCGGGACCAATGCCACCGCAGAAATCACGATCGTATTGGCCGTCGGGTCCGCAGCAAGTCTGCGGAAGAAGGTCATCGTACCCATGCTCTTCGAGTCCTTATTAGGCTTCGGGCGCAAAAATTTGCGAAAAAACAATTGCATGGATTGCACATACCGCAGTCTGGTAAGCGGAATGCGAAGGCGCATGGTTAACCCAAAGTAAACGCCAGATGTCGGTGCCTGAATCGGACCGTATGTCCCGCAATCGGACATCCGGGTTGACAAATCCTGACGAAAACCGGCTACGCGCCGAGCGTGGACCTAGAAACTTCCGAAACCCTGCCAGCTGAGCTTGAACTGGCGCTAGCTTACACGCCCGTGCCACTGAGGGACCGGCTGCGAACGTATTTTGCTTTAGATCAACGCCTTGCACGAATTGTCGCCGCGACGACCGAGCCGATGCTGGGCCAGATGCGACTGGCCTGGTGGCGGGATATGTTGGGTTCGGACCCAGAAAAGCGCCCGAGCGGCGACGCTGTGCTTGAAGCAATCGGTGAGCATTGGAGGGGAAGGGAGCCCGCACTCGCTAAACTGGTGGATGGATGGGAAGCCCTCGTTGTCGCCGAACAATTGGGCGAGGAGGAGATTCAGAGCTTCGCAGTCGGTCGCGGCGCACCTTTCCTTAGCCTCATTGATGGCTCGTATACGGACATTGTCGAAAGCGTATCAGCTGCAGCATCACGCTGGTCGCTTGCCGATGCAGCATCGGGAGTCAGCGATCCTGCCGAACGGGCGCGCCTTACAGAGGCGGCATTGAGAGTGTCCGCCGATACTGTCCGCTTGCCCGGTGAGCTTCGCGGGCTGTCTGTCCTTCAGGCCCTGGCACTTCGTTCTCTTAAACGCGGCGGAACTCCATTGATGCAAGGGCGCCGAGCCGCCCTAACCGCGATGAGAGCCGCTATCCTTGGGCGCTAAATAGGTGTATTCCCCTAACGAATTCAAAGCAGGGGCACGCAATGCGTCAGACAATTCTAGGTGTATTTGTCGGGCTTTTCTTGGCGGGGGTAGGCGTATTCTGGTGGCAAGGCCGGGCGCAGGTGGAAAACAACGCTCCGCCGCCGCCTGAACCGGAAGAAATAGCCGAAGCGCCTGCGGAACTACCAGAGGTCGATCCGGGAGATTTGACCGGTCCGGCGCCGCCTGAAGCATCGGAGCTCACCCGCGAGGAAAAGCGCTTCTTCCGCTACGACCGCGACCGGGACCGCATCATCACCCGCAATGAAATGCTCTCGACGCGTTCGGATGCATTTCGCAAACTCGATGTCGATGGCAACAACCTGCTGACATTCGAGGAATGGGCAGTCACCACGGCCAATCGCTTCGAAAGCGCCGACGCCAACGGCAATGGGAAACTAACTCCTGCAGAGTTCGCGACCACGGCTCCAAAGCGGAGGCCGAAAAAACCTGCTTGTCGTTGCTAGTCAGGCCGCAACCAGTTGACCTGATGCAGTAAGCCAGGCTTGCAGGTCTGCCTTGGCCCGGTTGGTATAGGCTTCCTTGCGCTGCTTCTTTTTGATGTCATGCAGTGGCGGAAACAGCCCAAAATTGACGTTCATCGGTTGGAACGTCGCAGCATCGGCATCACCGGTGATGTGACTGAGCAACGCGCCCATGGCTGTGGAGGCGGGTAGGGGAGCCCAGTCGCGTCCAGCCAGCTCGGTTGCTGCCATCATCCCGGCGACGAGGCCGATCGCGGCGCTTTCCACATAGCCCTCGCATCCGGTGACCTGTCCCGCAAAGCGGATATGCGGTGCGGCCTTCAAGCGGAGCTGCCGGTCGAGCACCTGCGGAGAATTCAGAAATGTATTGCGGTGCAGCCCGCCAAGCCGGGCGAACTCCGCATTCTCGAGGCCGGGAATAGTTCGGAAGAGCGCGATCTGGGCGCCGTATTTGAGCTTGGTCTGGAAACCGACCATGTTCCACAGAGTCCCCAGTTTGTTGTCCTGACGCAGCTGCACCACGGCATAGGGCCAACGACCCTGGGGGTGTTCCTCATTCGTGTCGTAGGGGTTGTCGAGACCGACGCCTTTCATCGGTCCGTAGCGAAGCGTTTCAACGCCGCGCTCGGCCATCACCTCGATTGGCATGCAGCCATCGAAGTAGGGCGTGTCCTTCTCCCAGTCCTTGAATTCGCCTTTCTCACCATCGATCAAACCCTGATGAAAGGCGAGATACTGCTCCTTTGTCATCGGGCAGTTGATGTAATCGCCGTCCTCATTCGAGGCTTCGGTGCGCTTGTTCCAGCGCGACTGGATCCAGCATTTCGACATATCGATGCTGTCTCGGTGAACGATGGGCGCAATGGCATCGAAGAATGCGAGCCGCTCTTCGCCCGTGGCACCGACGATGCTTTCGGCCAGCGATTGCGCCGTCAGCGGCCCAGTGGCGACAATGGTGAGGCCTGCTTCGGGGAGCTTATCGACACGCTCGCGAGCTACAGTGATGTTTGGGTGCTGCGACAGCGCCTTCTCAACCTCGGCTGAGAACACGTCGCGATCCACAGCCATGGCGCTACCAGCGGGGACCCGCGCTACTTCGCCGGCGCGCATGACAATGCTGTCCAGTGCGCGCATTTCATGGTGGAGCAGGCCGACGGCGTTCTTGGTGTCATCGTCAGAACGGAAGCTGTTCGAGCAGACCAGCTCGGCCAAGCCATCGGTCTGGTGTGCCGGGGTCATCTCGCCCGAACCGCGCATCTCCGAAAGACGCACCTTTATGCCGCGCTGAGCCAGCTGCCAGGCGGCTTCGCTCCCGGCGAGCCCGCCGCCGATTATGTGTACATCATGCGTCATAGGAAGCAGCATCTAGGCGCTGTGGTTCCTCGCTTCAACTGAATGCAATCGGCTCAAAACTGTGGTGACAGGGGTTTAACGCGCGGGCGTATACTCGTAGTCGCCAACAGTCGATTGCGTGAGGCGAAGCAAATGGTCCGGTCAGGGGAGGGATTGTGGCAAAACGAGCGTTGATTGAGCACCGCCCGTGGTTGCTCGCCAGTGTTGTGGCGGCCACCGCCTATTACTTCCTGTGGAACAACCCCATTGGTGAGCTTTGGTTGATCCTGCTGAAGGGAACGGCCGTCGGCCTGCTGGCAGTCTACGCGCTACGTCGAACTACAGGTTTAGACGGCGCTATTTTGGTGATCGTGCTGGCTCTGTCCGCTGCAGCAGACATGGCGATTGAGCTGGACTTCACCGCGGGAGGAGGGCTGTTCTTGGCATCGCACCTCGTGGCGATAGGGCTCTATTTTCGCAATCGGCGCGAAAACACCACGCCAAGTCAGAAACTCTTGGCATTAGCACTGCTGATCGGCACGCCTGCGGTTGCATACCTTCTGACGAACCGTGTCGACATCGCGCTTTATTCAGTTGGCCTTGGAGCCATGGCAGCCGCGGCATGGATGAGCCGCTTCCCGCGCTACAGGGTTGGGCTGGGCGCGGTGCTGTTCGTGATCAGTGATTGGCTGATCTTCAGCCGCATGGGGCCGCTCGCCATCGCTCCATTGCCCGATCTCCTCGTCTGGCCGCTCTACTACGCAGGCCAACTCATGATCGCGACCGGGATTGTGCAGACATTGCGGGGAGAGACAGCGGCGCGTTAGGCAGCCGCGGCGATGGTCGTGCGGTGCAACTCGCGGCGATGCCCTTCGTAGCCGCCCGTCGCCTTGTGGAGGACACTGCGATTGTCCCACATGACGAGCATATCCGGCTCCCATCTGTGCCGGTAAACGAATTCATCCCGCGCCTGCCACTGCGCCAACTGGGTCAACAACTGGATTGCCTCGACCTGCTCCATTCCTTCGATGCCAATGATGTAGCCAAGAGTTGAATAAATCGCCTCTTCGCCGGTTTCCGGGTGTCGCTGGATCAGAGGATGAGAGTAGGTTTCCCTGGCGCTCTCATCAGGACGGATGGCCATTGAACGTCCAGAATCCTTTTCGCCATAAGTGCCGTCCGGCGCATAGGCGAGCTGCGCGCTATGGATGGCGGTCAGAGTTCGAAGGTGCGACTTGCGCTCCTCTGGCAAAGCAGCAAATGCAGCAATCTGATCGGCGAAAAGTGTGTCGCCTCCGACTGGCGGAATTTCAATCGCCAAGAGGCATGTACCTGACGGCGGCCGCGCTAGAAAACTCCAGTCGCTATGCCAATTCTCGGCGAAAAGCGGTGCCGTTTCGTCAGGTTCGCGCAAGATTGCGGCAATGTGCTCGCGCTCAGGGATCGGATCGAAGAACGGATCTTCACCGAAACCACCCATCGCGAGCGTAAAGCGCTCAAGGGCATCATCGTCCATGCTCTGATCTGCAAAGGCCAATACTCGATGTTTGAGCCAAGCCTTCCGTATTTCCTCCGCGAGCGACGGGGAAATATCTCGGCACAGATCTAACCCGCGTACCGTAGCGCCGCAGGATGCTCCCGATGGTTCGATGATCATGTCGCCCCTCCCAAGACTATCCTGCTGGGATAGCGCTAGGGGTGGGGCAAGCAAGTCCTACCTACGCTGTAAGCCTAGGTATCCGGTGTGTCGTCGATGTCTTTGTCCGAATGCGGTGGAGTGTCCGGGCTTGTTTCATCATCGCCGCCTTTGCGGTCGACCATTTCTTCTACGACCGCTTCCTCGATTTCGTTTTCCGGCTCTTCGGTTTCGTCGATCTTGACCGCGCTGACCACTGTCTCACCCTTGGAAACGTCGAACAGCTTCACGCCAGCAGTGTTGCGGCCCAGGACACGAAGACTTTCCAAGCCAATCCGGATCAGCTTTGCCTGATCGGTGACCAACATGAGCTGCTCCCCTGATTGGACTGGGAAGCTCGCGACAACCGGACCGTTGCGGGCGATATTGTCAATGTTGATCAAGCCCTGACCACCGCGACCAATGCGTCGGTATTCGAAGGCAGAGGACACCTTGCCGTATCCGTTTGAGCAGACTGTCAGGATGAATTCTTCATTCTCCTTAAGCGCATCGAAACGCTCTGCCGAGAGGTCTGGATCGCCTTCGCGGTCCGCCTTCCAGGGTGCAAATTTGAGATATTGCTCGCGCTCTTCTGGCGTCGTTCCGGTTGCGCCCAGCACCGAAAGCGAAACGACCTCGTCGCCATCCGCCAGTTTCATGCCGCGCACACCGGTTGAGGTGCGCGACGTGAATTCACGCACAGCTTCGGCGGCAAAGCGGATTGCCTTGCCCTGGCGTGAGGCCAGCAGCACATCGTCAGTGGAGCTGAGAACCGCGACACCGATGAGCTTGTCTTCGCTATCTGCATCGAATTTCATGGCAAACTTGCCGTTGGACGGGATGTTGGTGAAAGCGTCCATGCTATTGCGCCGGACATTGCCCTTCGCCGTCGCAAACACGACTGACAGCGCGCCCCATTCATCCTCATCCTCGGGGAGAGGAAGGACCGTCCGAATCGTCTCACCGTCGTCGAGTGCAGGCAGCATATTGACGATCGGACGCCCGCGTGTTGCAGGTCCGCCTTCTGGCAGTTTCCAGACCTTTAGCCGGTAAACTTTACCCGCTGTCGAGAAGAATAGGACCGGATTGTGCGTCGAGGTGACGAACAATTCAGCAATGGCGTCCTCATCCTTCGTGGACATGCCAGCGCGCCCTTTGCCGCCACGATTCTGGGCTCGGAAGGTCGAAAGTGGGGTGCGTTTGATGTAGCCGTCGACTGTGACCGTCACGACCATGTCGTCGCGTTCGATCAGGTCTTCGTCCTCAAGCCCATCCCAAGCAGGGGCAATCTCGGAAACGCGCGGGGTCGCATAGGTTGCGCGAACTTCTTCAAGCTCTTCGCGCATGACACCATAGAGCTTCGCGCGATCGCCAAGAATGGAAAGCAGCTCTTCAATCTGCGTCGCCAGCACTTTGAGCTCATCGCCGATTTCATCGCGGCCTAGCGCGGTCAGACGGTGCAGACGCAGATCGAGTATCGCCTTCACCTGCCGTTCGGACAGACGATACGTGCCGCCATCCTGCTCGGCATTGGGCTCAAGCGCTTCGACGAGGCGGATATATTGCGCAATGTCGCCAATCGGCCATTCTTTTACGAGCAGCTTGGCGCGCGCCTCGGCTGGGTTGGCAGCGCCGCGAATGATCGCGACCACTTCGTCCAGGTTCGAGACAGCAACCACGAGGCCGAGCAAAAGGTGCGCGCGTTCGCGCGCTTTGTTGAGCTCGAACTTGGTCCGGCGCGTGATCACTTCCTCACGGAAGCTGATGAAGCTCTGGATGATGTCCCGCAGCATCAGAGTTTCGGGTCGACCGTTGCGGATCGCCAGCATGTTGGCCGGGAACGAGGATTGCGCAGGCGTGTAGCGCCACAATTGGTTCAGCACGACGTCTGACGAAGCATCGCGCTTGAGGTCGATCACAACCCGCACACCCTCACGCGAACTCTCGTCGCGAATGTCGGCAATGCCTTCGATCCGCTTGTCCTTGGCGGCTTCAGCAATCTTTTCGACCAGGCCTGACTTACCGACCTGATAGGGAATTGATGTAAAGATGATGCTCTCGCGGTCACCGCGCCGCGTCTCTATTTCATGGCGGCACCGCATGAGGACCGACCCACGCCCGGTGGTGTAGGCGGCCTTCGCACCGCTCGAACCAAGGATCAGCGGCGCAGTCGGAAAGTCAGGGCCGGGAATGTATTCGATCAGTTCCTCGGTGGTGATCGCCGGGTTTTCAATAAATGCCAGACAGCCGTCGATCACCTCGCCAAGATTGTGCGGCGGGACATTTGTCGCCATGCCTACGGCGATCCCGCCTGCACCATTGACAAGCAGGTTGGGGAAACGGGCAGGGAGAACCGAAGGCTCCTGCGTGCTGCCATCGTAGTTATCGACGAAATTGACGGTGTCTTTGTCGAGATCGTCGAGCAGCGTGTTCGCAACACGGGCAAGGCGCGCTTCGGTATACCGCATCGAGGCGGGCGGATCGGGATCCATCGAGCCGAAATTGCCCTGACCATCGATCAATGGGACGCGCATCGACCAGTCTTGCGTCATACGAGCCAGTGCATCGTAAATCGCGGAATCGCCGTGCGGGTGATAGTTACCCATCACGTCGCCAACGATCTTGGCGCTTTTGCGATAGGGGCGCCCGGCAACGAAGCCGCCTTCCTGACTGGCGTAAAGAATGCGGCGGTGAACGGGCTTCAGACCATCACGAACATCGGGCAGGGCGCGAGCCACGATCACGCTCATGGCGTAATCGAGATAGCTCGTTTTCATCTCATCGACGATGTCGACCCGTTCAAAGTCGCCCATCGGTGTCAGGGGTATCGGATTTTCGCTGTCGTCGCTCAAAATTCAGTGCCAATTCTGGTTGCGCTTTTGCGCTTTTGAATATGCACTTGAAATAGGCGCTCGGTGAGCTTTTCGCCACTCGAAGGCGGAACAAAGCGGTGCTTTCGGACGTTTTTTCCACATCTCACCCGAACAACCTCGGGAAGCTGACAGGAACCGTCCAAAATTGAGAATTAACGACCCATCTGAGTTCCATTCAAAGGCCATTCAGCCCAGTTCGGCTAGATGGAATTGCAAATCTGTCGCAGTGCGTTCATTTGCGCAGGCACAGAGATATCAAGCGAAGCAACACCCCGCGACGCTCAACCCGATTTCAGGAGGTATTCGATGAGAGGTTTAACCTTGCGCAAGCGCGCATCCGGCATGGCACTGGCTATCGCACTTGCGACCGGTGCAGTTGTCACCACCGGCGCTTTTGTGGCTGAACCAGCCCATGCGCAGAAGAAAAAGAAGAAAGAACAAGAAGCCAAGGCGCAATACTCTGAGGAGTTCGTTGCCGCGTATCAGCCGCTGAACACGACGGTGAATGACGAAGCCGCTGACCTGGCTCCGATTAAGCCGCAATTGGTGGCTTTGATCCCATTGTCGATTTCTCCTGACGAGAAGAATGCGGCTGGTGGCCTGATCTTTAATGCAGGCGCCAAGCTGAACGATCAGGCGCTGCAACTGCAGGGCATGGAGCTCATGCTCGCTGGCGGCAAAGTTCCGCTCGAAAATGTCGGGCGTTTCAATTTCATCGCGTACCAACTCGCCAATGGTCAGGGCGACTTCGCCAAAGCGCGTGGCTATTTGCAGGAAGCGATCAATCGCAACTTCACGTCTGAATCGGTCAACGGTCCAGCGATGCAGGTTGCGCTCGCAGAAAGCTATTTCTCTGAAAACCGGTTCAAGGAAGGGCTTGGCGTTCTCAAAGCGGCAATCGAGTCACAGAAGAATGCTGGGCAGCGCGTTGATGAAGCGTGGTATCGCCGCGGTTTGACGGTTGCCTACAACAACAAGGTTGTTCCCGAAGTTTACGACATGACCTTGGGTTGGATTGCGGATTACCCTTCGGATGCGAACTGGCGCGACGCGATCAACCTCACGCGCAACCTCAACGAATTTGAAGGTCAGGAACTATTGGATCTGTTCCGTCTCGGACGCAAAGTCGGTGCGCTGCAGGATCAATCTGACTACGACTACTACGTTGAATCGGCCGACCCACGCCGACTTCCGAAAGAAGTGAAGGACGTGATTGAAGAGGGATTGGCTGCTGGTGTAGTCAGTCAGGACAATCTGTACCTCTCCGAAGCGCTGCAAACTGCCAATGGCCGCATTCAAAGCGACCGCGCAGAGTTGCCTGCGCTAGACCGTGATGCCAGCGCTGCTGGTGCCGGACTGCGCACCGTCGTGGCTGCAGGTGACGCGTTTTTGAGTTACGGCGATTATGCCAAGGCTGCTCAGTTCTTTGAGAAAGCCTTGGGTCTTGCCGGTGTCGAGAAAGAACGCGTCATGACGCGGCTCGGAATCGCTCAGGTCGCGCTCGGGGATCACAATGCTGCCAAGGCAACGTTTGCCCAAATTGGTGGTCAACGCGGGCCAATCGCGCGCTTGTGGACCACGTTCTCGGAAATGCAGCAGGGCAGCGCTTCGAGTGCAAGCACTGCTTCGGCCAGCACCACCGGCAACTAAGTTTCCGGGTATCTTGAACGAAAGAGGGCGTCGGATCATTTCCGGCGCCCTTTTCTTAGGTCGTCATCGAAGGCGTTTGACGTAAACTTGGTTGTCAGAGCGACGATCGACGGAGAAGTTGTCGAGTGTGCCGAAAAGATCTGACAGGCTTTTGAAACCATAGTTCCGGACATCGAAACTGGAACGATTGCCCGCGATTTGCCCGACCTGCTGCAGTTTCGCGTATCCTTGCTCGTCACGCTTCGCCTCGGAATACGCGGCGGTGATCAGTTCGACCAAGTCTTCGTCAACTGCACCAGCGCTGCTCGTATTCTGCTTTTCGGACTTGCGATCGCCCGCTTTGTCGGCTGCGTAATTGGCGATCAGTTGCTTGATGTCGATGAAGCGCGTGCAGACTGATTTGAACGCTTGCGGCGTCTTCGCCTCTCCGAAACCGTAGACCACAATTCCGTCCTGCCGCAGACGCGTGACCAGCGGAGTGAAATCACTGTCTGACGTCATGACGCCAAATCCGTCCACTTTGCCTTGGTAAAGCAAATCGATGGCATCAATCGTCATCGCCATATCTGTCGCGTTCTTGCCCTTCGACACGTCGAATTGCTGCTGCGGCCTGATGCCAAACTTGTTCGTCAGATCGCCCCATTTCTTTAGGTTGTCCTTGGCGAAGTTTCCGTAGGCGCGGCGGATGTTTACCTGGCCCAACTCGGCCATCACGGTCAGGACGGGATCGATCCCTTCCGGCGTGGTGTTGTCGGCGTCGATCAATAGGGCGATGTTCTTGAGTTCGGTATCTGACATGGGGCGTTAGATGGTCGCGAGGCCGGAGCAGGGCAAGCGATTAATCCTCCGGCAGAAACTCGCCGGTATCCTCGTCGAGCGAGTAGAGCACGCCCTCCATGATCGAGAAATGCGCGCCGCGCAGCTTTAGAGAGCCCGCTCGCTCTTTGTCGGTAAGCCAAGGGAAAGTCCGTAGGTTGGCGAGGCTTTGCCGAATGGCCGCGAACTCCATCGCCAACTCGGCCTTGCGTCCAGTAGTGCCGTGCTTCTCTGCCACCGGCTTGCGCGCCTCGCTCAGCAGGTTGATCCAATTTGCCACAAAGCCACCTTCGCCCGGTTGCTTGGAATCGTAATCCTGAGTGAGCGCCGCTTTGCAGCCTCCGCACCGACCATGGCCCATCACCACAATTTGCCGGACTTCGAGCATTTGCACCGCAAACTCGACGGCTGCGGAAACGCCGTGAAGGCCCGGGGATGTTTCAAAAGGCGGTACGAGTGCGGCTACATTTCGAACTACGAAAATATCGCCCGGATCTACATCGAATATTTGCGCTGGATCAACGCGACTGTCCGAACAGCCGATGATCATCAGTTTCGGATGCTGTCCCTCGACCGCAGTTTCCTCAAACCGCTCGCGCTGCCGCGGATAGGTCTCCTTGCGAAAGCGGCGATAGCCTTGCAGCAATTCTGCGAATTCCGGCACGTTTCACTCCCTCAATTCAGAAGGGCGCCACGATCAGAAGCGCTCTCCTCGGATCACCTCGACGTCCCACATCGAGAAGATGAACCCGTATTTTGTAAGCATGGGAGCAATCGCTTCGGCAAGCGCTTGAGCCCTGTCTTCCGCAGCTATCGTCAATACGAACACCTTGTCGGTGCCCATTACGCGTTCTTCGCGCCATTTACCGTCTCGACCTTTTCCCTCCGTTACGGGCACGATTGTCCAACCGGTGATACCGGCTGCATCGATCGCATCGGTCACGCGTCTTTGCAGAGCTTTGTCGGCGAGTACCTCAATCCTCTTGCGGACAACTGTTTCGATCATGGTCCCACTCCAGTGCCACCAGTCAGATAGGCAGCGAAGGCGCTGATAATGCCGATATTTATAAGCACGTTAAAGGGGAAAGTTATGCTGAGTGACATCGTCAGATAGATACCCGGATCCGCCTCTGGCAAGGCGAGCCGCATTGCTGCCGGCACCGCGATGTAACTCGCGCTGGCACATAATACACCCAGCGTAGCGGCAGAGCCTGCATCGAGCCCGATACCCACCCCCAGAACCGTTCCGACGGCTCCATTCACGACCGGTAGGAATATCCCAATCGCCGTCAGTCGCCAGGTCATCGTTCGCGCATCCATCATCCTGCGGGCGGCAATCAGTCCCATATCCAGGAGAAAGAGGCACAACACGCCCTTGAACCCCGCCTCGAAAAACGGGCTAACTTCGGAAAAACCTGCTTCACCGGCGAGCATTCCAATCGCAAACGCGCCTAGCAACAAGACGATCGAAGAATTGGTGAAGACTTCGTGGAACATTTCCCCGGTGCTCTGCGCACCATCGTCCTTGCTCCCCAGTCCGCGCGCGAGCAGCAGACCGCTGAGGATAGCAGGCGCTTCCATCGCAGCCATCACAGCAACCATATAGCCGCCGGGCTCGCGTGCTTGACCTGTGAGGATTTCAACGGCGGTTACGAAGGTCACCACGCTGATCGAACCATAATGCGCCGCCACCGCACCGGAATTGATCCGGTCCAGCTTGCCGAAGGTCTTGAGCACAACATAGGCGAAGAAAGGGAGGAGGAACCCGGCTGCAATTCCCGTCCCGAGTGCGGACATCACAGTTCCGTCTATCCCGGACTTCGCAACGGCGACGCCGCCTTTGATCCCGATTGCCGCCATCAGATACAGCGACATCGCTTTCGCAATGGCTTCCGGGATCGCGAGATCTGACCGCGCAAACGCGGCGAGCAGCCCAAGCACAAAGAACAGCACCACCGGGGAGGTGAACGTCTGAATTGCGGTATCGAACATGAAGTGCCCCGTTAGCCATCCGGCTGTTGCATGAAAAGCAAAAGACTGTGCGGTCTTTTTGTTCCTCCACAGACGTATTCGATAGGGCGCTCGGCTTGCGGCGGGCGCTACGGAAGCCTAGATGATCTCGCATGAACGATCTCGCCAATACGCCGCAGCCTGCGCCCGAGAATGAACGGCCACCGCGCCAGCGCAAGCCCGATTGGATTCGTGTCCGCGCTCCGGTGAGCGAAGGCTATCATGAAACGCGGCGGTTGATGCGTGAACTCAACCTCAACACGGTGTGCGAAGAGGCGGCGTGTCCGAACATCGGCGAATGCTGGACCAAGAAGCACGCCACGGTCATGATCCTGGGCGATGTTTGCACGCGCGCCTGTGCGTTCTGCAATGTGAAGACCGGAATGCCGCGCGCCGTCGATCCGATGGAGCCCGAGAACACCGCGATTGCAGCGGCGAAGATGGGCCTTGAGCACATCGTCATCACAAGCGTCGACCGCGACGATTTGCCCGACGGTGGGGCAGGGCAGTTCGTGAAAGTAATCGAGGCTTTGCGCCGCAACACGCCCAACACAACGATCGAAATTTTGACGCCGGATTTCCGGGGCAAGATGCGCGCTGCTGTCGAAGCGATCTGCGAGGCAGGCCCAGACGTCTACAATCACAATCTCGAAACGGTACCGCGCCTGTATCCGACGATCCGGCCCGGTGCGCGCTATTACGCGTCGCTAAGGCTGCTTGAAGAGGTAAAGGCGCACAATCCGCTGATCTTCACTAAATCTGGCATCATGCTGGGTCTCGGAGAACAGCGGCTCGAAGTTCACCAGGTGATGGATGACATGCGCAGCGCCGAGGTCGATTTCATCACGATGGGGCAATATCTTCAGCCAACGCCGAAGCACGCGAAGGTTGAGGAATTCGTGACGCCCAAGGGATTCGACGCATTCGGCTCAATTGCTCGGGCCAAGGGTTTCCTCCAAGTCGCCTCAAGCCCGCTGACGCGCTCCAGCTATCATGCTGGCGATGACTTCGCTGTCATGAAGGCCGCGCGGGAGGAAAAGTTGGCCAAGGCCGCAAAGTAGTGCCCGGAATTCGCGAGACCCGCAGGCTGCCTTACAGCGCCGAGCAGATGTTCGATCTGGTCGCCGACGTGGCGCGCTATGGCGAGTTTCTGCCCTGGGTTATTGCAACACGCGTGCGCTCTGACAGCGAGACCGAAATGGTTGCCGACATGGTGGTGGGGTTCAAGAGCCTGCGTGAAAGCTTCACATCGCGCGTAAAAAAGGACCGCCCACGCGAAATCGACGTGCACTATGTTGACGGACCGCTGACCGATCTCGACAACATTTGGACATTTCGAGAGATCGACCAGAACACATGCGAAATTGATTTCGTCGTCGACTTCACGTTCAAGAACCGCATGTTTGAACGGATCGCCGGCCAGTATTTCGACCGAGCATTCCGCCGCATGGTCGAAGCGTTCGAGCGCCGCGCTGCGGAGCTTTACGGCAGCAACAGCTCAAGCGCGCAAATCGTCGCCTGATGCCGGATCTCGGCGCGGGTTCCTTCGCCGAATTGCTTGAGCTCACCCTCGGGCTCACCTTCAGCGTTCCGGATGCAGCGAGCGAAAACGACGGTCCCCACAGGCTTTAGCTGAGTTCCGCCGCCCGGACCTGCGATGCCGCTGATCGCGACAGCAACATCGGCGTCAGACTTGTTCAACGCACCTTGAGCCATCGCCCAAACGCACGCAATCGAAACTGCGCCAAAGGTTTCGATTATGTCCTGCGGGACGTCGAGCGCTTCCATTTTGGACTCGTTGGAATAGGTCACAAAACCGCGATCGAGCACGCTGGAGGAACCGGCAATCTCGGTGAGTGCTGCAGCGACTAGGCCGCCGGTGCAGCTTTCTGCCACTGCAACCTTGCGGCCGGATGCGGCGTTCTCATTGATAACGCGCGCTGCGAGTTCAAAGACATCTCCAGGGAGGAGCGTATCGGTCATTCCGATTGGTTCCCGCTCTGCTGTTCGAGTGCTGCAGCACGCTTCTTGCGTTCGGCGCGATTGTCGAGCTCAATGATAAAGCCAAGCAATTCGGCGATATTCTCGACCGGCATCGGATCGAGAAGTTCCAGACCACGTTCGATGTCGCCGCAGTTTTCAGGCTTTATCTCTTGGGCCAGCATGTTCTGGAAAAGGCTGTCCACAAACGGCTTAAGTGCTTCATCGGGCATACCGCTGAGGATCGCATCTGCGCCGTCTGCCTCCTTCGAAGCGATTTGCATTAGCGCCGCCTTTGCCTCTGGCCACGAGCCCTCCGCCCCTTCTGCAAATTTAATTGCCAGGCGCTCTTCGTTGCGCGCAAAGAAGCCGTCGGCGGGAAGCAAATCTCTGCAGGCGCTGCGGAAGCCGTCATAAGCAATCGGAAGACCGTAACGCGTTGCTGCAGAAACCGCCTGAGGGTCTAGTTCCGGTTCTTGGGCGGCTGCCGGTGTTGCCGCTGCAATTCCGAATAGGAGCGCGGCAGAGGTGAGTGTTTTGAAAGCCTTCATGCGTTGATCCTGTTGGTCTAGCTGTTGACTGAGTTCGAGCTGGATAACCCGACGATAGCTTGCGCAGCTATACCTTCGCCGCGTCCGGTAAAGCCGAGTTTCTCCGTCGTGGTTGCTTTGATGCTAACGGCCGCCTGGTCTAGGCCAGTCAACCGAGCGACCTCTGCACGCATCGCCGGACGGTGAGGGCCGATTTTCGGTGCCTCGCAAATAATGGTTAGGTCGACATTGCTGATCGCATATCCCGCTTCGCCAGCAAGCTTGGCTGCGTGTTCCAGAAACTGACCGGAACGCGCGCCCGACCATTGCGGATCGCTGGGCGGAAAATGCGTGCCAATATCCCCATTGCCGATTGCACCAAGCACCGCGTCGGTGATGGCGTGCAGCGCTACATCTGCGTCCGAGTGCCCGGCCAATCCCTTGTCATGTTCCAGCTTCACTCCGCACAGCCATAACTCTTCGCCTTCCACGAGACGGTGGACATCGTAACCCTGTCCGATGCGAAATGCTGGCAATGTTGCTGTTTCCAAGAAATCCTCCGCGAAGGTGATCTTCTTCAGTCGCTCATCGCCATCGACCAGCGCAACTGAATGATTGCTGGCCGCCAGCACCTGCGCATCGTCGCCCGCATCGGTCTCGCCTTGCCACGCGCGGTGGGCAGTCAGGATATCGCCGTATCTAAAGACTTGCGGGGTCTGAACCCTTCGCAAGCTTTCACGGTCGGCCGCGCCCGTCATCGTACCGCTTTCGCCCGAGACTGCGAGACTGTCGACAACCGGGAGGGTTGGGATCGCACCGGGATGATCGGTAAGCGCCGCGAGCAGTCGCTCGATCACCTCGCGCGGGAGATCAGGGCGTGCGGCATCGTGGATCAGGACACGTCGCGGCGCTGACTCTTCGAGCGCTTCCAAGCCACTCCGGACTGAATCCTGCCTAGTTGCCCCGCCGGTCACGAACTGAATTTCTGGCAACCGCCCAAGGGCATCCTCGGCAGCCGATTGGCCATCTTCGCCGATGACAACAACTACAGGAGAAGCTCCAATGCTTAGCAATGTCTCAACCGAGTGCCTCAACACAGGTTTGCCCTTGTAGCTTCGGAACTGTTTGGGCGTGTGGCCTCCAACCCGCAGACCTTTTCCGGCAGCAACGATGATTGCGGCGAAGTCGGGGAGGGGAGGCGAATGGGCCATAGGCGCTCGCGCTTAGGGTCTGGACGGATTTTGCGCAATCCACTATGCGCTGCCCAATATTTAGGCATCCCCAGACATGACGACACTCCCAACCCCTCCGGCCCTGAAGCCGATCCAAATCGGTCCAGTGACGATCGACGAACCCGTGCTGCTCGCGCCGATGACGGGCGTTACCGATATGCCATTCCGCACTCTGGTGCGGCGCTACGGCTCGGGTCTTAACGTAACCGAGATGATCGCTAGCGAGGCGGCAATCCGCGAAACACGTCAGTCAGTCCAGAAGGCCGAATGGGACAAAACCGAAGAACCGGTCTCCATGCAACTCGTTGGCTGCGACCCGGGCAGCATGGGCGAAGCGGCCAAACTGCAGGAAGGCAATGGGGCCGCCATCATCGACATCAATTTCGGTTGCCCGGTACGAAAGGTCGTTGGCCAGCTCGCTGGCAGCGCGCTGATGCGGGAAGTGCCGCTTGCGACCAAGCTGATGGAAGCGACCGTCAAAGCCGTTGACGTTCCCGTGACTGTGAAGATGCGGATGGGATGGGATCATGCCAGTCTCAACGCCCCGGAAATGGCACGAATTGCCGAAGATCTTGGTGTGAAGATGATCACAGTCCACGGTCGAACGCGCAATCAAATGTACAAGGGGAGTGCGGACTGGTCCTTCATCCGCAAGGTGAAGGAAGCTGTTTCGATCCCCGTCATCGTCAATGGCGATATCTGTTCGATTGACGATGCGAGCAAGGCGCTTGAACAGTCCGGCGCAGACGGTTTGATGATCGGGCGCGGCGCATACGGCAAGCCGTGGTTGCTCGGCCAAATTATGCATTGGTGGCGGACTGGCGAGAATATCCCGACGCCGAGCTTCGACGAGCAATACGCCGTGCTGGTTGAGCACTACCACCGCATGCTCGATCACTACGGCCGCGATGTCGGCACCAAGATCGCGCGCAAGCATCTAGGTTGGTATACCAAAGGAATGCATGGTTCCGCCGAGTTCCGAAACAAGGCGAACTTCATTGACGATCCCGATGAAGTTCTTGGTGAAATCGAGCGATTCTATGAGCCGTTCCTGCACCGCCGGGCGGCGTAAGAATGGAACAGGGTGGGGCGGCACAGGAGCACGGCATTGAACTCGTGGAAGACGATCTAAACGAGATCAATCGACCTGATGCCGCGGCTCAGATAAGTGGTCTCATTTTCGCGATGGTGCTCATCGACGGCGATCTCCGGGTGGTCGAAGCCAACCATGCCTCCGAAAACCTTTTCGGAACCAGCGCAAAGCGCTTCATCGGAAAATCACTGATCGAAGTGACGGGTGCGCTCGGCAGCCGCGTTGAGCAGCGCTTGGCCGAAACCGATGCGGCGTTCGTCGCGAGAGAGCAGGTCATAACGGCGCAGGGCGTTGAGAAACGCATCAACCTGACCGTTTCACCTCTGTCGGGCTATCCCGGTTGGCGCGTCGTGACGTTCTCGGAAATCGGTCACGAAGAGAACGTCGATGAAGACGAGGCTTCAGCCGCTCTAGGTGCCCCGTCGATCCTCGCACACGAGATCAAGAACCCGCTTTCGGCCATTCGCGGCGCAGGTCAATTGGTGGCGCGCAAGCTGCCTCTGAAAGACAAAAAGCTCGCGCGGATGATCACTGACGAGGTCGACCGGATCGCTCGCTTGATCGACCGCATGCAGCAGCTTGGTAGCAAGCTGTCCGATCCAGTTGCTCCGTGCAATCCGCACGAAGCTATCCGCTCAGCGATTGCGACCGTGCGCGCTGCCGGGGCAGAAGGAGTCGAAATCGTCGAAGAGTTCGATCCCTCTCTGCCGCCGGTGCTGGCCAACAGGGATGCGCTGGAACAAGTGTTGATCAACCTCATTTCCAATGCCCGTGACGCGGCAGGCTCAGGTCCGAAGCCTCGGATTACCGTGCAAACCCGGTTTGTGAGTGGCCTCGCATTCAGCGCGATACGTCTGGGACGAATGGTCAGGTTGCCAATCGAGATCACTGTCAGCGACAATGGCGAAGGCGTCGATCCATCAATGCGCGATCATGTGTTTGAGCCTTTCGTTTCATCGAAGAAATCAGGGCAGGGGCTAGGATTGGCTCTGGTCAGAAAGCTGGTCCGCGACATGAATGGCAGCGTCAGCCACGAACGCGATAGCCGCAAAGACCTGACGCATTTTCGCGTCCATCTGCCGCTAGCTACGAAGGACAAAAGCCGATGAGCAGCACCGTCCTGCTGGTCGAAGACGACAGCGCCATCGCAACTGTGATTACGGCCGCGCTTGAAGACGAAGGCTTCATGATCGAGCACTGCAGCAGCGTGGCCGAGCGCGACACCCGGCTGTTGGCCCGCCGCTTTGATGTGATGCTGACCGATGTCATTCTCGAAGACGGCGACGGCCTGTCGACTTTGGACGCGGTACGCACAACCGCGCCCGAAATGCCGGTGATCGTGCTCTCTGCCCAGAATACGCTCGATACCGCAGTACGCGCCAGCGACAGTGACGCTTTCGAATACTTTCCCAAACCGTTTGATCTCGACGAGCTGGTGCAAGCCGTGCGTCAGTCGTGCGGCGGTAAGGTGGAGGCCGTCGAAGCACCTGCCGAAGCGGAAGGCGACGGCATGCCGTTGGTGGGGCGTAGTCCGGCGATGCAGGGCGTTTACCGGATGATCACCCGCGTGCTCCGCAACGACCTCACCGTGTTGATCACCGGGGAAAGCGGAACTGGCAAGGAACTCGTCGCCGAAGCAATCCACCAACTCGGAAGCCGCAGGACCGGGCCATTCGTGGCTGTCAACACGGCCGCGATCCCCGCCGACCTGATAGAAAGCGAACTTTTCGGACACGAAAAAGGTGCGTTCACAGGGGCTATCGCGCAGGCCATCGGCAAGTTTGAGCAGGCAAATGGCGGCACGCTGTTTCTTGATGAGATTGGCGACATGCCTGCTGAAGCGCAAACGCGGCTTTTGCGGGCACTCCAGTCCGGGCGCATCCGCAGGGTCGGAGGTCGTCAGGAAATCGCGGTGGATGTCCGCATCGTCGCTGCAACCAATCGCGATTTAGAACCGATGATAGCAGCCGATCTCTTCCGCGAGGACCTGTACTACCGGCTCAACGTCGTTCCGATTGAACTGCCGCCGCTTCGCGAACGTCGCGAAGATATCGAGGTTCTGTCCCAACACTTCCTGATACAGGCCGCAGAGGACGGGTTGCCTCGCCGCATGCTGACTGCGGGTGCAATCGAGCGACTAGAGGCGCGCAATTGGCGCGGCAACGTCCGCGAACTCCGCAACGTGATCTATCGTTTGGCGCTCATGGCGCGCGAAGACACCATCGATGCTTCAAGTCTGGTCGACATCATCGGCGAAGAACAGCCTATGATTGCAGACGGTGCAGAGCAGGGAGGGTTCAGTGCCTCTCTTGACCAGTGGTTATCGAGCGAGAGACCCGCACCCGGTTCGGTCTATCACAGTGCCTTGGCCGCTTTCGAAAAACCCCTGATCGAACATGCTCTGGGCGAGACAGGCGGCAACCAATTGCGAGCGGCTCAGCTTCTGGGGATCAATCGGAACACGCTGCGCAAACGCATCGGCGAACTCGATATCGAACCTGATCGCTTCGCAAGACCGGTCTGACGCACTCGCTCGCAGTTTCGACTTGCATCTCTGCAACACAATTGTTGTAATATAGCAACGATGACAGAGGCTGTGGCCAATTCTCAACGGCAATCGCCGCGTCATTCCCCGCGATGGTGGCGTCAGTTCATCGTCGCATCGCGCCGCGCCAATATTTTCGTCTGGTTGGAGCTGTTGTCCGCAATTGCGCTCATCGCAGCCGTCGCGGCGACGTACTTTGCCTATTCGCGCGATCCTGCCGGCGAGGAATTGCTGCCGACCTTGCAGGTGTCGTTGTTGCTAATGGCGACGTTGGTGCCAGCCATGGCGTTGCTGGTGCTGATCGGGCGCAGGCTCGCTCTGCGACGTGCTTCGGGCAGTACCGCGCGACTTCACGTTCGCCTGGTTTTCTTCTTTTCTCTGGTCGCAGCGATCCCGACGCTCATGGTCGCAGGATTTGCAGCCTTCCTGTTCCAGACCGGGGTCGATTTCTGGTTTTCGGACGACTCGCGCGGCTTGATGGAAAACGCAAACGAGCTCGCTCAGAGTTATTACGATTCCAATCAACGCGATGTGCAAGACGAAACGATCGCCATGGCGACCGACATGCGTGACATTCTTCTGCGGGTGCCCATCGTCGATCCCGACTTTCCAGACCTTTACCTCTATCAAGCGCAGGCGCGCGAAATTTCCGAGAGCCTGATCATTCAACGCCTCGATGACGGATCCCTGCGGACGGCGGCGGTCCTGAACCTGATGGAAGACAATCGTCCTCTCGAATTCAGCACAACCGCGATCCCGAAGCTCGACGAGGGCGAAATAGTTGTCGTTCAGGGTAGCCCCGAGAGGATTTCTGCGGTTGCTGCCGTCGACGCCGAGACGGGCATCTACCTTTACAATGCGCGCAACACCGAAGCGAGCATGTTCAATTCATGGTCACGCGCGCAGGCGATTGCGAGCGCTTACGATTCGCTCACAAACGATGCCAGAACACTGCAGCTGCGATTCAACATCGCGCTAGTTCTGGTCAGCCTTCTGCTCGTCGGGCTCGCCATCTGGTTCGCGCTTCGATTTGCGGATCGGCAGGTTGAACCGTTGACCGATCTCGTCGGCGCTGCCCGGAAAGTGGGGCAGGGGAACTTCGCATTACGTGTCGAAGGACGGACCGGAGCTGATGAAATCGGTCTACTCAATCGTGCCTTCAACCGTATGACCGCGCAGCTTGAGAAGCAGACTGACGACCTGGTCACAGCCAACCGTCAACTGGATGATCGACGCGCATTCACCGAGGCCATTCTGGAATCGGTAAGCGCGGGGGTCATCTCCGTTGATGAAGACAGCCGAGTAACCCTGATGAATGGGTCTGCGTTAGCCCTGTTGGCCGATGGCGACACGACCAATCTGGTTGGCCATTCGCTCGATGAACTGTCTCCAGAGATTTGCCAAATGGTCTCGGAGAAGCAGGAGAGCGCCATTGTAAGTCATGCGAAAGGCTCCGAATTGCTGACGCTGGCGGTGAAGGTCGCGCCTGGAAGCAGCGGCCATGTCATCACGTTTGAGGACATCACTCGCCAATTGCTCGATCAACGCCAAGCAGCCTGGTCGGATGTCGCGCGCCGGATCGCGCACGAAATCAAGAACCCCCTCACGCCGATTCAACTTGCGACAGAGCGGCTAAAGCGTCGCTACCGCAAACAAATCGAAACCGAAGAAGGCGAGCTGTTCGATGAGCTGACAAGCACCATTGTGCGGCAAGTCGGCGATCTGCGAAAAATGGTCGATGAGTTCTCATCGTTTGCGCGATTGCCCAAGCCTGTCTTCCGCTCAGAAGATGCGGTTGATCTGGTCCGACAGTCAGTCTTTCTGCAGGAAGTTGCGCATTCCGGAATCGAGTTCAATGTGACCAGTACCGCGCTTGAGAACCGGATGCTTCATTGCGACCGGCATCAGCTGGGTCAGGCGATGACCAACGTCCTCAAGAACGCAGTCGAAGCTGTTGAGGCCCGCGCCTCGGAAGCGATAGGCGAGTATGCTGGAGCCGTCGGAGTGACAATGGAGCCTGACGACGAATTCATGACCATCTCGATCGAAGACAACGGCATCGGCCTTCAAATGGATCGCGAACGCTTGATCGAACCCTATGTGACGACCCGCGACAAAGGCACTGGTCTGGGGCTCGCAATCGTCAACAAGATCGTCGACGAGCACGGTGGCGACATGAGCTTTGCCGCCAGTGAAAGCGGCGGCACCAAAGTAATTCTGCGCTTCGCTAGAGATCCCCAACTCACCGAAAGCGAATCAGCATGACACCCCCATTGAAGTCCCCTGAAGGAGCCACGCATGGCGCTTGAAATCCTCATAGTCGATGATGAACGCGACATTCGCGAATTGGTCTCTGGCGTGCTTGGTGATGAAGGTTACGAGTGCCGGACTGCAGCCGACAGCACTGGAGCACTTGCGGCGATTGACGAGCGACGACCGAGCCTCGTCCTTCTCGACGTGTGGTTGCATGGCAGCGATATGGATGGCTTGGAGCTGCTTGACGAAATCAAGGTGCGCGAGCCCGACCTCCCGGTAATCATCTTCTCAGGGCACGGAAATATCGATACCGCCGTTGCTGCCGTTGGGCGCGGGGCGATGGACTTCATCGAGAAACCGTTCGAAGCGGAGCGCCTTCTGCTTTTGGTCGAACGGGCGACCGAGACGGAACGGCTTAGGCGCGAAAACACCCGACTACGCGAAGGCAATTGGGGAAGCACCGAATTCACCGGAAATTCCTCTGCAATCAACGCCGTACGCGCGACCCTGAAACGCGTGGCCAACACTGGCAGTCGGGTCCTGATCTCGGGGCCTCCAGGCGCTGGGAAAGAAGTCGCGGCCCGGTTGCTTCACGCATGGAGCACACGCGCAGATGCCGCTTTCGTAACCGTCAATTCTGCCCGCATCACGCCTGAGCGATTTGAACAGGAATTGTTCGGCGAAGAAGCCGACGGAAAGCAAGTCCGGCCGGGACTGCTTGAAATGGCCGATGGCGGGACGCTCTATCTGGACGAGGTCGCGGATATGCCGCTCCACACACAGGCACGGATCCTTCGCGTGCTGACAGAGCAGAGCTTTGTCCGTGTCGGTGGCACCCGGCAGATCGGTGTCGATGTTCGTGTGGTGTCTTCCTCCTCGCGAGACCTGGCCGAAGAGATGGAAGAAAAGCGTTTTCGCGAAGACCTTTTTTACCGGCTCAATGTTGTACCGGTTTCGATTCCCTCTCTTGCTGACCGGCGCGACGATATCCCTTCGCTCGCCGAGCACTTCTTCACGCGCTATTCGACCGATCAGGGCATTGCACCACCTGATATCTCGGAAGAAGCGATGGCCGCGCTGCAGTCTTACGATTGGCCCGGCAATGTCCGCCAGCTGCGCAACGTGGTGGAGCGCACGATCATCATGACGCCGCGCGAGCGGTTGGAGACGGTTGAGACTGATATGCTCCCGGGCGAGATCACTGGCGGACGGCTAGCGGCTTCGGGGCAGGGGCTCTCGGCAATGATGGGGGTGCCTTTGCGTGAAGCGCGCGAAAGCTTTGAACGCGAATATCTCACAATTCAGATACGCCGTTTTTCCGGCAACATCTCCAAGACCGCCACATTTATCGGCATGGAAAGATCGGCACTGCACCGCAAACTGAAGCTGCTTGGAATGGCGGAACGGCGTGAGACAGCTCGCAAAGACTGACACTTTTCTGGATCTCATGCACAAACCTCACAAATGTTGAGGAAAACTCAGCCATTGCCCGATTGAGTCGCAAGCGTCATTATGCAGCAATGGACTTGCGATGGGTGGGCTGTCGCATACGCCAGAAATGCGGATCGTAATGGCGACCGCCAAAAACAGGAGCATATCACATGTCCAATGGGCGGACCCTCTCGCCGCGCCCCGCCAATAGCGCCCCTAATGATGACACCTCAGGCGGTGGTGGCGGCAGCAAAGGCAACCCTCAGGGAAGCCTGCAAGACGCTTTTCTCAATCTGCTGCGCAAGAACAAGACGCCAGTGACGATGTTCCTCGTCAAAGGGGTGAAACTGCAGGGTATTGTTACCTGGTTCGATAATTTCTCGATCCTGCTGCGCCGCGACGGCCAGTCACAGCTTGTCTATAAGCATGCGATCTCCACAATCATGCCGGGCCAACCGGTCGACGCGAGCCAATTCCAGAACCGGGCTGGCAGCAAGAAGCAGCGTCTGTTGCAGGACGTGTTCCTAGGCCGCGTAAGCGACGCGCATGTCCAGGTCACGATGTTCCTCGTGAATGGCGTGATGCTGCAAGGCCGGATTGCTGCCTTTGACCTTTTCTGCATGCTGCTCGAACGCGATGGCGCCGTGCAATTGGCGTACAAGCACGCCGTTTCGACCATCCAACCGGCCACTCCTGTAGACCTGAGCGACGATGAGGATGATGGCGAAGGACCGGCAGACTGAGCTTTGATGATGATCTGATGGACGAGGTAACCCGCGGTGCGCGGGCCCTTGTTCTATGCCCGGATATCAGGAGCTTCAGCTACGATCTCGACGCGACCGAAAGGCTTGAGGAAGCCGAAGGTCTTGCACTCGCGATCGGTGTGGTCATCGCACACTCTGCGGTTCTTCCAATCCGGCAAATGCAGCCAAACACGCTGTTTGGATCCGGTCAAGTTCAGAATATCGCCACTTGGTGCGAACAATACGAAGCAGAACTGTTGATCGTCGACGGTGCGCTTAGCCCGATCCAGCAACGCAACCTCGAAGAAACGCTGAAGCGGAAGGTGATCGACCGGACCGGTCTCATCCTCGAGATCTTCGGCGAGCGTGCTGCAACTGCCGAGGGACGGCTGCAGGTAGAACTTGCGCACCTCGATTACCAACAAAGCCGTCTGGTGCGCAGTTGGACGCACCTGGAACGTCAGCGCGGCGGTTTTGGCTTCCTTGGCGGCCCTGGTGAAACCCAGATCGAAGCCGACCGCAGGATGATCCGGCAGCGGATGGCGCGTCTGCGGCGTGAATTGGAGCAGGTGCGCAAGACCCGCGCGCTCCATCGTGAACGACGGGGAAGGGCACCCTGGCCTGTGATTGCGCTGGTTGGCTACACCAACGCAGGCAAATCGACCTTGTTCAACCGACTGACCGGTGCGGAGGTGATGGCCGAGGACCTGCTCTTCGCAACGCTTGATCCGACCATGCGGGCGATAAGTCTGCCAGGTGTGGAGAAGGCGATCCTGTCCGACACGGTGGGCTTCATTTCCGATCTCCCCACACAGCTCGTTGCGGCGTTTCGAGCGACCCTTGAAGAAGTCACCGGAGCCGACATCATCTGCCACGTCCGCGACATGGCAAACCCTGCGCACGCTGCGCAGAAGAAGCAGGTTATCGAGGTGCTCGCCGATCTCGGTGTCGTGGACCTGGAAAATGGCGAGAGCGACATTCCAATTCTCGAGGTCTGGAACAAGGCCGACTTGATCGGCGAAGACCGTATGGCGGAGCTGCGGGAAGCGTCGGCCGGACAGGATGCCGTGTTGTTGTCTGCCGCAACCGGTCTAGGAATTGATGACTTCGCGGCGCGTATTGCAGAAATGCTGACTGCCAAGGCGAAGGAATTGACAGTGACTCTGCCGGTGAGCGACGGTCGCAGGATTGCTTGGCTGCATGCGCATGGCGATATTCTGGAAGATGATGATGCCGGGGAAGGGGAGCAGGGGCCCTTGCGGCGTTTAACGGTGCGCCTCAATCCAAAGGAATTTGGTCAATACCAAACGCTATAGTGCTGTTTTCTTGAATTATTCCTGACCTTTTACTCGCTGCCAAAGTTGTTCCTGAGCATCCAGCGACAGCGCAGGAAAGTCCCCGCCCGCGAGTTGTTCCATCGCCCGAAAGCGGCGTTCAAACTTTCCATTGGCTGCGCGCAACGCATCTTCTGCCGTTATGCCATGTGCACGGATGAAATTGACCACAGCGAACAAAAGATCTCCGGCTTCTTCGGCCTTGTGCGCTTCGGAAGTTGCCGATTTAAGCTCCTCAATCTCTTCACTGATCTTTGCCTCTGAACCACTTGGATCGGGCCAATCGAACCCAGTCCGTGCCGCGCGTTTCTGGAGCTTTTGCGCGCGCATGAGTGCTGGCAATGCCAGCGCAACGCCATCCATCGCGCTTAAGGCTCCTTTTTCGGCGCGCTCAGCCTCTTTCAGGTTTTCCCAGCGGGTTTCGCCCATTGTGCCGTGTTCTGATCCGAAGATGTGTGGATGGCGGGCCTCCATCTTGTCGCTGATCGACCGTGCGACGTCTTCGAAGCTGAAATCACCGGCTTCCTGGGCCATCCGTGCGTGGAACACGACCTGGAGAAGCAAATCGCCAAGTTCGTCCTTGAGCTCGGCCATGTCTGATCGTTCGATGGCATCTGCAACTTCGTAGGCTTCTTCTATTGTGTATGGCGCGATGGTCTCAAAGTTTTGCGCCAGATCCCATTCGCAGCCACCGTCCGGTTCGCGCAAACGCGCCATAATTGAGACGAGGCGGTCAATTTGAGCTGGAGGGGCGCTGGCGCTCATAGCGTTCCTTGAGAATGATAATATATATTATGTTAAATCAAATTTGGTACTTTGTGGACCGACCGCCCTCAAGCCACCATCTGCAAGCCATCATATCCCACGACAACATGCTCAGGAACTTCATCAACCAGCGATTGGTAATCCATACTCTTATCAAGATGACTCAGGACCAGTCGCTCTGCACCGCAACGCTCTGACAAATCGATCGCCATAGCCAAATGCGCGTGCGTTGGATGTGGATCACGACGAAGGCAGTCGCTCACCAGAATGTCGACATCTTCAAACAGTTCGACCATCTCATCTGAAATCGCACTAAAGTCTGTCGCATAGGCAATCGACTTACCATCACATTCGAAGCGGAAACCCGTTGTCTCACCGGTGCCGTGTTCCATCTGACACCACTCGACACCAAAGCCGGAGACAATCTTCAAGCGGTCGAGCGTATCGAGGTTCACAATCGTCGGATAACCATCCTGTCCGGCAAACACATAGCCAAATCGCTGCCTTAGCCGCCGAACTGTCTCGGTCGCCGCATAGCCAGGGATTGGGCCACCACGGCCATAGCGCATCACTCTTAGATCATCGATCCCGTGACAATGATCAGCGTGATCATGCGTCCAGAACACAGCATCTACCGACGGAATTCGGTTCGCAAGCAACTGCGCCCGGCAATCTGATGAGGTGTCGACAAGCAATCGCGCCCCGGCGTCGCTTTCGACCAGAATGGACACCCGAGTTCGGCGGTTCCGCGGTTCATTGGGGTCGCAATCCCCCCAATCGCCCGTCCCATCTTCTCCACCCACTCGAGGAACGCCCGTCGACGTTCCGGAACCGAGCATGATCAACTTCACAGCATCGCCTTGCTGAACAATTGACTGAAATTGGCTGTCGTCTGCTCCGCCAGCAGCGCCGGTTCGACTTCGCGCAGTTCCGAAACAAACCGCGCAGTGTCTGCAACAAAGGCCGGCTCGCACTTACGTCCGCGATGCGGCACAGGTGCCAGGAACGGGCTGTCCGTTTCGACGAGCAAACGATCTTCAGGAACGTCCTTCGCGACCGCCTGTAAGTCTTTGGCGTTCTTGAACGTAACGATGCCTGAAATCGAAATGGTGAGACCCAAGTCGAGCACCTTTTTTCCAAACTCTGCCGATGCCGTGAAGCAATGGATCAGCGCAGGAAACGCCCCCTTCTCCATCTCCTCCGAGAGGATTTGGTATGTGTCGTCTTCGGCATCACGGGTGTGAATGATCACCGGCAGACCGGTCTCGCGAGCCACGTCAATATGCATGCGAAACAATTTCGCTTGTGTGGCTCGGTCTGAGTGTTCGTAATAATAGTCGAGGCCCGTCTCACCAATCCCGATGACACGCGGGTTTTCGGTAGCTGCCAGCAGAACGCCACGCCCAAGGTCTTCATGGCCATCGGCCTCATGTGGGTGAATGCCCACGCTGGCGAAGACGTCGATCTCGCGGATTGCAGTGCCGACGACCTGCTCCCACTCGCTCTGCTTGGTAGAGATGTTGAGGAACGCCCCCACCCCCGCCTCACGAGCGCGGGTAAGCACGCCCTGCTGATCTTCGACCAAGCCTTTGTATTCTAGGTGACAGTGGCTATCGACCAGCATCACGCGACGCTTTCTTCTTCGGGCATTTCAAGCCTTGGGAAGATTGGGGTCGGCTTACCGACTTTGAAACCGCTCGCGACAAGACGATTATACCAGGAATTGTCGCAGAGGTTCTCGTAAAGCCGCTCTTCGGCGGAGACGCCCAATTGATCAAGCATCGCCGCCGCTTTGTCCGGAACCACTGGCCCGATCGCAATCGCCAGGTCCCGGATAGCCCGGAAGAGCGTTTGAAGAACGACTTTCATGCGGTCCGGATCGGTCTTTTTCAGCGCCCAGGGCGCTTGCTCGTCCACATACTGATTGCAGGCATAAACCGCCTTGATCCACGCCTCGATGCCGGTCGAGAACGACAGGTTCTGGAATTCTCGCGGCAGATCGACTGCGCAAGCGTCAAAGACTGTATCAAGCAACGCGGAATCCGCCTCTGCTTGCTCGAAGTACTCGATCACGCCATCCATATTCTTGGCGATCATCGACAGAGTCCGCTGTGCCAGATTGCCGAAGCTGTTTGCCAGTTCTGCATTCGCTCGCTCGACAATCGCCTCGGCCGAATAGCTGCCGTCCTTGCCGAACGCGACTTCGCGCAGGAGGAAATAGCGCAGCGCATCAACACCGAACGTTTCGGCCAGTTGAAGTGGATCGACCACATCGCCGGCGCTTTTGCTCATTTTCTCACCGCTACGGGCGAGCAAGAAGCCATGGCCGAACACCTGCTTTGGCAGCGGCAATTCGGCGCTCATCAGGAAGGCAGGCCAGTAGATCGTGTGGAACCGCACGATGTCCTTGCCGATCAAGTGCAGATCGGCGGGCCAGAATTTCTGCATATCGTCGGCTTCATCGGGAAAACCAAGCCCGGTGAGATAGTTGGTCAACGCATCGACCCAGACATACATCACGTGGTTGTCGCTACCGGGTACTTTCACGCCCCAATCAAAACTGGTTCGGCTAACCGAAAGATCGCGCAGGCCTTGCTCGACGAAGGCGATCATCTCGTTGCGGCGACTTGCTGGCTCAAGAAAGCCTGGAGTCTTCAGCAGTTCCTGCAACCGGTCTTGATACTTAGACAGGCGGAAGAACCAGCTTTCCTCGACAGTCCATTCAACCGGTGTGCCTTGCGGGGAGAGTTTTGCCTCCCCTTCCCCATCGACCAGTTCGCTTTCGTCGTAATAGGCTTCGTCGCGGACCGAGTACCAGCCTTCGTAGCGGTCGAGATAGAGATCGCCCGCCGCTTCCATCCGCTGCCAGATGGCTTGACTGGCAGCGTGATGCTCCGGCTCGACTGTGCGTATGAAACGGTCATAGCTGACATTCAAAGCATCACACATATCGCGGAAATAGCGCGACATTTCGTCGGCAAGCTCGCGCGCGCTCTTTCCCTGCTCCTCGGCCTTGCGCGCCATCTTAAGCCCGTGCTCATCGGTCCCGGTCTGGAACCGCACGTCGCGGCCTTGCAGCCGCTGGAACCGTGCAATCACGTCGGCAGCGATTGCCTCGTAGGCATGGCCAATATGCGGCGGCCCGTTCGGGTAACTGATCGCGGTGGTAATATAGTAAGGCTCAGCCATGGGCCGGTTCGCTAGCTGCGCTCGCATTCACAAGCAAGGTGCCGATTTCAAGCGTCAGCAAACCGGTGTCGAAATTGTAGCTGGGCGCTTGTCCGGCGAGCTTCACCAAATCCTGATGCGCGTCGATCAATCGCTCTCGGTGCGAAGGTCTATCTGTCTGTCTGGCGGCATCTGCAACCATTGATTGAGCAAGTTCGAGCACCGCCTGCAAACGCTGGCGATCGGCACGTGCACCGATCAGCTTCGCGAGCTCAGCGCGGGCCGATAAATTGGCATCGCCGCTATCGAGCATGCGGCCGATCAGCTTGGAAACCGGGCCCAGATCCTGCTCGATGAACCCTAAAGCTGCACCAAATGACCCGCCCGCGGCATGCAATGCAGATTCACGAGCACCAGCGTCGTGCACCACTTCTGAGTCGCTCAACATGGCGCTCAATTGGGCATCTTCGAGAAGCGGGAAGCGCAGCACCCGACACCGCGAACGGATAGTTGGCAGAAGACGGGATGGACGATGAGTAACCAGCAGGAAGAACGTGCCTTGTGGCGGCTCTTCCAGGCTTTTGAGGAGCGCGTTGGACGCACTCGTTTCCATGTCATCCGCCGGGTCAACAATGATCGCCCTGCGCGATCCTAGAGTGGGCCGCGTATTCAGCCGCCTCTGCATGCCGCGAATCTGCGCGACCGAGATATTGCGCTTGGTCTGGTAAGGTTTTCCCTCGTCGCGCTTCTTCTCTTCCTTTTCGTCTTTCGGAAGATGGGTCAGCACCAAGATATCCGGGTGGTCTCCCTCGGGTTGATGCACACCATCTTCGGCGACAAGTTCACGCGCCGACGCCAAAGCGAACGCGCGTTTTCCAAGGCCGCTTTTCCCCGCCAGCATCCAACCATGATGCATCCGTTCGCCAGCCATCGCCTCGCGCCATTCGCGCCACGGGCCTGTGTGATTGGGCCATTCCATCACGTGCTCTCCGGGATGAGCGACGCAATCGCTTTCAGCACACGTGAATGCACCTCGTTGGGATCGCCATTGCCGTCGATGATCGCAAAGACCTCGGGGTCAGCTTCGGCCAATCGGCGGAATGAGGCTGCGACCTCGCGATGATACTCGGGACCTCTGCCCCCGATTGCATCGCTGGCTTCGCCATCACGCTCTGCCAAACGGCGAGAAACCTTGTCCTCATCAGCTTCCAACAAGATCGTCAAATCCGGGCGCAGATTGTCACTGCCAAACGCGTGCAATGCGGTGATCGCTTCATCACCGAGCCCCCCTGCCCCGCCCTGATAGGCTCGGCTCGAGTCGACAAAGCGGTCGCAAATCACCCAGGTGCCTGCGGCGATTGCAGGCCGGATTCGCTCTGCCACATGGTCGGCGCGTGCTGCTGCAAACAGCAACGCTTCGGCCTTTGCGCCCCAACCCTTGCCCGGAGGATCGAGCAGCAGCGAGCGGATTGCCTCGGCACCGGGCGTCCCTCCGGGCTCGCGGGTAACGTCGACTTCAACGCCGCGCGTGCGCAGAACATCCGCAAGTAGCCTCACTTGCGTGGACTTGCCCGCGCCCTCGCCGCCTTCGAATGCGATGAAGCGCCCCTTCATGGGAACCATCCCATGATCCCATTCCAGATGCGTGCGAAGAACCCGGCGCGGGCCACATCATTGGCGGCAACAAGTGGTATTCTGGCATCCTCCATTCCAGGCACTTTCACCTCAAGAATTGCGATCCTCTGCCCCGCCAAGATAGGCGCACGCAACGGTCCGTCATAGCGGATCGACATATCCATTTCCGCAGATCTTCCTTTAGGCACATTCACATACACCGATTTGTCAGCCGTGAGGCCGATATTGCGAGACGCGCCGCCCTGAACGCGTGCGGTTCCCACTGTCGCACCGCTTTCGAAGAGCTTCTCCCGATCGAACGCTGCGAAGCCCCACTCCATCAATTCTCGCGACAGCCGCGCTCTTGTTCCCAATCGGCCAGCACCTGCAACCACGATGACGAGACGCTGACCGCCGCGCCGCGCTGTGCCGAGGAAACCGAAGCCTGCTTCATTGGTGTAGCCGGTCTTGATCCCGTCGGCTCCATCCACCCGGCCAAGCAGCGGATCATAGTTCGTCTGTGTGATGCCATTCCAATCGAATTCCTTCCGCCCAACATAGCGCGCGAACTTCTTGGGATGGCGAGAAACCAGTGCCTCGGCGAGCTTCACAAGATCGCGTGCGGTGGTGAAAGTATAACCTTCGTCCGGCCAGCCATTCGGCGTTGCGAAATGACTTTGAGACATCCCGAGTTCGCGCGCCTTCTCGTTCATCAAGGCCGTCCATTCGGGAACTGAACCTGCTGCGCCCTCTGCGAGTACAATGGAGGCATCATTCGCGGACACATTGGCAATTCCGATTAGCAAATCTTCGACTTGCACCGGATTTTCCGCGCTCAGCCACATCGTCGAGCCCTTGCCGTTCCATTCGCGCCAGGTCTCGGGGCGGATTGTCATGGTTTGCCGGGGCGAGAGGCTGCCGTCCTGCATGAGCTCAAAGGCAACAAAGGTTGTCATCGCCTTTGTTATCGAGGCCGGGACGAAGCGGCGGTCGGCGTTTCGTTCAAACAGCACCTGGCCGCTGGAGATGTCCACCAACAGAACAATTGGCGCATCAGCAACGATTTCAGGAGGTTTCGAACCATTGTCGAGCGCCGAAACGGGAGACGCACTCACGTTGGCGACAAGAGCGAGACTGAAGACCCAAAGTCTGAACGAAGCAATCACTCGCTCGGCATAGCTTCCGCCTTCAGCAAAGGCGAGGCGTAGGAGCCGCTTAGTTCACGATTTCATCGGCCAGCAAACCAACGCTCATCGCGTAATAGTTCGAGCAATTGTATTCGAGAATCACGCGGTAATTGCCAGTCAGCAACCAGGCTGGCTTGCCGGGGCCATCGGGCTGGAACAGCGAGACCAAGGTATCCTCCGCCAATGGACGCTGAGGTTGGACACCCAGCGCACGCCATTCGCGCACTGTTTTCCACTGGCTGTGACGTTCGTGAACGCGCGAACAGACAGGCGAGACAAGCTTGGTCTTGTAGGCATCAACGTTGAAGCCGCTCGGTACATAAGCACGCACGCCCCATGGCTGCCCGGTGCGCCATCCGGCGTCTTTGAAGTAGTTCGCAATCGACGCGAAAGTGTCGGCCCGGTTGCTGAAGATATTCGCGCGGCCATCACCATCGCCATCGGTTGCCAGCCGCAGATAAACTGAAGGCAGGAACTGCGGATTGCCGAACGCGCCAGCATAGCTACCTACGAGTTGCTGGCGCGAATACCCTCGATCGGCGACTTTGAGCAGCGCTATGAACTCGCCCGCAAACAACTCGCGCCGTCGCCCTTCCCACGCAAGTGTCGCTAGACTCCGCGAAAGATCGAAGTTGCCACGAATACGGCCATAGCTTGTCTCGTGACCGAAGATTGCGACAATGATCTCCGATGGCACTCCATAAGTACGCTCTGCCGAGAGCAGCTGTGTACGCGAATTGCGGTAGACACTCTTCCCGCCAGCAATCCGTGTCGAGTTGACGTGCTTGGCGATGTAAGGTGCAAGGTCTGGGTAGCCGCGCCGCGTGGGCCGACCGGGTTGTCCGCGATCAAGTCTGATCACGCGATCATTGGGCGTTAGTCCCGACGTCATGCGCTGAATTGTCGCCTCACTGACGCCTTCTGCACGCGCGCGCGCCTTCAGTAATTCGAGGTAGGCATCAAACGCGATACCGTCTCGGGCTGCATATTGTTGTGCGTGCGCTGGAACCGAGGTCCCGCTGCCCAGCGAAAAGGCGAACAGAGCAGCGGCGAGCGTGAGGGCTTTTTTGGAGATCATTCGAGGATCAATCTCACACGCAGTATGAATTGCCAATTATCAAGTCATCGATAGTCGACAGATCATTGCGATTTGCCGTCAGGCTGCCTTGATCGCGCGCGCAGCAAGATATTCGTAGTCCGCGCGGCATTGATCAGCCACCTTGCGGTATTCGCCATCAAGCTCGGGCAACGGTCCAGGAGCCTTGCCGAAACCGGTGGATGCGTTGACCTTGTCATACCAATGCTCGCCCCAAACGCCGTCCTCCTTGTGAGGGCCTTTTTCCCAAGTCAGCATGGCAGCATCCCACTTGATACCAAGCCGCTTGCAAAGCGTTCTCAGTGCACCTTCCGGATTGGCAAGGATCGAATCGGAATCGATTACTGGCGGCGCAGTCCCGGCTTTGTCGGCGGCGATGTCAAAATACTCACGTAGTTGCGCGAACCCGAGCATTTCTGCCCGGCGCAGCTCATTCTTCGCGCGATAACTGGCAACCACCCGCTCAGGTGCACGGATAAGGAATGCGTGGTGATGGTGCGGCATATCCCTGATCGTCACGCTGCCAATCATGTGATGCGGCATGTGTTTCTGATACCAAACCGGCTTGCCGTGCGGGATCGTTCCGGATTGGGTTTCGAGCACGCTTTCCCAATTGCAATCCATCGCCGAAATCGTCTCGGCTGCCATCGGATGGGGTTCGCCGCTCGCCTTAAGAAAGGCGCCGTAGAAGGGCTCATCGCTGACTGTGCAATCCGCCCGCGAACCAAAGCTGCGCATCATCGCGGTCGAAATATTGCGCGGTCCCGACCACATTGCGATCCGAGTCGGCTCACTCATGCAGCGACGTCCCGATCCATCAGTTCTTTGTAAAGCCCCTGCAAGCGCTCCACCATTGGCCCCCTACCCTCGGTCAAAACTCGCCCATCAATCTCGGTAACCGGAACGACGCCGGCGAATGTTCCGGTCACAAAGGCTTCGTCCGCGCCGTAAACATCGGTCAGTGAAAAGTTCTTCTCAAATACGGGGATGCCTTGCTCGCGGCACACCTGGATTACGTTCGAGCGGGTTATTCCGCCAAGGCAATAGTCACCGCTTGAGGTCCAGACTTCGCCTTTGCGGACGACAAAGAAGTGGGTCGAATTGCAGGTCGCCACGAATCCGTGAGGATCCAGCATGAGTGCTTCGTCGGCACCTGCTTGGGTCGCCTGAATGCAGGCGGTGATGCAATTCAGCTTGGAGTGGGAATTGAGCTTCTGGTCCTGAACAGCCGGGTCGCCGCGCCGGACATGGACGGTAAACAGCTTGATCCCCGTTTCGATCGTTGACGGCAATGGCGTTTTGTATTCCGGTATGATCACAATCGTGGCTGGCGAGATCACGACGCGCGGGTCCTGATACGGAGTTGATCGTACGCCCCGCGTAACCATCAGCCGAATGTGCACACCTTCCTGTTCGCGCATATCGTTTCCGTCGATAGTTGCTTTAATGCTTGCAATGAGCTCATCGCGTGTCAGCCCTATATCCATTGCGATGGCCTTTGCGCCCTCAAACAATCGGTCGAGATGAGCGTCCAGAAACGCGACTTTTCCCCGGTGGACGCGCAGCCCCTCCCACACGCCATCGCCGAGCATGAAACCGCTGTCGAAGACCGAAACAGTTGCCTCTGACCTCGGCACAAGGTCGCCATTTACATTGATCAAAATAGCGTCGTTTCGCGGATCGTGAGCGAAATCATGCGTTCCTTGAGCCATATTCTGGCGTCTACACTGATGAACTCTGGTGACAAGCATCGCCGAGCACGCTAACGCGCGCCGCGAGCGGACAGGTGGCAGAGCGGTTGAATGCACCGGTCTTGAAAACCGGCAAGGGTGCAAGCCCTTCGTGGGTTCGAATCCCACCCTGTCCGCCACCAGATTTCTTTAGGAAATGGTCAAAGCCATCAATCAAGCCGCAGCTTGTTTTTCCGACTCGATGCTTTGCTCGACCAGAGCGCTCGGGTGTCCGAAGTGGTATCCTTGGAAACACGAGCAGCCAAGCGAGCGCATTGCTTCAACCTGAGATTCGTGTTCGATCCCTTCGGCAGTCACATCAATGTCGAGCGATTGGGCGAGTGACACGATTGCGGTCACGACAGCCTGACTCCGGCGAGAGCCAGCAGCGGCAGCTTGCACGAATTCGCGGTCGATCTTGATCATCGAGAAATGCATCTTCTCGATGTAGTTGAGCGACGAATATCCGCGGCCAAAGTCATCGAGGGCAAAGGAAACACCGAGTGCCTTGAGACTGTTGAGCAAAGATTCGAGCTCAGTATCCATTTCAAGGATCAGCGATTCCGTCAGTTCAAGGATCAACCGTTCCGGCGCGAGGCCGCTGGCAGAAAGCGACTGCATCACGGTCGACAGGAATGCCGAATTCGAAAGCTGGAGGGTCGAAATGTTGACCGTCAGCTTGATGTGCTCAGGCCAGCGTGCAGCTTCGTTGCATGCTGAACGCAGCATCCACGCACCGAGCGTGTCGATCAACAACGCTTCTTCAGCGATCGGAATAAAGACGCTTGGCGGTACCACGCCGCGTTCCGGATGGTTCCAGCGCATCAGGGCTTCATAGCCCATTACCGCCCGGTCGGCCCCGGTCACAATGGGTTGATAGCAGATCGATATCTGACCATTTTCAAGCGCCGCCGAAAGATCATTCTCAAGACTGGAGCGATCCTCCAGCTTGTTCCGCATCGATTGTTCGTAAGTGACACAAACGCCGCGTCCCCGGTGTTTCGCTTCATAGAGCGCGAGGTCGGCATTGGTCATGTGAACGCTGGTCGAGGTTTCGCCGCAAACCAGAGTGAGACCGATCGAGGCACCAATCGAGATTTCGTAGCCTTCGATCTGATAGAACTCACTGACCCGCTCGATGATGTCATCCGCAATTGCAGCGGCGTCTTGAACATCGGTTTCTGGCGGGAGCAACAGTCCAAATTCGTCACCGCCCAAACGGCCGATTTCGGCATTCTCGCCAGCAGCGATACGAAAACGCTCGGCCACTCGGGCAAGCAGTTGATCGCCGATGGCATGACCATAGAGGTCATTCACTTGCTTGAAGCGGTCCAGGTCGATGAACATCAGAACCGCTTGCTTGCCAGTCTCGCTGCAAACCTTCGCGGTCTGCTCGAGCAATGTGCGGAAGTGATCGCGCGAATAGAGACCGGTCAAGCCATCATGCTGCGTCACGTAGGTCAGCTTTTCGTTGGCATTCTTAATGGCTGCCCGGCTGCGGCTTACCGTGCGTAGGATCAAGAGAGCGATCAAGAACGCCGCCACAACCAGCGCAATGCCGGTCGTCAGCAGAATGACCTGGTTCTGAGCGCTGCTCAGGCGCGCCTCGTTGGCGGCCTTTTCTGCAGATAGCTTGGAAATGCGAAGTTCGCGGTTTGCCGCGTCAAACCTAGCGCCCAGAAGCGCGTTGTTGGCGGTCGCAGACAGATCGCGCGCCTGCCCGTCAATGCGATGAAATGCGGCCAAGTGATCAGCGGCCAGCTTGTGCTCTCCGCGTGCGGAGTAGATTTTGTAAGCCGTGTCGTGGAAATCACGGAAGAATGGTGACGTCTGGCTGAGGTCTTCATTGGCGAAGGTCTGCGAGATGTACATTTCTGCCGGGCCAAGATTGCCGCGCGCCTGCTCAATCTGGGCTCGCACGCCATATAGGAATGGACGCCATTCAGGTGCGCCATCGTAAGCGATCTGAAGGCCCCGAACGACAGTGTCCTCTGCAGCTGAATACTCACCTTCAAGATACTGCGTCGACGCAATATTGGTCAGGATGCGGGCTTCGAGCATGGGGCTCGACATCGTGCCGGCCACTGCCAACGCCTTGCGAAACTCATCCTCGGCCTCTTCAAGCCGATCCAACTCCTTCAGTGCATTCGCCGTGTTGTTGTGAGCCGAAAGCGCGAGCGCGCTGTCTTCAGGAAAGGCATCGTTCGCCTGGCGGTAATACCGCAGAACGCGCTCATAGTCGCGCGCATCGGAATAGAGCGAGCCAATATTCTGCAGCACGATCGCGCGGCTGCGATCTTCGCCCAAAGCCTTGTAACGATTATGCGCAGACAGATAGTAGTCTAGCGCTTCGCCATACATTCCTGCGCCGGCTTTGAAGGAAGCCATCGAACGCAAAAGGTCGGCGTGGAGCTTGTCATCCGGGAAGCGTTCTTCGGCCGTTTTCAGTGCGGCTTCGATGATGCTGCCAGCTTCGTCAGCTCGGTTGAGCCGCATGAGCGCCTCACCTTCCAGCCATTGTGCTGTCAGTCTGTCTTTGGCGGCAGCTTTGCTGTCTTCGGTAACGAGTGCCTTAGCATCGCGCGCCAAGTTTAGCGCTGCGGCGGAGTCGGCCATCATCAGCGATTTCGCCTCACTGATGGTCTCTTCAAACTCTGCAGACTTGGGATGGCCATCGGCCAGAACCGGGGACGCCAGGCTCAAGGAAAGTGTTGCGGCCATCAAGCTGGCCAGCTTTGTCGCTCCTTTCAACACGTCCAAGTCCCCCGTTTGTGCGTTTGGCGGACCGGCTAACGATCCGCCACGCGTTCAACTTGTTCAGAACCGGAGGCTGAAGTTCCCGCCTACGACGTAGCTTTGGTCGTCGTTGACTTCACCGGCACTGACATATCTACCAAAGACACCGAACTCGGAAGATCTGGTTAACGGCATGGCATAAACTGCCTCACCAGTGACGCGGCGCCGGGTCTCAATGCCGAATGTTTGGGTTAACTGGCCGATCTCTCCAGTCTCACGATCAACAATCACATCCGAGGTGACCGACAGCGAACCTTGCTCGACCTGCAGCGGCTGAGCGACCGACAAGCGAAGGCTGTCTCTGTCCGAGAACAGTCCGCGCTTCGTTGCGGTGAACTGCCCGGCAGTGCTCAGGATATCGCCAGAGTTGGCGAAGACCTGACCTTCGGCGGTCTCAGTGCGCGCACCGGTTGCCGATAGATCGAAGCTCAGACCGTTACCGGCATCGAAGCTGGCTGACACTGTCATAGCTTCAGTGCGCGATCCGTTGCCAAGCAGGGCCGAGGCCGAAGTCTGCGTACCGAGAAGAGCGTTCACTTCGCGCAGATTGGTGTAGTTCACACCTACCGAAACGCGGTCGCTAACCTTCTGTTCAAGATCGAGAGTGAATGCGCTAGCTGGCCGATCACCAAGCTCGCGGCGCGTCATCAACTGCTCAGCAGTCACGCCGCCGACTTCGTCCCACTCTTCGCGGTTTTCGGAGTAGCCGACTTTAACGTTCATGCCCGGCGCGATTTGATAGCTCGCCGCAGCGAACACTTCACCCGAAGCGAAGCCCAGAACCGGGTTAACACCGCCGGTGAATGGATCGTGGTCGCTCATGATACCGAAACGGTATCCGCCAAGCGCCATCGCGCCTTCGCCGTGACCAAGCGTGAACGACATCTTGCCATTCGGATTGGTCAGCGTTGCCGCGCTGTGCGTCGGCCGCCAGGTGCCTTCCGGAGTGACGGTCGGCATGATTGCGTCGTAACGCAGTGCCCATTCGCCATTCAGCTCAGAACCATTTGAACGAACTTCAGAGAAGCCAGCTGTGCCGTCTCCATCACTGTCAGTGCCACCGCTATTGATCCAGTTGAAGAAACGCTGACTGACAAAGTCTTGCAGACGCTCCGTACGGCCCAGTGCGTTGGTCGACTGTCCGTATTGGAATGCCGATACCGGGACAGCGAAATCGCGATAGGTGTCACCAATCTCTTCGAACATGGTGAAGAAGACGTCCTCGGTCTCCCACCAGCTCGGGATGCCACCCAGAAGCTCAGTCGCCGAAACGGACTTCTTCATATAGCCAGGGAGGTTGTCCGACGTCGTCTTGGACTTCTGATACGAGTTGAACATCATCGAATTGAAGTCGAGCGGCGACTGTGACGCCGTTACGTCCAGCAGGCCGTGGCCGTAGACTGCATCCACACCGGGAGCGCCAAGATCGCGCGCCGAACGGAAGACGATCTCAGTCGTCTCTTCCGAGTGACGCACCAGCCAAGGCCAGCGATCATGCAGCAGCGAGATCGCACCCGATACCAGAGGAGCCGCGAACGACGTACCCGAACGGCGAACAACGCCGCCCTGCCCGTCAGAAACCAGGATCAATTCACCCGGTGCGACGATGAAGCGATTGTAAAGCTCATTGCCCGCTTGGCAGACGCCATTGGTCAGCAAGCAAGCATCGCCGGGACGGTTGGAGAATTCCGAGATTTCGCCGAGCGGATTGATCGAACCGACGAAGATGATCGATGGGTCTGCGTTGTTGTTGAAGTCCCAGTTGATGTCCGCCGTTTGGGTGACACCGTCATTACCGGCGGCAACAACGTAAACTGTCTCATCGAACCAGGGAGAAATCCGGTTGTCCGCAAGCGTATCAGCAAGACCTTGCGACGCCGTCCAACCGCTTTCGCCGAGCGAAAGGTTGACGATGCTGACATAACCGGTCTCGTTCCGGGTGCCGAGGTAGCGGTACATCAGCGTAACAATGCCTTCGCGAACATCATCCCACGATGACGTACCATCGGCGCCGAACGGGTTGTAAGCAGCGATGTTAACTTCAGGGGCAATGCCCATGATGCCTTCACCGTCATGCGCACCTGCGATCAGGCTGGCAACGCCTACGCCGTGGCCGCCAACTTCCGAAGTGTGGCCGCCTGCCCAAAGAACATTGTTGCCCAGGTCTGCATCAGCTGAGAAGCTGCCATCGACGATCCCGATGATCGTATCGGCACCCTCACCCTGAATTTCGGTGACAGAAGGCGTCCAGTTAATCGCGGCCATCCAGTGATCGACCTGATCGATACCCGAATACTGCATCAAGCTATCGTGCCAATCGAGATAGAATGCAGCGCGTTCGGCTTCGTCCTTCGCGAGCGTTTCCTTGGCGCTGGAGCTGTTAGTCAGGTCCAGGCCATGGCGGTCAAGCACCTCGGCGACGAAACCATCGCGGAAGCTCTTGCCGGTCTTTGCCGTGTAGGCCGCGCCAAACTGGGCTTCGGCATCCGAAATCAGCGTCTCAAGCGAGTTGCGAATCTTGTCGGGTGTGCCGTCATAGGTGATGCTCACCGTGCCAAGCAGGCTGATGCCGAACTTCAGGTTCGACCAGTTGTTTTCAATCGTGCTGATCTGAGCGGCGGATTGCTCGCCATACTTGCCGAGCGCTTCAAGCTGAGCGCTATCAAACGGGCGGATGTTGCCCCAAAAAGCGTCGATGTCGCCATAGAATGGATTGATGTGGCCATAGAACGGATTGATGTTGCCCCAGAAGGCATCGATGTCCCCGTAGAATGGATTGATGTGGCCATAGAACGGATTGATGTTACCCCAGAAGGCATCAATGTCCCCGTAGAACGGCCGGATGTTTCCGTAGAATGGATTGATGTGGCCGTAGAGAGGATCGACACCCTGCGGGGTGACCACACCGGTTGAAGCTGGGGTCAGCGCGACAGTCGGACCGACTGGAGTGTCGTTCAAGAAGTCGACGGCGTAGATGGCTTCCTGCATGGCAGGACTGATCGAAACCGACGCGGCAGCCAGCGCAGCATCTGATGCAAGCAGATCCGTCGGATAGTACATCGCGGCATTTGCCAGCGCGGGAGCTTCCGCATCAGCATACGCGTATACAGGTGTAACGGTCTCTTCCTCATCAGACTGCGCGTCTTCGTGCGCGCTAGCCGTAACCAGGACAATCTCGGGCTCTTCGGCGACAGCCGTAAGATCCACCGAGATATCCTGCGCATGAGCAGTTCCCACGAGCGACGCAGCGATGGCAATGCCAGCTGTACCGTTTGCGAAACTCTTCAACATGAACTCACCTAACTTCGGTTTCGACGCACCAAGCGCCTTTTCAGTGAGCACCTTCTACGCGCATGCCAATGTGAGCCCGGTTCATGCGGTTGGTTAAGATTTTAAGAAGTCTAGTGACGTCGTTGAGGGCGAAAAATTGGGGGCTGAAATGCGGGATTGTCCGCAGCCTGCTGATCACGAGCGTTAAGACGAAGTAAACGCCCCAAAACCGCCCGAGAGATTTTTTCCGTAAGAATTTCCGGGAATTAATTTCTCGACCATCGGCAAACGTCGGAATTTTTGACAAACGCGAATCACTTTGACGTCACAAAAAGGGGTGACGTCACCATCCCAGATACCCTCAGTAGAAACCGATTAAGGTCGGCGGGTTCGAGGCCATCCCCTACCGTGTCTCAATCCGTGCGGACAGTCTTGAAAGGGCCAAGTCCTGACCACTCCCATGCGTCGCGATCCGCGAGCCAACGATCAAGGAAAGGCCCGGATCCGTGGCCTTGTTAGTCGATCAGAAGTGGATCGCACGGCCATAAGCGTCGAGCACGCTCTCGTGCATCATCTCAGACAGAGTGGGATGCGGGAACACGGTCTGCATCAATTCAGCCTCAGTTGTCTCCAGCACCTTGCCCACGGTGTAACCCTGGATCAACTCGGTAACTTCGGCACCCACCATATGCGCGCCCAGCAGCTCTCCGGTCTTGGCGTCGAACACCGTCTTGATCATTCCCTCGGCCTCGCCGAGCGCTATCGCCTTGCCGTTGCCGATGAAGGGGAAGTTGCCGACCTTGATGTCGAGACCTGCTTCTTTCGCTGCAGCCTCGGTCATGCCAACCGAAGCCACCTGCGGATGACAATAGGTGCAGCCCGGGATCGCACCGCGATCCAGTGGATGAGGGTGAACGTCTTTGTTCCCAAGCTCTTGCGCTATAGCTTCGGCGCAGCTCACGCCCTCATGGCTGGCTTTGTGCGCAAGCCAAGGGCCAGGGACACAGTCACCAATGGCCCACAAACCCTTGGTCTTCGTCCGTCCAAACGGATCGATCTGAATGAAACCACGATCCAGATCGGCGAGATTGTCGATCCCGATATTCTCGGTGTTGGGCAGGATGCCGATCGCGACGATGACGTGGCTGAACTCAGTGGTAGCGACCTTCCCGGACTTGTCCTTGATCTTGGCGGTCACGCCCTTCGCGCCAACCTTGAGGTCATCGACCCCGGCGCCGGTCATGATGTTGATACCCTGCTTTTTCAGCGACTTCTCAAGGAATGCTGATACGTCGTGATCTTCCACTGGCACGATGCGATCCAGCATCTCTACGACCGTTACATCGACGCCCATATCGTTGTAAAAGCTTGCGAACTCGATCCCGATCGCCCCGGAACCAATGACCAAAAGCTTTGATGGCATCTCAGGCGGAACCATAGCGTGACGGTAGGTCCAAACACGCTTGCCATCGGCAAGAGCAAACGGCAGATCACGTGCCCTCGCTCCAGTGGCTACGATCACATGTTTGGCCGAGAGCTTTTCCTCGCCCTTGTCGCCCTTCACTGTCATCGAGGTCGCACCGGTCATGGTGCCCTCTCCCATATGCACTGTGATCTTGTTCTTTTTCATCAGGTGGCTGATGCCCTGGCTCAACTGTTTGGCCACGCCGCGGCTGCGCTTAACAATCGCCTCAAGATCAGCCTCTATCCCTTTGGCAACAAGCCCATAATCCTTGGCATTCTGCATGTAATGGTAGATCTCGGCCGAACGAAGCATCGCCTTGGTCGGGATGCAACCCCAGTTGAGGCAGATGCCTCCCAGATTCTCACGCTCCACGATCGCGGTCTTCAATCCCAGCTGAGCACAGCGGATTGAGGCGACATAGCCGCCTGGACCGGAACCGAGTACGATTACATCATAAGAAGTGTCAGCCATTGCAAATATCCCTGCTGAGCTAGCGCTCTTAACCTGCTAAAATTTCGACAAAATATTTGTGCACCCAGCCATATCTGCAAGGCCCGCGATAGGCACCGACATACGTCGATGGTGAATCCGTTCCGCAGTCCTGCAAGCTGTCGCCAGCGCGTTGGTAGACGACGCCGTACCAATCGCCTGATTGGTCACACAGAAACACCCGGTTGCCATTGCCCAACTGATCGCGTTCTCTCGCCTCGCTTGCGGGTGCAATCCGCACGCTGAGGAAATTGTCGCCGCCTCTTTTCAAACCGCGGACCTGACCCATCGCACCACACGCGTCCAAGTCAGTGCCATCTTGCCCGACCATCACCAACTTCTCACCGGCTTCGAGTTCATATGTGACCGGTGCCGCAACTAAAAGCAGCGCCGAGGCGATCATACGACAAGACCCATCGGGTTCTCTATCAAGTTCCGGAACTGATCGAGCAGCTTCGCTCCATCCACGCCGTCAATAGCTCGGTGATCGAAGCTTCCTGTCACGCTCATCACTGTCGCGACTTGAAGCGCTCCATCGACCACATGAGGGCGCTGTTCACCCGCGCCAACCGCCAGAATCATGCCTTGGGGTGGATTGATGACCGCATCGAACTGCTTGGTCCCGAACATTCCAAGATTGGAAAGTGATACTGTGCCGCCTTGATATTCGTGCGGCTGTAGCTTGCCGTCGCGTGCCTTGCCCGCGAGTTCCTTCATCTCGGTCGAGATTTCAGCAAGACCCTTACGCCCAGCGTCGCGGATGACCGGAGTGATAAGGCCCGAGGGTGCGGCAACCGCAACGGATACATCCTGGCGCGAATACTGATGCATGACATCGCCCTGGAAGCTGACATTGCACTGCGGTTCACGCTGAAGTGACCGCGCCAAGGCCTTGATAATCAGGTCATTCACCGAAAGCTTCACGCCGTCGGCTTCGAGCGAGGAATTCAGTTCCTTGCGCAACTTGAGCAATGGGTCGAGCCGCACGTCGACCGTGAGGTAGATATGCGGAACGGTTTGCTTCGCCTCGGTCAGTCGGCGCGCAATGACCTTGCGCACATTGTTGAGCTTTTGTGTTTCGTACGGTGCATCGTACTCGGTAGCAGGCTGCGTCGCCGGAGCGGGCGCGCTTGCTGCGGGACTCGGGGCAGGAGCGGCTGCGGAACCGGGTTCGAAATTCTCGACATCGGCTTTGACAATGCGGCCATTGGGACCGCTGCCGGTGACAGCAGATAGATCGACACCCTTTTGTTCGGCGATGCGCTTGGCCAGCGGTGAGGCGACAATACGATCTCCCGGAGCACTCGGTACGGGTGCAGGCGCGGGAGCAGGTGCTGGTGATGCGCCAGCGACAGAGGCAGCGCCACCCCCTCCAATAGCGGCCTCAACATCGCCTTTGGTGATCTTCCCCTTGGGGCCCGAACCGTCAATCTGTGAAAGATCGACACCGTTCGCCTCGGCGAGCTTGCGTGCTGTCGGCGATGCAGCCGGACCATTCTCTGCCGCAGTGGAAGTTGCTGGCGTCGGCGCAGGTGCACTCTCCGCGCTCGGAGCACTTACATCACCAACGTCTTCGCCGTCTTCAGCGAGCATTGCGATGACCGCGCCAACCGCAACGTTCTCGGTGCCTTCCTCGACCAGAACGGCGGCAAGTGTCCCTTCGTCTACCGCTTCGAACTCCATTGTTGCTTTGTCAGTCTCGATCTCGGCCATGATATCGCCGGATCGGATCTCATCACCGACCTTAACCAGCCACTTCGCCAGCGTGCCTTCTTCCATTGTCGGAGAAAGCGCGGGCATCTTGAGTTCGATAGGCATTGCGCGTTGAGACTCCCTTCACCGCATTCACCATTTCATGTGGCGAATTCCCGTCGAGCGGGCAAGGCCTTGTTGGCCGGACGATTTGACAGGATACCTATTCATAACGAAACAGTGCCATGCGAACTTTTCTGGTGGTCATCGACGAAAGCGAAGAAGCCCGCTCTGCCCTGCGCTTTGCAGCGCGGCGGGCAGTGTCGGTCGACGGGGCTGTTCACATCCTCGCCCTGGTTGCTCAACAAAACGTAAGCGCGTTTGGCGGCGTGCAGGCGACAATCGAACAGGAAGCGCGCGACCGTGCGGAAATGCTGGCCCATGGCATTGCAGGGAATCTACTCGCTGAAAGCGGGATAATGCCGACTATCTCCGTAAAAATCGGCAATGGACAGAAGATTGTAACCGAATTTCTTGAGAATCACTCAGAAGTTGCCGCGCTCGTCCTGGGAGCGGCGAAGGGCAACAATCCCGGCCCTCTGGTCACGCACTTCTCGTCAGCTGCGGGAACACTACCCTGCCCGCTCTATGTCATCCCAACCGACTACGACGAAAAGAGCAGCGACCACACTGTCTGATCAGCGTTTTCGCCCCTGGTGCCGGATATTGCCGGGTCGCCCTCGTTTGCCTGCCTTGAATTTGCCCGACTTCCGCGGTCCGCCCCGGCGCGGTGAAAGGCGCTGGCCGCGTGGCTCGATTGCGTTGCCATCGGCATCGACAGGAACGAATTTCAGTGCACCAGTCAGGGCGTTCGCTTCTGCCAGTTGCAGTTTGAGCCGGTCACCCGGAGAGTATGTCGTCCCGCTCTGCTCGCCAATGAGCGACTGCGAAGCTTCGTCGTGACGAAAATGCTCGGCCCCAAGCGTGGACACGGGCACAAGCCCATCACCGCCGAGGCCAACTATGGTCGCGAAGAACCCAAACCCCTGAACACCCGTGATCCGGGTCTCAAAGGTCTCTCCAACCCGGCCCGAAAGCCACGCCGCGACATAGCGGTCGATTGTGTCACGCTCCGCCAGCATAGCGCGTCGCTCGGTCTGGCTGATTGCATCAGTTATCTGCTGGAGGCTGCTTCGGTCGCGGTCCGAAAGGCCCGACGAAACCGGGATCGATCCAGAGGGTTTGGGTTGCTCTAACGCGTAGGCGTCGACCAACGCGCGGTGCACCAGCAAGTCAGCGTAACGACGAATTGGCGATGTGAAATGCGCATAGGAGCCAAGCGCCAGCCCAAAGTGTCCCGCATTGGCCGGACCATAATAGGCCTGTGTCTGACTGCGCAGAACCGCCTCCATGACCTGTGCTTTTTCGGCTTCTTCCGTCACATCCTTGAGCATGCGGTTGAACAAGCTCGGTGTGACAACCTGACCCAGAGCAAGTTTCTTGCCCATCGTGGCCATGTAATCGCGCAGCGCGATCAGCTTCTCGCGCGCGGGTGGCTCGTGAACGCGGTAAACCACGGGCGCAGTCTTCGCTTCAAGCGCCTTCGCCGCCGCTACATTGGCTGCGATCATGAAATCTTCGACCACACGGTGCGCATCAAGGCGTTCACGCACTGCAATTTCCGCGATCTGGCCTTGATCGTTCAGAACCACGCGGCGTTCGGGCAATTCCAGTTCTAGCGGATCACGCTTGTGACGCGCTGCCTCGAGCAAGCGCCATGCCGCCCAGAGGTTTTGCAGATATTCGGGCGCGTCACCCCTATCGACTGCGGACTGCGCATCTTCGTAAGCAATGTTGTGATGAATGCGGACGATCGCTCTGGTGAAGCGGAACGCACTGACGTTGCCGGCGGCGTCGATGGTGAGATGACACGCCATCGCGGCACGGTCTTCATTCTCACGCAGGGAGCAGACGTCGGCGGAAAGCACTTCGGGCAGCATCGGCACAACGCGGTCGGGAAAATAGACCGAGTTGCCGCGCTTCCGTGCCTCGCGGTCGAGCGCTGAACCTGGGCGAACGTAGAATGAGACATCCGCGATCGCGACCAGCGCGTCGAAGCCGCCCTTCCCATCCGGCTCTGCCCAGATCGCATCATCATGGTCGCGAGCATCAGCAGGGTCGATTGCGACGATGGGCAAATGCCGCAGATCCTCGCGCTTCTCTTCCGATGGCGTAAGCTCGGCCGCTTGCCGTGCGTCCTCAATCACGTCTTCGGGAAAGACATGCGGGATGCCGTGCTTGGCGATCTCGATCAGACTGAAACTCTTGGGCGCAAGCGGATCGCCGTAGATTTCGATCACTTTCACGCCTGAGCGTTCGCTCCGCCCGATGCGCTCGGCAAGGACAAGCTGTCCCGCGTCAGCCATACCCAAATCGCTGATTTTCGCCGAATTGCGGATACGCTTGTCGACAGGGGCGAGCCAGGCCTGGCCGCTGCCATCAATCTCCACGACACCCAGAAGACCGTCCGTACGCGCGGGCAGCTTCTTCATGGGGTGCGCGATCCAGCCACTGTCGCGTTCTTCGGTCCGCGCAAGCACTCGGTCCCCGGGCTTGAGCGCAGGCGCGCGTTTGCCGCCGCGTCCCTTCATCTCCTTGAGCGTCAGGCGTGGTGGCTTCTCGGGCGCATCGGGCGACCAGCTATCGGGCACCGCGACAGGCTCGCCATCCTCGATATCGACCACGCGTAGGACCGTAACCTTAGGCACGCCGCCCATCCGGTGATAGGCGGTCTTCTTGCCGTCGATCAGCCCTTCTTCGGCCATGTCTTTGAGAAGGCGTTTAAGGGCGATCTTTTCCTGACCTTTGAGCCCGAAGGCTTTCGCGATTTCGCGCTTGCCTGCCGGGATCTCGCTGGACTGAATGAATTGGATTACCTGCTCGCGCGAAGGCATGCCTTCCGGGCGCTTGATTGGTCTTTTTGCCATTACGCGCGGCCTATGGACGCGATGCTAGTCGCTGTCACCCTCGGGCTGCGGCACCGGCTCGAACGCGCCGCCTGGGACGGCGCTTGAAACGGGGGAGCAAACCCACGCAGAATTGCAGGACGCAACACCGAAGATCCAATCATCACCCCGCACGCGCTCCATACGTGACCGAAAGACGTCTCCATCGAGCGACGATACGATTTCCTCGAAGACGGTTTGGCCGCGCACGCGATAGGTTTCCGAGTTTGCTTCGGGCTTTTGCAGGTTGCCAGATACCAGAACGACGGATTGGTCAGGCCAATGGCTTTCGTCGGTCGGACGCATATAAATGAGATAGTGGTTGGCCCCGTCCACAGGTGCCCACGACAACTCGGTGTAGGTTTTCACCGCGGCGTCAGCAGAAACCTTCGGCGGCATCGGCACACTAGCCAAAGCGTCGAGTGCACGAACGTTGAGCTTCGAAGCGCGTGTCAAATAGGCGAAATCGATCTCGTCGACGGTATCGCCATAGGTGATGCCGTCTTCGGCGCGCAGATCCTGATGCTGATGCTCGTAGTCCTCGACCGCCACGGTGATACGGACTGCGGGATAACCCTTGTCGAGGAACGGGATCTGATCGCCGCCACGCCCCATGCGGTCGGTACGCCAGATCTGGCGCACTTGCATGCCGTCGGGCGACCTGGCTGCGAGACTGTCAATCCAACGCGAGAGATTGCGACCGGGGCTGTCATTCTCGCCACCAAACCGGCGTTGGCGGGCACGGAGTTCGGCGGTTGAGTCCGCCCGAAGACCTTCCGAAAAAACTCGAACATGTTTGGCGTCGCAGTACCCGTCTGACCCGCATGAATTGCCGATCATATCGTTGTTGAGCACCGCTTTGACTGTCATGCCCTGCTCTTCGACCCAATCGGCAAGGATGCGCGCGCCATGCAGGCCCTGCTCTTCTCCGGTCAAGAGAGCGTAGATGATGGTCGATGGGTATTGCCGCTGAGAAAGAATGCGCGACGCTTCAAGGATCATTACACTGCCAGAACCGTCGTCATTCGCGCCGGGTGCATCATCGGTGAAGTTCAGCGGATCGGTGACGCGACTGTCGTAATGCCCCTGAACGATGATCACTTCACTGGGACGCTCGGTGCCACGCTGAATCGCGACCGCATTGCGCACCAAAGTAGGCTCGGGGATGCGGCGTGCGGTGATGACTTCACCAGGAGAAACGACTTCGAGACAGTCCCCGCAACGCGAACCGATCCGGCGGAATTCGTCGAGCGCCCAATTGACGGCCGCGCCAATACCGCGCTCCGGATCGGTCTGCGATGACAGCGTGTGGCGTGTGCCAAAGCTGACAATCTTGTCCATGTCAGCACGCAGGCGCTCTTCGGAAACGCTGTCAGCTGGGTCATCTCGGGCGGCGAGTGGTGCAGCGAACATCGCTGCGACGAAGGCAAAGTGCTTGATCATGCGCGCGTTAGTGCCGCGCGCTGATGTTTAGATCAATAGCAATGCCGTGAGTATCAGTTACCCAGATCGTCGAGCTTCTTTTGCATTGCCGCCATCTGCTCTCGCAGAGCAGCAATCTCGGACGAGGAAGTATCGCTCGTTTCTTTCGCAGCGCTTGGGCGTTTCGCTGCAGCCTTGTTTGACGAACCCGGAATGAAAACGTCGGCTGCAGCGCGCATCATGGCCATGTTCGTTTCATGAATCGCGGCCAGAGGGCTGCCGGAAATTCCCTTTTCAAAGGCTTCCCGGATCTTCGACTGATTATCGCGAAAATTAGCCATGCTGGCTTCGAGATAGGACGGCATCATGGCCTGCATCGAATTGCCGTACATGCCGATCAGTTGGCGGAGAAAGCTGACCGGTAGCATCTGCTGGCCGCTGGCAGCTTCTTCGTCCATGATGATCTGTGTCAGGATCGAGTGAGTGATGTCTTCGCCGGACTTGGCATCCAAGACGAGAAATTCGACATTGTCGCGAACCATCGCCGCCAGGTCGTCCAGAGTGATATAACTGGAAGAACTGGTGTTATAGAGCCGCCGGTTGGCGTACTTCTTGATGATGATTGCATCACCCGCATTTTCGGGTTGCGATGCTTTCGTTTTTCTCGCCATGAACTCTCGATCCCATATTTGAATTCTAGCTTAGCACCTGCACAATGTGCAGTGCAATATCGCTGAATCACGGGCGCAGTCTATTGCCGAGAACTGTTAGCAATTCGTATTGACTTAGAGTGCTTTGCTGCGCAGCAACAGGCAGATCGTAGGGCACTTGCACCCAATCGCCCTCGCCCAAACTGGGTGCAGCTGCGAGATCGACCGCAACCATGTCCATGGAGACTCGGCCCAACAGCGGCAGTAGTTTGCTGCCATGGACTAACGCGCCAACGCCCGCCCAACTCCGCAAGAAGCCGTCTGCGTAACCCAGAGTGACAATCCCGATCCGCATTGGCTGCGTCGCTGTGAATGTCGCGTTGTAGCCAACCCTGTCTCCGGGATTTAGCTCGCGGCACTGGATGATCGCTGCCTCAAGGAACGCGACCTGCCGGATGTGCTGGTGCAGCTCTGGGCGCGGAACACCTCCATACAAAGACAGGCCGGGCCGCGTCACGTCGAACGCGTAGTCGCTACCAAGCGCAATCCCGGCGCTGTTGGCCAGGCTGAGCCTGCGATGCTCAACACGGTCGATCGCCTCACGGAATTCGGAAAGCTGCTGCGCATTCATTGCACTGTCTTCGTCTGCGCAGGCCAAATGCGACATCAGCATGTCGACCTCGAGCACCTGCACTCGAGCATCGGATAGCTCCGCGGCCGACACTCCGAGCCGGTTCATCCCCGTATCCACCATCAGATGGCAGAGTCCGCCGCCAGCGTCCGACCACAATTCAGCTTGCCGGAGAGAATTGATAACCGGGACAGCACCACAGGCTCGCGCATAGTCCACTTCGCCGCCCCTCATCGGCCCGTGCAGCACCGCGATTTGATCCGTGGGCACATACCGCGCGACCGCATCTACTTCCGACCAGTGCGCCACGAAGAACTGATGGCATCCGGCATCACGTAAAACCGGCAAGCACGTATCTACTCCAAGGCCGTAGCAATCCGCTTTGACAGCCGCACCAGCCCTTGCCGATCGCGACAGTCCATCAAGCGCGAGCCAGTTGTGCGCCAGCGCTTCGGTGTCGACTCTTAGCCGGTGAGTTGGCGCCGGCTCAGCTGGCGACTTCATCTGAGAAGTCCCGAGGCGGACCATCGGGCAGACCCCACCATGCAACCGCAATGCCGAACGCGACGACCACCCAAGTGTACCAGAGCCCCGAATAGATGTTGCCGGTGCTCGCGACAATCACACCTGCAATGAGCGGCAGGAACCCACCGAGATAGCCGGCCCCGATGTGGTACGGGATCGACATCGAGGAATAACGGATCTTGGGTGGGAACATCTCGGACAAGAGCGCCGCAACCGATCCATATGTCAGCGCCGAGAGGAACCCGAGACCGAGCAGAATTGCAATGATCCCAATGATGTTGCCGATGGAAGGCTGCTGCTTGGAAAAATCGAAGCCAAATGCGCCGAGGGCTGAGTGAATGCCTTCACGGCGCTCCGACCCACTGTCAAACCACTCCGGATTGATTGCGATCGGCTCTCCACCGGCGGCCAGCGAAAGCTGTTCGCCCGGCACCAGAGTGTAGTTCACACCAGACGCCGTGAGTGTTTCAAGGATCTTGCCGCAATCGGTTTGCTCACGGTCGAACAGCTCGGCAAACGGATCGGTGACGCATTGCGGTCCGCTGACAGTGATCGGCGTCGCGGCAGCCGCTCTCTCTAGCCCCGGATTGGCCAGCGTCCCCAACCCCCAGAATGCCGGGAACAGCAGGAAAAGCGTCGCGACCGCACCGATGATGATCGGCTTTTTCCGCCCCACCTTGTCCGACCATTTGCCGACGACAAGGTAAAAGCTCATGGCTATCAATCCGGCTATCAGCAGAATCCACTCGACCGTGAGATCGTCGACATGCATCGGACCGCGCAAGAAGCTCATTCCGGAGAAAAACGCGGTGTACCAGATCGTCGTGAGGATGCCGGTGACACCGAACAGCGCTACGAAGATGCGCTTCTTATTCCCGGGATAGGTGAAGCTCTCAATGAACGGATTCTTGGCCGTCTCGCCGGCTTCTTTCATCGCCTGAAAGACCGGACTTTCCGATAACATCAACCGCATCCACAGTGAGATGACCAGAAGCAGGATCGAAAGCAGAAACGGAATGCGCCAGCCCCATGCGACGAAATCGTCCTCTGGGATCAGGAACCGGCAAGAAAGCACAACGATGATCGAGAGCACGAAGCCGCCCGCCACGCTCGCCTGAATGAAGCTGGTGTAGAAGCCGCGCTTCTCAGGCGGGGCATGCTCTGCGACGTAAATCGCAGCGCCGCCATATTCCCCGCCAAGCGCGAGGCCCTGAATAACTCTAAGCAAGATGACGATTATGGGCGCTGCAATACCTATCGTTTCGACCGTGGGGATGAAGCCCACGCCTGCGGTCGCGATGCCCATCAGAGTGACTGTGACAAGGAAGGTGTATTTACGCCCAAGCTGATCACCAAGGAAACCAAACAGAATCGCGCCGATTGGCCTGAATGCAAAGCCAACCGCAAAGGTCGACCAAACCAGCAGCAGTCCCAGGGTCTCGTTATCGACGTCGTAAAACGCGTCCTTCAGAATGTAGGCGAGCGTTCCGTAGATGAAGAAATCGTACCATTCGAAGATAGTCCCGGCGCTGCTCGCGCCGATAACCAAACGGATCTCTTTATCGGTCGGTTCTCTCTCGGCGAGCGCTTGTGCTTCGGCCATATGCCCCTGTTCCCTTTCTGCGGAAACGCAGTCTCTCTTAGTCGGAAAACGCCTACTAGCCCGCCGGGTTGCGCGAGGAAAGCGCCTCTAGCGCAGCATTCCACGGCAGCAGCAGAGCGCCGTGGCGTCCCGGATGCGATCTTGCACCAGACAAGACGTCGAAGTCCGGCCAGTCTGGAGCGGCGCAGTCTCCCCCGAGCCATCCCTCGATCTGTTCAACCGTCTCCGTCAGCGTTTGCTTGTCTTTCCCGGAAATCGCGCGAGCAAGAACCGCTGCAGAGCTTTGTCCGACAGCGCATGCGGCAACCTGCATCCCAATCTTGGAAACACCGCTCGTGACATTGTAATCGATACCCAGCTTGATCGTGCTCCCGCATGTTCTTGAACGCGCTTCGGCGACCAATTGCGACGCTGGATTGAAAGGGAAATTTGCCAGCTCTGCGGATAGAGCCAGCATGCGCGGTGAATACAGTTTTGGGGAATTGCGCGCTTCGCCAGTGCTCATTCGTTCGCAGCTTCGCGCGCTTCGGCGGCTTCGGCCTCCCCGCGCAACTGGGCGCGACGCTCCGAGATGAGCGAGACCAATTGGCGCGAGAATGCGTCAGCAGCAGGATATGTGCGCGCTGTCGTGATCCAGGTCGGGCGCCCCTTGTATCCCCACACCGTATCGAAACCTAGAACCAGGACCGAGAAAGCAAAGATCACGATCAGCGCACCCTTGACCGCACCAAAGCCAAATCCAAGGACCCGGTCAATCGGGCCGAGGATCGAGTTGCGCGACGCTTCCCCAACATTGGACGCGATCACTTTCATCGCAGCGTAGGGGATGAGCAGCAGCAATGCGAAGGCTAGGATCGATGTCGCCGGATCGGCGTCGTACAATTCGCGCAGTGCATCGGTCAGCGGCGAATGCAGATAATAGATTGCAAAGGCCGCAAGGATCCAAGCAGCGAGGGAAAGAACCTCCTGCACAAGCCCGCGCATAAAGCCGCCAATGGCGGCAACGCCAACGATGATGAGGACGATGATGTCGAACCCTGTCATGGGTTGTTCGATTATTCGCTGCCCATCACCTGGTCAACGAGGTTCGCGAGTTGTCCTAAACCGCGATAATCGAGCTTCGATGAGCCGGTCTTGGCATCGGACGGGCCGTAGCCGCTAACGAATCCCAGCTTTGCCGACTCGCGAATTCGAAGGTCAGAATGTGCTACGGGCCGGATTTCCCCCGACAAAGAGACTTCACCATAGAACACCGATTTGTCTGGTAGCGGACGATCGGCCAATGCCGATATCAACGCCGCCGCGACCGCCAAATCGGCTGCGGGGTCACTCAGCCGGTAACCGCCAGCGATGTTGAGATATACCTCCGCTGAGCTGAAATTGAGCCCGCAACGCGATTCTAGAACTGCGAGCAGCATGGCGAGTCGTCCATTGTCCCATCCGACAACCGCGCGACGTGGGGTGGCGCCGGACTGCAGGCGCACAATCAGAGCCTGAATCTCGACCAGAACTGGACGAGTGCCCTCCAGAGCAGGAAACACTGCGCTGCCAGCGAGCGGCTGATCGCGGCCTGAAAGGAACAACATCGAAGGGTTGGCAACTTCCTCAAGCCCTTCGGTCTCCATTGAAAACACGCCGATTTCGTCAACTGCGCCGAAGCGATTTTTCAACGCGCGGAGGATCCGGTACTGATGGCTCCGCTCGCCTTCGAAGCTCATGACCACATCGACCATGTGCTCAAGAACACGGGGGCCAGCTATGTTTCCGTCTTTGGTGACGTGGCCAACCAGGAACAATGCCGTACCCTTTTCCTTTGCGTAGCGGATTAGTTCAAGTGCGCACCCACGCACCTGACTCACAGTTCCGGGGGCACCTTCAATCGTATCTGAATGCATGGTCTGGATCGAATCGATCACCAGCAGAGCGGGCGGATCACCCTTCCCCAGTGTCGTCAGAATGTCGCGAACCGAAGTCTCGGAAGCGAGCCGGATTGGCGCATCGGCAATCCCGAGCCGCGATGCGCGCAGCCGGACCTGTCCCGCTGCTTCTTCACCGCTGACATAGACTACATCGTTACCGCCGCGCGCGATCGTCGCCGCAGTTTGCAGCAGCAGGGTAGATTTTCCGATACCGGGGTCGCCGCCCATCAACACCGCAGAGCCTGGGACCAGCCCTCCCCCCAACGCCCGATCAAACTCGGCAAGTCCGGTCGACTTGCGTACGGGCAGCTCAGTCGGGCGATTGAGCGGGACAAACTCGATTCCGCGCCCGCCGGTGGAGAGATCGTGCTTCTGCGAAAACACCGTGGCAGGCGCGTCTTCGACTATCGTGTTCCACTCCGCGCAGTCGGCGCACTGTCCTTGCCAGCGGGACGAAATACCTCCGCATGCCTGACACACAAATCGCTTCTTCGGCTTTGCCATGCTGTGCGCAATAACCAGAACATTTGCAGAACGCAATTGCCTTTCCTGAATATCCCCGCCATCAGATTCATCATGCGGCAGAAGGAATTGCGTCTCGCTCTGGTTTGCTACGGCGGCGTCAGCCTCGCCGTGTACATGCACGGTGTCACCAAAGAGATTTGGCATCTGGCGCGGGCAAGCCGGGCCTATCATGCCAAGGATGAAGAGCCGCTCACCGGGGTCGCCCGTGTATATCAGGAACTGATCGCCAGCATCGAACAGGAGCACAGTCTGCGCCTGCGAGTGCTTCCTGATATTTTGACCGGTGCGAGCGCGGGCGGGATCAATGCGGTATTCCTCGCCCAAGCGATCCATTCGGGGCATTCGCTCGAACCACTTACAGACCTGTGGCTGGAAAATGCGGACGTTAGCGAGCTGACCGATCCAGACGCGCAGCCAATGTGGCGTTACGCGAAGTTCTGGGCGCAACCGATTGCCGAATGGTTCCTTAGCCGCCCGGGCAACGCGGTGAGCGAGACGGTCTCGCCTGAAACGCGCAGCGAAGTGCGGCACAAGGTTTCACGACTCGTTCGCGGGCGCTGGTTCAGCCCGCCCTTCTCCGGTGAGCGGTTTTCGGCAATGCTCTATGAGGCATTGGACAGCATGGAAACTGAGGCGGGTGGTGATCCGTTGCTTCCCGATGGCCACCCAGTCGATCTGTTTGTGACCGCAACGGATTTCCGAGGACATGCAGAACTGTTGCGGCTCAATTCACCGCCATTGGTACACGAAACTGAGCATCGCCTGCCAATCTGTTTCAGCGACGTGGTTGGCAAACCCGGGAAAGGGCGGCTTGGTGATCCACTAGAACTGGTCCTCGCTGCGCGCGCAACGGCCAGTTTTCCAGGCGCGTTCCCACCGCTCCAGATCAATGAGATTGACCGCCTATCCGCAGCCGAAGGCCATCATTGGGGTTCGCGCGGCGCATTTCTCCAACGTATCATGCCGGGGCATGTCCGCGATGGAACGCTTGAACATGCTGCCTTGATCGATGGTGCAGTGCTGGTGAACGCGCCTTTCGGGGCGGCTCTGAATGCCCTTGCAGGAAGACCTGCGCAGCGAGAAGTCGACCGGCGCTTCGTTTATATTGATCCGCGCCCTGATCGCGCCGCATCCTTTGATGAGGACCTTGAACGCCCAGTTGGCTTCTTCGGTGCGATCTTTGGCTCGCTTTCAACCATTCCGCGCGAGCAACCGATCCGCGACGATCTGGAACGGATTGAACTCCAATCGCGAGATGCAGAACGGTTGCGCCAGATCGTGATGGGCCTCAGACCAGAGATCGACCGCGCCGTTGAGCGCCTTTTTGGTCGGACGCTTTTCCTGAACCGCCCTACCCCAAAGAGGTTGGGCAATTGGCGCGCCAAGGCTCAGCAAGCGGCCGCCGAACGCGCCGGTTATGCTTTTCAAGCCTACGCACAGACCAAGCTCAGCGGCATTATTGAGCGGTTGGCTGCAGTCACTCATGCGGGCGCGCCGGAACTGGCGACTTCGGACACAACCGCCATTGCAAATGCCCTCCGCCGCGAACTCGCAAACCGGGGTTTGGTGTCGCTTGCCGATGAGGGAGGCGGCGCGAATGATGAAGCCATCGCTTTCTTCCGCGCGCACGATATTGGCTTTCGCATTCGGCGACTGCAATTGCTCGCAAGACGGCTGTCACGCGATTGGGAGACCGATCCCGAAATTCCCGATCCGGCGCTCGATCTTGCGCGCGAGAAAATCTACGAAATTCTTGCACTTTACTTCGCAGCTGACGATGTGGCCCTGCTCGGTGACGAGTTTCAAACACTGGCGCGCGATGCCGTAAGAGACCCGGGAGCGGCGCTCGACTTTCTGGCGGCGAAACGCTTGTTGCCGGAAACGGACCTCAAGGCAGAGGAAATGCTCGCCGATGCGCTGGAGGAGATGCCCAAAAACCTGAAGCGGCGCATGCTGCTGACCTATCTGGGCTTTCCGTTCTACGATGTCGCCACTCTCCCACTGCTCCAGCGGGACGGCCTGGGTGAGTACAACCAGGTCAAGATTGATCGTATTTCGCCCGAGGACGCTCGCTCAATCCGCGAAGGAGGCACACGAGCGACCTTACGCGGCGTCGAGTTCTACAACTTCGGCGCATTCTTCAGCCGCGACTACCGGGAGAACGACTACCTTTGGGGACGCCTGCACGGCGCTGAACGTATGGTCGATTTCGTGACCTCTACCGTTGAAAGCGGAGTGCCGCAGGCAGACGTGCGCGAAGCCAAGCGCGCCGCATTCCTGGCAATCATTGACGAGGAACTGGCAGCCGGACGGTGCCAGCACGGATTGCTGGAAGGCATCCGCGCCGAAATACACGAGCGGTTCTACTGACCCAGATCAGTCGTCGATGCTGTTCCAGATCGCCGTGACAAAAGCGTCCGGGCCGATGAATCCACCTTCACCAACGTCGAAATCTTCAAGCGGTTTGGCCGCAATCGCTTCTTCCAGCGATTTGCCCTCTGCTTGGAGTTTTTCAACGCGCCCGACAGCTAGGCCAATCATCGTACGGTAGGCGATCAATTCAGCCTGATTCGACATCGGGCCGTGGCCTGGAATGACCTTTGTCTCCGTATCGATCGCGCTGGTCACGAGATCGAGCGAGCGCAGCAGGTTGTACACGTTGCCGCCCGAATTGGTGTCGACGAAGGGATAACCCGGGATGTTGAAATAGAGATCGCCCATATGGACGATGTTCTTCTCTTCCCATCGCACCACCGTATCGCCATCAGTGTGACCACCGCCAAGGAACATCAGATTGATCGTGTCGCCGTTCAGGTGGAACCGCAGGCCTTGGCCGTAAGTGACCACCGGAAGGGCTTCCTTCGGCGCAGGTGGGACGGGAAAGTTGCCTTCGGGATTGCCCGGGATCATCCGCACCCGAACATTGTCATGCGCAAAGATCGTCGCTCCGGCTTTACCGAAATGTTCGTTTCCACCGGTGTGGTCGAAATGCCAATGCGTGTTGACTAGATATTTCACAGGCATGGCGCCCAACGCTGCCACTGCGGCCTCGATCTTTGTGCTCAGAGGCGCAAATTGATCATCGATCATCACGGTTGCGTCTTCGCCGTGTCCAACCGCGATGTTGCCACCGCGACCGAAAAGCACCGCGACGCCAGGAGCGATCTCCTCCGTCGTGATCTCCACATCATCCATGTTGCCCTGCGCGAAGGCAGGCACAGCCAGAAGCGGACTGGCGAATGCGAGTGCGAATGCGGCAAAACGGTTCATTTGACTCTCCCGTGGTTTGAGAGAGGGTTAGGACCGCTTGGTGCGAGTGTCGAGCGCGATTTGCGCTGGACCTGATCAGGTTCCGAAAGCGTCCTTCAGCTTCGAAAAGAAGCTGCGGCTTTCAGGGCATTCGTCGCCAGTTTCGGTTTCCCGGAACTGTTCGAGAATTTCTTTCTGCTTTCGGCTGAGCTTGGTCGGCGTTTCGACCATAATCTCAACCACCAGATCGCCGCGACCGCGACCTTGCAAAACCGGCATACCTGCACCGCGAACCCGCAATTGCTTGCCCGATTGGATGCCGACAGGAATGTCGACCGTGTTGGTACTGCCATCGAGGTCGGGAATGTCGATCTTTCCGCCGAGTGCCGCTGCGGTGAAACTCACTGGCACACGTGTGGCAAGCGTGGTGCCTTCACGCTCAAACAGAGGATGCGGCTTCACGTGGATGAAGATATAGAGATCGCCTGGAGGCGCACCGCGCGCCCCCGCTTCACCTTTGCCCGAAAGGCGAATGCGCGTGCCGGTATCGACGCCTGGCGGAATCTCGACTTCAAGAGCCTGTGCACGGTCGACCCGCCCTTCCCCGCGACACTCTTCGCAAGGATCCTCGATTACGGCCCCCCGACCGTTGCAGGTCGGGCAAGACCGTTCGACGACGAACAGGCCCTGCTTGGCTCGGACAGTTCCATGTCCATGGCAGAGATTGCACTGGCGCTCACCGGTACCCGGCGTTGCGCCTGAACCGTCGCAAGTGTCGCAGCTTTGCGAGACCTCGATTTCGATTTCGCTCGATTTGCCGTGGAATGCCTCTTCAAGGCTGACCTGCATATCGAAGCGCAAATCCGCGCCGCGCCGGTTTGGCTGACGCGCTGCACCGCCACCGCCGAATGCACTGCCGAAGATCGTTTCAAAGATGTCGCCGATATCGGCAAAGTCGCCTTGCGGTCCGCGACCTCCACCACCACCGCCGCCATTCATGCCTTGTGTAAAGGCTTCGTGGCCGAAGCGGTCGTAAGCTGCGCGCTTCTGCGGGTCTTTTAGACATTCATAGGCCTCGTTGCAGGCCTTGAACCGTGCCTCTGCCTCTGAGTCACCCGGATTGCGGTCCGGATGGTACTTCATCGCGAGCTTGCGGTACGCGCTTTTGAGCGCTGAGCCATCGGCATCGCGCGACACTTCGAGCGTTTGATAATAGTCGAGCTGAGTTGCAGACATTGCGCCTTAGTCCCCAAAACCAATCGCTGCCGAGAACCTTGCGCATTGCGCGGGGCTCTCGAACAGCGAAATGGGTTGCATCAGGGGTTTAGCCCTTGTTGTCTTCGTCGACCTCGGAGAATTCGGCGTCGACCACTTCCTCTTCAGGTGGGGTCTCTTCCGAAGCAGTATCTGCATCAGCGTCGCCGCCTTCCGGAGCGTTTGCCTGCTCCTGTTCGTAGATCTGCTGGCCCATTTTCATGGCCGCTTCGGTCAAGGCTTGTGCCTTGGCGTTGATCTCGTCGGCGTCGTCGCCTTCCAGAGCAGTCTTGGCTGCAGCGAGTGCTTCTTCGACTGCTGACTTGGTGTCGGCATCGATCTTGTCGCCGTGCTCTTCGATCTGCTTCTCGGTCGCGTGAACAAGGCTGTCGGCCTGGTTTCGCGCTTCGGCAGCGGCCCGGCGCTTCTTGTCTTCTTCAGCGAACTTCTCGGCATCCTGAACCATCTGATCAATGTCGCCATCGGACAGACCGCCAGATGCCTGGATCTTGATCGTCTGTTCCTTGCCGGTGCCCTTGTCCTTGGCAGCGACACTGACAATGCCGTTGGCGTCGATGTCGAAGGTGACCTCGATCTGCGGTACTCCGCGCGGTGCCGGCGGGATTCCGACAAGGTCGAAATTGCCAAGCAGCTTGTTGTCGGCGGCCATTTCGCGCTCGCCCTGGAAGACCTTGATCGTCACCGCGTTCTGATTGTCTTCGGCGGTCGAATAGGTCTGGGTCTTCTTGGTTGGGATCGTCGTGTTACGATCGATCATCCGGGTGAAGACACCGCCCAGCGTCTCGATACCCAGCGACAGCGGGGTCACGTCGAGCAGCAGCACGTCTTTGACGTCGCCCTGCAGAACGCCGGCCTGAATAGCAGCGCCCATGGCAACGACTTCGTCCGGGTTCACACCGGTGTGCGGCTTGGCTTCGAAGAACTTTTCAACGACTTCGCGAACCTTCGGCATGCGGGTCATCCCGCCGACCAGGATCACTTCGTCGATATCGTCCTTGGAAACGCCAGCGTCGGCCAGAGCCTTCTTACATGGATCAAGCGTGCGGTTGATCAAATTGCCAACCAGCTTTTCGAGATCGGAACGGCTGATCGTTTCCACAAGGTGCAACGGAGTGGATGAGCCACCTTCCATGCGCGCCGTGATGAACGGCAGGTTCACTTCGGTTGTGGCCGAGCTCGAAAGCTCGATCTTGGCCTTCTCGGCTGCTTCTTTCAGGCGCTGAAGAGCGAGCTTGTCGGTCTTCAGATCCATGTTTTCCTTCTTCTGGAAGGCTTCAGCGAGGTGCTCAACAATCGCGTTGTCAAAGTCTTCACCGCCCAGGAACGTATCGCCATTGGTCGACTTCACTTCGAAGACGCCGTCGCCGATTTCTAGGATCGAAACATCGAAGGTGCCGCCGCCAAGGTCGTAGACTGCGATGGTCTTACCATCGTCCTTGTCCATGCCGTAGGCGAGCGCGGCTGCAGTCGGCTCGTTGATAATACGAAGAACTTCAAGACCGGCGATCTGGCCTGCGTCCTTGGTCGCCTGGCGCTGCGCGTCATTGAAGTATGCAGGAACGGTGATGACCGCCTGCTCAACGGTTTCGCCAAGATAGCTCTCGGCGGTTTCTTTCATCTTCTGCAGGATGAAAGCGGAAATCTGGCTGGGCGAATATTCTTCGCCGCCTGCTTCAACCCATGCATCGCCATTCTTGCCCTTGACGATGTCGTAAGGGACAATTTCCATGTCCTTCTTGGTCAGCGGATCTTCGAACCGGCGACCAATCAGGCGCTTAATTGCGAAAAGAGTGTTGTCCGGATTGGTGACCGCCTGGCGCTTGGCCGGCTGACCGATAAGACGCTCGCTATCCTTGGTGAAAGCGACAATCGAAGGCGTCGTACGCGCACCTTCGGAGTTTTCGATAACCTTGGGCTTACCGCCATCCATGACAGCAACGCAGCTGTTTGTGGTGCCGAGGTCGATACCGATTACTTTACCCATTATTTCCCCATCCATCTAAGGTCGTTGGACACCGCCTTCGTGCGTTTCCCGAAAATGGCGAAACGCCTCGGCGGCTCGAATATGACCGGGATATAGGTGCGGTTTTGCTTGGCACAAGAGATCGGGCGCTCTAGTTTTTCGTCTATCTCAGGAGGGGACAACAACATGACAGTTACAACAAACATGGGGTCGAAAATGCGCGGATTGATGTTGGCGGGCGCGCTCGCCGCGACAATGGCACTCGGAGCGTGCGGCGAAACAGAAGCACCGGTCGAGCAGGTTGAAGGCGTCGTGCCGGGCCTGACCGTGACCAACGCTCGGATGATGTTGGCACCGGTCGAGGGCAATCCTGCAGCGGTCTATTTCGACGTCGCCTATGAGGGCGACCGCGGCATTTCGATCAGTGGGGCCGAAGTTGAAGGCGCTGCCAGCGCAACCGTTCACGACATGATGGAATACAATTTCGAGATGACGATGGCCGAAGCCGGACCAATAGCCGTCACCAACGGGTCGGAAATTACATTCGAGCCTGGCGCATTGCACGTCATGGCCTTCGAACCATCCGCCGATCTGCAGCCCGGCGGCAAAGCTGAAGTCACTCTCAAGATATCGGGCGGCGACCGGCACAAGTTCGAAGCCGACATCCGCGCTGCCGGGGATGAGCGCTGAACGACATCTCTTCGGCATCGAGCGACACGCTCACCGTCCCGGCTTGCCCGGTTGGCGGTGAGCGGTCGCTGACGCCCGGCGAAGTTGACATCGCGCGCACCGTTTTTGGCGACGCGATTGACTACGGCGCGGTGCAAATTCGGCGTCGGAAGTTCTTCCCGTTTCAGCCACGTAGAATAACGATGGCCCCGCGAGGCCATTTGCATTTTCATCCGGACGGCGCGGCGTATTGCGATGATTTCTCGTCCGCCGATATGGTGCGTCAGGGACTTCTTATCCACGAGCTTACCCATGTCTGGCAGACGCAGACACGCGGTGACTGGTATCTGCTGCTCCACCGCCATCCCTTCTGCCGCTATGGCTATAGTTTGAAGCCCGGTCAGCCCTTCACCGCCTATGGCATCGAGCAGCAGGCCGAGATTGTGAAGCACGCCTTCTGGCTCCGCCATGGTGCGAAAGTGGCCGGCATTGCCGACAAGGCTGCCTACGATGTGCTAGTACGGTTTCCGGGAGCAACACATGGCTAAGATCGACTGGAACATTCGCGAATTCGGTCCGGCAGACGCGCCTGCATTCGCGGCGCTGAACCGGCGCTGGATTGATGAGATGTTCGGTATGGAAGAGAAAGACCGGCATCAGCTCGATCGGCCGCAGCAGACGATCCTTGATCCCGGCGGCTATATCGCCGTGGCGGATGCCAATGGTTGGGTGGTTGGTACCGGCGCGATCCTGCCCGCTGCATTGGCTCCCGACGATGGCCAGAATTGGATGGAGATCGTCAAGATGGCGACCGATCCATCGGCACAGGGGCAAGGTATCGGCGCAGCCGTTCTGGACCGCCTGATCGACGTCGCTGGCGACCGCGGCGCGACCAATGTCTGGCTCGAAACCAACGACAAGCTTGAGGCCGCGACCGCTCTCTACGAGCGAAAAGGATTCGTGCACCTCAACTCAGATGAAGCGTGGCAAACACCCTACGCCCGATGCAATCTTCAAATGACGTTGGCGCTCTAGTGTTTAGCTCTCCCCAAGATTTTCTTCGCGGAACGCCGTAGCGCGCCGTAGCGGCATGCTCAAAATCGCTATTGATCCCATTGGCTCAGCCGATATCGCGTTGGCGAAGAGAATTTGACGGGAGCACACCATGATCACGACCGAAAAGCGCGATTGCGCGCATATTATCACTTTGGACGATGGCAAGGTGAACGCGCTAAACAAGGAAAAACTCAATGCGCTGGTCACTGCTTTGGCTGCATGCGCCGGAGATTTCGGTCCAGTCGCAATTCGCGGTCGGAAAGGCATTTTCTCAGCCGGTTTCGATCTTAAAGGGTTCGCCGCCGGACCCGAAGTGGCAACCGCGCAGCTTCAGGCTGGCAAGGACGCAATTCTCGCAATTCTTCGCCACCCGGCCCCAGTTGTGACCGTCTGCGAAGGCCACGCTTACCCCATGGGCGCATTCCTGATGCTCTCAGCGGACAAGGCCATCGGAACCGAGGGCGAATTCGTCACCGGCATGAATGAAAGCGCGATTGGCATGGCGCTACCCATCTACCCGATGATCCTGGGCGCGGCGCGGCTTAGTCCTCTGGGCCGCAAGGCAGTAGCGACATCTCAATTGTTTTCACCGCACGAAGCACGCGAAGTTGGATATTTCGATCAAGTGGTCGCACCGGATGGCGTGGAAACAGCAATGGAAGCCGCCTTGACCCACATGAAAACGCTGAATGCAGGCGCTTTCAACGCCAACAAATCGGCGATGAATGCGCAGCTGATTGCGGATATTGAAGCGAGTCCGCTACCCGATTTCGGCTAATCTTGAACGCACTGGTTTCACTTGATACGTTCTGCCGGTCCAAGCGGCCAAACCCGCGCTTGGCACAGAGCAACCAACATGGAGATCAAAGACTACGGCTTGTCGCGCGAGCGCGGCTTCCTTTCGCATTACGAAATCGACGAAATCCAATTGCCAGCGCAATTCGACGAAATTTGCAAGGCAGCCCAGAATCTATCGGGACTGCTGTCATCCGGACGAGCGCGACATTGGCTGGAGCAGTTACCCGATCCGAGCATTGAGGTCTGGATCCGTACTGCGCCAGAACCACAAATCCGCACGGCGATGGTTCGCTACAGCTTCCTCACTCAAGCCTATGCCTGGGGTGAGGAACAACCTCCAGAGCGCTTGCCGGCAAACCTGGCTCGTCCGATTGTGACATTGGCCGATCGACTAGGGCAGGCCCCGCTTCTGCCCTATTCCGGATACGTACTCGACAATTGGGCGAGGCTCGACAAAACGGCTCCGCTGTCGCTCGACAACATCTACATGGTCCAGAATTTTTCCGGCGGCGATGACGAAAACTGGTTCGTGCTCGTCCACGTAGCAATCGAAGCCGAGGCCGGGGTGTTGCTCGATAACGCTGCCCGGTTGGTCAATATCGCCAATGGTAATGGCGGGCCAAGCGATGCCGAGCATCTCTTGCTCGAAATGCACGCGGCTTGGGAAAGGATTTACGGGCATTTCGCAAGAATGCCGGAACGGTGCGATCCGTACGTCTATTTCCACCGGGTCAGGCCCTATATTCACGGTTGGGCGAACAACCCAGCATTAGATGGCGGTCTCATCTATGAGGGTGTCGAAAAATTTGCTGGCAAACCTCAAGCGTTCAGAGGTCAAACCGGTTCGCAATCGAGCATTGTTCCGGCCATGGATGCTCTGTTTCAGGTCAGACATTCGGATGATCCGCTTAAGGCGTTTCTGGACGAGCTTCATAGCTATCGCCCTGTCGAGCACAGGCGCTTTATCGAGGATATTGCCAAACATTCGCGACTTCGTAGCTATGTTGCCGAGAGCGATAATCGCGATCTACGTGATGCCTTCAATGCATGCCTTGAGCAGACAACCAGATTCAGAACCAGACACTTGGAATATGCGGCCAGCTACATCAATAAGCAGGCAGGTTCGATTGCTGGGAACGACCCGGACGTGGGCACTGGCGGGACCCCGTTCATGCGGTATCTCAAGAAGCACCGTGATGAGAACCGCGATCAGGTGATCTAGCTGGTTGAGACGAGTGAGATGGGAACTGCGCTCAATTACGCGGCGGTACCCATCTCACACAGCATGGTCTGAAAAGTCAGTCCGGCTTCTTCGCCACACCCACCATTGCCGGACGCAGCAGGCGGTCTTTGATCATCCAGCCTGCCTGCATCTCCTGAACGATGGTGCCCGGTTCGTATTCGTCTGTCGGGACTTCCATCATCGCCTGATGCTGGTTCGGGTCTAGCGGCAGTCCCTGCGCAGCGATGCGTTCGATGCCGTGCTGCTTGAAGACCTTCTCAAGCTCCCGCTGAGTTGCTTCGATGCCAACCACCAGGCCCTTCATCTTGTCGTCTTCACGCAGGCTGTCGGGAATGGCTTCGATGGCGCGGGTAAGGTTGTCAGCGACGCTCAGGATATCGCGCGCAAAGCCAGTCGCGGCATAATTGCGCGCGTCAGCGACGTCTTTCTCCATTCGGCGACGGACATTCTGGGTTTCCGCCTGCGCATAGAGAACCTCCTGCTTTGCCGTTTCGAGATCACCGCGCAGGTTTTCGAGCGCTTCTGCAACTGCATCTGCACCCTCTTCGCTGTTGTCTTCCGCTTCCCCGTCTTCGAGGAACTCTTCCGGTACGCCCTTCAATTCTTCAGCAACCGCTTCGTCTTGCGGTTTATCTTTATCAATCATGTGTTTGGTTCCAGCTTGGGTGGTCGTTCAAGCGATAAGTTTGCCCAGAGACCGGGCTGTCAGATCAACCATGGGGACAACCCGGGCGTAATTCAACCGCGTGGGGCCAATCACGCCCAGCACACCCACAACTCGGCCTTCGCGGTCGCGATAGGGTGAGGCGATCACTGATGAGCCGGATAGTCCGAACAGCCGGTTCTCGCTGCCGATAAATATTCGGGCGGCTTCGGCGTCACGCGCGCTGTCGAGCAAGGCAGAAACCGATTGCTTGTCCTCAAGGTCCTCGAGCAGCGAGCGAACGCGTTCGATATCGTCCAACGCAGTCTCATCCAGCAGGTTAGCCGCACCGCGCACTATCAGGACCGGGCGCTCATCGGCATCTTCACTCCAGACGGCAAGCCCGCGCTCAACCAGATCCCGGCTGGCATCATCGAGCTGCGATTGCCCGGCACTGATTTCAGTACGCATCGCCTGCGCGGCTTCTGCCAAAGTCCGACCAGACAGCCGCGAAGTGATGTAATTGCTCGCCTGATCGAGCGCGCTGGAGGAAATGGTGCCGCCCAGTTCAACGACGCGGTTCTCTACGCCGCCATCTTCACCGACCAAGACAGCGAGCGCCCTGCCCTGTCCCAGATCAACGAGGTTGAACTGCGCAAGTCGTTGTTCGCGCGTCGGGACCATCACCATCCCGGCCGCACCAGAAAGATCGGACAAAATTGCAGACGCTTGCTGGAGCGCTTGCTCGACAGGTCCCGACTCGTTGAGCCGCGCTTCGATTTGAGCGCGCTCGTCCTCGGTAGGCTCGGCCACGCGCATCATCCCGTCGACGAAAATGCGAAGACCAGCATCCGTCGGCATCCGGCCTGCGCTTGTGTGCGGTGCGGCCAGCAAACCAAGCCCTTCCAGCTCAGCAAGAACCGATCTGATCGAGGCAGACGACAGATTTAGGGTGCCATCAGACGCCAAGGTCTTCGAGCCGACCGGCTGACCGCTATCGATATACCCCTCAACAACGCGCCGGAAAATCTCGCGCGCACGCTCTGTCATTTCGGAGATCGGTTGCGAGGTCATTGCCCTAATCTAGCGACTGGAGATTGTTCGCCAAGTCTTGCCCGAACGAATGTTCCCAGCCACACCGCCCCCAAGACCGAATCAACTAGAACAGGATCATACATGCGCCCTTCAGGACGCGCGCCCGACGAGATGCGCGCAATCACCATTGAAACCGGTTTCACCAAGCATGCTGAGGGCTCTTGCCTCATCAGTTTTGGCGACACGCGTGTGCTCTGCACCGCCAGCGTCGAAGAACGGATTCCACCATGGTTGCGCGGCAAAGGCGAAGGCTGGGTAACCGGCGAGTATTCCATGCTCCCCCGTGCGACGCACACGCGCGGCAGCCGCGAAGCGGCGCGCGGCAAGCAGTCCGGGCGCACGCAGGAAATTCAGCGCCTTATCGGGCGTTCTTTGCGCGCAGTCGTCGATCTTAAGAGGCTCGGCGAACGCCAGATCACGCTCGATTGCGATGTAATCCAGGCTGATGGTGGTACGCGCACTGCGTCGATTTCAGGCGCGTGGGTAGCCCTGCGGCTGGCGGTGAACAGCCTCATCGCTTCTGGTGATATCAAGGAAGACCCGATCATATCGCAAGTCGCCGCTATCTCTTGCGGGATTTACAAAGGTACGCCGGTGCTCGACCTCGACTATCCTGAGGATAGCGATGCGGATGCCGACGCCAATTTCGTACTGCTAACGGGCGGTCAAATCGCCGAAGTTCAAGCGACTGCGGAGGGTGCGACGTATGACGAAGAAGGCCTCCTACGCCTTCTGCGTCTCGCCCGGATCGGTTGTGACGGAATCTTCGCTGCACAATTGGACGCCGTGAAATGACACGTAAGCTGGGCGGAGGATCACTTGTCATTGCCACGCACAATGCGGGCAAGCTCAAGGAGATTTCCGCCCTGCTTGATCCCTATGGATTGAAGTGCATTTCCGCCGGTTCGCTTGGACTTCCGGAGCCCGCTGAGACCGGAACGACTTTTGTCGAAAACGCTCTGATAAAAGCGCGCGCCGCTGCGGAAGCGTCCGGGATTGTGGCACTGGCCGATGACAGTGGCCTCAGCGTGGATGCCTTGGAGGGTCGCCCAGGCGTCTACACTGCGGACTGGGCCGAGCGCCAATGGTTCGAAGGCGAGCCGGGACGCGACTGGTATTTGGCCATGGGTAAAGTCGAAGGCATGCTGCAACAGTTCGGTCCTGATACCGACCGCAGCGGGGCGTTCCATTGCGTTCTTGCGATCGCCTGGCCCGACGGCGAACACGCCATTTACGAGGGCAAGTGCCCCGGTTCTTTGACATGGCCGCCGCGCGGCACGCTTGGTTTTGGATACGACCCGGTATTCGTTCCGACCGGACGCGAGCAGACATTTGCGGAAATCGAACCTGCTGAGAAACATGCGATCAGCCACCGGGCCGATGCGTTTGCCAAACTGGTTGCCGATCAGTTCGGAAGCAGCTGAAAAATCGCGCGTTTAGTAAGCGAATTGTCCCGTCACATTACCTGGCGGCGAGTATCTGCAAACCACATAGTCCCGATTGCCACCGGTCGCGATCCCGCATCCTAGCCGCTCTGTGTTGCGCCAGATAATCTGCGTGTAGTGCCCCACATCCTGCCACCTTCCCGTGCTGCTGACATAGGGAAAGCGATCATGGATGTAGTATTGTTTTTCGTCGATCCACCCGGCCGCTTGCTCTTCATGCGTGAAGCGTCCTGCTGTGCCTGCCCACAGGTTCTCGCCCTGGTTCGGACGTGAAGATCCCGGGCTATGCTGGAATGATCCGGTGCGCGCCATTTCAGTCGCATATTCCAAGGCTTGACGGCTAAGATCGGCATCCAGAACAAGGTCTGGTGTTCCGACTTCTGCGCGTGCCTGATTGTGGGACGCGAGCATGGATTGCAGCAAGCGATCCTGCGCACTGGAGGTGCCGCCTCCCGTGGGTGTTGGCGTCGGCGTAGGTGTGGGCGACGGGGATGGCGAAGGTGAAGGCGTTGGAGAGGGCGCAGCAATTGGCGCGCTAGCCGCAGCAGGAGGCGGCGCATCATCGCCTCCGCAAGCCGCAATACACAAAGCCAAGGCCGATACCATCATGCGACTTGCACCCACTTTCATCATGCGTTCTTTCATGGCCGCGCCTATGCAAATATCGAGTTAAGATCGCGGTAGGCCATGAGGTTACTGGAGCGGACGTCAAATCCTCTCAGCCTGTTTCAAACACGGACCAATGCCGATGCGTGTTCGAAAGCAGGCAGAACGGAATTCGGGATCGGGATTGGCAATCATCCCTGCTCGCCCCATAGCGGGCAGACGATGGCACGAGCACTCTACATCCACTGGCCATTCTGCGCGAAGAAATGCCCCTATTGCGACTTCAATTCCCATGTTCGGGAGAGCGTCGATGTGGATGCATGGCGCAAGGCCCTGATCGCCGATTTGCGGGCTGAAGCTGAGGTCGCGAGCGGTGAAACGCTGACCTCGGTGTTCTTCGGAGGAGGCACCCCTTCGCTGATGCCACCTGAATTGGCTGATGAGCTGCTCAACGAAGCTGAGAAACTCTGGGGTTTTGCAGATAGTATTGAGATCACTCTCGAGGCCAATCCTTCGTCCGTGGAGGCACAAAATTTTGCCGCATTGGCTCAGGCGGGCATCAACCGTGTCTCGCTCGGCATACAATCACTCGACGACAAAACGCTCCAATGGCTCGGCCGCCTTCACGGGAGCCTAGAGGCACTGAAAGCGCTTGAAACGGCGCAGAAACACTTTGAGCGCGTCAGTTTCGACCTAATCTATGCGCTGCCGGACCAAACGCTGGACGAATGGCGAGATCAGATTTCGCGAGCGCTTGGTTTCGGCACATCGCATCTCTCACTTTATCAGCTGACGATTGAGCCCGGCACTAAGTTCGCCACCGATGTTAGACGCGGCGTGTTCGAACCGCTCAACGATGACGCGGCGGCAGACCTTTTTGTGCTGACGCAGGAATTGACCGAGGGCGCCGGACTGCCCGCTTACGAGACAAGCAACCACGCGCAGGTAGGCGAGGAGGGTCGGCACAATCTCACCTATTGGCGATATCAGGACTATGCCGGGATCGGCCCCGGCGCGCATGGCAGGCGCGGCGGGTTTGCGACCGTCCGGCACAAGAAGCCTGAGAATTTCCTGCAAGCGGTATCCGAACGTGGTCACGGCATCTCGGAGCAGCGCCTGTTGCCGGTTTCGGAGCAAGCTGCCGAAGCCCTTTTGATGGGACTCCGGCTGGCGGAGGGTGTCGACCTATCGGCGCTGGAGCAACGTTTCGATAGAAAGCGTGACGATCTGATCGATTCGTCAAAGCTGGCGCAATACGTCGAGCTGGGTTTGATTTGGTTGGATGGTTCGCGATTGGGCGTTGCTCCCGACGGACGGCCTCTCCTCGATGCCCTGCTTGCTGAGCTTGTCTCCGACAATTTGGTCGCCGCATGAGCGTAGCCGAGACCCTGAAAATCTGGCGCACGCATCTCGCGGAGAGCCGGCGCCGGTCACCGCATACAGTGCGGGCCTATTGCACCGCCGCTCAGCGCCTGATGTTCGCCCGCGATCTGACCTCCTTTGAGGATATCGCTGGGCTGGAAGCGTCAGACCTGCGGCAACATCTCGCCGCCCGACGCGCCGATGGTCTGGCCAATTCGAGTGCCGCGCGCGAACTCTCCGCGCTAAAGGCCTTCATCACCTTTGCCCGCGCCGAAACTGGCGATCCAGATCCCGCCGCACCGCGAGTGCGCGGGCCTCGCCTCAAGAAAGGGCTACCCCGCCCCGTCACGCCCGACGAAGCGGTCAACATCGCCAATCTTGTCGATGGCACCGCTGAAGAAGACTGGATCGGAACTCGGGATAGAGCCGTGCTGCTCTTGATGTACGGATCCGGCCTGCGGATCGCCGAAGCACTTTCGCTGACAGGGCGAGATATTCCCCTCGGTGACGTGCTGCAGGTAACCGGCAAAGGCGGGAAGCAACGCGTGGTTCCGATCCTACCCGTGACGCGCGAAGCAGTCGGTAGGTACGCGGAAGAATGCCCTTGGCCGATTTCACCCGAGGAACCAATATTCAGAGGCGCAAAAGGCGGTCCGCTTTCGCCCGGCCTGGTTCAGAAAGCGATGGCCAAGGCTCGGCGCGCCCTGGGATTACCGGACACAGCGACACCCCACGCGCTGCGCCATTCTTTCGCCACACATTTGCTTGGTGCGGGAGCTGATTTGCGCAGCCTGCAAGAACTGCTCGGTCATGCATCCTTGGGATCCACACAAATCTACACCAAGGTCGACGCGGCAACCTTGCTTGAGAACTATCGCGATGCGCATCCCAGGGCGAAGAAGAATTGAAGGCGGCTAGCGACACCAGCAGGCTATTTAGCGGAGTACCCTTCGTTGTTCCTCAAACCAGGGCTCGGCCACCTCGATGACGAACAAGTCCAATTCCTCCAAGCATCTGTCATAGGTGCTGCCCGTCTCTGCATTGAAACGATGATGGTAACAGTATCCCGTAGGCCGACGAATCCGCTGAGTTTCGTGACGACCGAGATACGACCGAGCACTGTCGCTCAATCGTGTCGACGACAGATCGATTTGGAGATCTATGCTCGGCGAGTAAGGCGCACCATAGTTAGCCCCGCTCCGTGAGAGAAAAATGGTCTCTTCGATACCGGCGACATTGCGGACCCATTTGCGACCGTTCCCTCGTTTGTATCCCAATGGTTGCACCATCTTTGTAATTGCGCTGCAAACCCGCTTCATCCCATCGGAGACAACCTTTGAATACTCGCCCATGGGCCGGCATTTCCCCTCGTTTAGACCTTTATGCCCGATACATTAGCGCAATCATGTCCCTCTACGTCAACCTTGCCTCAATCGCATCCCAGATCATTCCCGCCGTATCGGTGCCATTGAAAGCATCAATGGCCACGATCCCGGTCGGCGACGTCACATTGATCTCAGTCAGCCATTTGCCACCGATTACGTCGATGCCGACAAAGGTCAGGCCAAGGCGCTTCAATTCCGGCCCCATTGCCTCGCAAATCTCGCGTTCGCGATCGGTCAGCTGTGTCGCCTCTGCGCTGCCGCCCATCGCCAGGTTTGAGCGAAACTCGCCCTCGCCCGGTATGCGATTGATCGCTCCTGCGACCTCTCCGTCGACTAGGACGATGCGCTTATCACCGTCTGAGACTTCGGGCAGGAATGGCTGCACCATGTGTGGTTCTGGCCAGGTCTGATTGAAGACTTCGAATAGCGCTGTCAGGTTATCGCCGCTTTCCGGCACGCGGAAGATCGCCTTACCCCCATTGCCGTGGATCGGTTTGACGACCACAGCCCCGTGCTCGGCCATGAAGCGTTTCACTTCGTCTGGCGAGCGCGTGACAAGCGTGGGCGGCATGAACCGGCGGTAATCGAGCACCATCACCTTTTCGGGGGCATTGCGGACATTGGCGGGATCGTTGACCACAAGCGTCTCGTTCTGGATGCGCTCCAGCAGGTGCGTCGCCGTGATATAGCCCATGTGGAATGGCGGATCTTGCCGCATAAGCACCACGTCGATGTCTTTGCCGAGATCGAGCCGCTGGGCTTCACCCTTCTCAAAATGATCGCCCACGACGCGTTGCAACTTGACCGGATAAGCTTCGGCAAACAGCCGATCATTGGCATCGAGCGTCAGGCTTTCGACGTGATACTCGAACACTTCGTACCCGCGCTCCTGCGCTGAAAGCATCAGCGCGAACGACGAATCTCCGGCGATATTGATATCTTCGATCGGGTCCATTTGGACTGCGATGCGTAACGACATTCGATAATTCCTTGCGGCTTATGGCTGCCAAGCGTTGGTGATGTGGCGTGGGCTGGTGCCGGGTGCAAGGAGGATCACGTCAATTCTCAGATCGTCGTCCATGCCAGCATATTCATGCGCCACGCATTCCACCGCTGCAGCGACTCTGGCCAAGCGACGCTCGTCGATTGCCGTGGCGAGATCGGCAACCCGTTTGCGCCATTTGACTTCGACGAAGGCAATGAGGCCATCTTTACGAGCAATCAGGTCAATCTCGCCAAGCGGTGTCTTCACGCGCTCGGCGAGGATTTTCCAGCCTTGCGTGCTGAGCCATTGCGCAGCTTGCGCTTCGCCTTCCCGCCCTTTGCGCTCCGCTATCTCGCGCTTGGCTGTCATTGCGCTTTCAGTTCCACGGCACGGGCGTAGAGCGTCTGCCGGTCCAGCCCGGTCGCTTTGGCAACCTTCCCTGCGGCCTTGCTCGGGCTGGCCTCTGCCAAAGCGGCCCGCAGCAATTCGTCTGGATCCGCTGTACTTGCAGATGCGACCGGAGGCCCAATAAGGAGCACGATCTCACCCTTGGGAGGATGTACGGAAAAGTGCTCGACCAATTCTGTTGCCGAACCCGTCCTGCATTCCTCGTGCATTTTGGTCAGTTCGCGCGCCACAGCAATTTCTCGCTCAGGCCAGAGGCTGGCGATCGCTCCAAGACTCCGAACAAGTCGAGGGCCAGTCTCATAGAATACGAGCGTTGCGGCAACCGATCCCAGCTCTTCCAGAACATCGCCGCGTGCTTTGTCTTTCACCGGCAAGAATCCGGCGAACAGAAACCGGTCGTTTGGCAATCCAGCCAGCGTCAATCCTGCAATAGCTGCGCAGGCACCGGGCACGGTGAACACATCCACCCCGTTTTCGCGCGCATCGCGTACAAGGCGGTATCCCGGATCGGAGATACGCGGGGTCCCGGCATCGCTGACTAGCGCGACTGGCTCGTTCCGCGCCGCGTCGATCACTCTTGCACGCTGTTCTTCCGAGGCGTGATCGTCATATCGCTGCATGCGTGTCGACACACCGAGATGCTTCAGCAATTTCCCCGTGACTCGTGTGTCTTCACACGCAATCATCGAGCAGCGCCGCAATACGTCGACCGCACGGAGCGTTATGTCGCCTAGATTGCCAATCGGTGTCGCCACGATATAGAGACCGGGCATAATTGGTTCAGAATAAGCTGATTCAGGTTGAGACGTGTTCACATGTCCACCTTTGGAGCAGCCATCGGGGGTCGGCAAGAATGAAGCTTCTAAGCGCAGCCATTTCGGGCACGTCGCTGGTCGAGAAAACGAAATCGGTCATCAACCGCAGGACGCTTGCGCTGGCAGGTGCGGCGGCACTGTTGGGCGGCTGCCAGATCATCCCTGACACTGCGGAACCGACCACTTCAATTCCCGAAGCGACCCCAACTCCAGAGCCGAGCGCGACCGCTCTGCCGACCGATGCGACGCGTCACCGCGTTGCTTTGCTCGTGCCCATGTCCGGCAACACCGGCGCGGTCGGGCAATCGCTCGCCAATGCAACCACTATGGCTTTGATCGATACCAATGCCAGCAACCTGCGCATCACGACCTACGACACGTCGCAAGGCGCAGCAGCCGCAGCCCGCCGCGCGGTTGCCGATGGCAACCGATTGATCCTCGGCCCGCTGCTCGCCGGCAATGTGCCAGCGGTGCAAGCCGCAGCACGACCAGCGGGTATTCCTGCAATCGCATTCTCTAACGACACGACCGTCGCCAGTGCCGACGTGTTCGTGATGGGACATATTCCTGAGCAATCGATCAACCGAAGCGTGCGGTATGCCCGGCAGCAGGGCGCGAGCAACTTCGCAGCGCTTCTACCCGAAGGCGATTATGGTCAGCGGTCCTACACCGCCCTGACCAGTTCCATCAGGCAGCATGGCGGAACACTGGCCGCGTTTGAGCGCTATGCGCGCGGCAATACGTCGATTGTCGGCGCGGCGCAGCGTCTTCGCACACGTGGTGGCTATGACACTGTTCTGATCGCCGACGGAGCGCGTCTTGCGGTGCAAGCCGCCGGTGAACTCAAGAAAAGCGGCGATACGCGGGTCCTTGGAACGGAGCTGTGGAGCGGCGAGTCGGCCCTCACCCGCTCGAATGCGATCAATGGTGCGTTGTTCTCGGCAGTTTCCGATAGCCGGTACAGGCGCTTCTCAGATAGCTATGAGGCACGGTTCGGCGGTAAGCCGTATCGGATTGCGACGCTGGGTTACGATTCCGTTCTGCTGACCCTGCGCGTGGCGCGCGACTGGCGGATCGGAAATCGTTTCCCGAAGAACCAGCTTTATGACAGCGGGGGCTTTTTGGGTGTCGATGGACCATTCCGCTTTGGCCGCAACGGCGTCGTCGAACGTGCGCTTGAGGTTCGCGAAGTGCGCGGCAATCAGGTCATCGCTGTAGACGCGGCGCCAACCAGCTTCGGCAACTGAGCAAAAGAAAACTCAGTAGCTTGTGAGCGGTAGGGCGCACGCCCTATATCGGATGCATGTCCGACGACCTGTTTGAAAACACGCCGACATCAAGCGGCGACTACGACTCCTCCTCTATCGAGGTTCTCGAAGGGCTCGAGCCGGTACGCCGACGCCCGGGCATGTATATTGGCGGCACCGATGACCGCGCACTGCATCACCTCGCCGCCGAGGTACTCGACAACTCGATGGATGAGGCAGTCGCGGGTCACGCCAACCGGATCGAAGTTCGGCTGGAAGAAGGCAACCGCCTGAGCATTTCGGACAATGGCCGCGGCATCCCTGTCGACGAACATCCCAAGTTTCCGGGCAAGTCGACGCTTGAAGTGATCCTGTCTACCTTGCACTCGGGCGGCAAGTTTTCGGGCAAGGCCTATGCGACCAGCGGCGGTCTTCACGGCGTCGGTGTCAGCGTCGTCAATGCGCTGTCGTCTCACACAAGGGTCGAGGTCGCGCGCGACAAGCAGCTCTACGCTCAGGAATTTTCCAAGGGCCAGACCCTCGGAAAGATCGAACAGCTGGGTGCCGCGCCCAACCGGCGCGGGACGATGGTCACATTCACGCCGGACAGCGAGATATTCGGAGACCGCAAGTTCAAACCGCATCGGCTGTTTAGGCTGGCGCGATCCAAAGCTTACCTCTTCGCCGGAGTCGAAATCCGTTGGAAATGCGCCGAAAGCCTCGTCAGCGAGGACGTGCCTGCCGAGGCCACGTTCAAGTTTCCCGGCGGCCTCGCCGATCACCTTGCAGAGCAAGTTGGTGCGCGCGAATGTGTGACCTCTCAGCCCTTCACCGGTAATCAGGAGTTCCCTGAGAACGATGACGGCGTTTCACAGGGCAAGGTGGAATGGGCGATTGCATGGCCGCTCTATTCGGATGGCTCGACGAGCTGGTATTGCAACACTGTGCCGACCCCCGATGGCGGCACACATGAACAAGGCCTCCGCGCAGCCCTCACCAAGGGCCTGCGGGCATTCGGCGAATTAACCGGCACGAAAAAGGCCAAGGACATCTCCGCCGACGATGTGATGACCGGCGCTGAGGTGATGCTCAGTGTCTTTATCCGTGATCCGCAGTTCCAGTCGCAGACCAAGGACCGCCTGACTTCGCCAGAAGCCGCGCGGCTGGTCGAAAACGCCGTGCGCGATCACTTCGACCATTTCCTCACCGACAATATGGAGCGCGGCAAGGCGCTGCTCGGCGAGGTTATGGAGCGCATGGATGAGCGCCTGCGCCGCAAGCAGGAACGCGAGATCAAGCGCAAAACCGCGACCAATGCCAAGAAACTGCGCTTGCCTGGCAAACTCACCGATTGCTCGGGCGAAGGTGACCGCGAGACCGAGCTCTTCATCGTCGAAGGAGACTCTGCGGGCGGCAGCGCCAAACAGGCGCGCGATCGCAAGACGCAGGCAATCCTGCCGATCCGGGGCAAGATCCTCAACGTCGCCTCGGCCACAGCAGACAAGATCCGGGCGAACTCCGAAATCGCCGACCTCGGGCTCGCGCTCGGTTGCGGGACACGCAAGGACTGCGACGCAGAGAACCTGCGTTACGACCGCGTGATCATCATGACCGACGCCGATGTCGACGGGGCGCATATTGCCACGTTGCTGATGACGTTCTTCTTTCAGGAGATGCCCGACTTAGTGCGCAAGGGGCACCTCTTTCTCGCCAAGCCGCCGCTCTACAAGCTGACGGCGGGCAAGGAGAGCCGCTACGCCACCGACGAAGCGCACCGGACGCAGCTCGAAGAAACGGTCTTCAAGGGCAAGAAGGTGGAAGTTTCGCGGTTCAAAGGCCTCGGTGAAATGAACCCGCAGCAACTGCGCGAAACCACGATGAACACGGAAACTCGCTCTCTGATCCGCATCACCCTGCCACAGGAATTCGAAGACCGCGCGAGCGTGACCCGGCTGGTCGATGAGCTGATGGGCCGCAATCCCGAACACCGCTTCAACTTCATCCAGAACCACGCCAGCGATGTTGATCGCGATATGATTGACGCGTGAAGCTGACGGCAACAATCGCTCTCGCGGCAGCGGCACTGATAGCCACTTCGAGTGCGGCTGAGCGAAATGTGTTGGAAGAGCCCTACCCATTTCAGCGCTTCGATGGCGAATGGAAGCTGAAGGACGACAAGTTTCAGCAAGTATGGGACGGCAAGACGGTCGAGACTCTGTCCATTCCTGGTCACCGCACCAATTGCTCCCGCGTCAACACAGACAAGTCCGTGCTTTGCGTGGTCGATGCCGTCGACTTCCGAGGGCACATTCTGTGGGCCGTGATTCCTGCGACACGCGCAGTCTCTCACCTGTCCCATTTCGGCGAAGCGCGGTTAGGTCGCGGAACTGGTCGGATGGAAGAGAATGGCGATTTGATGCTCAGCATTCGCTTCACCGATGAGCCGCAAGGAAGCTCCAGAAAATACACATACACTTGGGTGTCAGACAATGAATATGTCATGCGCTCAGTGCAGTATGACGATGCAGGAGTGCCGACTGGAAACTGGTATGGCGGCAGCTTCGTCCGGGTGCGCACTGATGACTGACCGCCAAGACGACTACCCCGACCCGCGCGAGGAAGACATCATGGCGGGCGATCGGCGTATTTCTCGTCCAGACAGTTCGATGCCCGATTGGTACATTCCCGACGCGTCCTATCGGCCGATACCGATTGCGTGGTTCGCGGCGGCCGTCCTGATCCAGACGGTTGCGATCTCGATGATCTTCTTTGTGTTTGTCGCCAAGAGCGGATGGTTCACCATCCTGCTGGCAGGCGTTGCCAGCCTCGGCATTCTGCATTGGTCGTGGGATCGGGGCATTGGCCGGGCCGGCACAGGCTGGCGCAGCGCGACGATCATTGTGATGGCAATTCAGTTCCTGCTCATCTGCATTGGGGTCAGCGACCGTTTGTGAAACGAACGATCATCCGAATTTGCACCGTGGCAGCTGGAGCATTCGGCCTTTCCGCCTGCGCCTTGCAGCCGCCTGATCCACTCCCTCTGACACAGGGTTGCGCCGAGGTAGACGTCGCCGAGCCGGAGGATGGGCTTCGCCAGCTTTCCTTCTTCCATTCGACAGCGATCCCAAACTGCAGCCGACCGCAATTCGCAATGGAACTGTTTCGGCATACCGAGCCGACTTATGGAACGGGCAGCTATCAGTTTGTGGGAGAGGAACCAGACGATCCTGTTCTTGCCAAACACTCCGAGGTTCGCTGGCTCGCCGCACTGAAACAGGCGGTTGGTCGACCTGAGGCTGATGGGCGCCTGATTGTCTTCATCCACGGCTACGCAACCGGCTTTGACGAGGCGCATATGGACGCCGCCGAAGTCCGCGCGCTCGCAGGCGACGATATTCCGCTCGTGCTGTTGCATTGGCCGTCGCGCGACAAAGCCGCCGCTTACATCAGCGACCGGGCGAGTATCGCCTGGGCGCAGGACGAGATCACGCGCCAAATCGCCCGCCTGACCCATCTGTCGAGCGATATCACGCTTGTGTCCCACTCGCTTGGCGCCCAGGCGTTGACCAATGCGGTGATTGCGATCGATCGCGACAAGAAGGCCATTCCGCAGTCGATCAGGCGTGTCGCCCTAGCCTCCCCCGATGTCGACCGGCACCGGGCGCTGCGCCAGGGTGGTATGGTCGATCAGGTGCTGAGACATGATCGAAAACTGTTGATCTACGCCTCGCGCAAGGATCAGGCGCTTCGTGCTTCACGCAATGTGAATGGCTATTCGCGTCTCGGATCGACCAATTGCAAACACGATGTCGTGTTCAATCGCCGGGACTTAGGGAAGGATGGCAACTGCCACCTGACCGAGCCGCGCGAAGGCTTGGCGGTCGTCGATACTGGCCCTTCCGATGCGAAGGGCTTGCTGCGGCACAACGACTTTCTGAAGAGTTGTCAGGTGCGTGAGGATTTGAGGGCGTTTCTTCGAGACGAAGAACCGCCACTCTACCGAAGCATCCTTCTGAACGACGATGGCCTGACGGGATTCAAGATCGACGCGCGGATGGATTACGAAGGCGCACCGTGTCGCCCCATCATGTGAGCAGGTGCGGCGCTAGCTTTGGCTTTCGGTGTGGATATGCAGATGCCCTTCCAGCGTTTTGTGGACCGGGCATTTGTCGGCAATCTCGATAATCTTGGTACGCTGTTCATCGGTTAGATCGTCACCGAGCACCTCTATGACGCGGTTAAGCGCCTGAACTTCCATCCCCTCTTCCTCATAGGCGATGTGCCCGCAGTCTTCGGCGTGGCTGCGCTCATGCGTCACATGGATGCGAGTGCCAGTCATCGGCCATTCTTTGCGGTCGGCGTACATTTTCATCGTCATTGCCGTGCACGTGCCCAGCGCGCCGAGCAGTAGATCATAGGGCGTCGGCCCCGTGTCGTCGCCGCCATAGGAACGCGGCTCGTCGGCGACAAAGCGATGCGATGCCGTGTGGACCTCAGTCCCAAATTTCCCGTGGCCTGTTTGCACGACCACACCCTCTTCCGGCATCGGCCAGTCCTCGCGCAGCGGCAGGTAGCGATGCGCCCAGTTCGCAATCATGCTGGCTGCGAACTCCGCATCAGTGCTCTTGGTCAGCAAGTGATCCGCGCCGGCGAGACTTACAAAGCTCTTTGGGTGAAACGCCGCCGCAAACAGTGCGCTGGCATGCTCAACACCGACGATTGTGTCGGTCGGCGAATGCAGCGCGAGGTATGGCAGGCGCAATTCCTTCACCAGATCGAGCAAGTTCACCGTTTCGGTTCGCTCGAGGAATTCGCGGCTGATCGAAAAACTTTGCCCGCCAATCGTGACCGGACCTGCGCCGTCGCGTTTGATCGCCTCGTGATCGCCCTTGATGATATGCAGGACATGCGGAACATCCGATGGCGCGCCGATTGTGGCAACGGCGGCAACCTTCTCGCTCCCGAGTTCGTGGGCGGCAGCTAGAACCGCCGCACCGCCTAGACTATGCCCGACAAGCAGCAACTTTCCTTCGAACCGGGTGCAAAGATCGTCGGCCACCGCCACCAGATCAGCGATATCGGCAGCGAAACCGGCGCGCCCGAAATCGCCCTCGCTCCCGCCTAGACCGGTGAAGTCGAACCGCAGACAAGCAATGCCTTGCTTTGCTAACGCGCGCGACACGCTGATCGCGGCCTTGCTCTGCTTGGTACAGGTAAAGCAATGCGCAAAGATCGCCGCTCCGCGCACCAGCCCCGTTGGCATTTCGAGCGCGCCCTCGAGAGCATGCCCACTTGGCGTCGGGATCGAAAGTGTCTGCATCGGCATCGTCAGGTCTCCCAAAGTCTGTTGTAATCAACCCTGCACTCAATTTGCGCAGAGCGACATATTTTTCCGGCTCCGTGTAAGAAATCTCTGCGTGGCAAGACTAAACGGGTATGACCAAGCGGCAGGAACAGCTTTATCGCGAGGCGGGCGACCAGTTTGCCCCAGCCATTGCGCGTCTCGCCCGGGCGGTGGAGCGCAATCCCGATAAGGCGCGCGACCTCGAACAGGACATACACTGTGCGCTGTGGAGCAGCTTTGAGCGGTTCGAGGCCCAATGCGCGCTGAAGACCTGGGTCTATCGGGTCGCCCACAATGTCGCAGCGGATCACGTTTCGAAATCGGCGCGGGGGCCAAAAAAGGTTCCGCTCGAAGAAATCGAGACACTGCCCGCGTCAGGCAATCCCGAAGCTGAAGCTGCCGAGGCGCATGCGCTCTCGCAAGTCGCCGCCCTGATCCAGCAGCTTCCGCCGCTCGACGCACAGGTAATCGTACTTTGGCTCGAGGGCGAAAGCGGCACAGACATTGCCGACATCACCGGTCTTTCACCCTCCGCGGTAGGTGTCCGGGTACACCGCACCAAAGCCCTGCTGGCAGACCATTTCACCATGAGTTCAAATCAAGGAACCAATCCATGAGCAATCCTCCCATCCCAGGCTGGTGCGATGCGGCACCCGATGCCGCGTTCAGCGATCCCATCGATTGCAGCAAGCGAGCAGACAGCTTCGAACGGCGCATCCGGATCCGTAACATCACCGAATACGGCGCTGGCGCTTTGGTCGGCGCGATCTTCGGAGCATTGGCGGTCAAATTCTTCGTCGAAGGTGAGAACCTCATGGCGCTGACGATGGCCCTAGTGGTGGTTGGCACGGCAATTGTGATGTGGAACCTCAACAAGCGGGCGAGCAATCTGGTTCGCCATCCTGAGGAACCGTGCCTTGCTTATCTCACCCGGCAATATCGCCGCCAGTACGAGGCTCTGCGGGCCGTGCCACTCTGGTATATCGCGCCGCTGCTGCCTGGTGTCATTGGGTTTTACTTCGTCGTGATAGCGAAAGTCGCCGAACGCACGGGGTGGGTCGGTGCATTGGAAGGGTTGGCCGGTCCTGCGGCGGTCACATTCGGCGTGTTCGGAGCGGTTGCCCTTGCCAATATGTGGGCCGCGCGTACGCTCAAGCGCAAGCTGCTTTCGATGGAGGCTCTGGCGTGAGCCTGCCGCGTGTCTTAAACATCACGAAATCAGGAGTTAACCGGAAGATGACCCGTGCGTTTCTCGCCCTCATTCTCGCCTCGTTTTTTGCGTTCTCAACTCCGGTGATTGCTCAAGAAGCCCCATCTGCCGAAACGGAAGAGGCAGAAAAGAGCCAGCTGCGTATCCGCAGCGAGCAGGTAGTTGCGCTGCTTAACAGCGAGATCGAGCCAGAAGGGATCTTTACCGACGGCTTCCTTGCTGCGGTGCCGATTTCGCAGCTCGCAGCGATTTCTCAGCAGCTCACCACTCAATTCGGCGCGGCCATCGCGGTTGAAGGTCTCTACCCAATCAATGAGACACGTGCCGGTCTGCACATTCGCCTTGAACGGGCGATCGCGAAAGGCGGAATCGCTATCGACCCGGCAGATGACAACCGTATCAGCGAGCTGCTGTTCCAGGAATTCGAGCCGGTGGACGATTCTCCCGAGAAGATCGAAGCCGACCTACGCGCTCTGCCAGGGGAAGTGAGCGCATTGTTCGCTCCCGTAGGTGGCGGGCCTCCATTAATCTCGGTCGATCCCGAGAAGCAAATGGCGCTCGGCTCCACCTTCAAACTCTATGTTCTCGCCGCCTTGGCTCAGGATGTCAGGAAGGGGGGGCGTTCATGGAATGATGTCGTCGCGCTTGACACAAAGAGCTTTCCAAGCGGCATGATGCAGGACTGGCCAGATGGCGCGCCAGTGACCTTACACACACTCGCCAGCCTGATGATCTCTATCAGCGACAACACCGCGACGGATCAGTTGATCAAACTCGTCGGCAAAGGCCGTCTGGATGAGATCTTGGATGCGAGCGGTCATTCTGCCGCCGATCTGAACGAGCCGTTCCTGACCACGCGCGAGCTATTCCTGCTGAAAGGCGGCGATCGAGCAAGGCTTTCAGCCTATTCTGCAGCCGACGCCGAAGTACGCGCCCAAATACTCGGCGGCCTGGAAGACAACCCTCCCGGAGCTGGGCAGGTAGCGCGCGCCTTTTTGAGCGGTCCCGTTGCTATCGATGTCGAATGGTTCGGCAGCGCGAAGGATCTGGAAAACCTTTTCCAGTATATGGGCTCCTACGCCGATGACACGACCTACGATATCCTTGCGATCAACCCTTCCGTGCCACCGCCAATCCGCGCGAGATGGGACTACATCGGATATAAGGGCGGTTCGGAGCCCGGTGTGCTCAACCTGACTTGGTTGTTGGTGGACCCCAAGGGGAAAGGGCACGTTCTGACACTTAGCTGGAGCAATCCCGAAGCGAATATCGAACAGACTACGCTTGAACTGATCGCACAGCGCATTCTGTCCCTCCCGCGCGACTAGCCTCGCAAATCCGATAGCATTGTTCCTCTTGCGTGGGCGCGGCCCTCCCCCTATCGCAGCGCACAAATTTCAGTTGCCAAACGCAATCAAACCACATTTCAGACGAGAGGGAACCGCATGACCGATCAGCAGCGCTTTGAAGGCACCAGCTCTTACATCGCCACCGAAGATCTTAAAGTTGCGGTCAATGCTGCAGTGACCCTGCGCCGCCCCCTACTGGTGAAAGGTGAGCCCGGAACCGGGAAGACCGTTCTGGCGCACGAGATTTCCAAAGCCATCGGCGCGCCGCTGATCGAATGGAACGTCAAATCGACCACCAAGGCGCAACAGGGCCTCTACGAATACGATGCCGTCGCTCGCCTACGCGATGGTCAGCTGGGCGAAGAGCGCGTCCACGACATCCGCAACTACATCAAGAAGGGCAAACTTTGGGAGGCCTTCACCAGCCCCGAACTGCCCGTGCTGCTGATCGACGAAATCGATAAAGCCGACATCGAGTTTCCGAACGATCTCTTGCAGGAACTCGATCGTATGAGCTTCGACGTGTACGAAACACAGGAGCGGATCGAAGCGCGCGAACGCCCGATTGTCGTCATCACCTCAAACAATGAGAAAGAATTGCCCGACGCATTCCTGCGCCGCTGCTTCTTCCACTATATCAAGTTCCCTGATCGTGACGTCATGCAGTCAATTATCGACGTGCACTTCCCGGACATTCAAAAGACGTTGGTGAAGAAGGCGATGGATATCTTCTACGAGCTGCGCGACGTGCCGGGTTTGAAAAAGAAGCCATCGACCAGCGAGCTCCTCGATTGGCTGAAACTGCTGCTGAACGAAGACATGCCGCTTGAAGTGCTGCAGGACAGCAACCCCAACAGCGCAATTCCACCGCTGCACGGCGCGCTGCTCAAGAACGAGCAGGATGTGATGTTGTTCGAACGGCTCGCCTTTATGGCGCGGCGGAACCCGAGCTGATCTAACCGACAGGAAAACACTCAATGCCAGCGCGTTTCAGCGCGCTACATTTGGCGTGCGCGTCCGATGCAGAAACACGCAAGCGGTAGAATTGCGTTCCATTCACCACTGCCGGGATGACAGCCATACGCATCTCGGCCAGTTCCGGCCTGCGCTTCACCAGCGAGTCCCAACGGGCGGTTGCAAGTTCAGGCGAGAGCGTTGCTGCCAACTGGATCGTCTGACCCGCACCACTTTTGCGTGCAGGGATCGTGCGTTTTGCGGCCGCGCGAACAGGCGGCTTCTTCGCCAGCAGCTTAGGACTGATCGGAATCGCCGCATCAGTCTGCTTCGCCAAAGCGAGAGCATCCTCATCATTCGCAAGAGGCTCATCGACAACAATCACGGCTGTCGAGGTGTGACCTGTCACGCGGAACAGTTCTTTCGCGAACGCGCTCGGTAGCCGAATGCAGCCATGCGAAGCGGGATAGCCGGGAAGCTTGCCCGCATGGATTGCGATACCATCCCAGGTCAGACGCTGCATGAATGGCATCGGCGCGTTGTTGTAGAGGTTCGATCGATGGAACTTCTTTTTCTGGAGGATCGCGAAAACGCCAGACGGAGTTTCCTTGCCTCGCTTGCCTGTCGAAACGGGGCTCGTCCGCCATAGACCGCCGTCGCGGAATACGTGCATCTGCTGCGATGACGTGCTCACCACGATCACAACGCCGTCATCCAGAACATCTTCGACGAACTTTTGCGGAGGGGGGTCGGGGGTGGGTGCTGAGGTTGGAGCCGGCACCGGCAACTCTATTGCAACACTTTCGTCCGTTTCGACTTCCGCGCCTCTCGCATGCGGCACGCAGGAGCTCGCCACAAGGGCGATTACGAATAGACTAATCGCATTCCAAACCGAACGCGGCACGCTGCGACTCCGTTAGTTATCAAGGCTAACGGGTAAACAATTGTGGTTAATCCGGCAAGGATCGGGCAGTTCAGTGACTTAACTCAATCCAGTTTTGCGGTTCAATCGAAGCTGTAAGCCAGCTCCAGATCACCCCAGCGTTTGCCCTTGATAGTCAGCGGAACATAGACGTTGCGCACGATCCGATAGGTCTTGCCGTCGCCTTCCTGCCGGTAAATCGCCATCATGTAAGGCGCGTCGCTTTCCTTGGCTTTTCGGTCGATCCTCTCGAGGATCTTGCGCCCATTGCGGCAATATCGAATGTCATGCGCGGGATTGCCAGTCGGCTTGCGTGACCAATCGGTGATGTGCGTAGGAAGGAAGCCGTTCATGTCGGATTCCGAACACATGATGATCGCGCCACCTTCCGCGTAGAGTGCATCGTTTACCGGGCGCCAGTTGGCATCGGCCCAGTCGCTCAATGATGTCCGATACAATTGCGGATCGGTCCCGGCGACTTCCTGATATTGGACATCGAACAACTGCGCCTCGGTCAACTCGCCAGCGTCGATTGCCCGTTCGGTCGCCTCTTTAAGGTCAGATGCAATGCCCTGCGCCCTGTCGACCATCGCACTGTCTTCCGGACTCAGGCCAGCCTGCACGATCCGGTCGAACATCTCGCTCGCAGTCAGTTCAAGCTCGCCCATGCGTGTGTGAGCGCCCTCAAGCTGACTTTCATTGGTGCGCGCGGCTGCATCGTAACTGGTCAGGACTCGTTGCACAGCATCCACATGCCCGCTGATCGTACCCGTTGAACGCGCGATCACATCATTCTGCTTATCGACCTCCTCGACGAGTTCGCCGACGCTGAAGATCGTGTTTTCGATCCGTGCAACCGATGCCTTTGCATCGCCACTTGCCTGCGCGCCTGCCTCGATCCGGCCGATGACCGTGCTCGCCTCTTCGCCAAGTGCTTCAACGGTTTGAGTAATCTCTTCGGTGGCCTTGCGGGTATCGTTGGCGAGGCTCTTCACTTCGCTGGCAACCACCGCAAAGGTCCGACCTGCTTCGCCTGCCCGCATCGCCTCAATGGTCGCATTCAGCGCCAGGATGTTAGTCGTCTCGGCAATGTTATCGATGTCCTGCGCGCTGCGGCGTACCTGCTCGATCGCGGCGGAAAAGCTGGTCACATGCTGGCCGAGCGTATCCACCAACTCAAGCAGTGAGTTGATCTGCGCCAGTGACGATTGAATCAGCGAGGTGCCCTCGCCCAATCGTTCGATTGCGCGCTCGGACAAAAGGCGCGCTTCGTCGCTGGCTTCAGCGACTTTTGTCTGATCGGCTTCGAGCGCGCTGACGGTTCCGCGCAAAGCTTCGTGTTCTTCTCGCAGTTTCTCGGACGACTGGATGACAGCCTCGACCACACCGGCCACATCGGTGCACCCGACCGTCACGGCACCGCAACTTTCAGGAATTTTCTCGAGGGCGGTTGCGCTGCTGGTATCGACTGCGATCGGTTTCATTGTTGGCCTCTGTCTTGCGGAGACCGGCAGTAAGCGGAGATGGTTAGCGAAGGCTTAAATTGAGAGGCTCTCTCCCTCGTAATGGGGCTGGAATGTGAGCACTCGCCCGGCTAGACGACTCCCATGTTTTTCAATTTCATCGACGAACTGCGCGAAGCCGGTATCGGCGCGAGCTTTAAGGAACACCTCACGCTGCTCGAAGCGCTTGAGAAAGAGGTGATCGAACAGTCACCTGAAGCGTTCTATTACCTGTCGCGTGCGACCTTCGTGAAGGACGAAGGCCTGCTCGACCGGTTCGATCAGGTGTTCCACAAAGTCTTCAAAGGGATCATGTCTGACTACGGTCAGAACCCCGTCGATATTCCAGAAGACTGGTTGAAATCTGTCGCGGAGAAATTCCTGTCCGAGGAAGAGATGGCTGAGATCGAGAAGCTCGGCGACTGGGACGAGATTATGGAGACGCTGAAAAAGCGGCTCGAAGAACAGGAAGAGCGCCACGAAGGCGGCAACAAGTGGATCGGCACCGGGGGCACATCACCGTTCGGCAATTCGGGCTACAATCCGGAAGGCGTGCGGATTGGCGGCGAGAGCAAGCACAAGCGCGCGATCAAGGTCTGGGAAAAGCGCGAATTCAAGAATCTCGACAACACCAAGGAGCTTGGCACCCGCAACATCAAGATGGCCCTGCGCCGCCTGCGCCGGTTTGCTCGCGAAGGTGCAGCGGACGAGCTTGATCTCGATGCAACGATCGACGGCACGGCCAAGCAAGGCTGGCTCGATATCCATATGCGGCCAGAACGGCATAATGCGGTGAAGCTGCTGCTGTTCCTGGATGTCGGCGGATCGATGGACCCGTTCATCAAGCTGGTTGAAGAACTGTTCAGCGCGGCCACGGCAGAGTTCAAAAATCTTGAGTTCTTCTACTTCCACAACTGCCTGTACGAAGGCGTTTGGAAGGACAACCGCCGCCGGTGGCAGGAGCGGACCAAAACGTGGGATATCCTTCACAAATACGGGCATGATTACAAAGTGATCTTCGTCGGCGATGCAGCGATGAGTCCCTACGAAATCACCCACGCTGGCGGCTCCGTGGAGCACATGAACGAAGAAGCAGGGACGGTGTGGATGGATCGCGTATCCAATACCTACCCCGCAACCGTCTGGCTCAATCCGGTGCCCGAAAAGCAGTGGAGCTATTCGCAATCGACGAAGATGCTCAAGCAATTGGTTGGCGACCGGATGTTCCCGCTGACGCTGGACGGGCTGGACGACGCAATGCGAGAACTGAGCCGGAAGCAAGGGCATTGATCCAAGATAGAAGATCCCCCCAACCTGTGCTAAGTCAGAGTGAATACAGGGAGGCTTATCGTGCGATCTTCGTTCCTCATTCTGACCGCGCTACCGTTCTTGATGGTCCCTGCCTCCGCGGATGACACAAATCTCAAAATGCCGCTGAACAACCCCGCATATGTGTCTCCTGCAAAACCCTGGACAACGATCGAGAATGCAACGAAGCCGGTCGTGTACGAAACCCAAAGAGGCGTAAGACTAGGCACAATCGACCCGCAAGACTGCCGTGACCGCATATCCAAGGCACGCGAAGCGCTCGGCCTACCACCGCAGCTCGATCGCGAGCCAGCTTCGCCCGACAAGCCGCACCTGATTTATGCCGTTGATCGGCGGCAGGATGGCTGTTCGGTGATGGTGATGAAGGGCAATCGCGACGATATTCGCCAATTGCCACTCCCACCGAGGGGACCGTTTCTCAGGATCCCTGCGGAAACCATCGACGAGTAAGGCTGGCGCGCTCGCATCTCCGCTGCCATATTGCCTTTCCGGGGTGGGCAAGAGATGACCAACATACCAACAGGAAAGCGCGCTGCGCCCAACCGGCTTGAGCCGGGGACGATCCTCAACAACAATTACAAGATCGAGCGCGCTATCGGTGAAGGCGGCATGGGCAAGGTATACCTCGCTTCCAACACCTTCATCGAAGAAGACAAGGTCGCGATCAAGATGATCCGGTCCGAGCAGGTGCATGACGAGTTGGTACGCGAAATGTTCGGCAAGGAAGTCCGCGCAATGGTGCGGATCACCAACCCGCGGATCGTGTCGTATCGCACTTTTGCGCATGACCCGGACCTCGATCTGAGCTTTGTCGTCACTGAGTTCATCGACGGTCCGAGCCTCGAGAAACTGATCAAGAACGATCAAGATTTTGGCACTGAAGAGTTGCTGACGCTGCTCACCGAAATCTGCATCGGACTGCGCGCGGCTCACAAAGCCGGGGTCATCCACCGCGACCTCGCTCCGGACAACATCCTGCTGGAGGATGGCGACCTAGACCGTCCCAAGATCATCGATTTCGGAATCGTAAAAGACACGTTGCAAGGTGAGACAATCGTTGGGACCGGGTTTGCCGGCAAGCTGAACTACGTAGCGCCTGAGCAATTGGGTGAACCGGAATACGAGATCGGTCCGTGGACCGACATTTACAGCCTCGCTCTGGTGCTGCTCGGCCTGACCAGCGGCAAAGAGATCGATATGGGCCACACGCCCGGCGCTGCGATCCGCAAGCGGCATGAGCCGATTGATCTGTCATCTGTCGACCCGAAGCTGCGCTCGTTGTTGTCCGATATGCTGGCCACGCACCCTGATCACCGCCTGCGTTCGACCGAAGAGGTGATGATGCGGGTGGAGCAGATCCAGCGCGGTGAACCCGATCCCGAACCGTGGCCCGACAACGCGGACAAGACGGTGATGATCCCTGCAGAGAAGCTCAACGCTCTGTATCGCCCCGCCAAGGAACCGACTCCGACGCCAACTCCTGCCGCGCCCGATCCATCATCCCATCCTGCCTTCGAAGCTATTCCGCATGCTCCTGCCACGGAAGAGGTCGAAGAAGACTGGGAAGAAGAAAGCTACGACGATGACGAGTACGACTATGAGTATGAAGAGGACGCGCCGAACCAGACCGCCGGCAATGTTGTCCTCCTAATCATCCTGTTCGCAGCCATCGCCGCCCTCGCCGCATTCGCAGCGATAACGTTCGGCGGCATTGAGATCTGACCCCTCAATACAGCAAATGCTGCTTCACATCGGCGATCCATGCGGCTTCGTCATGCGACGCCATTGCATCGAGATCGTGCGGCGACGCAGCGGCATCATCGACCCATTCGCGCAGCGACGGCCCGCCATTGATGACGTCGATCGCGAGCCGATCGAGCTCGTACTCGTAGGGAAAATCGCGCCACAGATCGTAGCTCGGATAGAGCCGCCGGATCGCCTTGAACGCCAACGCCTGCATCCGCCACGGCTTGAACGCACCGTGATCATAGTGCGGACCTTCTGCATGAATCATCAATGCGTTGCAGAGCTTTCCAGAGTGTTTGTGAAAGGTTGGTTCAAACCAGCATTCACGCAGTCGCGCGCCCTGCAACCAATCCGGTGCGAAGCGTTGCATCTCCGCCAGCACAGCCTTCGCATCAATGTCCGGAGCGCCGAACAAAACCTCCAAAGGCCGAGTTGTTCCGCGCCCTTCGGACACGGTTGCGCCTTCGATCATCACGGTCCCGGCATAGCAGCGCGCCATGTTCACACTGGCGGCATTCGGGCTCGGATTGATCCATACGCGTGACGTCGGCCAGCCACTCCCTTCGCCGTCAGGCTGCCAGCCTTCCATCGCGACCACGCGGTAGCTGACGTCGAGACCAAAATGCGCGGTGAACCAATGCCCCATCTCGCCCAAAGTCAGGCCATGACGCATCGGCATCGGTGCGGCACCCACGAAGCTCTCGTGTCCTGGCACCAGCATCGTCCCTTCGACCGGACGGCCAGCGGGGTTCGGACGATCCAGAACCCACACCTCTTTGCCGTGCTTCGCCGCCTCTTCGAGCAGATAGAGCAGCGTGGTGACGAAGGTGTAGATGCGGCAACCAAGATCCTGCAGGTCGAACAGGAAGACATCCGCGCTCGACATCATCTGGCCTGTCGGACGGCGCACCTCTCCGTAAAGCGAGAACACCGAGATGTTGTAATGCGGATCGAGCTCGTCAGCCGTCTCGACCATATTGTCCTGCTTGTCGCCTTTCAGCCCGTGCTGCGGCCCGAATGCGCTGGTCACATTCACACCCGCCGCAATCAGCGCATCGAGGCTGTGCGTCAGGTCTTCGGTCACGCTGGCAGGATGCGCGACAAGCGAGACACGCTTGCCATTTAGCGCTCCAAGCAAATCCGGGTCGGCGAGCAGGCGATCTATTCCAAATTTCATGGCATTCGAGTTGGAACAGCCAATCGCCAAACGCAATGGTGTTTGCGCCTCTATCCGCGTATGGCCCCCAACATGGATTGGACCATTGCGATCATCGCCGCCGCTTGGGCGATCATTCTCGGCGGAGTGGGTGGATTTCTGACCGAGATCGGCCCGTGGTACCGCAAACTGAAGAAGCCTAGCTGGCAGCCGCCCGATTGGCTGTTCGGCCCGGCATGGACCGTGATCCTCGGTCTTGCTGGCTGGAGCCTGTACGTGGCGGTCACAAGCGCGCCGACGCTTGGCGACAAAGCCTTCATTGGAGGGCTTTTCCTGGCCAATTTCGCCGCGCATTTCGCCTGGTCGCCTTTGTTCTTCAAATTCAAGCGTCCAGACTTCGCGCTGTTTGAAGTCGTCTTCCTGTGGCTGTCCGTGCTGGCGCTGGTCGTATTCCTGATGCCCTATACCGAGTTCGCAGCCTGGCTGAACGTGCCATACCTTGCATGGGTCAGCTTTGCCGCATTCCTGAATTGGAAGATCGTGCAGTTGAACGGACCGTTCGGAAACAACGGCGTAGAAGCCTGATCGCCCCCGCGAAGTTGCCACAATTGACACCCTGTCAACCGTCCTGCTCCCAACTTTAGCTCTGAAATAATGCGATGTTTCGCGTTTTCGCGAAGTTGACACTTCTCCAACTCGAAATGCCCTTCGGGAAGAGCCGTAGGTCACTCTGATTTCTTCGTTGGGACAGCTGAACGGCATGCCCACTTGGTATCGGGCAACCGTGAAGTAGGAAAATGCCGACGTTGCTAGTCGCGCTCGACGATCATTTGCCGGCATGCCTCCGAGTGAAACTCAGGCTTACCCGGCGGAAAGGCGAGCGCCCAATATTGCTTGCCGCCATCAGCATGCTCGACGATCGCGTTGAGCGCCACTTGGGCTGGAGCAGGCAAATCCGCCGCCACGCTGGCTTTCAGGATCAACTCGCCGTCCGAATGCGAACACGACACCGCAATCGCATCGATGGGCGCATCGCGCATTCCTTCGCGAAACGCGCAGAAATCGTAGGCGGCCCAGCGGCCTGACGGCGAGAAATTGAACTCGCGATAATGCGTTTCTCCAATCGGCTGCCAGAACACTTCGAGACAGCTTGTCTTCCAAAGATCGTCGGTGCGCACAGATGGCCCCGCCGCTGGAAGCCGGATCGCCGAAACGTTTCCATCAAAGCGAAATTCGGCGTCGAACCCGGATGGAGTTGCCGTAATGGATGCGGTCACCGCCTTGATAGGGCCGAGATCGCAGGTCTGGTGAAGCATGAGCGGTTGCATGGCCCGCCTATCGCGAAGCGTGCACACATGAGCAAGTCACTTCCCCCGCCCCGCCCTCGCTGTTAAGCGCCAACGCCATGTCTGAAAGCTACGAATCCAATCTGCTGCGCCTGCTCGAAAAGCGCGGCCATTTGCACCAAATCACAGATGCGGGCGCGCTGGATGCGCTCGCCGCAAAGCAAGTGGTAACGGGCTATGTCGGGTTCGATCCTACTGCGGCGTCGCTGCATATCGGCAATCTCGCCTCGATCATGCTGCTCAAACGTCTGCAACAGGCAGGACATCGCCCGATCGTGATCATGGGCGGCGGCACGGCCAAGGTTGGCGATCCATCCGGCAAGGATGAAACGCGGCAACTGATGACCGAAGAGCGGCTCGCTGCGAACGTTGCCGGGATCAAAGGAAGTTTTGAACGGATCCTGCGTTTCGACGACAGCCCGACGGGCGCATTGCTGATCAACAACGACGATTGGCTCAGCAAGATCGGCTATGTCGAAATGCTGCGCGACGTCGGTCCGCATTTCACCATCAACCGAATGCTGACATTTGATTCGGTGAAGCTGCGGCTCGATCGGGAACAACCGCTCAGTTTCCTCGAATTCAACTACATGATCATGCAGGCCTACGATTATCTGGTGCTGGCGCGTGACTATGATTGCCGGCTGCAGCTCGGCGGCAGCGATCAGTGGGGCAATATCGTCAACGGGATCGAGCTCAACCGCCGGATCGACGGGCGTGAGGTGTATGGCTTTACCGCGCCGCTGATCACCCGCGCCGATGGTGCGAAGATGGGCAAGTCGGTCGATGGTGCGATCTGGCTCAACGAAGACGCCCTGCCTGCTTACGATTTCTGGCAGTACTGGCGGAACACGGATGACCGCGATGTGGGCAAGTTCCTGCGGCTGTTCACGGACCTTCCGCTCGACGAAATTGCCCGCCTCGAAACACTTGAGGGCGCGGAGATCAATGACGCCAAGGTCGTTCTCGCCAATGAAGTGACAAAGATGGTGCGCGGCCAGGAAGCCGCTGCGACTGCAGAAGCCACTGCGAAAGAGACATTCGCTGGCGGCGGAGCGGGCGAAGATTTGCCGACCCTCGCGGTCGGTCCCGACGGGCTCCGCATCGGTGCGGTGCTGACCGATCTGGGCTTCACTGCCTCCAACGGAGAAGCCAAGCGAAAGCTGGCCGAAGGTGCGGTGAAGCTGGACGGAGAAACCGTGAGTGATCCCGGCTTTGTCGTGTCACCCGGCGAAGGCGACAGCCTGAAGCTCAGCCTCGGCAAGAAGAAGCACGCCATCGTCACCCGGTAGCGGTTCGGCGGCGAAGCTTCGTCGCTGCCAACGCACACCTCCGGCAATTCTGCCTCGCGAGCGGCCCTAGTGGTCTCTCGCGCCTTCCGACCTGTCCCACGCGCTTTACCAAATGTCAGCCTTTCTGCCCCATTAGGGACTTTACTCGCATAATAATGGAGGGTCGGGGACTGTGTCTGCCGGAGCAAACCTGAGTGTAACTGACATGCGCCGCGCGGCGCGCCATCCGGTGGATTTCCCGGTAATCGCCGAACATCATGTTCGCGGCGATATGAATCTTCACATCTCCAATCTGTCTGCACACGGCTTTATGGTCGATGATGCAGCCGATCTTGGCCGCGGCGAACGCGTGATCATTCGCCTCCCGGTCGTCGGCCGGATTGAGGCATATGTGATCTGGACCCGCGATGACCGCGCCGGTTTCCAGTTCGAGCGGATCATCCGTCTCGACGATTTCGTGTCGATTATCGACACGCTTCAGCCGAACCCGCGCCTGCGCCGCAATCGCTGAAGCAAGCATCGATCCAAGCTAGACTAACCCGCCGCATACATTCGTTGGCTTGGCAGCACGCATAGTGCCTGCCATGGCGGCGGCGTGACTGACGCTGTTCCAACTCACCCGTTCCAGGTTCACAACTTCCGCGCTTACTGGACCGCGCGGCTGACCATGACGCTGGCGCAATACGCCATGCTGCTGGTCATAGGGTGGCAAGCGTATAATCTCGCACGCGACAGCGGCATGAACATCGCCGAGGGTTCGGGCACGCTTGCTCTGATCGGCTTACTGCAATTCCTGCCGCTCTTTTTCCTCACACCGTTCAGCGGCCTGGCCGCTGACCGATTTGATCGACGCTCTTTGGGCCTGCTTACCGTCATCCTCCAACTGGGATGCGCGGTAGCGCTCGCCTGGTTCAGCTGGATCGACGGCGTGAGCCTTAGCCTGTTGTTCGGCATATCGATTGTGCTTGGTGTCGCGCGTGCTTTTGCGGGACCGGCATTGTCGTCCCTCGCACCAAACCTTGTACCGAAGGCGATATTGCCAACGGCGATCGCGCTTTCCTCGATCTCATGGCAGGCCGGCGCACTGGTAGGGCCGGCAATAGGCGCCGTGCCCTACGCTTTCGAACCCGCCCTTCCCTATGTGATCGCAACCGCACTCTTCGCCGTGTCCGCGCTGGCGTTGCTGCAAGTCGGCAAGGTTCCTCAGCCCGTAATGCGCAAGGACCAGCGTCCGATCGGCGCCATCATCGACGGCCTTCGCTATGTGGTGAAGAACAAGATGGTGCTGAGCACGATCACGCTGGATCTGTTCGCGGTGTTCCTCGCCGGAGCCAACGCGATGATCCCGGTCTTCGCACGCGACATCCTGCAAACCGACGAATTCGGTCTGGGCATGCTGGCATCGGCAACTCCGGCAGGCGCATTGATGACGGCGATCTTCTTCTCTTTCCGTCCGCTCAAAACACAGGTTGGACCGAAGATGCTGGGCGCGGTGGCGGTTTTCGGGATCGCCACAATCGTGTTTGGCCTCTCGACCAGCCTTCCACTCAGCCTTGCCATGCTGTTTATCATCGGCGCGGCGGACATGTTCAGCGTCTATGTGCGCCAATCCCTGATCCAGCTCCACACGCCGGACGACAAACGCGGCCGGGTATCCTCGGTCAGTATGATGACGATCAGCGCCTCGAACGAAGGCGGCGACGCGTTTTCCGGCAGCCTCGCATTCCTGATCGGTCCGGTGGCGGCCATCATTGCTGGCGGTGCAGGCGCGCTTGTAACCGTTTTGCTCTGGAGCCGAATATTCCCAGTACTACGAACAACGAAGAGCTTCGATCCGCCCGCCGATCTGCTAGAAGGCGAGCAATCAAAAAATCCCCAGGAGGCCTGATATGAAAGCTGCAAACATCCTCGAGACAATCGGCAACACCCCGCATATTCGCCTGTCGCGGCTGTTTCCCGATCATGAAGTTTGGCTGAAATCGGAGCGTTCTAACCCCGGTGGCTCGATAAAGGATCGTATTGCGCTGGCGATGGTCGAAGATGCCGAAAAGGCAGGCAAACTGGCTCCCGGCGGCACGATTGTCGAACCGACCAGCGGCAACACCGGCATCGGCCTCGCCATGGTCGCCGCCGTCAAAGGTTACAAGCTGGTGCTTGTCATGCCGGAATCGATGTCGATCGAGCGCCGCCGCTTGATGCTCGCCTATGGTGCGACGTTCGACCTGACACCCAAGGAAAAGGGCATGAAAGGCGCGATCGAACGCGCCACGGAGATCGTCCAATCGACCGAAGGCGCATGGATGCCGAGCCAGTTTGAGAACCCGGCGAATGTCGCAGTTCACGCCCGCACGACCGCCAAGGAAATTCTCGCCGACTTCGCGGATACTCCGGTTGACGTCATGATCACCGGGGTCGGCACCGGTGGCCACCTGACGGGCTGCGCTGAAGAACTCAAAAAGCATTGGTCCGGCTTCAAAGCCTACGCTGTCGAGCCCGAACTTTCCCCGGTCATCAATGGCGGCCAGCCCGGCCCTCACCCAATCCAGGGCATTGGTGCTGGCTTCATCCCGGATAACCTCCACACCGACGCCATCGACGGCGCGGTTCCAGTCAATGCCGACAACGCCAAGGAAATGGCACGCCGCGCTGCGAGCGAAGAAGGGATGCTGATTGGCATTTCCTCAGGCGCGACGCTCGCCGCCATCGCGAAGAAGCTGCCGGAATTGGACGCCGGCACGCGCGTCCTCGGCTTCAACTACGACACCGGTGAACGATACCTCTCAGTGCCGGAGTTCCTGCCGGTCGAATAAGCGCCCAGCGTTCCGGCGATCACGAAAACCGGTTCGCCGAAACTGCATTTCGTCTGTCGAAGCGTCGCGACCAGTCGTCGTTAACGGCGTGAAGCGTCGCGTTTCGACAAGCATCGTCCCTCATCGCACACTAGTGTCACCTTCGGGTCGCACGCTGCAAGATGGAGGGTGCGATGGGCTTGTCGAATGCATTTGGACTGCTTTCCAACGATCGCAGCAAGCCGCTGCATTACCGTTTTGCAAAGAAGCAGCGCCACAAGATGAATTCGGTGATCGCAAACAGTTCGTTGATTTCGAACGATCCGGTGCTCGATTCTGCTCAGTTCGACTGGAGCAGCAAGCTATCGCGCCACTGGGAAGCGATCCGAGATGAGGCGCTGGCGATCTTCGAACATCGCGACGCAATCCCACCGCTGCGTGAAGTGTCGCCCGACCACCGGCGAATCATGCGAGACAATTCATGGCGCAGCTTCTTTCTCGTCGGTTACGGCAACCGAATAGAGGAGAATATCGCGCGTGCACCAAAGACCGCCGAACTCCTCTCCCATATTCCGGGGCTTAACTCGGCGTTCTTCTCCATTCTGGCACCCGGAGCGGTGATAGTCCCGCATCGCGGCGTGACAAAGGCGTTCATGACCGCACATCTCGGACTCGTCGTACCCAAGCAACGAGAAAAGTGCTGGATGCGCATCCACGATCAGCGCCTGACATGGGGTCAAGGCAAGTGGATGGTGTTTGACGACACTTACGAACACGAAGTGCAGAACGAGACCGATGAAACGCGAATTGTGCTGCTTTGCCAGATAACTCGCCCGCTCAAGGCCCCTGGATCATGGTTGGCCAATGCGACCATGAACTACATCAAGCGCAGCCACTTCGTTCAGGACGCCAAGAGCAATCTTGCGGACTGGGAAAGAGTCTTCGCAAAGGCAGAGCGCGGCGAGCTGTAATCTTAATCCGATCTTGATGTGCGAGGCGCAAAGTCCGCCAGATCGGAGAATTGGTATGAAGTTCGTGAAGCTTGAATCGCGTGGCGGCAATTACATGGTCGTCGCGCAGAATATCGCGTGGCTGCGTACCGGAGAAAACGGCCAGACCAATGTGGGCATGGTTGGCGGTGCACCGTTGCTTGTGACCGGCTCAATCGAGGAAGTCGCCGCCAAGATCGGCGCCGACTAGGTTCAGGTTTGGACGAAAAAGGGCCGATCCCCCCGGACCGGCCCCTTTGGTGACGATATCGTAATCGCTTAAGCTGCGGTGGCGAATGCCTCCTCCGTCAGCTTCATCATGTTGTCGCTACCCGCTTCGAGCTTGCGGCGCAGCGCACCTGCATCCGGCAAAAAGCGCTCAATGTAGTAGGCAGCCGAGGTCAGTTTCGCTTCATAGAACGCTGCGTCTTCAGGCGAGCCTTCCAAAGCAGAAGTGGCAACCTTGGCCATCTTCAGCCACATAAAGCCGAGCGTCACGATGCCCATGATGTGCATGTAGTGATGCGCGCCTGCGCCGAGGTGGTTCGGGTTCTGCATGGCGTTCTGCATGAACCACATGGTTGCCGCTTTCTGCTCGCCAAGAGCCTTTTCAAGCTTTCCGGCCATCTCGGCCAGACCTTCGATTTCCTTGGCGCCTGCGATCTCTTCGTCGATTGCGGCGAAGAACGCCTGAACGGCGCGGCCGCCCTTCGATGCAAGCTTGCGCCCACACAGGTCCATCGCCTGAACGCCGTTGGTCCCTTCGTAGATCATGGCGATGCGGCTATCGCGCACGAACTGCTCCATGCCCCACTCTTTGACGTAGCCGTGCCCGCCATAAACCTGCTGCATGTTGTTCGCGATGTCGTAACCTTTGTCGGTGCCGTAGCCCTTGATGACCGGGGTCATCAGACCGATTAAGTCGTCAGCCAGCTGGCGCTCTTCTTCGGTCTGCGCTTTGTGCGACAGATCGACTTGCAAAGCGCCCCACAGGCACAGTGCGCGCATGCCCTCGTTGAACACCTTGGCGTCCATCAGCATGCGGCGAACGTCCGGGTGCACGAAGATTGGGTCGGCCTGCGCTTCAGGCTCAGCCGGGCCGGAAAGGGCGCGGCCCTGACGGCGATCGAGCGCGTAGGTGACAGCGTTCTGGTACGCGACTTCGGCCTGCGCCAGACCCTGAAGCCCGACACCGAGGCGCGCAGCGTTCATCATAACGAACATGGCAGCAAGGCCCCTGTTCTCTTCGCCGACCATCCAGCCTTTCGCGCCGTCATAGTTCAGCACGCAGGTCGCATTGCCGTGGATGCCCATCTTCTTCTCGATGGAGCCGCATGACACGCCATTCCGGTCACCCGGCTCGCCATTCTCGTCGAGAATGAACTTTGGCACGACGAACAGCGAAATGCCCTTCGAGCTGTCTGGAGCACCTGGGGTCTTGGCGAGCACGAGGTGGATGATGTTGCTGGTGAGATCGTGCTCACCGGCGGAGATGAAAATCTTGGTGCCGGTGATGGCGTAAGAACCGTCAGCCTGAGGCTCAGCCTTGGTGCGGATCATGCCGAGGTCGGTGCCGCAATGCGGCTCGGTCAGATTCATGGTGCCAGACCATTCGCCCGAAACCATCTTCGGCAGATAGAGGTCTTTCAGTTCCTGCGATCCGGCAGCCTGAAGCGCCGCAGCTGCGCCGCCAGTAAGGCCGGGATACATCGCAAACGCCTGGTTGGCGGTGCCGATATACTCTTCAAACGCGAAGCCCATCACGTGTGGGAGGCCCTGCCCGCCAAACTCTTCAGGAGCGGTCAAAGTCGTCCAACCGCCTTCGACGAGCTGATCATAGGCTTCCTTGAAACCGTCTGGTGTGGTGACCGAACCGTCTTCGTGCCGGGTGCAGCCCTGCTCGTCGCCAATCTGATTGAGCGGTGCGAGAACTTCGGAGCAGAATTTGCCGGCTTCACCGACCACTGCATCGATCATGTCCTGCGATGCGTTTTCGAAACCCGGCAAGTTGCCGTAGCTGGCGAGATCCAGCATTTCATTGATAACAAAGCGCGTGTCGCGAGTGGGGGCGGTATAAGTCGGCATCACTTGATCCCTTTATTGAGCGTTTGCGTGTCTATTTGTTTGCTTGGCGTGTCAGCCGAGGTCGAGTTGTTCGATCTCGCCAACAAATTCGGTCAGTTCCTTGATCGAGGAATCGATATCGGCGCGCTGCGCCTTGAGCTTGGCGATATGCGCCCTGCATTTCTCAATCGTGACGCGGCGTTGTTCGACCCGTCCATCGTCGAGATCGTAGAGGTCGATCATCTCGCGGATTTCGGTCAGGCTGAACCCGACATTCTTGGCCCGCATGATCCACGCGAGACGAGCCCGGTCGCGCTTTGAATAAACGCGGGTCAGGCCAACTCGAGCCGGGCTGATCAATCCTTCGTCTTCATAGAAGCGCAATGCACGCGCGGTGCAGCCGAATTCCGATGTCAGATCGGAGATCGAGAACTGTTCGCGCTCATGCTTGTCGGGCCGGTCCAGATGCGCGCCGTTGCGACGGCCTTCGCCTTCGGACGCTTTCGAATCAGTTTGTTGAGCAGGTGCTGTAGCCATGAGCTTCTGACTACCTTACCTTTACGTGAGCGTCAAGTATTGACCTTTACGAGAGCACGCGTGTCTTCAGCACCGGGATCTAACCGCCGATAGAAACAGCTCTGTTCGCCAGTATGGCATGTCGGTCCAGCCGGCCTCGCAGAAATCACCAGCGCATCCTGATCGCAATCGACCAGTATCTCTTCAACTTCGAGAACGTGCCCCGACGTCTCACCCTTCATCCAAAGCTTCTGCCGGGAACGCGACCAGAAATGCACCTTCCCGGTGGAGCGCGTTCTCGCCAACGATTCCGCGTTCATAAACGCGACAACAAGCACGCCGCCCGTAGCCGAATCCACTACCACTGCGGTTAGCAAACCCAGCGAATCGAACTTGGGCGCAAACTGCGTCCCGTGCTCACGATCATCGCGAGACAAATTGACGTCAGTCAAAGTTGCGGCTCCCAAATTGGTTAATTGAATCTTGCCGGATCGACGAGTTGAGCGCCAGATGCGACTGTTTGTTGCACGATAACCACAGACCCGCGCCAAAATCCATGGCGAACAAGGATTCACCTTCACCTGAGCAGGTCTGTTTGGAACAAGTCTCTCCACGAGCTTTAGCGAGTTCGTCCACCAGACAACGGCGCAGTATAGTGCCAGGTTCAGGGGGTGGTCGGATCAAGCCAACAGCGGGGTGTTGGAAGGTCTGATTGAACGATGAGGGATAGGAATCCTGATGGCGAAGTTAGGGGGTCGCCGTCTGAGCTCTTTAGAGCGGTTCCACATCATTTCGTCACGTGGCGCCCGGGGTCTTAACGACCTCGGGCGTTTCGTTTGTGGGATGTGTTTTCGCGAAGATAGCTGACGGCTCTCTGCCCCCGACCCCGCTCACCACCCGCGCGAAGCAGGCAATCCGCACCGACGCTGCCCCAGCTTCCAGCAAAGCCGCAACGCAGGCATCGCTTGTCGCACCGCTGGTGAGAACATCATCGACCAGGACGACGTCTCGACCTTTGAGCCGGTGTATCCGCGAGGCACGAGCCGCGATCGCACCGCGCAAAGCCCGCTCGCGTTCCTCTCGCCCCAACCCACCAAGGCTCGGCGTTCGCCTTATGCGCACCAGCGCATCGACGAAGAGTGTTCCCTTGCCACGTTTCTCAAGCTCCCGAGCCAGTAATGCCGCTTGATTGTATCCGCGCTCCCACAGCCTGAGCCTATGCAAAGGGACCGGGATCAGCAGAGGCTCCTTACCTTGCACCGGGTCGGGCAAGCGCGCGGCCATCAGCCTCCCGAGCAAACGTGAAAGCGCGATCTTGCCGCCATGCTTGAACGTCAGAATGAGTTTGCGAGAGGCATCGTCATAGAGGGTCGCCGCATGAATCCCCGAATGACGCGGCGGATCGAGCTGGCAAGGCGTGCATTCGGTGTCGCGCTTCGTGCCGTCGCTGCCCATTGGGCGATTACAGCTCTTGCACGCGGGCTCTCCCGGCACCTCCAGCTCAGCCCAGCACTCGACACAAAGCCCGCCCTGATCGGCAATGGCATCTCCGCACAAGGGGCAACGCGGCGGATAGACCAGATCGACGATCGGCCTCAGTCCCTCTTTCAGATTGGCGCCAAGGCGCGACCCTATGCCCATGGCCCAAGAAGTCGCATATCTTGCACTCCCGAGGCAAGCGCGTCAGGGCTACGCACATGGCCACATCGCAAGTCCCGAACATCTTCGACCGCAAACAAGCCGCCGCGAAATGGGCGCGCGCGCGCTCTCGTCAATCGATCGGCGGGGCGACGTATCTCGCTGACACAATGGCGAAGGATATCGCCGAGCGGCTCGACTTCATGCGCTTCGAACCGGCCAAGGCACTGATCGTCGGAGAGGCGAGCGGAGAACTGCAATCGTCACTCGCCGCCAAAGGTACGGCAGGCAATGTCGGGCTGCTCGGCACCTTCGACGAAGAGCAACCGGGTCCGGTCGCGATGTTTGACCTGATTGTTCACCTGCTCGGCCTGGGCATGGTCAATGACCTACCCGGTGCGCTGATCCATGGCCGCAACGCTTTGGCAGAGGGCGGATTGTTCATTGCCGCCTTCCCGGGTGCTGGAAGCCTGCCGGTGTTGCGCCAGATCGCGCTCGAAGCCGATGGCGAACGTCCAGCGGCTCGCGTCCATCCCCAAGTCGATATCCGCGCAGCGACGGGCCTCATGGAGCGCGCCGGGTTCAAGCGGCAGGTGGTCGATTCCTACCCGATCCGCGTGCGTTTCCCGTCCTTTGAGCGGATGATCAACGATCTGCGCGACCATGGCCTGACCCGTTCGCTCACATCGCCTGTTCCCTCGTTGACCCGCGACTGGCTGGAACGCGCGAAGACGGCGTTCGACGCGCTGAAGGAGGACGACGGCAAAGTCGTCGAAACCTTCGAGATTCTCGTTCTGACAGGTTGGAAAAACTAGTCTTTCAACGCAGCTTGCGCCGCTGCGAGGCGGGCGATCGGCACGCGGTATGGCGAGGCGCTGACATAATCCAGGCCGACCTTCTCGCAGAAAGCGATACTCGCCGGATCGCCGCCATGCTCGCCGCAGATGCCGAGCTTGATATCAACCCGCGTTCCCCTGCCCCGCTCCGCTGCCAGTTCAACCAGCTGGCCAACCCCATCGATATCGAGGCTGACAAACGGGTCGCGCGGGAAGATGCCCTTGTCGACATAAGGCGCGAGGAAACGCGCTGAATCGTCGCGGCTCACACCAAGAGTCGTCTGCGTCAGGTCGTTGGTGCCGAAGCTGAAGAATGCGCCTTCCTCGGCGATTTCACCGGCCATCAGAGCCGCACGCGGCAGCTCGATCATTGTGCCGACCAGGTATTCGACCCGGGCGCCCTGCTCTTCGAAGACTTCTTCGGCGACGCGGTCGACCAGCGCCCGCAAGATCGCCAGTTCGCGCTTGGTGGCGACCAGCGGGATCATGATTTCGGGCAACGGCGCTTCGCCGCTTGCCTTCTGCACAGCGCAAACCGCTTCAAAGATTGCACGCGCCTGCATTTCGTAGATTTCCGGGAATGTGATTCCCAGTCGGCAACCGCGATGGCCCAGCATTGGGTTGAATTCGTGGAGTTCTCCCGCGCGGCGCCTGAGGTGGTCGACACCTAGCCCGGTCGCGTCCGCGAGTTCTGCAAACTCGGTGTCGCCATGCGGCAGGAATTCGTGCAGCGGCGGATCAAGCAGCCGGATCGTACACGGCAGGCCGGCCATCACTTCAAAAATCGCGGTGAAATCCTTGCGCTGTTCGGGCAGCAGCATCTCAAGCGCTTTGCGCCGTCCGGCCTCATCTTCAGCAAGGATCATCTGGCGCACCGCGCTGATCCGGCCAGCGTCGAAGAACATATGCTCGGTCCGGCACAGCCCAATACCTTCCGCGCCAAACTGCCGCGCCATTTTGCAGTCCGCTGGCGTTTCCGCATTGGTACGCACGCGCATCCGGCGCAGCTCGTCGGCCCACACCATCAAAGTCCCAAAGTCACCGACAAGCTCTGGTTCGATAGTCGGCACAATCCCGAGCATCACCTGCCCGTTTGCGCCGTCGAGTGTGATTTCATCGCCTTCTTTGAGTTCGGTCTCGCCAATCCTCAAAGTTCGCCCGTCGCGATCAATCGAAACGCCGCTTGCGCCGGAAACACAGGGTCTACCCATCCCGCGCGCAACCACCGCAGCATGTGACGTCATGCCGCCGCGCGCAGTCAGGATACCCTGCGCGGCGTGCATGCCGTGAATGTCTTCGGGGCTGGTCTCCACCCGGACCAGAATCACCTTGTCGCCGCGGTTGACCCACTGCTCGGCTGTATCGGCATCAAGGACGATCTTGCCTGCCGCCGCGCCCGGTGAAGCCGGAAGGCCGGTGGTCAGCACATTGCGCGCAGCATCAGGATCGAGCGTCGGGTGAAGCAGCTGATCAAGCGCCATCGGATCGACCCGGCGCACCGCCTCTTTCTGGTCGATCAACCCTTCGCCGACCATCTCGACTGCCATTTTCAGCGCCGCCTTGGCCGTGCGCTTGCCCGAGCGGGTTTGCAGCATCCAGAGTTTGCCGCGTTCCACGGTGAACTCGATGTCCTGCATGTCGCGGTAATGGCCTTCGAGCAGGTCGAACACGCGCGCCAGCTCGGTGTATGCGTCAGGCATGGCCTCTTCCATGCTCAGCGGCTTGGCATTCGCCGCCTCGCGCGCGGCCTTGGTCAGGTATTGCGGCGTGCGGATGCCCGCGACAACGTCCTCGCCTTGCGCGTTGATCAGGTACTCGCCGTAATAGGCCCGCACGCCCGTCGCCGGGTTACGAGTGAACGCAACACCGGTGGCGCTGGTGTCGCCCATATTGCCGAACACCATCGCCTGCACGTTGACGGCAGTGCCCCAATCGGCCGGAATGTCGTTCAGGCGTCGATAGACCTTGGCGCGGTCGCTGTCCCAGCTATCGAAAACTGCGCGGATCGCGCCCCAAAGCTGCTCGGTTACATCCTGCGGGAATGGCTTGCCCAGCTCCGCTTCAGCGATGCCTTTGTACTCGGCGACAATCGCTTTCCAGTCTTCAGCCGAAAGCTCAGTATCCGCGTAAAAACCATTGTCTTCCTTGCAGATTTCCAGCGCTTCTTCGAAAAGACCGTGGTCAATCCCGAGCACAACGTCGGAATACATCTGGATGAAGCGGCGATAGCTGTCCCATGCGAAGCGTTCGTCTCCGCTGGTGCTTGCAAGCCCTTCAACCGTTGCATCGTTGAGGCCGAGGTTCAGCACGGTGTCCATCATGCCCGGCATCGAAACACGAGCGCCCGAGCGGACCGACACGAGCAGCGGGTCGGCGGCATCGCCAAAGCTCTTGCCGACAGCCTGCTCGATATGCGTCAGCGCTTTCGCAACCTCGCCGCGCAGTTCCTCCGAGAAATCCGCACCATCCTGGAGGTAGCGGACGCTTTCTTCGGTCGTGATCGTGAAACCCGGAGGGACCGGCAGCCCGATGCTCGCCATCTCGGCCAGGTTCGCGCCCTTCCCGCCGGTGACGGTCTTGTCCTTCTGGCGAGCGTCATCATGAGCGGCGCTTCCGCCGAATGGGTAGACCGTCTGGATCATCAACCTTCAATCCTCGAAAAATCGGCGACGCGGTGGACCGCATCACGAAAACGCGCCAGCAAATCGAGCCGGGCTGACCGCTTGGTGGGGTTGTCATCATTGACCGTAACCTGATCAAAGAACGCATCAATCGGCGCGCGCAGGCTCGCAAGCGCAGCCATGGCGGCTTCGAAGTCTTCGGCTTCGATGGCCTGCGCGGCTGTTGGAGCAGCGGAATCAAGCGCATCAGTCAGCGCCTGCTCGGCGGGTTCTGGTGCGGGGTTGGCCGCGCCGGGCTCCCATTCCTCTTTCTTTAGGATATTGGCCGCGCGCTTGTATCCGGCGAGGAGGTTTGCACCATCATCCCCAGTTAGGAATGCAGTTAGCGCCCTAGCCCGAGCCTCAACACGATCCAGTCTGAGGTCGAGCGATCCTGCCCAATCATGCGATGCTTGAATGTAATCGTGTCGCACACCCTCTTCGCGCAACTGGACGGCGAGACGATCCAAGAGAAACTCGCCAAGCTTGGCGGCAAGCACAGCGTTTGGCTGGCTATCCCAAGCATGAACCACAGTGTCGAGCGAGAGTTTCAGACCGTTTGTTTGAACCAAGCGAATATACCCAAGGGCCGCTCGACGGAGAGCAAAGGGATCCTTCGAACCGGTCGGCAGGATATCGATCTTGAAGAAGCTCAGGAGATTATCAAGCTTGTCTGCAAGACTGACGGCCACCGTCGTGGGAGCAGTTGGCACGTCGTCGCCCAGCCCCACAGGCTTGTAGTGGTCGCGGATCGCGTCGGAGACTTCTTGCGGCAAGCCTTCCTTCTCTGCGTAGTATCCGCCCATCAAGCCCTGAAGCTCCGGGAACTCCCCGACCATCTCAGTGACCAAGTCAGCCTTGCACAAGTCGGCGGCCTGCCGGGTAAGTTGATGGTCGCCGTTGGGCTCTTTCGCATCGAAAACCAACCACGACGCCAGTTTGGCAACACGGTCCACCTTGTCGGCGACCGTGCCGAGCTTCTCGTGGAACGTGATCCGCTCCAGTTTCTGTGCATGCTCGGCCAGCGTCGTCTTCTGATCCAACTCCCAGAAAAACCGCGCGTCGCTCAAACGCGCCGCCAGCACCTTGCGGTTGCCGTCGACGACCACTGCCGGATCGACCGCGTCGATATTGGCGGTGCAGATAAAGGCATTGGCGAGCTTCTTGCCAGCATCCTCGCACACGAAGTATTTCTGGTTCACCCGCGCGGTCAGCTGGATAACCTCCGGAGGAACGTCGAGATAGCTCTCGTCGAAACGGCCAAGCAGCGGCACCGGCCATTCGGTCAGACCAGCATTCTCGACCACAAGGCCTTCATCTTCGACCAGCGTGAGCCCTGCCGCTTTGGCGGCAGCTTTCGCGCCGGCGCGGACCATGTCCTGACGTTCTTCGTGATCGACGATCACATGCGCATCGCGCAGCTTCTTTGCGTAGTCGTCCGCCCCGGCCACTTCGATGGTGCCGGAGTGATGGAACCTGTGCCCCACGGTCTCGCGACCGCTGGCAAGCCCATCGGTGAGGCACGGTACAACCTCGCCATCAAGCAGCGCCACGATGCCCGACAGCGGCCGCACCCATTTGAGGCTTTCGGAGCTGATTGAAGCCTCGCCCCAGCGCATGCTCTTGGGCCAGGAGAAATCGCGGATGATCGCAGGGATTGCGGCTGCGAGCAGATCGCTGACGGCCTGACCCGGCTTTTCGATCACTGCAAAGTAAGTCGCGCGGCCTTTGACGTCGCGCTCTTCCAACTGGTCGCGGGTAACGCCGTTCTTGCGGCAAAAACCATCGACCGCCTGATCGGGCGCACCGACCGGCGGGCCTTTGGCTTCTTCGCGCACCGCCTCGGTTTCGATCGGCAGGCCTTTCGCGATCAGAGCGAGCCTGCGCGGGGTCGACCAGACTGTGATCTCACCCACGGCAACGCCAGCGGTGTCCAATTCGCGACGGAACAGCTTTTCCAACTCGGCGCGCGCACCCTTTTGCATGCGCGCAGGGATTTCTTCGCTGCGAAGTTCGAGCAGAAAATCGGCCATCAGACGAGACTCCAGCCCGGATATTTCTCGGCCCATTCAGGCGCCATCTTCTCGGCGTACTTTTCGCAAGACGAGCGCGCGAGGTCGCGGACCCGGCCCATATAGCTCGCGCGTTCCTGCACGCTAATCACGCCGCGCGCCTGCAACAGGTTGAAGATGTGGCTGGCTTCGATCGCCTGCTCATAGGCGGCAATCGGAACGCTCGCGGCGAGCGCATTCTGGCACTCGGCCTCGGCCTTGTTGAACAGGTCGAACAGCCCGTCTGTATCGGCGACTTCGAAGTTCCATTTAGACATCTGTTTCTCGTTCTCGAGAAACACGTCGCCGTATGAAACGCCGTGCTGGTTGAAAGCGAGGTCGTAGACGCTGTCGACGCTCTGAATGTACATTGCGAGGCGTTCGAGCCCGTAGGTCAGTTCACCCGCAACTGGCTTGCAATCGAACCCGCCCATTTGCTGGAAATAGGTGAACTGGGTGACTTCCATTCCGTCACACCAGACCTCCCAGCCCAGCCCCCATGCGCCGAGCGTGGGCGATTCCCAATCGTCCTCGACAAAGCGGATGTCGTGCTTGAGCGGGTCGATCCCGATCGCACGCAGGCTGGCAAGATAAAGTTCCTGAATATCGCCAGGCGATGGCTTCAGGATCACTTGATACTGATAATAGTGCTGCAACCGGTTCGGGTTTTCGCCATAGCGACCGTCGGTGGGGCGGCGGCACGGCTGAACGAACGCCGCATTCCACGGCTCCGGCCCGAGCGCGCGCAGAGTGGTTGCGGTGTGGAACGTCCCTGCCCCCATACGCATGTCGTAGGGTTGCAGGATCACGCAGCCATTCGCGCTCCAGAAATCATGCAACGTCAGAATCATGTCCTGGAATGAACGACGCGGATCGCGACCCGAATCGCCGGGCTTCGCAATCGATTCGCCAGAAGGGGTTTTGACCTCGGATTCCATGCGTCGCGCCATGGCTTATGCCCCCAACAGCGTCAATGATGCAGTGCAGCATTCGCCCAGTTTCCACCGCTCAAACACGCAGAATTCTGCGGTTTTGGTCAGGCTCGCGTTACTAAAAGTCAGGTCTTGTTGACACAGTCAGTGAATCGCGACATAAAGTAAGGGCAACCTGACATAACGGAAGGTTGATACGACAAATTCTCGCTCCCCAGGAGATTTCATATGCGTTTCGTTGCTGCTCTTATCGCTCCCGCCATCGCACTGGCCGCAGTACCGGCTGCTGCTTCAGGCATAAATGCCAATGACTTTTCTGCCGAGGTCGAAATCGACGGCGTAGACCTCACCACGCAAAAGGGTGTCGCACTGCTCGATGAGCGTTTGAAGACCATCATCCGTCAGAAATGCGCCAATGGCGGGCGCGACACTCAATCGCTGCGCCTCGAACGCGCTTGTCGGGCCAGCGCCCGGGCAGCTGTCAAAGATCAGGTTCGCTTTGCGATCCTCGAAGCAAAGGCCACGAAGGTTCGTCTCGCCCAGGGCACTCCAGTTTCACCCCAAGGCTGACGAAACAGCCGTGTCTCGGTGGAAGTATAGCCTACCCCGCACTCCCGCCGAGCACGGCACCCCCTTCAAACACCCAATCAGGAACTGAGATCACATGAGCCTGCAAGAAGACCCACACGGACCGCGCAGCTACGGCAGAATGCACTTGGTGCTTAGCCACGTGGCTGCGGCATCGTTCGTGCTCATGGTGCTGGGCCGCAACGACATCATCCCAGACGAATTCGCGCTAATCGGTATCACATTCGGTATCCTGGCGATCATCGTGATGTTTGCCACCCGCAACAGCGACGAATGGATCGCTTCCCTGTGGTCTGCGGGAGCAAATGCGGGCTTCATCGCCGCGATGGCGTGGCTGCTTTTCCTACCGTTTGCGGAAGGTTTTTACGACGGTCTCGTAGGAAACGAGCGTGGTCAGGATTTGCCGTCCGACTTTGCCTCGTTCGTGTCGCTCGGCGCGTTTCTCGTCGCTTTCAATCTCAAACGGATCCGGGGGTATTGAAATGGCCGAACTAAAATCAGCAAGCGACCGCCAGAAGGCCGTTGATAGCTACTTACGCGCGGCAAATGTAGGGGCGGTGACGCTGGTCCTATTCTCGATCTTCGACTTTTACGACACCGTATATGGTCCTGCAGATCTTGATAGCGCTCTGTCCATCGTCTTGCTTGTCTGTGTCGTGGCGTTCCTGTGGGCCATGGTTCACTTGTTCCGCCATCGGGATGCGGACGAGTTTACACTCGCTCTGTGGCATTCCGGCGTGACCGCAGCCTTCATCGCCCTGATTGTCTGGGCTCTCTTCGGCAATATGATCACTGGCCTTTACTGGGGCCTCACAGCCGACGTGCAGGCCACTGAATCCGCGGAAATGCAGATGGTCGATTACTGGACAGCTCCGGTTTGCATCGCCGCGTTTTTCGTCGCGTTTCACATCAAGCGCTTCAGGGGTCATTGAAGTCGTAGAGGTCCTCCGACTTTTAAGAATACGAACAATCATTCATGAGCGAATAGGAATGACGCATGCCACACACAGCCAAAGGTCTTTACGCACCTCGCCTAGTGGATTTTACCTTCGCGATCATGGGGCTGGGATCAGCGGTTCTGCTCGCTAACGGGCAGTCGCTCGCCCTTCCACCGATCCACGCTCCCCTTCCCCCCCTGCTTAGTGGGACGATCACCCTTGCGACAGTTGTTTTGATCGGCATTTCAGCATGTGTGATGCATCGGATCGACCGAAAAGGATGGGATGACTACATGGGACAGATCGTGACCCAGTCTGCCATGATCGGCATGGTCACTCTGCTGCTTTGCGGAGTGGCGATCGACTTTCTTCTTGGCCCTTTGCTGAACGTCGACAGCCCACGTTCGATGATCCAAGGCATGGTGCCCATCGCGGCGTTCGCCTGGTCGATTGGCTATGCCTTCTTGCGCTGGAAAGGAACCGGCGGATGAAGAATCGCCTCAAAGTGCTGCGCGCCGAACGCGACTGGAGCCAGGCTGAACTCGCCGCTCAACTCGATGTATCGCGTCAGGCCGTGAACGCTATCGAGACCGGCAAGCACGACCCGTCCCTTCCCCTCGCATTCCGCATAGCGCGGCTTTTCAGCCTATCGATCGAGGAGGTGTTCGATGACGAAGCAAGAGGCAAATGACACCAGCCCGATCAATCACAACCACCCCAATTCAGAAAAGAGTGTCTGCGTGACCGACATCGAGAGCGACGACGAACAAAATCCGGTGCTGCGCAAGACGCTGATCATGAGCATCGGCGGCGTGGCCCTGCTGTTCCTTGCAGCATTCCTGCTTGGCTATTCTACGGCAATTCTCGAGCATGGCGTGCCGTCGCTGATCGACGCGGTGATCATCGGCTTAGGCCTCCTCTTCATCGCCGGAGTGGTGCTTCTTTGTGTGAAGTTATGGCCCGATACTGGCCCGGAACCGGTCGGCCCAAGCGTAAAGCGATCGCGTGATCTGATGGTCCTGCTCATCGGATTGAGCATTGTTGCAGGCGTGGCTTTCGCATTGATCGAAGGACCTGAGAACAACCTCCTGTTTTCAAACGACCCAATCGGTTCAACACCGGCCATCATAGTCTTGTTTGGCTTGTTGATCATCGCGCCGATTATCACGCTGTTGTGGTGGCGCTCGATCGACGAACATGAAGCAGACGCATACCGTTATGGCAGTGTGGTCTCCCTCCACTTCTATTTCTTCCTGGCTCCCGGATGGTGGATCGCCGCGCGTGCCGGATGGGTGCCATCGCAAGACCCGATGATTGTGTTCCTGGCCGTCTGCGTCGTCTGGACCGCCGCCTGGTTTTACAAGAAATTCACATAGCCACGAAGCCGATTTCCAAACCGCGTTCAATATCCACTCATCTTCACCTCTTAGGAGCATCACATATGAAACACCTCAAACTGCTCGCTCTGTCAGCGGCTTCGGTCGCGCTTTTCTCCGCAAACCCCGTCTTGGCCGAAGATCCGGTCATTACGGCCACAGCAACTGCCGATACTGCAGCGGCCGCATCGGAAGGCCCCGCCCTTTGGAAAGTCGCTGATCAGGACACCACCATTTACCTGTTCGGCACGATCCACGCGCTGCCGAAAGAGATCGAATGGTATGATGCCGAGATCGCGGAAGCGCTGACATCTTCCGACACCGTTGTAACCGAAATCAAGATGGACCCCGGCAGCGAGGCCGCGATGCAGCAGATTGCGATCAGCAAGGGCCTTCTTCCGCCTGAAACTAGCCTGCGTTCGTTGCTCACTCCCGATCAGACCCAGAGCTACGAGGCTGCGCTGACCAAGCTCGGCCTGCCAACCGAGGCGTTTGATCGGCTGGAGCCGTGGATGGCTGCGCTCTCACTCACCATGCTCCCACTGATGCAGCAGGGCTATTCGCCTGATGCTGGCGTCGACAAGGTAATCCTGAGCAAGGCTGGCGACATTGAACAGCAAGCGCTTGAGACCGCCGAATTCCAGATCGGGATCTTCGATGGACTGCCGCAGGAATCGCAGATCGCCTTCATGATGGAAGCAGCCGAAGGCATCGATGAGGTTAAACCGATCCTCGATTCAATGGTCGCCGAATGGGTCGAAGGCGATGCCGATGCGCTCGCCGCGATCATGAACGAAGGTTTGACGGATCCGATGGTTGCTGAAAAGCTGCTTTATGAGCGCAACAAGACCTGGGCCGAGTGGATCGACGCTCGCATGGATAGCCCTGGCACGATCTTTATCGCTGTGGGTGCAGGTCACCTTGCCGGTGAGAAGAGCGTTCAGGATTACCTTGCCGAACGCGGCATCGCCACAGACCGCGTTCAATAATGGATCATGGGGGCGCCAACATTTCCGGGCTTCGCGACTTGCGCCGGCTCGGAGGGTTGGCGCTCACTGCCATTGCATCGCTTGCTCTGAGCGGCTGTTTTCACGAGCCGCCTGAGCCCGCCCCCGATACCAGTCCGCCGCTGTTTGAAATCACCAACAGCGAAGGCGCGGTTGAAGGTTGGATGCTCGGCACGATCCACGCTTTGCCAGATGATGTGGCCTGGCGAACCGAGGCGATAGATCGAGTCATTGATCAGGCCGATATGCTGGTGGTTGAGATCGCAAATCTCGACGATCGGCAGGCTATCGCTGATGTTTATGCTGAGCTTGCGATCTCGCCCAACCTCCCGCCTCTGCCTCAGCGTCTACCTCCAAGCCAACGCGCGGCTCTTTCGAACATGATCGAACGAGCAGGCCTAAAACCTGCTCAATTGACGAGCACCGAGACATGGGCCGCTGCTTTGGCCTTGGCGCAGGTCAATGCTCAGGGTGATCCGAAGAACGGCGTCGACCGCATTGTGATCGAAGAATTCGATGGCCGCGAGGTCATTGAATTCGAAGGTGCGGTGGCTCAGCTCACGATCTTCGACAGCCTGCCTGAAGACGACCAGCGCGATTTGCTCTCCGGTGTCGTAGAAGAATCGCAGCTTGCGAAGGAAAACCCCGGTCGATTGCGGGATGCATGGCTGAAGGGTGACACTGCAACGCTGGAGCAGGCCACAACTACCGGCATTATGGCAGACGCTGAACTGCGTGAAGCGTTGCTGGTGAAGAGAAACCGCGCTTGGTCGGGCAGGCTCTCCGCAATATTGCGCGCTGAGCAAAAGCCCCTGGTAGCAGTTGGAGCGGCTCATCTGGTAGGCGGAGACAGCCTTTCTGCCATGCTCGAACAACGCGGCTACACGGTCACTGCAATCACGCGATAATTGCTTGCTTTACGGGGGCGCTCGCGGTAACGGCCCGCGCTTCGGCGTTATGGTCATCCCTGGAGGCGTGGCGCACGAAGACGATATCAAACATACGCATTCGAAAGGTAGCATTATGAGCGACGCTCTCACACTACCGGCCGAAGCGCGCGAACGGGCAGGCAAGGGAGCCTCCCGAGCACTTCGCCGCGAAGGTCGGATTCCCGCTGTAATTTACGGCGGCAAGGAAGAACCCACTCCGATTCACATCGAGGAAAAGGAACTGGTCCGTCAGCTGATGCTTGGCCACTTCATGAACTCGATTGTCCAAATCGAAGTCGACGGTAAGAGCATGCGCACGCTGCCAAAAGATGTGGCGCTGCACCCCGTGACCGATCGCCCGACCCACGTCGATTTTCTGCGCCTGTCCAAGGATGCGAAGATCGAGGTTCAGATCCCGGTCGTGTTCGTCAACGAAGAAGAATCGCCTGGCCTCAAGAAGGGCGGCGTTCTCAACGTGGTCCGTCACGAACTTGATCTCGTTTGCAAGTCGGACGCGATTCCAGACCAGATCGAAATCGACGTCACCGGCAAGGAAGTCGGCGATTCGATCCACATCAGCGAAGTGACGCTTCCCGACGGCAGCGAAAGCGCGATCACCGATCGCGACTTCACCATTGCAACGCTGGTTGCTCCATCCGCGCTCAAGAAGAGCGAAGAGGAAGAGACCGAAGGCGAAGAAGAGGTTGCAGCTGACGAGGTCGAAGCAACCGCTCAGAAGGGCGACGAAGAAGAAGGCGGCGACGGCGAGTAAGCCTCCTCTACCCACTTTTTCAATGCAATCACCAAAGCACCGGGCTGGGAAACCAGTCCGGTGTTTTTGTGTGTTGTAAGCACACCAACCGCCGGGCCCGTTGCACGCATGGGCTGTGAGCGGACGCGCTGCGCCAAGTGCTTGAGGGGCAGACGAAGCCTGCTAAGGGAAAATGATGCAACTATGGGTTGGCCTTGGAAATCCCGGACCGGGTTACGCGATGCACCGGCACAATGTCGGCTTCATGGCGATGGACGTCATTGCCGAAATGCACGGTTTCGGTGCCGTTCAGAAGAAGTTTCAGGGCTGGACCCAGGAGGGGCGGATCGGCACCGAGAAGGTCCTTCTGCTGAAACCCGCCACCTTCATGAATGAAAGCGGTCGCAGCGTCGGCGAAGCGATGCGCTTCTACAAGCTCGAACTGTCAGCACTCACCGTTTTCCATGACGAACTGGACCTCGCGCCATTCAAGGTGAAGGTCAAACAAGGCGGCGGCACGGCCGGGCACAACGGTCTGCGCTCAATCGACAAACACCTAGGTGCAGACTTTCGCCGGGTGCGGCTCGGGATCGGACACCCAGGGCACAAGGACCGCGTCACCGGCCATGTGCTCGGAAACTATTCTAAAGCGGAACAAGACGGTCTCGTCGCCATGCTTGGCGCGATTGGCGCCGAAGCAGAATGGCTCGTCAAAGGCGACAACCCCCGCTTCATGGGCGATGTGGCGCTGCGGATGCAATGAGTATCCCCAACCTTAATTGGTCTTAGTTTTCCACTCCGCATCAAGGACCTCGCCAACTCGGTCATAGTGACCCCATATTTCTTCATCGAGGTTGTCCCTGAAGCGTATGCCTCCTGCCCGAACAATCATCTTGCGCAGTTCATTGTCCTCGAACCCGCCGAGATGATGTTTGATCGTCGTGAAGGTTCTGAAGCGATATTTGGGATTGTTAAGCAACCGCTTGATCAATCGCTCAGCCTGAAGATCTAACAGGTGTTCGCGCCGGAACCGAAACATCGCCCAGATGACGCCTCCGGATGTAACCAGCGAAGTAAGCGCGGCTGTGGTAATCGCTTCCATTTCCTATTCCCTTTGTTTGGCACTGATCCCGATAACTACCAATCTGAGATCATCCATGACGGCCATCACGTTCGACCTCGGCCAATCAACGAATATGCAAATCTAACGATTCTGCTCGGTTTTCCTTGTGCATTTTCGACAACATTGGCGACATGACATAGGTAAGAATGATGAGTGAGAATCGGCCAACTGACGCTTCCGACGAGCTTCTGACCACGCCCAAACTGCTGAGCCTGATGATGGTGCAGACAGTGCTGACGGCCGGGCTTGGAATCGCGGTCTGGTGGTTCTCAGGCCGCGCGCTGGCGGATTTCATCAGTGTAGATACCTCGCAGATCACATTGGGCATTGCCATCGGCGCTGGCCTGAGCGCGGTGGTCGGCGGGTTCTTTTTCAGCTTCCCGAAAATCTCCGAACAGCTCGTTCGCGCGCAGGGACATAATCTCAAATTTCTCGAGAACAGACTGGGTTTCGGTGCGATCATCGTCATCTCGATCGGCGCGGGCGTGGGTGAGGAAGCATTGTTTCGTGCGGGCCTGATGACCCTTGCAAGCGACTATATGGCGATGCCTTTGGCGATCATCCTCAGTTCGCTCCTGTTCGCGCTGATCCACTTTGCCAAGCCGATTATCAGCGCAATTATCTTCATGATCGGCGCCTTCTTTGCTGTGATCTACTGGCAAACCGGCAGCCTCCTCGCGGTGATGATCGGCCACGCACTCTATGACGTCTTTGCGCTGTGGTACGTGCAGAAAGAGCTGCACCGGATTGGCTATTTCGATGAAACCACAGATGACGGACCTGTCGAACCACAAACGTCATGACTGCCAAATACAAGCGGATCATGGTCATCGGTCCGTGCGGCGCCGGGAAGTCCACTGCGGCATTTGAGATCGCGCGATTGTTCGACCTACCTCTTTTTCACATGGATAAGCTCAATTGGAAGCCGGGCTGGGTCGAAACGGAAACCCTGCAGTTGCGCTCGAAGGTTGCTGAAGTCGCCGCGCACGACAGCTGGGTTATCGAGGGCAACTACGGAGGCACGATGGAGCTTCGTTTGCCCCGCGCCGAAGCCGTATTCTACCTCGACTATCCCATCCCTCTTTGTCTGTTCCGCATAGTCAAACGTGTCATGCGTTATCGTGGTCGCACTCGCCCGGACATGGGCGAAGGCTGCCCAGAGCAGTTGAACCTTTCATTTCTTTGGTACGTTGCTCGCTGGAATTCAGGGCCAAAGCCGCGAACCGAGGCGAAGCTGGTTGGACATGAAGACAAGGTGCTACGCTTCCGTCATCCCAAAGAGCTAAAAAACTGGCTGTCATCGAAAGCCGGTTAACCCCGCATTTTGAAGCTGCTCCAATTCGAAACACTGTGCCGATCCGCGCGAGACACCGCCGAACTAGCTGTTATCCCTCATGTCTAAATTCAGTCTTCGATACATGCTTGTTCAATAGGGATTTGCGAAATCATGCGTCGTTTCAATATCATTCCTGGCCTCCTCGCCGTCACCATGGTCGGCGCTTCGCTTGCCGCTCCGGCTCAAGCGCTGAAGCCTCCGCCCAAGGATACGCCGCCGACCGGTTCGAGCAGTTCGGGTGGCGGCACGGAAGTTCCTGAGCCTTCCAGCGTGCTGCTGTTCGGTGCAGGTGCAGCTGCGTTCATGATGGCCAAGCGTCGCAAGCAAGCTCGCGACTAAAAATATAGTTTCCTGAGCACCTTCTGCGTGGTGCTAGTTTGGGCGCGTCTCCTGTGGTCGGAGACGCGCCCTACCCGTTTCTGGGGCATTGAATTGTAATGCGTTGGAACCGTCTGCGCTCGGTGCTATTCAATACCCATGACACAAATCAATCGACGCACCCTGCTCGCCGGGGCAGCCGCCACAGGCGCCCTCGCCGCTACCGCCGCCTTTGCTCAGCAGGATGTGCTGGAAACCAAACCTGACCTAACCGGCAAAAGCATCCTCATCACCGGCTGTTCGACTGGTTTTGGACGATTGGCTGCCGAGCATTTCGCCCGGATGGGAGCGAAGGTATTCGCGACAATGCGAAATACCCCGCGGCCCGAAGCTGATGAGCTGATGGTAATCGCACTACATGACAATCTCGACATAAACGTCGTGCAGCTCGATGTAACGCAACAGAACGAGATCGACGCTGCGGTCGCCTATGCTGAAAAGGAATCCGGCGGCGCCATCGACGTCCTGATCAACAATGCCGGTATCTCATTTGGCGGACCCATCGAAATCCAGGACATGGAGGCGACGCAGCTCACGTTCGACACTAATGTTTTCGGCCCGCACCGCATGGCCCGCGCCGTCCTGCCTGCGATGCGCAAGGCGAAGTCGGGTTTGATCATCAACGTCTCGTCCCAACTCGGCCGAGTGATCGCGCCATCTTACGGCCAATACTCACCCACAAAGTTTGCGCTTGAGGCAATGAGTGAAGGCATGGCGTACGAGCTGGTCCCACACGGGATCGACGTGACGGTCATCGAGCCGGGCGGCTACCCGACGATGATCTGGTCGAACGCTAACAAGAACAGCCTCGAACTGCTTGACCGCGCTGACGAAAAACACACGTCCGGCTACCCCGCGCTGATCGAGCCTCTGGGCAAGCGCACCGGCGGCGGCAGCACCGATCCGATGGACGTGCCCAAGGCCATGGCCGAAGTGATTGCGATGGCCCCAGGCACCCGTCCGTTGCGCCGACCGGTCCATCCTGGAGGCAAACCGCAGATCGCCATCAATGAATTAACCGCCAAGGTGCAGGTCGGATGGCTGGGCAATTCCGGCTACGGCCCTTGGGTCAAGGCGGTTCACAACGTTTGACGCGATGCGAAGCAGGCTGGCCAAAAACCGTCCGGCTCGCTAAGCGCCGCGCTTTCCAGTTCTGAAAGAGAATTCCCATGGGTTTCCGTTGCGGGATCGTCGGTTTGCCTAACGTCGGCAAGTCCACCCTATTCAATGCACTTACCGAAACGCAGGCTGCGCAGGCTGCGAACTATCCGTTCTGCACAATCGAGCCCAATGTGGGTCAGGTCGCGGTTCCGGACGAGCGGCTCGACAAGATCGCCGCGATTGCGAAGAGCGCGAAGGTCGTCGCCACACAGCTTGGCTTTGTCGACATTGCAGGTCTAGTGAAAGGCGCGAGCGCTGGCGAAGGTCTGGGCAACCAGTTCCTCGGCAACATCCGCGAAGTCGATGCGATTGTGCATGTGCTGCGGTGTTTCGAGGATGACGACATCCAGCATGTCTCCAACAAGGTCGATCCGATCACCGATGCCGAAGTGGTCGAAACCGAGCTGATGCTCGCCGACCTCGAAAGCCTCGAAAAGCGCGTTCCCAATGCGCAGAAGCGCGGGAATGCGGGCGACAAGGAAGCGAAAGCCCTCGCCAGTGTCCTCGGGCAAGCGCTCGATCTGCTGAAAGACGGCAAGCCCGCGCGGCTTACCGAGCCGAAAGACGACGAGGAAGAACGCCTGTTCGCTCAGGCGCAGCTGCTCACCGCCAAGCCGGTGCTGTATGTCTGCAATGTCGCTGAGGACGAAGCGTCGGAAGGTAACGAATTGTCGGCCAAGGTCTTCGCCAAGGCCGAGGCAGAGGGCGCTCAAGCGGTCGTCGTATCAGCCGCCATCGAAGCCGAACTGGTCGAAATGCCGTTGGAAGACCGCGCCGAGTATCTCGAAGCCCTGGGTCTCGAAGAAAGCGGCCTCGCCCGCGTGATCCGCGCTGGCTACACGCTGCTGGGCCTCAACACCTTCTTCACCGCCGGTCCCAAGGAATCGCGCGCCTGGACATTCCCGGCGGGTGCAAAGGCCCCTCAGGCCGCTGGCGAAATCCACACCGACTTCGAAAAGGGCTTCATCCGCGCAGAGACGATTGCCTATGACGACTACATCGCCCTGAACGGCGAAGCAGGAGCGAAAGAAGCGGGCAAGATGCGTCAGGAAGGCAAGGATTACGACGTGCAGGACGGCGACGTGATGCTGTTCAAGTTCAACGTCTAGTCGAGGCCAAGATTTCTCAGCGCTACCAAATGCGGACCTCTGGTTTCGGCAGAATGGGACGATCTGAGATGTCTCTCATCACCAACAATCTGCAGAGCTGTCCGGGCGCGCTCGGATATTGAGCGATGCTCGGCAACTGGGCCAGACTCTGAGCTCTTTTGTCAGGCGTTGGTAGAGCCGATTTATGTCGGCGTGACTTGGTGGAAGTGTGTGGGATCTTGCTTGGCGCCTTGGTCCGCCCGCCCGTTTTTCTTCCTTTACCGGCAACGTTTTGCCTTGCGCGTCTGAATGCCAATGCGTTGTCCGTTGCGAGTATGCCCCCAATTCCCATTGACGAGATGTTATGCGTCTTGGCCAATTTGTCGTAGGCTTCAGCCGATCTTTCGGCGAGGCCTTTGATATACTCTGTTGGATTCGGTGCCTTTTTTAACGCCTCCAGAACCTCTTTGGCGTCGTCCGATTCAGCCCGCGTCGACCCGGTTAGCAAGCTCATCAATGATTTGAATGTGGCTTTCTTCACATCGCCAGATGTCAGCATTTCATTGCCGCCCACTGCAACCGTCTCCGACAGGACCAGACCATAGGCGGTCTTGAAATTGCTAGCGCCTTTGACCGACCGAAATATCTCTGAACCAACCGGCACAAGATTAGCAGCACCAATTCCGGCCAGGCGCATTCCGCGCCGCTTATTGACCTTGTATTCGTAAATCACGTTGTAGCCACCTGCGACAATGGCAACCGTCAGAGTCACGGGACCGCCAACCACCCCGGCAGCCGCAGCTATAATCACGCCGATTTCGGCAACTGCAATCACAGATTTGAATTGGTCGTACAGATAATTGTCTAGACGCCTCTTCGTTGCGATGTGCTCTTTGTGAACCCGTTCAGCAAACCACTTCTGATAGTCGATCACCTTGGAAGCGTAGTGACACACCCTAACCTGCGCCCGGGTGTAGTGCTTTTGATGCTCAATATTTCGATAAATGTCATTGATTGCCAGCGAGTATTGTCGGCTCATCGACTCCATGTTCTCCGATAGAGTTCCGTTTGGCCGATAATATGCAATGCGGCGAAAAGCATACCGAAAGCACAGAAGCTGGATGCCCTTGTGATCAATCCAGAATTTGGTGCCGTACTTGTTGGTGTATGATTCATGATTGATCATCCTTAGAAGCCCTTTGCGTTTTCGAATGCCGACTTGAATTCCGTTCAACCGGGCAGGTTCGCAAACGCTCATTCTGTGACCAACGACTATGATGAACCCTTTCGAGCGCATCGATAGCCCCCTAGAATTTTGGAGCTTCGCAATGCCTGTCATGAAACAATGCGAATTTTGATCGGAAAACAGATCAGGACATCCGAAATTTGTTGCCGCTGTCTCGCCGAGTGAGACTAGTGCCGCCCAAACAGCTTCTCGACGTCTTCCATATCCAATTTCACCCAGGTCGGTCGCCCATGATTGCACTGCCCTGACCTTGGCGTTGCTTCCATCTCGCGCAGCAGCGCGTTCATCTCTGCGACGCTGAGCACCCGCCCTGCCCGCACCGATCCATGGCAGGCCATGGTCGCGAGCACATATTCAAGGCGTTCTGCCAGCAACAGCGATCCGCTGTCCTCTTGCGGGCCGTGCTTGGCGATATCGTCGGCCACGTCTTGGAGCAGCTTCCCGCTGTCAGCTTTGGCGATGGCTGAAGGCACTGCACGGACCAGCATCGCGCCGGGACCGAAGCGTTCAACCGTCAGGCCAAACCGCGCCAAACCCTCGGCAGCTTCTTCAAGACGGTCGCAATCAGCTTCGTCCATCTCGACCACGTCGGGCACCAGCAAAGCTTGTGACCGAGCAACCGCCTCCCCAGCCCCGGAAGCCCGCAGCCGTTCAAGCACGAGCCGCTCATGCGCGGCGTGCTGATCGACGAGGACCAAGCCATCCTTGCTCTCGGCGACGATGTAGGTGTTGGCGACTTGTCCGCGCGCAATACCGAGCGGGTAGTCCTGCGCCTCTTCGGGAATCGGCGCTGCTTCCTCGGCGCGCCCGATCGGAAGCGCTTGATCCTGCGATCTCCAATCTGGACGAGGTTCGCTGACAGATGATGAAGGCGCTGACCAATCGCGGCCTTCGAAGATCGAACGCAGCGCTGCCGGTTCCTCACGCACAGGCTCCGCATGCCACTTCTCCATCGCCGCGCGGTCCGGCCCCTGCGCGCTTCGCCGGTCACCGGTGGCCAAGGCTTGCCGTAAACCGGAAACGATAAACCCGCGCACCCCGCTCGCATCGCGAAAGCGCACCTCGGTTTTTGCCGGATGCACGTTCACATCCACATCCTGCGGCGGCAGTTCGAGGAACAGCGCCAGCACCGCGTGGCGATCCCGCGCGAGCATGTCGGAATAGGCACCGCGCACCGCGCCAACCAGCAGGCGATCTTTCACCGGGCGGCCATTCACGAACAGATATTGGTGATCGGCCACACCGCGATTGTAGGTTGGCAGGCCCGCCAAGCCGGTAAGCCGCATCACGCCATGGGGCGTGTCGCGCCCAAGGTCGATCGCGACCGCATTGTCCTTCAATTCGCGCGCAACAATCTGCGAGACGCGTGTTGCCAATTCCTCATTCGCCTGCGTCGATAGCGCCGTGCGGCTCTTACCTTCCGCACCATTCGTCATCGAGAACGCAATATCGGGGCGTGCCATGGCCAAACGTCGAACGATATCGAGGCAAGCGATATACTCACTGCGCGGCGTGCGCAGGAATTTGCGTCGCGCGGGTACCTTGGCGAACAATTGCTCGACCCGGACGCGCGTACCCGGAGGGAGCGCGGCGGGAGCATCCTCAACCAGCTCGCCATGATCGACCACCCGCCGCCAACCTTCAGTCGCCTCGCGGACGCGCGATTCAATGGTCAGCCGTGCGACGCTAGCAATCGACGGCAAAGCCTCTCCGCGGAAACCAAGCGTCGAAACCAACTCGATCGAATCATCGGGAAGCTTCGATGTTGCATGCCGTTCCAGCGCGAGCGCCATATCGTCCGGCGTCATCCCGCAGCCATCGTCAGTCACTTCAAGCCGCGTCAGACCGCCATCAGTCAGAGCCACATCGATTCGCGCCGCGCCTGCATCAACCGCGTTCTCGACCAATTCCTTGAGCGCAGCGGCAGGCCGTTCAACCACTTCACCGGCGGCAATACGGTTCACAAGATCGGATGGAAGGCGGCGAATTTGGGGCATTAATCGTACGCTAGCCCTCATGTACCGCAAATTCGAGGGCTGCCGTGCATAATTACCATCCTCGTCAACAAAATTTTTGGCGTTTTCTGTAGGGATTCGCTAGGCGCAAATGCACACCTCAATTTCGGGTCGTTCACCTTGCAGGGGGTCTGCGAGAACCGGCCCGGCATCCACGGAACAACGATATAATGAGCTTTCTTGCCAATCTGTTCAAATTCGGTTCGCAGAACATGGCGATCGACCTCGGAACAGCCAACACCCTCGTCTATGTGCAGGATCAGGGCATCGTCCTGAACGAACCCTCTGTGGTTGCCATCGAAACGATCAACGGGATCAAGCGCGTCAAGGCAGTTGGCGACGATGCGAAGATGATGATGGGCAAGACGCCAGATTCAATCGAGGCAATCCGCCCCCTGCGCGACGGCGTGATCGCCGACATCGAAATTGCCGAGGAAATGATCAAGCACTTCATCCGCAAGGTTCACGGAAAGCGCAATCTGTTCCGCTATCCGGAGATTGTGATCTGCGTTCCCTCCGGCTCGACCTCGGTCGAGAAACGCGCGATCCGCGATGCTGCCTCGAATGCGGGCGCCTCCGAAGTGCATCTGATCCTAGAGCCGATGGCCGCTGCGATTGGTGCTGACATGCCGGTGACCGAACCGGTTGGCAGCATGGTGGTCGATATTGGCGGCGGCACAACCGAAGTCGCGGTGCTTTCGCTGCGAGGACTCGCCTACACAACATCGGTGAGGACCGGCGGTGACAAGATGGACGAAGCGATCGTTTCCTACGTTCGCCGACACCACAACCTGCTGATCGGGGACTCCACGGCCGAGCGGATCAAGAAGGATTACGGCATCGCCATGGTTCCGGAAGACGGCGTGGGCGAAGTCATCACGCTGAAAGGCCGCGACCTCGTCAACGGTGTGCCGAAAGAGATCACGATCAATCAGGCGCATGTTGCCGAAGCGCTGAACGAACCGATTGGTGCGATCGTCGAAGGCGTCCGCATCGCGCTGGAGAACACCGCACCCGAACTCGCCGCCGATATCGTCGACCAGGGCATCGTCCTGACCGGCGGCGGCGCACTGATCCGCCGTCTGGACGAACATTTGCGCGAAGAAACCGGCCTGCCTGTTTCGATAGCCGAAGATCCGCTGACCTGCGTCGCGATCGGCACAGGCCGGGCGATGGAAGATCCGATCTATCGCGGCGTTTTGATGACCGCGTAACGAAACGCTAGCGGAGAGCAAAGAGAAGGAAATACCCGGCCATGGCGCCGCCATCATCGCGTCATTCGAGCTATTCCAAGAAGGCCCAATACTCGGTCTTCACAGGATATTTGCTGGCCGGGCTCGGCGCGCTTCTTGGTGCGGGCTTGCTGGCGCTTTCGCTATGGCAGCCCTCCTCCTTCGCGCCTTTGCGCGGTGCCGCAAACGATGCAGTTGCACCCGCAGGTGAGGGCACCGCCATCGTGCGCAGCGAATCCCAGAGCCTCTACGACACGATCTCAGGCTATCTGAGCGCAGGCAGTCAAAATGCCGCCTTACGTGAGGAAGTCGAACTCGCCCGAATCCGCCTGGAAGAAGCCCAATCGGTCGAGCAGGAGAACGAGCGCCTCAAGGCACTGCTCAACCTTGCCGAAGGCGAAGCGGAGCCTGTAGCGGTTGCGCGGCTAGTCGGGTCCAGCGCCGCCAGCTCCAGGCGTTTCGCCGCAATTGGCGTCGGACGCATTCACGGTGTTGAAGTCGGGATGCCGGTCCATTCCGCTCGCGGGGTTGTCGGGCGTATCCTCGAAGTTGCACGCGGCTCATCGCGGGTTCTGCTTCTGACCGATAGCGAAAGCGTACTTCCCGTTCGACGCGCGAAGGATGAGGTTGTGGCCTTTGCCGAGGGACGCGGTGACGGGCTGCTACGCATCCGGCTGATCAATCTCGGCACCAACCCACTGGAAGAAGGCGACCTGTTTGTCACGAGCGGTGCCGGGGGATATTACCGGCCTGGCATGGCGGTCGCGATTGTCAGCGAAGTGACATCAGATGGCGCTGTGGCGAGACTGATCGCAGAACCCTCCGCCACCGATTTCGTCTCGGTCGAACCAATTTTCGAACCGGCCGCCGTCGAAGCGGCAGAAATTCCCATAGAGCAGCCGCTGAGCGATTGATGGAGCGGCTTAACCCCACCTCGCGCACCGACCGATATGGCAGCCGGATCAACCGCGTGCAGTCGCCATGGCGGGCACTCTTGGTGCCCTACGCGACAATCATGATCGGCTCGCTCCTGCCGGTCCTGTTTCTCGCCGATGTTATGCCGGTTGTGCCACCAATCGCCTACTTGTTCCTCATCGGGTGGCGGATCATGCGACCGGGCCTCTTACCGCTTTGGGTGGGGATTCCCCTCGGCGCATTTGACGATCTTTTCAGCGGGCAGCCATTCGGCAGCGCAGTGATGCTATGGTCGCTCAGCATGATCGCGCTTGAACTCATCGAAACCCGCTTTCCGTGGCGCGGATTTTGGCAAGACTGGTTCACCGCCAGTCTAGCCATCATCCTGTATATCCTTGCAGCCATGGTGGTTTCCGGCGCAACGATGACACCTTATCAATTGCTCGCAGCGGTTCCACAGATCGCGCTGTCGGTGCTGCTGTATCCGATATTTGCGCGTATCGTTGCCCGGCTTGACCGGTTCCGCCTCGCTCGTTCGCGGAGGATTGGGTGACGAAGTGGCTTGGCCGCAAGAACGGCACGAAGCGCAAAGGCCCCATCGTCAACGCTTCGACTCTGAAAAACACGTTTGATCGCCGCAGTGTCATGATCGGCACTGTGCAGGGCGGCATCGGCGTCTTGCTGGCCGCGCGAATGGGCTATCTCGCGATTGCCGAGAATGAGAAGTACCGGCTCGAATCCGAAAGCAACCGGGTCAATCTCTCGCTCATCCCGCCGCGCCGGGGGTGGATCCTCGATCGCAATGAGGCGCCGCTCGCTTCCAACCGCGCAGACTTCCGTGTCGATGTAATTCCCGGCCGGTTGAACGATGCCGACGCAACCATCGATCAGATCGGCTCCTTGCTGAGCCTCAATCCCGCGCGCATCGCCGATCTCAAGACCAAGATCGCGGCCACCAGCGGATACCAACCGGTCGAGGTGGCCAGCGGGCTCGACTACGAAGAGTTTGCAGCGCTCAGTGTGCGCCTGCCCGACATGCAAGGCGTGGTCCCGCAGCGCGGCTTTTCCCGCTTCTACCCGACCGCATCCAGCGTCGGTCACCTGATCGGCTATGTCGGCCCGGCCAATGCCGAGGAATACGACGAGTCTGAACGCAACCCGCTGCTTGTCACACCGGGCTACAAGATCGGAAAGGACGGTCTTGAAAAGCAGTTCGAAGAAGAACTACGCGGCGTGCCCGGTGCTCGCCGGGTTGAAGTCACCGCGTCAGGCCGGATCATTCGCGACCTCGAAACCCGCGAGGACATACAGGGCGATCCCGTCCGCCTGACAATCGATGGACCGCTACAAGACTACGCTGCTCGCCGCATCGGACTCGAAAGCGGTTCGGTCGTCGTGATGGACTGCGAAAGCGGCGACATTCTGTGCATGGCCTCCATGCCCAGCTTCGACCCGAACAGTTTCTCCGACGGCATCGGCAGCGTCGAATATGCGATGCTGCGCGACGATCAGCGCGTTCCGCTCCGCAACAAAGTTCTCAAAGGGCTTTATCCGCCGGGTTCAACCGTCAAGCCAATGCATTGCATGGCATTTCTGAAGGCCGGGATCAGCCCGAACGAAACGATCAGCTGCGCGGGCGGCAGGCGGATCGGCAACCGGTTCTTCAATTGCTGGAGCAATCACGGCACGGTCGACATGGCGAAAGCCATTTACCAGAGCTGCGACAGTTATTTCTATCATTTCGCGCAGCAGATCGGCTTCGACGCAGTCGCCGATATGGCCAAGACCACCGGCATGGGCGAGGAGTTCCCCCTCCCCGTGATCAGCCAGTTTTATGGAACTGTCCCCACACCCGATTGGAAGCTGAACAAGTTCGGGCGCGATTGGGAGCCGTTCGACACCGTCAACGCATCGATCGGCCAGGGCTATTACCTCGCCAGCCCGCTGCAGCTGGCGGTGACTTCTGCACGCCTCGCCACCGGCAAGCATGTGATGCCAAGGCTGACGATGAACACCCCGCCCAAGGGCTTCGATCAGGTCGATTTCCCGTCCGATCACGTCGCCTATGTTCGCGCAGCGATGAGCGATGTGGTGAACGGCCCCGGCACCGCGGGGCGCGGACGCCTCCCCTTCCCCGACATCAAGATGGCCGGAAAAACGGGGACCGCGCAGGTCGTGTCGCTCAGCGTCTCCGATGGCCGGTCCGGCCCATGGAAATATCGCGATCACGGTCTTTTCACTTTCTTCGCGCCAGTCGACAAGCCGCGCTACGCTGGAGCGGTCGTCATCGAGCATGGCGGCGGTTCAGGCGCGGCCTATCCGATTGCCCGCGATGTCATGACCTTCATGTTCGACCCGGCCAAAGGGCTTGAGGCGCTCAACGCGCTTGAGAGGCAGTGGGGTGGAACCGCTCAGCAGCGGCTTGAAGCACGATATGCTGCTTACGCTGCCGAGCGCGGCGAGACAGTGATCGCCCCTCCCCGCCGCGATGAAGATATATTCGACCGGGTAGAGGCTGAAGCGCGCCTCGCCGCCGAGCAATCGCAGGAAATCGCGGATGAGTTCGTGGCCCCGCGCTCCGATCCGACAGGCGTTGGCACGCCTCCACCCGATGCTGGCATCCCAGCGACTGAAACCGAGGCAGGCGAATGAACAGCGTCGTCCCTGCTCCGATAGCGCGGCAACCGTGGGGGATGTTGATCCCCTTGTTCCTGCTGGTCTGCTTTGGAGCCGCTGTCCTCTACTCGGCAGCGGGCGGTTCAATGCAGCCCTTCGCTTCGTCACACCTCATTCGGTTCGGCGTTTTCCTGGTGATGGCAGCGGTGATCACATCGCTGCCGCGCGATTTCGTCCGCCTACTCACCTATCCCGCCTACATTGCTGTGCTCGGCATGCTGGTGGCGGTTGAGGCAATGGGCGCGCTGCGTGGAGGCAGCCAGCGGTGGCTCGATTTAGGCTTCATGGTGCTGCAGCCATCGGAGTTGATGAAGCCGGTTATCGTGGTGACTTTGGCGCAGTTCTACTCGACGCTCCCGGTTGGGTTGATCACCAGTTGGCGCGCGCTCCTTGTCCCGGCAACTTTGATTGCCCTCCCGATGGGCATGGTCTTGATGCAGCCGGACCTTGGCACCTCGCTGGCAATTGCATTCGGCGGGGCGGTCGTCATGCTCCTCGCTGGACTACCATTGAAGTGGTTCATTGCCGGAGGCGCTGCGGCAGTTGTTGCTGCTCCACTGGCATTCTTCTTTGGCCTGAAGGAATACCAACAACGCCGCGTACTGACGATGTTCGATCCGGAAGCGGACGCCCTTGGAGCTGGCTATCACATCACTCAGTCCAAGATCGCCATCGGATCGGGGGGCCTGTTTGGCAAAGGCTTCAACAACGGATCGCAAAGTCATCTGCAATATCTGCCCGAACCGCATACAGACTTCGTCTTCGCGACGATGGCGGAAGAATGGGGTCTCGTAGGCGGCCTGTTCGTGATTGCGGTGTTCAGCATCATCCTGCGTTGGGGGCTCAAGGTCGCACGCGATTCTCGTGACCGGTTCTCCAGCCTGCTGGCGGCGGGCATGGTCGCCACCATCTTCTTCTACATTGCCGTCAACCTGCTGATGGTGATGGGCATGGCACCAGTGGTCGGCATCCCTCTCCCATTCATGAGCCATGGTGGGTCGTCGATGCTGACCAACATGATCTGCATTGGTGCATTGATGATGGTCAATCGCTGGAACCGCAACGCCCCGCGCGGCGGACTGGCGCACTAGCCTCAAAAAGTCAGGCCGTTACGACGCCCAGTTTCAAAGCCTTGATCACTGCGCCAACGCGGTCGTTTGCTTCAAGTTTGGCGTAGATGCGCTTCGAGTAGGTTTTGACCGTATCGGGCGACAGATCCAGGATGTCGGCAATCACGGAAAGCGACTTTCCTCGCACGATCCACTGCAGAACTTCAGCCTCGCGTTCCGATAAGTCGGGCAATGTCCGGGCCTTGTCGAGAAGAACGCAAATCCGCTGATGCCCGGCCTGAGATACGCTGCGTATGACGCCCAGGCGTTCATCGGAAATCTCCTCCAACGGGCAGCCAAAGTCGAACGACGCATAGGCGTTCCTGCCCCTGGGGCCGTAAAGCGGCACACCAAACCCATGGATCAAGCCATGCGCCTCCATGGCCGCAAAATATTCCTCGTTTTCAGGCGTGTTCGGTTCGAGCCAGCGCGCGTCTTGCCATGTCAATAACTGCCCATGACGCATCGTTCGCTCTGGCACCGGATCCTTGGTGCGAAAGTCTGCTTTGTCGTAGAGTTCCATCCACTCTTTGTCGAAACCGCGAGCCTGAACGACCGTACGTGCTGAATTTGGGGCGTCGAATACGGGAGTAAAATGATAGCTTTGGCGGATGACACCCTGCTCTTCGCACACTCCGACATTGTACCAGAGTACTTTCCCAACGTCATAAAGCGTTTCGAAATGGGCGAAGTGGCGCTGCATTTTACATGTGTTTACCACACGTCACCCAAGTGGGCGACTTTCCGTAAACGTAAGCTTCTGCGACAACGATAACAGTCGTTCGAAAGAGCGCGCGCGTTCGGGTCGTATCCTACCAGGCAATAGCCGCAGGATAAGTTGAACGCGTAAGTCCTGACGGCAGTTGGCACCAAGACGCTGGCCTGTCGTCAGGCACCGATATTCACAATGGAGGCCCCTATGGCTCGCTTTTCGGCGATCAGGCACTGGCTGTTCAAAATGCTGAATGCGCGTTCGACCGTACAGTCGGAATCCGACCGCTCGCAGCTCGTGCGGGCCGCAATGCTGGCCGACGCCATTTCTGTGCGCGAAAGCCAGGGACAAACCACATCGCTACGTCAATTGCACACAATCGCGCCGCTGGCTCAGTCCGAGGCACTCAAAGCTGTCACCGAACTGGAAAAGCACGGCATGATCGAGATTGAGCACAACCTTTATGACGCGCTGGATTCTCAGGTGACGCTGACGGAGAAGATGCGCCGCAATATCGAGCGCGGCATTCGCTGCAACGCAGCATAAAGTCTTTCAATCCAAAATTTGCGCGCTATATGCAGCGCCTCACTTGATTCGGGACGCTGTCACAGACGCACCGACCCAAGTGAACCGATGCCAAGATCGGTAAGGACGCATAGCTCAGTTGGTAGAGCAGCTGACTCTTAATCAGCGGGTCCTAGGTTCGAACCCTAGTGCGTCCACCATATCTTCACAAAGCCCCTACCTAGCGCGCCGCTCCAATTGTCGCGCCGCTATAATTTCCGGTCAGCAACCGAGTGCTCGGGGAAAGGTATGTTGGCATCTCAGCGCCGCATCCAATCAAGGTCCGCTCCAGCTCCGACACTTGCGCCGAAATGGTTGTCAGTTGCCGCCTCGACACGGCAATTCCGCTATCGAAAGTCGCGTCCAGATCGTGTTTTTGCCATTGATCGTACGCTTCGTGGTAAGCCGAGCCCGCCTTGATCATGGCGTCGCCCGATTTGATCAACCTCCCGACAGCAGGATTGCGCGTCGCGTGGGCAATCCAGGACGACATCACAACGCCGTAGTCGCGCACATCAGCGAACACCTCATCGACGTCCAAAGCAGCAGCATCGATCATTATGTCGGCATGCACTTTCGTGTGATCGATGAAGTGACTGTAATGCGTGTTTGTGCCAAAGCGCCGCTCGGCGACCGCCGCTCCGCCGGCTGTTAAGGCCTTGGCGCCATCCTGAAATGTAACCGGCTGACCAGCTATGGCAGTCCCGAGCAGTTCTGCCGACGGTTGGATGCCAAAATAGACGTTGCTCACTTTGGAAGCGCCCGGGACGAGTTCACCGGCTACCCCGATAATGACGTCGCAACTGGCTTTCACCACTTGCAAGCCAAAAACGAGATTGTTCAGAAGGCTGGCCTTGGTCTTTTCGCGCTCGGCCTGCCTGATGTTGGCGGTGATCATCGCGCGCAGACCGTTCAAACGTATCATCTGACCGCGCATGATTGTTATGTTGTCGGCGCTGCAGGTTTGCGTGCCTGCCTGCTTAATCAGTCTTGGATCCATCTCACCCCCCGGTTTGAAATTCATGTGTGCCAAGCAATTGAAGTGATGTCACGATCTTCATTGGGACGTACGTAGTTGGCCTATGAATTTGGACAGCCAGACCCACCACTCACTTGCAATCACATTATGATGTGATACAAATCTCAAATGAGCACATCGATAATCACACGCGTTCGCAATCTCGTCACATCGGGTGAAATGACCAAGGCGGGCCTCGCCCGCGCTGCCGGCCTCCATGCCAACACTCTGCGCGATGCCGCCGAGGACGACTGGAACCCCACCTCCGAAACACTCGCCAAGCTTGAAGCCTTCCTTGATGCCAATGATGATCGCCCGGTCCTCGTTGGCGCGGAAGAGATCATCGACGAAGCGCGCAACGGCCGGATGTACATTCTTGTCGATGACGAGGACCGCGAGAATGAAGGCGATCTCATCATTCCGGCACAGATGGCGACGCCGGCGGCGATCAACTTCATGGCGACGCATGGTCGCGGGCTGATCTGCCTCGCGCTCGACAAAGAGCGCGTCGACCAACTCGGGCTTGAACCGATGAGCCGCAATAACAAAGAAAGCATGCAAACCGCTTTCACGATCTCGATTGAGGCGAAAGAAGGCGTAACGACCGGCATCTCGGCTGCTGACCGTGCCCGCACCGTCTCGGTTGCGATCGACAGCACCAAGGGTGCGGATGATATCGTCACACCCGGCCATGTCTTCCCACTCACAGCGCGAAGTGGTGGAACACTCGTCCGCGCTGGCCATACCGAAGCGGCGGTCGATATCTCGCGGCTCGCCGGTCTCAACCCTAGCGGCGTGATCTGCGAGATCATGAACGAAGACGGCTCTATGGCGCGGCTCGATGATCTGGTTGCCTTCGCCCGCAAGCACGACCTCAAGATCGGCACGATCCGCGACCTCATCGCCTACCGCATGCGCAACGATCATCTGGTCGAACGCATTGATGAGCGCGCCTTCGAAAGCGATTATGGCGGCCAATGGCGGATGATCACCTACAAAAACAAGATCTCCGACAACGAGGCTTACGTCCTGCAAAAGGGACACGTCACCCCCGGTGAGCCCACCCTCGCCCGCGTCCATCCCATCTCGGTCTTCGACGATGTGCTGGGCCAGCCAGGCCCGCGCAAGCGCACTCTTCAACGTGCGATGAGCGCTATCGGCGAACATGGCTCCGGCGTGATCGTAATTCTCACCGGTCGTGTTGGATCAAGCGGCGGGTGGACCCAGGACGAGGAAATCCGCAACATCGGCATCGGATCGCAAATCCTAGCCGACCTGGGCGTCCACGATATGATCCTGTTATCCAATTCTCGTCCCGACTTGGTCGCCATCGAAGGCTTTGGCCTGACCATCACCGATCACCAACCTATCCCGGAGTAACCCAAACATGGCCCGTTTTCTGATTGTCGAAGCGCGGTTCTACGCGCACCTCAACGACATGCTCGTCGCAGGCGCAAAGGCAGCAATCGAAGCCGCCGGGCATGAAGCCGAAGTGTTAACGGTGCCCGGCGCGCTCGAAGTGCCTGGTGCCATCGCGATGGCGGCCGAAAGCGGCGAGTATAATGGCTTCGTCGGCATCGGCGTGGTTATTCGCGGCGAGACTTATCATTTCGAAATCGTCGCCGGGGAAAGTGCGCGCGCAATGATGGCGCTGACCATGGACGGGATCCCGATCGGTAACGGCATTCTGACTACCGAAAACGAAGAGCAAGCACTTGTTCGTGCGGACCCTGGTCAGAAGGACAAGGGCGGGGAAGCTGCGAAGGCCGCGCTCGTGCTGTTCGACCTCTCCAATCGTTTCAATAGCTGATATTCTCAAAACGAGACAAAGTCGCCCGGATTCACGCCCTGAACTACGTAGTTTCCCTCTGTAGATTTGCATAAGGTGTTAGGGTGATATGCACGGACAATCAGCGGTCGCGAGAAACGCTCGTCAAGAATAGCGTGCGCCCGCAAGATGAGTTGGGGAATACATTTTGGACGAGGGAAACGCTCGCAGGTTCGGCGCGACTGAGATTGCGCCCATTCTGGCTATACTCGAAGAGCAACTGGGTGAACTCGATCGCTTGGGGGCTGGAATAGCCGCCGCGCATCTCGACGCAGCCATCCAGCAACTTCGGTTGGACCAAGCGCAAGATTTCAAGGATCTGAAGTAGCAACATATTGTTTGATAGGTATTTTTTCTACTCGCCACCTAAGCTCTACACCGATCAAAATTCTGTCATCCGTATTTCCACGTAAAGCCAAACTGAACCCTTAGCGCTAATACTCAGTTGCGGGTCGAGCAAAGGGCACTGCGCTACCGGCGCAGAGAAGCTCGGGCCGCGCAACAGGAGGCCGCGACACCGGTGCGCATTTTGCCGTTCGAGGACAAAGCAAGGAATCGTGCCTTATGCGCGAGCCCAACGCTCCTAGCAGGTCTCCGATCATGAATATGGACGAGACCGGCCGGCCCGGCATTCCACAACGTGGCGCTGATGGAGCCGCAGAAGCTCGGCCAGATACCGATTTGGGTGCAATGCAGGACCTCAAACCCTTTGCCGATCAGTTGATGGCAATCGCACAGCAGCTGCGCGAAGGGGAATTTCACACAGTCCCAGCCCCACCCGATTCTGCTTCAGCGCTCGATACTGATGCACCTCCCGAAAACAGCCATTCTCGCGACAGAGGAGACCCGCGCGAAACCTACGCCAGGCACGCCCGAGCCGTTTACAATACGCGGCGCCAGCGCGGAGCAATATTCGGCAATGCGGAACTGTTTGGCGAGCCAGCCTGGGACATCCTGCTCGACCTTTACATCGCCTTCGTCGACGGAAAATCCGTGTCCGTATCGAGCGCGTGCATCGGTTCAGCAGCCCCGCCGACAACCGGGCTGCGCTGGCTCGGGGTACTTGCAGAAAATGAACTGGTAGTCCGCGAACCCGACCCCGACGATCAGCGACGCGTCATGGTCCGCCTCACCGAGCGCGGGATAGAAGCGATGGACAGATACTTTGCCAGCGTCAGCAGCTCAAAATGACTGCGCGCTGACAGCGCCTGAGCCCCTCTCGCTCGCCCCCTGATCGGAGAGCGTGCTCAGGCGCACTTATTCAGCCTCTAGATGCAAGCGCGCCAAAGCAACTGCGCCCCGCATAGGAAGCGCTGACGCCGAGCTCTTCTTCAATCCGGATCAGCTGGTTGTACTTCGCAAGACGGTCCGAGCGCGCGAGCGAGCCGGTTTTGATCTGGCCGCAATTGGTTGCGACAGCGAGGTCGGCAATGGTCGCATCCTCGGTTTCGCCCGAACGGTGGCTCATGACTGAGGTGTAGCTCGCGCGGTGCGCCATATCGACGGCGGCGAGAGTTTCGGTGAGCGTGCCGATCTGGTTGACCTTGACCAACAGCGAATTGGCGAGGCCTTGATCGATACCATCGGACAGACGTTCTGGATTGGTCACAAACAGATCGTCTCCGACAAGTTGGACTGTATCACCAATCGCGTCGGTAACCGCTTTCCAACCCTCAAAATCATCTTCGCTCATGCCGTCTTCAATCGAGCGGATCGGGTAATCGTCGCACAGTTTGGCGAGATAGTCGGCCATGCCTGCCCCATCGAGGCTCAGGCCTTCGCCAGAGATTTCGTATTTGCCATCGCGGTAGAATTCTGTCGCGGCGCAATCGAGCGCGAGCACGATGTCTTCGCCTGGCTTGAATCCAGCCTGTTCGACCGACGCCATGATGAAATCGAGCGCGGCGCGAGTGCTGGCCAGATCGGGCGCAAAGCCGCCTTCGTCTCCCACGGCGGTTGCCAATCCCTTGTCCGACAATCCCTTCTTGAGCGTGTGGAACACCTCGGAACCCCAGCGCACCGCCTCAGCCAACGTATCAGCGCCGACCGGCATGATCATGAATTCCTGAATGTCGATCGGGTTGTCGGCATGCTCACCGCCATTGATGATATTCATCATCGGTACGGGGAGCATGTGAGCCGACACGCCGCCAAGATAGGAATAGAGCGGCAGACCGCGCGCATTCGCGGCTGCCTTGGCCACCGCCAGGCTAGTGCCAAGGATCGCGTTAGCCCCGAGCCGCCCCTTGTTTGGGGTGTCATCCAGCGCAATCATGCCGAGATCGATTTCGCGCTGATCCTCGGCGTCGAAGGCTCCGATCAGGAAATCGCGGATCTCGGTATTCACCGCTTCGACTGCTTGCAGGACACCTTTACCCTTGTACCGCGCCGCATCGCCATCGCGCAATTCGACCGCTTCATGCGCTCCGGTCGAGGCACCAGACGGAACCGCAGCACGCCCAAAACTCCCATCATCCAGAAGCACATCGACTTCCACGGTTGGGTTACCCCGGCTATCGAGAATTTCGCGTCCGTGCAGATCGATGATCGCGGTCATATTTGGCTCCGTCGGCAATGTGTTGTATATCGCTAAGACACCCCCATATCGCATAAGATAGGGAACGGTCTTCGCGCTCTATGCGTAGCAAGTTTGCCACGCAAGCACGCCTAAGGGCAGTTCGCAGCGTGAATACGATTTCTGACTGGAAAACCACTCATTCGGAGGACTAAAGCAAGAATCATGGCAGAGACCAAAAGCACCAAAGCCCCTGCGAAACGCAGCACGAGCAAATCGACCACAGCCAAAAAGGCTGCGCCCAAGAAAACGGCTGCCACGGCCAAGGCCGCTGACGAGCCAGTTGTTGAGGCGAAGAGCCGCTTCAACTCGGCGCTTGAAGAGGCAAAAGCTGGCGCGGCCGCTCTGCGCACTGGCGCGGGCGACAAGGTCGGCGACTACCGCGAGCAAGCCAAATCGAGGGGCGAAGATCTGGTTTCCGAAGCAAAGGTCTATGGCGAGAAGGCCAAAGTCCGTGCAGGTGAGCTAGCAACCGATGGCAAATCCGCAGCCAGCGACGCGATCTCTTCGCTCGGCAAGGTGGTCGGTGACACAGCTGAGCAGATCGATGATCGCTTTGGCGAGCAATATGGCGATTACGCCCGCAAGGCTTCGCGCAGCTTGGCCGAAACTTCCGCCTCGCTCGAATCGAAGAGCGTCGAAGAACTGGGCGAGGATGCACGCGAATTCGTGCGTAAAAGCCCCGGCGTTGCTGTCGGCATCGCTGCGGTTGCAGGCTTTCTGCTGGCCCGGATGTTCCGCGGCCCGCGCGGCTAAACGCGCCACGTTCGCTCCAAGGGGTTAGTGCATGCTTGAGGGAAAAGGGCCGGAAGGGTCGCAGGACGAAACTGCGGACCCCCTCGCCCCGATTCCGCCTGAAAAGCAGGACGATTCCGCCGATACCAGTCCGACTTTCGACGAATCCCTCGTCGAGGAACTCGCTGCACTTTACGACGACGGCAAAACCTATGCCGAGGCCGAACTTGCATTCCAGAAAGGCCGCGCCGCCCTCGCCGGCAAAAGTATCGGCGTTGCACTCGGGCTTGTTATCGTCGCGATCATCCTGCTGCACATCGCCTTCTTGGCGCTCGCAGTGGGATTGGTGATTGCGCTCGCGCCATTGGTCACGATCTGGGGCGCGATCGCTATCGTTGTCGGCGGAATACTGCTGCTTGTCGGATTGCTTGGCTTCGGCGCCTATTCGAAGGGGAAGCTGCTCGGCGCTTTGTTCTCAAGCCCCTCTGAAGACAAAGCGAAATGACCAAGCTTCCGCAACAGTTCCTTGAAGACCGGGCCTTGCGCGATGCGGCGCGCGAAGTGTTCATGGCCGATGTAGAGCATGCTCGTACCAGCATTTCCGGCAAAGGCATCGCAAAGCGCGTGGGCAGCCGTGTCGGCGACGGCGCCAAGGACGTGTTCGAGGTCGCCAGGGTCCATGCCGATGACAATCGCGGCGTGCTGGCCGCTTTGATCGGGGCGATATTGCTGTTCTTCGCGCGCGAACCAATCCTCGAAGTGTTTGGGATCACACCGACCGACAGCGACGAAGATGCGCTGGATATCGAGGACGAAACCGTCCAAGACGAAGCCGAAGATTTGCCGGAACCTGAAAGCGATGCTGGCGAGCCAGTCCCGGCATCCGGAGATGACGATGAGCAATAATCCAACCGACAAGCGCGACGAACTGCGCGCCAAGATCGAAGCGAGCGAACGTCGAATTGCCGACCGCACCGTCGCCGATCAGGCGAAGGACGCTGCTGGGGCAGCTACCACTTATGTAAAGGAGAACCCGTTCAAGGTTCTGGGCGGAGCGATTGCGCTGGGGCTCGTCGTTGGCGTGCTAACTAAGCCCGGTCGCCGAGCAGTGGGAAGCGCGGCTAGCGGAGCGGCAGGTGCCGTCAGCGGTGCAGCTTCCGGCGCGGCGAAGACGGTCGGCGATGCGGCGAAGGCGCGCGGATCGGCATTTGGTACATTGCTCGCCGATGCATTGGTCGCCTACGGTATCAAGCTGATCGACGACGTTCTCGACACGGCGAGAACCGGCCAGGATACTCTCGAAGACATTGGCGACAGCGCCAGTGCAAAGTCCCGTGAGCTGAAGCGCGATGCGGAGTATGTCGCCGGCACCGCAGCCGACAAAACACGCACCATAGCCCGCCGCACACGCCGGACAGCCGGTCGCGCAGTGCGGGATATCAAGGATCGCGTGACAAACTGATTGGTATGGCTTCCCCACAGGGTTGCTCCGAAATCGCGATGCGCTAAAGGCGCGGCATCTTTTCTCCCCAGGGGTAATGGCAATGGAAGAAACAACTACCGAACAGCGGCTCCATCTTGTGATGGGCGGCCGCGTTACCGATCCGCGCGGACTGGAATTTCAAGACCCGGAAAGCCTTCACGTGGTTGGCGTGTTCAGCAGCTACGACGCGGCAGTCGATGCATGGCGCGCTCAGGCGCAGCGTACGGTCGATGATGCCGAGATGAAGTATGTGGTGGTCCATATCCACCGCCTGCTGACGCCTGAAGAGTAGCCTCAAAGGTGGCTTACGCCATCCGCCCATTTCGTACGGAAGACGCCGCCTCTTTGGCGGACCTTACCCTGGCCGCAATTCGGACTGTTGGGTCGCAATCCTATTCGAGTGAACAGGTGGATGCCTGGGCAGCGCGGCATCCCGGTCCAGAGCGCTTCATCGAACGCGCCGGGGGTGGCTCGCACATCTTCGTAGCGGCGGACGACAGCGACATTCCGGTAGCCTATTCGCTGCTCGAACCCGACGGCCACTTAGACATGCTGTATTGCCACCCCAAGCATACAAGGCGCGGTTTGGCAGACCAGCTGCTGGCCGTGGCCGAACAGACTGCGATCACTTTGAAAACGGAAAGCCTTTACACCGAGGCGAGCGAACTGGCCCGACCCGCATTTGAACGAGCAGGGTATGAGGTAACGCAACGCCGCGATTTCGAAATCGAAGGTGTGGCGATCCACAACTATGCGATGGAAAAGCGCCTCACCTGAAGCGCTCCCCAAATCATTCTCAGATGAATTCGATCTTGCTGACGAGATAGAACTTGTCGCCCGATGGGACCGTCACTTCGATCTCATCATCGACCTGCTTACCTATCAAAGCGCGCGCCAGTGGCGAGCTGAATGAGATGCGGCCCGCAGCGGCGTCCGCTTCGGTTTCACCGACGATTTGATATTTGATCGGCTTATCATCGTCATCGAGCAGCGTAACGGTAGAGCCAAACACGATCTTGTCACCGGACAGGGTCGTCGGGTCGATGATCTGAGCGCGGCTGATCTTGCCTTCGATATCGCCGATCATCGCTTCAACCTGGCCCTGACGTTCCTTGGCCGCGTGATACTCAGCGTTCTCAGACAAATCGCCATGCGCACGAGCTTCCTCGATTGCATCGACAATCTTCGGGCGTTCCTCGCGCAGCGCTTTGAGGTCGGTCGTCAAACGCTCGTACCCCTCGGCCAGCATCGGAACTTTTTCCATCGTCGCCATCCGTTTCTTTCCTTCTGCGCCCCACCCAAATCATGCGACATTTAGAGTGCGACCGCTCCGTGAGAGGCGGCCCGAATGCACCAAAATGTCGGGAAGGACGGCGTGTTTGCTCAGCTATAATAGTCTTGCAATGACCGGACTTCAAGCTGATCCGGTTTTATCGCCGCAATTGCGGCCGCCACCGCATTAGAAGCCGTAGCCGTAGTGTAGTACGGAACCTTCTTCTCAAGCGCGGTCGCGCGGATCGATTTGCTGTCGAGAAGCGACTGCCAACCCTCGGTCGTGTTGAAGATCAACGCCACCTCACCGTCGATGATCTTGTCGACGATGTGCGGCTGCCCCTCGGCCACTTTGTTGATGTGTTCCACCGCGAGGCCCTGCTCGGCGAGATAGCTTTGTGTGCCGCCCGTCGCGATCACCTGAAAACCTTGCTCGATCAGGCTCTTAACAGCAGGAACGATCACCGGCTTGTCGGTGTTCTTGACCGAAACGAACACCGTGCCACCTTCGGGCGGCGTCATCCCTGCACCTAACTGAGATTTCAGGAAGGCCGCATCGAACGTCATATCGATGCCCATCACTTCGCCGGTCGATTTCATCTCGGGGGTAAGGATCGGATCAGCGCCAGGGAAACGGCTGAACGGGAAGACCGCTTCCTTGATCGCGATGTAAGGCAGATCTCGCTTGAACGGCTCAAAGTCGGCGAGCTTTTCACCCGCCATTACGCGTGAGGCGATTTTGGCGACCGGTTGGCCAATGGCCTTCGCGACAAACGGGACGGTACGGCTTGCCCGCGGATTGACTTCGATCAGATAGACTTCGCCATTTTTGACCGCGAATTGAACATTCATAAGACCGCGCACACCCAGCGCCGTGGCCAGCGCATCTGCCTGACGCTCCATTTCTTGAACAATTTCAGCCGGCAGGGAATAGGGCGGCAAGGTGCAGGCACTATCGCCGGAATGCACGCCGGCCTCCTCGATATGCTGCATGACGCCCGCGATCCGCACTTCATCGCCGTCGCATAGCGCATCGACATCACACTCGATTGCGTCACGCAGGTACTGATCGACCAGCACAGGGCTGTCACCAGAGACATTCACGGCGGTCTTGATGTAGTCATCCAGCTGCGCTTCGGAATCGACGATTTCCATCGCCCTCCCCCCAAGCACGTAGGATGGACGCAGCAGAACGGGATAACCGATCCGCGCGGCGACGGCAGCGGCTTCGTCGCGGCTATAGGCGATGCCATTGTCCGGCTGCTTCAGCTTTAGCTTGTCGACCAGCTTGGCAAACCGCTCGCGGTCTTCAGCGAGGTCGATTGCATCTGGCGAGGTTCCAAGGATTGGAATGCCTTCATCTTCCAGGGCCTGTGCGAGCTTCAGCGGCGTTTGCCCGCCAAACTGCACGATCACACCCGCCAAGGTGCCTCGAGACATCTCCACACGCAGGATTTCGAGCACATCTTCCCCGGTAAGCGGCTCGAAATAGAGCCGGTCGGATGTGTCGTAGTCGGTCGAAACGGTTTCGGGGTTACAGTTGACCATAATCGTTTCAAAGCCCTGCTCGGCAAGCGCGAAACAGGCGTGGACGCAGCAATAGTCGAACTCGATACCCTGACCGATCCGGTTGGGCCCGCCGCCTAGGATGACGACTTTCTTGCGGTCGCTCGGGTCAGCCTCGCATTCGGGCTCGCCAAAGCTCGGGGCTTCGTAAGTCGAATACATGTATGGCGTGATTGCTTCGAATTCGGCGGCGCAGCTATCGATCCGCTTGAACACCGGCAACACGCCAAGCTTGCGGCGCAATGCGCGCACTTCCTCTTCGCTGGTCGCCCCGGCCATCGCTTGCAGCGCATCATGCAGCAGACCCGAGCGCTTGGCCTGCGTTTCCGCCATTCCTCCCGCAACACCGACAGAACGCACGGCGAGCGTCGCCAACCGCTTGTCCGAAAAGCCCATAGCCTTAAGTCGGCGCAATCCTGCGGCATCGTTGGGTAGACCCTCTGATGCAATCTCGGCCTCCGCGGCTATAATCGCCTCAATCTGACGCAGGAACCACGGGTCATAACCCGTAACGTTCTGGATATCCTCGACGCTGAAGCCCTCGCGGAAGGCCTGCGCGACCTTCAAAAGCCGGTCCGGCGTGCGGCGGGAAATGGCGGCGGTGATTACCTCGCGCGAGACACCTTCAAGTTCGGTCACGCGGTTGAACCCGTCGAGGCCGGTTTCCAGCCCGCGCAGTGCCTTCTGCATCGATTCCTGAAAGTTCCGGCCAATCGCCATGACTTCACCCACCGACTTCATCGCCGTCGACAAAGTGGCCTCAGCACCCTTGAACTTCTCGAACGCGAAGCGCGGGATCTTGGTGACGACATAGTCGATCGTCGGCTCGAAACTTGCCGGGGTCGCACCGGTAATCTCGTTCGTGATCTCGTCGAGTGTGTACCCAACCGCCAGCTTTGCAGCGACGCGCGCGATTGGGAAGCCCGTAGCCTTCGAAGCCAGAGCTGAAGAGCGCGACACCCGCGGGTTCATCTCGATCACGATCAGACGGCCGTCTTTCGGATTGACCGCAAATTGCACGTTCGAGCCGCCAGTCTCGACACCAATCTCGCGCAGCACATTCAGGCTGGCGGTCCGCATGATCTGGTATTCTTTATCGGTCAGCGTCAGCGCCGGGGCGACCGTGATCGAGTCTCCGGTATGCACGCCCATCGGATCAACGTTTTCGATCGAGCAGATGATGATGCAATTGTCCGCTTTGTCGCGGACGACCTCCATCTCGTATTCCTTCCAACCGAGAAGCGATTCCTCGATCAAAACTTCGGTCGTAGGCGAGGCGTCGAGGCCCTCTGCGACGATCTTGTCGAATTCCGCCTTGTTGTAAGCGATTCCGCCGCCTGTCCCGCCAAGCGTGAAACTCGGACGGATAATCGCGGGCAGTCCCGTGCGGTCGATAAGTGCGCGCGCTTCTTCGAGGGTGTTCGCCACCCCGCTACGCGCGCTTTCCAGGCCAATCGAGTCCATCGCCTCACGGAAGCGCTGACGGTTCTCTGCCTTGTCGATCGCATCGGCCTTGGCGCCGATCATCTCGACCCCGTGCTCTGCCAGCACGCCCATCTCATCGAGCTTCAGCGCGCAGTTCAGCGCCGTCTGCCCGCCCATCGTCGGCAGCAGCGCGTCGGGCTTTTCCTTGGCGATGATCTTGGCAACGATCTCCGGTGTGATCGGCTCGATATAGGTCGCGTCGGCAAACTCCGGATCGGTCATGATCGTCGCTGGGTTGCTGTTGACCAGAATGACGCGGTAGCCCTCTTCCTTCAGCGCCTTGATCGCCTGCGTGCCCGAATAGTCGAACTCGCACGCCTGACCGATGATGATCGGGCCTGCGCCGATGACGAGGATGGAAGAAATGTCGGTGCGTTTGGGCATCGGGAGCCTTTAGTCCTCTTGTGTCTCGGCAGCGCCCGATCGGGCGCGTTGCAGGGTAATGTTGGTCAGCCGCATGCCGGCCGTCTGGCGCGCGCATCCGGAGGCAATCACGTCTTCGAGTGGCTTTGGCTGCCCACGCACGCGGTAGAGTGCGGGATTGTGGCCAAGGAAAAATGCGCCTTTTTCATCAACGGGGCTGGCCATGAAAGCTTCAATCGCGGTCGAATTCTCATTGGTCGCGGCCATGCCCCGCGAACCGGCAGTTTCATCACTACCGGGCACAATGAGTTCCTGCATCGCTTCCAGCTCCATCTTCGTAATATCGAACGTGTAAGTGGGGACGAACCGCCCTTCCGATTGCATCAAAGCCTGTTTGAACTCGAGCTTGCCCGACATTCGCTTCGCACATTCCTCGGCGGCTTCATCCCCCTCGCGCCAGTCGCTATCGTCGAACAGGGAGCAGGCTGGCAAGAGCGCAAAGCTCGCCATCACCACGTAAAGTGCAATTGTCCGGCTTGTCATTGTCGCTCTCCTGCATACCCCTTGAAAAAGCAGGATAGCTGGAAGTGGCAATGGACGTAAGGCAGCTGCTGAAAGCGGGTCGCTGCCGCTTCTATCAACCGTCGGTCCCCCAATCGACGAGGCGAAGCCCGGGGCGCTCCGATTGGCGGATGCATTCGATCTGCCCGCCCTTCAATTTGTCGTTCATGATTGCGAGCAAAGACACACCATCGGTCGCCTGCACGAGTACGGTTTTGCCGAGCCTACAGCGATCGACGATCTCCTGCAGCACTTGGAGATAGTTGGCGATGTACTGATCCGCTCCCGGCGAGCCGGGGATGCCGGCGCCAGAATGAACCTCGATGCTCCAACGCGCATGCATGGTGTCTTCGGCTTCGTCCGCGGTTTGCGCGACGGTGATTGGGGTGGTTTCGACGCTGGCATTGCTGGCGCAGGCGGTGAGTGTGGCTGCAACCGAGACTAGTCCAAAGAAGGCAAATTTACTCACTCTTCGCCTCGACCTTCTCGTTTCCCACAAAACCATACTTGGTGGCCCCTGAAAGAACCAACACCTGCAGCAGGCAGATGTTCTTCTCATAGTCACTGAAAGAATTCGGATCGTCGGGGTCGAATGACAGCGTGTCTCCATGGACCTTGATCACGCTACCAACCTCGACGCCGCAATGCTGCTCCATCGCTGGGGCGAGTGCTTCGACGCTGCCGGTGCTCTCGAGTGTTGGCGCACCTTCTAGCAGACCGTTTTCTGAAAGTTGCTTACGCGCGTCCTCTTTCAGTTGATCAACCGCTTCTCCGGCTGGCGGAGGTGGCTCGACCATCTCTACGTCCGGTTGCGCCGCGATCCAAGCCATCAGACAATCGGACTTCTCATCAGCAAAGTTGGGCTTCTCGACATAGAGATCGCGATACGTTGGATTCTCCGTCAATTCAGCTGTTTCAAAGCCGCATCCCTTTGCCGCCTCAAGAACCTTGGATACACCTGCAGTATGACTGAAACGAGCCAATCTAACTGTCGGCTCGGTATCCGCTATTCGCGGCGGCGGAGGCGCCGCCACAAGGGTAAGCGCGGACAGAAATGCGAGCATCATTCCAACTCTCCAACAGGTTTACCATGCAGAATGAAGTCGGTTGGTGCCATCGGAACTGAATCTGTTCGCCGTAAAGTTTGTCTCTTTTTCAGCCAGAGCCCAAAGCGCCACCTCTAAGTTGCGCCGAATGTACTGATAGACTCGATGCTCAGACCTAGCCTGCGGGTACCGAGTTGAGAGGTCAGAACAAAGGTGACTGGCGGCTCAGGCTAAACTACCCCGCTACTGATCAACCCCAAGGCTCTCCCATACGGCCCACGCATCAGCGAAGTCGGGCTGACCCTCTTCCGCCTGGATATACGCCCGCACCGTCACCTCGCGCTCACCCACCGTTTTCGGTATCGACAGCGCATATTCGGGACCACCCATGCCGCCTTCGATTGTCACCAAAGTGTGCGGTGCAGGATCGTCGCCTGTGGTCACCGTGCCTTCGGGCAGCGGCTTGGGATTGGACGTCCAGACGGTGATCTGGTCGACCGTGCGCAGTGCCTGCTCTGGCTGAATCTTGATGCGCCCATCCTGCGCGACCGCCACGCGCCCCTCGGGTACGCCAAACCGCAATCCGTCAAAACTCTCAGTGCGCATTTCAACCACTTTCTCCTGCGGCTCGGCACACGACGCAGAGGTCGTCAGCGCCAGGATTGCCGCGATTTCCAACAATCTTACCATGTGATGCTCGCGCCCGACATGTCGTCGTGGGCGAAGCCAACAAAGTCGCCCCAGAATGTAGTGATGTCATCCCACGGGGTCGATGTGTATTCCGCCCCCAACGCAGCAACGTTGGCGGCCGGCCATTGCGAAGCGTGCTTGGCATAGGCGGCGAAATCCACTCCCGGGAAATCTCGAACGGTGTCCGGCAGATTTGTCGCGGTCTGACTGCTGCCGAGCTTGGCCACATAGCGAATGTATTTGGCGACGGCGAAAATGTTAAATTCATCGCAGGCCAACAACGTTGCAATCTGGGTCTGAGTTAGATTTTGCCGCCGCTTTTTGGTCAATAACGCAGAAAACAAATCGGTCCGTTTCGCGGTATCGTCGCGGACCTGCCCCAGACCGATAGATGTTGTGCGCCGAGAAATTGAATGCGTAGCGGCGGTGTAGTCCATCATGTCTTCATTTCGCGACTGATCGCGTTGCTCGGCCAGAATAATCGCACCGATCACCTCCGGTGTCAGGCTGTAGAGCTTTGCAGCCGCATTCATGACGGCCGCACGCGACGGGGGACCGTTGAGATAAATTGGCGCAAATATCGTCGAAATAGGAAGACTGGTTACACGCACCGCTTGAGCAAGCCGCTCCGCGTTTGAACTTGGTACTGTGAGATTGACCAACGGATTAGAATATCGCTTTGAGACCGGACCAGAATCCGCAGGATTGGGCTTGGGGTTGGTCTTTTGCTCATAGTACACGCGCGCCTGATCAACTGTAGGGACAGTACGACCGAACACATCCCGCCCGGTTGCTCCGCTCCCGGAGAATGACTTTGTCGGACTTGTTGGAATGGTCGCGGTTGTCGATGGGCTGCCTGCACTCATTGTCAGCACGCGGTTCGCCCGCATACTGACGGCGAGATCATGGGCAAGACCGAAGGTTTGCGTAGAATTACCAAAGCGCAGTTGGAGAAGCACGGCATCTCTGTCGACATAGCGCATACCCGATAGGGCCTTCTCGATCATTGCGGCAGAGCTACCATTCGCTCGCGCCGCAAAAACCATGACCGCGTCGTACAAAGTCGGCGTCCCCTGATCCATGAAATAGCGCTGAAGAAATTCTCGCAAGAATTTCCGCATGCCAAGCTGCCTTATCGTCGCATCGAACTGACGATCGTTCTTGAGCAACGCAAGCGCATCCGATCGATCCTTGCGTGTCACCCAAGTGAATGTATCGCCGAGTTCGAGCAATTTGATCACTTGATCGCCAACAGCAGTCATATTCCGCGGCCCCTCTTGGTCTTGTTAGCGGAATATTCTTATAGTATTGATGCAAATTCTTGAAGCGGATTATTGAATTATTGGCGAAACTCTATGTGCGCCCGCGTGTCGCGCTTCATCCAAGCCCGTCAACAAACTTCTCGAACAAGTAAAAGCTGTCTTGCGGCCCTGGCGACGCCTCTGGGTGATACTGCACTCCGAATGCCGCTTTGCCCTTCACCGCGATCCCGCAGTTAGAGCCGTCGAACAGGCTCACATGGGTCTGCTCCACGCTCTCAGGCAATGTGTCCGCGTCGACGGCAAAGCCGTGGTTCATGCTGGTGATCTCGACGAGGCCTGTGGTCTCGCCCCAGCCCTCACCCACACGCTGGACCGGGTGGTTCGCGCCGCGGTGGCCCTGATGCATCTTCACTGTCTTCGCCCCCGCTGCCAGCGCGAGCATCTGATGGCCCAGGCAAATGCCGAACAGTGGCACATCGGCATCAAGCAGCGCCTTGATCACCGGCACCGCATATTCACCCGTCGCTGCCGGATCGCCCGGCCCATTGGAGAGAAACACGCCATTAGGCTTCAGCGCCACGATATCGTCGTAGCTGGTCTTGGCCGGAACCACAGTCACCTTCGCCCCGGCTCGGACGAGATTGCGGAAGATGTTGTCCTTCGCGCCGTAGTCCACCGCGACTACGTGCGGCGTCGCGTCACGCGCCGCGCGGCCATAGCCGTGACCTAACCGCCAGTATCCGCCTTCCCAGCTTTCCCGTGTCTCTCGGGTCACGCGCTTGGCGAGGTCCATTCCTTCCAGCCCCGCCCATTCCTGAGCGCGAGCAAGCAATGCATCGAGATCGAACTGACCCGAAGGCTCATGCGCAATCACCGCATTGGGCGCTCCGCTCAATCGAATGCGACGGGTTAGCGCACGTGTATCGATACCTGACAGGCCGATCTTGCCATTGCGCTCCATCCAGTCGGTGAAGCGCTCTAGAGAGCGGAAGTTTGACGGTTCAGTCACATCCTCACGAACAACGCAGCCGACGGCACTTTCGACCAGACTTTCGATATCTTCGCCATTTGTCCCGACATTGCCGATATGCGGGAAGGTGAACGTGACGATCTGCGCCGCGTAGCTAGGATCAGTCATGACTTCTTGATAGCCGGTCATCGCAGTGTTGAAGCACACTTCGCCCACCGCGCTGCCGCTAGCGCCAAAGCCCTTCCCCCAAACGGCCGTCCCATCGGCCAGAACGAGACAACCTGTCGCACCCTTGGGTTGCGCAGGACGAGAGGCAGCAGAAGCCATTCGGGGCTCTCCGAGTCAGAGGATTTCCAGCAATGTCGCTAAGTCTCACCGGCTAAGGGTCTGCCGGGGTCGCGTCAACCTAGGCGGAGAGCAAAGGATGCGTTAGAGCGCGCTGCAACACCCATCCATCCACAACAAAGATTTTCAAAGCCATGATCCGTGACGATATCAAAGCCGCAACCATCACTGCGATGAAAGCGGGCGAAAAGGCCCGCACAGCAACGCTCCGCCAGATCTCTGCCAAGATCAAAGACCGCGACATCGAGGAACGGACAAGCGGCAAAGACAATGATGACGATGCGCTAGTGACGTCTGTTTTGCAGAAAATGGCCAAGCAACGCCGCGAATCGATCGAAATGTACGAAACGGGCGGACGTGACGAGCTGGCGGCCAAGGAAAAGGCCGAACTGGCGGTCATAGACGAGTTCCTTCCTCAAATGATGTCGGAGGACGAAACCAAAGCCGCAATCGACGCGATCAAGGCGGAGACTGGCGCCTCATCCATGAAAGACATGGGCCAGGTGATGGGTGAGCTGAAAAAGCGCCACGGCGCGGTGCTGGATGGCAAGCTGGCGAGCGGTCTGGTGAAGGCGGCTTTGAGCTAAGCCAAAGTCACGCACAGATTGCTCCACAAACTCGCTTGAACCGTCGGTCAATCGGGCGCACCTTCCGAACATGACAATCACCCCGCAATGGAAGGACGAGCTTCGCGCGCGGATCACGCTGTCGAGTGTGATTATGCGCACCGACAAGCTCACCAAAGCGGGGCGTGAGTGGAAAGCGTGTTGCCCGTTCCATGACGAGAAGACGCCAAGCTTCACGGTCAACGATCAGAAGGGCTTTTATCATTGCTTCGGCTGCGGAGCGCATGGCGATGTGATCAGTTGGATGACCGAACAGCGCGGTTTGTCTTTCATCGACGCGATCAAGGAATTGGCGAGCGAAGCCGGTATGGAAGTCCCGGCGCCCGATCCGGTTGCAGCCAAGCGTGCAGAAAAGCGTGCCGAGCTGGTCGATGTCACCGAAGCAGCACAGCAATGGTTCGTCCACAATCTGCGCTCCGATGTTGGACGCGAAGCGCTCGATTATCTGAAGAACCGCGATCTGAAGTCGGAGACCCTGCGCGAGTTCGGCTTTGGCTATGCTCCTGAGAGCAAACAGGCTCTCCCTACCGCTATTCCTAGTTTCGACGAAGCCATGCTGGTTGAAAGCGGCATGCGGATCGCAACCGACGATGGCACGAAATATGACCGCTTCCGTGGCCGTGTCATGCTGCCGATCCAGGATGCGCGCGGTAGGGTGATCGCATTCGGCGGACGCATTCTCGGCAAGCGCGAAGGCATTGCCAAATATCTGAACTCTCCCGACACACCTTTGTTCGACAAGGGCCGCACGCTTTACAACCTCCACCGCGCCGCACCCGCGTCGCGCCAGTCTGGCCGTGTGATCGTGGTCGAAGGCTACATGGACGTGGTCGCTCTCGCCCAGGCTGGGTTCGAGGATGCGGTCGCTCCCCTCGGAACCGCACTCACCGAAATGCAGCTGGAAATGCTGTGGCGCATGGTCGAACGGCCGGTTCTCTGTTTCGATGGCGACGCCGCAGGGCAACGTGCCGCCATGCGCGCCATCAGCCGCGCGCTGCCGATGCTCGCCCCCATGCGCTCGCTCGCGATTGTGCAACTGCCCGCCGGACTTGATCCCGACGACCTGATCAACAAGCGGGGCGTCACTGCGATGGAGAAACTCCTCGCCGAGCCAACTTCGCTGCTGGATATGCTGTGGACCTTCGAGCGCGACGCACAATCGCTCGATAGCCCTGAGGCAAAGGCTGGCCTCAAGGCGAGGCTGATGGAACATGTCGCTACGATCCAGGACCGCGATATTCAGGCGCTCTACCGCCGCGAGTTGCTCGATCGCTTCTCGGCATTTGCCTACCCGCCCCGCCCTCCGCGCGACCAGACAAAGCGCGGCCCGTGGCGCCCCGGCGCAACTACTCAACGCGGCCTTTCCAGCGGTGCTCGGGAAGTTCTTCAACGCGCCATGTCGGGCGGCCAGCGTTCGGATTTCAAAGGGGCTGTATTGGCCGGTTTGGTCCGACATCCAGACCAGATTGAACGCCACGCAGAGGCCCTGATCAGGCTCGCAAAACTCGACCGAGAAGCCGCACCTGCAATCGAATCGCTGATAGAGCTGTCGGAGAGGCTTGATTCGCGCGGCGAAACCGCCATATCTGGCGAGCAAGGCTATCCTGCCCCACCGGACGATATTCGTTACGCCTTCCTCAGAGAAGGCACACCAACCGGTGAAGCGCGCGAGGAACTGGCCGAAGCTGTATCGCTGCTGGTTGAGAAACCGGCGCTCGAAGCCGCTATGGCGGCGACGATTGCCAGGTTTGACGAGGACCCTGAAGGATCTTTCGCGGAACAGACCAGACTACGTGGACAGCTCACGACAGTTGACGAGCGCTTGAAAGCTTTTGGGCGCAGAAAGGCCGCTTCGGCGACCGACCAGGACAAGGCCGCTGCAGCGGCTGAGACAGAATTAACATCGGCGTCGGCGGATACATCCGAAGGCGACCCGGAAACGGATTGACGAGTTTACATGGCCTCGACCGCAAAAACCCAAGATAAAGAAGACGCTCCACTGATCGACCTCAATGAGGCTGCAGTGAAGAAGCTGATGACCAAGGCGAAAAAGAAGGGCTACATCACATATGATGAGCTCAACGAAGCCTTGCCATCGGGCGAGATGAGCCCCGATCAGATCGAGGACATTCAGACCGCGCTTTCCGAAATGGGCGTGCAAATCGTCGAAAACGACGAAGAAGCCGAGGCCGAAGCGGAGCAGGAAGCCGAAGTCGAGGAAATGCAGGTCGGCGAAGCGGCCAAGAAAGACACAAAGAAAGACACCAAGGCTCCCGCCGCCAAAAAGACCGGCACCGGTGAGCGAACCGATGATCCGGTTCGCATGTATCTACGCGAAATGGGCGCGGTTGAGCTGCTCAGCCGCGAAGGCGAAATCGCGATTGCCAAGCGGATCGAATCCGGCCGCGACATGATGATTATGGGTCTGTGTCAGAGCCCGATCACCTTCCACGCCATTATCCAGTGGTCCGAAGCGCTCAACGCCGAAGACATGCAGCTGCGCGAAATCCTCGATCTCGACGCAATGCTTTCCAAGGAGCCTCCACCTGACAAGATGGAGGAGGAAAACGAGGACGACGACGGCGAGATCTCTGAAGAAACCGCTGGTCCGACCATCCGCGACGATGACGAGGATGACGACAGCGACGACGAGAACGCAGAAAGCGAAGACGGCGAAGAAGGCGAATCCAAGAAGGATGAAGAAGAGGAAGAGGACAACACTCTTTCGCTCGCGCAGATGGAAGCCGCATTGAAGCCTGACGCGATCGAGCGGTTTGCGCGCATCACCAAGCTGTTCAAGACCTTTGAGAAGCTGCAGGCCGAGCGGGTCGACACCCTTGCTGCGGGCGGCGAATTTCCGAAGGCGAAAGAGAAGAAATACGAAACGCTCGGCGATGAACTCACCGCCGAGGTTGAGAGCATGCAGTTCCACGCGACCAAGATCGAATTCCTGGTCGACAACCTCTACGCCTTCAATCGCCGCCTCACTGCACTTGGCGGCCAGATGCTGCGCCTTGCCGAACGCCACAAGGTGAAGCGGATCGACTTCCTGAAGAGCTATGTTGGCAACGAGCTGGACGACAGCTGGATCAAGGCCAATGCGAAGAAGGACAAGAAGTGGGCCTCTTTCGCAGACAAAGAGGCCGCCGCAATCGAGCGCATCCGCACCGAAATCACCGACATTGCCGCCAACACCGGCATGGCACTGCCCGAATTCCGCCGCATCGTGAATATGGTGCAAAAGGGTGAGCGCGAAGCGCGTATCGCGAAAAAGGAAATGGTCGAGGCGAACTTGCGTCTCGTGATTTCCATCGCCAAGAAATACACCAATCGCGGCCTGCAATTCCTTGATCTTATTCAGGAAGGCAATATCGGTCTGATGAAGGCGGTCGACAAATTCGAATACCGCCGCGGCTATAAATTCAGCACTTACGCAACTTGGTGGATCCGTCAGGCGATCACCCGCTCGATCGCCGATCAGGCGCGCACGATCCGTATTCCGGTCCATATGATCGAGACGATCAACAAGCTGGTTCGCACGAGCCGTCAGTTCCTGCACGAGGAAGGCCGCGAGCCGACACCTGAGGAAATGGCAGCGCGGCTTTCGATGCCGCTCGAAAAAGTTCGCAAGGTGATGAAGATCGCCAAAGAACCGATCAGCCTCGAAACTCCAATTGGCGACGAGGAAGATTCGCATCTCGGTGATTTCATCGAAGACAAGAACGCGATCATCCCCGTGGATGCCGCAATTCAGGCAAACCTCAAGGAAACCGTCACCCGGGTGCTCGCCTCGCTCACTCCGCGTGAAGAACGCGTGCTACGCATGCGCTTCGGCATCGGGATGAACACCGACCACACTCTGGAAGAGGTCGGCCAGCAATTCTCGGTGACGCGTGAGCGTATCCGTCAGATCGAAGCGAAAGCGCTGCGCAAGCTGAAGCATCCATCGCGGTCGCGGAAGATGCGGTCGTTCCTGGATCAGTGACAGTTCTGCGCAACTTGCTCGCCTCGGTCGCTTTGGCTTCAGGATTCGCCGGTCCTGCCTTCGCCGAAGAAACTGCTGTATCGGCAGCTGCATCGTCGGAACAGATACGCCTTGACCTAGCGAACGAGATACTCGCGATCTCCTATCCCGAAGAAACCCGCGAACCGATGTTCCGAGCCGTAGCCGAGCAAATGGAAGCGCAGGTGCTGCAATCGCTCCGCGACCAGATCAATGATGACGGTGCCGTGGCGATCATAGAGGACTGGCAGAAGGAAACACTCGCGGAAACGAATGTCATCCTGAAGGAGTCGATCCCTGACCTGATGGACAGCTGGGCAAAATCATTCTCGAAGATCTACTCTGAGCAGGAACTTCGCGACATTTTGGCCTTTGTGTCGACCGACAGCGGTAAGAGCTTCATGCTCAAGAGCGCGGAGGTTCTTTCGCACCCTGATTTCGCTGCCGCCAATCAGCGGCACATAGACAAAACTCTGGCACTCGTAATGGACCGGATGCCTGATCTAATGACTCGGATCGTTGAGTATCGCAGCGGTTCAACCGAAGAAGGCGTGAACGAAGAGTAGCCTTCGGAACAGCAACTAAAGTCTGGCGAGGGGCGCAGCGATGCCTTCGGTAAATAGTCCAACAACCATAGCCATCGTCAGTCAAAAGGGCGGCTCCGGAAAGACGACCCTCGCGGTCAATCTCGCCACCCGCGCTGCGCAGGCTGGGCATGAGAGCTGCGTGATCGACACCGATCCGCAGGCGACCGCTGCCGCTTGGTCGGACTGGCGCGGAGATTATCTGCCAGTGGTCGTCACAAGCCCCCCTGCCCGGCTTGGTCGCACGATCGAGAGCGCGCAAAAGAACGGGGTCGACTTCACTGTAATCGACACGCCGCCACATGCGGACGCGGCCGCTCGCGAAGCGATCAAACTTGCCGACTTGGTGCTCATCCCTACTAAACCGCGCGCTTTCGATCTGCACGCGCTTGAACCGATTGCCGATCTCGTCGAATTCGCGAAGAAGCCCGCTTACGTCGTCCTCAATGGAGTGCCGGCAGGCGCAACCGTGTTGACCAAGGATGCGCGCAAAGCCGCCAAGGCCATGGGCCTGAAAATCTGTTCGGTCGAACTGGGTGACCGCGCCGCATTCCATCGCTCCAGCGCCAAGGGAGAAACCGCTGCCGAAATCGATCCGGAAGGCAAGGCGGCCAAAGAGATCGAAAAGCTCTGGAAGTGGCTGGGCAAAAAGCTCGCCTGACGACGCGACCCCACCGTAGAAAAGCGGCCATCGCGGGGTGGAGAGAATCGCTTCACATCACTATGTAGCCCCACATGCGCATTGCTATTGCTTCCGATCACGCCGCGACCAACCTTAAAGCGCAACTCGCCGAATGGTTGATGGATATTGGCCACGAAGTTGCCGACCTGGGCCCCGATGAGGGCGAGAGCGTCGACTATCCCGATTACGGCTATAAACTGGCCGAAGTCATTGCCGATGGAACCGCCGAATTTGGAATTGCCCTGTGCGGATCGGGCATCGGGATATCGATCAGCGTGAATCGCCACCCCGACGTACGCTGCGCTCTTGTGTCAGAGCCGCTGTCCGCCGCCCTCGCGCGCGAGCACAATGATGCGAACGCAATCGCCATGGGTGCTCGGCTGATTGGCATCGAAATGGCCAAGTCTTGCGTAGCTACATTCCTGGACACCGAATTCGCCGATGCCGGTGATCCGAGTGGCCGCCATCAGCGCCGCGTTGCAAAACTCGGCAAACCGCCCGTTCTGCCCGATCATATCGAGACCCATCAATGAGCACTCAGCCCTCCGACGTTGTGAACCCTATGGACGGGTTCTGGAATGACGATCTTGCCGCAGCCGATCCGGAAATTGCCGCCGCGATCGACAGCGAACTCGCCCGCCAGCGCGACAAGATCGAACTGATCGCCAGCGAAAACATCGCGAGCCGCGCCGTGCTCGAAGCCGCTGGAAGCGTTTTCACCAACAAATATGCCGAAGGTTATCCGGGCAAGCGCTATTATGGCGGCTGCGACTATGCCGACGTTGTCGAAATGCTGGCAATTGAACGAGCCAAGCAATTGTTCGGGTGCAACTTTGCCAACGTGCAGCCGAACAGCGGTAGCCAGATGAACCAGGCAGTGTTCCTTGCGCTCCTTCAGCCGGGTGACACGTTCATGGGGCTCGATCTGAATTCAGGCGGACACCTCACACACGGTTCACCGGTCAATATGTCGGGCAAGTGGTTCAACCCGGTCAGCTACGGCGTGACCGAGGGCGACGAGCTGATCGACATGGACGCGGTCGCTGCGACTGCGCGTGAACATAAGCCCAAGCTGATTATCTGCGGCGGAACCGCCTATTCCCGCACATGGGATTTCGCGGCTTTCCGCGCGATAGCCGACGAAGTTGGCGCCTATTTGCTGTGCGATATGAGCCACATTTCAGGCCTCGTCGCTGGCGGCGCGCACCCCTCGCCCTTCCCGCATTGCGACATCGTGACCTCGACGACGCACAAAAGTCTGCGCGGCCCCCGTTCTGGTATCATCCTCTGGAATGATGAGGCGCTCACCAAACCGCTGAACATGGCGGTGTTCCCTGGTCTGCAAGGCGGGCCGCTTATGCACATCGTCGCGGCCAAGGCCGTAGCCTTCCGCGAGGCTTTGCAGCCGGAATTCAAGACTTACGCACACCGCATCGTCGAAAACGCCCGCGCACTTGCCACCAGTCTCGAAGAAAACGGCCTTCGGATCGTTTCTGGCGGAACGGACAATCACTCGATGCTGGTCGATCTGACGGCGAAAGATGTGACCGGGAAAGCAGCCGAAGCAGGGCTCGACCGCGCATGGCTAACCTGCAACAAGAATGGCATCCCGTTTGACACGCGTTCGCCCTTCGTCACCAGCGGCATACGCCTCGGTACACCAGCGGGCACGACACGCGGTTTCGGCCCGGTCGAATTCCGCCAGATCGGTGCACTCATCGCTGAGGTGGTCGATGGCCTTTCGAAGAACGGCCCGGATGGTGACGGGCAAGTCGAAGAAAGCGTGCGCTCGCGCGTCGCCGCACTTTGCAGCGCGTTCCCGGTCTATCCGGGCTTATGAGCAAACGAGGAGCCGCGCCCCAATGAACGACCTTAAGCCAGACGAAGAAAAAGACTGGGTTGAAGACGCGAAGACCGAGATATCGGAAATGGCGAAGGATGGCCCGGATCATCCGTCAACCAAGCCGGTCGTTATTGGAGCGGTGATCGGTGCACTCGTCGGTGTTATTGCATTCGATGGAGCATGGTTTCTAGGTCTGATCGTTGGCGCGGCTATCGCTCTGTATATGAGAATTAAGAAGTAACTTACTGAATGCGCTGTCCCTTTTGTGCAAATGACGACAGTCAAGTCAAAGACAGTCGTCCGACCGAAGACGCCACGGCCATTCGCCGTCGGCGGCAATGTGCCTCGTGCGGCGCTCGCTTCACGACCTTCGAGCGAGTGCAGTTACGAGAGGTCGTGATCGTAAAGTCGGGCGATCGGCGGGAAGCATTCGATCGCTCAAAGCTTGAACATTCGGTGACGCTCGCCTGCAGAAAGCGCGGTGTAACACAGGATCAGATCGACCGACTGGTCTCCGGCATTCAGCGACAGGTCGAAACCGCTGGCGAAGGCGAGGTTCCTTCGACCAAGATTGGCGAGCTGGTGATGGATGGGCTGAAGCAGATCGACAGCGTCGCCTATATTCGCTTCGCCAGCGTTTATCGCGATTTCTCCGAGGCGCGCGATTTCGAGGAATTTGCCAGCACCGTGCAGGAAGCGGCGAAGGACTGAAGCCCGCATGTCTGCGCCCAACAAACCGATCATCGTGCTTGTTCGCCCGCAATTGGGCGAAAACATCGGCAAGGCCGCGCGCGCGATGCTTAATTTCGGACTCACGGAAATGCGCATCGTGAACCCGCGCGATGGCTGGCCCAACCCGTCTGCCGGGCCGTCGGCGGCCGGTGCAGACATCGTTCTGGATCAGGCGCAGGTCTTTGATACCACCGCTGAAGCCGTCGCGGATTGCGAGCACATCTACGCGACCACCGTCCGCAAGCGCGGCGTCACGAAACCAGTGGTGGGACCGGATGAAGCCGGAAAACTAATGCACAGTCAGGCAGGGCGACACGCGATCCTGTTCGGGCGGGAGGCTTCGGGTCTCGAAACAGAAGATGTTGCGCTCGCCCGCCATATCCTGACGGTTCCGATCAACCCGGAGTTCGGTTCGCTCAACCTCGCACAGGCGGTGATCCTCTGCGCCTATGAATGGTCGAAGCAGGCTGAGCTGGTGCAACCCACGGCCGAAGAGGGGTTACTTCCCCCTGCCTCGCAGGAAGAGCTCGACGGTCTGATCGCCCATTTCGAAAAACTGCTCGCACCGCGTGGATACTTTTTGCCTGAGCCTCGTGCTGATGCAACACGCAGAACGTTGCGAAGTGTCCTGACCAAACCCGGATGGAACCACTTAGAAGTGCGAACACTCCGCGGTGTGATGACCACGCTGGGACGTGGCCCCCGAGAAGAAAGCTAAACACATTCAGCCTAGGTTATTTGTGCGATTGTAAGACCAATCCGGTGCCCAACTATGACAAACGTCGGCATCCAGTGGACATCCGCCAAGCTCGCCGCTAGCTCCTTAGCACCCCTCTTTCCAATCCATGTGAGATCATTGATGAAATTTGCTCTTGCCGCTGTTGTGGCCTCTTCCGCTGCGCTGTTTGCTTCCGCTCCCATCCTCGCCGGTGAGCCAGACAAAGAAAAGACTGAAAAGGTCGAAGAGGCAAAGGAAGAAAAGAAGATATGTCGACGCATCACAGAAGGCATGGGCAGCCGAAAGAAGGTGAAAGTTTGCCTTACGCGTGATGAATGGAAAGCCTTCAATTCCGAGCAGCGTCGCCGCAGCAACTGATCGCATCAGTTTCGTCTGTACCTTGACGGCATGCTTGACTGGGCACCCATTCCTGTTAATGGGCGCGCTTCGCAAATTGGCTCCGCACCCCGGTGAAGCGGTGGCCGCATCCAGCATATAGGCTGGGTGGAGCGATGCCGGGTTAGATGGTCGCCACTGGGGCGGCTCAGCAAATTTGAAGGAAAGACTTATGTCGAAGCGCAAGAGCGCCAAGTACAAGCTCGACCGCCGGATGGGTGAAAACATCTGGGGTCGTCCAAATTCTCCAGTCAACAAGCGTTCCTACGGCCCCGGCCAGCACGGTCAGCGCCGCAAGAGCAAGATGAGCGACTTCGGCCTGCAGCTGCGCGCCAAGCAGAAGCTCAAAGGCTATTATGGCGACGTGACCGAGAAGCAGTTCCGCTCGACCTATAAAGACGCCACCCGGATGAAGGGTGACACCGGCCAGAACTTGATCGGCCTGCTTGAGCGCCGTCTCGACATGATCGTGTACCGCGCCAAGTTCGCTCCGACGATCTTTGCTGCGCGTCAGATCGTGAACCACGGTCACATCTATGTGGACGGCGTGAAGTGCAACATTCCGTCACGTCGCTGCGATGTGGGCGCAGTCATCAGCCTCGGCAGCAAGGCCAAGGAAATGGCGCTTGTGATCGAAGCACAGAGCCTGCCTGAGCGTGAAATTCCCGACTATGTTGTTCCAGAAGGCAACGACAAGGTCGCTTTCACCCGCGTACCGAAGCTCGACGAAGTGCCGTATCCGGTGACGATGGAACCGAACCTGGTGGTTGAATTCTACTCGCGTTGATCCCGAATACCCATACTCAAGATTGGGGCGGTCCTTAGGGGCCGCCCTTTTCATTTGCAGCGATGAAGCCCACACCATTCTCAGGAACGGAGACTGATTGATGAGAGTGCTGTTACTCGACGGACACCCAGACGAAGGGCGCTATTCCTCAAGTCTGCTCGACCACTACAAACGGTCGTTACCGAGTACAGCGCAGGTTGAATATGTTGCATTGCGAGAGCTTGCCTTCGACCCCAACCTCAAACACGGTTACAAAAAACGTACCGAGTGGGAGCCTGACATCCAGCGACTGGCTGCACAATTTGACGACTGCGATCATCTCGTGGTTGCGTTCCCGATGTGGTGGGGAAGCGAACCGGCGATGCTGAAGGGACTTTTGGACCGACTGTTCCTGCCCGGTTTCATGTTTTCCTATCGCAAAGACAGTTCGTTGTGGGACGGGCATATGCAAGGGCGTTCAGCAGACGTCATCGCGACCATGGACACTCCGGCCTTGTTCTTATGGCTGGTGTACGGAAACGCACTGATCAAGCGCTGGAAAGGTCAGGTCCTTGGCTTCGTCGGGTTCAAGCCAGTTCGTGTGCTTACCTGCGGACCAATCAAGAATGGCGGGGCAGAGAAGAATAACTCGAAGTGGAAGGGAAAGATCGAAAAAATGGCACGTTCGATCCGACCCAAAGCTCCTGAGACTAAAGAGCCGCGGCTGGAGCGGTTTCTCAACAGGTAGCCAAATCAGTCCCTGACCCGGTCCCATTCGACGAATTCGTAAGCGATCGATCCTTCGACAAGTCGCTCCCATACGTCCGCAATAACATCTCCAGGGATGCCGCGCCTTTCGGCTTCGGCGACGGCGGCATTAATCACGCTAGCCTTTCGCTCTTCATCGCGCACCGTCTCGCGGCTTTGCTTGATGCGAGCGGCGGCCCGCATATAGCCGAAGCGCCGCTCCAACAGCTCGATAAGCTCGCGGTCGGTCGCATCGACGCCGGCACGCACATCGAGCATATCTCGGCAATCTTCAGGGGCTTTTATCGTCTCTGACATGGGCGCGCATGTGGCCTTTCAAGCCGCATTTGTCGAGCTATTTGCAAAGCGCTATCCGCGACTTGGTCGCAGGTAGTCCTGACGAAAGTCCAAGGCGAATTGTGCAAACTGACCTGCTGAGATTGCGCCGCGCATTTTCCGCATCAACTGCTGATAAAATGCGAGATTGTGCTCGGTCACCAGCATCGCCCCGAGTATCTCGCCCGATTTCTGCAGATGGTGCAAATAGGCGCGGGAATAGTGGGCGCAGGTGTCGCACTCGCAGCGATCATCCAGCGGATCGGTGTCTTCAGCAAAGCGAGCGTTGCGCAGGTTGATCGGCCCATTCCAGGTAAAGGCTTGGCCGTTGCGCCCTGAACGCGTTGGGAGAACGCAATCGAACATGTCGATACCGCGTTCGACTGCACCGACCAGATCGTCTGGCTTGCCCACCCCCATCAGATAACGCGGACGGTCTTTGGGCAGCATCTCGGGCGCGTAATCGAGCACACCGAACATTGCTTCTTGCCCTTCTCCCACCGCGAGACCGCCTACCGCGTAGCCATCGAAACCGATGTCGATCAGCTTTTCGGCGCTGATCTGGCGCAATTCCTGATCGAGCGCGCCTTGCTGGATGCCGAACAAAGCAGATCGCGAAGCATGTTCCTCTCCGCTGTCGAACCCGTCCCGACTGCGCCTCGCCCATCGCATTGATAGCTCCATGCTCTCGGCGATTTCTTCGCGCGGTCGGTCGGCACGCGGGCATTCATCGAACGCCATGACGATGTCTGAGCCGAGCAACCGCTGGATCTCCATCGAGCGCTCCGGCGTCAGCATATGCTTGGAACCGTCAAGGTGACTGCGAAACTCAACGCCTTCTTCGCTAAGCTTGCGCAGGTCCGAGAGGCTCATCACTTGGTAACCGCCGCTATCCGTCAAGATCGGGCGCTGCCAGTTCATGAACTTATGCAGCCCGCCCAGCTTTGCCATGCGCTCAGCGCCCGGACGCAGCATCAAATGGTACGTGTTACCCAGGATAATATCAGCACCGATCGCTCGCACGGCCTCAGGCTTCATCGCCTTGACCGTCGCCACCGTTCCCACCGGCATAAAGGCGGGCGTGGCAATGTCCCCGCGCATCATCCGAATGCGGCCGGTCCGAGCGCGCCCGTCGGTGGCTTCCACTGCAAATTCAAATCTCTGAACCATAGCTGCCTCGCCTAGACAGGTTCGATCAAGGATGCGAGTGTCACTGTTGAAGCAAAGTCGCAGGGTGCCGGTGAAATCCACAAGGGGCACCAGCTTGGATGTTTTTCGGGCAATGGAGGGGACTGTGGCGAAATCTCAGAGGCTATTTGGAGTTGCTGCGATGGCAATTGCCGCGTTCTCGCTCAGCGCGTGTGCGGCAAATCCCGGTCCAGTGATGAGCAAGTCGACTGACAAGCTGATCAGTTATTTCGAGGCCAAACAGGAGCTGGCCGATACACTGCAGATGCAGTTGGGTGGCCCCACCGCCAGCAGTCCGCGCAATGAGTATTACAGCTACCGACTCGTCGCTATCAACGGTCCTGCTTACGAGCTTGGCTCGGTTCTGGCCGTCAACAACAAGCTCGATTTGATCACTCGCAAATGCACTCTGCCCAATGATATGGTGCCGGTCGAACAATGGGCCAGCATGCCGCGCTGGACTTCGAACTCGACGCTAAGCACCGATTTGGGCATCCCCGCCCCGTTCCAGGGCGTATTCCAGAAGGCAAAGACCTCTGTCGATGCGGATCTGAATTTCCAGTCCGCAAGCATCTATCAGATCGAAGATATTGGTCAGCGTTTCCTCGCCCGCGACGAGATGGATACGTTCGTAAGGCGAGGCGATTGCGGCGAGTATCTCAGCACGCTGAGCGAGCCGGTCGTGTTCGTGCGCGGCATCATCTACGGGCGCGAAACGCTGAAATCGGCCAAGGGATTTGCGGGAGGCATCGACTTGCGCGTGGTCGAGGAAGAAAGCGGACAGCTACGCTTCAAGTACGATAGCACCGGCGCGTATGAACTTTCCGATGCAGCGGTCATGCCCAAATTCGCGATCATGGCGAAGATTATGCCGGCGTCCATCTCTGTGACGGGGGCACGTTTGAACGAGAACACAATCGGCTCAATTCGTGATCCTGGGACGGGCATTGGTTTGGAAACCGATGTGAATCCCCCTGTCGGCCAGCAGCCGGATGATGGAGATGAAACGCCAGTGGATATCGCGAATATCGCGCCCGAGGCTGCACCAAGTCGTCCGCTCGTTAGGGTAACGTTTGCGCCGCTCAGCGATGACGAGGTCGAACAGATCCAACGTGCCGCACGCGCAAATTGAAAAGGCCGCCCGCTTGGTGAGCGGACGGCCTCTTGTGCAAATTCAGCTTGCTTAGAAGCGGAAGCCGACGCCTGCGGTCAGACGCAGGGTTTCGAACGAAATCGTGTCGACATTGCCCCGGATCGAAACCTGACCAACCGGCACTTCGACACCGGCGCCGACGAGGTAATCGCCAACAGTCGTGTCGATGCCTAGATCGTCTTCGTCGAACAGATCGCCGTCCACACCTGCGAGTGCCGCTGCGTCGACGTCGACCCACTGATAGCCACCGCGCAAGTAGACCTTGGTGCCATTCTCGGCGCGATAGCCGAGACGGCCCGATGCGCCGTAATCGGCGTCGATCGCGTCGGTACCGATATTGGCGTTCCCTTCGACACCAACGAAGAAGTTGGACGAAACCGGGAAATCGACCGCGATAAACCCGCCGAAGATGGCGCCGCCATCGCTGGCGTCGGGGCCTGCAATATCTTCGAGATCGTCGCCAATGCCGAGATCGTGGTAGCCGGCATTCGCGCCAACGGTGACTTCTGCCTGACCAGCGTCTTGTGCAAAGGCCGCGCCGGGGGCGGTCAATGCGGCGACTGCAGCAAGCGTACTGAGTGTGATTTTCTTCATTGTGTATTCCCTTAGTTTGATGCTCTGGGGGCGAGCAACGGCAGGGAAATAGGAGTAAGAATCTTTCAGCCAAGTGAATGATTCCACCAATTGCTCACTCAGCTCGACCAGCGGGAAAAGTGTTGTAATTCAGCACTATCAGTCGTTTTAATCGCGCAATCGCCAGCCGGTCTTGAAGATATAGGCAATGGTCGCCGTGCACAGCGCAAGGAAGCCCAGAGTCAGGCCTAGCGAGACGCCAATCGACACATCGGAGGTTCCGTAAAATGTCCAGCGCAAGCCGCTGACAAGAAACGCAATCGGGTTCGCCAAAGCTACCGCATTCCAAGGCTCAGGAAGGTCGTCGATCGAATAGAATGTGCCTCCCAGAAAAGTAAGCGGTGTCAGAATCAAGAGCGGGATGATCCCAAGCTTCTCAAAACTGTCAGCCCAGATGCCGAGGATGAAACCAAACAGCGAGAAACTGGCTGCGACAAGCATGATGTAGCCCATGGCCAGCAGCGGATACTTGATCTCGTAGTCGACGAAAAATGTCGCCGTACCGAGAATGATCGCAGCGAGGATCAGTCCCTTTGTCGCCGCTGCACCAACAAACCCGATAAGCGTCTCGGCAACACCCACGGGCGCCGACAAAAGCTCGTAGATGGTCCCGGTGAAGCGCGGCATATAGATGCCGAAACTAGAATTACTGGTCGTCTCACCCAGCAGCGTGAGCATCAGCAGGCCCGGGATGATGAACGCGCCATATGGCACGCCGCCGATCGGCTCCATCCTCGCTCCAATGACCGTACCGAATACGATGAAATAGAGCGAAGTCGTCAAAACCGGCGACAGGATCGATTGGAAAGCCGTGCGCAGTGCGCGCATCAGCTCGCGTTGATAGATCGACCACGCGCCTCTGGCATTGAAGCTCATCACGCAGCATCCTGTTTGGAGACGAGCCCGACGAAAATATCTTCGAGCGAACTGTCGTGAATGTCGATGCCGCGGTAGTCTATGCCAGCATTGATGAGCGCCTTTGTGAGGTCGGCGACCTCTTCGCGCCCCTTCCCGCTGCCATCACCGCCGCGATAGCAAAGCTCGGTGCCATCCTCGCGAAGTTCGACCGAGAACGCTGCAATCTCAGGCGGCAGTTCGGTGAGGGGCTCCGTCAACTGGATCACAGCTTCGGTCCGTCCCAGTCGCTGCATCATCGCCGACTTTTCGTCGACCATCAGGATTTTGCCCCCGCGAATGATACCGACACGATCAGCCATCTCTTCGGCCTCTTCGATATAGTGCGTGGTCAGAATGATAGTGGTCCCGCGTTCGCGCAGCGCGCTGATCTGTTCCCACATATCCTTGCGAAGCTCGACATCGACACCGGCGGTGGGCTCGTCGAGGAACAGCAGTTCCGGGTCATGCGCGAGCGCCTTCGCAATCAACACCCTGCGCTTCATGCCGCCAGAAAGCTCGCGGATCTGACTGTCGCGCTTTTCCCAGAGGGTAAGCGATCGCAGGATTTCCTCAATACGAGCCTTATCAGGTGGATGCCCAAACAGCCCGCGCGAATAGGACACCGCACGATGAACCGTTTCGAACATGTCAGTGCTGAGTTCTTGCGGCACCAGACCAATCCGTGCGCGGGCCGAACGCCAATCGCGTGCCAGATCATGCCCAAAGGCCGTGATCGTACCGCCACTCGGCCGCACCAATCCGCAAACCGCGCCGATCAGCGTGGTCTTACCCGCCCCGTTTGGCCCGAGCAGAGCGAATATCTCACCCTTGCGAATCTCAAGATCAACCTCGTCTAGCGCCCTGACGCCGCCGGAATAGACCTTCGAGAGGCCGGATATTTCAAGGATCGGTTCGCTCACTCTCGTCATTTGGCACAGGCCCACACGATTGCAAGCGCCGCCTAAGGGAGCAGGAGCGAAGAATCTCCATAGGAGTAGAAGCGATATTTGTTGGCGATGGCATATTCGTAAGCCGCAAGCATTCGTTCGCGCCCCATCAACGCGCTGACGAGCATCACCAATGTCGACTTGGGCAAATGAAAGTTGGTCATCAGCCCATCGACGCCTTTGAATGCATAGCCTGGAGTGATGAAGATGTCGGTGTCGCCTTCGAATGGCGCGATGGTCCGATCGGGCTTTGCGGCGCTTTCGAGCAGTCGCAAGGACGTGGTGCCGACCGCAATGATCCGCCCTCCCCCCGCTCGCGCTGCATTCAATCTGTCAGCAGCCTCGGCTGAAATCCGCCCAAATTCGGAATGCATGTCGTGATCGTCGGTATCGTCCGCCTTGACCGGTAAGAACGTCCCAGCCCCAACATGCAAAGTGAGCATCTCTCGCTGGATACCGCGCGCTTCTAGCGCTTCGACCAAAGCATCGGTGAAATGGAGCGAGGCTGTAGGTGCAGCGACCGCGCCATCCTCCTTGGCGAACATCGTTTGATAATCCTCGAGATCGCGTTCATCGACCTCGCGTTTGCCAGCGATATAGGGCGGAAGTGGCATGCGTCCGGCGCGTTCCAGCAAAACTTCGACCGGTTCCTCGCCGCCGAACGCCAAAGTGATGCTGCCATCGCTGAGCCGTGCTTCAGCAACCGCTGTTACGCCGCCACCGAAGACCAGCGTGTCGCCGTCCTTCACCCGCTTGGCGTTGCGGACGAAGGCCTGCCACCGGCGCAAATCGATCCGCTTGTGGAGGGTTGCGCCGATCTTGGCCTCTCCCCCTGCTCGACGCCCTTCCAGCTGCGCAGGGATGACACGCGTATCGTTGAACACCAGCACATCGCCGGGCTCCAGTAAGTCCGGTAGATCGCGAACGCCGCGATCCTCAAACGGTCCTTTACCGCGGACAACAAGCATCTTCGCCGCGTCGCGTGGGCGAACTGGACGAAGGGCAATCCGGTCTTGCGGAAGCTCGAAATCGAAGAGGTCGACTTTCATGCGGCGCGCCTAACCTGCGCACCGCAATCGGGGAAGCCCTATTGCTGTTCCAGCGGCGCGCTGAGCAAGTCGGCAGTAATCGTCGGCTCTGGCTGCGGCGGCGCGGGTGGTGGTGGGACCGGGCGATTGTCGCTCGCCATCGAGGCTTGCAATATCCGTGTCGGTTCCTGCGGTGGTTCACCGCGATTGATCGTGTCGACCCCAGGCATGTTCGAGATGACCCGACCAAAATTCGTGTAACGCTTGTCAAGGCTGAAACGCGGGTAGAAGACGATGAAAAACTGGCTGTTGGCGCTGTTCTCTTCGGTTGCACGGGCCATCGACACGGTGCCGCGCACATGCGGCATCGGATTGAATTCCGCTTCAAGGTCAGGAAGCTCTGAACCGCCCTGCCCGGTACCGGTCGGATCGCCACCTTGCGCCATGAAACCATCGATCACGCGGTGGAAGATGATGCCGTCATAAAAACCCTGCCGGGTCAGCGTCTTGACCCGCTCGACATGATCGGGCGCCCATTGCGGCATCAGCCGGATCTGAACACGCTCACCGTTCGACAGATCGAGCACCCAGATATTCTCGGGGTCCTCGGCAGCATTGTAATTGATGGGAACAAAGGTCTGCCGAGTTTCGGAGACGACTTCTTCGTCGTCCTCGTCTTGCAGAGGCTGTGCAGAAACCGTCATCGGCATGGCAGTCAGCGAAAGAGCGGCGAAAGCGCCGAAGAATGTCTTGATCATGTTGAGGTTCACGGTGTTGTCCAAGTTAGCGCGCGGTGTAACGGCGCAAGGCTGACACTTCAATGAATGATCTGGAAGCCATCGACAGCTGTGCACGGCACGGCGAACAGATCAATAGTCGCCCTTACGACCAATAGTCTCAACCCGGTCGACCACCTCGCCTCGCACCTCAGGACTGACGAAGGGAGTGATATCGCCGCCATATAGCGCGATTTCTTTCACCAGCTTCGATGCGATTGGCTGCAATGAAACGTCGGCCATCAGGAACACGGTCTCGATCGTCTCGTCGAGCTGCTGGTTCATGCCTGCCATCTGATACTCGTACTCAAAGTCCGCCACCGCGCGCAGGCCGCGGATGATCACGCTGGCGCCTTGTTTCTGCGCGAATTTGACGAGCAGCGCGTTAAACCCGACCACTTCGACATTGTCGAGGCCGAGATTGGCAACTTCGCGCTCGACCATGGCGAAGCGCTCTTCGGTCGAAAACATCGGATTCTTCGATGGGTTGGTGGTGACTCCGATGATCAACTTATCGACCAGCTTGGCCCCGCGCCGGATAATGTCGGCGTGGCCTAGGGTGATCGGATCGAAGGTCCCAGGGTAAATCCCGATGCGGGTGCTCATTGCTCGTATGTCTCCCACTTGATGACCATCTCTTTATGGGCATCGGAGCGTTCTAGCTTCACGACGTCGTGGTACCCTTGGTCGCTCTGATACTTGTAGACTGAAGGTTCGATCTCTTCGAAACCGATAATAGCGAAGGCATCCTTCAAATTCTCAATACACGGGCCATCGGCGCTATAAACCCGCGAGACCGGCCCATTCTCGACACTCGCCTCTTTGCCTGCTTTCACGAAGCTTACACCGTCGCAAGCCGGCACATCGAACCGATCGACGAGTTGTTCGACGTACGGAACGTCCGAAGAATCGCTACAAGCGGTGGCCAGTAGAGCCCAAGCTACAATGAGGGTTTGCGAGACATTCAACGGTCGCTCATTCCTTTGTCCTCTCCCACTCGACCACAGTTCCGTCCTGGGAAATCTGAAGGCCGATGATGATTGTCTCGCGATAGCCGGTTCGCGGTTTGGCGACCAGTTCTCCTTTGTCACCTTCGCGAAAGCTGTTCTTTCTGGCGGCGTCTTTCAGCTCGCTGAGACAGTCTGCATTGAGGCCGTAAGCGGTCCGAAACGAGTATGTGCCGTCGGCTTCGTTCTCGCGAAACATCGATCCTAGCACTTGCGCACCACCGCAGAGTTCAAGCGCGAATTTCTCGTTGAGGCAGGCGACTTGTCCCGCAGCATCACGCTCGCAGGTTTCGGTCTCTGAGGTTGCATCACCCGTGAGGGGCGACGCAACTGGCTTGCCCACGGCAGCTGGCTGTTTTGGCTGAGCCTCAGGTTGAGAAGGTGCGTTGTCGCAGGCGCCCAATGCCAGCACCAAAACCGCGCCGATCGCGGTTCTCACCGGTCGCGCTCAACGATAAAACGGGCGAGCGCGCGTAGCATGCCCGCCTCTTCGCCGTAACCGCCGAGGTGCGCGACTGCCTGATCGACGAGCGCACGGGCTTGGTCGCGTGCCTGATCGACTCCCATCAGCGTCACAAAGGTCTGCTTGCCCTGCGCCTCATCCTTGCGCAGCGCTTTTCCAGCTTTCTCTTGGTCGCCAGTCACATCGAGCAGATCATCAGCGATCTGAAAGGCAAGACCGATGTCGCGAGAATAGGCGCGCAGGTGGGCGCGGCCTTCAGGAGGCACCTTGCCGAGAATTGCGCCCATCTCGACGCTTGCGGCCAGCAACGCGCCTGTCTTCAACTGCTGGAGACGAGTGATCGTGTGAAGGTCGTAATCGACGCCCTCTTCATCCGCGACCATGTCCATCATCTGACCGCCCGCCATGCCATTCATTCCGCTCGCCTGACCGAGTGTTCCGATCAACTCGCTGCGGGTGAAGGGATCAGCGCTGGTGCCCTGATCTGCCAGGATCTCGAACGCGAGAGCATGCAGCGCATCGCCTGCCAATACGGCTGTGGCCTCATCGAAAGCCTTGTGCAGGGTTGGCTTGCCATGGCGCAGATCATCGTCATCCATGCAAGGAAGATCATCGTGGATCAGCGAATAGACATGGATCGCTTCAACCGCAGTGCCCGCCCGAAGAGCCGCTGTGCGGTCCACGCCGAACAGCTCGGCGGTGCTGACCAGTAACAAAGGCCGCACCCGCTTCCCGCCGCCGATAGTCGCATAGCGCATCGCTTCAACCAGCCGGGCACGAGTGTCATCCGGCACGGTAAGGAAAGCGTCGAAGGTCGAGTCCACCTCGCGCTGGACCCGCTTGAGGCCCTCGGAAAGTAAATCGCCTTCGATCTCTGCAACGCTCACGTCAGCGATCCGCATCGAGCGGCGTGGTACCGCTCGGTTTGCCGTCCGCGCCGGTCACGATCTTTTCGATCCGCGCCTGCGCCGCATCAAGCCGTTTCTGACACGCCGCGCGCAGTTTCTCCCCGCGCTCATACAGCGTAATCGAATCGTCGAGCGGCACGTCGCCGCGTTCCAATTGTGTCACGATCTCTTCGAGCGCACGCAGCGCCTGTTCGAAGCTCATCTGTTCGATGTTGTCCGCTTGCTGAGCGGAACCATTGCCCTCGTCCATGCTTCGGAGCATTGACCGTGCCGCGCGGCCCGGTCAAGGCTGAGCGCGAACGGGGAATCGCAAATGAAGTGGATCATCGCCTACTTTTCGGCGGCAGTGGTGTTCGGCCTGCTCGATGCCATGTGGCTTAACTGGGCCGGGCCAAACCTGTACCAGCCAACGATCGGCGAAATCATGGCGACCGATATCAATCTCGCAGCAGCAGGGGTGTTCTATTTCTTATATCTCGCCGGGATGGTTTGGTTTGCGATCAAGCCGGGTCTTGAAAACGGAAAAGTTTCCACCGCCCTGCTCAATGGAGTTCTGCTTGGCGGACTGTGCTACGCGACCTTTGATCTCACCAGCGAGGCGGTTTTCAAAGTCTGGGCAACGCACATCACAGTCGCAGACATCATATGGGGAATGTTTGCGACAGGCACGACTTCAGCGGCGGCGACGTTCGTGACGTTGCGCATCGCAAAATAGGGGTATCGGGGGCACACCATGTTTATCGGACATTTCGCACCGGCATTTGTCGCGGCCGCTGCTGGACCTAACGCGCCCAAACTTGGGACGATGTTCGTCGCAGCGCAGCTCGTCGATTGGGGTTTCTTTGCGCTCGCCATGTTCGGGATCGAGAATATGCGGGTCGATCCTGATGCGACCGCTATGGTTCCTCTCGACTTTCACCACATGCCCTACACGCACAGCCTTGCTGGAAGCGGGGTTTGGGCACTGGGCTTTGCGCTTCTGGTGATGCTGTGGCAGCGTAACGCGCTTGGCGGCTTGCTGGCTGGGCTCGTAGTGCTGTCGCACTGGGCGCTTGATTGGCTGACACACAGGCCGGACCTCACACTGGCAGGCGGACCTGAGACCTATGGGCTTGGCCTCTGGAACTTCCCTTACATCGCAATGCCGCTCGAGTTGCTGATCACGCTTGGCGCGTTCGTGTTCTATATCCGCCGCTCTCGCGGTCCGATTGGTCCTCCGTTGATCTTGATCGGAGTGTTGCTGGCATTTCAAGCGGTCAACTGGTTTGGTCCTGAGCCTAAGGAAGCGGGAATGATGCTCTACGTGCAGGCGCTCTTTGCGTTCGCCGTCGCGACCGGATTTGCTGTGTGGGTCGGGGAGAACCGCTACTTCGTGCGCCGAGGCGGGTTGGCGGCTCCAAGCGAGTGAATTAGAGGGTTTCGCCATGACCCAAGACACGCCCGAAATCACCCCGGACATCGTTGAGCAGCACGGCCTTTCGCCGGAGGAATACGAACGTGTTCTCAGAGGCCTTGGCCGCGAGCCGAACCTTGTCGAGCTCGGTATCTTCTCGGTCATGTGGTCGGAGCATTGCAGCTACAAAAGCTCTCGCTTGCATCTGAAGAAACTACCGACCGAAGCGCCCTGGGTGATTTGCGGCCCCGGTGAGAATGCTGGAATTATCGATATCGGCGACGGCCAAGCCGCCATCTTCAAGATGGAGAGCCATAACCACCCGTCTTACATCGAACCCTATCAAGGCGCGGCGACAGGCGTTGGCGGTATCCTGCGCGATGTCTTCACCATGGGCGCTCGCCCAGTGGCGAACATGAATGCGCTTCGCTTTGGCCGACCCGATCACCCTAAGATGAAGCACCTTGTCCAAGGCGTGGTTGCGGGCATCGGGGGATACGGAAATTGCGTCGGCGTGCCGACCGTTGGCGGCGAGACCAATTTCCACGAAGCCTATGATGGCAACATCCTCGTCAATGCGATGACCGTTGGCGTCGCTGACACTGACAAGATTTTCTACTCGGCCGCGACTGGCGTGGGTAATCCGATTGTTTATGTCGGTTCCAAAACTGGGCGCGATGGAATCCACGGCGCAACCATGGCGAGCGCCGACTTTGAGGAAGATGCTGAAGCCAAGCGACCCACGGTTCAGGTCGGCGATCCGTTCACCGAAAAGCTGCTGATCGAAGCCTGCCTGGAACTGATGGCAACCGATGCGATTGTCGCGATTCAGGATATGGGCGCTGCGGGTCTCACCTCCTCCAGCGTCGAAATGGCTACCAACGGTAAGGCAGGCATCCGGCTCGACATGAACAAGGTGCCGTGCCGCGAAGAGGGCATGACGCCGTACGAAATGATGCTGAGCGAGAGCCAGGAGCGGATGCTGATGGTGCTCAAGCCCGGCAAAGAAGCGATGGCTCAGGCGATCTTCGAAAAGTGGGAACTCGATTTCGCAATCATCGGTGAAGTCACCGAAACCCGCCACATGGTGCTCGAATTCGATGGCGAGGTCGTGTGCGATATCCCGCTCGGCCCGCTGGCCGCCGATGCGCCAGAATATGATCGGCCTTACCTGTCAACGGCGGAATATGCCGAGTGGGCGAACATCACGCCAATGCAGGACGTTCCTGACAGCGAAAATCCGGGTGCGGACCTGCTGGAATTGCTAGCCTCCCCCAACCTCGCCTCTCGCCGTTGGATTGCCGAGCAATATGATAGCCAGGTGATGGCCGACACGCTCCAGACCGGCGGTGATGCCGCAGTGGTTCGTGTGCATGGAACAGACAAAGCGCTGGCGATCAGCACAGATTGCACGCCGCGCTACGTCTATGCCGACCCGTATGAAGGCGGCAAACAGGCGATTGCTGAGGCGTATCGCAACCTTTGCGCGGTTGGCGCGCGACCGCTGGCGGTGACCAACTGCCTCAACTTCGCCAACCCGCAGCGCCCTGAAATCATGAGCCAGTTCGTCCACGCGCTCGAAGGAATGGGCGATGCATGCCGCGCGCTCGACTTCCCTATCGTGAGCGGTAACGTCTCGCTCTACAACGAAAGCAAGGCAACCGGAGGCGGCAGCGCCATCCTCCCGACCCCCGCTATTGGCGGCGTCGGGATCATTGATGACGCTGCAACCATGGTCACGCCCGCATTCAAAGCCGCAGGCGACGCCATCTACCTCATCGCGCCGGAATTCTGGGCCAAGCCTGATCCAACCCGCTCGCATCTCGGCAAATCCCTATGGCTCAAGGAAGTGCATGGTCGCGACGAAGGCCGCGCACCGCCGGTTAATCTGGAGGCCGAACGAGGTGCAGGTCAGATTGTGCGCAAGCTGATCTCCGAAGGTCTGCTGAGCGCGGTGCACGACCTGTCAGACGGCGGGCTCGCAGTCGCTCTGGCCGAGATGGCCATGTCGGGCGGCGTCGGAGCGGAAGTTTCCGCAAATGACGCTTACACGACCGCCCAGTGGTGGTTCGGCGAAGATCAGGCTCGCTATGTTATCACGGTTTCGCCCGATCATGCCGAAGCCTTCAACCGCATCGTCGCCGAAGGACCAGAAATTCCCGAAGCCGAAATGGTCGGTTTCCACCGGATCGGGACCGTCGGCGGCGAGAGCGTGCTGGGCGCGTCGCTCGATGATTTGCGCCACGCGCATGAGAGCTTTTTCAAGGAATGGATGGAGGGGTGAGCCATACTCACCTTGGCTCTTGTCATTGTGGAACGATCCAACTGGCGTTCGCGACGCAGCTTGAGCTGACCGAGATTTCGCCGCGCCAATGCGGCTGTGACTTTTGCCTCAAGCATCCAGCAAACTGGTTTGCCGATCCGAAAGGAACACTGCGGCTTACTTCAGCCACCACACCGCTCCGCTATCGCTTTGGCACCAAGACCGCTGACTTTGTGCTCTGCCCCGATTGCGGCGTGTTGGTAGCCGCGACATGTACAATCGACGGAGCCGCCTACGGCATAGTCAATCTTAACTGTCTGGATGGACGGACGGACTGGCCAGAACCTGATGCGCTCAGCGATTTTGACGGTGAAGGAACCGGCGATAGGCTCGCGCGTCGGACAAGAAACTGGATGCCGGTTGAGACGGAGATGCCCTCTTGATCGAGGCGCTCGGTTCAGTCCAACCGATCATGCACTACGGTAGCCATTGGCTCGTACCTTTTGCATTTGGGTGGCTGATTTGGCGTCATAACTGGCTACGCGCCGGGCTCGTGATCGCCGCTGCGAACTTGATCGACCTCGACCACCTGCTCGCTGATCCGATCTTCGATCCGAACCGTTGCAGCATCGGTTTTCACCTGCTGCATGGTTGGGAAGCCGCCCTCGCCTACATCGCAATGCTCGCGATACCGCGCTGGTGGGCTCGCGCATTTGGCCTCGGGGCGCTGTGGCATCTCGCGGTCGACTATGGCGACTGTGTCATGCAAGGTCTGTGACATGACCGCTGGCTATTCCGGAACCCCGCTCGCCAAAAAGCTCAACCTGCGTGATGGACAGGTGTGTTGGTTCGATTCCATGCCGGAGAGCATCATCGACGAGATTGACGAATATGCGTTGGAATTGCGCTTCGTTGCCGATCCGGCAGAGGGTATCGACGCAGCGCATATCTTCGTTACCGAAGAGAGCGACCTGGTCGAGAAGCTCGCCCACCTTCGCCAGCAGATCGCCAAGGATGGGCAGGTATGGGTAAGCTGGCCCAAGAAAGGCTCAGGGCAGGAAACAGAACTCGATCAAGCCGCCGTCCAGCGCGTCGGTCTTGCTGCTGGTTTTGTCGACACGAAAAAATGCGCCATCGACGAAGTCTGGTCGGGCCTCAAATTCGTAGTCCCAAAGGCTGATCGTTGACCGCGCCTCGCCGAACATCAACACTGATCTTCGTGGCCCTGATCGTGTTTATCGACATGGTCGGCATCGGATTGATCGTGCCGGTGCTGCCGGGTCTGCTCGAAGAGATCACGGGCGAAAGCCTTGATCGGACTGCAGAGATCGGCGGCTGGTTGCTGTTCGCCTATGCGCTCATGCAGTTCACTTTCGCGCCGGTCATTGGCGGACTTTCCGATCGTTTCGGACGCAGACCCGTTCTGCTTGTCACGCTGTTCATGCTCGGCATCGACTATGCGATCATGGCGTGGGCACCGACCCTGTTCTGGCTCTTTATAGGCAGGATCTTGTCGGGCATCATGGGGGCGAGTTGGGCTGCGGCAAACTCCTGCATCGCCGATGTCGCCAGTCCTGATGAGCGGGGCAAACTCTTTGGCATCCTTGGCGCAGCCGGGGCCAGCGGGTTTGTGATCGGTCCGGCGATCGGCGGTGTCCTGGGAGAATTCGGCGTGCGGTTGCCGTTTATCGCTGCCGCTGTGCTTGGAATTGGCGGCGCGATCCTGGGCTACTTCTTTCTGCGGGAAACACTCCCGGTGGAGCGCCGCCGCACATTCACCATGGCACGCGCCAATCCGCTCGGCACGCTGATCCAGATGAGCCGCAATCCGATTGTGCTCGGCTTCATTATCGTGATCTTTTTTATGCAACTGGCGGGGCAGTCGCAAATGTCGGTGTGGTCTTACCACACGCAATTGGTGTTCAATTGGAGCGAGCTGGATATCGGCCTGAGCGTGACGCTGTTTGGCATTATCGTGGCCTTTGTGCAGGGCGGGCTGACCGGCCGTGTGATTGCGGCAATCGGACCTGAACGCACCGCCATTCTCGGATTCTTGCTGGCGATGCCGGCTTACTATCTTTTCGCCTTTGCTCAGTCTGGCTGGTTCATGATCGTGGGTATCGTGTTCGGCGGCCTTGGCGGGCTTACTTTCCCGGCTCTCCAGCAGATGATGAGCGAACGGGTCGCTGAAGATGCGCAGGGGGAGTTGCAGGGCGCTATTGCGAGCGCGATGAGCATCACGAGCATCATTGGCCCGCTCATCATGACCGCAACATTCGGTGCCTATGCCGATGACACAGGTCTGTTCTTCCCGGGCGCGCCCTATCTGTTGGCGGCAATGATTTCGCTGATCGGACTGCTGATCGCAGCAAGGAACATTCGCCGCATGGGTCCCAAATCCAAGCCAGTGAGGACTTGAAAACCTACGCAGTCTGAGCGTCGTCGATACCCAGATCCTTCTCGGCAAATCCTTCGGCATCAAGCTGAGCCAGGCACTGGCGATAGACGACGGGGACGCCGATCCGGAGCCGTTCGCGCACGACATTAATGTCTTCGCGCATCACCGCCTCTACATCCATATGCGCCAGCTTCTTCGCTGCTTTGCCTAGCTTACGACCTTCCTTGATCACAGCGTAAAGCGGCGCGGAAGTCCCGGTCACCTTCTTGATCTGCCGCGCGCCGGCATAGGCGATGAACTTCACGCCGAGATTGTGGTTTTGCTCGTAGGAGAAGCCCAACAACGCCGCCTCACCCAGAGCGTCGCGCCCATAGGTCGTCAGCACATGAAACAGATCGTGCGTATCGCGCAGGCGATTGAGATACCATTCGACCTGATCGACCGGACGTTCCTCACGCGGACGCCATGCATAACTCTCGTCGACCAGACCGTTCGCGGTCAGGCCCTCGCGCTTCATGAAGCGGATGTAATTCTGCGCCACCGTGTTCGGCCCGCAATCTGCCCAGCGATTATGATCGTCGAGCATATCGGCAATCGCGAGCTGTTCCTCGCGCTGCATGAAATCGCGCGCACGATCAGTGCGGAGGAATGCTTCGGCCTGCCGCCTGACCTTCCGGCCCTTCAGCGCCTCGATAATGAAGAACACCTCCTTGGTATCTTCCTTATCAGCGATGAGATTGCGAAAGTGATGCAAAGCCTTGAGCGGCCTGAAACCCGTGACGTCACGATCGTCAGCGACCAAAGGGAGATCAAGTACGGCCATCATGCGTCCCAGTATGAGCATCGAGAGTTCGATTCTTCAGGCACTATTTACACCCATGTCAGTAGCATGTCCAGAAGAGTACCGCCTGCACAAGGTCCCGTCGCCGGGGGCTTCACTTCCGCGCGGCAAAAGCAGATAGGAGTGCCCATGCGAGATCATGAAACGACCCCCTATTCGCTTGAGGCTCTTTCCGAACATGAGAGCATCGCCCGCGCACAGTCGCTGCGCGATCGATTGAAGCAGAGGCGGACCTGCCGATACTTCATAGACGAACCTGTGCCGCGCGCCGTAATCGAGGCCGCGATCGAAGCTGCCGGAACTGCGCCCAACGGGGCAAATCATCAACCATGGCACTTTGCAGTGGTGGAATCGGCCGAAAAGAAGCGCGCCATCCGTGCAGCCGCCGAGGCGGAAGAGCGGCGATTTTACGGCGAGGATGGCGACGATCCGAAGGCGAGCGAAGAATGGCTTGGCGCGCTCAAGGATCTGGGCACCGACGCCGACAAACCCTTTCTCGAAACCGCGCCTTATCTGATCGTCGTGTTTGCTCAGCGCAAAGGCGGCATCGAGGAGGACGGAAAGACGCAGAATTACTACGTCAATGAAAGTGTGGGGATCGCGTGCGGAATGCTGATTGCAACCTTGCACGAAGCGGGACTCGCGACACTGACGCACACGCCCTCCCCCATGGGTTTCCTGCGCGAGGCGTGCGAGCGGCCCGAATGGGAGAAGCCATTGATGATCGTGGTGGTCGGACATCCGAGCGCTGACGCGACGGTTCCGGCACACGCGCTGAAGAAGAAACCTCTGAGCCAGATTGCTAGCTGGCTCTGAAGCCTGGACCCAAAGCGGCTGTGCTGCACTGGCGAACGAAACTGACACAATAGACAGTGTGTCAGGCGCCCGTTCTCGCACTTTCCTCAATTTCTTTAGAGGTTTGCAGGACGGTTGCGAAGTTGACACTTCTCCAACTTCGATTGGGGGCAAGGCAGCGGACATAGCCTCGCCATGCCACCCACTTGCATCAGTAGGAAAGCCCTCGCCGCAGCCGACGAAGCTTCAGATTATGCAGGAACAGCTTCGCCGTTATTCGCTTCGCTGGAGAGCAGATCGTAGGGATCAATCCCCTCTTCACGCCAAATGCGGTGGCATTCGCGGTACTGCGTTGGCTCGGGAATGCGCAGCTTTGCGCGGACATCATCGATCGGCATTGTCAGCAGTTCGCGGATCGACTGCTCGATCATGCGCGGCGCGCCTTTCCCTGTGCGCTTGGCCTGATTGGCGGCACCGATAACCGGGGCCTTGCTGCCCCAAGCCATCTTCTTGATGTTGGCCGCCCCCGCATATCCGATCAGCAGGTGACCTTGGCTGGGCGACTGGCCGTGAGTGAACAGCAACACGCATTGTTCGCCCAGCGCGTCCCGGCCGTAGCCGGTCAGCACATGAAAGAGATCATGCGTGTCGCGGGTGCGATCCATAAACCATTGCAACAGATCATCATATTTCGGACGGTCAAGGCTTTCCGCTTCGGCAACGAGGCCCGCAGCAGTTAGCCCTTCACTCTCCATGAAGTCACAATATGCGTGCCCAAGGCTGCCCTTAGGCGTTTTGCGCAAAGCGGCATGATCGTCGAGGATTTCGGGCAGCGATGGTTCGCTCAAGCGCAAGGCCTGGCCGCGTTCCGACAATGTGAGATCACGGACACGCGGCAAAAAATCCTTCGACGGGAGCGATTCGAAGATCTTGAAGACCAGACTGGTGTCTTCCTTGTCCTTCATAAGCAGACGGAAATTCTTGATCGCGCGTGTAGGGGAATAGCGCGGCTTAGGTCTGTCGGGATGGCGCAGAATGGTGCCGTCTTCGGCGAATAGCTGGCTGTAGTCGGTCGTGGTTGTCATTTGCGGGCCTTGCAATTCCGAGGTCTGCTTTCGAATAGCAGTGCTTACTTACACAAGTGTAAATAGCACAGTCAGGTCCCGAATCAAAACTCTTTTTCTTTAGGCCGCGACCCGCACGTCCTCTTTGGGCGCATCCCCCGGTCCAAACAGTCCTTCGAATATCATACTCGGGTGCGGATAGTGGAAGCTGTTTACCGCCATGGGCAGCACCATTCCTTCCGCCACGCCGGGCAAAAAGTAATTGCCTTGATAAGGATTTGGGGCGGTACGGTTGTCGTTGGCGTCATAGACTTTGCCAATCGGCATGTAATTGAAGTCAGGGCCAAACACGGCATTCAAAGCCAGATCGACAAAGTTCATGTTGTCCAGCGTTCCGCGCAAATGCGTGTCCTGCGCGATGATCGTATGGATATGCTGGCGTACAAAAGACAATGCGGTGAGATCGGAAACCACGGGGTTGAAGGCATGCGCGCCGTCGTGGTGAACGATGCTGCGCCCCGCCCGCTCTTTGAGCATGACCTCGCGAACATAGCTCGGCACATCGCCATGAAACAGCCGCACACGCTCGGCAACTTCGGGGAAAGCGCGGCGAATACGTTCGTGCGAGAATTGCAGATTATTGGCGCGGATATCGACCAGATCGATGTCGAAATCGAACCGCTCGGCGCAGCCTGCAATCATTCCCGACGCTCCGCCCATATAGACGCCGACTTCGACAACGCGGTCATACTCTCCGTTAAGGTCGCGAAGGACCCGGACGAGATCGAAATAATAGTCGATCGAGCACTGGTCCTCATACGGCATGTCGATGGTCGCAAGCCGGTCTGCAATCGCATCGAAAATCCGGCTGGGCCCGCGAAACGGAGCGACTTCGGACAGGGCCTGGTATCCAGAGTGGATCGGTACACCGAGCTTCAGATGCGGCGACTCCAATCCCGCAAGCGACGAATCCGGTTCGATAAAGCATCCTGGCACGGGCCGTTCTCCTCTCGGGCACCAAATGATGCGATCAGAGCTAGGCGCGTATGGTTGAAGCGGGCGAAAGCCCCCTCCCCGCAGCAATACCTACCGCGTCACGTTACCCAATCTGTCTTCGGAACACCAAGCAGCGACAGGATCGATGTGAGATCGCCGCGATCCACGCGCCCGTTCGCGGCATCGCGCGCCTTTGGCTTGGCGCGGTAGGCGAAGCCGTAGGTCGCTGCCTCGATCATCGAAATGTCGTTCGCGCCGTCACCGGTGGCGAGGCTGTGCGCTGACGATCCGAGCTGCTCCAGCTCTTCTGCCAGCACGGATGCTTTCGTTGCAGAATCGGTTATCGGACCGGCCAGCTTCCCGGTCAGCTTGCCCGCGGCCACATCGAGCCGGTTGCCGACCACGCGGTCGAACCCAAGCTGCTTGCCGACCGCGTCAGCAAAATGATGAAATCCGCCAGTGACCAATACAGTGCGCGCACCATGCTTACGGAGTGTTTCGGTCAGCACCTTGGCGCCGGGACTGGCTTCGATCCGCTCATCCAAACAGCGGCTTATTGCTTCTTCCTCGAGCCCTTCGAGCAGTCCCACTCGCTCCCGCAGCGCGCTTTCGAAATCGAGTTCGCCTTGCATGGCGCGTTCGGTGATCTCGGCGATTTGCGATTTGATCCCGGCATAGTCCGCGAGCTCGTCGATGCATTCCTGTCCGATCATGGTCGAATCCATGTCGGAGACGAATAGCTGCGGAATGGCAATTTCGCCTCTGCTAACAAGCATATCGGCGGGCGAGAAATGTTTGTCGATTGCCGCCAATACGCGCGCAGGATTGGCTTCAGCGAAGCTCAATTGCAGCACGTCCGCGCCGAAATCGAGCATTGCGGCCGACCCGATGCGGATACCCTCTCCAGCCAGCGCCTCGCTCATCGTATCAAGACGTGTTTCCAAGGTCGCTGAGTCTGCTATCAGCCGGGCTATGAGCAAGGGGAAAACTCCAATCGAGAACAGAGTCGCGCTCATTGCAGGGCCGACCGCCAGCGGCAAGACCGCTGTTGCGGTTAAGCTTGCACAAGCGCTTGAATCCAAAAAACAGCGCGCGGTGATCATCAACGCCGACAGCGCGCAGGTCTACGCCGATCTGGCGGTGATATCCGCGCGCCCCACAGAGGCCGAGATGGGCGGGATCGAGCATCGGCTGTTCGGCGAATGGGACGGAGCGGAGGCATGCTCGGCGGCGGATTGGGCCAAACGCGCCAAAGCCGAAATAGAGGAGTTGCACGCCGAAGGGATCGTGCCAATCCTCGTCGGCGGCACCGGCATGTATATGAAAGTGCTGCTCGAAGGGATTGCTCCGATTCCCGAAATCGACCCAGAAATCCGGGCTGCTGTGCGCGCGCTACCGACAGAAGCTGCGCTGGACGCGCTGATGATCGAAGACCCTGAGCGCGCTATCGAGCTTGATCCGGGCGACAGCCAGCGGATCGCACGGGCGCTGGAAGTCAAACGCTCGACTGGAACGAAGCTCGCCGATTGGCAACTCGCCAAAGTGGGCGGGATCGACGGCGAGGTCGATTTGCACGCCTTTGTTCTGCAACCCGATCGCGAATGGTTGTATGAACGCTGCGACCGGCGGTTTGAAAAGATGCTGCACGACGGCGCGATTGCCGAGGTTGAGAATTTGCTGGCCCGCAAGCTTGACGCTGATTTGCCGGTGATGCGCGCCATCGGTGTGCCCGAAATCACCGCCTACCTCGCCAAAGAGCTTAAGCGCGAGGAGATGATCGAAGCCGGGACGCAGGCGACCCGCAACTATGCGAAGCGGCAATATACCTGGTTCCGCCGGCAACCTCCGGCCAGTTGGTCCAAGATCAACGAAACGCCCGAGTCCATAAATTCCGATTTGAAAACATATTTTGCATCATTATTGCGCAATTAACCGTTGACACGATAAATAGTGTCCAATAGCGAGCCATTCGAAGGCCCGGCCCAATCCCCGCAATTCTCGGGGTTTGTCGGGCCTCGTTTATTGGTAAAAGCGCAAATGACCTCGCCGTGGTGGCGTCGGTCCGCGGAATGAAGGAAGTCATCGTGTCGGCCAGTCCCCAACCCGGCAAGCCTAGCTCGGACAAGCGCTCAGGCGCGGCGATCCTGACCCAGTGCTTGGTCGATCAGGACGTTGAATTCGTGTTCGGCTATCCCGGCGGCGCGGTTCTGCCAATTTATGACGAACTCTTCGGCGATGAGCGCATTCGCCATATTCTCGTCCGCGCAGAAGCCGGTGCAGCGCATGCCGCCGAAGGCTACGCCCGCGCGACCGGCAAGCCCGGCGTTGTGCTCGTCACTTCCGGCCCTGGTGCAACCAATGCGGTCACTGGGATTGCCGACGCGTTCATGGACTCGATCCCAATGGTGGTCATCACCGGACAGGTTCCAACGGCGCTGATCGGAACAGATGCATTTCAGGAAGCCGACACAATCGGCATCACGCGCCACTGCACCAAGCACAATTACCTCGTGAATGACCCGGCGGACCTGCAGGCGACGATCGAAGAGGCGTTCCGCATCGCCACCACGGGCCGCCCCGGACCGGTTTTGATCGACATCCCGAAGGACGTTCAGATCGCTGTGCCGTCGATGAGCCGCGCGTCCAAACTCACCGCCTCGCATCGCTACGCGCCGCAAATGGCGGCCTCTGCCGAGCAGATTGTCGAAGCGGTCGAAATGATCGCGAATGCCGAACGCCCCATCTTCTACACCGGCGGCGGAGTGATCAATTCCGGTCCCGAAGCGAGCACCTTCCTCCGCAAATTTCAGGACCTGACCGGCGCGCCCCTGACCTCTACGCTGATGGGCCTTGGCTCGTTTCCCAGCACGCATCCCGATTGGCTCGGCATGCTCGGAATGCACGGCACCTACGAAGCGAATATGGCGATGAACCGAGCCGATGTGATGGTCTGCATCGGCGCCCGCTTCGATGACCGGGTTACCGGACGGCTTGACGCGTTTTCACCGGACAGCAAGAAGATCCACATCGATATCGACCGCTCTTCGATCAACAAGAACGTGCCCGTCGATCTCGGCATTGTCGGTGACTGCGCAACCGTACTCGGGCAGCTGATCGAGGCATGGGGGGATCGCCAAGCCCGCAATCTCGGCGAATGGAAAGCACGGATCGCCGGATGGCGTGCGCGTGAATGCCTGTCCTATCCAGAACGCTCCAAGAAAAATCCCGGCATGATCATGCCGCAGCACGCGATCGAGCGGTTGCATGCCCTCACCCACAAGCGTGAGCCGATCATCTCGACCGAAGTCGGCCAACACCAGATGTGGGCGGCGCAGTATTTCGGATTTGAGCAACCCAACAAATGGCTGACCTCGGGCGGCCTTGGAACGATGGGCTACGGCATGCCTGCCGCCATTGGCGCTCAGCTCGGGGATCCAGATGCGCTGGTGATCGACATTGCCGGCGAAGCTTCGATCCAGATGAACATTCAGGAACTTGGCACCGCGTCGCAATACCGCCTTCCGGTAAAGGTGTTCATCCTCAACAACGAATATATGGGCATGGTCCGCCAGTGGCAGGAACTGACCTATGAAAGCCGCTATTCGAACAGCTATTCCGACAGCCTGCCCGACTTCGTAAAGCTCGCCGAGGCGTATGGCTGGAAAGGCATTCGCATCCACGACGAAACCGAGCTTGAGGCCGGAATTGTTCAGATGCTGGATCACGATGGTCCGGTGATGGTCGATTGCCTCGTCGCGCAAGACGCCAATTGCCTGCCCATGATCCCAAGCGGCGCAGCGCACACCGAAATGCTGCTATATGGCGACCGGGTCGACGGCACGATGGATGACGAAGCGAAGGCGCTGGTTTAAGCGCCGATCGCGAAGGGACACTTACCAATGAAAATCAAAAGCGCCGAAGCCGAGCGCCACGTCCTCACCGTCACGGTCGACAACGAACCGGGCATCCTCGCCAAGATAACGGGCCTGTTCACGGCCCGAGGGTACAATATCGATTCACTGACAGTGGCCGATATCTCGGACGATCACGCGGTCAGCCGCATCACCGTGGTAACCAATGGCCCGCCCGAAGTGATCGACCAGATCGAGGCTCAACTGGAACGGCTTGTGCCGGTCCATGGCGTGACCGATCTCACCACCGCCGGACCGCATGTTGAGCGCGAACTGGCGCTGATCAAGGTTGCTGGGCTTGGCGAGACACGCGTCGAAGCCTTGCGTGTCGCAGAGATATTCCGCGCGAACGTGGTCGATACGACGACCAGCAGCTTTGTGTTCGAGCTGACGGGCACGCCTGAGAAGATCGACAGTTTCATCGCGCTGATGCGCGAACTTGGCCTGGTCGAAGTCGGCCGGTCCGGGGTTGTGGGAATGATTAGAGGCGCGGACAGCGCCTGAAAAAGGGAACGAAAATGAAAGTCTATTACGATGCCGACGCCGATCTCGGCCTGATCAAATCCAAGAAAATCGCCGTGCTTGGCTATGGCTCACAAGGCCACGCCCACGCTCAGAACCTGCGCGATAGCGGTGTCGGCGAAGTGGCGATTGCCCTGCGCGAAGGTTCCGCAAGCGCGAAGAAGGCCGAAGATGCGGGCTTTAAGGTACTGTCGAACACTGCGGCTGCGGAATGGGCCGACATCCTGATGATCCTTGCGCCCGACGAGCATCAGGCCGCAATCTGGGAAAACGATCTTGATGGGCACATGAAGCCGGGCAGCGCCCTCGCTTTCGCCCACGGGCTCAACGTTCATTTCGGACTGATCGAACCACCGGCCGAGATCGACGTCATCATGATCGCGCCCAAAGGTCCGGGCCACACCGTCCGCTCCGAGTATCAGCGCGGCGGCGGCGTCCCCTGCCTGATCGCCATCCATCAGGATGCCAGCGGCAGCGCGCACGATGTCGCTCTCGCCTATGCCAGCGGCGTCGGAGGCGGACGTTCGGGCATCATTGAAACCAATTTCAAGGAAGAGTGCGAGACCGATCTGTTCGGAGAGCAGGCTGTCCTGTGCGGCGGAATCACTCATCTCATCCAAGCCGGGTTCGAGACGCTGACCGAAGCCGGTTATGCGCCGGAAATGGCGTATTTTGAGTGCCTCCATGAAACCAAACTGATCGTCGATCTGCTGTATGAAGGCGGCATTGCCAATATGCGCTATTCGATCAGCAACACCGCCGAATATGGCGACATCAAAACCGGCCCGCGCATCATCACTGACGAGACCAAGGCTGAGATGAAGCGGGTCCTCGCAGACATCCAGTCAGGCCGGTTCGTAAAAGACTTCGTGCTCGACAACCGTGCCGGTCAGCCGGAGCTCAAGGCGTCCCGCAAAGCTGCCGAAGCGCATCCGATCGAGAAGACAGGTTCCGAACTACGCGCGATGATGCCGTGGATTGGAGCCAACAAGCTGGTCGACAAGTCGAAGAACTGAGGATCGCTTAACCAGATGCTGGCATAAGCATCGGCATGATCGATTACCGCTCCAACGGGTTCATCCTAATCGTGTGCGCAGTGCTATGGGTCGTCATAGTGCTGCGCTTCATGATCAATGCTGCCACGACCGAGCGAGAATACATTCCGCCTACCGCATCGCAACAGGCCATCACAAAATTCGTCAAATCGCAGTTGGATTCGTTGCAATCTCGGTCTTTCTCCGAGGGCATTGAGCTATGCGGATTCGTCTATGAAGACGAAGCTGGAAACCTCGAAACGACGGAAGTCTATGTCGGGGAGACTGCCAGTTGCAGCTACGAATATCGCTGGCCGCTCGATGTGCGCCCGGTTGCCGGGTATCACACCCATGGCAGTTACAATCCGGCCTACGACGACGAAGCACCATCAGTCGTCGATATGGAGCAGGACATCGAGTTTCGGATCGATGGATATGTCTCGACGCCCGGCGGTCGGTTGTGGCGGATTGATTGGCAAGAAGAACGCGCGATCGAAGTGTGCGGCGAAGGATGCCTGACACAGGATCCGAAGTATCGTCCCTGCCCGGCCGATCGGCCAGCGCCTCAATACACACTCGCAGCCCTCAAAACACGCATCACCGTCGACGCCGCAAGCTGCTGAGCGGATACAGAAGACAGGCCCGCTTGGCTTCAAATACAAGAAAGCCGCCCGCGGAAATTCAATCCACGAACGGCTTCTTCGAGCCCTCCATTGCGACCCTCGGGGCTCGGGCGACCTGCAACGACTAAGGGGACGTCACAGATCGACTTGAGCGAAAAAAGGTGTGACCGAAAACACCAGGAGGACAGTGCCTCCGGCCACACCTAAGCAGCGCGCCATCAGGCTTTCGGCGCGCAAGCTCCGGCTTCGCATGCGCTTGCGGCACATGCGCTGGCATCACAGGCAGCTGCGCAGGCTGATGCTGCACAGGCACTCGCTGCACAGGCGCTTGCCGCACAAGCGGAAGCTGCACATGCGCTGGCGGCGCAAGCGTTTGCAGCGCATGCCGCTGCGGCACATGCCTTGGCTTGCTTCTTCGCAGCCTTGCGAGCCTTACGCTCAGCACGCTTCTGCGCACGATCTTGAGCCGAGAAGTTGCTCGAGCTGCTGCTGGAAAAACCGCTTGGACCGCAAGGGGCGTCAGCGAGAGCAGGCGCTCCGGTGGAAGCGAGGGCGAGACCGCCTGCAACCATGAGCATTTTCGCGAGGCTACGTGATTTCATGTTGTTCTGAGTCATTGGGTAATCCTTTCAAGCATCTGTATTTAGGGGTATTGAGAGACATGCGTTTTGGTTTTGGGCGGCGCCCCGACGCAAGGGTAAGGGGTCAGGGGTAGAGCCGGGGCGCCTAACGGATCCGAAGTCAGTCGCCGAAGCGCTTGCCATCGGGAATTTTTGTCCAGGCCGAGTTGGCTTTTGCGATGAAGCCGGGAATGTCCTTCAGCCACATGCTTTGAACCTGCTTGTTGACGTTCAGGTACAGCTTGCCATCGACCAGTTTGTAGACAGTCGGGTCACCCGGTGCGAGCGAGCTGCGGCTCATGGCCCAGGCGCAGTGGCCGCCATATTGAGGGGCGTAGGCTGCCGGGTTTTCCTTGAACTTGTCGGCGTTCGCCTGGCTCGAGAAACGCCATTCGGCGTCCATGTATTTGACGGTGTAGCGGGCATCGCCCTTTACCGGGACGCCGCTACCTTGGAAGTAGCTGACAGTGTCATAGCCGCCCACGGCGATGTTGCCTTGGTTGACGCCTACGAAGATGCCGCCATCGGCTTGCGCCGGAGCAGTCATCGCGAGCGGCGCGGCAAGCGCGGCAGCTGCGATCATGAGATATTTGAGTTTCATTGCGAGGTTCTCCTGAGTAACTGTGTTCGTGCGGCGACCACTCGATTGGCTTTCAGGCAGGGGTTCATCAGGGGTTTGCCAGCAGGGGAACTGGCTTGGGATTTCCTGAGAGCCGCCAAGTGGCCGCGCACATCATGAGGTTCGCAGCGTTCGCCGGATTGGTGACAGTTGAGGTCAAAAAATTTCACATTTCTGTTTTGGCGCGCTTGAAACAGCGCGCTCTCGACAGGTTTTGCGCAATCGGCCACAGGCTGTGGCACGATGCGTCTCACCGATTGCCACAACATCGATGACTTCCGAATGCTGGCGAAAGCACGGCTGCCCTTCCCCGTGTTCGACTACATCGACGGAGCAGCGGACGACGAACTGACCAAGGCGCGCAACACTGCCGCATATGAAAACGTCGACCTCGTGCCGGACGTGCTCGCCGGCGTGGAAGAGATAGACACGAGTTGCACGATTTTGGGCCGCGAAAGTGCCTTGCCTTTGATCCTGTCGCCAACCGCCGTCCAACGCGCCTTTCACTGGCAGGGTGAAACGGCAGTGGCCAAAGCCGCCGAGAATTTCGGTCTGTGGTTCGGAATATCGAGCCTCGCGACCCGATCAATCGAAGAGATCGCAGCGCTCACCAGTGGTCCGAAGCTGTTCCAGCTCTATGTCCATAAGGACAAGGGCCTGAACACGCATATGATCGAGCGCTGCCAGCAATCGGGCTTCGATGCGCTGGCGTTGACGGTCGATACTATCGTGTCGGGCAAGCGCGAAAGATGCCTGCGTTCGGGTTTCACCACTCCACCCCGCTTCACCCCGGCAAGCATTTGGAGCTATGCGACCCGCCCGCGCTGGACGCTCGATTACCTCTTTCGCGAGAAGTTCACCCTGCCCAATCTCGATACGCATGTCAGCGAGGGCTCAAAAAAGGCGGTGAGCATTGCGGACTATTTCAACACGATGCTCGACACGTCGATGGATTGGTCCACCGCCGCTGCGATCCGGGAGCAGTGGGGCGGAACATTTGTGCTCAAAGGCGTGATGAGCGTCAATGATGCGCGCCGAGCGATCGAGATCGGTGCCGATGCGATCATGATTTCCAACCATGGCGGACGGCAATTGGATGGCTCACGCAGCCCGTTCGACCAGCTTCCCGAGATCGTCGACGCGGTTGGCGGCGAGATCGAAATCATCTGCGATGGCGGGGTACGCCGGGGTACGCATGCTCTGAAAGCGCTCTGCACGGGTGCGACAGCGGCTTCGGGAGGCCGTCTCTATCTCTATGCGCTTGCTGCCGCCGGACAGGAAGGCGTCGAACGCGCGCTCGGCATTCTCAAGGACGAGATTGAGCGCGGAATGCGGTTGATGGGAGTAACCAGTGTTGACCAGCTTACGTCGGATCGACTGCGTTGGCGGTGAGGTATGTACGGCTTGAAAGCAGCCGCAAGGGCGGAGCCGTAGCCGAAGACGCAGGCGTGCAAAGCACACCTGCAAGGCCGCCCACAGCGAGTCGTAGACGGCCAAAGGCCACCCGGCCTCTAGGTCGCGTGAGCGAGGAAATCGCGCAACCAGATGGATGTGCGAAATACAAATTGTCATAATGCTGCAACGCGCATGTCGCCTTAGCACCTGTAGGAAGACCAACGCAGGGGGCGAACCATGACCAAGCTAAAAGCGACTTGTGCTGCGGCTGCGCTGCTCGTGCTGACTGCATGCGGAAACACTGCCGAGCAGCCTTCCAGCAACACAGCCGAAGACTTTGCTGCGCGTATCAATGGCGGTCAGCAATCGGCGCAAGGCACGGTCGAGCCCACAATCGTCCAACCAAAGCAAGGTGCCGCTCCCGGCCCTTATACACCCGGCACTCAGACCGATCCCAACGTTACCTGCGGCGCGAATGTGATGGGGCCATACATCGGTCAGGTTGCCGATGAGGCAACTCGGAGCGAGATCATGGGCGTTATCGCAGGCACGAACGAAGTGCGCTTCATCTCGCCAGGCGGCGACTTCATTCGGCCTGATCCGACGCATCCGAGACTCAACTTGATGCTGGATGCCACCGGCGTGATCCGCGACGCACGCTGCGGGTAAACGGCCCGCAGGGCAGCAAGGGCGGAGCCGAAGTCCAAAACGCAGGCGTGCAAAACACACCTGCAAGGCCGCCAGCAGCAACGTGAGCCTTCGGTCGCTTGAGCGTGGAAGCCGCACCCCGGATAGGGTGCGGACTACAAATGATAGAAAACCCCCGCCGCTGGCCCTCTTTCGGGGTTCGCGACGGGGGCTTTTTAAGCCTGATCGTTTCTAGGACTTAGTCCTGAAAGTGCTCATCCGGCGAGTGGGTCGGGTAGTTCACGTCACCCGAAGCGATGTATCCGGGGATGTCGACGACCCATTCCTTCTTCACGTCTTCGCTGAAGTTCAGGTACAGCTTGCCGTCGACAATCTCGTACACTTCGGGATCGCCCGGTGCCAAGGCGTCTTTGGCGCCGATCGCCCAGGCGCAATAGCCGCCGTAGGCCGGAGCATATTTGCCAGGCTCTTCGATGAATGCCTTAGCGTTGTCTTCGTTGGCAAACCGATAATCGAAGCCTTCATAGCGGACTGTGAAATCCTCTGCGCCTTCGACAGGAACGCCGTCGCCCGTGAAGTAGCTGACCACGTCAAACCCGCGAACGGCCAGAGTGTCGCCTTTCGACTGGGTGTATACCGGGCCGGCATTCTCACCGCCAAGATCGGCATAGAGACCGGTTTCAGCAGGCGCTTCAGTTGACGCCATGGCGTCGCCTTCGGGGGCGGTTTCGGCGGGGGCGCTGCACGCAGCGACGGTAGCGAGTAGGGCAATTGCAAATAGTGACTTCTTCATAATTTCCTCCTGGAAAAACATTGTTGCGGGGCAACGATGGCCGGTTCGCTGGAAAGCGGCTGCTAGTTACACAATTTTTTATAAATCTGCGAAATTGTTCAGATCGAACATGATTTCACCTCCTTGCCAACACGTCCAAATTGGGCAATGTCTTTCGCAATGATTGAGAACGCTGCACTCCTGCTACGACTTACTCGCCCTTGGGCGTGAACGGCGGCGTGCGAGTGGACGCGGCCTAACTCCCAAGGGATCAGCCGCCAAACTACCATCACACAATTCGCAACGAGCTTTCTCTCATGTCCATGCTCTCAGAGCCTTCTCGCAAATACCGCGCCTTTCCTCAGATCAACTTGCCTGATCGCCAATGGCCGTCGAAAACCATCACGGCTCCGCCGCGCTGGCTTTCTACCGACCTGCGCGATGGCAACCAGTCGATCATCGATCCGATGGACGGAGTGAAAAAGCGACGCTTTTTCGACCTGCTGGTCGAAGTAGGCGTGAAGGAAATCGAGGTCGGCTTCCCAAGTGCTGGCGCGACCGAATTCGACTTCATCTCAGGCTTGGTCAAATCGGGCGCGATCCCCGATGACGTGACCGTGCAGGTGCTCACTCAGTCGCGCGAGGACCTGATCCGGACCTCCTTCGAAAGCCTTGAAGGTGCGCGCACGGCAATCGTCCATCTCTACAACGCAGTCTCGCCCGCATGGCGCGACATCGTGTTCCGCATGTCGAAAGACGAAGTGCGCGAAATTGCGATGGCCGGTGCAAAGGTGATGCGCGACGAAGCTGCCCAGCGTCCCGATACCGATTGGCACTTCCAATATTCGCCCGAGACGTTCTCGACCGCAGAGATCGATTTCAGCATCGAAGTGTGCGCGGCGGTGATGGAGGTGCTGGCGCCGACCCCTGAGAAACCAATCATTCTCAACCTGCCCGCCACGGTCGAGGCAGCAACACCCAATATCTACGCGGATCAGATCGAGTATTTCTGCCGCAATCTGCCGAACCGAGATGCAGCGGTCATCTCGCTTCACACACACAATGATCGCGGCACCGGCGTTGCAGCGGCGGAGCTGGGCATTATGGCGGGGGCAGACCGCGTAGAAGGGTGTCTGTTCGGGAACGGCGAGCGCACCGGCAATTGCTGCCTCGTGACAATGGCGCTCAACATGTACACGCAAGGCGTCGATCCCGGTCTCGACTTTTCAGACATCGATCGCGTGATCGAGACGGTAGAATACTGCAACGATCTGCCCGTGCATCAACGCCATCCCTATGGAGGTGAGCTGGTCTTCACCGCCTTCTCTGGCTCGCATCAGGACGCGATCAAGAAGGGTTTCGAAGCGCGCTCCACGCAGAACAACGAGGATTGGCGGGTGCCCTATCTGCCGATCGACCCGGCGGATCTGGGCCGCGATTACGAAGCTGTCATCCGCGTCAATTCGCAGAGCGGCAAAGGCGGATTCGCGTGGGTGCTAGAACAAGATCAGGGCCTCAAACTGCCCAAGAAGATGCAGGCCGATTTCTCCAAGTCTGTCCAGCGCCTTGCCGACGAGTTGGGCCGGGAACTCAACGCTGCTGACATCTGGGACGAGTTCAAGCGCTCGTATCATGTGCAAACACCGGACAAACATTTCCAACTGGTCGATTACGAGGAAAGTCGCGGCAGCGATGGCACGCGTATCTTCGTGGGAAAGATCGCAGTCGATGGCGGCCAACAGAGCGTGTCGGGACGCGGCAACGGGCTTATCTCAAGCGTCGTTTCCACGCTTGAAGACGCCTTCGATATCGACCTCAAAGTCCGCGACTACACCGAACACGCGCTCGGTTCAGGCCGCGATGCGCGCGCCGCCGCCTATCTTGAATGCGAGAGCGGCGGACGCGTAATCTGGGGCTGCGGGATCGATGAAGACGTCGCGACAGCCAGTGTCCGGGCAGTGCTGAGCGCGGCTAACAGTGCGGTGGCGGGGTGAACGAGACAGGGCCTGCGCGAATATTGCCGGAAGACGCTTTATCAGTGCTGCAGTTCTGGTTTCTTGAGTTGATGCCAGAAAATTGGTTCTCCTCGTCGCAGGAGCTTGATCAACAGATTGCAAGGCGTTTTGGGCACCTGCTTGTTCAGGCTGGCTCCGGTGAAATCGACCATTGGGCGGAAACACCACGAGGGCGGCTCGCTCTGGTGATCGTGCTCGATCAATTCTCCCGCAACATTCACCGGGATACGGGAGCTGCATTCGAGCAGGATCGGAAGGCGCAGGAACTGTCTTTAGATGCCATCGAAAACGGTGAGGACGAACGGCTCAGTATCGACGAGCGCCAGTTTCTCTACATGCCCCTGATGCATGCAGAGGACCGACATCTGCAGGCAATCTGTGTCAAGAAATTCGAAGCGCTGGTTGATCGTGCAGTCCACGTCGCCGGTTTTGCGCGCAAACATCGCGATATCGTGGAGCGCTACGGACGGTTTCCCTACCGCAATCCGATGCTCGGGCGCGAGTCCACTCCGGATGAACGAGCTTTCATTGATCATCAGGGCAACCCGTTTTCCTGATCGCTTGCGCGCCAGAACTTGATGCACCGCAAAGACGGGCGCACAGTGATCGCGCATACTGACGCATCCTTTGGAGAGGGGAGAACCGTCTATGAGCGCGATTGAACGATCGCCCGAAGTTGCGGCACCGCGTCCGCAGATCGCCGACGGTCTGACGATGACCGATCTTCGCGGTGCGCTGGCTGACGGGTGGGCCGACTTCCGCAGCATTCCGCAATATGGGTTGTTCTTCGGCGGGATCTATGTCGCGACAGGCCTAATCCTTGGGTATCTCGCGCTTGTGGGCGGCTATACCAGCCTGCTGATCCCGGCGACCGCAGGCTTCCCCTTGATCGCACCCTTCGTGGCTGTGGGTCTGTACGAAGCCAGCCGACGCCGAGAGGCTGGGGAGCCGCTTGGCTGGGGCAATGTCCTCGGCGCACTCAAGGGACACGGTGACGATCAGATTTTGAGCATGGGCGTGATTGTCTTCGTCGCCTTTTCATTCTGGATGATCGTCGCACACGCAATCTTCGCCATCTTCATGGCCGAATCCGGGCTTGGCGGGGAATCGATTGCAATGTTCCAGACCAATGCAGGCATCATGATGCTGGTTGTTGGCAGTGCAGTGGGCGCTGTGATGGCATTCGCGTTCTATTCGATGACCGTGATCAGCCTGCCGATGCTGGTCGACCGCAAGGTCAGCTTTCCAACTGCGATCATCGCCAGCTTTGCGGTTATCCGGGCCAACACTGCCGTGATGCTGATCTGGGCGCTGGTGATTGCCGCGCTGCTGTTCATTGCCATGATCCCAGCGTTTCTTGGATTGCTGGTGGCGCTGCCGGTCCTTGGCCATTCGACCTGGCACCTCTATCGCCGCGCAGTTGCTTAGACGCATTGCCCCTCAGAAAGCGAGTTTATGACCGAAGCGATCCTTGAACCTGAGCTACCGATTATCGACCCGCATCATCATCTGTGGGACCTGAGACCCATGCTGCCGATGTTCCCGGAGCCGCGGCATCGCTTCATCGAAACGCTGGTCGATGCAGCCTATTACGGCTTCGACCATCTCCATGCCGACGTTACAAGCGGACATAACATTGTCGCGACCGTCTTTATGGAGTGCGGTGCATTCTACAACGGTGCCTATGGCGACGCGAAAAAGCCGGTTGGTGAAGTCGAATATGTGAACGGCGTCGCGGCGCAATCGGCCAGCGGGCTCTATGGTGATCTGCGCGCCTGCGCCGGGATCGTGGGCCATGCTGATTTGCTGCAAGGCTCAGCGGCGGGAGACGTGCTCGATGCCTTGCTCGCAGCCGCGCCCAATCGTTTCAAAGGCATTCGCCATCAAGGCGCCTGGGATGCCGACCCCGAGGTGCTCGGCCCTCCCTTCCACGCACCGCCTGAGCTTTATCTAGACGCGATGTTCCGCGAAGGCTTTGCCGAAATCGGCAAGCGCGGGCTGAGCTTCGATGCTTGGATTCTGGAGCCGCAAATCCCGGACGTGATCGATCTCGCGCGCGTCTTCCCCGACACACCGATCTGCCTGGATCATTGCGGCACCCCGCTCGGCATGGCGAGCTACACGGGCAAGCTGCATGAGCGTTTCGACACGTGGCGGCATAACATCAAAGAGCTTGCGCAGTGCGAGAATGTGGTCGTGAAACTCGGCGGGCTCGCGATGCACAATTGCGCCATGCCGGAAGAAGGCCCGGCGGCAGGCGCAAGTTCCGAACATCTGGCTGCCCTATGGCGACCCTACATCGAAACCTGCATCGAAGCGTTCGGACCAAATCGCGCTATGTTCGAAAGCAATTACCCGGTCGATCGCTGGGGTGCGACCTATCCGGTGCTGTGGAATACCTTCAAACGGCTGACCCAGGGCGCCAGTCCCGATGAGAAGGCCGCGCTTTATTCCGGGAACGCAGCGCGGTTCTATCGCATTGAAGAGGTGCTTGCGTAGTTGCATTCTGCAACCTAACCCGCGCGCTTACCCAATTCAGGAGACCTTGATGCCGCTTCCCGCCCCGTTCGATCGCCTTCGTTTGCCACTGATCGGATCGCCGCTTTTCATCGTTTCCGGCCCCGAATTGGTGATCGCACAGTGCAAGGCCGGAATTATCGGCAGCTTCCCGGCATTGAACGCGCGGCCGCAGACTCTGCTTGACGAATGGCTGCACCAGATCACGGAGGAACTCGCCAAGCACAATCGCGAGAACCCCGATCGCCCGGCGGCTCCGTTTGCCGTCAACCAGATCGTCCACAAGTCGAACGACCGCGTGATGGCGGATATGGCTACTTGCGAGAAGTGGCAGGTGCCGATGATCATTACATCGCTCGGCGCGCGTGAAGAGATTTTCCAGGCCGTAACCAACTGGGGCGGGATCACGATGCATGACGTGATCAACAACCGCTTCGCGCAAAAGGCTATTTCCAAAGGCGCCGACGGTCTCATTCCGGTCGCAGCTGGCGCTGGCGGCCATGCCGGATCGCTCTCGCCCTTCGCCCTGATGCAGGAAATCCGCGAATGGTTTGATGGTCTTGTCGCGCTGTCCGGTTCGATCGCTCATGGGTCATCGATCCTTGCCGCACAGGGCATGCGCGCCGACTTCGGTTATTCCGGCAGCGCCTTCATCGCCACCGAAGAAGCCAACGCAGACCAGAGCTATAAGCAAGGTATTGTTGATGGCTCAGCGGAAGGCATCGTTTACACCAACTTGTTCACCGGCGTGCACGGCAACTACCTGCGCAGCTCCATCGAAAACGCAGGGCTGGATCCAGACAACCTTCCCGAAAGCGACCCTTCCAAGATGAATTTCGGAAGCGGCGGCAACACCAAAGCCAAAGCCTGGAAGGATATCTGGGGTTCTGGCCAGGGCGTGGGCGCAATCAAATCCGTCGGCACTGTCGAAGACCTCGTCGCTCGCATGGAACAGGAATATCACGAGGCAAAAGCCCTGCTGTTGGCGAATTCAAACTATACATCATGGTCGGCGCTGGCCGAAGCTGCGGAGTAACCGCTCAAGTCGAATCCCAGAGCTGCTCAGCCATGGCATCGAGTTCCGTAAAGTCGTAGCCCGTTCCCAAGGGATCTTTGCGGTTGAGGACGAGACGCCGCCGCTCTTGCAGCAATCGGCGCCGCAATGCCGATTGAAGCAGACAAAGCCGTAATAGCGCTTCGGAAAGAGCTGCTTGCGGATCTTCGCGGCGCAATGCCTGCCAGCGCGCTTCAACATTGCCGACGCGTTCGATTACAAGTTCGTTGTACTCGCGGTGCGGGCCGCGATGCAGCGGCATGCCGGTTCGCAGTGAAGCCTCTTCAGTCGCAGGAAGAAGCAGCCCGTTCGCTCGGAAGTCATCAAAGCCAATTGTATCGCGCCCGATCTGGGCGAACATTGATCCGAAACACCGTCGGCTGAGGAGTTGTCGGGGCAACAGGTGGTGCCGCTGGAGGCTTGGATCATGGTCCGGCTCTCCTTTGCGATTAACGTTGCGAAAGGAGATGCGTGGACGCTTTGGCTTTCCGTGAGCCTGAACTGAACTGCCGCCGCCAATGAACCCCCTGTTTGTCATCAACTACTCGCGCCACACCCTTATGAATTTTCGATTGCGAGAGGGGCGCATCACCAATTGGGTGCCATCCGGCCCAACCATTCGTTCGCTTTCCTCAAGTCCGCCGACGATGATCAATTGATTGACTATGCGAATCGCCAGGCGCGTCGCATTGATTTTGTCCACTGACAAAGGCGGCTCTACGCGCAGTTCCTGACCAATCCAGAAGTCCAAGCCAACGCTTTGCAACGCTCCATCGATGGTTTCACGAAACGCCGTCAGGCCCAATGCCGGGAATGGTCCACCTTCGAGCCAAGCCGTGGAGACGGATTCGAAATACCGACGCCCAATCGCACTCTTGGAAGGTGGCCACACAATAGCGACGAGATCCGCGAAGTGATGGACCAAATCGCGCGCGAGCGTGATCAAGCCTTGCGCGACCGGCAAACTCGCTTCTGCGCCCGCCAAATGCTGCCCCGGTTCGAGCAGCATGGCTTCCAGTCGAAACGCGCCCGGGCTTTTCTCAAGATCGAACTGATGCTCTATCTCGGGAAACTCGCAAAACTGACCTGGAGCAATGCCGCGGAGATCGAACGACAATCCTTCCAGCAGCATCTCAATCCAAATCTCATTGCTTGAATCGGGCCGCAACTCGGCTGTCGGCCGAAAGCCATCATCGTCAGCCCCGACAAGTTGCAGTGGAGAATCTTCAAACGGATCGTGTGCAATCGACACCGATCGTTGACTAGCGACAAACTCTTTCAGGGCGGCACGCGTCGGCCGTTTCCCTGCTGCGAACAGCAGATGCAGTCCTTTGGCATCGGCGTGCTGCGATTGATCGATGGTCAAGAGACCTCTCTTTGCCCCGCTGTTCCCAGTCACGACCCCAAGTTTATAACATTGACTCCATTTGCGGTCAGCGTCGAGTCCTCAATTGTGAGCTTTGCCCTTAAACATTCGGTAAGGGTCAAAAAACACCGATCGTCAGGCCCTCCGCCATAGCTAGTCCCATTTCTCGGCATGCTTTCAAAGCGTTAGCAGGGGCTTTTTTGGGTGCGAGGATCGCCTCTGGCGTCTGCGCGTCAAAGCTGACGATTAGCGGATCTGCGACCCGTTTGAGCCGCCAACCCGTGGCAATTCGATCAAGTTGGCGCTGAGCACCTTCTCCATCGGAACCCGCTGCGATGATCGTTGCATACGGTCGCCCTTCGATCTGACCGAGCACGGGATAGTAGTTCCGATCGAACATTTCCTTCATCGTCCCGCTCATGCTCGCGAGGTTCTCAGGGCACACGAAAAGGTACGCTGCAGCCCGCCGTAAATCCTCAGAAGAAACATCCTCAGCCGGCATCAATACGGCATCGTCGGCTTCGGCTGCGGCCTCGGCCATTGCCTGGCTCGCGCCGGTTCTGCTGTGCCAGATTACCAAAAGGGTTTTCGTGTTTCGGCGATCAGTCATATCTAGAATGCAAAGATAGCCGCCTGTAGATTGTCAAAGGAACACGCCTGTCGCGAAGTCGGAGATTACGGTACGCACAGCGCGATGGCTACTCAATCGCTTTCCAATGTTCTGGGAGTTTCGAGCTCTCTTTCCGGCCGCGCATGGCATTGGCGCGGCGGCAATATGCATTTGGGGGACGATCCGGCGAATTCTGCAGTCTCGTTGGATCACGATATCGTGGCTCAATTGCTGCTGACGCGGGGCGTGCAGCAAGACGACATCCAGCGGCACGCAAAACCGACCTTGCGCGAATTCCTGCCTGACCCGGCTGAATTCCAGGACATGGAGCGCGCTGCGAAGCGAATTGCGCAGGCGGTGCTGTCGAAAGAGCAGATCACCATCTACGGCGATTACGATGTCGACGGCGCGACAAGCGCGGCGTTGATGGTCGATGTTTTGCGGATGCTTGGAGCTGACGCCGACTACTATATTCCAGATCGCCTGCTAGAAGGGTACGGGCCAAGCGGCGAAGCGTTGGTCAAACTCTCCGAGACAGGCTCAAGCCTCATCGTGACGGTTGATTGTGGGGCTATGGCCTACGAGGCTCTTTCAATGGCACGTGACGCTGGCGTCGACGTGATCGTCGTCGACCACCACAAATGCGCCGCGGAACTGCCGCCGACTGCCGCGCTGGTAAATCCCAACCGGCTAGATGAAAGCGATCTTGCGGCGAGCCACGGGCATTTGGCGGCGGTCGGCGTTGCATTTCTACTGGCCATCGCATTGGTTCGCCATCTGCGGCAACGCGGCTTTTTCGAAGGTCGGACCGAACCCGATCTCAAGAGCCTGCTCGACCTGGTGGCGCTCGGTACCGTTGCAGACGTCGCTGCGCTTCACGGGCTGAACCGTGCCTTTGTTGCGCAGGGCCTCAAAGTGCTCGCGCGGCGCGAACGGATCGGGATGGCAGCGCTGATCGATGCCAGCAGGTTGAAGCGAGCACCGCAGGCGAGTGATCTCGGCTTTGCGCTCGGCCCCCGCATCAATGCAGGCGGGAGAATCGGAGAATCGACGCTTGGCGTGCGTTTGCTGACCACGCACGATCCGGATGAGGCTCGCGAAATTGCGGAGCAACTTTCGGTGTTGAACGAGGAACGGCGGGCAATCGAAGCTGAGGTACAGACCGAAGCAGAAGAGCAACTCGCGGCGCAGCATAATTCGGCAGTGCATGTGGTTTCAGGAACCAGCTGGCATCCAGGTGTGATCGGCATCGTTGCCGGGCGGATTAAGGAAAAGACCGGGAAGCCTTCGATCGTCATCGCTCAAGATGAAAGCGACGGCACGGGAAAAGGCAGCGGGCGTTCGATCTCTGGTGTTGATCTGGGTGCTGCGATCATTGCTGCGCGCGAGGCTGGATTGCTTGTCGCAGGCGGTGGGCACGCCATGGCGGCGGGTCTGACGATTTCGAATGACCAGATCGCAGCATTCACCGATTTCCTGAACGAGCGCTTGGCACGCGACATAGAGCGTGCGCGGCTCGGCCAATCAATGAAGCTGGACCTCGCGCTTGCGCCCGGCGGCCTCACCCCGGATCTGGTCACGTCGTTGGATGCCGCTGGTCCATACGGCGTAGGCTGGCCGGCACCGCGCGTTGCAGTGGGTCCGGTCAGGATCGTGAAGGCAGACATTGTCGGAAAAGATCACCTGCGCATTATCGCAAGCGGAAATGACGGGCGATCTTTCAAAGGCATAGCGTTCCGTGCAGCCGAAACCGAAATGGCCCAAACCCTGATGCATCGCAGTGCGGGCCGAAAATTCCATCTCGCAGGCCGGGTCAAACTCGACGATTGGGGCAGCAGGCCTGCGGCAGAACTGCACCTTGAAGATGCAGCCTTTGCCGACTGAATCGGACCGACCTCAAAAATTAGCAAAGGAAGGCAAAGTCTAGGCTTGACCGCCCATGCGAGCATCCCTAGATGCGCCCTCTCGCTTGCGAGCGTGGCCCCTTCGTCTAGCGGTTAGGACGCGGCCCTTTCACGGCTGAAACACGGGTTCGATTCCCGTAGGGGTCACCACCTCTTCCCATTTTTCGGAGAAAGTGCAAAGCGCCAAGGTGCTGATCGGTTCCTTGCGCGCCCTTCCCTGTCGACCAACTTGGCGGTAAGGGGCGACGCCATGAGGCAGACGATCCCACTTGTCGGCATATTGCTGGCCTTGGTGACCTTCGTCGCGCTGCTTTTGCTCGGCCTTGATCCAATCATTTCCCTGTCTGTCCTGATCGTCTGGGTCGGGTCTTTGCTTCTTGCTGCAGGTCGGCCTCCCGAACCCGAGAGTGTGGTTGTTCCTCAGCCCATCGGGGTCGAATCCATGCGGCGGTTGATCGAGAACTCCTCGACCCCGCTTCTGGTGACCGAGCGCAACAAGATCGCGATCGCAAACAATGCAGCGCGCAGAATGCTGGGCCAGCATGTGATCGGTCAGGACGCGCGCGTGGCCTTCCGCCAGCCCGAAGCGATCACTTTGATCAATGAAGGCCGCAACGGAAGGGCCATCGTGCGCGGCCTCGTGCGGCGGCAGGACATCTGGCAAATCAACCGGCAGACAGTCGACGAAAACATCGCTGTCATCGAGCTGATCAATCAAACGGCGGAAGCAGACTTGAGCCGCGCGCATACCGACTTTGTTGCCAATGCCAGTCACGAACTGCGCACGCCCCTCGCCGCAATCATCGGCTATGTCGAAACTCTGAGCGAAAGCGGAGACAGTCTCGATTCGCCGACCTCGCAGAAATTCCTCGGGATAATCGAGCGTGAGGCCAATCGACTGCAGAGCCTGATCAGCGATCTGATGAGCCTGTCGCGAGTTGAGGCCGAAAAGCATGATCTACCCAGCGACGTCCACGATCTCGGTGCGCTTGCAGAACGCGCAGCGCGCGATGCTGCCGGATCGAACCGGATGGACCGGCTTCAATTTGAACTGATCAAGCCATCGCAGGTGCAAGGCGACCTCCAGCAATTGGAGCAGGTCGTACGCAATCTTGTCGACAATGCGATGAAATACGGGGCGACAGACGGCACGGTGAAAGTAACGATCGATCATTCCCGCGACGCACAGGCGCGAATTTCCGTGATCGATCAGGGCGAAGGAATCGCACCAGAGAATATTCCTCACCTCACGCGGCGGTTCTATCGCACCGACCCCGGACGCAGCCGTGCCTCCGGAGGAACGGGTTTGGGACTTGCCATCGTAAAGCACATTGTGGAGCGTCACCGCGGGCGTTTGGACATCACCAGCGAGCTTGGCAAAGGCACCGAAGTGATCGTCCGAATTCCCCAGGCGGAAGTCGAAAATTCCCGAGAGCGCGTGCTTGGCAAAGACGATCAGGAAGCCGAACCTCAAGCTTTGTCTTAACGGTGTCTTATTTTTTCAACATGGCCCGCTCATTGGGCTTTCGAGTCCACATCGTTGGATCGGATTCGATTTGGGGGCAAAAGTGGCAAACTCTGCCTGTGGCGCTTTCGTGACATCCGCCAAATCGATAAAACAGAATACAAAGGCAACGCCGATGGCGAATCTATCTCGATTTGACAGCGTGCAAGCTTTTCAGGGGAACAACTCTTAATCCATGTCGCCGATTACGCTTATCCTGATTGCTATCGGGCTTGGCCTTGCTGGTTGGCTGGCCGGACGAGCAAAAGCCTGGAGTTTCCAAAAGGGCAATCCCGAAGTGCGCCCGGTTGCGCGCCCGACGTATCATGCATGGTATGTCGCGTTCTGGGTTGTCCTTCCGGTTCTCGCATTCCTGACGGTCTGGTCCTTCATCGCCCCGCAATTGGTCACGCAGAGCGTTCTGGCCTCACCGGGCGCAGAGGGTTTGCCAACGTTCGGCTTCGAACGCGACGCATGGCTTTCCGAAGCCCGCGCGGTGGCGAGCGGTAATGCGCCGGGCGTGTTCAACGAAGGGGCGGAGCCGCTGATTGAGCCCTATCGCGAGGCCCTCAGCCGTTACAGCATGATCGGATTGGTCTTGACGCTGCTGATCGCATTTGGCGGGGGCGCCTTTGCTTTCCTGCGCGTTCGTCCAGACTTCCGCGCGCGCACTAAGGTTGAGCGCACCGTCATGGTGGTGCTGCTGCTGGCTTCGCTCGTCGCGATCCTGACTACGTTCGGCATTTTCGCCAGCCTCGTGTTCGAGACCATCCGGTTCTTCGGAATGGTCTCGCCGGTAGATTTCCTGTTTGGAACGTTCTGGGGCCCCGACCCAATGAGCAGCGCGGATAATCCCGACGGTTCACGCTACGGCGCGATCCCGCTCTTCTGGGGTACGATCTTTATCGGCGCGATCATTGCCATGATTGTGGCCATTCCCCTGGGGTTGATGAGCGCGATCTACCTGACGCAATACGCCGATCCAAAGCTGCGCGCCTGGATCAAACCGGCGCTGGAAATTCTCGCTGGTGTGCCGACGGTCGTCTACGGCTATTTCGCGGCGCTGACTGTGGCCCCGGCCATTCGAGATGCTGCCGTCGCTATTGGGTTGACCAATGCTTCGACGGAGAGCGCTCTGGCAGCGGGTATCGTGATGGGGGTGATGATCATCCCGTTTGTATCTTCGATGGCCGACGATTCCATTGCTGCAGTGCCCAGCGCCATGCGCGACGGCAGTCTGGCGATGGGGGCAACCAAATCCGAAACGATCCGGCGCGTGCTGTTTCCGGCCGCCCTTCCCGGCATCGTCGCTGGCATCATGCTCGCCGTGAGCCGCGCTATTGGCGAGACCATGATCGTCGTCATGGCCGCCTCCACGGCCGCCAATCTCAGCGCCAATCCGCTCGAACGGATGACCACCGTGACAGTGCAAATCGTGAAGATGCTCACCGGCGAAGGCAGCTTCGATCACCCCGCCACGCTCAGCGCGTTCGCGCTTGGGTTTGTGCTGTTCCTCGTCACCCTTGCGCTCAACTTCGTCGCGCTGCGCGTCGTCAAACGGTTCAGAGAGGCATATGACTGATATCGTAGCCCCCAACGCCGGCACCCCGTCCACCGAGGCATCCAAGACCGTGCGTCCGACGCGTACTGATGAGTTCGCGAAGCGTCTCAAGAAGCGCTACCGCGCCGAGCGCAATTTCAAGCTGATGGGTCAGGCTGCGATCGTATTCTCGGTCGCGGTGCTGATCTTCCTGCTTGGTAACATGACGATCAACGGCATCGGCGGATTTCAGCGCGCCGAATTAACAGTGCCGATCGATTTCCCCGAGAGCGGCATCACGGGCGATGAAATCTCTCTGACCGCACCCAGCGCGATCCAGACGCTCGAATTGCAAGGCATGCCGCAAATCGTTGCATCCTTCGCCGAGGAAGCGCTCGGCGAAGAGGGGGCAGCGGAATTGAGCGACGATGCCTGGCGCGATGTTGCCGCGGCGCTCACTTCAGACCCCTCTTTGCTGTACCGATCCGAAACCCTTTACCTCCCTGCATCCTCCGACTTGGCAGCTGGGCTCGCGGGCGAAGGGTCTCCCGAGATTCAGGCGCTGGCAAAGCGCCTGGAGAGCGAAGGTAAGCTGGCAGAGAATTGGGATATGGGATTCATGTCGCGTTCGGACGCGACCAGCCCGCAGCAGGTCGGCATTTGGGGCGCGCTCAAGGGCTCGATCCTGACCATGCTAGTCACGCTCGCCCTCGCCTTTCCTGTCGGCGTTCTGGCAGCCCTTTATCTGGAAGAATACGCGCCGAAGAACCGGTGGACCGACCTGATCGAGGTTTCGATCAACAATCTCGCCGCGGTTCCATCGATCATCTTCGGTCTGCTTGGCCTATCGGTCTTCCTCGCGATCTTTCCAAACTACCGCTCTGCTCCGCTTATCGGCGGCCTCACGCTGGCGCTTATGACGATGCCGGTAATCGTCATCTCCGGTCGCAACGCGATCAAAGCGGTTCCGCCATCTATCCGCGATGGAGCCCTCGCTGTCGGTGCTTCGCCAGTGCAGGTCGTGTTCCACCATGTTCTTCCGCTGGCCATGCCCGGCATGCTGACTGGCACGATCATCGGGATGGCCCGCGCCTTGGGCGAAACCGCTCCTCTGCTGATGATCGGGATGCGCGCATTCGTAGCGACACCGCCTGATGGATTCACCTCGCCCGCAACGGTCCTTCCGGTCCAAATCTTCCTTTGGTCGGACGAAATCGACCGCGGCTTCGTTGAGCGCACCAGCGCCGCGATTATCGTGCTATTGCTGTTCCTGCTCCTGATGAACGGCCTCGCAATTTACCTCCGAAACAAATTCGAGAAGACCTGGTGACTGTAATCCACGAAAACCTGGAAGAAACCGACGCCAAGATGAGGGCGCGCGATGTTTCGGTCTATTATGGTGACAAGAAAGCCATCGATGATGTGTCCATCGACATTTCGTCAGACTATGTGACGGCCTTCATCGGCCCGTCTGGCTGTGGCAAGTCGACCTTCCTGCGCTGTTTCAACCGCATGAACGACACGATCCCGTCAGCCAATGTGACCGGCCTGATCGAATTGGAAGGCGAAGACATTCACGGCAGCGCGATGGACGTTGTCCAGTTGCGCGCCCGGGTCGGCATGGTGTTTCAAAAGCCGAACCCGTTTCCGAAATCGATCTACGAAAACGTCGCCTACGGACCCAAAATTCACGGGCTCGCAGAGAAGAAACCCGATCTGGATGCGATTGTCGAAAAGTCGCTCAGCCGCGCGGGCCTCTGGGACGAAGTGAAAGATCGGCTTGAAGATTCGGGAACGGCCCTGTCCGGCGGTCAGCAACAGCGCCTCTGCATCGCCCGCGCCATCGCGGTCGATCCCGAAGTCATCCTGATGGACGAGCCAGCCTCGGCGCTTGATCCGATTGCAACTGCCAAGATCGAAGAACTGATCGACGAGCTTTCCGGCCGCTATGCGATCGTCATCGTCACCCACTCCATGCAGCAGGCTGCCCGTGTCAGCCAGCGCACTGCCTTTTTCCACCTCGGCAAGATCGTGGAATACGGAAGGACATCCGACATCTTCACCAACCCGATCGAAGAGCGAACCAAAGACTACATCACCGGGCGGTACGGCTGATGCCTGACCATACAGTCAAAGCTTTCGACGAAGACATCACCCGACTTCGCGGCCTGATCGCGGAGATGGGCGGTCTCGCGGAAGTCGCGATCCAGGAAGCGCTGGAAGCGATGGTTCGCGGCGATGAGGAGCTCGGGGACAGCGTCGTCGCTCGCGACAAGAAGATCGATGCGCTGGAAACCGAAGTCGACAAACTTGCCGTGCGGATCATCGCCCTGCGTGCGCCGATGGCCGACGATCTGCGCGAAGTGATCGCTGCGCTCAAAATCGCGGGCGTGGTTGAGAGAATTGGCGACTATTCCAAGAATATCGCCAAGCGCGTGGGGATGATCGAAGGGCGTGACCGGTTCGAACCGCTCACTCTGCTGCCCGCGATGGGCGAACTCGCGAGTGAAATGGTGCATGACGTGCTGACGGCATACGCGGCGCGCGACCCCGATCTGGCACGCGAAGTCATCAGCACCGATGCAAAAGTTGATGCTTTCTATAACAGCATATTCCGCAACCTCGTCAGTCATATGGTCGAAAACCCTGCGACGATTTCGAGTGCTGCACAGCTCTTGTTCGTTGCCCGCAACCTCGAGCGGATCGGCGATCACGCAACAAACGTCGCCGAGATGGTCCACTTCGCGGCAACCGGAACTTACCCTCCGGAGGAGGATCGCTAAGTGCAAGCTGACAAGCCTGTGGGGCATCTGTGGACCGATTGTGGAAAAGTAGCTCGCCCGATTTCATCAAACTGTAGCTGAATTGAAACATACGTTGCCGCATCTTCTCGCGGGTTAGGGAGGCTTTGAAAGCCATGTCCGCTGCCAAATTGCTGCTTGTCGAAGACGATCCCGCGCTGTCGGAATTGCTGGAGTATCGCTTCCAGAACGAAGGCTATCAGGTCCGTTGCACCGGCGATGGCGACGATGCTCTGATCCTTGCGAGCGAGGATGTGCCCGATCTCATCATTCTCGACTGGATGATCGAAGGCACCAGTGGGATCGAGGTTTGCCGCCGCCTGCGCCGCGACAAGGAAACCGCGCACGTCCCGATTATCATGCTCACCGCGCGTGAGGCCGAGGATGACCGGGTTCGGGGCCTTGAGACGGGCGCCGATGACTACCTGACCAAGCCCTTTAGCCCGCGCGAATTGCTGGCCCGTGTCGCCGCCGTGATGCGCCGCATCCGCCCTGCCCTTGCCGGTGAGACCATCGAAGTTGGCGATATCAAGCTCGACCCTGTGGCACACAAGGTTCAGCGGCGCGGCCGTTCTCTACAGCTCGGCCCGACCGAATACCGGTTGCTTAAGTTCTTCATGGAGAGCCCAGGCCGGGTGTTCAGCCGGGGGCAATTGCTCGATGGCGTGTGGGGCACCGGGTCGGACATCGAACTGCGCACTGTTGACGTCCATATCCGCCGCTTGCGCAAAGCAATCGGGATCGACGGCGCTAAGGATCCGATCCGCACGGTTCGCTCGGCAGGTTACGCGCTCGAAGCCACCTAGGCCTTAGCGGCAGACGCTCGACCAGCGAGCGGTCTGATCGAAATGGAAATGGTCGGCATGGGCGGCGTTGTAGTCAGGTGAAAGCACCGTCGAGAACACGCCGCAGCTGCCGTCACGAACCCGGCGCAGGAAGCGCGCTTCATCGTCATCGCCTTCCCAATCGCCAAGCACACTGATCCGCCGCCCGTCTTCGAGCACGAAGGCGGCGATGTCGATTGCATTGGCTGTGGCATGCTGACTCCACGCGCTGGAGTTGTTCCCACGCATTCGGCGGCAATTGAACGCTCCAAGATGTTCGATCCTCGCGATGTCACTTCCAAGGATCTCTTGAGCTGCTGGCGTCACCGTCTTTGAACGCCACATTTCAAGCGCAGCGGCAACGGTGCATGTGACGGCAGGTGTATCAGGGGCAAGCGGGTAGGCGCTCAGCTGCGTACGGTCAGGGCGCGCGCACGGCCCTTCTCCGGTTGCTGGCAGCGCTGCGAAGGCAACATTGCTCCGCTCCAATACAGCGCGGCAGGTTGGCAAATCGTCTCGCAGCGCTGTCAATTTCTGCGCGGTCGCCCAACCGACGGGATGCCGCAGATCAAGCGGCGCGTAGGGATTGTGTTCGGGGTGATCCTTCAGCCAAACCCAACCGGCGAAAGCGACCGCTGCCAAAATGAGTATGAGCAGTATCCGCCGCTCGGCACGGAACTTTCCGACCTTGCGATTGATCCGCCATGCCTTTGATTTTCGACCCATCTGGCATCCCTAATGGAAGTCGCGCGATTTCGGAATGATGCGATGATTGCGCGGGTGTCCGGTCACGTTGGGCAGTTCGTCGATCATGTCGCGCGGCGTGATCCCCTGCTTTTCAGGCGGCGTCTTGCGCCCCGTCAGCGGCGACGTCACATGATCAGCCCGCGCCACTGGTGCGTTCAGCATATCATCCGACAGTGAGTAAAGCTGATCAGTCGCGTCGGTCATATGGTGCGCGATGACGTGGATCACCTCGTCATCATATTCGACCCGCCCGCGCACCTCCATCAACCGCGCTCCCATCACGACCTTGCGCTGCTTCTCCTTGAGGTCGGGCCAGACAACGAGGTTGATCACTCCGGTCTCATCTTCGAGCGTGATGAAACACACCCCCTTCGCGCTGCCCGGACGCTGACGGATCAGCACCACGCCCGCGACCTTGACCATGGAGCGAAACTTGCGGGTCCGCAGATCACAGGCGCGCACGAACCCGCGCTCGCCCAGCTGCGGACGAAGGAACGACATGGGATGCGCTTTGAGGCTCAATCGCGTGGTCTGATAATCGGCAACCACTTCTTCGGAGAGCGGCATTTGCGGCAGGTGAATGGCGGCGCGCTCCGCCCCCTCGTCACGCTCGGCAGCCGCCTTGAACAATGGCAAATCGGGCGCAGCAATCAGACTGCGCGCATCCCACAGCGCCTGCCTGCGCGAGAGATTCAGGGATGTGAAGCAATCCGCACTGGCAAGCCGCTCGACATGCGCTGGCGAAAGCCCCGCACGCTCGCGAAGTTCAGCCACGTCTCGATAGAGGCCGCGTTCTTCACGCTCAGAGATCAACTGCGCCGCGACGTGTTCGGGGAAGCCATCGACTTGGCGTAGGCCGAGGCGCAGGGCGATATGTTTGTCCAACCTCCCCTTTTCGTCTTCTGCCCACCCCGCTCCGCTAAGGCTCACCTGCGGTTCGCCAAGCTCCACTGCCCCTCCCGCATGCGGGAGGGGTTTACGAGACTTGCGAGCTTGCTCGCTAGTCGCAGTGGGGTGAGCTTCTGCCGAACAAATATCCTCCAACGTACAGTCCCACTGCGACTGGTTCACATCGGCGGGCAATATCTCCACCCCGTGCTCACGTGCATCGCGCACGATCTGCGCCGGCGCATAGAACCCCATCGGCTGTGAATTGAGCAGCGCCGCCGCAAACGCCGCAGGAAAATGGCATTTCAGCCAGCTCGATACATAGACCAGATGGGCAAACGAAGCTGCGTGGCTTTCCGGAAAGCCGTATTCGCCAAACCCCTTGATCTGGTTGAAGCATCTTTGCGCGAAGTCGGCATCATAGCCGCGCTCCACCATCCGTCCGACCATCATGTCTTCGAGTTCGTGGACCATGCCACGGCTGCGAAACGTCGCCATCGCCTTGCGCAATCGGTTCGCCTCAACCGAGCTGAACTTGGCGGCATCAAGCGCAATCTTCATCGCCTGTTCCTGAAAGATGGGAACGCCGAGTGTCCGCTCAAGAATACTGGAAAGTTCATCCGGAGGACCGTGCTGCGGCGATGGCGCAGGAATGCGCACTGGCTCTGCGCCCCGGCGGCGCTTGAGATAGGGATGCACCATATCACCCTGGATCGGCCCAGGCCGCACAATCGCGACCTGAATCACGAGATCGTAGAATTCGCGCGGGCGCAGTCGCGGGAGCATGTTCATCTGCGCACGGCTTTCGACCTGGAACACGCCGAGCGAATCCCCCTTGCGCAGCATCGCGTAGGTCTCGGGATCCTCGCGCGGGACTGTCGCCAAAGTCAGGGCCCGGTCGTGATGATCTTCCAGCAGATCGAGGCACTTCTTGATGCAGGTGAGCATCCCCAGCGCCAGCACATCGACTTTCAGAATGCCAAGCGCTTCGATGTCATCCTTGTCCCACTCGATAAAGCTGCGCTCGGGCATCGCGCCATTGCCAATCGGCACAGTCTCGGTCAGCGCGCCTTCGGTGAGGATGAACCCGCCGACATGCTGGCTGAGATGGCGCGGCATGCCGATCATCTGCTCGGTCAGTGCGAGCACCCGCCTGAGGTGCGGGTCGCTGATGTCGAGGCCGGTTTCGGCCACATGCGTCTCACCGATTTCACGGCCATGACCGCCCCATACAGTGCGCGCCAATGCCGAGGTCACATCTTCGCTGAGACCCATCACCTTCCCCACTTCGCGGATCGCCATGCGTGGGCGGTAGTGGATGACGGTCGCGGTCAGACCGGCGCGATGGCGGCCATATTTGGCATAGATGTACTGGATCACCTCCTCGCGCCGCTCATGCTCGAAATCGACGTCGATATCGGGCGGCTCTTTGCGATCCTCCGATATGAAGCGGTCGAATAGCAGCGAGTGTTTGGCCGGATCGACCGAAGTGATGCCAAGGCAGAAACAGACCGCCGAATTGGCCGCACTGCCCCGCCCCTGGCACAGGATCGGCGGCTCGACCTCGTTGCGGGCGTAATCGACGATATCCTTGATGGTCAGGAAATAGCGCGCAAGATCCATCTTGCCGATGAGCACCAGTTCCTTCTTCAAGGTTGCGCGAACATAATCCGGCACGCCTGATGGATAGCGCCAGTCGGCGCCTTTCCAGGTCTCGCTTTCGAGATACTCCTGCGGCCCCATCCCGTCGGGGTAAATCTCCTCCGGGTATTCGTAGCGCAGCTCGTCGAGGCTGAACTGGCAGGCATCGGCGACCTCACGCGCAGCCTTGATCGCATGCGGCCAACGCGCGAACAGGCGCTGCATTTGCTGCGGGGATTTGAGGTGCCGCTCGGCATTGGCGTGCAGCAGATGCCCGGCTTCGGCGACGGTGGTCTTGTTGGCAATCGCCGTCATCACATCCTGCAACGGACGACGCTCAGGCGTGTGATAGTGGACATCGTTGGTCGCAAGCAGTGTCAGGCCGTTGTCGCAGGCGAGTGCATCTAGCTGGTCGATCCGAGCTATGTCGTCGCCGCGATAAAGGTGGCTGGCGGCAAGGTGGTGCAACGTAGGAAGTTGGCGGATGAGATGCGGCAGGATATCTGGGAAGGACGCTTCTATCTCGTCATTCCCGCGAAAGCGGGAACCCAGGCTGGCTTGGTCCTTAGTATCACTGGGTCCCCGCTTTCGCGGGGATGACGAAGGAATTGGAAACGGCACCACATTGCTCGGCACCCAGATCGTAAACCGCGCCGCCAAATCCTCCGGCGGGAGCAGGATCAGTTGCACATCTTCAGCATGCTCCGCGAGCATGGCGAGATTAATCTCGCACACACCCTTCTCCTGCCACTCACCAGAAAGCGTCTGCATCCGTCCGGAGCTGATCAGCCGGCATAGGTGACCATAGGCAGCACGGTCTTTCGGATAGGCAAGGAAGTGCAATCCCTCGACCGTTTCGATCCGCGTGCCGATCACCGGGCGCAGCTTGAGCGTCGCCGCCTCCGTGTGGATGCGAACCACGCCCGCCATCGAGTTCGCATCAGCAATCCCGATTGCATCATAGCCGAGAGTGCGTGCGGTCATCACAAGGTCGACCGCGTCGGAGGCCCCGCGCAGAAAGCTGAAACAGCTAACCAGTCCAAGCTCAACGAACGGCGCGCGTTCGGGAGCTTCGATCAGGTCGGGATCAAGCTCGAGCGTGCGTTTGTCAGGGGTGAGCGGTGCGTCGGGCATAGCGAGATTGTACAACCCGCTCGTGCTGAGCTTGTCGAAGTACGAGCATGGCGCGCGCTCACCCTTCGGCAGGCTCAGGATGAGCGGTCATGGAGCACCCTCCAATTCCCTAAGCCGCGCCTTCACCGTAGCAAGATCGCGCGCAAACAGCGCGGCCTGTTCCTCGCGAGCCGCACCATCGAGACGCAACAAATAGGAAGGATGCGCAGTCACCCACAGCTCGCTGCCATCATCCAGCGCGATCGCCTCGCCCCGGGCCCTGGCGATGCTTACCGTCTTACCCAGCAGCCCACGCGCCGCGCTCGCCCCAAGGGCCAGCACCACGCGCGGTTTTACGATGGCGCGTTCGGATTCCAGCCACCAGCGGCAGGTATCGACCTCCTTGGCCGCAGGAGATTGGTGAAGACGGCGCTTTCCACGCCAACTGAATTTGAAATGTTTGACCGCGTTGGTGACATAGGCGGCACTTCGGTCGATCCCGGCCTGCACCAGATATTCATCAAACAACTGGCCCGCTGGACCGACAAATGGCCGCCCCTGCTGATCCTCCTGATCGCCGGGCTGTTCGCCAACGATCATCAGCGGAGCACCCGGAGTGCCCTCGCCCATGACCGCGCGGGTTCCGCATTCGGCGATTGGGCAATCGCGGCACGCACTGATGTCCTCAGCAATCGCTGCGAGGCTTTCAGGCCGTTTGCGCTCCTCACGCTCCCCTGCCGCAACCATCCCCGCTTCGCGTGCCTGCGCCCCGGCAATCAGGTCCGGAATCAATTCCGCCTCGGGCATGTTTTTCCAGTATTTCTTGGGCATCTCGGCCAGCATCGCCCCAACCTTCAGCCGTGCCGGGTTGAATATCGAAGAATAGTACGACTTCCACAGCTCCTCAATCGGATCGCCCTGCGGTGCATCACTGCGCTGTGCCGGGCCGCTTTCGCGCATCGTCGTGCCGTCCCAGTGAAGGCATCCGCGCGGGGTCAGGATCGTCCAGTTCATGTTCGCAAAGCGCCGCATAAAGAACCCGGCATTGGCGCGCACAATGTGGTGATCCGGCTCAAACCAGGCGACATAGTGTTCGCCCCTCTCCCCCTCGACCAGACGAAACCGCACGAAGGCGTGCATCTTGTGGCTGTCACGGCGCACGGATTTGTCGAGATCCTCGATCCGGCGCACGTCGGGATCGGCCTTGTCCTCCATCGCACGCGGGTTCGATTGCAGCCGCCACAGCATCCGGTAGAGCAGACTAAATCGTTCTGTATCCGAATGGAGCGCGGCGCCGCGCGCAAGGCTCATGAAGCGCTTCGCCACTCGCACAGGCCCCACATCATTTGCAGGCCGCGGCAAGCCACTCTCTTCCGGGGAAGGCTCCGCTTGCGCGAACAGATCACCTGTCCCGCCCGGTTCCACCCAGTTCACCCGGTCGGGCGGCACGTCGCACTGGATCAGTTGGCGCGCCCGTTCGCGCCAGAAGGCAAAGTCATCCGGCTCGGGCAGATGCACCACGTAATGCGCACCGGGCGAAGCGTTCTTTATGGCGGTCATCGCCAACCCCTCCCGCCTGCGGGAGGGGCAGCGAGACTTGCGAGCTTGCTCGCTAGTCGCAGCGGGGTGGGCCTCGCGGCCCAGCGCGTCGCGCGCCCACCCCCAACCCCTCCCGTAAACGGGAGGGGAGCAAGAAGACGTTTCCCCATCAAAACAACTCCAGCTGCTCGGACTTCGGAGCCAGCAGCGCGCGCAGATCCGCGCGGTCGGTCAGCATCGTCGGACGCCAATCGAGCGCCACCAGAAACGGACGCACCTTGGTGATCGACTGAGTCAGTTTCGCCACATCTTCGAGCCGCAAGGTTCGGTGCCGCCGTGCACGCAATATCCGCCCGACCGCCACTGTTCCCAATCCCGGCACTCGCAACAATTGCTCCTTGGGCGCGCGGTTCACATCGACCGGAAATTGCCCGCGAAACTTCAGCGCCCAGGCGAGCTTCGGGTCGATATCGAGCGGCAGATTGCCATCCGCACCAGTCGCCTGCGCCACTTCGCCCGGCGCATAACCATAGAACCGCATCAGCCAATCTGACTGATATAATCGGTGTTCGCGCATCAGCGGCGGACGCTTCAACGGCAAGACGGCAGACGCATCGGGGATCGGAGAGAACGCGCTGTAATACACCCGGCGCAATCCGAACGATCCATACAGTCGGCTTGCCTTGCCAACGATATCGGCATCATTCGCATCGTCGGCCCCGACAATCATCTGCGTCGACTGCCCCGCCGGAGCAAAGCGCGGGGCGTGCTTGAAGCGCTTGCGCTCATCCTTCGCCTCAATGATCCGCGACTTGGTCCTGGCAAGCGCCCCTTCGATCTGGCGTTCGTCCTTGTCGGGAGCGAGCCGGGTTAATCCCTGGCGTGTCGGCAGTTCGACATTGATCGAAACCCGGTCGGCATAGAGCCCCGCCTGATGGATCAGTTCCGGGTCGGCCTCGGGAATGGTCTTGAGGTGGATGTAGCCGCGAAAGTCGTACTCTTCGCGCAGGATCCGCGCGCATTCGACCATCTGCTCCATCGTGTGGTTCGAGCTTTTGATGATGCCCGAGGACAGGAACAGCCCCTCGATATAATTGCGGCGATAGAAATTGAGCGTGAGATCGGCGACTTCCTGCGGGGTAAAGCGCGCGCGTCGCACATTCGAGCTCTTGCGGTTGATACAGTAATGGCAATCGAAAATGCAGTGATTGGTCAGCAGTACCTTGAGCAGCGAGATGCACCGGCCATCAGGCGCATAGGCGTGGCAGATGCCCATCCCCTCGGTCGAGCCAATGCCCTTCCCTCCGATCGAATTCTTCTTGGCCGTCCCCGATGACGCGCAGGACGCATCATACTTCGCCGCATCGGCGAGGATTTCGAGTTTTTTCTGAAGCGTCTGGGAAGCGATTTTCTGCACTTTGGAACACCTTTATGTTCCTTATATGTTCCACCTGCAAATTCACCAGTGCAAAAGTTGCAAGATTCTGGGAACCCTCACGCGAATGGTACGTAATATCGCCACGGACCGGGCCCCTCTGGCGAGCAATCCTGCTCGTGATGTCGGACGTAGCACGCGGCGATAAGCCGCATTGTTTTCGACGGGGGGCACGATGCTCCCCGCAAGGGAGTATGAAATGAATAAGTTCGTTAGTGTTTCTGTTCTTGGTGTGAGCGCGCTGGCACTTGCTGCTTGCGGCGGTGATGAAGCGGCATCGGGCGAAGCGGCAAACGCCAACCCGATCACTGCTGAAGAAGTCACGGCTGCACAGCAGGCATGGGGCGAAGGCATTGTCGCTATCGGCCAGACCTTCACCGAAGAAGGCGACTTCAGCGCACGCGCGTCCGAGCACATCGCAACGCATTATGCGTACGGTGAAGATGCAACCATCCTGTTCAAGCCGACACTGGCCGCCGAAGACCAGTTCCGTGAAACCACCGAAGAAGCATTGAGCTATTTCGTCGGGACCGAAGGCAGCGAAGATGGTGGTTTTGCGATCGCTCCGTACACAGCGGTACGCTGGGAAAACAATGGCACTGTGATTGCCGACAGCGGTGACATGGCGGTTGCCATGGGCAACTACTTCTTCACCGGCACCGACGGTAACGAGACCAAGGTCGAATACTCATTCGCTTATGAAAAGGATGAGAATGGCGACCTCAAGATCGTTCTGCACCACAGCTCGCTGCCTTTCAGCGCAAGCTAAGCGTCGATCATTCGCAAAATTGGGGTCGGTGCCGACGGCATCGACCCTTTTTTGTCAGACTGGGTTGTTTTCAGACTGTGCGGCGGGCTTCGTAAGCGCGGCGACGGGCAGCGGTTAGCTTGCTTCCGTTCTGCTCACACAGGTGATCGATCACCGCTGGGTGCATCTCACCTTCGAATGCGACACCGGCGAATTCACCATTGACCCAGGCAATGATGCCGAGCGGGGCATTGATGCCGCCAACCTTCATCACAACCCGGTCGCCAACCGTGGCAAAGCCAGGGCGCGCCTTGATCTTGCAGCCGCCTTCGGAAAGGTCGATCAGATCGACAAAGACGACGCGGGACTGCACCCGGCTTTTGACCATCAGGCCAAGCGGGCGACGATTGTCGGAGCGAGGTATCGAGTGCATGTTCATCGCATTGTTTGCCTAACGGAAAATCGTAAACGAATGCTGACCAATGCCGAAAAGTTTGGTTGATCGAACGGGTCAGGCGCACAGCCCCTGCAAATACCAGTCGGGAATTCCGCCTCGTCCATCACCGACAATTCCGTGGCGATAGATCCAGTAACGGCGCCCTTCCGCATCCTCGATCCGGTAGTAATCGCGCAGTCGCACGGTTGATTTTGATCGCCACCATTCGGGCGCAATGCGTTCTGGTCCCTCGACGCGAACGACTTCGCGCACATCGCCGCGCCAGCGAAAGCGCTGCGGAAAACCATCGGGCGAAGCATAGAGAACCGCGATTTTCTCAGGCTTATCAAGCAGTTTGAGCGGCCTTTTCTGAAATTCGAAGCTCCCTTGCGAGTTCGGCTCGGGATCGAGCGCTGGCTGCCAGCGCTGCGCGCGTTCGGGCAGGTGGCTGGCGAACGGCACCGGACGGCTCACCGCCCCCTGACCCAGCCTGACAGTCAACCGGTCGACACAGGCGGCAAGCGAGGTACCATGCCGCTCCGCCGCTTCGTCTATATCGCCCTGCCCAAGCGCCAACGGCTCGGTCCAACTGGCGCGCAGCCGCACGGTTTCGATACCAAACCCTGCATCGATATCGTCAAGTTTAGTGGTGAACAGCCTGGTAATATGTTCCGATTCGCGTGTGGCCGCAGCCAGCTCTAGCCGCCGCACCAGCACTTCGCCATCAACCCGCCACAGGCCGAGTTCGAGCCGCCGCGCGCCTTCCCCGCGTCCCTCCAGCTCACGCGCCATATCGGTGGCGAGATCGGCGAGCACGCGGTCAAACAAGTCACGGTGCCGGATCGGCTCCATCAAACGCCGCTGTATCAAGGGCATCTGCTGCGGGACGACCGGGAGCAATGGCTCGGGCACTTTACCAAGCAGCTGATCAAGCCGGATCAGCGGATTGGCCGAAGGCGATTTGCTGCGAAAACGGCGGCGAAGCGAATCCCGCGCATCGGCTTCCTTGCGGTCCACCGGGCCTGTCGCGATTTCTGCAAGCTCTCCGAGGCGCTTGAGCCCAAGACGGCGGAGCACTGTTAGGACGTCTTGGTCCAGCCTGAGCGATGCAACGGGAAGATCGGAAAGTTGGCGCATCATATGATTTTCGTCATTGCGAGGAGCCGCAGGCGACGAAGCAATCCATGGACCTGAGCGTGAGGCATCATCAGGCCATGGATCGCCGCGGTGCTTCGCCCCTCGCGATGACGAAGATGAGGAGCAATCAATGATGCTGCGCGGCGGCCCAAAATGCGCCAGCGCCCATGCGGCTCCGGCGGTCGGAGCAATCGCGGTGCGTACGGCCAGTTTCCGCCGCGCAAATGCCGCTTCGACATCGGCGAGCAATCGCACTTCTCCGCCAAACAGATGCGCGGCAGCGGTGATATCGACCAGCACGCCATCGGGTGGATCGAGCGCGCTCCACGGTCCCCAGCGCTGCGCCCAGATGCTGAGCTTTTCGAGGAATTCGAGATCGCCAGCAGGATCGGACGGTGCGACCTTGATCTGCGGGCACAGCGCGCGCGCATCGGCCAGCATCGTGCCCGACTGCGCCCCCGCCGCGCGCGCGGCATCGTTGACCGCATCAATGCGCGGACCATGCGCGGTTTCGGTGATCAGCGCAGTCGGTTCCGCGTCTGCACCCTCGCCCGCTTCAAGCGCGTGCGTAAGCCGCCAGCGATCGACCGACAGTCGCGCGCACCAGATCGCGAGGATTCGGCGCGGCGGTGTCGCCGCCAATGTTGGCGACAGATCGTTGGGCGCGGAGGCGTCCATCGTCATTGCTCAATATCCATTCTCCGGGGGCGTGGCTGCGCGCGCGGAACAGCTCGGCTTTCCAGGCGGGTGCGCCGGGCGCATCGCCATTCCAGCGTGGGTGCGCGGAAGGTGAAGCTTCGACCCGCCAGCGCATTCGCGCCGAGGACAGGTCTGCTTCCGCCTCAAGCCGTACCAGCCACAACGGCACACCATGCTTTTCCGCCGCGAGGCTGAGTCGGCGTGAAGCTGTGAAATCGAGCGCGCGCGGATTGCCGACGATCTCCCCGATCACGCAAGCAAGGTCGCGGCAGCGCAGCCCCTCTTCCAATGCGAACAACGCATCCTCAGGCGTCTTAGCTTCGACATGGATCAATCGGTCACGCAGTTCTTGCGGCAGGCCATGGCGATAGGGACGACCGCTGCGCTGAACCGCGCGGGTATCCTGCACCCACAGCACCTGCCGGCGATCATCCGCCTCGGTGAGCGGATCCTCTGCCTCCCTCGCGGTGCGCGCCTGCGTTCTCAAGGCATCGCGCGCCAGAGCAAGAGCCACCCCGGCCCCGCTGGCATCGCCTGCGCTGGCAAACACCTCACTGTGCAGCGGCTGATCAGTCAGCGCCGGACGCCAGCGCGCCTCACGCGCCTTGGACAGCGCCGCAATGTCGTTGGCGGACAAGCGCATGGCACCATCGCTTGCTTTGGGGCGCGAAGGGACAGGAAGGCTTTGCAACGCTTTCGCGCAGGAGGAGGAAACAGATTTCGACATAGGAACACTCTGAGAGACTCGCGTGAGCCCCACTTGTTCCCATTATGTTCCATATTCTCGGAACGATTGCAACGCCCGGAATTCAGGCAAGGATTCCCCAAACCGCTGATCTCAATTCGATCAGGCGAACAATCCGAACAGCAGAATAACCGTAAGCGCGACCGGACAAACAAACCGCACGAGCGCACGCCACGTCTGATGCAACAAACCGTCAAGTCCGTTCTCATCGTCGATCAACCGCGCATCAGCGACCCAGCCGACAAACAGGCAGGTCAGGATCGCGCCAATCGGCATGAACAGCTTCGCCGTCACTCCATCAAGGGTGTCGAAGAAATTCGTCTCGGCAAACAGCGGGATGAAACCGAGCGGATAGAATTCGGCCAGATCGTTGAACGACAGCGACGACAGAACGCCAAGTACCGCAGCCCCTGCCCCCACAATCAAAGTCGCAACCGGGCGCGAGAGCTTGAATTTCTCGAACACATAGGCCGTCGGCGCTTCGAGCAGTGAGACCGAGCTGGTTAGCGCGGCGAAGAACACCATGGTGAAGAAGGCAAGACCGATCAGCGAACCAAACGGCATCGCCTGGAAAGCGATCGGCAGCGACTGGAACATCAGGCCCGGCCCCGCATTCGAAGCAAGCCCCGCAGCGAACACGATCGGGAAGATTGCCAGACCGGCGAGCAAAGCTACCCCAGTATCCGCCCCGGCAATGATCCCGGAGGTTTCACCCAGATTGGTGTCTCGATTGGCGTAGGCACCGTAGGTCATCATCCCCGCCACACCCAGCGACAGAGAGAAGAACGCCTGCCCCACTGCGGCCAGCATCACCTCGCCCGTCAGTTTCGAGAAATCGAAGGTGAACAGATAAGCCACCGCATCGGCGAAGTTACCGGTGAACGCGCCGTAGATCGTGATGCAAAGAAACAGCACGAAGAACAGCGGCATCAGATACACCGCAACCCACTCGATCCCGCTCGAAACCCCGCGCGCAACGAAGAAGATCGTCACCGCCAGAAAACCCAGATTGAGACCGACCATCAGACCGCCATTGCCGAACAATCCGGGCAAAAGCCCCTCAATGTCTTCAGTCGGACGTCCGGCAAAAGCGCCGCCCGAAAGACCTGTCTGGATCAGATCGTTGATGAAGACTCCGATGTAATAGACCACCCAGCCGCCAACGACGCAGTAAAAACTGAGGATCAGGAACGCGGCAAACACGCCCATCGACGCCAGAATGCTCCAGCCTTCCGGCGCGTTCGAATCGCGTGCCACACGCTTCACGCTTTCCGGTGCATTGGCCTGTCCATGGCGACCAATCAGCACTTCGGACAGCAGGACCGGCAGGCCAATCAGCAGGACGCAGAAAATGTAGAACAGCACAAACGCGCCGCCGCCATTCTCACCGGCCTCTGCCGGAAAGCGCCACATATTGCCGAGGCCAACGGCCGACCCCACGGCTGCGAGAATAAACGCAGTACGCGACGACCAGTTTTCGTGGCCCGAACCTGTTGCTGCCATGAAGTGAAATATCCCTCTTGTGGCGTGCTCCCCAGCACACCGTCCAATATGTCGCCACTCTGCAATGAAATTGCGCCCACGCCAAGGGGCGAAAGAAATTGAGGCACTTTGCGTTCTTTCCGCGCCAGCGCTAAATGCGCCCCATGTCCACGACCTTTCAGCTCGATACGAGCACCAGCCGCGCCACCCCCACGCCCAAACCACGCAAGCGGCTGACGGTCCCGCGCATCCGCGATCATAAAAAAGACGGCCAGACCAAAGAGCCGCTGGTGATGCTGACCGCTTACACCGCGCGGCAGGCCCAATTGCTCGACGCGCATTGCGATATGCTGCTGGTGGGGGATTCACTGGGGCAGGTTATCTATGGGCTGGACTCGACCCTACCCGTCACTCCCGAAATGATGATCGCCCATGGCGCGGCCGTTGTTCGGGGCAGCTATCACAGCCTTGTCGTGGTCGACATGCCGTTCGGATCGTATGAAGCGTCCAGGGAACACGCATTTGAAACTGCGGCCCGCATCATGGCTGAAACAGGCGCGGCCGCAGTGAAGCTAGAAGGCGGAGAAGCGATGGCCGAAACGATCGCATTTCTCACCAATCGCGGAATTCCCGTGATGGCACATGTCGGTCTGACACCGCAGGCAGTGAATGTGCTCGGCGGCTATGCCGCGCGTGGCCGCAGTCAGCAGGAACATGAAAAGATCCTGCGTGACGGGCAGGCGGTGCAGGATGCTGGAGCATTCGCGGTAGTAGCCGAAGGCGTGCTTGAACCCATCGCCATCTCGCTCACGCAGACGCTCGAAATTCCAGTGATCGGTATCGGAGCCTCGGCGCAGTGCGACGGTCAGGTGCTGGTGACCGAGGACATGCTCGGCATGTTCGAACGCGTCCCCCGCTTTGTGAAACGCTATGAAGACATTGCCAGCGTCATCGACAAAACCGTGGCCACCTACGCCAAAGAGGTGCGCGCGCGCAGTTTCCCCGGCGAAGAACAGACCTATCAGCCCAAGAGCTGATCCCATCTAGACCAAGGCATTCCCAGGCCATGCAAACGCTGCTGCGTTACTACACATTCTCGCTCGCTTTCACTGCCGTGTGCTTTGCACTGGCCGCCTATTATGGCTGGGTAAGCACGGGCACGATTGGCGGGATGCTGTCGGTCCTGTGGATCGTCATCGTATTGTCGATCCTCGAAGTGTCGCTCAGCTTCGACAACGCTGTAGTCAATGCGACCGTGCTGCGAGAGATGGACCCGGTCTGGCAGCAGCGCTTCCTCACCATCGGTATCCTGATCGCGGTGTTCGGGATGCGCATTGTCTTTCCCATCGCGATTGTCTCCATCGCCGCCCAGATCGGGCCATGGGATGCGATCCAGCTTTCGCTCGGCGATCCGGAGGAATATGAGCGGATCGTATCGGGCGCGCATATTGGAATTGCCGGGTTTGGCGGCGCGTTCCTGGTGATGGTTGGCCTAACCTTCTTCTTCGATGAGGAGAAAGAGGTGCACTGGATCCATTCGCTGGAGCAGACGATCAATAAGTTCTCGAGCGTTCCCGCCGTGGAGATCGGATTGGTTCTCGCGCTGGTTTATGGCGTTTCGACCCTGCTGACGCCGGACGATGCGCTCACTTTCCTCACCGCAGGACTGCTGGGCCTGATCACCTTTATCGGCGTTCATGCGCTGGGCGCGATTATCGAACAACGCGAGGCGCGCAAGAAAGCCGCTGGCGAGATCGTGCGTTCCGGCCTTGGCGGGTTCCTCTATCTCGAAGTTCTCGATGCGAGCTTCAGTTTTGACGGGGTGATCGGTGCGTTCGCGTTGTCGAACAACATGATCGTGATCGCCATCGGCCTGTCGGTCGGCGCGATGTTCGTACGGTCCATGACAATCCACCTCGTACGCACCGGAACGCTGGCGCAGTATCGCTATCTTGAGCACGGCGCCTTCTGGGCAATCATCGTGCTCGGCATCATCATGCTGGTGTCCGCGCGCTATCACATTCCCGAAACGATCACCGGATTGATCGGAGCGGTGCTGATCGGCCTGTCGCTGTGGTGGTCTATCCGCCACAACCGGGCGGAACGCGCGGCTAATCCGGCTGCTGCCGAGCCAGGTACGTAGCGAGCGGCGCGGCCCATACCAGTTGGAGCAGGTGGTAAAGCAGCAGCGGCGCGATCACGAAGCCGGCAATGTCCGGTGGAAACAGGATCGCGGCTAGAGGGGCGCCAATAGCAACGCTCTTTTGCGCGCCGGCAAACAGAAATGCGATGCGGTCTTCGCGCGGGTAGCGCAGCAAACCACCCAGCCCCCATGCGCCTCCAGTGCCAACGATCAGAAAGGCAACGATTAGTGCCAGCAGCACTGCCCAATCCGTGGCCGAGAACATCGTCGCAAGGCCCTGCTCCACCGCTCCGGAAAACGCGACATAGACGGCAATTCCGATAACCAGCCGGTCGAGCCACACCACCTGGGATTTGCGCTCCCTAAGAGTGTCGATCGTCCAGTCTTGCAGCAGCTGCCCGATCACGAAGGGCAGGATCAGGATTAATCCGATCCGCAGAATCGTCTCGTTACCGATCTCCGCCGCGCTGCCTCCGCCAAGCAGAGCGAAAAGCGGCGCGGTCACGAATACGCCTGCGATATTGATCAGAGCGGCCCCAACCACTGAGAGCGCAATATTGCCGCCCGCCAGGCTGGTGTAGGACGTCGCCGACTGAATGGTTGATGGCAATGTCCCGAGATACAGAAAGCCCAGCGCCACCATCGGTGGCAAGATCGTACTAGCAAGCTGTGCGAAGCCTAGTCCCGCAAGCGACATCGCCCCAAACACCCACAGGAACAATGGCGCGAAGAACCTCCAATTGGCGAGCCCCCGCGCAATCTCACCGCGCGCGATCCGCATTCCGTTGACTAGAAACAGCAGGAATATTCCAACACTGGAAACAGTCTGCGCAATCCCGCGCGCTTCCCCCACCGAAGGCACGAACAGCGCCAGCGCGGTCGCGATCAGCAACACGGCGATCATCGGATCGGCAAGAATGGAAAGGCGAGACAACATGGCGAGCGCCCCTGCCTGCCTTGCGCCCGATTGTCGAGTTCAGGCTATCAGCCCGCAACAAATCCACTGGGATTGAGAGCTGCGGCTCGCTTGGCGAACTGCTCGGCCTCATCGTCGCGGCCCAGCGCTTCCGCTGCCTGCGTTCGCAGTTCGAGCAGCTTCGCATCGTTGCCCGAACCGAGTGCGATTGCATGGTCCAACAGAACAGCGACTCTCAGCCAGTCTTCGGCCAGCGCACGGCGCTCGGCAAGCATCAGCAGCGCTTCAGTGTTGCTGGGTTCACCTTTGAGGTGGCGCACCAACAAAGTGTCCGCAGCTGTGTTGTCTCCATAGTCACGATATGCACTGATAATCTTTCGCGTCAGCGGCCATGGCCGGCGGATCGTCGCCGCGATCCCGTAGCGCTCAAGCGCACCTTCGGCATTGCCGCCAGCAAATGAAGCGTCACCGGCTAATGCATGAATATCGGAAGAGCCGGGAAAGCGCTCCATCAGCTCCGCTGCCGAGCGTCCCGCTCCACCCACATCTTGCTCAGCAATCAGTCTACGTATCTGCGCAGTCGGTGCTGGCAAGCCTGCACGGCCTCCTCCGAGAACCGCCCACTGCACAGCGCGAATGGTCTGCGCGCGTTCAAGGTAAGGAGCCGCTGCAGCGTAATCGCCAAGCCGCTCATGCGCTCTTCCAACAAGCATGGCGAGATACGGTGAGCCACTGTCCGAACTTGCGAGCACAGCGAAGCGCTCGACGATTTCGTCGTCGCGTTCACTCCGCCAAAGCGCGGTCGCGAGAAGCTCCAGCACCCGCACATTGCCCGGCTGGCGCTCGGCAAGGCGCTCGAGCGTCAGAATGGCATTGTCCGGCGTCGCTTGCTGCATGTCGATCAGAGCATTGAGCAACATTGCAGCGGGAACACCGCGTTCGATCATACCGCTTCTGGAGAGCAAACTGCGGGCGAGAACTGCCTCGCCCGCACGCGCGGCTAGCACTGCCTGCAGATAGAAGACCTGCGGGTAATTCGGGTCGATCTCAGCAATTTCGCGAACGACCGTGAGCATATCGGTGTAGCGCCCCAAATCGCCCAGCGTCGCGGCGTAGTCAGCCAGCAATTCAAGGTTTTCAGGGTCCGCCTGCACCGCCGCTTCGAACCACGGCATCGCATCAGCTAGCCCATGAGCATCGCGGACCAATTGGGCTCGCATCAAAAGCGCCGGGGCATATTCCGGACCCAGCTCGAGCGCATAGTCGGCTGCTTCCAAGGCTGGCAGATGTTCCCCCCCGCGAAAGCGCAGCCTCGCAACATCCACCCATAGACCGGGGTTTTCGGCGTCCACTTCGCGCGCCTGATCAAGCAATCTTCCGGCTTCCGCCAGATTGCCGTCATTCATGGCAAACCGCGCATCTTCGACAAGGCGCACGAACTCGGCATTGCCATAGAGCGCCGAGCCGCCATTACCCTCGCCATCGCCCGAGCAACTGGCAAGCGCGACCGCGGCGGTTACCGCGAAGCAAAGACGCGTAGTCTTACGCATGCAGATCATACTGCTTCAGCAGGTCATAGAGCGTCGGGCGGCTGATCCCGAGCAGCTTGGCCGTGCTCGAAATATTGCCCTCGCTGCGGGCCAGGGCATGGCGGATCACTCGCCGGTCGGATTGCTCGCGAGCCGATTTCAGGTTGAGAACTTCGGTCGCCTCTTCCTCGCTATCTCCGAGATCCAGATCGTCCGCGCTGACCAACTTGCCATCCGCCATGATCACCGCACGCTTCACGCGGTTCTCCAGCTCGCGGACATTGCCGGGCCAATCATGCGCATCGATCACTGTGAGCGCATCAGGTGCGAAGCCGGTGACTGTCGGATTCATTTCCGCCGCAAACCGCTTGAGGAAAGCCTTCGCCAAAAGGATGGCATCTCCGTGCCGTTCGGCCAGTGTCGGGATGCGGACTACAATTTCAGCGAGGCGATAGAACAGGTCTTCACGGAATGTGTTCTCGCCGATCATCTTTTCGAGATCCTGGTGCGTCGCGCAAACGATCCGCGTGTTGACTGAAATCGCCTTGCGCCCACCAATCCGCTCGATTGTGCGTTCTTGCAGGAAGCGCAGAAGTTTAACCTGAAGCGGCAAAGGAATATCGCCGACCTCATCCAGGAACAGTGTGCCGCCATTGGCGCTTTCGATCTTGCCCTCGGTGGTCTTGACGGCACCTGTAAATGCGCCCTTTTCATGCCCGAATAGCTCACTTTCGAGCAGGTTTTCCGGGATTGCCGCGCAGTTGATCGCAACAAACGGGCCGTCCGCGCGGTCACTGGCATCGTGGAGGCCTTGCGCCAGCAATTCCTTGCCAGTTCCGCTCGCGCCGAGCAGCATGACCGAAACATTGGTGCTTGCCACACGCTCGATTGTGCGCGCGACCTTCACCATCTCGGGAGCGCCGGTGATCAACCGACCAAGAACGGTTTTGTCCTCGCTGCTGTTCGCAACAAGGCGGCGGTTCTCGTCTTCGATTGCGTGAAGGTCGAATGCGCGGCGGACGATCAGCCCGAGCGCGTCGATATCGACTGGCTTCTGGTAAAAATCGTAGGCCCCGCGCTCAATCGCCTGCAAAGCGCTCTCGCGCGCGCCATGGCCGCTGGCCACGATGACCTTGGTGTCCGGTTTCAGCTCCATGATCGCGTCGAGCACCGCAAAACCCTCGGTCGTGCCATCCGGATCAGGCGGCAAGCCGAGATCCAGAGTGACCACCGCCGGTGCCTCGCTACGCAGCGCTGCAATGGCGCTGTCGCGATCTCCCGCAATGACGACGTCAAAGTCTTCGTACGCCCATTTGAGCTGTGCTTGCAGGCCTTCGTCGTCTTCGACCACGAGCAAAGTTGGTTTCTTGTCAGCCATCACGCGGCCTCATTCGTTTTTGAGTTGGTTTGTGAGTTGGACTGCGCGGTTTCTTCGAGCAGACGAACCGCTTCGGGCAGCGGCAGGATCACGCTGAAGCGGGTTCCCAAGCCTTCGCGCGATTCCACTTCAACGCGGCCGCCCATCGCCTTGATCATCTCACGCGCTTCGAACGCTCCGATGCCGAAGCCTCCGTCCTTGGAGGAGACAAACGGTTTGAACAGACCGCTGCGCACGAATTCAGGCGACATGCCTGAGCCTGCGTCAATCACGTCAATCTGGCCGTGTAGGCCGTCGCTGGTGATGTTGAGGTAGATAGGGAGCTCATCGTCGCTGGCGTCGATCGCGTTCTGGATCAAATGCATCAACGCCTGTTCGAGCGCATCGACATCGGCAAGCACCGTCACGGGATCGGTGCGCGTGATGGAAACCGGATGCACGCGTTTGAAACGCTCGGAAAGCCCGCTCGCAAGTCCGCCAAGTTCAACGTCACGCACAGTTTGAGCCTGCCCCGATCCATAGCGACCAAGACGATCAAGCAGCCCGTTCAGCTTCTCCGACGACTTTTTCAGGGTCACCAGCATATCCGCCCGAAAGTCCGGGTTTTCAGCGTGTTTCTGTGCATTGGTCGAAAGCAGCGACAATTGGCTCGCGAGGTTCTTGATGTCGTGCATCACGAACGCCATGCGGCGGTTGAATTCATCAAAGCGGCTCGCGTCCATCAGTGCCTGCTGGCCCGATTGCTCGGCAAGGTAGCTGGCGAGTTGTTGGCCGACGACGCGGAGCAGGTCGAAATCCTCCCAATCGAGCCGGCGTTCGATGCGCGGACGGGCAAGGACGATTGTTCCAACAAGGCGGTCGAAGTGGATCAGGGGTACGATCGCCCAAGCGTCTTCGGCCTCGGCCAGCCACGCAGGGACATGCGCGATCTCCCCGTGCAAGTCCTGTCCCGACCGCACCTGATCGAGATCGATGATATGGTGGTGCTGTTCCAGCAGACCTGACAGCGCATATTCGGCGGCCACGCCGGGCACTTCGATTGTTGGCCATTTCCAGCGCGCCGAAAGCTCCAGCTGCGCTTCTTCATTCGGAACCAGCAGCAACCCCGCCGGGCTGTCCGTAATGTCGGCAACTGCCTGCACCGCGCGCTGATGAAAACTCGGGCTTGTGCTTGATCCGCGCCCAATTGTCTGCGTGAAACGCAGCCATTCCTCACGGTAGTCATAGCGGTGCTGAAACAGGTGTTTGGACGCCATCACGCGGAACCAACCGCGCACACGCTGAGATGGCAGGAACGCAAAGGCGGCGATTATACCGACCACCAGAAACGCCACCTGACTTACTCGAGCGACGTCCCCGCCCAGCACCGCGAGCGAGCGCGTCACCAGGAACATCACGAGCAGATAGCTGCCGATGACCATCAAGGAGAGTGTCTGGAACGTAACCGCCCGAGATGGACGGAAGTGCAGGCCCGCGCTGGTCTCGTTCGAACCAAAGGCGAGAAGCACCACCATTGCGCCAGCGAACAGGCCGCGCAGCATCCCAAAGGCACCGGGCTCTGCCCCGCTCAAATAGGCGATGGTGAAGAAGTTCAGATCATAAGCGAAGATTCCGGCGAGCGCGATTCCGCTCCAGCGCAAGATCCGGCGCGAAGACGCTGCCGCCCCTGCATACAGGTTATGCAACAACACTAGCGCACCAATGGCGACCAGCATGTGCAGGACGGCGGTCACTTCAAATGTCAGCTGCGCAAGCTCCGGATACGCCCCGAAACGGGCATCGAACATCAACAGGATCGGATGGAACAACTCGACCAAAACCAAGGTCAGGATCACTGGACGGATTGGTTTCAGGCTTTCATCGCGGCCATCTGCGGAGAACAGGCAGAAGATCGCAACGATCAGTGCCAGATTACGCGCGGTCTCGGTCAGCGCAACAGCCGTTTCCCCATCGCCAAACGAAGCTGAGAGACTGCACCAAAGTGCGGTTAATCCGCAGGCTACCAGCACCGCCAGCCGATCAGGCCGGCTGCGATCGCCATAGCGCGCGATCCAAAGTCCAGCTCCGGCGCTCAGAACCGCGCCAGCAAGATAGCTCGCGAGTCCGACATACTGGATGAACGTGTCCATCCCCGGCATCAGCGTGCGCCCTCCGGCCAGAGAATGACGCGGACGGTCTGCAGCAGGATCACAAAGTCCAGAAACGGCGTGTAATTCTTCGCGTAATAGAGATCGTATTCGAGCTTCTTGCGACTATCCTCGGTCGACGCGCCATAGGGATAGTTGATCTGCGCCCAGCCGGTGATGCCCGGTTTGACCATGTGACGTTCCTGATAGAACGGGATCTCTTCCTGCAGATCGTCGACGAATTTCGGCACTTCCGGACGCGGCCCGACAAAGCTCATCTGACCTTTGAGCACACTCCACGTCTGCGGCAATTCATCGATCCGGACCTTGCGAATGAAGCGTCCGAGCCGGGTGACGCGGGGATCGTTTTTCTCAGCCCACTTCGCGCCGTCCTTCTCGGCATCCGTACGCATGGAGCGCAGTTTGATGACGTTGAACGTCTCGCCATACAGGCCCACGCGCTCTTGCTTGAAGAAAGCTGGCCCTTTGCTGTCGAGCTTCACCAGCAGCGCGAAGATCGCGATGATGGGAAAGGTCAACAGCAGCAGGATGAGACTGGCGGTGATGTCAAACACGCGTTTGACCGCGCTTGAGAACATCCGGCCTGAAGAGAAGCCGTCCGAAAAAATCAGCCAGCTGGGATTGACCGTGTCGAGATCGACGCGCCCCGTCTCTCGCTCCAGAAAGCTGGAAAAATCATTGACGTGCACGCCTTTGGTCTTGATCCGCAGCAAATCGTTGAGCGGCAGGGAATTGCGGCGTTCCTGCAGCGCAAGCACCACTTCGCTGACGCCGAGGTTTTCGACAAAGCGGCCAAGGTCGTGAATTGCCTCGCGCGCGATGGCCTCTTCGACCACGCGTTCCGGTTCGCTCATCGCGATATAGGAAACTATCGCAAAACCGCTTTCTGGTTTGTCGCCAAGTTCGCGGAGCCGCTGCGCGCGGTCACCTGCGCCGAGGACCATGACACGGCGACGGAATGCCGAAGACCCCAGGAAACTGTTGAGCAAAAGTCGGTCTGCAACCAGCACTAGGATCGCAAAACCCATCGTGTACAGCAGCGTCGAACGCCAGAAATTCTCACCTGCCAGCAGGAAGTCGATAAAGGCCAGGGCAATTATGCCAAGGCTGATCGCTACCAAAAGGCGCGCCCCGGCGAAGCGGAGAGATCGCAGGGCATAGGGTCCGTAAACACCCACTCCGATCATCGCGAGCCACACAACGCCCGCCGATCCCACAAGCGGAATCCAGCGATCAACGAACAGGCCCGGGTCCATATCGATCTGCGCGGCGCGAACTTGCCAGGCCAGCTCACTCGCCAGCACAAGCAAGCCGAAATCGAGCAGGCCGAGCAGAAGCACGGCGTGCGGGATGTAATGCTTGAACAGACGGATCATCGCTTGGCGCTTTGCTCGCAACAGGGACAGTGACGATGCATTAGCCGCGAGAAATTAAGTGTCGGTAAACCTTACAACCATCTTTCTGTCCCGCAGATTTGGCGGCTTTGCGCGGTTAACGAGCCGTAAAATGCATGGATCTGTTCACAGCTCCAGCGAACGCGCCAATCGAGATGGCGCTGGCGTGAGGCAATCGGCGCGGCCGCAGCGTGGGCAACCTACTCCCAGAGGCACCGCATCGGCGGGGTCCAACGATATGCCGCGGGCCTGCGCCAAATCCCCGGCAAACCGAGCTTCCAGGCCCAAAACAATGGCCCGGCGAGCGGAGCATGCGACACCATCGACCTCGATCGTCCGTGCAATGGTGAACCAGTGTTTGGGGGCCGCCTCGCCTTCCCCGAATGTCACCGCCTGGGTCAGCATCGTCCCCCGGCTTTCGAACGCCGCATAGGGCGCCCATGCGGGCCACCGAGCGCCATCGAGCGGATACATCGCGCCGCTTGCCCCTGCGGTGAACCCAACCATACGCCCCGTCCGTCCGAAGCGGGCGCTGAAGAATGGGAGACCGCGTTCCCCAACGCGTTGAAGTGTCGTGAGCCGCTGCGCCACCTGATCGAAGCTGGAGGCGAAACGCCTTTGGAGCACTGCCAAATCATACCCCGTCTGCTCGCAAGCGCGGAGGAAACGCCGATAAGGCATCAGAAGCGCCCCAGCGACGTAGTCTGTCACATGCTCGCGGAAGAGCGCCCGTGCTTCATTGGACGGCAGATTGGCGCCCGCCACGAGTAATTCGATATGCTCGCGCTGCTCCAGTGCACCGATCTGCCGAGCGATCTGAAAGCGCCGCGCAGCGCCGGGGAGCATCTCGGAAAGCTGCAATTGCCGTGCGTGGAGGTCGAGACGATGGATCAGTCCCGGCATCACTTCGGCGGGCAGAATACGCACTGTGATCTGGTGCTTTTCTCTGAGCCGAGCACGCAGGGCCGCGCTGATATCTCCGCTCGACAGGCGAAGCTCATCGGACAGTTGTTCGGCGGCCTCGTCGAGATCGGCAAAATGGTTTTGCCAGCGTTCTACCGCCTGTCTCGCATCTGCCGCCGGGTCTTCCAGCCTCGCCGCATCCGATCCGGCATTGTCGTAGAGCCGCGCGAATGCCGCGGCGGCTTGCGGGGCTGCGGCGAGGAATTCCTGCACCTCTTCGCGGTCGATACCCAGATCGGCAAAGCGCTTGTCGCTCATCCGCCTGATAAGACCATCGATCCCTCCGATAGCTTCATCTTCACGCAAAGACCTCGGATCAAAATCGAACCGCTCGATCACCTGTACGAGGACGCGTGCGGACAATGGGCGTTGGTTGCGTTCGATCAGGTTCAGATAGCTCGGCGATATACCAAGCGACGCCGCCATCGCGGCCTGTGTGAGCCCTTCCCGCTTGCGCAAGCGGCGCAATGCGGGGCCGGCGAGAAGTGCGTTTTCAGCCATATTGAGCTCTGTAAATTAATTTACAGAGTGACACAAGATACGCCGAAAACCCGGCGATACATACAAGAAAGTCTGTAACTTTTCCTGTTGTGTTGCGCTGCACCATGGCATTGAGAGTGCACAACCTCCCCATAAGAAGATCCGGAGACCTCTCATGACTTACCAAACCCAAATCGCGCAAATGCGCGAACTCATCAACGGCAACGGCCCTAGCTGGGGCGCAATCGATGCTGAAAGCGCCGCCCGCATGGCAATCCAGAACCGCTTCAAGACCGGCCTCGATATCGCCAAATACACGGCGAAGATCATGCGCGCCGATATGGACGCCTATGATGCCGATCCTGCGAACTACACCCAATCGCTCGGCTGCTGGCACGGATTTGTCGCTCAGCAGAAGATGATCAGCATCAAGAAGCACTTCGGCACAACCAAGCAGCGCTACCTTTACCTGTCCGGCTGGATGGTTGCCGCGCTGCGCAGCGAGTTCGGCCCCCTCCCCGATCAATCGATGCACGAGAAAACCAGCGTTCCGGCGCTGATCGAGGAACTCTATACCTTCCTCAAACAGGCCGATGCACGCGAGCTCGGCGGAATGTTCCGCGCTCTCGATGATGCCCGAGAGGCAGGCGATGATATCGAGGCGAAGCGCCTCGAAAACGCCATCGACAATTACGAAACGCATGTTGTTCCGATTATCGCCGATATCGATGCAGGTTTCGGTAATGCCGAAGCAACTTACCTGCTTGCCAAAAAGATGATCGAAGCGGGCGCTTGCGCGCTTCAGATCGAAAACCAGGTTTCGGACGAAAAGCAGTGCGGCCACCAGGACGGCAAAGTCACCGTGCCGCATGAGGACTTTATCCAGAAGATCCGCGCGTGCCGCCATGCCTTCCTCGAAATGGGAATCGAAGATGGCGTGATCGTCGCCCGCACCGACTCGCTCGGCGCCGGCTTGACGAAGCAGATTGCTGTGTCCGAGGAGCCCGGCGATCTGGGCGATCAGTACAACAGCTTCATCGACGCAGACGAAGTCGATCCGGCCAACATCACCAATGGTCAGGTCTTCATCAGCCGCGATGGCAAACTGCTGACCCCTAAGCGTCTCCCGTCGAACCTCTACCAGTTCCGCCCTGGAACCGGCGTTGACCGCGTCGTGCTCGACTGCATCACATCGCTGCAGAATGGCGCAGATCTGCTGTGGATTGAAACCGAGAAGCCGCATGTCGAACAGATCGCCAGCATGGTCGACAAGATCCGCGAGACGGTGCCGAACGCGAAGCTCGTCTACAACAATTCGCCGAGCTTCAACTGGACACTGAACTTCCGCCAGCAAGTCTATGATGCATGGGAGGAAGCAGGCAAAGACGTGTCCGCATTCGATCGCGACAGGCTGATGAGTGTCGACTACGATGCGACCGAACTGGCGGCGGAAGCTGACGAGAAGATCCGCACCTTCCAGAGCGATGCTGCGAAGCGCGCAGGCATCTTCCATCACCTAATCACGCTGCCGACCTATCACACCGCTGCGCTCAGCACCGACAACCTCGCCAAGGAGTATTTCGGTGACCAGGCCATGCTCGGCTACGTCAAGAACGTCCAGCGTGAAGAGATCCGTCAGGGTATCGCCTGCGTGAAGCACCAGAACATGGCCGGCAGCGATATCGGCGATGATCACAAGGAGTACTTTGCCGGTGAAGCCGCGCTGAAAGCAGGCGGCAAGGACAACACGATGAATCAATTCGAGGCTGCGTAAGCGCAGGCCGAACGAGGTGGAGAGGGAGGTTCCCGCGAGGGCGCGAATAAGCGGTCTTGCGGGAACCAACCATTCCTTCCATTAGCTTCATCATCATCCTGCCACTGAGAGAGATAAGATGAGCGATACAGATACGCCAAAAACCGAGCCGTCACGCGCCCGCGCGCTGCTTTCGACGGCCGATATGAAGCTGCTGCGCCGTGCGCTGGAAAGCCACGCCCGCAACACCGAAGATCGCGACGAGCTCGCCAAGATCAACGCACTGCACCACCGGCTCGGCACCTACGTGCCATCCGCGGATTAGGTAGCGCTTAAATTCAGAGTTCTCCTGGGGAGGAGAATACGGCCGTCAGAACGCTGCTCGCAGCGTCTTGGCGGCCGTTACTTTGTGTGAATGAGCTACGCTCGTCCTGAGCTTGTCGAAGGGCGAATTATCGAAGTACCACGCTCACCCTTCGACAGGCTCAGGATGAGCGGAACTGGCCAGGCGCTAGTCTATCCGCCGTTCCTGGGCATCAAATCAAGCGTCGCCGCCGTCATTGCTTCGGTGGCCGTTGAGATCACCGCTTCCGCATCAGGCGCCCAGAATGGCGAATGCAGCGAAGGTAGGTCCAACTCGCCCGCCTGCGATTTCTGCCAATCCTCCATCGGTGCGCCGCCGACCCAGAAGATCAGGGATTCGATGTTCTCCGGATCAGCCAGATAAAACTGCCCGAAATCCTCGCCGCCCATAACTGGCGGAGTTTCGAACACGCGATCCGGAAAGCGCTCACGCAGCCCCGCCATAACCTGCTCGGTGAATTCAGGCGTGTTGAAAGTCGAAGGCAAATACGGGTCCTGTACCGTCACCTTGGGCAGTTTGTCATCGGGCATTCCGGCAGCCATTGCCTCGGCCCGCGCGATCCTTTTGATGCCTTCGAGCAATTGCTGGCGCGATTCTTCGCCGTAGGACCGCACAGTCAGCTGCAGCTTGGCCTCATCGGGAATGATGTTGTGCTTCGCTCCGGCGAGAAAGCTCCCGACCGTGACCACAGCGGGTTCCAACGGGTTCTTTTCGCGGCTGACGAGCGTCTGCAGGCGCATGACAATGCTTGATGCAATGACAATCGGATCTTTGGTCGTGTGCGGATAGGCACCATGCCCACCAATGCCCGGAACGCTGATATCGACGCTGTCGACATTTGCGAGCGCGAAGCCTTTTGCGTAGCCGATGAAGCCCGCTGGAGCGCCCGCTGCATCGTGAAAGCCGAGTACGTAATCAGGCTTTGGAAAGCGCTCGAACAATCCATCTTCGAGCATCGCCAATGCGCCTTCGCCGGTTTCCTCGGCGGGTTGCAGGATCATGACGAGGGTCCCGCTCCATTCATCCTTGCGGTCGGACAATATCTGCGCCGCGCCGACCCACGCCGCCATGTGCGTATCGTGACCGCAGGCGTGCATGATGCCGGTTTCGACGCCGCTGGCAGGAACACCGGTGCGTTTGGAGGCGTAGGGCAGCCCGGTCTGCTCGACCACCGGAAGGCCGTCCATGTCAGCACGCAGCATGACGGTCGGCCCTTCGCCATTCTCCATCACAGCGACAACACCAGTCTGCCCGACGCCTTCGGTAACTTCGAAGCCCAATTCGCGAGCGCGGGCGGCAAGCTTCTTGGCGGTCTCGAATTCCTGGAACGACAGCTCGGGATTGGCGTGAAGGTCTTTGTAGACTTCCATCAGGCCGGGCATGTCGGCCATCACTTCATCGCGCAGTTCATCGGCCTGCGCCGGAGCGGCCAAAATCATCGCAAGCGCGGCGCCTGCGCCCAATATCGACTTGAGCATATTCTTCCCCTCATTCTCGATGACGGGGCAAGCCCGTCACAATCCGTACCAGAGCACCAGCAGCACCGAGAGCGCCGTGACCATTATTGCCACCAGAGGCACGCCGGTGCGGATGTAGTCTTTGAACTCGTAATTGCCTTCGCTCATGATCAGCATGTTGGTCTGATAGGCGATCGGCGTCGCGTAACAGAGGTTGCAACCGAACAGGACGGCCAGGATCAGCGGCTCTGGCGGCAACCCAAGCTGGGTCGCGATGTTGAAAGCGATTGGCGTGCCGACCGTCGCCGCCGTCGCGTTAGAAGCGAAATTGGTGAGCAAGGTCACAAACGCCATGATCGCCGCCAGTACGAGCGCGGGCGGCAGGAATGCGAGGCCGATCGACATAGCCTCGCCCAGCCAAGCTGCCGCGCCGCTTTCGAGCACAATCCGGCCAATCGCGATGCTGGCTGCAACGAGCACGATGACCTTGGCCGAAAGCGCACGCCCGACCCGGTCGAACTTCACGCAGCCGGTGACGAACATCAGGATCGCCCCGATCAGCGCAGAGATCGCAATCGGCATTTTGAGCAGATAGAAGCCGTCGGCACCGATAAACGGAATGCCGACCGAGGCGGTAGCGACCGCGCCGAGCATAATTGCACCGGAAAGAAACGCCTTGGAGCGACGCGGGAGTTCCCGCGCGCCTTCGAGCATCAGCAAGCTATCGCTACGGGCAAAGGCTTGAAGGTCTTCGTTGAGGCCCATCACCAGCAGCACATCGCCTTCCGCGATGCGCAGGTCACCACCTTCGGAATACTGGTCTTTCTCGCCCAGCATGCGCTCCGGACGATGGATGCCGAGTACCGCAACACCATAAAGGTCGGCGATTCCGGAAGTGGGCAGCGTGCGGGTGAGAAGTCGCGAATCCCCGGTGACGGTCATTTCGACGACCATAATGTCTTCGCTCTTCGAAGATCCGGTCCGCCTGATCCGGTCGATCACCCAGCTTGGTGCAAGCTCGCCTTTGAGAACCCGCGTGGCATCTTCCAACGCTTCGTGTGTTCCCGAGATATGAATGCGCTGCTGCGGTTGCATCGCGCCCGACGGAGGATTGTGAAAGGTGATGTTCTTGGGCAACTTGTCCTGAATCGTCGCCAGTTCAGCACCGTTCAGAAGACTGTCCTGCCCCACCCTCAACCGCGTGTGAAACATGCGCGGTGCGAAATCGTCCGCGACGCTGTTGTCGCTCAGAAGGCGCGGCATCACCAGCCAGAGATATGGCAAGGCAATCATCGCTGCGATCAGGACGATTGGGGTGTAATGGAACACGCCCATTTGAGGCATTCCGAGATCAACCGCGATCGACGTCACCAGGATATTGGTCGACGTGCCGATAGTCGTCGCCATGCCGCCAATCAGAACCGCAGCGTTGAGCGGGATCAGCGTCTTCGAAGCGGGCATTGCTCCTTTGGCGGCAAGCGCAACAAAGATCGGTAGCAGCAGAACCAGAACTGGTGTGTCATTCACCGCCATGGACAGGAAAAAGGCAATCAGCAGCGAAACCAGCAAGCCCAGCTGAAGACTAAACTTGAACACCGCTTCCAACAAGCGCGCCGCAGGATCCAGCGCGCCGGTTACAACAAGCCCTCGCCCCATGATCATCAGCGCGCAGATCGTGATGAGCGCGTAGTGCCCGAAACCGCCGAATGCGAGCGCGAGGCCATCGGTAGGCTTCCCGCCTTCCAGTGGGAAGAAATACAGACCCACCGCGATCACCGCGATGGTCAGAAGCGACACAATCTCGACCGACAACCGCCCGCGCGCAAAGGCCACGAACATCGCGATAGTGACCGCCATTGCGGCGATAGCGTGATAGGATGGAAGTGATAGCATGTTTGCGTTCACCGCGATCTTTCAAAGCTAAGCCGGATTGGCAAGGGATTTTGATCAATCAATCGCTTGCTAGCGCGATCCTGCCGGGCGATGAGGCCCGAAATTAAGACAACGAGAGGGATCGAAAACATGCAGGCACTGGTGTTCAATGGGCCGCGCGACATTCGCTATGAGAGCTATCCCGATCCCGAATTGCGCTCTGCCAACAGCGCGATACTGAAGGTCGAAAGCTGCTCGATCTGCGGCAGCGACCTCCACATGTATCACGGCGCGCATATCGGGAAGACGCAATATGGCGAGGACACCCCGAATTTTTGCGTTGGTCATGAATTTATCGGCGAAGTGGTGGAAGCGGGCAGCGACGTCCATGGGTTCAAGGTTGGTGACAAGGTGCTGGCTGCTGGCGGAACAGGATGCGGGACATGCCAACAATGCCTGACGGGTAACGTATGGTCGTGCCGCAAGTCTACGGCCTTCGGGCTTGGGACGGAATTGCAAGGCGGACAGGCAGAATATGTCAACGTGCCCAATGCGGATAGGACGCTCTATTCAACCGATGGTCTGACAACCGAACAATCGCTGCTGCTGACGGACGGGATGGCGACTGCCTATTTCGGGCTGACCCGAGCCGACCCGCAGCCCGGCGGGACTGTGGCGGTGGTTGGGCTCGGACCGATCGGAATCATCGCGGTCGAACTGGCCTTCTTGCTCGGCGCATCGAAGGTTTTCGCTATCGACCCGGTCGCTTCACGCCGTGAGATGGCTGCGAAGTTGGGCGCGACTGTCTTTGCCCCCGGACCGGACCTCGGCGGACAGATCATGCAAGCAACCGGCGGTTCGGGTGTGCAATCTGTGTTCGAGGCGTCCGGTGCAAAAGGCGCGATCAATTCCGTCCTCCCACTGGTTGCGCGGCAGGGCACGGCAAGCTTCATCGGCATTCCCGAGCCAGACGATGCGCTTTCGCTTCCACTTATCATGTTCAAGAACGTGACCGTGCGCGGCGGCATCTGCGACGTGCAGAATATGTGGCCGCACCTCGTGCCTTTGGTTCAGTCGGGCCGGATCAAGGCGGAGGGGCTCTTCAGCCACCATTTCGACCTGTCCGAAGGTGCAGAAGCCTACCGACTTTTCGACAGCCGGGAGGATGGCGTGACAAAGGTCACGATCAGCGTCGACTGAGTTTTGGCAAGAGGTTCTTCTTGCAAAAGAGGAGAACACGGATGTCAAGACTCGTAGAGTTCACAGGAAACGCCAACCAAAAGGTTCTTGTCGTTCCTCGGATGGTAGTTGCCATTATTCAACGGAATGACGATTGCACTCTCGTTATGCGCGGTGGCAACGGACTGGATATCAATGAAAGCACCGCGGTAGCTGTGGATAGGCTGGGCAACGCGCTAGGCAACTAGCTTCAAACGGACTGCGATCTTTGTAAATCTGCGGAGAGTTTGGTGCCCCTGGCCCGACTCGAACGGGCACTCCGTTAGGAACTCGATTTTGAGTCGAGCGCGTCTACCAATTCCACCACAGGGGCACTGCATGCGGAGCGCGGCTGTTAGCGCCGTGCTCCGCTGACTTCAAGGTGCTTGTGCGCGCTAGCGCTTAGTCACTTGAGGGCGCCAACCAGCATCTTGTGCAGCCTGGAATGCAGCGTGTCGTTGGCTGCAAGCACCTGCGCCGAGTGGATCGGGTTTGAGCGGCCGCGGAAATCGCTGACAAAACCGCCCGCTTCACGGATCAGCAGGCAACCTGCAGCCGTGTCCCAATCGTTTAGGCCGCTTTCCCAGAAACCATCGAAGCGCCCTTGCGCCACATAGGCCATGTCGAGCGAGGCTGCGCCGAAGCGGCGAATGCCTGCGACTTCAGGGCCGATTGCGCCGTAGATGCGGCTCCATTCGGCAAAGTCACCGTGGCCTTGGAACGGGATACCCGTCGCGATCAATGCATCGCTTGGACGCGAGCGGGCGGATACACGCAGCCGCGCATCCATCAGCCATGCGCCGCGTGTCTTTTCGGCCCAGTACGTTTCGTCATTGATCGGGTGGTAGATCACTGCAGCCGTGACATCGCCCCAGCCCTTGCCATCAGGGCGTGGTTCCTGCGCCGCAATAGAGATCGCGAAATGCGGGATACCGTGGAGGAAGTTCGACGTCCCATCGAGCGGATCGATAATCCAGCGCGGCTTGTCCGGATCGCCTTCGATGATGCCAGCTTCTTCGAGCACGAAACCCCAACCGGGGCGAGCGATTTGCAGTTCGTCATACAACGTGCGTTCTGCGCGCATATCGGCTTTGCTGACGAAATCCGCAGGGCCCTTGCGGCTTACCTGCAAATGCTCGACTTCACCGAAATCACGCCGCAAGCGATTGCCCGCTTTGCGAGCGGCGCGTTCCATCACGCGGATTAGGCCTGAAAACATCGACATGGAGTGTCAGCCAGCCTTCCCGACATAGGTCTGCTCGTAGACATCGACGACAATCCGCGTGCCGCTTTCGATATGCGGCGGGACCATGATGCGTACACCATTGTCGAGCACTGCGGGCTTGTAGCTGGACGAGGCAGTCTGCCCCTTCACCACCGCATCGGCCTCGACAATTTCCGCTTCGATCTGCTGCGGCAGCTGGACGCTGATTGGCTTTTCTTCCCACAGCTCGAGCATCACCTGCATCCCGTCTTGCAGGAACGGGCGGGCGTCGCCGAGCAAGTCGGATGGCAGGTTGATCTGCTCGTAGGTGTTCTGATCCATGAAAACGAGCATGTCGCCGTCTTCATAGAGGAACTGATAGTCGGACGTATCTAGACGCACCTTCTCGACCGTGTCGGCGCTGCGGAAACGGACGTTGGTTTTGCGGCCGTCTTGCAGGTTCTTCATTTCGACCTGCATGTAGGCCCCGCCCTTGCCCGGCTGGGTGTGCTGGATCTTGGCAACCTTCCAGATCCCTTTTTCATATTCGATGATATTGCCGGGGCGAATATCGACGCCGCTGATTTTCATGGGCCTACGTGCCTTCGTTTCGGAGGTGGCGGCGCAAGTGTGCTTCAAGCGCCGTTCAAATGATGCGCGCCAATAGCCGAGGGCGTGGGGGACAGCAAGCGCAGCGAAGCGCAACAGCTTTTAACGTTAACGCGTTGGATTTCGCAGCCGCACAATGATATGTCGCATTTGTATGGGATTGTTTCGATGAAAACACGCTACGTGCTTCTATTGACAGGGTTTGCAGCGGCTCTTGCGGCGGCGTCTCCCATGATGGTTCGCGCGCAGGATCCCGCATCACCTCCCTCGGATGGAATGCTGCGGACAATGCCGCACGGGATATATCAGTGCGCTCTGCCCGGTGACGCCACAGGTAAGGCTTTCGAAGTCGTTCAAGGTGAAGGCTTTCGCATTCGCACCGCCTCCAGCTATCGCGATGACAATGGCAGCGGTACCTACATTATGCGCGGCGATATGCTGACTTTCACGCGCGGCCCAAAGAAAGGGCAACAGTTCCGCCGTGTCGGGACGAACCAGTTGCGAAAGCTTGATAAGGGCGCTGCGACCAAGCTACTCTGCACGCGCCTCGGCGGTACGCGCTAGGCGCTATTCTCCGGCCAGGAGGGGATAGGGATTGACCGCGTTGGCGGGCTCCCACCACTCAGCATCGGCAGTAGTCCTGAGGATCGCAAAGTGCAGATGCGGCGTTTCGGGCGAGGCATTGCCCGTGCTTCCCACTGTTCCCAAACGCTGACCACGACGTACACGCTGGCCTTCGCGCAGGCCCTCGGCATATTCGTCGAGATGCGCGTAGAAATGGATCGTTTCCTTGTCCTGAGAGCGGACATAGATCGAATTTCCGCCCGCCGCTGAACGGTGCAGTTTCGCGACCGTGCCAGGCGCTGCGGCAACAACGCTGGTTCCTTGCGGAGCCATGATATCGAGCGCCTCATGCGGACGGCCGCCCTCTTCTTCGCGAGCTTCCATGAAAGTGTCCGAGAGGTCGGACGCGCGCACATTCATGACCGGAATACGCAGGCCTGCAGGTTCTTCAGTTGGCGTTGGAGTAGGTGCCGGATCGAGCGGCGCAGCCGTAGTTGACGCTACCTCGCCCGGCGCTGCGGCGGTCTCGCTCGTTTCAGGCGACGGCGCTGCCTCTGCCGGTCTTAGCGATTCTTCGCCCTGACGCTGACTGGCCAGTTCCATCAGACTACCCCCGGCAACGATCCAAACTGCCGAGGTGATCGTGGCGGTGATAACGATTGTGAGCAGGCGATCGACGATGTTCATGGAGTTACTTTAACCCTTACCGATCACTTTTGCGAAGGCTTCGATTGCTGCCACTTCATCGCCGTTCCAGACCGCCCCGGAAACAGCGAGGAAATCGGCGCCCGCTTCGACGATCGGAGCGCAGTTTTCAGGGGTTATCCCGCCAATCGCAACACAGGGGATTTCGAACAGCTTCGTCCACCATTCGAGCGTTTCCATATCAGGACGCTCTGCATCGCCATTGTCTTTGGTGGTCGAGGGGAAAAACGCGCCGAATGCGACATAATCGGCGCCGGCTTCACCAGCTTCCATCGCGAAATGCCTGGAGGCATGGCAGGTCACACCAATCTGCGCCTCTCGGCCCAATTCCTCACGAGCTTCACGCAGATCGCCGTCGCCCTGCCCCAGATGCACCCCATCGGCTTTCATGCGCTTGGCGAGCGGTACGCTGTCATTGACGATGAAGCCGACATCGTGCGCCGCGCAGATCGCCTGCAGCGGTTCCGCCAGCGCAGCCAAATCGTGTTGGTCATCGATGCCCTTTACGCGAAACTGAAACGCGGTTGCCAGACCATGCCCAGCAACAAGCGCGCGCTCGAGCCGCTTCGGGAAATCGCCACCCACCTCGAGTGGTGAGATCAAATACAGCTGCGTTCCCGGATCGCTCATAGAGTAGTCCTAGCCCGCCACGCTCGCGCTGGCGATCTGATCAATCGCCTTGCCGAGGGTGCCGTCGAATTCCTCGTCCGACTGACCCTTACGTAGGTCTTGCAACAGACCGCGGCTGAAGCTGGCAATCATCCCGGGGTTGCTTGCGAGGTGCCCGCATGCATCGTCGGTTGAATAGCCTCCCGACAGAGCAACTACGCGAAGCACGTTGGGGTGATTGATCGCCGGAGTGTAGTGTCCCGGATTCACCGGAATCGACAGTTTCAGCATGACTTTGCGGCCTTCGGGAAGCGCGTCGAGCCCCTTCATGATCTCAGCCAGCAAGATGTCTTCGCCAGCCTCACGGTCGAGCGCCATGATGTCATATTCAGGCTCAAGCATCGGCATCAGGCCCGCATCGGCAATCTGGTTACCAACCGCGAATTGCTGCTCTACGATGGCAGCGATGCCGCTTGGGTTGGCGGACTTGATCACCGAACGCATTTTGGTCCCGAACATGCCGTTCGATACCGATTTTTCCAGCAGCGCAGGAAGCTTGTCGAGCGGCTTCATCAGTTGGACGCCATCCGCTTCGTCGGCGAGCCCCTGATCCACTTTGATGAAAGGAACGATGCCGCGCGCTTTCAATGCGTCAGCGGTCGACTGCCCATCGACTTCGCCGTCCATCGTCTTTTCAAACAGGATCGCGCCGATCACCTTACCGCTGCCAAAGCACGGCGATGTGATCACGCGCGAACGCATCGCGTGGATCTGCCCGAACATCTCGTCATCGCCCGACCATTCGCTGTCCTCGACACCGTAGCCTCGAAGCGCTTTGGGAGTGGAGCCACCCGACTGATCGAGTGCCGCGATAAAGCCTTGTCCGCCGGCGATCTTGGCGGTCATCTGTTCGGTGTTCATGCAAGTGCCCTTAGCTGTGCAATGTGTCTGGGATAAGAGGCATGCATACCTATGCATTCCTGATGGCTGCGGGCCTTAGCCAGCACTTGCACTACCCGCAACCGCCGCCGCAGAGCTACCAACAAAAAGGGGCGGAGCATCATGTGATGCCCCGCCCCGGTTGGATTTGATGATCGAGCGGCTCAATCGCGGTCTGCGATCTTCACCAAGCGGTTGGTCAGGACTTCGAGCCCTTCCCCGGAACCGGTGCGAACGTCGATGTTCCCAATCTTTTCGGTCACACGTTCGAGCGCTTCCAGCTCCTTCAACCGCATCAGCACCGGGTTATCGGCCATCAGCTTCGCGGTGTTGAGCAGGCTGCGGGTCGCAGCCGTTTCTTCACGCCGGCGGATCAGGTTTGCTTGCGCCACCTTTTCCGCTTCGACCACCCGGTTGATCAGCTCACGCATTTCACCCGGAAGGATCACGTCCTTGATGCCGAGTTCGGTGACCCGAACCCCGATGTCGCCCACTTCCTTACGAACGTGTGCGACGATTTCGCCATCGACCTTGGCCCGGTCGTTGAGCAAGTCGTCCAGCGTCCGGCCAGCAACAGCCTCACGGACTGCGAACTGGACCAGCTTGTAGACGTGCCCTTCGTAATCCGGGGTCGACAAAGCGGCCTTTTCGACGTCGGTGACCTGCAGGAACGACGTCAGCGTGATCCGAACGGAAACACGATCCTTCGTCAGGATTTCCTGCGCAGTCACTTCCATCGGGACCGGCCGGGTGTCCAGCGCCTTGCTGGTGACCTTGCGGCCAACCTGCCAGTAGCCATGACGGCCCGAGCCTGCGGTTTCGAACAGTTCACCATCGAACAATACGATAGCGGTCTGTGCTTCACCGACAGCGACCACTTCGACCGGGTTCGGAACCAAACGGCCCGCGACCGAAGCGTTGCCAACTTCGTTGAGCAAACGCTTGGGCAGCTTAGGCTCGACCTCGACATCGATCACTTCGACGGTGATCTCATCAAGCACCTTCCATATCCGCGCGACGTCGCCGCCGCGTACGATCAGCGTTGCCCGGCCATCGGTCCGCACGATCGCGACCTCGCCCTGCTGGGGCGCGACGATCTCGAAATTCGCCTCTGCGAGTTCGGCATGGCGCTTCTCGATACCATCTACCAACGGCGAATTGCAGGCGCCGTGTGCAAAGTCGATCTCGACTTGCATCCGGCGGCTGTTCCACAGCCAGTAAAAGTGGCGTCCCGGTCCCAAGACCTGAACGAGGCGGCCATCCTTGACCAGGAGACCGCGCTGGTTTTCTGCAATGATGAACCACTTCATCTTGCGTCTCCTGTACTCACACTTGCGGGGCCTATCCCCGAAGCGGTCGGCGCGGGTAGGCGCGATTCGTTTCAAACGCAACTAAATTCGATAGAAAACGTGTAGGAAGCCGTAGCGTCATTCTTGAGAAGAGGTGGAAAGTGGGTCGGCCGGGAAGCAATTCCCCGTTACCGCGCCGGGCCTCTGGTTCAGGCAGATCAGGCCCCAAGTCTCGCTGTACCCGCGTCCGGAAAGCTTGCGCCTCCCCCCGGTGGACACCGCGTCATTGGGTGCCATGTCTGCCGGTATCCCCAAAGGCGCGAAGGCCCGATACCGGTGCCTTGGAGTTTGGCTCGCCTCGCCCAGAAGAGGTTGGCTCGCCGCACTCCGCGGCTGGATTTGCCCGCCCGACCTTCCCGTTTTGAGAAGCCGTGTAAGGGCTGTTTTGGAGCGGGATTCGAACCCGCTACCAGTAGATTAACAGTCTACTGCTCTACCGATGAGCTATCCAAAGCGCTGGACTCGAACCAGCAAGGCTTACGCCATTACCGTGGTGGACGATTTGGAGTCGCCGCTTGGTCCTAAACCAAGTGCCTTTTCAGGGCAGCCTTCACCTGGGAACCCGATATGGCAGAGCCACTCGTGACCTGCGGCGTTCAAACCGCGCAGCGAAGGTCGGCGCGGTTAAGCGCGCGTTTCTGAGATGTAAAGCGGTTTTTGGCTCAGTCGCGTTTCCTGAACCGCCGGATGATCCCGGTGAAGCTCAGCGCGGGCTCACCATCCCCGGTGATCAGGCCGCGCACGAAGATCGTCTTGCCGCCGCCACGTGTGACCTCACCGCGCGCCTCGACCAAAGCGCCTTGCTGCACTGCGCCGAGGAAATCTCCGGAAAGGTTCATGGTCACAGCGTTGTCGCCGTTCAGTTCATCGGTGGCGATCCCGAACAGGGCGAAATCGGCGAAGGTCAACAGGCAGCCACCATGCATAAACCCCGCGCCATTCATGTGCCGCGCTTCGGCACGGAAAGCGGAGAGGTAACTGCCATCGTCTTGGCGCAGCATGAAGAACGGACCTGATCGGGTTTCGTATGGATCGTGGTTCCAGTGATACCAGCCGGCAAACTCGCCCTCGTCACAGCGGACCGCGCTGCCATATCCGTATTCTGTCTCGCTCATTGCGCAAAACTCTCCAGGAAACGCCGCGCAATGGGACTTTCGACGACTTCTGCTTTCACCACCGAGTTGCCCCACCAAACCGCTTCGGTGTTGGCCATCACGATCAGGGTGAGGCGTTTGGCCGGTACTTTGAGATACAGGGCGGAGTACTGTTTCTCGTTCCAGCCTGAATGCCACATCAACCGCTGGCCTTCCCAGTCTTCAAGGAACCAGCCAAAACGATAGTCACCCAGCGGACCGATCGGATCGGCTATGAACTTGTCGAGGATTCCACCGGGTCCAACCTCGGGTTCATCGGGTCCAAACAGCAGCCCACCGGTGTCGAATGCGATATCGAAAGCGGCAATAGAGCGCGGACTCGCGATAATCCCGGCAGCGGCACGAAAATCATCGTCCGGCAGAGGCTGTTTGACGGCGCGCCCGTCGATCACATGGAACGGTTCTGCGAGATAGCGCAAGGCCGCTCCACCGTCGGGATCGCGCCAGCCCAGAGCGGTGTCTTGCATGCCTGAGGGGGTCGCCACCCGCTCGCGGACAATGGTGCGAAGATCACGCCCACCGGCGCCGGTGATCGCGCGGTCGATCCTCGCAAAGGCGATCGGATTATAGACAAAATCGGCGCCGTTGGCGCGCATGCGGAGCATGTCGATCACCGTCGTTGGGCGCTCACAATCCATCGGTGCGATTGAATTGCCATGTTTGTCTTCACCCCCCGACATGAAGGGGATTGGCGTTGTGATGAAATACTCGCAAAGCTCTTTCCACCCGCCATCTGCGCTCATCGGCGTATCGAGCGGCAGGTCTTCTGCTGCCATCTCGGCCAGGATCGCAGTCGAGGCAATCGGCTTGGTCACTGACGCGATCTTGTAGGTTGTCTCGGCCTGCGTCGGCAGGTCGCCTTCGTCATCGTAAGTGCCGAAATATCCCTCCCACAAGATGTCGCCGTCCTTGACGATGACAGCGCTCAGCGCAGGTGTGCCGCTGTCTTTGCGGAACTGCTCAAGGAACTCGGCAAAGCTCTCGAAATCTCGTTCTTCGGCGGCCAGAGGCGCGGCCAGCATAAGGCTTGCAAACGCTAGAAATCCCCGGATCAGGTCCATAGCTGCAACCGGTGGATCGCGTGCGAATATTCCTCATCCGGCTCACAGCGAGAAAGACTGCGTTCGGCCAGTTTCCAAGTGCGTTTGAATGCGGCCTTGCGCCACAGATCGGTGAGCCAGAACTGGCCTTTCCATTCACGTCCGCCCAGCTTCATTTCAAGGTCGATCCCGGCGGTGAACCATGCACACTTGCCGTGCCGACGCGCGACAACCTCGCGCAACCGGTAGCCTGTGCAGGCAAAATTCCGGTCGGAAGCGTCCAGAAAGCTCGGACGGTCGAGTAGTTGCGGTCTTTCCGCGCCGACAATCATCATGAAGTCGCGCAGCATCAGCTTGCGCATTTCGCCTCTGTCCGCGCGCATCCATGCCCGCATGAAGCGGTGTTCGAGCGTTTCGATCTCAGCGGAAATATCGCTCATCGTCAGCTTGAAAGTGCTGCGACGCCGGGCAGTTGCTTGCCTTCCATCCATTCGAGGAAGGCGCCGCCAGCGGTTGAAATGTATGTGACGTCTTCGGTCACGCCAGCCTGAGCGAGCGCGGCAACCGTATCGCCACCGCCAGCAACCGATATGAGCGAGCCTTCTTGCGTCAAAGCCGCGACATGGCGGGCGAGCGCCATGGTCGCGGTATCGAATGGCTCGGTTTCGAAGGCACCGAGCGGTCCGTTCCAGACCAAAGTCCGGCAGGTCTTGAGCACATCGGCAAGCGCTTCTGTGGCCTGCGGACCGATATCGAGGATCATCTCGTCTTCGGTGACTTCGTGGACATTACAGGTGCGCAGGGATGCCGGGTTGGCGGCAAATTCCTTCGCGACGACAACGTCATACGGCAGGTGCACGGTGCATCCGGCATGATCGGCTTCGTCCATGATCTTCGATGCAATGTCGGTCAGGTCATGTTCGCACAATGACTTTCCAACATTCACACCGCGCGCGGCGAGGAAGGTGTTGGCCATACCGCCGCCGATGATCAGGTGCTGGACCTTGCCGACGAGGTTTTCGAGCACCGCAAGCTTTGTAGAAACCTTTGCCCCGCCGACCACAGCCGCGACCGGCGGTTCGGGTGTACCAAGCGCAGCATCCAGCGCCTTCAATTCCGCTTCCATCGCCCGGCCTGCATAGGCTGGTAGGTGATGCGCCAAGCCTTCGGTCGTTGCATGGGCACGGTGCGCGGCACTGAACGCGTCGTTGACGAAGAAATCGCCATGCGCCGCGATAGCCTGCGCAAGGTTCGGATCGTTGGCTTCCTCACCCGGCCAAAAGCGGGTGTTGTCGAGCAGGCCGATATCGCCGTTCCGCAGGATGCCGATGGATTGCTCCACCACGGGTCCGGCGATTTCCGGCACGAACATCAGCTCCTTGCCGAGAACACCTTCGACGTCGCCCACAACCATGCTGGTCGAAAGTACCGAGGAACGCTTACCGCCCGGACGCCCGAAATGCGCAAGCATCAGCACTTTCGCGCCCTTCTCCGACAGTTCGAGGATGGTTGGCTTGACCGCCTCAACCCGCGTCACATCGGTTGCTGATCCATCCTTCATCGGCAGGTTCAGATCGACCCGGACAAGCGCGACCTTGCCGGTCACGTCACCTAGATCATCGAGCGTTTTGAATTTGGTCATTCTGCTCTCCAGTTCCCCTCCCGTTGGCGGGAGGGGCAGTGAGACTTGCGAGCTTGCTCGCTAGTCGCAGCGGGGTGGGCCCATCCGGGTCCATGCCCACCCCCACCCCCTCCCGCAAGCGGGAGGGGAGACACAATTACAAAAACTTCGCCATCACTCCGGCGGTGTCGATCATCCGGTTGGAGAAGCCCCATTCATTGTCATACCAGCTGACGACGCGCGCCAGCTTGCCTTCCATCACCGAGGTTTCGAGACTGTCGACGGTCGAGCTTGCTGGATGGTGGTTGAAGTCCGAAGAAACCAGCGGCTGATCGGTGTAGTCAAGCACACCCTTCATCGCGCCATCGGCAGCGGCTTTCAGCGCGGCGTTCAGCTCTTCAGCGGACGTATCACGGCCCGGCGTGAACACCAGATCCACCAGCGACACATTCGGCGTCGGCACGCGGACCGATGAACCGTCGAGCTTGCCTGCCAGCTCAGGTAGCACCAGGCCAACCGCACGGGCTGCACCAGTCGTGGTCGGGATCATGTTCTGTGCACCGCCGCGCGCACGGCGCATGTCGCCATGCATCTGGTCGAGCATGCGCTGATCGTTGGTGTAGGAATGGATCGTGGTCATGAAACCGCGCTCGATCCCCACTGTGTCGTTCAGCACCTTCGCGACTGGCGACAGGCAGTTGGTGGTGCAGCTTGCATTAGAGACGATCACGTCATCAGCGGTCAGGACGTCGTGGTTCACGCCGTAAACGACGGTCGCGGAGACATTCTTGGCAGGGGCAGAGATCAGCACCCGCTTCGCGCCAGCCTTGAGGTGCGGCTCAGCAGCCTCGTGGCTCTGGAAGAAGCCGGTGCATTCAAGGACAATATCGACGCCCTGCGCGGCGTGCGGCAGGTTGCCGGGATCGCGCTCGCTGGTGACCGCAATCGACTTGCCATTCACAACAATCGCACCGTCGGCCACTTCGACCGTGCCGGGGAAACGGCCATGGGTTGAATCGTACTGGAACAGCAGCGCGTTCGACTTGGTGTCGGCCAGATCGTTGATCGATACCAGTTCCAGATCGTGATCGCTGCGCTCAAGGATAGCGCGAGCGACAAGCCGTCCGATACGGCCGAAACCGTTGATGGCAACCTTGGTGGCCATAAGAATAACTCCTGCTTAGTTGTTCAATTTGTTCTGAATTTGCGGGACGATTGCCTCCGCAGAGAAACCGAAATGGGGGAACAGGTCTTTCGCCGGGGCGGACCCGCCGAATGTATCGATCCCGATATTGAGACCATCAGTGCCGGTATAACGCTGCCAGCCGAATGTGCTTGCCGCTTCGATTGAAACGATCAGCGCGTCGCTCGGCAAAATGTCCGCGCGATATGCGTCGTCTTGTTCGTCGAAGAGTTCGGTACACGGCATGGATACGACATCAACACCAACACCCTCGGCTTCAAGTGCTTCAGCGGACTGAATAGCTATGCTCATCTCCGATCCGGTGACGAGGATCACAACCTTGCGATCTGATCCGGCGCTTTTGACCCGGTAGGCGCCGCGAGCAGACATGTTCTCACTCGCCGCATCGAGCCGCACTTGTGGCAGGCCCTGGCGCGAAAGTGCGAGGATTGTTGGGCGATCTTTTTGCTCCAGCGCGACCTTCCAGCACTCGGCAGTTTCAACCGCGTCTGCTGGGCGCATGACCAACAGGTTCGGCATCGCGCGAAGCGAAGCAAGGTGCTCGATCGGTTGGTGGGTCGGCCCGTCCTCGCCGAGCCCGATACTGTCATGCGTCATCACGTAGATAGCACGTGTCTGCTGCAAGGCTGAAAGACGGATCGCACCGCGCGCGTAGTCGGTAAATACGAGGAAGGTCCCGCCGTACGGGATCACACCGCCATGCAGCGCCATTCCATTCATGGCGGCGGCCATGCCGAATTCGCGAATGCCGTAGTAGACATAGCGTCCGGCATAGTCGTCTGCTGTGAAAGCCTCGATCCCACCAGCTTTGGTGTTGTTCGAACCGGTAAGATCGGCACTGCCACCGATGGTTTCAGGGACCGCTGGATTGATCGCGGCGAGCGCCATCTCGCTTGCCTTACGGCTCGCCACTCCCTGAGGATCGGCGACTAGGCCCGCGATATGTTCATCGAGCGCGCCCAGATCGGGCAAATCGCCTGCCATCCGGCGGTCAAGTTCGGCCTTGTGCGGAGAATTGGCCATGCGGCCCGCCCATTCGCCATGGGCATCGCTTCCGCGCTCACCGGTTGCGCGCCAATTAGCGAGGATTTCTGCAGGTACTTCGAACGGTTCAGCGGTCCAACCCAAAGCTTCGCGTGCACCGGCAATCTCGTCGACTCCGAGAGGAGCGCCATGCGTTGCGCTGGTGCCCTGTTTGGTTGGAGCCCCCTTCCCGATCACAGTTTTGCACGCGATCAGGGACGGACGGCCATCGGCCTTCGCTTCTTCAATCGCCCGCTCGATATCATCGAAATCGTGCCCGTCACAGCTGACAACGTGCCAGCCGGTCGCTTCATAGCGAGCCTTTACGTCTTCGCTGGTGGACAGGTCAGCCGACCCATCGATCGTGATGTTGTTATCGTCCCACAGCACGATCATCCGGCCGAGCTTGAGATGTCCTGCGAGTCCGATTGCTTCGTGGTTGATGCCCTCCATCAAACACCCGTCACCCGCGATCACCCAGGTTCGGTGATCAACCAGATCGTCGCCAAACGTCGCGTTGAGATGCCGCTCGGCCATCGCCATGCCAACGCCCATCGCAAGACCCTGACCCAAAGGTCCGGTGGTGCATTCCACGCCTTCAAGAAGGAAGTTCTCCGGGTGGCCGGCGCAGGGGCTGCCGATCTGCCGAAAGTTGCGGATGTCATCCATTGTCGGGCGCGCATAACCAGTGAGGTGCAGCAGGCTGTAGATCAGCATCGAGCCATGCCCGGCGCTCAGCACGAACCTGTCGCGATCTGCCCAATCCGGGCGCGCTGGGTCGAATTTGAGATGATTGTTGAACAGCACGGTGGCCACATCGGCCATGCCCATTGGCATGCCGGGATGGCCCGAATTGGCGGCTTGCACCGCGTCCATCGATAGTGCGCGAATGGCGTTGGCCATTGGTTGCAGGCGGGCGGCGTCAGTCGTCATGGGCGAAGGCTAGCTCCTGCTGACAGCATGTTGCTGTGCAAGGCCCGCCGCAATCCCTCACGCACGGGCGATTCGATCCGTGCGGCATGCCATTGCCGAGCGACCAAGTGAGGTCAAGCTGCGCTGGGCCGCGCTCCCCGAAACTCGGCGCTTCGGTTGGTCGAGAGCACTTATCAACAGGCCGCACCAAGGCTTTGCGCACGCACGTCTATCTTGGTAAATCGTCTTGCATGGACGGGAGCCGAATTGAACAAGCCGTCGCTAGGCTGGACAGCGCCATGGCGCGGATTGCCGACGCGAGCACTAAGCAGGCGAACAAACCTGCCGACCCGGCAGCCTCTGCGCGGGTTATGGCGCTGGTGAACAGTCACGAGAAACTGCGCGAGGAAGTGGCTGACACGCTTGGCGAACTCGACGCCTTGATCGAAGAACTCGAAGGATAAGAGCGACCGCGATGAGCGAAGTCACCATCAAAGTCGGGCCAAAGCCCTACACCATCGTTTGCGGCGAAGGCGAAGAAGAGAAGATCGCGGCGCTGGGCAAGCTGATCGACGAGAAATATGCGCAGCTTGGCAATTCGCGCGCGGTGCAGGAAACGCACAACCTCGTCTTCGCCGCCTTGTTTATGGCCGACGAGCTAGACGAAGCGCGTAGGACCGCTGCTGGCGCAGAGAAGGCCGTCGAAGAGGCTCAGAAGACCGCAACCGAGGCGAACAAACGGGCGGCAGACGCAACGGAGAACGCGCAGGCCAAGTTCGGTGATAAAGGCTCCGAATTGCAGGCTCAGATCGATACTTTGCGCAAGGCCGAAGAGCGCGCCCGCGAAGAAGCGACTGCGCTCAAGGCAGAACTGGCCGAAATGCGCGAGGCCGCTCGCCATCAGCACGACCTGTTCGGTGACGAGAAACAGGAAGAGGTATTGGCCAAAAAGCTCGAGGCACTGGCAGCCCGCGCGGAACAAACCGCCGCTGCAATGGAAAGCGCTGCTTGAAGGTACTGCCACGGCAGACTAAATTGCATGATGGCGGGGCTGCCCGGCACGAGCCGATTGAATATCCCTGAGGCTATAAGCAATCCATGGGAGCTGTCCCTGCCCGAGTTCACCGGTTCGGCCGTGGAGCCCGGGCATACGGCGCCCACCTGACGTTTTCGCGTCAGAGGATTTCTCTGGCAACGACCCATGGTGGTCCCGTCATCTTTTCTGCGCATCCCATCCGGGATGCGATTTCCTCGCTCATTGCGATCGAAGATCGCATCGCTGCGGGCGGGCAGTCGCCCTTGCGGCCCCGAGGGCCGATCAACACCAATAGGGGGCCGCTGCCAGCTGTGACATCGAAAGCCGAACTCCGAAAGAGCCTGCGTAAAGCCCGCCGCGAGCATGTGGCTGCGCAACCGGACAGCATCCGCGCCTTGCTGTTCCATCGTCCGCCCGCTCCGCTTCTGGCGAAGATCGGGGCGAGTGCGACTATCGGGCTCTATCACGCCACGGACCACGAGGCGCCGACTGGCGGCTACGCAAAGTTCTTCCACGAGGCTGGTCACATCATCGCGCTCCCACACTTTGTCGATGAGCAATCGCCGATGGCGTTTCGACGACACACCGATCCGTTTGCCGGGAGTGACCTGGAACAAGGCCTATTTGGGCTTCAACAACCCAGTACTGACGCGCCTCAGATCAAGCCCGACGTCTTGTTCGTCCCACTGATCGGCTTCACCGCAGACGGCGATCGGCTTGGCCAGGGCGGCGGGCACTATGATCGCTGGCTTGCGGAACATCCGGGGCGCATGACCATTGGCCTCGCATGGGATGTGCAACTTTGCGATGCCCTCCCGACCGAGCCGCATGATGTGGCTCTTGATGCGATTGTGACCCCGACCCGGATGTATGGAATCGATTGATGCGTGAGACCCCGACCTGGCGAATTCCCGTTGGCATAATCGGGCTGTTTATCGCGCTGATGATCTACGCCATTGTGATCGCCCGCTATGCGCCCGGCATCATCGGCACATGGTCAGGGGGCGCGCAAACTGTGGTCTACGTGATCCTCGGCTTAATCTGGTTGTTACCGCTCAAGCGATTCCTGATCTGGATGGAGACGGGCAGTTGGAGCCCTCCCCCAACGCCAGCCGAAACACCCCCTAGCGAGTGAGCCGGTATTCGTTGCGATTGAAGAACTCGCCGCCATCGAATTTGACGTCCTTGCGCGTCACAAATTGATCAGACGAAATGATGTAAGTCAGCCTGATCACGGCGGGTTCCCCATCATCGCTGCCTTCGGCCCGCGTGACCAGAACGAGCGCACCGGCTTCATCCACGTACCGATCGATCACGTCCATGCCGTTGATTTGCTTGCCGTCGGGCGAGACTTGCAGACGGTCATTCGCGTTCTTGTCCTCTTCACCGGGATAGATGAAGCCGTAGGCCATTGATCCACCTTCAGGAGCGCGTGCGACCATCCGAACGGGAATGCTGGATCGATCATCACGCCCATAGTTGAGGTAATCCAGCTCACCGCTCCAGTTGTCGCCTTCGAGCATCGCAAAATCTGAGACGCTCGCAATTGCCGCGCCATTGGTCGCTTGAGACGCAGCAGTGTCAGCGGACACGCTGCCTTTGGCGATCGCCTCGGCCATCTCCAAGGCTGGATCGCGCTGCGCCCGAAACGCATCAACCGTCATCGGAGCGGAGACATCGGGCGTGACGCCATAGCCGCGCTCGAAAGACGCGACGTTGTTCTTCACATGGAAGAAAGGCAGCCGCATTCGCACACCGCTCGCAGGAAGGGTCAGCGTGAACTGCAAGCCAGCGGTTGGTCCTTCGGAACTCCCTCCGGTCTTTTCACCGACCGTCACCGCACGGCCAATTTCCTTCATCCAGGTGATGAAATTGGTGCTGCCCGATGAATTGTCGTTGCTGGTGAGGACGATCAGCTTGCCTTCGAATGCGTATTTCGCGGGCTTTACCGTTTTCAGGTCGCTGCTGACAAACCGGCGAAGGGCGTAGGTTCCGTCATCTTTCTTCGAGAATCCCATAGAGTTGGGCTTCAAGGCACGCTTGTCCCACGTCCAGAGATATGGACGGATCCCATCCAGATCGAGCGTCTTGGCGACCATTTCCTTGCGAGGCTTGAACGGCTCGGTGAGCAGGTTCGCGAGCAAACCGTAATTGGCATCCGACGATCCCCCGCCATTGCTCCGCAGATCGAGAATCAGGGTTTCGATTCCTTGATCTCTGATCGCCTTGAAGACGGGCTCGTAGATCGTCTTGGGCTTCACCGGTTCACGGTAGTTCACAAATGTATCGACGCTTAGATATCCGGCCGTTCCGCCGATTTGCTTGTAGGTCACGGCATCCTTGAAATTGCGAATGCTGGCTTCGCCGAGTTCGGACCATTCGCTGAATGAGATGCGGCCAATTTGGGTGTCGCGTTCCGTCCCATCATCCGAGCGGACTCGGACTGTCGCTGTGGCAGGAACCTCGCCCATCAGTGCACCGAAGTGATCGACCGCCCCTCCCATAAATTCGAGGGACGCCGCCAGACCTCCGTTTCGCGACCATTCGGTGTAGCCATCAACCGGAATATAGCCTGCGACCGAATCCAAAACTTCGCTAAGAGGTTTGCCATCGATGGCGAGGATCTCATCGCCGCGCACCAGGTCCAAGCCTGCCGCAGGACTTTCGATCAGACCGCGCCCCTCAATCACAACCCACTTGAACGGCAAATAGAGCGGCTGACCTTTGCGCGCCTTGCGAAGCGACCGAGGCAATTCCGCTTTGGTATGATCGCAGCGGATTTTCACCAGCACGAGCTCTGATGCGAGATAGAATTCGGGCAGCGTCATGCCGCCTTGCTGTTCCGCCCGATCGATCACCGCCTGCCATGCGGCATCCATCTCCTGCTCGCTTGCATAGCGTGTGTAGCCCGGATGGACGCGCGAGAACGCCTCCTTCGCCAACTCGATATCGGAGCGCACTTGCGCAGGCGTAAGTGTCGCGTCGGCGGCAACGGGACTTGAAGGTGCAGGCGTGTCTTGCGCTGCGACTTCGCAGCCGGTCATCGATATCAGGGCGGCTGCAATGGCAGTCAGTAGGAATTTCATTCGGGTGGTCTCCTTGGCTGCGCATCACCTAAAACCAGCAATCGGAACCGTCGGCGCAAATCACTGCCAAACTGCGATTTTTTATGAATTGAGCCGCCGATATTCGGTCGGATTGTGGCCCGCATGCAGCTTGAACGCTCGGTTGAAGCTGGCCTTCGATCCGAAACCAGATGACAGCGCCACATCGAGGAGGTTCACATCCTCCCGCAGGATCATCGCCTTCGCATGCTCCACCCTGAGACCATTGATGAAGCTGCTAAAGCTCAGATCGAGCCCTTGGTTGAGCGCGCGCGAGACATAGGCCTGATTCATCCCGAACCGGCGCGAGAGTGTTTGCAAAGAGAGCGAAGATTCGAGGTGCCAGCCATTGTCGATCACCATGGTGCGCAGACGCTCACCTTCGACCACCCAATCGCGCTCTGCGGCGGCTTCCTCCATCAACTCCTCGATAGAGATCGCATCGGGCGCCAGCATCTTGGGATAAGGTTGCTCAAGCCGCGCGAGCGCCTCCAGCGAAAGCAACATAACGAAGAACAGCACTGTCAAATCCCATCCGAACTGCTCGAAATAGTTGAGCCCGAACGCGTTCGAGACGATCAGGTCAGTGCCCCAGATGGCGACAGTCGCCGTCCCGATCACTAGAATGTGGCTGATCCAGCGGGGATCGAATTCGTCGCTGTCGGAGCGGTTGGCATCTAGCCACTCAAGATAGCGGCGACGCATCCGCCAGATGCTCCAGAGCGCCCAGGCACCGAGCGCCAATGCCAGGAACTGCACTAGAGGCACAATGAACGGCTCGTGGAATGCGTCGTTGTAGGCCCACTTTGCACGGTAATCGCCAAGCATTGTGAAAGCCCAAAGCTCATACAGCCAGTACAGTGCACCGGGCAGCAACAGCGCCAGATAGACCGGCGGAGTGAACCCCAGCATCAATTGGCGCGCATGCAGGTAAAGAAGCGGTCCGAAGAAGAGGATCATGTTCACCGGCAGGAAAGTCAGGCCGGGCCAGATGTCATAGGCTCCGGCGAAGCCGATGATCATGGGTACCGTGTTGATACCCACGGCTGCAACGAACAGCGCAAGCCACCCGACCGCCCGGCGCTCCAGCCCTTTCGACCACAGGTATATCTGCGGGATCAATGCGCTCACCACCAGCAGCGCCAAAGCAACACTGCGCCAATTCATGATGAGGGCTTCGGGTCGTTCCATGGTGGATTCGTCCTGTGCGCAATTGCAAAGAACGGCGCAATATCGTGCTGCGACACTTAGTCGTCTCAATTCAAGGCAAGCGGCGCAATATGCGGAGAATTTAAGATATGAGCCGCTGAGTGTGGCTTGCTGTCGGGCGCACCCGTGATAGTCTGACCGTATGCGAACCCTGATTGCCTTTTCCGCCGCGCTCGCCGCGATCTGCACCTCTTCTTCGGCGCAGGTTGCCGACCCAGGAGAGGTCTCCGCTCGTCACGACAGCGCGCCGCCGGAGATCACCGAGTTCATGCCCTCGCCTGCGATCCTCGTCTTTTCCAAGACATTGGGCTGGCGCCACAATGAAGGGATTGCCGGAGCTGATCGGTTCTTTGCGGAAGTTACTTCTGACAACGGCATGGGAATATTCACCACCGCCAATGGCGCGGTCTTCAACCCGGAACAGCTCAAGCGTTTCGAGGTGATCGTTTTCAACAATATGACCGGCGATGCTTTGACGCCGGAGCAGGAAGAAGCGTTTCAGAAATGGCTCGAGAACGGCGGTGCATGGATCGGTCTGCATAGCGCGGGTGACAATTCTCACGCGGACTGGAGTTGGTACGACGACAAGGTGATCGGCCCGGAATTTGTGGGGCACCCCGCAGGTCCGCAGTTTCAGGAGGCACGGCTGGTCAATCTCGCCACCGCTCATCCGATCATGCGGGGCATTCCAGCCGAATGGATGCACACGGACGAATGGTACAGCTTCGACGGTACCGAAGCGCTCGGCGATGCGGTGCCGCTGCTTGGTCTGGATGAGGACAGCTACAGCCCGCAAAACCTGCTCTACGGCGACCGTGAAGATCTGCGGATGGGTGGCGGACCTGCCGGTCACCCCATCGCCTGGACTCGTTGCATCGGAAAGGGGCGTACCTTCTATTCCGGCCTCGGTCACAATCACACCAGCTACGACGATCCGATCTACCGCAAACTGCTGCTGAACGCGCTTCAATGGGTGCGGACTCGCGACGATGCCAACGAAGGTTGTCAGCGCGGTTGATCGATTTTTGTAAGAAGGTCCCAAGTGGCGCGAGTGACGAGACTTGAACTCGCGACCTCCGGCGTGACAGGCCGGCGCTCTAACCAACTGAGCTACACCCGCATAATGTGGGTTTGCACCGCTTGGGAGCGAGGCCATTAGGCCCCGCCGTTGGCGCTGTCAACGCCCTGCGCACGGCTAAATGCGCAATTTTTTCGGCAGCTAGTCCGACAACAGCAAAACCGGCGTTTCGACCAACTTTTTGACCTCTTGAATGAAGCTTGCCGCATCGAACCCGTCGACCACACGGTGATCGCAAGAGATCGAGATATTCATCAGCTTGCGCTTCTCGATCCGCTCGTTGCCATCCGGCCCGGTGACGAACATCGGGCGTTCGATAATCCGGTTCGGACCGATGATCGCGACTTCAGGCCGGTTGATCACCGGAGTGGTCGCCACTCCGCCGAGTGGGCCGAGCGAGGTTACGGTCAAGGTTGAACCGGAAAGCTCGTCCGACTTCGCCGAGCCGTCGCGCGCTGCTTGAGCCAACCGGCCAATCTCGCTCGCAAGCTGCCACACATTGCGGCTCTGCGCGTCCTTGATCACCGGGACCATCAAACCGCCATCGGTTTGCGTCGCCATGCCGAGATGCACGCTGCCGTGGCGTGTCACCACCCCAGCTTCATCATCGAAGCGGGCATTGATCATCGGATAGTCCGGGATCAGCTTGCAAATCGCAGTGATCAGCAGCGGCAGCATGGTAAGTTTGGGCTTCTGACCACGCGCCGAGTTCAAATCCGCCCGCATCCGCTCCAACTCGGTGACATCGCACTCTTCGACATAGGTGAAGTGCGGGATGTTGCGCTTAGCCGCCGACATGTTCTGCGCGATCCGTTTGCGCAGGCCGATGACCTTGATCGGTTCGTCCGACCGCGTTGCACCCGCCGGGGTGAAGCCACCGCCTGAATTGTAGGCGAGGAACTGATCGAGATCTGCATGGCGTACGCGGCCATCGGCGGCAGGTTTCACTTCGCCAAGGTCGATGCCGAGTTCTTTCGCGCGCTTGCGGACAGCGGGTGATGCGAGAATTTGCGCAGCCAGAGTCTTACCGGTCCCAGAGGAGCCAGATGATGCCACTGGTTGCTCGACCACCGGCTCAGGTTGCGGCGCGGATGCAGGTGTCGGCTCAGGAACAGGTTCCGGGGTCGGTTCGGGAGCAGCTTGGGAAGGCTGCTCCTCTTGTGCCGCAGCCTCTTCAACCTCGCCCTCGACTTCGATCACCAGCAGCATCGATCCAACTGCAATCGTGTCGCCCAATTCGCCTGCGACTTCGAGCACTTTGCCATCGACCGGGCTTTCAATGTCGATCGTCGCCTTGTCCGTCATGACGTCGACCAGGTGCTGATCCTCAGCAACAATATCGCCGACCTTCACGTGCCATTCGACGATCTCCGCCTCGGCCACGCCTTCGCCCACATCGGGCATATTGAAAGTGAACTTGGCCATCGGGTCAGTCCTTCAAGATCTTGTCAATCGCTTCGCCAATGCGAACCGGACCGGGGAAATAGGCCCATTCGAGGCTGTGCGGATATGGTGTGTCGAAACCGGTGACGCGCTCAACCGGCGCTTCGAGATGGTAGAAGCAACGCTCGGTCACAAGCGCAGAAAGCTCCGCGCCAAAGCCGCTGGTGCGGGTTGCTTCGTGGACGATCAGGCACCGCCCGGTCTTCTTCACCGAAGCCTCAATCGCCTTGATGTCGAGCGGTACGAGCGTGCGCAGGTCGAGAATATCGGCGTCCACGCCCTTCTCTTTGCAAACCGCTTCGGCGACATGAACCATAGTGCCGTAGGCGAGAACCGTCAGCTCTTCACCCTCCGTCACATGACGCGCTTCGCCCAGCGGGATTTTGTAGTACCCTTCTGGAACGACGCTGTCCTTGTGCTTCTTCCACGGTTCGACCGGCTTGTCGTAAAAGCCCGAGAACGGCCCGTTATAGATCCGCTTAGGCTCGAAGAAGATCGTGGGGTCGTTGTCTTCGATGCAGGAGATCAGCAGCCCCTTCGCATCATAGGGCGTTGCCGGAATCACCGTCTTGAGGCCGGACACATGGGTAAAGATCGCCTCGGGGCTCTGCGAGTGCGTCTGCCCGCCAAATATCCCACCGCCGAACGGCGAGCGCACGGTCATCGGCGCGATGTAGTCGGTAGCGGAGCGGTAGCGCAGACGCGCCGCTTCCGAAATCAACTGATCAAGGCCTGGATAGATGTAGTCGGCGAACTGGATTTCGGGGACCGGACGCAGGCCATAGGCTCCCATGCCCACCGCGACACCGATGATGCCGCATTCCGAAATCGGCGTGTCGAACACACGGGTCTTGCCGTGTTTTTCCTGAAGGCCGGCGGTGCAGCGGAAAACGCCGCCGAAATAGCCGACATCTTCGCCCATCACGATCACATCGGGGTCACGGTCCAGCATCACATCGAGTGCTTCGTTGATCGCCTCGATCATATTGATCCGGCGCTCGCTCACGTCACCCTCGCCGCCCACTTTAGTTTCTGTTTGCGCGTTCATTTGCCCGCTCCATCTTTGGGATGGTGGTCCGGCCACTTGATCTTGCGTTCGCGGGTTGCCTGCTCGGCCTGTTCTTCAAGATGCCAGGGCAACTCCTCGAACACGTCTTCGAACATCGTGTGGAACGGGTGATGAAGACCGTGTCCAAGAATGCCGTTCTTTTCGGCTTCCTTGGTCGTCGCCTTGACCTCTTCCGCGCATTTGCGATCCATTTCGGCCTGGCGATCCTCGTCCCACTCACCAATCGCGATCAGGTGCTCTTTCAACCGCATGACAGGATCGCCGAGCGGCCATTCCTTCTGTTCCTGAGCACTGCGATAACCGGATGGATCGTCCGAAGTGGAATGCCCCTCCGCCCGGTAGGTGAAGTACTCGATCAGGGTTGGCCCCTGATTGGCGCGTGCGCGGTTCGCGGCCCATTGCTGAGCAGCGTAGCAAGCGAGCGCATCATTGCCATCGACGCGCAGGCCCGCGAGGCCATAACCCAGCGCGCGCGCAGCGAAGGTGGTGCGCTCTGCACCGGCAAATCCAGAGAAGCTGCTGATGGCCCATTGGTTGTTGATGACGTTCAGAATGACCGGCGCGTTGTAGACGGTGGCAAAGGTGCAGGCCGAGTGAAAGTCGCCTTCTGCTGTCGAACCTTCGCCCACCCATGTTGCGGCGATACGGCTGTCACCCTTGATCGCACTTGCCATCGCCCAGCCTACCGCTTGCGGGGTTTGTGTGGCGAGGTTGCCGGAGATACTGAAGAAGCTGTGTTCGCGGCTCGAATACATGATCGGTAGCTGGCGGCCTTTCAGCTTGTCGCCCTTGTTCGAGTATATCTGGTTGATCATCTCGATCAGCGGATAGCCGCGCGCGAGCAGGATGCCCTGTTGGCGATAGCTCGGGAACACCATGTCGTCGCTGGCGAGCGCCATCGAAGCAGAAACGCTGGTCGCCTCTTCGCCCGTGCATTTCATGTAAAAGCTGGTTTTGCCCTGGCGCTGACCGCGAAACATTCGTTCATCGAAGGCACGGACCATCGCCATGTGACCGAGCATCGTGCGCAGGGTTTCGGGATCGAGCTTCGGGTCCCACGGGCCGTGCGCCTTGTTGTCCTCGCCCAGCACGCGAACCAGCCCATAGGCCAGATCCTTCATATCCTCGGGCTTGGTGCTTTCATCCGGACGCGGCTGCCCGCCCGCTTCGCCAATGTCGATATCGCTGAAATCAGCTGTATCGCCGGGCCGAAATTTCGGTTCGGGAACGTGCAGCGCGAGCGCGGGACGATTGTCTCCAGACGGCTGCGGAGTGTCGGCCGGATCGGCCATATGGGCGCTCTCCCTGTTGGAACCCAAAGACAGGTCGGCGCAATTTCAATGATTGCGCGGTTGAGTTTTTTTATTTCAACGCGGGGAGTCGGTCAAGGATTCCGAACGCCGCGCAACTAAACCGCAACAGGGGCCTTGATCGGTGGCAGCGGCGCGTAATCATGCACCACGAAATCCTCGATTTTGTAGTCGAAAATTGTTTCCGGGCGCTGGTTGATTTCGAGCGTAGGATTGCCCTGCGGCTCGCGAGTCAGCTGTTCTTCAATCAGATGCGCATGGTTTAGATAAAGGTGAACGTCTCCGCCCATCCACACCAGCTCGCCCGGCTCAAGGTCGGTCTGCTGCGCTATCATCCGTGTGAGCAAAGCCGCCGACCAGAGGTTGAACGGTAGTCCGAGTGCAACATCGCAGCTGCGCTGGTACAGCATGCAGTTAAGCCGGTTTCCAGCGACATGGAACTGGTAGGTCTTGTGGCACGGAGGCAGCGCCATCCGGTCCAGCTCTGCGACGTTCCAACCTTCGATGATGTGGCGGCGGCTGCCGGGATTGGTCTTCAGGCTATGGACGACCTCGGCGACCTGATTGATCCCCTCGCCTTTCTCGTAGAGTCCGTCGGGGCGGTAACGATAGGTCGGCCAATCGACCCATTGCTTGCCGTAAACCGGGCCGAGATCGCCCCATTTCTGAGCGAAGGCTTCGTCATCGGCGATACGCCGGACGAAATCTTCGAGCGTGATGTCCTCGCCTGTCTCTTTAACGTAGCGAGCATGTGGCCATTCGTTCCAAATCTTCACGCCTTGCAGCACAAGCGGGCGGATATTGGTCTCGCCCGTCAAGAACCACAACATTTCGCGCGTCGCGGTCTTCCAATAAACGCGTTTGGTTGTGAGCAGCGGCATCGCGCCTTCAGCCAGATCATAGCGAAGCATCGCGCCGGCGATTGAGCGTGTACCGATCCCGGTGCGGTCCGCGCGCTCGTTGCCGCTCTCCCAAATCTGGCGCATCAGGTCGAGAAATTGCCACTCCGGATGACCGGGACCGTTAAGTTCAGACGGAATCGTTTGCGCGGTTTCGAGCGTTGCCATGCGCGAAACTATAGGCGTCAAAAGCCCGCTTGCCACCCTGCCAATCCACACTTATAGGGCGCGCCTTGCCTCGACCTGCACTGGAACGCCAGACCGCAGGACCGACACGGTCGGGGAGTAGCTCAGCCTGGTAGAGCACTGTCTTCGGGAGGCAGGGGCCGGAGGTTCGAATCCTCTCTCCCCGACCAATACACTTCCAGTTTTCAGCAGCTGAAGCGCCTTACCGACGCGCTCGATAAGGAGCGGTCCTTCACAACTCGGATCGCGCCTCTTCTGTGCGGCGCTCAGCAACGAGCGAGCGCTGCCGTCAGCGGCTCAATACTGTTCGACTGGTCGATCGACGAGATCTCGCTCTTTTCTGCGAGCGCATCCCATTCAAGGCGCACCGCCCGATATTCCCGGCACCCGGCGCTACGATTTCCCGCACGAGTCAGCGCTTCCGCCAGGCTTTGCCGCATCGTCACGACATCACGAAAGTAGCCTACGTTTTCGGGATCATCCTGCAGACGTGCAACGCGCTGGCTCAGCAGTCTTTGTGAGGTCTCAACCGCTTCGCCTGCCCGCCCGAGATCCAGGAAGACGTAGATTTTCTGCGACTCAACAGTGTCGAGCCGGGTCTTTGCGCCATCATCATCAGGGTCCCTCGCGATGATGAAATTCGCATAGCCTTCCGCACGCTCAAGATCTTCGAGAGCCTCGTCCAACCGCATCGCGTCGTAATAAATCAGCGACCGCTTGAACAACGCGGCAATCATATTGAGCCGCAGGTCGTCGCGCAGCTCTTCCGGTCCGTTTTCAAACAGGTCGAAGTAAATGTCGTAAGCCCGGTCCATGGGCGGCAGCGCGCTCCTATATTCCGGATCGTCGGCCGGAATGTACCACGACCGCGTATAGCCCAGCTCCGAATTGGCCGAAGCCAAAGCGATCATGGCCTTGGGTTCGCCAGCCTCGACCGCAGGATCGCGCTCAACTTCGGCGATCAGTTTTTCGAGCCGTTCCGCCCCTTCCTCTCCCTGTTCCAGCCAGACATAGGGCTTCGCCGCCTGCACTCGCGAACGATACCACGCGATCCGGTGAGACGTTTCCTCTGGCTGCATCTGACCCAGCCGCTTGTACAGTTCAGCCGAACGATCAGCGGGTGCGATCGCGCCTTCATTGTCGTCCTCGGCAATGAACTTGAAGATCGCTTGCGAGTACAGCGCCTCTGCCAGCGCCTGAATGTAAGCGGGGTTGTCGGGCTCGGCTTTGTTCAGCGTCTCAAGGTCGGTCAAAGCACGGTCGAGGAACAGCTTTGCATCCTCTCGCCGACCGAGATTCGCTCCTTCCGGATTGCCCGACACCGTGGACAGCCGATGATAGCCCTGCGCAATTTCTAGCCGCAGTTCCGGGCCTATATCGTCTGCAGCACTTAGTCGTTCGAGATAGGCGCGCGCCTCATCGGCGATTTGCGACAGTGCTTTGGTGTTGCCGGACACCGGCTCCAATTCGTCATAGAGATCGAACAGCATGAACGTCGCAATGCCGCGCACTTCGGCAAACCGGGCATTTGCGTCATCACGCGCCACCACGGCTTCTCGCCACCACCATGCCGTCGCAACGCTGCCGACAACCAATGCCATTGCCAGCGCGGCACCCACACCCGCCAACGCGCGGTTGCGCAGGGTCCATTTCCTGAACCGATAGCCCGCCGTGTCAGGCACCGCACCAACCGGGCGTTCATCCAGAATCGCCTGAATGTCATCCGCCAGAGCGTCGGTCGAAAGATAGCGGTCATCGGGATTGTCAGCTGCTGCTTTGGTAACGATCGCCTTTAGCTCATCGGAGGCACCCGCAGGCAGCAGCGCTTCGAGCATCTTGCCCGCGGAATAGATGTCGCTGAGCACGGTTGCGGCATCGCCTGCAATCCGTTCCGGCGCGGCATAGCCCGGCGTCATGGTCACTGCTCTGACCGGTGCATTCTCTCCGCCCTCGCCCGCCATCGGCATCATCGCCTCGCCTTCAGGCCGGGCGATCCCGAAATCGATCAGCTTGGCGTCTCCATCCTGATCGACCAGCACATTGGCGGGTGTCAGATCGCGGTGAACCACAAGATTGCGATGCGCATGCCCAGCTGCCGAGCAAACCTGAAGGAACAGTCTGAGCCGGGTTTCAAGGTCAGGCTTCGTGCCGGTGAGCCAATCGACCAAGGGCACTCCGTCAATCCGCTCCATCACGATGTAGGGCTGACCATTATCGGTCGTCCCGCCGTCGAACAAACGAGTGATATTCGGATGGTTCAGCCCGGCAAGGATCTGCCGTTCCCGGTTGAAGCGAGTAACGAGTTGCTCCGTGAAGATGCCCGGCTTGATAAGCTTGATCGCGACCGAATGATCGAAGTCCCCCTCGTCACGTTCAGCAGCAAAGACCGTCCCCATCCCGCCAGAGCCAATCACATCTGTAATGCGATAGGCTCCGATCCGCTCGGGTGGAGGCTCGGTTTCGACCGCTTCGATGTATGCGCCGGTGCCGAGACTGAGCAGTCTCTCCGCCTCAATGATCGCGGTCACCCGCTGCTTTAGCGCAAAGTCGCCCGAGGTTTCCTTCTCCAGCCACGCTTCGCGTTCGCTCTCATCAATGTCGAGCATCGCTTCGAACAGAGCGAGAGCTCGCCGTTCGGTTTCAAGATCAGGCATCGTCGATCGGTTGCCGGATCGCATCGGCCAGCCAGGCGCGCGCAGATTGCCAGCGCCGTTTCACTGTTGGCTCTGACCAACCAGTGACTTCGGCCACATCGGGTACTGACATTCCACCAAAATAGCGCATCTCAACGATCTCTGCGTAGCCCGGGTCAATTGCTTTCAATCGGACTAGCGCGGAATCCAGCGAAAGCAGATCAACCACGGGGATCGCCCCTGACACGTTGGTGCGCAGCTCTACCTTCTGGTGCTTGCGTTTATCGGTCTGCTTGGCGCGCGCATGATCGACCAGCACATTGCGCATTAGGCGAGAAACAAGCGCCATCAAATGCGCGCGGTCCCCCACTTGGGGAAACTCGCCGACAATCTTGATCAGCGCTTCGTTGATGAGGTCATGGGTGGAGAGCGAACTTGATTGTTCTTTGCGCAGGCGGGCTGCCGCGATCTGCTCAAGCTGCGGCATGACATGGGCGATTAACCGGTCGCGCGAAGAAGTGTCCCCTTCCCGCCAGCCGACAATCAGCTTTCGCGTCTCGACCTGACTCGCCATTCGCCCCCCAGCGCCAGTCAAGCTGGCACCCCGAACGCCAGCCTTGTCCGTCAACCTAACGGGGGGAGCCGTCTAAGCAAGTCGTAACCTTGCTAGGTCATTTAAGAGATATCGTCAGACGAGAGAACCCGCCAACAGGCCTAGCGCAATCGTGAGCACGCCAAGTCCTGCGGAAAGCTGCACTCGTAGGCGGAAGAAATCCGGAGCGGCGAAGCCAAGTGCGCGGTCAACCAGCGGCGAAAGCAGGATGAGCGCGCCCAAGTAGAGCAGCGCCGAACCGGGCCAGTCCCATCCGAAAGTCCATGGCAAGAATAGCGCCACCGCGAGCAAGCTGGGAATGACGGCGAGGACATAAGCGCCCGCTCCCGCCTTGCCGTTAGCCAGCGCCTGTCCCCACCATACTCCGCCGAGGAAACTGAAGATCGCGGCGGCATAAGCGAAACCGCCCGCGATGGCCGTGTACCCAAGTTCGTGCCCGCTTGCGGCGAGCGCGACGCAGATGATCTGCGGAAGCAGCCCGGCATAGCCGAGCCAGCGTGCAGTGGGGGTGAGCGTTTGCGAGGCGATCGGGGTTTCTCCGTCCATGATTGGGCAAGCGCTTTTGCAGCATACAAGTTCCCATTCGCTTGCGAGCGCGCCGCAAATACGCCACCCCCCCAAACGATGAACCTGTTCGACCTATCGGGCCGCGTTGCGGTCATCACCGGCGGCAATGGCGGCCTTGGGCTTGGCATGGCGCGCGGGCTGGTCAAAGCCGGAGCCAATGTCGCGATCTGGGCGCGCAATGCGGAGAAGAACCGCGATGCGCTGGCTGAACTGGCCGAATATGGCGGCGGACAAGCGATCGCCCTCGCCTGCGACGTCGCGCAGGAGCACCAGATAAAAGGCGCGATGGAAGCAACTCTCGCGAAGTTCGGGAGGGTGGATGCATGCTTTGCCAATGCCGGTCGCGCGGGTTCGGGCGCAACTGTCGCTGATATGACCGAAGAAGGCTGGGACGCGGTGATGGCAGTCAACGCACGCGGCCCCGCCCTCACCTACAAACACGTGAGCCGCCACATGATCGAGCGCGCCAAGAACGGCGATCCGGGCGGCAAGCTGATCGCGACATCGTCCGGTCAATCGATCATGGGCGTCAACAAAAGCTCTGACTACGCGGCTTCGAAGGCCGCACTAAATGGCCTGACACGCGGCGCTGCGTTTGAAATGGCGCGCTATCAGATCACCGCCAACGCGCTGCTGTTCGGTTATTATGAGACCGACATCACCGCCGCAGCCAATCCCAAATTTGCCAAGTGGATGGAGCAACGCATTCCATTGCGCCGCCCGGGTGATCATGCCGGGCTGGAGGGGTTGGCGGTGTTCTGGGCCTCGCCTCACAGCGATTACATCACCGGCCAGTGCCTGCCGGTCGATGGCGGGCTTTGCATCAGCTGAGGAACACCCCATCTCTCCATCAGTTGACTGAAGGCACGAAGCAAAAGGGATCACCTGCAACTTGGCCGACGACGATTTCTCCGATTTCCAGGACCGTAAGGAAGATCGCAAGCGTCAGAAGGCGGTCCCCTCTTCGCGCCTGTCGCGTATCGGTACATTCGGGAAGCTGGTCGGCGGCGTCGCTGGCGGGATGGCAGCTGAGGGTGCGCGGCGACTGACCAGCGGCGAGAAGATCTCGACCCGCGACCTGATCCTAACCCCCGGCAATGTCCAACGCCTCACAGATCGCCTCTCACATCTGCGCGGCGCGGCGATGAAGATGGGGCAGATGATCAGCATGGATTCGGGTGATTTCCTGCCCAAGGAACTCGCCGACATCCTCGCCACCCTGCGCGATCAGGCGAATTTCATGCCTGCACGTCAACTCGACGGCGTGCTGAAAGAGCAGTGGGGCAACGATTGGCGCAAGCAATTCCGCTGGTTCAATCCGCGCCCGATTGCAGCGGCCTCTATCGGGCAGGTGCACAAGGCGCTGACCCGCGATGGTCAGGAACTCGCGATCAAGGTGCAATATCCCGGCGTTGCGCAAAGCATCGATAGCGATGTCGATAATGTGATGACGCTGCTCAAAGTCGCAGGCTTCGCTCCGCCCGAGCTTGAGATCGACAAATTGCTCGCCGCCGCCAAACAGCAGCTTCACGAAGAAGCCGATTACGAGCGCGAAGGCGGGCAGATGGCGTTGTACCGGGAAAAGCTGGCCGACACGCCGGGCTTTGTCGTGCCAACCCTGCACGAAGGGCTGACCCGCGAACGCATCCTCGCGATGAGTTTCGAGGAGGGCGTCTCGATCGAAGAACTCGGCAATGAAACCGCTGTCCGCCGTGACGAAGTGATGACTCGGCTGATGCGGTTGGTCGCGCGTGAACTGTTCGAATTCGGGGTGATGCAGACCGACCCCAACTTCGCCAACTACCTCTTCCGCCCCGCAACAGGCGACATAGTCGTGCTCGATTTTGGCGCATGCCGCGATGTCGATCCTGACGTCGGCAACGCGTATCGGCGCCTACTCGAAGCGGGTCTTGCGGGCGACCGAGATAAAGTTCGCGAAGAGACCATCGCCGCCGGTTTCATGCTCCCCATCGTGGCGGAAAAATACCGCGACCGCGTCGACAAAATGATCGACATCGTGGTTGGCGAGATGCGTCAGGATGCGCCGTTTGATTTCGGCGACCGTGCCTTCGTGCCGCTGCTGCGCGAAGAAGGTATGGAGATCGCGCAGGACAAGGACACCTGGGCGTTCCCGCCGGTCGAGACGCTGTTCGTACAGCGCAAGGTCAGCGGGACCGCATTGCTCGGCGCGAGGCTCAAAGCTCAGGTGAACGTCCGACGGATCAGCGAAGACGTGCTTGGCAGCACCGAGCCATTACCTGCAAAAGCCGCTTAGCTTTCACCTGCCATGATTTCTTCCACGCTTGAGAAGGCTGGACCGACCGATTTTTGAAGGGCGATCCAGCGATCGACATGATCCTCAAGCACATTGAGCGGCACCGCACCGTTTTCCAAAACCGTGTCATGGAAAGCGCGAAGATCGAAGCGCGCACCCAATGCTTCTTCCGCACGAGTCCGTAGCTCACGGATCTTCAATTCGCCAATCTTGTAAGCCAGCGCCTGCCCCGGCCACGTCATATACCGATTGACCTCGGCATCGACATTCGCCGCCGTCAGCGCGGTGTTGTCGAGCATGAAATCGACAGCCTGCTGCTTAGACCACCCCTTTGAATGCAAACCGGTGTCGACCACTAACCTAGTCGCGCGCCACATCTCGTAGCTAAGCCGTCCCATCTCCTTCGCAGGCGTATCGTACAGTCCCATCTCGATCCCGAGCCGCTCGGAGTACAGCCCCCAGCCCTCAACGAACGCGGTGAAGAAAGTCCCGTTTGCGCGCAGCGGATGAATGTCGAGTTCCTGCTGCAACGCGATCTGGTGGTGATGTCCTGGCACCGCTTCATGCACGCCGAGCGCAGGCAGCTCCCACAGCGGGCGCTGATCCAATTCTGTGGTGTTGAGCCGATAGATGCCCGCCGCGCCGGTCTCCAGCGAACCCGGTTCGTAGTACGCCGTGGTATTGCCCGGAGCGTTGGCGGCGGGGATTGGCTGCACAGTGTAAGGCTGACGCGGCAGCTTGCCGAACAGCTTGGGCATGAAGCCGTCGATATGCTTGGCCAGCGCCTGCGTGTATTCGAGATACTCATCCGCATCGGTCATGAAATACTGCGGATCGGTGCGCAGATGCTCGATGAACGCCTCACGCGTTTCGAACCCGGCTGAGGCTGCAACTTCGACCATCTCGGCACGTATGCGGGCGACTTCGGACAGGCCAAGATTGTGGATCTCGTCCGGCGTCATGTCGGTCGTGGTGAAACTCTTCACCCGGTGGGCGTAGTAAGCATCGCCTCCCGGCGTCTTGAGAATACCCGGCGTACCGCTACGACAATTCGGTTCGTATTCGTCGCGGTAAAATGCGAGGAAATCACGGTGCGCTCCGTTTACGCCGAAGCCGATAGCCTTGGACGCGCGGCCCGACAGTCGCTCCCAATCGGCCTCAGAAATCGACGCCGGACGTTCACCTGCAAACGGCTGCCAAAGCGGCGAGTCTTCGAGATCTTCGACGATGTAGGAATAGATCCGCTCGCCAAAGCCCTGCATCGGTTCGCATGGCTGCGTCAGGCCGAGTTCCACTGCTTTTCGGCTACGCTCGATCCCGTCTGCGTTGGCCTCTGGATAGGCTTCAAGCCGCCCGACATAGCTTTCGTAATCGGCCAGTGTGAACAGCGGTGAGCGATACGGCAGCGAGTTAAAGCCAGAGAACCATCCGCCGCGATTGGTGAACAAGATGTAGTAATCGTGCTGATGCTCGCCCGCTGCGACAATATCGGCAAGGCTGCTGCGGATGACACCGTGATCGACGATCAGGTCTTGCGGCAGGGCCCTGGTATCGATGCCATCAAGCCGTTCCACAAAGGCACGTGCATCTTCGATACTTTGGACGTGCGCTTCAACCGACCAATCGCCCAGTTTTCCGTCACCGCGCCGATCGCCGACACTGGTCGCCAAAGTCGGGTTGTTGTCGAGACGCCATTCCCACACCTCCTCGCGTAGCTCTTCGTAGTCTTCGACCGGTCCGGCCCAGGCTGGCGCGACGGTCGCAACGCAAAACAGCAATCCAGTGAATAGGTGGCCAGTGAGCATGTGACGCATGGAAATTCTCTCCTGTTGCGCGATCCATATTGCGATTGGCGCACACGGTCCAGTAGAGCGGCGCGATGACCGATAAACCCGCGCTTCTGTTCGTCTGCCTCGGCAATATCTGCCGCTCACCCCTAGCCGAAGGGGCAATGCGCAAAGCGGCGGCAGAAACGGGCCTCGATATCGAGATCGATAGCTGCGGAACAGCCGCGTATCATGTCGGCGAACCGCCCGATCCGCGCTCAGTCGCGACAGCCGCCGCCAAGGGTAGTGACATTTCGGATTTGCGCGGTCGCCAACTCATCAAGGCCGATTTCACCCGCTTCACCCACATTTTCGCGATGGATCACCAGAACCTGCGTAATATCGAAGCGGTTCGCCCGGCGGATGCGACAGCGCACGTCTCACTCCTGATGGACATTGTGGAAGGGCGCGAAGGCGCCGCCATTGCCGACCCTTATTATGACGGCGAAGAGCACTTTGAGTTCACGTGGCAGGACGTCTGGGCCGCCGCGCAGGCGATCGCGACGCAGATAAAGGCCGGCGGCTAACAAGCACACCGGCCTCTATTCACTCATCCCGCAACGATGATCTGCGTATCGGTCCGCTCCTCCCAAGGGCGCACCTGCACAGAGCTATCTGCCCCGATATAGGTCTGCCGCATTCGGAACGTCGTATGCGCTGGATCGGTGATGCTAATCCGCTCCGTCAAAGTGCTCGTCTGCGAACTGAGCACCTGAATGCGTTTGCGCCGCAAAGGTGCGCCGCCGCCCGGATCATATTCGACTTCGATAATCGCAAGCCGCGTCCGCGCCGGGTCCATGGCCGGGATCAGGAACAGATCGATTGCGTGTGGGAATGGGTCTGACACGCCGAGTTCCGGCAGGTCGGTCGACATCGGATCGCCGACCACAGTCCCACCATCCAGCAGATGATGCGTCATCTGATAGCTGTAGAGGAACGGCGCGTTGCGCGATGATTGGCGCAGCTTCCAAAGGAACTCGGCATCGCCCGCCCGCACATTCATGCGTTTGGTCGCCGTCCAACCGGTCGGATCTTCATAGCGAAGTGCCAACTCAATGCGGTCGATCAGATCGGTGTCGATCCGGTGCGGATAGATGCGCACCGTCTTGAAACCGAGATGGAGGTGCGGATCGATATGCAAGCTACGATCCTCGGATCGCACGGACGGGATTTCGTATGCCAGCTCTTCACCTTCCCAATCGGAACCACCCCTGAAATTGTAGGTGATGCCAAGTTGGTAATCGAGGTCGAGGTCTTCGTTGAGGAAGAACGCCGCTGTCTTCGGGTCGGTGTCACCGGCCCGGAACGCCAACTCGCGATGCTTCACCCCGCTGCGATGATCTGTATTGCCATAGTCGATCGCCACCTGCGCGCTGGCGAGACCGATCGCATCGAAGTCTAGCGGCGCCGAAGCCTCAATCGTGAACTCCCGGAAAAACGCTGCGTCGAGATCGACTTCGGTGAAATGCTCATCCTTATCGATATCGTCGAGCAGCAGACCAAAAGTGCCCTGCGGTGCGAAGGTCCGCTCGACCGCTTCCTGACGGTTGTACACCACTGTCAGGGTCTTGCGCTCCTCTTGCCTCACGAATTTGAGCTTCAGTGAGACCGCCGCCGGTGTTGTCGCGAGCACAGATGGCTGGCCTCCCGACGGTGGTGGGGGTGGCGGAGGCGGCGGTGGAGGCGGAGGTGGCGGCGGGGGTTCACGCCGCGGTGGGCGCGACAACGTGCCCGTTATCCGAACCTCACTGCCCGTGCTCGTTGTGCCAGTGATCGAAGCGCGACGGTCGATCTCTTGATCGGTCCGGCCTTCGTTGCGTGCGACGGTGTGACCAGACCAACCGCGGCTGCTTACCCGCCCGCCTGCACGGCGCACGATTGCCTCGGCGACTTCAAGGCGGCGCAGCGAAAGCCGTTTGTTGTATTCTTGTTTCTGGACCGTGTCGTCGCCTTCGAAGCTCGCGAAAGCCTGGATCGAGACACTGCGCGATCCGGAAAGGTTGCTACGCACCCAGTTTTCAAGGCGGACTGCACCATCGCCAGCTGGCTGCGCGGATGAATCGCGCACAGCGCTGGCATTGCGGAATCTTGGGTCGCTGGTCGAATTGTTGACATAGGCGAGGTATGAACTGCTCGGCGGGCTCGTGGAAAATCCGCGCTCCGCAGGCTTCGCTTTGAGGAAAAACAGATCGAAGATCTCGGTCGTCTCTGTGGCTGGATAGACCACTTCCACGGCGCGGCTTTGGCCGGGCGGAACAGATACTCGAACGCGTCCATCGCTGCCGACTGACTGGGAAACGCCATCGATAGTGACTTGCGCGCCCTCCCCTTCAACGGTCAGGATTTCGTCGTTCCCGCTGGTCGAGGGTGTGTGCGTAATGCCTTTCCCATCTGGCGTTGGATCGGGTCGCCTTGCGGTCACATTGAATGCGGCGCGTGGGTGTTCGGCGGGCGCGGGGTTGTCGTTGTTGTTGTTGTCATCGTCTTCATTGTCGTCGCCGTTCGACTGCCCACCGCGAGCATTGTTCGCAGCGTTTTGGATCAGTGTCTGGCTGCGCGCGATCACCGCGTCCAGGCCTTCGGCTTGTGCCTCTTCACCTTGGAGATCGCCTGGCGTTAGGGTCGGCTCGAACCAGTCTTCAAGCAATTGCTCCTTGAAGAAATCAAGCGCCCATTTCTCCTGCTCTTTCTGGTCGTCTTCACCGGTGAAATCGGTGACTTCGATCTTGATCGCGCCGGACTGGACCAGCTTTTCGAACCCTGCATCGATGCCAGCCTTGATGAAGTAATACTGGCCTTCGAGGCTAGCCGAGAACTGCGTGTAACAACGGTCGAGATCGGCGGTAATCTTTACATTGAGCGCGGGACGCATGGCGTCAAATTTGAGGTCATACAGCACCCCAATCGGAGCGAGACCATCCTCAAACGCTTGCTCCAGAATAATCGAGCCTTCCTGACTCAAGGTGAGGCCGAATGTCGCGACATTGTTGCCCTGTAATGAGGGTACAGACGCGCCCTGGATCTCTTCAACTGCATTGAACGCGCCAGGAGGCGCAGGCTCTGCGCTTGTGCCCCCTGCCCCTTGCAGGTTGAGCGACATGCATTGCACGGTGCCCGACTTGTAAGGGACGAGAGAGATGCGCGGATTGTCCGAAACCGAAGACAAGCGCGATTCAATCTGCTGCTTGACACTTTCGTCCAGCGCTAGGGCAACATCGAACGCAGCATAGCCGCCACCTTTGATCCCCGCGCCGGCGACCGCCGGCTTATATTTGATGAAGCTGAACGCTGGCCGGCCATCGCTGCGGCGGCGCAGCAGATCGACCTCACCAGGCATTGCCCAGAACAGGTCTGGATCGGCATGGTCGGCATAGACCACCACGCCCGAGAATTCCCCCATCGGTTTCGACAGCAATAGCATTACGCTCTCCCTTCAGAGCAAAATTGTGAGCCTCAGCGGCAGTCGATCCAGCCCAGCAGGAAGTCTTCTTCCATGCGGTTTTGCTGGCCGCGCAGTTGCGGATTCTGTGCGTCGAGACCGTGGGTTTGGATGTGTCCGTCAATCGCTGTCTGGATCTGCGTCATCAGCAGATCGTAGCTGATCGATTGGTTCGACTGATTGCAGACATCGAGGATCGATTGCGTGAAAATGCCGTGCCGCAGTGATCCGACTTCTTGCGCCAGTTCCACCGTATTGCAGGCCGCCAGCATCGTGGCTTTGGTGTGTTCGACCAGGAACCGATTGGGATCGAGATCGAGGTCGATCTGCCCATCCGGAGCCATGCCCGCATTCACGACATTGTCCGTCAGAATGTCGATCGCGCTCGGGCCAGCAACGATTCCGATCGGAACCACCGTTTTGAGGTTGGCGAGGAAATCCTCCCACCATGCTCCGGTGCGGATGATCGTCCGCAGGCTCATCGCCTCGTCGGTCGCATTGTTCATCCCGCCCGAATGGCAAGAATCCAGAATGACATTGAAGTTGACCGCACTCTCTTCGAGCCGCTCAGCCTCGACATAGAAATCGTGATCGGTGATCCAACGGCCCGAATAGGGGATGATTGTCTCATAAGCCCGGCCCGGATTGTTCGGATCGGCGATATAACCGCCATGCCCCGCGTAATAGAAACACGCGACATCGCCCGCTTCGCCTTCGTTCAGGATGTAGCGTAGCGCCTGCCTGATATTGGACGAGGTCGCTCGCGCATCGGTGTACAGATAGATGTCATCGAATGCGAAACTGTGTTGCAGGGTTTGTGCCATGGCCCTGGCATCGTTCACGCACCAGGAGAGGTTGCCCGCCCCCTGTACGCTGTAATCGTTGATGCCGACGACAACTGCTCTTTTCCGGCCCATCAGACTTCCTCCGCTTCTGGTTCAAGGATGCTGACCATCGTTTCGTCCGTGGTAACGGGCTCAGTGCGGGCAATGCGCCCGTCCTGACCAACGAAGGTCGCGCTGTAAGTGAATGATTTGATTGTAGGATCGAGGACGCTCAGCTTGAGCGGCACGTCGAGCGCGTCGGCTTCGACAACGATCCGTTCCTGCCGCCTGTAATTGTTGGCCGCGTCTTCGTACTGCACCTGCAGCAGCACCCGGCGGAAATCGCTGGGATTGTATGCTGGGAAAAACAGCAAATCGAGCATGGCCGGGAACGGATTCGGCACCGGCACCTGCGTCGCGGTGGTCGAAATCGGCCCGACTTCGCGCGTGCCGCCATCGACCATGTGATAAACCAGCCGGTAGCTGTATGGCTCAAGCTCTTCAGCGAATTGCCTGATCTTCCAATGCTGCGGAGCGCTGCCCGCTTTCACGGTAACGTGATGCGATGCCTGCCAGCCGCTGGAAGCCTCGTAATCGAGGAACACCTCGACCTTCTTCACAGCGCCGCCATCCAGCTCATCCGGAGCAATCTCGATATCCAGAAATTTGAGATGGTTGTGCGGATTGAGGTGAAGCCGCTCGTCCTCAGTCCGTTCGGCAGGCAGGTCGTAAGAGAATGTCTCCCCTTGCCACTCATTGTCCGGACTGAAGTGATATTGGACCTGCAATTCGAACGTGCGGTTCAGGTTTTCGCCCAGAAACGTCGTAAAGGTTTTCACGTCGTCACCGCCGGTCTTGAAGACGAAATCCTCTTCCTTGACCGTTTCCGGATCGTCGCGGTCACCATAGGTAAGCGCGACATCGGCGCGGGAGAGACCAATTCGAGTGAAATCGAACGGCGCGTCCACCTCGACCGAAAGCTGCGCGAGGAACGCGTCATCGGTATCGACCAGCGTGATGTGCCGGTCGAGATCGAACGGCCCCAGCAAATCAGTCAACTGTCCCTGCGGTGCGCAGGTACGAGTGATCGCCTGCGAGCGGCTGTAGTCGAGCACCAACTTCTTGCGTTCCTCCTGACGGATCGCGCGCATCGCAAAAGCCGCGACCACGTCTCCCTCCCCTTCGGAAGCGTTTCGCAGTGCCGATTGGCCCGCAGCGACGTTGCCAGCCGAGCGCGCTGCGTTCGTCGAGGATTCTGCCGGAAAGCCGGTGCCTTCTGCTGGGTTGCCGGTTTCCTGTGCAGCAGCGGCGTCGGGGTCACCCGATGTGCTGGTTTCTTCGCTGCCCGTCCCTTCAGCCGGGTTCGGACCGGTCTCGCGTGGCTCTTGCTCCGGCGCGTCCTCACCCTCCGCCATCGGAGGTGTAAGCTCAGGTTGCGGCGGGCGAAGTTGCGCACCCAACGTCCGCACGCTGTCGAGCGACGCAGAAGAAGCAGATGTGCCTGCCAATGTACCTGGCGTCAGGGTCGGTTTGAACCAATCCTGCAGCAGATTGTCCTTGAAGAAATCGAGCGCCCATTTGACGCGCTCGTCGGACTTGCTGCCGTCGCTGGTGTCGGCATCGGTGATCTCGATTGTGATCGCGCCGTCCTGCACCAACTTCTCAAAGCCCGCGTCGATATCGGCGCGCAGCATTGCAACCTGCCCTTCGGCAGAGGTTGAGAAGTGTGTGTGCACCCGCTCCAGCTCAGCCGTGATCTTGACGCCGAGTGCGCGAAGCATTCCCGAAAATGTCAGGTCGTAGATGATGCCGATCGGCATGTTGCCATCCCGGATCGCGGCTTCGACGATCGCAGCGCCCTCTTCCGAAAGCGTGACGCCGAACACCGCGTTGTTGTCTCCCAGCAGCGACGGCTTGGTTGAGCCGAGAATCCGCTCAACCGCGCGCACAGGAGGTGTCTCGCCGGTACCGGTAGCTGGCGCAGCATCCGTGCCGCCGCCACCTTGCAAGTCGAGCACGACGCACTGGACGGTTCCCTCCGTGAAGGGGATCGGCGAAAGCTTGGGCCGTGCCGGGCAGAACCGGCGCAGGCTGGACTTGATGCGTTCCAGCACCCCGCGATCGACCGAAAGGTCGCATTCAAAGCTCAGGAATCCCCCGCTGGTCCGCTCTTCGGTGCGGTACCGGATCAGGCTGAATGCCTTTCTCCCTGGCGTCGCTTCAACCAGTCGCGGTTGCATATTGCAGAACCAGAATTGGTTCGGATCGGCGTGGTCGGCAAAGACCTGCACGCCTTCGATCATTTGTTGATCGGTATCGAGCAGCAGCATGGCGCTCTCCCTCAATCTATTTCGATGGTGAGAAGTTCGTCGTCGGCTTCGGTCCAATCGCGACCGCCACGCTTGGCGCCCGTGGTGAGACGTTCGGTGACGCGGTACCGATAATTGTCGCGCTGGGCGTCGACGTAATCGTACTCGAACAGCGCACGATCATCGGGGTCATCGAACACGACCTTGTCGCTGAAACTCAGCCCCATGATTGGGTCCTGATATTCGATCTCGATTTCGAGTTTCGCGATCTTCTCGTCTTTGAAATCCACCTGCGGCGGCATGATGGTCACAACCTTGTGACCCTTCATGTCGGGCCGGATCATGATCCGGGAATCAAACGTCACCGATGTCGGGATTTCGGTCATCCCGCCATCGTTGAACAGGATCGTGACCTTGTAGCTGACAGCAAGTTTGCGCGGATCTTTAAGGTTCGCCTCAAAGGTGACCGGTTTCTTGTTGTCGGCATCGAAAGTCAGCGATTCCACTTCGTTGATGTCGTTGTCCGGATCGGCGTAGGTCAGGTCGACAAACACCATCGACACATCGTTCCAGTTGACCGCCGGTACGACTTGCAACTTGCGCTTGTCCGGGAACGGATTCTCGATCGTCACCAGTTCATCGACACGGCGCATGACCGGCAGTTCGATGTCCTGGTTATCGGCAGCCCGGTACACGACCCGCACATCGAAACTGCGCGTCTCTGGGTCGATGAAGAACAGGTTGAACGTCTTGGTCTGGTTCTCGGTATCGAACTTGAACGATTCACGCTGACGCAGCCCGTTGGCTTCATCCTTGAAGTGGATGTGCGCCTCGACAACCGGGTAATCTTCGAACGGAACGCTGCTGGCATCGAGTTCGATGGGTACCTGAGTGTAGAGTTCGCTCGGCGAAAGGGCGAGCTCGTCAACGGTCGTAACAAACGGCTCCGAACTGAGCGATGGAGGCCGTTCTTCGGCGGCATCGTCGTTGAAGATCACATCATAGCGAACTTCCACTTCGCGCCGCATCTCACCGTCTTCGACGATTGAGGTGAACTCGATTGTCGCGTCGTTCTCACCGTCCTTCAGCCGCACGGATTTCTCGTCATCGCCATATCGAACATGTGCGATGATCATCGTCACGCCTTCTTCGGTAAACTGCGTGTTCGATGTGATCCGTAGCTTACGGCGACGGAACCATGCTCCGCCTGTGGTGACCGAAGTAATGAAGCGATCAAGCGGAACGCCCGCATCGCGAGTCAGGCGGAACATCCCGTCGAGATGGCGCTGCGGATAGATCGAACGCAGAACCGTCGATCGCTCCGAGTAATTCACGTTCAGCCGCTTCTTGTCCGTCCGCTGCTGATTGACATGCTTCATCTTGAACTTGGCGATGCCGCCCCAGCCGCCTGTGGCAGCGAGCGTGCCAGCGGTCCGGGCTAGCTTCTCCGCCTTGTCCCAACCGTCTTCTTCTTTCTGGTCAGGTACGATGCTGGGTTCGAAGAATGCGTCGGTCACCATTCCGCGAACATCGTTGAGTGCGCGGTCGCGCCGTCCGGCGAGGCCTGCATTGTCTTCGTTGTCGAGGAATTCGCTGGTCACTTCGAGCTTGATCGTTCGATCTTCGATCAGTTCGTCGACGGTGTTTTCGATGTCGACACTGGCGAAGATGGAATCCACACCGTAGCTGGTGTTAACGTGCTTTTGCACGCGGTCCCAATCGATCTCCAGATTGACACCGTATGCTGGTCTGAGCGCCAGGAAGTCGAGCGAATAGACCACGCCAATCGGCGCGAGCTCACCCGCAAGCGACTTCTCCAGCACCTCCACCCCTTCCGGCCCCAACTGAACCGAAAAGATCGCGTTGTTGTCACCAAAGAGCGCAGGTTTGCTCGGGTGACTGATCTTGGTGACGAAGCTCGCACCCTGATCGTTACCACTGGTCGCTCCGTCCCCCTCCGCAGCTGAATCCGCACCCAACATCATCAGGCGAACGCTGCCATCGACATAAGGGATTGGTGCCAGCCGCGGCTTGTCGTCGAGCTGTTCGAGCGCCATCAGTCGCGTGGAAATCTCGTCGAGCTTCTCCGGCTTCACGCCGAGATCGACGTCGAAGTTGAGGAACCCGCCAGAGCCCGTGTCGCCGCGATATTTGATTAGCGACAGGCGCGGGATGTCGGCTTCCACCTCTTCATCGAACTCGGTCGAGAAGTGCGGCATGAGCGGTCCGAAGTACCATTGCATTGGGTCGGCGTGATCTCGGAAGACCGAGATCCCATCGATGATGCGAAAGGGCGGTGCCAGATATAGCATGATCCGTCTCCGTGATTAGGAGGCGATGGCCTGAAGCTAGGCCATCACCGGGGTTTCGAGGATCAGCATGGTGTCTTCGCTCTCGGTCGGACCGGTGGCTCGCCGCGATCCGTCGCTCATCACGTGCGTCTGAGTGACGGTGTATTTGTGGCTGGCGCCGTCGCCGAGCGGCTCGCGCACCAGAGATTCCGAATCACCATCGCGGAACACCAGTGTCTTGCGCTCGTCAGAGTCGCCATCGTTGTAGTTGATTTGAACGATGACCATCTTGAGCTCGGTCCAGTCGAGCACGTCTGGCAGAACGGTGATCTCCAGGAAGTCGCGCACGGCTTCGCCGACCGAAATCACATCGGTCTGAGCAACAGTGAGCGGGATGTCCTTGGTCGTGCCGTCCTGGAAGACGATCGAGCCCTGATATTCGGTCTTGCCCGATGCAGCATCGATGACAGGGATCGCCCAGTCGTTGAACGGCGTGTCATCATCCAGAACGAAGCTTTCAGCCTGCGAATAATCGTTCGCCGCATCGGTGTAGGTAACATCGACGAAGATCTTGCTGATGTTGTCTTCGAGATCGCCCAGCGCGCGCAGCTTGATGACTTTCTGTTCGCTGAAGGGATCGTTGACATAGAGCTGATCGGCTTCGTGGTTCTCCCACGGACGCTCGAACTCCTTGCCGTTCTCCATGAAGTACTTGACCTTGTACTGGAAAGGCTTGTTGCGCGGTTTGAAGATCAGCTCTCGAACCTGGTGTTCGGGATTGTCCGAAGTGATGTTGAACACCCGCTCAACCGGATCGACGCCGCTGTCTTCATAGCGGACTGTCAGCTGGGCCTGCTTGACCTGATCGAAGTTGATATCGCCAACCGCGATGTCGAGCTTCCAGATGCCCAGATCGCTGACATTGATCACCAGCTTGTCACCGCTGATCTTGGTCGGCTTCACATCGAGAGTCTTGGACTCGCCCTTGTAATTGACCTGGTACGAGTAGGTGTATTCGCGCTTGTTATCGTGCGTGAAGGTGATGAAGTTCTCGACCGTGTCGGCGGTGTTGAACAGGAACTCCTCTTCGGCTTTGACCTGCCCTTCCTTGTACTTGCACAGAACCTCGACAGAGTGCAGCGGCAGGTTTTCGAAATCGGCATTGACCTGGATCGCGACGTTCAGTTCCTGGAAGAACTCGTCGTCAGCATCGACCTCGATCATGTGGTCTTTCCACTTCACCTTCCCTCCGCCTTTCAGCTTCATGTTGGTGATGTTTTCGAGAATGCCCTGCGGATTCAGGTTATGCTCGATGACCTGCTGTTCTTTGATATTCATGTGGATGTTGGTCATCTTCTTGACCGAAACATCGCGCTTGATGTTCTCAAGATCGTGCTTGGTGTAGAGTTCACCCGCATCGCGCTTCTCGGCTGTGACGTCTCCCAACAAGTTGCGAGCGATCGCCTGATCAAGTGATCGGTGGATCGACGCGCGAATGGAATCGACCACTTTGGGATCGGATTGCGCGCCGGGTATGACCTCTACGACCTTGATCTCGCGCTGACGCAGGTCCTCTTCGATCTTCTCATTGTAGTCGTCTTCGCGGAACCAGCGCTCCTCGACGTCGATCGATTGCATGAACTCGTAATACTTGCTGGCATGAAACCGCGCTGTGGCACGGACGTCGCCGACGCGGGCCGAGAAGTACAATTTGTAGATGACGTTTACGAAGCCGCCTTTGCCGGTCATCGCCGCTTCGAAGACAGGCGTACCGATTTCCGATAATTCGACTGAGAAGGTCGCGATGTTGCGACCAACCAGCGATGGAACACCGGCGCCAGTGATCTTGTCGACCAGCGTGCTGTTTTCGTCATTGATCCCGAGCTCTGCGGAGCCTTTGATGAAAGGGATCGTGCCGATCTGGACCTTGGGCGGCTGTTTGTTGCGCTTCTGATATTTCTTGTCGACTTCCTTCTGGAGCTCCTTCTTGATCTTTTTGAGCTTCGCTTCGGGAACGACAAATTCCGTGTCGAAATTCAGGATTCCGCCAACCTTCTTACCAGCCTCCGTCTTGATCGAGCGGAACTTTACGAACTTCAGGATCGGCGATCCCTTTTCGTTGACGCGGAATGTTGGTTGCTCTGGGAATGGGTAGAACAGGTTGTCCTTGCGGTCGTCTCCGAAGACTGTGACCCCTTCAATCAGGCGCTGATCGTACAGTTTAAGCATGGTGTTCTCTCCTTGGTTCGTTGGTCAGGTGTCAGGGCGCCGGGAACCAGCGCGCGGCATTTGTGATGATTTGAATGGGATGGGCGTTGGTGCCGGTTTCAAGGTAGGCGGCGCTCGCCGATGCTGTGCCGGGTGTGGGTGTGCCCGCCATCGCGTCCATGGCGTCTCCGGCAAAGCTACTGGCCACCGATCCGGCTGCGTTGGCTGCGGTTTCGGTAGTGCTGCCGAAACTTGCGGAGGCCGAGGCAATTTGCGGAGCTCCGCCGGTATCCGGCGTCTCCATCGAGTGGTGCTCGATCGCAGCAACAGCGAAAGGCAGATCGACCGTCAGATCGTAGACAGCGATCAATTCCGCGCCGTCTTCACCGGCCAGTGCAGCGCGAAATACATCGACTTGCTTGTCCATGACAGTCGCGCTGATTGCGGCCACGAAGGGGTACATTCCCGAAGATTGCGATCGGCCGAGAACCTCGATCTGGCCATCGCCGGTACGCAGCTCCAGCCGCGCCTCGCGAACAGTCAGGTTCGCTTCGTTCAGCACGACTTGATCGGGACTCTGCCCCATCTGACGCGCAAATTCGGTCGCGAGCGACACGTTGCTTTCCGGCTTTGGAGCCAGTCGCGCCACGCATTGGACCATCAGCACGCCGCCAGCTTCGATCACACTCGCTTTGGGTTGATCACTCGCGTCAGTCTGCGGCTGGATGGCACCGCTGTGCCACCAGCCCAGCCCCGGCTTGTCATCCGCAAACCAGACACAGTTGCCGTCGATCATGATTGATTGGAGCGTCATTGAACCGGCTCCACGGCTTTGCAGATCGGTCCAAGATCAATCTGATCGGACGTAGACGAAAATGACTGCCAATCATCATCGCCATGGCGCCGGATCAGCAGGCCTCCGAGTAACGGATTGCCGCAGAACCATTCGTAGTCACGCTGTTTGCGGCTCGAACTGAATGCGAGCGTGGAGTGGTCCGCTTCGTCCTCACCCTTGATGTCGATTGCGCAGTGCTCGCCATCAGCGAGATCAACGCTAAGCGAAACCGACCGGCTGCCAAACTCGGCAAACAGATGGAAATCGAGCGCGCTTCCATCGGCGACAAATGCTTCGGAAGTGACCGAACGGTCCTCTCCAGACAGCTCGATCCGGAACGTCGCATCGTCGGCAGTGTCGCTCCAGACACTCAATTGAGAAGCCTCTCTAGGCCAGGTGATCGTCTCGACCACCTTGTCATTGTCCCAACCTGTCAGCGTGAGCGTTCCCGCCGCTGCCAGGCGTTCGCTCGCCTCAAAACCGCGTGTTGAGACCGGGATCAGGTCAGGCCCGATAATCAGAATGTCTTTGGTAATCTCGACCGGGTCGCCTTCGGGCTGGGCGAAGTCCGATCCGCGCATCGTCACCGCGTATCCGCGCACTTCGTAGCTCAGCGTCTCGCTGGGCCCGATCTTTAGTTCCAATTCGACAGGATCGGAGTCGCTCGAAAGCGATGAAAGCGTGTGGTTGATGGCCTGCGGACGATGCGGCGCGGCGGGCGGAACCGAGATGTGCACGCCCCAATCGAGCACGCCATCTGGACGCTCGGGCAGGTTGGTCAAAACGGTGATGGTGCGTCCGTGGCGCGGAATCGCATCGACTGTCTTGCGTTTGACCAGAGTGTCTTTGTCGAAGCCATCAAGTGCGGTGTTGAGGTCAAACTGACTCGCAAATACCCGCAGACACAGTGTCTCTTTTGAAAGATCGAAGTTTAGCGTTCCGCCGCGTTCCTCGCCCTCACGTAGACGCCAGCAAGCACCGCTTTCGATTGATACAGGAGGCGTTGGAACCAGCAGCGCACGCGCGATATGGTCGCGCAGGGTTTCGCCGAATATCCGGCGATCAGCCCCGCGTGGGACCTTGCCTTCGATTTCAATGGCAGCCGGAAGTCTGGTCGCCAGCAGTTCAGCCAGATCTCGGTCTGGAATTTCCCCTGTTGGACTAGCCAGTTTTTGCAAGGCGGCGACGGCGCGTTTTCGATCAATCGTCGCTCGTGCCCGGAAGCGCGGACTCATGCCCATCACACCGACCTGGCCGATAATGCCAATCGGCATGGTTTCGCTTTCAAGCAATCCGGCCATGAAGCCCGCATCGTCAGCATCCATCCGGTGGATCGCAGGGCCGCTGGCCCGGCCAGTCGCGGATAGGGTGATCTCGTGCTTCAGAGATTTCGGAAGGCTGATTTCCTGCAACAGCGAATAGATCCGAAACGAGCCACCTTCGGGCAGCGCCTTAGAGATTGGGCGCGGCATGCGCCGTGCTGCGCCCCGTTCGATCTCTCCAAGATCGTGAAACGCCAGCCGCCAATTCAGATCGAGCCGACCGGCAGTGTCGAGATCGCCGTCATCGTTGCGACGGAACAAGGTCAGGGAAAGCGGCGACCGCTTGCCCCGCCCGTCCAACGCCACAGCGGTGGGGATTGCGACGCTGCCATTGCCTCCGCTCGCTCGGCGGTAGATGCCGGAATGCGCGCCGTGAATGGGAGCGCCCCAATCGGGAGTGCTCGCGCGGCTCATGCGAGGTCGCCGGGCTGAATCGGAAGGACATTCAGCGTGCTGCTGGTGCTCGTCTTCCAGGCAGTGGGGCCCACCATGCCGCGTTCGCGAATTTCGCTGATGCGGTAGGTGTATTCTCCCTCGGATTCCTTGCGGAAAACGATGTCGGCCAGCGGCAATTCAATGCTCGTCTCCGACTTAAGCTGGGTAGCTTCCAGAGTGACATCATCGCCATCCTGGAACTCGATGAAGAACGCGATGAGCGCGCCATTCTCATGATCGCCGGAATTGGTGAAGAACGGCGCGAAAGTCGCAACTTCGATTTCCTGTTCCAGCGCAACCGAGCTGGATTCATCGAACACCGCGTCGAATACCGCTTCGTGATCGGTGTCGATCTCAATATCCATGTCTTCATACAGGACGTGGAAGGAGCCATCTTCCGGCAAATCCGCCGCCGCCTCGACTCTCATCCGAAAGTCGCTGCCTGGCTGGATGACCTGACCGAAATCAGGCTGTTTCTTTGTTATGTTGAGCGGGATCGTATCTTCACCGACCACTGCGACTGGCCTCAGACCTTCGATCCTCAATGGGCTTTCGATCACATTCAGAAGGCTGATGTTCACTGAACGGGCATTGAGAGGCTGCAAAAGGTCAAGCTCGAGAGCTTCACCGTTCATGGAATCCAGTCGCAGCTCAACGGGAATAGTCTCGGGTGCCGGACCGCCCAGATCCAGTTTGACCTCGCCGTTCATGACGATGTGTGAGCCCTCGCCGCGCAGCGCGTTGAAGATGCTGAGAAAGTCGGTTTCGGCCAGTTGGAGCCTGACCGATACGCCCGACTGCAAATCGACCTGGGCGTTGGCGATCACTTCGAACCCGCCGCCGCTGCTGCTGGGAAGAGCGAGCCGCAGTTCGGCCCCGCTTACCGACAGCGGCACAAACTCGAATTCATGTCGCTCGCCGTCTGTATCGGTGAAACCAAGTTCATCGCTTGCCGCCAGCAGGCGATCTTCGTCGATATGCGGCGTGGCAATGAACTCAAGTTCGAACTGCGTTTCGCCGCCCTCTTCCGTTGCCGGTACCGATCGCACCAGCATCAAAGGCGTGCGCGGCACGTCATTCTTGCGCTGCAATCGGAACGAGTCTGGAAGGAAATGCACACGGTCGCGGTCGTTCGGATCGATAAAGTACGAGTGGACTCTCTCTTCGAATTCGACCCGCTCGATCCGGAAGCTCCCGCCAGCCGGAACTTCGCCGCCAACCGCATCGAGCAGATCTGCATGCAAGTCTCGCAGCAGCCAGAAATTCAGTTTTTGGCTGATCGTGCGGCTCGTCTTGCGATATTCCTGCGATGCCTGTGCCGCCGCACTAGCTGCAGCGATCGCGGCGACTTGCGGACGGGCCAAACGGATCCCTCCCACTGGCAGGGCCCGCATTTCCATCGTCTGCGGCCGAACACGGCGTGGGCGGCGGCGAACGCGAGGACGACGCGGCTGCTGAGGAGGCCGAGCAGGCTTGGGCGCCGAGGCATTCTTCTTCACCGGCAGCCACACTTGCGCGACACGGTCGATGATCAGGCTGGCGCTTTCCGTGTCGAGAATGGCCTTCATCGCCTGGCCAAATTCGGTGCTGGAGTCGAAATAGATGCGCGCGATGATGCGGCCATCGGTTCCTTCGAGCAGCTCCTCCGCAGTCACTTTCGTCGTGCGGTTGGCCAGCCTGGGGTCGGGAAATTCGATGCTGCAACGGACTTTGTGATCGAGGAACTCTGCATCCGCAGCCCTGCGCTTGTGCCCGTCGCTCTTGTGGGGATCGAGCCCGACTTCGAGCATGAAGCGGCCATCGGGAGCGATCGTCGTGGCCACTGCAGCCTTGCGTGTGGTCCCGCTCGCATCGGACAGGACATCTTCGGCTACCTCGTATTCAGGCAAGACGTATTTGCGGTTTGTATCCTTGCCGTTTTCGAAGATCGTTGAGCCGGTTGGTTCGGGAGCTCCTGAAACCGGGCCGTCGATATCACTCTTCTTGCGCGGGGTGATCTTAAGCTGAGTCAGCGCAATGCTGGAGATCGCTCTGCTGAGAACTGCGTTGTGAAGCTTGATGTTTCCCTTGAGCAGTTTTGGAGCAAGCGCGACCTTGGGCATGCGCATCGTGTTGATCGATTTCAGCATCGCCGCGCTGGCCGGAGCAGACGTCACTATTGGTTTTGCAGTGGCTACAATCGGCTTCGGCTTCGAAACGACTGTTGGCTTGGTAATAGTTACTGGTCGAGGCGTCGGCCTTGGCGCCGGACGCACCTTGCGCCTGCCATTTGTCTTCACCGTTACAGGCTTCAACTGCCCCTTCTCACGCGACAGCCCGCGCAGCAAAAGCTTGAGGGGGTTGTTCTTTTTCTTCGGTTTCTTCGCCATGACGCCCTCAGCCCAGCACGATCAGGTCTTTGCTCGAGAAGCTGCGGATGCGTTCACACACCTCGTAGCCCTCGCGGCTGCCTTCATCATTGGTGTTGCCTTCAAGGGTATCCATCACCTCCCGGCCGAAGCTCATTGCGAAGCCGGTGTGGGTCCAATCGGTGGATGTGCGGCGGACAAGGAAGATTGCCGGTGCGCCGCCTGTGTTGCGGACATGGTCGTCAATGTCGTTTTCGCGGCAGAAGCGGCCTTTCTGCTTGGCCTGCATCGCCAGCACGTCGCAGGAAAAGCTCCCTGCGATCGGCATCGGCTTACCTGTGAGTTCGCAGGCCTGCTTCAGGATGAACGTCACAAAACCGGCACACCACGGCCAGGCATTGCCTTCGTTGCCGTCCATGTAGAGCCGGACCCAAGGCCCTCGGTTTTGACCGCCAATTTCGCGTGGATGTTCGGCAAGATGCTTGCGGGCGAGCTTGGCAACCGCGTCGGTCAGAGTGCCGTTGTGAGTAATCGGCTCCAACACTCGCAGCATTGGTGAGACAAACGCCATGTATGTCGTGCGATCTACCTTGCCGCTCGCCCGGATGCCGGATTTGGACTGGAATGCCTTGACGCCGGCCTCTGTCGCCGGTCCGAAAATGCCATCTGCAACCAGTTTGTGGCCATGCAAACAGCTCCATTCCTGGACTCTTTTGACAATCGAACCTCGACTACCGCGCGCTACGGATTTCTCGAATTCAACTTCTTTTCGGATATGACTTTTCAATGCACGTGCGCCATCGTTCAGATAAGGCATACTAATCCCCCTGATTATTAGTTATTTTGTATTTTCTGCGTTTCCCGTGATTGAAAGGTATTCGAAGCCAATAGATTCGCAAAGCTATTTTTTCATATGTTTGAGTAGTTTACTCAAATATTTTGTAAGAATACGACAGAACGTCGTGTTTCTACAAAGGGCGATTTTTGGCAATATTTCCCACAAACCCTAGGACTTGAACCGGTTTTGATTGGGGTTTGGGAGAGAGAGAAGAAATTTTCGAAAAACGCACTCTTGAGGCATGATTCTGGAAACATGAGCCGCAATTCTAGTGATTTTGGAATTCTACAGGTCGTCAATCTATTCGATATATTTGTAGAATTACGTCAAATCGAGTCTGATCGAATCACACTTGTTCGAAATCGAATGATTGGTGATTCGATATTTATTTCATTTCCTTTGTAGAAACGCGTCAATTTACTGAAGTCGGTGATTGCAAGGCGGATATTCTCGGTCTAGCTTCAGTTTCAAGAATGGCCCGGAAGACCGGCGTTGGTCGCGCAGGAAAGAGGGGGTGAACGATGGCAATTCCAGACATCGAAACCAGCACAGACGAAGACACAGGCCCCGCCCAGCGAGAGCTTGAACCCGGGATCGGATTGGCGATGTCCGGAGGCGGGTACCGCGCGACATTGTTCCATGTCGGCGCGATCATCCGGCTCTATGAATTCGACCTGCTGAAAGATATTTCTCGCATCTCAAGCGTCTCTGGAGGATCGATAACGGCCGGGCGATTGGCGATCGTTTGGGACAAACTGAAGTCACGCGATGATCTGTTCACACACTTTGTCGATCCGCTGCGGCGACTGACCGGCAAGACTCTGGATCGAAGCGCCATCTTCCGTGGTTTGGTACTGCCCGGTACCATATCGGATGTTGTCGCGCGCAAGCTTGATAACGAACTGTACGGCGGAGCCACCTTGCAGGACTTGCCCAACTGGCCGCTCTTCACGATTAATGCGACCAATATGGAAAGCGGCCGGTTGTGGCGATTTCAAAAGGCATTCATGCGCGACTGGAAAGTCGGCGGGATCATGAAACCCACGGTGAAGATCGCGCAGGCCGTGACGGCATCTGCCGCTTTTCCTCCAGTGCTTTCTCCGTTCCGGTTGCGCGTACAGCCAGAAGACTTCGACGTGCGCGAAGATGGTGTCGACGACAGATTCCTGCGCGACATCTCACTTACCGATGGCGGAGTTTACGACAATTACGGTCTTGAGCCGGTTTGGAAGCGGTTCCAGACTGTGCTGGTTTCGGATGGCGGCAGCGCGCTCACCATGGAATCACGCATTGGTCGCAACTGGATCACGCAGTTGCAGCGCACAGTCTCCGTCATTCATTCTCAGGTTCACGCGCTGCGCAGCCGCACTATTGTCGAGAAGTACCTCGCCAAGGAACGTGAGGGTGCTTTCTGGAGTATCTCGACCCCGCCAAGTCGCTTCAAGGTAGAGCCGTATTTCGAAGTCTCTGACAAGGCTGCGCTCGAAATTGCACAAATCGCGACGCGGCTGAAATCCATGAGCGCCAAGCGGCAAGAGCGCCTGATCAACTTTGGGTACATCCAGTGCGACAACGCCATCCGGTCCTACTTCCGGGTCGGAGCAGATCGTGGTGCTGCCCTTCCCTTCCCCAACAGGAGCCTGTGATCGATGCATTTCGTCATACAAGCCGACCTCGTCGATCGCCTGCTGCTTGGTCCTGTCAGCGGCGGGCGCATTGTGCAGGACTCGCCCATTCGAGGTGATGTGCTGGCCGCCTATGCGCTCGCACCAAAAAAGCCGCGCGAACTGCTGCTGACACCCTATCGCTCGCTGAGTGCGGCCAAAGTGGCCTCGGCGCTCGCGCACTCTACTGCCAAGACCGATGCACCATCGCGCGTGTCCTATCTGGAAGGTGTCGTTGCAGCGCGGCTGACGCTGGATGGAATGCTGATGAACGTGCTGACGATGACTCGTTGGTGGCAGAAGATACGCGATTCCAAGCTGACCCAGAAATCCGTGCGCGAGGCGATCCTCGACCGTGTGAACGCGATGTATGCAGAGGCTTCGCTTGAGGACGAAATCCTCACCACGCTTGAAAGCTCAACAATGGATCGCTCAGCCGAGCTGGTCAGCGCCGCAGCGCTGCTGACATTCCTGGGCGCTGTCGAAGTTGTGACACGTCCCAGCAAAGGCAGTCAGACAGTCAAGCTGTCAAACGTTGCGATGATGGCGGAGTACTTCAAGCCGTCGCAGCTCGCTCAGGCCGGTGTCGACATATTCCGTCGGCTCAAACAGCATTGTGAAAAAGATCCCTCAAGCGTTTGCAACACCACGCCAATGGTATTCGCCATTTCGCTTAACCGGCCGGTGGAACTGGCCGTCAGCACTTCGGCCAATACGATCAAGGCGGATAGCGCGCGGTTGCTGTTTTCGACCGACTGCTCGGGCCTAGCCTGGGCGATCCTCGATTCCGGCATTGACGCCGGGCATGATGGATTTCTTGATCACGCGAAAGGCGATAGATCGCGCGTCAGGGCGGCCTATGACTTCACTAGAATTCGTGACCTGATCTGTCCCGACTATCAGTTCAACTCTGCCCGACTGACCGAGGCTGCAAAGCTGTTTGCACGGGAAGGTTTAACGCAAGCGGAGATCAAGGCGGACCTGAAGCGTCTCGCCGAAGACGCCGAGCTTGGGCATCCGATCGACTGGAGCGTCGCGCGCAAATATGTCGAGATCGCCAACCCGAGCGATCCCAAGAACACACCACAGAATGCACATGGAACGCATGTCGCAGGCATTCTGGGCGCGGATTGGCGTGAAGATGATGGGACGACGCAGCGCCTGACCGGGGTCTGTCCGGGGATCAAGCTCTACGATTTCCGGGTTGTCGGCGCAGGTGTCGAAGACACCGAATTCAATGTGATGGGCGCGATGCAGTTCATCCGCTGGCTTAACGAGCGCAACAATTACCGCGTGATCCATGGCGCCAATATGAGCCTGTCGATCGCCCATAGCGTCCGCAACTATGCCTGCGGCGCAACACCCGTCTGCGAAGAAGCAGAGCGGCTCGTCCGCTCAGGCGTTTTCGTAACCGCAGCGGCGGGCAATCGCGGCTATCAGAGCTTTCAGCTACGCGGCGGCGACGTGTTCGAAAACTACGCACCATCCTCGATCACTGATCCCGGCAACGCCGAGGCGATCCTGACTGTCGGTGCCACCCATCGCGGATCGCCGCACACATACGGCGTCAGCTTCTTTTCAAGCCGGGGGCCCACAGGCGATGGCCGGGCCAAGCCCGATCTGCTCGCCCCGGGCGAGAAAATCGTCAGCCTCGTTCCCGGCAATGCCGAAGACACTCGCGACGGAACCAGCATGGCGGCACCGCACGCTGCTGGCGCAGCTGCGCTATTGATGGCCCGCAATCCGGAATTCGAAGGCAAACCGGAGAAGATCAAGCAGATACTGGTCGAAACCTGCACCGACCTTGGCCGTGAGCGCAGCTTTCAGGGTGCAGGCCTGATCGATGTCCTGCGCGCGCTACAAAGCATCTGATCGAGAGGGGAAAATCATGGAACTCGAAGTCCTTCCCGCACGCCACGGCGATTGCATGTTGCTGCATTTCGGCAGCGACGATGCGCCCAAGATTGCGCTGATCGATGGCGGTCCCGCCGGGGTTTACAACGACACGTTGCTACCTCGGCTGCAGGAACTACGCGAAGAGCGCGGTCTTCCGGAAAATCAACCGCTGGTGATCGAAATGCTGATCATCAGCCACATCGATGATGACCACGTGAACGGCGTCATCCGTCTCCTGCGCGATATGAAGAAGGATGCCGACAATGGCGATCCTCCGCGTTTTCGCATCCGCCGCCTGTGGCACAATTCCTTCGACGATATTATCGGCAATTCGGAAACGGAATCGCGCGCGGCTTTGAACGAGCAATTCGGCACTGCCAGCGCAGGGGCGCAGGATATTCCTGAGGACCTGCTTGATGACCATTGCGACTGGCAGGTACTCGCCAGCATTTCGCAAGGTCACCAGATAAGGGAGCTCGCCGAAAGCCTTGGCATCCCTGCCAATCCCGACTTTGGCGGAAATCTAATCCAGGCTCCTGACAGTGACGATGATTTCCTCGACCAGATCGAGCTGGATGGCGTGACTTTCACAGTTCTCGGCCCTCTGACCCGCGAGCTGAAAGACTTGGAAGAGAAGCACGACAAATGGCTGAGGAAAGAGCAAAAGAAGCGCGATAGCGGCGAGGCAACGCTGGCAGCATTCGACGACACTTCGGTCGCCAATCTCTCCAGCATCGTGTTGCTCGCGGATGATGGCGACAAGCAATACCTGCTCACCGGCGATGCGCGCGGTGACAAGATCATCGAAGCCTTCAGAGCCCGCGATGATCTTGGCGAGACTGCCGGCGAGGACGGTGCAGAGCGCTGCGGCGAATGCGGCGCAGAGCTAGACGATGATGGACGCGCAATCGGTGCTGCGTCAGCCACTTCGGGTGACAAGGTCCTGTCAGTCGACCTCCTCAAAGTTCCGCACCACGGCAGCGACCGCAACGTCACGGTCGGCTTCTTCGAAGCGATACCTGCATCAACATACGTGCTCTCAGGCAATGGCGGACACGGCAATCCGGAACGCGATTGCCTTGAATGGATCGAAGAAGCGCGGGCGGGCAAACCCTACACGCTGCAATTCACCTACTCGCTTGAAGCGATCGACGCGAAACGCAAGCGACTGATGGAAAACGGGCATCATGCAGGGGATGAGCCGTTCGATCCCGCCAAGCATGGTGTCGGCGCGTTTGTTGAGAGCTTGCCAGACCGAGTGAAAGTGGTCGCGCCAGAAAGCGACTAACCCCCGCGCAGCAGTTGTACGCCCCAGTCTCGCTCAAACAGATAGAGCAGAATGCGCGCCGCTTCGCCGCGATCTGACGTCAAGCCGCCATCGCGGTCGATCAAGAGCCGCGCATCGGCGTGGGCGAGCGGCAATAGCTTCTGCACCTGTTCGAGATTGGCAATCCGGAAAGCCGCTTCGCCCGATTGCCTCGTACCGAGCAACTCGCCACCGCCCCGCAGTTCGAGATCTTCTTCCGCAATCCGAAAGCCGTCCTGCGTCTCACGCATCAAAGCCAGCCGCTTACGGCCCGTTTCGGACAGTTCGTTCCCGCGCAGCAACAGGCAGACGGACTTGTCGCTGCCCCGCCCCACGCGCCCGCGCAACTGGTGCAGCTGTGCAAGGCCGAACCGCTCAGCCTGCTCGATCACCATCAGTGTCGAAGAAGGCACGTCGACGCCGACTTCGATCACGGTAGTAGCGACCAGCAGCTTCGCCTCGCCCCGAACAAAGCTCTCCATATTCGCGTCTTTGACCTCGGGTTTGAGCTGCCCATGGACCGAGGTCACGTTGTCGCCAAAGCGCTCCTTGAGCGCTGCATACCGCGCCTCCGCCGCAGCGATGTCGGCGATCTCGCTGTCGCGAACCATCGGGCATACCCAATAGGCCTGCTGTCCACTGGCAAGGTGGCGTTCGACGCCTGCCACGATGTCTTCGATCCGTTCCTGCGCGACCACCCGGGTGTCGATGGCTTGTCTGCCAGGTGGCAGTTCATCGAGGCGGCTGACGTCCATCTCACCATATTGCGCGAGGGTCAGTGAGCGCGGGATCGGTGTGGCGGTCATCGCCAATGTGTGCGGCGCGCGCTTTCCTTTGGCTGCCAGCGCCAGGCGCTGCGCGACCCCGAACCGGTGCTGCTCGTCGATGACTACCAAGCCCAGATCTTTGTAGCCAACGGTGTCCTGAAAGATCGAATGCGTGCCGACAAGAATGTCGATCGAACCATCAAGCAGTCCCATCAAAATGCCTTCGCGCTCGCGGCCTTTGGCGCGGCCTGTCAAGATCGCGACCTCGGCGCCCGTTGGCGCGGCCATCTTGCGCAATGTCTCATAGTGTTGGCGCGCAAGGATTTCGGTGGGAGCAAGCATTGCCGCCTGCTTGCCTGCCTCGACCGCGATCAGCATCGCCGCGAGCGCCACCACCGTCTTGCCCGCCCCGACATCGCCTTGCAGCAGCCGAAGCATGGGAGCCTCTTGCTGAAGGTCACCTTCGATCTCGGCTATCGAGCGCGTCTGCGCCCCGGTCATCTCGAACGGCAATTCCAGCTTCGCACGCAACCGCCCGTTACCAGCTAGCGTCTGCCCCTTGCGGCGGCGGCTGTCGGCTTTGACCAGCAGCAGCGCGAGACTGTTGGCCAGCAATTCGTCATAGGCCAGCCGGTCGCGCGCCTTTTCGTGCTCGCCCTTATGCGCAAGGTGCAAGGCATCGCGCCAATTGGGCCAGCCAGCCTGTTCGAACTGCCCAGGCTCGATCCATTCGGGTAGCTCAGGTGTGCGCTCCAAGGCTTGACCAATCATCCCCATGACGCGCGGCTGCGTCAGACCTTCGGAGAGCGCGTAGACCGGCTCATTCAACCGCGCGAGATTGGCAGCGGACTCTTTCTCGACATGGTCGGGATGGACGATCTGCAGCATGTCGCCGTAGCGATCGAGCCGTCCGGCGATCCAGCGTTTCTCGCCCACCGGTAGCTGCTTTTTCGCGGTGTAGGACGCGCGCCCAAAATAGGTCAGCGCGCAGATATTGCCCGCCTCGTCTTGCGCCAGCACGCGGTACGGGCCTCGTCCGGGATTGTAAGGCGCACGGTGCTCGGTCGGTGTGAGCGCGACAATCACTTGCTCGCCCTCCGCGCCCTCATCGAGATTGGCGATGGATCGCCGCGTCACGAACCGTTCAGGCAGGTGATATGCCAGATCGCGCACGCGGGTGAGCCCCAGCTTTTCCAGCGGTTTCATCAGCTTCGGCCCAACGCCTTCAAGCGTTTGGGTCTCGGCAAACAGGGGATTTAGAGCGTCTGGGCGCATAGCGATCAGTCAGGTGCCGAAAATACGGCGATTCCGCAAATTGTCGTTTGGAACATCCGGCCGATTCGGTGTAAAAGATTGCCGGGTGTCATGAGTCAGTAAGGCGAGAGTGGAGGTTCCTCTCGTCACTAGAGGTGCTTCCACAGTTTTACTGAGGAAGAGACACCATGAATTATCAGACCTGGATGAAAGACACCAACCGCGGGATGTTCAAACCCCGCAGCAAAGCCCTGAAGACATTGGACAGAGCTTTTGCGAAATGCGGTAACAGCGCCGTTGGTCATTCCCTCCGTCGAGCGGAACTCCTCGACAAGCTAATAGCTTGGATCAACACGAAAGGCGGCAGATGGCAAGATAGCATCCGCAACAGCAAAAGGAATGCGCACGGCAAAGGCACCGTCGAGCAGTTGCTGGATACCTTCTTGAACGATCCGAATTTCGCACCCAGGCTCGTCGCCGCTGGATTGATGGCTCGCCCCATTCCTCCTTTGCCTACTGTCCGGCCTATTCCGCATCTACCTGTTGCTCGGCCCATTCCGCCATTGCCGCCGGTTGTACGGCCGATCCCGCCTTTACCCGCTCCACCGGCGCCTCCGATCGTTCCTCCGGCCAATGTTTATCGGCCCGGGAAAAAGGAGCAATCAAAGGATGTAGACGGAAACTGGCACCACTTCATTCGCCAGGAGAAGGGAAACTCATGTGTTCCGGCCACCGTTACCATGATGAAGCGAGCTTGGGGTGGAGCCAGCTTGACGGATCTCAGTGAAGAACAGGTCCGCGGGCTGATGTCGCTGATCGAAGCCAATAGGCTCAATCAAGGCATCTCACCACTCAGCAACTTCGCACACACCTACCACAATTGGGGGACCAACGGCACGAATGCCGATCTCGCCGTCAAGGTTCTGAAAAGGCGGCCATTCCCGGTCCCTTCGGCATATAAGGTCGAAGGTGCTCTCGTAACCCTCCGATTGCTCCAGGCGCTCACCCCGCGAAAGCCCGGATTGGTGGCGTGGTATTGGCGCGGAGGTGGCGGTCACGCCACTATGTGCATTGGCCCGACGAGGGACAGCGCTCAGCTCAAGATCATCGATCCCTGGCACGGCATCCAATATATCGACAACACGAACCCGGGCTTCCGCGTGTACAATGCGCCGGGCGGCGGCATTGGAGACCTGGGTGTAGCGGTTCTTGCGCTTTAGCGGAGTTTGCTTTTCAACGAATCCCTCTGTTGCGCTGCCGTGCCGCCCCACTTAGGTGGGGCGCATGACAGACATGCCTACATTCGAGCAACGGCTAGCCCGCGCGAAGTTCCGTGCATGGCATCGCGGCACGCGTGAGGCCGACTACATGATCGGCGGGTTTTTCGATCGCTACCATGAGACATGGGGCGAAGCGGAGATGAACTGGTTCGAAGACCTGCTCGCCGAGGATGACGTCGATGTAATGGCGTGGGGGCTTCAAACTCAGGAAGTCCCCGAGCGGTTTCGGGGGCCTCTGATCGAAAAGATGCAGGCGCTCGACTACGTCGACATCCCGCGCTAGGCGCGGTGCCTGAACCAGACTTTCAGCCCCGTGCGGGAACGCGCGGGGCTATTCCTATTTGAGTAATCACCGATGCCCGACCTCTCCCGCATTCTGTCGGCCGCCAAGCCGCTAACGCTCACATCGCTGCCGCGCGGCGCGATGCCGCTGGTGATGAGCGATTTTGCGCGGGCAGCAAAACAGCGTGCGGTTTTCATCGCTCCGGACGATGCAGCCATGCGCGCAGTCGCCGAAGCTGCACGCTACTTCGCGCCAGAGATCGAAGTGCTGGAATTGCCTGCCTGGGATTGCCTGCCCTACGACCGCGCAAGTCCGGCCTTGTCGGTCAGTGCAGCGCGGCTGTCTGCGCTGTTCAAGCTCCAGCATCCGTCGGGCGGTTCACAGCTTCTGGTCACGACTGTCAACGCTGCACTCCAGCGCGTGCTCACGCCGTTTCGCATCCGCGAGAGCGTGCGTGAGTTCAGACCCGGCACGAATATCGGCCACGATAGCCTCGCGGCCCTGCTTACTCGGCAAGGTTACTCGCGTACTGATACGGTAGTCGATCACGGCGAATTTGCTGTGCGCGGCTCGATTGTCGACATCTTCCCTTCCTCGCTTGATCAGGGCCTGCGGCTCGATTTTTTCGGTGACGAGCTGGAGAGCCTGCGCCTATTCGACCCGAGCACTCAGCGCTCGACCGGAACACTCAAGTCGCATCTGCTGCTGCCCGCGTCCGAGGCATTGCTCGACGAGGACAGCATCAAGCGTTTCCGCTCGCGCTACCGCGAGCAATTTGGCGCCGCGTCAACGCAGGACCCGCTCTATGAAGCGGTGAGCGATGGACGACGGCTCGCAGGAATGGAGCACTGGCTGCCGCTCTTCGAGGACAAGCTGGCGACGTTGTTCGACCACCTAGCCACTGAGGATCTGGTCATTATCGACCAAGGCGCAATCGGAGCAGCGGAAGAGCGCATTTCTGACATCTCGGACTATCACGACCAGCGCAGCCGCGTCGCTGGCGACAAATCGGGTTCCTATCGTCCGCTCGCCACCGATGCGCTGTATGTTGGGCAAGCTGAATTCACCTCCGCACTCGATGCCGCCCCCGCCCATCGCAGCGTCATCTTCGCCGCTCCCGAAAGCGACGCGAGCGTCGATTTCGGTTTCAAAGCCGGCCGCGACTTCACGCCCGAACGCGCGCGGGGCGACAACGTCTATGAGGCCGCTGCCAAACATGCAGCTGCAATAGGGAAATCGGGGAAGAAGCCCCTGCTCGCCGCCTATTCAACTGGCTCACGGGCGCGGATCGCATCGATTCTGGAAGAAGCCGGTACGCCAACCAAGCTCGCCGATAGCTGGCGGGAAGCACTCGGTCTGTCGGCAAAGGGCGAACTCGCGCTCATGGTATTGCCGCTCGAAGCGGGCTTTGCCAACGACGATCTGGAGATCCTGACCGAGCAGGATGTGCTCGGTGATCGACTGGTTCGCCGCAAGAAAAAGCGCAAGGATTCCGATGCCTTCCTAGCCGAACTTCAGGCTCTCGCTCGCGGCGATCTGGTCGTCCATGTTGAGCATGGCATCGGAAAGTATCTCGGACTCGAACCCGTCCCCGTGGGTAAGAGCCAGCACGATTGCGTGCAGTTGGAATACAAAGGCGGCGACAAACTTTTCATCCCCGTCGAGAATATCGATGTACTCAGCCGTTACGGCTCTTCCGAAGAGGCGGTCATGCTCGATCGCCTTGGCGGAGAAGGCTGGCAGCGGCGCCGCGCGAAGCTGAAAGAACGCATTACCGCAATCGCTGGCGAGTTGATGAAGGTCGCCGCCGAACGCGCGCTCAAGAAAGCCCCCGTCTTCGAAGCCGAAGAAGCCAGTTTCAATCAGTTCGTCGACCGCTTCCCATGGGAGGAAACCGACGACCAGGACGCGGCTATCGCCGATGTCCTGCGCGATCTGGAAAGTGGTAAGCCGATGGACCGCCTCGTGTGCGGCGATGTCGGGTTCGGCAAAACCGAGGTCGCTTTGCGCGCCGCGTTCGTGGCGGCGATGAGCGGTCAGCAGGTCGCTGTGGTCGCCCCCACAACCCTGCTCGCCCGCCAGCATTATCAGAACTTCTCCGAGCGCTTTGCTGGATTCCCTCTTAAGGTCGGCCGTCTCTCACGCCTTGTTTCCTCGAAGGAGATGACGGAAACCCGCGAAGGCATTGCAAGCGGCGATATCGATATTGTCGTCGGCACCCACGCGATCCTCTCCAAATCGACCGAGTTCGGCAATCTCGGCCTGGTGATTGTGGACGAGGAGCAGCGGTTCGGCGTGACGCATAAGGAGAAGCTCAAACAGCTGCGATCCGACGTGCATATGTTGACCCTGACCGCCACGCCGATCCCACGCACGCTGCAGATGGCGATGACGGGTCTGCGCGAACTCTCGACCATCCAGACACCGCCAGTCGATCGCTTGGCGGTCCGGACGTATGTGATGGAGTGGGACGATATGGTGATGCGCGAAGCCCTGCTGCGCGAACACCATCGCGGCGGACAGAGTTTTATCGTTGTGCCGCGCATTTCCGACATGGCCGAAGTCGAGGAATGGCTGCACGAAAACGTGCCCGAGGTGAAAGCGATCTCCGCGCACGGCCAGATGGGCGCGGGCGAAATCGAGGAGCGGATGAGCGCATTCTACGAAGGCAAATACGAAGTTCTGCTGTCGACAACCATCGTTGAAAGCGGGCTCGATCTGCCAAGCGCCAACACGATCATCATCCACCGCGCCGACCGCTTCGGCCTCGCTCAACTCTACCAGCTGCGCGGACGCGTGGGCCGCGCGAAACTGCGGGCCTATGCTTACCTGACCTACGAGAAAGACGTGCAGCTTTCGGAAGTTGCAGAGAAACGTCTCAAGGTGCTCGGCGATCTCGACTCGCTCGGCGCAGGCTTTCAACTGGCCAGCCACGATCTCGACATCCGCGGCGCGGGCAACCTGCTTGGCGATGAGCAATCGGGCCATATCCGCGAGGTTGGTTTCGAACTCTACCAATCGATGCTCGAAGACGCGATCCTTGCAGCCAAGGCGGGCGAAATGGGACTCGAAGCGGCGAAGGACAAAGTCTCACCGCAGATCACTGTCGATGCGCCGATCATGATACCCGAAGACTACGTGCCCGATCTCGCTGTCCGGATGGCGCTCTATCGCCGGCTCAACCAAGCTCAGGACAAAGCCGAAATCGAAAGCATGGCTGCGGAAATGATTGACCGGTTTGGCGAGCTCCCCGATCCGACCAAGAACCTGATCCGCCTGATCGAGATCAAGCATCAGGCAATCGAGGCCAACATCGCCAAGATCGATGTCGGCGCGCGCGGCACGCTGGTGACGTTTCACAATGACGATTTCCCTGATGGCCCGGGCCTGATCGCCTATGTCGACAAGCTGAATCAGGGGGCTTCGGGCACAGCCAAACTTCGCCCTGATATGAAGCTGGTGATCAACCGTGCATGGGGCGACCCACAAAGCCGCCTCAACGGGTTGTTTCAGCTCACGAAGGGTTTGTCAGGCATCGTGCGAAAAGCGAAGAAGCGCGAGAAGCAGGCTGCTTAAGTGCGCGGTCAGCCGTGACCGCGCCCGCGCGCGGTGCGAGCTAGAGCCACCATGTCGGCGCCCTTCATCGGCGCCGCACGCAAGAAGCCCTGCCAGTAGTCGCACCCTTCGCTGATAATCGCCGCACGCTGTATCTCGCTTTCGATACCCTCGGCATAGACTTCCAGTTCAAGCGCCCTGCCAAGCGCCATGATCGCGCGCAACACGGCAAGCGCCTTGGGATCGCCTGGAACCCCATCGACCATGACTTTGTCCAGCTTCAGCGCGTCGAGCGGCAGCTCGCGCAGATAGCGGAAGTTGCAGAATCCTGCACCGAAATCGTCCAATGCTGTGCTGAAACCAAGCTTGCGAAGAGCACCCAAAGCGGCGGACGCCTGCTCAAGGTTCCGCAGCAAAACGTCCTCGGTAATCTCAAGCATCAAGCGTGCTGGATCGAGATCGCTTTGACCAATCAGAGCCGCAAAGTCAGCGGCAAAGCGCGGATCGCCCAGTTCCTCTGGCGTAATGTTGAGCGAGAGTTTTAGCTCTTCCGGCCAGCTGGCCGCTTCCTCAAGCGCCCGCGCCACGACATGCCGGGAAAGCGGTGCAACCAAGGCGGCACGCTCAGCAATCGCAAACAGATCCCGTGCGCCAATCTCTCCCAGTGTCGGGTGCCGCCAGCGCGCGAGTGCCTCCGCACCTGCAACTGCCCCGCTTCGGCATGAGAATTGCGGCTGGAACAACACCTCAATCTCGCGCCGATCCAGCGCGCTGAGCAGGTCCGCTTCTAGAGCGACATTCTTCACCCCAGGAATCATTCCCCGGGCGGGTTTGCGCAAAGATGTCGTGTCCGAATCCATCCCGGCTCCTTACGTCCGCATCGGTGCTATTGGTGTATCAATTGCAATCCGACCGAATTTGGAACATCAGGATAAGTCACTAACTGGGCTGCGTACAGGCACAGACGAAGGTCGGGGAACGAATGACAACTGAAAACGCGTTTGCCCGGCCGGCTTTGCTCGCCTCCGATTCCGAGCGAGCTCAGGCAGCCTATGCCGAACTGATCGACACGCACGATTGGGCTCCGGTGGAGGAAGCGGACGTGGCAGTGGTACTCGGCGGCGATGGCTTCATGCTGCAGACGCTGCACACAATGCTCGATGCGGGCCGATTGATCCCGGCTTACGGTATGAACCGGGGCACGGTCGGCTTCATGATGAACCGCTACCGCAAGACCGGGAATGTGCTGGCTCAAACCAACCGTGCGCGCCCTTTCAAGATCGCTCCTCTCAGAATGGAGGCGGTGACGCAAAGCGGCGAGCAACACACCTTCCTCGCGATCAATGAGGTTTCGCTGCTGCGTGAGATGCGGCAGACGGCGAAGATCGAAGTGAGTGTGAATGGCCGCGTGCGGATCAAGCAATTGGTCTGCGACGGCGTGCTGCTTTCCACCCCCGCAGGCTCAACCGCATACAACCTATCAGCAAACGGCCCGATCCTGCCGCTCGATTCCGAGTTGCTGGCGCTGACGCCAATCAGCCCATTCCGCCCGCGCCGCTGGAACGGGGCGATCCTGCCGGACCGGCTGCCCGTGAAGTTCCGCATTCTCGAAGCCGGAAAGCGCCCCGTTTCCGCCGTGGCCGATCAACGCGAACTGCGCGATATCGCCGAAGTGACCCTGACGATTGAGCGCGTAACGGAACTTACGCTGCTGTTCGATCCCGGCCATTCGCTCGACGAACGGATTGTTGCCGAACAATTCGCAATTTAGCGCGCAAAGCCGGGTTGCATTCCATCTCACTCGGCCATATAGGGCCTGCTCGCGCTCGAGAGACAACCGAGTGCTGCTCCCCGATAGCTCAGCGGTAGAGTAGGTGACTGTTAATCACTTGGTCGTTGGTTCGAATCCAACTCGGGGAGCCATTTTCCACTTCGCTGATGTTCACTCGCGACCGGAAAACCCTCCAATTCCCTAGGTAGACTTATCCGCAACTGCGCGCTCGCGTTCGTTGTTTACCGTGCCGTTTCGCGCTATTGATGGGGGACTAAATGGGGGAATTTGACAAAGCCTAACTACGAGGGCGAATTGGGCAGACTCACACAGGCGCACATTCGCGCAGCCGCGAAAAAGCCGGGAAAGCACCATGATGGCGATGGATTGATCCTTTTTGTTAGGGAATCTGGAAAAGCCAGCTGGATCGCTCGCATACAGAACGATGGTACAAGGCGAGAATTTGGTCTCGGCAGTTTAAGGGCTGTGCCCCTAGGCGAAGCACGCGAGAAAGCCGCGCTAGTAAAGGCAGCGCTAGTGGCCGGGCGTGATCCACACTTGGCCCTCAGGCCGCCTAAGGAAATGACTCGCACATTCCGTGAGGCAGCGCTTGGTTTCCTAGAGGCTAAGGCCGCAGATGCGAAAATCTCCGATGCCAAGCGCAAACAAAGCCTATCTCAACTCAAGGCCTACGCCTTCCCTGCCTTGGGGAAGTTGCAGGTCCAAAGCATCGATGCAGATGCAATTGCACAATGCGTTAGGCCCATATGGACAAGCAAACCCGAAACCGCGCGGAAGGTGCGCAGTCTGATAATCCGAACTCTGCGCTTTGCTCGTCCAGATGGCGCGCTGTTTATTGGAACCTTAGGCCCAGCCGTGGCTGATCGACTACCCGCACAGCCCAAGCGAGGAAATTTCGAGGCCCTGCCATATGCTGAACTTCCTGCCCTTATGGACCGCCTTGCTAACAAGCGTGGAATGGGTGCGCTTGCTCTTCGACTGGCCATTCTGACAGCTGCTAGAAGCGGCGAAGTTCGAGGTGCCACTTGGAATGAAATCGACCTCGATTCCAATGTTTGGACAGTCCCAGCTGAGCGCATGAAAGCCCGCCGTTTGCATCGCGTTCCATTGTCGCCAGAAGCAGTTGAGTTATTGGGTCAAATGGCAACAATGAAGCAAGCAGGTACCGATCTGGTGTTTCCATCTGGAGCGGGCAAACAGCTCAGCAACATGACGCTCACAAAGGTGCTGAGAGATATGGAAGCCCCCTGCACTGTTCACGGTTTTCGCTCAACTTTTCGAGATTGGGCGGCTGAGCAGACAAGTCAGCCCGGAGAAGTCGCAGAGGCGGCCTTGGCGCACACAGTGCCTAAAGCGGTTGAGGCAGCCTATCGCCGCACCGACTTCTTCGACAAGAGGCGTGAAATGATGAACGCGTGGGCGAAATTCGCGCTTGATGGAGGCGAATCAACCGTCGTTCCGATCCGCGCCGCCCTTAGTTGCGATTGAATTAGAGGGATGCCTTTAAGGCACAGGTTTTCCACGATTTCGTTGAGAAATCCTAGCCTCTAATATGGCGAGCGATTCGCTGATCTAGTATAAAAGTTCCGCACATGTTCCGGCGTGCTTGCGCGGTCGCAAGCGGGGACGAGGCTGAGGAACTTTAGAAATGGAACCCGTGCTTTGCAGTATTGCCGATGCGGCGCGCACTTTAGGCATCGGTAAGACGAAAACCTACGAACTAATTTCTGACAACACACTTGAGTGCGTCACGATAGGCACGCGCCGCTTGGTCAAAGTTGCGAGCATTAACAGGCTTGCTGAAGCTGCGTCGACAGCCTGTGCGGCCCAGACAGCTCAATGATCTGAAGACATACAGTGTCAGGTCTCTTTTCAGAGTGGCAACCACGCTATGCCGAGATTGGGATCAGCACCTTTCCAGTTCGGAAGAAGAAACCTGCTGTCAAAGGCTATCTGAAACTTGGCGCAGCAACTAGCGAACAACTCGCGCTGAAATTCACCAATGACAACGCGTTTGGTTTTGCTTGTAAGCGCAATCGGCTCACGATCTTAGATGTCGACACCAATGATGAGAATGTATTTGCGGACGCTCTCGCCGAGAATGGTCCGACCCCTGTTATCGTCCGCAGCGGTTCCGGTAATTGGCAAGCGTGGTATCGGAACAACGGCGAGCCTCGCAAGGTTCGCCCAGACCCTACCAAACCGATCGACATTCTCGGTGACGGTTTTGTTGTCGCTCCCCCATCGGAAGGCAGCAAAGCGCCTTATGAGTTTGTAGAAGGCAGTCTTGACGACATAGCCAATCTGCCAAGGCGAGCAACCGGACCGCACACCAGTTTGGTTTACAATAGAGATACACCCTCTCTCTGCCTCTCTCCTCTTCCAAAGGGACGGGTTGAAAATCCAGCCGAGCGAAATGAGACTGGTAAAGTTGGGACACGGAACAATGAACTTTGGCGCACTGCAATGATCTTAGCGCGGCAGTCCAATTCTCTTGAGCAGCTGATGGCAAAAACGATGGAAACGAACAGAGCATTCCCCGAGCCTCTTCCTGCCGAAGAAGTATTGCGCATCGTCGCGTCTGCTTGGGAATACGAAGCAAGGGGAGAAAACTGGGTCGGCAGTCAGGGACGAGCAACAATGGCACGCGAAGAAATTTTGGCGTTTCCAGGCAGCCACACGCTCAGGCTCTATCTCTTGCTCAAACAGAGCCATCGCGACCCCGAGAAAATTTTTGCGATTTCCCAGAGTGAGGTTGGAGCCATGCTGGGGATTAGGCAGCAGCACATGTCTCGTTATATCGGTGAGCTGATGGACCAAGGGTATATCAAGCGGGTCCACACTGGGCGTGGAAAAGGCGACCCCCATCAATATAAATTCGCGAGCAAGGCCTCTCCTATTGGATGATGAGCAAAAGCGAGCGCTTTGGCGACGGTGGTGCGATGAGGGTGGCGACTTTCCATTGATCCTTGCTGACCTAACCTGCGGTGCAAAGACGCGCGCTGGGACACGCTGCAAACGCCGTGACTTGTATCGCTCTGGTCGATGCAAACTGCATGGCGGGCATTCGACAGGTCCACGAACAGCTAAGGGCAAACGTCGATCCGCGCAGAACGGAGATGCTAAGAAGCAAAGCAAACCCCATGAGAGGGCAAGATTTCCTAATGATTTAGGAAAATCTCGGGCTTTGAGCGCTGTAAGCTATGTCGCGGCAATGCATCTGGAAGGCGACGAACAGCTCAGATTGTCCTACACGCGAGGCGATGGCGAGGACAAAGAGCATGTCAAACAAACCGTGCAACTTTGCCATACTCGACCGAACTTTGGCGGCAAGAGATGGTGGATGATCTGCCCGTTTCGAAGAGTGCGTGTCGGAAAGCTCTATCTCCCGCCCGGCGGTGATCGATTTGCCTCAAGGCAAGCTTGGCGGCTGGGCTACCAGTCGCAGCGCATCGCATCGCGAGACAGGCCATTTGAGGCTCTGTTCCGCATCCAAAAGAAGCTAGGATGCGAGCAAGGATGGGGAAACTGGATTACCCGTCCCAAAGGCATGCACCACCGCACCTTTGAGCAACGTCTCAGAGAGTTCGAATACCTGGATGATTTGTGCGCGGTCGAGATGATGCGCGTTGTCGGAATGCTTAGAAGGTGAAGTTCGACTCTGAGTGGTTTTCCAAAAGCCGATATTCCGTTAGCGACCCAATTGCCGAAATTCGCAGCATCTCCCCCGGTTTGCGCCCTCATTCCAGACTCAAGCATCCGATTTCTTAGACCTTCAGAGCAGACACAATGCGAGATTGACGTCGTCTTGGCCGCATCAAGCACACAGGTCAGGTATGCCTTCGCATCCTCAGGATCAAAGACCGCCAACCCATTTGAACCATGCCTTGGCGCAATGCGCCAACAGCTATTTGCCGTGAGCCTTGTCGACCGCCTTGCGGATGCCCACCGCCCATTCCTTGAATGATGCCTCGGCATCGGACCAGGTGCTCCAAGGCTTTGACGCAAGGACACGATTTCCTTCGGCCCGATTTACGACAACCGCGTCGATACGATTGCTCTGTGTGTTCCTAAAAGCGGCTTCGACAGTCACTTCGCCTACGCTCAAAGAGAACGGCACAAATGCCCTGCTGACATTCAATGCGGCCGTCGGCGCCTTCAGATTTGTGATCGTCATGCTTATCCGCAAAGTGCCGGGGCCGGAACGGGTCCCGACTTCGTAACCTCCGGCTACAAGCTCCGCAGCAACTGCTCCCTGCAAGCGACGCTGCATCTCGTTGAGTTGATCAGCATCAAGCTCCCGCATTTTCGGGTCGCTGTAGCTGATACGAACCGGGTCGACGATGAATCGCCCATATGCACCCAGACCAGGCGCGCCGCGTCGTACATACACCAACGTGGGAAGCTCGCGGCGATCCTGAGAAAGCCCGCTCAAGCTGCTGATCGTATTGTAACCTTCAATCGATTTCGTTGTGGTGCCGCACGCGCTCAGCAAGGTTGCCGCGCCGAACATACAAACTACTGTTGTTATCTTACTCAACGCTGCGTCTCCTGTGCGAAATCTCTCACTCATGGTCGCCCGGATCATGGTGGATCGCCGGGCTTTACTGTAGGCGCCAAAGTGGGATGTTGATAGCCTGCCTCGTCCACAGGAGGTGCTAGACATTGATTGGGGGTTTTGATGCCGTTTCAGATTGGACGCGCCATATTCTGCGGTTTTCTCGCAACGAGCGCGCTGACCACGATCATGCTGGCCAACTGGATCAGTGGATTGTTACCGCAGATTGATCTGGTTCGCGTTCTTCAAGGCCTGTTCCCTATAAATCCGGCCATCGGATTTGCCACGCATGTCTTGATCGGCAGCCTCTTGCTTGGACCGATTTTCGGATTGGTCAAAGGGATTCTCCCCGGCTCGACCAACACCGTGAAGGGCATCGCTTTTGGCTTGATGGTGTGGCTCGCATGCTCCCCTGTGACAGGGTATGCCCTCCTCACGGAACGGGCCACTATCGGCGCAATGCTCGTCACGGTGGTGTACTTCGTCGCTTTTGGTGCAACGCTCGGCTGGCTGTGGGGCGAATTGGTGACGAATGAACCAGAGACGGAATAGGCTCACAGGCCTATCTCACTGGAATGCTGATACGCGCGGAACCGGTCGCCGATACAGGCATAAACAGGCCCTGACCCGTTGGCGTTATTGTGCCGTGCTCGACACTGTCCACGCCGAAACTCAGTGTTACGCTGCCGACCTTGATCGTACGCAGTCCTTTGCGAGCTCGATCAAGGATTTCCTGGTAGTCTTTTTGAAAATCCTCGACCAAGGCATCCTCGATCTCCGTGCGAACCTCGTCACTTGCGATCACGCGCACCAACAGGTCGCCTACGTCGCGGTCCATGTCTCCATAGACCTCGAGTCCACGCACTCGAATGATTTCGCTCCCAGGCTTGGAAATCGGCTCTGCAGTTAGCCAAATGGTGCCGCGTGAGCGGCCCCAGATGCGTCCGGTGATGTTGCCAATGGGTTCAACCACTGCGTCTATCCCAACTGCGATCCGTCCCCGTTCAGTCGCGTAAACCTCAACATTTTCAAAAGACACATCGAGACGGCCCAGGTTGCCTCGCTCGATCCCCCGTTCCGCCAGCCTCTTCAGAGCGCGCAGGATCACCGGCTCCACCTGATCGTAGTCGGCGAGAACCGGGACCGTTAGCGAATAGCCCGATCCTCGCGGGATGCCCATATTGGCTGGCAACGCTGTCGGTTCCGGACGGTTCGGTTCATCGCCGACGAAGAGCTCCGCATTCGCTCGTAGCATTACGTCGAGCGACAATCGGTTGCCCCCGACTTGTAGCGTTCCCACCCCTGCACCATTTGGCGACAGGCGCATCCAGACAGGCGGATCTTCCCGGTTAATCGATTCTACGGTGAAAGCCTGCCGCCATAGTTTCTCAACCTCTGGTCGGACATTGGTCGATGCAATCTGCGCGGCCAGTTGACGCTCAATCTGGGGCAAGATTTTTGCAAGCTCCCGGTCTGCCTGTTTGGTGAACCGGATACGTTGCCCCATAAAATCGATACCTGGCTCTTCAAACCATTCATAAGACAGGTCGATATTGGGCTGGAGTTGCCAACGACGTCCGATCCCTAGTCGCGCGCGCATCGTGACAATGGCGGTGGCGGTTGCTGTCTCGCGTTTGATCACATCGCCGATATTGCGAATCTCAATCGTCGCATTGATCGGCATTCGCGCACTGAGTGTTGAGCCGCGACCTTGCGCAAACGTGATCGAGCCGCGCCTTATTTCCCCGACAAGATCACACCCAAATCGCGGGGTTCTGAAGAGGTTCTGCTTGAATATCCGCACGGTCTCGCGCGGCACACAATCATCCACACGCTCATTGATCGAAACAAGCTTTCGGGGGACATCCTTCTCCAACCCTCTGCGGATGGCGTTCATCGGCAACGAAACCGAGCTTACGACTATGGAATCCTGCTGTTTGTAGGAGACTTCGATGTCCGCTCGTACCGGGACCGGATATTCCTCGATCCTGACGTAGAACCAGATGAAATAGATTACAGCGCACGCGATCAAAACGACGAGTGCGAGCAGCCCGATCAGAATTTTCCGGGCAGTGGTCATTCGCCAAAGCGTTCCCTTGGCAGATTAGATGATTTGCAGTTCCGCCCCATTGGTCACGATTTAGACCGTGAACCCAATGATCACAAACAAAACCGGGCAGATCGGTTTCGATCCGCCCGGCTCCGGAATGCATCGAGGATTGGGTTCTTATCCGGCGTCGGACTTGAATGCATCCAACGCCATTGCATCGGGGTTTTCCACGCAGAATTCGACGGCACTGACAATTGCCTGCTCGATCCCATCGCTAGTTTGCGCGCTCGTGCCAGCTGCGCCTGCGGCGTAGCCATAAAGCAGCGTCGCAGCATAGCCCTGCTCTTCATCTTCGGTAGTAGAGAAATCCCAACAGGTGATCTCCGCGATGTCAAACGCGACGGGTTCAGTGGGTGCGTCAGATGCTTCTCCCGCGTCAGCGGCGTCTGCCGCATCGGCTTCAGCCTCTACCTCGGTCGAGTCAGGCTCATCAGACTGCTGCTGGTTGCATCCAATAAGAGCGGCACTCAGGCCCAATGCAATCGCTGTCTTGATAACAAGTTTCATAGTCCATATTCCTTCAGTTCGTCACTTGTACGTGGCGATCAATATCCATCCATGCAGCGGTCAAGTTCGCGCTGGTACTCACGACGAGCTTTCTTCTCGCGATCCTTTTGAATGCTGCGCTTGATTATGCCGCCCAGTACGGCACCCCGAGCCGACCGGCGAGCAGCGCGATCACGTTCTTTCTTGTTGGCGCCAAATACACCGCTGACCACTCGGCCGCGTATCGAGCCTTTGATGGCGTCTCCGATGACGTTCCCTCGCCTGTAATTCCTCGGATAGCGGCCGTCATAACCGCTAATGTTTGCCGCGCGGTCGCGGCAATACTCATAGTCGCCCCGTTGTGCATCGGCAGGTGCTGGCGCGGCGATTCCTAGCAACGCAAACACACCGACTAGCACGGCGAAAAGCTGAAATGATCTCACAGGCAGTCTCCCCTCAGGTCCACGCTGGTCTTCAACCGAATTTGTCGATCAAAGCAGGGCCAACGCCTGAACATGAACACAGGCACTACAAGGGCTCTCAGCGAACTAAGCAAGCTGTTTGTTGGTGGCTTATGATCCGTGCGCCGCGGATTTGCTTCAGCCGGTCCCGTTTCGCGCGCGTTCCAAGCGGGCAATAAATTCGATCAAGAAAGCCGTGATCAGACTGAAAAGTATCAGTCCATTGGCCGCGATAACACCGGAAAGAAGACGCCAGTCCTTGCCAATCACGACATCACCAAAGCCCAGCGTCGTGAACGACACCACCGAGAAATAGAGCGATTCCTCGAGTGTGTTGAAGACGCCGAGCGAAAGGAACGCACCTGCCCACACCCAAACCGCAATTGAAAGCGCTGCAAGTAGCCACAACACAACCCCGGTAAGAGAAATCATCAAACGCGTGACCGGGTGGCCAGAGATCAACCAGTCGCCCAGCCTTGTGAGCGAGACGCTAGCGAATGCCATGAATCCAACAATGATGACGATTGTGACGCAGACGAGCGCTGATCCCACGACCAATTGAGTCAGCACTCTTAATTCTCCCAATGCTCAGCAACAGCACAAACCTTGCGAGCGTGGTTAAATTGATGCAGCAACCTTGTCGAGAATTGCGCGCCCGGCTTGATTCTTTGCGCCGAGAAGGAAACACGATGATATCAAGGAGCCGCATTTGCGGTGTTTTTGCGTTTGCGCTTGGCCTTGCTGCCTGTTCGGGCGAAGTAGTTGAAGAGCCAGAGATTGTTCGGCCAGCCAAGCTGTTCACCGTTCAAGCTGCAAACGAGCGTCTTGATGTCAGCTTTCCAGCAATCGTCGAAGCACGCAACTCGTCGACGCTAACCTTCCAAGTAGGCGGCTTGCTTCAGGATTTTCCTGTTTCTGAATCTCAGTTCGTGCGCAAAGGTCAGGTGCTCGCTCGGCTTGACCGGCGGCGCTACGCCAATGCGGTCGCGTCGGCCCAAGCGCAGTATGATGCTGCGCAAAGGGACTTTGAGAGCGCTGCTGCCCTGCTCGAGCAGAACGCTATTGCCGCAATCACCGTTCGGCAACGCGAAGCGCAGAGAGATGTGGCAGCGGCAACGCTCGACAGCGCCAAAAAGGATCTGAGCGATACGGTGCTGCGCGCACCTTTCAGCGGGGTGGTAGCGGAAAAACTCGCCGTCCGGTTTGAAAACGTCAGTGCCCAGCAGGACATCGTGAAGCTGCAATCGACTGGAGCAGCAGAGGCGGTTGTCAGCGTTCCAGCAAGCATTGTTGGTCGCTTTGCAGACCGCGACGCGACGACAGAATATGTGGTGCTATCGTCGGCTCCGGATGTTCAGATCCCAGGCCGCTTTCTATCCGCGCGCACGCAGGCAGACACCCAGTCACAAACGTTCCGGGTGAAATTCGCTTTCAATCCTCCACCTAGCGTAACCGTGCTGCCCGGTATGACCGGCACCGTTTACGTGGGGCGAGAACTGCTTTCGGATGAAGTCGAAGGCGGCGGGATATCAGTGCCGCTCGGGTCGGTCTTGTCGGATGGCAAAGCGCGTTACGTCTGGGTGGTTGATCGCAAAACCATGACGGTATCGAAACGTGTCGTCATGATTGCCAAAAGTATCGGCGAAGAAGTGGCAATTACCGATGGGCTCAAGGTCGGTGAAACGATTGTCAGCGCAGGCGCCGCCTACCTTCATGATGGGATGAAAATTCGTCCCTACGAAAACTGAGGCCTGATCCGATGGACGCAGCTGAGTTTTCAATCAAGAACCGGCTTATCATGGGCATCATCATCACATTGGTGATGGTGGGCGGCTGGTACAGCTACCAAAACATTGCCCGGTTTGAGGATCCTGAATTCACAATTCGCACTGCGCAGGTGATCACCCAGTATCCTGGTGCAACGCCCGAGGAGGTAGCGAACGAAGTCACTGAGACGCTTGAAAGCGCGATCCAGCAGCTCGGCGAGGTCGACGAGGTGCGATCCGTGTCATCAGCCGGTCGGTCGGAAATCAGCGTCGATATTCTCTACAGCGCATCGCCCACGAAAGGCGATTTGCAACTGATCTGGACGAAGCTGCGTAACAAGGTGAATGACGCCACGGGGCAGCTGCCACCCGGTGCCAGCGCACCGTATGTCGCCGATGACTTTGGTGACGTGTATGGATTGTCCTACCTCATCACTGGTGACGGCTTCGCACCCGCAGAGGTCTATGAGTATGTCCGCTCTCTGCGGACTGAGTTGTTGGAAGTTGAGGACGTCGCAAAAGTAAGCGTTTTTGGGGCGCAACAGGAGGCGATTTACGTAGAGGTTTCGCGCGAGCGCGCCAACGCCCTTGGCCTGTCAGTCGAGCAAATCTACGCAGATCTTTCGCAACAAAATTCAGTCGTTTCGGCGGGCGACGTGCAATTTGGTGACCGACGCAACCGACTCCAAATCACAGGTGAAATTGGATCAGTCGATGCGATCCGGAACCTAGTGATTTCGACTGCCACTACTGGCAGGATTGTGACCTTGCGCGATGTGGCTGAAGTAACCCGCGACTACATCGATCCGCCGTCAAATGTCGTTCGCTGGAATGGCAAGCCAGCGATTGCGATTGGTGTGTCGAACGTGTCCGGCGCCAATGTTTCAAAGATGGGTGAAGCCATCGATGCCAAACTTGAGGAAACCGAAGCACTCCGCCCGCTCGGGATCGAAGTCCACGAATTCTATCATCAGGGCAAAATCACAACGGAGGCGGTTTCCAATTTCGCGGTCAATGTGATTGCGGCGTTGGTCATTGTGCTGGTCACGCTGTTCTTTTTCATGGGCCTTCGTTCGGCCTTGATAATCGGGGCAACCTTGGTCGTGACTATCGCTGCCACACTTGCGGTCATGTTTGTCTGGGGCATCCCGATGCACCGCATCTCGCTAGGCGCCTTAATTATCGCACTAGGCATGCTGGTCGATAATGCGATTGTTGTGACTGAAGGCATCCTTGTGGGCACTCAGCAGGGTCGCAAGAAACTGGAAATCGCCAAAGAGATAGTCTCGCGCACAAAGTGGCCGTTGCTGGGTGGGACGCTAGTGGGGATCATTGCATTCGCGCCAATAGGTTTTGCGCCAGGTTCAACCGCAGAGTTTACCGGAGACCTGTTCTGGGTTGTAATGATCTCGCTGCTGTTCAGCTGGGTGTTCGCAATCACGGCTGTGCCGCTGTTTGCCGATTTGCTCTTCAAAGAGAGCGATGGCCCGGCTGAGGAGAAACCCGAGCACCAATTCTTCGTTCGCTACCGCGCTTTGATGCGTCAGGTTTTGGCCCGATCAAATCTAGCTATCATTGCGGTCGTAGGAATGTTCGCGCTGGCGATTTTTGGCTTCAACTTCGTGAAGTCCGGGTTCTTTCCTCCATCCACAAGCCCGCAAATCGTAGTCGATTTCTCAATGCCGGAAGGCACTGACATCTCGGTTACGGATGCCAAAATGCGGGAACTGGAAGGGTTTTTGACCGCACTCGATGGGATCGAAGGGATCCAAACTCTCGTCGGCCAGGGCACGCTGAGATACATGCTGGTATACGCGCCTGAATCGCCAAGCTCAGCATATGGTCAGTTCCTCATAAAGACGACCGACTACGATGCGATTGCGGGCCTGCTTCCGCAAATCCAAAGCCATATCGATGGAAACTTCCCAGATGCTCAGGCGAAAGTCTGGCAGTTCCAGCTCGGCCCAGGCGGTGGCTCAAAAATCGAAGCTGAATTTTCCGGTCCAGACATCACAGTTCTGCGAGAGCTAGCAGACAAGGCCAAAGCCATAATGGCAGCTGATGGCGGAGCGATTTCGATAAAGGATGATTGGCGGCAGCCAGTCAGCGTTGTCGACGTCATTTATGATGCGGACAGTGGGAGACGCCTTGGCATCTCTCGCGAAGACCTCGCAAATGCCCTTCGCACCAATTTTTCTGGACGCGATGTCGGGGTGTATCGCGAGAAAGACCAGTTGATTAGGATCATCTCGCGCGCGCCTGCGCGAGAGCGGCTTGATGAGACATCGCTGCAAGGCGTCCAAATTCTAAGCCAGTCGACTGGACAAGCCGTGCCCATTCTCGAGGTCGTCGATGGCTTCGAGACAGTGTGGCAGAATGCTAAGTTGCGGCGTGTCGACCGAGTTTGGACGATCAACGCTCAAGCCGATCCCTTGCCCGGAGAGCTTGCCTCGACCCTGTTCGAACAACTGCGACCACAAATCGAGGACATACCGCTGCCGGACGGATACCAGCTGAAATGGAATGGTGAGTTTGGCGACAGCGCCGAGGCAAATGATAGTTTGGCTAGCACCTTGCCGCTTGGCTTCCTGGCCATGGTGCTTGTCGTAATCGTGCTCTTCAACGCGCTTAAGCAACCTTTAGTAATATGGCTGATTGTCCCGCTCGCCTTGATCGGTGTTGTGATCGGATTGCTTGTTACCGACACCGCGATGGAATTTATGGCGATCCTCGGATTGCTCTCGCTATCTGGTTTGCTGATCAAAAACGCGATTGTCCTTGTCGATCAGATGGATCTGGAGATCCGCGAAGGCAAACCTCGATTTGATGCGGTCCTGGACTCGGCAGCGAGCCGCGTTCGCCCAGTCATGATGGGTTCGCTAACCACGGTCTTGGGTGTTATTCCGCTATTCCTAGACGCGTTCTTTAAATCGATGGCAGTTGTGCTGGTCTTTGGCCTCACATTCGCAACGCTTCTGACGCTCATCATCCTGCCTGTCTTTTATGCCAAGGCGTTCGGGATAACCGCAGATGAAACAGCGCATAACGACGTTGATCCATCCGAAGGAGCGGTCGCATGAGCAAGCAGCTTCAAAGAGCGGCTTTCATCGTGGGGCTTGGCGCCCTGATGTCCTCTTGCGCTTCAGTTCGACCAGCAAATGACACGTTGGCCGGTCAAATGACCGCAGAAAGTGTCCCAACCGCACCTAATCAATGGACATCGGCTCGTGAGAGAGTGGGCGAAGTACGGGTCGGCTGGATCGCTGCGTTCAACGACCCCACTCTCACTGCGCTCGTCGAGGAAGCCCAGCAGAACAACCGCAACCTTCAGGCCGCTGCTGCGAGTGTCCGTCGAGCCAATGCGCTCGTACGTCAAGCTGGCGCTCAACAACTGCCAGCCGTTGGTGCATCGGCAGACGCAACGCGAACGGAGATTGTCGACGGGCCTGGAAGCAATTCTCGCTATAGCGTTGGCTTGCAGGTCTCCTACGAAGTGGATCTATGGGGCAGGATTGAAGCAGGTGAAGCTGCGGCGATAGCCAGCGCCCAAGCTGCGGAAGCCGATTACGTCTTCGCCCAATACTCCATCGCAGCCTCCGTAGCGCGAACATACTTCCTTGTTATCGAATCCCGAGAGCAAGCAGCGGTTGCCAATGGCATTGTCGATGCGCTGACTGAAATATTCAGGATCGTCGAGCTGCGGTATCAGTACGGCTTTGCATCGGAATTTGATGTATCGCTCGCCGAAGCTGACTTGCAATCCGCACGAGACAGCCTCGCGGCAGCTCAGAATGGAGAAATCGAGGCGCTGAGAGCGCTAGAAGCGCTAGCAGGCCGCTATCCGGCGGGTTTGTTGGATACGGCTGAGAGGCTTCCGGCATTGCCATCTGCACCGGGCGCAGGACTGCCGTCCGAACTGCTTGAACGTCGTCCTGATGTAATCGCTGCCGAACGCGATGTGGCAGCTGCGCTCAATTCACTCTCGATTGCTCGCGCCGCGCGCCTGCCAAGTTTGTCGCTTTCCTCCTCCCTTGGCGGGGCTTCTTCGGAGCTCGAGAACGTCCTCGACCCTGCCAACTTGGCCTGGACAATCGCAGGAAACCTGCTCGCTCCGATTTTCCAAGGTGGCGCGCTCGATGCGCAAGTCGACATTGCTCAGGCGGACATCGATGCCACGGTTGCGATTTATGCTGATACCGCGATCAATGCTTTTACCGACGTAGAGACTGCTCTTGATCGCGGAGTGTTCCTGCGCGCGCGCCGTGATGCGCTTGAAGTGGCAGCTGATCGCTCTCGCAACGCTTTACGCCTTTCAAATCTGCAATATGGTCAGGGTGAAATCGATTTGTTCGATGTGCTTGGCGTGCAGCAGCGTGTCTTTGGCGCGGAGAGCAGTTTGCTGGCTTTGAAACGGGCCCAGTTGAATCAGTATATCGAACTCAGCCTGGCACTAGGCGGGGACTGGCGAGAAACTCCTACTCCAGCAGCCGACGCGGAAGACTGAAGCGCAATGGAGATCATCAACGGCAACATTCTGCAGGTCGATGACTTCGTCACGCTTACGCTCGGTATCATCGTCCTGTTCGTTGGGATTACGATTACCAACCGGATTGACTTTCTGCAGAAGTACAACATTCCGGAGCCGGTGACGGGTGGAATAATCGCGTCGGTGGTTGGGTTGATCCTGTATGCCTCATTCGGGCTGGAGATCGAATACAGCCTCTATGCCCGAGATGTTTTCCTGATCTATTTCTTCACAGCAATCGGGATCAACGCTCGGTTCGGCCAGCTCTTGGCCGGTGGGAAGCCTTTGGTGATTTTTCTCGGTCTCACGCTCGCTTATCTGACTCTCCAGGACACAGTCGGCTTCGCTGCCGCAGCAGCAATGGGGCAGCCTAGCGGAGTAGGCGTTCTTGTCGGATCAGCATCGCTTGCAGGCGGACATGGCACGGCCATTGCGTGGGCACCGACCATTGCAGAACAACAAGGTGTGACCAACGCATTAGAGATTGGTGTCGCAGCGGCCACGATTGGTCTGGTCATCGCCAGTTTGCTTGGCGGCCCAATCGCAAGCTTCCTCCTGTCGCGCTACAATCTCAAATCCGAAACCGAAGGCAACCTGATGGTCGGTATCGAGCGCGAGAAGCAAGACGACACCACAATCACACACCTCAACCTGATGGGCGCGATATTGGTCATCCATATTGCCATGATAATTGGTTTTGGATTGAACATTGCCATCGCTGAGTTTGGGTTGAAGTTACCATTGTTCGTGTCGTGCATGATGGTCGCAATCCTGATGACCAACACCTTCCCGCTTGTGGCGAAGAAGGCCCCATGGCCAACCGGTACTAAAGCGCTCGCGCTGATCTCTGAGTTTTCGCTCGGCCTCTTCATTGCCATGTCGCTGATGGGCATGCAGCTCTGGGAAGTGGCGGGCCTTGCCGGACCACTATTTGGGATCTTGGCCGCGCAGGTCATTGTCGCGGTCCTTTTCATCCTGTTCGTCGTGTTCCCAGTTATGGGTCGAAACTACCTTGCGGCTGTGCTGTCAGCGGGCTTCGCAGGTTTTGGGCTTGGCGCGACCCCAACGGCCATCGCAAATATGTCCGCAGTCACAAAGACGCACGGCCCAGCGCCCACGGCCTTTATCATTGTGCCTTTGGTCGGGGCGTTCTTTGTCGACGTCGCGAACGCATTTCTGATACAGTTCTTCTTGACGCTCTGAGGATTGGATAGGGGAGATCCGGGTATGAAGCTCTACACGAGCATTGTTGCTGCGGCAGCTGCATTGGCTCTGTCGGCCTGCGCCACAACCGGGCGCATCTCGACCGATTTTGACGAGGCTCAGAACTTCAGCGAATATCAGTCATTCGCATGGGCGGGCGAAAGCCCGATGGTTGTTCTTGGCGCACGATCGGTTCCGCCGACTGTCCAGGCCGATGTCGCTCAAGCGATCAAAGCTGATCTGATCGGCAAGGGATATCGCTTTACAGAGAACTTGCAGGAGGCAGATTTCGCGGTCTCCTTCACAATCGGCACTCGCGATGGCACCCGGATTACGCAGACCCCAGACTATTTCTGGCAGGATCGAGTCCGTTGGACTTGGGGCAATTCGTATTGGCCTCGTCTGCCGAGCATGACGCCGCCGTTGCGCACTGAGGTTCGAGAATACACTGAGGGCACTTTGGCAGTCGATGTATTCGATGTTTCTCGCCGAACGCCGGTTTGGCATGGTGCAGGAGAGCGCAACCTCACTCGTTCTGAGCTTCGCGGCGAGACCAACACGGCTGCCGCCGATGTCGTTCTTATTCTTGCCAAGTTTCCGCCAAGTTAAGTGAACATAGATGAGTACGAGGAATGAGACCTTCGCGCTTCTGAAGGACAGTCTTGATGAGGCGCAGGTCTCGGTTCGCGCATACGATACGAAGGCACAAATCGTCGGCGTTGGCTACATCTTTGCGCTGAATATCATCAGTGACATTGGCAAACTTGGGAGCGAGCAAGGGGCCGCGAATGTGGTAACAATTGCACTTGCCTGGTTCCTCGTCGTCCTGCCGATCGCCTTGTTTGGGTATGTTCTCTATCCAGTTCGCAAATCCACTCAAGCGGAGACAGAAGATGGCCGCAGCCACATCTTCTACCTTCATCCGGACCGGTATGGTTCGGCGAAGCATCTGATCGAAGCCGCAGAGCAATGCGATCCCGTCGATGAAATCGCAAACGAGTTGATGCAGATTTCATTACTCAGAGAAAGCAAGCGTAAACGCTTTGTCACGGCGTTGGCCGCCGCAGGATTTGCCTTTTCCGCTTTGTTCGCTGCGCAGCTCCTCACTACGTCAGGCGCGGTCTAGCTACTTAACAATATGCGTCTTCAGTACGTCGAGAGCCTTCTCGTTTGGCTTGTCAACGCATTCGAGCATGGTGTTCACGACCGCAGTCTGAACGTCGCGAGCTGACATTTTCGACTCGGAAGCCTGACCTCGCGCAAAACCGTATAAGAGGACCATGGCGAACGCGCGATCATCCTCGCTCAGGGTGACCATATCCCAGCACCGCAATTCCCCCAAATCAACGACATCAGTCGATTCCAGGCCAAAATCACCGAGATCCTGTTTCTGCGCAGATTCGTTCGCGAACGCGTGACTAGCTGCAAAGAGACTGCCTGCTAGCGCAAATCCTGCAATGAGTGACTTCTTCATAATGGTTGCTCCTATCGCGCGCCGCGCATGCAGGCGTCCAATTCAAGTCGATAAATTCGCGCTTTGCGTTGCTGGTCCTTCTTGGCTTCGCCGCGCTTTATCGCGCCAACGATTGCTCCTAGAATCGCGCCACGGCGTTCCGCTTTCTTGCGCTCTTTCTTGTTCTTGCCGGAAATAAGAGCGCCGAGAGCGCCAAGCCCTGATCCTTTGGCTGCGCCTTCGAGTGCGCCCCCCGGCAGGTATCGATCAGGCACTTTGCCCTCATAGCCTGAGAAAGCGAGAGCGCGTTCGTGACAATAGTCGAACCGGGACTCAAGGTACTGCGGGTCTTTCTCCTGAGCCGAGGCCGAAGCGGCGAGCAATGCTGCTGTCACCAAACCGCAAACGAGTGACTTCTGCACTGGCTACCCCTCTGTTGGAATCTGAGGAAAGACTATCATCTTTCGATGGGATAGAAAGCGGTTCTTATGCGGTGGAAGACATCCTTAGGCTTTTGGATTGCTGGAATTGTCCGCTTCCACCCCCAAACCCAGTCGCTCCTTCGTTAGCGCAACATTGCCGAGACCGGACATTTACGACCTCCACCAAAAATGCAACGGGGGACGAAATGGGGGAACACCTCTAATAGTGAGAAAAATTGACATCAATTCTGTTTATACTATAGATATTTATGTCAATTTGGTTCGAATCCAACTCGGAGCCAGATTTTCCAAAACAGTCGAAAATTCGCGCGATGCTTTTGGAAAGCCCAGCTCGAAATACCAACCCTTAGGCCGCCCAAGGCCCCGTAATGGCTAGCGTGCGCGTGGGCGCATAGGCGTTTACAAAGAACCACTTACCATCGGGTGAGAAGCATCCGCCTGCCAGCTCAGTCTGCATCCGCAAGCGGCCGAAATCATACGGACGGCCGTCCGGAGTGATGCCGCGCAGGTGGTTGTCGACCACTTCTGTGTACTGATCCTCACAGACGATCAGGTGGCCGTTCGGCGCGACACATAGGTTGTCACCGTAATCAAACTGCGCCTTGCTTTCGCTTTCGAAGAACAGCTCGAACCGATCGGGGCCAGCGCCGCGACCGGGGACCAATCTGAATATCTGGCCAAGGTTTTTCGCACCGCCACTGGTCGAGCAGATGAACATGTCATTCTGGCCCATATGAATGCCTTCGCCGCGTGCGACCAAGGCTGCGCCCTGCGCGGCGGCGCGCTTGCGCAGATCATCTTCTGGCGCTTCGACCTCGTCAAGGTCGATCCAGCGCACTGTGTAAGATTGTCCGACAGGCATCGCGGCGTTTTCCCAATTGCGGGTGTCGCTCAACCCCTCAAGCGCCATCGCCTGAAGCTTGCCGCCATCGGACAGTTTGCCAGGAGTCTTGGGAAGGAAGCGGTAGACGACGCCTGAATTGCGATCTTCGGTCTGGTAGACATAGCCAGTCGCCGGATCGACACAGGCAGCTTCGTGATTGAACCGCCCCATGCCGCGCAGGGGAACCGGATCGACCAGTCCGGTCGCCGAGCCGGGCACTTCGAACACCCAGCCGTGATTGACTGCTAGGCCCTCACCATAGCGCTGACCGGGGCCGGTGGGCGCTTCTTCGCAGGTCAGCCAGCTACCCCAAGGCGTAACCCCGCCCGAGCAATTGCGGATCGTCCCGCCGAGCGTGCGGAACTGGCGTTTCACGTCGAGAGTCTTTGCATCGAGAACGATGTTGGTGGTGCCGCCGGGGACAATGTTACCATTGTGCGTGCCGAAGCCCTTGGCAATCGGCCCGCCTGCTCCATCACTCGGCACAAGCTCATGATTGCGCACCAGCACGATCTCGCCATTGCCCAGATCGAGGCACCCCATGCCGTCGGCCTTGTCTGGCACGGTTCCGCCATCGCTCATCGCATCGCCGAGGCTGGAGAGCAGTCTGTATGAAAAGCCCTTGGGCAAATCGAGCATACCAGCTGGGTCAGGCTGCAACGGGCCATAATTCGAGAACGAGCCCCCAGTTGCAGGAGCGGCCACTCCGCGCGTCATGCAGCCGCTCGCGAGCAGTGCGGCAAAGGCACTGCCGGTAGCACCCAAAAATTGGCGGCGGCTTGCGGCGGGCATATTCATCGGGTCAGGCTCCATTGCGTGGATCGCGCCAAGTCCCAAACACGGCGCAACTGTTACACTCAATTGAGCCTGGTCCCGCGAAGTTGCAAGGCTTTCGACGTCACCGCTGCCGCATCAATTGAAGCGCAAAGAACGTCACCACAGCGGAGTCTGGAGTTCATCAGGCAGGTACATTGCCGCGCCCGGCTCCACCTCGAAATCGCGATACCAGTCTTCCAGGTTCGAAAGGACACCGTTTACGCTGAATGGCGGCGGCGGTTGCGAAGCCTGACGGGCCATGCTCCGCAGAGCCTCATCGTTTGCCACCATCCGAGTTTTCTGCGTCAGCGCCAGCCAGTATCTCTGCGGCCCGGTAAATCCTCCCAAGACCAGCCCGGCTTCTTCAGGATGATCTTGAAGATAAAGTTCATAGGCGCGCCGACCGATCAAGGCTCCCGTCAGGTCGCCGACAATCTCTCCGATCATCTGATCGGACTTGAGCGAAACGTCCGGCAGAGCCTCGTAGTCACCGAATTGCTCGATCAGTCGCCTGGTCCGCTGTTCGTAGGCCGCGCGAGCAGCCGGGGTCCACCAATCGCGCAAGGCGCCCCGGCTGTCGAACTTTGAACCCTGGTCGTCGAGAGAGTGGCCGAATTCGTGCCCACTGGTCGATCCAATCGACCCGAAGTTTACCGCCATATCGGCCTTCGGATCGAAGAACGGCGGAAGCAATGCGCCCGCCGTGATGAATATCTTGTTGTATTGCTGGTGAAAGCCCAGGCCCACGCGGTGCGGGTACATGTTCCAGTCGCCCCAGCGCGAGATTGGCCGCCCAAGCCGGTCGAGATCCAACTTCCAACGCTCCTCACGCAGGCGGCGGATATTGCCAATCAGATCATCCGATCGCGTCTCAAGGGCAGCGAGATCGGGGCGCTCCTTAGGCTCGGCTATCTCAAAGATAATGGCATCGGCCTTAGCCAATGCTTCGGCTCGCGTGACATCGTCCATCCACTCGGTTTCGAGCAATTGCTCGCGAAAGGCCCGGCGGACATATTCGCCGATTTCCAGCACCTTTTGATTGCTGGATTCAGGAAAGTGTTTGGCGACGTAGAGCGAGCCCACATCCCAGCCCAGCTCGCCCTGAATCAGTTCTGTCGCGCGATCACCCCGTGATGTCCGTTCAGCAACGCCATACAGGCGCTGATCGTAGAATCGGAAACGGCTCTCTCCAAAGCGATCTGGCAGGTAGTCGGCATGATTGCGGACCCAATGGAAGGCCAGATAGCTCTTCCAGCTTTCAATCGGGATTTTGTTAAACAGCGCGGCGCTTTCGGTGATGCCGCCGATCCCGAAATTGACGGCATTGAGGTCCCAGATGCCCTTCGCCTCGAAGTAAGCGTCCCAGGGGAAACCAGGTGCTTTCTCGCGCAATTGAGCCGTCGAGATCAGGTCGAACGCTGCGCCCGCATCGCGGAGGCGCGCAAAATCCCACATCACATTTGCGAAGCGCGTTTCCAGGTCGAGAACGCGTTCGGCATGCGCAGGGCCATCGGAAAGCCCAGCCAGAGCAAAGCTTTCCGCGATGTAATCGAGATAGGCGGCGCGATGGCCCCCGAACGGTTCTTCGTCGCTCTTGTAATAGACCTGACCCGGCAGACCGAGCCCAGTGACGCGGTACTGCTCCAGCGAGAGGATGTAGCCGCCTTGCATATCGACCGGAGGTTTTACGATCAGGTGGAACAACGAACTCGCCATGGGATCGCCCATGAACTGCGCGACCTGATCATGGGTTTCGATCCGTGCGATCCGATCAAGCCCACCCTGAATAGGCGCAACACCGAGTGCCTCGATCCTTTCCGCGTCGATATAGCTGCGATGCAGATCTTGCAGCCGCCGCTCGGCGGATCCCTCGGCGGCACGGGGTTGGGTGAGTATCCCTTCCATGATTGCTGCGACATCATCGTAGATCTTGAGCTGCGCGACCCATGGTTCGGACAGGAAATTCCGGTCGGGCGGTATCGGCGTGGCGTTGATCCAGCCTTCGTTGACGTAAGTGTAGAAATCGTCGCCTGGTTTGATGGTCTCGCTTAGATGCTCGGTCTGGACGCCCCATTCTCCATGGGATGGTCCCGTCGAATCCGCATGGGCCAGCGGTGCCAGGCACACCAATGAGGCTGCTCCGAAGACCCAGCGTTTCACTTCAGAGCGCAATCTCACAAGCGGCATATTTCCCTTTCGGAAGGACACGGGTCGCCAGCGTTAGGGCCATTGGCTGCTGCCGCAAAATCGTCCCAGCGTTCTGCCTTGCGCGCATGACCGGACAGGACATAGTCGACATCCAAGCCTAGTCCCACAATGATCCGATACATCTCAAGTGCGGAGGGCTGAACCCGGCTTGGTCCGTCAGCCACCAGACCATGATAATGGTCGTCTTGAAACAACGCCTTCGCGCCAGAATGATAGACGAAGGCGTTCTCACTCGCATGCGACGTCCCGCGAACATAGATCGACAGCGGACCTACTCGGTCGTCTGCGGTTAAGATATCGAGTGAAATTTCATCCATGTCGTCGCGGGTGGATTGAAGCGTCTTATGCGACTCGTTGGTCAGATGAAGGGTCGCACCCAGTTCAATTGCCTCGCCAACAGCATCCATGTGATCGCTGTGGTGGTGGGTCACGATCAAGCCTTTGAGCGGTACGTCGCGCCCGAGATGTTCGGTGAACGCCTCGTAGCGATCCTTCAGGCCCGCATAGGCGTTGACGGAGATGACACCGTCGCCATCCAGCACAAACAGTCCATAATCCTCGCGGCCAACCATGAAGACACCCTCGCCAACTTGCTCGACCGTCATCTCCGATTGTTCGACGTTTTCGGCGGGCTGAGAGAACCCATCTCCGACCACTAGGCTCGCCTGAACATCAACGTTCGGAACGAACGTTATCGCTGTGTCGAACTCGGTAAGCGTGTCGCCCAGATAGATGTAGAACTCGGACGCATGGCGGACACCGCCAACCATTCGGTGTTCGGCGAACAGCAAGTTCACTTCGCCAATCTCGCGCATCATTGTGAGGCGGTGGATAAGCCCGTCCGCGCGTGAGATATAGACGATCGCGCGCTGGGTTTCCGGGCTGACTTCGAGAGCGATTTTGTCGTGAACGACACCGCGATACTCCTCCGTACCGAGATATTCGATCTCCAACGACCCTGTGGCGATGCGATAGGCGAGCAAGGTGTCGGTACTGCGGAAATCGGTATTGAACCACTGCCAGAACCCACCCCGTTCGCTCGGCGTCGCGGACATTTCGAAATAGTCGAGCGCGGTCGCTCCGTCCGCGTTCACGACGAAACGGTTGTGATAGGCATTGCCGTTCTGATGGGTCCAGCGCTCAACGCTCCCGTGCTCGTTCACAAGATCGAAGTGCTTGCGCAAGCGGTCGCGCTCATACTCGACGAAGCCTGCGGTTTGGCCCTGCCCCGGCCAGGCAAGGCGCCGATAGCTGACGATAGAAACGCTTTGCAGCTCGGTCAGCGCGTCACCGCCATAGGCATTGGTCAGCCGCTCGATGATTTCGGCCACCCGCGCATCGTCGGTCTGTGCTGACGCAGGTGCAACTCCCAGCAATGCCAGCACCACAAATATCAGAGAATACCGCAAAAAAGCCTCCGTGAAGATAGACGTGCCAAGGCCCGCCGGACTCAATCAAGGCTAGGTTCGCGCCGTAGCGGCGTCTTGCGGATTTGTTGAAAAAGGTGACGGATTCCGCGCATTCGCACCTCCCGCCAAAAGCCGGGCTCGATAGGCTCTTGGCGTCATACCCTGCTGCGACTTGAAAGCCTTGTTGAACGAAGAAAGCGATGTGAAGCCGGCGTCGAAGGCGAGTGTGAGGATTGGGAGATCAGCGGTCTCAGGCTGCTCCATCGCATCGCAGACGGCATCGATCCTGATACGGTTGATGAAGCTGCTGAAGTTGGTCTGGCGCAGGCTTTGGTTGATCAAGGCGCGCAAGCGGTGCTGGCTCACGCCAAGTTCGGCCGAAAGGCTTACAATTGTAAGCGCGGGGTTCCTGAAGCCCTCATCCGAAAGTAAGTGCTTCTGCATTTTCCCTAGCAGCGCTTTGTCTTGGGGTTGCAGGTCGCCAGGTAATCCTGATGGACCAGTTGGAGCTGCACTTGGGAGGTTGAAACGCAGCATCCAGATTGCTCCGAAAACGAGCGCTGGCATGATCGCCATTATTTTCGCTGTGCGGAAGTGTATCGGCGCGCCGTCAGGGACCATCTCAGAAGCAGCCGCCGCGATAGTCACGAGGAACAGCAGAACGACAAAGTAGGTCCGCGAATTGCGGCGGCGCTCCAGCAAGTCATCGCTGCGGCCGTGCAAGGTGACCCATGCGAGATGTCCCATCAGCAGGATCGAGGTAATGCCGCCATAGATCGGCAGCCAAGCGGGCGGATCAGCGACCAGCCCTACCCCAGCAAGTCGCGGCCAGAAGATCGGCGCCGCGTACAAAACGCCAACAGCGACATGCCAGGCGCGAAGCCTGAATTCGCTCTCATACAGGCTGAGCGCGAACAACCAGACAAAGACAAGATGCGGAATGTCTGCAAAACGAGCGAGCGAGAGGAGCGGTTCGGGCGGCTGGAGCGCGGGCGGCGCATATCCCAAGAAAAGCGCGCCAACGCTCCCACAACTGAGGATAAGGTAGGGCGCGCTTGGCCAAGTCTTGCGGTGCTTCCAACTCGTCACCGCAATCATCAGCAAGAGAGCCACTCCGCCGAAACGCACAAACGCGTCAAGAAACAGCAAGGTGACACCCTCGCTTGGAATTCTCAGTCGTCCGCTGCCGCTCGACACTCATGGATTAGCTGTGCCACGAAACCCTGATCAATCTAGCGTTGAATCGATCAGCGCAATTGTCCGTTCGATGGCGGGCACGATAAGGTCCGCAGCAGACCATCCATTCTTGCACGAACTGCGACTCTGTCTATGGTTAGCGGGCTTGCCTGATCGCGCTGAAAAGCTCAGAATGATTGAATTGTGAGCGACTGATCTGCCAATAAGAAAACAGAGCGGCGGGCGTTTGATATGGGGATATCGATTTGTCGGATGATCTGCGCCGGGACACGCTTTTCGTTGCGCTTACGCGACCGCAGATGTTTGCCGGTGTCACCTACACGTTTTTTATTATCAACGCGGTCATTGCGGTCGAGCTGTTCCTGATTTTCCGCACCTGGTGGGTGCTGCTTATCGCGCTTGCGCTGCACGGCGTTGGCATGCTGGCCTGCCTGCACGAGCCGCGCATCTTCGATCTATGGCTGACCCGGGTGCGAAATTGCCCGAGGATCAAGAACTTCGCGATCTGGAAATGCAACTCTTACCGCCCCTGACCCGCGATCCGAAGGCGATCGCTCGGGAGGCTCCGGCGGGAGCGCACTTGCCCTATGCGCGGCACATCGACGATGTGACAATCGAGACCCGTGATGGTTTGCTGATGCAGACCATTCGGCTGAGCGGCCTGCTGTTCGAGACTGCCGACAGTGACGAGCTGAATTACCGCAGCGGCCTGCGCGATGCGATGTTGCGGACGCTTGGCAGTTCACGATTTGCGGTCTATCACCATGTCGTCAGGCGGCGTGCGGAGGCTTCGCTGCAACCGGTAACTGCCGATGATTTTTCCGCGCGGCTCGATGAGCAATGGCAGGCTAAGCTCTCTGGCAAGCAGCTTTACGTCAACGAGCTATTTCTCACGATCGTGCGCCGCCCATTGCAGGGCAAAATCGGATTTGTCGATCGGATGCGCAGCTGGTTTCTGCGCAGTTCGAACCGCAACGCCACTTTGATGGCGGCGGAGAAGCACGCGCTTGATCGAGCCCGCGATGCGGTGATGGCTGCGCTCTCGGCATACGACCCGCGCGTTCTGAGCGTCTATGAGACCAAGGACGGTCCTCGATCCGAGCCACTCGAGTTTCTATCCTGCCTGTTCAACGCCGATATGCGCCCGGTTGCTCTGCCACACGGTGATCTCGGTCATTTCATCCCGGCGCGCCGGATCAGCTTCGGGCAGGACTGCGTGGAGCTTGCACCAACTGGCGATCTCCCTCGGCGGTTTGTGGCGATGCTGTCGATCAAGGATTACCCGGGCACCACATTCCCAGGCATGTTCGACGAGCTTTATCGCCTGCCGTTTGAGCTGCATGTGTCGCAGAGTTTCGCGATGGTCGAGCGGGCGCAAGCGCTGAGCCAGATGAACCTCGCGCTGCGTCGTATGCGTTCCGCCGAAGACGAGGCATTGTCACTGCGTGAAGAGCTTACGGCGGCAAAAGACGAGGTAGCCGCTGGCCGTGCAGGCTTTGGCGAGCACCATTCGACCATTGCAGTGCATGCGGAGAATTTGGACGCTCTTGAAGACCATGTGGCCGAAGTCATCGCTTTGCTGGCTGACCTGGGCATCAACGCAGTGCGCGAAGATATCGCTTTGGAGCCGACTTACTGGGCACAGTTTCCGGGCAATTTCCGCTACATCGGACGGCGCGGAATGGTCTCGACCACCAACTTTGCCGGCCTTGCCAGCTTGCACAATTTCCCGGTTGGGCGCGCGAAGAACAATCATTGGGGCGATGCGGTTACGCTGTTCGAGACGACAGCGGCTGGCCCGTATTTCTTCAATTTCCACCAACAGGACCTTGGCAATTTCACCGTCATCGGGCCGTCCGGCTCGGGCAAGACAGTGCTCCTCAATTTCCTGCTCGCACAAGCCCGCCGTTTCCGCCCGCGCACGATCTTCTTCGACAAGGATCGCGGGGCGGAGCTGTTTATCCGCGCGATTGGAGGGCAGTATGATCGCCTTTGCCCAGGCACTCCCTCGGGCCTCAATCCGCTGCAGCTCGAGGACACAGCTGAGAACCGCCAATTCCTGATCGAGTGGCTCACTCTGCTAGCTGGAGGTGCGTCCAGCGCAGAAGCCGACCAGATCCGCGATGCGATCGACACGAGCTTCAAGCAGCCCGTTGAGCGACGGCGGCTGCGGTATCTGGTGGAATTGTTTCGCGGCGGCGACCGCCCTCGCGCAGACGACCTATCGGCGCGACTGCGGCCATGGTGGGGCGAAGGTGAGCGCGCGTGGTTATTCGACAATGAGCGCGACCTGACGGATCTTTCCGCCGAAACCGTCGGGTTCGATATGACCGCTATCCTCGACGATCCGACTGCGCGCACTCCGGCCATGTTCTATTTCTTCCACCGCGTCGAACAACGGCTCGATGGCACTCCGGCGGTGATCATGATCGACGAAGGCTGGAAAGCGCTGGACGACGACGTGTTCGTGCGCCGGATCAAGGATTGGGAGAAAACGATCCGGAAGCGCAACGGCGTGGTCGGCTTCGCCACCCAAAGCGCGCAGGACGCGCTCGAAAGCAAGATTGCCAGCGCCATTATCGAACAGGCTGCGACACAGATATTCATGATCAATCCCAAGGCGCGCGCCGAGGACTACATCAACGGCTTCGGCCTCAGCCGCCACGAATTTGATCTCGTCCGCACCTTGCCGGATACCTCGCATTGTTTCCTGATCAAGCATGGCCGCGACAGTGTTGTCGCGCGGCTCGACCTGTCTGGTGAGCAAGAGCTGCTCACGATCCTGTCAGGCCGCGAGAGCACTGTCCGGCTATTCGACAGCCTCGTCGACAAGACGGGAACTGACCCGGCGAACTGGCTGCATCTGCTGATCGAGAAAGCTGCCTAATGTCCTGTCCGCAGATCATCACTGGTGACCAGTTTCTCACGCGCACGCTCGCGCATATCGATTGCCAGGCGGAGCTCATCGGCAGCTATGGCTACGCCGCGCTCGGCCAGCCGGGCTCGGTTGCCGCGTCCATGGTGATGGGATTGCTCACCTTGTTCATTGCGATGTTCGGCATCCGTATGCTGTTTGGCCCGCCGCCGGGCGCGCGCGATGTTGTCTACGATGTGCTCAAGATCGGCATTGTGCTGACTCTCGCTTTTTCGTGGCCTGCCTTTCGCACAGTCATTTATGACGTGACGCTGAAGGGCCCCGCAGAGATTGCCAGCGTGATTCAGACCTCAAGTCAGTCCGGCGCATCAGGCGACCTTGTCGACCGCTTGCAGTCGGCGGACAATCGGATCGTTCGGTTGATCGAGACGGGCACTGGCAGACAGACGGGTCAGTTCATCAACCCCAACGAGCCAAGCAACACTTTCGCCGGCACCGCCCTGCAGGACGACAACGCGTTCGGCACCGCGCGTTTGCTGTTCTTGTCCAGCATCATCGGAACTCTCGCGCTGCTCAGAATTGGTGCAGGCTTGCTGCTCGCGCTCGCTCCGATTGTTGCCGGGCTGTATTTCTTCAAACAATCGCGCGGAATTTTCGCCGGGTGGCTGAAGGGTCTGGTGCTGACAATCGCCGGGTCAATCGGGGCAACCATTGTCCTGTCGGTGCAGCTTGCCATCATCGAACCCTGGCTCGCGGATGCGCTGCGCGTTCGGGCGTTTGGCTATGCAGCGCCCTCGACCCCAATCGAACTGTTCGCAATCATGCTCGCCTTCGCCGCCGTGCACTTTGCCATGATCTGGTTCCTTGCCAAAGTCGTGTTCCATCGCGGGTGGCTCACTATTCCCGACTTTCCTGCGTGGAATCGGACCGAGACAAACCCGCAACCGATGGTATTGGCACCGGCTGGCGCATCGCAGCCGCAGATCGTCCGTGCCGAGCAGGTCAGCAACACAATCGAACGCTCGATCCGGCGCGAAGCCACCTCTTCCAGCGAGCGCTTGATCACGAACTCCAATACGAGCACCAATGAGACGCGAGAGACTGTGGTGGTCGAGCGCGGTCCCGAGCGGCTTGGAACTTCTTATCGCCGACCAAGCCCCCGCACATCGCGGGCAGCACAAAGGCGGGACACGACATAATGACCGCACAACCTGAATATGATCTCGCAGACCTTCCTGTTTCAGACAGTTGGGCGACAAGCGTTACCGACGATCTCGAACGATCGAACCGCCGCGCATGGACCGTGGCGATTATCGCTGCAATTATCGCATTGCTCGAGGCGGTCGCGCTCGTCTTCCTGATCCCGCTTAAGGAAGTGGAACCCTATACCCTGCTGGTCGACCGGCATACCGGAAATGTCGAAGCTCTCGCTCCGTTAGACGCACAGGCAGTCGCGCCCGACACCGCGCTGACCCGCTCGTTCCTCGTTCAATATGTCATCGCCCGTGAGAGCTTCACGGCTGATGGCTTGCAGGATGATTACCGCAGAGTGTCGCTCTGGTCGGACAATATCGTTGAGCAGCAATATGCCCGCGCAATGGAGGCGACAAACCCCGCCAGTCCGCTCGCATACTTGCCGCGCGGTGGAACCATCAGAACAGAGGTCAAAAGTGTCTCCACGCTTTCGGAAGGGCGCGCCATGGTCCGGTTTGCGACCACGCGCACCGATGCCGGCGCGAGCGCACAACAGGCACAGCACTGGGTCGCAGTGATTGGTTATGCCTTCACCGGAGCCGAGATGAGCGAAGCCGATCGCTACATCAATCCGCTAGGGTTTCAGGTCACAAGCTACCGGCGCGATGCCGAAACGCTGCCTGAGGCCGGAATCGTCAATGGCGTGGAGCAACCCCGCCGACTGGAGCGCGAGCCATGATCCGCCTCACCCCGGCATTGCTGCTGGCGTTTGCAGCGCCCGCCGCAGCCCAGATTGTGCCGACGCCGAGCGCTGAAAGTCCGCGGATCCAGTCGGTCGTATGGAAGGCTGGTGAAACCATTGCGCTCACCGCCCTGCCCGAAACTGCACTCACCGTGATGCTCGAACCAAGCGAGACGATCCAGCGAGCCGTGCTGAACGGCAACCAGCTTTGGAACATCACGATTTCGCCGGAAGACAACAGCCTGCAGGTCAAACCGATGGTCAATGCGGCCCCGGCCACGCTGAATGTCGAAACCACCACTCGGCAATACCAGTTTTCTCTGGAGGCCGGGCAAAGCCTGATGGCGGCCTATCTGGTTCGGCTTGAGTTCGCAGGCTCGCAATCTTCACCGCCTTCCACTCCCGCTGCCACCGAAACAATTGCCGACCTGAACTGGTCATACCGGCTTCGCGGTGACAAATCGGTGCGCCCGCTATCGATCCGCGACAATGGCGAGAAGACCGTGATCGAATACGCTCCAGACCAATCGCTCCCAGCGGTCTTCGCCATTGGCGCGACTGGCGATGAAGAAGTGGTCGATGGCTATATGCGCGGCGGGCAGTTCGTGATCGACCGCGTGCATCAGCGTTTGGTGTTTCGCATCGACAAGGAAAAGGCGACTGCACGCCGAAACAGCAGGCAGGATGGTGACACATGAGTGAAAGCGCCGCCTCAGCTCCGATCCCCGAAGACGTCAGACCCGTCATTGCGACCGGATCTGCGAGCAACTGGGGAATGTGGGCCTTCATCGCGGTTCTGCTGATAGGCGGGGTTGTCCTGTTCAACGCGCTAAGCGCCTCCCGCGAAGCTGCGCAGACGCCCTCGATCCTGCAGCCTTCGAGCGAACCGGGGAACAGAATTGCATCCCCCGTTCCGATTGGCGTGCCCGATCGCTTTGCCGGTCGCGGTCCACTTGAACCAGCCGCGCCCACCGAACCGCCCGCGCCGCGCTCAGCTCCGACAATAAGCGACATCCCGCCGCCGGTTGCACCGCGTTTTCTCCCACCTCTTCCGCCGCCGCCCCTGCCAGAGCCACCGCGACCTCTGCCTACCCCCGAGCCATCACGCGTGGTTTTTGACAATACATCCAATCCCGAGATCGAGGCGCTCCTCGCGAACGCTGGCAATCAAGGTGCCAACCGCGTCACAGCGGGCCGCCTACGCAACCCATCGCTCACCATCCCTCAGGGCACCGTCATCCCGGCGGTGCTGGAAACCGCTTTGGATTCGACCCGTGCTGGCGGCGTTCGAGCCCTCGTGCAGCGGGACGTGGCGGGCTTCGACGGAACCCGCATTCTCATCCCGCGCGGAAGTCGCCTATACGGCGAGTACGAAGCTGACCTTCGCCCCGGCCAGAAGCGTGCGCTGGTACAATGGACACGGCTGATCCGGCCCGATGGTGTCACAATTGCGCTCGACTCGCCTTCTTCTGATCCCCTCGGCCGCGCCGGTATTCGCGGCAAGGTCGACAGCAAGTTTTTGCAGCGCTTTGGCGGCGCGTTGCTGCAATCGATCCTCGACATCGGGGTTGGCCTTGCGGTGAACGAAGCGAGCAATGGTGTTATCGTGGCTCTGCCCGGCAGCACCCAAAACGTTCAGGTCACCGACCAGCAGCGCATTCAGCCGACGCTTAAAGTAAAGCATGGCGCCAGCGTATCGGTTTTCGTTTCGCGTGACCTCGATTTCTCGACGGTCGAACAATGAGCGTCACCGATGCAGGCTACTACCTGGATAGTTTTCTCGCGCCGCTTGCCCCGGTGCTCGAACGTGACGACGTCACAGACATCTGGATAAACCGCCCGGGCGAAGTCTGGATCGAGAGTATTGGCGGCGGGATCGAACGCGCCGATGAACCGAGCCTCGATGAGAAGCTGCTCGGGAGGCTGGCACGGCAGATCGCAGCGCATTCTTCGCAAGGTGTCAGCCGCGTGCAGCCATTGCTCGCCGCAACTCTCCCCGATGGCTCGCGCGTTCAGATCGCCGCGCCCCCGGCGACGCGCGGAGGCCATGTCTTTTCAATCCGGCGTCATGTTTCAGCCGACCTGTCGCTGTCTGATTGGGAAGATGCAGACGCATTCGACGAGGTAGCGGCAGACGCATCCGACCTCACTGTGGAGCGCCAGTTTCGCCCAGTTCTGGGCCGCGAGGCCGCAGCGCTCCTGCGAAAGGCCGTGCGTGAGCGCCGCAACATCCTCGTATCCGGCGGCACATCGACCGGAAAGACGACCTTTCTCAACTCGCTCCTTGCCGAGATACCCGCAGAAGAACGCCTGATCCTGATTGAGGACACGGCTGAACTTCAACTGCAACACGAGAACGCCGTCGGCCTGATCGCGGCACGCGGAGAATTGAGCGAAGCGGAAGTATCCGCCGAGGATTTGCTGATCGCTGCCCTTCGCATGCGGCCCGACCGGATTATTCTAGGCGAGCTGCGCGGGGTTGAGGCCTTCACCTTTCTGCGCGCGGTCAACACCGGCCACCCAGGTTCAATGACGACAGTCCATGCCGACACACCGCAGCGAGCGATCGAGCAACTGGCCTTGCTGGTGCTGCAGGCCGGGTCGAAGCTGGGCCGCGACGATGTGCGGCACTATGTCCGTGAAAGCGTCGACGTGTTCGTGCAGCTAGAACGCCGCGCAGGCAAACGCCGCGTGAGCCAAATTCTGGTGGCGGAGTAGCGCACATCACGCAGCCTAGTTTACCTGCTCATTCCCGGCATAGGGATCAAACGGATTGCCGCGTGGGTTGGGTGGAGGAGACGGCGGTTCTGTCAATTCGCGTTCCGCCCTCACCTGCTCTGCAGAAACGTGGACGGGCGGCGCTGAACGCGGCACAAGATCGACCAGCGACTGCGCGACATAAGTCGAACCAATCAGGACAAATCCGCCGATCACCACATAGGCTCCTTCGCGGATCGAGCTTCGTCCGGAAAGCAAGCGGAACCCAACAAAAGCCACAGCAAGCGTGAGAAAGCCTGTCACAAGCGGACCAGTCACCACCCCAACAAACCAATCGACAGAGGATGCAATCGAAGTCACTGATCTGCTCCCCTCATTGTTCGTTGCAGAACAATCTCTTCGCTCAGGCCGAAATCAATAGACCCGTTCGATGTAGACGGCAAAGCCGTCCATCGTCCCGCCGGTCGCATAGATGCGGAAAGCATTGTAATCGCGCGCCTCGACGACCCCATTTATGTGCCCCCCGACAACTCTCGGGCGGTTCGTCGTACCGGTATCCACACCGAACAGTGTGCCCGTCAGCGCCACTTGTTCCGTCGATGGAACATTCATTCCCGCTACGGTGAAGGACACGATAGTGTTGCGATCAACAGCCATCGTTCGTCCGGTGGTAAGGTCGATCGCACTGGCCGAGCCTGCCGTGTAGGATTTGTAGTAACCGGCGGCATCAAAAAATGTCTGGCCGTTTTCGTCGGATAGCCGAAAATTGATCCGCGTGCTGGCGTCGGTGGTACCTTTGACCAACACCCGATAGGCATAGCCGTCATCAGAATCGAGCTTCACATCGATGAAATTGTCGCCCGGCGTAACGACAGTATACTTGGTCGCAAGAGCACCGCCTCCCCCGCCGCCGCCTCCAAGTGCCCCGCTATCAGCAAAAGTCACGCGGCCCTTGTCGTCCACGGTGATCGTCGCATTGGTGTATGTGCCGGGAACAACGCCGGTCGCACTTAGTGCAGTCGCGGTGCTTCCCGAGGTGGTAACATCTCCGGTCAGATTGCCGCTGGTGATCCCCGTCGCGCTGTCGAAAACCGCGATCTCACCGGCAGTGGGCGTGCCTTCATGTGTGACGGCATTGTCCTTCGTTTCGTCAACGCATGCGGCGACCGCGTTGAAATTGTCCATCACTTCCGTCGCATCGGCGACCTGCCCATTGGCTATCGTGTTGGGGACAGTGCATTGCTGGGCCGCCGTCGGGCTGCTGACTATCAAAACCCCAAGAAAAACCGCCACGCCACTATACTTGAGCATTGCAAACCCCTGAAATTCGAATTGATAGGATTCGAATTTTTACTTGATCAGAAACCCAACTCAAGCAGCAATTTGCGGCGATTGGCGATTTTTCTACTTTGTGATTTTGGAGAAACTCAGTTCACGCCAAATTACGCACGCGTGAATGGAGTTGTCAGCACGAGCGGGGCTTAGCCGGGGATATGGTCGCTGCCGCCGAATGAGGAGCTGTCGTTCGCAGCGGGCGGCTCGGCCCAGATGAACTCGGTTCGGACGTCTCTTGCAGAGGAGCCGTACTCCGCAACCACCCTGCCCCAGGCGTCATAGACGAAGTGCCGTGTGCCTGTCTGTTTATCGACCCTCGCCCGGTCGCCGAGACCGTTATGGGTATAGGTCCGCAACCAGATCTACTCTTCGAGCATCTTCTTCAATGACTCCACGGGTCGATCATACCTCTGCCCAGCATGTATCAGTGCAAGGAGCGACGCACGTTTGAATATGTTGTGTAGCTCTTCCAGCGATGCACCAAGCATTTCATGAACATCGACTTCGATAGCCAAAGGCAGGTCGCCAAACTTCCTGTTGATCGCCATGTAGTGGGGCTTTTCCTCATTCTTGAGGCCATAGCGTATCATGAGCGTAACCCATGAGAATGGCGCATCCAGAAGATAGCCAGATTCTTCCATTATTGGCTCAATCTGATCTGTCACCAATTGCATCGCATCCAAGTCATATTTTGGGACTCTTGCCATCGTTAGAGACACGCCTCCAAGTCCAAGCTTCCCATCATGCGGCGGCGTTGCGGGTTTGCTCATCGATTTGTTTTATTGCCGGGCAGAGTTTTTTCACCGTACATTCTTCGGTACCTTTCAATCAATTTGGTTTCATATTCGCGCGCGTCTCTCTTATTTTGAAATGTGCGTCTGATCTGAGAGCGATACCTTTGGTTCGTTTTGCGTCCAAGCCTTCGAACTTGTTGCTCTGCACGGCGCGACAAACCATCCCGAAGCCGCCTCCCCATTGAGCTCTGCCCGATCTTATGAATGCCGTTGGGGCCACGGATCGCATAGACATGCGTCTCTCCGATGTAGTTGAGTGAATTCTTGTGAATCGGCCCCGGTACCGACCCGGATTTATCTCGCCAAATTTCGCGGAACGCACGACGACTTCCCATGCGCGGGACCAATCCAGCCAACCCACTGCCTGCTAGCGCCCACTCACCAACTTCCCACCAATTGACGCAATCGAATCTGCCACCATTGTTGTATAGCTGCCAAGCAAGATTAGAGCCCGCACCGAGTGCAGCACCACCAGCCTGTCGCCAAAGCAACCCATCAGGATCGATCCCGTTCACCGGATCCGCATTCGCATAAACATACGGGTTAACGTCGCCCGCGAGCCCGATAGGATCCGCCTGAATGTACCGGCCCGTGACTGGGTCATAATCCCGGTTGCGGTTGTAGTAGAGGTCGCTCAGCACCTGGCTCTGGCCCGGGAAGCCGGGGCGCAGGAAGTCGTTCCCGGGGTCTACAACAGAGCCCTGTGCGTCCGTCGTCACAATCGGTACGCCCAAATGGTTGCCGTGGACCCAGTAGAGCTCCAGCTGAGCCTGTGCGTTGGGTGCTACCAGCGCCAGCGGGGCGTAGCCGGCGATATGGTCGCCGCCGCCGAAGGGTGAGTTGTCGTTTGCAGCAGGCGGCTCCGTCCAGATGAACTCGGCTCGGACATCGCTTGCAGATGTGCCGTACTCTGCCACCACCCTGCCCCATGCGTCGTAGACGAAGTGCCGCGTGCCTGTCGGCTTATCGACCCGCACCCGGTCACCGAGGCCGTTATAGGTGTAGTTCTGCGCACCGATATTGCTGCGGTCGTAGCTCTCCAGCCGGCCGTGCCCGTCATAGGTCGCGGCGACCGTCACGCCGCCGGGGCGTGTCTCTGACACGGTGTTGCCGCGCCCGTCATAAGCAATGGTGCGCGTGCCGCTGTCGTCGGTGAAGCTCGCAAGCTGGCTGGTGCCGGGCGTGTAGCTGTAGCTTTCCGAGGATTGCGCCTGCGTGTCGGACACCGCCATCGTCAGGCGGCCCATTTCGTCATAGCCGTAGATCACCGAGCTCGCCGGGTTCACATAGTCGGCGATGGCTCCGATGCGCCCGACGGGATCGCGGCGATAGGCGAGGTGCGAGAGAGCCGCACCGCCGCTGGTCGGGGTGAGCCTGCGCGATGCCAGCCTACCATCCGTCCCCCAATCGTTCACCGCCGTCAGTCCGTTACCCAGCGCTATACTTTTGGTCGGCCCGAACGCCTCGTACTGGTGCCCGCTGGCGACGGTGACATAGGGGCTGCTGGAGTTCTCGCGGGTGCGAACTCGCTCGACCCGGCCCCATGCGTCGTAATCGTAAAGGACCCAACGGCCCGATGGGTAGATGATCCGCGTGATCCGGTCGGCAGTGTCGTAGGAGTAGCTCAGGCGTTTGAACGCTCCGCCGATCGACTGCTCCTTTATCGTCACATTGCCGCGATGATCATAGGCAAAGCGAGTGCGGCCCGAGCTATCGGTAACCCGGCCCAACCTGCCGATAGTGTAGGAACCGCCCATCCCGCCGCTGTCCCACTGGTATTCACTCATTTCCGATGCGGGACGACCGAGGGGCTGCATGCGTGTGATCCGGCCCAGGATATCGCGGGTATAGTCCACCACCTGCCCGCGCCCGTCGGTCGATTGGACCATCCGGCCTGCTGCATCATAGACATAGGTGCTGGTGCCGCGATCGGGCGAAGTTTCCTGGACAACCTCGCCAAAGCCATTGTGGACGAACTGCGTTGTGACTGAGATCGGATCGGTGAAGGTGAGCGGATTGTCCTGCGCGTCGTAGCTTGAGGCGATGGTGCCGCCATCGGGTGCGACAGTAGACACCACGCGGTCGAGCGCATCGAATGAGGCTGTTGCGGCAAAGCCATTGGGATCGGCGGCACTGACGACATTGCTGACCCTGTCATATCCCCACTGCGAGGGGGAACGCGTTCCGAGCGTTTCGCGCATCAACCGCCCAAGCTCGTCGAACTGGCGGCGAACCATGCGCGCGGTCGATCCATCGGTGCGAGTGACGGTCTCGCGCTCGACATTGCCAGCCGCGTCATAGGTGTAATCCCAGCGTTCCCCGCCTGCGCCGAGCATGGCGGTCAACCGATTGACCGTGTCGTACTCCATCACCAGCGGAGCGGTGCCGGGCAGCGTCAATTGGGTGAGATTGCCAACCGCGTCGTAGCTCATCGCCGTGGTCGCATTCAGCGACGCGTTGTTTGGATGCTCGATAGTGATCGTCTCGACCCGGCCCAATGGATCGTAGGCGAAGGTTGTGACGATGCCGTTGGGGTCGGTCATCGTGCCCGGACGGCCATTGGCGTCATAGCTGCCATAAGTGGTCACATGGCCCAACGCGTTGGTTGCGGTCAGCAGATTGCCGCTGGCATCGTAGGTGTAATTGCTCAGGTCATCTTGCGCGCCATTGGCAGCAAGCGGCCCGTTCTCGGATAGCAACCGGCCATTGGCATCCCACGCATAGGTGTAGGTGCGCGCCTGACCGTTCGTCGCATAGGGAAGCGCATGAGTCGTTGTGTCCGTCATCGTTACCGATGTCAGGCGACCTTGCGTATCGTAACTGCGTGTCTCGGTAAGGCCGGGTGTGACAATAATCTCCGGCACATTGAAGTCGGCGTGCCACGTGATCGTTGTCGTGCGCGCATCCGGCGTACCGCTCGCCTCGGTAACGCTGATCGGACGACCACGCGCATCGCGCGTGGTCGTGATCAGGCGACCTTCGGCGTCGGTGGTGCTGGAGATGTAGGTGTTGGAACCGTAAGAGATCGCTGCGGATGCTGCTTGCGTATTGGCGGTAGCGTCACTGTCGACATTTGTAAGCCGATAGTCCCGCTGGCTTGCTGAGAATTGCGAGAACCGATAGGTTTCCCGCTTGTCGTACTCATTGGTGACTTCGCGCGTTCGATCAGACCCTGCAGTATCGTAGACAAAGGTATTGCGCTCTGCACCATCAGCTCTTTCGCTGGAGATAACTCTGCCCGCAGTGTCGTATTCATACGTGCCGACCCGCTCTCCGCGATGGTCGACAATACCCGTCACATTCCTCGTAAACCGGTCATGCTCGTGGAGGTAGGTGACCGAGTCGAGTACATCATCATTCGCCGCGCGGCGCTCGACTGTTTTCAGGCGCCGGAGTTCCGGGAGTAATGCGGGTACAACCGAGAATGCGTTTACCGGCTTGCTGCCACCACCCCAAGTTCGGTTCCATTTTGACGACGAGAAAACCGCGCCGATGCCCTCTAGGGTCACCTTCTCATAATCGTAGACCAGCGAAGTCCCGTCAGGGAGGTCGATTGAACTGACTCTGACTGGTGTGGGTTCACTCCCCGCGGGAACGGGATCTATGGTTGTGACCTTGTGCGTGTCCCACTCAAATGTCGCGGTCCGGCCAAGGCTGTCGGTCATTGAAGCAAGTCTGCTATCCTCACCAAAAGCGAAGGACTGCGCGTAGCCGCTACGGGTCTTCATCATCACCGGCCAGCCAAACAGATAGTTGCCCCCTTTCGCCCCTGTCCGGGTTTCAATTGTCCATACGGTGTCGTTGCGGTCAGTCAGTTTCCATGTGCTTGGAAAGTCGCGAACTGTGCTGAGATCGCTCGGCCATGCGCCGACGAACTCAAGTTTCAGATTGTTGGAAACCGTCCCACTGCCAGCACCGGGGTACTCAGCCCAACTTCCGTCCGCTTGAAGCTGGAACCCATAACCAGTTCCATCCGGCATAAGGATCGCCACCGTTGCATTTGGTTCGGATGGTGATCCAGTGAATATTCCAAATTGCAATTCGTAGCTGAAACCGAAATTCCAATATCCATCCAGTCCCCGAGGCAGCGCACGTGGAAGGACGCGCTGCTGAATTGGCCTACCGACTTGGAAACTGCGGTATTGTCGCTCAATCCGGAATAGCCCATCCGCCGACGCGTAATCGACAGAACTCAGCCGTTTGGCGCCGGTTGCCACAACAACTGGGTTGCGAGTCTTGGGGTTGGCCCGTCCACTGTCATTGTCGCAGGGGTCGTCACAAGGCCGTTCAAACGCAGATCCCCGCCTGCAGAAGCCATCAGCCGTAGCCAGATAGTCTTCCGGGCAGGCGATCTGCACATAAGAGGGAATTCTGTAACCACACTTCGGGCCACCACCCGTTTCTTCAGGGCATAGATATTGCCAGCGTGTCCATTCGCAGTGGACGAAACGCAGATCATCCGAGCGCCGCTTGATCCCCATGAATCGGGAATAGCCATTGTCCATCCCTTCATCTTCCCATTGCGCTACGCACGCCGCAGATGGGGTCCCGAATACTCCGCTAGGGCCAGCTGGCGAAATCCAGCCGATCGGCTCAGTGTCTTCCTGCGCGTGCACCTGAGATCCGAAAAGCAGCGCGAAACAAACGAACAGGAGTTTTATACTGCGCATTCTGACCCTCGAGGAATTTCTGCGTTGATCAAAACAACCCGGCCTCACGACCCCCAGGTGGTGCACCCATAGGTTGCAGAGCCCCAGAATGCGGGGCCGGTGCTTACATTCGCGGTGGAACTGGAAATGCGATTGCCGTTTTGATCGTAGGTGTACTGGAAACAACCGCTCGTCGCTGGCACTGAAAGTAGGAGGTTACCGACAAACGCGGGGGCCAACAATGCGAGGCTGTGCGCCTGCGCGGGAACAGAAATGCAACCAAAAGCGCATGTGAGTAACAGCGCGGTGCAACGCTTAAACCGTTTACTGCTGTCCGATTGTCCAATACTTCGACGACGTCCACAGACTGGCATACCCCTAACCCCTCTTCATTTCCCGTACCGAAAATTGATCGAAGAAAGCAGCGCGGGTCAAGAAGAATGGAATGGGAATAAAGATCGGTTTTGCACGAACTCAAGGATTCCTGCGGCGAATTCAGACACGCCTATAGAAAAAATTAAGGGCCGAGGATCTGGTTCATGATGCGATCCGCAATCACACCTAAGAGAATCGGTCACATTCGATCTACGATTATAGGAATGCGGTTTGCGCCCTTGAAGTGATAGCTCTTGCTGAGCACAGAAGGAGATTAGCCGCCGAAATCGATGAACGTGCGGTAGGTGCCCGCTTGAGGGTTCCCAGCATCGTCTCTGGCTGGTTCGAAGCGCGTATAGCGTGTCATCCCCTCGCATGCCGCCTCCCGATGGTAGCGACCTCTTCCGCCTTCAAATGCGCGGCAGCTTAGTGCGCGCCAATTTGTGTCGACGCGGACTCCGACACCAACCCTGCCGGTCAAGCCCTGTGCCACGGAGAATTCGTAATCCTCTGCATCCACCGCGCTTTGTTCTTAGGAGCGGCGTTTACGACCGCACCAATGACCAAGCCAAGGACCGTACTGTATTTAACTGGTCCCTCCGATTTGCACTGCAGGTTCAATTATGCGTCGCCATGCATCAACCGGCCCATAACAACCGCAATCCAACTAGCGATATCAGAGCAGCGGTCAGCCAGCGGATCCAGCGTTTTGGCAGGACCTTGACGGCCATGAGGCTGCCAACCTGTCCTCCTATCGCGACAGCCAGGATCAGCGGGAGAGCCGCGCCAACCGCGCCTCCGAACGCGCCCGGCCCGTGTTTGAGCAACTGCCCAGTTAGGCCAAACAGCGAATTGATGAGGATGAAGAAACTAGCGGTCGCTGCGATTGCGCGCGCGTCGTGCCATCTGCTCAGGTGCAGGAGCGGTGCCAGGAATATGCCGCCGCCGATGCCCACCAGTCCAGCGAGAAAGCCAAGCGGTGCGGCAACGATAGGCATCGCCTTCGCCAGCTTCGTTGGCTCGTCGAGCGTCCCTTCGTTGATCGGGATCAGCATCGAAATGCCGGTCAGCACGAGGCTTGTGCCCAAAAGCAGCATGAAGGTTGATTCATCAATCGGCGTCAGCCCGCCAAGCAAGGCCGCAGGGGCTGCGAGCGCGGTGAGCAACAGCGCCCCGCGCCAGGGCGTCAGCCCAGCCCGCGCGAACCGGACGCTCGCCCCGGCAACAACCACGATATTGCAGGCGAGCGCGACCATCGGCAGCAGGCGGTAATCGAGATTCGACAGCGCAAGAAGCGCGGCGTAAGTAGAGCCGCCGCCAAAGCCGACGCTGGCGTACAGCACCGCGGCGACGAAGAAGGCGAGCGCCAATCCGAGCGGAACCGCTCCGATCATTTTACGCCCCTCGCCGCGATGTCACGTTGCTCAGGCAGTCTGCCTTGCGCTCGCAGCCCCATGGCAATGCTTGTACTTGTTGCCGCTCCCGCATGGGCACGGCGCATTCCGGCTGACACCAAGATTTGCATAGGGATCTTCGGTGTTCGCCCCGCCCGGCCCCGATGCCGCGCGCGGGCTGCCGGCAAGCGAGCCGAAAAGCTCCGGACGCTCTTCCGATCCGTCGCCGTCACCCGAATTCTCAAGACCGGTTAGTGGATCGATATGGCCGGTGAGGAAGTCTGGCAGATCGGGCAGTTCCTCCATTTCCGGCTGCGCGATGCGCAATTCGGCCTTGAACAAGATCTTGGTGACTTCCTCGCGCAGAGTGTCGAGCATGGTCTCGAACAGTCCGAACGCTTCCTGTTTGTATTCGTTGATCGGCTGCTTCTGCGCGATGCCGCGCATCCAGATTACCTGACGCAGCGCGTCGAGCGTCGCAAGGTGCTCCTTCCAGTGGAAATCAAGCTGACGCAGCAGCACGTCCTTTTCAACCATCCGCCAGATCGACGGGTCGTTGGTCGCCATCTTGCTGTCCATCATTTCGTCGGTCTGCTTGCGAATGCGTTCTTCGAGTAGCTCCGGTTCGACCTGATCTTCCTCAAGCCATTCGTCGATCGGCAGTTCGAGGCCGAACACTTCGGAGACCTTCTCTTTCAGGCCATCAATATCCCATTGCTCGGGATAGGAGCCGGGAGGGCACGCGGTTCCAACCAGCGAATTGATCGTATCATGCCGCATATCAACCACGACATCGTCAACCGATTCAGACTCCATGATCTCGCCGCGCTGTTCGTAAATCACGGTGCGTTGGTCGTTCATCACGTCATCGTATTGGACGACCTGTTTGCGCGCCTCGTAGTTGCGCCCTTCGACTTTCTTCTGGGCGGTCTCAATCGCCTTGGAGAGCCACTTGGACCCAATCGCCTCGCCGTCTTCGAGGTTCGAATTCATCATCTTGGAGAACAAGGTGTCCGGACCAAAGATGCGCAGCAGATCGTCTTCAAGGCATAGGTAGAAGCGCGACAGTCCTGGGTCACCCTGACGGCCCGAACGACCACGCAGCTGGTTGTCGATCCGGCGGCTTTCATGCCGCTCGGTTCCGAGCACGAACAGGCCGCCCGCTTCGAGCACCTTGCGCTTTTCCTCGGCGACTTCTTCCTTGAGCTTTTCGATAGCCGCGTCCTTGGCCGGGCCTTCTTCCATATCGGCCAGTTCGTCACCGATGCGGAATTCGAGATTACCGCCGAGCTGAATGTCGGTGCCGCGACCGGCCATATTGGTAGCGATTGTCACCGCGCCAAGTCGGCCTGCCTGCGCCACAATATGCGCTTCGCGCTCGTGCTGACGCGCGTTCAAAATTTCGTGCTTCACACCTTCCTCGTCGAGGAACTTGCTGAGCAATTCGGACTTCTCGATGGAGACCGTGCCGACAAGGATCGGCTGGCCGATATCGTACTTTTCCTTGATCGCCTTTGCGATGGCTTGGAACTTGTCCATCGTGTTCTTATAGAATTCGTCTTCCTCATCGATCCGCTGGACCGGGAGGTTGGTCGGAATCTCGACCACATTGACTTTGTAGACGTCCCAGAATTCGGCTGCTTCGGTTGCTGCCGTACCGGTCATCCCGGCAAGCTTGGGATACATGCGGAAATAGTTCTGGAAGGTGATCGAGGCCATCGTCTGGTTCTCAGGCTCGATCTTGACGCCTTCCTTGGCCTCGACCGCCTGGTGCAGACCGTTCGACCAGCGACGCCCGTCCATCATGCGCCCGGTGAACTCGTCGATGATCACGACCTTGTCGTCTTTCACGATGTAGTGATCGTCGCGCTTGAACATGTGGACGGCCTTGAGCGCCTGATCGAGGTGATGGACCACCTGCGTGTTCTCGACGTCGTAGAGGTTCTCGGTTTCGAGCAGCCCCTTCTCGATCAGCAGCGCTTCGACCTGATCCAGCCCGTCTTCGTTGAGCTGGATGTTCTTGGTCTTCTCGTCCTTCTCGTACCAGTCTTCCGGGATTTCCTTCGCGACCTCATCGAGCTTCACGTAGAGGTCGGATTTGTCCTCGGTTGGACCCGAGATGATGAGCGGCGTCCGCGCTTCATCGATCAGGATCGAGTCTACCTCATCGACGATTGCGAAGTTGAACGGGCGCTGCGCCATCTGCGCGCGCTCGTGTTTCATATTGTCGCGCAGATAGTCGAAGCCAAACTCGTTATTGGTGCCGTATGTGATGTCGGCGTTGTAGGCGTCCTTCTTGGAGAACTCGTCCATGTTCGGGATGATCACCCCGACATTGAGACCGAGATAATTGTACAGTTGCCCCATCCATTCGGCGTCGCGCGTGGCGAGGTAATCGTTTACGGTCACGACATGGACGCCCTTGCCTTCAATCGCGTTAAGATAGACGGCAAGCGTCGCCATCAGCGTTTTACCCTCGCCCGTGCGCATCTCAGCGATTTCGCCGCGGTGAAGCACGATCCCGCCGATCATCTGCACATCGAAATGGCGCATCCCGAAGACGCGCACCGATGCCTCGCGCACAGTGGCGAACGCTTCGGGAAGGATATCGTCAAGCGTGCTGCCGCTATCGAGAGCAGCGCGGAACTTGTCGGTTTGCGCCTTCAGTTCGTCATCCGAGAGCGCCTGCATTTGCGCTTCGAGATCATTGATTTGATTGACGGTTTTACCGAGCGACTTGATGTAACGGTCGTTCGAGGAACCGAATACGGATTTCACAAGAGCATTGAACATAAGGCGAGTCCTGAATGGGATGAGGCCCTTTGCGGGCCGAAACTCTGTAGGGGTTTTCGCGCCGCCATAGGCGCGCGTTACGAAAGGAATTCTTTAGAGGGGCCTACTCGTAGGCGCGCTCAATCCCCATCGCGACAGGTACACGCAGGCTCTCAGGCAGTCGGATGCGCTTCGGCGTCTTGACTGTGCGGCAGCGGACCGGGCGCTTTTTCGCGGCTTCACGAATTCCGGCAGGCGTGCCGGCCTTGGTTTCATTCGCTTCGGCAGAAACGCCGACATCGCAAGAGACCGAGCTGATTACTGACGCGTGCGCAGGGCCGCTGAGAGCGGCTAAGCCTGAAAGCAGGGCCAAAAAGGCGATCAATTGGCGCGTCATGAGCTCACTAGATAGGCTTTTTGAGGCGACTCGTCCACAATCAAACCCGGTTTACCTGTGCGTTGAGGCACTCCGGCAACAATTACTCCGGTGCGTCTTCAACATTGATCACGAATGCCACGGTGACCTGTTTGGCAACCGGGACGCCGTTCTCATCGCGATAGGGGCCGCGATTTCGCCCAGTTCCAGGGCAAGGCTCTCGCTCGAAGCTACGCTTCATACTCTCAGACATCACGCCGCTCGTCTCAAGGACTTCGCATTCGGTCGTCTCGCCGGTTTCGTCGATTGTGAACCGCACGCGCACTGTGATGGAGCCGGGAAATTCCGGTTCACGTTTGCGCCAATTGTGCGATTCTGTGAAAATGCCAGCGATCGGTACGCCGTCTTCATCAAGGGCAGGCTCGAACTTTCCGCGTGCAAGAACAATTTCGCAGGTCTTGGCATCGAGTGCGCCGAATCCTGAGCTTTCGATCACCTCGCAGTTGGATGCATTGCCCTCAGCATCTATTTCGACCGAATACCTGACAATATCCTCTTCACCAGCCGCCCAAGATGAGTTGGGATAGTCCGCCTGCTGCGGGGAGATCGCCTGCCAGTCGACCGGTCTCGCCGGGCTCGCATAATTGCCGGGTGGTGCCGGTGCTGGCGGAGGGATTCTCAAAACAGGAGGAGTAGGAGCAACCGGCCGGGCATCCGCCGCGGCCTCCGCCGCCTCCGCAGCAGCTTGCTCAACCGCTTCTGCGGCACCGGCGGCGGCTTCGGAGGAATCTTGCGCCAATGCTGTGGTGGCCGCGAACAGGCCAATGGCCGGGATGAGCAGAATTCTGTTGTTCATGTCGTCTCCTAACCCGATCAACCTTAACGCAAAAGAACCAGCCCCCCGATTGCGGGGGAGTGCGTTGCACAGTAGAGCCAGCCAATCATGGATCTTGAGAAATCCCCGCTCGCTCTGCCCTTCCCAGAGATGCCGCCAATCGACGGTGTGACGCTACGCGTTGCTCGCGCTCGGTACAAGGATTGGGACCGTGCCGATCTCACGTTGATCGAAGTTGCGGAAGGCACCGCTGTCGCAGGTGTTTTCACGCAAAGCGCCTGTGCGTCGAGCGAGGTCGAGCTTGGCCGCGAGCAAGTGAAATCAGGCTCCGCCCGCGCGCTTGTCGTAAACGCCGGCAATGCCAACGCCTTCACGGGCTATCGCGGGCGCGAAGCTGTCGAAGCGATCATGGCGCAAGTTGGCGATGCCTTGGATTGCCCGTCGGAGCAGGTGTTTGTCTCTTCTACCGGTGTGATTGGCGTGCCCTTACCCAAGGACAAGGCGCGTGACGGTGTGGCAGCGGCCCTCACAGCAGAGCCATGCCGATGGGAAGACGTCGCCAGCGCCATTGTGACCACCGACACTTTCGCCAAAGGCGCGCAGACGTCAGCGATGGTGGGAGATGCGCGCCTTGAATTGGTCGGCGTGATCAAAGGCTCCGGTATGATCGCTCCAGATATGGCGACCATGCTCGGCTACATCTTTACGGATGCGGATGTCGCACCAGCCTTTCTGCAAGAACTTCTGACGCAAGCCAATGCTGAGACATTCAGCTGCATCACAGTCGATGGCGACACCTCGACCAGCGACACGGTCCTCGCATTCGCGACAGCCAAAGCGGATCACCCGCCAATCGAGAATTGGGACAGTCCGGGAGCCGATGCTTTCGCAGCGGCATTGACCGATTTGTGCCGCCAACTCGCGCAACTGGTTGTGCGGGACGGAGAAGGAGCATCGAAGTTCATCACGGTCCGGATCTCGGGCGCCGCCAATGATGAAAGCGCGCGCCGAGTGGCCCTGGCAATTGCGAATTCGCCGCTCGTCAAAACCGCCATTGCCGGAGAGGATGCCAATTGGGGCCGAGTTGTGATGGCAGTGGGCAAAGCAGGCGAGCCAGCCGACCGCGACAAACTCTCGATCGCATTTGGAGGCATCTGGGCTGCGCGTAACGGGCTCCCGGTCGAAGACTATGACGAGGCCCCGGTCGCAGAGCATCTAAAAGGGCAAGAGATCGACCTCGCGGTCGAACTGGGTATCGGCGAAGGACGGGCTTCGGTGTGGACCTGCGATCTCACTCACGGATACATTTCGATAAATGCTGACTACAGGAGCTGAGATGGAAGGCGGATGTGCATGCGGTGCGATCCGCTATCGGCTCACCGTAAAGCCGACCGAAACAAGCTGGTGCCACTGCAGACACTGCCGCAAGTCATCCGGCGCGCCCGCCGTTCCCTACGCAACCCTCCCACGCAGCGGGTTCCATCTCGATCTGGGAGAAGAGCACCTCTGCGGTGTCCACCTGACCGAATTCGCCGAACGCCTATTTTGTGGCCGCTGCGGTTCGCCGATCGCAACCAAGCTTGACCATCAGCCGGCTGAAATCGATGTGACGGTCGCTACACTTGATGATCCTGAAGCGTTGCCCCCCGAGTTCCACATCTTCTGTTCGAGTGAGATCAGCTGGGCGCGTCATTCAGATGGATCACCGCGCTATGCGCAAAATCGCCGCGACGGAGAATTGATGCCATGAGCGCTCTCGACGATGAGATCCACGATCTGCTGCGTTTTGCCGCTGAACGATCGATGCTGCCCCGCTTTCGCGCGCTCGCCGATGACGAAATCGAGATGAAGGGCGAGGACGACCCGGTCACCATCGTCGATCGAGAGATCGAGAGCTTCCTGACCGATGCGCTGACCAAACTCGCACCGGGCGTCGCTGTAGTTGGCGAGGAAGCCGTCGCAGAAGACGAAAGCGTGCTCGATCACCTGTCCGGCCAATGCTGGATCATCGACCCGCTCGACGGCACGGCCAACTTCACGGAAGGCAAGGAGCCATTCGGGATTATCGTCGCGCTCGCCGATGCAGGCAAAGCTGTCGCGGGGTGGCTCTACGACCCGAACAAGGACCGGCTATGTCACACCAAGCTGGGCGAAGGCGCATTCGTAAATGGTGAGAGGATCGCCGCGAGAACCACAACCAGCGAGCAACCCGTTGCCGCCATAAGCCGCATCTTCCTGACCGAAGAACAACGCGCGCAAGTCGATGCCAAGCTTGCGCCGCATTATTCTATGGTCGACATTCCCCGCTGCGCCGCCGAACAATATCCGCGTCTCGCGCTAGGCGAAAACGATGTATCGAGTTTCAAGCGTACTTTCGCGTGGGACCATGCCGCAGGGGTGCTGTGGCTCAATGAAGCAGGCGGCAAAGCAGCAAGGCTCGACGGCAGCGAATACCGCGTCGACGAGCACGGCAAGCCGGGTCTCGTTGGAGCATCCAGCCCGGCAATCTGGGATGAATTTGTCGGACGGGCCTTGAGCTAAGTCAGACCGATTCCCCGCCAAGGCGTGGATATGCATGCAGCAAAGAGATTCCAGCCTGCGCGGGAGCTCACTTCAGATCAAAGCTCGCCTTCGAGCCATTCTTTGAGTTGACCCTTGGGAGCGGCGCCAACTTTGCGTGCGATCGGTTCGCCGTTTTTGAACAGCACCATCAACGGGATTGATTGCACGCCCATATCGGCGGGCACGCCCGTGTTCTCCATGATGTCCATCTTGGCGATCGTCACCTGTTCACCCAGCTCATCGCTGATTTCTTCGAGCGCTGGGGCGATCATCTTACATGGTCCGCACCAATCTGCCCAAAAATCGACCAGCACAGGCTTATCGCTTTCGAGCACATCGGCTTGGAAACTTGCATCGGTTACGTTGACGGTGGCCATATCGGCTTCTCCTATTCTGTGTTGATTTCAACTTAGGGGAGTTTGCTGTTCACTCAATATCCAGCGGTGCATAGGTTTCCTGCGTCTCGCCCAAACGATCCTTTTGTAACGCAATCGATTCGGGGGAAATCTCGAGCAACACAGGTGTTTGCGTGTAGAGCAAGGCCGCGCGAACGGGACGGTCTGGATAGATTTTCTCGAGTACCGCGACATAGGCTGCCATCTGTTTGAGCGCGGCGCTTGGGATGTTTTCGGCACTGTGGGGTGGACGGCGAGTGGTCTTGAAATCGACGACAGTAATCGCGTCTTCGCCAACGAGCAGGCGATCGACCGTGCCAGATACGACCACGCCGTTGATGGTGGCAGCAAGAGGCACTTCGGCGAGCGCATCTGGCGAAAAGATGTCGGCAAATTCCGGATTCCCCAACACAGTCAGTGCACTCTTGAGCATCTCCGCGCGAACGGCGTCCCCGAGATCAGCGCCTTGTCGCGCCAACCAATCGGCTCCTTTGGCCTCACGCTCAGCCGGGTCGAGATCGGGCAGCCGTTCAAGCAGGCGGTGGATCAACACCCCGCGCCGCGCGGCCTGCTTCGCCTGATCAGGTGCCAATGGCGGATCGGAGCCCTGATCTTCGCCAGCAGCACTCGGTGCCAACGGGCGCGGGGGACGCGGCTCGGGACCAATCGGTGTGGCTGCCCAAGCGGGCAGATGCGGTTGCTCCGCACGTTCCTCTTGGGTGTCTTCGCCAACCAACGGCTCCGCGCGGTAGCCCCATTCCTGACGCGCGGACCACAGTGGGTCCGACAACTCGCCCTCTTCGAACACAGGTTTGAGCCGCGCATACCAGCTGTCCTCGTGTGGCCCGTTCTTGAGGTCACGTTTACCGAGCGAACCGCCGACAAACAACGCTTCCTCCGCCCTTGTCATGGCCACGTAGAGCAGACGCCAATGCTCCTGCATCGCGGCAATCTTCGCCTTCTCTTCCGCGTCACCGACGGGGCCGACCCGCTCGCTCTTGGATAAGGGAGGAAGCGGAACTGCTCGTTCCACGATATCGCCAAGCGGTGCGTCTTCCAGCTCCAGCGAACCACTTTCACCTGGACGCCCGGTCGCATCGGCAAGGATCACCATCGGAGCTTGCAGACCTTTCGAACCATGGACTGTCATCACGCGCACTTGCCCACCTGCATCATCCGGGTCGCGTTTCAACTCTCCCTCGCCAGCGTCGAACCACTCGATAAACCCGACAAGGCTAGGCGTGTGTGCGCTTTCGTAGGCAAAGGCGGCGTTGACCAGCTCGTCGATCGGATCATTGGCCTCGCGCCCGAGACGCGCCACTAATCTTGCGCGACCTCCCCATGATCCCGTGAGCAACCATGCCAGCAGTGCCTGCGGAGTTTCAAAATCGGCGCGCGCCAACAATGGCTTCAAACGCTCAACCGTCTCCTGAACGAACGGCGTATCGTGCTGTCGCAGGTGCTGCCAAAGCCGCAAGTCGCGCGCACGCGGCACATATTCGAGCAGATCGTCCTGGCTCCAGCCTATCAAGGGCGATCCCAGCAGGTTAGCGAGCGACAAATCATCAAGCGGCTGCGCTGCAAAGCGGAGCGCCGCCATCAGGTCTTTCACGGCCAGTGGCGCTCCCAATCGCAGACGATCCACACCAGCCACCGGAACACCTTTGGCATGCAACTGCGCTACAATTTCCGCCGCGAGTTGCCCGCGCTTGCGCACCAGCACCATAATGTCGCCTGCCTCGGCCTGACGCGGTATTTGCTCCTTGGCGAGCACGAATGGCTCGTCGCCCTTCACCCATCGGCGGACTTGTTCGGCAATTGTGTCGGCCAGTACGGTCTCATGCGGAGGCAGCCAATCGCGCGCTCCTTCGCCTTCGTCACCCTCTTCTGCAAGCGGTGCCGTGACCGGATTCCATAGCGTGACGAGGCCGGGACGTTTTGCTCCGACATGCGGTTCGGGCGGGCGATCGAGTCCGAATGCCTCATGGCCCAGTATCTCAATGGCACGGTTCACGAACTGAAGAACGACATCCGACGTCCGGAAGGATTGGCCAAGATCGAGCGGACGCCACGTTGGCACCAGCCTGCGCTCTCGCATTCCAGCGGCATTCTCGCGCGCATCGTTGATCCGCTTGAAGACCTTGTCGCGCGCCTTGGCGAAGTTTTCCGGGCTGGTCCCTTGGAACCCAAAGATCGCCTGCTTGTAGTCGCCAACCGTGAAGATGGTGCGCAGCTTGTCGCCCGCCGCGCCCTCCCCGCTGAAGAAATCGTCGATCAGCGCATCGACAATATCCCACTGCGCCTGATTGGTATCCTGCGCTTCGTCGATCAGGATATGATCGAACCGGCGATCCAATTTGTAGCGGATCCAGTCGGCAGACAGGCTGCCCTTCAGCAGTTCCGCAGCCTTCCGGATCAGATCGTCGAAATCGAGCAAACCTTCGCGGCGCTTGGCCTCATCCCACCGCAGCCAGAATGCGCGTCCCAGTTCGAGCGCTGGGGTGAGCAAATCGGCTAGCGCGAGCAGCGCCTTGCGCTCTTCATAGAACCCGATGGCCTCGGCGATTTCTTCCTGCCATTCGGGAACGAGCGGCTCCACCTTGGCCGGGTTCGCCATTTTGCGCGGAGTGCCCTTTTGGGTGAGGATCGTCTGGAAAAAGCCTCCGACGTGGTCAGCGCGATGATCCGCACCACATCCAAGCCAGATCGGAATGAAATCAGCAGTCTCGCGCCCCGTTTTGGTGTCCCATTCGCGCATTAGCGGCAGCATCGCAGCCAAGTGCTGATCGGGGAACGTATCAGGATGCAGAGCGCTAGCGGCCCAATCTTCATCGGCATCGCTTTGCATATCAAGCAGACGCAGCACCCGCGCCCGCATCGGCGACTGCCAAGCAGTAGTGCCCTCCCACATGTCGGCTCGGCTGGCGCAGCGCATCAGCCAGTTTCGCAGCGCACCAGGATCCTTGCGGGTGGTGATCAAGGCTACCGCGTCGAGGATCACAGTGTCGTTTGTGCGCTCCGCCTCGCTCAACATCTCCGCGAGCACTTCGCGCGCCAACAATTCGCGCTCGCGATCCTCCATCGGCCGCGCGCCCGGCGGCAGGTCGGCTTCGCTCGGAAAATTGGCGAGCAGCCACTGCGCGAATGCGTGGATCGTGTCGATCCGAAGCCCGCCCCCGGGGCAATCGAGCACGCTGGCGAAAAGCGTCCGCGCCCGCGCCTGTGTCTCGGGATCGATATCCGCGCCGAGATCGCCAAGCTCCTTGCCCAGTCGCCCCGGCTCCAACCGCACCCAGCGCGCCAGCACCGCATTGATGCGGTTGGCCATTTCCGCCGTGCCCGCTTTGGTGAAGGTCAGGCACAATATCTGCGAAGGCGACACATCCTTTCGCAGTAAAAGCCTCAGCACTCGCGCCGAAAGCACTTGCGTCTTGCCCGTCCCCGCTGAAGCCGAAAGCCAGACATTGTCGTTTGGCTCAACCGCGCTCAGCTGGTTTTCAATCAGAGGAAAGACTGCGCCGCTCACGTCTGCTCCTCCGATGCGGACACGACGGTGGCCTGCGTGATCCACTCATCAAGTCGCATCAATTGGTCGTAATCAGTGAACCCGGGATAGTCCGGATTTTCCTTGGCACGGAAGGGGTCGGTGCCTGCAATGTACTTCTCAATAGCCTCGGCGAGCCGGTCTTCATGCGCGGGCAGGAATTCCTCAGGCGTGAGTCCGGATTTCTTGCTGCCTACCTTCATGGGTACGTCACGATATCCGAATTCACCATCTGCCTTGGCCCGCGCGAGCGACCAATATTCGAACTGCGCGGTTTCGCCAGAAATGAGATTTCCATCGTATTCAAAACTGCCATCGCGGGCGACCAAACCAAGCAGGCCGAGTTGCAGTGCATATCCAGCCTCCACTTGCGAAGCGCTGGGCGGGCCGCCCGTCTTGTAGTCGACGATTGCCAGCGTTCCGTCCGGCAGTCGGTCGATCCGGTCGGCGATGCCGAAAACCCTGACCCCATTGAACTTCATCGCGCCTTTGATCTCAGTTGCGATTACTTCACGGCCCGCCGCCTTGTCCTCCGCGATCCACTGCTCGAACCGCTCAAGCGCAGCAACAATCCGGGGTCGCCACAGACCCCAGAACAACGGGTGCACCTGCTTCTCGCGCAAAACTGTCTCGGCAAAGGGTACAAGCGCAAGGTCAGGTTGGTCCGCTCGCGCGCGGTGCCAGCTATCGAGGATATCGTGCACAAGAATGCCGCGCAGCGCCGGATCGTTGAACGGATCGGCTGCGAGCGGGTCGAGTGTCTTGAGCCCAAGTATCTCACGCGCATAGAATTGGTACGGATCGCCCAGCAATCGGTCGAGCGCGGTGGCGCTGATATTGACATTTCGTTGTTCGGCAGATGGACGCGGCTCAGGTCGCGGATAGGCCGGCGCTGGAGGCGGTGCACGGTCGATTTGCGGCAGGATCGCTGGAATGGTCTCCTCCCGATGATCCTTCGCTAGTTCGCCGAGCAAGGCCTCGACCCGAAGCAGAAAGCGCGACGGAATGGTCGGGCCGTCAGTGTCGCGCTGTGCTCTGCTGAGCACCACTTCAGGTGCGCCCATCGCACCGGCCAAATCATGCGCCGAAAGACCGATCCGAAACTCGGCTCCGGGCACACCTAGCGCGCGCAAAATGCCGGGTGCGAGCAACGGATCGGGACCGGGAGCTTGCGGCCAGGTACCTTCATTTAGCCCGCCGCAGATCACCAGATCTGCTCGCGCCATCCGAGATTCAAGCAGGCCATAGATTGCAACGCGCGGGTGCCCGCCATAGGGTGGCCGCACCGAAACCTCGTCCATCGCATCGCGCATCACGCCTGCAAGATCGCGCGGGGCCAGCATAGTGCCCACATCGCGCGCATGCAGCCGCAAATCTTCGATCAAGCCTGACAGAGCGCGTCCATCCTCGCGCGCCCACACGGCGTCTCCGGCGAGGGCTTCCGCTGCCTCTGCAAGCCGATCAATTGCGTCCGCGAACGCGAGTTCCGGTGCCTCTTCGAGGAGGGGCATAAGAACGGCTTCGACCGTCTCCCACCATTCCGTGACACCGGCTAGCTCGGCCACAGCGCGCAGCGGATCAATCCCGGGCGCAGGCGATGGTCCGCGCAACTCGCGTTCGAACATGCGCAACGATGCCAGCCACCTCCGTCGAGCCTCGCGATCTTCCGATTGCACCAAGGGGTGCGCCAGAGTGCCGATCAACGCCGCAGGTGTGAGACCGTTTGAGGCTAGGTCAGCAAGAAGCGCCAACAACCGACCAGCAGTAGTCAGCGACAAAGTTCGGCCAGCAGAATCGTCAGCCGCAATGTTCCACCGCTCAAGATGCTGGACCACGCGGCGTGCCAGCGAGCGGTCGGCAGCGACGACCGCGACACGCTTTTCCGGCACTTCAAGAGCCTCGCGGACGAGCAGGGCTATCGCTTGCGCCTCCTCTTCGCTTGTGGCGCTGGTCAGCAACCGAACCCCGCTCAGGCGTCGCTTGTCCGCGCCAAGCGTGATCCAGTTCTTGCTGGCTTCGGGCGGCAAAAACAGCGAGCTGATTGCATGGGTACGCTCAGGCTCGGCAGCGGTCATGCCCTTGCGATGCCAGGCGCGCACTTCCTGCCGCGCAATCCCCATGCGGTTGAGCAGCAACTTCAGGTGGTACTGCGGGTGCGTCTGCACATCGCCTTGAGCAAAGCCGGTTTCACCCGGTTCGGGAGCCAGGCCCGCCCTGCCCAGCTCGTCCCAAGCGGCATTGTCCATAGCCAGATCGAGATCAGGCAGGATCACCGCACCATTGGGCAGGTTGGCAATTGCACGCAGCATCCGTGCAAGCGCGGGAGCCGCGCTGGTCACACCAGCAGCGACGATTGAATCGGTGGGAGGAATGCCGCGCCACTCTTTCGCCGCGCGATCGAACAGCATGTTGCGCCGGGTGGCCGCGTCAACCTGACCGCGTTCCTCCAACCAGAAGCTCCAACGCACCAGAATGCGGGAGAACAGTCTGATCGAGTCCTGCCAATGACCAGCAAGACTTGGTTCGAGATCAAGGACCGTGTCGTCCAATAAGTCGGTAGGCGATTTCTCCTCGACCAACAGCCTGTCCATGGTCCGCGCCAGGTCGCGCGCCATCCGCAGGCGTGCGGCACCGGGCAGAGCTGGATTGCCTTCGCTTGTCATTTCTTCGGCCAAGATCGCCGCCAGTTCCAGCCAACGCCGCGTTGGTTCGACGGCGGGCGGAATATCCCCCGCTCCAAGTGGATCGAGCAACGCGCCCAAAGCCTCGTCGAGATCGAGATCTCCGACCGTAACCATACGCGGCATCAGCAGGCCCGCGTCGCCCGAATGGCGAACGAAGGCCTCTGAAATCGTCCGAGCAGCGCGGCTGCTTGGGACCAAAAGCGTCAGCCGCGCCAGCCCAAGGTCACCGTCAGAGTAGCGCGGTACCAAACCGGCAACCAAGGCATCGGCGAAACCGCGATGCGCCGCGATGGAATAGATGTTGGGCGCCGAATTCTTATCCACGCTGCAGCGCGTCTTCGGTCGGCGCAATCGCCGCTGGGGTCCCGACTTCGAACCATTGGCCGGTAAAGGCCAGACCGTAGAGACGGCCTTCCTCAATCGCCCGGTTCCAGAGGATGTTGGTCGAAAACTTTCCTTCTGGGGCTTCGCGCAGAAGGCGATGCGAGACGAGTTGGATGCCTGTGTAAATGAATGGCGCAATGCGCCCCGGCTTGCGGCGACTCAGCAGTCCGCGCGCGTCCATGTAGAAATCACCCTGACCCGCAAAGTTCGCCGCGCGAACATGCGGGACGACGAGCAGAAGCGCATCCATTTCATCCGCATTCCAGCGCGCGGAAAGGTCTGCGAAGGCATTGCGCGGACCATCGAGCCAAATGTTGTCGGCGTTGAGGCAATAGAACGGATCGGGCAGGTGCGGCTGCGCCTTGATCAGCCCGCCGCCCGTTTCGAGCAGTTCCGCGCGTTCGTCCGAAACCACGATATTCGGCTGCTTGCGTTCGAGCACATGCGCTTCAAGCGCGTCTGCGAGGTAATGGACGTTGACCACCGCCCGCGCCACGCCCGCTTCGGCAAGCCGATCTAACGCATGATCCACCAGCGCTTTGCCAGCGACCCGCACCAATGGCTTAGGCTGCGAGGCCGTGAGTGGACGCATCCGTTTACCAAGCCCGGCAGCCATCACCATCGCGGTATCGCTGACCAGATCGCTCACGTGATTGTTCCTCCGCCAGTGCGGCGCAGTTCGTCAGGAATGTTAGCGGTGAACCAGTCCGCGACTGGTCCAAGCGCTGGATGTTTCAGATCGCGCTCCATCGCGGCCCAAACCCGCGGGATATAGTCGAGATAACGAGGCTTGCCGTCGCGCTTGTAAAGGCGGGTGAAAATGCCGACGATCTTCGCGTTACGCTGCGCACCGAGCCGCGCATAATCGGCGGCGAAATCATCATGCGCGTCGGCTTGTTCGAGATAGCGAGCGAGCATTGCCGCTTCGAGTTCTTCGGGCACTTCACGGCGCGCATCCTGCAGCAGCGAAACAAGATCGTAGGCTGGGTGTCCCACCAGAGCGTCCTGAAAATCGATCAGCCCTTGCGGCGCACGGGTTGCTGGGTCGCCAAGCAGCATGATGTTTTCGGCATGATAGTCGCGCAGAACCGTCACGCCCCGCGCTTGTCGTGGCAGCATTGGCGCAAGCGCGGCTTCCCACGAGGCGACATACCCATCGCCATCAACGTTCAGACCCTGCGCTGGACAATACCACTCAGTGAGCAACCCTGCTTCGCGTTGATATGTCGCCATATCGTAACTGGAGAAGGGACCTGGAGGTCGCCGGTGTAACTCGACAAGCGCGTCGATCGCGCCTTCGTATGCGGATTGCTCCCCTTCTGGATGAAGGTCGAGCCAGTCACGCATCCGATCGTTGCCGAAATCCTCCAGCAGGACCCAACCCTGCTCAGGTCGCGCCGCGATGATTTCAGGCGCGCGCATCCCATGGTCGCTGAGCCATTTGGCGACATGGAGAAACGGTCTAGGATCTTCCTCTGGCGGAGGTGCATGCATCAGCATCGCGCCTTCGCAATTCGGCCTGTGCAAACGGAAGTATCGCCGGAACGAGGCATCGCCCGGAATCGGGTCAATCGCGGCATCGCTCCATCCGGAATCGGCGAGAAATTCATGCAGGCCATCGGGAAGTTCGCTCATGGTTCGCGCCCTACCCAATCCGCGCCCGGTTCCGCAATCGCAACTCGCCCCTGATCCGCAGTTTCGAGCGTTATCGAGAGGCAAGCGGCCTCGTGGTCAAATCCGCCCGCATGATCGGGCCACTCAGCGATCAGCACCGCGCCGTCCCGATAATCGTCAAGGCCCAGTTCCGGGAGCTCCGCAGGGTCTTCCAACCGATAAAAATCGGCATGGACGACGGGCAGAGAAAGCGGCGGCGCATCGTATGTCTCGATAATCGTGAATGTCGGCGATGGGACCTCGCCCGCATAACCCAGAGCCGCAATGATCGCCCGCGCCAATGTCGTTTTGCCAGCGCCCAGCCCGCCCGTTAGCGCGACAACATCTCCTGCGCGGAGTTTCTCGGCAATCGCCGCGCCAAAGCGATCCATGGCTTCAAGATCGGGCAAGTCGATCCGGGTCACGGCAGATAGATAATCGCGGCAGTGCCGACGCCTTCCTGACTGGTCAGTTCGAGCTTGCCGCCATGCGCCTCGACCAATTGCCGCGCGAGCGGAATGCCCAGTCCTTGGCGCTTCTCAAGCGAGCCGTCCTCATCCTTGCGCTGCGCGTCAAGCGCACGCTCTAGCTCTTCGGCGCTCATGCCGCGCCCATTGTCGGAAATGACGAATGCCGTCCCCCAATGCTCGGTTTGTTCGGGCGCCAATATCTCGATCAGGATTTTGCCGTCTTCCGGCGTCCCGGCAATTGCGTTGTCGAGTAGCGCGCCCACTGCGCGGTTCAATTGCCTCGAATCAGCCTGAGCCTTCCGACCGCGTTTGCCTTTGAGATCGAGGCCGAGCCGCGCATCGATGATCGCTTGCTCACGCTCGCGAACCAGCTTGGTCAGGAAGGACAGAAGGTCGATCTCTTCCTTGTTAATCGGTAGTAGCCCCGCCTCGCTCTGCGAGAGGTTGAGCACGTTCTCGACCTGCTCGGTCAGGCGCTCAACCGATGACAAGATCGCGTCGACATATTCGTCTCCCTGCTCGCCGATATTGCCGGCGGCCCCGCTCTTGAGCAGTTCGGCATAGCCGCCAATCGTCGTCAGAGGCGTGCGGAATTCGTAAGACATATTGGCGAGGAAGCGCGCTTTGACGCCGTCGGCTTCTTCCAGCGCGGCGGCGCGGTCGAGCAGCGCCTTCTCCGCCATTTGCGAATCTGTAATGTCGAGCACGGTCAGCAAGCCATTGCCATCGGGCAGCGGCACCCCGGCAAATTCCAGCGTGCGTCCGTCCGCGAGTTCGACCCGTCCTACTTTTTCGCGCCGATCAAGCGTGGCAGCGCGGACTGTTGCACCAATCTGAGAGGCCTCGCGTGGTTTTTTAAGGTTCTTGCCGATCGCTTCGAGCAAGCCGTCCGCGCTTGGATGGGTATCGAGAAATTCCGGCGGCAGCCCCCACGTCCCGGCGAAACTGCGGTTCCACAATTGCACCGAACCATCTGGCGCGAAGATCGCTAACGCTTCGAACAGGCTGTCGAGTGTTGCGGTACGGGTGCGCAGCAACGTGTCGCGTGTCGCGGAGAGCGCAAGCTGCTCGGTGCGATCTTCTGCGATCATCACCAGACCGCCATCGGGCATCGGCTGTGCCACGATGCGGAGATGCGTTCCGCCCGGCAACGGCCACGCTTCTTCCTGCGTGTCCGGCTGCCCGAACCATTCAACGTGCTCGCGCCGCCATTCGGGGAAGTCACGAACCTCAGGTGTCTTCCCATTCTCGCGTGCGTCGGCGAGAAAGCGTTCGAACGGAACGCGCTCTGCAATCGTCTCGTTCGATACCTCAAAGGTCCTGCGGAACGGACGATTGGCGAAGGTCAGCTGTTCGTCCTTGTCGAACTGTGCGACCCCGACAGACAACTGATCCAGCATCGCACGTTGGGCATCGCGATAGGCGCGGAATTCACGGGCCTGCTGCTGCTGCTCCTCTATATCGATGGCATAGCCAGCCACCCCTTCGCGGCCCAAGGGAAGGTCGCTGACCCGCAAGCTTCGCCGCGCGCCGTGGATTGTTGCTGCAACAGTGCGTTCGGCCTTTTCTTGGGCTTCAAGACTGGCGCGGGCGATTTCGGAGGGGGCACTGCCATCTTCGGGTTCAAGCAGCTCGATCTGATTCTGGACTACCTCGTCGGCTCCGCTCGCACCGACAGCGTCGACATAGGCCTGATTTACCAATCGCAACTGCATATCCTGTCCGCGAAACCACATCGGGACGGGCGCGGCCTCGATCAGTCCGACCAGTGCCGCAAAATCGCTTTCCGCCCGCATCGCAGCGGTTCGCAGCCGGGACAATTCATCTTCGCTTTCCGAAAAGTCGAACACCCAGACCAGCGCCGCGCCGCCGGGCGAAACCGCTGGGTCCGCAAGAGCGCCCTGCATCGCGAGACTGCGACCCGATCCAGGCGGTGTCAGCGCCAGCTCAAACGGAGCGGCGCTCTTCTGGGTCAAGCGTACCTTTTCCGACAGGTCTTCGAGCTGCGCTTTCGACAGGCCAATGTCGTCACCGCCATCAAGCTCACTCAGAAACTCCGGCATGGTTTCGAAGCCAAGCCAGCGCGCCAGCCGCTCGGACGCTTCGATCTTGCCATCGACCCGCACAAGCATCGGGATGGCCGGCGCGACATCGAGCATGTGCCGCATGCGTTTCAAAGATGTCTGGAGCGCCTTCATTCGCCGTGCCTTGGCGTTGGCGCGGAGCATCACGACCGCCGCACCCACCGTCCAAGCGGCGAGCAGGAGACCGACCAAGGCCAGCGCAGTGGGCGTTAATTCCATGGGTACCAGCTATGCGGCGCGCGGGCGCGATGCAACGGCCTACAAACAAAAAGCCCCCGCCGAAGCGAGGGCTTTTGCATTTGTCCGATAAGCCGCAGCTCAATCAGTAGCGATAGTGATCCGGCTTGAACGGGCCTTCCGCTGGAACACCGATATAGTCGGCCTGCTTCTGGCTCAGCTTGCTGAGTTCAACTCCCAGCTTTTCGAGGTGCAGCGCAGCGACCTTTTCGTCGAGGTGCTTAGGCAGGACGTAGACATCGTTCTCGTACTCGTCCGACTTGGTGAACAGCTCGATCTGAGCCAGCGTCTGGTTGGTGAAGCTCGCGCTCATCACGAAGCTCGGGTGGCCAGTGGCGCAGCCGAGGTTCACAAGGCGACCCTTGGCCAGCACCAGGATCGATTTGCCATCCGGGAACGTCACCATGTCAGTGCCGTCCTTGATTTCCTTCCACTCGTAATTGTCGAGCGCAGAAATCTGGATCTCGCTGTCGAAGTGGCCGATGTTCGAGACGATCGCCATGTTCTTCATGTTCTTCATGTGCTCGCCGGTGATCACGTCTTCATTACCGGTAGCGGTCACGAATATATCGGCACGCTTCACTGCTTCATCCATCGAGACGACTTCGTAGCCGTCCATGGCCGCCTGCAGAGCGCAGATCGGATCGATTTCCGTGACCATGACGCGGGCACCGCCATCACGCAGCGAGGCAGCCGAACCCTTACCGACATCGCCGTAGCCAGCGACACAAGCGACCTTACCGGCCAGCATCACGTCGGTGGCGCGGCGGATCGCGTCGACCAGCGATTCCTTACAGCCATAAAGGTTGTCGAATTTCGACTTGGTCACGCTGTCATTCACGTTGATCGCCGGGAATGGCAGCTTGCCTGCCTTGGCGATCTGATAAAGGCGCATCACGCCGGTGGTGGTCTCTTCCGACACACCCTTGATGTTCTTGACCGTCTTGGTGAGATAGCCGGGCTTCGCCGCGACATAGGCCTTGAGCGCCTTTTGCATCTCGATCTCTTCGGCGTTCTGCGGAGCAGGCATTTCCTCACCAGCTTCAAGACGCGCGCCCCAAAGCGCAAACATGGTCGCATCGCCGCCATCGTCGAGGATGATGTTGGAGGTCAGATCAGGGTTTTCTTCGGTCGACCAATCGAAAATACGGCCAACATAGTTCCAGTAATCTGCCAGCGTTTCGCCCTTGATCGCGAAAACCGGAATGCCCTGATCGGCGATAGCGGCTGCGGCGTGATCCTGCGTCGAGAAGATATTGCAGGTAGCCCAACGCACTTCTGCACCCAGCGCCACGAGCGTCTCGATCAGAACAGCGGTCTGGATCGTCATGTGCAGCGAGCCGGTGATCCGCGCGCCCTTCAGCGGCTGCGATGCACCATATTCTTCGCGCAGAGCCATGAGGCCGGGCATTTCGGTTTCAGCGATATGGATCTCGTCGCGGCCATACTGGGCGAGCGAGATGTCTTTGATGATATATTCGTGCGTCAGAGCTGCGGTGGCCACGAGGTTGTCTCCTGAATGGGAATGGCCAGCGAGAGGAGGTCTCGCCGTTATTGCCGCAGCCCATAGCGGCCCGACCCCGCGGGTGCAAATAGAATATAAAGCAATCTTTATATGTTGGCTTAGGCTGACCCAACCATGCGACAATCTGGCACCGCAATTTCACTCGTCATGAGAGGCAACCATGGACCTTTGACCTGGCCAATCATATGGAATGCGAGACTCACGCGGGGGCACCTGCGGTCTCGTGTCTGCGGCAGCGATGGTAACTGGTGCATCCGGCGCGGGAGCTAGCAAACGCTTCGCCGCTTCATAAAGCAGTGAACTGTCAGGCGCAGCGCTCAGATCGCGCGCGACCTGCTTCAATTCCGCGCAGCCCATCCATGGATGCCCATCACCGTAAGTGTTGGCCATACTCACCCCGATCCGATCGAGCGCTCGCTTACTCCCCTTCGATCCGTGACGCGCGACCAGCGAGCGCCGCAACTGCCTGCTCGCTTCATTGAGGCTGCCGAGGTGTTTTGCGGCGAAACGGTGATAGTCCGCCTGAAAGTCATGCTCGCCAGTCCGGCAGCGTAGGCTCGTCACCATCAGCATGATATCGAGTTTGCGAATGTTGGAGGCGCTGTTGGTGGTGTCGTCGGCCTTGGCAGCCCCCGTAGTAAGTGCAGCGGCGAGTGCGCATGCCGCTGCGATTGGTTTCGCGAATTTCATGGTCCCTGTCTCCTTGCCTGGTCAAAGTGCCCCCACCGGCAAGAGAAAGATCACCGCCTGTGTTTACTCCCTATTCAACGACGACGGTGAAGCGATCTTAACCACGCGCCCGTGCTTTTTGTGCCATTGCCGCGTCGCATTGAGGCCCTATATCGTCCTCAAGGCACGCGCCTGCATGGGCAGATCCTGAGTGCTGCGTATCTAAAAAGGAGAACGCGATGACGATTTCAGTGGGTGAGAAACTTCCCGAAGTGACCATGGTGAAAGCCACCGCAGAAGGGCCGCAGCAGGTTCAATCGAGCGAGTATTTCGCCGGCAAAAAGGTCGCGCTGTTTTCGGTGCCCGGAGCGTTCACCCCGACTTGCTCCGCCAAGCACCTTCCAGGCTTCGTAGAAAAGGCCGAAGACCTGAAAGCCAAGGGGGTCGACGAGATCGTCGGCACCGCTGTGAACGACGCTTTTGTAATGGGCGCATGGAATTCGGCCGCTGGCAGCGATGACATCACCATGCTCGCGGACGGCAATGGCGACTTTGCTGAAGCCGTTGGCCTGACGATGGACGGATCAGGCTTTGGCATGGGCAAGCGCGGCCAGCGATTCTCGATGGTGGTGAACGACGGCGTGGTCGAGCAACTCAACGTCGAAGCGCCGGGTGACTTCAAGGTATCGAGCGCGGAGCATATGCTCGGTCAGCTTTAGGCCAGATCGATATCCGAAATAAGAAAAGGGCGCCCGTTTCGGGCGCCCTTTTCCTTTTCAACGAACCAGACCCGGAAGAGATCAATACCCCATCAGGCTCATCACTTCCTTGCGGCTGCGATGGTCTTCCAGGAAACAGCCCATCATCCGGCTGGTCATCATGCCGACGCCGTGGACCTTGACACCCCGGCCGGTCATGCAGCCGTGCTCGGCTTCAATCACGACCGCGACACCGCGCGGTTCGAGATTGTCCCAAATACATTCAGCAACCTCGGCGGTCAGGCGCTCCTGGACCTGCAGGCGATGAGCAAAGCCGTGGAGCACGCGCGCTAGCTTTGAAATACCCACCACCTTTTGATCCGGCAGATAGGCAATGTGCGCCTTGCCGGTGATCGGTGCCATGTGGTGTTCGCAATGCGACTGGAACGGGATGTCTTTCAGCAGGACGATCTCGTCGTAGCCGCCGACTTCCTCAAAAATCCGACTGAGGTGGATCGAAGGATCCTCCTGATTGCCGCTGCAGTATTCCAACCACGCGCGGCCAACCCGTTTGGGTGTGTCGAGCAGTCCTTCGCGAGTCGGATCGTCACCAGCCCATTTCAGCAATGTGCGAATCGCGTCCTGCACATCTTCGGGCACATCGGGCTTGTTCAAGGGATTCTCCGGATCAAATTCGTCGTGATCATGCACATTCATGTAGTTCATAGCTACGTACTTTCTTCAACTCGATGTCAGGCCCGGTGCAATGCGCCGCGCATATTTGTCATGATCCCGGTGTAAAAATCCCTCACGCTTCAATGAGTTCCGTGCAAAATATGCATCATGAAGCCGCGTGGACGATTGCGACAGCTAAGGGCCGTCCCATATTGCGAGCGTAGGGATGAATTCAGGCATTTCACCATAAGGCGTCCGGGCGCCCGCCGACTTCGCTCGGCCAGAACACCAGGCTTCCGTCGGGATCGAGGAACGCAGGAACACAACTGGGCTTTATGAAGTGAACCCGCTTAGCGAGCATTGGTCTTGGTCGAGCGCATGAGAATAGTGTGCAGGATTTGAGGCGTTAGTCAGGATCGCCCGCCGCCGCTTCGCGGCTCTGGCCCTCTGCCCGCCTGCGGCGCTCCGCGTTCGAAGTCAGCCTCCTTCCCATGACAGAACCAAAAAAGCCCACCTCTAACGAGATGGGCTTTTTTGGCGCGCCAGGAAGGATTCGAACCTCCGGCCGCCTGATTCGTAGTCAGGTACTCTATCCAGCTGAGCTACTGGCGCGCGTGAGGACGGTCATTTAGGACTCGGCGCCTCGCTTGGCAACCTCTGATTTGGCCCTAGGCCCTATCCACCGGCTGATCGCCAAATATCTGCCTGACCAAGTCATGATCGAGCGGCGGTTTGTCCAATCCTTCGATGTCTTCCGGCGTAAACCAATCGATTCGTCCACCTTCAAGCGCTGTCGGGGTCCCAACCCAATCGGCCACAGTGTAAAGCAGGATTACAATCGGCAGGCGTTCCTGATCCTGTCGTTCTTCAGAAAAGGCGATCGGGCAAATGTGATTAGGGTCGATTTCGACCCCTAGCTCTTCGCGCAGCTCACGAATCAAAGCAATTACAGGAGCTTCGCCGGATTCTACCTTACCCCCAGGGAATTCCCATAGGCCGCCGTGATGCTTTTCCAAAGGCCTGCAATGCATAAGCCAGCGCCCGTCCTGACGGCGTAAAGCGCCCGCAACTACGAGTGTATGGCCCGGCTGATTGTCGGATTTTTTTCCATTTGAGTGCGCCCAATCAACCATTTCTTAACGTCCTGAGCCGATTTGAGTGTTCATCAGGAGCGTAGAAAACGGGTGTTCCCATGAATTTGACGAAATTCCTAAAGCACATTGGAAACGACAATTCGGGTGCCACCGCAGTTGAATACGGACTGATTGCGTCGTTGATCGTGATCGCAGCAATTGGAGGCTTCCAAGCAGTTGGAAGCGAAAACTCCACCGGCTGGACCGCGGTGAAGGACGCAGTTGAGAACGCGATGGGTTAAGGTTTTGGAAAGGCTCCAAATTAGGAATTTTTCAAGAGCTACCATCTAATTCTGCAAACGTCCGTTCGATTTACAAGAATGGGCACGGGTACCGAAGACTGAACCAGGAGACTACAAATGAAATTCTTCAACAAACTGGCTCGTGACGAGCAGGGCGCAACCGCCATCGAATACGGCCTCATCGCTGCTCTGATCGCCGTTGCTGCGATCACTGCAATGCAGAGCCTCGGCAGCCAGCTGGGCGCGACTTTCTCGGAAGTTTCGACCGAAATGGCTGGCTAAGTCGAAAGACTTACCGAAAACGGAAAGCGGCGGGGTTTCCCCGCCGCTTTTTGTTTGTGCGTCTTAGATTTGAAAAGCCTAGCGCCCTCGCACGACAATCTTTACCTTTTGCCCCGCGACCAGCCCCTCATTCGAACCCAATCCATTGAGGACTCGAAAACGCTGCTCCTGTGCGTCGCTGAACGCCATCCGCCGCGCTAGGCCGCTAACTGTATCGCCGCGCCGAACAGTGATCACATCGATTCGTTTGGGAACAACGTTGCTGGCTTCCGACTGACTGATTCGCCGCATCGAGCGGAACATTGTCGAGAAGGTGTTTCCCCCTCCGGCAGGCGTAATCGCGATGAAATGATACGCTCGGTCGTTCGCAAACTCATAAGCGAACACCACAACATCAACTTGGCTGTTGCCATTGTTGACGCGCGCCGATCCGTAAGCTGCGCTGATGCCATTCACAGTGGTGCGCTGAATGCTCGACGGCGCTAGTCGATTATTTTCACCGCCCAGTTCCGCAAATTGCTGGCGAACATAGCTGTCGAGGTCGCCCGCGTAAGGCGCCAATGTCAGCTGCGCCTTGCCACTCTGTCCGTTCACACTGACAGCCCGTGTGCCGTTGACCATGTAGAACCCCTGCGGCGCAGTGAAGGATAGCCGCAAGACGGGATGGATGAACTGGCTCCCTTCGATGACACCCTGTTCCGGATCATCGCCATAAAGCATCCCATCGATCCGCGTCAGGAACGTGTCGCGATTCGTCATTCCAGATGCGAGACCTTGAGTCTTTGAAAGCGCCGTCTGTACCCGGCTGGCGGGATCTGGGTGAGTTGAAGCCCATTCAGGCACGGTTGCATTGCCACGTCCTTGCAAGCTGGCATCGAGGCTGTTTTGTGCAGCCAGGCTGGCAAGCACCGTGCTCATCGCCTTCGGATCATAGCCAGCACGCGTCAGATAAGTGATCCCCAGATCATCGGCCTCAAGCTCCTGCTTACGTGAGAAACGCAGGGTAAGCAGCTGTGATCCTTGCAAAAGGCCGCGTGAGACCGTGTTACCGATCTGGCTGTCTCCTAGCAGCACACCAGAAAGAACTGCCCCAAGCCCCCCAAGAATGGAATTGCGCTGCGCCGCTTGCTGCCTGCGCTGGGAATGACGTGCAGCGACATGACCGACTTCATGGCCCAGCACACCGGCAAGCTCAGCCTCGTTGTTCATCAGGCCAACCAATTGGCGGGTTGAGTAAATATAGCCGCCCGGAATCGCGAAAGCGTTGTTGACCGAGCTGTTGAGCAGGCTGACGGTAAAGCTGTCACGCGCATTGCCAAGGCCCGAATGGACCGCGATGTTCTTGCCGACTTGTTCGACGTAGTTCGCTTGCGGTCCGCTCATCGCGCCGCCAAACTCCGCGAGGAATTGCGGATGATATTGCGCGCCCTGCTGCGCTTCCGTTTGGGTGATCGGGGTGGAGGCTGAGGGGATCGACCCTCCCATGCAGCCCGTCAGTGCCAAGGTCAGCGGTGCCGCGCCCGCCAGCCAGAATTTGTTGCGTACCAGTCCCATTATTTTTTCTCCCGGTTCGTTTCTGCCACGCTCCACCTTCGCGGCACCTGACCCTTCGGTCTGGCATGAGTATCGGGAAATTAACGATGACGAGCAACCCCTTGGCGCTCTCAGCATCGCGCGGATGCAGCTAACCGCCGAGTTGCAGGAAACGTTCTTCGCGAGTGCGAATCAGTGTCTCGCTTGGCAAGTCAGCCAGCGCATCCAACTCTTCTGAAAGCGCTTTGCCTAAAGATTGCGCGGTGATGGTGGGGTTGCGATGCGCGCCGCCGACCGGTTCCTTTACGATCCGGTCGATGACTTTAAGGCGCTTCAGATGCTGCGCAGTGACCTTCATGGCCTGTGCTGCTTCGGGCGCTTTGTCAGAGGTGCGCCACAGAATCGAAGCGCAACCTTCCGGCGAAATGACCGAATAGACCGCATGTTCTAGCATCAAAACGCGCTCAGCGCTGGCAAGTGCAACTGCCCCGCCCGAACCGCCTTCACCGACGATGACCGCAACCATTGGCACTGGCAGTGCAAGACAGGCTTCAGTGGAGCGCGCAATCGCTTCAGCCTGTCCGCGCTCTTCAGCCTCGATACCCGGGAAAGCGCCAGACGTATCGACCAGAGTAACAACCGGGAGTTCAAATCGCCCCGCCAGCTCCATCAGGCGGATCGCCTTTCGGTAGCCCTCTGGTTTACCCATGCCGAAATTGTGCTGGATCCGGGTCTGGGTATCATGGCCTTTTTCATGCCCAATCAGCATAACCCGGCGACCGTTCAGGCGAGCAAAGCCGCCCATGATCGCGAGATCGTCGCCAAAATAGCGATCGCCGCCAAGCGGCATGAAATCTTCAAATGCGTGCTCAACATAGTCGCGGAAATGTGGGCGCGATGGATGCCGGGCAACTTGCGTTTTCTGCCACGGCGTCAGCGAGGAATAGGTGCTCGCCAGAAGTTCAGCGCTCTTGGTTTCGAGCCGCGCGATTTCGCTAGCCACATCGACGTCATCGTTGGCATCGACACCGCGCAGATCTTTGATCCGCTCTTCAAGCTGCGCAACGGGTTTCTCGAATTCGAGGTAGGAGGTCATGGCGCTGCGCTAGTCCGATGCGCGCCGGGGAGCAAGGGGGCGAGCGAGCGGATGCTTTTCGTTCACCAGAGCGACAAGCCGCGCGGCATCGACATGGGTATATATCTGGGTGGTAGCGATATCGGCGTGACCGAGCAGCGTTTGGAGCACGCGTAGGTCCGCCCCTCCCTCTAACAGATGCGTTGCGAATGCGTGGCGCAGAACGTGCGGACTTATCCCGGTCGGATCAAGATCGGCACGCGCGGCCAGTTCTTTAAGCAGTTGGAATAGTCGCACTCGCGAAAGGTGCTTTCCTCCACGCGAAGGAAACAAATGCTTCGAGGGTGGATCGCCTGGCCTCACTGCAAGCCACTGTGCCAGCGCTTCCCGCGCCCGTTCACTGACCGGCACAATCCGCGCCTGTCCGCCCTTGCCCATGACCGTCAGAAGTGGCGCATCACGCGGAACCGCACTTATTGGCAGGCCGACAAGCTCGGTCGCACGCAGGCCTGAGCCGTAGAGCAATTCGAGCAATGCGAGTTGCCTGATTGAAGCTGGTTTCCCGCTATCCGCTTCTATCTCGGCACGCTCGAACAAGGCTTCGACCTGCGCGTGGCTAAGCACCTTGGGAAGCGGTCTGCGCGTGCGCGGTTTGGGCAACGCACCTGAAGGATCGTCCTCACGCCAGCCTTCATCGACCGCGAAGCCGAAGAATTGCCGTAGTGCAGAAGCTTTGCGCGCAACGGTCGACGGTGCGAGCTCTGCCCAATTTCCGGCCAGCTTTGCTATCTGAGCGCGCGATGCATTAGCGAGATCTCCAACCAGTTTCTCCGCGCCTTCCAAATCGCGCCGATAGGCCGCGAGCGTGTTTGCTGCCGCCCCCCGCTCTGCTGCGAGCATATCGAGAAAAGCTTGAGTGGCGGCGGACATCAGCCCCGCGCAACCGCCTCCGCAGCGATCATCCGCGCCTCGGCTTCAAGTCCCACCCGGCGTAGCGCAGAGGTGATGTGATACAGGTGCAGCGGAGTCATTTGCGACCAGCTCTCACCCTGCATCCCCAGCCCTGCCAGCATCGCAACCAGCGTCGGGTTCCCAACATCGGCTGCGCGCGAAATCGTCTGTGTCCAGCGGGTCTGACGATTGAGATCAATATCCAGATCACTGGCCAGACTAGCAGCGTCACTTTGCCCCAATCGCCCTAGCCCCACCAATCCGGCGACAAGAAATGCCGACTTGCGATATTCCTCGCTGACATCGTTGCCAATGAACGCGTCGACACCGTCCGCCGTGACACTGCTGCCATCACCGGTGCCCGCCGCGATCAGCCCCCAAGCGAGACTGCCTTCCTCGACCACACTCGCCCACGTCGCCGCATCACGGTCCAGTCCGGCGGAAAGCATGGAAGCGATCAAGCCATCGGCATAGCGCGACAGGCCAGCACTCGGCGTCACGCGCGCGGCGGCATAGGCAGTCAAAACGCTCGCTGCATAGTCGGGCTGATCCAGGTCGCCATCCTGCGTTCCCCAAAGACCTCGCATCGCAGCAACGCGCGCCGCAGGATCCGGTGCGACATAGGCGTTGCGCAACCTTCCGGCGCGGCCCGACACCTCGCCCATGATCGAGCTGTCGGCGTAGATCTGGCTGTAAAGGTCGACCATTGCCCGCGAAGAGAGAATGCCCTCGCTGGCGGCCCGATCGGCATAGAGCGCGCGCTGTTCCAGCGGAACCATCGCACCAATTGCGGCAGTGCGTGCATAGTAGCTTGGTAAATCCTCAAGCAGCGTTTCTGGGATTGGCTCGCCCACTGCATTGGCCAGTGCAAACCGCCAAGGGTTGAGCTCCTCCACCCCTTCCCACTCGATTTCGACCGCTCTGCGCGCGCGTCCGGCAGCACCCGCGTAACGCTGCGCGAGAAGCACATCGATGGCAGGCGCGATTTCGTCGCTGAGTGCTCGATTAAGCTGTGAACCGGCCAGCGCGCCTTCGCCTGCATAGGCATTGCAGATCGCCTGCATCATCACCCATTGCGAACCGTCGCGCTCGGAACCTTGCAGCCGAACTGCCGGGCACGCGCCGACGAAATCCGCTGCAGCGATATATGCGGTCAGCGCCTCTTTGGTGAGCGCATCGTTCCAATTCCCGGTATCGACGTCCTGCGCGATGCTGCGCGCGACCGAATACTCACCGATATTGTTGAGAACGCCCGCGCGAAGGGCGGCGAACTCAACCGGATTCATACCCTCAGGAGCGGCCAATCGGCTCGCTAGAGCACGGCGGAGCAAAATATGCCCCCACCGCGAAACAACGGGACCTTTTGTTCCAGTGAGTGCCGCGCGTACCAATGCAGCAGGCTGCCTCGCAAGCGAAGCGGTCGGCAAGCCTCCTTCGGTCGGAGCCAAAACGCCCACTTGCGCCAAAGAGCGCCGTGCGGCTGGCGGAATGTCGAAGCGGGGTTTGAGGCCGAGCAAATCGTCGAGCTCGTCGACTGTCATCGCCTCAAGTTCTTCAACCGAAGGCAATCGGGCAAGATCGTCGCTAGAAACCTGCGGCACTGGCGGCAGCCCGCCCGGAATAGGCGCGGTGCCCGGCAGCGTTGTGCCTGGTGAAACGCTCGGTCCCGGCGTCCCCGGCGTTGGCGGCGGCGCAGACGTTGGTGCCGGAGCAGGTGCAGGCGTCGGTGCAGGAGCGGGATCGTCAAATCCGGGTGGAAGAATGGATTCCGGCGCGTCTTGAGCCGTCAGTGCTCCGGTGGAAAACGCACCCGCAAGTGCACCAACCAAACCGACAGCGGCAACCGTTCCCATCCACATCGAGCGCTGCATCAGTTTTGCCCCGTAGCTTCAACCGGTTGAACGATCGGCCGGATTGGCTCTTCCCCGCCATCAATCCATGCCAATGCCAGTAACGCGAGAACCACAGCCGCGACATAATAGGGTAGCCTTTGACGCAGGCCAGCAAAGCGCGAAGGCGCGGTTTGCAACGGGGCCGAATTCGCCAGTGGACGAGAGAAGCGACGCAGTTCAGACATATTGCGCGCGCTCTACCCCATCTATAGGCCATGCTGCAATGACTGAGCAGGCCACTTTGAACGATATAGAAATCGCCCGGATTGCATGCCGCATCGACCGACCAATCGCGCTTGTCGGCTTGATGGGAGTCGGCAAATCAACCGTGGGCCGGCGGCTCGCTGCCATGATGGGGCGCGATTTCGTCGATGCCGATGATGCGATAACCGAAGCAGCTCAGCGCAGTATTGCGGAGATTTTCGAAGAGCACGGTGAAGCCTACTTTCGCAACGGCGAACGCCGGGTGATTGCGCGCCTGATAGAGGAACATGCGGGCGTGATCGCAACTGGTGGTGGTGCCTTCATAGATCCGGAAACGCGCGGTCTGATCCTCGACAATGCGATAGCGGTCTGGATCGATTGTGACATTGACACACTGGTCGAGCGAACCTCTCGCCGAGATACACGACCTCTACTGCGTGACGGAGACCCCAGGGAGATACTCACCCGCTTGGCGAGTGAACGCGAGCCCCACTACCGCCAAGCGCAAGTGCGGGTGATGAGCGAAGACGGCCCCCACGCCGATACCGCAAAGGCAATAATTGAAGGAATTGGCCAATGGCTGGCTTGAGCGACACCCAAATCGTGATTCCGGTCGCGCTCGCTGGCCGCGGCTATGGCGTCACGATTGAACCAGGTTTACTCGATCGTATCGCGACATGCGCTGCCAGTTTTCTCGCGTCCTATGGCGCTGAACGACGAGTTCCGTTTGTCGCAGACAGCAACACGCACCGCGAGTTTGGCCAGACAGTTGAGCAAGGCCTCGCTACCGCAGGACTTACCATCGATTGGTTCGTCGTCGAGCCGGGCGAAGGCGCAAAGAGCTGGGGCATACTTGAGCGGTTGACCGATTGGCTGCTCGACTTGGGAGTGACCCGCAGTGATCATGTCTTCGCACTAGGCGGAGGAGTGGTTGGTGACCTGACGGGCTTCGCCTGCGCGGTGACCAAGCGCGGCTGCGGCTTTGTGCAGATTCCAACCACTTTGCTTGCGCAGGTGGACAGCTCGGTGGGCGGCAAGACCGCTATCAATACGGGTGCGGGAAAGAACCTGATCGGGGCCTTCCACCAGCCCGCTGCCGTTCTGATCGACCCGCTGGTTCTGGATACGCTCCCCAACCGCGAGATGCGCGCGGGCTATGCCGAAGTCCTGAAATACGGTCTCTTGGGCGACGCCGAATTCTTTGCTTGGCTGGAGTCAAACGGAAGCAAGGTCCTCGCGCGCGAACCCGCAGCCCTTACCCACGCGATCGCGACCAGCATTCGTGCAAAGGCCCGCATAGTTGCAGAGGACGAGCGCGAAACCAGCGGCGTTCGAGCTCTGCTCAATCTAGGGCATACATTCGGGCATGCACTCGAAGCGGAAACTGGCTTCTCCAACACGCTATTACACGGCGAAGCGGTGGCGATGGGAATGGTTCTTGCGGCTCGATATTCGGCGCTCAGGGGCGATCTGCCTTTGGCTGATGCGCAGCTTGTTGCTCAGGCGGTTAGCGCTTCCGGAGTGCCCACCAACATCACCGAGCTCGGCCTGAAATGTGATGGGGCACGATTGGTCGATCATATGCGGCATGACAAGAAAATGGAGGGAGGCACCCTGCCCTTTCTGCTGCTCAAGAGCATTGGAGCAGCATATCTGGCACGCGACGTGGACCTAAGCGACGTCGCCGCATTCCTCGACGGAGAACTGCAAGTCGATGCGAAAATCAGCGCATGACCAGGTTCGTCGACCTCTCGATCCCGATCACCAATGATGTGGTTTCCGACCCCGAGGTGATGCGGCCCAAGATCGAATATATGACCCACGAACAGACGTGGGCGCAGATCGCGATGTTCTTCCCGGGACTGGAAAAAGAAGACTTGCCGGACGGCGAAGGCTGGGCGGTCGAGAAGATCGAACTGGCCACGCATAACGGCACCCATATGGATGCGCCGTGGCACTATCATTCAACAACCGATGACGGGGCCAACCCTGCCCCGAGCATCGACGAAGCCCCGCTCGACCTGTTCTTCCGTCCGGGCGTAAAACTGGATTTCTCGCACCTGCCCCACGGCCATGTGGTGAGCGCCGCCGAAATCGAAGCGGCCTTCAAAGCAATTCACTACGATCTCCAGCCACGCGACATCGTGCTGATACAATCGGGCGCAGTCTACGGAACTGACAATTTCATCGATCAGGGCGTCGGGCTAGGCGCCGAGGCAACTTTGTGGCTGACCGAACGCGGCGTGCAGGTGGTCGGCACTGATGCCTGGAGCTGGGACGCTCCATTCAGCCACACCGCAAAACGCTGGGCCGAAAAGCGTGACCCCGCGATCATCTGGGAGGGCCACAAAGCGGGCCGTATCCGACCCTATTACCAGATCGAAAAACTCACCAATCTCGAAAGCCTGCCATCGCAAGGCTTCATGTTCAGCTGCTTCCCGGTGAAGATAGAGCGCGCCAGCGCTGGCTGGATTCGCGCGGTGGCAATGGTCGCGGATTAGTTCACGAAAACACCGACCAGCAGCAATATGGCAAGGGCCAGAAGGGTCAGCCAAGTGAGAATGACGCCGATCTGACGGGCAAGTGGAGCTTTCCCGGGTTCGCTGCGCTGATGCAGCCCGATCACGTGCGCAAATCTCCCAACGATAAAGGCACCTGCGATGCTAATCAGCAGAGTTGAATTCGCTCCTCCGAACTCGAGCAGGCCGAGCATTATAAGCACGATTGGAGCGTGTTCCGACAGATTCCCGTGACTTCGCATCGCCGCAATCAGACCTGGATCGTCAGCGTCACCAAATGCAGCCTTGAGCTTGAGACGTTTGCTGACCGTTTCGATTGCTGTGACGAGCAGCAATAACGCCAATACAGCAGCGGTTACCGCGGTTATTGATAATGACATGTTGGTCTCCCTAAGCTTGATCTCGCCTAGAGAGATAGGTTGCAAGTTGCAACTTTACTGATAGCCTCTTGCTTACCCTTAGCTCGCCGGACGGCCCGGCAATTTCGAGACTTTTTCAGTGATGTCGGTCACGTTGCCCTCGTGCTCAGCCATCATCTCGTCATGCTCTTTGAACAGGCGCTCTATATCCGAACGACGCTCGATCAGCATTTGCGCGATGCCCGGCGCAAGGCTTTCACCATCGCCAATCTGACCAAGCAATGCTGCGATATCACTGGCCGTTGCTTCGCGCGGGGTCTTGAAGAAATGACCCTTGCGGTCGAAATAACCGGTACCTTTCCTCGCCATGACTAACCCCTTTCGATGTGATTCGTTGCGACATGCCGAATCAACAGAAAGAATTGTCGTCACTTTTCCCAAGATTGACCAGTGGATTAATGTTAAATCAAACGAAAGTGAATAAAGTTGACGCAAAGGTACAAAGCCGCGCAACACGACTGCACCCAAAAGGGACAGTTCGAACCGTGAAGTTTTACGAATCTGATTCCAGACGAGCGAAATTGAACTGTTAGTGGCTCTCGCGAATCAGGCTATTCCAGCTCTAGAATCACTGCATCGACCGCCAGGCTCTCACCTTCGGAGGCATTGATCGAGGCGATTTTGCCCTCTTTCTCGGCCCGAAGGATGTTCTCCATCTTCATCGCTTCGACGGTTGCCAGCGGCTGACCAGGCTGCACCTTTTCGCCCTCGGCAACGTGCAGCTTCACCAGCATTCCCGGCATCGGGCAGATGAGCATTTTAGAGAGGTCAGGCGGGATCTTTTCGATCATGTGTTTTGCCAAAGGCGCGACATTGGCAGGCAGCACCAAGGCTTCATGCGAAGCGCCGCGCGTCGTCATGCGCCAGCGCACTCCGATCCGCTCGATTTGAACCGCCATTTCATTTTCGCCGGTGACCTGAGCAATCGGCATGCCGACTTCCCAGTCCCACGTGCCGCGCATGGTCTCACCATCGACATTCGCGCCGCCCTCTTCGAGCAACACGTCGAAGCTCTGGCTCCCGATCTTGACCATCCAGCGCGAAGGCGGATTGTCGTTGCCATTGAGCTGGCCGGATATCCTGCGCGCGCGGACTTGTTCAGTGAACTCGGCCCCGGCGAAGAGAGCCGCAAGCTGCCGCAGCCATGCGTCGTCGGCAGGTGCACCTTCGAATCCGTCAGGATATTCCTCAGCAATGAAGCCGGTCGTGAGTTCGCCTGACCGAAACCGGTCATGTTGCATGATCGCGCTGAGGAAATCGACGTTATGACCGAGGCCCCTGATGCGGAAATTGTCGAGCGCCGTAATCTGAAGATCAGCGGCTTCTTCGCGGGTCGGAGCCCAGGTAATCAGCTTGGCGATCATCGGGTCGTAGAACATCGACACTTCGCCGCCTTCGAACACGCCATCATCGACCCGAACGCCCCCATTTCCCATGGCAACACCGCGCCGGCCATTGGCGCTGCCATCGTTGGTCCAGCCCTCAAGCGGCGGCTCATATTCGACCAGGCGACCTGTCGAAGGCAGGAACCCGCGATATGGGTCTTCGGCATAGACGCGGTTCTCGATCGACCAGCCTTCGATGCCGATATCATCCTGCGTCATTTCGAGCTTTTCACCCGCTGCGACGCGGATCATCTGTTCGACCAGATCGACGCCCGTGATCGCCTCGGTAACGGGGTGCTCCACCTGAAGCCGTGTATTCATTTCGAGGAAGTAGAAGCTTTCGCCGGTCGGATCGGCACCGCTGACGATCAGCTCGACTGTCCCAGCTGAATGGTATTCGACAGCGCGCGACAGAGCGACGCATTGCTCGCCCATCGCCTTGCGCATCTTGGGCGTGACGAAGGGCGATGGGGCCTCTTCGACAACCTTTTGGTGCCGCCGCTGGATCGAGCATTCGCGCTCGTTCAGGTATAGGATATTGCCGTGTTTATCGCCAAGGATCTGAATCTCGATATGGCGGGGATTGAGGATGAATTTCTCGATAAAAACGCGGTCATCGCCGAAGGAATTGAGGCCTTCGCGCTTTGTCGCTTCAAACCCTTCGCGCACGTCTTGCTCTGAATAGGCAAGCCGCATTCCCTTACCCCCGCCGCCGGCAGAGGCCTTCATCATCACGGGATAGCCGATTTCGTCGGAGATCCGGACAGCGTGTTCGGTGTCTTCGATCTCGCCGACAAATCCGGGGACGACGTTGACGCCCGCTTCCATAGCGAGCTTCTTGGATTCGATCTTGTCGCCCATCGCCGCAATCGCTCCGGGAGGCGGGCCGATAAACGCGATTCCCTCTGCCTCGAGCGCTTCGACAAAACTCGCGCGCTCGGACAGGAAACCATAGCCGGGATGGACCGCTTCAGCACCAGTCTCTTTGCAGGCGGCGATGATCTTTTCCGGGATCAGATAGCTTTCCGATGCTGGAGCGGGACCGATATGCACGGCCTCATCCGCCATCCGCACGAACGGAGCACGCGCATCAGCGTCGGAATAGACCGCAACAGTGGCGATACCCATTTTCTGCGCGGTCTGGATGACGCGGCAGGCAATTTCGCCGCGATTGGCAATCAGGATTTTGGAAAACATCGGCGCTCCGTGGGGGTCCCTATTGGGTATGCCTATGCCGCCTCACCGCGCGGCAAGCAACCTATCGGAAATGGCGCTTAGTTTGGACTTTCGGCAAGCTCGCGCAGTTGCTCTGTCCTCGCCTCGGTCAGCGCGGTCTTGCAGGTTGATACAAGCAATGGTTCCAGCGAGCCTCCGCGCGCGGTGTATCCATCGACCCGGCAATGCGCGTCACGGAAAGCGATCCACGCGCGCTGCGCTTCCAGCAGGCTGGCAAACCAACCAGGACGATCATCCCATTCCGCCGTCCAGCTTTCATCGAATTCTTTCATCTTTTGCGACGTCACATTCCACTGCGCATTCAGTTCGGCATCGGCCTTGCGGAATTCCACAGCGGCGCAGATGTTCATTTCCTGCTGGATACCTCGATCAGCAGCCTCCTGGTTGCATTCAGGAAATCCATCGGACTGGGCCAACAACAGCAACAAGGCAGAGATCATGAGGCGGTTCTCCGTTGGGCGGCGAAAGCGATCAGACTGTTAGCATAGGCCGGTGCGCCGCGCCGGTCACCCTCCCCGCTGACAAGCGACTGCACCGCCTTGGATAGCATCGCGATGTTGTCGGGACCGAGCTTGCCCAGGGGTTCGACATAGATGCCGATTGTAAACAGGATCGCGCCCGTTTTGGGGAGGCGACGCAGGGTCTGGCGCTCGGAACGCACAAACAGGGTCTCGCCAGCATTGTCCGCCGTGACATGCGAATACGCCTGTTCAGGCGGCGCATCGGCGATCCATCGGCGTTCGCCAGTCGGCGCGATAAACCAATTGCAGCGACCGTAGATCGGTCCGGCTTTGAGTGTGTCCATGAAGCGATCGACGCCGGTAGCGAGCTGCTCTTCATAGCCAGCAATGGGAGCATGCAGCGCGCGCAGTGGCAGACCAATCTTGTTCTTGGGATGCCAGTCGGTCGGCCATGCAACCGCTGCGCCAATCAGGCGATACTGATTGTCACCCTCCCGTTTTGTGAGGAGGCACATGTCCTCGTGAGAATTGAGAGCAACTTTGGGCAGCGCTGCCTGATCAAATTCGACCGGCACACCCAGCATTTCGGCAAGTTCGCGCGCCGGCACGTCTGCTTCCACCGTAAGCTGCACGCCCTCTGGCCAGTGCGAAAATCCCTCAAGGCGCGCCGCAAGATCAGGATCAGGCTGAAGCCATTCTTCCTCCGACAGCCGGACCAGCCCCATCTTGAGCTGCCCTCCCCCGCGGGCTTTGGGTAGGAGTTCGTCGACTGAAAAGCCGAGGCTCATCGTTTTCGAGAGAACCACATAACAGCAATATACATCGCAATGGTCGCGGCGAAGACATATGGAAAACCCGCTTGCATATCGTCGATGCAGGCGCGGATCAGTGCGTCGCTCTCTGGATCGTGACCGGCACTAAAACCGCATTGGAAGTTGTAGACCGCCAGCAGGATCAAAGCGATGGTCCAGTAGACGACCGATAAGTAGATGAGCCGTTTCACGCCGCAGCCTCACTCCAACAACCCAAGGCCCTGCGCCAAGTCGGCCTTGATATCGTCGATGTGCTCGATCCCGACTGAAACGCGTACCACGTCCGGTCCCGCGCCCGCGCTCAGAAGCTCTTCCTCGGATAGCTGGCTGTGCGTCGTCGATGCGGGGTGGATGATCAGCGAGCGCGTGTCGCCGATATTGGCGAGGTGGCTGAACAGTTTGACGCTCTCGACCAGTTTCACGCCCGCTTCGTAACCGCCTTTCAATCCGAAGGTGAACACTGCCCCGCCCTTGCCACCGAGATATTTCTGAGCAAGCGAATGATATGTGTCGTCGCTCAGGCCCGCATAGCTGACCCATTCGACTTGCGGCTGTTCTTTCAGCCATGTCGCCAGTGCCAGAGCGTTTGCGCAATGCTTGTCCATCCGCAGATGCAGCGTTTCCATGCCTGTCAGCGCCAGAAATGCATTCATCGGTGCCATCGCCGGGCCGAGATCGCGCAGGCCCAGAACGCGGCAGGCGATGATGAAAGCGATCGGCCCGACTGGCTCGAGCGCATCGACGAGCACTGCGCCGTGATACGAACCATTGGGCTGCGTCAGCGACGGATACTTATCCCCCTGCGCTTTCCAATCGAACTTGCCGCTGTCGACGATCACACCGCCAATCGCATTGCCGTGACCGTTCAGGAACTTTGTGGTCGAATGCACGACAATATCCGCGCCATGTTCAAACGGGCGGCACAGGGCTGGAGAGGCCATCGTGTTGTCGACCATCAACGGCACGCCGCCAGCATGCGCTATGTCTGCAATGGCCGCGATATCGCTCACCACACCGCCCGGATTGGCGAGGCTCTCGATGAACACGACGCGCGTTTTGTCATCCATCGCCGTACGCACATTCTCGGGATCATCCGCATCGACAAAGCGTGTTTCCCAACCGAATTTCTTGAACGCCTCGCCGAGCTGGTTGAGCGACCCGCCATAAAGCTTCTTTGCCGCAACGATATTGCAGCCCGGCTCCATTAGTGTGTGGAACGCCAGCAATTGCGCCGCGTGGCCCGAGGCAACCCCAAGAGCGCCCACGCCGCCCTCAAGCGCCGCGATCTTCTTCTCCAACGCATCGTTGGTCGGATTCATGATCCGCGAATAGATGTTGCCGAATTCACTGAGCGAAAACAGGTTCGCTGCATGCTCTGCGCTGTCGAAGACGTATGAGCTGGTTTGGTAGATCGGAGTCACCCGCGCATTTGTCGTCGGATCAGGCTCGCAGCCAGCGTGGACGGAAAGCGTTTCAGGGTGAAGATTCGTCATAACCAGCGTCCTTGGCAATTCTGTTGCGTGAAGGGTGCGCTATTCGACGGATTCCATCTCTTTGCAAGCACGCGCTGGTTCCTCGCCTTGAAGCGCAGTCAGACCCAGCTTTGCAAACAGAGCTCCGTCGCTGTCATCGCCCGCATTGGGCGCGGTCAACAGCTTGTCGCCGGTGAAGATCGAATTCGCACCGCCAAGGAAACAAAGCGCCTGTGTCGCTTCGCTCATGCTTTCGCGGCCCGCCGACAGCCGCACCATGCTCATTGGCATCGTTATCCGCGCGACGGCAACAGTGCGCACGAATTCGATATCGTCGATCTTGCCGAGAGGAGTGTCCGCCAGCATATCGCCCAGCACCGTCCCCTTGACCGGGACGAGTGCGTTCACAGGCACGCTTTCGGGATGTTCTGGCAGTGTCGCGAGCGTGTGGACGAAGCCAACGCGATCCTCGCGCGTTTCACCCATCCCGACGATACCGCCTGAACAGACATTAATCCCGGCACTGCGCACATGGTCAAGCGTGTCTAAGCGGCACTGAAAGTCCCTCGTCGAAATCACGCGCTCATAATATTCGGGCGAGCTGTCGATATTGTGGTTGTAATAATCGAGCCCAGCCTCAGCGAGCATATCGGCCTGATGCGGCTCCAGCATGCCGAGCGTCATGCAGGTTTCCAGCCCCATGTCGCTCACACCTTTCACGATCTCGACAATCGCGGGCATGTCGCGGTCCTTCGGATTGCGCCAGGCGGCGCCCATGCAGAAACGCTGCGACCCAGCGTCCTTGGCCTGCGCTGCGCGTTGCAGCACCGCCTGCACATCCATCAGCTTGGTCGCCTCGACACCGCTGTCAGCCTTCACGCTTTGCGAGCAATAGCCACAATCTTCAGGACAACCGCCGGTCTTGATGCTGAGCAAGGTGCACAGTTGGACCTGCTCGGGCGGATGATTGTTGCGATGGACACTGGCTGCTTGGAAGAGCAATTCAGTAAAGGGAAGGTCGAAGAGGTCCGCGATTTCCTCGCGGGTCCAGTCGGTGCGGATTTGGGTCATTTAAGCGACACCCTCATTAAGTGACTACAAGAATTCGATATGTTCATTCGCTTCGATCTTCGAGAGCAAAAGCGCATCATTGGTTGGGTTCATAATGCGCGAATAGATGTTGCCGAACTCGCTGAGCAAAAACAGGTTTGCGGCATGCTCGGCGCTGTCGAAGACGTAAGATGAAGTCTGATAAATCGGCGTGATCCGCGCGTTGGTAGTCGGATCAGGCTCGCAGCCAGCATGGACTGAGAGGGTTTCGGGGTGAAGATCTGTCATCTAATGAGCTCCAGCCTTATTGGTTTCGTAGGTGTGGATCACGATCTAGCATTATGATTTTCTGGGCTTCCACAAGCGACAGGCCATATACTTTACGGGACATACGAACTTGAAATGTCCAGTCTTTTCCAGAATCCCTAGCTATGTCTGCGGCTTCACTTGCTGACTTACCCGAGGATTTAAGCTCCTCATAATACGAGTAATCTGTATCTAGCTTCTCGAAGCTTGCGGCTCTTCGCTTCCGTCTGCGATTGCGCCAGAGCTTGAAGTCGCGCCAAAGGCTCACTCCGCCGCCTCGTCCATAATGCTCTCAAGCGGCGGCATGTTGTGGCCGAGCAGGGTCAGAATATCCGCCGCGCATTCCACGACGTTGGAACCGGGGCCGTAGATGCCTTGCACCCCTGCCTCGCGCAGGAAGTCGTAGTCCTGCGGCGGGATCACGCCGCCTGCTGTGACCTTGATATCGGGCCGGTCCGCTTCCTTGAGCAACCGGATCAGTTCGGGGATCAGTGTTTTGTGTCCTGCCGCTAACGAGCTTGCGCCGATTACATCCACGTCTTTCGCAAGCGCTGTATCTCGCGTCTCTTCAGGTGTTTGGAAAAGAGGTCCAGAGACCACTTCAAAGCCCATGTCGGTAAAGGCGCTGGCGATCACATTTGCGCCGCGATCGTGGCCGTCTTGGCCCATCTTAGCGACCAGAATGCGCGGCTTGCGGCCCAAGCGTCGCTCGACCGCATCGACGCCGTTCGTGACCTGCTCCCAGCGGCGGTCAAATTCGTAGGCGCTGGCGTAAACCCCGCTAACCGGCTTTGGCGTCGCGTCGTGGCGGCCGAACACTTCTTCCATCGCCGCCGAGATTTCGCCGAGCGTCGCATCGTGGCGCGCCGCTTCGACTGCCAGTTCCAGCACATTACCGCCGCTGGTGCAGCCTTGGGTCAAAGCCTTGAGCGCGCCGCGACAAGCGATCTCGTCCCGGCCAGCGCGCACCTCTGCCAATCTCGCGATCTGCCCTTTGCGCACTGCTGCATTGTCGATGTCGAGCGTGTCGATCTGCTGCTCTTCGGCGAGCTGGTATTTGTTCACGCCAACGATCACGGTCTCGCCCTTGTCGATACCGGTCTGCTTCTCCGCCGCCGCGCGTTCGATCGCCGCCTTGGGTGCGCCGGTGTCGACATAGGCCGTCATCCCGCCTGCTTCATCGACCTGCGCGATCAGTGCTTCGGCTTCCTCGACGAGCGTCGCAGTGAGTGCTTCGATGTAGTGCGAGCCGCCCAGCGGATCGACGACATTGGTGATCCCGCTTTCTTCTTGCAGCACCAGCTGCGTGTTGCGCGCGATGCGGGCAGAGAAGTCGGTGGGCAGCGCAATCGCTTCATCGAGCGCGTTGGTGTGGAGGCTCTGCGTCCCGCCAAGCGTTGCCGCCATTGCCTCGACTGTCGTGCGGATGACGTTGTTGTATGGATCTTGTTCTTGCAGCGAAACACCAGAAGTCTGGCAGTGCGTGCGCAGCATCTTCGACCGCTCGGCTTTCGCGCCCAGCCCATCCATGGTGCGATACCACAGCGTCCGCGCGGCGCGCAGCTTGGCGATCTCCATGAAGAAGTTCATGCCGATGCCGAAAAAGAAGCTGAGCCGCCCCGCGAACGCATCGATATCCAGCCCTGCGGCCATCGCGCGTGTGACGTATTCCTTGCCGTCTGCGATGGTGAAGGCGAGCTCCTGCACTGCCGTCGCCCCGGCCTCATGCATATGATAGCCGCTGATCGAAATGCTGTTGAATTTCGGCATGTTAGCCGAGGTATATGCGATAATGTCCGAAACGATCCGCATGCTCGGTTCGGGTGGGTAGATATAGGTGTTGCGGACCATGAACTCTTTCAGAATGTCGTTCTGGATCGTGCCCGAGAGCTTCTCCGCGCTCACACCTGAACGCTCGCCCGCGACGATATAGAATGCCATAACCGGGATCACCGCGCCGTTCATCGTCATGCTGACCGACATCGTATCCAGCGGGATCTGGTCGAACAGGATCTGCATGTCCGCAACAGTGTCGATCGCCACGCCGGCCTTGCCAACATCGCCGACCACGCGAGGGTGATCGGAGTCGTAACCGCGGTGCGTGGCGAGGTCGAAAGCGACCGACAGACCCTTTTGCCCCGCCGCTAGGTTACGGCGGTAAAACGCGTTCGATTCCTCGGCGGTTGAGAAGCCCGCATATTGCCGGATCGTCCACGGACGCCCGGCATACATGCTGGCCTTCACCCCGCGCGTGAACGGCGCAAAACCGGGGAGGCCGGGATCGAAATCCGCGTGATCCTCGCCGGTATAAAGCGGCTTGATATCGAAGCCCTCGGGCGTCGACCATGTCAGGTCGCGGCCTTTGCTTTCTTTGTCGGCGAGGGCTTTCCAATCTGAAACATCGGCCATCAGCATGCATCCAGTTCTTCACCGCTCACAGCTATGTAAGCGTCGCCTTCGCGGCGGTATTTTGTTGAACGTTCCTTGGTCCCGGCAAAGGATACCACAAAGCTGCCATCGGGTGCGGGCGAACCGATAGTGGCTTCAAACTCTTCCGGTTCACGCCCGGTCCCGTCGTTGGAATAAAAGGTCTGCAACCTGAGCAATTCCACCGGGCCAGAAGGCTGCAACTCCGTCCACGAAGTCCAGCCGCAGGTGTAGCCCTGCCAGGTGCCACCACCTTCGGCGACGATGACCGGAAATTCGGAATATTTCTGCTCGGTGGACCATTCACCCATACGCCCCCAACTGCCCATAACGACTGCTTTGGGATAATCCGCGCTCTGCTCTCCATCCTTGTCGAAATAGGTGATGTGCAGTCGACCGGCCTCGGCATGGGCCGCATTTTCTATGCTGACTTGGGCAATTTGCACCGAACCAAACGGGGCCGTAATGGTTCGTTCTTTTTCAACAACTTGCGTGATTGCGGGAGCAGTCGTGGCCCTTGGCGCAGGTTGCGAGGGCTCGGATTCAACCGCCACTTTCTGATCCGCCGTGTCATCGGAGGAGGCAGGCTCGCCGCAACCAGCAAGGGTTGCGGTCACCGCCAGCGCGGCAATGAAAGCGAGAGCATTCCTGTCCTGGAAGGCCGGTTTCTGGGTCATGGCCAGCCTCATGTCACAAGCGCGCGCCAATCGGAAGGGACTCGCACCTCACAAATCCGCCAAGCGGTTAATTGAAACTCTAGGCCCCTTTGAACTCTGCCTTGCGCTTTTCGAGGAACGCTTTGCCGCCCTCTTTCGCATCGGCGGAGCGGCCCGCAATGTGCTGCGCTTCGGCTTCGGCGAGCAGCACCTGTTGCAGCGATCCGTCGAGCGCAGTTGCGATGTTGCGCTTCATTGCTGCGTAGGCGAGCGTCGGGCCATTGGCGAGCTTGGCCGCGAGCGCCTTGGCTTCGTCCATCAGCAATTCGTCATCGACGCATTTGTAGATCAGGCCCCATTCCTCGGCCTGTTCGGCGCTGATCTTCTCACCCAGCATCATCATGCGGGTGGCGCGGGCACGGCCGATTGCGCGGGCGAGCAGCCAAGTGGAGCCGCCATCGGGCACGAGGCCGATATTGACGAAGGCCTGCAGGAAATACGCCTTGCGCGCGGCAATGGTGAAGTCCGCCGCCAACGCGAGCGAGCACCCAACACCTGCCGCCGGGCCATTGACCGCGCAGATCACCGGCACGTTCGCGCGCACCAAGTGGCTGACCGCAGGGTTGTAATGGTTGTTCAGCGCCTCGTGGCTGCCGCCCTTGCCCATCAACGGATTGTCGTCGCTGCGCGCAGACAGGTCCGCGCCCGAGCAGAAGCCCTTGCCCTCACCCGTGATCAGCACCGCGCGGCTGTCCCCCAGATCGTAGAACACCTGCCCAATCTCGTCCGCCATCTGAGGCGGCATCGCGTTGAGGCGATCCGGGCGGTTGAGGGTGATGGTGGTCAGCGGGCCGTCGCGTTCGACGCGGATGGTCTCGTAGGTCATGGGTTTCCTCTCTCCCAAAATCGTCATCCCGGACTTGATCCGGGATCTCAAGCAGCATGCGGCCCCGGATCAAGTCCGGGGCGACGGGAAGGTCAATGCGCTTCCTTCGGCGTTTCCATAATCTCGGTAAGCATGCCCTGCATATCCTTGGGATGGACGAAAAAGATAGGCGTGCCATGCGCGCCGATGCGTGTGGGGCCGAGAATGCGCTTGCCCATAGCCTCGAATTCCTCGCGTGCCGTAGCGATATCGGGGACTTCAAAACAGACATGATGCTGCCCACCCGCCGGGTTCTTTTCTAGAAACGAGTTGATCGGAGAAGACTCGTCAAACGGCTCGATCAGCTCAATCTGCGTGCCATTCATGCGCGAATCGGCCTGCCCTGAGCCTGTCGAATGGGTTGGCGTGTTGACGAAGCAGACCTTCACGCCTTGTTCGGGCAAGTCGAACGGTTCGGTGATATCAGCCGCACCCATAACGTCGCGATAATGCGCGATGGAGTCGGCGATGGAGGGCGTTGCAACGCCGATATGGTTGAGACGGCCTAGTTTCATTGTTGGACGTTCCTTACTCGTCATTGCGAGCGTAGCGAAGCAATCCAGAGCCTAGCGCGCTAACGCTCTGGATTGCCGCGCCGCTTCGCGGCTCGCAATGACGGTATTTCTATTCTTGCGCAATATCCTCGAACAGGTCGCGCCAAGTCGGGTTCTCGGCTTCGATCACCTTGAGCTTTGCCTTGCGACTACCAGCCTTGATCTGCTTCTCACGCAGAATAGCGCTTTCCATGGTGTCATGCCGTTCGAACCAAACGAGCAGCTTGCAGCCGTGCTTCTTCGAGAACCCTTCGACCTGCCCCTCGCGATGCTGCCATGCGCGCTGCGGAAGATCAGACGTCACACCAGTATAAAGCGTCCCGTTCCTCTTGCTGGCCATGATGTAGACGCAAGGAAGTTTCGTCATTGCGAGGCGACGCAGTCGCCGCGGCGAGTCGAAGACGTGCTCGGACAATCCAGAGCGTTTCGCGAGCCGCTCTGGATTGCTTCGCTACGCTCGCAATGACGGATGATGGTCGTGCTCATTGACCCATCAAACACATAAAATCTTCAAGCAGCCCCTCCCAATCTGGCCCAACATGCTTCTCAATTGCGGAGGTTGAAGGGTCAGGGTGGCCCAGCAGTGTGTTGGCTGCCTGATGAAGCATTTGTTTGTCTTTCGAGCGAGGTACGAAGCCTTCCTCAGTTGCTCGTGAGAATAACTCTTCGAATTCGGCCCGATAGAAGCCGGTCACGGTCTGCAGTTCACCAGCCCACCAGTCAGATCCATCAGCGAGCAAGTCAGTCAGGATTGCCTCAGCCGTTGTCACAGCGGAATATTATCATGCTTCTTCCAAGGGTTCTCCAACTGCTTCGTCCGCAGCTTCCTCAACCCCAGCGCGATCCGCCGCCGCGTTGAATGCGGGTGGATCACTTCGTCGATATAGCCTCGTTGCGCGGCGATGAAGGGGTTAGCGAAGCGGTCTTCGTATTCTTTGGTTTTCTCGGCGATCTTGTCGGGATCGTCGCGGTCCTGGCGGAAGATGATCTCCACCGCGCCCTTTGCGCCCATCACGGCGATCTCGGCGGTCGGCCAGGCGTAATTCAGATCCCCCCGCAGGTGCTTTGACGCCATCACGTCATAGGCGCCGCCATAGGCCTTGCGGGTGATCACGGTGATCTTGGGTACGGTCGCCTCAGCATAGGCGAACAGCAATTTAGCGCCGTGTTTGATGATCCCGCCCAGTTCCTGCGCAGTGCCGGGCAGGAAGCCGGGGACGTCGACGAAGGTGACGATCGGAATCTCGAACGCATCGCAGAACCGCACGAAGCGCGCCGCCTTCTTCGACGAATTGATATCGAGCACGCCCGCCAGCACCATCGGCTGGTTCGCGACCACGCCCACGGTGCGCCCTTCGACCCGGCCAAAGCCGCAGATGATGTTCGCGGCATGGCCCGGCTGGATTTCGAAGAACGTGCCTTCGTCCACCGTCTTCGCGATCACCTCGTGCATGTCATAAGGCTGGTTGGCGTTGTCAGGGATCAGCGTGTCGAGCGAATGCTCCAGCCGGTCCCACGGATCGTTGGTGGGCTGTTCGGGTACTTCCTCGCGGTTCGACAGCGGCAGGTAGTTGAAGAACTCGCGCGTCGCGAGCAACGTTTCGATATCATTCTCGAACGCGCAATCGGCGACGCTGGTTTTGGTCGAATGGGTGATGGCCCCGCCCAGTTCTTCCTGCGTGACGACCTCGTTGGTGACCGTCTTCACCACGTCCGGCCCGGTGACGAACATATAGGAGCTGTCCTTCACCATGAAGATGAAGTCGGTCATCGCTGGCGAGTACACCGCCCCGCCCGCGCACGGCCCCATGATGAGGCTGATCTGCGGCACGACGCCGCTGGCAAGCACGTTTTTCTGGAACACCTCGGCATAACCGCCCAATGACGCCACGCCTTCCTGAATGCGCGCGCCGCCAGAATCGTTGAGGCCGATCACCGGCGCGCCGACCTTCATCGCGGTGTCCATCGCCTTGCAGATTTTCTCCGCATGGCGTTTTGACAGCGAGCCGCCGAAGACAGTGAAATCCTGACTGAAAACATAGACCAGCCGCCCGTTGATCGTACCGCTGCCGGTGACGACGCCGTCGCCCGGTATCTTCTGCTTCTCCATGCCGAAATCGACGCAATCATGTTCGACATAGGTGTCGAGCTCTTCAAAGCTGCCTTCGTCGAGCAATATGTCGAGCCGCTCACGCGCGGTCAGCTTGCCCTTGGCATGCTGAGCATCGATGCGCTTTTGCCCACCGCCCATTTTGGCGGCTTCGCGGCGGCGTTCCATTTCGGCAATATTGGCAGACATTGGGGGCCCCTGATGATTGGTGTCAGAGGTCGTTGCCGCAGCGTCGCGGCAGGGTCAACGTATCAAAAACGCAAGGTCACTGTGCGAGCCAGCGCTGGAGAGATAGACTCCGTTACCCGCAGCGCCTTGGTCATGCCGATATTGGCCTCGTCTTTGTCCCGTTCAATCGCGACCACGATCTGCCGTGCGCATTCCTCGGCAGGCATTTTCTTCATCGGATTGCCGTCGTTCATCTGCGTATCGACGACCGGGGGCAATGCCTCAATCACGCGGACATTCGTATCCTTGAGCTGCTCGCGGATCGCCAGCGAGTAGAACCGCAAGCCTGCTTTGGTTGCGCAATAGACCGGTTGGCGTGCAGCAGGCGCGATGGCGAGGCCTGATGTGACGTTGACGATTGCGGCTGCGGGCCGAGCCTTGAGCTGTTCCATCAGCCCGGTGATCAGGCGGATCGGAGCGTTGAGATTGGCGTAGATCGTCACGTCGGCGGCGTCGGGATCGACGCTCCCCTTGCGGAAATCGTGATCAACCAACTGCCCGGCATTGTTGATCAGGATATCGAGCGCACGGTCGCCCCATGCGTTGAGAAGCGCGTCCACACCCGCAGCATTGGACAGGTCAGCAAAGATCGTCTCGAAACCTTCTGCTTCCATCTCGGCCAGCCGATCAGGGCTGCGTCCGGTGAGGATGACTTGGGCACCCTTCTCCTTCAACTGCCGCGCCATTTCGCGACCGATCCCGGCGGTGCCGCCAGTTAGCAAGACGGTTTTGCCAGACAGTTCCATTACTTGAGCAGCACAAGTTCTTCGGCCATCGTCGGGTGGATTGCCGTGGTAGCGTCGAAGTCCGCTTTCGTCAGACCAGCCTTCACCGCCACGGCTGCCGCCTGCATGATCTCCGGCGATTCCGGACCGATCATATGCACGCCAACGATCCGATCATTCGCGGCATCGACCACCATCTTGTAAAGTCCGCGCTCGTTGCGACCAGCGACCACGTTCTTCATCGGGCGGAAGTCGGACTGGTACACCCGGATGCTGCCAAGCGTGTTGCGCGCCTCGCCTTCTGTCAGGCCAACCGAAGCAATCGGCGGATGACTGAACACGGCGCTGGGAATGCAGGAATGGTCGACAGCATAGGGTTCTACGCCGCCGAACACGCTGTCGGCAAACGCCTGCCCTTCGCGAATCGCGACCGGGGTCAATTGCACGCGGTCGGTCACATCGCCGACGGCGTAAATATGGTCGACATTGGTTTTGGAGAACGCATCAACTTTGATCTCGCCCTTGACGCCGAGTTCAACCCCGACCGAGTCGAGACCAAGCCCCTGAGTGTTCGGATTGCGGCCCGTGGCGATCATCACCTGATCGTAGATGCGCTCATCTTCGCCGGTCATCTTGACCTTGAGCGTGCCGTCTTCCTGCTTTTCGATCCACTCGAAAGTGGTGTTGAAGCAGAACTCGATTCCCTTGGTGAGCGAGATTTGCAGCAATCTGTCGCGTAACGAAGCGTCATATCCGCGCAGGATTACATCGGAGCGATTGGCGATCGTCACCTTGCTGCCAAATTCATTGAAGATGCCAGCGAACTCATTGGCGATATAGCCGCCACCTACGATCAGAATGCGTTCGGGAACCGCATCGAGATGAAATGCCTCGTTGGAGGTGATCGTGTACTCGCTGCCGGGAAATTCAGGGACGTGAGGCCGCGCGCCGGTTGCGACCAGAATATATTTGGCCGTCACCATCTTGCCGCTTGCCAACGTAATTTCATGTGGCCCGGTGATCTCGGCACGTTCTCGGATCACTGTCACATCGTGATTGTCGAGCGTTTCGCCATACAACCCTTCGAGCCGGTCGATGTCCTGCTGCACATGATCGCGGAGCTTCACCCAGTCGAAGCTCTTGCCCTCAATGGTCCAGCCAAATTGTTTTGCGTCTTCCAGATCCTCGGCAAAATGCGCGCCGTAAACGAGCATCTTTTTGGGCACACAGCCCCGGATGACGCAGGTGCCGCCGACGCGATATTCCTCGGCGACTGCCACGCGAGCGCCATGCGCCGCAGCAACACGGCTGGCGCGCACTCCGCCGGAGCCTGCACCAATCGTGAAAAGGTCGTAATCGTATTCGGCGGACATATGCGCGCTCCCTTAATGTGGGCGCGATATGGCTTGCTTTGGTAAGCTTGCCAACCGCGCCGCGATACGGAACGCTATTCGTACGAAACGCCGGATTTGTTACCCGTTGGCTGAACGAGGGCGCCCGCCGCCTCCGCCGCCGCCAGAGCCGCCGCCCGAACCACCGCGCCGGCCGCCTCCGGGGCGACCACCGGATCGATTTGGCCGTCCCTTGCGCGCACCATGCTTTTGCTTGGGCCGCGATGGAGCACCGCCATCGGGACGATCACCCCCCTGAGGTCGCGCGGGCTTCTTGTTGCCGCCAAACGGTTTGGGCTTCACGCGTTTGGTCGAAACCCGCGTTTGTCCGCGCGGCGGAGGCTTGGTCGGGCCAACGCCTTCCACAACGGCACGAAAATTATCGGGCAATGGCAATCGGTCCATCTCGGCATCGGTCGTGCGCTGAATATCCTTTAGATATGCGCGCTCATCTTCGGCGCAGAATGCAATCGCAATGCCATCACGTCCAGCACGCGCAGTCCGGCCAATCCGGTGAACATACTGTTCGGGTACGTTGGGCAGTTCGTAGTTGATGACGTGGCTCACACCGGGAATGTCGATTCCGCGCGCGGCAACGTCTGTGGCGATCAGGATCGAAGTCTTGCCGCGGCGAAACTCGTCAAGCGCACGCTGGCGCTGCCCTTGCGATTTGTTGCCGTGGATTGCGTTGGCTTGAATACCGCGCTGACCCAGCTTCTTTACGACCCGGTCGGCACCGTGCTTCGTTCGAGTGAAGATTAGCACGCGTTCGAGATCACCCGGTACCTTGTGCTGGCCGGACAGGATCAATTCGAGCAGCGATTGCTTCTCGTTCTGTTGCACCATGAACAGGAATTGTCCGACGCGCTCAGCCGTACTGCTTTCTGGCGTCACCGAAATCTGCACCGGATTGTGACAATAGCCCGAAACCAATTCCTTGATCTGCTTCGGCATCGTCGCGCTGAAGAAAAGTGTTTGACGGTCTTTCGGCACCAGTTTGTTGATCGTGCGCAGCGCGTGGATGAACCCGAGATCGAGCATCTGGTCCGCTTCGTCGAGCACGAGAACTTCAACGCCGGAGAGGTTGAACGCCTTCTGATCGATCAGATCGAGCAAGCGCCCTGGCGTCGCGATCAGAATATCGGTCCCGCGATGCAGCTTGTTGCGGTCCTTGTTGACGGACGTGCCGCCGACGATGACCTGGACTTTCAAGCCCGCCAGAGCGCCATAGTCTTTGGCGCTTGTCGAAATTTGAACCGCAAGCTCACGTGTAGGTGCAAGCACCAGCATGCGGCAGCTCTTGAACGGGATGCGATTGTCGCTTTCGCGAAGACGGTCGATGCTGGGCAGCATGAATGCGGCGGTTTTGCCGGTGCCAGTCTGTGCAATGCCCAGCAAATCGCGACCTTCGAGAACCGGCGGGATCGCCTGCTCTTGGATCGGTGTGGGGGTGGAATAGCCCTTGAGGTCAAGCGCCTGAAGGACGGGCTGAGACAGCCCGAGTGTATCAAATGTAATTGTCATGCTTACTCGCAATGTGTGCGGCGCGCGACTTGCTCTTTGGCGGATTCCGGACGGAATCGTCGCGCGGCGCGGGGGTAAAAACCGCCCGCGTGAAAAGGGAAGTCCTAGAGGAAAATCGGTTCAAAACGCTGCCGGGGCGGATATATCAGAGCCGCCGCATCACGCTGGCAAGCGCGTTTCGGTTGAGCGCCAAATGGGCGCGAACCGTCCGAATGTCAATGAATCTCGGTTGATGTGCCGCTCAAAAGCGGCAGCGCATCAATGTTTGTCGCGCATGTCTAGATAGACGAGTCGCGATGTGTAGTGCCCTTCGACCGGCATATTGGTTTCGTCGCGCGCCGGCTCGAATTCGTGGTGATCGGTCAGCACTTCGCAGAGCTTCTGGTTCACATAAGTACGGCGAAACTTCTCTGTGAGCTCACAATCGGTGACCTCACCCTCGGAGTTGATTGTAAGCGTGTAACCGACATTGGCACGCCAGACGCGCAGCCGGGTCGATGTCTTCAAGAACTTCTGTTCACCATCGAAGCTCACGAGTTTCACTGGCGTCGGCGTTGCCGGGACGCCAGGAGCATCTGGAGTTTCAGGGACTGCGAAGCCCTCCGCCGCCAGTGCAGATGCAACCGCTGCTTCGACGACTTCTTCCGTATTCACCATTTCCAGGGTTGCTTCGGCCACCTTGGCTGCTGCCTTTGCCAGCTCTTCAGTCGCCTCTTCCATGTCCTTTTCCGGGCCGCTGTCCGCCATCGCTGCAGAAGAGAGTGTGAGTGCAGCCAAAGCTGCCGACAGCGACAAGATGCGGGTCATAGAGAGGCCTTGTAACGAGAACTTAAGGATAGACGCGACGCAAGATGTGTTACCCAAAACTGGAGCGAGTGCAAATCGATCCAGAATGCTGCGCCGCAGCGAAACGACAGTATGTTTTATAACACGAGTGAGAAATTAAATTTCAATCGCTCGCAAAATTGGTAAAGCAATGATGAATCCGCACGATTGGCGACGGAGAATCACTGCATTCCGATGGCCCGCGTTTTGCGCTTAAGTGAGCCCGGCGAGTGCCATCAATGCGCTTGTAGAGGAATCAAACTGACCGTCGCCTGAATCAATCTGTTTCGCGATGGATTTTCCGAGTTCCACCCCGAATTGGTCGAATGGATTGATCCCCATCAGCACTGCATTGGCAAAGGTGCGATGTTCATGGAAAGCAATCAGAGCGCCAAGCATCGCCGCGTCCAGATCATCGACTAGGATCATCGCGCTTGGCCGATCTCCGGCATAGGCACGCGCCGGATCGTCGGAGGCTTTACCTGCCATCAAAGCCGCCCCTTGGGCAAAGCAGTTCATTAGCAACTGGCGGTGATGCGATGGGTCGAGTTCGTCACCCGGGGCGATGCTGGCAATGAAATCGACAGGAACAAGATGTGTGCCCTGGTGGAGCAGTTGGAAAACCGCATGCTGCGCATCGGTCCCCACGCCGCCCCATGTAATCGGCGCGGTTGAGCCCGAAACAGGCTCCCCACTGGCAGTTACGCTTTTACCGTTCGACTCCATCTCAAGTTGCTGAAGATAGTCGGGAAGTAGCGCTAGCCGTTCGTCATATGCGAACACCGCACGGGTCTGGCATCCCCGCAAGCGGGTGTAGTATTGGTCGGCAAAGGCGGCGAGCAGCGGTCCGTTGACGCGGCCTTCGGCTGTGCGAAAGTGATCGTCGATCGCTTTGGCCCCTGCCAGCATCGCGCTGAAATCATCCATCCCAACTGCGAGCGCGACCGGAAATCCGATCGAAGACCACAGCGAATAGCGTCCGCCCACGCTTTCGGGGAATGGCAGGATGCGCGTCTCATCGACGCCCCATTCGACGGCGCCTTCCGGATTGGCAGTCAGCGCAACAACCCGACCGCTCGGATCATCGACATCATTGTCCTTGAGCCATTTCAATGCGCTCGCCGCATTGGTCATGGTCTCGATCGTCGTGAAGGTCTTTGAGGCGACCGCGATCAGCGTCGTCGCAGGATCACATGCCTCAAAAGCCTGTTCCAAAGCCAACCCATCTATGTTGGACACCACGTGTACATCCACCAGCTTCAGGTCCCGCGTAAGCGCGTCGACTGCCAAATCAGGTCCAAGCGCTGAGCCGCCAATCCCGATATGGATCAGATGCTTGACCTCGCCCAATGCGCCTTGATGGATCGCTTCAACCAGCATCCCCATACGGGCCAGCAGCGCCTCGCCTTCTTCGACATCGGCATCCGTGCCGCTGCCGCGCATTGCTCCATGCGTCGCAGCGCGGCCTTCGGTTGGGTTGACGATCCCTCCGGAAAAGAGCGCCTCGCGGGCAGCATCAAACTGCGCCGCATCGGCCAGTTTCTCAAATGCGTCGAGCACTTCATCGTCGAGGTGCGTCTTCGACCAGTCGAGCAGCATTCCGTTGGTGCCATGCCCTGGAACATCGAATTCGATCCGCTGGCTCATCGCTTCAAAACGATCGGGATTGCGACCAAAAAGATCTGCCAATGTTGCCTGAGGAAGCTCCGCTAGGCGCTGCCAGACTGCGGATATCACTTCGGTCATGCTCAAACCCCCTTTGCTTGGTGCGGGCTGCGCGACTAAGGGTGCGCGCGATGAATGTTACAACAGAATCTGACACGTTGGAGACGCAGCAAAGCGGAGCCACCGAAAGCGCCGAAAAAGAAGAAAGCTGGACCAGCTTTGGCCTGTTTCTGCTCAAGCTTCTACTGGCGGTGCTGATCTTCCGCAGCTTTATTTTCTCGCCCTTCTCGATCCCGTCGGAAAGCATGATGCCGCGGCTGTGGAACGGCGACTACCTGCTCGCCGCCAAGTGGCCTTACGGCTTTTCCAAGCATTCGCTGCCGTTCAGCGCACCGCTCATCCCTGGACGCTTGCTCGCGGGTCAGCCCGAACGCGGCGACGTCGTGATCTTCAAGCACCCGATCGACGAGACCGACTACATCAAGCGTGTCATTGCTTTGCCCGGAGACACGGTCGGCGTGATCGGCGGTGAGATCGTCCTGAATGGGGAAATCGTGCCGCGCGAGGAAATTGGCGACTTCGAGATTCCGGTGTCGATCAACACCTCCTGCGCGTGGGGTGCTGAGGCAACCGAGGACGCCGAAGGCAATTCGGTGTGCAAATATCGGCAGTTCCGTGAAACACTGCCAAACGGGCGCAGTTACAACGTGCTCGATTTCGGACTGACCCGCGCGGATGGCTTTGCTCCGGTCATGGTGCCCGAAGGCCGAATGTTTGTAATGGGTGACAATCGCGACAATTCGAAGGACAGTCGCTTTCGCGCGGCATCAGGCGGCGGCGTTGGTCTTGTTCCGCAAGACCTTCTAGTCGCAGAGGCCACGATCATCATGTGGTCGACCGATGGCAGCGCAGAATGGATAAAGCCCTGGACGTGGTTCACCGCAGCACGTTGGGATCGCTTGGGAGAAACACTGTGAGTACGATTGATCCGGCCACTGCGGAATGGCTTGGAAAACTTGGGTTCAAAGTAAGCAACGATGCACCGTGGGTCGAAGCGTTGACCCATGGCAGCTTCCACCACGGCGCCAACGGCACGGGCGGCAGCGACTATCAACGGCTCGAATTCCTCGGCGACCGGGTACTCGGCCTTTCGGTCGCGAGTTGGCTCTACAAGGCGGGCAATTCGCCTGAAGGGAAGCTATCGCAGCGCCTGAACGCGCTGGTCAGCGGTGCCACCTGCGCGGAGATTGCTCGCGAGATCGGGCTGCAAGATCACATCCGGCTGGGCAAGCAAGCGCGCGAAGATGGCGGCGCCAACAGCGACAACATTCTGGGCGATGTGATGGAAGCGCTCATAGGGGCCAGCTTTGTCGAGCACGGATACGAAGCCACACGCGATGTCGTCTACCGTCTCTGGGCCACTGAGCTTTCCGGCGATGTCGGCAAGGCCAAGCATCCCAAAAGCGCGCTTCAGGAATGGTGTGCGGGCAACCGCCGGGCGATGCCGGTCTATGAAGTGGTAGATCGCAGCGGACCGGATCACGACACCCGCTTCAAGGTGCGCGTATCGATCCACAATGTCGGCGCGGCAGAAGCTATCGCTAACAGCAAGGGTGCAGCCGAGCGGCTCGCCGCAGAGACGTTTCTGGAGCATTTTGGATGACCGAGCCTGACGCCCAAACACATTGCGGCATGGTGGCGGTCATTGGCGCTCCCAATGCTGGAAAATCGACGCTCGTGAATCAGCTGGTAGGGCAAAAGGTCGCCATTACCTCAGCAAAGGCTCAAACCACGCGCGCCCGGATGTTGGGCGTCGCGCTTCACGGTCCGGTCCAGATGGTACTAGTCGACACTCCTGGCATCTTCGCCCCCCGCCGGCGGCTCGACCGCGCGATGGTGAGCGCCGCTTGGGAGGGCGCCGAAAGCGCCGATGCTATTCTGCTGATCGTCGATCCGATCAAGCAGCGGCGGCATGAATTGGAGCCTTTGATTGAGGCGCTGGAGAAGCGACCCGAGAAGAAGATCCTCGTTTTGAACAAGGTCGACCGCGCAAAGAAAGAGCCGCTGCTCGCGCTGGCGCAGGAGCTCGGTGAAAAAATCGACTTCGAGGAAATCTACTTCATCTCCGCGCTGACCGGCGACGGCGTACCGGAAATGAAACAGGCGCTCGCCGATATGATGCCCGAAGGTCCGTGGATGTATCCCGAAGATCAGGTGTCCGACGCCTCGGAGCGGTTGTTGGCCGCAGAAATCACGCGCGAACAGCTATACCAACAGCTTCACGAAGAACTGCCCTACGACACGGCGGTACGTCCGGAACAATACAAGACACGCCCAGACGGCAGCCTGGAAATCCACCAGCAAATCGTCGTCACCCGCGACAGCCAGAAGCCCATCGTGCTCGGCAAAGGCGGTCGTCAGATCAAGGCGATCGGTGAAGCTGCCCGCAAAGAACTGAGCGAGATCCTGGGCGTGAAGGTCCACTTGTTCCTGCATGTGAAACACTCGGAGGGGTGGTCCGACGACAAGGAAGTGTTCGAGGAGATGGGGCTGGATTGGGTGAAGTGATCACCCCGTCAACTGCACCTGAACTCGGCGCACATACCGAACCGGTTGACGGTCTTTGCCAAGCAGCACGTGAAGAGGCACGGTCGCAAGATAGTCGCAAATCGCATGGTTGACGTCCTCATCTTCCTGCTTGTGCGGGCTAGGCACTTCGCATTCGGACACTTTCCCGTGAGGTTCAACGAGCACGATCGTCGTCACGATCCGCTCTTCTTCAGCGGTCCCAAATGGCAACTGGATATCCGGCAACTCGCCCAAGCTCAGGCTATTTGTTGAAGCGGACTGACCAGATCCGGGTTCCGTCATCAGCGCAACTGTCGTCGTGAGTACGCCGTGAATTGCCTGCCCGTTCGAATCCCGAGCAGGGCTAACGCGTCGGCGTTCAAAAAACTTGCAGGCCGATTTGGCAGTTTCGACGCTGCCTACAACACGTATCGGCGTACACGACAAAACGTCTCCGTCTGGGGCAACGAACAAGCTGATCCCCGCGCGAACGTCATCGGCTTCAGTCGCCATCTCTCGACTGCGAATAAAGTCTCTCGCGTCGCCGCGCTGCAAAGTAGGAAGTGCCAGCGCCGCGCTCAAGGCGGCCAGTGTCGTGAACATCATCGGCGGGTCTTAGTATGCAAGTTGGTAGCAGGACAGCATCAACTTGCCGGGGGTAGCTGCGTGAATCACCGCTTCTTAGCAATCTTGATCTTTTGCTGCTTGGCGAAACTCTTGGTCGAGTCTTCGCTGCGGTTCAGCGCCTTGGCGATCTGCTTCAGGCCCTGCCCTTTGGATGCGAGCAGGCGCAGGCGGCCCGCTTCTTCGGCGTTCCAGGGTTGTTTGTGACGTTCGAAGTGTTCTTTGCCCATGGTGCGCGTCTACGTGCCCCGCTGCGCAATAGCGAGCGCAAACCCGATTAGCTCTGCCCGAGCTTTTCCAGCTTCGCCTTCAGAGCGCTCTCGTCGAACGGCTTGACGATGTAGTCGTCGGCCCCGGCGCCGATTCCTTCGTGGATATCAGCCGCCTCTCCGTTCGAAGTGCAGAACACCACGGTCGGCGCCTTCGGAGTCGGGATTGCGCGCAGTTGCTTGACGAATTCGATGCCGTCCATTTCCGGCATGTTCCAGTCGGTCAGGATAAGTTCGGGCATAGCCTGGTTGCAGCGTGAAAGGGCCTCTTGCCCGTCTTGCGCTTCGATCGGGACATAGCCGAGGCTCTTCACAATCTTGCTCGAGACTTTGCGGATCACGCGGCTGTCATCGACGATCAGACAGACTTTGGCTTTGGCCTGACGGACTTCGTCGACAGGCGTGCCATCGCGCATCGCCTTTGCCGCGCGGACGATTGCGTCGGTGTCGGCGACCGGGCCTTCGTCTTCGGAAGGCGCGTTCCAAGCATCTTCATTGTCGTACACTTCGCGCTCGCCTGGCGGCGTTTCTGCCAGCTTTTGCGCCGGCGTCTTGCCGTCTTCATCGGGCTTGTTGCGGTGCGGGCCGACATTGCGTTTGATCAGATTTTGAATGGTTCGAGCTCCCCAGCAAGATCGGCGAAGCTCGAGTCTTCGGGTTCCTCGACACCAAAATCCGTCAGCGAGGGATCGGTGTCGCTTTCACCTGGCGTCAGTTTGACATGGACATAGGGCATCCAGATGTCGCCATATTCAGCTTTCTGATACCACACGTCGAGCACATCATAACTTGCCCACATGCCGTCTGGCGCGCGCAGGCGAATGCCTTCGCCAATGCGCGGCACCGCTGCAAAGCGGATGCGGTCCTGGGTTTGGTGAGTCTCGTTCTGGACTTCGATTTCAATCACGTCGCGGCGCCCCTAGTCTCTCTGAACGAGGGATAAGCGACAATGCTTGACGATTTACAAATGCCGCGCGGGTGAGGCGCGGCATTCGCGTAAATCATTCTGCGGGCGTCGAAGTTTTCTTTGCAGGCGCCTTCTTTTTGGCGGGAGCCTTCTTCTTCGCAGCCGCTTTCTTCTTCGGCGCGGCCTTCTTGCGCTTCTTTTTCGCCGGTCCCTTGGCCGCGCGGGCATCGATCAGCTCAATCGCTTGCGCGGCTTCGACATCCTCAGGTTTCACATCCTTCGGGATCGTCGCATTGGTCGTGCCGTCGGTGACATAGGGGCCGTAGCGTCCCGGCATGACCTTGATCTCGCCGCCGCTGGTCGGGTGTTCGCCAAGTGTCTTGATTGGCTCCGCCTTGCCGCGCCCGCCGCCCTTGCGATTGGCGGCTTCGGCCAGCAGAGTCACCGCCGCGTTCATACCGGTTTCGAACACATCGCGCGTGCTCTGCAGTTTGGCGTATTTGCCATCGTGGCGCAGATATGGACCATAGCGGCCGATCGCAGCTTCGATCTCATTGCCGGTCTCGGGGTGTGCGCCAATGATGCGCGGAAGATCGAGCAACTTCGCCGCCCATTCGAGATCGAAATCGTCGAGGTCTTTAGGGATCGAAGCGCGCTTTTTCTTCTCGTCGACTTCCATTTCGACATAGGGGCCAAACCGGCCGGATTTGCGGTGAATGTCCGCGCCTGTTTCCGGGTGCTGACCCATCACGCCATCCTGGCTGCCATCGTCACCATCGCCGCCTGGCTGGGCAAACCGGCGGGTGAACTTGCATTCCGGATAGTTCGCACAGGCGATGAATGCGCCAAACCGGCCGCCGCGCAGCGACAGCTTACCGCCTTCGCGCCCTTCGGTTTCGCAAAGTGGGCAGAACCGCGCGTCCTTACCGTCGTCACGCGGCGGGAAGAGGTAGTCGGAAAGGTATTCGTCGAGCACCTCGGTAACTTCCGAAGGCAGCTTCTCCATCACCTCTTCGGTCTTAGGCTTGAAGTCTTTCCAGAAGCTGGCGAGCAGTTCCTTATAGTCCTCGCGCCCGTCGGAAACCGTATCGAGTTCATCCTCCATACCGGCGGTGAATTCGTAGGCGACATAGGTCGGGAAGAAGCGTTCGAGGAACGCCGTCAACAGTCGTCCGCTATCCTCGGCGAAGAAGCGGTTCTTCTCCATCCGCACATAGTCGCGGTCGCGCAATGTCTGAATGGTCGAGGCATAGGTTGACGGACGCCCGATACCGAGTTCTTCGAGCCTTTTGACGAGCGAGGCTTCCGAGAAACGCGGCGGCGGCTGGGTGAAGTGCTGGTTGGCTTCAACCGCCGTCTTGGCCGGCGTGTCGCCGTCCTTCATCGCGGGCAGCAGGCCCTCTTCATCCTCGTCCTTTCTGTCGTCGAAGCCTTCCTGATAGACCGCGAAGAAGCCGGGGAACTTGATCACCTGACCGGTCGCGCGCAGTTCATGCTGACCAGTGGCATCCCGCAAAGTAACGGTAGTGCGTTCAAGCTGGGCTGCGGCCATCTGGCTCGCCATTGCACGCTTGAAGATCAGCGAATAGAGCTTGGCCTCGTCGCCGGTTCCAGCCTTATCGCGCGCGAAGTTAGTCGGACGGATTGCCTCATGCGCTTCCTGAGCATTCTTCGCTTTGGTGCTGTAAAAACGCGGTTTCTCGGGTCGGTAATCGTCGCTGAATCGCTCCGAAATGGCATCGCGTGCGGCCATGATGGCAGACATATCCATCTGCACGCCGTCGGTCCGCATATAGGTGATCGCGCCCGCTTCGTAGAGCGACTGCGCACACCGCATCGTGTGACTGGCAGAGAAGCCAAGCTTGCGCGCAGCCTCCTGCTGCATGGTCGATGTCGTGAATGGCGGCGAGGGATTGCGCTTGAGCGGCTTGGTCTCGATGTCCTCGACCGTAAAGCGGCCCGCTTCGACAGCAGCCTTAGCCTCCATCGCGATACCTTCGGCACCAAGTGAGAGCTTCTCGAGCTTCTCACCCTTGTACTTGACCAGCCGCGCATCGAACTCACTGCCGTCATGCTGGAGCTTCGCGAGCACCGACCAGTATTCGTCAGGTCGGAACGCCTCGATCTCACGCTCGCGGTCAACGATCAGTCTCAGCGCAACTGATTGCACCCGGCCAGCCGATTTCGCACCTGGCAGCTTGCGCCATAGCACCGGCGAGAGCGTGAAACCGAACAGGTAATCCAGCGCACGGCGCGCCAGATACGCGTCGATCAGCGGCTGATCGAGCTCGCGCGGGCTCTTCATCGCCTCGGTAACCGCGGCCTTAGTGATCGCGTTGAAGGTCACCCGATCGACCTTGGTCGGTAGCGCCTTGCGCTTCTTCAGCAGCTCCTGAACGTGCCAACTGATTGCCTCACCTTCCCTGTCGGGGTCGGTCGCCAGCACCAGCCGCGATGCGTCCTTGGCCGCATCGGCGATTTCCTTGAAGCGCTTCTGCTTGTCGCGATACAGTTCCCAATCCATCGCGAAATCCTCGTCCGGACGCACGCTCCCGTCCTTGGGCGGCAAATCGCGGACATGGCCGTAGCTGGCGAGAACCTTGAAGTCCGCGCCCAGATATTTTTCGATGGTCTTCGCCTTGGCGGGCGATTCGACGATGACAAGCTGCATAAGAGAGGTCTGATTTCCTTACGTGTGTACGTACGCGCGAGGGTGATGTGGGTTTCGCTGATGCGTCAAGTGTGATTTGAAAACAATCGTATCAAGTGAAGAATGTCTAGCATCGGCGCGCAGCCGCTGACATAGGCCGATCATGAACCCGGACCTCAGCCGAGCCGTCGAACTTGCCCAGGCTGGCGATGGCGAGGCTGCGCGGGCGATTGTAGCAGGCCTTGCTGATGATCACGATCCTGACGCGCTCTACACTCTAGGCGATATGTACTGGCGCGGTGTGCTGGTCGATTGCAACTGGCGTCGGGCATTGGGCTATTTCGCTGCCGCCGAAAAGGTCGGCAACCTAGGCGCGAGCTATGCCATCACCAATCTGATGGCGAGCGGTCTAGCCTGTCAACGTGATTGGGGCGGCTCGATTGAGCGGCTTGCCCGCGAGGCCGAAGCCAACGAACAACGCGCGTCGGCGATGCGGTTGATCGAAGCCATGAAGCTTGATGTTACAGGCGATCCCGTGGTTCCTCCAACCGGCGAACAGATCAGCCATTCACCCGACATCCGCTCCTTCGCCCGGCTGTTTTCCGCCGCCGAATGCCAACACCTCGTTTCGCTGGCCGAACCGTTTCTTGCGCCGTCGGTGGTCACCGGCCCAAATCTGGAGCAGATCCCCGACCCGATCCGGACCTCCGATAGCGCTACCATCCATCATCTTATCGAGGATCCGGCGGTCCATGCACTCAACCGGCGGCTGGCGACAGTCACCGACAGCGAATGGGCATGCGGCGAACCATTGGTGGTCCTGCGTTATCGCCCGGGACAGCATTATCTTAACCACCTCGACGCGCTTCCCGGGCTGGCCAACCAAAGGGTAACAACCGCGTTGGTCTATCTCAATCAGGGCTACGAGGGCGGGCACACTGCCTTTCCCGCAGCAGGGATCAGTTATCGAGGCGAGGTTGGCGATGCGATTGTGTTTCGCAATGTGCTTGATGACGGGCAGCCCGATCAAAGCTCAGTCCACGCGGGATTGCCGGTAATCGTGGCGGAAAAATACCTCGCCAGCCGCTGGATTCGCGAGGCGTCGATCTATGGTGAGATGGGACAGCTCACCGATTAGGTGCGCGAGACCAATCCGCCTGCGTGCCGTTCAAGCTCGCCAGTGAGTTCCAGTTCGAGCAGTGCCATATGTACCGCCGCAGACGGTGCGCCGGATTGGCGGATCAACTCGTCTACGGTGACCGGGGCCTTGGTCAGTAATCCGGCAATTGCATCGCCGCCATGCTCCACCTTCGCCTCGCCCCATTCCATCTGGCGCAGTTCTGAATAGTCGAACGGCGAACCCATTTCTTCGACCTGAAACCGCGAGCGCGGGGCGCCGGTGAAGCTCTGGAGAAGCTCCGCGACATCCTCGGGCGTCTGGACCAGCACCGCGCCATCGCGGATCAGTTGATTGCAGCCGAGTGATCTTGTGTCGAGCGGCGAACCAGGAATCGCCATCACCTCCCTGCCCGCCTCACCTGCCAGCCGCGCTGTGATCAGCGAGCCGGACTTAGGCGCGGCTTCCACGACCAGCGTACCACTCGCTAGCCCGGCGATGATCCGGTTGCGGCTTGGAAAATGCCTCCCGCGCGGCTCGGTGCCTGGAGGTTGTTCGGCGATCAGCAAGCCTTCGGTTGCGATCTTTTCCTGAAGCTCTGCGTGCTGAGGTGGATAGGCAATGTCGATCCCGCTGGCGATGACTCCAATGGTTCGTGGGAAGGCCCCCTCGTGGCAGGCTCCGTCGATCCCCCTCGCCAGCCCTGAGACGACGGTGAAGCCCTGCTCGGCCAACTCGGTCGCAAAATCTCGCGCCAGTTTCACAGCGGCTGCCGAAGCATTACGCGCGCCGACCATGGCTACGCATGGCTCTGAGGCGAGTGACAGATTGCCTCGGCAGGTAATTATCGGCGGGGCGCTGTCGAGTTCTGCGAGCAAAGCCGGGTAGTCGGGTTGATCGTGGAACAGATATCGCGCTCCAGCGGCACGAACGCCATTGATCTCGCGCTCAACTCGGTCGGTCGGCGCGGGACGGTAGGCGGTCTTCCCACGCGAACCGAGGTCGGGAAGCGCTTCGATGGCCGCCTCTGCCGTGTCAAACCGAGCGAGCAGCTGTCGATAGCTGACCGGACCGATATTGGGCGAGCGAAGCAGGCGAATGCGTGCGAAAGCTTCAGCCTGCGAAAGGCTCTCGCTCACTTGCTCCCGCCGATCTTGGGCTCCTCGCCTCGCATCAGGCGACCAATATTCGCGCGGTGCTGAACAATGACGATCGCGGCAACCGCAATGAGCGGCATAACCAGGTATGAGTAGCCCATGGCCCATGCCACAAGCGGGGCAGCAGTCACGGTCGCAAGTGACGCCACTGATGAGATGCGTATCAGGAAGACAGTCACCGCCCAGATCGCTGCGCAGGCAAGCATTGCGGGCCACGCCAGTGCGCCGAGCACTCCGGCTGCAGTTGCAAAGCCCTTGCCTCCTTTGAACTTCAACCAAGGCGTGAAGCAGTGCCCCGCCACGGCAGCAACTGCCGCAAGGCCTTCATTGCCCGGCCAGAAATGCGCCGCAAGCAAGACCGGCACGACGCCCTTTGCCGCATCGAGCAGGACCGTCCCGGCGGCCAATCCCTTATTGCCCGTCCGCAGGACATTGGTCGCGCCGATACTGCCGGAGCCAATCTCGCGCACATCACCCAGCCCTGCCGCCTTGGTCAGCAGCAGGCCAAATGGGATCGATCCGCCCAGGAATCCGAGCAGGATTGCGAAAATCGGTTCCATCTTTTCGTCCAAACCCCTTGATCGGCTTTTCTTTTGCCCGTGCCTAAGTAATAGACCGCGCCGCGACAAGTTACCTACGGACAGAAACAACCATTACCGACGCATCCTCCCCCATCCTCTTGCTCGATACCGGCGTTGGCGGACTGACCGTTTACGACGCCTTGCGCCGCGTTCTGCCCGAGGCTCCTGTGATCTTTGCCGCCGATTTCGTCGGCATGCCCTATGGCAAGAAGACCGAGGCGGAAGTCGCGGCGCGGGTCGCTGGTTTGCTCGGCCGGATGAGTGAGCGCTATCGCCCGCGCCTCGCCTGCATCGCCTGCAACACAGCAAGCACAATTGCGCTCGGCATGGTGCGCGATGTTCTGGAAATCCCGGTCGTCGGTACTGTGCCCGCCGTCAAACCCGCTGCTTTGCACACGCAGACCGGCACGTTCGGAATGATCGGCACGCAGGCAACCATCCGCCAGCGCTATGTCGATGATCTTGAACGCGATTTTGCCAGTGACAAGACCTTGCTGCGAATCGCTGCTCCAGATCTGGTCGATGAAGCCGAAGCCAAGTTGCGCGGCAAGCCGGTCAATCTGGGCGTGGTCGAAGAAGCGGTGACGCGCCTTCGCGGTATGGAAGGCGGAAATGCCATCGATGCGGTCGTCCTCGCATGCACTCACTTTCCGTTGTTGCGAGAAGAATTGGGTGCTTTGTTCGGAAGCGACGTTGCGCTGATCGACGGAGCGGAAGGCATTGCGCGGCGGATCGTCCATCTGCTCAATGGTCAGGAATTTGAGCGGTCCGGCCCCAATCGCTTTGTTGTCACCGGCCCCGTTGAGCGGGCACAGGGACTGGAAAACACCTTGAGCGAACGCGGGTTCGGCGCTCCTGAAACGTTCTAACCAGAACCTGCGAATCACTCGCAAAGATCGCGCCCAAGATGACTGTGGCCAAATCGATCACTGATACCTAAATAACCGCGAAACATTCCGGCGGCCTGCGGGTTATACGCCTCACAAAGCAACCAAGAGCGCGACCACGTGAATTACGACCAGATCTTCGACCAGGCGATCGACCGTCTTCACGAGGAAGGTCGCTACCGCGTTTTCATCGACATCATGCGCAACAAGGGCGCGTATCCCAACGCCCGCTGTTTCCACGGGCATAACGGGCCGAAGCCGATCACCGTGTGGTGTTCGAACGATTACCTGTGCATGGGTCAGCACGACAAGGTCATCGGCGCGATGGAAGAAGCGCTGCACGATGTCGGTGCAGGCTCTGGCGGCACACGCAATATCGGCGGCAACACCCACTTGCATATCGAGCTGGAGAAAGAGCTGTCCGATCTCCACGGAAAGGAAGGCGCGCTACTGTTCACCAGCGGCTATGTCTCGAACGACGCGACACTCTCGACGCTCGGCAAATTGCTGCCCGGCTGCGTGATCTTCTCCGATGAGCTGAACCACGCCAGCATGATTGCCGGTATCCGCAATTCCGGCTGCGAAAAGCGCGTGTTCCGCCACAACGACATGGCGCATCTCGAACAATTGCTCTCCGCCGAAGCACCCGAGACGCCCAAGGTCATCGCTTTCGAAAGCGTCTATTCGATGGACGGCGACGTCGCCCCAATCCACGCGATCTGCGACCTCGCCGAGAAATACAACGCGCTGACCTATATCGACGAGGTCCACGCGGTCGGCATGTACGGTGAGCGCGGCGGCGGGATTTCGGAGCGCGACAATGCTGCGCACCGGATCGACATTATCGAAGGGACACTTGGCAAAGCATTCGGCGTGATGGGCGGATACATTGCCGCCGATACCCGCGTGATCGATTGCATACGCAGCTACGCACCCGGCTTCATTTTCACGACCTCGATCAGCCCGGTTCTGGTCGCAGGTGTGCTGGCTTCAGTTCGGCACCTCAAGGAAAGCAGTGTCGAGCGCAATGCGCAACAACGCGCCGCTGCCGTGCTCAAGCTCAAATTTGCCGAAGCCGGTCTGCCGGTGATGGACAGCGTTACCCACATCGTCCCGCTAATGGTCGGTGATCCCGTGCGCGCGAAGAAGATCAGCGACATCCTGCTCGCCGAATACGGCGTCTATGTGCAGCCGATCAACTTCCCCACCGTCCCGCGCGGCACAGAGCGCCTGCGCTTCACCCCCGGCCCGCATCACACCGAAGAGATGATGAACGAGTTGACCGAGGCTCTGGTTGAGATTTGGGACAGGTTGGAAATGGAACTGGCGCAGGCGGCTTGATCGCGCTGGCTTGATCGCGCACTAACTCGTCCAAGTCTGTCTTGGGAGGGAATAGTGGCAACTACATTCGACCGCGCGACGCTCGATACGGGATCGCTCGATATCCGGCCGATGACGCCAGCTATCGGGGTGGAAATCCTCGGCATCGATCTCGGTGCTTCCGACATCGCGCAGCGCATCCCGGAGATCCGCAGCGCCCTGCTCAAACACGGCGTGATCTTTTTCCGTGATCAGGATCTGACGCAGGAGCAGCACATCGGCTTTGCGCGCCATTTCGGCGAGCTTGAAGTGCATCCCGCAACGCCCAAGGATCAAGCCAACCCCGAAGTCCTGCGCATCGCACACGGCCCCAAGAGCCGGGGACAGGAGAACAACTGGCATTCCGACGTCACCTGGCGCGAGAAGCCATCGCTGGGCTCGATCCTGCTTGCGCGCGAGGTGCCCGAATGCGGCGGGGACACCTGCTTTGCCAACATGCATCTCGCCTATGAGCGGCTGAGTGAGCAGATGAAGCGGTTCTGCGAAGGGTTGACGGCGGTCCACGATATCAGCCGCGTGTTCGCAAAGAGGCTCAAGAAATCGCCGGAGGAATTGCAGGAGCAGTATCCTCTTATGCGCCACCCGGTGGTCCGCACGCATCCAGAGACTGGCGAGCGGGTGATCTACGTCAACACCGCCTTCACCAGCCATATCGAAGGGCTGTCGAAAGAAGAGTCGAACTGGCTGCTCGCCCATCTCTACAAGACTGCAATGGACGTCGAAATCCAGTGCAGGTTCCGTTGGCGGCCCGGCTCGATCGCGTTTTGGGACAACCGCGTTTGTCAGCACCTAGCCGTTTCCGACTATTTCCCGGCGCGGCGTGTGATGGAGCGCGTTACAATTGCGGGTGACGTGCCCTTCTTTCGGCCATGAAGCCGCAGCCTGACCGCCACGTTCCGTAGCGGATTTTCCAAAGGCCACTTGGTGCGCTAGCTCCCCTCTCAAACAGATTTGGAGAGACACCTGTGGGCGGTAACGAAGATCAGACATTTGCAGAGGTCGTGCGCGAGCGGAAATCGATCCGCGGTTATCTCGAAAAGCCTGTACCGCGCGAATTGATTGTAGAGGTGCTTGGCCTTGCCATGCGCTCCCCCACATCGATGAACACGCAGCCGTGGCATTTCCATGTGATCACCGGCGAACCGCTCGACCGGATTCGCAAAGGCAACACCGAACGCATCCTTGCCGGCGAACCCGACAGCCGCGAGTTTCGCCGGGGAGAGCCCTTCGCAGGTGTCCACCGCGAACGGCAGGTTGAGGTCGCAAAGCAGCTTTTCACCGAGATGGGCATCGCGCGAGAAGACAAGGACGCTCGGCAGGACTGGGTCCTACGTGGCTTTCGCCAGTTCGACGCACCGGTTTGCGTGATCGTGACCTATGATCGCGAATTGGGAACCAGTGATGACACGGCTTTCGACTGCGGCGCAGCGACAACTGCGCTCGTAAACGCCGCGTGGTCAAAGGGGCTTGGCTGCGTGATCAACTCGCAGGGAATCATGCAAAGCCCCGTCGTGCGTGAACACGCAGGGATTCCGGATGATCAGGTGATCATGAAAGCGGTCGCGATGGGCTGGCCAGACCCCGAATTTCCGGCAAACCGCGTGTATACCAACCGCAAGAGCAAGGATGACGCCGTGCGATTTGTCGGCTTCGACTAGAACGCCGATTCCGGCTAACTCACGCAACTCATCGCAAAACGGTTCGCCGCACACACTGTGCAGATGGACCGTCCAAACATGGGTCCTGTCGACTCCGTTCATCTGCCAGCAAGGTTAATCTTAACAATCCGGCAATGCATGTCGCGCATCTTGTCCAGCGAGATGAAGGGGGCTTTGACCACCGGACAAACAATTGCGGGGGGAGCGGTCGCAAGACCGCTGAAACGCAGCGCCGGTTGGTAAAGTTTGAAGGAGTATTACAATGAGTGCCATCTACAATCGGCCGAAATCCGTCGCTCTGCTCGCCATGTTCGCCATGGCAGCACCCGTTAGCCTGTCGGCGCAGCAGGATCCCTATCCTGTTCCGGCCAACAACGAAGGCGAAGTGTTGACGACGGTCTATGGCTCACCGCCGGCTGACCTTTCCGGCATGGCCGAAGGGCCTGAGGTCGAAGGGATTATTGCAGCACGCACTGGCGACACGCTGTCCGTCGCCACACCCGATGGCGGCCGCACCAACGTTCGCATCAGCGACGGCACCGACATCAAGGCGAGCGGCGGCTTCCTCGGCCTCGACCGCGATGCGCTTGGCGCCGAATCGCTGCTGAACGGCCTTCCAGTGAAGGTGCGTACCGTGCAGTGGGCGGACAGCCTCGTCGCCAGCCGTATTCGGTTGAAGAACAACGATCTCCGGACTGCGGAAATGATCCGCAACGGAACCGATCAGAAGTTCGGTGAGCAAGGCGCTGCGATTCAGCAGAACGCAGCTGCAACCGAAGCCCTGCGCGGACGGGTCGGAGATATCGACAAGTACAATATCAAGGGCACGACGAACGTGTACTTCGATACGAACAAGTTCAATCTGTCGGCCGAAGCGCGCGGCGAACTTTGTGCAGCTGCTTCGCAAGCAGAGGCCATGGACAACGCCTTGCTGCTGGTGGTCGGCTATACAGATTCAACGGGCACGTACGAGATCAACCAAGCGCTGAGCGAAAAGCGCGCGGCTCGGGTGACCAACTACCTCCAGCAGCAGTGTGGTTGGAAGCCATGGCGCATGCTGACTCCGACCGGCATGGCTGAATCCGATCCAGCAGCGGACAACTCCACTGCTGACGGCAAGGCTCAAAACCGCCGGGTCGCTGTGAACATCCTCGTCAGCAAGAGCGTCGACGGGATCTAGGTTGAACTGAATTGAATGATGCGCGGGGCGGGCCTGATGGTCCGCCCCAAGCTTTTGTGCGCCCTATTGTGAGCGCTCTACAGCTTGCTCAACATAGGGCAGTGCTTCGACAAGCTCATAGCCCGGCATCCGCCTGACAAAGTGTTTCAGCCATGTCGCATGCCCGCTTCCGGCAATCACCAGCACACGGTCACCGGGCTCGGCGATCATGTCGATCTTGGCGAACATCTTGGCGTTGCGCATGTACCAATAGGCATTGAGTTCAGCGCCGGGCTGTTCGTCGCCGTCGCCGATTTTCAGCAGCGAATAATACAGCCGGTCATGCATTGTACTCACACGCGCGGTGTCATTGTGCATGATGAGAGATTCCGCGATGGATTGCTGAGCCAATTTGGCCTGTTCCTCGGTCGCCATCGCTTGCACTTCAGCGAACAGTTTCCCGAGCAGCTCAGTTCCGCCATTGGCCTCAGCAAATGCCTGAACCTTACCTAGCGGGAAATAATTTGGCTCACCTTCGCTAGGCTGCTCATCATATCCATAAACAACTTCGTGACCCAACTGCTTACCGAGGCGATACCCAACCTGAATGCTCTCGTTCCGATCGGTGGACAGAAGCTCGTCTGTGTTCGCATAGTCGCTGAGAAGAAAACTTGGTGCTTTGGCCTGGTTCTCAACAGCAATTTTGGTCGGATCCCATTCCGCAAGTGAGTCGACCAGCACTTCGATTTCCCGCTGGCGCTTGGGCGCGAGCACATCGTCCACTTCGATGTTGACCGCGTCGAGACCCGGGTTGGCGAAGTGGTACGTCCCAAGAACCATCACCTCGACCGGTTGGGATTCGGCTTGGCCTTCGCCTGCAAGAACCGGACTCGCGAGCAATCCAGAAGCCACGATGAGCAATTTGAGAGGATTCATAGGCCACTCCTTGGTGAATTACTGCTGTAATACACTAAGTGAGCGCAGATCAAGAGCTAGCGCAAGCTCACCACATTGTCGTTCTGAACCACTTTGCGTTCGCCAGTGAAGCAGCTCATCATCGGCTCATCCGCCACCACCACGCATTCGGCATCGCCAAATCCGTTGAAGCCGGTTTTCATCGCCGCGCCATATGCGCCGAGCATGCCGACCTCGATGTAGTCGCCAGCCTGAATGTCACTAGGCAGCGGGAACGGGCCCTGCATGTAATCGGCGTCGTCACAAGTCGGACCGTAGAAGGCGAAATCCATCTCGGGATCGCGCAGATCGTCTTCGAGCGCCCGGACCGGGAACCGCCAATCGACATGCGCAGCATCGTACAGCGCGCCGTAGGCCCCATCGTTGATGTAGAGTTCTTCACCGCGACGCTTGGTGACCTGTACGATCATTGAGGAATATTCCGCACACAGCGCCCTGCCGGGCTCGCACCATAGCTCGGCATTGTAGGCGATCGGAAGCGCTTCGAAATGCTTGGCGATGATCGCGAAATAATCTTCGAGCGGAGGCGGCTGCATGTCGGGGTAAGCGCTGGGGAAGCCCCCGCCCACATCGATCATGTCGATTACCACGCTGGCCTCTGCAATAGCGGCGCGGGTGCGGTCCAGCGCCTGAACGAAGGCGAACGGGGTCATTGCCTGGCTGCCGACATGGAAGCACACGCCCAACCAGTCGCAATGCTGGCGGGCTTCCTGAAGCAGTTCAGGTGCCTCGGTCAGATCACAGCCAAACTTTGCAGCAAGGCTGAGCTGCGAATACTCGCTCGACACGCGCAGGCGGATGCAGAGGCGCAGATCCTGCGCAGGTTCGCCAGTTGCAGGGTCGTTGCACGCCTCGACGATCTTGGCGAGCTCTTCATGCGTATCGAGGCTGAAGGTCTTTACGCCGTGCTGGTGGTACGCCTCGGCAATTGTCTTGCGCGTCTTGATAGGGTGCATGAAGCACAGATCTGCTTCAGGCAAAGTCGCCCGCACCAGACGCACCTCCGCAATCGAGGCGACGTCGTAATGCGTGACGCCAGCTCCCCACAGCACCTCGATCAGGTCGGACGCGGGATTGGCCTTCACCGCGTAGAGCACCTTGCCCGGAAACTTCTCGGTAAAGAAGCGGGCGGCGCGCCGTGCGGCGTGCGGTCGGTTGAGGATGACTGGTTCGTCAGGCGCGAGAGCGCTGACTACAGCCTTGGCATCAGGGTAGGTGTGCAACTCAAGGGACCTCCTAAGGTTCAGCGGTCAGACCAAACAGTGTGAGGCTGCCTTGCGGTTATGTCCCTTGGGGCAGCGAGAGCGCGGATATAATCGTAATCCGCGCTCGCGCAATCAAAAATCACTCAATCGTGTTTAGTTCCTGACGATCAGAACGCGATTTGTGGAACCTGATCGACTGTGCCCTTTTCACTGTCGTCGAGACGATCGAAATCAGCCTCTTTGAAGCCAAGGAAACCTGCAAACAGCACCGCCGGGAAGGATTCACGCGCCGTGTTGAACTGCGCCACGGCAGCGTTCAGCGCGCGTCGAGCAGCAGCGAGCTTGTCTTCGATATCCGACAGCTCGTTCTGTAACTCACGGAAATTAGTATCGGCTTTCAGGTCAGGATAATCCTCACCCAGCGCCAATAGGTTGTCGAGCGCCAGCTTGAGACCCTGCTCATTGCCAGACGAAGGATTGCCCTTTGCCGCAGCATTACGCGCCTGAATGACCGATTCCAAAGTCGAGGATTCGTGCCCGGCATAGCCCTTTACGGTCTCCACCAGATTGGGGATCAAATCGTGCCGCTGTTTAAGCTGCGCATCGATATCGGCCACGCCCTGGTTCACATTCTGACGCTGAGCGACCAGATTGTTATAGATCCCGATGATCAGGAGAATGAGGCCGACCGTGATCACCACGATTGCCGACGTCCAGAACCATCCAAAAATCTCGATCATTTGTGCACCCCTCCTTTACCGGGCACCAGTATAATAGCATCAATTGGTTAAGGGAAATCGGCGCCGAAGGGCGCGAAGGGGTTGAAATGCGTGCAGATGTTCAGGGATTGATGGGAGGCGAGCTTGGCAGCTGGCTCGACCAGCAATCGGGCATGCGCGAAACGGCGAAGAAGACCGCGCATGACCGCTGGTTTTACGGCGCCCTGATCCTGATGCCGCTCGCGCTCTACACGTGGTTGATGGGGAATTTCGACACCGGCGATTTCATCCTGCTTTCGATGGCCGCAGCCGGGGCCGGATGGTGGGGCTACTTACCCATCGCTGAGGCCAAGAAAGAGATCAAAGTCGGGATCAACTCGGCAATCGCGAACAACCTCGGCATTGCCTACGAACATGACGTCGAGCCCGGCGGCGAGTTCGAAGCGGCGCGAAATTACGGTCTGGTGCCGAGCTACGACCGTTCAGGCTTCGAAGACAATTGGTATGGCGAGCTCGAAGGCCATGGTTTCAGTCTGTATGAAACGCATCTCGAAGAACGCCGTGGCAGCGGAAAGAACCGTCGCTGGGTCACGGTTTTCCGCGGCGCGATCATCGATATGCAGTTTGGCCGCGAGTTTCGCTCGACAACGCTCCTTCAGCGTGCGGGCAAGCACAAGAAGTGGTTCGGCCTTGGCGGTCGAAAAGAGAACGTGAACTTCAAAGGTCACCAGCTAAGGCTGGTCGATCAGGTCCACCCAGACTTTGAAAACGTGTTCGACGTTTACAGCGACGATCAGGTGGAATCGCGCGTGTTGGTCCACCCCTCCTATATCGAGCACCTCGTCGGGCTCGAACGCGCCTTCAAGGGCGAAGCCGTGCGCGCGCTCTTCCTTCGCGGCGAAGTGATTATCGCGGTGGAAAGCGGCAATCTGTTCGAAAGCGGTCACATCGACGCGGCGGGCGATCAGGAACGCGCGGAAGAGGCCGCCGAGCAATTCGCGGCGCTGGCGAAGCTTGCCTTGGCGATCAACCAATCCGAGCGCGGACGCGTTGTAGGTCAAACCGGGCCGGACGATGCCCGCGATCTGGGCGGCGAAAGCGTGCTCGCGCCTAAACGTGCCGTCGGCGGTGGTTTCGGGCGCAAAGGGCTATAGCGCTTCGTCGCAATCAGATCGGCGGTCGAAAGTCCGCTCCGCCCCCTTGCCTGTTCTTGCCGCATAGCCGACCCTAGAAGGACGAGAGGCATCAGGAAGCAGGGGCAGTAGCGGCAATGGTGGCGATACCCGACACGGACCATTTGATGACCGGGCCTCTGGGCCAGTTTCTCGAAGAGCAGCGCAGCGCCCGTGCCGACGCCAAGGCTAAGGCCTGGCGCAGGCTCTGGATGTCGGCAATCGTGGCTGCCCCGCTGATGCTGGCGTTCCTGATCTTCGTCCCGTTTGATTTCGTCCCTAAACTGTGGGCCTGCGGATTTGTTGCTACCGCAATCTTTGGCTGGACCCGGATGCCGATCGGCAAGGCCAAGAAACAGGTAAAGATCGGGATCAATGAAGGCATCGCCGCAGCACTGGGCATGACTTACAGCCACGATGGTGAACAGGGCCGGGAATTCAAATTAGCGAAGCGCTTCGGCCTCATCCCGTCACATTCCAGAGCGCATCTCGAAGACTTCTGGAGCGGCGAGTTAGAAGGGCACACCTTCATGCTCCACGAAGCGCATCTTCGTAAGCGGCGCGGATCGGGCAAGAACCGCCGCTGGGTCACGGTGTTTCGCGGGGCGATCATCCGGATCGGATCGGGACGAGCATTTCACGGCACCACCCTCGTCCACCGCGCCGGCCAACACGAAAGCTGGTTCGGGTTCGGCGGGAAGAAGGACAGCGTCGATTTCAGCGGTCACCGGCTTGAAGCCGTCAACATGGTCCACCCGGATTTTGAAGACCGCTTTGACGTGTGGAGCGACGATCAGGTCGAAGCACGCTATCTCGTCGATCCGCTCTATGTCGAACGGTTGCTGGCGCTGGAAGATGCCTTCCAAGGTAGCGGCGTCTGCTCGCTGTTTGTCGAAGGCGACATTATCGTCGCAGTGCGCGGTGGGAACATGTTCGAAAGCGGCTCGATCAACCCCGAGGCTGACCGCCATATGGTGGAGAATTGTGCGCGGCAGCTGGCAGCCATGGGGCACCTCGCCAAACAAGTGCAGGAGCGGTTGGGCTTCAAGGAAGAGAACTAGCTGAGCCGATCGCGAAAATCCTCATACTCGAAGCGCTTCACGCATTCGAGCGCGTCGGTCTCGCTGTCCCACAGCCAGATACTTGGCAGTTGCACCCCGTTGAAAGTGTTGGTCTTCACCATCGAGTAATGCGCCTGATCGAGGAATGCGAAACGCGCACCCGCCTCGGCTGGCACAGGCAAGCGGTACTCTCCGATCACATCGCCAGCGAGGCAGGATGGGCCGCCAAGCCGAATGGGGATATTATCTTCGCCTGACAGCTCGCCAAGCATGGCCGGGCGATACGGCGCTTCGAGCACATCGGGCATGTGGCAGGTTGCCGAGACATCGGTGATGCCAATCGGCACTTCGTTGAACCCGGTATCGAGCAGGGTGCCGACAAGAATACCAGCGTCGAGCGCGATCGCTTCGCCCGGTTCGATAATGATCTCCGCGCCGGTGTCGGCCGCTGCATCCTTGAGCAGTTCAACCAATTGCTCTCGCTCATAATCGGCGCGGGTGATATGGTGACCGCCGCCCATATTGATCCATTTGAGCTGCCCGAACCACGGCTCGATTGCGTCGAACACCCGATCCCATGTGCGTTGGAGCGGCTCGAAGGTCTGCTCGCACAGATTGTGGAAGTGGATGCCCTCCACCCCTGCCATATGCTCTTCGGTGAGTTGATCGATGGGAAAGCCCAATCGCGATCCGGGCGCCGACGGATCGTATTTCGGCACCTCGCCAGTCGCGACCATCGGGTTGATCCGCAGACCCGGTGATACGTCCCCGCCGGTGGTCGCTGCATGATCGAGGATCAACGCGGCGCGCTGCATTTGTCCCGGCGAGTTGAATATCACGTGCTCGGATAGGCGACAGATCTCCTCAAGCTCGTTTGGCTTGTAAGCTGCGGAGTAGGTCGCGATCTCGCCGTCGTAGAACTCACTGGCGAGCCGCGCTTCCCACAGGCCGCTGGTCGAAACCCCGTCGAGATACTCGCCAAGGATATGCGCGGTCGACCACATGCTGAAAGCCTTGAGCGCTGCGAACACCTTGATGCTGCCACCATCGCTTGCCGCCGCATCTCGGATTTCGGAAAGGATCTGGCAATTGGCGCGGAGCTTCGCGGTATCGACGACGAATGCGGGGCTATCGACACGATCGAGATCAAACTGGGCGAACGCGCCCGGATCACCAGCCATAGTGGGCATTGGGGTTTGCATGCGGAGTTTCTTGACCTTCAACTATGGTGACTAAGTGATCTGCTTCGCATGGCCATGTGTACCCTCGGCAGCAGTTTCGCAATCTCCCGCTCTGTTTGTAGGGGGTAGCCGGTATGGTAGCGAGCAATCAGTGGAATTTGGGGGATAGCGATGCTCGGACGAATTATCGCCGCGATTTGGCTGAGCTTGGCCATGGTTTTGGGCAGCATCGGGACGGTGCAAGCTCTGACTGTGGCGATCTCTTTGAATGCCCAGTCCGATCTCGAGGCTTCGGGAGTTCCGGGGATGGCCTATGGCTATGTCCATGAAGAACCACTGGACTGGTTTGAACTCGGGGTGAAGCGCAAGGGAATCGACGATCCCGTGACCAGCGAAACTCCCTTCATCATCGGCTCGGTTTCCAAGAGCTTTACCGCCCTCGCGATCATGCAGCTCGTCGAAGCCGGCAAGCTGGACCTTGAAGCACCGCTGGAAACATATCTCGAAGGCTTCGCTGGAAAGCAGGCGGGCCAGGCGACCATTGCGCAATTGCTGAGCCACACCAGCGGCTATTCCATGTTGCAAGGCAACGAAGCACAAGCGGATTTGACGCAAGATGCCGATGCCTTGGCAAGGCGCGTGCGAGGTCTCGCCGAAATCACTCCTGCCAATAGACCAGGCGAGGTCTGGGCCTATTCCAACGCCAACTATCAAATCCTTGGTCGCGTGATCGAAATCGTCAGCGGCAAACCGTTTGATATCTATATGACAGAGGAAGTGCTGGTTCCGGCAGGCATGGCAGACAGCTATGTTTTCGATGGCGAGCGCCGTCCTGAGGCTGCAACCGGCCACCGCCCATTCTTCTTCGGTAAGATCGCCAACGATGAGAGCCTGACAGGGCGCGGTTCCGGACCGCAAGGCGGCATCGTCGCGACCGCGAAGGACATGGCCACTTACCTTGCGTTGATGATGAATGGTGAAGATGACTTCCTCAGCGCTGAGGGCAAGGCGATGATGATGCGACCAGCCAGCGAGGCCTCGCCCAATTACGGCTTCGGCTGGTTCCTCGACTCAGAGCAGGGTTTGGTGTTTCACTCAGGCGCGAACCCCGGTTTCGAAGCCTTGGCCACGATGCGACCGTCCGATCGGAGGGCGGTTGTGGTTTTGACCAATGCCGGGAGCGGCATGGCATTTGGCCAGACGACCGAACTGCGCAACCGCGTGACCGCGCACTATCTCGATTTGCCTTATTCCGGCGAAAGCACATCATGGGGAATGATCGCGGGTTTCCTCATTCTGGCGTTGCTTCCGGTGATCTATCTCGCCAGCATGATCTGGGCGTGGCGCAAACGCACGGACCTGCGCGCGAAGTCGGGAGCGTTTGGACTGTTCAGCCTGTGGTTCCCATTGCTGAGCACGGGTGCGGCAGCTTGGGCCTTGCTAAGCCTCGTCCCAAGCCTGTTTGGCGCCCCTCTGTCGGCAATTCGGCTTTTCCAGCCAGACGTGGGTCTAGCGATGATCGCAAGCGCCGTGCTGGGTGTGGTGTGGGCGGTTTTCAGGCTTTCTTTGGCGTATAGCAGGAAACAAGGCCGGTAGCCTGATCGAGTTCTAAAATGGCCTAGTCGCCGCGATCACCGGTTTGGATCTTCACTATTCTCACCAGTAAACTTCAGAGACGAACCGATCTCTCAGAATGCTACTAACGCCGAGACCTCCAGCCTCAATGCGAAAGCGGTAGGTACCTTCTTGCACAACAAGAAAACCGTGACTGTCGAACTCATCACCCGTAGCGACACGTGTATTCCATCGACTACCCACCTCACACCAAGGTTGAAATGGACCGCTACCCTCTAAAAATGAGGCAAGGCTCTCGTTCGTCATCTCATAGAGTGGCGCGAAACCTACTGTTGACGGATCTTCAAACCTTGGCTCTCCATTTTCGTAAAACAAATGCGCTTTCGCATTTTTGATGACGAAGGTTCGAATCGCGTCAAAATCGGGCGGGGCGTCAAAATCAGTCTGCCGCGTACGTTTCGCCAAAGACCTAACGAACTGCCCCATGTACTCTTCAACGGTCGAAAACGAATTGTTGCATTCGATACAAGTCGGGATGGTCGCCATCGTTCTTGGCAGCGGTCGATCAAGCACTGATTTTGAAGGCACATGGTCTCGAGACTTTTTGGCACCTCGAAGTGAGTTGCCGCAGTAAACGCAAGAACCCCTATGCCTCAAATCGGTAGAGGTATCGACCCTCTGAGCCAAGAATCAAAACCCAACCGGCCCATCAAGCTCCTTCACCTGCCATGCAAGGCCGTGCTCGTTGAGCATGTCCATAAACGGATCGGGGTCCATTTCTTCCATATTGAACACGCCCTCACCTGACCATTTGCCGGTTACCATCATGGCCGAGCCAATCATCGCAGGTACGCCCGTTGTGTAGCTCACCGCCTGATTGCCGGTCTCTTCATAGGCTGCTTCGTGTGAGCAGATGTTATTGATGTAGAACGTCTTCTCGCCTGAACCGTCCGAGGCCTCACCAGTAGCGATCACGCCGATATTGGTGTTGCCCTTGGTCGTCTCACCGAGGCTTTCAGGCTTGGGCAGCACGGCGGCCAGGAACTGCAGGGGGATGATTTCCTTGCCCTGATACCGCACTGGTTCAATGCTGGTCATGCCGACATTTTGCAGCACGGTCAGGTGCTTGATATACTCATCGCCGAACGTCATCCAGAACCGACCCCGCTCCAGTTCAGGGATGAACTTGGAGAGGCTTTCCAACTCCTCGTGATACATCAGGTAGGCGTTTTTCGTTCCAACAGCCTCGAAGTCGAACTCGGTTGAAACCTGCATCGCAGGCGTCTCGACCCATTCACCGTTTTGCCAATGGCGCGCAGGAGCGGTCACTTCTCGGATATTGATTTCCGGGTTGAAGTTGGTCGCAAACGCCTGGCCATGATCGCCGCCATTGCAGTCGAGGATGTCGAGCTGGCGGATCGTCTTCAGCTTATGCTTCTTCAGCCACATCGTGAACACACTGGTGACGCCCGGATCGAAACCGCTGCCGAGCAAGGCCATCAGACCGGCCTCCTTGAAGCGGTCGTGATAGGCCCACTGCCACTTATACTCGAACTTCGCCTCGTCTTTCGGCTCGTAGTTCGCCGTGTCGAGATAATGCACGCCCGCCTCGAGACACGCGTCCATGATCGGCAAATCCTGATACGGCAGCGCAAGGTTGACCACGAGGCTCGGCTGAACCTTGCGGATCAGATTGACCATCGCGGGCACTTCTTCGGCGTCGATTTCGTATGTCGCGACATCCTGACCGGTGCGATCCTTCACGCTCGCAGCAATCGCATCACACTTGGACTTGGTCCGGCTGGCGAGATGGATATCGCTGAAAATCTCGGCATTCATCGCCATCTTATGGACGCAGACCGAGCTGACGCCCCCTGCCCCGATCACCAGAACTGTCGACATAGATATGGCCTTTCAAAATCGAATCTTGCGCGCGCTCTAATGCAATGCGTTAAGGCGGACAAATGATCCGAACTCCGACCCAAAAAGGCGTGCTCGAGGCCGCCGAGAAGATCGCAGCGATCCTGCCGCCGACACCATTGCTCCCAGTCGAAATCGGCGGAACTCAATGCTGGGTGAAGGCGGAAAATCTCCAGCCAATTGGCGCGTTCAAGATCAGGGGCGGCTGGCACCGGCTCAGCGCAATGACCGAAGACGAGCGCGCTCGCGGCGTGGTCGCGGTATCCAGCGGCAACCATGCGCAGGGCGTGGCGTGGGCGGCACGTCGGCTAGGCATCAAGGCGACTATCGTGATGCCGCGAGATGCCCCTGAGGTGAAGCTCGCCAACACCCGCGGACTGGGAGCCGAAGTTGTTCTCTACGAGCGCCCAGGCGAAGACCGTGATGAGGTTGCAGCCAAGTTGATCGCAGAACAAGGCGGCACGTTGGTCCACGCGTTCGGCGACCCTTGGGTCATCGAAGGGCAAGGCAGCGCCGGGATCGAAATCACCGCGCAGTTGGGTGAGCAGCCAAGCCGTCTGGTTGCCTGCTGCGGCGGCGGAGGGTTGGCAGCGGGTCTTGGTCTCGCTTGTCCCGATACGGCGATCCACGTTGTCGAGCCGCTCGGTTGGGACATGGTCGGGCAGGCGCTCAGTGCGGGCGCAATCGTGTCCGCTGCTGCCGATGCGCCAAAGACGATCTGCGACGCGCTGCAACCGACCGCAACCAAACCGATCAACCTCGAATTGCTGCATGGCCGCGCCGAACCGGGTGTTACAGTCACAGACGACGAAGTGCGCCACGCCCAGCGCTGGGCCTTTGCCAATCTGCGCATGGTTATCGAACCCGGCGGGGCCGCCGCTCTTGCCGCAGCACTGGCAGGCAAAGTGCCGCTCGACAGCCGCACCGTGATCCTGTTGACTGGCGGCAACGCCGATCCCGCCGCCTTCGCCGCTACAATTGCACAAGGTAACTGACGCTACGGAATAGGCACGAAAACCGTCGCACTTCTGACACGCACTCCCCATATAACGGTCATCTGATGTCGTAAGACGCACCCCCCAGGAGGCATTTTCGAAATGGCAGCTCAGGCAAAGCGGATCATCCACGATGCAGTGGTCCGAAAGGATTCGTCGGTCGGCGACAAGATCCTCGACAAGGCGTTTGCGCTCGCATTCAACGGGTTGGTCTATGCGCAGATCTGGGAAGACCCGGTGGTCGACATGGAGGGTCTCGCGATCGAGCCCGACAGCAATGTGATGTGCATCGCCAGTGGCAGCTGCAACGCGCTTTCCTATCTCACCGCCAATCCTGCGAGCGTTACAGCAGTCGACCTCAATCGCGCGCATATCGCGCTTGGCCACCTGAAAATCACCGCGATCAAGCACCTGCCAAATTACGAGCGCTTCCACCGGTTCTTCGGCCATGCCGATCACAAGGAGAACAAGGCAGTCTACAAAGAGATGATCGCGCCGCATCTCGACACAGAAAGCCGCAAATATTGGGAAAAGCGCGACATTCGCGGGCGCAGGCGGATCAGCTATTTCACCAAGGGCCTGTATCGCAAAGGGCTGCTCGGCAACTTCATCGGCCTCGCGCACATCTTCGCCAAGCTCTACAAGATCGACCTCCACAAGCTGCTCGAAGCCGAGACGATGGAAGAGCAGCGCGAGGTTTTCGAGACCGAGCTTGCCCCGGTGTTCGACAAGAAGTTCGTCCGCTGGCTGACCAATCAACCGGCCTCGCTGTTCGGCCTCGGCATCCCGCCTGCACAGTTCGACGAGCTGGCAGGCGATGAACGCATGGCAGAAGTTCTGCGCCGCCGTCTCGAAAAGCTCGCCTGCGATTTCGAGATCAAGGACAACTACTTCGCATGGCAGGCCTTCGGGCGCGGCTATGAACGGTCGGAAAGCGCGGCGATGCCGCCCTATCTCCAGCGCGCGAATTGGGAGGCGATGCGCGAGCGGATCGAGCGGCTCGATGTGCGCCGCGCCAATATGGTGCAGTGGATCGGAGACAGGGATGAGGCGAGCCTTGATCGGTTCGTGCTGCTGGATGCGCAGGACTGGATGAACGACGCCCAACTCGACGAGCTTTGGAGCCGCATCACTTACGCTGCGAAGCCGGGCGCACGCGTGCTCTTCCGGACCGCTGCCGAGCCTAGCCTGCTCCCCGGGCGGCTCGATGATGCCATCCTATCCCGGTGGAACTACCTTGAGGAACAATCGGCAGACCTGACTGCGCGAGACCGCTCGTCGATCTATGGCGGCGTGCACCTTTATGAGCTGACCTGATGAGCACGAAGGCAAATGCCACGGGCAATCACGCCGCGCTGATGGACTCGGTCTATCGCGGGCAGCGACACTTCTATGATCTGACCCGCAAATACTACCTGTTCGGCCGGGACACGCTGATCGATGGCTTGGATGCAAGGCCCGGAATGCGGGTGCTCGAAGTGGCGTGCGGCACCGGGCGTAACCTCTCCAAAATCGGCAAGAAATGGCCCGTCGTTCGATTGTTCGGCCTCGATATCTCGGAAGAGATGCTAAAGAACGCGCGCAAGGCGGTAGGCGATGGAGCGAAGCTGGGCGCTGGCGATGCCTGCTCTTTCGATAGCCAGCAGATGTTCGACGAAGAAGGCTTTGAACGGATCGTCCTGTCCTATTCACTATCGATGATCCCGGACTGGGAAACGGCGCTCGACCATGCCGCAGCACAGCTTGCGCCCGGCGGGCAATTGCATGTGGTGGATTTCGGCGACTTGAGCGGCCTTCCCGGTCCGTTCGAACGCATGCTTCATGCCTGGCTCGCGAAGTTCCATGTCCGGACCCGCTCGGCGCTGCCCAGCGTGGCGCAGCAGATCGCTGACGAACGTGGCCTCTGCCTCACGAGCACACGCGGCAGGTTCGGCTATTTCCAGCTGCACGTCCTCAAGGCACCCACCACCTCCGCATAGGTTGCATTTGACAATGGTCCCCCGCTTTCGCAGGTAGCGCAAAAGAGAGAAGAGGGGATCGTCTCGATGCAAGCGCAAATTCTGGCTCCTGCTGCCGTTCTGGTGGTCTGGACGCTGATTATCCTGTTCTGGATCGTCCCGGTCCGCTTCGGAGCCATCGCCAAGGTCGAAGACAAGTCAGTCTTCACCGACAAGCAAGGCGGACGGGGTCAGGACCTTGAAGGCAAGATCCCGGACAAGGCCAATTGGCCCGCGCACAACCATACGCACCTGCATGAACAGCCGACGCTGTTTTACGCGGTCGTGATGATCCTCGCGATTGTCGGACCGGGCGCGACCGATGTGTTGCTCGCCTGGAGCTATGTCGGTCTGCGCATCGTGCATTCGCTTTGGCAGATCTTGTTCAACAAGCTTCCAATCAGGTTCGCTCTGTTCCTGCTCAGCACGATCGTTCTCGTTGCCCTCGCCATCCGCGCCGTTATGGCGACCGTCTTTGCCGATCCGGGAGTAGTTGGATGACCATTATCGAAGCACAAATATTCCAGCCGCTAGTCGCACTGATGGTGTGGACCATGATCATGTGGGCGTGGATGTATGTCACCCGCATTCCCGCCATGTCTAAAGCGCCGGATATCGAAGCGCCTGCGAAACTGGTCGGCACTACAGGGGCCGAACTGCGCCAGAAACTGCCCGAAAAGGTCAACTGGAAGGCCGACAATTACAACCACCTGCACGAACAGCCGACGCTGTTTTACGCCGTCGCGCTGCTGCTCGCGATGGTTGGACATGGCGATGGCCAGCACGCCTTGCTGGCGTGGATCTATGTCGGCCTGCGCGTGGCGCACTCACTCGTGCAGGTCACTGCCAACCGGGTAATGGTTCGGTTCGTGCTGTTCGCGCTGTCGAGTGTGGTGCTAATCGCAATGATCTTCCACGCGGCGACGGTAGTGTTCGGCTACATCGAGTAGCCGAACAACTCACTACTCGGCGGCTTCGACTTCGGCCTCTGCGGGTGCGTCTTCCAACGTCGCAAGGTAGCGCTCACCGTCGAGCGCGGCCATGCAGCCCATGCCTGCGGCGGTGACTGCCTGGCGATAGACGTGATCCGTCACGTCACCGGCTGCGAATACGCCCGGGATCGCCGTCTTGGGCGTGCCCGGTTCGACATCGAGATAGCCGCTGGCGTCCATGGCCAACTGGCCTTTGAACAGCTCGGTCGCAGGTGCGTGACCAATCGCGACGAACGCTCCGTCGGTCTCGATCGTCGAGGATTCGCCGGTCTGCGTGTCTTCTAGCACGAGGTGATGCAGTGCCCCGTCCTCGCCGGCCTCAAAGCTCTTCACCGTCTTGTTCCACAGAGTCGAAATCTTCGGGCTCTTGAACAAACGCTCCTGAAGGATCTTCTCTGCGCGGAGTTCATCGCGGCGGTGAATCAGCGTCACGTCGTCGGAATGGTTGGTCAGGTACAGCGCTTCTTCCACAGCAGTGTTGCCGCCGCCGATCACAACAACCTTCTTGCCGCGATAGAAGAAGCCGTCGCAGGTCGCACAGGCCGATACACCCTTACCGCCCAGTTCCTGTTCGCCCGGCGCGCCCAGCCATTTTGCCTGCGCTCCGGTGCAGATTACCAGCGTCTCGCCGATATATTCGTCGCCGCTGTCGCCGATCGCTTTGTAGGGAGGGCCGCTTTCGAGATCGACCGAGACAATCGTGTCCCACATCATCCGCGTGCCGACATGCTCGGCCTGCGCCTTCATCTCTTCCATCAGCCACGGGCCCTGCACCACTTCGCGGTAGCCCGGATAGTTTTCGACATCGGTGGTAATGGTTAGCTGACCACCCGGCTGCAGGCCCTGCACCACAATCGGTTCAAGCATGGCGCGTGCAGCGTAAATCGCGGCGCTGTAGCCTGCCGGGCCGGAGCCGATGATGAGCATTTTTGTGTGATGGGTAGCCATTGTCAGTCTCTTGGTTCTTAGTGTTCGTTGCAGGCAGATATGGGAGCGGATGGCACGCTTGTCACGCCACCAGCCGCTCTCTGAGGCGAGCTTTCCTTGCCTCGTCCACACCTAATGTTTCTGCAAGGTAAGCATCGATCGACCCGAACCGTTCTCTTACCGACCGCCGTGCTGCATCCAAAAATTCGGAATCGACGCCCATCAGCACCCGCATGCTTGCTTCGTCTTTCGCGCCATACTTGCCGCCCATCAACTGCATGCCGTGAGCGATCCGCTCTTCATTGCGGGGTGAGTGGTTGGTGAGCAGGTAGTCGTGCATCGCATCGTCGGGATGCACGCCGAGAATGTGGTGCAGCAGGTCGACTGCGATGCCGGTGCGATCTTTCCCGGCGGCGCAATGGACCAGGCTTGCGCCCTGCCCCTCGGCAAGCGCCGCAAAATACTGTTTCAGTATCCAGTTCAACCCGGCGCGATCCGGCAACGCCCCATAGAGCTCCACCATCGCTCGGTGGGCGCTCACAGCGTCCACGCTTCCTTCGGCGGCCTCCAGATGCGGCGCAAGACCAGCGGTTTCGCCTTCGAAGAACAAGACTTCCGCTTCGAAGCCTTCGGGACGGCGGCAGGAATGCCTCGCCCGTTCACTGTCGCCGCGCAGGTCGATCACATGGCTAAGCCCAAGGTCGGAAACGGTGCCAAGATCAGTCTCGGTGGCCTCAGCATGGTGGCCCGAGCGGAACAGCATGCCCGTAGTCACTCGCCCGCCATCGGCAGCGGAATAGCCGCCGTAATCGCGCAGGTTGTGGATAGCCTCGGTCGAGAGGAACGGATCGGATTGAGAGGATCGAATCATCGCGGGCAACAGTGGCAGCCGCTCCGATGCGCGGCAACCGATGCGGCGCGATTCCGGTGGCTTAAGTTAGGTAGCAACCCGAAGTGCGATGGCAGCATGAACTTGGTAAACGCCGGTCTAGGCGGGAGGCTCAACCAAACTTGAAAAGGTCCGCCCCCTCATGGCCTACATCCTTATCGCCGACGATGATGAACTGATCGCCGAGCTGGCTTCCGAAACGCTGATCGACAGCGGCCATGCCTGCGGCTGGGTCACCGGCGGCGAAGAAGCATGGGAACTGCTCCACAAAGGCAGGCGGCCAGATATTCTGCTGCTCGATCAGGATATGCCGGGTGTTTCCGGTGTGACGCTGCTGCGCAAGCTGCGCCAATCGCCGCTCTATTACGATCTCCCGGTGATCATGTTCACCGCGATGAGCGGCGCCGAAGACGAAGCGCAGGCAATGTATGCCGGCGCGCAGGATTTCGTCCGCAAACCCTTCAACCCCAAGAGCCTGACCAGCCGGGTCGAGCGCCTGCTCGCCAAGCGCGGCTCCGGCCCGCGTCACAAGGATCTGAAAACGGTAATGGCAGAAAGCAGCGACTACGTCCGCGCCGCACAAATGCGTGCGCGTCCGCTGATGTAGGCCAATCTACCCTTCGGCGAGGTCAGTGCAGAACTCCGTGGTCCACCAGCGCACATTGTCGTCGCGCACCGTACCGATCATCGCTTCATAGCGGCTTTTGCGCTCGGCAAGCGGCATGTCGAGCGCCTGCGCGATCGCGCGGGCCAACAGGTCTGGACTGTGCGGATTGACCAATAGGGCTCCTTCGCCATTGGCGCCCAATTGATGCGCGGCGCCGGCAAATTCCGACAGGATCAGCACACCGGGGTCTTCCGGGTCTTGCGCGGCGACATATTCCTTCGCCACCAGGTTCATCCCGTCACGCAAAGGCGTGACGAGACCAATCTTGGCTGCGCGGAAAAAGCCGAACAACTCGGCATGACTGTACCCACGGTTCACATAGCGGATCGGGACAATATCGACCTCGCTTCGCGCGCCATTGATCTGCCCGGTTTTCTGTTCGAGCACTTCTCGAATATGCTGATAGCTTTCAACATCTTCGCGGCTTGGCGGAGCAATCTGAATGAAGATGAGATCGCGCGTGCGCTCCGGATGCTGATCGTAAAAACGGCCGATCCCGTCGATCCGCTCGGGCAGGCCCTTCGAATAGTCGAGCCGGTCCACACCGATCATCCCGGTACGGTTGCGGGTTGACGCGAGGAGGCGTTCTTCCGCTGCTTTGGCTTCTTCGCCAGCCCCAAGACCCTGAAAATGCTCCCAATCGATCCCGATCGGGTAAGCGCGCGCAAGCACCGTCCGCCCTTCGTGGTCGATCCGACCGGTTTCGTGATCGACGCTCGCGCCCAGCTCGTTCTCGCAATAGTGCACGAAGCTCGACAGCCATTCCTGGGTCTGGAAGCCGATCAGATCGTAGTCGAGCATGGTCTTGACCAAGCGTTCGTGGAACGGGAGCGAAGTTAGCAGACGCGTCGGCGGCCAGGGGATGTGCAAGAAGAACCCGATGCGGTTCTTTGCTCCGCGCGCACGCAGCCGTTCGCCGAGCGGGATGAGATGATAGTCGTGCACCCAGACGACATCATCTTCCTCGATCAGCGGCATGACGCTTTCAGCGAAGCGTTCGTTGACCCGCTCATAGCCGCGCCCGGTCTCATTCTCATATTCGGTGAGGTCAATGCGGTAATGAAACAGCGGCCACAGGGTCGAGTTGGCGTAACCGTTGTAATATTCGTCGATATCGCGATGCGAGAGATCGATGGTTGCGGTCGTCACACCATCATTGCGCTGCAAGTTCATATTGCCGGTGCGGTCTTCGCTTTCCTGCCCCGACCAGCCGAACCATAAGCCCCCGCGATCCTTCAACGCGGCGTTGAGCGCCCCGGCAAGCCCGCCCTGCGCACCAGCAACCCCGCGCGCCTTTGGCACGGCCACTCGGTTCGAGATGACAACAAGACGGCTTATCGGACTTCACTCCACGGCTTGGACAGCAATCCGGCGCAATTGATTACCCCTACCAGCGAGTAGGTTTGGGGGAAGTTCCCCCACAGCTCGCCGGTTTCGTAGTCGAGATCTTCGCTGAGCAGTCCCGACTGCGTCATATGACTTAGCATGGTCGTGAACAATGCGCGCGCTTCATCATCGCGCCCGGCCAGATGCAGCGCTTCGATCAGCCAGAAGGTGCAGACATTGAACGCGGTTTCGGGCGCGCCGAAATCGTCTTCGGCGGCGTAGCGCAGCATATGCTCGCCGCGCCGCAAGTGCTTCTCGACCGCTGCAAAGGTTTGCTGAAAGCGCTCATTGTCGGGTGAGAGGAAACGCAACTCGACCATCTGAAGTAGGCTGGCGTCGAGGTAATCGCTTTCAAAGCTTGCCCCGTAGTGGCCGCCCTCTTCGCCGTTTTCCTTCCACGCCTCGGCTTCGATCTTGGCGCGGATCGCATCTGCACGGTCGCGCCAGACAGTGGCGCGGTCATCCTTGCCGATATGCGCGGCGACATTGGCCAACCGATCACACGCCGCCCAGCACATGACGGCGGAATAGGTGTGCACCTCCTGCCGCGTACGGAACTCCCACAAACCAGCATCGGGCTGATCGTGCATCGCCCAGGCCATTTTGCCGACTTGTTCGAGGTTCTCGAAATCGTGCTCGGTCGCCGGGCGGAGCAGGCGTCCATCGAAGAAGCCCTGCGCGCTCGGCAAAACGATCTGACCGTAGCAGTCATACTGCACCTGTTTGTAAGCCGCATTGCCGCGTCGCACAGGTCCCATACCGCGATAGCCCGCGAGATAGCTTGCCGTTGTCTCATCCAGCTCGCTTTCGCCCATCACGGAATAGAGCGGCTGGATTTGCCCACCACGGGCGCCGTCGACGATGTTGCGCAAATAGGCGAGATACTTCTCCATCACATCCAACGCACCGAGGCGATTGAGCGCCTGGATCGTGTAATAGGAATCGCGGATCCAGCAGTAACGGTAGTCCCAGTTGCGTTCCGAATGCGCGGCTTCCGGGATCGATGTCGTTAAAGCCGCGACGATCGCTCCGGTCTCGTCGTGCTGGCACAGTTTCAGCGTAATCGCGCAGCGAATGACCTCATCCTGCCATTCGAGCGGGATCGCCAGCATTCGAACCCAGTTCTGCCAGTATTTGCGCGTGCCCTGCTCCATCGAGCGTACCTGCTCGCGCAGATTGCCCGAGAAAGGCTCATCCGGGCCGAGGAAGAAATGCGTGTCGGTTTCGATACGGAAGGTGCGCCCTTCCATGATGTAGCCGACCGGCGCGTCGGTTGAGAGCCTGAGCGCCTGCGGTCCGACGAGATATCGAATGTGGTTGGTGCCATTGGTCGTTTCGGCGAGCGATGCACCGTAATTCTTGGTCGGCGCGAGCACGACCTTGATGCGCGGATTGCCTGAAATCGGGCGGACGATCCGAACATAGGCGACCGGGCGATACATCCGGCCCGAGCGCTCGAACCGGGGACAGAAATCGAGGATTTCTACTGCGCTGCCGTCTTCGGCTTCCAGTGTCGTGACAAGGTTCGGCGTATTGCGGATGTATTCCTGCGAGCTCCGAACCTGCCCTTCCAGCTCAAAACGCCAGATCCCGGCGTCGCGCTGATCGCCGTTGAGCAACGCCGAGAAGACGGGATCACCATCGACGCGCGGCACACAGCCCCAAACCAGCGCGCCCGAGTGGTCGATCAGGCCGGAAACCTGACAATTACCAATCGGCCAGAGTTCAAGACTAGGAGAATTCTTGTCGCTCATAGTTCGAGCCATTCATGAACGGAGGAAACATCCGGCAGTTGGAATCGGGCTTGGGTCGGCTCGCGCTCACCAACCAGGATTCCGGCACCGCCTAGGTCTGCACAGGCTACAAAGCCTGCTTCATCGGTCAGATCGTCGCCGATGAAAAACGGCCGAGATCCAGCGAACGCATCGGTCTGCATAAGTTTAAAGACAGCGGATCCTTTGTTGGCATCCTTAGCCACCAGTTCCACAACGCATTTGCCGCGTTGCGCAGACCAGCCATGCGACAGTGCGAGGCTCTCTGCGAACCGGTCAGCCTCGTCCCCGCGCGCGGGGTTGGAGCGATAATGCAACGCTCCCCCATGCGGCTTTGCCTCGTAATCAATGTCATTCTCGGTTGCGAATTCGCGCAGCTCACGCTCAATCACCGGCGGCAATCCTTGCGGTGTGTCGCCAATCGGATTGCCGGTAGCGCTGCGGATTTCGAGGCCGTGCGAGCCCGCCGCCGCAAGCGGAACCGGACCGATGTGACTTTCGATGTCGCTGATTGCCCTGCCGCTAACCAGCGCGCAGCGCCCATCAAGCCGAGCATCAAGCTCTGTCAAACGTTCGGCTAGGTCCGGTCGAGGCCTGATTGCGTCAGGTCCGGGAGCCAGATCAACCAGAGTGCCGTCGAAATCGAGGAAAAGGGAGATTGCCCCGCCCTTGAGCATGGAAGAAAGCGCAGGCGGAGAGCGCAGGCCGAGGCTGGAATCCATAGATCCGATGCATAGAGGCTTGACTAAAACCGTCAACAAACCTCGCCCCGCAAGAATACATATGCGCAAAAGCCTGCGCGCGTCGCGTCACTCGACTTGGTAGCGAACCCGCAAGGTCACACTTGTGCCGCCAGCAAAGGCACCGCCGGGTCGCACGCGAAAATCCGTAATGGCATCGTCGCAATTGTCATCATCGGCGGTCGGTGTGTAATCGAACGTCACCGCATCATCCTCGGAGAATTCGAGATCGTCGGTTGTCACGCCAAGATCCAGCGGCGGACTACCCGCTCCTCCATAATCGTATGTCAGGCCGGACGTGCCGCTGGAGTTGGCGAAGATCACAGGCCCACCGCTTCGATCCAACAGGCACATTTTGGCGTCAGCGGGTCCGTCATCCCAGATAACTACGGTGTCGGCATCGGCAGGGTCGGTGCCGATATTGGTGACTGTGATCAGATACTCGATCGTTGCACCAGGGATGGCCTTGGCATTGGTGGTCCCATTGACCGGATCGGCGATGACCGAACTGACCTTGGTGACGCTGAGCTGCGCAAATGGATCACACACAGTAATGTCGTGAATACCGATACCCTGTTGCCCAGGATTGTCGGGCGCGGTCGAATGGTTGCCATAGCGCACCACGACTGTGTCCACGGCCTGATCGAAGGTCACGACGACATTGCCGAAATCCTGATCGTTGTTCGACCCGCCGTCACCGAACGCTTCGTTGCCGACCACGAAATTGACGTTGCCGTTGGTCAAAGTCGGCAGCACGGTTGTTCCGCCACTCGTGCCAACGACTTCGACCCGGTCCGAGAACTGGCCAGAGTTGAAATCGACATCGAAAATCGTGAACTGCAATCCGGTGAAGGAACGCGGCAACGTGATTGTCACTTCGACTTCGCCCGTTTGATTTGCCTGGTTCGCAAGGACAGTCAGACTGTTTTCGGCCGGATCGAGGCCGCCGGTGAATGCGTTGAAAACAGTTGGCGACTGACCGCCGAAAGTGGCGTTGTCGATATATGCACCGTCATTGTCGAGCTCGAAGCGAACATTGCCAAAACTGGCGAAGGCATAGGTGTTGTCGGTCGAACCGTCCGTCCAACTAGAAATCGCATCCCAATCGAACACCGATTGTCCAGCAGGGCAGACCAGGATCGGCGGAATTCCAGCGAGGCGGCCATTTTGTACGGTGAAGCTGGAGGTTGCATAATCGTCCTCAGTGGTCGCACCGTTATTGACCGTGGAATCCGGATCGCTTTCGCTGCTGGCGATGATCTCGGCGACATTGGTCACAACGGTTCCTGCCGCAGAGGACACCGTGCCGGTGATATCGATACTGGCGGAGGCACCGGGCGCAAGACTGCCCACGCTCCACTGGCCGTTGCTCGAATTGAACGAACCGGTGCCGCTCGCACTGCTGAAACTGAATTGCGAAGGCAGCGTGTCCTCGACGATGATCCCGTTTGCAGTATCCGCGGAGCTAGACGCGTTGATGACCGTCAATCTCCACGTCGCATTGCCGCCTGGAAAAGGTGCCAATCCAACCAGCGTTTTTGTGAGCGATAGATCAGCACCATCTGCCGCATATCTGAGGTCAGAAATACTCGCGAACTGCGCGCCCGGATTACCTGTTCCGGTGTAGCTGAAATAGACAATCCTGATGCGGCGCACCTGCGTTCCATTAAAGTCCAACGCCACATCGCCATCGGTGGTGAACTGATCGGACGGATCGTCTCCGATCCAGCCGTTGAGCGTTCCATCATTGGTGCGCGCAACCGAGGAGCCAATGCTCCACAAGGCAGTGTTGTTCGCCGCATTCGTGAATCCGCCCGTCAGGTCGTCATCGTAGAAAACCTCGACCGCATCGACGAACCCGCCATTGTCGATGTCGCTGAGTTCGAAGTTCAGATCGGTCACGGCCCTGCTGAGCACAATGTCGATCGTCACCCGATCCAACGGGTCGAATTCCGAGTTGTCGAGATTGATCAGGATCGGGGACTGGCCATTGGTTCCGCCACCGATCTGACCACTGAAATAGCTCAGGAAATCGCTTGCGAAGGGAGACGCGAAAGTGCTTGCTCCGGACGTTGTGATGGTTCGCGAAACCGTCGCGGTGGTCCCGTCGGAACCTGTTACGGTCGTTGGGCTTGGCAGCGTCCCCTGGCTTGGCGCACCAGCGTCAGCCCAGTCGATATCCTCGCTCTGCGCCCGTGCTGCCTGCGGCGCGAGCAGCAGCGCCGCCGCAACCAGCAAAGCCCACACGCTCGCCATACGCGTCATTGGATCGAGAACGCGGTTCATCGGCCAAGCCCCAAGAAGCTAAAGGTGTCGGTGTCGAACTTCAGTCGAACCGCGGCGAACACACCCTGTTGCGTATTGCGCGCTTCGGCGAAATCCCCGTCGCGGAAACCTTCCACATTGTAGCCAACAGTCAGCAGCATGCCGTCTACCGGGACGAAGCCGATCGTCGGGCCGTAGGAGAAGCTGGTGACGTTGTCGTTCAGGTTGGTGCGAACGGTGCCGCTCGCGCCGATTTCGAACTTTTCGCCAATGCCAATGCGGGCGTCCAGACCAGCTAGCACAGTGGTGCCGGAGAATTCTGTCCCTTCGAACTGATCGAAATTGTGCCGTGCGCCGAGGAACAGCGAATATTCATCGCGGCGAGTCTGATGCTCGACGCCGAATTCATCCTCGTCCCAATCGCGCGGGCTCCAGTTGGTCGACCAGCTGGCGACCAGACGGCGCGACGTCGCGTCGCCATCGACGATCAGCGCGGTACGACCTGCCCCGCCTGCTTCACCTGCCACCGCACCCGTGATGCGGTCGCTGCGATATTCGAGCTTGCCGAGCATGGCGACTTCGGATGTGTCGGGGCGGTGCGCGAAGGCGAGGCTGGCGTCGAAAATCTCGGTGACAGCGCCGTTCGGCGTTTCGGCCTTGGTCCAGGTCGCACCCGAGCCAACGATGCTGCCCTCGCCAAGCTGACGGATTGCCCCGAAGGTAAAGCCCTGACGGTCCGCTTCTTCGCCATCGCGATACTCACCGCGCGCTGTGACGCTCCAGCGATCTTTGCGCCATGCAGCGCCTAGAGTGACGGCAGTGAAGTCTTCAAACAGGTTGCTGCCGGTGATTTGACCGCCGGTGGCGACCGGCTGGTTCGGATTGAGAACGTCGCTCACATCAGGCGCGCCGCCGAGCGTGCGGCTGCCGTCGATTGTTGCGTCGACAGTCAAAGTCGGGCTGACTTGCAACGATTGCGACAGGCCGAACGCTGCGAAGGAGCGGTTGCCAAACTCATTGATCGTTTCCTGGCCGAGCGTGGTGACGATCTGGCCGCCCTGCCATGGTGTTACTTCGACACCGCCGCGCAGGCTGCGCGCGTCGATCTGGTCGCCATCGGCGATTTCGTAGCTACCGACCAAGCGCACATCGTCTGTGATCGCATAACGCACGCCGAGACGGTGACGCGCTGGAAGGTCGACGCTTTCGGCCTGGTCGAGAGCGATGGCGGTCGCCGCGCTCAATTCTAGCTTGTTGTCGAACAGGCGTTGCGTAACGCCCGCTTCTGCGACGGTCGATGTGTTGGTCGAACCATCGGCAAGGCGATCGTTGAAGTGCGACAGGCCAATCCGGACATCGGTGCGCTGGCGCGTTAGTTGCAGCTGTGCCTGCGCGGCGCGGCGACGCGAACCGTCGGACAGGCTGTCATCCTGCCACACGCTGCCAAGCACGCTGAGATTTTCGTTGAGCAGTACGCGGCCATCGACGCCGAACTTGCGTCGGCCCAACTCCGCACCGTTCTGCTGACCGATCCCGTAATCCGCGTCGAGCTGACGGGCATAGGCGAGCACATCAAGCTTGCCGGTCTGATGCTGCGCTTCGACCAACCAACCTGTGGCGGTTTCACCCTCGCTGCGGCTTGCGCCGAATTCAGCGCGAACTTCGGTCGCATCGCCTAGCTGCGCGCGCAGATCGACGGCGCCGATATCGGTGCGCGCGCCCTCGCCCTTGTCCGTGATCGCGCTGGCACCGATGCGGATACGGCCATCGCCGCTGGTCCAGTCGGCACGTACGCCAGCATTCAACTCGGCCTCACCCAATCCATCCGTTTCATATTCAATTACAATGAATTGTGGATTTAAGTTCTCATCACGGCTCAACACTGGACGCGCAAATGTGATCGTGCCCGACAAAAGGTCGATATTGTAATCAATAAAGCGAGTAAGCTCACGTGAACTAACGATAAGTTCCGAACGGAAGCGATCGCGAACCTCAAGTACAACCCGCTCGGAATTGGCCAGGATTTGACGGCTGTCGAGGCGGTACGGGCCGGTGATGCCTTGCCCCTGGATCTCTTCGCGCTGCAAGCGGCTGGAAATTTCTGCTGCAAAGCCCTGCGTCTTGATCTGGCCGAAGCGCGCCTCTGCCTTCACGCCCGTCGCGGTGCGGTTGTAGCGAGCCAAGCGGGTCTGATCGAACGCAGTCTCAAAGTCGCCATACAGCGCATAGAAGGTCGCGGTCTCGATGCGGACATACAGTTTTTCGCGACTGGCAGCGTCGAAGCGGCGCAGCGAACCATCGGCGAACACGGTGTAATAGGCCTGCGGATCGAGCGTGCCTAGGACGCGTTGGTCCTCGCGCTGCTTGGCGCTGTCATAGGCCAGCGTCAGCAGGTATTTGCCGAGCACCCGGCCCTTTGCATACAGCGCGACGCGAGCATCATCACCCAGATCGCTGTCGAAGCGGCCAGCGCGTTCCATATTGTCTGCGACCGAGCGCGCGCCGATTGTGCCTTCAGCAAGACCAATTATCGTCCATTCGATATCGCCTGGTTCAATCCACGCTTCCAGTTCCTGCTGGCGCGCGATTTCGCCGTCGTCGAAGGTGAAATCGAGCCGCAGCGAGCCGCTGACCATTGTCGGGGCAAGCTCAATGAACGCGATGCCTTCGTTACCCTCGACCACCCAGCGCGCAGAACTCGCGCCCAGTCCGGTAAGCTGGTTGAGTTGCTGGCGATCAAGCTGCTCAGCGCTCTCATACGGCGCATTGAGCGAGAATTCACCGGCGATACCTTCACGCAGCGGACGGTTGTTGCGGTCGAGCACGCGGATAGCGACGACCGGACTGGTGCGGCCATCGGCGACCAGGTTTGACAGTTCGGGCACCAATTCGACCTTGGTCGGCGTGCTGGTGAAGAACACTTCGCGCGAGAGTGTTTTGCTGACTTCGCCGAAGGAGTTGTAGATATCGGCTTCGAGGAATGTGCGCTCGTTGATCAACGGCACACCACGCCAAGTGCTGACACCGAACCGACCCTTTTGCGGCTGCAATGTGCCATCGAATGCCAGCGGATCGACCTCTTCGCCATCGACCCGCAGCACGACCTTCTGGCCGCGGCGGTGACGAATAGCGACCTTGATCGCCGGGGCGCGCGGGTTGGCATCGACCGTAGGAGAGAGGAAGCCGTCTTCGCCGTCGCCCATAGCGAGCCAATCGGTGGTTGGTGCAGCGAGCGGCGTCGCTGGCTCCACGGGAGCCTGCGCTGCAGCGCCTGCCACCAGAATGTCCGCCCCGGTTGCTCCGTTGGTGCTGGTCGCAAGAGCAGCGGTTTCGCGGGCAATCGAGCCATCCGGCGTGGTCTCAGCAAGCGGCGCGACATCGACCAGCGAGCCTTCCGGCACAGTCGCGTGGAAATCGACCACGACAAGGCTTCCGCCCTGTCCGATCACAAACCGTGAATTGTTGCTGCCAGCATTGCGGGTTGAGCGGATACAATCAATGAATTCAGCGCCTTCAGGCAAAGTCATGCGAGACGCCTGAACCACGTGGGTCCCGGGAACGACGCCTTCAAAGTGATAGCGGCCATCGGCATCGGTAATCGCAAAGCTGCCATCTTCGAGCATCACACGAACGCCCGGAATACCGCGGCGCTCTTCATCGCGAACTGAGCAGCGGCCATCGGTCACACGGCCAATGATGGTCATGCGATCAGCGATCGATTCTCGCTCGATATCGATGACGGCGTTGGCGCGTGCAGTGCGGCCAAGCGAGTCTGTAACAACGGCATCGTTCACCGCGCGTCCCGGAGACGCATCAGGACGAACGGTCATGGCATAGGTGACGCGAGCGGACGCTCCACCTGCTAGATCGCCCAAATCAATGCTCAGCGAGCTGCCATCGGACGCGATTGTCACCGCATCAGGCGCTACAGCGCCGTTCACGCGCACTGTATCGGGGCGCAAACGCAATTCACGCGACGGCACGTCGGTGAGAACGACATTGCGCTTCACCCGGCTCGGATCGGCGTTACTCGCTGTAATTGCGTAGAAAACCACGTCTCCGGGAACAACGCGCTGACGCGAAGCCGTCTTGGTCAAGCCGATCTCAAGGCTTGGTCGATCAAGTGGAATATCGATCTGCACCGGCGTCGGATCGGTCAGTTCAAACGCGCCGCCGAATGATCCATCGGCGATAACGAACGAGCGGCCATCGGGACGCGCAAGGCGCGCGAGCTCGGCCCGCGACACCACAGACGGCGCTGTGTAAGGCTCTGGCGGCTCGATTACGAGGCGATAGCGCCCCAGGAATGTCAACGGGAACCAGAACTCACCCGGCCCCATTTCAATCACGCGGCCTGCACCATCGGTTATCGTCTGTCCTGAAATCACCGTGGAAGGCCAAGCGGTTACGCCGTCTTCGGCGAACACTGTCGCTGGCAGTCCGGTCGCATCATCGACCAGAGTAACAATTGCGCCGTCAACCGGCTCACCGGTTTCGCTGTCGAACACGACGCCGAATGGATCGGCGAGCACTACGACATCGGTTTGCACGATGATCTCGGTCTGTCCCGGCAGCGAAGCAGCGATTTCGATCTGGCTGCCATCGGTAATGCTAAGTTGGCAATCGCCCTGAACCGGTGCAGGCGGAATGCGTGCTGTATCGATCTGACCGACAAAGATGCCGGTGTTTGGACCGGTTTCGAAGATCGTCTCGGTCTCGCGGTCGCCTGTCGATGTGGTGATCACCACATCAAGCGAGTCGATTTCGTTCGGATCGAGATTGCCTTGAAGTGCGGTGACTTCGAAAAACAATGTCTGCCCCGCCCGCAAAACCGATGTCTGCTCGACCATCGCGTTCAGTGGCTGTGAATTGGCAGTCGGCTGCGAAGAGCCGGGCGAGCCGACAGATTGAATGCTTTGACCGGTTGCGCTGCAAATTGGCGCACGGAAATTGAGTTCAAAACCGCCCTGTGGTGCGGGACGCAACGCACGAATTTCAGGCGGCGGCAGGGTCACATCGATCGAAACTGTGTTCGAAGTAATGCTCGCCTCACGTCCACCGAAGCGCCAATTGGCTTCGGCAATATTGGTAATAGTTCTAATGACTTCCGGCGTTTCTTCCGGAGTCGTATCCTGCGCACGCACCCCCTCTCCGAGCACGCCGAAAGGCAGCAGCACTACACAGAGTGCTGCTGCCAGACGGCTCAAAGAGGGGGCTACACGCAAAGCCTAAGTCCTTGTCAGATCTTAGTTGATCGTGACGCGGAAATAGAGCGAGCGTGTCGTGCTTGCCGGGATGTCGCTCAGGTCACCAGAGACCTGATCTTCACCGCCAGTACCCGCGCCAGCAGCAAATGCGCCGCCAGCAGTACCGTCAAGCGCGCAAGTTGCGACGTCGTCGGTAGGATCGGTGTTACCCTGATCATCGATCGTTGCTGTGCCATCTTCAAAGATGCCAAAGCCCGACAGATAGGTAACGTCGAATGGCAGGTCATCGACCACAGCCACGTCGGTGGCTGTTGCAGCGCCAGGCGCGTTGGTCACGGCAATGCAGTACTGCACGGTTGCGCCCGGAATTGCTTTCGGGTTGGTCGTGCCGTTCACTGGATCGCTGATGACAACGCTCGATTTGACGACAGAAACCTGAGCGCCGGCGACAACGAAGTCACCAGTGTCGGAATCGTCGCCAGCGTTGGCCGCATCAGTGTCACCTGCGCCATCGAACAGAACAGTGTCCACACCGGCGGTGTTTGCACCCGTCGTTGCGGTGAGTTCTGCACCAAGGCCAACTGCACCAGCTGCATGTGCATCTGCGGTCAGCGTGACATCGAACGTGTCGGCATTGACGGCGGCAAGATCGATATCTCCCACCACAATCACTTCGATAGTGCCGTCTTCGGCGACTTCATCGAGGAATGTGATCGGACCTGCCGCAAGTTCAGCTGCACTCAACGTACGGTCACCATCGGCATCGAGATAAATCTCGATATTGTCGATGTTGGCCGCGGTGCCGCCGGTCAGTGCGGTCGTCAGGGCGAGGTCGATCGTGTCGTTCGACAGGTTGGTGACGTCAAAGGCGAGTTCCGCCTGGTTTTGTCCCGGAGACACCGAAACGGTGCCGCCAATGAACTCGACATCGACATTCACACGGCGGTCAACCGTGAAAGTGTCGCTGGCCGTCACGTCGGTTTGTTCGACACCGCCAACATCATAGCTGACAGTGACGTTGTTGGTGATGGTATCGCCGGCATCGGTGCCGACAGCCATCGCCGGTGTGCTGGTCATTGCGACAAGTGCCGTAGCACTTACCGCACCCAGCCACTGGGTGGTACGTCTCATGATAGTGGTCCTCTGCGTGTGCCCCGTGTCAAACAATCCGCCCACAGGACTTGGCGGTTATCTTTCGCTGTTCAGCGAATGATTGCTGGATATTCGAGCCGTCCGCTCTCACCCGGCGCGATGGACGCGAGCGTCCAGCGAACATGGGTGACATCGGCATGGGTCGCGGTGCGCGTGGCACCGTTTTCATCCGTAATTGTTAGCTCGCCGAGTGTGCCCCAGCTCTGAGCGCCATCAACCGACACGGTCAGATCCGGGTCGGCGTCTGGCGCGAGGCGTACGGCGCTCGGCAGCGGGTTCGTGACGACAAAGTCAGTCACGGCTTCTGCGCTGTTGTTTGCATAGTCGGTGCCGAAGATCAGGCGGTCACCCGGAATGATCTTGTTCGGCTCAACCAGTTCGGTCCGCTCCGATCCTGCTTCATCCGTGACAGTTTTCACGGCTTTCACATCACCCGACAGGGTTACCGGGTTTGCGGCAGGTGTGTCCTGCGCTGCGACCGGAACGATCGGAAGTGAAAGAACAAGCAGGCTTGCGACCATTTTTTTAAGCGTGTTCATGGGTTTATTCCTCAACTCGGAGTAAATTCTTAGTCGATTGTGACGTTGAAAGTGATGGCTTGACTGGACCCGGCGGCGACTGTGCCGAGATCGACACTGATGCCGCTTGCATCGGATGCTTCACCGGCGTCATCGCCGCTGACGTCGGTCAGCGGGTTGCCGTCCAGCGCGAGAGTTCCGGCCGCGTAAGTGGTGCCATCGGGAATGGTGTCGGTGACGATCAGATCGTCGACCGATCCACTGCCTGCGACATCGGCGGTAATGGTGAAGGTAACGACCGCGCCCGGAACCGCGCTGGTGCCGCCGAACGGATCGACAATGCTGGCGGCCTTGGTCAGATCGACCGAGGTAATGCCGACCAGCAGTTCGCCGGTTGCCGTGGCCGAAGCGCCAGTTGTGCCGACAATCGCGTCACCGCCGTCAACACCTTGGCCAGCAAACAGCGTGCCCGGCGCGCCGGTACCGGTTACGGCGTCGGCGGTCAGCTCAATGTCGCTTTCCTGCCCATCTGTCACACCATCGGGGACGGTGACGATGACGAACACGGTCAGCGTTTCATCCGCTGCCAGCACAGCGGTCGTTTCCGGTGCCGTCAGGATTTCATCGACGCCCGGATCATATGTGCCGTTGCCGTTGGTATCGACCGCGATGCTATCGACTGTCGTGTCGAAGTCGTTTCCGGCGACCACCGGGTTTGCAGTCAACTGGTATGCTTCGGGGCCGTTGCCCTGGTTGGTGATTTCAAAGGTGAGCACCGCTTCGCCAGGAACAGCAGCCAGTGGCCCGGAATCCAGCGATGTGATGGTTACGTCGAGAAGTTCGTCGACACGAAGCGTTACCGTGTTGGAATCGATCGTTTTTTCACCGCCGCCATCGTCATACGTCGCGGTTGCAGTGTTCTCGATCAGCGTGCCTGCGCTCACGCCCTCGGCATGCGCGGCGTTTGCACCGAGCGCGGTCAATGCGAACGCTGCGCCAAACAGTGAGACGCTCCAAGACGTGCTTCTTGAGCGTACGTGCTTGGCCTCTGCAGAGATCTGTGCAGATCTGATCGCGGGTGCCAGGAAAAAGCTTGAATGAGCTTGCATTTTGACCTCGTCGAAAGTTCGAACGAAGCCATTCAAGACCCATGCCAAGCCCAAAAACCCCGGATTTCCGGCGTTTTTCGACTTCCCGTGGTTCTGAGATTGCGAAAGCGCTTCATCGCCTCGCAAATTGCAAAAGCTTTCTAGCCCAAATTGCGAAATAGCGTGTGAGCTACCGAAGTGGCTGGCGCCATACGGTTCGGTTAAGGCAAATGCCGGATTGACTGTATTTTGCGTGTTCATGCGTAGTGCGAATACGCGGTAATGGTTAGCAACCCGTTAGGAACGAACGGGGAAACAGCTGAATTCCGCCAAATTTTACACGATGTTACATTTGACGAACGCGGTTAATCGCCCATCGCCGCCTAAGGTAAACATGCGCTTACGCACGACAAACGGAGCCAAAAGTAGGCGTTGTTAGCCGAACAAGAACCGGTCGATTTGATGGCAAAGCGCCGAGCAAGACCCGCTAGCAACCGAATAGAATTGCGCTGCACTGCACAATCGGGCTATTGCGATGCTCAAATCACGGTGCCGCGCCGTTGTGGCCAGCCCACCCTGTCTCACGACTTCTTTAGATCGATCCGGAAATTGCCTCTAAGTCAGGTATTTGCGGGTTATTCTCTGGCGAGACCCAGGCCTTAGGCGCCGCCCAGTTCCTTGTCGCCGAGTGCGACACACCACGAAAGCTCAAAATGACATTCACCGATCTGCCCGCACGGCTTCAGGAAGCCCTTGCCTCGCGCGACTATTCCGAGCCTACCGATGTTCAGGCCGCTGTGCTGGAACCTGAAGCGCTGGGCCGTGACCTCGTTGTCTCAGCGCAGACTGGCTCAGGCAAGACCGTCGCGTTCGGACTGGCAATGGCCAGCGAGCTGCTCAATGAAGAAGGCTTGGTGGCTCATGCTTACAAGCCCAAAGCCCTCATCATCGCCCCGACACGCGAACTGGCACTGCAGGTCAGCCGCGAGCTACAATGGCTGTACGGTCTCGCCGGAGCCCGCGTTGCGACATGTGTTGGCGGTATGAACCCTTCGCATGAGCGAAAGGTGCTAAAATCTGGCGCGACTATCGTTGTCGGGACGCCGGGTCGTCTGCGCGATCATCTTGAGCGCGGCGCACTCGACCTGTCCGATCTCGCTGCCGTGGTGCTCGATGAGGCCGACGAAATGCTCGATATGGGCTTTCGCGACGAGCTCGAAGCCATCCTCGACGCTGCGCCAGAGAACCGCCGCACATTGCTGTTTTCCGCCACCATGCCGCGCCCGATCGAAGCCTTGGCTCAGCGGTATCAACGCAACGCATTGCGGATAGCCACCGTCGATAAAGGTCGCAGTCACGAAGACATTTCCTATCAGGCCGTCACGGTCTCACCGCCCGAAGTGGAAAACGCCGTGGTCAACCTGCTTCGCTTTCACGAAGCGGAGACGGCGATCCTGTTCTGCGCGACGCGGGAAAGCGTCCGCCGCCTTCATGCGACGTTACAGGAACGCGGCTTCAGCGTCGTGGCGCTGTCGGGCGAGCATTCGCAGCAGGAACGCAATCAGGCGCTGCAAGCGCTTCGCGACCGCCGAGCCCGCGTATGCGTCGCCACCGATGTTGCCGCGCGCGGGATCGATCTCCCCTCGCTCAGCCTTGTAATTCATGTGGAAATTCCGCGTGACGCCGAGGTGCTACAGCACCGGTCTGGCCGAACGGGGCGCGCGGGCAAAAAGGGCACCGCCGTGCTGATCGTTCCCTTCCCGCGCCGCAAGCGGGTCGAATCCATGCTCCGTCATGCGAAGATCAAACCAATGTGGATCGACGCGCCGGACCGCGAGGCCATCAAGTCCAAAGATCGCGAACGCCTGCTTGAAAAGCTGATGGAGCCGGTCGAAGTGAGCGATGCCGACCGCGAAGTCGCCGGGCAATTGCTAGCCAAGCGCAGTCCGGCTGATCTCGCCGCCATGCTGGTCCACGCACACCGCTCCAAGATGCCCGAACCGGAAGAGTTGATGCCCAACACGCCCGAGGCTCGACGTGCCGCACAAAAAGAGCGCCACCGCCCGGGTTTCGAGGACACGGTGTGGTTCCGAATGGATATCGGGCGCAAGCAGAACGCCGACCCGCGCTGGATCCTGCCGCTGCTTTGCCGCCGTGGTCACGTGACCCGCAACGAGATCGGCGCGATCCGCATTGGCCCTGACGAAACGCACTTCCAGATCCCGCGCACAATTGCCGACAAGTTTGCCGCCGCCACGCAGCGAACGGCAGGGACTGAAAGCGACGAAGAGGCAATTCGCTTCGAAGTGTCTGCAGACGGTCCGCGCGTTGCGGCGCGCGTCAATCGCAAAAAGGGACACTCTGGCAGCAAAAATGCACGCTCTGGTGGTGCTAGAGTCGATCCCGCACGGGGGCCAAAAGGTGACCGATCAGGCAAGCAAGGTGGCAAGAACTTCAAGAAGAAGTCGGGTGGAAAATTCGGCTCAAAACCCGGCGGTAAAGAGCGCGGCAAACCCGGCAATCACAAGAATTCTGGCAAGCCACCACACCAAAGCAAACGGGACTGAAGCCAGCGAAGCCTTCCACGGTGCGAACCGGGCCATTTTATGACAAAAAAATAACTGGATTGTGACACGCCCCACCTTCGTAATAATGTTGCACCACAGCAACACATGGGCGCGAAATATTACAACAGCGCCAATACACTGGTTGCCCAGCGGGCTCGCCGAAGGCATAGATCAACTTAGGGACTGATACATCTACGCGACCTTCCGCTTATGCGGCGGAGGCGCATCCATTTGGAGTGTGTCTATGACCCCTGCTACCCGCCTTTATCGCAACAAAGGCGCTCTTTTTGCGAGTGCCGGTATCGCTGCATTGGCTTTGGCCTTGCCTACCAGCGCAGCCGCACAAGATACCGAAGAAACTGACGTAACGACCCAAGATGGCGAAGCCGAACAAGGTAACGTCATTCTTGTAACGGGTACTCGGATCCAGCGTCCGGAAGCCGCAGCGGCTACCCCGATTGTCGCCGTCACCGCAGAGAATATTGAGCAGTCCGGACTGACCAATGTCACCGAGCTGCTTACTCAGACACCGGCCCTGTTCAATTCAGAAGACAATTTCGATGCGGCCGGTTCGCAGGCGCGCACGGGCGCAGCTGGCGTCAACCTGCTCGATTTGCGCAACCTCGGCCCAGAACGGACACTGGTGCTGGTCGATGGGCGTCGTCACATTGCTGGCGTGTCCGGTGAGGCCGGCGTCGACATCAACACCATACCCGTCGGGCTGATCGAGCGGATCGACGTTCTGACCGGTGGTGTGTCCTCGGTCTACGGTGCCGATGGCGTCTCCGGCGTTGTCAACTTCATCATGCGCCGCGATTTCGAAGGCGTCGACTTCCGCGCTCAGCAGGGCATTTCCGACTTCGGCGATGCCTCAAGCAGCTTTATCTCGGCCACCGTCGGTAAGAATTTCGCCGATGACCGCGCAAACATCGCGCTATCCTATGAATTTCGGAAAGACGCCCGCGTCGACGCACTGGCGCGTCCGAATGGGCAATTCACTGCAGATACGCTGGTGCGCAATCCGAATGACATTCCGGACGATCCCAACATTCCGGACAACGTTTTTCTCGACCGGATCGGTTGGTCAGACAGCTCACCGGATGGTGCAATCGTCACCTCCGGTTTCTCACCGTCATTCCGCGGCGGTGGCCAGCCTTACGATCCAGGACTGTTCCTCCCGCAATCGGGCTTTTTGGCTCAGGGCGGAAGCAACACCCCGATAAACAGCTATCAGGGCGATCTGCAGGCCGGGACAGAGCACCATTCGTTCAACGCGTTCTTCAACTATCAGTTGACGCCGGACATTCGTTTTTTCGCTGAAGGCAAGTATGTGAAGACCGACAACTTCACGGTCGCCCAGCCTTCCTTCGACTTCTTCACTTTTGTTTCCGAAGACAGCCCATTCATCCCGCAGGTGATCCGTGACGCAGGACTGGATCAGCGTGGCGGCATCCTGTTCAACCGCGACAATTTCGATTTCGGGACACGCGACGAGATCTTCGAGCGTGACCTGTATCGCACGGTGGCCGGATTCGAAGGCGACATAAACGACAATACGCGTTTCGAGGTCAGTTATGTCTACGGCCGCAACGATACGGAATTCACATCGACCAACCAGCGTATCGAGGATCGCTACTTCGCTGCGCTGGATGCGGTCGATGCCGGGGAGTTCCTGACAGGCACGCCAAACGGGGTGATCGATTGCCGCGTCAACCTTGATGGCGGCGCGATCGCTGATGCCGGAAACGGAAACTACGGTCAGGCACCTCAGACTTTTACCCCCGGCCAGTGCGTGCCGCTCAATATCTTTGGTGAAGGTGTCGCCACTCCGGAAGCGCTTGCCTTCGTTCTGGCGGATACGTCCAACGTGTTCAGGCTGGAACAGCATGTAGTGAACGCCTTCGTTTCCGGCAATTTCGGGAACTTTTTTGAGCTTCCGGGAGGGGCGATCAACTACGCATTCGGCGCTGAATATCGCGACGAGAGCAGCGATTTCCAACCCGACGCGATCTCAACCCAAGTTTCGACCTTCGATCCCAATTCCGGGGTATTGGCCGACTTGGCGCTGCTTGGCGCAGAGACCGGCGGTTTTGATGTTTGGGAAGTGTTCGGGGAGATCAACGTCCCGATACTTGCGGACATGCCGTTCGCCGACCTGCTCGAATTGACGGTGGCCGCGCGCTATTCCGACTATTCGACGATCGGCAGCACCGAGGCCTGGTCGGTCAACGGCCAGTGGGCGCCCATTCCGGATATTCGCTTCCGTGGCGGTTACTCGGAATCGGTTCGTGCACCGAACATCACCGAACTGTTTGCGCCCCGTACAGGAACGTTCTCGTTCCTGACCGATCCTTGCAGCCCGGCAAACATCAACGCCGGCACGTCGTTCCGCACGGCCAATTGCGAAGCTTTGGTGAACGGGTTGGGAGCCGACTTCGCGACCTTCGATTTCGACAGCGATATCGCCTCCAGCGCGAGCATCGAAGGTATCGTGTCGGGCAACCAGAACCTCTCGGAAGAAGCTGCGGAAACCTGGACGGCCGGTGTGATCCTGCAACCGCGATTTGTACCGGGGCTCATCATCACGTTCGACTGGTATGATATCCGGCTGACCGATGCAGTTCGTACACCGACACTTACCGAGACTGCCGAATTCTGTGTCGACTCGCCCGATCTGAACAACGTTTTCTGCGACGCGATCACCCGTGACGCCGGAACGGCGTTTGTATCGAGCTTTGTGCTTGGACCGCAAAACGTCGCGTTCCTCGAAACTGCCGGTGCCGACATCACCGTGAATTACAGCTTTGAACCCGGCGATGGCAGCCTTGGCCGGTTCGATCTTCGCGGTACGCTGGGCTATCTCGACAAGCTCGAGTTCCTGCCAGCGAATGGAGGCATCGTCGATGATGATCGCGGTGAGATTGGCTCGCCAGAATGGGTGGGCAATGCCGATATCACGTGGACGATCGACAACTTCTCGATCAACTATGGTTTACAGTATGTTGGCGAACAATTGCGGTTCGAAATCGACGAGATCGCCGGCGACCCGGATATCGCGGACCCTGAGTTCCTCGAGCTTGACGCACGGTTCGTTCACGATCTGCGCGCCGAATTCAGGACGGACGACGAACGCGCCCGGTTCTTCATCGGTGTGAACAACCTCACCAATGAGCTTCCATCGCGTGGTCTCGACAGCGCGCCTGTGGGCTGGCTGGGTCGGTACTTCTTTGCTGGCTTCCGCTTCAACACGGACCAGCTTGGATTTTGATCCAAACAACCGGGAGGGGAAAGGGCGTCTTTCGGGGCGCCCTTTTTTCGTTCATCACTGAGATGCGGAACAAAAGCCGCCGGATTGGAAGGAAGCACCAGTGATTGAGGCGCTTAACCGCGATGATTCCAGCAATCGCCTGCGCCGGATTGTGATCGTCGGCGGTGGGTCAGCCGGGTGGATGGCTGCGGCGGCCCTGTCGCAAGTCACGAGAATCCCGATCGTCTTGATCGAATCCGATGCGATTGGAACTGTTGGTGTCGGCGAGGCCACGATCCCGCAAATCCGCACTTTCAACCGCGCTCTGGGTATCGATGAGCGCAATTTCGTGCGTGAGACCAACGGCTCTTTCAAACTCGGCATTCGTTTCGTCGGCTGGAATGGAGACGGAAGCGATTATATCCATGCTTTTGGTCAGGTCGGGCGAGGCACCGGAGTCATTCCGTTCCACCATCTGTGGCTACGGGCACAAGCGGCCGGCTTGGCAGGACCCTTCGGTGATTACGCTCTGAATGATGTCGCAGCGCGTGCGGGTAAGATGGCGATGCCGGGCGGAGGAATGCCTGCACAGGGCACGAACATGCCCTGGGCCTATCACTTCGACGCGTCGCTCTACGCGGCCTTCCTTCGGCGCCTCTCTGAGCAACGGGGCGTGCAGCGGATCGAAGGCAAGATTGTAGACGTTGCGGTGGATCGAGAGCGGCAATCGATTGGAAGCATCACTCTAGAGGATGGGCAGTCGATCGAAGGCGATTTCTTCGTCGATTGCAGCGGTTTTCGCGCCCTGCTCATCTCTCAGCTCGATGGCTCCGATATGCAGGACTGGAGCCACTGGCTTCCATGCGACAGCGCGCAGGCGGTGCCATGCCAATCGGATCGCCCGCTTTCTCCATTCACAACATCCACCGCTCACAAAGCGGGCTGGCAATGGCACATCCCTTTGCAAAGCCGCGTTGGCAACGGCGTCGTCTATTGCCGTGCTTTTATGAGCGACGAAGAAGCGCGCGATCAACTACTGGCCAATATCGACGGTCCACCGGATGCCGAGCCGCGGCAGATCCGCTTCACTACCGGCACGCGCCGAAAGCACTGGGTCGGAAATTGCCTCGCCGTCGGTCTGTCCGCAGGTTTCCTCGAACCACTTGAGTCCACAAGTATCCATCTGATCCAGTATTCGGTCGCAAGATTGATGGCGATGCTACCGCGCCGCGATGTCGATCCCGCCATTGTCGATGCGTTCAATCATGAGATTTCACAGCAATGGGCAAGGATCAGGGACTTTCTGATCCTGCACTATTGGGCGAATGGCCGTGTCGGCGAGGAGTTCTGGGACGCTTGCCGCACGATGGATCTACCAGCCTCTCTCACGGAGAAGATCGATCAGTTTCGCGCGGCTGGGCACTTTACTCGCCAGGACGAGGAGCTTTTCACTCAAGTCGGCTGGTCGCAGGTGTTTCTGGGACAAGGGATCGTGCCGAATTCGTGGCATCCGCTTGCCGATGAGATGTCTGAGATAGAACTTCGCGATCTGCTCAGCTCGATCAAATCGCAGCATGGGCGCATGACTAGCGCCATGCCGACACACGGTGAGTTTGTAGACGCCTTCATTCATCACTGATGAGCCGCGCTGTGGCGAATGAGTGAAGGCGCGATCGAAAAGCGACCTTGCAGACCTTGGCAAGCAAGACGCCTACATCGATGCTTGCAGGGCCCGACGGCCATACCTGCAGGTCATGATTTCAATGGATAGGGTAGCGTAGACCCGTCGCTTAGTCTGACCAACGCTCAAGCTTGCGATAGATAGTCGATGGGCTCACGCCGAGCGATTTGGCCGCTTGCACAATATTGCCGCTGGTGCGCGAGATAGCTTGTTCAATTGCCAACCGCTCTACTTGATCGAGAGTCATTTCAGCGAAGTCGAAACTCGCGGGAACACTCGTTGCGATCTCAGGTGTAATTCCGCTCTCGATCGGCACCGGGGCAACCGATGGAGCCTGCACCATCGCAACGCGCGGAGCTCCTCTAGGCGCCCCTATCAGGTCGACCTGCTTTCCCGTTCCAGTGATGACTGCGCGGCGCAACGCGTTCTGCAATTCACGCACGTTGCCCGGCCAGGAATGCTGGGTCAAATAGGTCTCGCTTGCCTTGGAGAAGCCAGCGATTTTGCGCCCTTCTTCATTTGCGATCCGCGTCAAAAGGCTCCCTGCAATCAGCGCAATATCTTCTCCGCGCTCACGGAGCGCAGGCAGCCAAATGGGTATGACGTTGAGGCGGTAATAGAGATCCTCGCGAAAACGACCTTCGGCCACTTCACGCTCGGGGTCCCGGTTTGTCGCACAAACGATACGAACGTTCACGGGCTCTGCGGCCGAGGATCCTACGCGCTGGATCATGCCAGTCTGCAGGAAACGCAGCAGCTTCACTTGCAGCTTCAAATCCATTTCGCAGATTTCATCGAGGAACAGCGTCCCGCCATCGGCGGCCTTCGCCGCGCCAATGCGGTTTTCAACTGCGCCCGTGAACGCGCCTTTCACGTGTCCGAACAGTTCCGATTCAAGCAGGTTTTCCGGGATCGCCCCGCAGTTGATCGCAACGAATGGTCCGGTTCGGCGCTTGCTTTCAGAGTGGATCGCTTCGGCCGTCACTTCCTTGCCGGTTCCGCTCTCACCTGTGACGAAGACAGTCGCCTTGGAATCTGCAACACTCTCAATGGTGCGGTAAACCGCCTTCATTTGCGGCGATTTACCGATGAAGCCATGGAACGTGTCAGTGTTCTCCTTGGCCGGCTCTTCCCGGGCAACGGTCTCCGTAGTTCCTCCACCTTGCAAAGCAGCAGCAGCAACCGTTGTAATCAGGCGAGTGCCCGACACCGGTTTCACAAGGAAATCATACGCACCCAATCGCATCGCCGAGATCGCTCGGTTCAGCGATCCGTCTGCCGTCACGACGATGACACCCGGATTGCCAGCGGCCTCTCCAAGAGCGTCAAAGATTGTCAGGCCGTCTCCATCCGGCAATTGAAGATCGAGCAATACGACGTCGTATGCGTCTGCCAACAGACTGCGACGCGCTTCTGCCAGCGTTTCGCATAGGCTCACTTCATGTCCCGCATCCTCAAGCTGAGCTGCGTAGCCCAGTGCCAATGAAGCACTGTCTTCGATTATGAGAACCCGTGCGCTGGTCATCAATGTATCCTGAAATGGGCAGTCTTGCCGGTTGGGTCAGGGTTGACCCACTCCATCGTTCGCGTGTCACCAAAATGGCTCATGCATCCTTGCACAAGACCATAAGCGATGAAGGCGAACGGGCGATGTGATTGATATTCAACGATGAAGTCATCGCCGTCTTTGCGTGACGTAACCCTTGGCGGCTCTGCGTCGGGATAAAGAACCTTCACCTCTTCGTGAATGTGATCCTCAACATGATCGAGCATCGTTTCCGCAGTTGGGTAACGGTTGACGATCTCGGTGTACAAGACCGTGAAGCGATCGAAGAGAAACCGGCCAAACTCTTCGCAAAGTGCGTTTGCGTCAGCCCCACTGATGCGGGACGCAGATGTCACAACCTGCACGGCTTGCTCCCAAGGATACAGCGACACGCGCGAAAAGACTCCGCCATGCGGCAGTTCCGCGCCAGCCAGCACCTCTTCCGTAAAGCTCGGTCCACCCTTTGAATCCAGGAAGCCAAGCAGCTCCGCGTAGATAATACCCTTCATTTTCGCACGTCTCCGGTAATTGCCCTCTCTCGCACTATGCAAACTACGTGCCGAAATTCCTGCTCTTCAGTTGCTCAAATGGACTGCTGAATGCCGCATAATGCAAATTTGTTCGCAAATCGCAAATTTGACTCATGCTTTTTGCGAAATCGGGCTCTCGCATTTTGCACAAACCCCAGAATTGCGCGGTTTCGGCAGTTTGGCACATTCCTTGGAACAAGTGGGACAAACCTGACCAACCGGAGACTCCGATGCCCACGTACAACAAAGCTGCCAAGCTGGCCGCATTGCTTTCTGCGACATTAGCCACAGGCTGTGTTGCTGGACCTGCTCCCTCGAACAGCGCGACATCAGTCTATGCACCTAGCCAAGTGGCATATGAAGGCAGCCGCCAACCGCAAGGCGACTGGATCGGCAATGCCCCCGTGGGTCGCGGTGCACCAACATGCGACTGGAAGGTCCCTCGCGAACTCGACACTCTCCGCCGCGTCTCTCCTGCAAGTTTTCTCGACCGCACTGCCCCGCTTGGCGCTGGTGATCGATTGGAAATCTCCATTCTGGGCGACGACAACCGCCTGTCCGGGACCTATGTCATCGACAGCGACGGATCGCTTGCCTTGCGCGGTCTCCCACCAATTCAAACAGACAATGCGTCACTCGACGAGCTTACCACCAAGCTCCGTTCCCAGCTTGTCGCCGCTGGCGTCGTCCGCCCGCTGCGGAATGCTGTTCGTGTGGCTCTCATTGAAGCAAGCGGGGCATCGGTTTCTGTTAGCGGTGCGGTCTTCCAACCCGGCGCAGTCCGCGCCGGAGAGCGCACGCCGGAGAGTCGGATTGGCCTGCGTGAAGGTGCGGTAAGCGGCGACGACAATACGACGCGCACGATTGCCGGAGCAATTCGCGCGGCTGGCGGTGTTCGACCCGACGCCGATGTCCAGCGCATCTATCTGGTTCGCGCTGGCACCTTTGCAGAATTCGACTTGTCCGGTTTCATCCATGGCTGGTCCAGTCGCGACGTCGCGATCGCCACAGGTGATCGCGTGATCGTGCCCAGCAGAACCTGCTTCAGTGCCGATCTGGTGCGCCCAACCCCGCTCACAGCCCCGGGAATTCGGGTCTATATGTCGAACCTGACCCGTAGCGCGAACAACAATGCGGGTGCGGCTATCGGCGACAAGACTGGTTCCTTGCCTTACGGAACGCGCCTTCTCCAAGGCTTGGTTGCGGCCAACTGTGTTGGCGGCAGCTACATGCAGTCCGATCGGCGCGCTGTCCTCATTTCGCGCAATCCGATCAACGGCAAAAGCATCGTGATCGAGCGCGATATCGAACGCTTGGTCCGCAATGCTAACCGGGATTCGCTCAATCCCTATCTCATGCCGGGTGACGCCATCGCATGCTACGACAGCCGCTGGACCAACTTCCGCGAAGCCGTCGGACTGGTCTCTCAAGCCGTAAACACGGCGACACCAGCAATCCTGCTGGACGGCGTGCTGTGAAGCACTTCTCGCTCAGTCCCGAAGCCCATGGCGACAACCCGCCGCGCTTGCTGATCCGCCTTTGGATCACAGTGCGCGACGGTCTGCCATCGGTTGGCCGCTACAAACGGTATTTTGCTGCCATGGCTGCGCCGCTGGCTCTGATCTGGATGATAGCGATCGGCTACATCGCATTTGCGCCAGACAGCTACGACAGCCGGATGACCCTGATCCTTCCTGGAACGGGCGTCGGCGCCAGCATGAACCTTGAATCGATCGGTCAGGCGTCGTCCAACACGTCTTCCGCCTTCTCCTCGCCATCGCTCAGTCCGACCGAGAACTACAAGCGGCTGCTTATCTCTGATCTTGTGCTCCGAAACGCCGCACAGATTGCCGGTGAAGACGAAGGCGATTTTCCGCAGCCTTCGATCAAACTGATCGATCAGACGAACCTGATCGAGGTTCGAATGAGCGGGCCTACAGCACAGATCGCGCAGACGCGCATGAACGCGCTCAAGACGGCGTTCGACGCTGCTTTGGCAAACCTGCGTACCGACGAAGCGCGCACCCGCGAGGATGCCGATGCCGGTCGTATTGGCGAGCTCGAAGCCAAGGTTGATACCGCGCAAGCCGCTTTGCTGGCGTTTCAGGGCGAAACAGGTCTTGTTTCTCTCGACCAGTTCGCCGGACGTATTACGGCGCTTGACCAGCTGAAACAGAATGAGCGCGAACGGCGTGTTCTCTTGGCAGAAAGCGGTGCGGCCGCATCACGCCTGTCCAAAACGCTATCGATCAGTCTGCCACAGGCCCGCAGGGCGATGCAGATGAAGGCCGATCCTGAATTTCAGGAGTTGCTGCGCCGGTATGCCGCCGCGACTGGCGAACGAAGCGAGCGAAGCGGGACACTTGGCGACGCACACGGGGCCATGGAAGAACTCGCCGCAGAACGCGCATCACTCGAAGCCGATATCGCCGCGCGCGGTGCCGCGCTGACAGGCCTTTCAGGCAAACGTGTTCTGGCCTTTGCAGATTTGGCAGTTTCCGACACGCGAGAGCGCTTGTTTGCAAGCCTTTCGGAGCGGGACAGCAATCACTCAGGGAACGGCGCAGCATTGTCAGAGCTTCGCAGGCAGATCGCCGCCCAATCCGCGGATACCGAAGAACAGGTGGAACAGGCCGCGCGCCTCGCCGATCTCATGCGCGACCTTCGCGTTGCCGAAGCCGTGTTCAGCTCTGCATTGGCTCAGCTCGATACGAACAAGTCTGATCCGTTTGCTTCTTACCCGCTGGTTCAAACCCTGGAAGCACCGTCCCTGCCCCGCAGCACATCAGCTCCGTCACCACTCTTGATCATCGCCGGAGCGTTTGCCGCGACCATACTAATCATCATCGGATTCTTGCTACTATGGCTGCGTCAGCCCATCATCCGCAAACTCCTTCCGAACGCCTGATTGCGCTCTGCATCGAGTGGACCTGGCCGCTTTGGCTGGTCGGCGGGCTCTACATTGTAGGGCCCGTACTCGGATGGACACTCGCTGCGATGGTTGCGTTGGCCGTGTATCTGGATGGCTTGCCAGGCAATGCCGGAAAGCCAGCCGCGATTCCGTTTGCGATCAAGGTCTGGATGGGCGGAATGGCAGCCATGCTTGTCATCTTGTGGGTGGGCCACGCGAACTTTGACCTCGGAGCCGGCAAGACGATTAAATCGACGATAGGCTGGGCTAAAGGCTGGGCGCTCATCGCGCTCTTCCCTCTTGCGGGAGCCGTTTTGAAGGTGCGCCCGGAAGTAATCTACCGGGAGGTCTGCAAGCTTGGTCTGTACACCTTGATTGCCCTGCCAGTCTTTCTGGTCGCCCCATTTATTGGTCTGCCAGAGCTTCTGTGGATTTCGCCGCTCAAGGTCCTAGGCGGCGCCGGACCAGATTACTTCGCTGCCCAACTCTACACAATTGAACCCGGCGCTGGCACACCGCGATGGCAGTTCTTCGCTCCGTGGTCGCCCGCCGCTGGTATGATCGGGGTCATCTGTGTGCTGCTGGCAGCGCGCGAGCCGCACATTGGCTGGAAGAGCGCAGGAATTGCAGGCGGTCTGGCACTGGCAATCTTCTCGCAGTCTCGATTGGCGCTGGTCGCCCTAGTTGTAATTGCCCCCTTCGTATGGGGAATTGCCCGGATGGATCGCTGGTGGATATGGTTGATCGCCGCGCCAATCGTTCTTGCTCTCGGAATATTTGGGCCGATGCTGGTTGATCTGGCCGACACGGCGATCAACGAATTCTCCTCCGCCCGGGCCGATTCAAGCCGTGTACGCGCGGCGCTTGGCAGGATCGCTGTCGATCGCTGGCAAACGGAAGCTTACTGGTTCGGCCACGGCGTCGTGGAGAATGGCCCTCACCTTGTCGAATACATGCCCATAGGCAGTCATCACAGCTGGTACGGATTGTTGTTTGTGAAAGGCCTGCTTGGCGTCTTTGCCCTCGCCATCCCTCTGATCGTTACCCTTGGCGCTCTGATAGCTCGTGCAATGCACGACAAGGACGCCCAGACGGGGCTGGCGATGGTGCTAGTCTTGTCACTGTACTCGTTCGGGGAAAATCTGGAGATCCTGGCCTATCTGTACTGGCCGGCCCTCGTCATCATTGGCGCAGCCTTTGCAAACTCGGCGATCGCTGACGCGGCCAAGACAGCAGAACACGCATAGAATACACTACGCAGCAGGTACGGTAGAGCCTTGCCTTCTACATCTGCACCACATCCTCTCTATCCCGATCTATCGCTCGGACAGCAAAAGGCCGCCGATCCCCCGGGTCGCTTGTGGGGATCGACGGCCTCCATGGCAGCTTATGAGTTGGACCAACTCGGAGACTTAAGCTGCCATTGTTTGAGGCGGCGAGATGTCCCCGCCGCGCAGATCCTCGACCTCCCGGAAAACGCTGATCCAGCGTTCGATTATCTCATCATGCTGCGATGCGACTTCGCCGCGACCCGCCTCTCCCATTACCTCCAATGGGGCGCGCAATGCCCAACGAATGGCGGCCGAAATATCGCCCGGATGCTTAAGCGGCGTAGTCATTCCAGCCGATCCAACCTGTTCGGGCAGACCATCCACGTCAGCGACGATTATGGCGCGCCCCGCAAGCCGCGCTTCGGTTGCAACCAGCCCGAAAGCTTCGTTCCGGGACGGAATGATCACAGCATCACAGTCCTCCAGATGCGCTGAGATGTCATTGGTCGCCCCCTCAATTTTTACGTGAGTTAGCGACGCCGCCAATTGGCTAAGGAGCGCACGATCGGGACCGTCACCGAACAGCGTGAGTTCAACATCCTGGACCGCAAACGGTCGCATGGCGCGCACCAGCGCATCGAAGTTTTTGACGGTCGAGAACCGCCCGTAAGCAAGCAGACGAAGTGGCCTGTCCCCGCGCGGCTTTTGCGCCGGTACATCGCCCAACTCGAACCGCCCGCTCCAAGGGTAAATCGTTTGGAGCTTTGCAGCGGAAATGCCGACCTCTTCGGTCAACCAGTCTCGCTGAGCATTGGAAACGCAAATGAATTGATCGACCAAAAGAGAAGCTAATCGCAGCATCTTCCGAAAGCGGCGCGGCGATGCGACATTGTCCTCTTCAAAAGCCCGCGTGTAGCTATGCTCGACATGCACGATGCGCGCGCGAGGATTGCGCAGCCGCAGACTGGCCAGGAACGCGAGGCGCTTCCAGGACAATGCCATATGGTCGACAATCAAGTCTGCATCCAGCGATGGAGCAAACTTTGCTTCTGGTCCAACAGGCACAATCCTGGAATTCGCTATGGCTGATAGCCGCGGATCATCGAACAAGGTCAAAGCGCGCGTTACGCCGCCCATACCGAAATCGTCGAGCAGATGTGCAACGCTGATCATGCTGCGCTTTTCAGATATGGGCGCAAAAGAGCCGTGAACCGATCGCGTCCAATCAAAGTCCCAAGAATCACTGCTGCTCCAGTTATGGCAGTCTTGCGAGGCTCCTCGATAAAAATACGCGGCCTGAGGCCCATGGCTTTGGCCAGCAGATCACGGGCAAGCTGAAAGTTTCCGAGTTGGATCGAACGGCGCGCGAGATAGCGCAGCTGATACGCCTTGGCGGCATCGCCATGCTCTTCAACAAATTCGGGTGCATAGCTCTTCAGTTTGCGCAGCATCTTCGTCCAGCTGAGATACTGCTTCACAACGTTGGCCGAAAGCGCGCCCGGAATTATGCGGTAATCGGTCAGCAGCCCTTCAATGCCAGCAAAGATCACGCCGTGCTTCACAGCGAGCCTGATCCACATCTCGATATCTTCCGACTGCCGAAAGCTCTCATCGAACCAACATTCGCGTCCCGCGTACTCAGGATGTGAAAAGACTGCCAAATCGAGCGCCGAGCGACGCAGCACAGGTGCGCTGCCATTGCCGACGGGGTTGCGGCAGATGATGTCACGCGGTGATACTCGGCCCAGCTTTGGCCTCATCGCTACGCCCAGCACTTTCCCATCTCGATCAATCATCCGCGATCCGGCGTAGCTCACGCCGATGTCCGAGTTTGCGGTGAGATGTACATAGTGCAGCATCAACTTGTCGCGGTGCCAAACATCATCACTATCCAGCAGAGCGATATAATCGCCCCGCGCATGATAGATGCCAGAGTTGCGCGCGCCAGCGAGCCCGCTGTTCTCCTGACAAATGATGCGGATACGCGGATCAACGAAACTGCGTACAATCTCCATCGAGCCATCTTGTCCGCCATCATCGACACAGATCAGTTCAAAGTCCTTGAAGCTTTGATCGAGGACCGATTGGATAGCTTCACCGACAAACGCTTCAACGTTGTAGATCGGCATAACGACAGACATTCTTGGGTTGGTCATAGTGGATCTCCTTGGTGAAGTATCAGGCGAAAACAGTGCGGCGAATTGGTGCCGGCATCATGCCGCCAACAAACGCTCCGAAAACGGTAAGGATGCTGCGCAAGCGCGCTGCCATGAAGGCCGGGCGATCAGTGGCCAATCCGCGGCGTACGTAGGATCGGACAGTAGACATGGCTGCTCCCGCTCGAAGCGCGCGACGAGCAAGGTAACGGCAATAAGTCGCCTCGGCCCGGGCCAGGTCTTCGCCTTCGAGCCATTCGCTCGCGAAGGAACGCCACCCCGCGAGCATCTCTTCAAAGTCGCATGACAAGCCGTCTTCGCTCATCCGGTATTTGACCAAGGGCACATCAATCCCGCGGATAGAAACTCCCCGGCTAACAAGGCGGGCAAGCAGTTCCTGATCTTCGGCGTATCGCAAGCTGTTCTTGAAGCCACCCGAAGCGGCAAATGCCTCTCGCGTAATGACAAGATTTGATGTCGTACAAACCGGGTTTTCGATCACGACATCGGCGATGTTGTGCTTTGCGAGCTCCATTCCTTTGGCAACGCGCGAAACGCTTCGCCCCGCTGCTAATCTACCGCGAGAGGCCGAGCAGAACTGGACTTCTGCAAAGCTGGCTCCGGTTGCGGCATTCGTTTCATGAAGTCTGAGATGTGTCTCAAGCTTGTTCGGGTGCCATTGATCGTCAGCATCAAGAAACGCCAGGTATCGACCGCGAGCAAGCGAGGCGCCGTAATTGCGTGCTGCAGAAACGCCGGAGTTCGGCTGAGACACGGCGCGAATCCGCATGTCCCGACAGCCCAATTCAAGCATGGCGTGCAATGTGCCATCGGTGGATCCATCGTCGATGATGATCACTTCGATGTTGCGCTCAGACTGGTTCAGAACGCTCGCCACTGTCGTGCAAAGTGTGGCCTCCGCGTTGTAGGCAGGAATAATTACGGAAAAGGTGGGGTTGGACATTGTATGTCTCCTCAGGCGAGAGCCGCAGCGGGCTTGGTTGAAGCAAACAGCTGGATCGCTGCGGCGGGAAGAAGGATGGTTGAGAGGCCGAGGCTGAAGCCGGCGCAGGCCCACGCGAGACTGATCTGTGCACCGGCAGCCAAACCGACCAGGGCAGCAAATGTCGCCGCACCCATCAGGCTCGTTTCGGCAAGAGGTTTCTGAACGGCGCGGCTGCGTGCTCCAAGGATTGCTCCAGCGTAAAGCGGAAGCGCAGCCCCGGCGAGAAGCGCGATATACGGCGCTGCCTCGATCCAGTTCGCTCCAAAAATCACTGGCACATACCACGGCGCAAGCAGCGCCTGTGCAAGAACCACTGGACACAGGACCAGGAAGCCAAGGGTGAATGACCGCCGAAACTCGCGGCCAATCGTGCCGACGCTCGACTTCGCGAGATGCGGAAAGAGAACAATATTGCACGCCGCGACGAATGACTGCGTGATGCCCAGTCCCGCGTTGAATGCAAAATAGTAAAGGCCGAGGGCGTCTGTTCCCAGCAATGCACCTACAAGCAACTTGTCTCCATGCAGTCGCGCGGCGGCAAGCAGTTCGGAGCCGAGCACAGCGGGACCGAACTCAGCAAACTCGGAAATGTGGACGGACTGCACACACCGGTCCGGTGCCCATCGATAGGTCCTGCGCGCCGCCACCAGCCAAAGTGGCGCGGTTAGCAGTTTGGGCAATACAATCGCCCATGCACTGGGCCAGACCAGCACCAATACCACTGTAAGCGCGGCATCAGCCATATTCTGCATGGCGGCTACGCGGGCAGTGGCTGCCATGCGCTGGGCCCGCATCGCCAGGAATATCTGTACGAGACCGGCTGGCATGAACAGATAAACAGCGGATAGCACCGCCAGCATCATGGCAACGCCGCCATCAGGGAATATCGCCAACGCGAATGCCGCGACAATCAGTTGGATCGCCATTACAGAAAGGCAGACGCCCCAGAATAGTCGAAACGCTGCGTTGCAGACCGAAGCCAGCTCGTTTTCCGTGGCGACGATAATGCGTTGACCGATGCCGACGCTGGTTAGAACCCGTACGAGCTCGAACAGGCTCAACGCCAACGCAGCAGTGCCGAGCAGCTCCGGTGAAATCTGGCGTGCAACTACGAGGATTGCACCGAGCCGCACAATACGTGTGGCCGCTTCAGCCGATCCATAGGCCAACATTCCGCGAGCGAAGGCCGGCCATGCATCTGGCGTCATCCATGTGCGGACTGTGTTGAACATACTTCCCTCGCGATTGCGTTTGGGAATGTTGTTTCAACAAGCGTGCCAATTGTAAGAACGGCGGAATTGAGGCGTTTTTTGCGCAACTGAAGTCAATCGAACCGCAAATTCGATCACAATTTTGCATATCGAGAATTTTCAGTCTCGCATTTTGCAAAGTCCGGGCGGTCCGCCCTCACCTCTCAGTCCATCAAGAGGTTTTTACCACGCTATTTCAGATATTTGCGACTTTGGCACGCCGGTTGCGGGAGTGGGGCAGAACCTAAACTGGAGCTTGTCCGATGAAACTGACGCCTCAATCTGAATTCCGCCTGGTGCCTGACGCTGAACTTCAAGACCGCATCGAAGCGGGTCGTCACTGGCCGACTACCGATCTATTCGGACTGCCGCTCGTTCGCGCAAGCCGCCGCGAGATCGCCAAGAACGTCCTCGCCCGAGTAGGCACAGCGCAAAAGAGCACGATCAATTTCGTCAACGCACACTGCATCAACATGCAGCAAAATGATGCGGAGTACCGCCACGCGTTGCGCAGCTCCGACCTTCTGCTTCCTGATGGTTTCGGCATGGAAATCGCGGCCAAAATGCATGGCGAAGATCTGGGCGAGAACCTCAACGGCACCGACCTGTTTCCAGAGATCTGCCGCGAAGCCGAAGATCAGGGCACCGGAATCTTCTTCTTTGGAGGTTATCCCGGCGTCGCTGACGGCGCAGCCGACTGGGCAGCCACTCACTTCGCAGAATTGCGGATCGCTGGCACCCATTCCGGTTACTATTCAGCAGGCGAAGAAGCGGCTCTGATTGAACGCATCAATCGTTCAAGAGCCGGAATTGTGTTGGTTGGTCTTGGCGTTCCGCTTCAGGAAAAATGGATCCAGCGCAACCGTCACCGTCTCAATGCCCCTGTTGTGATCGGCGTAGGCGGTCTTTTCGACTATTATTCAGGCCGTATCCCGCGCGCGCCGAAATTGGTCCGTACTTGCAAAAGCGAATGGATCTGGCGTTTAGCGATGGAACCGCGCCGGATGGCAAAGCGGTATCTGTGGGGCAATGCGACCTTCCTCGCAAATGCCAGCGTTCAGGCGATGCATCACCTTGGCGTTTCCGACCGCATCAACAAAGTCGCTAAGCGCTCGCTAGACATTTGCGGAGCCAGCCTCGCCATTCTTGCATTGTTGCCGGTATTCATCGCGACGGCATTGTCGATCCGTCTCGAAGACAAAGGCCCAGTGTTCTTTCGTCAAACTCGGGTGGGCGTCGACGGTACTCCGTTCTCTATGATCAAGTTCCGCTCGATGTTCACCGATGCAGAGGCCCGCCGAGCAGCGCTTTTGGCTCAATCGGATCGGTCGGGCACGTGTTTCAAGATGCGCGAGGATCCACGGATCACGAAGACCGGCCGTTTCATTCGCCGTTTCTCGATCGATGAACTGCCGCAACTGCTCAACGTGCTCGGTGGCTCAATGTCGCTTGTTGGCCCTCGCCCCGCCCTCCCCAGTGAAGTGTGCGAGTACCATGGGGCCCAATGGGAGCGTCTTGGAGGCAAGCCGGGCATCACCTGCACCTGGCAAGTGCGCGGCCGCGCGGAAATCCCGTTCAAGCGCCAGGCAATCATGGACCGCGCTTATCTCAAGCGCACCAACCTCTGGGTCGATCTAAAACTGCTGCTGTGCACTCCTGGCGCAGTGCTTGGTGGACGGGGAGCTTACTGACCTTCCCTCACCAAGGCGTTGAAGAGATCGTCGAAAGCCAGCAGGCTTGCGGCGATCTCTCCGCGCAACCCGGCACTCGAAAAGCTCGGATCCTTCGACAACGTTTCCCGGTAACGGCTTAACTCTTCAACGATCCCGATAGCACCAACGTTGAGGGACACACCTTTCAAGCTGTGCGCCGCGCGCGAAAGCGTTTCGGCGTCCTTGACCTTCGCCGCTTTCAACACTTCCTCTCCGTAATCGCTGATATCTTTTTTGGCAGCCTCACGCATTTTGTCCCGATAGGCTTCAGGCAAATCGAAAAAGGCACGCTGAAACAGCTCGTGATCAAAGCGTGCGTTCAATGGTTGCACCGCTTCCCGGCCAATCAGAGCAGTGCGGATCGCCGTCTCTAACGCATCGCGCCGCACCGGTTTGGCAAGGCAAGCTGTCATCCCGGCCGACAAAAGTCGTTCACGCTCCGCCTGAAGTGAGTGCGCGGTCACACCGATGATCGGGGTGCGCGAGGCTGGACCGGAAAGCGCACGAATTGACTGCGTGGCCTGCTCGCCGTCCATGATCGGCATCATCACATCCATCAGAACAACATCGAATGTTTGACCGCGCATTGCCTCGACCGCCTCAACCCCATTGGTCACAGCCACTGTCTCGCAGCCAATGCTGCTCAGCATTCGCTCAATCACGTAGCGATTGCTCTCCGTATCCTCCGCCAGCAAAACACGCGGCGCATCATCGATGGACTGCATGGATTCGGTAAGAGAGGGCACATCTGGCCCCTTGGCAGCAACTTCCAATTCCACGGGGTCGCCGTCCGCCTGATTTATCAATTTTGATGCAATATCGACCAACTGGTCGGTCGCCTGACGAACGACCTGAAAATCCCTGGACTGCGCGCCAGCTGCGTCCGCTAGCAGCTCAAGCCCGCCGTTCAGAGAATTGAGCGGGGTGCGTATTTCATGTGCCATGTCGGTCAGGAATCGCGTCTTGGCAGCGAGAGCATTCGCCGTCTTCTTTTGCTCTTCGGTCAGTTGGCCGCTCAGGCGGTTGAGCTCTTTCACACGGCGTTCGGCGCGCAGCTGTAGCGAGCGAACGGTACGCTCATTTGCTCGGCTCAATGTGATATCGCGGACCGTGCCGTAAACCGCAGAAGGGCGCGCGGCATCAGCAGGATCGCGCCTGATCACCCAGCTCAGCCAATGAGTGGCGCCGTTGTCATAACGTTTGATCCGATGTTCAAATCGATGATCGACGCCGGGCTGCATCTTTGTGAAGAACTCGATGGCGGCACGCATGATCCGATCCCGGTCGAGCGGGTGAAGCGCTGCAATCAGGCTTTCAGGAGTGGCTTCAGCACTTTCAGGCAATCCAAGCAAAGCCGCTGCGCCGCTGGACGCACTGAATGGCTTGTCCTTCTCTCCGTAGATCGTCGCCATGTTCGCCGTTGAAAGTGCCGCGAGGAGCTGGCGGCTTTCGATATCAAGTCTTTCAACCAGTTCACTTTCACGCTGGCTCAGTTCCTTGTTGGCACGATCCAGCTCACGCATCCGCGATTCCAAGGCAGTTTCGGCATCAATCAGCGCCCTCTCGGCGCGGCCAAGCCTGAGGGCGAGAATGCGCGCCTGTTCCTCTAGCGGGAGGTCCTCAAGGGGTGTCATTTATGGTCTCACCCAAAATCTTGCCCAGCGCGCGAGGAATTTGAGAATTCAGGACGACACTCACTGGCGCGTCAGCCGGCTCATGAGAATTGGTCCTATCAGAATGCGCAGAAGCATCGGAAACAATCACAACAACACGGCGGAACTGATCAAGCACCCCTTGAGGAAGCTCCGCAATCCTCTCCTTATCTGCAATAAGGACGGCCGGCTCAGTTGCCCGGAAGGCCGCCAGGTCGTTTTCAGAAACTTCAATGGGATCGAAGCCGTACATGCTCGCGGTGGCTTCAACCTGGACCCTATCAGACGCGCGCTCGACGGCGATTGCAGCAATGCCGTGCGACTGAGCGGTATGACCTGGGCTTTCGCTCTCTGCGATCTCAAACGGAATGGTCACGCTGAAGGTTGACCCGCGACCAAGCTCGCTTTCCACTTCAATTGTTCCGGCCATGGCTTCGACCAGATCGCTGGTTATAGACAGGCCCAATCCAGCGCCAACTGCCCGACCAAGCGAGTCTGTACTGCTTTGACCAAAGGGTTGGAAAATGCTGCTCACGCGGCTTTTGTCCATGCCGGAACCGGTGTCGCTGATATCGAAGCGCCAGCGATTGTCGCCATTCTGCGGTTCTGTAACTACGATTGAAACCGTGCCGGATTGGGTGAACTTTACTCCGTTCGACACAAAGTTCGCGATGACCTGCTGCAATCGGGCAGGATCGCCAAGCGCGAATGTCTCCGATGGACCGCTGACCTCTATGCGAAGCCCTTTCCGCCGAGCCAACGGGCGGAAAAGTTCCGCCACGCGCTGCGCCACGGAGAGAGGGCGGAATCTTTCAGAATCAAGATTACCAGCGTCTTCGCCGATCCGCGCCTGCTGTAGAATGGCATCCAGTGTGTCGAGCAAAACTTCGCTGGAATCTTCGATAAGCGTCAGCGCCCACTCGCGCTCTTCCGCCGAACGCTCGCGTTTCAACTGATCTATGATACCGAGAATTCCGCCCAAGGGCGTGCGTATTTCATGGCTTACGACTGCCAGCAGATTGGCGCGCGCATCGAGCTCCGCTTGCGCTGCATCGCGCGCCGCCCGCAGTTCCTCGTTTGCGCGCTTCTCGTGGGTGATCTCTTGAAGAATGCCAAAATAGCCAATCAAGCCTTCCCGGGTGCGCTCATTCTCAAACGCTGTAATCCCGCTGATCCGCTGTGTTCGAGCTTTGCCTTTGGCAGTCATGATGACCGTTTCAAAGCTGAAGTCTTCTTTGCGCTCAATGAGATCAGCAACGGTCCGATTGAATTCTTCGCGCTCTTCTTCGACCACGATTTCCGGCAAGCGGGCCAGTGGTATCGGCATATCGTTCAGACCGATATTGTCTCGAACCCATGAAGAAAACTCGATGGTCATGCGCATTGGATCAAGCACGAAATGACCCATCCCCGCAGACGCATGCGCGCGCTCGAGTAGCGTCATTCTTTGTTTTAACTCGTAAATCGAGTCCACTTATGCGTCCCGCAAACTAACTACGCGTCCGCGACTTATAGCCCACAAACGGTTGCCAAGTCATATATGCTGACGTGCTAATCTAGGGCAAAAATTTCGGTTGATGTTGGTAGCGGAGGAGGGACTTGAACCCCCGACACGCGGATTATGATTCCGCTCATAACTGACGGTTTTCAAGGGTAACTAATAGGCCTTGTTGCACTGGTGTTGCATTCACCCTCTCTAAGGTCTGCTTTTAGGCAAGAAGGAACTCTCCCGTTTGGTCCGAAATTGGGGGTGATAGCAGACCTCGACGGAAGTCGTCATTCAGACTAGGCTCCATTGATCCGTTGCCTGTTTACAGGAAGACTGAACTCAATCGAGACAGTGATCCAATCGCTTCTTTCTTTGTGCGCTGAATGATCTACTCTGCATATCGAAGTATTGCACGAGGTCTGCGGGGCAACAGGGTTCAATGGAAGAGACCGACGTTACAGAAGAGTCTGGCGGTATAGAAGAACGCGAAAGCGTAGACGTAGCTGAGGATATCGAAGTCCCACCTCCACCACGCGAGCCGCAAGATGTGAGGCCGGTTGTCGCGACTGGAACGCCCAGCAATTGGGGTTTGTGGATTTTCCTTGGCGTGCTGCTGATTGGTGGAGCGACGCTCTTCAACGCGCTCAATGCCTCCCGAGATCAAGCGCGGATGTCTTCGGTCATTCAGCCTAGCGAAGGCAGCGGCATCAGGATTGCTTCTCCATCTCCGCTTCGAGTCCCCGAACGCTTCTCTGAAAGGTCACTCCCTGCACCCTCGTCACTCGCCTTGACTGAGGCTCTGTCGGAAGAAAGTGCACAATCACTACCTCCCTCCGCGCCTGCACCTACCATTCCGGTTCGGTCACTCGAACCAACCTCGCCGGTGATCAGTCCAACTCCGTTTCTGCCAAGACCAGAGCTTGAGCAATCCAGGGTCGTCTTCGATGGCAGGTCAGCTCGAACGCCACAGGCTTTGCCCGCCTCGTCAGAGGGCGATGCGGGGCGTGTGCAGGCGGGTAGACTAGTCAATCCTGCGCATACTATACCCCAGGGAACGGTCATTCCGGCGGTGCTGGAAACCGCGCTGGATTCGACACGGGGCGGCGGGGTGCGCGCCTTGGTTCAACGTGACATGTTTGGCTTTGACGGCACGCGCAAGCTGATCCCGCGCGGCAGCCGCCTCTATGGCGAGTATGACGCGGAGCTCAATCCGGGCCAGAACCGGGCGCTTGTCCAGTGGACCCGGTTGATCCGCCCAGACGGCGTGACCATCGCACTGGATTCACCATCGTCCGATCCGCTCGGTCGCGCCGGTGTACGCGGCAAGGTCGACAGCAAGTTCTTCCAGCGCTTCGGCACCGCGCTATTGCAATCCGTGCTCGATATTGGTGTCGGGCTGGCTGTGAACGAGGCGAGCAATGGGGTCATTGTGGCGCTGCCGGGTAGCACGCAGAATGTGCGGGTCAGCGAGCCCGAGCGCATACAGCCAACGCTCAAGGTTAAGCATGGGGCCAGTGTTTCAGTGTTTGTCTCGCGCGACCTTGATTTTTCGACGGTGGAATCATGAGCGTAGATTTGCAGGCCAGCCTCTTTGAGCCCTCATCCACGTCGCCCGTCGCCTCGTCGATTGAGTGGATCAATGGCGTTTTGTTTGGCCAGATCGCGATTGGGTTGTGCGTGCTGGCGGTGGCGTTTGTTGGGGCATTGATGCTGTCAGGACGATTGCCGTTGCGTGGCGGCATCCGCGTGGTGCTGGGGTGCTTTGTGCTGCTGGGAGCGCCGGTGATCGCGGCTGGCTTTATGGGGGCGTTTAAGGACCGATCTTGGGCAGTTGCTGCTGTGCCGACCGCACCGACCCAGTCACCGAGGGGTGACATAGAACCTGCAGAGTATGATCCCTATGCTGGAGCTTCGTTGCGACAAGAGTGACTGCAACAGGCATGAGTTACGTGCGAATTCAAATTTGTGCCATGACTCTGTCGATGGTGACACCTATAAACTTGCCAAAAAGGCCGTAACCATATTGCGCTAACAGGAATGCCTTCCTTTCAAGAATATCCTCGATGCCCAGAAGTATTCCATTTTTGTATTCCTCACATTCAGGCCGCCAGAAGTCGTCAAATGCCTTGATCACGTTGCGATAGATATCTGGTCCGTTCTGGGCAGCCTCGCCCAGACAGCTTATTGCCCCCTTTTGATGTCGATGTCGTTGCCTGACACAGTGTCGAAGATTCCTTTGGCCTCGCAAGGATACTCTGCGACCCTCGCGCCCTGATTGTCGGCTCGGGCGATGATGCTATCACGAGGAGATCTGGGTTTAGCTAGGTGGTGCCGCTCATGAACTCTTCTACTTCGGTAGATGAAAGAGCCGTTTTGTAGGGGTAAATTGCCAAACGGAACGCTTCGGAAACGCCTGAAATTTCGGCTTGTTCTCTAATTGCATCTCGCATGTCAGGCCATTGCTCAAGTTGCTTGCCAAAATCTTCAAAAAGAGGCGATTCAAAGGGCTCAAATGAACGACTCTCTGGGAATTGCTGTCGAGCGAAATCAGACAACTTTCGATGCAAATCGATAAGGATTTCATTCATGAGAAATTCCGGACGAACATCACCGTCTAATTTCGCTTTTTGGAGGCATGAAAGTAGAATACCTACTTCTTTCTGATTCAATTCAATGTTCATAGCGATCAAAATCTGTTCAAACCTATATAAAGGGCATGGACACCAGATCCGGCTTTTCGCAACCGTATAGCTCCTCTGCGATGAATGTAAGCGCGAAAGCTAGGCCCGTCAGGAATTTCATCCAACGCCCCTACCCGATATCTGAAGGCGACTACGAAGTCACCCTTGGAGGCATCGCCTGGCCGACCGCCACCAGCGAACAAAGACGTTCGAGCATCTTCGGGTGAAAGCGTGCGGCTCGTATAATAAATACGACCTTTACCGTCCGGAGTAATCGTTCCGCTTTCACTAATAGCATTATACCCCTTTTCATCTGTATAGTGATACCCAACTTTCCATTTATCGATTCCTTCGTCTGTGCCGATCGAGTACCAAATCCCTGCTACTAGAGTAGCTCCGGCGGTGGCAACGCCGGTTGCGGTAGTCGCCACTGTGAAAACTCTTTCAGCTCTCCCCTCACCTTGTCCAGCTTGCGCTCCCTCAGTAACGCTAGGAACGGTTACCCTCTCTTTATTTGCCGTATTTTGGTCCTGACTTCCAGAGTCTCGACCGTTTGGGTAGGAACTCCTACAAAATGGATTTGCGCCTCCTATACCCTCCCAAAAGTTCGTGCCACACAGACCGGTCGGATCGATCCCATTAACCGGATCATTCCCAACGTAGCCGTAGAGGTTGTACTGGTCCTCATACCCGATTGGATCGGTCTGCATAAACCGACCGAGGCGTGGCGAGTAAATGCGGGCCTTGTAATAGTACATCCCCAGCTCGGGCAGCCAGCTTTGGCCTGTGTACTGGAACCGACCGTAATTGGTGCCGCCCGGCTGGCCGTATTCATCGTAGGTGTTGATCGTCAGCTGGCCGTTGTTGCGATTGGAGCGGTAAACGATTGATCCGCGCGCATCGCGCTGGAGGAACAGCGCAAAGCCGACTGTGAGGTTATGGTGCTCATAGGTCACCAGCGGATCGTCTACCCCGGCGGCGGGGCCGTGGATGTGGCGAGCAAGGATGTTGTTGGCGAGGTCGTACTCTTCTACCAAAGCATCGCCATCGTAGTGATAGAGGCGGCTTTCGGTCAGCGTGTTGCAGGAGTAATTCGCCGTTTTGTATAGCCGTCCCAGCGGATCGTAGAACAGTTCAGCCGCCAGATTGCCCGCGCTGCAGCCCGTTGTTGTGCCCTTGTGCCGCATTTCAACCAAGCGGTTCTCGACGTCGTAGAGATAGGTGTATTCGCCATCGTCCGTCAGGTTGCCGTTAGGATCGTAAGCGAAGCTTGCAACACCCACCGCAGTGTACTGATTGAGCCCGTTGACCGTGTATGGCGTGTTCGCATTCGCCGCGCCGTCCCAGCTATATACATCGTTGGATTGTGCCTCGGTCAGGATTTGTGACGCGGGGTTGCGGGTGTACGACCAGGTTACGCCGATAGCTGTTCCTGGCGCGTCGATTGAGGCCGAGGCCATGCGGCCCACAGGATCATAGGTCCAAGACTGATCGGGGGCCAATGAGTACTTGGCTGCCTGCGTTAGCTCACTCCGTTCGTTGTATTCGAAATCGACCAGCGCAATGCCGTAAGGGTCTGTGATCTGATCAGGCCGGTTGCCAGCATCATAAGTGTACGTGAACGTTGAATTGATTGTTGACCCAAAAGTGAGGCTGGTGCGGTTGCCATTGGCATCGTAGCCGTAGGTGAGCGACTTGGCGTGCGTGGGGCCGCCCATTGTCGTTTGGCTGAAGGTGGGACGGCCAAACCCGTCATACTGAACTTCGATTTCTTCCGAAGACCCTTCAAACTTCGCGACGGTCTGCAACCCGCGCAGATCGTATTCGTAGACGACATTGCGCTCGTGGATGGAGCCCAATCCCCCGCGATCAGGGATCGTCTTCTTGGTCATCCGATTTAGATCATCGTACTCGTAGTTGATGATCGTGTCGTCGCGCTTCTTCAGCGTCAAACGGTTGCCATTTTTGTCGTAGGTGTATTCTTCTTTGTCGGTGGAGCTCAGACTGCCCGCACTACCGAGCGCGCTGGCGTGGGTTGTATCGTCAAAGTCTGCGGGATTGTGCCCAGTCTTGGCGGGGAAAATCCATGCGACCTGACGATCATAGCCGTCATACTCGAGCTTAGCCTTGTTCCCATTAGCATCAATTAGATGCTCGATCTGACCGTTGCCGGTATAGGTGTAGGTCGCATCGGTTCGTTTAACGCCGTCAATGCCAACTGCGCTCTTGATCTGCAGTACCTGACCAGCGGCATCGTAGATCGTCTGGGAAATACGGTCCCTGGCAACACCGGGAGGCGTTGAGCTTGGGTGGCTGCATGCGTTGAGTGGCAGCGTTGCATAGTTGTTCGGATCCATCCGGACGGCTGTGCATTCAAGCCGTCCGACATCATCATAGCTGTATTGGGTAAGGCCGACCGCAACATTGTCCGAACCGGTGACCTTGTCGGTCAGCTTGCGATTGAGGTTGTCATAGGTCGTTTCGATGGTCGTATGGACCGTGAAATCGCCATCCCAAGCGACACTATGTGGGTCAATGTGTTCGCTATGCCAATTCGCGAGCTCGCCTGTCTCGACTTTCACGACATTGCCGCGCACATCATAGGTTGTTCGGGTGGCGAGGTGTTTGCTCGGACCTGTTCCATCGGGATCGGGTGCGATTGTGCCGACGACCCGGCCAAGATCATCGTAACGCGTAGCTGAGGTATAGTCCGATGCCGTTGCCTGTGCGACGGCTATGCTAGGCAGCGAGAGTGCTAACCCGGTCGCTGCAAGCGTGAGCGCGGAAGCGATGCCTCTCAAGCCGCGCGCCCTCACTGACAGCTCGCCAGTCCAGCCTTGGGCTGTGTCTCGGAAATTTGTCGCCCGAAATAGTCAAGCCCGTAGCAGGTCCGCAGCGTTTGCCCGTCGGCATTCACTGCCATGCCAACACGAAACAGGTTGCTGCCTTTAGTGGCGTTGCCTTGCTGGTACTCGTAGGTGGTGACGACCAGATCGCCCGCGCCAGCTTCGCAGGCACCATTGGTGTAGGTGCTTGTTCGGCAGAATTCCTCAGAAACCAGCACCTGGACCTCACCAACAGCCTGCGAAAATCCTCCGCTTGAGTTCTTGATCCAAGCGTATTTCGGAGCCCAAGTGTAACGCGTCTCGGGCCTTGGACTACCTAGAGCGGCAGCGGGAAGTGTCCGCTTGAGGATGCCGCAATGCGTGGTGTCGTAAACGATGTCGGTCTGATTGCCTTCAGCATCGATCTGTGCGGTGGGTTGGTGGCAGACATCCGCACCGCCATAGACCGTTTCCCAAACCTGGCTTCCAGAGCCTGACTTGGGCTTAATGGTTGTTTTGGTGACCTGGCCAGTGCCGTGGTAATCGTAATTCCAACTGTTGCCCTCTTCAGCGATAACCTCAGTGAGATGAATTTCGCGATTGGCAAAGTTCTCGATGCCGTGAATCATGGTCGTCTCACGACCGAGTGCGTCGGTGATCTTGCGCGGAAGACCTTCGTAAGAGGCACGAACGGTCTTGGTCGAACCATCCGCATAGGTCATCGTGACATCTGCACTTTCAGGTGCGGAATATGGGCCGCTACCTGGCGGCTTGAGCGGGCAATACCGCGACGTATCAAAATCATAGTTGATAGATTCGCCGGTGATCAGATCCTGGCGATAGACCTGCTGAAACGAGTTCATTGAAAAATTGGTCGGCTCGTTCGGTATCGGCATGCAATTCGAGTAATGGTTGAAGATTTGACAGGATGACTGGCCGGGTAGCTTGACGCATTCGAGCTGCTCGTCTGCAGTGTATTCATAGGTCGTTTGGTTATTCAGCTGATCGGTCACGCTGGCCAAGACTCGGAAACCGTTCGGCAGCGTACTATGCTGGTATGAAACAGACGGAACGCCCGCAGGGCAACTCGATGTCGGGGTTACATAGTGTTCAACCAGGTTGACGGCGCATGACTTCGTCCAAAGGATGGGAAAAGCGGGATCAGTAGGACCCAGCTGTGTCGTGACATTCGGGTCGAACTCAAAAAGAATGGCAATTCCTCGATTGCTGAAGACGGCGTCGGCACCCCGCTTGCCGTGAAAGGTCAATACCGTACCGTCTTTTGCTTCGAGCCGCGTTCTGAAAGCAGGACTATTGTCCCGCAAAATCTGCTGACTTCCCTCTTCGAAGATGTGCTTCGTACCATTGATGGCGGTGAAGATCAGCTCGTTACCCGTTCGCACCAATGAGCCCGGAAAGGGATCGCCCCAGACGCCGAACGGCCCTTCGTAATTTGGCCCCACATGTGGATCTATGGGTGAGTTGGGATCGAGTTCGACAAACGAAGCCAGCGTGCTGGTGCCTTGGGCAATCCCGTATCGCCAAGGGTAGCGCTCGTTATCGATTACTGGTTCATCAGGTGGATAGTCGCCCCCTCCGAGCTCGCCTACTGTGATGTACATCGTAAGATTGGTGGACCATCCCCAGCTTAGAATCCCATCATTAGTGCCATGCGTCTTGTGCATGCTGCTTGAGTATTCCCGGCTCAAAGTGAGCGCTTGCGGAAACTCACCTTGACCAATCGATACGTCAGTTGCGCTGGTTGAATAGCCGCCGGAAACTAGGCTCACCCCGGTCGATGACTCGGTATCTTGCTCGGGCGGCGGTGGTGCATCCTGAGCGAGTGACACAGCGGTATGCATGAGCAATGCAACCGTCGAGACGGAGACGAGAGCAGACTTGGAAACACTGATGTTCATTTGCATACCCGGTGATTGTTCAACCTGAAACGGAGGCTCGTGAAGTGGTTATCAACCGCCTGGAAGCTTAGCGGCCAGATCGCAGATTTCAGCGGGCGAGAGGCCGTGCCAATTCCTCACTTCTGATTCGAACGCTGGATCACCAACTTCTGAAACCGCGCACATCGAAGGCCGCATCGTGCGCAGCCAAGTCTCTGCTTTGTCACAGCTGGAGCGGCGAAAGCCCCTACCTGTAAGCCATTGCTCCTCAGCCAGAGGAACCTTGATACGGGTCACACTCGCACCGTCTGCGTCTGGCCCATCTCGGACCATGCAGACGTATGATGAATTCTGACCTTGACCGTTTGCGCCGTCGTCCTGTGCGCTCGCAACGGTTGCGGACCCGACGCCAAGAACGACGGAGCAGACCAATGCCGAAGCCGAGATCGAGGTTGTTAGATTTCCAGGCATTTCGGCCTCCCTAATTCGGCGTTACGGTTCCGGTGTTACGGTGACGAGCGCAAATGCCGGCCCCGGCGTATCAAAGGTCACATTGCTGGTTGTTGTGCTCCAAGTTACCTTCAGAACGTAGTCATCTGGAGTACTCACGTCAGTCGCAGCTGGCCCAAAGGCCATCGACTTGGCGAAATCAGTGGACTGCAAAGTATCGCCGCCGATCCACAAGACTGAGTCTTGGATCGCAGTGAGCTCTGGGCCTGATATCTGGCCACTTTCGACTGTAATCGTGGCGCTCAATTCTACCGGAAATCCGCAGCCAGCGGGCGTTGGCGGAAAAACACGCGCGATGCCGTAAGAACCCTGCACAGTAGTCCATCCAACTGAACTCAGCGCGCAAGACGATGACGGTGTTCCGCCATCTGCTCCGGTAGAATTCACCTGCGTTCGATTGTCGGACCTGTCATATGCATAGTCGCGCTGCTCGCCATTTTGCGAGCCATTGGCAACCTCGACCTTAATCAATCGACCAAGTTCGTCGTAAGTATACGTCTTTGTGCTCGCCTGCCCGTGGGCTAGAGTAATTGGAAGAGAGGCAAGCACTAAGCCTGCCACAAAATGCTTGCGACTCATAAGTGAAAACCCCTGTTTTCGAGAGCCAGCATCAATACTGAGACCAAGGAGTCAAGTTCTTAAAAGTGAAATATGAATTTGGTGGCCATTTTTACAAGACAGGAAAGGCTGCGTGAATGGCTGCTTGGAATGGAGGGGTACGACACAGGGATGTTGAGCACTCGGAGCAAATTCACAAGGCAGTGTCCAATGCGTCCTTACTGAACGTCCGTTTCTGGGTCGTTAGCGGTCAGTCGCCTTTCAGGCGAACAAATCTCGGCTGGCGAGCATAGCCAACTCGGCGTCGCGTTCCTGATCAGCCAGCAAATGCCCATAGGTGTCGAGCGTTAGCTGAATGCTCTCGTGACCAATCCAAACCTGTAGACGCTTCAAATCAATCTTGCTCGCAATCCAGCCGCTCGCAGCCGCGTGACGTAGAGCGTGAAACCGGTATTTCCCGGTGAGAACCGGATTGCCCTCATTATCGATGATGGGCTGGCCACTCTTGTTCAGCTTGGGCACTCCCAGCCCTGCCCTAACCTGCAATGGGAAGTAGAGCCGCCGCAGAACGTTATTGTGCCTTAGTGGAGTTCCTACAACGCTGGGAAAGACAAGCCCTTTATGGCTGGGTCTGCAGCGCAGTTTCCACCTAGTCAGCTCTGCAACCAGTTGAGGTGGCATCGGAATTGTCCGCCGTCCTGCCTCGCTTTTTGGCGGGCCGAGAACGCCCCATTCATCGGCCCGCTGGCGAACAGTCAGCGTCCCCACCTTCAGGTCAACATCGCGCCAGCACAGCCCGCGCAGCTCAGATGAGCGAAGTCCCATGGTGATAGCGGTCAGTAAAAACGGGCGCTCATTGTCAGTTGCCGCCTCGATCATCTTCTTCAGGTCTGTCCGCGCTGGCGGCTCGACCCGCGCAGCTTCACGCTTTGCCCTTCCGACTTTCACATCCGATGCGACATTCTGGCTGATCGCGCCAATCTCCATCGCATTGTTTAGGATTGCGGACAGCGCCCGGATGATTTTGCTTGCCATCGAACGGGACTTCTCGATCAACAACTCCTGCCGCCATTCGACCACTTGGGCCTTTGAAAGCTGCGACAGCTTCAGTTCTCCAAATTTTGGAGCAATATGCAGCTTCGCCAACTCGCGATACCGCTTGATTGTGCTCCGCTCCAGCCCCTCGGCGTCACTAGCCGCAATCCACAGATCAGCGGCAACAGCCACCGTGATGCTGTCCCGATCATGGGTATGCCTACCCTGCCTGATCTCATCCCTCGCTCGATCAGAATAGGCTTCCGCCTCTTTCTTAGTCGGGAATTGCCGCGCCCGTCGCTTACCGTGTTGGTCTTTGTAATCGACCAACCAAGCGGTCTTCTTCTGGCCTTTGGGAGATAACCACTCACGCTTACGGATAGCTGTCATTTGGGTCTCCTAGAACGGGATCGGCGGGCCACCATCGGCGTGGTCCCATAGCTTTTGATCTTCGTCGCGCTTCCTCGCCCACGTTCGATACTCAGGAGCCCATTTGGGGCGACCAACCTGACCAACGTCGCGAGCAAGCCGGTTGACCCGCTCCAGCAAGTAGTCTGCACGAATTATCTGCATTCCGGCCCTCGAAACCGCGTCCGGTCGAGGGAAGCAGAGAACTTGCTCAGTCAGCGAAGTCAGGTCGTGCACTGAAACAAAAAAGTCGCTCCGAGCTTGGGGTGGCACTGGCGGCTGCCCCGCGACACAGACAAAAGTCTCAAAGTCTGTGTTGTAGCCCAGTCTAGAGTAGGCCCGACCAAAGGCTGCTTGGAATCGCTCCCAATACTCCGCCACAAGATCGGTCGCAGCCTTCGCAGCCAGCCCCGTCCCGATGATCTCGAATGCCACGGCGAGCTGGAGAAGATGTTCGGCTGTATATGTCATTCTGACGCCTCGCCCGATATTCACACCCTTCGGAAATTCTAGCCTCTGAAGCTGCTTCATTCTCGAACGGAAGGTTGAACGCTTATCGGGATGAACCTCAAGATAGGCCGCCAATATCGCCTCCAGTTGCCCATAACTCAATTTCACCCAGTTTTCCCCACCTTTGGATACGGGTGTAGCCCTATCCTCTTGCGCGGAGAGAGTGCAACTGTAAAGGTCATTTTGGTTATACCTGTATCTATCTGTGCACAAAGGAAGAACGATGCTTGCTGAAGACCTGCTCAAAGGTGCAAAAGCCGTCGAACAAGAGACGGGTGGAATGATCACGCAGCGCCAAGTTTATCACTTGGTTGAGCAGGGTCACTTGCCTGTCATCCGCAAAGGGCGCTCGATGTATTTTCGGCGCTCCGAACTCGAAGCGGCATTTTGCTCAAACGCTTAAGCCGTTTCCTGTCTGGCTGAGTTGGCTCAATACTCTGGCGGCCAGGCAGTATCCCAATACCAGAAGGGGTCCGGTCAAATTGGGAAGCCCAGTCCGAAAGGCAGAGGGGCGACCGGCGGGGTTTAGGACAGCCCCGAAAGCAACTGCCAAGCATCTGGCGACCTAACGACCAGAAGTGCCCTTAAGCGACGGTCGGCTCCGAGGTTCATACCTCTCCGATTAGAGCGCAAAGTGGCCGGACTGCCCTTGCTATCGGATCGCGTATTCGCATCCAGAGGCAGGGGTAGTTGTCCTATGCCCTTTTCGCTCTGGTCTCACCAAGGTTCATATAGGACTAGTCTACAAGTGAGTGAGACGCGCCAGAGGCATGCGAAGTGCGCTACAACAGGCTACATACGGTCGACGATGTGGAGTTGGGGTCGAGAACTCCATGAATTGAGATAAAAAATGGGGCCAAATGCCGCGAAAAATTTTTGACGATTTCTGTCGCCTCACCGCTTCTCCATGGCTTGCAAGATACCGATCACCTGCATCATCTCAACTGCACAAAGCCCGTCCAGATACTCATACTCATCAAGATAGCGCTCAAAGGTCCGGTGATGCATCCCCTTCGGTCGGGTGATCCAGTTTCCCCAACCCTCCTCACACCCTAGCTTCTTTTGGATACGAAACAGGCGCTCGAATACCGCATCGCGTCTAGTGATGCGCTGTGAGCGGTATCCGATGCTGTAGGCCTTGCGACTGGCGAACAACTCAGCACCAGCCGGGCAATAGAGCTTGCCGACACGCTCCCCCATTCTGGGGCAATGCATCCACCAGCGTTTTCCGCCGAAATTAGGCTCCGTATAGCTCAGTTGAATGCATTGAACGTGATCAGTCGATTGCCCGGTCGAACGGCGGGTCACTTTGAAGCGCAGCTCCAGAATTGCATTCTCCAGATCGGTCATGTCGCAAGTGTAATTGATATTGCCGGAAGGCTCACCGCCGCACGTCCAGCTAAGACTGCCCCAAACTTCCGAACCAGGTACCGCACGCTTTGTCCGCACCATCCACGCGATATCGATGCGCAGCGCTTCCTCTGCGACCGGATCGCCAAAGCGCCGTCCTGAACCAAATCCGCCCATACCGGTGCTATAGCCTTCCAACACAGGCTTGTGAATCGACCGGAGCTATCCCCGTGAAGCGTCCTGTTGAAATAGGTGCTTTTGAATATCGAAGAACGCGCCGCGTATCTCTTCGACCGATCCGAGCTTGCGCTTCGCGTCGTTCATGCCGCCATATCGGATGCGGAGGAAGTCACCGAGTTTGCCGGGGTCCAACTCGCGAATACCCTGCATTTCATAAGACTGGAGGACGTAGCTAAGGAACTCGCGCATTTCCTCTTCATAGCCATCCATTCCAGCAGTTTTAGCCGCCTCCACCCTCTCTGACCGGGCGAGAGGCGCTAAGGTGAAGCGAATATAGGCCAGCACGTCAAAAATGTCGGATCGCGGCGCATCGATCAGGCGGCACATATCGTCCATACGCTCGCTATCGTAGCCCATCTCATCAAGCCGCTGGAGGAAGCCTTTCCTGCTTTCAGGATCGCTCCAGATCGCCCGTAACTGGTCCTCATCGGCAACCAGACCGGCCAGATCACCGAACAGGTGCTCCATAAACTCAGCACCGCTGATCGGCCTGCCGTTGAGCATGTAGAGCGTGTTGCCGACATAGCTGATCTTGCGCTCTTTCCCGTCCGCCAGTTTCACGACGATCTTTTCGGTCGGCCCTTTCGGGTCGGCTGGATCATCGGCATCATCCGGAGGCTCAGGCGTTGGCGGTACTGGCGGTTTCGGTCCGCTCGGTCCATCCGGCGGCAGCGGCTCGCCATCCCATTCCGGATCGTTGAAGTGCTCATAGGCCTTCACGAAGTCATAGACGGTGAAGAAGTCCTTCCCGTCGAAGGTCCGGGTTCCCCGCCCGATAATCTGCTTGAACTCGATCATGGACTTCACCGGACGCAAGAGCACGATGTTGCGGATGTTGCGTGCGTCCACCCCGGTTGAGAGCTTCTGAGAGGTCGTCAGGATCGTTGGTAGCGTCTTCTCGTTATCCTGAAACTCGCGAAGGTGTTGCTCGCCCAGCTTGCCATCATCCGCCGTGACCCGCTCGCAATAATGCGGATCGGGATTGTCCTTCAGCTGATTGATGAAATTGCGCACCCGGGCCGCGTGATCCTGTGTCGCACAGAAAACGAGCGTCTTCTGGCGCTGGTCGATCTGATCCATGAACTCCTGCACACGGCTTTTCTCGCGCTCGTCGATCACCAGCCGCGTGTTGAAATCCGCTTCCCTATATTCTTTATCAGGATCGATTTCCCCGCTCAGAACCTCATCATCATCACTGAAGGTGTAGCTGTCCAAGGTGCTCGCCATCTGGCGCACCTTGAACGGGGTCAGGAAGCCATCGCCGATCCCTTCTTTCAGTGCATAGGTGTAAACCGGCTCTCCGAAATAGCCGTAGGTATCCGCATTAACATCGCGCTTGGGCGTAGCGGTCAGGCCAAGCTGCACGGCTGGCTCAAAGTAATTCAGGATTTCACGCCACGTGCTTTCATCCCGCGCGCCGCCACGATGGCATTCATCGATCACAATGAAATCGAAGAAATCGGGCGCATAGCCTTCAAAGGTGAACTCGGTTTCCCCGTCCTTCCCGCTTGTCATAAAGGTCTGGAAGATTGTGAAGAAGATATTGGCGTTCGTCGGCACCCCGCCGCGTTTGCGAACTTCTTCGGGATCAATCCGCATCAAGGCATCGGCTGGAAAGGCGTTGAAGCTGTTATAGGCCTGATCGGCGAGAATGTTGCGGTCCGCCAGAAACAGGATGCGTGGGCGGCGTGTCGGCTCGCCTGAGAGGTTCCACTTCGACTGAAATAGCTTCCAAGCGATTTGGAAGGCGATAGAGGTCTTTCCGGTGCCTGTGGCGAGTGTGAGCAGGATGCGCCGCTTTTCCTGCGCTATGGCCTCCAGAACGGCTGTAATGGCGTTGTGCTGGTAGTATCGCGGCTGCCACTTGCCGCCGCCCGTGCTGAAAGGCACCGAGCCAAAGCGTTCGCGCCAGTCATTGCCCTCAGGAAAACATCGATTCCAAAGATCTTGCGGACCGGGAAAGGGCAGATCGAAATCGCCTTCCTTTCCCGTATTCATATCTATGCCATACCAGCCAAGCCCGTTGGTGGAGTAGGCAAAGCGCGCTTCCAGCCTCCGCGAATATTCCTTGGCCTGCCCTACGCCATCGGTGTGGCCCAGCCCAGCCCGCTTGGCCTCGATGACCGCCAGCTTGCGGCCCTTGTAGGACAGCACGTAATCGGCGGACATAGGATTGGCGCGCTCGCCGCCTGCAAGGATTCGCCCCGGCGCGATTTTCTCGCGATTGATCTGGGAGCCATCAACCTCGCCCCAGCCCGCCTCGCGCAGCACCGGATCGATACGATTGGCGCGGGTGTCAGCTTCGGTTTCGTGGTCGAGGTTGGCCATGGGATAAATCTAATCGGGGCTTTCGTTCAGGATGCGGCTGAAACTGCTTACGACATATTTCTCGAATTGCGGCTTCGTATGCTCGGTCTTTGCCTTCGTGTTCTTCCCGTTGAACCAGATCGAACGCTTGCCCTCATTTTTACCTGACTTGTTCTGCGCAGCCTCACGGACAAATTCAGCCGATGACATAATCCATAACGTGTCCATCCGCTCTGAGTAGAATACGAACCAGTAATTGGGCCGATACGCGTGGGTCAAGGCGGCAAACAGCCCAGCGCTTCCGAACTTGACGTCCTTCGAGCGTGCCTTGATCTGGATTTCGACAAAGCTTCCGTCCGGCCGCTTTACCACCGCATCAATGGCATCGTCGTCCACCAGCGGCATGTAAACGTCGAGGCCTTCCTTCAGCATCAAGCCGACTACATAATATTCGATGCGCTTGCCGAACGCTGCTGAATGACGGAATGGTACGCTCATGCTGGCACCGGATCGATGCGGTTGGCGCGGGTATCGGCTTCGGTTTCGTGGTCAAGACTGCTCATCGATCAGGTCAGCTCCCCGGCAAAGGCCTTTTGCAGTATGGATTGGCGGAGGTCATCGAGGTCTTGAACCTTGGCTTCATAGTGATCGGCCAGCTGAAGAGCTTGCGATTCTATATCTCGCAAATGATTGGCAAGTTCTCTTTGTTGATCTTCCTCCAAATCGGGCAATGTGCCTTCCTTGAGGAACCGAAAGTGTCGAGCGTATCCCTTCTCCGCAATAGGGATGCTTCGCAGCCCGTAGTATAAATACGATGCGTCTACTCCCTCACCCGGCTTGAGGACCTTCGTTCCATCAGCTCCCACGACGAAATCGAAATCGACATATTTCAAACACCGGGTGTGGTCGCCAAACACGACGACCGGTTCATTCAATCTCATAAGGGCTTTGCCATCATTCCAATAACCGGAAATCAGGTCTGCTTCTTGAGAGACTATCGGATGATTGCCTTCTGCCAGATAGTCTTTCCGTTTGATCTTAGTTTTTGGTGTCAATGGCTTACAAAGCTTCGAAAAGGGCAGAAACTTCGATGAACTCGACGCCTTGGCAAATGATGCAGACAACTCCCGCTCGAACAACTCCTCCGCATCTGCCAGATTGGCCTCGGCGTTGGCGCGGGCGCGGTCGAGGGCGGCGAAAGCCTGATCCAGCACCGCAACAATCCGCTTCTGCTCCTCCAGCGGCGGGAGTGGAACTTCGAGTTCCTTCAGCTTTGAAGCATTGAAGCCGCCTTGCGCGCTTCCCGATGAACCCTGCTTTATTGCTTCCCAGTATGCAGAGGTTTGAAAAAACAGAGCCAAATAGTCAGGCGACAACTCATTGTCGGTAATCCGAAGCCTTATAAGGTAAGACGCTGGAACGCTCGCGGGGGGTTCTTGAATCAAAAAGCTCTTGCCGGTTGTTGCTCCCGTCCGAGCAAAAACAATATCGCCAGCTTCAAGCTTGTGCTTGTCAAAATCTCGTTGGTCGATTTCGCAGTAGGGCACCGCTGTCCAGTCAACATTGCCGTCCTGAATGTCGGTGATGCGTAGAAACTTCGGACCAATAGCTTCGGAGGATGCGCTTTCCGTATAGCCATAATTGACTGAAGCAACCTGTCCCAACTTGACGTTGCCAAAAATGCCGCCCCTCACAGCATCCCCCGAATATCTTCGAGTATCTGCGCGGTCTCGGCATCGCGCGCCAGCATCGCCTCGATAATCTCCGCCGGTTCACGCAAGGGCGCTTCCTCCGGCGCATTCGGATTGCGAACCGACAGGTCGAAGGTGTCTTGATCCAGCGCCTCGACTGCAACGCTCCAGCTTTTCTCGCTATCCGCCTTGTTCGGCTGGAGCGCGACAAACTCGGCCAGATCGTCATCATTCAGCGGATTGGTCTTGCCCAGCGAGCGCCCCGGATCGAGCTGGTAATACCAGACCTTTCGCGTGGGCGCGCCTTTCTCGAAAAACAGCACCACCGTCTTCACCCCAGCACCCTGAAACGTGCCGCCGGGACAATCGAGCACGGTGTGCAGATTACAGCTCGCCAGCAATTCCTTGCGCAGTTCGACGCTGGCGTTGTCGGTGTTGCTCAGGAAGGTGTTCTTGATAACCACCGCCCCGCGTCCGCCTGCTTTAAGCTTGCGGATGAAATGCTGCAGGAACAGATAGGCGGTCTCGCCCGATTTGATCGGGAAGTTTTGCTGCACTTCCTTGCGCTCGCCCCCGCCAAAGGGGGGATTGGCCAGAACAATATCGTGCCGGTCAGCCTCCTGAATATCCAACACGTTTTCCGCGAGCGTATTGGTGTGCCGCACGGCTGGCGTTTCGATCCCGTGCAGGATCATATTCATCACGCCCAGCACATAGGCGAGCGACTTCTTCTCCTGCCCGTAAAACGTCTTGCGCTGGAGCGTGTCCCATTCGGCAGACGACAGATCATCGCGCCGCATCATGTCCCACGCTTCGCACAGGAAGCCAGCCGACCCGCAAGCGCCATCATAGATGCTCTCGCCAATCTTGGGATCGACCACCTTGATCATCGCCCGGATCAGCGCGCGCGGCGTGTAATACTCCCCGCCATTGCGCCCCGCATTGCCCATGCGCTTGATGCGGACTTCATAGAGATCGGAAAGCTCGTGCTTGGCCTGTGTGCTGCCGAAATCGAGCGTATCGACGATGTCGATCACTTCCCTGAGCGAATAGCCTGATCGGAAGCGGTTGGTGATCTCCGCGAATATCTGCCCGATCTTGTATTCGAGCGTATCGGCATCGGTGCCCTCAGCCTGAAAGGTCTTCAGATACGGAAACAGCTTGCCGTTGACGAAATCGATCAGGTCTTGCCCGGTCTGCGCAGCGTTGTGATCTGGCTCGCCTTGCTCATCCTTAGGCGCGGCCCAGCTTGCCCAACGATGTTGGGGATCGAGGATCGGCTGGTAATCCTTACCCTCAAGCGCGGCCTCGTCCTCCCGCTCCTGCTCCAGATCGGCAAGGTATTTCAGGAATAGCAGCCAGCTTGTCTGCTCGGCATAGTCCAATTCGGAAGCCAGCCCCTCATCATTGCGAAGGGCACGGTCGATGTTGTTGAAGGCGTTTTCGAACATGCCGGACTGCTAGCGCGCCCCCGCCCAGCCGCCAATTATTTTCCTAAATCAATAGGGAAATTCGATTGTTCCCTCCTTGAGGAAATCAGGTGAAGTCGAAGAAATCTGCATAGATCAGGCCATTGCCGGTCTTTGTTCTGGCATCGCAAATGAGAACCTCGACATTCTTGCCGATCTTGCGAAATCCATCCACTAGCTTTTGCAGCTCTGAACGCTTCCTGCTTCCTTCACTCCAACGAGGGTCGAGAATAACAATTCTGACACGCTCTGGGCGGAAGCGTTTCACAAAGGCTCCAATTACCTCGTCGGCGTTGCCGATCTTTCGCGCCGCATATGGTTGCAGAGGACTGGCAAAATTCCACCGGTTGCCAGCCGTGAACTTTGCAGCTGTCTTGTCGAGGAACTCGTCAAGGCTCTCATAATATTCGTGAGGCGAGGTCATACGTAGATAAACCGCCCTAGTATCTGAGAGCCAGTATCTCTCTTGGATTTTCCGAGCACCTGGTATCTTACCCTCAGTGCCAAATCGCCAATCGCGAAACATGCTACGCAACTGCGAACTCTTGCCAGAATCCGGCTCGCCCACAATGAATAGGGCACGCTCAACGTAGGGTTGGCTTTCGACCATTCTCAACCTCGCAATATGCCTCCGAGACCCCGGCGGAGTATGTCGCAGATATGTTGCACGGACCAGCCGGAATCTATTGGGAAACCGCGAATATCGCCGGAAAACAGCGCAACATCATGCAACAAGGCAATTTCGCCCTAATCCCTGTTGGAATTGAAAAATATCAAGTTTTCAAAGGGTTTAATGGTAGCGGAGGAGGGACTTGAACCCCCGACACGCGGATTATGATTCCGCTGCTCTAACCACCTGAGCTACTCCGCCCCAATAGGGATTCGCGAGGCACATGGGCCTCAAGCGAGCGGCGCATTTAGGGCCGCATGCGCAGGCGGTCAACCATTGTTGCAACGGTCAGAGCCGTTCTTTGCCTCTGAACGCACAGGCCTTGACCAAATCCCATGGCCCGCCCTTGTAGAGGTGCAGCTCCAGGGCGGGAAATATGAAGCGTCGTTCCTCGATCGTTGGCGCCAGTTCCGCTTGCAACGCGCGCGCTTCACGCTTGGTAACCTTGTTCTGGATCGTGATATGCGGACGCGGCTCGTAGAGGTCCTGCGCCGTCAGGCTGCCGTGGAAGTGCTCCGCAATCATTGCGCGCAGGCTCAGCAACTGCGGGCTGGCGAGCGCGATTGCGGTGCCGCTGCCGAGATCAAGCAATCCGGTCACATCCGCCTCAGGCGCGGCGAATTCGGCGGCTATGCGCGGAAGATAGTCTTTGAGTTCCTCAAGCAAAGAAGGTGCGAAGGAATGGAACATGGTGACATGCGCATGCAGGTGGTTGCGCTCTGCCGGGTAATTCGCGCGGCGCAGGCCTTCTGCCCAGCCCTGTATGTCGGGGGGCAGCTTGGCCGTCACGATAAAGGGATTGGCCACTTACGGTCGGCCTACATTTCACCGCGCTCACGGCGTCCTTGTTTGTAGTTCGCCGAGGACCGTCGAGCATTGTCAGCGCGTTGGCACATTTCCATTCCCAGTTGTCCTGTTCACATTTCACCGCGCTCACGGCGGATGGCGTACCACTTTTCAACGTTGGCGTTGTGCTCGGCCAGTGTGTCGGCGAACATGTGCCCGCCAGTGCCATCGGCGACCATGAACAGTGCGCTGGTCGTTTCGGGGTTGAGCACCGCGGCGATGCTCTCGCGCCCCGGATTGGTGATCGGACCCTCTGGCAAGCCGACGCGGGTGTAGGTGTTGTAACCGTTGACCGCGGCTATCTCCGATTGGCGAATGCGGCGCCCGAGTGGCTTGCCCTTTGTGATAGGGTAGATGATCGTCGGATCGGCCTGAAGTAGCATGCCCGTCTTCACGCGGTTCGAATAGAGACCGGCCACCATCCGGCGCTCTGACGGCTTGCCGGTTTCTTTCTCTACTACCGACGCCAGGATGAGCGCATCGCGCATGGTCTCCACGGCGATATCAGGTCCGCGCTCAGCCCATGCTTCAGCGAGGTATTTGTCCATCGCCAGTTGCATCTGCTCGATCAGTGAAGCCCGGCTTTGCCCGCGTTCGAAGGCATAGGTATCGGGCAGGATCGAACCCTCGAGAGGGGCTTCAATATCGCCCGTAAGCAACTCTTCTGCCATCAATCTTTCCTGAACCATGATCGATGGCATGCCTTCAGGAATGGTGATGAAGCGGCGGATCACATCGCCCGATTGGAAAGCTTGCAGGATCTGCGCCTGCGACATTCCGGGAGCAAGCTTGAACTCGCCAGCCTGGATGGGGTCGGAAGAGCCCAGCAGCTTGGCCCGCAGCACAAAGCCGTCTGCCGAAATGATATGCCCTTCGTCTTCAAGCTTTTGCGCAACTGCGCTTACGGAAGCTCCGGCAGGGATCACAAAGCTGGATTCGACCTTTACGGTCGCGCCGCCCAGCATGGTGCTGCCCAAATAGACGCCCACCGCGACAAACGCGGCGATCACCAACCCGGCGACAAGACCGAGCTTCTTCATCCGATCAATCGATCTTCTGCATGATTACAGAGGCGTTGGTACCCCCGAAACCGAAGCTGTTATTGAGGACTGCGCGGACGTCACGCTGCCTCGCCTTTAGTGGGACTAAGTCAATACCTTCAGTGCCTTCGTCGGGATTGCGAAGATTGAGTGTAGGCGGAACAACACCGTCGCGCATGGCGAGAACGCAGAACACGGCCTCGACCGCGCCAGCACCGCCAAGCAAGTGCCCGATTGCCGACTTGGTCGAGCTCATGGACGCTCCGCCGAGATCATCGCCCAGCACACGCTTTACCGCAGCAAGCTCAATCGTATCGGCCATTGTCGAGGTACCGTGCGCGTTGACGTAATCGATATCGCCGGGGCCGAGGCCCGCTTTCTTGAGCGCCATTCGCATTGCCAGTTCAGCGCCCTTGCCTTCGGGGTGCGGGGCTGTGACGTGGTAAGCATCGCCCGAAAGGCCATATCCGGTCACTTCAGCATAGATTGTTGCTCCGCGTGCCTTCGCCCGCTCATACTCTTCCAAAACGACGACACCGGCGCCCTCGCCCATCACAAAGCCGTCACGGTCCCTGTCATAGGGACGGCTCGCCTCGATCGGGCGGTCATTCATGCTCATGTTGAGAGCGCGCGCCTGAGCGAAACCTGCGATCCCGAGCGGATTGATGGTGCTTTCCGCCCCGCCCGCCAACATCACGTCGGCATCGTCCATCGCGATCATACGTGCGGCATCGCCGATCGAGTGCGCGCCGGTGGAACACGCGGTCACGACAGCGTGGTTCGGCCCCATGAATCCGTATTTGATCTGCACCTGTCCGGTGACGAGGTTGATCAGGCGGCCATGCACAAAGTGCGGCGAAACGCGGGTTGGCCCGCGCTCATGCAGCACGATGCTTTCACTCTCGATCCCAGGAAGACCGCCGATACCTGCGCCGATCGAGCAACCGGTGCGCTCTTTCTCCGCGTCGGTCATGTCGGTCAGACCGGCGTGCTCGAGCGCCTGTCCGGCGGCATCGATGCCGTACACGATGAATGGATCAACTTGGCGCTGAACCTTGTGATCGACGCGCTTGTCAGCGTCGAAGCCCCAGGGATGGTCCTTGCCCTTCACTTCGCAAGCAATGGTGCATTTCTGCCCCTCGGTATCGAAGCGGGTGATCTGTCCGGCACCGCTTTCGCCTGCAATCAGGTTTTTCCAGCTGGTTTCGACGTCCCCGCCAAGAGGAGTGACGAGGCCAAGCCCGGTTACAACCACACGCCGCATTCGAATCCCTTTCGTCTCCTGCGCCTACGCCGCGCGTTCGCGGCAAAAACGCTACAGGCCCGCGACCCTGTTCGGGCTCGGGCCTGTTGGTCAGTTGCCCGCGGAAAAGCGGGCATCCGATGGGCAATCAGCCCTTGTTGTCTTCGATATATTTCGTCGCGTCGCCGACGGTGGTGATTTTCTCAGCCGCATCGTCGGGGATTTCGACACCGAATTCCTCTTCGAACGCCATCACCAGTTCGACGATGTCGAGGCTGTCAGCGCCCAGATCATCGATGAAGCTCGCATCCTGAGCTACCTTATCGGCTTCGACGCCAAGGTGCTCAACGACAATTTTCTGCACGCGGTCGGCAGTATCGCTCATGTGTGTCCCTCTTGAATTGGGGGTTAAGAATTGGCTCTCGCCCTAATCAAGGGCGCGATTGAGCGCAAGTGGTGATCGAATTGCCGCAACAGGTCAGTCGAACAACGCGGTTGCATCGCGCAGTTCAATATCGCCCCGAAACGCCAACGAACGCTCGATCATGTATTTATGCCATGCACCGAACATAACAAGGGCGTTCAGGCCCTGTCCGCTGATCGAATCGAGCGCGGTGTTGATCAAATCGGTGTGCGCGCGGTTGATTTTCGTCCAGCCGCCGGAACCGAGATCACCGTCGAAATATATCTGGTACGGGGTCTGCGCCTGCTGCACTTGAACATCGTATTCAGGCGTGTGGATAAATGCCGGATCATCGCCGCGACCACGCACTTTGTTCGAATATTCTGCCCGCGCTTCCTCGTGCTCTTCCCATTGTGAAGCGCGCGCCGGATCATTTTCGATAGCTTTGAGAGCAACACCGCGATCATCGGCAATCTTCTGCGTCCAGCCAGCCGTGCCGAGCATTTCGAAATCCATTTCGCGCGAAAGCGGGAAAACGACATCGGTGTATTCGGGGAATACCCGGGCACGCGGCTCGGTCACTTCGCCGGTTTCGGCAAAGCCGCGCTTGGCCTCTCCGATCCGGTCCGGCGGAATTTCGGTCAGGATTACATTGGGTTCGGCGCGGCGCACGGCTTCGCGCAGCACATCCAGGGAATAGGCGCTGCTGGTGCGATGGGTGCGGTGGATCACGCCCAGTACGGTCACCTTCGTAAGCTGGTCACCGGAGAGCGTCTCGGACGGCGCGCAGCCGGCAAGGGTCTGGCCTGCTGCACTAACGCCTGTAGCAGCGGCGAGGCCTCCGAAAATTGCAGAGCGGCGGGTGGTTCTCATGCCTCTTGTTCGCCCTGCTCCCATCTCCGGTTACGCCTTCAAGGATCTTTGTGGCTTCAAAGCCATTTCATTCAGCATTCGTCAGATCGGTAGTTTCTGGCGACGCCGGTGCCTCGGCGTACCGACTTTCCAAGAAATCCTTGCGCCGCGCGAACTGAGCCTCTGCTTCGATCCGGTTGGCAACGCGCTCAAGCGATTCCGCCGTCATCCATTTGCCAGGTTCGATATTCTCAGCGCGCTGATAATATGTCTTCGCTAGAGCGAAGTCCCTCCGGCTTTCGTGACACAGGCCAATGTTAAACAGGACGGAGACTTGTTGCGGATTGTTCGCCTCTAACCCTTCAAAAACCTCACACGCCGCTGCTGCATCGCTTTTCGTCAATTTGAGGCCCTGCTTGAAGAGCTTGCGATCCGCCTTCTCAAGCCCCTTGCGACGCTCCAGCAACCTGTAGTCGGAGCGGAAGTACCGCGGAGCCAACGCCCACCTTGTGCGCGTTGCCAAAGCGCCAGCCAGTCTATCGGTCATGCGCTGGACTGATGGCCTCGATTCCTCGTCTGTGCAGTAATCTGTCGAGCTCGAATCTTCGTCGCGGACGGAATAGAGCACCAGCCCATCCGAACCGATCAGTTCGATATCGTAGCGCAACGACACCTCGTAACTGCTGCAACTGTAATAGGAGACCTTGTTGCGGATACAGTCGCCATCGTCATCTTTCTCCGCGCATGTTGTGACCTTTTTGTCATCCAACTCGGTGATCGATGAGCTGCTATCGGCAGAGCCACGAAAGGTCGCATCGACATATTCGGCAGAAGTCGGGACGATCTCGAACCATTGCTCATCATCCAGACGAAGGCCGTCGATCGCCTCTTTCAGCTCAAAGGCGACTTTCGACCCCTCCGTGCCGTCCATCCTCTCAACAGCGATGGTCTCAATGCCCAGACCTGCATCGCTGCTCGCAGGCGAAAACCCATCGGCCGCGATCACTTCTGCTGTCGCGCTTGTGCTGATCAAACCCATGCTGCCCACAACTGCACCAGCAAGAAATTTGCGAAAATTCATCATCTTTGCCCCCGAAGACGTCCGTTTGATAATGTCGGAAGGTCCGCGTGAAGGCCAGCTGAATTGCGCGACGTTCCACCGGATCGAAGTGCGCTCAGGCGGGCTTAAAGCGCGATTTCGGCCCATCGCACCTGATGAACGCCCTAGCGAACCGCTCGGACCTTTTCCGCGCCTCACCCATTAAGTTATTGTAAGCGCGGCGCAATCAGCGTCCGCTACACACAATAGCAACCCTATCAAGGAGACCCATGACTAACACTGTTGAACTGCTGAAAGACCTTACCCAAACCACTTACGATTCTGTCGAAGGCTATCGAAAGGCCGCCGAGAAGGTCGAGAGCCCGACCATCAAACAAGCGTTCTCCCGCCGCAGCGGCGATCGAGCGCAGATACTCAACAAAATGAACGACGCGCTGCAGGCGAAGGGCGAGCAACCCATCACCGCCGTCAGCATCGAAGGTTCGGCCCATCAGACCTTCCTTTCGATCGCGAACGCGCTGACCGACAGCAACGAAGCCGCGATTGAGCGCGTGGAAGAAGGCGAAGAATACCTCGCCGAGAAGTTCCGCGACGCACTCACGGATGAGGATGTCGAGCTCGACCCGGATACGCGCACGCTGATCGAAACGGCCTATCGCGATGTGCGCGAAGGCGAACGTTTCGCGGACATGCTGGAAGAGCAATACGCGTAACATGGACAGCGCGTTGAGTGCCCGCCCTACTGGGGAGTGAGGCGACGCGCGCTCCGCGCTTCACAACATAACAATAAAGTTCCTCACAACTGGGGCGCTCGGACTATTCCGGGCGCCCATTTTGTTGTGCGGATCAGCTTTCGGTCGTGGGTTTAGAGTCAGTTTTTGGCGGCTCAATTACACGGATCTGCAATTCGCGCAGCTGCGGCAGTTCGGCCTTGGACGGCGCGCCCATCATCAGGTCTTCGCCCTTCTGGTTCATCGGGAAGGCGATGACTTCGCGGATCGCTTCTTCACCGGCGAGCAGCATGACGATCCGGTCAATCCCAGGCGCCGACCCGCCATGCGGCGGCGCGCCCAATTTGAACGCTTCGATCATGCCGGAAAATTCGCGGTCCACGGTTGCCTTGTCATAACCTGCGATCTCGAACGCCTTGTACATGATATCCGGGCGGTGGTTCCGGATCGCGCCTGAAGACAGTTCATAGCCGTTGCAGACGATGTCGTACTGCCACGCCTTGATTTCGAGCGGGTCCATAGCCTCCAGCGCTTCCATCTCGCCCTGCGGCATGGAGAACGGGTTGTGACTGAAATCGACCTTCTTGGCATCTTCGTCATATTCGAACATCGGGAAATCGACGATCCAGCAGAACTTGAAACAGCCCTGCTCGATCAGTTCCAGTTGCTCGCCAATCTGCGTGCGGGCGGCACCGGCCAGCTTGGCCGCGTCCTTTTCCTTGCCCGCGGCGAAGAACAGGCCGTCATCCGGGCCGAGACCAAGCTCGTTGTAGAGCTCTTCCATCCGTTCAGGGCCATGGTTCTTGGCGATCGGGCCGCCGAACTCACCGCCCTTGCGGGTGACATAACCGAGCCCGGCGAAACCTTCACTGCGCGCCCAATTGTTCATATCGTCGAAGAACTTGCGACTCTTCTCGTTGGTCTTGGGTGCGGGGATCACGCGGACACAGCCGCCGCCGCCAACGATCTTTTCGAACAGGCCGAAGCCCGATTTCTCGAAATGGCTTGTGACATCGCTGATAATAAGCGGGTTGCGCAGGTCCGGTTTGTCGGTGCCGTATTTGAGCATCGCTTCGGAATACGGAATGCGCGGGAACTCGCCGACCGGTGTTACGCGCTTGCCACCCGCAAATTCAGCGAAAAGCCCGCCAAGCACTGGTTCCAGCGCCTGAAAAACGTCTTCCTGTGTGACGAAACTCATCTCGAAATCGAGTTGGTAAAATTCGAGGCTGCGATCGGCGCGCAGATCTTCGTCGCGGAAACACGGCGCGATCTGGAAGTAGCGGTCAAAGCCCGACACCATCAGCATCTGCTTGAACATCTGCGGCGCCTGCGGAAGCGCATAAAAATTGCCCGGATGCATCCGACTTGGCACGAGGAAGTCACGCGCGCCTTCCGGGCTGGAAGCGGTCAGAATCGGGGTCTGGAACTCGGTAAAGCCCTGCTCGACCATGCGGTTACGGATCGAGGCGATCACCTGGCTACGCAGCATGATATTGCGATGCATCGTCTCGCGGCGCAGATCCAGGAAGCGGTATTTGAGGCGGATTTCATCGGGATAGTCCTGCTCTCCAGCGACCGGCATCGGCAACTCTTCTGCCGCGCTTTGCACCGTGATGGAGCGCGCAAACACTTCGATCTCGCCGGTCGGCAGGTCTGCATTCACGGTCTCAGGCGTGCGTGCCTTCACATCACCATCGATAGTCACGACTGACTCGGCGCGCAGGCTTTCGAACACCGCCAAAGCGGGCGAATCCTCATCCGCTACAATCTGGGTGATGCCGTAGTGATCGCGCAAATCGACGAACAACACGCCGCCATGATCGCGTTTCCGGTGGACCCAGCCCGAAAGGCGAACGGTTTCGCCGACATTTTCAGCAGAAAGCTGTGCGCAGGTGTGCGAGCGATATTGGTGCATAGTCATGTGAGTAGGTTTCATAAATTAAGAGGTGATTGGTTCGGCGCGGCGTCTAGCGGCTCACCCCATTGTCGTCACCCCTTTTGCACCGACTTGTGTTCCGAAGAACAACTATGATCCAGTTTCGACCGTTTCCACGCTTCTTATTGGGGCAGACATTTTTCCCGGAGGTGCGGCATGCGCAAAATCTTTTCGATCGGTTTCCTGTTACTGGCACTGAGCGGTTGTGATACCCGCGACCCGGCAGCTCCGGCTGATGGCACAGAATCCACACCGCAGGAAACAACGACAGATCTTGCCGAACCTGAAATGGATCTTTCTGATGCCGGCTTCATTGATGCCAGCCGTTGTATGGCCGCGGAAGAGCGTTTGGCGACGCTGTATGGAGTGATTGCCGAATTCGAGGATGATCCTGGAAGGAAGTCAGAAATAGAAGCTCTCGCTGCTGCCTCGCAGTCCTCGAGCGAAGAGTTCGGCGTGCTGATCGACCAAATGGTCGCCGCCCGCCCTCTCGACGAAGCAACACGGAAAAATATCTCCCAGAAGGTTGCGAGCGACATCGAAGCGATTGAAGCAAACGAGGACATTATGGAAGTCGGCGAAGGCCTGGCGGAAATCACAGACCAGTGCGATCAGGACTACGTTTCGGTAGACGTGGAACAATAGACCTATGCGGCATAACTCGGCCAGCGTCCCGGAACGCAAATCTAGACATCTGTGGGCATCGCCCGCCAACACCTAAACTCTTTCCCTTTTCAGGGGTACAACGCTATGCGCGCGGTCGCTGCACTGGCGCTGCGATTCCATGGGATTCATCCCGAGAGCGGCACTCCGCTCAAACAAACGAAGTTGATATGAAAATACATGATCTGATTACCACTACCGACGCTTTGGCCGATTTGTGCGAGCGTCTTGCGAAGTCCGAATTCGTCGCTGTCGACACCGAATTCATGCGCGAGAACACATACTGGCCTGAACTGTGCCTGGTCCAGATCGCCAACACCGAAGAAGCCGCCGCCATCGATCCCCTGGCCGAAGGCATCGACCTGACGCCATTGCTCGATCTGATGTGTGAGAATGAGGAAGTCCTCAAAGTCTTCCATGCAGGCGGGCAGGATGTTGAGATTATCGTCAACCTGACCGGCAAGACGCCCTTCCCGATCTTCGACACACAAATTGCAATGATGGCGATCAGCCAGTCAGAGCAAATCGGCTATGCAAACCTCGTCGACACATGGCTCAACATCCAGATCGACAAGGGCGCGCGCTTCACCGATTGGAGCCGCCGTCCGCTCACTGATAGGCAGATCGAATACGCGATTGGCGATGTGACGCATTTGTCGAAGATCTTTCCCAAGATCCTCAAGAAGCTGATCAAGACCGGCCGTGGCGCTTGGCTCGACGCCGAGATGGAGAAGCTCGCGGATGCTTCGAACTATCTGATCGATCCCGATACATCGTGGAAACGCATTCGCTCCCCCGGGCGGAATGCGCAGGTTCTCGGACGACTCAAGGCGCTCGCTGCATGGCGCGAAGGCGAAGCGCAGCACAAGAATATCCCGCGCGGACGGATCATGCGCGACGAAACGCTGGCAGACATCGCCAGCCATCCGCCCAAGAAGCAAGCCGACCTCGCAAAGGTCCGCGGCCTTTCGGCGGCGTGGAGGGACAACGATATCGGAAAACGGATGATGCGGGTCGCGGCCGAGGCAGAACCTCTGTCGAAGTCGGAAATGCCCGAGAAAATGAAGCGCGGCGCGCCGCTCGGCAAAGAGGGAGCGTTGGTTGCCGACCTGCTCAAGCTGCTGCTGAAAATCCGCGCCCGCGAAATCGACGTGGCAGCGCGCCTTCTAACGCGTGCGGATGAAATGGAAGCGCTTGCCGCCGGTGTCCGCGACCTCAAGGTCCTTAAGGGCTGGCGCTATGACGTGTTCGGCAAGGACGCGCTGGAACTGGTCGAAGGCAAGCTCGCCTTTGCGGTGCAGGACGGCAAGCTCAAGATGACCCACATCGACGACATGCAAGCCAGCATGGAAGAAGCGCTGGCTGCGGAATAGGCGCGTGAGCACCTACCTCCCTACGATCAAGCAGCTGCAGTACCTCGTCGCGCTGCACGAACATGGCCATTTTGGCAAAGCCGCCGATGCCAGCTTCGTGTCGCAATCGACGCTGTCGGCAGGCATTCGCGAACTGGAATCGCTGCTCGGCGTGACGCTGGTCGAACGCAGCCGCCGCGTGGTTCGATTTACATCGCTGGGCGATCAGGTGGTGGCGAAGGCCAACCGGCTGCTGCGCGAGGCCGAGGAACTGTCGGACCTTGTCCAAGCTGCTGGCACGCCGCTGTCCGGTATGTTGCGGATGAGCGTGATCCCGACAATCGCACCTTTCATGCTACCGCGCATCCTGCCGCGCCTGAAGAAAGAGCGCCCCGATCTGCAATTGATGTTGCGCGAGGAAACCAGTCAGGATGCGGTTGAATCGCTCCAGCACGGGCGAGTCGATTGCGTGTTGCTTGCCCTTCCCTTCGATACCGGCGAGGTCGAGGTTGAGCACATCGCCGACGACCGCCTGTTCGTCGCCTTTCCGAAGGATGATCCGCGCGATCCGCCTGCGCAAATTCCGCCGGACATGATCGACCAGGGGCGTTTGCTGCTGCTTGAAGACGGTCACTGCCTGCGCGATCACGCATTGGCCGCCTGCAATCGTTCCGAATTGCGTTCCAGCGCGGCGATGATCGGCACCAGCCTGCACACTTTGGTGCAATTGGTCGATAATGATCTGGGCCTGACGATGTTGCCTGAAATGGCGCTCGATGCCGGGATATTGGCGGGAACTGAAGTCGTCGCCCGTCCGGTCAAGAGCGACACGGCCAAGCGTGAGATCGTGCTGGTTTGGCGGAAAAATTCACCGCGCGAAGCAGACTTCCGATTGCTGGCCGAGGAATTGCGCGCCGGTTGAACGCGTCAGTTTTCGGCAAGCCCCCACCCTACCGCGTCAAATTAGCTAGGGTCCAAGCCGCTCCAGAATTGCTATCGCAAGTGCTCAAGATCAGCGCGCTTCAAGCCATGGAATAGCCGTCCAGAAAAAGACCTGCGGGCTATCAAAATATTTGGCGGCGCCAGGCGAGGAGCACAGCGATGGCCGATTACGATCCGCGTGATTTGAACAAACAACTGGCCGACATTTCCAAGCAGCCAGAACCGGAATTGCGCGGTAGCCCAATCACGCCCGATCGATATTTCTCCAAGACCTTCATGGATGAAGAGTGGGACAAGGTTTGGACCAAGACCTGGCAGATCGCCTGTCTGGAACGCGAGCTGCAAAACAAAGGCGATTACACGACAACATCACTAGGACGGGAACGTATCCTCTGCGTTCACGGTGACGACGGACAGATCCGCGCCTTCTACAATGTCTGCCAGCATCGCGGTCTGGAACTGATGAAGGACGAAAGCGGCAACGCCAAACGGCTGGTATGCCCCTATCACGCTTGGGCCTATGACCTGAAAGGCACGCTGAAGTCCGTCCCTGACGAGGCCGATTTCGTTCAGGGCAGCCCCTGCGGGAAACTCAATCTGGTCGAGATGCAGTGCGAAGTTTGGGCAGGCTTTGTATGGTACAATATGGACGATGATTGCGTGCCGCTACGCGAGTATCTCGGCCCGATTGCCGACCAGATTGACACATATCCCATGACCGATTTTCGCCGTACCCATTGGGTGACGGTCGAAGGCGATTTCAACTGGAAGTTGGTGCAGGACAATTTCAGCGAATCCTACCACGTGCCGTTCGTCCATCCGGGCGCAGTCCACACGCTCGAATACGGTCGCGAAGGGTGCCAGTTCGATCACTACCCGCAAGGCCATTGCCGCATGTTGATGCCGGGCGGAGGTCCGGCTGCGGCGCTCAAGGGCGGTGAGAAAGAAACGCTGGAGAAAATGGCGGGTGAGATGGAGTTCTGGGAGCTCAATCCAGACGATTATCGCGGCGGTAGAACCTGCAACATCCGCAAGGATCTGCAAAAGGCCAAGCGCAAGCTGGGCGCAGAAAAGGGGTATGACTTCTCAACCTATCACGACGAGCAACTGACCGATAACTGGCACTACACGATCTTCCCCAACCTCTCGTTCAGCCTGAAGCCGGAAAGCAATATCTGGCTGCGTGCCCGCCCGCACCCGAGCGACCCGGAGAAGTGTTTGTTCGACATGTGGTTCATGGTGCTCTTCGCCAAAGGTCAGACCGAATATTACTCCTATGTGATGGGCGAGACGATCTCGACCGAGGCCGAAGTGCCGCACATGCAAGGGCCTGCTGATCAGGTCACAACCGGCCCTGCGATCGACGAGGATCTGGAGATATGGCCGCAGCAGCAACGCGGCCTGCATTCGCGTGGGTACAAGCGCGATTACCTTGCCTCGCAGGAAAGCCGGATGCGATATTTCCATGAGACGCTTGATACATGGATGGCGCGCTAGAGCCCTCTGTTCCAACGCACGAAAGGTCTCAACGATGAGCCGTTTGGAAGATGTCGCCGACAAGCTTGAATGTATAGAAGTTGTCGCGCGGATGGCGCGCGGGATCGACCGCTGCGATGCCGAGATTGTGCGGGATTGCTTTCATCCCGGCGCAACCGATGATCACGGACTGTTCAAGGGCACCGCAGCCGACTTCATCGAGTGGGTGATGCCTGTGCTCGACACGATGAAGCGCACTCAACACGTCATCGGACAGTCGATCATAGAATTGGATGGCGACCGCGCATCTGGAGAAAGCTATTTCGTCGCCCACCACACCATTGCGACGCCAGATGGCGATGTCCTGATGATCGCGGCTGGTCGCTATCTGGATCGCTTCGAGCGGCGCGACGGCGTCTGGAAAATCAGTCATCGCCACGCCGTCTATGATTGGAACAGCACCCAGCCCTGCACCGATGGCTGGGACCGCGATGATCCCGAAAACCCAAGCGATTATGGTGTGCGCGGGTCAGGCGATCTGTCTTATGCGCATTTGAGAGGCGCTGGGTGATCTGCGCCGCGTAGGTACATTTATTTGGGTGGCTTTCTCGACGGCTGCTGGCCCATTGATTGAACTTCAGATTAGAGTGGCTGGCACTCCTCGATCGATTGCTGGAGCAATGCCCGCATAGAAAAACGGGATGTTGTCTTCGTTACCGTTTATGGCTCGTCCACGAACCTTTGACATGACGCACAGGCCCACGCTCGCGTCTTCTTTGCCCATGACAAGCACGAATGGGTCCTTCTCGTCACCACGAAGATAACGTCCACCGAACTCGCGGCGAGCTACCTCGAATACGTAGGCCGAAATCAGAAAGTGAAGATCGTCAGGCAATTCCTGACCGTGACAGTGAACATTGTCGAGCAAACGATCAACCTCATCCAACGAGGCTGAACTGTAGTCGAGACAACTTCCATCGATTGGTGCATCTGGTTGCGAAAAGGCGCGAACAAAGTCTTCCGCTTGCCACTGCATGCCTTGTTCGATGCTCTCAGGCATCTCGCTTGTGGCTGGCGCGTTCTGTTTATCGCCGAACAGTTTTCTGAAAAATGCAGCCATAACGTATCCCTCAATCCATATGCTTAAGACCAACCCGCAGGTAGTCCCAGCCGGTAATGCAGGTCAGGACCGCCGCCGCCCATAGCGTCGATAGGCCGATCAGGTGGATCCAAGTCTCGGCCACCGAAGCGCAGGCGTCGCCGGGCACTTGGCACGGCTGGCCGTGCACCGCTCCGCCACCAATCAGCGCGCCGAGCGCTATCAGTTGGAACGCCGTCTTCCATTTCGCCAGCTTGGATACCGGGACCGAAACTTGCAGCCCCCCGAGAAATTCGCGCAGACCCGAAACGGCGATCTCTCGGATCAGGATGATCAGCCCAGCGATCACATGCATGTCGCCCACATACGGTCCGCGCAGATATCCTTGCGCCGTCAGGACTAGGATCACAGTTGCGACCATGATCTTGTCAGCGATCGGATCGAGGAAAATTCCGAGTTTCGATACCGTTCCCTGCGCCCGCGCGAGGTAGCCGTCGAAAAAATCGGTGATCCCGATGAGGCCATACAGCACAAAGCCAATCGCATAGCCAAGCTTCCAATCCGGCCACCACAGGAAGAACCCGAGCAAAGGCAACGCCAGAATTCGCGACAGCGTTAGGATATTAGGAAGCGTCAACATGTACCTGTCGCCTCTAGCGCGGTGTGACGCAGCGTAAAAGAGTATCTGGGGCGCTTGTGAACGCTCTTGTGAATGTTGGGGTGATCGCTATGTCTCGCGCTTCTGGGGACGCTGCTTAACTAGGTTTAATGACGACATCGACGCACCTTATGCGCCGCAAGCGCTTTCTGCCGTTGATGGTCACGCAGTTCTTCAACGCGTTCAACGACAATCTCTACAAGACCGCTTTGGTCCTGTTCGTCGTCTACTCGGTCTATAGTGATGAAAAGCAGGAGGCGTTTTTCAGCGGAATCGCGTCGCTCCTGTTCATCCTCCCATTCGTGCTTTTTTCCGCGCTTGCAGGACAATTGGCGGATTCTCGAGACAAGGCGCGGATCATCCGGATCGTCAAATTATGCGAGATCGGCTGGGCGTCGCTTGGCGCGGCGGGCCTCTACATGGCGTGGCAGGGCATCATGGTGCACACGGTGGCGATCCCGCTCTTGCTGTTCGTCGTGTTCCTCGCCGCCGTGCAATCTTCGTTTCTCGGCCCGATTAAATACGCGATCCTGCCTCAGCACCTGAAGAAAGACGAAGTCTTGCCCGGCACCGGCCTGGTCGAGGCGGGCACCTACATTGCGATCTTGCTCGGCACGATCCTGGCAGGGTTTATCGACGTCGAATTCGCCATTGTGCTCGTCGTAGTGACGGCGATTGTGGGTTACTTTGTCAGCCGCTTCGTTCCCGATGCCCCGCCGCAAGGCGATCATGAGCTGCACTTCCCTTTGATCGAGCCGTATGCGGAAACGGTGCGCAACCCATTGCTGCGTTGGCTGGGTTTTGTGCCTGTCGCGCTGGCAGACCAGGTCGTGATGAGCTGGCGGCTGGTGAAGAAGACTATGGACAATCGCGAGATCTGGTTCGCGATCATCGCCATCAGCTTTTTCTGGACCATCGGCGCTCTGCTTTTCATCCAGTTTCCGCCACTCGCCAAGAACCAACTGCTCGCAACACCGGAAGTTGCCAGCCTGTTTCTCGTGATCTTCTCTATCGGTATTGCGGTCGGATCGGTCGCCATCAACGCCCTGCTCAAAGGCGATGTGTCTGCCCGCTTTGCACCCGTCTGCGTGGTTGTGATGGGCGGGTTTCTGCTCGGGTTCTACATCCTGTCGCGGGCATGGATACCGAACGAAGCGGGCGAATTGCTGCCGATCGAGCAATGGGTCCTTGAACCGCTTGCCGTTCCGCTTCTGCTGATCCTGCTTGGCATTTCGACGGCCGGAGGAATGTTCGTGGTCCCGCTCTACGCGTTTCTCACCACGCGCTGCGAACACAACGCGGCCTCACGCACGATTGCGGCGAACAATATCGTCAATTCGGTCTCGATGGTGCTGGGTTCAGCGATCGCTATCGGCATGACTGCGGTGGGCATACCGGTGGCCGAGCAATTGCTGCTGGCGGCGGCAATGACCGTGGTATCAGCGTGGCTCGGTTGGCTGCTGTTCAGCGCTGAAAAAGAAGCGGCTGCGCAATTGGCCGAGTAAGCGCGTGCGGCGCCTAAATCACATAATGAAGACGAGGATCGCTGCGGTCGCCGCGAAATAGGTGCTGGCGAAGCCGCGCACATCGTCTTGTGTCAGCGCCCAAAGGCTTTCCGCCGGGATGTCGTGCAGATCATCCTTCACATGTGGCGGCAGGTTCGCCCTGAACGGATGCGTCGCTTCTTCATCGGTGAGGACAAGAGCGCGGCGCTTGAACGGCCCGCCCGCTTCGCGGCGGCGCTGCGCGTCAGAGATCAGTTCGCTGGTGAGCTTTGGATACTTCATAGCCGCAGGCGTTAACACTTTCTTTACCCGCGCACAGCCTCCGCTCATCCACTGTCGCAAGGCGGGACAATTCACCCTCCGGTTAACCAGCTTGGGTAGCGCCGCAGCGTTTGCCTACCAGGGCGTGCGGCGCTAAGCGCGCTGTGCCTGATTATAGGGCCTGAGCGGAGGGAATTGTCTTGGCCGAAACCACGAGAAGCGCAGCAGAATTGCTGGTCGATTGCCTTGCCGAGCAAGGGACGGACCGGATCTTCACCGTGCCCGGCGAGAGCTTCCTCGCGGTGCTTGATGCGCTGCATGAACGGTCCGACATCGAAACAATTACCTGCCGTCAGGAAGGCGGCGTTGCCTTCATGGCATGCGCAGACGGAGCGCTAAACGCTGCTGGTTCGGGACGGCCTGGCATCGCGTTCGTCACGCGCGGACCGGGCGCCACAAATGCCAGCATCGGCGTGCATGTCGCACATCAGGATTCGCAGCCGATGATCCTGTTTGTCGGTGACGTGGATCGGGGGATGAGAGATCGCGAGGGCTTTCAGGAAGTCGATTTCCCCGCATTCTTCGGTCCGATATGCAAATGGGCAGCCAAGATCGACGATGCTGCGCGCATCCCGGAATACATCGCCCGTGCCTATTCGGTTGCGATCAGCGGTCGCCCCGGCCCGGTGGTGCTTGCCCTTCCGGAAGACATGTTGTGCGATCCGGTCGATCCGGCAATCAAACCACGCCCTATGGTCACCCGTCCTGCCCAGGCCGTTTGCCCGGACGCCATGCAGGCGCTGTTCGCATTGGTTGCCGACGCCGCAAGCCCGATTGCGATTATTGGCGGCGCTGGCTGGAACGCCAAAGCGCGTGAGCATTTCCAGAGCTTTGCCGAGAACATCGGCCTGCCAGTTGCAACTGCATTCCGGCGGCAGGATGCCATCAGCCCGTCCTCGCCCGTCCATGCGGGCAATCTCGGCTACGGTCCCAATCCCAAACTCGTCGAGCGAGTGAAGAACGCCGATCTCGTGCTCGCGGTGGGTGCTCGGCTTGGGGAGGCGACAACGGATGGATATTCTTTCCCGCTCCCCGACCACCCTGAACAATTGCTGGTCCACGTCCACCCTGACCCGGAAGAGCTGGGCCGCGTCTACCTAACCGAACTGTCCCTGTGCTGCGCGGTCGATGAATTCGCCGAAGCGGCGGCCCTTTGGGAGGATCACACCGTTATCCCGTTCGATGCCGGGGCTGAGGCGCATGCTGAGTGGGAGAGTTGGGCCACGCACGCGCCATCGGACAACCCGCCCGCGCTTGATATGGCCGCCTGCGTCACGGCGATGCGAAAGACGCTTCCAGCCGACACCATCATCTGCAACGGCGCGGGCAATTTCGCGGGATGGTGGCATCGCTATTGGCGCTACGAAGGACTGCCGACCCAGCTTGCACCGACAGCCGGGGCGATGGGATACGGTGTTCCAGCCGCAGTCGCAGCCGCTCTGCGCCATCCCGATCGACAGGTTGTTGCCGTCGCAGGTGATGGCGATTTTCTCATGAACGGACAGGAGCTCGCGACCGCAGCGCAGTACGGCGCAAACCTGCTCGTGCTCGTCGTCGATAACAGCGCCTATGGCACGATTCGAATGCATCAAGAGCGCGAATATCCGGGACGGGTATCGGCAACCAAGCTCGCCAACCCCGATTTCGCAGCGCTCGGCGCAGCGTATGGCGGTTGGTCCGCGACCGTCTCAACCACCGATGAGTTCACCGTTGCCCTTGCCGAAGCACAATCCCGCAAAGGCCTGCGACTGATTCATCTAAAGATCGATATCGAACAGCTCGCCGCCAGCGGCGCGACGATCAGCGGATTGAGAGCGAGGACCTAACCTTCCGCCATTTTGCAGATCAGCTTCCACTCATCGGGCTTGATCTTCGCGACCGATAGGCGGGAGAGCCGCACCAGCTCGCAATCCGCGAGCTTGGGTTCGGCCTTGATCTGTTTCAGCGTCACAGGATTGTCGAACTTGCGCTTTGGTTTGACCTTCACCGCGGCCCATTTGCCGGTTTCATCGGTCGGGTCGAGAATGCCCGCGACGGTCACTTCGCAAACGCCAACAATCTCCAATCCTTCGCGCGAGTGATAGAAAAAACACTCATCGCCCACTTCCATCGCGCGCAAATTGAGTTTTGCCGAATGATTGCGAACTCCGTCCCAAACGCCTTCTTCCTCGGCGACGAGATCGTCCCAGCTGTATTTGAACGGTTCGGATTTCACCAACCAGTAATTGGCCACGGGGCACGCTCCTTTGTTTGCGAATTAGGGCTCGATTAGCGCAAGCGAGTGCTCTGCATCCACCCCTCTTGCACGCAATAGCAAAGGATTAACCCGATTTTTAGGCATCTAGCCCAGACAGTGCTCGATTGATTTCTATTGGGGGGCAGGCCGCTCGCGGCGAGTTTCGATCAAGGTGACAGAAACAAAACCGAAAAACCGCTTTGGCAGTGCCGAGCGTGACCTGATCGCACTCGGGATCGCCACCGCGGCTATCCTGTTGTTTGTTGCAACAGGTAGCGCAGTGCTTCCAGGCGTGTTTCGATCATTGGTTGGCATTGGCACCGGACCCAACCACTTGCTGGTCAACGCCCTGCTCCTGAACATCGCTCTCGTGATCTTCGGCTGGCGCCGTTACCGCCAGCTCACTCACGAAATCTCCGAACGCAAACGCGCCGAAGAACATGCGCGCAAGCTTTCGGAAATCGACCCGCTAACCGGCTGCCTGAACCGTCGCAGCATGGCGGATGCCGCTGAAAAGCTCCGCGCTTCCGCCGCCAAGAAGGGCGATGCGGTCGCCTTCATCATGGTCGATCTCGATAATTTCAAGCAGATCAACGATATGCACGGCCACGGCATTGGCGATGCCGTGCTGGTGCAATTGGCCGAGCGGCTGATAGGTCAATTGCCGAAGCAGGCGCGCATCGCACGTCTGGGCGGCGACGAATTCGGCATCGTTGTGCCATTCAACAAATCTGCGCCTGAGCGCATTGACGACTTGATCATCCGCTTTTTCGAACAGGCCGCAATCCCGTTCGAGCTTGAGAAAATTACCATCGACGCCACGATGTCGATCGGGGTCGCGACCGAGCTGGAGGACGAAAGCCCCAATCCGCTCGCCATTGATGCCAGCGAACTGATGCACCGCGCCGATATCGCGATGTATCACGCCAAAAAGCAGGGCAAAAACCGCTTTTTCTGGTTCGAACCGACCATGGAAAACGAGCTGCGCTTCCGCAATCAGCTCGAAACAGGCATTCGCCGCGGCCTCGCCGAAGCCGAATTCGTCCCCTATTATGAGCAGCAGGTTGATCTTCACACCGGCGAACTGGTCGGGTTTGAGATGCTCGCTCGCTGGCAGTCGCCGCAACTGGGCCTGGTCAGCCCCGAAATCTTCATTCCGATCGCCGAGGAAATCGGCGTCATTTGCGAGATTTCCGATCAGTTGATGGCCCAGGCCTTCACCGATGCGTGCGAATGGGAAGACTCGCTCACGCTGTCGATCAACATCTCGCCGGTGCAATTGCGTGATCCGTGGTTTGCACAAAAGCTGCTCAAGCTGCTCGTGCAACAGGGGCTGCCGCCGCAGCGGCTCGAAATCGAGATCACCGAAAGCTGCCTGCACGACAATGTCGGCCTTGTCCGGTCGATGATCACCAGCCTGCGCAATCAAGGCGTCCGGATCAGCCTCGACGATTTCGGCACAGGCTATTCCAGCCTTGAGCAGCTGCGTTCGCTGCCATTCGACCGGCTCAAGATCGATCGCAGTTTCGTTGGCGAACTCAGCAATCCCGAAGGCAGCTCTACCATTGTCGATGCGATCATCTCGCTGGGTGAAGGCCTCAACATGCCGATCACTGCTGAGGGTATCGAAGACGAGAAGATCCTCGCCTCGCTCAAGGAAATGGGCCAATTGAAGGGCCAAGGGTATCTCTACGGGCGTCCGGAAACCGCCGAAGAAGTTCGCAATCGCCTGCGCCCACTGGGCAAACTGGTCGAGCGACGCGTCTACCGCGAGCCCGAAGAAACCACCCACATCTTTCCAGAACCGTCGCTCGCGCGCATCCGCGCCAGCCAGTAAGCGCGCAAGTCCGGGGCTAGACGCGAGGCGGGCGCGTGCATAGATGCGCCTCATAATGCGCGTCCCCTTCATCAAGATGCACGGCCTCGGCAATGACTTCGTGGTGCTTGACGCACGCGAAAATGCCGTGCCCGACATTTCCGAAGAGGTAGCGTACAGGATCGCCGACCGGCGTGAGGGGATTGGTTGCGACCAGTTGATCCTCCTCGAGCCGAGCAGCGCGGCCGATTTCCGCATGCGCATTTTCAATTCCGACGGCGGCGAGGTGGAAGCCTGCGGCAATGCGAGCCGGGCGGTGGCACTTTTGCATGGGAAGCCAGCGAAAGTTGAGACCGCAGGCGGTATTATCGAACTGGAACCGGCGGATGGCGGCGCAAGCGTCGACATGGGCGAGCCAAAGTTCGAATTTCAAGAAATCCCGCTCGACTATGCGATGGATACCGCCTCCATGCCTGTTTCTTGGGGACCGCTTAAGAATCCCATGGCCGTGAATGTCGGCAATCCTCACGTAGTCTTCTTTACGCCTGAAGCGCCCGACATAGATCTCCAGCACATCGGCCCGGAGATCGAGGAAGACCCGCTCTTCCCCGAACGCGTGAATGTGAATGTGGCGCATGTGATTGCGGACAATCATCTTTCGCTGCGCGTGTGGGAACGGGGCGCTGGCTTGACCCGCGCATGCGGCACGGGTGCCTGCGCCACTGCGGTGGCAGCGATCCGCAAGGGCATCGCGAAAAGCCCGGTGACCGTCACGCTACCCGGCGGCGATCTGACGATTGAATGGGCGCAAGGCGGGTCGATCCGCATGACCGGCCCCGCGACCGAAGCCTTTCGAGGAACGTTCGAGTGGGACGATTACTCGTGAGCGCTCCCGAAGTCATATCGCCCGAAGTTATCTCCTTGGGATGCAGGCTCAACATCGCCGAAAGCGAGCGCATGCGCGCCATGCTGGCCGATGAAGGCGACGTTGTGGTCGTGAACAGCTGTGCCGTCACAAGCGAAGCCGTGCGGCAGACGCGTCAAGCGATCCGCAAGGCCCGCCGCGCTCGCCCGGACGCGCGCCTGCTGGTGACGGGCTGCGCCGCAGATATTGAGCGCGAACAGCTCGGCGCAATGCCAGAGGTTGACGGACTGATCGCCAACCAGAGCAAACTCGATCCGCGCGTCTGGAACATTCCTGCGACCGAAGCACCGATTGCGCCGACAAAGACCCGCGCCTTTATCGCGGTGCAGAATGGTTGCGATCATGCCTGCACGTTCTGCGTAATCCCGCAGGGGCGCGGTGTGAGCCGCTCACTGCCCATTGCCGATGCTCTGCGTGAGATAGAACAGCATCTCGATCTGGGCGCGAAGGAAGTGGTGCTGACCGGAGTCGATCTGACGTCATGGGGCCACGATCTGCCCGATGCGCCGCCGCTTGGGACACTCGTCGAAGCCATACTGAACCGCTTCCCCGCCCTCGCCCGGCTGCGGCTGTCCTCGCTCGACGGGATCGAGATCGATGATCGGCTGTTCGAGCTGTTCGCCAGCGAGCCTCGCATCATGCCGCACTTGCACCTCTCGCTTCAGCATGGGGCCGACTTGATCCTCAAACGCATGAAACGCCGCCATCTGCGCGCCGATGCGGTGGACCTTGTTCAACGCCTCAAGGCGCAGCGGCCTGAGATTACCGTTGGAGCTGATCTGATGGCAGGCTTTCCGACCGAAACGTCCGAGCACCACGCCGAAAACCTCTCGATCATTCGCGCGCTTGATATCGTGCACGGTCATATCTTCCCCTTCTCCCCCCGCCCCGGCACTCCAGCCGCGCGGATGCCGCAGCTTGATCGCGCCGTGATCAAGGCTCGTGCGGCCGAACTTCGCGCCGCGGTCGCCGAGGTCAGAACCGCATGGCTCGACAGCCTTGTGGGCGAAACCCTGCCCGTCCTCGCCGAGCGCGATGGCAGCGGCTATGCGCCCAACTATGCCCGCGTGAAGCTGCCCGATGGCACTCAAGCAGGCGAATTGGTCGCGATGACCGTGCGCGCAGTTGAGGAAGGCCTGCTTAGATGAGCGAGAACAGCTGGAGCCAGCGCCTCTTCGGAGGGTTCAGCAAGACGTCCGACCGGCTCTCGTCGAACCTCTCGGGTATCGTAAGCACTGCCAAACTCGATGATGCAACGCTCGACGATGTCGAAGACGCGCTGATCATCTCCGACCTTGGCCCGTCCGCCGCGGCGCGCATTCGCGCCAAGCTGTCGGAAAAACGCTTTGGCCTGCAAATCACCGAGCAGGAGCTGAAAGAGGCCGTCGCCGAAGAGATCGCCGAGATCCTACGACCGGTCGCCAAACCGCTCGAAGTGGTCGCCTTCCCTCGCCCGCAAGTGATACTCGTGATCGGCGTCAACGGCTCGGGCAAGACCACCACCATCGCCAAGCTCGCGCATCTTTTTACCGAAGACGATTACGGAGTTCTGCTCGCCGCCGGCGACACGTTCCGCGCCGCAGCCATTGGACAGCTCGCGACATGGGCCGAGCGTGCGGGAGTGGACCTTGTGCGCGGCCCCGAAGGCGGCGACCCGGCCTCGATCGTGTATGACGCGGTCAAGCAGGCAACCGATACCGGGATCGACGCGCTGATCGTCGACACCGCTGGCCGCCTCCAGAACAAGCGCGAGCTGATGGACGAGCTCGAAAAGATCCGCCGCGTTCTCGGGCGTCTGAACGAAGAGGCACCGCATGACGTGGTGCTGGTGCTCGACGCCACGAACGGCCAGAACGCGCTGTCACAGATCGACGTGTTCAAGGAAGTGGCGGGCGTAACCGGGCTGATCATGACCAAGCTGGATGGCACCGCGCGCGGCGGCGTACTCGTCGCAGCAGCCGAACAATACGGCCTGCCGATCCATGCGATCGGCGTCGGTGAGAAAATGGAAGACCTGCGCCCGTTCGACCCCGATCTGGTGGCGCGCGTGATTGCAGGAGTGGCCTGATGGCTTACGAAAAAGACCAGGCCAGCGCTCGCACTTCGGAGTCGAAGACGGCGCAAAGCGCCACTGGCTCAGCACGAGCGGGGTTGAACAAAGCCACTAAGGACAACGCTCGTCCTGAGCCTGTCGAAGGGCGAATTGAAACAGAGCGACCATCCGATGCGAAAAAGGCCGGTTCTTCCTGGCTCAGCGTGGCGGTCGACTACGGACCACTGCTGGTGTTCCTCGCGGTCTATCGCTTCACTGCGCCTGACGAGCCCAACCCCGCAGGAGAATTGGTCGCCATCATCAATGGCACCGGCGCGTTCATGGTCGCCGCGGTCGCCGCCCTGCTGATTTCAAAATTCCGGCTCGGTAAAGTCTCACCGATGCTGTGGTTTTCGACCGCACTCATCGTGGGCTTCGGCGCGCTGACGATCTTCTTCGGCGATCCGGTGTTCGTGCAGCTCAAGCCCACGATCATCTATTCCGTGTTCGGCGTCGCGCTGCTGGTCGGATGGCGAATGGGCAAACCGCTGCTCAAGATCCTGCTAGAGGCGGCGTTCGAAGGCCTCACCGACGAAGGCTGGCTAAAACTGTCGCGCAACTGGGGTTTCTTCTTCCTTGTCCTGGCGGGGCTGAACGAAGGCCTGCGCGCCTATCTCAGCTTCGAAGGCTGGCTATGGGCCAAATTCTGGGTGTTCCTGCCCCTGACCTTCCTGTTCACCTTCACACAGATCCCGATGCTGCTGAAGCATGGGCTCGACGTCGGACAGGAGGACGATGTGCTGAAGGACGAACCGCCGACAGGGTGAGTTTGCTGTGACTTTTTGGGGTGGGGAGCGCAGGTTCCAGCGCGCCGGGATCACAGACACGTTCTGATGGCTCACTGCTTGAAAAGCATTATCGTCATCACCATCTGTTAAAGATCGAGAGCACGTCTTAATGCGCCCCCTCGACTGAGAGACAATTGCGCTCCCGCATTAGGGAGAACGCGAGTTGAGCCTCAACAGACTTCTTTACGACCACCAAGTCGCTTTGATGAATGCCGCAACGGCAGGAGCCCGGGCTCCGCAGCGCGGCTGCGTCAATCATCATGAGGCCGCGCTTCAAGAAGCCCGCCAGAAGCTCGGCGTCGCGCAGTACCCTGTCGCAAAGATCAGAGCCAATCGCTCCTGGTCTCACCACGCCATTGCCGACTGAGAATTTCACATGACCACTGTTATCGAGGAGCGAACGGCCCATGGTCGCGGCCAAGGCGTTTTTGCCCTGGGATCATTCATCAAAGGCGACATTCTTTATGTGGGTGTGCTCGATGGCGGACCGATCAGCAACCATTCGCATGCCTCACAAATCAGCAAGACCAAATTCGGATTCCACAAGGGATTGAGCTCCAAGTTCAATCACTCGTGCGATCCGAATTGCGGCATCGTGCTCAATGAATCCGGCGGCCATAACATTGTCGCGATGGGCGACATCGCCGCCGAAGATGAAGCCACATATGACTATGCAATGCGCAACTACCTGATCGAACATTTCCCCGGTCCATGCGCCTGCGGGCAAGCGAACTGCCGCGGCTCGATCACCGGCTGGAAAGATCTGCCTCAGCAACGCAAGAATGACTACGCTGGCTTCGTCGCGCCCTACCTTATCGAGATGGATGTCGAGCTTTTGAACCTTCATAGGATGGACACATCATGATTTCTGACAATTTCCTTCCGCGCTGCCACCCCCACATGTTGGGTGAAGACGGGGGAGTAGATGTTTCTCAATGTGAGGCATTGGCAAAAGACATGGCCGAGCTTCGTGGGATGGGCATTATTCTAACGCTGGTTGGAAGCTATCGGGTAGGCGCTTACCGCTACACAAACCTTGGGGATGCTCTGGCTCAGGCGCGCAATCAGCGTTCCCAGGTCGAAAAAGAGCCCCCGTCGACTAGCGACGGAGGCTAAAGTCAGAGACAGAAAGGCAACTGGCCTCAATATCTCCTCGGGTCGCGTCGTTGCAGATGCACCCTGCATTGCGTGAGCCGGGAGTGGTTAATCTCCCGGCCCTGCTTGTTCGGCGTCAGCCCTGCTGTTGGCTGGCCTGTTCCTTCTGGTCTTGTCCGTCGCCCTGCTGGTGCTGCAGGTTCACGGCATGCTTTTTACCGCCGTCGACTTCGCTGGTTTCGTAACTGAAACGTTGATCGACCTTCGGCATCTGTCCCTCCTGCTGGAGGTCCGCCTTCTTGAACCGAAGTGCGTCGCCACCTTTTTCAGGGGTGATTGAGCCACTGCCCACGCTGCTGTCGTAGCTCTTGATCTTGCCAAAATGTGTCATGCGTCATTCCTTCGAACGAGTGTGCAGCGCGCCAGAATTGACCCGGCTGCGACTAGGAGGCGGAACTGAAGGAAAGGGCTTCCGATTGTGGAAGCAGTGACCGTCGATTGCGACTGGTAGCTAGACCTTAGATGGCTATGGGAGGCGAAGATTACAATCGCAGTATGGCGCTTTGTTTGCGGGTAGCGCCTATGCTTGCAATTGCGCCGAGAGCGGACGTAAAAACCACACCTGATCAAAAGATTTTCCTACTCGCTCAACCCGCGCCATACTCCGCGCGGCTCTTTGACAATCGCATCCCAAAACACGTTTCGAGTTGGACAAGTGTCAACTTCGCTTTTTCGTCTCAAATTATTGAAACGTATATAGAAATGATCGAAATCGGCGGCTGACACGGTGTCAATTGTGTCAACTTTGCTCCTTCGTCACCCCAGCGAAAGCCGGGGTCTAGGGCCGCTCACCTCAGCGGTTGTTACCCGAGATCCCAGCATTGGCCACTGGCCGTCTACAACTCCGCTGGGATGACGATAGAATTCAAATCTCCACCTGGCTCCCAAGCTCCACCACCCTGTTGGTCGGCAGCTTGAAGAAGTCCATCGCGCTCGCGCTGTTCCTCAGCATCCACGCAAAAATCTTCTCGCGCCAGATCGGCATTCCCGGTTTGTCACTGGCGAGCAGTGTCTGGCGTGAGAGGAAGAAGCTGGTGTGCATCATCTCGAACTCGCCACCGCAGCGGTCCATGTTCTTGAGGCCCTCAACCACGTTGGTCTCTTCCATGAAGCCGTAGTGGAGGACCGCGCGGTAGAAGCCATCGCCCATGTCGGTATACTCGCAGCGCTCGGCCGGATCGACATAGGGCACGTCCTGAATATCGACAGTCAAGATCACGACGCGCTCATGCAGCACCTTGTTGTGCTTGATATTATGGAGCAGCGCGGACGGCACGCCTGCGGTCGAGCTGGCCATGAAGATCGCCGTGCCGGGCACACGCAGGGCGGAGTTCTTGGCCGACTTGGCGAAGATTTCCATCGGCAGCGCGACCTCGCTCATCCGCTCGCGCATCAGCTTGCGGCCGCGCGCCCAGGTGGTGAGCAGCAGGAAGGCGATGAAGCCGACCATCAGCGGGAACCAGCCGCCCTCGGGCACCTTGGTGAGGTTGGCGGCGAAATAGGCTCCGTCGACGATCAGGAACAGCAGAACGACGGGCGCGGCATACCACCACTTCCATTTCCACACGCCGACCAGCAGCACCGCCATCAACAGCGTGTCGATGGTGACTGCGCCCGTGACCGCGATACCGTAGGCGCTGGCAAGGTTGGAGGAGTTCTGGAAAGTCAGGACAAGGATGATCACCGCGACCATCAGCGCCCAGTTGACCACGGGAATGTAGATCTGGCCGCCTTCGGTCTCGCTGGTGTGGCGGATCGAGAGGCGCGGAATATAGCCCATCTGGATAGCCTGATGCGTGATCGAGAACGCGCCGGAGATCACCGCCTGGCTGGCAATGAAGGTGGCGACAGTGGCGAGCAGGACGAGCGGCAGACGCCACTCCTCAGATGCAAGGAAGAAGAACGGGCTCTGAATTGCCTCGACGGCCTGTTCGGGCGGAAGACCGATCACCATGGCGCCCTGACCGAAATAATTGAGCAGCAGGCAAGGCATGACAAAGCCGAACCAGCTCAGTCGCATTGGTCCCCGGCCGAAGTGTCCCATGTCGGAGTAGAGCGCTTCAGAACCCGTCACAGCGAGCACCACGGAGCCGAGCGCGAGGAACGCAAGCCATCCATCGAGGACGAAGAAATTGACCGCGTGATATGGATTGAGCGCCCACAGGATCGTCGGCGTCTGGATGATCTGCCATGTCCCCAGCGCCGCGATGACTGTGAAATAGACGATCATCACCGGGGCGAAGAGCGCCCCGACCTTCGCCGTCCCGCGCTTTTGCAGCACGAACAGGAACACGAGGAGTCCGAGCGCGATGGGTATGACGTATCGCTGGAGGCCTTCGTCCACCACCGTCAAACCTTCGACCGCGGACAGAACCGAAATCGCCGGCGTGATCATACTGTCGCCGTAGAACAGCGAGGTCGCGAACACCCCGAGCAGCAATGCCACCCAGCCATATTTCGACTTGTTGAGCTGGCTGGAGATCAGCGCGACGAGAGCGAGCGAACCGCCCTGCCCCTTGTTATCGGCGCGCATCAGGATGGTGACATACTGGATCGCCACAACCAGCGTCATTGACCAGAAAATCAGGCTGATCACCCCGAGCACATGCGCCTGATCCAAAGCAAGCGGGTGCGGGCCGACGAATGTCTCACGGAAGGCATAAAGCGGGCTGGTGCCGATATCGCCAAAGACGATACCGATCGCACCCACCGCCAGCGCGGTTTTGGACGCGCTGTGGCTCTTGCCTCCGGTGGGAGGCTGATGCGCCGGTGTTGTTGAAGTGTCGCTCATGCCAATTGGATTTCCCGATCTCCGGTACTGCCCTTCACGAGCCCGCTTTTGTTAAGCTGAGTTCGCGCCCCCGAATGCGGCCAAACGTGTAATGCGCCGCAAGGTCGCGGCCACTAGCACCGAGCGTTCGCGCCTGCAACAACATGCTCAACAGCCTTGCTCAACGCCCTTGGAGCATCGGCGCGTTGGCAATCATCTGATCGAGCGCTTCGACCCGGCGGGCAATGTCCGGCCGCCACGGTGCGTCTTCGGGAGAATTATTCAGCAGTTCGCCCCAAACCGCCCGCGCCTCGCGCACTTCACCGCTGCGCAAATAGGCAAAGCCGAGGAAGAATTGCGGCGAAGGATTGTTCGGATCGACTGCGCTGGCCCGGTCATAGGCTTCACGCGCTGCGGGTGTGACAGAGCCATCGGCATGACCGACCAATGCAATGCCTAGCGCGAGCCAGCCTTCGAGGTGCTGTGGGTTCTCAGTGAGTCCGCGGCGTAGCAGACCCGCCGCATCGCCAAACTGGCCGCGCCGGGCGAAGGCATCGGAGGTGACAAGATAATTTGGTTTGGGAGCCACTTCATCGAACAGTTGGAGCCGTGCTTCGACCATCTCCTCGCCCGATTGGGTGGAGCGCGACTGTTCGGGTTTGGGGCTGGAAGGCTGATCTGGCGAGCCTTGCCAGGCGTATCCAGCCAGCCCGAACACCAGCGCTGCGGCAAATAGTGTCCATCCCTCTCGCGGCAAGCGAAGTATAATTGCGCCGATAACAAAGGCCAGCGCTGCCAAAAGGATCACGATGAGCCAGCCGGTCATGCGACCTCGCTATCGCCGCGCCGCTTGCCTAGACGGCGGAGAAGCACGAAAATTGCGATCAGGAACAGGATGACTGGTATGGCGAAGAGCGGCCAAGTGCTCGCGCTAACCTCGGGCGAGTAGCTGACATAGTCGCCATAGCGCTCTATCAGCCACGCACGGACCGCTTCGGGGCTTTCACCGGCCGCGATGCGGCTGCGCACCTGATGCCGCATATCGCCCGCCATCGGAGCGTCGCTATCGGCAATGCTCTGCGATTGGCAAGTCAGGCAGCGGAGCGTCTCCATCAGTTCGAGAGCGAGCGCTTCCTGCGCCGGGTCTTCGAGTTGGGTGTAAGCATAGGGGGCGGGCGGCAGATCGTCCTGAGCTGCCGCCGGAACAGCAAGCGCGAAAGCTGCGAGAATGGCAAACCACAACGTCCGCATCACCGCGCTTCCTCAAGTTTCTCGAGCAGCAGCGGCACGTGTTCTTCGCGGATATCGCCGATATGCTGATACCGAATATTGCCCGCCGCATCGATCACATAGGTCTCCGGCACGCCCGATGCGCCGATCTCAATCATCAGGGAAGAGATGTCGTCGGCGCCGATGCGGGTGTAGGGGTTGCCCCAGCGACCGAGGAATTCGGCGACGTCCTCCGGCTTGTCACGGATCGCAATGCCAATGATTTCGGCGCCCTCTTCCTTCAGCGCTTCGAGCTGCGGCGCTTCGGCAATGCAAGGCAGACACCAACTCGCCCAGATGTTCAGCAGCTTCGGCTCGCCGCCGACAAAATCGGCCCGCGATGCGCCTTCGACGCCTCCGGTCGCAGGCTCGAGCGCAAACTCGGGCAGCGGCTTGGATATCATCGCCGAGGGAATTGTATCGTCTTTGGGCTGGGTCAGCATGAAACCGCCCAGACCGAGGATGAACAGGAAGATTGCCAAGGGGATCGAATAGGTCAGGCGCATCAGACCATCTCCGCAGTCTTGTCGGCTTCAAGGGCATCCATTTCGGCGCGTCGCTCATCGCCGAGTTGCACGGCCTTGCGCCGCCGCAAGTCGGTGCTCACACGGCCAAAGATCGCCAGTATCCCGCCGAGCCCGATCAACAGCCCGCCGTACCAGATGAAGGTCACGAACGGTTTCCACCACACCCGGATCTGCCAGCGCTGTGTGCCATCGTCTGTCTCGCCAGCAGTGGTGCCGATCACTGCATACAGCTGCCCATCCCATGTAGTCAGCAGAGCGGCCTCGCTAGTGGCTTGCGATGGCGCCCAGAAACTCCGCGATTGCGGTGTAAGTGTAACCGGCTCTCCGCCGCGCTCGGCCGCAAGGCGCGCTTCGAGCGCAGTCCAGTTTGGGCCAGCAACTGGGTCGACGCTATCAAGACTGACCGTCCACTCACCGACGGTCGTTTGCTCGCCAGCCGTAAGAGCCGCGAGCCGCTCCTGTGTAAACGCGCTTTCGCTGGCCATACCGAACAGAGCCACAGCGACACCGAAATGCGCCAGAACCATGCCCCACACCGCTGTAGGAACGCGCGAGAGCTTGCGCCCCCGCAATGGCAAGAAAGCCGCGATGGCAAGCGCCGCTGCCAATGCCAAGCCAAGGAGCGGCAGCAGTCCGTAATTGCCGAGCACCGCCACGAGACCAGCGACAGCCACAAAGATGGTGCCGACTACCGCGAGTTCGAATTTGAGCCTGCCCGGCTTGTCGGACTTCCAGCGCAGCAGTGGGCCGACCGCCATCACCATGAACATCGGGATCGCGAAGACGGCACCAACCGGATTGAAGTAGGGCGGCCCAACCGACACGCGCACATCGAATGCCTCGGTGAGCAGTGGGTAGAGCGTGCCGAGCAGGACGATCGCCAAGATCGCTGACAGCATCACATTGTTGAACACCAGTGCGCCTTCGCGGCTGGTCGCGGTGAATCGCTTGCCTTCGGCGACCGAGCTTGCTCGCACGGCGAAAATCGCAAGGCTCCCGCCAATATAGAGCGCTAGAAGAATGAGGATGAAGGTCCCTCGCTCCGGATCGACGGCAAAGGCGTGGACGCTGGTCAACACCCCCGAGCGGACGAGGAACGTACCGAGCATGCTCATCGAGAATGCGAGCACCCCGAGCATAATCGTCCAGGTCCTGAGCGCATCGCGTGCTGCCAGCACGCTCACTGAGTGCAGCAATGCGGTCGCAGCCAGCCACGGCATTAGCGAGGCGTTCTCAACCGGGTCCCAGAACCACCAGCCGCCCCAACCCAGCTCGTAGTAAGCCCAATAGCTGCCAGCGGTGATCCCGAGCGTCAGGAACACCCATGCGCCGAGTGCCCAAGGCCTCATAACGCGCGCAAATTCCGGCGTGACTTGCCGCGTGATCAGCGCGCCCATGGCGAGGCTGAATGCCACCGAAAGCCCGACATAGCCGATGTAAAGCGTCGGCGGATGCAGCGCGAGGCCGATATCCTGCAACAACGGGTTCAGCCCGACACCCTCTGGTGCAGGAGTCGGCAGCCGCTCGAACGGGTTCGAGCTCAGCAGCAGAAAGGCGTAAAAACCGAGCGCAACAAACCCTTGCACTGCGAGCGTTGCATTCATCGTGCGCTCGGACAGGCGCTTCTCAGCCCCTGCGAGCAATCCTCCTGACAGCGCAAGCACTGCCACCCACAGGAGCATCGAACCCTCGTGGTTCCCCCAAGTGCCGGTGATCTTGTAAAGGAACGGCTTCATCGAATGCGAGTTCGTCGCGACCAGCTTGATCGACAGATCAGTGATCGCGAAAGCGTAAAGCAGCATGACGAAGGCCAACGTCGCCAGCACCGCCTGCACCACCGCTGCAGGCCGGGCATAGATCGCGATAGGTGAGCTTTCGCCCTCTCCAGTGCGCAAGGCCAGCGCACCGGATAGGAGCTGCAAAACAGCAAGCGCCGTTGCAAGCCACAGGGCAGCGAGGCCGATTTCTGCGATCATGCCGCCAGCGCGCCCTTAATCGAGGCCGACAGTGGTTTCGGCAACCGTGTCCGCCGCATTGTGCCCTTCGAGCCCTTCAAGCTCCTTTGGTACGTAGTTCTCGTCATGCTTTGCCAGCAGGTTGGTCGCGAGGAATGTACCGTCGGCTTGCAGGCTGCCCTCGGCGACGACGCCAGATCCTTCGACGAACAGGTCAGGCAGGATGCCGCTGTAGCGCACCGGCACGGTGCTGGCTCCGTTGCCGGTGACCACGAAGGCAACCGTCACGCCGTCGGCCTGCGTTTCGAGCGAACCGGGCTGTACCATCCCGCCCAATCGCACCGCCTGACCGACAGCGGGCGGCTCCGCCGTCATCTGCTCTGGCAGGTAGAAATAGTTCGCCTGATTGCGCAGCGCCCAAGTCGCAATCAGTCCCGCCGCAACGATGGCAACGAGCGCGAGAACCACGAGCATCAGCCTTTGATGTTTGGCCTTGATCGGAGCCGCATCGCTCATCGGCGTTTCACCTCGTCACGGCGCTGCTCGGCGCTGCGCATGCTGCGCCAGCTCCACAGGACAAGCGCGCCCAGCCCGACGAGGCCGATCGCGTAGGCAGCCAGCACGAAATCCCAATGATCGAGCGCCTCACGCATTACGCTGTCCCCGCCATTTGGCCCGAGGCTGTCTGCACAGGCGCATCATCGTCGAGCGCGCGGCGGCGCAGGCGTGCCTCAACCTGTGCCTCCGCGATCAGCGCGCGCATCCGCATCAGCACGACCGCGCCAAACAACAGCGAGAAGCCGATTACAGCAGCGAGTAGTGGCCACAGGAACACCGGGTCGATCGCGCTCTTACCGACTGTAATGCTGGGCGGCTGATGAAGCGAGTTCCACCACACGACAGAGCGGTTGATGATCGGAATATTGATCGCGCCGACCAATCCAAAGATCGCGGCAATTTTGGGCGAGCCGCCTTCGCGCGCTGTTGCCTGCGCCAGCGCAATGTATCCGGCATAGAGGAACAGCAGCACCAACATGCTGGTCAGCCGCCCGTCCCACACCCACCAGGTACCCCAGGTCGGGCGTCCCCATATTGATCCTGTGGCGAGGCAAATAGCAGTAAACACCAGACCCGGCATCGCCATAGCCCGCGCGGCAATGCCGGCGAGTGGATGCTTCCAAATGAGCAGCGCGGCGCTGGCAATGGCCAGCCCAGCCCAGCCGCCCATGCCGAGCCATGCGCTGGGCACATGGATGAACAGGATGCGTACACTGTCGCCCATCAGCCGGTCGGCCGGGACCATCGTCAGTCCCCAGCCAATCGCTCCCAAAGACAGCAGCAGCCCGGTCCACAGACACAGCGGTGTGAGCCACTTCGCGAGTGACAAGAACCGGGTGGGGTTGGCGTAGATATGCATGTCGGGGCCTTGCTAAGGTCTATTAGTGTCCCCGCCGCGCCCCGCAAGGGCGCAAAGCATGCAAGCGTCGCTGCATCAGACACAAATGCAGCATGGATTTGGCAGTGGGCCTAACGCCCAATCAGCTTCTGCGCCATCCGATCCGCCACGACATCTGGCGAAACCTTACTAGAATCGCTTTCCTGCCAGATTTCCTCAAGCCGCCCGGGGATCTGCGCGAGCCGCTTGCGCACCTCGTTGATATCGCCCGGAGTTCCGTCGCGTCGCGCGAGGTATTCGGTCGCAACCGAGATGATCCCGCCAGCATTGATCACATAGTCTGGCGCGAACAGGATGCCGCGCTCGAACAGGGCCTGACCATGCTCAGGGCGGGCAAGCTGATTGTTCGCGCCGCCTGCAACAATCGGGGTATCAAGCCGTGCAATACCTTCATCGTCGAGGATCGCGCCGAGCGCGTTGGGGCTGAACACGTCGCAGGGCACGCTCATGATCGCCTCTGCGCTGGCAGTTTGACCGCCAAGTTCACGAGCAAGGTCTGCTGCCCTGTCGGCGTGCATGTCAGCCAGTGTCAGTTTGGCGCCGTCCTGCGCCAGCAGCTTTGCCACTCCGCCGCCGACACTGCCCGTGCCCTGAACGGCCACATGGACGCCTTCGAGGCTGTCTTTGCCGAGCTTGTGGCGAACCGCTGCTTTGATCCCGTGGTAGATGCCGATCGCCGTGAATGGGCCCGGATCACCGCCGGCAGCGTCTTCGCCCGAAGCAGGCAGCCCGGAAACATGGGAAGTTCGTTCAGCGACAGCGACCATATCCGCTTCGCTGATCCCGACATCTTCAGCTGTCACATAGCGACCGCCCAGCCCTTCCACTGCATCACCAAAGGCGGCGAGCATGGCGGGTGTCTTGGCCTTGTCCTCATCGGCGATAATGACTGCCTTGCCCCCGCCCATCGGCAGACCGGCCATCGCGTTCTTGTAGCTCATCCCGCGTGACAGGCGCAGCGCATCGCGCAGTCCATCCTTGGGATTGGGGTAGTGCCAAAACCGCGTGCCGCCAGCACCCGGACCAAGATGCGAAGAATGCACCGCGATAATCGCCGTCAGCCCGCTCGCACGGTCATGCACGAAATGCACCATTTCGTGGTCGTCGAAATCAGGCTCGGTCCAAAATGCGGTCATACGCCAAACGCCTCACAATAATTGCGGCGTGGCCGGATCGACCGTTTGGATTGATTGGGGAAAATGGGGCGATCGAGGGGTCTCGAACCCCCGACCTCCGGTACCACAAACCGGCGCTCTAACCAACTGAGCTACGATCGCCACACGCCCCGTCCCAACACAACCACATGGTCACTGCCAAGTCCGCGCAAGGGGGGCGGTTTACGCTTGATCCCGCCCCGGTCAAGGGCACTCTCAAGCGGCGCGAGCCTGTTGCACAAAGCGCCTTTCAAGGGAAGCGAAAACTGCTTGTTCGCTGTTCGCGCGCAAGATTATTTCGCGCTCACCCGATGGGTTGCGTCAGGCTGCGCCACCCGTATCGTGATGATCATGGTGGCACCGGGCGATTCTTCTTCCGATTTGCTGGCATCGCGTGCCGGGATGCAGCGCGTGCCCAGCCCCAAGATCGAACTGTTTCAGTTCAAGCGTTTCGTCGACGCAGAACTTCAATCCGAACTGATCCGCCTGATCGACAAGGATCGCCGTCCTTCGACCGTCGCTGATCCGAATGGCGACGATTATTTCCGCACCAGCGAAACCTGCGATCTCGACCCCGCCGAGCCCGCAGTGGAGCAGCTTGAAACATTGCTGGCGAACCTGAATGAGATCGACCCGACCTATGGCGAACCGGTGCAGGGTCAGCGATACGAAATGGGACAGGAATTCAAGGCGCATACCGACTATTTCACGCCCGGAGGCCCCGACTACGAAAAGTTCTGTTCAGTTGCAGGCCAGCGCACCTGGACCTTTATGATCTATCTCAATGACGTCGAAGCTGGCGGCGCGACCCGGTTCAAGGCGATCAACAAGACGTTTAAGCCAGAGCCGGGCAAGCTGCTGTGCTGGAACAACCGCAGCCCCGATGGCAGCGTCAATCCCGCGACGCTGCATCACGGCATGAAGGTCCGTAAGGGTCTGAAATACGTGATCACCAAATGGTACCGCGAGAAACCGTGGGGATGGGAATGAATTCCCCGTCCGTGCAGGCAGTCGCTCGCGACGGCGAACACCGTTTCTCCAAATCGCTCGCAGAGACAATTGAGATCGTCGCTGGAATCGGTGTTGCCGGAGACGTGCATGCCGGTGAGAAAGTGCAGCACCTATCGCGCGTCCGGGCGAACCCGGCACAACCCAATCTGCGGCAAGTCCATTTGATCCATTCCGAATTGTTCGACGAATTGGGAAAAAGCGGTTTTTCAATTCAGCCCGGCGACCTGGGTGAGAACATCACCACGCGCGGCATCGACTTGCTGTCGCTTGGCCGCGATACGCTGCTAAAAATCGGTGGCGACGCCGTGCTTCGTGTGACGGGACTTCGCAATCCTTGCGGTCAGATCGATGATTTTGCTCCGGGGCTTCTCAAGCATGTCGTCAACAAAACCGATCAGGGCATCGTGCGAAAAGCAGGGATCATGACGGTCGCCGTCTCAAGCGGCATGGTTCGACCCGGTGACCCAATCACAGTGGAAAGCCTTAGTGGGCTGCACATACCCCTTGAACGAGTGTAACGGTCGCTCAACCGTGCTGAACTGTCAGATTGAGGCCCACGGCACCGATCAGGATCATCCCGATAAAAGCGAATTGCAACGCGCTGAGGCGCTCGTCGAATGCAAACAGCCCGATGATGGTGATTGCGACAATCCCGACACCGGACCAGATCGCGTAGACAACCCCGACAGGCAGAACTTTCATCGCTGGGGCAAGCATCCAGAAACACGCGCCGTAGCATGCCATCGACAACATGCCCCATTGCCACTTCTCGAACCCATTCGAGAGCTTGAGAAAGAAGGTGCCCGTCACTTCGAGCACGATGGCGATGCCGAGGAAAATCCATGCGTTCATGACAAGGAGGATAGCTGGCGACCTTTGTCGCGCAACGAAAAAGGGCGGCCCCGCAGGACCGCCCTTTTTGGATTGCTCTGAAAGCGCGCTTACTTCTTCAGGGACAGCCCGCCGAAGCGCTTGTTGAACGCGGCAACACGGCCACCTTCTTGAAGCTGCTGCTTACCACCGGTCCATGCCGGGTGGCTGGTCGGGTCGATGTCGAGAGCGAGGGTCTCGCCTTCGTTGCCCCAGGTAGAGCGTGTTTGAAATTCGGTGCCATCGGTCATCTTGACCGTGATCATGTGATATTCGGGATGCCCTTCGGCTTTCATCGTACTGTCCTTCGTAGCTTCCACCGGTTCCGACCGGATGCGCTGTTGAATTGGGAAGCGGCGCGCTTAGTTGGGATTGCCACAAATGGCAACCCCAACGAGTGAGTCTTTGTGGTCCGCACGCCCTCCGGCGCGCGATATCCTCGCGCCTTCGGCGCTGCGGACGGGCGGTCGCCCTTGCGGCTGCTATGCAGCCGTGCTCCGCCAACAATTCACCAATTCCGCACGAGTTCGAGCCCGAAAGGGTTCGCAAGCCCGACTGGGCGCCCGCAGCGATGCGACCTTTAGGTCGCGTGAGCGAGGAGATCGCACGCCGGATGGCGAGCGGAAATCAACTCTCCGGCGGGTCCGCAATCATTGCGGTAAACTCTGTCTCGCACGTGGTCTTGCCTTCGACGCTCGCACGGCCTTTGAACTTGTAGATCGTGCGGCGCTGCTGGAGGAACTCCACTTCGAGGTCGAGCAGACAACCTGGCGTCACCGGCGCGCGAAACTTGGCTCCGTCGATACCCATGAAGATCACGAGTTTGCCGGTTCCCGCCAACCCAAGCGTCTCAATCCCAAGAATGGCCGCTGCCTGCGCGAGCGCTTCGATCTGAAGCACACCCGGCATGATAGGAGCGCCGGGGAAATGCCCCTGAAAGAACTCCTCGTTCATGCTCACGGCCTTCACCGCATGGATGCGCTCATTCAGGTGAATTTCTTTCACCCGATCAACGAGTAGCAGCGGATAGCGGTGCGGCAGGGCTTTCAGGATCTTGTGGATGTCATAGTCCACAATTGGCTCCGATGATGACGCCTGATCGCTCATGTTACCCTGCCCCCGTTTGTCCAACCCCAGACCTTACCGGCCCTGCGGTGACTGTGCGTTGCCCTGCTGTTGTTGCTGCTGAGCGGCCTGCTGACGTTGCTGTAGAACCTGCGCTGTGACGAGCGTCTGCTGGATTTCCTGGAACAGTTGCACGCCCTGACGTGAAGGCTGCCAATTGGCTGGCGGCACAATGCCAACCTGCGGGACTTTAGCATTCAGCGATGTGGTGATCTGCTGAGTGATGTCTGCCGCAGGCGGGGCGTACAGAACCGTGTTCGGTGCCATAACCATCTGGACCTGCTGCTGCGTCACGACTTCCTGCAATGCTGCGGGATATTGCTTGAGGATTTCCTCGATCGCGAAGATCCGGCCAGCGTCGATCTGATTGCTGAGCTGCTGAATTTCAGCCTCAAGCGTCTGAAGCTGCGCGAATTGCGGGCTTGCTTGCGCAGCCTGCAGCTCGGCGTCATTCACTTCGTTGTCGCCATTGGTGTCAAAGCCCTGAAGCAGCGTCTGACGCTCCTGGCTCTTGGTCCGGCGGGTTTCGATCTGCGCCGAATAGGTCGTCTGGACCTGCTGGTAAGCGGTCTGGAGTGCGCTTGTGCCGATCACAGCACGACCAATATCGAGTGTCGCGAACCGACCTTCAACTTGAGCAGCGGCAGGCACGGCGGCAGCCGCGCAAAGCGAAAGGCTCGCGATGGCGAGCGATTTGGCAAAAAGTTTCATTAGAACTGAGTTCCTACATTGAACGTGAAGCGTTTATCGTCATCACCCGCGACCTTGCGGATCGTCTGGGCGAAATCGATGCGGAACGGCCCGAATGGCGAGTTCCAGTTTACCCCGATGCCAGCAGTGACACGCGGGGACGGCGAGTTGCCGAGAAAGACTTCGCGAATGGCGCTGTTGGCGCGAATGTTTGGCACGTTGGCCGTCACACCATCAGCAGCAATCGGATTGATCGTCGCGATTTGGCTGGTTGTACCATCGCCATTGTCGACAATCTCGATGAAGATCGGATTGCCGTTCCCATCAGTCTGCTGAATTCCCGTCGGGTTATCCTGCAGAATGGGTTGATCGATACCCCAAAGGGCGCCGACATCGACCCAGATAGATGGGCGCAGGCCAAGCTCGCGCGCGCCGGTGCCGAGCGGAATTTCAATCTCGGCGCGTGCGAGATAGTAATTGCGGCCACCCAACGCATCGTCGCGCACAGACTGACGATCGGTGATCGGAACGGGAACCCCGTTTTCATCCGGCACATAAGGCTGAGTCAGGATACGCGGACCGACACCGCGAATGTCAAAGCCCCGGAATTGTGGCTCACCTAGGAAGAACCGGTCGGTGAGGAGAATGTCCTCAACATCCGGACCACCGCGATCCTGAAGCGGGAGAATGGTGCCGCCCTCTGCGAGCAGCGAGAAGATGAAACCGCTATTCGCGACATTCCAGAACTGCTGCGCGCGTCCACGGAAACGGAGGTAGCGCACATCGCCGCCGAGCCCGGCAAATTCGGTGCTGAGCGAAACAGTCCGACCACGCGTTGGACGCAGGCGCGAGTTGAGTGAATTGTAGTTGAGGCTGAGACCGACAATCGAGCTCAAACGCTCTCCTAGCGAATCGCACAGGAAGCGGCCTGCAAGCAGCGGATCGCATTCCGTGATGCCATCACCGTTCAAGTCGGAGAAGAACAGGTTCTCGTCGAGGCTCACATCATCGTAGTTGAGTGTGTAGCTGCCAACCAGCGACATGAATTCGGTCAGCGGAACTCCGACGCGAATACCAAAGCCGGTCGTGGCCTGCTCAAACGTCGTGTTGCGATCATTGTTGGTGAAGTTGAAGCTGTTGAAATCCCGGCGATAAATGTCGATCCCGGCCGAGATATTGCGGTCGAACACATACGGTTCAGTGAAGCTGATCTGCGCCTGCCGCGAGAACTGCGAATAGTTTAGGCTCAGACCGATGGTCTGGCCGCGTCCACGGAAGTTTCGCTGCCGGATGCTGCCCGCAAGGATGAACTGCTCGATTGATGAAAAGCCGGCGGAGAATTGCAACTCGCCCGTCGGCTGCTCTTCGACATTCGCTTCGAGCACGATCCGGTCTGGCGCGCTGCCTTCGACCTGATTGACCTCGAAATTCTCCTGGAAATAGCCCAGCGAGTTGATGCGCGCAGTGGTCCGCTGGACGCCAAGTGAGTTGAATGCATCACCTTCGGAAAGGCGGAATTCCCGGCGGATCACCTTATCCTGCGTCAGCGTGTTGCCGTTTACATCAACCCGTTCGACATAGACGCGCGGCGCCTGTCGCAGGATGAACGTGATGTCCATCGTGAGGTCGTCTTTGTTGCGGCTGAAACGCGGTTGAACGTCGGCGAATGCGTAACCAAAGCGCCCGGCAAGCTCGGAAAGCTGCTCGACAGTGTCTTCGACCGATTTGGCGTCGTACCAGTCACCGGTCCCCATCGGCAGGTTCGCACCCAAAGAGTCGCTGTCAAAATCACGCAATTGGCTGTCGACCTCGACATCACCGAATTTGTAGCGCTCGCCTTCCTCCACCACATAGGTGATGATGAAGTCTTTCTGATCCGGCGTAAGCTCAGCCACCGCTGATACGACGCGGAAATCGGCATAGCCTTCGGTCAGGTAAAACTGGCGCAGCTTCTGCTGGTCGAATGCCAGACGATCGGGGTCATAACTGGTGTTGGAGCTGAAGAAGCGGGTGAAGCGGGCCTGCTTCGTCACCATTTCACCGCGCAGTTCGCCATCGGAGAATTTCTCGTTGCCGATGATGTTGATCTGCCGGACTTTGGATTTCGGCCCTTCGCTGATCTCGAACACGACGTCGACGCGGTTCTGCGGTAGTTGCACCATCTTCGGTTCAACCGACGCGGCGAACCGGCCCTGGCGCTTGTAAAGCTCGATAATACGGGCAACGTCCGCGCGGACCTTCGACCGCGTGAATATCTGACGCGGCGCGAGCTTGATTTCCGGGACGATCTTTTCGTTGTCGAGCCGCTTGTTGCCTTCGAGAACGATGCGGTTGATCACCGGGTTTTCAGTCACCGTAATGACGACATTGCCGGCATCGTTACGGATCGAGAAGTTCGAGAACAGCTCTGTCGCGCCAAGATCCTTGAGCGCCTGGTCGGCAGCGACCGAGGTGTATTCCTGGCCCACCCGCAGACGGATGTAGCTCAGGATGGTGGTCGGTTCGAGCCGTTCGGCCCCGGCGACACTGATCGTCCGGATGGTGTTGTCGACTGGAGCTGGCGCGGGAGCCGGCGCCGGTGCAGGAGCTGGCTGGGTGGTCGTCGCCTCTGGCTGGGCTTCGTCTTGCGCGAAAGCTGCAAAAGGAACGCCAGCAAGCATCGACCCGCAGGTCAACGCGGCGGCTAACCGCCGAGCGTTCGTGCCAGTTGCCGAAGTTGCGATATGGGGAGTGACAGACTGACCGTCTGCCGCGCTGCATCGATTCATGAAGTTATAGTTCCCGTCTAACCCGTCTTCACTACGCCCGGCCTTTGGGCACGCCTCCCCGCGGGCGCTTCTCCGATGGGCCGTCTGACCCGATTTGCCTGTGCCCCATGCAGGTGACGCAATCAAGCGGACTTACCCGCCTGCCCACGCTCGCCCGTTCGCTTTCCCCGGCTAACTGCCAAAAAGTGGCAGAGAGACGACGTCGTTCACGGTCACGACCACCATCAGCATGAGCACAATCGCAATTCCGGTGCGATAGGCCCATTCGGTCGCTTGCGGTCCGACCGGTTTCCGGCGGACCGCCTCGACGGCGTAAAATGCCAGATGGCCGCCATCGAGCATCGGAATTGGCAACAGGTTGATGAATGCCAAATTAAGCGAGATGAGCGCCACAAAGAAAACAAAGGCAGAAGGCCCGAGGCTGAGCTGCTCGCCAGAGAACTTCGCGATCTTTACCGGGCCGCCCATTTCCTGGATCGAGCGATCGCCGCGAATAATCTGGGCGATACCCGTGACCATCATGTCCGCAGCTTTCATGCTTTGCGTGACGGAAAGAACCGCGGCCTCGCCGACGCCAACCGGCTCAAAACGCTCTTCGATATCTTCGACTTCGATCCCGATCAGACCAACCGTGGACATATTGCCGAAGCGGTCCTCCATTTCGACCGCTGCGGCTGTCACCGGAAGGTCGATGGTTTTGCCTGAGCGATCCACCGTCACCACAAATTCCCGATTGGGATAAAGCAGGATACTCTGCTGGATTTCGCGCCAACCGGCCATCTCCTGACCGTCGATCTTGGTGATCCGGTCACCGATTTCGAAGCCGGCTTTCTCAGCCCGCGAATCCTCAGCGAATTTCGCGATGATTCCGACCTGCTCGGGTTCCACCGGAAGCGGCTTTCCGTATGCCATGTTGAAAGAGAAAAAGATCGCCAGAGCGACGATGATGTTCGTTACAGGGCCCGCAGCAACGATAAGCGCACGCTTCCATAACGCCGCGGTCTGAAAGCTGCCCTCTTCGGCAGGGGCATCGGGGTCAGGCACCGAAGCGGGGTTCATATCGCCTTTGAACTGAACGTATCCGCCCAAGGGCAAAGCGGAGAGTTTCCAACGCGTCCCATGCCTGTCGGTTCGACCTAACAGTTCCTTGCCGAACCCAACCGAGAACGCATCGGCCTTTACGCCGAACCAGCGGCCGACGAGATAGTGGCCGAGTTCGTGCACAGTGACCAGCGGACCCAGCAAAAGCAGGAAGCCGACGGCGTACATCCAGAATGGGGGCGATTCAAACAACGGCGTAATTCTCCAGAACCTCAGCGGTGCGGATGCGAACATCGGCATCGATCGCGAGGACATCTTCAAGGGTGCTTGGTTGCTGGGCGCTATAGCGGAGCAGCATCTCCTCCGCCACTGCAGCAATGCGTGTGAACCCAATCTGACCAGCCAGGAATGCCGCAACCGCGACTTCGTTGGCCGCGTTCAGCACCGCGGGCGCTCCGTTGCCGGAATTGAGAGCGTTGCGCGCGAGGCGTGTCGCAGGGAAGCGCTCCTCATCCGGTTCGAAGAAAGAGAGCTCGCCGATCTCGGCCAAATTCAAAGGCTCAAGCGGCGTGTCCATTCGATGCGGCCAGGCAAGACATGAAGCGATCGGCACACGCATATCCGATGGCCCAAGCTGCGCGAGCGTCGAGCGGTCGCGAAATTCGACCATCGAGTGAACGACGCTTTGTGGATGGACCACGATCTGAATCCGGTCGAGCCCGACCGGAAACATGTAGTGTGCCTCGATCAGTTCGAGACCCTTGTTCATCATCGTCGCGGAATCGACGCTGATCTTGGCGCCCATGTCCCAGTTGGGATGCGCCACCGCCTGCTCAGGAGTCGCGGCTTCGAGCTGTTCCTGTGTCCATGTTCGAAACGGCCCGCCGCTCGCCGTGAGAGTGATGCGAGACACATCGGTTAGATTGTTCGCGCCCAGGCTCTGGAAGATCGCGTTGTGCTCACTGTCGGTCGGCAGCAGGCAAACCTCGTGCTTGCGTATAGCTGCCGTCATGACGTCACCTGCGGAAACCAGCGCCTCTTTATTGGCGAGCGCCAGAATTCCGCCGCGCTCGATCGCCGACATTACTGGCCGCAACCCGGCGCAGCCGACAATCGCGGCAACGGTAAAGTCGGCCGGACGCGCCGCGGCCTCGCACAAGGCAGCCTCCCCGCCAGCGGCTTCGACATCGCTTCCTGCAAGTGCTTCGCGCAGTTCATCGAGACAGGATTCATCGCCGACCACTGCGATCTTCGCATTGAATTCGCGCGCGAGCTTGGCGAGTTCTTTCGCGCTGCAATTGGCAGTCAGCGCTTCGACCTGCCAAAGATCGCGATTGCGGCGGATCAGGTCTAGCGTTGAAGCTCCGATTGAACCGGTTGCGCCAAGAATGGTAATCGAACGGGTCATTGAGTGCGCATTATCCCAGCAGGTTTGGTGCTACGGCAACCACAAAGAGAACAAAGAAAACGGCAAGAAATCCATCAAGGCGATCGAAAAAGCCGCCATGCCCAGGGATGAGACGGCTCGAATCCTTCACGCCAGCCCGGCGCTTCATCCAGCTTTCGAAGAAGTCTCCGGCCTGCGCGATTACGGCGATCAACGCTCCAGCAATGATGGCCAGCAGGATTCCCACGATGCTAAATTCGGGTGAAGCAGCCGGGCCGAAGCCCGCAATCTCCATTGTCAGCGCGACAGCACCGGCCGCCAATGCGCCGCCGCCCAGTCCCGCCCAGGTTTTCGAAGGGCTGATGCTCGGCGCAATCTTCGGCCCGCCGATGGATCGCCCCGCAAAATAGGCCCCTACATCGACCGCGATGATCGGAAGCATGAAGACCAGCGCGACTTCAAGCGCGCCATAACTGATCCGCACCTGCACCATCGCCAGAGCCGCAGCGCAGACATAGGCGGCTCCGCCGAACAGCCATAGGATTTCCCCAGTCGGCGAAAGATCGAAACCTTTCACCAAATTGTTCCATTCCCACAATACAACGCCCGCCAGCAACACGACGAACGCGATCCAGAACCAACTGCCCAGCCACAGCGCAATCGCTGCGATGCCTGCCATCGCGATTGCCGAAACCAGCCGGACGGTAAGGTCGCTCATCCCGCCCGCTTCTCTTGCGACAGTGCCAGGGCTCTTTTTTTCAGCTGTCTCAAGCGCCTTGCGCGTTATCTCTTCGAGCCGGTCTTCAACGTCCGCCATAGCGACGCTCCCTCCGGGCAAAGTCGTTGAGAGCTTCCTGCAAATGCTCGGGTTTGAAGTCCGGCCATAGCGTGTCGACGAACAGCATCTCGGCATAGGCCGCCTGCCACAATAGGAAGTTCGACAGGCGAATTTCACCGCTCGTTCGGATGAGTAGGTCGAGCGGCGGCAAGTCGTTGGTATCGAGCTGCGCTTCGATCGATTCCAGCGTTATTGCGCCCTGCTCAGCAGCTTTCGCCGCTGCGCGCGCAATCTCGTGCTGAGCGCCATAATTGAGCGCGACAGCGAGGGTCTGCGTGCCATTCGCAGTCTGAGCGAGCGCATCTTCGAGCATCGCAACGATATCAGGAGCAAGAGAGCGCCAATCGCCGATAATCTTCAGCTTCACATCGTTGGCGACGAATTCGGGCAAGTCCGATTTTATGAACTTGCGCATCAGGTTCATCAGATCATCGACTTCGTCGTCGGACCGTTTCCAGTTCTCTGAGGAGAATGCGTAGAGCGTCAGGCAATCCAGGCCCATCGGCTCGAGCGCACGAACCAATCGCCGTACAGCCTCCACGCCGCGCTGATGACCAATTGCACGCGGAAGCGCCCGCTTCTTTGCCCAGCGCCCATTGCCATCCATGATGATCGCGACGTGACGTGCGCCATTGCTGGCACCGCTTTTCTCCGTCGCGGGCTGGTCGCCCATCTGGCCTCCCCTGCGCGATCCAGACCTACTGCGTCAGGATCTCTTGTTCTTTCTTGGTCGCCGCCTCGTCGGTTTCGGCAACATACTTGTCGGTCAGCTTCTGGACGTCATCTTCCATCCGCTTTCGCTCGTCCTCGGAGATTTCTTTCTTCTTCTCGTCGGTCTTCAGGTCTTCCATCCCGTCGCGGCGGACGTTGCGGATGGCGATCTTGGCCTTTTCGGCATATTGCCCGGCAAGCTTTGCAAGTTCCTTACGGCGCTCTTCCGTCAGATCGGGCATCGGCAGACGAACGGTCTGACCATCAGTCATCGGATTGAGGCCGAGATTCGCCTTGGTGATACCCTTCTCGACAGCCGACACGTTCGACTTGTCCCACACCTGCACGCTCAGCATGCGCGGCTCTGGCGCAGAAACGGTAGCAACCTGGCTCAGCGGCATCATCGATCCATACACTTCGCATTGCACCGGATCGAGCAAGCTCGTGTTAGCACGGCCCGTCCGAAGACCCCCAAGATCGCTCTTCAGAGCTTCCACAGCACCGTTCATCCGGCGCTCGATATCTGCCTTGTCATATTGCGGCATCGATCAATTGTCCTTCGTTACTATCGTCTGAGTGCCTTCGCCCGACAGGACGCGGGCAACGTTGCCTTTTTCGCGGATCGAAAACACCACTATCGGAATGTCGTTCTCGCGGCAAAGCGCGACTGCGGTAGCATCCATCACTTTGAGATTTTGCGAGAGAACGTGGTCGTAGCTTACGGTTTCGAAGCGCGTAGCATCGGGGTTGCCTTTGGGGTCTTTGTCATAGACCCCGTCGACGCTGGTGCCCTTGAGCAGCGCGTCGCAATTCATTTCGGCCGCGCGCAAAGCAGCGCCGGTATCGGTGGTGAAGAAGGGATTGCCGGTGCCCGCCGCGAAGATCACGATGCGCCCTTTTTCAAGGTGCCGTTCGGCCCGGCGACGAATGTAGGGCTCGCATACCGAGGACATCGGGATCGCCGATTGCACGCGGGTCGGCACGCCTTGCTGCTCCAGCGCATTCTGCATCGCCAAAGCGTTCATTACGGTCGCAAGCATGCCCATATAGTCGCCAGTGGTGCGATCGAGCCCGCGCGCTGCGCCAGCCACGCCGCGGAAGATGTTACCGCCGCCGATCACGAGGCAGACTTCAAGGCCGGTCGCCTGCGCCGCCTTCACCTCTTCGGCGAGCCGCGCGACATAGGCCGGATCAATCCCGTAATCCTGTTCTCCCATAAGAACTTCGCCGGAGAGTTTGAGCAAGACGCGCTTGATTTCGGGCATTGCTGTATCTTGGGTCATCAGGGCAAGGCTCGCTGGCAGGATTTATCGTTGCGCCGCCCTTATCCGGCAGGCACTGCGCTGCCAAGGGGATAGCGCACCTTTGCGGTCGGTTCCCGCTAAAGGTGCATTGGCAATCGAGAGACAATGATCAAAAAACTGCTCCTGATTGGGTTGATCCTGGGCTTCGCGCTGCTTGGGAAAGCTTGGTACGATACGATGCGCGATCCTGTGGTGCATCGACTGACCCTGAACAGCGATGCTCTCGATCCCGGAACAAGTCCCGTCACTGTTGCATTGCTGGCCGACATCCATGTTGCCGGTCCGGATATGCCGCCATCCCGTTTGGCTCGGATCGTAGAACAGGTGAATAGGCTGGAACCCGATCTGGTCGCGATCGCAGGTGACTTGGTAAGCGAGAAACGCACGGCCACCAAAGCCTATTCAGCTGAGGAGATCGTTGCTCCGCTCGGTAAACTGACAGCGACCTATGGCGTGGCGATGGTGCCCGGCAATCATGATCACTGGTTCGATTGGCCGGGCTTGTCTCAGCAGCTCGCACAGCATCAGCAGATTACCGTGCTTGCCAACGACGCCGCGCAATTCGGTCCGCTGGTGATTGGCGGGGTCGACGACGACTTCACCGGCCGAGCCGATATGGAGAAGACGGTAGCGAAGATGCAGGGATTGGGGGGCGTCAGAATTATGCTTACGCACAGTCCGGATGTGTTCCCATCAGTACCGGTGGAGATTGAGCTCGTGCTGGCAGGCCATACCCACTGCGGACAAATCGCCTACCCATGGGGCGGGTCACCAGCGACGATGTCGGACTTCGGGGAGCTGTATGCCTGCGGCGTGGTCGAGCAGCACGGCAAAACTTTGATTACAAGCGGCGGACCGGGCACCAGCCTGCTGCCGATCCGCCTGTTCACCCAGCCTGAAATCTGGCTGATAGAAATACGGCCGCCGCAGCGCTGAGCTGCGACGGCCGTCAATTCTCAATGCGAATAGCGCTTAGCCGCCAACAGCGGCTGCAACCTCCGCCGCAAAGTCGCTTTCTTCGACTTCGATGCCTTCGCCGAGCTGGTAGCGGACATAGTCGGTCAGCTTGATCGACGCGCCAGCTTCGTTGGCGGTGCGAGCGACATATTCTTCGACGGTGGCTTTGCCGTCTTTCACAAAGATCTGGCTCAGCAGCGCGTTTTCCTTGGCGTATTTCTTGATGGCGCCTTCGACCATTTTCTCCTGCACGTTCTCAGGCTTGCCGCTTTCGGCTGCCTTTTCCTGTGCGATCGCGCGCTCGCGCTCGATCACAGCCGGGTCGAGGCCCTCAGCGTTGAGCGCCTGCGGGAACATGGCAGCCGCGTGCTGCGCGATGTCCTTGCCAAGTGTTGCAAGCACGTCAGCAGCGGCGTCGCCTTCAAGCGCGACGAGAACGCCGATCTTGCCGAGGCCTTCAGCGGCAGCGTTGTGAACGTAGGACACAACCGCGCCAGCGCCGACCGAAATGGTCTTCATGCGGCGGATCTGCTGGTTCTCACCAATGGTCGCGACATTGTCAGTCAGCTGATCGGCAACGGTGCCGCCATCGGGATAGGCCGCGGTCTTGAGAGCTTCGACATCGTCGGCGTCGAGCGTCAGAGCCACTTCGGTGGTCTTCCGCACGAAATCTTGAAACTTGTCATTTTTGGCGACGAAGTCTGTTTCGGAGTTGACCTCGACAGCCACGCCGCGCGTGCCCGAAACGGCAACGCCGACGAGACCCTCGGCAGCCGTACGGCTGGACTTTTTCTGAGCGGTGGCGAGGCCCTTTGCACGCAGTGCGTCAACAGCAGCTTCGATGTCGCCGCCGGCTTCGGTCAGCGCTTTCTTGGCGTCCATCATGCCTGCGCCGGTTTTTTCGCGCAGTTTCTTCACATCGGCGACGGAGAAATCGGCCATGGGGATTTCCTTCTAATAGGTATGGGGCGCCGGGCCCGTTGAACGGATGCCCGGCGCGCTAAACTGGGTTTGTGACGCGCGGTTGACGCGCGCCAATTGGATCAAACGATCAGGCGGTTGCCGCTTCGGCAGGTGGCTCTTCCATCGTGCCGACATCGCCAGAATCAGCGACAGCGCCGCCCTTGCCAGCAGTCGCTGCGTCGCCAATCGCCTGACAATACAGGCGAACAGCGCGGCTCGCGTCGTCGTTACCCGGAACCGGGAAAGCGATATTCGTAGGATCGACATTGGTATCGAGCACCGCGATTACCGGAATGCCGAGCACAGCTGCTTCCTTGATGGCGAGGTCTTCCTTGTTGGCATCGATCACGAACATCACGTCCGGAATGCCGCCCATGTCGCGGATGCCGCCGAGCGACAGCTCAAGCTTGTCACGCTCACGGGTGAGCTGCAGGACCTCTTTCTTGGTGAGGCCGCTGGTGTCGCCCGAAAGCTGCTCTTCAAGGTTCTTGAGACGCTTGATCGAACCGCTGATGGTCTTCCAGTTGGTCAGCATGCCGCCGAGCCAACGGTGGTTGACAAAGTGCTGGCCTGAAGCGCGAGCGGCCTCGGCGATCGGCTCTTGCGCCTGGCGCTTGGTACCGACGAACAGAACCTTGCCGCCTGCGCGGACAGTCGACTCAACGAAATCGAGAGCGCGCGCGAACAGCGGCACGGTCTGCGACAGGTCGATGATGTGAACACCGTTGCGGTTGCCGAAAATGTACGGCTTCATCCGCGGGTTCCAGCGGTGGGTCTGGTGGCCGAAGTGTGCGCCGGCCTCGATCAATTGCTGCATTGTGACGGTAGTGGCCGCCATAAGGTAATTCCTTCCGGTTTGTCCTCTGGAAGGCTGGAACCGCTGGCGGAGTGTCCCGCTGGCAGCACCGGTGTAAAGCGCCTTCCATGTGAATTTCGCAGTTTCAGTCAGGCCGATGATTCGGGCAGAAATTAGGTGCGAGGGCGCGCCATTAGCCCCCTTCTCCTACAAAATCTAGTGCATTCGCTCATTTTGGAACACAAGTGGAACAAAATTGCTTGACTGAGCGGAACACATATAGAACAACGCGGTGGAACAAAGACTGAACGCATGGATATGTAACCGATCCCGGTGCCCCTGCGAATGACCACTAAAGGAGTTTAACCGATGATTGCAGCCACGCTCACCGCTCTCTTCGTGGTCGTCTCGTTTGCCACGTTGCTGTCGCTTGCCGATCTGTGGATGCGCGGGCACTTCGCGTTCAAGTCCTTGAAACGCGAGCGTGCTCTGGTGAAGGCCGGATTTGTACCGATGGTGGATGCCGAGGAAGTTCGGCTGCGCCAGCCCGCCCGTTTTGCTTCGGCAGCTACGCGCCCGTTTGCTCACCGTCTGCCAGCGCGCTCGCCCGTTCCTGCGCTCGGCGCCGCTTGATCCGCCCATATTTGAACAGCGCGTAGGGCATCAGCAGCAGATACCCCGCACATAGCGCGGTTAGCGACCACCATGGCTCAAGCATGAGCGCGGCGAAGAACAAGGCCACGAATGCAATCACGCCAAGACGCACATCGCGCCGGGGACGGATCGCCCCCCAGCTGAGGGTCGCCATGTTGGATATAAGTAACACCGCGATAAGGCTGATCCAGATCGCCAGTGCCAGTGGATCGCGAAACTCGTCGCGCCCGGTCGCCATCCATAGATAGAAGGGCGCGAATGCTATTCCAGCTCCGACAGGTGCAGGCACACCGGTCAGGAAACCAGCCGATTGATGCGGTTGGTCGTCAACGTCGATCCGGGCATTGAAGCGCGCCAGTCTAAGAGCGCAGCAGATCGCGAAAGCGAGTGCAGCGAACCATCCGAAACGCTCGAGATCCTGCAGCGACCACAAATACAGAATGATCGCAGGTGCCATGCCGAAAGAGAGCGAGTCCGCCAGACTGTCAAGCTCGGCACCGAAACGCGATTGTGCATTGAGCAGCCGCGCAATTCGACCATCAACCCCGTCGAGCACGGCCGCCAGAATGATGGCGAGGATGGCGTAAGGCCACTGACCTTCAATTGCGAAACGTATGCCGGTCAGGCCAGCGCACAACGCCGCTGCCGTAATAGCATTGGGTAACATTGCGCGGAGGGTCAGCCCTCTGCCGTCCGCCGGTGCTGCGCTGTCTTCGTCTTCGGCAGCTTTCGGGCCAACGCGAGCGGGTAGGTCAGAGCCCCTGCTACCCTTGCGCCACTTGCTCACGCCAAATCCGAAGTCGAAGAACAGGCCACTATTGCGCGATACCTTCCAGCAATGCCTGCGTGCCGACTTCCGCCAACACGGTCTCGCCGGCGATAACGCGCTGACCCATCAGAACCTTTGGGCTGGTGCCCGCTGGGAGGTAGACATCGACGCGGCTGCCGAACCGGATCAGGCCGACGCGCTGCCCCTTGGCAACTGTGTCTCCAGGTTTCACGAACGGGATAATCCGGCGCGCAACAAGACCCGCGATCTGGGTGAAACCGATCTGCAGACCATCAGCGCGTTCAACCAGAATATGTTGCCGCTCGTTTTCCTCGCTCGCTTTGTCGAGGTCCGCATTCACAAACTTGCCCGGAATGTAGACGAGCCGGCGGATAGTGCCAGCAATCGGGGTGCGATTGATGTGAACGTCGAACACGCTCATGAAAATCGAAACGCGCGTCACCGGCCCAGCGGAAAGGCCCGGATGGCCGGAGCCATCGTCGACCTGCATCTCAGCGGGAGGCTCGACGGTTGTGATCAACGAAATGAGGCCATCTGCAGGCGCAACAATTGCGTTGTCAGCTTGCGGGACCACGCGCTCGGGATCGCGGAAGAATGCGAACACGCCAACAGACAATAGCAACAGCGGCCAGCCGATGATTTCCCAGTCGAGTACGAGTAAAGGAACCAAGGCAATCGCTATCGCGATCACTCCGAATTTGCGCCCCTCGGGATGAATCGCGGGCCAGTTCCAGCCTGCATCGCCGCGTCCCTGATTGTCGAGAATTTCACCTGCCATGATGGGGCATCTAGGGTCGCGTGCGCGCCCTCGCAAGCGACGCGATCGAACTAGCCGGTGCAAAAGCGCCGATTCCTGCGACCACACAGCTGCTTACGGCCCAAGAAAATCAAGTCAGATTGGGGCTTTCAACATTCACTCTTTAGTAAGGCGTTTACCATAGGTCCGGCGCTGTGATGAACACTGTAACGATCAGTCATTCCGATGATTCCGCAACGGTCAGCCTGGCTCGCCGCTGGCTGGATGAAATGCCGATCTTCGGGATCGGGCTTGTGTTGCTCGCCCTTTGCGTCGGATTGCTGATGTCGCGCGGCGTCAATCCAAGCCTGGGCGGTGTCATTGAAAACGCTCGCTTGTTCGGTCTCTTCACACTCATTTTGGTGGCATTTGACGCTGCATGGCAGCTCAATCGTAACCGTCCCGACAGCCCGACCGCTTTCCTGAAAGCGCGCTACACCGCAGCTCCGCTCAAGCAGACCGTTTTCGGCGGCCTTCCCTTGCTCGCTGTGGCAATCATTGCGCTGCCATTCTTCTCAAAAATGAAAGCCGCCATCCCGCTCTTCAACGAATACACTTGGGACGCGGCCTTTATCGAATGGGACCGCGCGATCTTCTTTGGCTATGACGCATGGGAAGTGCTCCAGCCCGTGCTCGGCTACCCGATCATCACCGCGTTTCTCGCGCTGCTGTATCACCTGTGGTTTCTGCTGCTTTACCCGGGCGTGATGTTCTTCGTATTTGCGAAGATGGACAGCCAGGTTCGGCGTCAATTCTTCCTGAGCTATATGCTCAGCTGGGCGCTAATCGGGGGACTCATGGCAACCTGGCTTGCTTCAGTTGGCCCATGTTTCCTGGGCCCGCTTCTCGGCAATCCGCACTTCGACGCGCAGATGAATTATCTTTACGCCGCTAACGAGCAGGTCCCGATCATGGTGCTAAACGTGCAGGAGCTTCTGCTTGAGTGGCACGGGAAGTCAGCCAACGGCCTCGGCAGCGGGATTACTGCAATGCCAAGCATGCACTGCGCAATCGCGTTTCTTTATTGGATCGCCGTGCGCCGCATATCGCCGAAATGGGGCATGTTCTTCGGCGTGTTCTTCTTCATCACCTGGATCAGCAGCGTCCACCTCGCCTACCACTATGCGGTCGACGGCCTGGTTTCGCTGCTCGCGGTGGCGGTAATCTGGTGGGCATCGCAGCGGATCATTGCCGCGTGGGATGCTTTTCTTGCCAGCCGCGATCAGGCTGCTTTGCGCACGAACACCGTTCCGGCTGAGTAACCCGCTCCAAAGCTGCAGATCAAGCCGGTGTCGCCCGGAACCAGGTCTTCGCTATGTCTATGAAACGCGATGATCGAGCCTGCGCTTGAAGTGTTCCCATAAGTGTCGAGCACCGTGGGGCTTTCATCGGCGTTGGCCTCATGACCCAGCACGCGCTGCGAGATCAGGCGGTTCATCCCGGCATTCGCCTGATGTAGCCACAGCCGGCGAATGGCTGCGGGATCGAGTTGCAGCTTTTCCGCTTCATCGATGATCATCTGAGCGACCATCGGCACGACCTCTTTGAAGACCTTGCGACCTTCCTGCACGAACAATTTGTCTGCGCTACCTGATGTCTCGGGATGCGCGCGGTTGAGGAACCCGAAATTGTTGCGGATGTTGTTTGAGAACACGGTCTTAAGCTTGGTCCCGAGGATCGCCCAATGTTCCCTAGGCGCAATCGCTTCATCTTCGACCAGCACGGCGGTCGCGACATCGCCAAAAATGAAATGGCTATCGCGGTCGCGCCAGTTGAGGTGGCCTGAAGTGATCTCGGGGCTGACCACCAGCACACTCTTGGCATTGCCTGCGCGGACATAATCGGCGGCGGTCTGAATGCCGAACGTTGCCGATGAGCACGCCACATTCATGTCGAACCCGAAGCCATCGATGCCCAGCGCCTGTTGTATTTCGATCGCCATCGCTGGGTAAGCGCGCTGCATGTTGGAAGCCGCACACAGCACCGCGTCGACATCTTCGGCCTTGCGCCCCGCCCGCTCCAGCGCCTGTTTCGCGGCGATAACGCCGATCTCGGCCATGATCGCCAATTCATCATCGGGCCGTTCGTCCCAGCGCGGAGCCATGACTTCAGGATCGAGGATCGGCTCCTTGCTCATCACATGGCGTGCCTTGATCCCGCTCGCCTTCTCGATGAATTCCACCGAAGACGGTTGCAGTGCCTCCATTTCGCCAGCCGCAATCGCATCGGCATGGCGTTCATTGTGAAGCTCGACGAAGCGATTGAAGCTTTCGACCAGTTCTTCGTTTGAGATCGATTCCGCAGGGGTGAAAAGGCCGGTCGTGGAGATCACGGGGCGATGCGTAAGTTGCACGTCTTGCATGGGCCGAGCGCAATACTGCCGAGCGAAACGCCCTGCAAGGCTCCGTATTCGCATTGGCTATGGGAATGCCCACAATTCTAGGTGAATCCGCTTGAGCGCGTAGCCGCCTTCGCTAAGGTATTCAGGGGCAAAAGCCTGTTGGGGCGAACAACTTAACGTGGGGCTGCGGACCGATGACGGTTCGATCAGAAATTCAGGACAATATGCAATCAAATTTCGAAGCAGGGCGCACTAACCGGGCAAACCTCACTTCATTCGATCGAAATCCGCCGAGCAAACGCTCGCAGGCCTTTGTTCGTTCTCTTGCCGGTGCGATCGGCTTGTTGCTCGCGAGCACATCGGTCCCAGCAGTGGCTGGTGATGAAGTCGTCTATGAACCTGCACCCACCTGGGTCCAACCGGTCGACCTCTCGACCGTGGAGCGCGATCCTTCAAACAGCCTGGTTGTTCAAGACAAACAGATTAGGATCGAAGATGGCCGGTTGTGGGAATACACCGATACGGTTTTCCGCCTTTCCTCGCTGCAAGAGCTCGGTCAGGTTGGAACGCTGACTGCCCAATGGTTGCCGGACAAGGGCGATTTGATCGTTCACGAAATCGCGATCCTGCGCGACGGTGAAACCATCGACGTGATCGAGCAAGGCGAGCGGATGGAGATTCTCCGGCGTGAGCGTTTGCTCGAAATGCGAATTATCGACGGCTCGCTAACCGCGACAATGTCCGTGCCCGGCCTGCAGGTCGGCGATGAACTGCGAATGCGCTACTCGGTTACCAATTCCGATCAGGCGCTGGGCCGCGAAGTGCAAAGCCAGGCGATGCTGTGGCGCGAACCGAGCAAGATCGCCGACTTCACGCGCGTGCTTGCTTCGTGGTCGGACGATCTCGATGTCCGCTGGCAGGCTGGCCCCGATTTCGATCTGGGCGCTCCTGAACTGCGTGATGGGCACAACTGGATCAACATCACCCTGCCGCTGCCGGAAGGTGAGGAGTATCCTTATGACGCTCCTGCGCGCTTCCACAGGCCGACACTGCTGCAACTCGGCACTTTCGAGGATTGGGGCGAAGTCTCCAGTGTGATGGCACCCTATTACAAGGTCGACGGCGCTCTCGAGGGTCTCAATGACCTTAACAAAAAGATTGACGCGATCCGTTCGATGCCGGGCAGCGAACTTGCGCGCGCCGTCGCTGCGCTCGAGCTGGTACAGGAAGACATTCGATACCTGCTGAATGGCCTGGATGGCGGAAACTACCTGCCCCAGGACGTCGCAACCACATGGGAAAAACGCTACGGCGACTGCAAGGCAAAAACCTTGATCTTGCTGGCCGTCTTGGCCGATCTGGGCATCGAAGCAGAGCCTGTCTTGGTCTCGACCAATCGCGGCGAGGTCGCCCCGACGTCTCTGCCCCTACCCGGCGCTTTCAATCATGTTCTCGTGCGGGCGACCGTCGATGGACAGCACTATTACCTCGACGGCACCAGCATCGGCGCCAACATCAATGTCGTCGGTAATGTACCGCCGTTCTACTATGGCCTGCCGATCCGTGATGCCGGGGCCGAGCTCGAACCGATCCAGCAGGAAACGCCCCGCTTTGCCGATACCGGAATTGAGCTGGTAATGGACGCAAGCCTTGGCGCCGATCTGCCCATGCTTGGCACCATGAAGATGAAGATGGTCGGTCCGCACGCTGCGCAGATGAACGCCAATGCAGACAAGATCACTGATGAGAACAAGCAGCGGATGGGAGGCGGCTTCCGCCGGGTAACGGGCGGCAGCGTCAGCGTACTCGATGTCAGGGTTGAGGAAGGCGATGACGACAGCGAAGCGACGCTGATCATCGATGCTATCTTCCCGGCATTGCTGAAATTCGATGGTCCCAACGGTGAGTTTGAACCGCCGCTGCCGTCAAGCTCGTTCGAATTCTCGCCGGATCGCTCACGCAAGGCGTGGCGCGATCTGCCAGCAAGCGTGCCCCCGCCCGGCACGTCGACTGCCGAATACCGCATCACGCTGCCCGAGACGGCCGGTGAATTCGCCATTCGCGGCGCGACGGAGCTTGACCTCACTGTCGCGGGCCAACGGTTCCAACGCGACATTGATCTGGACGGACGAAACCTTGTCATCGTCGAAGCGCAGACGAGCCTCGGCGGAGAAATTCCGGCGTCGGAGTTCCGCGCCGAACGCCGCAAATCCTCGCAGCTTGCGCGTTCCGAAGTGAAGATCATGGCACCCGAAGATCTTCCGCGGCGCTGGCGGTTTGCCGAAGGGGCGGACCGATCCGTGCTGGAACCGATTGACGCTGCTCTGGGACGCCTGATCGAGGAGGAACCGGACGAAGCCGGGCCTTACCTCAACCGCTCAAGCTTCCGGTTCCAGACCTATGATTTCGCTGGCTCGCTTGAGGATATGAACAGTGCCATCGAAATCGAAGCCACAGCGCGAATGTACGAAGAACGGTCATATGTGCACCAGCAACTGCTCGATCTCGAAAGCGCAAAGGCCGATCTTGAGGAAGCCTTTGCCTTGGACCCGTCGCATGACCGGGCAATCACACTCGCGCGCATGCTGACCGAACTTGGTGATCTCGCCGGTGCCCGCGAGTTGCTGGAAGAAGTGGACGGCGACGAGGACGTGCGCCGTTCGATGGCATACGCCATGGCCGATGTCGAAGCGGTCGAGGGCAATGGGCCAGCGGGATTGGCGCTACTCGCGGATTTGCTGGTCGACGCACCGAACAATGCCGATGTTCTCAATTCGAAATGCTGGTTCATGGGCACATGGGAAATCGGCGTCTCAGACGCGATCCCGATTTGTACCAAGGCCGTCGAGAACAGCGACAACACGGCCATGGCGCTTGACAGCCGGGCTCTCGCCTATCTGCGCAATGGCCAACTCGCCGAAGCGCTGGCCGATGCAGAAGCTGCGTTGGAACTCAATCCGGAGCAGACCGAAACACTGCTGCTCAGAGGTCTGATCCTGCGCGAACAGGGTGATTCGAGAGGCGCGACCGACATCGCATCGGCGATCGCCCGCAGCCCTGGAATAGCTCGCAAGTATCGGCGTTGGGGATTTGATTTTTAGAGTCTTTTAGCCCTGGCTTATTGAACGGCGTCATCCTCACCGACCTAGTCACGGGCCGAACGCTTTGCCTGATCGAATCACCCGTCCCATTGGTCTAATCAACCAACGCAGATGATCGGCGGCTTGCCGTGGGAAGCGGTGGTGGACAGGGCTGGATTCGAACCAGCGTACGCTTGCGCGGGCAGATTTACAGTCTAGGTGCGCAGGGTTCCGCGAACTTCCCTATCGTGCCCTAGCCCTTGAAAACCCTAGGGTTAGAGCGCGTAATCCCTGCAAAGAACATTCCCGGAATGCCCGTGTAATGCCATGCCTGATTACACACGAATTACGACTCCCCGTGCCCGGACCCTTACCGTAACCTTGACGTTGGGTTCTTCTGACCTGATTTGTTTTGATTAGATTCAAGCGGGACAGGTGCAGGCCCTGTGCCGTCTGATAAATCTTGATTGTCTTTCAAAATCGCAGAGCCTTTTCCCTGCATTCAGGAAAAATCGGTGTACGGCTAGCACCGATCCGCACCGCCTTTTACGGCGTCCGAAAACTCGCTGGGTTCGATGTCTGGTCGACCGGCAATAATGCAAAATCGGAGCGACACGCTGCTCAAGTTGCTAATCTGCTAGGGATTGGCTGACAGTAGACCTGACATCGAACGGCTAGTGCCACCCTCACTTCTCGCGCGGGTGAATGGCGTCAATTGTGACGGTGTTGGTCTTCACTCGCTCGCTTAGAGCCGAGAGAGTGCCTGCGTCGGATTTGCCCCCTCATTCGGGTCGTACACACTGGTCTGAGAAACGTCCGAAAGCAGCCATTCATTCAGCCCTGCCGCGGCGGCCACGAGGTGCCTTAAATCCAGTCGTTCATACCGGTCGCGGGTCACCCTGAATGCTGCTGCTAACCTGGTGAAGTCTGGCCGCCGCAAGTGATCAGGGGCGAAAAACACTGTAATTGAAGCTGGGGGAAAGGGGTGGCTTGCCAGATCACCCTATTCTGAAAGCTCCAATTTTCTGGCGTATTTGAACTTCGTGGCGCTATGTTGCCTGAACAGGAGGGGAAATGGCGCTTTCATTCTACGAGGCAAAACAGCGGCTTCTTTCCGGTGCGCCGCTCACTTGGGCGAAGTTCGGCGACCACAAGGCAGGCTCGGTGCACCTCGCTTCGGCTGGCGCGCGGCGTCTGTTCCGCTTCCTGCTCTCATGTGAGCAAGACAAGGTCGTCGACGCGCACGAAAGCCTCTTTGACGACTTGGTTGCGGCTTGGAAGCTTGAGACCTTTGACCCTGCGACTGAGACGCAATCGAGCGGGATGGCGGAGAATGCCGGCCCATGGCGCTTGGCTCGAATTGAAACCAGTGGCTTCGGCGGATTGAACCAGGCCGGGGGGCCGCCTTTTGTCGTGCCATTCGACGAGGCAAACTGGTGTCTTGAGGGTCAAAACGGATCGGGCAAGACGTCGCTTGCCAGCGCGATCATCTGGGCGATGACCGGCTATCGTTGCCGTGACGAAGACGGGCTATATATTGAAACAGGGGTCCGAACTCCCGTCGAGGATGATGCTGGCTCAATCATAGGCGACTGGCCTGCCATCGCGTCCTATCCAACCAGTCCGATGGAATTGGCCGGCACTGCCGAGACCTCGGTGCGGCTAACCTTCCATGATCCGGCGGGCAACACAGCACATGCATACCGCAAGCTCTTGGCCGCGCCCGGTGCTCAGCCCCAGATCGAAGTTGATATCTCTCCCGACTTAATGATGGCCCCCGAAATGTTAGAGGTCGGGCTCCTTATGCCCGCTCGCCTTACCCGTATCGGATTTGGCGAACGTAGCCGGTCAATCTATGATGCAGTCAAGCTGTTGACCGGGCTCGATCAGCTGGCTGCCATTGCCGAGGGTGCCGCCAATTTCGCCCACCGGTCTAAACGCTTTCTCAAGTATGCACTGGACAAGGGCGGCGACACAATCGCGGCCCGCCTCGAAGCTGCTCTTGAGCGTGCGTCCCAAACAGCTGTGACGATAAGCTTCGACCTAAAGGTAGCGGGCAAACGCGAAGATAATGGCTACGCTCAAGAGCTCCGCGATATCGCGAAGGGGGCTTCGAATCAGGCTGCCGAACATCTCGCCGTACTAACTTCGGAGATCGCTTCGACACTCGACACAGCGAATGCGGATGATCGAGTCAAAATCAAGTCGGCCGTCAATTCGGCACGTGCAATTCTCGGAGACAGTTCCAAAGGCGTCGAAGTGTTCTCAGCTTGGAAGGCGCTCGCAAATGCTCCGGAAGACAAGCATTTCCAGGCTCTGGCTGACCTGATCGACGGCTCAAGAGTCAGACTCGCCGAAGCGATCACGTGGGACAAGCGACAAGCCGAGGATAAGAAGCTGAGGCTGAAGGCGCTTGCATCCAGCTATTTCGAACCGGCGTCGCATTCTCACGAGGACGCCAATTGCCCGTTATGCGAGTCCAAGCTGACTGGTGAAGAGCGTGCAGCACTTGCCGATGAACTCGCCTCCCTCAAGCAGGCGGCAGCCGTCGCCGAGCGAAGACTGGCCGATGTTTGTATCGAGCTCGAGAAATCGATACGCGATTCCATGCCGCAGGCTGTTGACGTGTATTTCGAAAGTTTATCGACGATGCAGCCGCGCGACGCCTTTTCCGAGGCTGCCAAGCAGGTGTTCGTCCAAGGGGCGCCGTTTTCGACCGTCCTGACCGGCATAGGAGCATTCGCTTCGGATGCCTCTGACAACATAACCCCGAAGCTGCCCGTCTTCTCGTACACCATGGCGCAGCCAGATCCGACCTGCCCACCGGCGGCTTCCGCGCTACTAAGCTACGTTGACAAGGTGGAGCGCGTGATGGCGTTAGCTGCTTGGTGGCAAACGCATCGACCTCAATTTGTGGATAGTTGGCGCGAGTTGGTGGGCCGCGCGACAGAGGACGGGGCGTATCCGGCCGACTGCCTGGAGGGCAAGGTTCAGGCGCTGGAAGCTGCCTTGGAGCGCGCCGCCCCACTCGATCAAATTGCTACGGACTTGGAGGCAGCTGCGAAGGAAGCGGATTTGTGGCTTCCGATCAATGAGCAACAACGGGTCCGGGAAGCGATAGCTGCGGCGTTGATACCTTTAAAGGACCTACGTCTGCTCGTTGCTGCCCAGACTGCCGGATCAATCTCGGCGCTGGCAGATCGCATGAAGCAAATTCTTGCCCGGATACATTTCAAAGAGCGATTGTCGTTCGAAGATGCCGCCTTGGCGAAGAAAGCAGTCCACCTTACCGGCAGCTTCGATCCTGGCATACGAGTTGATGCGTCGGTGGTCGCCAACAGCTCTTGGTTGCGTGCGATCCTATGGGCCTTTGTGCTCGCCGTGCGCGAACAGGCGATTATCGATGCTGGAGCCAATCCGTTTCCTTTGATGGTGCTGGACGACCCCCAGACGACCTTCGATCCGCGCAACAAGCGTAAATGGGCCGAGGAGATCGCTAGGCTGGGTAAGGCGGAACCGACCGACATCATGGGCGCGCAAATCCTTATGATAACCCATGAGCGTCAATTTTTTCAGATGCTGGTCAACTCAGAGAAGTTGCCCGGCCAGCAGGGCCTAGTTGTGCGCATGTGCGATGCTTCCAAGGTGGCGACGATCATATACGGAGATTCTCTCTCGAGTGCTTTTTCCGACGCGCAAGCAACAAACGATGACCAGAAAGGGCACGCCTATGTCCAGAAAGTCCGCATCTATCTCGAAGACTTGCTCAAAATCATGCTTCGCGCCGAAGACCCGGACGTCGCAAACAAGACCTTGGAAGAGCTCGCTACGATAATGAGGGCGCGGCGCACCGCCAGCGTACCTCCGTTCACCAACCCGTCCTTCAGCAAACTGCTCGAATATATCGCAGGCGGCGGTGGCGGTAAGGCCATGCAATACATCAACGAGGCGCATCATCATTTTGACGGCACGATTGGTGTCGCACAGGCGATGGACGTCAGAACGTTCTGGGAGGGGAAGGTAGAATCACGACTTCACACCTGCTTCAAGATTCTCGCTGAATTCGAAGCCCACGTAGGCGAGCCGCGCTTGTTCGCCTGGATGGAGAATGTGGTTGAGTTCCCAACGACCGATGCCGCCGACCTCAAAGCTGTTCCGTTTCTCCATACCGGTATCGCCGCGGCAGCCAAGACCGACGGGCGCGCTGGCGACGGTCTAATCACGTTGGTGGATTTGTCAGAAGCGCAGCAAATCACGCTCTACAACCATGCCGCCTTTCAGCTGACAGCGGGAACACTCGACCCGGTGGCTGATGTCGGCGACGTGATCATCGTAAGTAACTATGCAAAAGTGAATGAGCGTAACCTCGTCGTCGCCACGTTTCAGGATCAACTGCTAGCGCGACGGTACAATGAAACCGAGCTGCATCCTCACATCGTCATCCTGACTGGCCAGGCCACCGATCCCACATCGCTTCCGCAACCCCTGATCGCTCCGAAAGAGCAGATCCACCTGCGAAAAATAGTTGGGACGCTCTTCGCACGACATCGACTGCCGGTACCGCCCAAGACGGACAACGAGGAGTTTGTCGCCCTCACCGATATTGACCCAGTTCATGCACTGCTCAAAGATGCCAGACTGTTCCAGGTTGCAGGGCGCAGCGCCGAACCTATCGCACTGGACGGTCAGTACATCGTCACTCATCCGGTCACGATAGCAAGCGAGGTGATCGCGCAATTGGAAGGACGGCTCGTGATCGCGGTGGACGACACTGGTGCCAGGTATTTCAAGAGGTTTCGACCGCACGATCAGCTTGTCGTTCTTGAGAGCCTCAACCCGGATGGAACGACGCCGGCCGAGTTGCTGAGTTTCGATGGGAAACAGGGCCTGCCTAAACTAACTGCGCTGATGGAAGTCGTTGGAATCTTGTTCGAGCTTCCTTCATGAGACGATGGTCTTCGTGGTCGAGAAGATGGAAGGAAAGTCTGTGCCAAGGATGACTGATCCGATGGACGCTTTGATCGATTTCCGCCGAGCGCTTGCACAGCGGGAAATTGGCGTTCAGCCGGCAGACTTCCACGCGGACATCTTAGTGCATGTTGACCAGCCTGCTGGTTCGCCAAGATATACTTATGCGCTAGTCGAAGGCGGTGAGGTCACCGCGGTCGCACTCTTCGCGCTAACTGAGCCGATCGATGGGTTGCCGACATTCCAACTCGGCTATGCGGTCTTGGAATCGTGTCGTGGCTGCGGACGTGCGCAGCGTATCGTAATGGCGGCAATTGAAGAGATATGCTGTGGCCTTAGCCGAAACGGCATTCCGAAACTCTATCTTGAAGCTGTGGTGGATCGCGAGAACCTATCGTCCCTTCACATAGCCGAAAAAGTGATCGGAGGTCCGCGCACCGAATGCCTCGACCACGATTCCGGCGTGGCGGCTTTCCAGTTTCAGCGGCTCGTCGATTCCAGTCAGTAGGGGCCGGGATTTCCAACCGCATGCCCTTGCATGCTGCTTCTCGCCTTAGCGTGTCCACAACTTCAACGGACTGATTGCATCAAGAAGTTAGCTAATATTGGCGCTCAGCTATTCCGGCGCAGGCTTGCATGCGAAAGGCCGGTTTTGGGCGTGAGCGGACATTCGAGCGTCGACCATAGAATGACTTGGACTAGGTTCGGAAACCGCATGGCAGCTTTCTGCTGGCGCCACACCAAAAGCTGCCAGTCCGCTTCGGCCCAGTTAGAGCCATCGCACTTTGACTAGAACTGGGGGTGGAGGGAGATGGTCTGCTTTTTTAATCTTTAGCGCTCTGAACGTTCCTCTTGTCGGGCGCGCAGATACCACCACTCAGACCCATCTACGCGTTCGACCCTTCGAGCATCAACTTCATGAAGCATCTGCCGAACTTCGTCGTCAGAGAACCCGCCAATCGGTCGCCTCAACGCTTGAAACGAGCGATCAACGTAAGACTGGTGATTCAGCATCTCCGTCATGATTTCCTTAGCGACTTCAGCGCCAAGCCTTTGCTGCTTCAAAAGGCTTATCTCATGCTGAAATTGCCGCCTTTGCAAGAATAACTCCACGCACCCTGTTAACACACCGCCGACCACAACGCCCACAAGGGCCCATATCGCCTCACTCATCTAGCTTGCCTCTCCAATTTTTAAGATATTGAGCCGCAACTCTGTATCTAACAATCACTTCGTTGAGAGGATCATGACCTGTTCCCAGCTCATGTCATGCGTTCCCCCCGACTAGTTTCAGGCCTTCATATACGGCGCACGAATGTCCGCAAATGGGTCGTGAGCGGAATGACAGCTTTCCTCGGAACCCTCCGAATACGGACAGTCCGCTTTCGGCCCGGATCAAGCCGCGAGTTTGCGACTGAGTCTTGGGAGTGGAAACGGACGTTTCTCCCCTGACTAAAACCAAGCCCTTACGCCGATCAGCAATTTGAAACCATCCGGGGCTTCGCCAGCCGCTCGGGCTATTTTGGCGGTCTCTCCCAAAGCGGCCTCGTATTCGATGCCGACATAGGGCGCGAACTCGCGTTTGATCTCGTAGCGCAGCCGCACCCCCGGTTCGATCTTGGTGATCCCGGCACCGATCCCACGTTCGGGAATGTCTTGTGCGGCCAGTTCGACTTCTAAGCGAGGCTGCACGATCAGCCGTTGCGTGATCCGTTGATCGTATTCGCCTTCCAGCCGCGCTGTGAGGTCGCCTCGATCCGAGAGGAATAGCGCGCCATCGACATGGAACATGTAAGGCGCGAGACCCTGCACGCCGATTACGAGGTGGCCGCGTGTATCTGGCACAGGATCAAGACGCACACCCGCTTGCAGATCAAAGAAGGGGCCGATTGCGCGGCTGTAAAGGGCCTGTACCTCGGCGTCCTCCAATTCTCCGCCGAACTCGCCTTCGCCCTCAGTTTTCAGGACAAAGCGGTTGATGTCGCCGCCGTAGAAGGCTTGCGCATCCCAGACATATCCATCCTCGCCGCCATCGTTGGCGATGCGCGCCTCAAGTCTTTCGATGAGAACGCTGCCCGTGCGCATCCCGCCATTCTCGCGGGCAAGGGTGTCACGGCTTGGTGCCATGGCGTCGGCACCCCAGATCGCGTCGGCTGCATGCCGAGGGCCTTCAAGGGCTCTTGCTGGCACCGCGTCTTCAGCAGCAGCGCCGGGAACAGACTTGTCCGTAGTTCCACTGTGCTGGCTGTGATCCATTGCCCCATGATCCATTGCCCCATGATCCATGGCGGAATGGTCAGTATGCTCGGCCTGATCGCCGTCGGACTCATCTTTCGGCGGGCACTGTTCGGGCGGTAGATGGCCCATCGCGCAGTGATCGACTTTGAGGTCCATCTCCGGTTGCGGATCGCTTCCATGAGAGGAATGGTCCTGCGCTGTCAAAGGCGAACACAATGGAACGGCAATCAGCGCCGCACTAACAAGCAAGAGAACGCGCATCAGCCTAGCGCCCCGTCAGGGAAGGGGCGCACAGTTACGACCTGCATCATGCCTGCGTGCATGTGGTAGAGCAGATGACAGTGGAAGGCCCAGTCACCCGGCTCATTGGCTGTGAGATCAAAGGTCGCCGTGCCGCCCGGTTGCACCACCATCGTGTGCTTCAAAGGCTGGTGCATGTGATCAGCGCCGTTCACCATCTCGAAGAAATGACCGTGCAGGTGGATCGGGTGAGCCATCATGGTCTGATTGACCAGCTTCACACGCACACGCTCATCATATCCGAAGCGGATCGGATCATCGGTGACGGCAGTGAACTTCTTGCCGTCAAAGGACCACATGTAGCGTTCCATGTTCCCGGTGAGATGTATCTCCATTTCCCGTTCCACTTCGCGGTGCGGGTTCATCCGCTTGGCCTTGAGGTCGGTGTAGCGCAGCACGCGGTGCGGAACGTCGTCTAGACCAAGTCCGGGGAAGCCCATGCGGTCAGTTGGCATGGGCGCAACCATGTCGATGCCGGGGCCGACTTCTACGTCATCGGGCAACAACGAAGTGTCGCGCATGTCGTGCTCCATGCCACCCATATCGCCATGTCCCATCGCGGCGTGGTCCATCATGCCCATGTCGGTCATAGTCAACGTCGGTATCTCGCGTAACGCGGGCGGCGTGGCGATATGACCCTTGTGGCTCGTGAGGCTCGCAACGCCCATCCCGCTGCGATCCATCGCCTCAGCAACGAAAGCGTGGCTGCCGTCCGAAGGAGCGACAATCACATCATACGTCTCGGCAACGCCAATCTGGAATTCATCCACTTCAACTTCATCAACGTCTTGTCCGTCGGTTTGAATGATCGTCATTGGCACGCCGGGGATGCGCACGTTGAAAAAGGTCATCGCCGAACCGTTGATGACGCGCAGCCTGACCCGCTCACCCGGTTTGAACTCAAGCTGGAGGTTGTCCGTCGGTCCGTGGCCGTTGATGAGATAGGTGTAAGTCGTCCCGGTAACATCGGAGATGTCTCGCGGGTTCATGCGCATCTGCCCCCACATACGGCGCATTTCGCCCGACATCTCGCCTTCGCTGGCGGTCTGCATCTGTCTCTGGAAGTAATGCTCACCAACCTTCAACAAACGCATGATCTGGTGCGGATGGATTGGCGTAAACTCTGATAGAAGCACGACATAATCGCAGTCATAGCGCGGGTCCGGCTTATCGCTCTCAATGATGATCGGACCGTAATGCCCTGCCTGTTCTTGCAGCCCTGAATGTGAGTGCCACCAGTAGGTTCCGGTCTGACGGATTGGGAACTCGTAGGTGAAGGTCTCTCCAGGCTTGATACCGGGGAAGCTGACACCGGGAACTCCGTCGAATTGGAATGGCAAAAGTAGGCCGTGCCAGTGGATCGAACTGTCTTCGCTCAGATTGTTGGTCACGTGCAGCCGAACGTCCTGCCCCTCGCGCAAGCGGATCAGGGGACCGGGCACGGTTCCATTCACGGCAAAGGCGTGCCCAGCACGGCCTTCGGTCATGAAGTGCGCATCGCCAATCGAGAGGTCGATGTCCTCGCCGGACATCTCACCAAACCCCTTGCTCGCGTGTGGCAGCGACTGGCCCAAGGACTTGCCCCTTGCCCATGCTGGCATGGGAAGTGACGACGCGGCGGCCAATGCGGCGGTGCTGGTAATCAGGTTGCGACGGGAGAGCTTGGGCATGTAGAATGTCATCTCTGTTGAACGAGTGGCATCACCTATATATACCCCCCTAGGGTATTTCAATCAGGATCGACAAATGGGCAAAGACTCCAATGCCAAGCTGAACCGCCTCAAAAGAATTGAAGGACAAGTGCGCGGCGTTGCGCAGATGGTCGAAGACGACCGCTACTGCATGGACGTTCTTCACCAGATCGCTGCGATCAAATCGGCATTAGCGAAGGTCGAAACTCAGGTTCTCAAGGATCACGCGGCTTGCTGCGTAGCTGAAGCTATTGCCAGTGGTGACGAAGGCGAGCAGCGCGAGAAGTTCGAGGAACTCGTAGACCTACTCGAACGGACGCGAAAGTAGCTTAGATCAATGTCGCCAAATGGGTCGTTAGCAGTCAGTCTGCATTTGGCATCAGCAGACAAAATGCTGCCACCTCTAGCTCCATTTCGACTAGAGAGTTGCAACGCAGCTAAGCGGCGTCGCTTAAGATCCTTAGAAGTCGTCGAGCATCGTCCCGTAGCGCTCTAGCTTCCTTCGTATGTCCGCCGTGCTTGAAGCTCCCATTCCGCCGCCCCTTGGGCGCTCCTGCAAATGCCCCATGCATTCGACACACAGTCTTGCCGCGCACTGCCGGGGAGCCGCAGGACTTACCTTGTCTAGTCCGGGCCTGACAGCGAGGAGCTCGCCGCAGTGCTTCCGGTTCTGGCTCCCGTTGCATGGCATTGGTTTCCATTTTCGGATGCCCCCCGGTCATTGTGGTAGTGAATGTGTTCCTCTTTCGTGACGTGGATCGATTGCGACACTGAAGGCCTCTCTCCCTTGAGCATCTGCATGGTCCCGCATTGTGAGGCATATGTGCGAGCCAATCGAGAGGCGAGCGCGGCATCAGCACACAAGATCGATCCCCCATTGTTCAGGGCAGCTTTCGAAGCTCGCATCGTCATTAGGTGAGTCGCAGCCATTTGCGCGGCCAAAGCCGCTTGCGCGGCATTCTTTGGTTGGTGATCCGCGACTAGCGCGAGAAGCGCATTCCATTCAGTTTCGTCGGTCTTCCAGACACGATAATCCTCATCCCAAACACTCGGGACCAAGTCCGATAGCTGATTGATGAACGTTGTCAGTAAAGGCGAAGAGCGGGTGCCGAACGCTTGGCACAACTGCAACTCCCAAAGCTGTTGATCGTTGTGAGGGGACATAGTCAGCCACGTGTCACGGCGACGCTCTTGAACGACTGCTGGTGCGACAGGGAGCTCTTTCACAAATTCGGCCGCCTCCTGTTCCTGGACCTTGAGCGCCGGGTGTGGATCTGGCCTCTTACGGTCGCGACGTGAGCGCTTTCGGCTAGGAGCCGCATCGGTCTTTCGGAGCTTTAGATCGGTTGCGGGGCGCGCCATCAATCGGCCTCCCAAAAGGCAGGAAGCTCCGGGTAAGCCCCCGCATTGAATTTCATCACCAAGTCGCCATGCGAACGCCACCGGGCGCGCTTGCCATCAAGCAGAAGATTTCGGGCCGTGCCGAGGCGGTCAATCAATCCACCTTGGCGGGGATGATCCAGGCGGAATCCAAAGACGTCGCCGGTCCGCCAGCCATCGCGGGCCGCTTGCTGTCCGAATCCATCGAGCCACCATAGCGAGCACTCGATAAGCTCTCGCCAGACCTTTCGGTCAATGCCCGGACTAGGCTTGCCACCATCGAGCGCCGCTAGAGACACCGACCACTCGCGCAGCACAACTTTAGCAGGTCTAGCAACTTTAGCAGGGTCGCCCTCCAATTCTCGTTTTTCGCCATTTTCATCTAAGCTATTAGAATCAAACAGCTTCCACTCATTTCCTTGTTTCCCGGTTTTGGGGTGAGTGGCTGCTAAAGTTGCTAAGCTGCTAATTTCTGGAACCTCTTGATGTTCCTCCAGCCAGCGGTGCGGGTCAAAATTCAGCATCGAATTACCCTCCAGACTTCCTTGTAATACTTGCCGCCAATCTCTGCCCCGCCCTCTATCTTGGCGACCCACCCATGACGCTCCAGAATTGCCATTGAGGCGCGGGCCTTGCCTGCCGAGCGAATGCCGTTCGGCCCGCGTTGGTAGATCGTCGCGATTGGCACGAGATCGGCACCACGCGTTTGTAGCCAGTCAAGGAGAGACTTCGCCTGTTTCAATGCCGGGTCAATCGAGCCGGTCGCGTTCAATCGCAGGAACTCGGACAGGTAAAACCGGGCAATCTCGATTGCATTGGCCAGCGTGCGTTCGTTCACCACCCGCGCATCCGGGCTTTGCAGCAGGGTCAGGAGTCCGGCAATCCGGGCGGCGTTCTCTGGCAACTTGGAAGCAAACGCCTTGACCGAAACCAGTTCACCGTTCGGGCCTAGCTCTCGCTCTGTGGTGTTCATCGCTTCCACCAACAATTCGCGTGCCTGTGGGGTCAATTCCAGTCTGTCCATCTCGACCCCAAAGTTGCGGTCAAAGTTGTTCTTCCACCGAACCTCAGGTCGCAACAATGAGAGGATTGCGGCGTTGTATGCCTCCAGCTTCTCAGCCGCTGCGCGTGCTACCTGTTGATAGACAGCATCGTCGCGAAAGCGCGTTCCGGCCCTGCCCTCTGGTGCAGCCACCAAAAACCGGGGGTGCAAGCCTTGGTCCGCAAAACGCTCATCACCAAGGAACTCGGCGGCAACACCGCTTTGCACCATGAAATGCGCAGCCAGACGCCTATCGCGAAGAATGACTACACCATCGCCGCCCCGTATCCTCTCCAGTTTTGAGCCATCCCAAATCCGGCATAGGCTGGCGGTTGTCGTCACCTTTTGCTCTGCCTTCAGACTGTGACCGCCAAGGAATGTTGCGGCATCGTCGCACAACATCCCTATGGCCGGTCGCCCTTGCTGATAGACCCGAAACAGTCCTTCCATTGTCTGATCGCCAGAGGGTGCGATTGTCGAAATCACGGGCGGTAGCGGGTCCGGACCCAACTCATCCAAAGCCGCTTTTAGCGCGTCTGGATCGGCCTTGTGTTTACTGGTGAGTTGTTTCCGCTTGGCATCGCGCGCGGCCATAGTGGTCGCGTGATCCTGACGCTCCTCAGCCGTCTTGGAATCCAGTTCTTGCTCAAAGTCCCGAACCGGCTTTAGTGCCAGGCCATCGGCGGTTGATTTGCGCTCACCACTGTCCAGCACAGTCAACAGATAGAGCGACAGCGGCACGGGCTTTCCTTGCCCTATCGGCAGTATGATGTTTGCCCTGCCCTGTGCTGCAAGCGAAGCGACAGCCAGCAAGGAATTGGCGGCGCAGACAAGCGGGCATTGCACGACACTTTCAATGGCCTGTGCGGCGGGTTTGAGAATCGGTCCCAGGGCGTCCAAAGGGAACTCTTGCGCTCTAGGCAAGTCGCGATAAAGCGGTTGAGGTTCCGGCGCGGCGATGGGTTCGGCATTGTCGAATGCCTCTTGCAAGTTCGAGGCCGTCATCTTGAGACCTCCTGTAATTCTTCGTTGAAGTCATGGGCGGACACCGGGAAGAACCGGCGCGCAGCTATTCCGGTTGCGGAAAACGCTTCGGCGGCTTTCAGGGTGTTGTCGCGGCCAGACCTGTCATTGTCTCCGCCAATGGCGACAGTCCGAACCGTGGGTGGCAGGACTAGCCGTAGCAGGTTGGTATCGCCGGGAACGGCCCACACGGGCTGACAAAGCTCTTGTTGTAGCGACAAGCCATCCTCGACACCGGCGCAGACAATTAGGTTGCGCGCGACCGTACCTAGGCGGATCGCACCGCCCGACACCTGCCCCAAGCACAGCTTGGGCTTCGGCACATCCGCTTTGCCTGCACCATCCGGTGCAAGAAATGTCCGTTGGATTCCGCCTAGCCTGCCATCAATGCCTGTTATCGCGGCAATCAGGCACGGATGCTCTCGTCCACCGGCTCGATATGGCAACGCCCGATAGCGTATCGAGTCCGGTATGGCGCAGGTTATGGCACGCGAGCGCAGATAGGTTTCTGCAAGCGTCCTGCGCGCGGGTTCGGATGCCTCCCAAATCTCTCGAGCCTCGGCAATTATCTTCGACTTGTCGGGAGCGGGCGGTGCAGAAGGCAGCGAGACTCTAGGCAGGGTGTCCGCGCCAAGCATTGCAGCTGCATCGCGGAGGCCGACACCATGAAGCGCCTGGACGAAATCGAGCACGTCGCCGGAAGCACCGCACCCGAAGCAGTGGAAGCGTTGCCCACCCGAAAATATGGTGAAGCTAGGTGTACGCTCGCTATGAAACGGACAACGTGCTTTCCATTCGCGACCGGCTGGCTTGAGCTCGACAACCGCCCCGGCAACGTCTGGCAGGGGATTGTCGCGCCTGATAGCGTCGAGATCGAGCCGTGGGAGGGTACGGGATTCCATGAAGCTCATAGGTCCACCCTCCTCAATCGACAGGGTGAAAACTGGCTAAGTTGCCCAGGAGCGTGGGCAATCGCTCCATCGCGTTGGTGCGAGCCAAAGCTGGCAATGATCGCCCCGCCGCCCTCGCCGCCCTCGCCGCCAAGCGGAGGCGAGCCATCCGCCTTTGACCAAATCACCGCGACCCATCGTCCAGAGGACAATTGAGCGAATGCAACACGGGTGAAGTTCAGACTGACAGCGATAGGAGTGAGGACCGCGTTCATACTGCTGCCACCCTGCGAGCACGCTTGCCGTCAATGACATACTCCGCACCGATGGTGATAACCCACGGCCGCAGCGTCATATGTTGGTTGAGTCGGACACCCGAAGCAGCGGGGGCGTTCAATCTCCAATGGTATTTGTCAGAAAAGACCCGCCCACAGCCAACTGGATATTCATGGTGCGGCCGCTCTCCAAAAGCCGGAGAGCGGCGGCTTCGGTGTTTTCGGAAACCAACCCCGATGTAACGCAGCACGGCTCACGCTGCCTCCGAACGCACTTGCTTTTCGCCAGAGGCGTAAGCGTGCAACTCAGCGACTTGATAGAAGCGACGGCCGCCAATCATCACAGACTGAGGCCCAATGCCGAGGCGGTGCCAGTTTGCCAGCGTCTTGGGTTGAAAACCGAGATACCGGGCGGCTTCCTTGCGGGTCACACGTCCATCGGGGGTAGAATCAAGCATGCCTTATCCCTTGGCCTGTTAATGATGCCCACACTCTAACGAACCATATTTGGTACTGCAATATTTCAAGGACCATATTTGGTGCCAAAATGGATTGACGGATCAAATCTGCACCCCTAGTGTTCCCGCACATTCCCGGAAGGACGATAAGATGACTGACAAACAGGATGAAGCGAACGAAGGTGCTGAGCTTGTGCAATTGAAGTTGCGCATCAGGAGCGACTTGCGTTCAAAGCTAGGTGAGTCTGCAGATCGTGAAGCACGCTCTATGAATGCCGAGGTAATATCCCGATTGGAAGGATCACTAAATCAGGACAATGAAATCACTGCGCACATGAAGCCAGCGCTTCTCGCACTCGGTTTCGAATTATCCCGCCTGGAGCTGAAATCTGGAAAGCGATGGACCGAGGACCGGGCCACATGCCTTGCGGCGGCAGCAATCGCTAGAAGGCTGATTCGGTCCTGCACGCGCCCCCTCAATTATGACGAACACCGAGCGTCTATGAAAAACATCGAGGACATCAGAGCATCAGCCGAGCGAAAGGCGGGTTACTTGCTCGACATCGGCGCAATCGAGGCAAAGCCTGATGAGGAATTTTGGCCCGGCCTCCCCCCCATTGATCGGCAAGGAAATTTCCGGCCTCGTACCGATGATGAGCGCGAACGATGGCACGGCACGGCGATGATGCTTTCCAATCTCGACTACATAACTTTTCTGGAAATCGATGCCGATCCAGAAACTTGGGAACTCGAAAGAGACGGCGTGCCCGTTTCCAACGATGAAAAGAAGGCGGCTAAAGCTGTCTTCGAAAGCCTTAGCCCGTTGTACGAACAATATGTGCAGGCGTTCGACCGGTTTGGTGAAACTGGCAAGCCGGAACAGCAGGCCGAAGACGAAGCCAAGCGCCTTTTGGCCAGCTACTATGAGGGGGCCAAGAATGCCGCTTAAATTCCAACGCCTCACCCGCCCCGCAATCCGGGCACTGGCAAAGGGCGACAACATCAATGAGCACGGCATCAGGGCCGAGCGGCTGGCATCGGGCGACGTTCGCTATAGCGTAAACATCATGGTGGACGGCCAGCGCATCCATCGTGTGATCGGCAGAGAGAGCGAGGGCACCACTCGCGAGCAAGCCGAGCGTGCAATCGAGGCTTTCAGGACCAAAGCCAGAGAAGGACGCCTGGACTTGCCGTCCGGGCGCAAGGTGCACCGCACATTCGGCGAAGCCGCCGACGATTACATGTCCCGCCTTGAAGACACAATTGGTGAGGGGCAAAAGGGATATGCAGATCTTCCCAACAAGCGCCGCCATGTCGACCAATACCTTGTCCCGTTCTTCGGAAAGCATCGTGCCGACAAGGTGAGCGACTTCCTTGTGAAACACTATAAGCGCCACCGCCTGGACGAAGGTGCGAAGCCGGCGACGGTCAACCGCGAGTTATCCACGCTAAGCCACATGATGAGCCAAATCGTGAAATGGAAGTGGATTAAGGACGACGAGCGCCCCGAAATCGAAAAGGACGCGGAGCCGCGCAAGAAAATCGTGATCCTTAGCCCCGAGCAAGCGGAGGCATTATATAAGGGCGCAGTCGCCGACCAAGACCCGCGCACTTGGCTTTTCGTCGCTATCGGCCTCAATACGGCCATGCGGCACAGCGAGATTCTACGCATCAAACGCGAAGATATAGACCTGCCCGAACGCCGTATTTACATCGAGCGAGCGAAGGCAGGCCAGCGCGTTCAACCGATAACCGCCAGCTTGGCGCAAGCGCTCAAACGTATCGACAACCAACACAGCAGCGAATGGTTGTTCCCTGCATCGAGATCAGGAGGCAAGACGCCATATCGTCGGGATATGGGGCGGCAATTCGAAAGGGCCGTCATTCGAGCAGGGCTAGACCCACGCAAAGTGACTCCGCACGTTATGCGTCACACTGGCATTACTCGGCTGGTTCAAGCTGGCGTGGACATTCCGACGATCCAGAAAATCAGCGGGCATAAGACTATCGCCATGGTGATGCGATACGTTCATTTGAGTGACGAGCATATCGACGACTCGATAGCTGCAATCGACACCGGTTTTCTGGACACGCTTACACCAGAATTACACACAGACCTCATCTCCGGCACCGGAAAAAGCCGCAAGATCATTCCGTTGAAACCCTAGTTTCTTGTTAAAAATCAGGTTGTTGGTGGACAGGGCTGGATTCGAACCAGCGTACGCTTGCGCGGGCAGATTTACAGTCTGCTGCCTTTAACCACTCGGCCACCTGTCCACACAGGGCTTGCTGGAGAAAAGTCCAGAAATGGGTGCAAGACCGCATGCGATCCCGCTGCCGAGACGCGCCCCTTTGGCGAAGCGGCGCTTGCCTGTCAATGGGGCGGCTGGCAGGGGACCGTATCAACTTGCTCAATCGGGAACTGCATCGGAACAGGGCATGGCCAAAAACAAGAAAGAACGCGCACTTCGCGGCCGCGCGGGACGGATGAAGGGCGGACGCGGCTCGGGCAAAGGCACCGCAGGCCATGTGCGTCTGTGGGGCCGTCACCCGGTCGAGGCGGCGCTGAAAAATCCCAACCGTCAGCATCGCAAGCTGTGGGCGACCCGCGAAGGAATCGAAACTCTCGATGGCGAATTGCCGCCGGACTTTCCGGTGGAATATGCCGATGTGACCGACCTTGCGCGATTGGTGGCGAAGGATGCGCCACATCAGGGGCTTGTCCTTGAGTGCGAGCCGCTCGATGGGACTTTTCTGGATGAAGTCGCAACCGGCGATCCGTCGCGCCCGGTGGTCGTGCTCGATCAGGTTACGGACCCGCACAATGTCGGGGCAATTCTGCGGTCGGCGGCAGCATTCGGTGCGGCCTGTATCCTGACGCAGGACCGCCATGCCCCACCTGAAGGCGGAGTGCTTGCCAAATCAGCCTCCGGCGCCTTGGAGACTGTTCCATGGGTTCGCGTCGTCAATCTGGCCCGCGCACTCGATGAGCTTGCCGAAGCGGGCTATTGGCGGATCGGACTGGCGGGCGAGGCGGAAGAGACGCTCGCCGCAGGGCTGCCGGCTGGTCCGGTGGCCTTGGTACTTGGAGCCGAAGGGGAAGGCATGCGGCACAACATCGCCGCGCATTGCGATGCGCTTGCCAAACTGCCGATTTCGTCAGCTATCGAAAGCCTCAACGTTTCGAATGCCGCCGCGATCGCGCTATATGCCGTGGCAACGCGTTAACCGCCCGCATTAGGCATTTGCTTAACCGCATACTGGGAGCATACAAACATGACCGCCCATTCACCGATCCGTCTGAAGGCCGCCGCAATATTGGCGAGCTTCTCTTTGTTGCTCTCCGGTTGCTTTATCACCCCCGGAAAGTTCACATCCGAACTGCAACTGACGGAAGGCAACCAGTTCACCTTTACCTATGAAGGGGAGATCTTCTTCCTGGCCATGGCAGACCTCGCTGCGATGGGAGCTTCCAGCCCGACATTCGAAGCCAATTGTTGGGATGACGAGACGTATGAGGAACGCGAGTGCACCGCCGAAGAACAGGCTCAACAGCGGGCCGATTGGGACGCCGGTGAAGCGGCTCGCGCTGAAAAGCAAAAGCGAGAAGCCGAGCAGATGGCCGCCATCATGGGTGGAATCAATCCGACCGATCCTGAGGCTTCAGCAGATTTGATCGAACTCCTCCAGAGGCAGAAAGGCTGGAACCGGGTCGAAGACAAGGGCGACGGGGTGTTCGATGTCAGCTACTCGATCACCGGCAATCTCACCCATGATTTCATGTTCCCATTGATCGAAGGGTTTCCGACGACCAACCCCTTCGTTCAAATGATCATGCGCGATGGCGATGTCGTGCGCGTCAACGCTCCGGGATTCGCGGCGCAGAACGGCGGTCCAATGGGAGCGATGATGGGCGGCATGCCGGGTATGGCTGGACTGGCCGGGATGGGCGATCCGGCAGCTGGCGGAAATGATGAGATGCCCAATATCCCGACCATCGAAGGCACCTTCACCATCACGACGAGCGGAACGATCCGCGCCAACAACACCGATGAGGGCTCACAGACGACCGCGTCCGGTGAGACGTTGAGCTGGGAAATCTCGCCGCGCACGCAAGCGGCTCCCACAGCTCTAATCGACATGTCTCGCTAACCAGCGAGGCGGATTTCGTTCTGTCCATAGAAAGACCCCGCCGAACCGAGGTTCGACGGGGTCGAAAAAGGTCAGCGCGAGGCGGTGCGCCGGAATCCTTCGGTGTTAGTTGACGGCGTCTTTCAGACCCTTGCCCGCTTTAAACTTGGGCTGGTTCGATGCCTTGATCGTCATCGGCTCACCCGTACGCGGGTTGCGTCCGGTAGACGCCTTGCGCTTTGCTACCGAAAAAGTTCCAAATCCAACCAAGCGTACTTCATCGCCCCCCGACAATGCCTTGGTAATCGCGTCGAAAACTCCTTCGACAGCGCTCGATGCGTCATTCTTCGATAGGCCAGTGGAAGCGGCTACTTCGCCGATCAGATCATTTTTGTTCATCGTGGGAACCCCCTAATTCTCTCTGAAAACTCGGTTACGGTGAATCGCCTCTCCGAAAGCACGCAAATTGAGACGTTTTTCGAAGGGCTGTCAAAGATAAAAAGCCCGGAAAAGTGCCGTTTTTGATCGAACAGCGAGCAATTGCGACGAGTTGATGCCTGCCTGTCCGATCTGCCAGACAAAACCGCCCGGATTATCGTTGGATTGCGCCGCGATTCGCAGCACGGACAAGAGGCATAACCGATCAGTGCGCGGTTGGCACGTCCGATCCCGAAGCGGCTGCCTGCGCGCCAGGCTGGCTTGCCAGATCGTCGGCCTCCGACCACTCGATCGGAACCGGCAGTTCGGTCAAAGCGTATTCGAGCACCTGATCGACATGACTGACCGGCTTGATCTCGAGGCCTTCCTTCACATTGTCAGGTATCTCAGCAAGGTCTTTGACGTTCTCTTCAGGGATCAAAACTGTTTTGATCCCGCCGCGAAGCGCCGCGAGAAGCTTTTCTTTGAGACCGCCGATCGCCAGCACTCGCCCACGCAAAGTGACCTCTCCGGTCATCGCCACGTCGGGACGCACCGTGGTCCCCGACAGGGTTGAAACGATCGAGGTCACCATGCCAACACCAGCGCTCGGTCCGTCTTTAGGCACAGCGCCTTCGGGCAAGTGGATATGGACATTCTTGCGTTGGAACAGCGACGGCTTGATCCCGTAGGCAGGCGCGCGCGATTTGACGAAGCTGAACGCCGCAGCGACGCTTTCGTTCATCACTTCACCCAACTTACCGGTGGTCTTGATCTCGCCCTTGCCAGGGGTGGTGACGCTTTCGATGGTCAGCAACTCACCGCCGACCGAAGTCCAGGCGAGCCCGGTCACGGTGCCAATCTGCGCTTCGTCTTCGGACATGCCGTGCTTGAATTTGCGCACCCCGGCGAACTCGCCAAGGTTCTCTGGTGTGATCGTAAGACTGGTCGCCTCTTTCTCAAGGATCTTGCGCAGGCTCTTGCGGCACAGTCGAGCAATCTCGCGCTCCAGTGTCCGCACGCCCGCTTCGCGAGTGTAGTAGCGGATCAGGTCGCGCAGACCCTCCTCGGTCAGCTCGAATTCTTCCGGCTTAAGCCCGTGCTGCTCTACCTGTTTGGCGAGCAGGTGACGTTGTGCAATCTCGACCTTCTCGTCCTCGGTGTAGCCTTCCAGCCGGATGATCTCCATCCGATCAAGCAGCGGTTGCGGCAGGTCGAGGCTGTTCGCGGTGGTCACGAACATGATGTCACTGAGGTCCAGATCGAGTTCGAGATAGTGATCCTGGAACTTGTTGTTCTGCTCCGGGTCCAACACTTCGAGCAGCGCCGAGGCCGGATCGCCGCGGAAATCCTGACCAAGCTTATCGATCTCATCGAGCAGGAACAGCGGATTGCTGGTCCCGGCCTTTTTGAGATTAGCGACAATCTTGCCCGGCATCGAACCAATATAGGTCCGGCGGTGCCCGCGAATTTCAGCTTCGTCACGAACGCCGCCGAGCGACTGGCGCACAAACTCGCGACCTGTCGCCTTGGCAATCGACTTGCCAAGCGAAGTCTTACCCACGCCGGGAGGGCCGACGAGGCACAGGATCGGCCCCTTCAGCTTGTTGGTCCGCGCCTGCACCGCAAGGTATTCGATGATCCGATCCTTGACCTTTTCGAGGCCATAGTGATCGGCGTCCAGCACTTCTTGTGCCTTCGCAATGTCTTTCTTGACGCGTGACTTTTTGCCCCATGGCAGGCCCAGCAACACATCGAGATAGTTGCGGACTACAGTCGCCTCTGCGCTCATAGGCTGCATGCCTTTGAGCTTCTTAAGCTCGGCCTTGGCTTTGGTGTTTGCTTCCTTGGAAAGCTTGGTCTTCTCGATCTTTTCGGTCAGTTCGGCGAGTTCGTCGCCTTCCTCTCCATCGCCGCCGCCCAACTCGCTCTGGATCGCCTTCATCTGCTCGTTGAGGTAATATTCGCGCTGGGTCTTCTCCATTTGGCGCTTTACGCGGCCGCGGATCTTGCGCTCGACCTGAAGCACTGAAAGCTCGCCTTCCATAAAGGCCATGACAAGTTCGAGTCGCTTCAACGGGCTGGCTTCGGTCAGCAATGCTTGTTTGTCGGAGACCTTGGCATTCAACGCTGCTGCAATCGTGTCTCCGAGCATACCGGCATCATCAACATCGCTGAGGTCGATATTGGCGTCTTCGCCGAGTTTCTTGTTGAGCTTGGTGTATTCGCCAAACTGCTCGATCACCTGCCGCATCAGCGCAGTGACTTCGCTTCCAGCAACGGTTTCTGGTTCCTGCAGTTCAACCTCAGCGAGCACGTAATCGTCTTGCGCGCGGAGCGAAGCGATCTTTGCACGGTGCGTGCCTTCGACCAGAACCCGCACAGTGCCATCGGGCAGCTTCAACAGTTGGAGCACCTGAGCGACCACGCCGACATCATACAAGTCGTCGCCTTCGGGATCGTCGCAACCCGGATCCAGCTGAGCGAGCAGGAAGATATCCTTGCTGGCCTCCATGGCCGCTTCGAGCGCCGCAACAGATTTGTCGCGCCCGACGAACAGCGGCACGACCATGCCGGGGAATACGACGATGTCGCGCAGGGGAAGGAGAGGAAAGTGCTGTGTCATTCTGTGTGTTCCACGGCCGCCGTTGGGGCGCACCTTTGAGGGAGAATATGGGAAGTGGTGAGAGCACCCGCAATGGGTTTGGCGAGTAAGCTGTGGAAGCGGAAAACCTCGCCTTAACCCAAGGGCGATAACGTCTTCGCTTCTTTTTCTGGAGAGATCGCGTGAACTACATGGCCTGGGTGATCGGCGGCTTTGCCCTTCTGTACTTCGCCAGGGCTGTCGAAGCCTTCGGCGATCTTGGCGCCACGCCAGCGGAAAGATTGCCATTCTACTTCGCAGCACTGGCCATGCTTGGTGGCGGACTGTTCTGCTTCTTCAAAGGATGGCGCGGCGCGATTGCAGCCATCAAAGATGGACTTGGCAAGGGTCGGAAACCGCAGACCCAAGAGAAGAAGGTGCCAGCCAGTCGGATTGTCATACCAGACACGTCTGATGAGTTTGATGCCGATGCAGCGCTTTCTCGCTACATGGCAAAGCGCACCGCTGATCCGACTGTGTCGGGCACCGACCCTGCGTCCAATAAACGCAGCTTCGGACGCAAGCAGTCCTAGTAGATTCGCGACAATCTGATCCCAATCGGCAATTTCCCTACCTCCACGTTCGCTGATCTGGTATGTCGCCATCCATCACGAATGGGTCGCACACGCTTTAACGCCAACCTTGGCTAAGCCGGAGGATGCGACCATGGCGCTCAACCCCGCCAATGCTCTTGATAAGAAATTGAAATGGGACGACTTCAAGAAGAAGGATGGCGACCCACCCGGAGAAGGCGAGTTTGCATACGCCGCCGAAACCGCCGTTGCGCTCGGCACGACCGGTGGAACCAATGTCGACCCCGTCGCAAAGTCGGATCCACTAATTTATCGGCTAAAGTCAGTCCCGACGGTCAATGTCACATTCGTCAAAACGAACTGGGTCATGAAGTATGCGCTTAAGTGGGACAAGAAGCACAAGGACGACCTGCTCGACCACGAGCAGATCCACTATCTGATCAGCGCGCTTGCGGGGCGGGACTGCCACGACGCGCTCAAGAAGATCAAGAAAACCGACTATGACGATACCGAAACTGCGGTCGCGGAAATCAACGAGGCGTTCGATCTTTTGGATGTCCAGGATATCCAGACCAAGTACGACGAAGACACGCACAGCCTGCCCACCGATTTCCCCGTGAAACAGAAAGCGTGGGCGACCGCCGTGCGGGCCTGCAAGACGGGCAACAAGCCGCTGCGAACCTCGCTGGAAACAGCCGGACTGATCACGAAACAGACCTGAGGCGGATTATCCGCGACACCGGGACGGGAGACCCATAATGCTCAAATCCACCTTGCTTTCCGGCAATCAGCGGCTCGAAGCGGCCTCAAACGGCCCGCCTTCAATCCGCAAGCGGCCGCCTGATGATGACTCAGATGCCGTACGCCGCATTCAGAAGGCCTTGGTCAAATTAGGTTTCAAACTGCCAAAATCGTTCAAATCCGGACCGAATGCAGAGCCCGATGGACTCTATGGTCCGGAGACAGAGAAAGCGGTGCGCGACTTTCAAAAGAAGGCATTCCCGAGCAAAATGAGCGAATGGGACGGTCGCTGCGGACCCAATACGTTGGCCGCTATGGATGCCAGGTTAGCGACGACAGCGCCGCCCAAAGGGGTTTACCTCCCGCCGCGCTCAGAGGTTTCCGTCTCTCGCTGCCAGCGCGCCAATCCCAACAAAACAGCAAAGCCCGGTACGAAGCCAACTGCCGGACCTCCCGCGACACCGCCCGGCGTGCCGATACCCTACCCTAACTTCTCGCTAAAGCGCGGCATGGTGAAACGACCAGCGGCTCCGCGACCGCTGCGACGCGGCAGCTGAACCGATTGCGCCCTCGCCTTAGACAGCGTGCCCGTCATGGCGGGCCGGATCGAATGTGTAGAAGCAACTCATCGTGTAGCGGATGCCCGCTGTCACCTCTTTGACGCCGTGAAGGTATTGAGCGGTCGAGGGGAAATAGGCGAGCGTGCGCGGTCCCACGTCGGGCGTGAAGCCATGTTTGGGAAAGTGGATCGCGCCGCCCTCATACTCATCGTTGAGATAGATGATCGAGGCAAAGGCCCGCCACGGTGTCTGGTTCGGTCGCCCGTCTGGCTGCTCGCAATCTGCATGCGCCGCCTGCTTGTCGCCGGGCCGCCAGCGGACGAGTTGCAGAGTGTCACCATAGATCGGCTGATCGATCCGATAGTGCTCGACGATATGCCGCGCCGTCCGCTTGCGGATGCGTTGCATCGTCTTGAGTATCTTGATCGGCATTGACCGGGGGTTGATCATGCGGCCGTGCCAGATGTCGTTTTCCGGCAGATAGGTTTCCCAGCCCGCGTCTTTCCTACTGGTATAGGCGACCAACTGAGCGCGCTCTTTCTCAGAGATGAATTCGGGGACCAGCCCGATCGGATTGCCATTTAAGCTGCGCGCATGGCGCACCTTTGCTGGTGCTTTCTTTTTGACCGGAATGACAAGCGGAACTGCACCCGGTTGACCGCCCGACATGCCGGGCAGAACTGTTGGCCGTGGAATTGCACCACCGTTCGATCCGAATACCAGCCCGGAACCGCCCGCCCCACTTTTCGAATTCGTCATCCGGCTCCCCCAAGCGCGGGCGTGTTCAGTGTGATTGGCTACATCACCCCATGCCTGGCAGATTGAAGCCAGGCGGCAGTCCCATACCGCTCTGCATGTTCTTCATCTCCTCAGCGGAAACCCGGTCCGCCTTATCGCGCGCGTCATTGAACGCAGCGGTCACGAGGTCTTCGACCATGTGCTTTTCTTCAACCTTCATCAGACTGTCGTCGATGTTAACACCGAGAATACGACCCTTTGCGGTCGCGCGAACCTTCACCAATCCGCCTCCGGCTGCGCCTTCGACTTCAATGCTGTCGAGCTTCACCTGCATGTCGCTCATTTGGTTCTGGATCGTCTCGGCCGCTTGCTGAGCGGCCTGCATCATTTCTTCCATCGATTTCATCGGGGTTTCTCCATTGAGTTCATCTGCCGCCTGATACGCGCGCAACATTGTCGTGCGGCTCGATCAGTTCGGCATCGGGAAAGGCTTCGAATGCGGCTTTGACCAGCGGGTCAGAGCGGATGCGGTCGCCAGCTGCCTTTGCTTCGGCTTCCGCCTGTTCGCGCAGGGAAGACTCGGCGTCTCCGGTCCCCTTTTCGACCATCCAGCGTTTGCCGGTCAGTTTGAACAGAGCATCGCGAATATCGGGTGCGGGATCGTCGGTGAAGCTGTCTGCCTGCTCGTAAACAAGCCTTTCAGGCCCAAGTTCAATCACCCGTACGCGGTCGCGCATCATCTGAGCGACGCGCAGGTGCCCTGCCCGGTCCACTTGCTCGACCAGCTCAGCCCAATCGAGATGAGCCGCTGGCGCCGGTGCCCCACCCTGCCCCGCGGTGTCCGCAGTCGTGGGCGCAGGTCCTTGCGCGGCGATCTCTTCCAGCCGCTTCGCGAGCTTGCCGGGATCAGGCATTTCGGCAGCGTGCAGCGCGCGCAGAAGTGCCATTTGCGCCGAAACCAGCGGGTCTGGCGCCTGCCGCACTTCCTCGTGGCCCTTCAGTAACAATTGCCACAGGCGATGGAGTTGAGCGGCGCTAAGACGCTGGGCAAATTCGCCCAGAGCCGCGCGCTCCTCTTCGCTTGGTGCGTCGGGTTCTCCGCCAGAGACTTGCGCGACTGTAATCTTGTGCACCAGATCCATCAGCGCCCGCATCAAGGCAAGCGGCTCAACCCCCAACGAATATTGTTCGTCGATCCCGGCGAGCAGCGCCTTTGCATCGGCCTTCAAGAGTGTCTCGAGCAACCTTCGCTGAGCGCTCTTGTCGGCAAGGCCCAGCATGTCGCGAACACGCTCGGCGGTGACTTTGCTGTCGGAATCCAGATCGGCATGCGCAATCGCCTGATCCAGGATTGAAAGCCCATCGCGAACCGATCCTTCGGCAGCGGCAGCGACGATATTTAGCGCTTCCTGCTCGGCTTCGACGCCTTCCTTCTCGCAGACGTTCCCGAAATGGGTCGCGAGCAAGTCTGCGGGAATTCGTCGCAGATCGAAACGCTGCGTGCGGCTGAGCACGGTCACTGGCAGCTTCTCGACTTCGGTGGTTGCGAACAGGAACTTCACATGCGCGGGCGGCTCTTCGAGTGTCTTCAGCAACGCGTTGAACGCGTTGCGTGAGAGCATGTGAACTTCGTCGATGATGTAGATCTTGTAGCGTGCAGAAACCGCCGCGTAGCGAACCTGCTCGATGATCTCGCGGACATCGTCGACACCGGTGTGGGAGGCCGCGTCCATCTCGATCACATCGATATGGCGGCCCTCGGCAATCGCTGTGCACGGCTCGCATCGACCGCATGGATCGATCGTCGGGCCGCCCTCGCCATCTGGACCGACGCAATTGAGCGCTTTTGCTATCAACCGTGCGGTGGAGGTTTTCCCGACCCCGCGCACGCCGGTCATCAGGAAAGCATGCGCCAGCCGGTCACGCTCGATAGCGTTGGCGAGCGTGCGCACCATAGGCTCTTGCCCGATCAGCTCTGAAAAAGTCTGCGGACGGTATTTGCGCGCCAGGACACGGTAGGGCTGGTTCGTCTCTGCCGTTGGCGTTGGCGAAGTCGGCGCAGACGCAGCCGGAGCTGACGCTGGCGCGGCATCTGACTCTGAAACAGCCTCCGATGTAGCAGCTGCCTCAGGCGCAGGATCGCCGAACATGGAGTTCTGCCCAGCCGCCTCGAGTTCGGCAGCGGTAGGTGCGCTCTCGTCTTCGAGCTCTGGCAGGTCTGGATCGGAATCAGTCACGTGTGCAAGCTAGGCGCTTGCCGAACGTTTGTCATCGCGATCATCGCAGGATTTGATGGAAAAGGAGCCGAGCGAGCGCTTCCGCCAGCGGTACCGGCCCACTCCCCCTCCCAACCACCCGACATGGTTCAAATAATCGGGTGGTTGGGAGGGGGAGACGGGCTGGTACCGAATCAAAAAAGGAGCCGAGCGACCCGTCGCAATTCACCTGGGCTGCTTCCTTCCGGACCTGACCCGGTGAGCGAACGCAAACGTCCACCCGACTCCCGGAGCGCCATATGGCGGCCAATGGTTGAGAATTCAACACCGAGTATTCGGCGGACTTCCAGGCCACCCGCTCCCTCCACCCTTCCACCCGGAGCCTACCGGGACACAATCCGGGTGGAAGGGTGGAGGGAACGGCTGGCTTCAGGCACGGACCTACTTAAAATTATCGGCGTAGGCCTGAAGCTTGAGCGACTTCGGAGGTGTTGCGTGCACGCGCGCGGTGATGCCGTACTTATCGGCATAAGCTTTGGCGGCATCCTTGCTCGGAAAGTTGAGCTTCACCTGCGCCTGCGTGTCTCCGCTACCGGTCCACCCCATTAGCGGATCCGGCTTGCGCGCCTCGGATTGCTCGAATTCGAGAACCCAAGTGTCGGTCTTGGCTTTGCCCGACTGCATTGCGCTCTTGGGCTGCTGGTAGATACGTGCGCTCATGTGCTTGGTCCTTAAGTCACAGGCCCGATAAGCCAAACTTAGCCTCTATTGAAGGCGTTTTTCGTTTTGAGGCTTGGCTTTTCCACCCAAGGCTCATCAGGCCAACGATGCTTGGGATATCTGCCCTTCATATCCTTCACGACATCTGACCAAGCCGCGCGCCAGAAACCTGGCAAATCAGCGGTGACGCCTATCACACGGCCAGCCGGGTTTGTGAGCTTCAGATTCAGCGCATGCGTTCCAATCTTCGGATGCTGATCGAGGCCGAACAGTGCCTGAGCGCGGACCTCGACGCTCGGTGCAAGATCATCGGAATAATCGATGGCATGCCGGCTCTGGGCGGGCGACGTGAAATGTGTCGGCGCCTTCTCATTGAGCGCGCGTCGGTCGTTCCAATCCAATTGGCCGAGCACTGCCTCAGCGAGCTTGCCTGGCGCAACATCGAGTTTTCGTCGCCCTTGCAGCAGCGGTGCCAGCCAGAGCTCCGAGGTTTCTCGCAAGGTGTCGATCGAAAGAGTATCAAGTTCGGCAAACTGGGCCCGCGCGAGGAGTTCGGCCGGTAGAATGTCCACAAGGCTATCCAGAGCTTTACCCACAAGGATGTCCACAACGGCCTGAGGGTCGGGATCGGGATCGGGGGCGCTCGATAACAGGATCGAACCAAGCCGTCTCTCGCGCCGAGCCTCCACACGATTTTCCGAACTGTTCCAGCGCACTATCGAACGTTCTTCCAGCTCATCTGCAAAGAGCGCCTCGACCTGTTTGTCGGTCAGTTCGATTCCAGCGGTGACCCGCGCGCCCTTAGCCTGACCCTGTGCGTCGCCGATCACGATCCAGTCCGCTCGGGCGAGCGGTGATGCCGGATCAAGCTGAAAGCCCCGACCACCTGCGCTGATCCATTGCTCACCGCTTTTGCCGCGCCGCTTAGCGACAAAATCTGGGCGAGCAAGCGCTAGGCATTCGGCTTCGTCGCATTCGAGTCCGTCTTTCGATCCAATTAACTTCTGCGCAGACCGCACCCAACTCTGCGCAATTCGCATCGCATTCGTCGCGCGCTTGGAACGGTCATCGCGCCATCGGCCAAGCCGCTGAGACAAATCCTCGCTGCGCCCGCCCAGCCCGCGTTCTTGCAACAGCATAACCAATTGCGCTGCCCGCTCGCCAGCATCGGAGCGCGCACCGTGAAGCACAGCTGCCGCGTGGTCCGGGGCCATTGGCATGCTCGCAATCTGCTCACCCAAAGGCGTGGTTCGACCATCGGCGTCCAATGCTCCGAGCTTTTCAAGCGAAGCGCGCGCCGCCGCAATCGATGCGTCGGGCGGCGCGTCGAGCCAGCGAAGTTCAGCCGGGTCACTCGAACCCCACTTGGCGAGCTTAAGCAGCAGCGGAGCGAGGTCAGCAGTTTCGATCTCCGGTGGCGCGAATTCGGGCCTCCCAAGATGTCCGCCTTCCTCCCACAATCGGTACGCAACACCCGGCCCCTGCCGCGCCGCGCGCCCAGCCCTCTGCGCCGCCGCAGCTTGACTGGCACGGTGAGTGACCAGATGTGTAGTTCCGGCTGCGCGGTCGAACTGGGCATTTCGCGCCAAACCGCTGTCGACGACCGCTGTGACACCGTCGAGCGTCAAAGAGGTCTCAGCGATTGCCGTCGCCAGTACAATACGCCGCCTTCCATCCCGATCGCGCCGGATTGCAGAGCGCTGCGCCGCGGGTTCGACTTGGCCGTGAAGGGGCAGGATCGGCGTATCAGGAAGCTTTGCCTTCAACCGCTCTCGCGTTCGTTCGATCTCTGCGACTCCGGGCAGGAACGCCAGAATATCGCCCTCGCTTTCGCGCCACGCCGTCATCCCCCCGGCTGCGACCTGATCCTCTATCCGCGCCGAAGGGTCGCTGCCGAGCCACCGAATGTCCAAGGGATAACTGCGCCCCTCGCTCTCGATCACTGGTGTCTCATCGCCAAGCAGCCGAGAGAATCTCGCGCCGTCGATCGTCGCCGACATCACGAGCACACGCAGATCCTCGCGCAATACGGAACGCGTCTCCAACGCAAGCGCCAGTCCCAGATCGCTATCGAGATGCCGCTCATGCGCCTCATCGAACAGAACCGCAGAAACGCCCGACAATTCAGGATCATCGACCAGCCGATTGACGAGAATTGCCTCCGTAACGATCAGTATGCGGGTCTTCGCCGAGGTCTTGCTGTCGAGGCGAGTCATGTAGCCGACAGTGTCGCCAGCACGTTCCCCGAGCACCTCGGCCATCCGCTCTGCCGCTGCACGGGCGGCAACACGGCGCGGGCTGGTGATGATGATCTGACCGGTGCACCAGTCTTCACCCAGCAGGTCCGGCGCAACCGCCGTGGTCTTTCCTGCTCCCGGCGGTGCGATCAGAACGCCCGCTCCATTCTCCGCCAACGCTGATCGGATTTGCGGGAGGACCGCGCTGATCGGAAGTTCCTTCATTCTCCCTCCCAACCGAACACATCCTCGACGCCCACTCCGAAAAGCCGCGAAATCCGAAAACTGGTTTCAAGGCTGGGAGAATACCGCCCCTGTTCAATCGCGATGATTGTCTGCCGCGTCACGCCCACAGCATCACCCAGTGCAGCTTGACTCATTTGGCCATGGGCTTCGCGCAGTTCGCGCACCCTGTTCGTGATGGGAGGACTTTTGGGCAAAGGTCAGACCGACCGGCGCAAAAGGACTATCTGCGAGCCATACTCCGCGATCTGGCTCAAAACCAAACTCGTCAGAACGATATGGAACATCACATTCCCGTCCTGCGCAAAGATGAAATGTCCCATCCCCACCAGCACGCCAAAGCCGAGAATGTAAGAAGAATAGTGCGCTGCCCTGTCCTGCACCAACTGCTCGCGTTCGTCGGCAGGCTGGTTCGCATCCTTGAGAGATGTCGCCACCAACCCGAGCTGCACAGCGATGGCTCCGAGGACGACAAAAAGCACAAAGGGGATCGCAGCGAACGACGGTGGCACGCCATCGATCAGGACAAGTTTGAAATAGAAGGCGCCAACAAGCGCGAGCAACGCGCCCATACCCCAAGCGGATTTTTCTCTGAACGACATCGCGTCACCTCACATGTTAAAAATCTTTTACACGTGTGGTAGCTCGAACCGGCGATGTCAAATATTTTTTACAACGGCTAATATCCGCGCGCGACCGCGAACTGGGCCGCTTCCGCCATGGCCTGACGTGCCTTGCCGTCAGGGAAGATCGAAATTGCATCAATTGCTCGCTGAACAAAGTGTCGTGCACGCTCGCGCGTGTCCTCGACCGCGTTATGGCGCTCGATGTAGCGGATGGCCTCCGCCAGATCGTCGTCTGAGGTCCGATGGCCCGCAATCGCATCTTTCCAGAACTTGCGCTCTGCCTCGTCTCCGCGCGCATAGGCCAGGATAACCGGCAAGGTCATTTTGCCTTCGCGGAAGTCATCGCCCTGATCTTTGCCCATTTCCGCCGCGTCGGAATCGTAATCGATAGCATCGTCAACCAGTTGGAAGGCCACACCAAGATTGCGTCCGTAGTCTTCCAGCGCGCGTTCTTGCTCTTCGCTGCATTCCGCCACCACCGCGCTGATCTGGCTCGCCGCCGCAAACAGAGCGGCGGTCTTCGCGCCGATGATGTGGAGATAACGTTCTTCGCTTGTCTCGATCTGGCGCTGTGCTGTCAGCTGATTGACTTCGCCCTCTGCGATCACCGCACTGGCGTGGCTGAGGATGCGTAGCACCTTGAGCGAACCGTCCTCGGTCATCAGCTCGAATGCGCGGCTGAACAGGAAATCGCCCACCAGTACCGTTGCCGGATTGCCGAAGATGATATTGGCCGCAGCCTTACCGCGCCTGAGTTCGCTGCCATCGACAACATCGTCATGCAGCAAAGTCGCGGTGTGGATGAACTCAACCGCAGCGGCGAGCTTGTGGTGACGGTCGCCCTGATATCCGACCAATTCGGCACCAGCGAGCGTCAGCATTGGACGCAATCGCTTACCTCCGCCCGAAATCAGATGTCCGGCAAGCCGAGGGATGAGCGGAATTTCGCTCTGCATACGCTCTAGAATGACGGAGTTGACCGAGTTCATTCCGCTGGCTGTCAGCGACAACATGGGATCGAGTGTCGGCCGCTTGCGCGGAAGGGGTACGACGTCGGCACTCATGATGATTGCGCATTTGGGGGAGCCCAGCGCGCTTGGCAAGCGCTGAATTGTTGCTAGCTTCGCGGCCTATGACGGATTCTATGCAACCTGCGCCCGATGGCGAGAAAACGCCCGATCAGGTGCTCGGCGCCTTTCGCAAAAGCATCGACAATATCGATGCGGCGATCATCCATATGCTGGCGGAGCGCTTTCGCATCACTCAGGCTGTCGGCGAGTACAAGGCGAAGGTGACGTTGCCTCCAGCTGACCCTGATCGCGAACAAAGGCAGATAACCCGGCTGCGTGCGCTCTCGGAGGAAGCCGACCTTGATCCCGAATTCAGCGAGAAGTTCCTGCGCTTCATCATCGAAGAAGTGATCCGCCACCATGAGAAAGCGCGCGGCAATTAACGCTTGGGGGCGTTTCTTGCCGGTATAGTGTCGCCGACCTTCGGTGCCGGAGGTGGTGGAGGCGGCAAATCCTTGAGAGCGGGCGAACCCGGGGGAATTGCCGTCCCATTCTCCAGCGATTCAAGCACATCGATCCGCGACCGAATCGCTTCACTCCGATCCCGCAACAACCGCCGTTCGCTGCGGGTCAGGCGAACGAGATTACCATTCGCATCGCGTGCGAAACGCCCTTGTCCGGGGTAGATCAAACTGTCCAACCGGCAGCGCTCATTGCGAATGACTTCTTCGCTGCATTCCGGGCCAATGCCAGTCTGGTCGATCTCAGGCGGCGCATAGGGATTGTTGAAGACAGTGCGTTCGCCCCCAAACCCGTCAGCCGGAACTCTGGCACATCCCGTCACCATCAATGCCGCGACGACAATTGCCCCAAATCCTTTGTGCATCGGACCAGCCTTCAGTTTCCTAAACGGCGAACAGAAGCCTCAAAAGGTTTGAACGGCGTCTGAATTCGGATGCATAAAGAATGAGGGCACGTTGGCAGATTCTGCCGTCCGTGCCCTCGAGTATCCGAGCCAGTTGAAAGGGGTTGGCTGCGGAATTGGCCGGCAGGGTTTTTGGGGCCTTTCGGCTGCCGGTTATGAGAGAGGATTACCGCGGTGACCGGCGGTTGGCGCGGCGTGGCTTTTTCGCGCCCTGTTTGCGCGACGTGTTGACCGTGCGATTGACTTGCCCGTTGCTGCGGGTGGTTGTGCGGTCGCGGCTGTAGAGGGACTCACCTCGTGAGTTCGTCACACGCTGGCTTGCGCTCGAATTGCCCATCCCATCACGGCTGCGGCTTCCGGAAACATCGTAAGTGTTACCGCGCCGACCCGTGGCGGTGCCGTTGAAGGTCGATCCGTTGTCGGTGCGCACACGCTCGCCGTTGAAGCTGCGCGAATTGCCTTGCGGTCCGGTCTGCGTGCGGCTGACAGTGGAGCCGGTCTCGGTCCGCTGACGGTTGAGATTGCTCGAAGCGGTTTTGCCAGTGTTGGTGTTGGTGACCTGGCGGTCGCGGTTGAGGGTGCCCGCCTCGCGGTCAACAGTCGTGGTTTGCGTCGCCGTGGCGTTCGGTCCTTCAAAGGTTTTGGTGCGGGTCTGTTCCTGCGCGTTGGCGGCAGGAGCGACAGCGAAGGCAGCAATGGCGGCCAATGTCAGGGTCGATTTCATCATCTCTATCCTCATCCTAGCGAATGTTCGTTTGCGGGGCCGATCCGATCCCAAACCCACCATGTCGGGGCGGTGACATTCCTAGAACGAGGTTGCAGCGCCGACCCTTCGCGCTGGGTCAGAATTTCTCGTCTTCGTTGATCGGAGGCGGCGTCATCTCCTCTGCGGCAGGCTCCGCCGATGGTGTCTCAGACTGCTCAGAATCGGTCGGCGGAACTCCACTATCTTCAAAGCGCTGTTGGCGCCGCAATTGTCGGCGTTCCCGCCATTGTCGAATACGTTCGCGGCGTTCCTCTGGGGGAAGCTGGCGTAGGCGCTCGATCCGGTCGCGCATCTGAGGCGATTGAACGGCATCACGCTGCTCCCGAATGAAATCCTCGCGGGTCAATTCTTCGCCATTTTCGACACGCTCGCGCAGCTCTTCACGCCGATTTTCTAAGCGCACTTTGGCCTCTGCGTCGCGGCGCTCGCGAAAGCGGTCAAGGCGACCGCGTAGTCGCTCTTCCCGCTCGGGAGTGGGACCCATTCCCTGTTCGCGGCGGTTTTCGATGGCCCGGTCGATGCGGTCGTCGACGCGGTCGCGGCGGGTGTTTGTGCGGTTGGCCCGCACTTCGTCGACCCGGCGAAAGGCCTCTTCCAGTTCCTCAGGCGAGTCTATCGGTCCTTCGATCAAGACGGGCGCGCTCGCTTCGGGGACTATCGTCGAACTCTCATTTCCACCCGTTGGAGAGGACGGCTCCTCGGCCTCCTCCTGCCCGGTTATCGTTGCCCATACCCTTTCGGCTGAAGGGAGAGAGATCGGCAGATCACCAAACACACCTGTCGCCGCTGCCGTCGTGGCAAGCGCGCCCGCAGCAACCGCTCCAATCACCAGGCGCCGCGCTGACTGCCAGCGGTTTGTGCGTCCGACGCCTGAGCGGGTTTCCGGCAAAGGGTCCGGACGGTCCTTTGTTCCTGCAAGCACCCGGTCGGCGAAGCCACTTGGCAGCGAGGGCGCTTTGTCAGCCGTCAACAAGCGGCCAAGCGGACTATCGGGAGTGATTGGCGTTTCGTCGGTCATGCCGCTCCTCCGTTCGATTCCTGCTTGGCAAAAGCCTTCTTCAACGCCGCGCGGGCGCGGTGCAGCAGAGATTCGAATGCCTTGATGTTCATATCGAGCGCAGCCGCTGCTTCGATATTGGGCAGCTCTTCGTAATAGGTCAGCACAATCGCTGCTCGCTGTCGGTCGGGCAGCGCTGCGATGAGAGCGCGTGCAGCAGCGCCTTCCTGTTTTTCCTCGATCTGCGTATCGGCGAGCGGTGTTTCGTCTGCACGATCAGGGACCTCGCTGTCCGAATTACGTTTGGCAATTCGAAGGCGATCAATCGCTAGGTTTATCGTGACACGCTTCAGCCACGGCGCGATCTTGACGCCAGCGCGCTTGTCGAGGCGCGGTGCATGATCCCACAGTCTCAGCATGGCTTCCTGCGCAATATCCTCGGCTTCGTGAGCGTCGCCCATCATCCGGTAGGCAATCCGGTGCATCAGCGAGGCGTGTGCTTCGATTGCTGTACGAAAGGCGTGCTCATCTCGCGCGGCGATCCGCGCGACAAGCTGTGCCTCTTCGTTTGGGCGGTCGGATTGTAGCTCGCCGCTGCCAGTCATTATTTCCGCGCAAATGGCCCCGTTTGCGTGTGGTGATCGATCGCTCGATTGCCCCTCTAACGCGGGACGATGCCCAGACCCTTCGCCGGGGCGCTATTTTTCTTTTTCACCACTGCTTTCGGCGCGCGGCAGAGCCAGTTCGATCAGCAATCCGCCAAGGTCTTCGCTTTCGCCAATCGAGACGCTTCCACCGTAAATCTCCGCCACATCACGCACGATTGCGAGGCCAAGTCCTGTGCCGGGCTTGCCAGTGTCCAGCCGCGCTCCGCGATCGAAGATGCGCTCACGTTCTTCTTCCGGGATGCCCATGCCGTCATCCTCGACCCAGATCAGGCATTTCTCGGAATCGGGTTCATTGTCGACGGTAACGAACACGCTGCCACCACCATATTTGGCGGCGTTTTCGATCAGATTGCCGAGAATTTCATCCAGGTCCTGCCGCTCGATTGTAACCAGCGCGTCCTTGCTGCCCGCGATGTCCAGCCGGCCATTGGGATAGAGTCGTTCAACCGCCCGGCGCACAGCTTCTGCGCTCTGACGGACATTGGTGCGCGCGTGACCGATCGCCCTGCGTCCAACTGCTCGGGCACGGGCCAAATGGTGATCGACGTGGCGCTGCATCGTCCGTGTCTCGCGGAACACAGCCTGATTGAGATCAGGATCGCGCGCCGTCGCCGCGTTGGTCAAAACCGTTAGCGGCGTCTTCAACGCATGGGCGAGATTGCCAGCATGCATCCGCGCTTCTTCAGCCTGACGCTCGGAATGTTCGAGCAGTCCGTTCAGTTCTTCGACAAGAGGTTGCACTTCGGTCGGCAGTGGTTCGGTGATGCGGTTCTCGCCTGTCGTGCGAAGTTTCGAAATCGCTGCCCGCACCCGGCGCAGCGGCGAAAGTCCGTATCGGATCTGCAGCAGCGCCATAACGAGCAGGCCAAGGCCCAATACCGCAAAGCTCCAGACTAGAATCGAACGGACCGTTTGCAGCTGCGTGTCGATCTCTTCGGTCGCGCTCGCGACTGCGAATGTCCAACGCGTTTCGCTACCCGGCAGGATTACGGTGCGCTCGACTATACGCAGTGGTTCGCCATCGAATTGGTCCGAATTGTAGAAGTGCGCTTCACTATCGAAATGCTCCTCGTCGCCTTGGACGGCATGCAGTTCCAGCGTCCGGTCCCACAGGCTGCGCGATGGCCACGGTTCGTAATCCGTCCCGTTGATCTGGTAATAAAGGCCGCTGTTTGGCTCCAGAAAGCGCTGATCACCCAATGCACGGTTAAAGCTCACTTCGCCGCCCGGCATGATTTCCGCCGACGCAATCATCGCAGTCAGGATGTATTGTAATTGCTCGTCGAAATTGTTTTCGACCTGATTGGACAGCGCCCTGTCGAGCGCGATCCCTCCGCCCAGCAGCAGCACGAAAATCCAGCCTGCCGCGATAACGCCCATGCGCCGCGCGAGGCTGCCCCTGGCCTGCGGTGCGGCGTTCTGCGCTTGGTCGGTTGCTTCAGGCGCGTCTTCAGGTTCGCTCGCTGGCGAAACCGGGACCGCGTCGGAAGTCGCTCTGGAGTCAGGAGGCTCTTGGAGCGTCTTCGGGGTCGTCGAGGCTGTAACCGAGGCCACGGATAGTCGTTATCACTTCTGCGCCGAGTTTCTTGCGGATGCGCGTCACAAACACTTCAATCGTGTTGGAGTCGCGATCAAAATCCTGATCGTAGATGTGCTCGATCAACTCGGTGCGGCTTACCACCTTGCCCTTGTGGTGCATTAGGTAGCTGAGCAGCTTGTATTCCTGCGCCGTGAGTTTGACCGGTTCCCCGCTCAGCGTCACGCGGCCCGAACGGGTATCAAGCCGGACTTGGCCAGCTGTCAGTTCCGACGACGTGTTACCCGACGCACGGCGAATAAGTGCGCGAAGGCGAGCGATCAGCTCTTCGGTCTGGAATGGTTTGGCGAGGTAATCGTCAGCCCCGGCATCGAGTCCGGCGACCTTGTCTGACCAACTGTCCCGCGCAGTAAGTACAAGCACAGGAAAGTCCCGGCCTTCTTTGCGCCACATGCCTAGCACGGTCAGCCCGTCAATCTCTGGCAGGCCCAGATCGAGGATAACCGCATCGTATTCCTCGGTGCTGCCAAGGAAGTGGCCATCCTCACCATCGGTCGACAGATCGACAGCATAGCCGGTCTGTTCGAGGGTTGATTTCAATTGTTGGCCAAGAGTGGGTTCGTCTTCGACGATCAGGATGCGCATATTCCACCAATCTGCTGCGTGCCAAATTTGGGCGTATAAACCGCAGAACTCGTGCGCTTTTGCGCAGCGTGCGTCAAGGAAGGTGCAGTGCGAACGCTCACTGATTTCCCCGGTGTTCTGACGATTGAGTGTGAATTCGGATCAGCGTGAGCGATTGATAATCCGCCCGGTTCGCGCATCGACATCGACATACGTGACGCGGCCGTCCTTGATGAACTTCAGACGGTAGGCGCGTGCGGTCGAATCGTACGCCGGGCCAAGATACTCGCTCCCACGCATTTTCGGGAGCACGCGCCGCTCAATCTCGCGCAGCGAAAGCTGGTTGCCTGCGCGCATTTCCTTGCGCGCTTCGCCCTGATCGCTGCGACCCTGATCTTGACCGAAACCAGCTGCCGAGGCGGGAACGCCAGCGAGCATTGCAAGCGACAGTGCCGCGAGAATGCCTGCGAAGAATGATCGGATACGTTTCATAATGCTGTCATGCCTAGCGTTCGTGCATTGAACAAGTTCTGAATAGCGACGTTGCCGCCGGTTCAGTGTTGTGAACTTTTCATTCTTCTTCGTCTTCGAGCAGCTCGAACTTAATCGTTATCGATACTCCGGTGCTGACCATGCCCGGTTGGACAGGGGGAGCTGCGGCCATGTCGGACTCCGCCGCACTTCGCATCGCCACCTGCATGACCGGACCGCTGCTGCGGATCGCTTCGCTGATTTCAAGCACGCGCACTTCATCAAAGCCGAGCATCTCGGCATAAGCGGTGGCGCGTTGCTGCGCTCTTTCAACGGCGCGCCCACGCGCTTGGTCCTTTGCTGTCTCATCGTCTTCTATTGAGAAACTCGGACCGCTGAGGTCAGTGGCTCCCGCAGACACCAGCGCATCGAGAACCTGCCCGGTCGCCTCGATCTCGCGCAATTTGACGCTCACCCGGTTGGACACCTGGTAGCCGCGGAACTCGTTTTGCTGCGTCCCGCGATTGTAATCGTAGCGCGCGTTGAGATTGATGCCGGTAGTCTGAATGTCTTTCTCATCGACGCCTTGCGCTTTGATCTGATCGATCACTTGCCGCATCTGCACTGAGTTTAGGCGCATCGCTTCGACAGCTGTCGGAGCAGATGTACTCACACCTGCACTGATCGTCGCCATGTCGGGTTCTGCGGTGACGCTTTCGAAGATCGACAATTCGATCACCGGACCTTCGGATTCAATTTCGACGACCGCAGCATGTGCGGGAATGGCGAGCGCGCTCGCGGCAGCGGCGGTGGCGATGTAACGGATCATGGGTTTTGACCTCCCTTTTGGTTCGCAATGCAGCGGGTGGACTTTCGCAGCACTGAACCGGCTTGCCCGGCGTATCGCAAGACCCTACTTGGCGCTGGCAATGGCACAACCTCCAATTCTTTCCTGGGAAGGCCTCGGCCTGCAACAAGGCGGCCGCTGGCTGTTCGGCGGCCCGGATGTCGAACCTATCGACCTGCATGTTCTGCCCGGAGACAGGCTGGCGCTGATCGGGCGCAACGGGGTGGGCAAGACGACATTGCTGAAAATGATCGATGACCGGATCGAAGCGGATCTCGGCATGCGGCGGGTGAAGCCGAACACGCGGATCGTCTTCCTGGAACAGGAACCTGACTTCTCGCCGTTCGAAACCCTTATGGATTTCGCGCTTGCAGGCGATGATGCGCCAGCCGTGCACGAAGTTGAGGCAATCGCAGGGCAGCTCGGTATCGATATGGAGCGCGACGCCGAAACCGCTAGCGGCGGAGAGAGACGCCGCGCCGCGATTGCCCGCGCGCTGGCACATGACCCGGACCTGTTGTTGCTCGACGAGCCGACCAACCACCTCGATCTTTCCGCAATCGATTGGCTGGAGGATTGGCTAAGCCGCTACAAGGGCGCGTTCATCACAATCAGCCACGACCGGACGTTCCTGAAACGCCTCACCCGCGCGACATTGTGGCTCGACCGTGGAACGTTGCGACGCAAGGAAGTCGGCTTCGGCGGCTATGAAGCGTGGGAAGAGCAGGTCTATGCCGAGGAAGCGCGTGCGGCAGAGAAACTCGATGCCAAGCTGAAGATCGAAGCGCACTGGCTGGAACGTGGCGTAACCGCGCGGCGCAAACGCAATCAGGGCCGGCTCGAAAAGCTGTTCCAGATGCGCGCAGCGCGAGCAGCGATGATCTCCGACAGCGGGACAGCGAAGCTCAAGCTTGCGAATGACGACGAGTTCAAATCGAAGTCCGTCATCGTAGCCGAAAACATCACCAAGACCTATGATGGCCGGGCAGTAATCAAGCCGTTCAGCCTGCGCATCCAGAACGGCGACCGGATCGGGATCGTCGGCGCGAATGGGGCGGGTAAGACGACCTTGCTCAAAATGCTGACTGGTGAGCTGGAGCCCGATAGCGGCACAATTACGCATGCGCGAACCCTGTCGGGTGTGATGATCGACCAACAGCGCAAGCTGCTTGAGCCGAATGCTACTGTGCGTGATATTCTCGCGGAAGGCGGTGACTGGATCGATGTTCGCGGCAATCGCAAACATGTTCAGGCGTACCTCAAGGAATTCCTGTTCGATCCCAAGATAGTGGATACCAAGGTCGGTATCCTGTCGGGCGGAGAGCGCTCGCGGTTGTTGCTCGCCCGGGAATTTGCGCGAACAGCGAACCTGCTGGTGCTCGACGAGCCGACCAATGATCTGGATCTCGAAACACTCGACCTGCTGCAAGAAGTGATTGCCGATTTCGATGGCACTGTTCTGATCGTCAGCCACGACCGTGATTTTCTCGACAAAACTGTGACGGTGACGCTGGGCCTCGATGGGTCGGGCAAGGTCGACATCGTTGCTGGCGGGTATGAAGACTGGGAAGCCAAACGGCGCAAGCCGGTGGTTGGCAAGTCGAAGCAAGCGGCCACGCCAAAGCAGGCTGCTCCGCCCCCTCCTCCACCGCCGTCGACCAAACTCTCTTTCAAAGACCAGCGGGATTACGAGATCCTCCCGGCGCGGATCGAGGAGCTTGAGGCGGCGATCACCAAGGGTGAAACCATTCTGTGCGATCCCGATCTATTCGTTTCGGACCCGCAACGTTTCGCAACCATATCCAAGGGGATCGAGAACGCGCGCGCCGAAAAGGATGCAGCCGAAGAGCGCTGGCTCGAGTTAGCAGAAAGGGTTGAAGGATGAACGAACGGACTGCACAGCTGCACGCCGAAATCCAGGCCTGCACAATCTGCGCCGAGCACCTTCCGCTCGGCCCTCGCCCCGTCGTCCAGTTCTCGCCAAAGTCGCGCATCCTGATCATCGGCCAGGCTCCGGGTACCAAGGTCCATGCCAGCGGAGTGCCGTGGGACGATGACAGCGGCGAACGGCTGCGCGAATGGCTGGGGCTCGACAAACCTGCTTTCTACGACCCCGACAATGTCGCTCTGATGCCGATGGGATTTTGCTATCCCGGCAAAGCCAGCGGCGGAGATGCCCCGCCCCGCAAGGAATGCGCACCAGCATGGCACCAACGCATCCTGGACATGCTGCCCGACGACTGCTTGACGCTGCTTGTAGGTGCATACGCCCAAACCGCCTATCTGCCTGATACCAAGAAGCTATCCATGACCGAACGAGTCCGCCGGGGATCTGAGTTCGCGCCGTTTCTTCCGCTACCTCACCCTGCTTGGCGCGTGCGGCTTTGGGCGGCAAAGAACCCCTGGTTCGAAAGCGACGTTCTGCCCGAACTGCACGCGTCAGTCCGGGCGGCGTTGGAGGCATAGCTCCCGGTTTCAGGCGCTCGCACGCGCTGGCAGCACCTTGGGGTTCTTCAGGACGAATGCCGAGATCAGCGCGACCAACAGCCCCACAGGGAATATCTCGATAAAGGTGATCGGGACGCGGACCAGTGGATTCGCATAATTCGCCATGCTCGCGTCGATCTCAGCCAGCTTTGCCGCCTGTTCATCCGCGCTCAGGCCTTCAGCAATAACCGCTGACTTAAGACCTTCGGCATAGGCATCGATGAACGCGAAATCGGAGAGGTGGAGGTAAACCTCCCAGCTGATTGTGTAGAAAAACCCTGCGACCACCGCGATGCCGATGCCGACCCCGGCAGCCTGCGTGAACTTGATCACGCCGCCATGTTCGACGTCGCGAAACCGTTTGATGCCGATAAACACCAGCGACAGCACCGCCAGCATGACGGCGTAGCCCATCAGTTCAGAAACGCCGGGGTCATCCGTTCCCATCGCCAGCATCACAACGATCATAAAAGCGATTACGACGACGCCAATGACCGAACCGAAGATCAGTGAATAACGCAGCATTGGTTGTCTCCCTGTTGTTGGACGCCCAATCCGTTCCTCATACCCAGCTGCAATCCTATCACCCAGATGGGTGAGTTGGGCGATTTCGCCCCAATGGATGACCTCAAGGAATGACCGCGAGAGAGCGCGCCGCCTCAACCGCCTTGCCTCGACCAGTTACATCCAACTTCATGTAAAGATTGGCGATGTGCGTCTTGATCGTGTTGGGAGAGACGCCAAGTGACCGGGCGATTTCCTTGTTGCTTGCACCTTTCGCGAGATAGCCAAGGATTTCGAGTTCGCGCGGGGTCAATCCCAGTGATGCGATCGCCTTGTCGTTCGGCTCGAATTCGGTTTGCGCGGCGCCGGGGGTGAGTCGCAGCCCAACCCAGATGCCGATTCCGATGAAAATCACTGCGATGATCGCTGCATAGACCTCGCCCGGCATCTGCATCACTTGATAGCGATATTCGACCCATTGAAGCAGCGCCGCGATCAGAGCGATCGCACCGCCATAAAGCAGGCCGTAGCGCAGGGTCGTCGAAGTCATGTCTGACTGTCTGCCAGATTGCGCCGGGTCGTTCCAGATGCAGAACACGCATGCCGAACTCCGAGCAGTTGGTCGCGATAATGCCACATTGGCGCGACATCCTTTCGCCATCTGAGAAGGAGAACTGCCATGTCGGTTGAACAAGTAGCCAAGGAATTCACCGCCGCCGTCGCCGAGGACAATGCCGAGGCTTACCAATCCTATTGGTCCAACGACATCGTGAGCCTCGAACCACAGCAGGACAGCCCAATGGCCCGCGTGGAAGGCCGCGAAGCACTGCTCGGAAAGCATGCCTGGTGGGAAGCCAATGCCGAAATGCACGATACCACCACGGAAGGACCGTATGTGTTCGGCGACCAGTTCGCGGTGAAATACACCATGGACGTCACGATGGATGGCGAGCGCTCGCAGATGGCCGAAGTCGGGGTCTACACTGTGAAGGACGACAAAATCGTCGAAGAGCGGTTCTTCTACGGCAGCTGAGAATTGTACGACGCACCCCAGCAGAGTTGACACAATTGACACCGTGTCACCCTGCAAATTCGCCCTCAATCCCGCAGAAACGCTGGGTTTGAGGGCGATTTTGCGAAGTTGACAGGTCTCCAACTCGTTTCACCTGATGCGGTAGAATTCGGCAACCCGTTCGAGCGCCAGTTTCAGCACCAGCTTGCCGCTGCGCGCGGGCCAGCCAAGGCCCTTCTCCGCTTCAGGTAGCGCCTCGCCCGCGCACACAACTCGCCAAAGAATGTCTTCGAGCCCCTTGCCCGCTTCCTTCAATGCACCGTCGAAGCGCGCCTTCGCAGCGATCTGCTTTTCCGCCGGGTTCAGCCCTTGGTCACCGGTCGTCTTCACCCGAACCGGGTCCCATCGCATCGTTACATTGGGCGATAGCTGCGCGCGCTCATAGTCCCCGCGCAGCGCCTCGCCCGCATCGAACAGGCGATCTTCCAAATGTCCACGCGAATGTAACCAGGCGATTGGCGACTCTCCCAGGTTCACCGTCACCGTCCGGCGTTTACCCTTCGCGCCCGAACCCCGCCGCGGACCCTCGCTGGTCAATTCCTGTTCAACCAATTTACGCGCCATGACCGCTCTCCTTTTGCCGATTTGGTAAAGAGCGACACTTGCATTGGCACCTGTGATGTAGGAAAGAGAGAATTACCAAATTGGTTCAAGATTGAGTTCCGGGAGAACACAATTGATCAATCGTATTCGCGATATCCGCAAGGCCAAGGGCCTCACTCTCGCGCAACTGGCCGAAGCATGCGACCCGCCCACAACGGCTCAAACCATCGGCAGGCTCGAAACGGGCATGCGCAACCTTTCGACCAAATGGATGGACCGGATCGGTGCTGCGCTGGGGATTGATCCAGAGACCCTTGTCCGATCCGAAGGAGGCGAAACGCCGCAGATCGTGGCCGAGCTCGCCTCAATCGGGGCCGAGGCGCTGACCAGCCCGCGAGAAGCGCTCTTGCCGACCGAACTCGCGATGCAGGACGACGCGGCACCGCTTATGGTATTGTCCGTGGGCGAAAGCGTGGGGGAGTTCCGACCAGGCGACCTTCTGTGGCTTCGGCAACTGCATCCGGAACGCGCAGCCGAAGCGATAAATCGCGATTGCCTGCTCCCGCGCCCCGGTGGGCGGTTTGCATTCGGGCGACTGATCGACCGGCGTGGCACCTTGGTCGGATTGCTGCCTCCCGGTTCAGGTCAGAAACAGCAGGTGGTCTACAACCCGCCATGGATTGCGGTCGCCGCGATGCTGGTGAGGCCGCTGTAGCCGTAACCTTTGCCGGTTAGGGGGTCTTAACCAACGGTCCATACGCTTTCGCGCAACGCAGGAGACGCGCTTCCTTTGAAACATGTCCTATCCTTGAGCACGCTCTATCCCAACGCGGTCAATCCGCGCTTCGGGACATTCGTGGCGCGCTCGCTCGAAGGACTGGCAAAGCTGGGCGCGAAAACCGGTGAATGGCGCGTGTCTGTGGTCAATCCCATCGGCTTGCCGCCGATAACTTTTGGCCGATACCGCGCCCTCTCCGAGCTGGAGTCGGTGGCTCAGGAAGGCGGCATGACCATCTATCGCCCGCCCTTCACGCTCATTCCCAAGATCGGAGGACGGCGCAATGCCGGCGCGATTGCCAAGGCGATCCTGCCCCTGACCGAGCAAATCCATGCCGACCGGCCGATCGATGTGATCGATGCGCAGTTCTTTTTCCCCGATGGCCCGGCTGCCGCGATGGTTGCGCAGCAGCTTGGACTGCCACTGTCGATCAAGGCGCGTGGCTCGGACATATCTCTTTGGGGAGAGCAAGACTTCGCCCGTGATCAAATGCTTGAGGCCGCACGCTACGCGAAAGGACTTTTGGCGGTTAGCGAGGCGCTCAAGGGTGAGATGATCGCCCTCGGCATGCCGGGTGAGAAGATCGAGATTCACTATACCGGTCTGGATCGGGACCGCTTCCGCCCGCTTGGGCATACGCAGCTTCGCTCTCAGCTCGGTCAGCAGCTTGGCTTCGCAATGCCCTTGGGAGCGCCGCTGCTGGCGTGCGTCGGCGCACTGATCGAACGCAAGGGTCAGGACATTGCCATTTCCGCCCTACCCTCTCTACCAGAGGCTCGGCTCATACTGGTCGGCAAGGGAGAGGACCAAGGTCGGCTGGAAGGGCTGGCGCGCGATCTTGGCGTGTCAGACCGGGTTCACTTTGCCGGGTCACTCGATCACGATGTAATGCCACTGATCCTGTCGGCTGCCGACGCGACGGTGCTGCCTACGGTGAGCGAAGGGCTCGCGAATGCCTGGGTTGAGAGTATTGCCTGCGGAACGCCAGTGATCACCACCGATGTCGGCGGCGCGCGGGAGCTGATCAACAACGATATTGCGGGCCGATTGATCGAGCGCACACCCGAAGCCGTTGTCGAGGCGGTCGAGAGCCTCCTCGCCGCGCCACCCAATCCGGAGTCTGTGGCAGCCTCAGCCGAGCGCTTTAGCTGGGACAACAATGCTGCCGAACTGGCGGCCTATTTTGAACGGCTCGTCGCAGGCTGACGCCAGAGTTCCAAGCCACCCGCTCCCTCCACCCTTCCACCCGGAGCCTACCGGGACACAATCCGGGTGGAAGGCCAAACGGGGGAAGCAGTCCCCCGGACTCCTTCCTCTTCCGGTCGCAGGGAGCGGGTGGCTGAGGCGCGCCGAAAGTTAAGCTTCGCCGCGTGCGATCCGCTCTTGCCGATCCGCTGCGGTTTCCTGCGGCACGAAACTGTCCGATGTTACGCCCAGCCAGATCAGGATCGGCGAAGCGAGATAGACGCTCGAATACGTCCCGATGAACAGGCCGGCGGTGATCGCTGCGACCAGTCCAAACAGGCTGGCGGGACCGAACAGCAGCAGTGGCAGCAGCGCGACTAGCAGCGTCAATGACGTCATGACGGTACGCGCCAGCGTCTCATTGATCGACAGGTCGAGCAGCTCAGGCAGCGGCATCTTGCGATACTTCTTCAGGTTTTCGCGGATGCGGTCGAACACGACGATCGTGTCGTTAAGCGAATACCCGATAATCGCGAGGATAGCGGCGATGATCTGCAGGCTGAATTCCAGCTGGAACAGCGAGAACATCCCCAGCGTCAGCGACACGTCGTGGAACAAAGCGAACAGCGCTCCGACGCCGAACTGCCATTCGAACCGGATCCAGATATAGATAGCGACCATCAGCATCGCGGCGAGCAGCGCGAGCACGGCGTCCTGACGGAATTCGCCCGCGACCTTGCCCGATACGGTGTTGTTGCCGTCGGTTCGCACACCATCGTAGTTGCCACCAATCATCGCAATGACCTGATTGCCGATCTCGGTCGCTGCGCCCGGTTCGTCTTCAACTCCGTCCGGCAACGGAACGCGGATAGAGACGATGTTGGGCGCACCGAATTCCTGCACCACAGGCGTGCCAAAGCCGAGTGCCTCGACCGATTGTCGCAAATCGGCAATCGGTGCCTGATCCATCTCGGTGAAGGTCACCTGGACCTCCTGACCACCGGCGAAATCGACTCCGTAATTCAGACCCTGGGTCAAAACCAACGCCCAGCTCGCGGCGATCAACAGCATGCTGATCACGAAGAACGGCAGGCGTAGCCTGAGGAACTTGATATTGGTGTCAGCGGGGACGAGTTTGAGCAGTTTCATGGCACCGTCCTCAAATATTGATGTCGCTGGGGCGCGTCTTGCGCAGCCAACCGGCGGCCCACATGCGGGTCAGGGTGAGCGCGGTGAAGACGCTGGTGGCGAGACCGATGATCAGCACGACCGCGAAGCCACGAACCGGACCAGAGCCGAACAGGAACAACAGCACACCGGCGATGAAGTTGGTGATGTTGGCATCGTAAATCGCGCGGCTGGCTTCTTTGTAGCCATTCTCGATCGCGGCAACGACGCGCCGCCCGCGTTTTCGCTCTTCGCGTATGCGTTCGTTGATCAGCACGTTGGCATCGACCGCTGCACCGACAGTCAGCACGAAGCCAGCGATCCCCGGCAGCGTCAGCGTGGTGTTTAGCCCGGCCATGAGGCCAAGCAGGATGAGAACGTTGAAGACCAGTGCAATCGTCGCATAGACGCCGAAGCGGCCATAGGTGGCAATCATCAACGCGATCACGGCGAAGCTGCCGATCATCATGGCGATCATGCCGCGCTGGATGGAATCTTTGCCCAGTTCCGCGCTGACGGTACGCTCTTCAATCACCGTCAGCGGCACAGGCAGCGCGCCCGACCGAAGCGAGATCGCCAGCGTATTCGCGCTGTCGGGAGTAAAGCTTCCCGAAATCTGCGCCGCACCGCCTAGGATCGGCTCCTCGAACACTGGCGCCGAGAGTACTTCACCGTCGAGAATAATCGCGAACCGCTGCCCGACATTTTCGGTGCTAAGCTTCGCAAACTTCTGACCGCCGGGTCCGTCGAACTGAATGCTGACGATGTTTTCGTTGGTTTCGGGATTCACACCCGCTTGAGCATTCGTCAGACTGTCGCCGCGAATACCGCCCAGTCGCTTGACCGCTTCGAACTGACCGGCCCGGGGACTGTCCTCCGCATAGGGGAAAATCTGGCTACCCGGAGGCGCAATGCCCGCTTCGACATTGGTCAGCAGTGCGTTGGTGTCGACCAACTTGAACTCAAGCTGTGCAGTCTGACCGAGCAATTCCTTCAGCGCTTCAGGATCTTCGAGTCCAGGCACCTGCACCACGATCCGCGTGTCACCCTGCCTGATGATCGTAGGCTCGCGAGTTCCGAGCTCGTCGATCCGGCGGCGGACGACTTCGGTAGCGCTCTCCATCGCATCGTTTAGCGCCTGTCCGACACCGCTATCGGTCGGCGTCAACACCATGCGCTGTCCATCGACAACGGTCAGATCCCATTCGCGAACCAGGTTTTGACCTTGCAGTTGGGGCTCGAGCAATCCGCGCGCGCGGTCCACGTCGCTGGCTTGGTTCAGCAGGAATGACAGTCGATTTTCGGCGGTTGAAACATCTCCGATGCGAATGCGCGGCTCTGAGTTGCGCATTATCGCTCGGACAGTCTCTTCCATGTTCTCGAGCCGCTGTACGCGCACGTCTTCCGCGTCGGCTTCCAGCAGCAAGTGTGACCCGCCCGCCAAGTCCAAGCCAAGATTAACTTGCGGCGCAGGCAGCGCCTCTGGCCAATCGATGCCGGATGCGCTGAAGATCGACGGAAGGGCCGCAGCTACCGCAAGCAGCGCCAGCCCCCACAGCCAAATCTTTTTCCAGAGGGGAAATTCGAGCATGAAGCTTTATCTCAGTCCGCTTGCCTGATGGAATGCAACTGCGCCGCCAAAGCAGCGATCAGTCGTTGGCCGGAGTTCCGCCCGGTGGAATGATATCGCCGATCGTGTGCTTGACGGCTTTGACGCGGACGTCCTTGGCGAGGTCGATATGCACGAAGTCATCTTCGACCTTCACGACCTTGCCAACCAGTCCGCCCTGCGTGACGACCTGATCGCCCTTTTTCAGGCTTGAGACCTTTTCCTGATGCTCTTTCTGCCGCTTCATCTGCGGGCGAATGATCAGGAACCAGAAGATAACCACCATGCCGACAATCGGCAGCCAGTTGAGCCAGGCCGGTGGTGCGGCGGCAGCGCCGGTTCCAGCAGCGGCGAGAATTTCAAACATATGTCGTCTTGCCTGTCAAAATTCGCGTTGATTATGCATTGTTGGAGCAGCGCGCGCGGCAGCATCAGCCTCCACGTCCCCTACCCATTTCGTTCAAGTGGGCGCGGTTAGCAGCAATGCAAGTGCCCCGCAATCGCGCCTGCACGGGCATAGGGCCGCTATTTGCCCGCAATCCCCGCCCAATCGCGCCCAATCGCGCTTGCATGGCTGCAAGCTGCGCCGTATAGGCCCGCCTCCACTGGTCTCGGGAAGTAGCGCAGCCTGGTAGCGCATCACACTGGGGGTGTGGGGGTCGCAGGTTCGAATCCTGTCTTCCCGACCAGTGGAGTTCTTTTCGAAATCGCCGACGGTTATGTATGGTGCGGACGCTCCGCCGAACCTGTCCGTGTGGAATTGGCGAGAGGGAGAGACAAACAGGCGGCATCAGCAGAAAGTCGAATCCGGTCGTCCCCGTCAGTGGAACGTTCGTCGATTAGTCTGACGCCGCTCACTCTCTCGGCTTGCCAATGCGAAAGGATCGTTCAAGGGCGTGCACGGAACTTGCGCGGGGCGAAAGCGTTTAGGACGGCTCATGAATTGTCCACACCTCCTGATTTCTGCCGCGATTGCCTCGCTGGCAACGGTGCCTGCGGTCGCACAGGATCCGGAACCGCTCGATTACTCCGAACTCGATGGCCGCGATGAGCCGCAAGCGAACATCACGACTGACGATATTCGACTGGACGAGGCCCCGGCGGACGAGCGGGCCAATTCCAGTTCCCTGGATGACGAAACGGCAGGGCAAGAAAGCGACGATGCCAGCACCCGGCGCACCTTCACTCCAACAGATTTCGAACGATTCGCACCGCGCAATGCGCTCGATATGGCACGTCAGATCCCCGGCTTTTCCATTCGTTCTGATGATGGCGCGCGCGGCCTTGGCCAAGCCAACACCAATGTCATCATCAATGGTCAGAGAATTTCCGGCAAATCCAACGGCCCCGTTTCCGCGCTCAATCGCATCCCCTCAGAAGAAGTCGTGCGGCTCGAGATTGTCGACGGTGCCAGCTTGGATATCGGCGGGCTGACCGGTCAGGTTCTCAATGTCGTCACCAGCTCCACTGGCGGCATCACAGGGCAGTTTCGTTACTCGGCTGAATGGCGCAGCTTTGGCGTTCCGTTTCGCTGGAGCGACGGCCAGATATCCCTTGCTGGCGGCGGAGCGAAGACGGAATGGACGCTCAGTTTCGAAAACGATGCCGGGCGGCGCGGTGACCAGGGCATTGAGCTGGTGTTCGATGCCGCCGATCTACTGATCGATACGCGGATCGAACAATCCAGCTTCACCTCCGACAATCCGGTCCTGTCCGGTTCGTTCGCGCGCACTGCCACCAATGGCAATGTCCTGAACCTGACCGGACAAGTGGGCGGCAACATCTTTCGCCAGCGCGAAGTCTCTGAGCGCAGCGGGATAATCGAAGCAATCGATCGTTTGCGCACATTCCGCTCGAAGGAAGACGAATTCAACTTCGAACTCGGCGCCGATTACAGCTTTGGCCTTGGCGGCGGCACGCTCAAACTGATCGGCTACCACCGCTACGAAGACAGCCCGACGCGTTCCTCCGTACTCACCGAATTCGTCAATGACGCAGCGCCAACCGGATCGGTTTTCACCCGCGACGCCGATGAAGGGGAAACCATCGCCCGGGCCGAATACAGTTTTGGCGGGCTCGGCGGCGATCTGCAGTTCGCGCTCGAAGGGGTGAAGAACTTCCTCGATATCTCCTCGACTTTCGAAGAACGCGATGCGGGCGGTGTCCTGCAACCTGTCGAATTCGACGGCGCTACTGCGCGCGTCGAGGAAGACCGCGCCGAAGCCAGCGTGACTTATGGCCGTCCACTCACCGATAATCTGCTCATTCAAATTTCGGCTGGGGCCGAGTATTCACAGATCAGCCAGTCCGGCGTGGCGGGGCAGACTCGCACGTTCTATCGGCCAAAGGGTTTCGCGTCGTTCGATTGGAAAGCAAGCGATACGCTGAATGTGTCCGGCCGGGTCGAACGCGTCGTTGGTCAGCTCGATTTCTTTGACTTCATCGCTTCGACCAACCTCGATCAGGACCGGGTCAATGTCACCAATGCAGACCTCGTTCCACCGCAAAGCTGGCTGTTCGAACTGGAAGCGACGCAAAGCCTTGGCGATTTCGGATCGCTCAATCTGCGTGGGTTTTTCGAAGATTTCAGCGACATCGTCGACCAGATTCCGATTGCCGGCGGCGGTCAGGCACCGGGCAACATCGATTCTGCCACGCTCTACGGGGTAGAGAGCGAGTTGACCTTGCTGTTCGATCCGCTCGGCCTGCCGGGCCTGCGGTTCGACTCTGAGATATTTCTGTCCGAAAGCGAAGTGCTCGACCCGCTTCTGGGCACTCCGCGCGAGATTTCCGGCAACCTTTTTGTCGATTTCGAATTGGAGTTACGGCAGGACTTTATCGGAACACCTTGGGCGATTGGCGGCTTCTTCCGCTACGATGAGCGCCAACCGAATGTGCGCTTGGACGAAGTGGCTCAGCGTCTAGACACCCCCGGATTTGCCCGCATTTTTGTCGAGCATAAGGACGTGTTCGGCATGACGGCCCGGTTCCGCGTGGGCAACATATTCGACCGCAAGAACCGCTTCGACCGCACAATTTTTGTCGACCGGGTCAACAACATCGTCGACTTCCGTGAGGACCGAGACCGCAATTTCGGCACGATCTTCTCGGTCGATATCGAAGGGTCGTTCTAGGGCATCCTTGCGTCTCCCTGCGCGCCCGCTTAACCGCTGGCGCGAGAGGATTTGACCATGACATTACGCATGCGCAGCTGGCTGTTCGCTCCGGGTGACAGCGCCAAGAAGATGGGCAAGGCAATTGCCAGCGACGCCGATATCGCGCTGCTCGATCTCGAAGATTCGGTGACTCCAGAAAACAAGGCGGCGGCGCGTGAAGCGGTTGCGGCGGCGCTGGGCGATGCGGAGGATCGATCGCGCGTTTGGGTTCGGATCAATCCGCTATCCGGCGACTGGACTGAGGCCGATCTGGATGCGGTTGTGCCAGCCGCACCGGGCGGGGTGTTCTTACCTAAGGCAGAAGGCGGGCATGACGTCGAAACACTCGATACGATGCTGACCGAGCGCGAACGGGCGGCGGGGCTGGAGGTTGGCTCAATCAAGGTCGCCGCGCTTGTCACAGAGACCGCCGCCGCGATGTTCACGACCGGCACCTATGACGGCGCGCCCCGCCTGGTGGCGATGAGTTGGGGCGCGGAAGACCTTTCAAGCGAACTCGGCGCCAGCGAGCAGCGCGGGCCGGACGGCGAATACACCCACGTCTACGAGATGGCCCGCAGCCTGTGTCTGATTGGCGCGGTGAAAGCCGGTGTCGCGCCCATCGAGACCGTCCAGCCCGAATTCCGCGACCTCGAAGCGCTGGAGCGCCGCGCCCGCAGCGTCCGGGCGCAGGGCTTTCGCGGCATGCTGGCGATCCACCCTGCTCAAATCGCCCCGATCAATGCTGCCTTCACGCCAAGTGCTGAGGAAATCGAACACGCGCGCGCCGTTGTGCAGGCTTTCGCCGACAATCCCGGCATGGGAACCATTGCGATCGATGGGAACATGCTCGACCGGCCGCATCTAGCGCTGGCTCAGCGATTACTCGCTGAAGCCGGTGATTCCATTTAGGTAAGAGTATTTTCCTACACTAACCTATTTGGATATTTCCGTTCCGACTCGATAGCAGGAGCGGATCATATGGGCCTTCTCGACACTCTGATCGGACCGATCACCTCAATCATCGACAAGATCATCCCCGACAAGGAAGCGCGGGCCAAGGCAAAGCTCGAGCTGCTCAAACTCGAAGGCACGCAGGAAATGCGGCTGATCGAAGCGCGCCTCCAAGCCATCGTCGCCGAAGCGCAAAGCACCGACCCCTGGACCAGCCGCGCCCGTCCCAGCTTTCTTTATGTGATGTACGTGATGATCCTGTGGGCGCTGCCGATGGGCGTGCTGGCGGCATTCAATCCGGGAGCGGCGAAGGAAATCGCGAGCGGCATGAACGCCTATCTCAACGGGCTGCCAGAACCACTCTACGCGCTGTTTGGAACGGGGTACCTCGGCTACACTGCTGCCCGCCAGTGGGGGAAAGTTAAGGGGGTGGATAGGTAGTCAAGGACACTACTTGTCTTGAGCGGCCTTCAAGTCTTCGAGTACCTGCGCGGAAACCCAAAAGACGTCGACATTCCGTTCACCCATCTTCCGATTGAAAAACAGATATTTGCCATCAGGCGTAACGCTGGCTGACGCCTCCCAAGCCTGTGTGTTGATCTTCTCACCCAGATTGATGGCCGAGCCCCATGAACCGTCACTCTGTCGAAAGCTGACATAGATGTCGGAATCGCCAAATCCGTCCTCTTTGCGTCCATCCCACAAGATATATGACTCATCGGGTGCAATGAATGGATGCGCGAGCCAAGTGCCGGTGTTGATTTCATCGCTCGCCAGTCGCGGCTTTTCACGCTTCCCATCGACCATTCGGGAATATCGAATCCGGCCATCACCGTCAGTTCCGACCTCGTCGAAATAGTATGTCCCTAACGATGATGCGGTGAGTCGCATGATGCGAAGTTCTTCAAACTCGCCGCCCAAGCGTTCGAGTTCCGACCAGCCATCATCAGTGCGCAATTTGAACCGCTTGCCAAGGTGCATGGTCTTGCCATCTGGTGAAATGAAAGGCTGGCCTATCCTGCGTGAGATGGTCGATTTGCGCCATTGTTCGCCGACATGTTCAAAGACGACAAATGACATCTCTCCATTCTCATTCTCTTTGAGAAAATAGAGCTCGTTCATATCCGGCGAGAACCCCCCACCGTATTCCCACAGGTCACTCGTGACGATTCCGGGAGCGAACGGCTCAGGGATATCATCAGGCGGATCTTGGCCAAGGTAAGGACCGGATAGAGCTGTCAGATCGTCCTCCGCAAAGCTTGGAGACGCCGAAATCAGACAGAGTGTTGCAGCTACAGAGATCGTCCAACGCATCTTCATCACGAGTTCTACCTTTCCAAGTTCCGGATAGGGGTTGGACCGTGGGGAACCTGCCGATGTAAGTCGATTAAGGGTCGCCAGACTTGCATCATCAATCGCTGAACAGCTTCGTTTCAGGTGCTGATGGCGCTTTCCTCAACGGCAATGGTTGGTTAGTCAGAGCCGATGTCCAACACAGTCTATGTCCTCAACGGACCCAATCTCAACCTGCTCGGCCTGCGGGAGCCGGAAATCTACGGCCCGACCACGCTCGATGAGATTGCGGGGATGCTGGAAGATCGCGCGCGACAGCTAGGTCTTACCATCGACATGCGGCAGACCAATCACGAAGGAATGCTGGTCGATTGGCTGCATGAGGCACAAGCGGAAGGCGCGCGGGCGGTGCTGCTCAACGCCGCCGCCTACACCCACACATCGATCGCGCTGCTTGATGCGATCAAGGCGATAACCATTCCGGTTATTGAGGTGCACCTAAGTGATCCAAAAGCGCGCGAAGAGTTTCGGCACCTTTCCTATGTCGCGATGGCCGCTGCAAAGACTGTTGAGGGGCACGGCGCGGACAGCTATCGCCTCGCTCTCGAAGCCGTAGCGTCAGGCGAAGTCTGAACAAACACGCGCTTTTGCGATTTTTGCAAGCTTTGCCACTTGCCAGCCGCATTCTGCGTCAATAGTCACCGCCGCAACCAAATAACCAAGGGGCATGCATGGCAACCGATAAGCCAGGTGCCGGAAGGAAATCCGGCATGAATATCGACTCCGATCTCGTCCGCGAACTCGCAGAGCTTCTGAACGAGACCGGCCTCACCGAAATCGAAGTCGAAGATAACGACCGCAAAATCAGAGTCGCTCGTGAAGGCGTAGCTGCGCCTGCGCAGATGGCGGCCGCTCCGGCCATGTCGGCTCCGGCTGCTGCGCCCGCTGCCGCTGCGCCTGCTCCGGAAACCGCACCAGCGGCAGACAACGCTGACGCGCTCAAATCACCGATGGTCGGCACTGTCTATCTCGCTCCTGAACCGGGAGCGGCGAATTTCGTAAAGCCGGGCGACAGCGTGAAAGAGGGCGACACGCTCGTCATTGTCGAAGCGATGAAGGTGATGAACCCGATCACCGCCGACAAATCCGGTACGGTCAAATCGATCCTCGTCGAAAACGCCCAGCCGGTCGAATTCGACCAGCCACTGGTCGTGATCGGTTAACCCAGCGATGTCGATCACCCGCATCCTGATCGCCAATCGCGGCGAAATCGCACTGCGCATCCACCGTGCAGCGCATGAAATGGGCATTGAGACGGTCGCGGTGCATTCCACTGCCGATGCCGACGCGATGCATGTGCGGCTCGCCGATCACGCGGTCTGCATTGGCCCGCCGCCAGCGACCGACAGCTATCTCAATCACGCCAACATCATCTCGGCCGCCGAGGTAGCAGGCTGCGACGCGATCCACCCGGGCTACGGCTTCCTTTCCGAGAACGCCAAGTTCGCCGAGATCGTAGAAGCGCACGACATCAAGTGGATCGGCCCCAAGCCTGAACACATCGTCACGATGGGTGACAAGGTGCAGGCGAAGAAGACCGCAGGCGCGCTCGGCCTGCCGCTGGTCCCCGGATCTGACGGCGCAGTTTCCGACCCGGAAGAGGGCAAGAAGATCGCCGCCGAAATCGGCTATCCCGTCATCATCAAGGCCGCCAGCGGCGGTGGTGGACGCGGGATGAAGGTCTGCGAAAGCGAAGACAAACTCGAAACGCTGATGCAGCAGGCGGGCAGCGAAGCGAAGGCCGCTTTCGGCGACGCCACCGTCTATATCGAGAAATATCTCGGCAATCCGCGCCACATCGAATTCCAGGTGTTCGGCGACGGCAATGGCAAGGCGATCCATCTGGGTGAGCGCGATTGCTCGCTGCAACGCCGCCACCAAAAGGTCCTCGAAGAGGCCCCTTCCCCCGTCATCAGTCACGAAGAACGCATGCGCATGGGCGAAGTCTGCTCGAAAGCGATGCGCGACATGGCCTATCGCGGCGCGGGTACGATCGAATTCCTGTGGGAAGACGGCGAGTTCTATTTCATAGAAATGAACACCCGGCTTCAGGTCGAACACCCGGTGACCGAAGCGATCACCGGCGTCGATCTTGTGCGCGAGCAGATCCGCATCGCCGCAGGCAAGCCGCTATCGGTCGCGCAGGAGGATCTCGAGTTCAACGGCCACGCGATCGAGTGCCGGATCAACGCCGAGGACCCATTCACCTTCGCGCCTTCACCCGGCAAGGTGACCTATTACCACCCGGCTGGCGGCATGCATGTACGCGTCGATTCCGGTCTCTATGCCGGCTATTCGATCCCGCCTTACTACGACAGCATGATCGCCAAACTGATCGTCTACGGACGCAACCGCGAAGGCTGCATCATGCGCCTACGCCGCGCGCTCGAAGAAATGGTGGTCGAAGGGGTGAAGACCAACATCCCGCTGCATCAGGAATTGCTGCGTCAGGACGATGTGCTGCACGGCGATTATTCGATCAAATGGCTGGAAGAATGGCTGGCGGAGCGTGAAGTTTAGGACCGGCATGATCGCTCGGCTTGTCCGCTGCCAAATGATCGCCAGCTAATCGGCCATTCATTCTGGCACCTCTAACTCCCTGATCTGCAAAGCGCGTCCATGGCACCATCACCATGAATGCGGGGGAGGACCTATGCAGAAAGTCAGAATGACCTGTCGCTCCGCAGCATTGTCTTTGGCGTTCGCATTGATAGGCCTTGCGGCGAATGCCCAAACGGTCGGGGCTCCCGCAGGTTGGTCGGATAGCCAGCAGGGCGACAAACGCGTCCTGACCAAGAATGGTGTTCTTGTCGAAATCGGTCCGTGGCAAAGCAGCAGCGGCAAATCGACGGGTGACTGGCTCAAATCACAAGAGCGGGTGAGCGCCCCCGGCGTCTCCTACGTCTCAACGCAGAGTATGCAGGCTGAGGCGGCCGTGCCTGGCAGCTATTCCCTCGCTCGATCAGTCAAAGTGAATGGGCGCGATCAGCTTTCGGTTCTTTATGCCTGTCCGGGTAAAGGCGGCACGGTCAAACTGATGGAATTGCGCGCGGTGCTTTCTCGGCAAACAGCTAGCGACATTCAGCGGGCGGCCAAATTTGGCGAAGCGGTCTGCCGGGCCGATTCCAACTACGCGGCGAACTCACCGACTTCAGGCCGAACGGCTGCGGCGTCTGGCAAAACTTCCAGTGCTCCCGGCAACCCCGGACAGCAGAATTCCGCGCAATCGCTCGCCGCGGCGAATGCCAGCATTCCGGCTGGCAGCAGACCGCGTTCGGCGCGGATTGTTCTTGAGCAAAAGTGGGTCGGATTCCCGGCGGTGATGGTCAACACGGCAACACCTGAAATGAGCTTCGCCAATGGCTACTCCACGACCTGCGCGAAGTGGAACCCGCTGCGGCAAACGCCGACGCCAACCTCCGCCGGAATGTTGAAGCGCTGCAAATTCAAGCGCGGCGCGAGCAAAGGTAAGGCTGCGCGCAAGTTCAGTCCAGGCGAAACGATCAATATCTCCTATGGCCGTATAACCGGTTCATCACGCAGCTTCGGCAGTTCCTCCTCCAGCATTTCCGGAGGCACTTTGCGGATGACCAAGGATGGTCGAATCCAGATCGGAGAGTTTAACGCATTCTCGGTTAGCTCAGCTGGGTCAGGAGCCGGCGGTGGAAACCGCAAAATCGCTGTTTCAGGTCGGTATTATCTGAACGGTCATACGATCACGATTCAAGCCGATGATGGGCGTATCTTTCATGGCTTCATTGCCGCAAGCTCGAAGAGCGGCGGCACGGGATACGACTACATTTTCATCAATGGTGAACACTATTGGGACCGCAAGAAGTAGCTCCAAGGTCCATCAGCGCAGGCAGGCGGCGAATGGCTTGCTGACAATTGCGTGACGCTCTAGCTTCCGATTGTGGGAGAGAATTTTCCGAAACGACCCGAAGAGGTTACGGGCGAATGGCTGAGCAATCGCCTGGAAGACGCTGGTCTGCTGAGCGACGGCCACGTCACTGCAATTGACCATCAGTCGATCGGCACTGGTCAAGTCGGCGACTCGATCCGTTTCACGCTGACCTACAGCCGCGAAGGTGCCGGTCCGCCCAGCATCGCTGGCAAATTCGCCGCCAGTGATCCGACCAGCCGCGCAACCGCGCAGATGATGAAGCTCTACCTGCACGAGGTCGGATTCTTCCGAGAGCTAGCGGATCAGTTGCCGGTCAGGACTCCCCGCCCGATCTACGCCGATATTGCCGACGACAATGGCGATTTCATTCTGTTGATGGAGGACCTTGGCACCGCGAGGCAGGGCAACCAACTGACCAGTTGCAGCCTGGATGATGCACGCCATGCGATCTGCCAGGCGGCGGCGCTGCACGGTCCCAGCTGGGGACGAGGATCAATCATCGATGCCCCGTTTATCCAGCCCGATCCGCAGATTTCCGCCATGGCAGCAGCGCTGTACCCAAAATCCACCGCTACCTTTGTCGAGCGATATTCCGGCGACATTCCCGCTCATCTGATGGCCATAGTCCATCGTCTTGGCGAGCTGGCCGAACCACTTTTTGATCTCAAGAAGCAGCGCAAAAGCCTGGTTCACGGTGACTTCCGGCTCGACAATATGCTGTTTGATATCTGCGGCGGTAAGGAGCCGCTCGCAATTGTCGATTGGCAGACTTTGAGACCCGGCGATGGTGCCGAAGATATCGGATACTTCATGGGGGCCGGTATCGGCTCAGACCTGCGTCGCCGCGCCGAGGACGAATTGCTTGATCTCTATTGTGAGCAAATGGGGCGGCACGGCGTTGATGTGTCTCGCAGCGCAATCGAACGCGGCTACAGACTCGGCGCAATCCATGGTGTTTCGACCGCAGTGTTCAGCGCAGCCAATGTTGTGCGCACAGAACGCGGCGATGAAAACTTCCTGTCGATGGCGATGGGTGCACTGGAATTGGTGCAGGATACGGGCGCGCTGGCGCTGATAGAGGAGGCGTGATTGCTGAGTAAAGGTGACGATTATCCGGTGCACCAGACGCCCGAACCGATCGCGTATCCGGGCAGCGACCGCAATTTCTACGACCGCTATTTCTTCAATGGCTATTCGCCCGATGGCGAGACTTTCTTCGCATTGGCCTTCGGGGTTTATCCGGTGCTGGATGTCGCGGATGCGCACTTCTGCATCGTCAGAAATGGCATTCAGCATTGCCTGCACACGTCCCGCAAATTGGGAATGGAGCGGATGGATCTGAACTGCGGCGGTATCTCAATTGAAGTTCTGGAACCGCTCAATCGACTGCGGCTGCGAATCGAGGGCGAAGGACTGGCTGCCGAGATTACCTTCACAGGCCGCGCTTTTCCTATCGAGGAACCGCGTTTCACATGGCGGCGCGGTCCGCGCACGATCATGGACTACACCCGGATGACGCAGAACGGTCGTTATGAAGGCTGGATCAGCGTTGACGGAGAGCGATTGGAACTCACCTCAGGTACGATGGGCACTCGTGATCGCAGCTGGGGAGTTCGCCCGGTGGGAATGCCCGACCCGCAGCAGCCTAAAGTGGTGCCGCAATTTTTCTGGCAATGGACGCCGATCAACCTCCCCGATCGCAGTCTGTTCTTTCATCTCAACGCGCATCCCGATGGCTCACCGTGGAATACGCGAGCGGTCACGGTTCCTGATGGAGCACACGCGAGCGACCATGCGGAAACGCAAGACGCATCGCTTATGGCAACGCTGCAAATGGGTTCCCGCTGGCCCGCCCAAAGCGAATTGCGCGTCGGCTCAGAACGGTTTGTGCTTGAGCCGCTAGCCCGTTTTCAGATGCGCGGTCTGGGTTACACTTCGCCGAAATGGGGGCACGGTCTCGACCACGGCGAACTGGATATTGAGCGGGAAGACATCGACCTAGCCACTATCGATCCTGCCCTGCCCGACAATCTGCATGTGCAAATGCTGTGCCGTGTAACGGGTGCCTCCGGCGAAAACGGCCTCGGCGTATTCGAGCAACTGGCGATTGGCAACTATGCGCCGCTTGGTTTGACCGGCCTATCAGGGCCTGCGTGACGTGCAAAGCGCTGGACCTTTATGGCGCCATCTTCTCCGACTCAGTCGAATTCGAAACCAGCCGCTTTCGCCTCCGCAATCACTTCATCGCCGGTTTTCATTGGGCTGCTTTGTGCGAGATCATACCAGTCGGGTTTTTCATCGACAAAGATCTGCTGGAGAATGCCCAGCCCCTTGGGAACGTCGAACAATCCGGCGAGATAGCTGGTGTGGCCCGTAGGGGTGAATTCGTACCAGAGGTTCGAACCGCAGGTTTTGCAAAATGCGCGCTCGGCCCATTCGCTGGATTTGTAGACCCCAATATTGTCACGTCCGGCAATATCGGCGCTGTCGCCGCTCAATCCGCCCAGGAAAGTCCCGGACCAGCGCACACACATTTCGCAGTGACAGATATCGACCAGCGGACGGGTTCCATTGAGCGTGATCGTCACCGCTCCGCAAAGGCAGTGCCCGTTGAGCGGTTCGGTCAGCTTTTCGGGCTCGCTGCCCGCTTCGACTCCAAACAGTTCATCGCTCATCGGCTGGCTCCGGCTGGATTGGACTTAAAGCGGTACGCCCGGTTCGTATTTCGCGGTACGGATCGTCAAGGACGTCTTCACGCTGTCAACGTTCGGCGCCGGCGTGAGTTTGCTGGTGAGAAATTCCTGAAAGCTCTGAAGGTCTTGGCTCACAATCTTCAGGATGAAGTCGATCTCGCCATTGAGCATGTGCACTTCGCGCACTTCGGGCAGTTCGCGCATCGCTTCTTCAAATTCGCGAAGGCTGCTTTCGGCCTGGCTTTTCAGGCTGACCATGGCAAACACGGTGATGGCAAAACCCAGCTTGGACGGGTCCAGATCGGCGTGATAGCCGCGAATGACACCGTCATCCTCCAGCCCGCGCACTCTGCGCAGGCAAGGCGGTGCAGTCAGGCCCACTCTTTGCGCCAATTCTACGTTGGTGACCCTGCCTTCTGACTGCAATTCCGACAGGAGGCGTTTATCGATGTCGTCCAGGTTGGCCATGTGGCGCTAACTCCAGATTCGTGTTTTTCGTGCGGCGCAATCGAATACGCTGCAACAATAGAACGTAAGAACATGCACACTGATAGGCGTGCGTGAACAATAATATTATGTCTGCCAGCAATTGTCCCGCTTTGCAACGCACTCCAAGTGTTACCCTGTGACAAATGTGTAGGGCTGGTACAGCTTCGCGGAATCGGTCCGCATTGTGCGGAATGATGCCGCTTGCCCCGGAGAAGAGTGACCGGAATGTTCTTCGATGATCGCCTTGCAACTGTGCTGCGCCAGCGCGGCGACAGCGAGGCGGGCGTGCGCACGCAATTCCGGCAGCTGCTTGATATTCTTGGCAATCGCAAGTTCGGCCCGCGCGACAATCGCAGCCAGTCTTTGATCGCGGCGGCGTGGCTGCGAATGGATGCATTGGCGGATCGCATCCCGGCGGAAGAGCGCGCAGCGATGATCCGCGAGCCCGGCTGGCGGCTGCGCAGCGCCGATCTGACGGCGCATCTGTCCGACTTTGAACCGGAAGTGGCGTCCGCAGCGCTCGTTCGGGCGGAACTCTCCGCCGAGGATTGGTCTGCCCTGATCCCCCGGCTGCCCGTCCGCGCGCGCGGCTTTTTGAGACTGCGCCGCGATCTGCCGGTGGACACCGACGCTTTGCTGAGCCGATTGGGCGTATATGACAGAGGCCTCCCCTCGCCCAGCGCCGGGACCCTTTCTGGCTCCAATGATGACTTCGATGACAGTTCGGCACCTGCCGCACGTAACTATCGCGATCTGCCAGTGGAGCCACCTGAACCGCGAGCAGGCTTCGAAACCCAGCCTGACGCCGACCCGGCAAATGGTGAGCGGCCTATCGATCCGACCACAGGACTCGTCCCTGCTTCGTTCGACCGGGCCGAGTCCGGTCGAAGCGAGATCTCGGCTCTCGTCGAACGTATCGCTCAATTCCGCCGCACACGCGACGTCGAAGCCGCCGATGCCGAGCTTTCGCCGCGCTTGCCGCTCGATGAAGGCCCTTCTGCACCTCATAGACGCGTTTCCAGCTTCGGGTTCGCTGCCGACGCAGCGGGTAGGATCGAATGGGCAGACACCGAAATCGCTGCGATGGTCATCGGGACGAAGCTGGCTGCACCGCGCATCCTGGGCGAAACCCGCAATGACACTGCGTTCGGGCGCGCCTTCGCGCGGCGGCAGCCGATTGAGCGCTGCGAGTTCGAATTGTCCGGTTCAGCAGCAATCGCCGGATCATGGGTCGTCGACGCGCAGCCCCGCTTTGCTGAAACGGGCAATTTCGCAGGTTATGTCGGGCGCTTCCGCCGCCCGCCGGAAATCGGCGACGACGAACAAAGTCCCGCAGAACGCGAAGCCGACCGCATCCGCCAATTGCTGCACGAGCTGCGCACGCCAGTTACGGCAGTGCAAGGCTATGCCGAGGTTATTCAGCAGCAATTGTTCGGCCCCGCGCCGCATGAATATCGCGCGCTTGCAGCGGCGATCGCCGCCGACGCCGCGCATATCCTTGCAGGGTTTGAGGAGCTCGACCGGCTGGCAAAGCTCGAAACCGGAGCCGCCACCATCGAAGCTGGCGAAACCAACCTGTCCGGCCTTGTAATTCGAACCATCAACCAACTCGCACCGGTGCTGACGCCGCGTATGGCCGGGATCGAGCTGGTGCATGACGACCAGACTCCACTGCGCGTCGGAATCGATCCAGACGAAGCCGAAGCACTGGTCTGGAGAATTTTCGCAACGCTTGGCGGTGGCTGCGCATCGGGTGAAATGCTGGCATGCGCGCTCGAAAATGTGGGCGGAATGGCGCGGTTGACATGCGACCTGCCGGAGCAACTGCTTGGCGAAGATGACATCTTTGCTGCCGAGGCCAAACCGATCGCAGGCACGATCAATGCCGGGCCATTCGGCGCAGGTTTCACATTGCGGCTGGCCCGCGCGGAGGCACGCGGTGCCGGTGGCAATCTGCAGCAGTCGGGCGAGCGGGTGATGCTCAGCCTGCCGCTCTTGACCGCAGAAGACACCCTGCCTAGCCAATCAGGCGGAAGCGGAGCCGGCAGAGAACGTTAGCCCGCTTTCGATGGGATCATTGCCCGGCAAACGCTGTGCTTTCACCAGCATGCGGTGCGGGGCATCAACGCCAAGGGGAAACGGGATTTCGACTGGTTCGATGCTTGTGCCGCCTGGCAAAGATGCGGCAGCACGGTTCGCCCCCGATTTCGGGCAAAGAGCGTTGCTGACCGTCGATACCGAAGAAGAGTTCGACTGGAACAAGCCGTTCCGCCGCGACGGATACGGGCTGGAGCATGTTGGCGAAATCCCGCGCTTCCAGGAATTTTGCGAAGGGCTCGGTGCAACTCCCGTCTACCTCGTGGACTGGCCAATCGCCACCGACCCGCGCGCGGCCGACATAATCGGCGACGCAGTCAAACGCGGCAAAGCCGAAGTCGGTGTTCAATTGCACCCTTGGGTCAATCCCCCCTTCGATGAGGAAGTGAACGCCCCCAATTCCTATGCTGGCAGCTTGCCCAAGGAGCTTGAAGCGGCGAAGTTCCTAAAACTCCGCGATCAGATCGAAAGCGCGTTTGGCACCGCGCCGCAAATCTACCGCGCCGGGCGCTATGGCTTGGGGCCGAACAGCGCGGAGCTGCTCAAAGAAGCTGGTCTCGCAGTCGACACATCCGTGCGTTCCCTGTTCGATTACAGCGCTCAGCATGGGCCGAACTACGCCAATCACCCGCTCGCACCCTATTGGGCAGATGCCGAGCGCGAATTGCTCGAGTTGCCAGTTACAACCGCGTATTGGGGTGTGCTGCGCCAGCTCGGCATCCCTCTGCAACGGCTCCAACGCTTCGCACCAACACTGTATGCGGCGTTTTCAAAGCTTCATTTGCTTGAACGGATCGCTCTGACGCCAGAGGGCGTGACGGCGGAAGAGGCGATTCGCGGCATCGACATTGCGCTCGATGATCAATTGCCGCTGCTGGTGCTATCGCTTCACAGCCCTTCACTCGCCCCTGGCTTCACTCCATATTCCGAGACCGAAGCGGATGTCGAAACGCTGTATGACTGGTTCCGCAGCGTCTACGCCTATCTCGAACAGCGCGGCGTTCGCCCGACCACTGTGACCGAGGTAATCGGCGCTGCACAATAATTGGCAGGTAAAGGGTGCTTCTTCGCTTGTTTCTCTAAGAAACCGGCTGTAGGGGCTGTGCCGGTCTCGCTTCCGGAGGAAATCCGGGCTTCGGGGGCCTGTAGCTCAGCGGTTAGAGCTGGCCGCTCATAACGGCTAGGTCGCGGGTTCGAATCCTGCCGGGCCCACCAGACCATTTTGGTGGGGCGAGAACGAGAAGTGAATGTCGGGGAGTGGCGCAGCCAGGTAGCGCACCTGTTTTGGGTACAGGGGGTCGGAGGTTCGAATCCTCTCTCCCCGACCATCACTTCGTTTCCATCCAGTCTGATACTGAACAACCCGCGAAGGGTTTGATCCGCTGCCGCGTCTAGCGTGTGGTTGTGACATTTCGCGACGTGCCGCGACGTGACTTGCTCGCATCCATCGGTCATTGTCAGGCCAATTGGAACGCAGATCATGGGGGCAAACCATTGATGAGCAAAACCAGCATCGCCCTGAACCGGTTCGGCTATGGCTTGCAGCGCGGCGAACGCTTGCCGGACGATCCGGTGCGCTACTTGCTCGATCAATTTGACGCTTTCGATCCAAGCCCCTCCATTCTGGCCGACCGCGAAGACACATCGGAAGAAGCGGGTAAATTCATCCGGATGATCCGTAGCCAGCGCCGCAAGCGGCAGGCCTTTATGGCCGATGCGCAGGGCGAGAGCGAAACCATGATGGCAGATCGCCAGCGCCGCGATGCATTGCCTCCCGAGCTTCGCAAGTCGCTGGTTTCCGGTCGCGGCGTGTTTCGCAAGGACGTGGCGCTGCGCACGAACGTCGCCGTGAGCAGCAACGCACCCTTCATCGAGCGGTTGGTGCATTTCTGGTCGAACCATTTCAGCGTCTCGGTCGGCAAGGCCGGCACGCTGCATCAGGTCGGCAACCATGAATTCGGCGCGATCCGCCCGAATGTGCTGGGCAAGTTCAGCGATATGCTCAAAGCCGCGACCCTGCACCCGGCGATGCTGCTGTATCTCGATCAATACCAGTCGACTGGACCAAATTCGCGTTTCATCCGGCGTCGTCGCGGCAGCAGCAGAGGCCCCCGCGGCCTTAACGAGAACCTCGCGCGGGAAATTCTGGAACTGCATACGCTTGGCGTCGACGGTGGCTATTCGCAAGATGACGTGACCGAGCTCGCCCGCGCGCTAACCGGCTGGACCATTTCCGGTCTGCCCCTGACGGATCGCTTTGCCGATCCGCAGCCCGGCGGTGCGGTCTTTATCAATGTCGCGCACGAACCTGGCGCGCGGACAGTGCTTGGCCAGACCTATCAGGAAGATGGCGCACGGCAGGCTGCCGACATCCTCGACGATCTGGCCGCGCACCCAAAGACTGCACGCTTTATCGCCACAAAGCTTGCGAGGCATTTCGCAGGCGACGAGCCACCAGCCTCTCTTGTCTCCAAGCTCGAACAGGATTTCGTGAAGACGGGAGGCAATCTCGCCAGTCTTTCGCGGACCTTGGTCGAAGCACCTGAAGTCTGGACCACCGAACCGGTCAAGTTCCGACAGCCGTTTGAATGGCTGGTTTCGATTCTGCGGTTCAATGGCGTCGATAACCTGAGCCAGCGTCGGATGATCGGCGCGCTGAGCGAGATTGGGCAAGTCCCGTGGCGAGCGCCCTCACCCGCCGGGTACGATGATCTTGCGGGCAGCTGGGCCGGACCAGACGCTCTCTACCGCCGGGTTGAGCTGGCCGAGAGGATCGCACGCAACGTGCCAGCGGATGATGTGATTGAGCGGGCCGAAGCGGCGTTTCCCGGCACTCTCTCCGCAAACACACGCACCTGGCTCAGCCGCGCGGAGAGCGGGGCGCAGGCGCTTGGCCTGTTGCTCGTCGCGCCAGAAATGATGCGGAGGTAGTCGCCATGCTGAAAGCTCTCGATCGACGCTCAATCCTGGCTGGCTCGCTCGCGCTCGGTGCGACCGGTCTGGTCACGCCGCGGATGGCATTCGCGCAAACGACCGGCTCAAAAAACCTTCTGTTGGTTGTGCTGAGAGGCGCGGCTGACGGGCTCGCCATGGTCGCACCCACGGGAGATCCCGACTTCGCCCGGATGCGCAGCTTGGCGCTCGCCGATTACGAAGGCGCGCGAGAAGCCGATAGCTTCTTCACGATCCATCCTTCGTTCGATCAGGTCGGAAATGCCTATGCCGAAGGCGACGCGCTGTTCGTGCATGCGGCTGCCACCGCCTACCGCGAGCGCTCGCATTTCGACGGGCAGAACATGCTCGAGACGGGATCGGCAACGCCTTATGCTGAGCGCGATGGTTGGCTGAACCGGCTGATCGGCTTGATGCCCAAAACCGGCAACGGAGAGCCTCCAAAGGGTTTGGCCATCGCGCCAACCATGCCCTTGGCGCTGCGCGGCAATTCGCCTGCATCGAGCTACGCGCCTTCAGCGCTTCCCTCGGCAAGCAGCGACTTCCTTGACCGCGTATCCCGGCTCTACGCCGATGACCCGCAATTGGGCGGGCTATGGATGCAGGCGCTTGAGACGCAGGCAATGGCGGGCGACGATGGCCTCAGAAACCTGCGGGATGCCAAGGCGGCTGGCGAGCTGGCCGCTTCATTGATGCGCGAGGAAGACGGCGCGCGCATCGGGATGATCGAATTCGGCGGGTGGGACAGCCACGCCAATCAGCGACGCGTCTTTGCCCGGCAAGCGAGCCAGCTCGATACAGCGCTGGGTGCCTATCGCAGCGCGATGGGAGCGGCCTGGGCAAACACGATGGTGCTGGTGGTGACCGAGTTTGGCCGGACTGTGCAGTTCAATGGCACCGGCGGCACCGATCACGGCACCGCGAGTGCGGCGTTGGTCATGGGCGGCGCAGTGCGCGGCGGCCAAGTGCTCTCCGACTGGCCAGGGATGTCGCAGGACAAGCTGTATCAAGGCCGTGATCTTCGCCCGACGATTGCGCTGGAAAGTGTGCTCGCCGGATCGGCGGCGGAGCATTTCGGCCTCGATCCGGCAGTATTGATGCCAAGCTTGTTTCCGGGCCGTCAGGCAGCAGCCCTGACAGGCATCAACCGAGCCTAGAACTATTCGCCCATTGTTGCAGGCGCGCTCGGAATTGCCCTGCCCGTTTTGATGGCGCGTTCTTCATTCGCAAGGATTCCTGCAACCTGCGTCCACACCGCGACATTCTGCCGCAGCTGCGCTTTATCGATCTTGTCGAGCGTATCGTCGGGCGTGTGGTGCAGGTCGAAATAGCGCGTTCCGTCCTGCTGTAGATCAATGATCGCGCCCTTCTGGTCGCGCACGATGTTCAAATCCGCTCCGCCGCTGGCAACGATCCGCGAATTGGCGACGCCGAAGCGCGCCACCGAGCTCGCGAGCTTGGCGTGCAAGTCGGGATTGCTCTCGCGAAAATTGCTTTCGAAGCGCCAGATGCGGTCCGCTCCGAAATCGCTTTCGAGCCCGACCGCGATCGGCTCATCGATATGAGCCTTGCTGTAGGCGGTCGACCCAAACAGACCGACTTCCTCCGCACCTGCAAACAGCACGCGGATGGTACGCAGCGGCTGGCCCGAGGCGGCAACATTCAGCGCTGCTGCAGCGATAATTCCGCAGCCAGCCCCGTCGTCGAACGCGCCGGGAGCATTCCACCAACTGTCTAAATGGCAGGCTAGCAGCACGGGCGGCAAGTCAGGATTGCGCCCGACAATCTCACCCACGACATTGCCGCTTGTCTGCTTGCCGATGCGGCGCGGGTTCATTTCAAGCTTCATCGTGATGGGCCGGTCGCCAGCACGCTCAAACATCCGTTCGAGGTTCTCGGCATCCGGCACGCTCAATGCGCCTGCCGGAATGGGACTGGATTCATCGCCCCATGATGTGCCGCCTGTGTGCGGGTTGCGGTGATAGTCGGTTCCTACCGATTTAATCACGACCGCGACTGCTCCGCGTTGTGATGCAAAGCCCGGCGCGACCCAGCGTGCTGGCCCGGCGAAGCCATAATGCGACCCATCCTGGGCCCGGCGCATCTCGTGACTGATATAGGCGATCTTGCCCTTGAGGCTGCCAGCTGGTGCCGCGCGCAGCTCCGCGACCGTACGGAAGAAGACGACTTCAGCCTCAAGTCCGCCGTCTGGTGTTGCAGCGCTGTTGCCGAGCGGTTGCACCACCAATTCTTGCGGAAACGGACCTGTCACATGCGCTTTGGCAATATCGCCCGGCACCCAAGTGTCCATTTCAAACGGCTCGTCGGCGACATTCTGAAATCCGTGTTTGGTCAGCCATTCTACTGCCCAGACACGGCCACGCGTTTCGGCTTCGGTGCCGGCCTGACGCGGACCGACTTCCGTGGTCACGCCTTCGACGAAATCCCAGGCAATCTCGTCGCGTTCGAGCGCCGCATCGGCAATTGCTTCCAGGCTTCCGGTGATCTGCATCGGGGTGCCATCGGGGTTCTGCCCTCGCGACAAATGGGCCAGCGGCCCATCCCAATTCTGTGCGGTAGCGGCGGTTGAAATCGAAAGAGCGGCGAGCGTCAGGATCGTCTTGTTCATGGGCCCTGCTGCTATCCGCGCACGCTGCCCAAGTCCAGCGGACTATCCCTCTGTCGCAGCTCGCTTCATTTCCACGAGTTCATCGGTCAGCGCAGGCGTCACTTCGTTCAGCCGCAGCTGATCAGCATTTTCGACACGGTTCCGGCCGCTCGACTTGGCCCGGTAGAGTGCCTCGTCGGCCCGCGCGAACAGGTGCTCATAGGTTTCCCCATCGCGCGCGGTGGCCACGCCAAAGCTGGCGGTCAGGCGAATATCGTTGCTGAGGCCTTCGTGTTCATAGCGGGCGAAGGCCTGCCTGATCCGCTCAGCCAATCGCTCGGCCGGTTCGTTCTCGCAGTTCCACACAGCGATGCAGAATTCTTCACCGCCGATCCGGCCTGCCGTGTCGCAACCGCGGATCATGTTCTTTATCAGCCCGCCAAAGCCCGAAATCGCTTGGTCGCCCGCCTGGTGTCCCCAGATATCGTTGACCTGCTTGAACAGGTCGATATCGGCAACGACAAGGCTGAACGGGCGGCCTTCATTCTGGGCACGCGGGATAACGCTGCGCATTGAATCTTCGAAGGCGGCGCGGTTGTTCAAACCGGTGAGCGGGTCCTTCTCGCTGCTTTCGCGCAGAGTGTTGGTCCATTCGACAATCGTTGCGCCAATCAGGATCATTGCGCCCATGATCGATTTGACGCCCAGCACCAGCCCGATGAGCGAATAATAGACTGATTGCTGATACTCGCCTGCAGGGATCGTCTGCTCGAACATTACGGTGAGCGATGGCCGGATGAAGAAGTCGCAAGCCGAAAAAGCAATCAAGAAGATGATCGCAATATCGCTCCAGTCGCGGCGCTGCGCGCCGATCAGCGTCGTAAGCCCGACCATATACATCGCGCCGTAGCCGATGTTGACAAGTATCAATGCGGGACCAGCGTCATTTGTGAAGCTGATCGCAAGCGCCAGTACAAGGGCGCTGATCGCGTAGATAGTGGCAATGGTTGGTAGATGCAGCCGCTGACCGACCCTCTCACAAACCGAGCCGAGGAAGAAGGTCACACCCAGCGTGTAGAACGCCTGCGTGGTGTGGAACGTGTAGAATCCGTCGCCGGGAAGGAAGTGGGTGACCAGAAAGCCGATGCTGAAAGAGAGGTAACCAAGCGCAAATCCGAGCACGTGACGCTTCATGCGCCCCGCCCGCCAGAACACCGCGAATGTCGCCGCGAAGAGCAGCGCCATCAGGGGTGTCAGTAGTCCAAGAATCTGCGTCTGCATCGCCCCGCCGCGCTCCCTTGCAAGCGGGTTAGGTCAATAAGGTTAACGCCGACTTTAGAGAAGCGGAATTAGCGCATCAGCGAAACTACATTTCCGGCGGATATTTTGGCGTTCCTGTCGAGAGTGGTCGTCTCGAGCTTCTCATCATCCGCCACCGAGACACAAACCCGGTTTCGTCCGGAATTCTTGGCTGCATAAAGCGCATCGTCGGCTCGCTTGAATGCATCGGTATAGCTGTCTGCCGGCCTGAAAGCCGCCACGCCGAAGCTGGCGGACACTCTCACGTCCTCATCATCCTGACGCGCGCTCAGCTCGAGTGTGTCCTTGCGGATCCGGTTCGCCAGCGCCTCTGCCTGCTGGACATTGCAGTTCCAAACGACAACGCAGAATTCCTCGCCGCCGATCCGCCCGGCGACGTCGGTTGTGCGAATCTGGGCAGATAGTAGATTGGAAAAGTTTCCGATAACGCGATCGCCAGTCGAATGACCCCACGTGTCGTTGACGCGTTTGAAGTGATCGATGTCGGCGACGATCATGCTGACAGGTCGCCGTTCCTCGCTCGCCCTTGCATGCAGGGCTTTGGCATCCTGCTCGAATGCTCGGCGCGTGGGCAAGCCCGAAAGCGGATCAATGGACGCCTCCACCCGCTCCTTCTCCATGTTGTCCGCGATGATCGTTGCGACCAACGCAAACGACAGAAGCAGACACAGCAGCGCTGTCATCGCCATATTGACGGCCAGCATCACCGACGTCTGATATTCGACCATCGTCATCTGACTTTGCAAAAGAACGGTCACCGAAGGCCGGAATATCGAATAGGCCGCGAGCAGCACAAACGCCGCCAAAAGCACACGATCCGCGATATGCCGGTGCGGGGTCGACCATTTGCCGTAGGCGCCCATCGCAAACAGCAATCCGGCGTTGAAGTTTTGTGCGAGAAGCAAAACCGGCTGCACTTCCCAAGCGCGCGCAAACCAGCAAACCACGCCCGTAGCGAGCGTTACCAGGATGAATGCCAATAATGGAACGCGGCGCTTGTCGCGTTTCGCGACGCCCCAAAGCAGCGCAATCAATCCCGAAGATGATAACAGGTGAAACAGCAAGATTTCGGGCGGTCCAAAGTCTTTGATGATCCATGCTTGCAGCGCAATGCCGGTCGCGACCGCAGCGAACCAATACGCATACGACAGGATGTAGAAGCGGCTGCGATCCTGCCACCACAAGGCGATGAAGACGGCTGAGAAGATCAGCGTCATCGCCGGGATGATAAGGGTGAGTATCTGAGCCTGCATTGCGCGCCTGTTGCCTTTCGCAGCGCGGTCTATGCCGCATCGGTGGTTATGACCACGAGACCGGCGCGCAAAGGATTGTTACCTAGCGGCGTTGTTAGGCGGTCTTGACCCTATCAACCTGTTTGCCGGCGCGTCAGCGGAACCACCTCAGCGCCCGTCCGGTGATTGGGAGCCCCGTTCTCCGGACCGGAATTTTCGGCAATCGGTGCAGCGGTCAGATCCTTCGAGGCGTCGTCACGATCGCCAAAGACACAGTTTCGCCCGGCACGCTTGGCCTTGTACAGCGCAGCATCGGCGCGGTTGAACACATCGACATAAGAATCGTCGCGATCAAAGGTTGCAACGCCAAAACTGGCAGAAACCGAGATGTTGTCTTCGCCCTCTCGTGTCTGCAGGCGCTCCGTCGCTTCACGCATACGCTCGGCCAGCGCGGCAGCTTGGCCGGTATCGCAGTTCCACGCCAAGACGCCGAACTCTTCTCCGCCAATGCGGCCTGCAACATCGCTCGGGCGAATCTTGGCCGCCAGCATTTCCCCAAAGGTCTTGATCAGCTGATCCCCGGTCGAATGGCCCAACGTGTCGTTGACCTGCTTGAAATGATCCAGATCGGCCACGATCAGACTCATCGGAATGCCTTGCTTTTCAGCCTTCGATTGAAGCTCTGCCACGGCGCTTTCGAATGCTCCGCGCATCCGGAGGCCAGACAATGGATCATAGGTGGATTCCTCAGTCTGCCGCCTGAGATTGTCCGCAATAATCGATGAAACCAGACACATCGCCATGAGCGTCAGCAACAGTGCCAGCAGCACGGCATGAAGGGATGAAAGCAGCGCAACACCTTCTGGTCCTGGCCCGAACAGAGCTGCGGCGAGGTAACTGAGCAGCGGACGGATGAAGCCAAAGGCAGCAAAAATCGCGAGAACCCAGACCAGCGCGCGATCGCCTGTGTTTCGCGACGGTGCATGATACAGGTTCTGCGCTCCAAGCGCGAAGAGCAGCGCCGCATTCGTGTTCTGCGCAAGCTTGCCCGCCAGCGTCTCTCCTTGTTCCAGCGCATACCAGCAGATGACGCACGCTATCGCGACTGTGACAGAATAGGCGAGAATGGGAATTCTCTGCCTGACGCGGTGACTTGTCCCCCACATCAACGCAATCAGTCCCGACATCGACAGGACGTGATAGGCTACCAGGCCTACCGGTCCATAACCGCCCAAAATCCAGATATTCAGCGCAACACCCATCGCCATGGAGCCGAAACTGTAGGAATAGGCCAGGATGTAGAGCCGTTCGCGATTTTGCCACCACAACGCCGCGAAGATCGCCGAAAATATCAGCGCAATCGCAGGTATAATGAAGGTGAGTACGTGGGCTTGCATGGCTCGTTCAATTGCGCATTTCGCAATCCTTAGACCACAGGAAGTTAGGAGCAGGTAAATGATGACCTGCGGGGGTACAGGAAAGTTGCAGAGCGAGCCGCTTGCCCTCACCCCCTCTGCGCCCTATCTGCTCGGCAACACATTTCTCCAGACTATTTCAGATCCGAAGGACCCATCCGATGGCCGCGCAATATGCCTATGTCATGAAGAATATGACCAAGACTTTCCCCGGTGCCCCGAAACCGGTGCTGAGCAACATCAATCTCCAGTTTTACCAGGGCGCGAAAATCGGCATCGTCGGGCCAAACGGCGCGGGCAAATCGACCCTGATCAAGATCATGGCCGGGATCGATACCGACATCACCGGTGAAGCATGGCCGGGGGAGAATATCACGGTCGGTTACCTGCCGCAGGAACCACAGCTCGATGAAAACAAAACCGTGCTCGAAAACGTGCGCGAAGGCGCTGGTGAAACGGCGACCATGGTTGAACGCTTCAATGCGATCTCTGCCGAAATGGGCGATCCGGGCGACGACACCGATTTCGACGCGCTGATGGAAGAGATGGGCGTGCTGCAGGAAAAGATCGACGCGGTCGACGGGTGGACGCTCGACAACCAGCTCGAAATCGCGATGGAAGCGTTGCGCTGCCCGCCCTCCGATGCCGCGGTCACTAATCTTTCCGGCGGTGAAAAGCGCCGCGTCGCGCTCACACGGCTGCTGATCCAGAAGCCTTCGATCCTGCTGCTGGACGAGCCGACCAACCACCTCGACGCTGAATCGGTCGAGTGGCTGGAGAACCACCTAAAGGAATATGCCGGCGCCGTGCTGATGATCACTCACGATCGCTACTTCCTCGACAATGTGGTGGAGTGGATCCTCGAGCTCGATCGCGGCTCGTACTACCCATACGAAGGCAACTACTCGACCTATCTTGAGAAGAAAGCCAAGCGTCTCGAACAGGAAAGCCGCGAGGAATCCGGGCGGCAGAAACAGCTTTCCCGCGAACTGGAATGGATCAAGCAGACCCCCGCCGCACGCCAGACCAAATCGAAGGCCCGCGTCCGCAAATTCGAACAGCTTCAGGACGCACAGGGCGACCGCAAGCCGGGCAAGGCGCAGATCGTCATCCAGGTGCCCGAGCGCCTCGGCGGCAAAGTGATCGAGGCCAAGAACATCAGCAAAGCCTATGGCGACAAGCTGCTGTTCGAAAACCTCTCCTTCATGCTGCCTCCCGGCGGCATTGTCGGCGTGATCGGCCCCAACGGCGCGGGCAAGTCGACACTGTTCAAGATGATCACCGGTCAGGAAACACCCGACACCGGCAGCATCGAAATCGGCGACACCGTCCACCTCGGCTATGTCGACCAGTCGCGCGACGATCTGACACCGACCAACAATGTCTGGGAGGAAATCTCCGACGGGCACGATTACATGCAAGTCAACGGCCACGACACATCGACCCGCGCCTATGTCGGCGCGTTCAACTTCAAGGGCAGCGACCAGCAGAAGAATGTCGGCAAGCTGTCTGGCGGCGAACGCAACCGCGTGCACATGGCCAAAATGCTGAAGCAGGGCGGCAACGTGCTGCTGCTGGACGAACCGACCAACGATCTCGACGTCGAGACTCTGGGCGCGCTCGAGGACGCCATCGAAAACTTCGCCGGCTGCGCCGTGGTCATCTCGCACGACCGCTTCTTCCTTGACCGCCTCGCGACGCACATTCTGGCGTTCGAAGGCAACAGCCACGTCGAATGGTTCGAGGGCAACTTCGAGGCATACGAGGAAGACAAGCGACGCAGGCTCGGTGACGCTGCGGATCGGCCTACGCGATTGGCTTATAAGAAGCTGACGCGTTAGGCTTCACCAGAACACATTACGAGGGGAACGACCATGAAGAACAGTCCGCGCAATATCGCGCTGCTAATCGGCGCAATCATCGTCGGCCTGATCCTCGGTTTTCAGTACCCGATGTTTGGCCTTCTCATGCTGATCCCAGTGATCGGCTTCGTGGTCTTTGTTTTGATGCGCAACAAGGGTGGTACGGAGGCCGACGAAGCCACCGCCGCTCAGGCTCGCCAATTCACCGCATCCGAAGGGATGGCTGCGATCTATGTGATGCGCAAAGGCTTCGTTGCGGGTCAACAAGGCTTGAATATCACAATCGATGGCGGCATGACGTCACAGTTCCGCACCGGGCGGTTCGTCAAAGCGGAAGTTGCTCCGGGCGAGCACTCGGTCGAAGCGCAAATGGCCAGCCAGACCAAAGGCACGGCCACCTCGCACAGCGTCTCATTAGCGGCAGGTGAATGCGTACTGCTGGACGCAAAGATCAATATGGGCGCGCTGCAAGGCTCGGTCGAATTTCTTGAGACGCGCGATGCGGGGGAAGCGCGCGGGAAGCTGGCGGGGCTTAAGTTGGTTGAGTGGAGTGAAGGTGAAGGGTGAGTGATGTACCGTTGGCCTACGCGGTTGGCTTATAAGAATCTTACTCGCTAGGTATCCTTACGCGAACGAGACGGTGAGAGTCAGCAATGGTATGAGGTCAAGTCGCAATTTCACTATCGCATTCTTAGCGATTTCCATTGCCAGCGCGGCGACCGCTCAGTCTCTCCCTTCTGACAGCGCGATCTTTATTCGTTGTACTGGCGAGCTTGCGATGGGCGAAGATAGAACTCGTAAGCAGCCCTTCGACCAGATATTTGCTTTTTCGGAAGAGGACAAAAAGTTCTATAAGTATTGGCCATACGTCAGAGAATTCTCAGACTTTTGTGGTTCCAACGACCCTTGCTTCGTAACCTTCGAAGAGAACGAGATTTCTGTGTCGTATTCATGGGAATACCCAGATAAATCCGAGTTTACCCATTCGAACCTTCGACTGAGCGTTGAACGATATACAGGTCTGATGTGGCAAAATGTTGAGCATGTAAAGTCGCAGGATTGGCGTTCAGTGATCTCTCGAAAGTTAGTTTCTCGAACCGATGCGGTGTGCAAAAGGGTTCAAGATCCACGACTGGAGCAACGTCTCTTCTGAGACGTCACCCCGGACTTGATCCGGGGTCCCGCTTCCCACTTCGTCATCCCCGCGAAGGCGGGGATCCAGATTGGCTTTGGTGCTAGTCTGCGTCCTGGATTCCCGCCTTCGCGGGAATGACGAGAGGGGCGCGTGGTGTTAGGGTCTGGCGATGCCTCAGGACTTCCAGCCTTGCGTCTATATCCTCGCATCGAGGCGCAATGGCACGCTGTATATCGGCGTCACGTCCCACCTGCTGGTCCGCATTCATCAGCATCGCACAGGCGCACTCGAAGGCTTCTCGAAACGGTACAACACCAAGCTCCTCGTCTGGCATGAACAGCACGCGACGATGGAGAATGCCATCATTCGCGAAAAGCAGCTCAAGAAGTGGAACCGGGCGTGGAAACTGCGGCTGATCGAAGAAAGCAATCCCGCATGGCGCGATCTCGCTGAGGACTTGGGTTTCGTAGCGATGTCTTGACGGGAGTGAGTTGCCTCCGTCACCAATTGCCATAATTTGCAGCACCAACGCCCCAGCCGTTCTCCGAAACCGCTCAGCGCTCGGCTCTAGCCATCCCCGTCACCTCCTCTGAAACACCGGTCAAGGAGGGGCAAATGACAGGGCATACACTCACACGGCGGAGCATTATCGCGACCGGGCTTGGCACCGCGCTTGCCGGGTGTACGAACCCTAGGCTGTTCGACAGCCCTCCCCCCGCTCCAGCAAACAACTTCGGCGCACTTAAACCTCTCGATCTGCGACCCGAGAACCTCATCAAGATTACTGTCTGCACCCGTCCGCTACGTCCGGCCGGACCTCGGCTTGAGGCGGAGGTGATTGGCGACAAAACCATCGTTCACAATTACGGACACGGTGGCTCCGGCTGGTCCCTCGCCTGGGGTTATGCCGAGGCTGCACGCGATCTTGCTGCCGCTAGCCGACCAACTTCCGTCACCGTCGTTGGCGCGGGAGCGATTGGGCTGACGACAGCCATTGCGCTTGCAGAGACGGGCGCAAAGGTGACCATCCTTGCGCGCGACCTGCCGATGGAGACGCGCTCGACCCGCGCAACCGGTGTATGGTCACCTTCCAGCCGCATCGGATATCGTTCGGCGACCGGAGACGACTTCCCCGCGCGGTGGGAAGCGCTGGCACGGCGATCCTATGCGCGGCATCTCTCGTATATCGGACGGGCGGGCCACCCGGTTGAGTTCACGCCGCAATTCTATGTCCGGCACGAACCGCGTGAGGCACCGCTTGCGAGCGATCATAGCGGTGGTAACGAGTTCCTCCATCTTGGTCGAAACCTGCGGGGATTAACGCCGCCGTGGTCCGAACGTGGCACGCATCCCTTCCCAACCGATGCGGGCGTACGCGGTGGTCTTGGGATGGTCTTCAACATCGCCGAATACACCCGCCAACTGACCGAGGATTTCCACGCGATGGGCGGGCGGATCGAACGCGCGGACATTGGATCGGTGGCTGAGCTTGCGCGCCTGCCGGGAGATGTCGTCGTGAACTGCACCGGGTATGGAGCCAAGACGCTAGTGAGTGACACCTCGATGCTCGGCGTCAGAGGACAGATCGCTTGGATGGCCGCGCAAACCGACCGCCTCTACGGGATCTATCATCGCAATGTGACGGCGCTATCCCGGCGCGATGGATTGCTGATCCAGGAAACCGGCGGGAACGATTATTTCGGCCTCGGCGACGACAGCGAGACACCGGACAGGCAAGAATTCCTCGCCGCGCACGCCAAGGTCGCGCCCATGTTCGACTGGGGCTGAGCGACGTCCGCCACGCATTTCGCGTTCCCCTAACTGGCAATTAACCCTCTCCGCCTAGGACGGCGCCTCTCTCTTTTGGGGGCCGATTTGCGCGAAGTTCTGCTCTTGCTTTCAACGCCGCTCGTGGCGCTGATCTTTGCTGTGACGTTCTGCGTCATCTGGCAGCGGGATCGCACGCGTACATCCAATCTCGCCCTCGGTTTGGGATGGCTCATGCTGTCCTGCGCGATGCTCATTTCGCAGCTTAGTCCCGCGCATCTGGGCCGTGTGCTGGTGGCAATCACGCATGTGCCATACACGCTGGCGGCTGTGGGGCTGTGTTCGGGCATCTTGCTGCGCGTGGGTGTGACCCCGCCGATCCGCGCTTTCCTTGGCATCGGTGTCGCCGGTCTGCTTACGATGATGCTGACGCAGTCGATTGGCGAGAGCATCAAGGCCGACCTGCTGATCACCAACATCACCAGCGGCGTGATGATGGTCATGACCACCCAGTCCTTTGCGCAGACCGGCAAGCGTGACGGGATCGAGCGGTTCATGCTGGTCACGCTGATCCTGGTGACAGCGCAGTTTTTCATCCGGCCGGTTCTGGCTTTCATGTTCGACGATACGATCGCGGCAGAGCAGTATCGCGAATCCGCTTACTATATGACGCTCGCCTGGCTGTTTGGGTTTGGATCGGTGCTGTTCGGTCTCGCTCAGCTTGCCGCAAGCGTGAAGGACCAGATCAACGCGCTGCACCGCCGCAACGCGACCGACGACCTCTCCGGTCTGCTGGCTCGCGGCGAGTTCGAGGTTCAAGTTGCGGAAGCGTTGTCGCGCGCGACGTCCAAAGGGGTTTCGGTATCGCTGATCATTGGCGACATCGATCACTTCAAGAAGATCAACGATATTTGGGGACACCAGGTCGGCGATCACGCGATTGCCGGGTTTGGCGCCATGATTGGGCGAACAATCCGCGCCTGCGACATTGCCGGGCGCGTGGGTGGAGAAGAATTCTGCGTGCTGGTCTGGGATGTGGACGAAGGCAACAGTATGGGACTGGCAGAACGCCTCCGCAAAAACGCGAACCTGTTGGAGATCGAAGGGGGAAGTCTGGATGTGCGCCTGACCGCCAGCTTTGGAGTGGCGCTGCGCGACGGCGATGAGTCCTATCGCAGCCTATTCGCGCGCGCAGACAAAGCGCTCTATGAGGCCAAGTCGGGCGGCCGCGATCGGGTCGCGAGCAGTGCGAGTGCCGTTGAGGCGCATCAAGATGCATCGCCCGCCCCAACCGGCACTCAACACGCCGCCTGATCTGGACTGCAACCCGGCGGCTAATTCCCCCGGCATTTCTGACCATACTTTACGCGCCTTTAACCACCTCTGGGTCATTGATCGTGTCTGCGAAGGTGCAGCCAGAGGGGGCACGGGCGACGATGCTAAGCGAATTTGCTATTGTGATGAGCCCCGTCAGCGTAATGCTTGCCGGAGCCGTCGCTTGCGCTGCTTACGCGGTGCACGCCTACCGACCGTCACCGAGTGAGAATGACGCGCTTGCCGGGCTGTTCCAGCGCGAGGACTTCGAAAGCCAGCTCCGTGAAGCCGCGTTGTTATCGTCTCATGCGCGGCCCCCGCGCCGCACGGCTCGGGATCGATCACAGGAAAACACGGAAACGCGCGAACACATGCTTCATCAGATCGCTGCGGTGATGCGTGGGAGTGAGCGGGATGCGGAAGTCGTCCGTGAAACCGCGCACTACCTAGCGGGCGAAGGCTTCGTCATCATCGAAAGCCGCGCTGCCGCCATCACACCTGATGACACGGGCGAGATCATTCCGATCGGCGATTTCGAGGAAGTGAAGCTCCTCCCGCCACCCTCACCGGCCAAAGCGGCTTAGTCGCCTTAGGGCGAGACCCAGCGCCCTTCCCACTCGCAATCGCTTCTGGAGAATTGCGCCCGGATATGCCCGGTATGCGCAAGATAGAGCCAATCCAGCTCATTGACCTCGACCAGAAGCACAGAGAAATTTTCCCAAGCCGGCTCGAGCTGCTCATCGCTCGGCTCGACGCCTTCGAACTCAGCGGGCAATCCCGAAGTTGGAGCCTCCGCTAGTGTGCCCGGCCCTTCCCCAAGATAGCAACGGCGCGCGAAGTTCGTGCCGTTTGCCCAGGCCTGCTGGGTAACCTCTGCATCGCGCAAGACAGTACCGGTGCCGCGCGCGCGGATCTGGATCTTGGCAGCCTTGTCATAGAACAGCACCGCCATGCGCGGATCGTCTTCGATTGTCGCGACCTTTGGCGCGCGGGTGTCGGTGTGAAAGCGCAATGTCCGCGCCGAGGCGTCAAATTCGCGCAGTACCATCACCCGTGCATCGACATCGCTGGTGATGACCGCTGGAGCGTGCATCGGCGACTTGCGATCCTTGGCGGCGCGGATCAGTCGGTTTGTGCAGTCGCGCTGCACATCTTCAAGCGTTTCGAACATGAATAAGCATGTGAGGGCTTGGCGACCGGCGATCAAGCGCAGCAATATACCCCATCCAGCAATCGTTCATCTTAAAAGCCCTAAAGATGAACCAACACCTAAACATCCGGTTAAGTCTGGCGACAGCGAATCGACTGTAACACGGCAAACGTAACAGGATGTATCAATCAGCCGCGAGTGGTGGGGCGGTAACACTTGGAGGCACTCATGAATATCAACCTCTGGCTGAAAGGCAGCGCTTTATCCGCTATTGCGCTTGCCCTTGCCTTGGTCGCTCCCACCGAAATCGGAGAATCGAGCGCTGAAGCTGCTGAGACAGCGACAGCAAGCGCACAACAGGACCGTCAGGATCGCCGGGCCGAGCGCCGCGGTGAGCGACGTCAGAACCGCCAGCGCGCCCGTCAAAACAATCGCGGCAATCAGCAGCAGGCCCGCCGTGCCAATCGCCAGAACCGGCAGGAGGCACGACGAGGCAACCGCGACAATCGACAGGAAGCACGGCGCCCAGCCCGTGCAAACCGCGAACAGGCGCGGCCTGCACGTCAGGTCGATCGCCGGGATCTTCGCCAGGTCAATCGCGCAAATCGCGGCGATGCCCAGCGTGCAAACCGAGCCAATAGGCGCGATACGCGCCAGGTAAACCGCACCAACCGCCGCGACATGCGTTTCGAGCAGAGCCGCGAGAGGGCTGGTAACCGGAATGTTGAACGCCGCACAGAACGCCGGGTCGAGCGGAGAAACAACGGTCTCGATCGGCGCGTGGAACGTCGGGGCAACCGCGTTGAGAACCGCGTCGACCGCCGCGGCAACCGGTTAGAAAATCGCAGCGAACGGCGCGGTGAGCGCCGGGCAAACCGGCGCGGGGATCGGTTCGATCAGCGCGCACGGCAGATCAACCGCCGTGTTGACCGCGCCCAGAACCGCCGCAGCGATCGCCGGGTTGACCGCGTCCGCAGGGACGGTTTCCGCGACGGTGTGAGAGCCGAGCGTCGGCGTGATGCGCGCCGGGACAATCGCCGCTACCGGAACAACCGGAACGCATACCGCAATGGCTATCGTCAGGCGCGCCGTGACCACCGCCGGTGGAACCGTGGCTGGCGCGACAACCGCCGCTACGGCTGGCGCAGCTATCGCCGGTCGCACCGGAACATTTTCCGGCTAGGCCGTTACTACGCGCCTTACCGTTCGCACCGCTACAGCCGACTGAGCATCGGGTTCTATCTCGATAGCCTGTTCTTCCAGCCGCGCTTCTTCATCAACGATCCGTATTCGTACCGCCTGCCGGCTGTGTACGGGCCATATCGTTGGGTGCGTTATTACGACGACGTTGTGCTGGTCGATATTTACACCGGCGAAGTGGTCGACGTGATCCACGACTTCTTCTGGTAAAGCGGTACTCCGACCAGAAGTGCAGGGCCGGATACTTGCCAGTCGCCTGCGTCAGGACGGAGCCGAATTGCTCACGAGGCAAGGCGCGAGGAGTGAGCGATGCCAGAGCATCGTGATCGACGTGCAACGCTGCATCGTGCGCAATTCGGCCCGCCGCTTCGCGGTTTTCCGACAAGGCCCGCTGCCAGCGTCGCGCCGCTTGTCCGGGACCACCGGCCCGGCCTGCGCGCCGCTCCTCGGCACCGAGCCTTGTCGAACAATCCTGACGTAGGCGACTGGCAAGTATCCGGCCCGGACCCCCGCTGGAGCGATCCGGTGGGGGTTTTTGATGCGCCTCTTGATGGGCACCAATCAAGCGCGCGGCAGTTGCATGGCACGCGGCAATTGGTAGAGCGGCAGCAATGGCAAAGATCGAGATGATACCCGATCAGGACGGACTGATACGCATCGGCGAAAGCGTGCGAAAAAGGCTTGCCGGCGATCCGGGCGTGTACAAGGTCGACACCGACAAGGCCGAATTGTTCGCGGTCGGAGAATTCCTGAGCGGCGCGGAATGCGAGCGCCTGTGCCTGATGATAGACGAGGTCGCGCGCCCGTCTGCCCTGCACGAGATCGGCTATGAGAGCGGGTTTCGCACCTCCTATTCAGGCGATCTCGATCCCGAAGACAGCTTTGTCATGGGCATCTCCCGCCGGATTGATGATCTGCTCGGCGTGAACCCGATCATCGGCGAGGCGATCCAGGGTCAACGCTATCTGCCGGGCCAGCAATTCAAGCCGCACAATGACTGGTTCTACACCACCGAAAAATATTGGGAGCTTGAGCGCAAGCGCGGCGGGCAACGCAGCTGGACCGCGATGGCCTATCTCAACGACGTCGAGGAAGGCGGCGGCACGCATTTCACCGAAATCGGCATCAATATAGAACCAAAGGCCGGCGTGCTGCTCGTCTGGAACAATGCAAAACCAGATGGCAGTCCGAATCTTGAGACGATGCACGCAGGCACGCCGGTGATCAAAGGCAGCAAATACGTGATTACGAAGTGGTACCGCACCCGCAAGTGGCGGTGAAAAGACGCCTCACGCCTTCGCCAACGCCTCGGCAATCAACTTCCGGCTTGGCTCGATCCCATACAATGTGATGAAGCTGCCCATGCGCGGCCCCTGATCGCTGCCAAGCAGCGTCTGGTAAAGCGCCTTAAACCAGTCGCGCAGATTCTCGAACCCGAACTCCTCGCGCTTGCCGATCTCGTAGACGATGGTTTGCAGATCCTCGGCTGAGATGTCCTCTGCGACCTCTGCCAGTTCTGCATCGAGCGCCTTCAACGCCGCAGCTTCGCCGTCTTCGGGAGCGCGCTTTTTCAGCGTCGGCGCGATAAACACGCGGTTGTAATTGATCGCCTTGTCGATCAGCAGATCGAGCTCCGGATGCGCTGCCGGATCGGCGTTCTCGATATAATTGTCGAGATACGACCAAACCGCGTCCTTGCTTGCTTCCGCACCCAGCACCCCGATCAGGTTGAGCAGCAGGCTGAAAGGGACCGGCAAGGCATCGCCAGCCCCCGGAGCCTCTGTCCCTTCGTGCCGCTCATTCAGCCGCAACAGGTTCCAGGCAGGGTTGCCGAGCTGTTTGTCGAGCGGCTGCTCGGCCAAACGTTCGCGGAACTGCCAGTAGTCGTCGACCGCGCGCGGGATCACACCCACATGCAGCTGCTTTGCGCTCTTGGGGTTGGGGAAGATGTAGAAACCCAGGCTCTCTTCGGAGCCATAATCGAGCCATTCCTCAATCGTCAGGCCGTTGCCCTTCGATTTGGAGATCTTCTCACCATTCTCGTCGAGGAACAGCTCGTAGATCAACCCTTCGGGCTTGTTCCCGCCAAGCACGCGCGCAATCTTGCCCGACTGTACGCCGCTATCGGTCAGATCCTTGCCATACATCTCGTAGTCAACGCCGAGCGCGACCCAGCGCATCGCCCAATCGACCTTCCATTGGCACTTGGACATGCCGCCCAGAGCCGACTGCTCAACAGTGCTACCGTCTTCATCGGTAAAGCGAATCGTGCCCGCTTCAGCGTCTACCACTTCAATTGGTACTTGCAGCACGGCACCCGTGGTCGGGCTGACAGGCATCACGGGCGAATAGGTCTTGCGACGCTCTTCGCGCAATGTCGGCAACATGATGTCGAGGATCGCGTCGAAATTGCGCAGCACACCGCGCAGCGCATCGTCGAATGCCCCCGAATTGTAGCGGTCGGAGGAACTCACGAACTCATAATCGAACCCGAACCGATCCAGAAACTCGCGCAGCATCGCGTTGTTGTGCGCGGCGAAGCTATCGTAAGGCGAATTGAACGGATTCGGGATACGCGAGAGCGGCTTGCCCAAATGCTCGGCCAGCATGTCCTGCTGCGGAACATTGTCAGGCACCTTGCGCAGTCCGTCCATATCATCCGAGAATGCAACCAGCCGGGTCGGTGCACCGCCGCTCAGCGCTTCATAGGCGCGGCGGACGAGTGTGGTGCGAAGCACTTCCTGAAACGTACCGATATGCGGCAGACCCGACGGACCATAGCCGGTTTCGAACAACACCGGCAGCAGCTCGCCGTCGGAACCACGTTTTCCGTCGCGCAGCCGCTTGGCGAGGCGCTGAGCCTCCTGGAATGGCCATGCTTTGGATGTGCGGGCGGCTTCGATCAGTGCGGTATCGGTCATAGTGTGGCGGCTTTTATGGAAGGATAGGATTGTTGCAAGCGCGAAGACGGAGCGAAGTTGACAATGCTGACAGTGTGTCACCCACGGTTCGGGGTCACTTTCCTCATGAAAAATAGATGTTTGCGCTCCGAAAGGCGAAGTTGACACTTCTCCAACTCAAACACGCTGGCTTCGTTTTCAAAATCATCTGCCATTTAAAGCGCTTGAGCGGTGGAGGACAGCGCTTCGCCGAGGAACCATTGCTTGCGGCGAGCATTTACGGCGCTAAGGCAAGAGACAATGTATCCCGCATCACGCCCCTTTCTGATGTTCGCTCTGCTGCTGGCCATTGGCCTGCGGACGGTGCTGGGCGCGCCTTGTTGTATGGATGGTTCGGGTCATGCGAGCGTAAGCGGACAGGTGGTTGCTGCTGAACATATCGTACACGCAGGGCACGGCTCCGGCGAGGCCTCTCCATCAAGCGCCGATCACTCCGAACACGGCGATGGGCCGACCGCCAATCCGTGTTGCTCGGCCTGCGGACCGACCTTGCCCTCTGATCCAGTTCAATTCGCCGTGCTCACCGCACCGAAGATATTGCCCGAGCCAGCACCGGTTCGCTCGCTCGCAACGCGTCCGCCCTTCCCCGCTTACGACGCAACAGGACCACCACTCCGGATCTGAATCCCCCAATTTCAGATCATCAGGAGTACATAATGAAATCGCTTTCCAAGGCGGGCAGCATGCTTGCCGTCACCGGTGCCGTGCTCGGCGCCTCTCCAGCTTTTGCCGACGAAGGCCATGACGCCGCACCCGGCGGCGTCAACGCGCTCGACCACGCCCCTATCGGCGTGATGGGCGACCACCGCCACGCCGAGGGCGAATGGATGGTCAGCTACCGCTTCATGCATATGGACATGGCAGGCATCCAGATTGGCAACAACGATGTGACGCCGGAACAGGTCGCCACAAGCGTCCCCAATCGCTTCTTCGGCGCGCCGGGCCAGCCGCCAACGCTTCGCATTGTCCCGACCAGCATGCGGATGGACATGCATATGGCGGGGATCATGTATGGCTTGTCCGACCAGGTGACGCTGATGGCGATGGGCAATTACATCACCAAGGAAATGGATCACATCACTTTTCAGGGCGGCATGGGGACGACGCAGCTAGGCACCTTCCGCACTCGCACGGCGGACCTCGGAGACACCAAGGTTGCGGCGCTCATCGGCTTGACGGACACAGTCCACATCAATGCGGGCATCTCGATCCCGACTGGGACCATCACCGAAGAGGCGCAAATCCTCACGCCGATGGGCGGAACACCTACTGTTCGCACTCCCTATCCGATGCAAATCGGCAGCGGCACTTGGGATCTTCAGCCCGGCATCACCTACCGCGATCAGACGGACCAATTCGCCTGGGGCGCTCAGATCAGGGGCACGATCCGGCTGGGCGACAATGATCAGGGCTATTCGTTCGGCAATCGCGGAATGGCGACTCTTTGGGGTCAGGCTGCGTTGACGCCCGGCGTGGCGGTCTCAGGTCGGTTGCAGGCAGAAACGCTGGGCCGGATCGACGGAATAGACCCGCAAATCACCGGGCCGGTGCAGACAGCCAATCCCGATTTTCAAGGCGGTGAAACGGTGACGGCTTTTGCCGGAATGAACTTCGCTGCGACCGGCGGCGCTCTGAAAGGCTGGCGGCTAGGGATCGAAGGGGGATTGCCGCTGCTGCAGAACCTCAACGGCCCGCAAATGCCGACCGATTATTCGCTGACTGTAGGCGTCCAAAAAAGCTTCTGAGCGATAAGTCGCGGTTCCACCCTCTCCATAAGCAGGGGCGGACAATTGTCTGCCTTTGTCAGGAGCCGCGCAGGCGGGCGGCGCGGGCAGGCTCTTCAGTCTGTTCCGCGTCGTCCGACCACGTTCCGAATTGGCCCTCCGTGTGAAGGTACACGATTTTCCCGTCGACGATCTCGTATTCCGAGTAAGAACAGCATTCTTCGCTGCCGTCTTCGAAAACATATGCGATGGTCAGATAGATGCGACCATCGACCATGCCGCTATCCTCGATCCGGATAGTCGGAGCGCCTTCTTCGAAATTCTTGCGGTAGAGCGCATGGATACGCGACTGTCCCGTAACTTCGACTCCATTGGCTACCACAGTGGCGTCATGCGCGAAGGTTGCTACGAAGCGCTCAAGATTGCCGTCGCGGTAGGAATCGACATTCCGCTGCACCACTGTCTGCGGGCTGGCCTGCGCGAAGGCAGCGGGTGCGACCGCCATTGAAGCGATCGCGGTGATCAGGATCGGTAGACGCATGAATACCTCCATGGCTGGAACTTGGTCTCACGATTATGCTGCCCAAGTCTTTATTTTGAGTTCACAGGCGTTGTTGGCTTAGGCGGGGGAGTTTCAAAGGCTCAGAGGCCGTCAGACCATCACCGAACGGCCGGTGCCGCTGCGGTCCTTGAGACGCTGCATCATCCCGGGGATCATCAGGAAGTCGAAAAACACCCAGAACCCGCGAAAAGCGAGCATTGCCAGGCCGAGCGGTGGGAAAATGACCATGAATAGCAGACCGCCGGCAAACAGCCCGACCTGCGCCATGCCCTTGGTGAACTCACCGCAATAGAAGCGGTGCATCGAGACGGGCGCGAGCATAAACAGCAGGAAATATGCCATCATCGTCCTGCGCTGATGCGGCAAGCCGAATCGATCGTCGGTCCAGTCCTCAGCCTTTGATTTGAGGTCCGATCTCTCGGCGACATAGCCAGAGACAAAGTGAGCGGGCTGCGACGTGTGGCTAGGAGGTGAGTAGCCAAGCGTCGATGGCGATCCGCTGGCATCACGGCGAGCGCGTTCTTCAGCAAGGAATGCCTCGCGCTGTTCGGCATAGGGATCGCGCGGCTCTGCAGGCGCGGAAGCTGCACCAAATCCAGCCGCGGGGCGTTGCCCCTGCCGCAGCTGAGATTGGCTGACACCTTTCTTTCCGAAGCTCATGCTCAATTGTTCCAAGCTCTTGTCTGAATGTCGCGGTAGCTCCCGGAGGTTAAAAATCGCTTGGCGCTCGCAATTGTGGGGCGTGGCCAAGGTCACCGTTTACTTGTCGCGCTGCCTCCCGCATTTCAGGGCGGTGAGCACCCCAGCGATCACGCCTGCGCCGGTTCCCCTTCCTGCCTTGCACGCCAGCCATGGCGGCAATTGGTTGCGCTCGCCCACAGGTGAGACTGGTGCTGTGTCTAAGGGCGACGCGATCATGGCGGCGGCCGATACGCCGATCCTGCTGCTCAACGCGCCGCTGGTGGCGAACCGGTTGGGCTATCCCGACCTGTCTGGTCTCGATCTGCTCGAACTGTTCGCCTTTGTGCACCCCGCGCGCTTCTGCGTGCCGACGCCGCGAGGATTGGCGCAGGCGTTGGAACTCGACGAGCCAGAAGGCGATGAGGATGTCCCTGCCTTCCTGCAGCGCTCTGCCGGAGCGCTGGTCGCGGCCTGCGAAGACCGCGAATGGTTTGAGCGCGAAGGTGCGTGGAGCGCGTTGCAATCGCTCGAGCGCATGCGCTGGCCGTGGGCGCAGGTGCTAAAACCGCATGTGAAACGCCCGGAGCGTGCCGAGCGCTGGCTGTTCGCAACCCTGCCCGAATGGGAGGAAGCGCCCGAGCGCGGTGCGCCGCAGCAAGTTGAGTTGCCGGACGATCAAGTACTTGACCAACTTGACAACCTGACCGGCGAAGGCTCAGAAAAACGCGACGGCCAACGCTCCTACGCTTCGGACGCTGCACGCATTTTCGCGCCGCGTGACAAGCGCGACCTGCCCCATATCGCACTGGCACAGGCCGGGACCGGAATCGGGAAGACCTTGGGCTATCTCGCTCCGTCCTCACTATGGGCGGGCGCATCGGGTGGAACCGTCTGGGTCTCGACCTTCACCAAGAACCTGCAACGTCAGCTCCGCGCCGAAAGCCGCCGCGCATGGCCGCCCAAACGTCCCGACGGGACACCGCCAGTCGTGGTGCGAAAGGGGCGTGAGAATTACCTCTGCCTGCTCAACCTCGAAGACGCATTGCAAGGCGGCTTCGCGGGGCGCCCTGCGATCCTTGCGCAACTGGTGGCGCGTTGGGCCGCCTTTACCCGTGACGGTGACATGATCGGCGGCGACCTGCCCGGCTGGCTCGGGACTTTGTTCCGCAAACGCGGCATCGCGGCGCTTACCGATCAGCGCGGAGAATGCATCTATGCCGGGTGCCCGCATTACCGGAAATGCTTCATCGAACGCGCTGGACGCGACAGCGCGCAAGCTGACCTTGTCATCGCCAACCATGCGCTCGTGATGGTCAACGCGGCGCGCGGACGCGACCATGCGCAGAGCCCGACACGGGTGATCTTTGACGAGGGGCACCATGTATTCGAAGCCGCAGATTCCACATTCGCAGCAACGCTTTCGGGCCAGGAGGCAATCGAATTGCGCCGCTGGATCATGGGTCCGGAGCGAAAGAATCGCGGTCGGCGGCGCGGCCTCTCTGCCCGGCTCGCAGATATTGCCAGCTATGATGATGAGGGCGGCGAAGCAATCGAAGCGGCCTGCGAAGCGGGCGCGGCGCTGCCCGGCGAAGGCTGGTTGCAACGGCTGAATGAAAGCGAACCCTCCGGCCCAATCGAACAACTGCTCTTCGCCGTGCGCGCCGCGACCTATGCGCGCGATGAAAGCGGCGGTCAGGAAGCGGGATACGGGATCGAAACCGAAGCATCCGGCCTGCCTGGTGAAGTGATCGAATCCGCCGGTGCTGCCTCGCAAGCTCTTGCAGCCATCCGCACCCCGCTGATCAAGCTTGGCGGCAGGCTGGAGGCCATAATGGCCGAACCGCCCGACTGGCTCGACGGGCAAGGCCGCGCCCGGATCGAAGGCGCACGGCATTCGCTCAGCTGGCGGGTCGATCTGCTCGCTGCATGGGAAGCCCTGCTCGAGCGGCTCGGCGGCCCCGCAGATCCGGAATTCGTCGATTGGCTCGCGGTCGACCGCTCTGATGCGCGCGAATTCGACGTTGCGATCCACCGTCGCTGGCTCGACCCGATGAAACCGTTTGCGAAGGTGGTGCTGGAACCCGCCCACGGCGTGATGCTGACCAGCGCAACCCTGACCGACCGGATCGGCGCTCAAGCGGGCGACCCGTGGGAAAGCGCGATCCAGCGCTCGGGCGCGGCGCATGTCGAAACCCAGCCGCTGCTATCCGCTTCCGACAGTCCATTCGACTATGCCAGCCGCGCCGAAGTGCTGATCGTCACTGACATCAAGAAAGGTGACCTGCCCGGTCTCGCCGGAGCCTATGCTCGCCTGATCGAGGCCAGCGAAGGCGGCGTGCTGGGCCTGTTCACCGCCATACGGCGAATGCGCGCTGTGCATGGCCGGATCGCCGATCGGCTCGCGCGCGAAGGCCTGCCGATCTACGCGCAGCATGTCGACCCGATCGACACCGGAACGCTGGTCGATATCTTCCGCGACGATCCGCGCGCCAGCCTGCTCGGCACCGATGCGCTGCGCGACGGCGTCGATGTGCCCGGGCGATCTCTGCGATGCGTGGTGCTCGAAGCTGTCCCGTGGCCGCGCCCCGATATCCTGCACAAGGCCCGCCGCGCGGCATCCGGAGCGGGTGGCCAATACGACGACCGGATCATTCGCGCACGGCTGGCACAGGCGTTCGGCCGCCTGATCCGAAACAAGGACGATCACGGCCATTTCGTCGTCCTATCCGCCGCTTTCCCCAGCCGCCTGCTCAGCGCCTTTCCAGAGGGTACAGCGATCCGCCGAGTCACACTGGACGAAGCGCTTGAGCGCATCAAAGGAGGATTGATCGGCGAAGAGCACAGCGAAGCCGTTGAAACGGCTGGAATTGCGGACGACAAACCGCCAGAAAGTCCAGCATGATCGAAGACTGGGTCTTTTTGGTTCGGATAATGGGCATCGGCAGCGGGCTGACGCTAATTGCGATGGTCGTCGCCAGCGAGGTTCGCCTTTCCGTCCGGGTTCCGCTTCTGGGGATGACCATCGGCGTTATCGGTTACTTGCTCAATTCAACCCCATTGATGACCGTCGACGGCCCGATGGATCCATGGATCGATCTGGTTTCCTTATCGACCCCGTTCTGGATCTGGCTGTTCGGGCGCAGGCTGTTTGAGCGGGAACCCGAGCAGCGGATCATGCTGGGGACTGCGGCCACCATGCTGGTTGGTTGGTTCCTGTCCAGCTTCGTCCCTGCAACAGACCTTGCCGGTTTCTTCATATTGCACGTCGTCTCTCTCGCCCTTGTCGCAGACCTTGTGCGCGTCGGCATCTTCGAGCGCGATGATGACCTCGTCGAACAACGCCGGATCGTTCGTCTATGGCTGCCATTGCTGGTCGCCGTCCAGGCAGGGCAAATCCTGCTGGTCGAGATGCTCGAAGTGTTCTTCGACCTGGACAGCCGCTATCCGCCAATGTCGCTGCTCAATTCGACCATCATCCTGCTGATCATGCTGTTCGCGGCGATCACTCTTTTCCGAACCGACCGCGATCTGCTGCCCGCACGCGGCGAAGAACAAAGCGCCACGCCTGACGAGCTAGCCGAACCGCTCGATCTCTCGCCGTCCGAAACCGTGCTGCACGAAAAGCTGACGAGCGCCATGGACGAAGGAGCGTACCGCGAACCGGGCCTTACGATTGCCGGACTGGCAGCCAATCTCGACACGCCGGAACACCGGCTCCGCGCGCTTATCAATCAAAAACTCGGCCATCGAAACTTCTCGGCCTTCCTCAATCGCTACCGGATTGCGGAGGCGCGCGAGAAACTGGCGGATCGCGAAAGCGTGGATTTGCCGGTCCTGACCATCGCCATGGATCTTGGCTACAATTCCCTGCCGACATTCAACCGGGCCTTTCGCACCGAGACAGGGACTACGCCCAGCGAGTTCCGCCGCGAGGCAATTGGCGTCGAAAGCGGCGCACCAATTCCCGCCACACCGGCTGTTCAAAACTGAAAAACGCTGTGCAATTCTAAAATTGACCGGCATTTTTCGCCGCTGCGGAGCCTGATACGCGGCGTTCGGGCACATCTTGGCTCGAACACCACAGGAGCCCGCCGTGACGACACAAGCAGCAACCGAGACCAGTTTTGCCAGCGCCTTTGATCGCGTCGGCGCTCACTTTATCGATGTCATCTATTTCGATGGCGGGCGGTATGTGATCGCTGCGGGCGTGCTGACCCTGTTTCTATTTATCTGCAAAACGTGGGCAGACAATCGCCGCATCCAGCGCAAACGCAAAGCGAGTGCAGCCGACTATCGTCGTGAAATCCTGTCGTCCGGGCGCACAATCCTGGTCTTCGCAGTCACCACTCTGGCGACGCTCATTGGCCGCGAAATGGGCATTATCAATCTGAAACTGGAAAATGCCGCACTGCTCACAATCACATGGCAGTTCGCGCTGATTGTGGTGGTCCATGATGCCTATTTCTACTGGATTCACCGCGCGATGCATTCAAAGCGGCTGTTCAAGGCAACGCATCTGCATCACCACAAATCACGCACGCCTACGCCGTGGACAGCATACAGTTTCTCCAGCGCGGAAGCGTTCTTCGAAGCTGCCTTCATGCCGCTATTCCTGCTGGCCACCAGCCAGCTTGGCTTTGCTTATGCAGGCTTCGCGATCCTGTTTTTCCTCTGGCACATGATCATCCGCAACGTGATGGCCCATGCCGGTTCTGAACTGTTCCCCGCAGGATGGGTCGACAATCGTCTTACGAGTTGGATCAGCACCACCACGCATCATGATCTCCACCACAGTTCCGGCCACAATTACGGGTTCTATTTCACCTGGTGGGACAAGTGGATGGGCACCGAGCATCCGCGTTACAAGGAAGAGTTCCGCAAGAACGCCAAGCCGATCTTTGCTGCGGGCCGCCTTCCCGGATCGCTGGCCGAGCGTTTGTCGGTCACGGTCATGGCCTTGTTCGCTGCGTCGATAGCGCTTGGCGGCCCCTTTGCCGGGATCGAAACAGGAATCCTCTGACGAAATCAGTCCCCAGTGGCCGGAGCACTCCTCGCTCCAGCCAAGCGGCAGTCTCCGGCGCGGTCCCCATACCGCGTCACGAGGCTGCCGCATTTGCTTTACAGGAGGGACTGTATCGTGCTGAGAGAATTTGCGTGGCGGCACCAGCCACGGTGGGATTCAATGGGAGAATTGTCGGGTCATGAAGATCCTCGGACTGTTGCGACATGCCAAGTCCGACTGGGACGACACCGCCCAGCGTGATTTCGATCGCGGACTGAATGATCGCGGGCGCAGGGGCGCCGCTCTGATCGGCAAACATATCGCGGATCATGGGACAAAATGGGGCGCACTGATCGCCAGCCCTGCGGTGCGCGTGCAATCGACCCTTGAGGTTGCTTTGCCCGATATCGAACCGATCCTCGACAAACGGCTTTATCTCGCGAGTTCGGACACGATCATCGAAGCCGTCGAAAGCCATGGCGGCGATAACGACACTGTTCTGGTCGCGGGGCATAATCCGGGCCTGCAGGATTTGCTGCTCGATCTCGTCTCACCCAGTCATGAAAACGATCTCTTCCGCGAAGCAACGGTCAAGTTTCCGACTGCGACATTCGCGGTGCTCGAATGCAATATCAGCGACTGGACCGAGCTGCGGAAATACGTCGCCAAGCTGGTGCACTTCGCGCGACCCCGCGATCTCGATCCGGAACTTGGCCCAGAAGGCTAAGCCGCTCTGCTGGAGATGATCTGGCGTGGGCCGGGACCTTGATCAGCCAGCCGGTCGTCCGGATTGTAGATCGCGCATTTCTTCAGGCTCAGACACCCGCAACCGATACAGCCATCGAGCCGGTCGCGCGTGCGCTCAAGCTGCGCGATCCGTTCATCGATATGCCCGCGGATCGACCGGCTAATCATGCGCCAGTCGCGTGCGTTGGGCGTGCGCCCATGCGGCAGCTTGGCAAGCTCATCCTTGATCGCGCCCAGTGACAGGCCGAGCTGCTGCGCGATTAGAATGAAGCTGACCCGGCGAATGTCGGATCGAAGGAAGCGCCGCTGATTGCCGCTTGTTCGCACAGGTTCGATCAAGCGCTTGTCTTCGTAAAACCGGATTGCTGAGACGGACAGCCCAGTGCGGCGAGCCATTTCTCCGATAGGGATGAGGTCAGTCTTGCGCGGCACAGTTGGCATGAATCGACTCCTGAAGAATTAGCTTGATCTCAAGTTAGGTTGAGGTTGCATGATTGGCAAATAGACGATTCGCGGATCGTTAAACTAGCATCAGAATTCAGGAGAATTACCATGCCCAAAGGTCAGATCGAACATGCCAATCTCAGCGTGACAGACCCCGAACGCAGCGCGAAACTTTTCAAGCAGCTACTCGGCTGGGAAGAGCGGTGGCGCGGGCCGAGCCAGAAATACGGATGGACCATCCATGTCGGTGATCCGGGCAATGGCGCGACCTATCTGGCGCTTTACACCGGTGACCATGTCAAAGGCGGCTACTCCAAGGGCCAGCCGCTCAATCATGTCGGATTGCTGGTGGATGACCTCGCCGAAGCCGAAAAAGCCGTGGCTGGCGCTGGCCTGAAGCCCTTCGGGCACGACGACTACGAGCCGGGCGAGCGGTTCTATTTCTTCGACTGGGACGGGATTGAGTTCGAAGTCGTCAGCTACGCAGGAGAGCAGGCATGAACGAACCGATCCTCCGCGAACCCATGTTCCCTCCTACCATACCGAAGCCCCCTGCGCGTGCGCCCGGTCAGAAAAGGCTCTTTTGGCTCGCGACGCCGCCAGCCCATGGCTGGTCGGTTCGGTCGATCGTGAGATCGCTGTCCCACGCCTTGCACAAAGCGCGTGCTTCATCAGGCGATCCGTCGATCCATCCTTCGTAATCCGCAGAACTGAGCAGGACAGGCATGCGGCTGTGAATATCGGCGGCTGCCGATCCGGCGCTGTCGGTCATCACCATCGAGTAGCATTTACCCCACTCATCGCTCTCTCGCCAAACGCCTGCGCAGGCGAACAGCTCGGCATCGGGGAGCGACATCCATGTACGGGTCATGCTGCCTTTTGGCCCCTGAGCCTCAGCCCACGCACTGACTGGGATCAGGCACCGGCGCTTTTCAAAAGAGGACCGCCAGAAAAAGCTGTCGAGCTTGTCTGTTCGCGCATTGTTGACGGGCTTTGGTTTGAGCGGCTGGCCGTTTTTGCCTTTCATCACCAGTGGGAAGCCCCAGCTCATTTGATGCAGCGAGCCACCTGCGACAACCAATCCCGGCGATCCGGGGAACAGTTCGCCAGCGAAGTTCGCGCCGCCCAATGCGTCAATTGCATCGAACCACCGGGCAACCTCGTCCTTGTTCTTGGTCATGTTGTAGAGGTTGCACATCAGGCGTTCCCGACCGTGAAGCACGCCAGCGCCATCAAAGCCCCTGCCCATCGATTCGAGCGGAAACGCTCAAGCGGGTTTTCCGGGTCATCCGCATTGAGCGTAGCCACCTGCCACAGCAGATGCAGCGCCACCGGCAAAAGCGTAAGCAGGGCCACCCAGTCTGGTCTGTATAGCCAAAAACCCAGCGCCCACAGGCCTATGGTAGCGGCGTAGAACCCGGCAATTCCTGCCTGCACTTTGCTGCCCATTCGCAAGGCGGATGACCGGATGCCAACCATCGCGTCATCCTCCCTGTCCTGCAGTGCATAGATCGTATCGAACCCAATCACCCAGGCGATGCACCCTGCGTAGAGGCACGCAAGCGCGTCCCAATTGTCGAATCTCAGCTGCGTCCAGCCGACCAGTAGCCCCCACGTGAACACCATGCCCAGCCAAGCCTGCGGCCACCACGTGATCCGCTTCATGAAGGGATAGCCGGCTACCAGAGCCAAACTTCCGAGTGCCACCAATTGCGCCTCCCAGCGCAATTGCAGCAGCACGATCAAGCCAATCAGGCACAGAAAGACCAGCCACGCCCAGGCGACCTTCTTTGACACTCGTCCGCTCGCGACTGGACGCGCAGCCGTGCGTGCGACTTTGGCGTCCAGATCGGCATCAACGATGTCGTTGTAGACACACCCTGCGCCGCGCATCGCTATTGAGCCGAGCAGAAACCAACCGAGCAAGGCCCACTGAAACCCCGCCCCGCTCAACCACACGCCAAACACACAAGGCCAGAACAGCAGCCACCATCCTATTGGACGGTCAAACCTTGCCAGTTGGGCAAGGTCGCGCGGCAATTGCGGTAAGCGCTCAACGATCCCGCGATGTTCGCTATCGGGAACGATCTGCTCGGTCATAATGTGCGCTCTTGAGCCCGCGCCGCCCGCCAGCCAATCACTGCCAGAACCAGCATCGTTACATTTCCGGCGAAGTCGAGCATTCCGACAGAGGTAAGCACCGGCACTTCGTAATGGAAATACCAATTGAATACGAAGAATGGCAGCAGCAGCAAGCCAAAAACCAGAAACGCGCGTGCGGACCAATCGAGCACCAGCGCCATCACTCCAAACAGCACCGCTTGCGCGCCGAAACACGCCATCACGAAGCGCATCATGAAGGTATTATCCTGATATTCAGGCGTGATAGCCAGCTCGATTACGCTGCCCGGCGCGAACAGCGCCCAGCCGCCAAGGGCCAAAAATACGCCAGCGATACCGAATTGTGCCAATCGTGCGCTCATGGCTTGCTCCCTAGCGGCGTGCGCGCCTAGTGCAAAGCCATGCCCGCGACCCCTGCCTGGCCTCCGAAAAGCGCACCGCGCCTGTTTGTCGAAGACGAAATGGGCGGCGGACGTATACTCGCCCTGCAAGGCAATCATGCGCATTACCTCGGCAAGGTTATGCGCGTGCGCGAAGGCGATACGATCATTCTGTGCGACAATATCACCGGGGAGTGGGCAGCCACGGTGGAGCAGGTCGACAAGCGCCGGATTGATGCAAAAGTAATCGAGCAGTTGCGCGCGCGCGAGACTGTTCCCGACCTATGGCTCTGTCCCGCTTTGCTGAAGAAAGATCGCTTCGATCTGGTGCTCGAAAAAGCGACTGAGCTGGGTGCCGCCAGAATACAGCCGGTTATTATGCGACGATGTGTCGCGGATAAGCTCAATCTCGATCGCGCCCGCACCATCACGACCGAAGCGGCGGAACAATGCGCACGCACTGCATTGCCAGAGGTTTCCGAACCGCTGAAACTGGAAGCTGTCTTGCGCGAATGGCCACAAGATCGTGCCCTGTTTTTCGCCGATGAGTTGGGCGGTGCGCCCGCTGCCGAAACTTTCTCAAAGCACCGCGGGCCCGCAGCCATAATTCTGGGTCCCGAAGGCGGATTCGATGATGCCGAGCGCGACGCCATCCGCAGCCATCCGCAAGCTCGGCCGATAGGCCTCGGCCCACGTATCCTGCGCGGCGAAACGGCCGCGATTGCCGCTCTATCGGTCTGGATGGCAACAGTCGGCGATTGGTCGACCCAAGAATGACTTGAGTCGACAAAATCTAAATTGCGCTTCCCACGCCGGAATCGGTTTCGTAGGGCAACTGGCACGAGAGGAAGGGGGCTTGCCCTTATGAGTACACGCGAAGCATCGGGGTCGGACGAACCTATCATCGAAGGCATCGAGCAGTTGATTGCGCCGATGGCTTCCGGTGAAAAGCCGAAATCCGAATGGCGGATCGGCACCGAGCATGAAAAGCTGGTCTACAAACGCGAGGATCGCCGTGCCCCGTCCTATGACGAGCCTGGCGGTATCCGCGATCTGCTGAGCGAACTCACCGAGTTCGGGTGGGAACCGGTCGAGGAAAACGGTAATGTCATCGCATTGAAGGGCGACGATGGCGCCGTAAGTCTCGAACCGGCAGGACAACTGGAACTCTCTGGCGCTCCGCTCGAAAATCTGCACCAGACTTGCGCCGAAACCGGGCGCCATTTGGCACAGGTCAAGGAAATCGGGGAGCGCTGCGGCGTGAGCTATCTGGGCCTCGGCATGTGGCCCGACAAGACCCGCGAAGAGCTGCCGGTGATGCCCAAGGGGCGCTACGAAATCATGATGCGTCATATGCCCAAGGTCGGCAGTCTTGGCCTCGACATGATGCTGCGAACCTGCACGATCCAGGTCAATCTCGACTATTCATCCGAAGCCGACATGGCGCAAAAATTTCGCGTCGGGCTGGCTCTTCAGCCGCTTGCTACCGCCCTGTTTGCCAACTCACCTTTCACCGAGGGCAAGCCGAACGGGTTTCTTTCCTACCGATCCCACATCTGGTCCGACACCGATCCGTATCGCACCGGCATGCTGCCATTCGTGTTTGAAGAAGGCTTCGGATACGAACGCTGGGCCGACTACATGCTCGACGTGCCGATGTATTTCGTCTTCCGCGACGGCAAATATATCGATGCTGCGGGGCTTTCCTTCCGCGACTTCATGGACGGCAAACTGTCTGTGCTTCCTGGCGAACGTCCAACCGCGAGCGATTGGTGGGATCACCTCTCAACCGCTTTCCCCGAAGTGCGGCTCAAGAGCTTCCTCGAAATGCGCGGCGCCGATGGCGGCGCATGGAGCCGGATTTGTGCGCTTCCTGCACTCTGGGTCGGCCTGCTCTACGAACAAGGCGCGCTTGATGCGGCTTGGGATCTGGTCAAGGACTGGTCGATGGAAGAGCGCGAGGCGCTGCGCAACGATGCCCCGAAACTCGGCCTCGATGCAAAAATTCCCGGTGGAGGCACCCTGCAGGACCTCGGCAAGGAAGTGCTCGCGATCGCGCATGGCGGGCTCTCTGCTCGCGGCAAGCTCAATGCGAGCGGCGATAATGAAACCGGCTATCTCGAAACTCTCGATGAGATCGTAGCCACGGGGAAAGTTCCGGCGCAGCGTTTGCTCGACGCCTATCACGGCGAATGGGCCGGCGATGTGAGCAAGGTTTACAAATACTCGTTCTGAGAAGAGGAATTCAACATGCTGATAGTTCTCGCGAAAGCCAAAGTCGGTGACGGTGCAATCGAAAGCGCTCGTGAAGCAATCGCGACCATGGTCGAAGCATCGAATGCCGAAGAAGGCTGCATCGACTACGCCTTCACGCAGGACATTCTCGATTCCAGCACAATGCACATCGTCGAAAAATGGGTCGATGACGCCGCACTCGTCGCGCACTTCCAGACCCCGCACATGGCAGCGTTCCAGCAGGCGCTGGCGAGTCTCGATGTCTCGGTCACCGAGGTATCCAAGTATCAGTCAGATGAAGGCTCGCCGTTGATGTAGGCGCAAGGCTGCTCGCGAACATGCTGATCATCACCGGAACAATCCGAATCCCATCCGGGCAGCTCGCGCATGTCCAGCCGGCAATGCGCGAAATGATCACTGCTTCACGGGCCGAAGATGGTTGCCTTGCCTACTCGTATGCGCTCGACGTGCTCGATGATGGGTTGGTCCACGTGCATGAGGTCTGGACCGATCGCACAGCGTTGGAGGCACATTTTGCGTCCCCGCATCTGGCAGCCTGGCGTGCGCAATTTGACGAATTGGGGATCACGGATCGCAGCCTTGTCTCGTTCGAGATTGATGCGACTTCGCCAGTTTAGCGGTTAGCTACTCAGCTGGCTCTGCCACTGTCCCTCGCCCTTCCCCGCTGCCGCGCCGCATGATCCGGCGCTTCAGCCGCGCGAGCGGGGCGGTGATCACACCGTACTGTTCCATCCAGTCATAATATTCGCGGTACTTCGGGTCCTCGGCGAGCAGATGCGCTTCCTCGGTCCGCGCGCGCCAATAATAGATCGCGTTGACCATCAACAGGAAGAAGCAATTGCGGATGGCATCGGCAGGCGAACCGCTCATCACCAGAAATGGCATGACCGAACACCACCAATAGAGGTTCTTCGACAGGTAAGCCGGGTGACGGGTGTAGCGATACGGGCCGTTAGTCAGCACCCCGCGATAGGTCAGGTTTGAGAAGCGAATGCCGAATGCGACAGTCGCCCAGGCGTAGATGGCGGTGAGGAATACCAGCCAGACTGCCCATGCCCAGAGCATCACCTCAGTGCCCGCGAACCAATGGCCCCACCCGGCGGTGTTTCCTTCATAGCTGAGGATCTGGTTGTTGCCGCCGATGATGCCCCAGACGAAAGGCGGGTAGCACAACAGCGCCGCCAGCCAGCCACCGAGGAACGGGTTGCCGCTGCGGATATGTGCATCAAGCGGACGCAGCGTGAACAGGTATCCGACCGTCCCAATTTGCACATCGATCAGGAAAAGCAGCGTGATCAACAGCACGCCGATCTCGATCGGATTGGCTAGGATCTGTGCAGGACTTGCCTCGACAATGGTCGCAAAACCCGGCGGCAGGATCGAGATCATGAATGCGCCGAAAAACGCCTTGATGATCCATGCACGCCAGTGCTTCTTGATCGGCTCGGAATTCCATTCCTCGCGCCCGATAAGCATCGCGCCGAAGTGCCACGTCGCGTCGCGCTGATCGATCATGACGCGATCCAGCCAGACAACGTAGGGAACCGACAGCACAACCATTGGCACAATGGCGGCCATCAGCACTTCCATTGCGAACAGATACTGGCCGTCCCAGTACCAGCGGCACAGAGCATACAGCGCAGCGAGAATCGCCCATGTCGCCCACAGCCCGGCGATCTTGACGATCGAAACCGGCATCACATCGGCCACCGAGCGTTTCAAACTCCAGTCGAGCCCGGTCGATGGACGCAGGTGCACCCTGTCGACCAGCACCGACCAGATCGTCATAGGGCCTGCAGTGAAAAGCATCGCAGCCAGCGCGGCATAGGGACCGGAAAGTACCCCGCGTTCTGACGAAAGCGCCCCCGTCAGACCCAATCCATCGGCGATTGTCGGATAGGCGCGGCAGAACAATATCCATGCGAACAGGCCCAGCAATCCGGCAAGGCCTACGCCTGCCGAAACGTCGCTGGGTGGAGGCGCCGGTTTGGCGCCGCTCGCGGTGTGATTCTTCGCGCTCATTGCCCCAAGGCCTTAGCGCCAAAGGGTTAATGACGTGGTTAGAAGCTCATGCCGGTCCCGACCGGGCACAGCACCCGGACAAAGATTAACGCTGAAATCAGCGCCAGGCGTGGATCGTGCCGCTATCGTCCAGCACGTAAAGATGTCCGTCGGCAACCACCGGGGGCAGGCTGACCGGCTGATCGATATCGGCAAACATCTGCGCCGAACCTTCGCCAGCGCTCAGTTTCCAAACCTCTCCGCGCGAGCTTGCAACCCACAGGTGATTGCCCGCGAGCACAGGGCCAGTCCAGAAGATCGGATCTTCTTTCTTCTTTTCCTTGCGCCATTGCTGCAGCTGAGTGATCCAGCGAACGCGTCCGCTTGAACGCGCAATGGCCAGCATCCGCGCATCATCGGTCAGTGTGAATATCCACTCGCCCGCAATAGCTGGGGTGGAAATACCCGCAAGGTTCAGTTCCCAGATGCGCTGGCCGGTGACCAATTCATAGGCCGCCATGCGGCCGCCCTGCCCGAGCGCATAGACGCGCCCGGAATCAATAATCGGATCGGCATCGATATCGGTCAGCGAGCTAACTCGGGTAGAAATGTTCGTCCGCGCCAAGGCGTCCGACCAGAGCGTCCGTCCGTTCTCATAACGATAGGCTGTCAACTCGCCGCTGGAATAACCAGCGATCACGGTACCTTGCCCAGCAGCTGGAGCAGCTACGCCGAACACGCCCGATTGCGTGGCAGAACCGGATTCGTCCCAAGCCAGCGTGCCATCCGCGATGTTGAGCGCAATGACCTGGTTATCCTGCGTCATCACGAAAATCTGACCGAAGGCGATCGTCGGTGAACCGCGCAGCGGCCCAGCCGGCTTCACCTTCCAGAGGATTTCGCCGGTATTCGCGTCCAGTGCTTTGACTTCGCCCGCGCCGTTGGTCGCATAGAGCTTGCCGTCGTTGAAGCTCACCCCGCCGCCAAAGGCCGAAGGACGCATGTCGTCGTCCATGGCGGGATTGACGCTCCATGCGCGCGCCCCGGTCTTTTTGTCCAAGGCTAGAATTGCGCCGTCGGACCCGACAGCAAACAGCTTATCACTTCCGATCACCGGGGCAGCGGCAAGACGCACGCGATCGGTTGAGCCTTCAACGCGGGCAGTCCATGCCTTTACCGGGTTCTCACTCAGCGCGAGGTGTCCGTAAGACTTGCTGGCCGAGCCGCCGACCTGCGCCCACTCGCCGTTCGCCAATGCGGGTGGAAGCACCACGCTGACGCCAGCAAGTGCTGGATCGACGCTGGTCGTGTTCTGGATACGCGTAAGGATGGCAACGCGCTCACCCACTGTTGGCGTGGTCTTCTTCTCACCGCCGAACAGCCCGCCTTCGCAGCCCGTCAGCGTCGCGGCGAAAGCACCCGCCAAAAGCGCGGTTTTCATGGCATTCATTTGCATTTTCATCTGTCCGTCCAGGTTATTGGAATGTCGCCGAGCTTCAAACCGCTGCGCTTTATTGGGCGCCTACGGTCCCGACTGCGGCGCCCGCGCTTTCCCCGCTAGGCGAAGCCACTCCCTCATCTTCCAGCAATTGTTCAACATCTTCGATTGCGTCGACCCCGAGCAATCCAGCCATTTGCCGCGCACGAGAACGCAGCGTTTCAGGCACGCTTTCGTCTTTCGCGATTTCCGCGAACAGTGTCCCGGCCTGATCGCGATTGCCCGCTTCGAGATGCGCGATAGCGGTCAACTCGCCTGCGCTGCCAAAGAAGGCGTTGCCCGGCACGGCCAGATCCTTGAGCCGCTCGATAATTTCCGCCGGTTCGCGGTCATCGAAATTTGTCGCAACTTCGCGAATGCGGGCCAGATCGCGCAAAGCTGGCGGTGCTTCGGCATCGTCGGCGACTTGCTTGAACAGCGCGACCGCCTCATCGAACTTTTCTTCTTCAAGCGCAGCACCCGCCTGAAGCAACCGCGCAGAGGTGCGCGCGCCGGGCGTATCGCTATCGATCAGCGGAGAGACTTTCTCCGTCGCAGCAGCAAAGTCCTGCGCCTGCGTGGAATCAAGCGCGCTCACCAGAGCTTCGGACTCGGCCTCAAGCGCCGCTTCGGTCTGGTTGTCCCAGAACAAATAGCCACCGAAAGCGACCAAGGCGATCGCCAGACCCCCGCCGAGCAACACGCCATATTTTTGCGCGAACTGCTCGACATCGTCCTTGCGCACCGCCTCATCGATTTCGCGCATGAGGACTTCGTCCTCAGCCGATGTCTCGGGCTTTGGCTTCTTGTCTTGGTCGGTATTGTTAGGGTCGGTTGGGTTGAGCGCCACGGAGCTCTGATCCTCGTCCAATTTCGTTTCGCGCGTGCTTTAGGCAGGAGCGCTGCCTTCCGCAATGCCGCGTACGCACTGCTTGCGACCCTCTCCCCCGTGCAAATGCCGCGACCAAGTTGAATGGGAAATGAAGCGTGGGTGACGCCATGGCATCAGAATTGTCGCTCCATCGCGCCGGAATAGAGGTCTCGGTAGCGCTTGATCATAGTCGCTTCATCGAATTCTTCGCGCGCTTTCTTTTGGTTCACAGTGCCGATCAGATCGCGCAGATCGGCGTCTGCAGCCAGCTCCTCCAGCATCACGCCCAGCGGAATGGGATCGCTGGACGCGGCAATATAGTGGCGATTGTCTTCGGACAGCATGGTCCGGATATCGCCGACATCGGGGGCAACGACGGGCAGCCCTGCTGCCATTGCTTCGACCACGGAAAGCGGGAACTGCTCGGATTTCGAAGACAAGGCAAAGATATCGAACAGGCCGATCACGCTGGCTGGATCGGCAATGGCTCCGGGCAGATGTACGCGGTGGGCATTCTCGGCATCGACGGCGGCCTGCCGGATTGCGTCCTTGTCAGGCCCCTCACCCAAGATCACAAGGTGCCAATTCTCCGGCAAGCCGACACACGCCTCCACCAGAGCAGGTAACTGCTTGACCGGGCGCAAACCGGCGAGCGTCCCAATCCAGAACTCGCCTTCGCGTTTGACGACGCGAAGCGCGCTGGGCTTGGGCTTCTTCGCAAATCTCTTCGTGTCGATCCCATTGGGGATGCGGAGCACACGGTCACGGGGCTGTTGCCAGGTATTGAGCGCTATTTGCTCCAGCACCCGGCTCGGCACTACCAGAGATGAAACCCGGCTAAGCGCAGCGCGGCGATACCAGTTGCGGCGCGATTTGAGTTGCTCCGCCTCGTCTTCGTTGAAGCCATCCTCGTGGTGGATGAGCGGCGGCAGATCGAACTGCTTGGCGAACACGGTGTGCGCCATGACGACATCCATCGCGCCCCAATTGTAAGTCAGGATCAAATCATAGGGCTTGAGCGCCTGAGCGATATTCACCAGCCTGCCGGGCGAAGGGAAACCGGTCAGCGATGGAAAGTCGCTCGGGAAATCGACCTCCACCGCGCGGTCGATGTGCTCGCGGGCGCCCATCTGATCCGGCTCGCCCGACACAATCGTGTGCTGCAGCGCCTTGCCGAAAGCGTTCATCAGCTGCACCGCGCGCAGCTCTTTCCCGCCAGCCGAAAATGTCGAGTGGCAATGCAATATCCGTGGCGGAGCGGTCATTTCAGATCAGCCAGCAAGCTGTCGATTGCCTCGCGCGCTTCAGGCTCGTCGAGAGTCGGTGCATGGCCTACGCGTGGGACAGTCACGGTCCGCATCGCCGGATTGCGCGCGCCCATCTGCTTGACCGTTTCAGGGGTCAGCAAATCGGACAGCTCGCCGCGCACCAACACCATCGGCACATCGCGCAAAGCCTCGAATGCTAGCCAAAGGTTGGGCGGTGCGGCGTTGCCCGGTTTCGAGAACGGCTCAGCGATGGCCATGTCGTAGTCATAGCTGATCCGGCCATTCTGGCTGACCACCAATGTACGCTTAGCCATCTCCAGCCACCGATCGAGATCGTAATCGGGGAACGCCGCTCCGTGCACTTCGCACAGACTGCGCGCGGCATGGAGCCAGGTCGGGTAACTGCGCCCTTGCCCGACATAGCCTGAGATCCGCTCGACCCCGGCGGTCTCAATCTCGGGGCCGATATCGTTGAGCAGACAGGCGAGGATCCTGCCCGGCTTCGCTTGAGCGAGCATCATTGTCATCAGCCCGCCCATCGATGTTCCGATGGAAATGAAGCTCTCAATCCCCTCTTCGGCCAGCAACTTCTCGACATCGGCCACGTAGACCAGCGGATTGTAAGTGTCGGAATCCGGTGCGTAGTCGCTCATCCCGCGACCGCGCATCTCGGGCACGATCACACGGCGGGTTTGCGCCAGATGCTCGGCCAGATCGGCAAAGTCGCGTGCATTGCGCGTCAGGCCGTGCATGCACAGGACCGGCGGTCCATCATAACCTTCCGGTCCGGGATAGTCGCGGTAGTGGAGATTGAGGCCGTCGCTGCTGGTCCAGCTGCGGTCTTGGTACGATGTGGCCATAAACGGCGAAATTCCCTTGGCATTGCTTTGCCCCCGCGCTTGTGTCGGTGGCCGCTTGCGCCCAATATCGCGGGATGCGCGCCGAACCGCAACCTGCTGATTATCAGCCCGACACCGCAATCGACGCGCTAGCCGAATGGCTCGGCGCTCCGGTGGCTCCCGCTGACTTTCCCGAAACGCGGGTCCGCTTTCGCAGCGATCGCTGGGCCGCGAATGTCGGACTCGCCGATTTGAGTGACGAGGATTGGGCGCAGAACTTTGGCCGGTTCGTGCCGCTCGAAGGCAACATGCCTCGCCCGCTCGCGCTCAAATATCACGGGCATCAATTTCGCGTGTACAATCCGGATATCGGCGACGGCCGCGGGTTTCTTTATGCGCAAATGCGCGATGCGAGCGGCCGTTTGATAGACCTCGGCACCAAGGGTTCTGGCCAAACGCCGTTCAGCCGCGCGGGCGACGGCCGGCTGACGCTGAAAGGTGCCGTGCGCGAAATACTGGCGACCGAAATGCTCGAAGCGCTCGGGGTGAACACGTCGAAGACTTTTTCAGTGGTCGAGACCGGCGAGCAATTGATGCGCGACGACGAACCATCACCCACACGCTCCGCGGTGATGGTGCGGCTCAGCCATTCGCATATCCGCATCGGCACGTTTCAACGACTGCTCGCCTTTGAAGAGACCGAGCAAATGGAGGCGTTGGTCGGATATTGCCTTGAGCATTTCCCGGGCCCCATGCCGCCCGAAGACGCTCCCGGTCGCGAAGCACCGGCAGTGATGCTGATGCACCAAGTGGTCGAACGGATGGCCGATCTTGCCGCGAGCTATATGGTCGCAGGCTTCGTCCACGGCGTGCTGAACACCGACAATATGAACATCACCGGAGAGAGTTTCGATTACGGCCCGTGGCGCTGGCTGCCGACATGGGATCCGAGCTTTACCGCCGCCTATTTCGACCATGGCGGGCTTTATGCGTTCGGGCGTCAACCCGAAGCGCTGCATTGGAATTGCGGGCAATTGGCGGTGGCGCTGCGGCTGTTGGCAGACAGCGAGCCGCTGATCGCGGCGATGAACCGCTTTGGTCCGCTCTATATGGAGGCCATCGCACGGCGTTGGTGCTGGCGATTGGGCGTGGAACCGCGCGGCGTTGAGCAAGACAGCACTCTGGTGTCGGCCTGTGAAAAGGCCATGCGCGAAGGTGGCCAAGGGCCTGACGTGTACTTCTTCACCCATCGCGGCGGGCGAAACGCGACTGGCGAACTGGGCGAGATTCTCGGCGGCTACGAACCGATAGGGATCGCTCACGAATATTGGTCCGATCCGACACCCCAATCCATGTTGATCGACGAGGTCGAGGGCCTCTGGTCGCATATCGACCGTTACGACAATTGGGAGCCGCTCCATACTAAAGTCGAAGCGCTACGTCTCATGGGGCAGGCTCATGGAGAACCACCCGAACCAAGAGGACACGTCCAGCCCGACTGACTCAGGGGCGAATACCAAAGGCGCGTCTTAGCTCTATCTTTTCTGGAAAAGCGCGATAAACCCGCCGGAAAAAGAACGACTGAGGCGATGACCGAAACTGCACCTGACAACACACTGATTTCTTACGCGCCTGCCACCGGTGAGGAACTGTGGCGCGGCGAGCATGGCGACGTGGCTGAGGCCGTTAGTCGCGCGCGCCGAGCGTGGCCTGAATGGGCCGCCCGCCCGCTCGCCAATCGCATCGAGATGATGCGCCGCTTTGCGAACCAGGTGCGCAAGGATGCCGACCAGCTTTCCGAATTGATCGCCAACGAGACCGGCAAACCGCTGTGGGAAGCGAAGACCGAAGTCGATGCGGTGATCAACAAGGTCGAATTCTCGGTTCAGGCCTATGCCGAACGGACCGGGAAAAAGAAGCTCGACAGCGCTCTAAATGGTAGCGCAGCTGTAAGGCACAAACCGCATGGGGTCATGGCGGTGCTCGGTCCATATAACTTCCCCGCACACCTGCCCAACGGTCACATCGTTCCCGCGCTGATCGCGGGGAACACGATCCTGTTCAAACCTTCGGAAAAGACCCCGGCTGTCGGCGCGAAGCTGGTCGAGTGTTTCCACCGCTGCGGGGTTCCGGCTGACGTCGTGCAACTCGTGATCGGCGGTCCTAACGAAGGCAAAGCCCTGGTCGCACATCCCGGCGTAGACGGGGTCCTGTTTACAGGTTCTGCACAGGCGGGGATTGCGATCAACCGCAAGCTCGCGGCCAATCCAGGCAAGATTGTAGCGCTGGAAATGGGCGGCAACAATCCGATTGTCGTCGCCAACACGCCCAAGGTTACCGACGCTGCCGCGCTGATCGTGCAAAGTGCCTTCACCACGGCTGGGCAGCGCTGCACTGCCGCGCGCCGCTTGATCGTCATCGAAAGCATGGTCAAACCGCTGATGGCCGAGCTTCTGCCCCTGACGAAGAGCCTGCTTGTCGGTGGTCCGATGGATGAGCCTCAGCCGTTCATGGGCCCGGTGATCGACAACGATACGGCCGAGCGGTTGGGCGCTAGCTTCATTGAATTGGTTGCGGCGGGCGGGAAAGCGCTCACACATATGCGCCGCACTGAGCCGGACAAGCCATTCCTCACACCCGGCATCATCGATACAACCGACATCGCAGATCGCCCGGATATCGAGCTGTTCGGCCCGATCCTGCAGGTGATCAGAGTGCCAGATCTCGATGCCGCGATTGCGGAAGCCAACAATACGCGCTTTGGCCTCTCCGCGTCGCTGATAGGCGGATCGCCTGACGATTACGCCCGGTTCTGGGCCAATATCCGTGCGGGTATCATCAACTGGAACCGCCCGACAAACGGAGCCTCTTCAGCCGCGCCCTTCGGCGGTATCGGTCTTTCGGGGAACCATCGCCCCGCCGCATTCTACGCCGCCGATTATTGCGCTTATCCAGTCGCCAGTACCGAATTGGAGCAACCGCGCGCCAATATCAGTGTCGGCCTCAAGGAATAGATCAGCGCTGCCAGTAGATCAGGTCGACCGCGCTCATATTGTTGGGAGCGGGACGTGCGTGGACGATAAACTGAGTGCTGCCCCGTGAGGCTCGCACGATCTGCTCGGGCTTGCTGAAACGTTCGACCCGCAGCTGTGCCCGGTGCGCTCGATTGTAATGATACTCCAACGCGTCCTCGATCGTTGCGGGCGTCAAATACCGGACCACCCGCACCGAACATCCACTCGCGCTGCCGCCAGCAGCCTGCTGCACCATGCCATGCGGCATGACCTGCGCTGCGTCGGGCAGCCGCGCCGCCCATTCGAACCCCTCGCTCAAACTCTCTGTGCAGGCCGCAGGTCCGCCAATCGCATTGATCATGCCCGGGGCTGTTGTCTCGCCGGCAAGCGATCCGACCCCTTCCCCGATCGCTGCGTTCGGCAGGTCAAGAACCGATCCCGCTTCCAGCAATTGAAGGCGTGCTTCTTCGCGGGCACGCTGGGCTGCTTCGTCACTGCCTTCAAACAGAGGCAGTGCATGGTCGTGGCGTATTGTGATCGCCGCATTGGCCTCATTACGATAGGCCAGGTCAGGATCGACCATCAGCGGATCATTGAGCGCGCGCGCGAGCAGAGGATCACTGCTGACTGCAGAACTGGTGCCGTCGGACGCTGCCTCATCTCCGCAGGCGGCAAGCATCAGCGGTGGTAGAACGGCCAGGATGATCGGGCGAAATTTCATGCTCCCCGCTATGCCGACACTTGGTTAATTTTCGCCTTGCCCGCAGTACGCTCGCCGCGTGTGCGAACCCGAAAGACGAAAACGCCCCCATACCGCGTTGGGCATGGGAGCGCTTTCCGCGGCTGGTGGATGCCGCGCCCAGACCATTGGTGGGAATGGCCCAAGATGGGAGGAGAGAGCCGCAGATTGGGGAGAGTTCGGCCCTCTCGATTCGGTCATTCATTTATAGAAGTCTCAACCTGAATGACCTGACAGCGAAGGTGAAAGCCAGCGTTCAGTATGGTTGCGTGATGTATCCTTGCACCGCGTGCAGGCCAGGCCTACGGGCCGCTATCCATGGCAAACTCCGCAGCCCCCTCCCCCGCCACAGCGGACAGCCAGCCTTCGGGCCTGCCGGCTGCGCTCGGCGCCTACATCATCTGGGGCTTTCTGCCGGTCTTCCTGCTGCTTGTAGTCAGCGTGCCGCCGTTCGAATTTGTCGGCTGGCGGATCATCTGGACGCTGCCGTTCTGTCTGCTGATCGTCGCCTTCCGCAAACAGTTTGGGGAGCTGCGCAAGGCTTTCTCGGACGCACGGACGATGGTGATGCTGCTGTTCAGCGCGCTGCTCATCGCGGCAAACTGGTTCGTCTACGTTTGGGCGATTATGCAGGAACAGGTCTATGCCGCCAGTCTCGGCTATTACCTCAACCCGCTGCTCAATGTGCTGCTCGGCACTCTGCTACTCGGAGAGAAACTGTCGAAGTTGCAGTGGCTGGCTGTTGCAATCGCGGCATTGGCCGTGGCGCTGCTCGCAGCAGGAGCGTTGACGACTTTGTGGATTAGCCTCAGCCTAGCTCTCAGCTTTGGCCTCTATGGCGTTGTTCGCAAACAAGTCTCGGTGGGATCGCTTCCCGGACTGACAATTGAGAGCGCAATTCTGTTGCTTCCCGCTGCGGGGATCGTGTGGTGGTACGCGCAAAGCGCAGCAGGCTCGGCCTTCGGAAATGACGCATTCCTTAGCGCCGTGATTGTATTTTCGGGCGTGGTGACGGCAGTTCCGCTGCTCCTGTTTGCTTTGGCGGCGCGGCGCATGAATTACTCCACGCTCGGCTTCATCCAATACCTTGCTCCGACGATTGTGTTCTTGGTGGGACTGACCGTGTTCGAAGAGGAGCTGAAGCTCGCTCAACTCGGCAGTTTCGTACTGATATGGATTGCAGTGGCGATCTTTGCTGCAGATCTTTGGGCGCGCACGCGGCGCGCGAAAGCTTCTGCCACTGCTTAGCCGACGAAGAGCCAACTCAGCGTCTTGCCTCCATGCCAGGGCACGATTTCCTCACCCACCAACTCAAGCGTTTCGGGCACGGCGATCTCAACCCGCTCCAGCGTCACCTGATCTTCATTAACGGGCAGTCCGTAAAAAGCCGGCCCGTGTAGGGAGGCGAAGCCTTCGAAATGCTCCAGCGTACCTTCCTGATCGAACACAGTCAGATAGCTTTCGAGCGCATTCGGCGCGTTGAAGATACCTGCACAGCCGCACGAAGTTTCCTTGGCACTGCGCAGATGCGGTGCGCTGTCGGTGCCGAGGAAGAATTTGGGCGAGCCTGATGTGGCGGCTTTGCGCAACGCTAAGCGATGGGTCTCGCGCTTGGCGACCGGCAGGCAGTAATTGTGCGGCTGAATTCCGCCCACCAGCATCGCGTTGCGGTTGATGTGCAGATGCTGCGGCGTGATTGTCGCCGCGACGTTTTCCCCCGCGCTCTGGACGAAGGCAACCGCATCCAGTGTGGTGATGTGTTCGAACACCACTTTCAGCCTCGGGAATCTCTGGACGATGGCTTGCAGGTGCCGCTCGATAAACTCCGCTTCGCGGTCGAAGACGTCGATATCGGCATCGGTGACCTCGCCGTGCACGCACAGCACGATTCCTTCGGCCTCCATGCGCTCAAGGACCGGATAGATTTTCTCCACATCGCTCACACCATCGGCGGAGTTGGTGGTCGCATTTGCGGGATAGAGCTTGGCCGCAGTGAACACGCCCTCCGCGTGGCCGCGCGCAAGATCATCTGCGTCGGTTGTGTCGGTGAGATAGCAGGTCATCAGCGGCGTGAAATTCGTGCCCTCGGGTACGGCAGCCAATATCCGCTCACGATATGCCGCCGCCAGAGCCGCCGTCGTAACCGGCGGCGATAGGTTCGGCATCACGATCGCCCGGGCAAACTGGCGCGCGGTGTAAGGCACCACGCCGCGCATGATGTCGCCATCGCGGAAATGCAGGTGCCAATCATCGGGGCGGCGGATCGTCAGTCTGTCGGTCATGGCGCGAGCCATAGGCAGGTGCGGTTTCACTTTCCAGTGCGCGCGCAGCCGACTAGGGGATTGGGCCATGACCACCATCGGATTTCTGGCCTGCGAGACCACCCTTCCTGGCGCTGGCGAGCGACGCGGCGACGCGTTTGAACACGACCTGATGATCCGCGCGATCGAGCCAGCCTTCGTCGCCGCTGATCTGGATTTACGTATCATCGACTGGGAAGCGGAACTGGCGGCGTTCGATGGTGTCGATCTGGTGATGCTCGGCACGGCGTGGAACTATCAGGATAAGCACGACGCCTTTTTGACTAAGCTTGATGCGCTGGCGGAGCGCGGCATCGCCGTCTGCAATTGTCCCGAAATCGTCCGCTGGAACGCGACCAAGACCTATCTGCGCGATCTTGCCGAAGCCGGCGCTCAAACAATCCCGACCTTGTGGCGTGAGGAAGTGACCGCCAAGGGCGCGTTAGAGGCAATGGAGACGTTCGATTGCGATCGTATCGTCGTGAAGCGTCAGGTCGGAGCGGGGGCTTTGGGACAAGAATTGCTGTCGCGCGGTTCACTGCCCGATCGCGATTGGACATTCGGCCATCCCGCGATGCTGCAACCTTTTCTCCCCGCGATTGCTGAGGAAGGCGAGCTGTCCTTCATTTTCATCGGGGGCGAACTGTCGCATGCATTGCTTAAGCGGCCAGCCGACGGTGATTACCGCATCCAATCGCTCTATGGCGGGCGCGAGAGCGTGCATCAGCCCTCACCAGAGGAAGCCGCCGCTGCGTCGACAATCCTGGCCAGCATTCCATTCGAAACGCCGCTCTATGCCCGGATCGACATGCTGCGCGATACGGACGGAACGCTGCTGGTTATGGAAGCCGAGATGATCGAGCCCTATCTCTATCCCGAACAAGGGCCGGAGCTGGGCGAACGTCTGGCGCGCGCCATAGCTGAGAGAGTGTAATCGAAGTGACCGCCACACGTCTGAAAAATCGTGCAATCGTTCGCCTCGCTCCGCTCGAGGAGGCTGAGAATGTGCGCGAATTCCTGCAAGGCCTCGTGACCAACGATGTATCATGCAATCTGCCGGTCTACGCTGCGCTCTTGTCGGCGCAGGGTAAGGCAATGTTCGACTTCTTCGTCTGGGATGGTGGTGATGGCGCTCTGCTGCTCGATTGCGAGGCAGACACTGCCGACGATTTGGCCAAGCGGCTATCGCTGTATCGTTTGCGCCGGAAGATCGAAATTGTTGTCGATCCAAGAGTTCAGGTTCGGTGGGAACTCCCTCAACACCAGAGCGGCCTGATCGATTCATCGCCGAGTGGAGCCGCTACAGACCAACACACGCTTTTCGCAGCAGATCCGAGATTGCGAGACTTAGGCTATCGATTGATCGTTGAGGCAACGGACGACGTGGTTTACGCCGATGATGCCTATCTCGCTCACCGCCTTTCACTGGGAATTCCTGAAGGCCGAGCCGAATTGGGCGATATCCTTTGGCTCGAAACCAATGCGGTCGAACTCAATGGCGTGAGCTTCGAAAAGGGCTGCTACATCGGACAGGAAAACACCGCGCGGATGAACTGGCGGCAAAAGGTCAATCGGCGGCTGGTCGTGGTCCCGCTGGAGGCCTCGCAAGACAAGCGCCAGAAGGTCGCATACCCCGAATTGGGGTTTGCAGTAGATCACTTGCGCGTCGCCGATCTCGATCCAGCCACCCTGCCCGAATGGCAGCGCGCCGGGATCGCGGATTGACCTAACCCTGCTGGAATTCCTCCATCGAGGCTTCGAGCATTTTTTCCGCCCTCTCGCGAGCTGCATCGCGCGGAAGTCCAAGCGACTTCGCCAGGGCTCCGCCGATCAAGGCATCACCCAATGCCAGCAGCACCAGGTTCAAAGTGTCGCGATGGACGCGCATTTCGTCATCGCAATGATCGGCCTCTTCGGGGGCGATCTCATCGACCAACTCATGGATTGTCGCGATGATCGGCGCGAGCGCATCCTCATTTCCGGTGAGCAGCATCCAGCTCGTTAGCGCGCCTGCCCCCTCGCGATCAAAAGCATCGAAAGCCAGATCGACCACTTCACGCGCCGACCCCAGCCCAGCGCGGCTCGCGTGCACCGCTTCGATGATCGTCTCGCACACGGTCTTGGCAAGGTGCTCCGCCAACGCCTTCTGCAAGCCGGAAGCCGAGCCGAAATGGTGCAGCAGATTGGCATGCGTACGACCGATCCGCCCAGCAACTGCTTTCAGCGTAACCGATTGCGGGCCTGTTTCGATCAGCAACGCACGCGCCGCTTGCAAAGCGACTGCACGCGATTCTTCGGGACTTAACCTCTTGCGATCACTCATATCCGCATTCGATTAGGCAAAGTTGCGGAGAGGAGCAAGACGCCCCTCCCCGACTGTTGCTCTATTCCGATGCTCGTTGCGCTTTAGGCCGCGCGCCTTTCGGTCAACATATCGCTTTCCAAAGTGCGCTCATATTCAGCGGTCGGTGCCTCTTCGCCGCGCCCGCAGCTGTGCCGCGACACAATTCTGCCGGTCGGCTCAAAACCAAGCTTGCGCAGCACCTTGCCCGAGGCAGGATTGTCGAGGAAATGCGACGCGACGACGCGTTGGTGGCCCAGCGATTGTGCGATTTCGAGAACCGCATGCCCGGCCTCGGTCGCAAAGCCCTGACCCCAAAACGGACGAGCGATCCAGTATCCTAGCTCGATCGCATCGGCGTACTCTTCATCATCGATGTCGAGCCCAATGCAGCCAACGACGACGCCATCTGCCGCTCTTGTGATCAGGAAGCGCGGCTCCGTTGGAGCGATAGCGCGCGCTGCGAAGGCGCGAGCGTCTTCTTCGTTGTAAGGCCAGGGGGCGCGGGCAAGATTCCGCACCACGCCTTCATCGGCGATGCCGCCGAATATGCCCTGCCAATCCTCGGGCCAGATCGGCCGCAAGAGCAATCTTATGCTGCGATGGAACATCGTTGCCTCTCCTCATCGAAGTGCTCCGCCCCACACGGGTTCGATAGAGCCCGTATGTGACGAATTCAATTGACGAACCTGAATTCGACAATCGGAGAGGGAAAACGAAAAAGGGAGACTGGCCCCCTGTTACCAGGAAAGCCCTATCTCCCTCTCGAGTGCCGGTTATTTCCGGCTAGGACCGTCCTGATGGACGATCCTTTTTGAACCGTCCGGTTATTCGGCTGCTTCCGCCATAATGTCTACTGACACGAATTTGCGGCCAAGCTTGCCTTTGTGGAATCGCACCACGCCATTGCCGAGCGCGAACAAGGTGTGGTCCTTGCCCATGCCAACATTGGTGCCTGGGTAGAATTTGGTGCCACGCTGTCGCACGAGAATATTGCCGCCGATCACGTCCTGACCGCCGAACTTCTTCACACCAAGGCGGCGACCTGCTGAGTCGCGACCGTTACGCGATGAACCGCCTGCTTTTTTATGTGCCATGGTTCAGTTGCCTCTTACTTGGTTTCGTCTTTGGCTGCCGGCTTCTTGGCCGGAGCTTTCTTGGCTGCGGGCTTCTTAGCCGGAGCCTTTTTTGCGGCAGCAGCCTTGGGAGCTGCTTTGGATTCGGTCGCCTTCTTGGCAGGAGCCTTTTTCGCTGCAGGCTTCTTGGCCGGTGCAGCCTTGGCCTCTGCGGCGTCGTCCTTCTTCGGAGCAGCTGCCTTCTTGGCCGGAGCTTTCTTGGCAGCGCCGGTGCCAACATCGGTGATGCGCAGCAGCGTCATCTGCTGACGGTGACCGGCCTTGCGGCGATAGTTGTGACGGCGACGCTTCTTGAAAACGACAACCTTCTCACTCTTCGCCTGAGCGATAATCTCAGCCGAAACGGTGACCTTGGAAGCGTCGGCGACACTGTCGCCCTCGCCAGCCAAAAGGACATCACCCAGGGTGACGGTATCGCCCGCTTCACCAGCGAGTTTCTCAACGGCAATCTTGTCTCCGGCGGCAACCCGATATTGCTTGCCGCCCGTGCGCACTACAGCGAACATGGCTTTATACTCTCAATCTTGGCTGTGTTCGAATGCATGAGATAATCCCACACCTGCCGAACAGCAATGCGGCGCCGCCAATATGCAGCGCCGGAAAGATGGGTGCCGTTAAGGGAATGGGTCTGCCAAGTCAACGGGAAGATGGCGACAAATTGATATATGACGCCTTGCATGGTGCCTTTGCCGGACCAGCGCGTCATGTTAGATGAATTTCGGATCATGAGACACAAATTCCATCAATTTTCCGCAGTGGCGCTCGCTTTTGCGCTGCTTTCGGGCTGCGCGGGTAGCAGCGATCAATACCCTTCGCTCGCGATCCGCGATACTGAACGGGCCGTTGGGCAATTCACTCCTACGCAGGCGAATGACGAAGCACCGCCGACTCGCGCTCCGGCTTCTGCGCAGGACATCGCGCAATTAGTTGAGCAAGCTTCCGAATCGCATAAGGCGTTTCTCTCGGCGCAGTCATCAGCCGGTCGCCTGGTTTCGGGCGCACGTGGTACAAGCGCAGAAAGTGACGCCCGGGCGCGGGCTTTGGTCGCTCTAGCGGACCTGACCTCGAAGCGTAGCGACACTGCGATTGCGCTTGGCGATATCGATCTGCTTGCGGCCCAAGGGAAGACGGAGTTTTCAACATCCGGAGATCTTGAGGCTGCGCAGACGCTGGTCGCAGATATTGTTGATCAGCAGGACCGCGCGCTTGCGGCATTGTGGGGGCAATTGGAGCGATGAACCTCGCCTGCGCCACATGTCCGGTAAAAGAAACCGCCGCCTGCTCGGTATTGTCAGAGCAGGAGCGCGACGCGCTGGCGGCTGCGGGCCGGACTCGCATGTTGAAGCGCGGGGAGATGTTGTTCGCCGCTGGCGATGAAGATGCCGCCTGTGCGACTCTGGTCACCGGAGCACTCAAAGTCTCGGCGATCGATGCCGACGGAAACGAACAAATCCTCTCGCTCGTCCATCCTTCGGGATTTGTCGGAGAGCTGTTTGCGCCTTTCGCCCATCACGATGTGGTCGCGCTGACCGAGAGCAAGCTGTGCACCTTTGGCCGCCGGGACATCGAGCGCGCGCTTGATGAATACCCTGCCCTCGCCCGTGCATTGCTGCGCCGCAGTCAGGAAGATCTGCTTGCGACACGCTGCCTGCTCGAACTGACAGCCAATGCCAGTGCCGAAGCCCGGCTCGCGGCGCTGCTGCACGATTTTGCTGCCGCCGCCAGCACCTCGTCCTGCCACCTCGCAGAGGAATTCGAGCTGCCGCTGACACGCGGCGAAATCGCCAATATGCTCGGCCTGACGATCGAGACGGTCAGCCGCAAGCTCGGCGAGCTTGAGGAACTCGGAGCGATCAGACGCAAAGGAAAGCGCGGGATCGAACTGGTCGACCCCGCGCAATTGCAAGCCATCTCCGGAAGAATCGGGGACTGATCGTCCGGAGGCCTGCTCCCCCCAACTGCAAATCTCAGTTAGTCAGACCAGCGCGGCAATCGTAACCGCAGCCAGTCCCCACAGCACAATCAGCACCGGAAGGATCAGGACCTGAATGGTCGCATCGCGCGGAGCAAGGCGTCCGGTGTTGGTCATAATTCCCGTGGCGCCGAATTGGCCCATGGTCAGCGGATCGGTATCGTTCGCCTCAAGTCCATTCTTCTTGAGCCGGGTCCAGATCGCCGGAACACCGAACGCCGCGACGATGAAGAGCGCAAAAATCGCCATCGGGATTATGAGGACTGGGTTTGCAAAAGCAGCGCCCGTGATCGCCAGAAAAGCGAGATAGCAACCAGCGGTCGCGACAAAGAGGCCGGTGGGCAGCTCGAAATTGCGATCGACTTCGACCTGATGGCGCGGCGCCGTGGCCTTTGCCACCGGTGCCTCCACGATACGGGCCTCACCGCGGGCGATAATGTCGTTGACCTGTTTGCTCATCAGCTATCTCCTTCGTTGATGAAGGGATTGCCGCAGCGCGCGAGAGCGCACCTTGATCCAGATCAAATTTGGCGAATTATTCCGCCCAGCGCGCCAGATCGCCGTGATCTTCGGCGCGCGGTTCGATCCAGTGCCACTCACCGTCACGCAGTTCTCGTTTCCAGAACCAGGCCGCGCTCTTCAGGTGGTCCATGCAGAAATCGACTGCCTCGATGGCGCTCCGACGGTGGCGCGCAGCGGCAGAAACGCAGACAATCGGTTCGCCGGGCTGCAGTTGGCCGGTGCGATGAAGCATCACCAGACCCATCAGATCAAACCGCACTGCAGCGCGCTCAGCCAGTTCTTCCATGGAAGGCAGCGTAAGCGGCTCATAATGCGACAGTTCAAGCGCTTCGACACCTCCGCTCCGCACCTTGCCCACGAACGTGGCGATACCGCCTGCATCGGGGGTCTGCGCGGTTAACGCGTCGATTGCTGGGTTAGGGTCGAAAGCCTCAGAGAGCAGGCGAACATCTCGCACCGCGTTCTCAACCGCCGCTGACGGGCGGAAGCAACGCGACCTCGTCACCATCCTTGGCGGCGAGCGCCCTTTTGTCCGTGAGCACCTTGCCGCCGCAGGCGATGTTGACCCGATCCGACTGCAATTGCTCGGCGATTTCCGGGCCTACTGCTGCGAGCAATCCAGCCCAATCCAGAGGAGCGGCGACCTCTCGGCTGTCTTCACCAGCCATATCGCGAAGCGGCCCGAGAAATATGATCGTCACCGCCATGTCAGCCGCCTGTCATCGACATATGGCGCGGCTGCGCCGGCTCTGCGCCGCGTTCATCCATGCGGAAATGATGGCGTTCGGGCTTGATCGTCATGGCCTCGTCCAGCGCTTTGGCGAGGTTCACCTGTGGTTGGTCGGAGCGCAGCGCACCGCGCAGATCGACCCGCTCGCTGCCGCCGAGGCAGGGATAGAGTTGTCCTGTCGCTGTCACCCGCAAGCGATTGCACCCGGCGCAGAAATTGTTGGTCAGCGGTGTGATCATCCCGAGCCGACCGCCAGTTTCGGCAATATCGGTGTAACGCGCCGGGCCGCCGGTGTTCGCGTCGTTGTCTGTCAGTGTCCAGCTCTTCTCCAACCGCTGGCGAACCTCGCTGAGCGGCAGGAAGTGGTCTAGCCGGTCCTCTTCGACCTCGCCCAGCGGCATGACTTCGATCAGCGTGACCTCGTGCCCCTGCCCGTGTGCCCAGGCGATCAGATCGGGCAGTTCGTGCTCGTTGATATCTTTCAGCGCGACAGCGTTGAGTTTCACCTTAAGCCCCGCCTCACTCGCCGCCCGTATCCCATCGAGAACCTGCGGCAATGCATCGCGCCGGGTCAGTTCGGCGAACTTGTCGCGGTCCAGCGTGTCGAGCGAGATGTTTACACGCCGCACGCCCGCCTTGGCCAGCGCATCGGCATGATCTGCCAATTGCGTCGCATTGGTTGTGAGTGTCAGCTCTCTGAGGCCGTGTCCCAATCTCCGTCCAAGCGCTTCGAACAGATCGATGATATCCCGCCGGACGAGCGGCTCACCTCCGGTTATCCGGATTTTGTCGACCCCGCGATCGATGAAACCCGTGGCAAGCTCGAACAATTCCTCCAGCGTCAGCACTTCCTTCTTGGGGAGGAAGGTCATCCGCTCTGGCATACAATAAGAACAACGCAGATCGCAGCGATCCGTCACCGAGAGCCGCAGATAGGTGATCCGCCGCTTGAACGAATCCACCAGCGGGGCTGGCGTGCCGTCGACGGCGATCAGATCGGGTTTGCGGATGGAAACGTCACTCATGGGCAGCAAGGTACTGCCCCGTGACGCCCGGCGCATTCCTCAAATATGTGAGCATTTCCTGTGCCGCGTCCGGATTGCTCGCGCCCATGACATTGACACGTTTCGGCGTTTGCGCCCGCGCCAGATCGCGCGCCAGCGTCCGGCGCCAATCGTCGTGATCCGGCCCAGCCGCGGGCAAGGCGATCACCAGCGACTTCACATTCTCACCGCCTAGCAATTCCAGAGTCCTGTCGTAGTGATCATCAAAGAAGGCTTTAGCAGCGGCGAGCGAGCTTTCATGCAGGTCGCCAATCGTCTGGACCACCTGCTCCGCCATCAACCGTGATCCTGCGCCGAACGCTCGCGGTGGAGCGTGATACCAATCTTCTCATTCGCCTCAGCAATGGCGAGCTTCACGATCTTCACGGTTACCGCCTGAACGCGCTTGTCCTGCACGAACAGCGTCTCGCAAATGTGATCGCCGACCGCTTCGATCAGTTTGAAATGCACACCTTCAGGCAGATGTTCGGCGGCGAATTTCAGATCCATGTAGTTCTTGGACGCATCAAGCGGCGTATCAGGTTCATAGTGAACCGCGACATCATAGCGCACCTGAATCGTAATCCGCAGCGGCTGCGGTTTCCCCGTCTCCTCGGAATAGATGCCGGTGAGGACATCGACTTCGAGATCGGCAACTTCGAGGATCAGCGAATCGTTCATTCGGTATCGGCTTTCATGGCAACGCAGCGTCCGCGAACCGCCTGCATCAAACGCTCGGCATCCGCAAATGTATCGAGGCCCGAGATCGAAAAAGACTGTTCCAACATGGGCGTTTGGATGCGCGGGCGGACAAGGATTGATCCCTCCACGGATATCTCTGCCTGCTCGCCAACGCTTGCCGAAGTCAGCGCGGCCATTCGCGCGCCCGCCGATTCCGTCAGGGTCAGATTGATGGTCGGGTAGCCCAGATAATTTGCCTCAATCCTGGCTGTGACGACCGTATCCGTGCAAAGCTCGATCTCTTGACTCGCACCGGAACCCTCGTCGCCAACCATGCGAAAGATCGCAGGCGGCGAATCCGTCGCTGACATGTCGGGCACATAGACCATCAGAAACGGAAACAGCGGCAGGATCACGGATTGCTCCAGCGCGCAAAAATTGCGGTGGGGAGCAAGCGTCCACCTTCGCCGTCCTCCCGCACCGCGAGGTCGCCATATTCGATAGTGCCGGGCAAGTGGCTGAGCTTTTCCTTGAGCAGACCGGCTAGAGCGAGACTGCTCATCCGCACTGCATAGACGGTGAGGAACAGGAAGCGGCTTTCGGCATCGAGCAATTGGGCGCAGTCGCCAATAAGGTCCGGCAATCCCTCTTCCAAACGCCATGTTTCGTTTTTGGGCCCGCGTCCGAATTTCGGCGGGTCGAGGATAATACCGTCATACCGGCGTTCGCGGCGAACCTCGCGTGCGGCGAATTTGGCCGCGTCGTCGACAAGCCAGCGGATCGGGCGATCCTCCATACCTGAGAGAGCGGCGTTCTCGCGAGCCTGAGCGACCGATTTTTTCGACGCATCGACATGGGTCACCCGGCCATGCTGGCTAAGCGCCAACGAACCCAGACCGGTATAGCCAAACATGTTCATTGTCTCGGCGTCGCCGCGACCAGCAAGGCGCTCCCGCATCCAGTCCCAGACCGGAGCCATATCGGGAAAGAACTGCAGGTGCCGAAAAGGCGTAGGCTGCGCGGTGAAGCGCACTTCGTTCCACGCCAATTCCCAGCCTTCTTCGGGCGGCTCGCGATCGAACACCCAGCGCCCGCCGCCATCTTCGTCTGATCCGGGAACAAACTCGCCATCGGCAGGCCATTCGGAAAGGCGCGGTTGCCACATCGCCTGTGGCTCGGGGCGGATGAAGGAGTATGGGCCGAACGCCTCCCATTTGCGCCCTGCCCCGCTATCGATCAGGCGATAGGCGTCCCAACCCTCGCACTCCATCACCAACGGTTGAGCGGCGATTTCAGCCATCAGGCGGCAGGGCTGGCCGCGTTTTCGAGGACGAAGCTGCGCGACGTTTCATAGTCACCGGCCAATTCGACGAAATGCTCCTCGCGCCCAAACAAATCGCCAACGCGCGAAGGCAGCGGAGGACGCACTCCGATCGCGCGCTCCACTGCATCGCTGAATTTGGCAGGATGCGCGGTGGCGAGCGTTACAATGGGAACACCCTTGGCAATCAATCCGGTTTCTGCCGCGGCAAGACTGGCATGCAGGCCGACGCCTGTGTGCGGGTCGATCACCTGATTGGCGTTGCGCTGCGCCCATTGCAGCGCGCGGGCGGTTTCGGTTTGATCGGCGCGCATGCTGGTGAACAGCTTGGCCGCTCCTTCGCGCTGGCTGTTGGTGAGCTGCATGGCTTTCGACGCTTCGAAGCCGCGCATCTGCTCCGCCATCGCAGCGCCATCGCGGCCTTCCCCGGAGTCGGTAAGGTCGAATAGCAGCCGCTCGAAATTGGAGCTGACCTGAATGTCCATCGACGGCGTGATTGTCGGCGTGGTTGTGCCGGCTGAGTAGTCACCATCAGAAAGCGCGCGGTGCAGGATGTCGTTGACGTTGGTCGCGACAATCAAGCGCTCGATCGGCAGGCCCATTTGCGCCGCGACATAGCCCGCGAATACGTCGCCGAAATTGCCCGTCGGCACCGAGTAGGCCACCGTACGATCCGGCGCGCCAAGTTGCAGTGCGGAGTAGAAGTAATAGACCACCTGCGCCATCAGCCGCGCCCAGTTGATGGAGTTCACCGCGCCTAGGTTCAGTGGACCATTCACCTCAGGGTCGGAGAACATCGCCTTCACATGGCGCTGCGCATCGTCAAAGCTGCCTTCGATTGCGATGTTGTGCACATTGGGCGCGCGCACTGTGGTCATTTGGCGGCGCTGCACTTCGCTCACCCGCCCCTTTGGGTGCAGCATGAATATCTCTGTCCGGTCGCGCCCCGCCACTGCGTTGATGGCAGCCGAGCCGGTGTCGCCGCTGGTCGCCCCAACAATCGTCAGACGCGCATCGCGGCGCGCAAGAAACGTCTCAAACAGGTGGCCAAGCATCTGGAGCGCCACGTCCTTGAACGCCAGCGTCGGGCCGTGGAACAGTTCGAGCAGCCATTGGCTCTCGTCCATCTGCACCAGCGGGGTGACGGCGGCGTGGCCAAAGTCGCCATATACCGTGTTGCACAGCCCATCGAGCTCATCATCGGTCAAACTACCTGCGACAAATGGACGCATGATCTCGGCGGCTAGCGCCGGGTAAGGCAAGCCGCGCAGGTCGCGGATTTGGGCTTCCGTCAGGCGCGGCCATTCGCGCGGCAGGTACAATCCGCCGTCGTTGGCCAGACCAGCGAGGGTTACCCCTTCGAAATCGAGTGTGGGCGCGCTGCCCCGTGTGGAGACGTATTCCATGTTGCGGTGCGGTTAGCGGGGTGCGCACGTGTGGGCAATGCTCAGGCGGCAGTTTCCGTATGCTCGCCCTGCTCCAGCGCTGCTTTCAAGCTGGAGAGGTTCTTGGCTGCGCGCGCAGCATGCGGCCCAATCCAGCGTTCGTGGATCGCCTGAATCGGCATCGCATCGAGATAATTGAACCGTTCGCGTCCCTTGCGAACCGAAACGATCAGATCGCCGCGCTCGAGGACGCGCAGGTGCTGCATCACGGTGCATCGGTCGAGCTCAGGGAAGCAGGCGCACAATTGCTTGGTGGTGAGCGGGCGCAATTTCAGTTGGTCGCAAATCTCCCGGCGCACCGGATTGGCGAGTGCTTTGAAAACAAGGTCGAGATCGTGATCGTTTGACATGTTATATTTTTATAACATAATGGATCGCGACTCAAGGGAGAAGCGTGATGGATATCAATTTCAGGGTAGCGGGCCGGATCGCGAAGCCCGTGGAGGAAGTGTTCGAGGCGGTGGCTAACCCAGACACACTCTCGCAATTCTTCACGACTGGGGGCGCGAAAGGACGGCTTGAAACCGGCGTCACAGTGCTGTGGAGCTTTGCCGAACATCCGGGCGAATTTCCGGTGAAAGTCATCGAAGTGGTGCCCAGCAAGAAGATAGTTTTCGAATGGCAGGGATATGAGGGGAAGCACGGCAAGATAGGCGCCGAGATGGTCGAGGCAGATTATCCAACCACCGTCACCATGCTTTTCACTGCGACCGACGACGGCCGAACGCTCGTCCAGATCGTCGAAGAAGGCTGGCCGCAGAGACCCGAGGCGCTGCGCGGTTCCTATGGCAATTGCGAAGGCTGGACGATCATGCTGCTGGCGATGAAATCATGGCTCGAGCATGGCATCGACATCGGCAAGGACTTGTACAGCTAGGTGCGCTTTGTGGCTCTGCTCCGAAGTGCAAATCCGTAAATCACCAGCGCAGTGAGCGCGAAGAAGAACCACTGCCCGGCATAGGCGAGGTGGTTGTTTGGCAGGTCGTTGGGGTCGGGTTTGGCTAGCGGTTCGAGGTCGGCGAGTGGGGGATCCGCAACTATCTTCCCGGCCGCGTCCACAATGCCCGTGACTGTGCCACCCTGGAATTCAGGCGCAGCAGGATCACGTGCCCAGCCCAATGCCACTTCGACCCCTGCTCCGGCGTCGCACTCGGCAATATGGGCGAAGCCCTTTGCCCCGCGCGCGCTCGTACCCGCCGTGCTGCGCATCGAGTTTACAGCGGTGCAATCAAGTGTGACGCGAGTGAACATCTGCTCGTCCTGCCACGCACTGTCCGTACGCAGAGGAGCCGCTTCGACCTCAGACGGAATTGCCGCAAACCGTTCGATCATCTCGAATTTCTCTTCCGAGCGGCCCAACTGCCAGAACCCAAGCCACACCATCACACCTGCAGCTGCGACGACAAGGACAGTCGGGATGATAGGGATCGCGCGGGTCATGGCTCGATAGCGCCCTTCTCAGCGCGAATCTCATATTGACGGTAAAGCAGCACAGTCTTGTAAAGCCGCAAGGTTCCAATCACGACAGCCATCGTCACAGGCGCCCAGACCACCACTTGCAGCCAGAAGGGCGGACGCAGGTAAATGTCAGCCGCCATCGCCAACCCGATCAGCAGCGCCGCGACCATGATGGTCACCAGCCCAGCAAGCCGTCCGCCGCGCTCCAATTCGGTGAGAGCCAATCCGCATTTGTCGCAGGACAGCGCGATCCGCGCGGGAGCCTCGAACAAAGTCGCAGCCCCGCACTTGGGGCACAAACCAGAAAGGGCAGCCGAGACCAATCCCGGCTGCCCTTTGTCTGTGTTCGGACCCTCAACCATCAGGCAGAGTCCAGCGGCATCAGTGGTATTCAGCGCCCGCGCCGCCCCAGATGTAGATGGCGATGAACAGGAACAGCCATACGACATCGACAAAGTGCCAGTACCACGCAGCCGCTTCGAAGCCGAAGTGCTGGCGCGAAGTGAAGTGGCCGATGTAAGCGCGATAGAGGCACACGGCGAGGAAGATGGTTCCGATCAGAACGTGGAAGCCGTGGAAGCCGGTCGCCATATAAAACGCCGAGCTGTAGGTGTTGCCGCCAAAGCCGAACGGAGCAACGCTGTACTCGTAGGCCTGGATGGCGCTGAACAGGATGCCCAGTGCCACAGTCGCCCACAGACCTTGCTTCAGTCCATCGCGATCACCGTGAATCAGCGCGTGATGCGCCCAGGTTACGGTCGTGCCCGAGCAGAGCAGGATCAGCGTGTTGAGCAGCGGCAGGCTGAACGGATCGAGCACTTCCATGCCATCGGGCACGAGAGTGCCCAGACTGGTGACGCCCTCTGTGATGAACAGGTTGCTCGTCGCATCGGCCGCCGCATCATATTGCAGCGGCGCGGGGAACAGCGCGAAGTCGAAGAAGCTCCAGAACCACCCGACGAAGAACATCACTTCCGATGCGATGAACAGGATCATGCCATAGCGCATGTGGAGCTGCACCACTGGCGTGTGATCGCCGCGCTGGGCCTCCATCGTGACGTTCTTGAACCACATGAAGAAGGTGGCGATCAGGCCAGCAAGGCCAGCCCACATCACAATCGACCCGGCCGCGCCGAACACATCCGGATAGAAATTCAGCACCATACCGCTGGTGAAAGCCAGCGCCGACATCGAGCCAATCAGGGGCCAGATATCGGGTTCGAGGATGTGAAAGTCGTGGTTTACTTTGCCGCCCATGATGGTGTTCCCGTCCCTAGGTGCGTGTGATCAATTCGAACGATCGAGCGCCGAGGATACGGGCTCTTTCGCGCGGTGAAAAGTGTAACTGAGTGTAATCTGCTCGACGTCCGCCATGAACTCGTCTTCGCGGATCGCCGGATCGACGTAGTACAGAACCGGCATGTTGACTTCCTGACCCGGCTGCAAGGTCTGCTCGGTGAAGCAGAAGCACTGGATCTTGTGGAAGTATTTGCCCGCCTGCGAAGGCTCGACGTTGAACGTTGCGGTGCCGGTGATTGGCTTGTCGTCGTGGTTCTTGGCGACATAGGTCGCGATGTCGCGCTGGCCGATCTGGACGGTATCGGTCGATTGTGCCGGACGGAAAGTCCACGGCACGTCGAGCGCGGTTGAAGCATCGAAGCGGATCGACATCATCTCGCCCGTCGCAGCCGACGCGGCAAGGCTTGCGTCCACTTCGCTCGCGACCTGTGTCGTCCCACCGAAGCCGGTGACCTGGCAGAACAAGCGGTAGAGCGGGACTGAGGCAAATCCGAGCCCGACCATCGCCGCAGCACCGAGCAGCGCGAGCATGCCGGTGCGCAGGTTTGCGCGCTCGAGGTTCGAACTGGCGGTCACGGTGTTCATATCACTCGCCGAGCCTCGCAATCGTGATCGCGTAGAACAGCACGGCGAAGAATAGCAGCGTTCCGCCAACCACAAGGTTGCGGCTTTTCTGGCGCCGTTTGACTTCGGTTTCTTCTTCCGGGGTCATGCGAGCAACCCCTGAGCGGCGAGCACGCGATCTGCAACCAGAGCCGCGAACAGGATGAAGAGATAGTAGATGCTGAATTTGAACAGCCGTTTCTCTTCCACCATCGCGTCTTCCGCAGCGCGCTCACGTGTGAACACCGGAATGGCGAGCGCCAGAAACAGCGCCGAGAGGACTACGGCAACGCTGCCATAGACCCACGAGGTCGCACCGATGGCCCACGGTGCAATTGCAATGGGCGCGAGCAGCACGGTGTAGCCGAGGATCTGATTGCGCGTGACACGCTCGCCCGCGACAACCGGCAGCATCGGAATGCCGACCTTGGCGTAGTCCGACTTCATAAACAGCGCGAGCGCCCAGAAATGCGGCGGCGTCCAGAAAAAGATGATCGCAAACAGCAGCACCGGCATCATCGTAATCTCGCCAGTGACAGCGACCCAACCGATGAAGGGAGGGAACGCGCCCGCCCCGCCGCCGATAACGATGTTCTGCGGGGTGCGCGGTTTAAGCCACATCGTATAGACCACGGCGTAGTAAATGATCGCGACGAGCAGGCTGATGGCGGCGAGCCAATGCACCGCAACGCCCATCATCCCAACAGACACAGCGGACAGGAAAATTCCGAAATCGCGCGCATCCTCGCGCCGCATCCGGCCCGTGGGAAGCGGGCGATTGGCGGTGCGCTTCATGCCCGCATCAAGATCGGCTTCCCACCAATGGTTGAGGGCAGCCGAGCCGCCCGCACCCATTGCGATCGCGAGGATCGCCGTGAAACCGATAACGGGGTGAATGCTGCCCGGTGCAGCCAGCAAACCGCAGATACCGGTGAAGATCACCAGCGTCATCACGCGCGGCTTGGTTAGCGTGAAAAAATCACGCCATTCGGCCGGGAGCGCAGTCGCGCCCTCTGTTGCCGATGCCTTCGTGTCTGCGGTTGCGTCCATAATTCTGTGTCAGTGCTTTTATCTGGAGAGAGCGCACCGTGGCGGCGCGCTCCCTCGATTATCTGCTTGTTGGTCAGCGAGGATTTCCCTCGCCGACATCACTCAGCGGGCTGAGCCGCCGGGCGGTGATCGTGGTAATCGTGATGATCTTCGATCACCGGAAGCGTTTCGAACTGGTGATATGGCGGCGGGCTTGGCAGCGTCCATTCGAGCGTGGTTGCACCTTCGCCCCATGGGTTGTTGCCCGGCTTGCGGCCAGCCATCAGCGCGTAGCCGATGTTCACGAAGAACACGAGCATAGACGCCGCCATCACCACGTAGCCGTAGGTGCTGATTTCGTTCCAGTATGTGTAGGCTTCGGTGTAGTCCGGATAGCGTCGTGGCATGCCTTGGAGGCCGAGGAAGTGCTGCGGGAAGAAGATGATGTTCACACCGATGAAGAAGCCCCAGAAATGAATGTGGCTCAAGAGTTCGGAGTGCATCTTGCCGCTGATTTTCGGGAACCAGTAGTAGAAGCCCGCGAACAGTGAGAACACCGCACCCATCGACAGCACGTAGTGGAAGTGAGCGACCACATAGTATGTGTCGTGGAGGTTATCGTCGATGCCGCCATTGGCGAGGATCACGCCGGTGACACCGCCAACGGTGAACAGGAAGATGAAGCCCATCGCCCAGACCATCGGTGACTTGAACTCCATTGAACCGCCCCACATCGTGGCGATCCAGCTGAAGATCTTCACGCCCGTAGGCACGGCGATGACCATCGTCGCAGCGGTGAAATACATCTTCGTGTTTACGTCGAGACCGACGGTATACATGTGGTGCGCCCACACGATGAAACCGACGACACCAATCGCGACCATGGCGTAGGCCATGCCGAGATAGCCAAACACTGGCTTGCGGCTGAAGGTTGCGACGATCTGCGAAATCATGCCGAAGCCCGGCAGGATCATGATGTAGACCTCAGGGTGGCCGAAGAACCAGAACAGGTGCTGGTACAGAACCGGGTCACCGCCACCGGCGGGATCGAAGAAGGTCGTGCCGAAGTTACGATCGGTCAGCAGCATCGTGATAGCCGCGGCAAGCACCGGAAGCGCGAGCAGCAGCAGGAATGCCGTGACCAGCACCGACCACACAAACAGCGGCATTTTGTGCAGCGTCATACCCGGCGCGCGCATGTTGAAAATGGTGGTGATGAAGTTGGTTGCACCCAGGATCGAACCAGCGCCCGCCAAGTGCAAGGAGAAGATCGCAAAGTCGACCGCAGGCCCCGGAGCGCCCGTTGTCGATAGCGGTGCATAGACTGTCCAGCCTACGCCTGCGCCGGTGGCAGCGCCACCCGGCACGAACAGCGAGAATAGCAGGCTCATAAAGCCGGCCACGGTCAGCCAGAACGAAATGTTGTTCATGCGCGGAAACGCCATGTCCGGCGCGCCGATCATCAGCGGCACGAACCAGTTGCCGAAGCCGCCAATCATTGCCGGCATGACCATGAAAAAGACCATGATCAGGCCGTGTGCGGTGATGAACACGTTCCACATGTGCAGCGCAGCGTTCGTGTCGCCGGGCGTGTTGCCCATGAAGTCAGCCCAGAATTGCAGATACTGGATGCCAGGCTCGGCCAGCTCGGCGCGCATGATGCCCGAGATCGCCCCGCCGATAATCCCGGCGAAAATCGCAAAGATCAGATACAGCGTGCCGATATCCTTGTGGTTGGTCGACATGAACCAGCGGGCGAAAAAGCCTGGCTTGTGATCCGCGTCATGCGCGTGATCATCGTGGTGGGCGTCGAAACCTTCTGCGGTGGTAGCCATCGTTCGGATTCTCTCAGGTTCGGTTCGTATTCAAAAGTTCGTATCGGCGATCAGGCGGCGGGTTCTTCAGCAGGCTCAGCTGCTTCTTCACCTTCAGCGCCCTCAGCGGCTTCTTCTGCGGGGGCCGCTTCTTCGGCACCCGGCATGCTGCCGCCCTGCTCAAGCACCCAAGCCTCGAATTCGGCGGGCGGCAGAGCCTCGACAGCGATCGGCATGTAAGCGTGACGCGTGCCGCACAGCTCGGAGCACTGGCCATAATAAACGCCCGGCTCTTCGATAGTCAGCAGCTTCTCATTCAAGCGGCCCGGCACGGCGTCCATCTTGAACCACAGCGACGGCACGGCGAAAGCGTGGATCACGTCGGCAGCAGTGGTCTGGATACGCAGCGGAACGCCGGCCGGCACAACCATGCGGTTGTCGACGGCGAGTTGAGCCGGTTCGCCATTCGAAATTGCGTCCGCATCCGAAAGCATGTTCGAGATGATCTCGACATCGCCGTGGTCGGGATAGGTGTAGCCCCAATACCACTGATAACCAGTTGCCTTGATGGTCACAGCATCTTCAGGCGGAGTCTCGTATTGCGCGGCCAAGAGCGAAATCGATGGCACCGCGATCACCACGAGGATCAGCACTGGAACAACCGTCCAGATCACCTCAATCGCCGTATTGTGCGTGGTACGCGATGGTTCAGGGTTCGCGCGGCGATTGTAACGCAGCACCACGTAGAAAAGCAGGCCGAGAACGAAAATGCTGATCACGAAGACGATCGGCAACAGAATGATGTCGTGCATCCACAGCGCATAGGCGCCATCTTCGGTATACTGATCCTGGAAGCTCATCGACTTGAGCGCGTCGTCTTCGAAAGCAGTAGGCATGCCCTTGCCTTCGGTCGGAGCCATCGGAGTGTAGGCGCCTGCTGCCCCGGCCGGAGCGGCTTCAGCCGCAGGTGCAGCTTCCTCAGCCACCTCTTGCGCAATTGCCGCTTGCGGTGTCGCCAGTCCGGCAAACACCATGCCCAACGCTGCAATCAGCGCCATTGCCCCAAATTTCATACGGGTGTGCATTTGACCCATCATAATGTGCCTAAATCGCTTTCGATTTGATCCCATACTGCGGCCACTTTCATCCGATCACGGTCGAAGCGCTCGCAGCGTTTTCGCCGACATTTCTGCCAGCTTCCCGGCCCCCTTAGCCGCGCTTGCCGAGTGCCTCAAGCGCTTCTAGGGAGAAAAATATGCAAGCGGCCATGTGGCACGCGCAAGTTTATGCAACCATACGCAAATTGCAGGGATTTCACTGACAATGTCCGCCAGTCTTACCACAGAAGCCGTGCTTGATGAATTCCGTAGCTGCGACGCGCTTCTCGAAGGGCATTTCAAGCTCTCTTCGGGTAAGCATAGCGGACACTACCTACAATGCGCGCGAGTACTGATGAATCCGGCCCGGGCTTCACGCCTTGCCGAAGCAACCTGTGCAAAAATCCCATCAGACCTGCTCGAATCGATAGATGTGGTGGTCTCTCCCGCGATGGGAGGAATCATCATGGGCCATGAGGTTGGCCGCGCGCTCGGCAAGGATGCGCTGTTCCTGGAACGCCCTGAAGGCACGTTTCATTTGCGGCGGGGATTCGCACTGGAACCGGGCGCGAAAGTGCTGATGGTCGAGGATGTTGTGACCACCGGCCTTTCCAGCCGCGAAGCGATTGCCGCAGTGGCGCGCGAAGGCGGCGAAGTGCTGGCCGAATGCTCGCTGGTCGACCGCTCAGCCGGTTCGGTCGATCTCGGCGTGCCGTTCTATCCGCTCGTCGCGATCGATTTCCCGACCTATGATGAAGACAGCATCCCCGAAGAGCTTGCCCGCGTAGCTGTGACCAAGCCGGGCAGCCGAAAGGAATAGCCGCGCATGACCAATCCCTTGCGTCTGGGCGTGAACATCGATCACGTCGCGACAATCCGCAATGCGCGCGGCGGCGACCATCCGGATCCGGTCCGCGCGGCGGAGATTGTGGCGGCGGTTGGCGGCGACGGAATTACCGCGCACCTGCGCGAAGATCGCAGGCATATCCGTGACGAAGATCTCGCGCGGATACAGGAAGCGACCAATCTGCCGCTCAATCTAGAGATGGCAGCCACCGGCGAAATGCTGGAAATCGCACTTCGGCACAAACCGCATGCTGCCTGCATCGTGCCAGAGAAACGCGAAGAACGCACCACCGAAGGCGGATTGGACGCAGCAGGTCTGCACAACACTTTGGCGCCGATTGTGGATGAACTGCGCGGCGCAGGCATTCGTGTTTCGCTCTTCATCGAAGCGCATGAACGTCAGCTCGACGCCGCCCTGCGTCTCGGTGCGCCGGTGGTCGAATTCCACACCGGAGAATATGCCCACGCCTTTCTCGACGATGACAGCGAAAGGCTCGAACGCGAGGTGCGCAAAATTTCGGACATGGCGGCATTGGCGGCCAAGAACGGGATCGAACCGCATGCGGGCCACGGCCTGACCTTCGAGAATGTCCAGCCGATTGCGGCGATACCGCAGATCGCCGAACTCAATATCGGTCACTATCTGATCGGCGAAGCGGTGTTCACCGGCTTGGAACCAGCAATCCGGCGCATGCGCGAGTTGATGGATGAGGCACGCTGAATTGACGGACGAGGAGCTGCCCGAACTGACCAGCGAACAAAAACGCTGGGCATTTGGCGCGGCGGCCCTGTTCCTGCTGGCAATCGGCTTTCTGGGCTATGCTTTGCAATCGGGCGTGATGCAGGTCTTCGCGGTTGGTTGGATCGCCTTGCAGATTTTCGGCTATGTCGGCTCGCTCAAATTCGCCAAGGGCGATTTCGCCAGTCCGCTGTTCAAGAGCCAGGTGATGCTGCACGTCATTGCAGTTATGCTGCTCGGCGCGCTCGTGTTTAGGGGGCCGGCCTAATGGAGCAGGAAAAGCGTTCCAGCTGGCCTCTCGTGCTGATGCTCCTGTGGTACGGACTATTGCTCGCTGGATCGGCGCTTGTGCTGCTGATGGGTCTGATGTTCGGATCAGAAGTGTATCGCGGCCGCCCGATGCCCTTCGTGGAATGGGCAATAATTCTCGGACCATTCGTGGTCAGTCTTGCATTGCTGCTAGGAACGATCTTCCTCTGGAACACTGGGCGACGCACAATCGCCTATGCACTATGCGGGCTCACGCTGATTGCAGCGCCAATATTGCTGTTAGGCGCAGGAGCACTTGGAATATGATCATCGGCCTCGGCTCTGACCTCTGCAATATCGAGCGGATAGCCAACTCGCTCGATCGATATGGCGAACGGTTCGAAAACCGCGTTTTCACCGAGATAGAGCGTGCGAAAGCTCGCAAGCGGCCCTTCACAATTGCAGGGACCTACGCGAAGCGCTTCGCTGCCAAAGAAGCGTTCAGCAAAGCGGTCGGCACGGGCTTTCGGCGCGGCGTGTTCATGAAAGACATCGGCGTAGTGAACGCACCGTCTGGCGCTCCGACCCTCGCATTGGCGGGCGGAGCGGCAAATCGGCTTGAAGAAATGATCCCGCCGGGCCATGAGGCCCACATTCATCTTACCCTAACCGACGACCATCCATGGGCGCAGGCATTCGTGATCATCGAAGCACGCGCACTCTGATCCGGTTCAACCTACGGCGATATTGAAACCCCTATTGTGACACAGCCCGAAACCCCCAAGGCGGAAACGACAGACGCGAGCGTAGCTGCGGATCCGGCCCTTGCTTCGCTGAAAAATGGCGCGAAAGAGCCAGAAGAGGCCGACCAGAAGATCAACTGGATCGCGGAATTGCGCGGTCTTGCCCTGATGCTTCTCGCGGTGCTGGCATTTCACAGCCTGGTCGCCAAACCGTTTTACATCCCGTCCACATCGATGATGCCGACCCTGTATGTGGGTGACCGATTGGTTGTGAGCAAATATCCCTATGGCTGGTCATGGGCTTCGGCGAGTTTTCACATGCTGCCGCGCGGCGAATGGCGGGTTTTCCCGGCGACGCCCGAATACGGCGATATCGTGATCCCGGTGCATCCGCAGCGCGACGAGGATTACATCAAGCGCGTCGTCGCCCTGCCTGGTGACACGATCGAAGTGCGCGAAGGTCGCATCATCCTGAATGGTGAGCCGGTGAAACGCGAAGTAGTACCAGCCGTGCGCATACCATTCGAACCGGAGTTGCTCTGCGATAGCGGTCCGTGCCTATCGGACTTTGACGCTTACAAGGTCCGCGAAGCCAACGGCGCGCAATATTATGAACCTCCCACATATCGTGAGACTCTGCCCAATGGCGCGACCTATCTGGTAATCGATCACATGGAACAACGGCTCGACAATGTCGGGCCGGTCATCGTTCCCGAAGACCATGTATTTGCGATGGGCGACAATCGCGATCATTCGGCGGACAGTCGCGCCGAGGCTGAGGCGCGCGGCCTTGGTGGAGCGATCCCTTTGGAGAATATTGGCGGTCGGGCCGAGTTCATCACCTTCTCGCTGGACGGGTCGACCACCTGGAACCCGCTCAGTTGGTTCTCGAGCATGCGCGGCGACCGGGCGTGGTCCACACTGCGCCCGCCGATTGCAGAGCAACCTGCCGCGTCCGAATAGGCAAAGAACCACGCGATCATGGCCAAAAAATTCCTCTATTTCGTAGCGTTCTGCATCGTTGCCGTTCTGCTGGCTGCGATCGGCTTCCAGATGTTCAAGGACGAACTTGCCGCAATGGCCTTGGTCCCGACCACTGAATTCACCGAGCAGGAGCCGCTCGAAGTCAACGCGTATCAGGACCCTGCCCTGTGGTATTCACGACCGGGCATCGGAGTGAACGACCCTGCCCGCTGGCAACCCGCGCTGGCGGAACCCGCACCCGATCCGACCACGCAAACACCGTCACCGGACAGCCCAGCGGCAGAACAAACCTTGGGCCGCCCGGACCAGTTGCAAACCACCACATCGCGCGCCGTCGATCCGCAGGAAGGCGGAGAGGTCGCGGACTTCGCGGTCTTCTTCGTGCATCCCACCAGCTATCTGAGCCGGGACAACTGGAACGCGCCGATTGGCGAGAATGCCGATGAAGAGGCAGAGCGCATCGCCCGCATCTATGTGCGCGGCATGGCCAGCCCGTTCAACGCGGCCAGCGAAATCTGGGCACCGCGCTATCGCCAAGCGACGATGGGCGCATTCCTGACCGACGCTCCCGAGGGCCAACAGGCCATCGACGCGGCCTACGAAGACGTGAAGGAAGCCTACAAATACTTCCTCTCCTCACTCGATGCCGACACGCCGATCGTGCTCGCCGGCCACAGCCAGGGCTCGCTGCATTTGCTGCGATTGCTGCGCGAGGAAGTTCAGGGATCGCCCGTCGCAGATCGGCTGGTCGCTGCCTACACGATCGGCTGGCCGATCTCGGTCGAGCACGATCTGCCATCTATGGGCATCGCCGCATGCGCGACTCCGGCGCAGACCGGGTGCATCCTGTCATGGTCGAGCTATGCCGAGCCAGCCGATCCCTCCAGCGTGATCGAAACCTATGCCAAGTCGACCGGCTTCGATGGCAATCCACGCGGTGACAGCCAGATCCTCTGCACCAATCCGCTGACCGGCATGTTTGGCGGCTCTTCTCCTGCCAGCGCAAACCTTGGAACATTGGTGCCCGATGATAGCATCTCCAATGGCGAGCTTGTGCCAAGCGCAGTTCCCGCCCGATGCGATGACCGCGGGCTTTTGCTGATCGGCGACCCGCCAGAATTGGGTTCCTATGTGCTGCCGGGCAACAACTACCATGTCTATGACATCCCCCTGTTCTGGGCGAACACCAAGGCGGATGTGGCCCGGCGCGTGAACGCCTTTGCCGGGCAAGCGGACGGCGCATCCTGATTACCGAAGCGGCATTGGACTTCGCCGAAGCGCTGCCCGATGGCGGCGCACTGCTCGGCCTTGACCTTGGCACCAAGACTATCGGCACCGCGACCTGCGACGCTGGCTGGCGCTTTGCCACCAATGGCAAGACGCTGGGGCGCGGCAAATGGGGCCGCGACCGCTCGGTCCTCGCTGAATTGATCAAGACCCGCTCAATCAAGGGGCTGGTGCTGGGTCTGCCGCGCAACATGGATGGCACCGAAGGGCCGCGCGCACAGGCCAGCCGCGCCTTCGCCCGCAATTGCGCCGAAGCTTTCGAACTGCCGGTGCTGCTATGGGACGAGCGCTGGTCAACCCAAAGCGCCGAAGCCGCGATGATCGGGCAAGACATGAGCCGCGCCAAGCGCGCAGAAGCGATAGACAGCCACGCGGCGGCAGTGATCCTGCAAGGCGCGATTGATCGGCTGGCTGGCGGAGTGATCTAGGGGTCAGACCAACTGGGCGCGTCGCTCTTTCGCGATCGCGCTGACCATTCTGCTCCCACTCGCCTCACCCTTTCTCCATAACGCATCCATGTCAGCCGGATTCCCGGACTGATCCGCTCTCGCCTCAAAACTGGCCAATCGCAGCCGGTCGCTTGGGTGTCTGCGGCCAACCCAGTCGGCGAAATCAAGCGCCTCTTGAGCGCCGGTCGCCACTGCGACGCGCAGAAACGCTTCGGTCGAATTGGGGCTCAGCACCTTACCGAGCTGCTGCTCTTTCAGATCGAAACCGTATTGATCGAACCAGCCTTGCGCCGGGTCAATATGCATCACGTTGAGCGACACCGAGAGGCTTTCCGGTGGCAGTTGGCTGTGGATGTCGAGATGGCGGCGGTACAGCATCAGCTTGCCTTCGTGCAGCGCGCTGCGCTCAATGAACTTCAGATCAACCGGCTCGCCCGCGTAGCCTGCGACGCTTTCATAGTCGTATTCGAAATAGTCGCTGCGATAGCCGGGGCCGAAATAGCCGCTGGTGAGAAACGAGAAATCGTGGTCGTGCGGCACACCGTAGACGAAGCTGCGCGCGCCGCTGGTCTGGAAACATAGATCCTGCTCCGACGGCCAGATATTGGCGCGCAGGAACATGCCGCCGGTCGGCCCGGATCGGTGCGGGCTAAGCATGATCGCTTGGGGGCTGTAGCCATTGTCGACCGCCGAGATCGCACTATCGCGCCCGGCAAGTTCATCGATCAGGATATTTGCCAGAAAGAACCGGTTATTGGTCAGTCGCCGAAGGCAGAGCGCCGCCTCCTGAGTGCGTTCTTCGCAAGTCGGATCGAAATCGAGCGCGGCTAGCGCATCGATCGATTCGTCCAACTCGCATACACCGGTATCTTCAAGGTCGATTATTTGGGGCATCACGCAGCCTCCGGCAGGAGATCGGCAAGCTGAGGGTGGGCTGAAATGAGCTGGGCTTTCAGGCTGGAGGCTGGCCGCGCAAGCGGATCATCGGCTTGCTCTGCCAGTCTATCGATCATGGCAAAGCCCTTGGCCGGGTTGATCGCCAAGTTCTGCCGCACGGCTTCCCAGCGTAAATCTGCTTCGTTCGAAGTGTCTTCGGACAAACGCTTCAGAACCGGGACAGCCTTTTGGCATTGCATCGCGCCCAACACTGCCAGCGCCAACTGATTGCGGCTGGTCTGCTTGTCACCGTTCGCGCTTTGCATCAGTTGACCGTCAGCCAGACGATACTTGCGGGTGGCGCCCGGCACTAACGCGGCTCGTGTGAGATGCAGCATCAGAACGGGTTGTTCGATGGTCAGCAAGTGACGGGCATTGTCGGGCGTGAGCGCGATCGTGTCTCCGACTTGCCAGTCCTGCTCCTTCGTCTCGAAGCGGCCTTCCAGGTGCTCGTCGAACTTGTGCATCAGCCCGCGTGCCTTTCCGGCGAGAACAAGTTCAATGCTCTCACGGTCGACGAGCATGACCGTCTCAGGTGCTGCGGAGTTGCTCCGGGGAGCATGCGTTGTCAGGCTCAACGTTGCGCGGCCCGAGCTCATCAGCTGGAGCGTGGAATAGCTGTCTGAGCAATGGGTGCGGAATGGAACATCGCCCAATGGCTCGCTGCGAAGCGCCTGAATGAGCTGCGCGCTCAGTCCTCGCACCCACTCAAGCGCAGCATGTTGATCGCCAAACAGTGCAGACAGAGCATCGCATTCCGCCAAGGGTGCGTCATTTGCATAACTATAGAGGTCGGCGGCCAACAAGCGGGTTCGCCCGCTGGCGCGCCAATCCTGCTCCGCTTTGAGGAGCGGCATTTGCGCGCGGTGCTGCGAGGCGCGATCGCCCCGCAGCACCGCAATGGCAGGATGCACGTGCATCGTCCTGCCACCGCCTCAGAAGAACATTCCGGGAGGGGGCGGAGGAGGAGGCGTGGTGTCGTAAATGAACACCATGATATCGACGATCGGATCCGCTGAACCGCCCTCTTCCGAAGTCAGCGAACCGAACAGGGCCTGGGCCTTTTCCAGTCCTGGAATGGATGAAAGATCAATCTTTGGCATGTGTCGTCCTTTTGCTGTCCGCCCGGCTCCATAGCCGCGGCGCACATGCAAACTGACGCACAAGTGACTGTTGCAAAAATTAAAACATTGTAATGAATTGGTTCTCATCGCAGAGCACAGCGGATGAGCGCGCAGCTGGCCAAATTTGACCCGAAAGAGGCTTCGAAATTCTTCTTCCGCCACGGCCACACAGGGTGGCTTGGACTGAAATATCGCGACCACGGTGAAAATTGGGTTGAGCTGGAATTGCCCTGGCGCGAAGACCTGCTTGGCGAACCGGACCGCCCAGTGCTGGCATCCGGTCCGATCGTCAGCCTGATGGACATGGCGAGCGGCATGTCGATCTGGCAGACCAGCGGCACTTTCACACCCGTCGCGACGCTGGATCTAAGGGTCGATTATCAGCGCGCCGCGAGTGAGCGTGCGGCGGTATATGGTCGGGTCGAATGCTACCGCATGACACGCTCGGCAGCGTTTGTGCGCGGAATTGCGCATGATGGCGATCCGGATGATCCCGTAGCGCATGTCGCCGGAGTTTTCATGACGATCGCCTCCGATCCGAGGCAGAAGAAGGAAACGGCCAAGTCAGAAGGTGACACCGATGACTGACCCCGCGCTCGACCTGGTTCTGCCTGCCTATGCCCGCGCGCTCGGGATAGAGCTGCATGCGATTGAAGACAGTCTGCCAGTCCTGACGGTCGATTTCGGGCCCAATGTCGAAGGCCGTCCAGGACACTTTCATGGCGGCGCGACGGCGGGTCTGCTGGAGAATGCCGGCTATGCGGCGCTGCGTGCGGTGCTGGTTCGCGAAGGGCGTGACCACCAGCTGAAGCCAATCAATATCACGGTCCAGTATCTGTCGGCGGGTAAGCAAAAGCAGACCTACGCGCTCGCTCGCATCACCCGGCTGGGGCGGCGCAATGCCAACCTTTCGGTGGAAGCATGGCAGGATGATCGCAGCCGTCCGATCGCGTCGGCCGTGATGAATATTCTGATGGCTTAGCTGCCTGCGTCGCTATTCGTCGGGTCCGATCGGCTCAACCGCTATCCCGTCCTCGCTCAGCCGAAACTCGATCGGCATGCCCTCAATTTCGGTTTCAATAGCCACACCGTCCTGTTCGAACCGGATCCGCGATCCATTTTCATCGAGTGGAATTTCGGCGCCTTCTTCGACATCGAGCGGCTGCACCGGACCTTGCGGATCAGGCGAAGCGCTGGGGCGCGGTGCGGGTTTCAGCGATAATGCGCCGCGCATGAATTGCTTCCAGATGCGCGCTGGCAAGCCGCCGCCGGTGACCTTGTCCAGCGGGGAGTTGTCGTCGTTGCCAACCCAAATGCCCACCACCAGATCGCCCGCATATCCCACGAACAGCGCGTCGCGATAATTCTGGGTCGTGCCAGTCTTACCGTAATTCGCAATTGGCAGGGTCGCCGCGCGTCCAGTGCCGCGATTGATCGCCGTGCGTAGCATCTGCTCGAGATCGTCGTGCGCCCGGTCCGAAACGCTGTCTTCTTGCGTGGTCAGCCATGCCCACCACCCCTCGTCATCCTGCTCGAAAGCGTGCGGACGGACCGGAAACTCATTGGCAGCCACTCCGGCATAGGCGGCTGTCAATTCCAGCAAGGTCATCGACGATGTGCCTAAAGCGAGGCTCGGATCGCCTTTCGGTAGTGGCGATGTGACGCCGAGCGAACGGGCCATGCGGATCACATTTTCGCTGCCGACCTCATTGAACAGGCGGACCGCCGCGACGTTGCTTGAGGTTGATAGCGCCTGTTCCAGCGTGATCTCATCCGAATAATTCTCGCGCGAGTTCTTGGGTCGGTAGCTGCCCGTTTCAATCGGGGTGTTGGGAATCGTGTCGTCAGGCGACCACCCAGCCTCAAGCGCGGCGAGATAGACGAACAATTTGAAGGTTGATCCGGGTTGACGCTTGGCTTGCGTCGCGCGGTTGAATGGCGATGTTGCGTAGTCCTTGCCCCCGACCATGGCGACCACTTCACCGGTCGGACGCATGGCCACCAGCGCGACCTGCGCGTCCCCCAATGATGCGCGGCTCGTGACCCGGCTCGCCAGCGCCTGCAAGCGGGCATCGAGCGTGGTCGTGATGACCTGCCGCGCGTAGCTGGTTTCCATGTCCTTGCGCGCAATCGGCAGTGCCCAGTCGGCGAAATAAGTGCCGGTGGGAAGGTCATCGCGAGTACGTACGTCAAGCTTTGGCGTCGGCAGCGCTGCACGTTCCGCTTCGGTCAAATACCCCGCATCGACCATAGCACCGGTCACCTGCTTCATGCGCGCGGTGGCCTTGTCCCAATTCTTCGTCGGAGCGTAGCGCGAGGGTGCCTGCAACAATCCCGCGAGCATCGCCGCCTGTTCCGGCTTCAGGTTTTCGGGCTTGCGGTAGAAGTAGTGCAGGCTCGCGGCACGCAGTCCGTATTGGTTGTCACCGAAATAGGCATTCGAGAGATATCGCCCAAGGATCTCGTCCTTGGTCAGCCATGATTCGAGCCAGAACGCGATGAGCGCTTCCCGTGCCTTGCGGGTCAGCGTCTGCTCGGGTGTCAAGAAGGTGAACTTCGCCAGCTGCTGGGTGATTGTGCTGCCGCCACCCCTACGGGTCCAGACGGCGCGCGCGATCCCGCGCGGATCGACGCCCCAATGTGAATAGAACCGCCGGTCCTCAATCGCGAGGAAGGCCTCGATCACATGGGGCGGAAGATCGGCGACCTCGACCGGCTCATCGACCATCGCCCCGCTTCGCGCGATCGGCGTGCCATCGCTGGCGAGCAGCGTGACTTGAGGGGCAGCAATCGGTTCGAGGCTCTTCGAAAGCGGAGCCGTAATCGCCAGCCACGCCACGAGCGCGAAGAACAACAGAATGGCGAGCGCGAAAGCTCGCACGGCCCACCACCGCTTGCGCCGTCCACGATAATGATCGGGTCTCCACCACGGCAAGCGGCGGCGCTCTTCAAGCTCAACCGAACGATCAAGCTGAGAGAGTTTGGCGTCCCATTTGCTGAACTTGGGCGCAGCACGCGACGTGGTGCCGCCGCCGAAATCATCGTCCGGATCATAGGCCCGCTGCGATTCGTATAGCGGAAAATAGTCCGCACCGCCGCGCGCGTCGTCATCGCTTGAGCGTCTACGGAATCGTTCGAACAGGCCCATCGCTCACTGTATTAGCAGGCTATGACACTAGCCTGCAAGTCACCCGCCGATCAACTGCCCTGCGCCGCACTTTCCGGCAGGTCTTCATTGAAGACGCGCTGGTAATACTCGCTCACAACGCCTCGCTCGGATTCGTCGCATTTGTTGAGGAAGCTCAGACGGAACGAGAAGCCGACCGAATTGAAGATCGCCGCATTCTGCGCCCAGGTGATGACCGTACGCGGGCTCATCACGGTCGAAATCTCGCCCGACATAAAACCTTCGCGAGTCAGCGATGCGACCTTGACCATATCGGCGATCAGCTTGTCATCGGCATCCGGCATCTTCGACTTGACGATCTGCTGCTCGGTTTCGGCCGGTAGATAGTTGAGCGCGACAACGATGTTCCAGCGGTCCATCTGCGCCTGATTGATCGCCTGCGTGCCGTGATACAGCCCGCTGGTGTCGCCAAGACCGACCGTGTTGGTGGTCGCGAAAAGGCGGAAATGCGGGTTCGGCGTGATCACGCGGTTCTGATCGAGCAGCGTCAGGCGGCCATCGAATTCAAGCACGCGCTGGATCACGAACATCACGTCCGGGCGGCCCGCATCATATTCGTCAAAGGTCAGAGCGACCGGGTGTTGCAGGGCCCACGGAAGAATGCCTTCCTTGAACTCGGTGACCTGCAACCCGTCTTTCAGAACGATCGCGTCGCGCCCGACCAAGTCGATCCGGCTGATATGCGCGTCCAAGTTTACACGAATGCTGGGCCAGTTGAGCCGCGCGGCAACCTGTTCGATATGCGTCGACTTACCCGTGCCGTGATAACCCTGGATCATCACCCGGCGATTGTGCGCAAAGCCCGCAAGGATCGCGAGCGTCGTGTCCGGATCGAACACATAGCTGTCGTCGAATTCGGGCACATGCTCGGTCGGCGCGCTGAAGGCGGGAATTTGCCAATCGATATCGATGCCGAACGTATCGCGGACATCGACGGTCGTGTCGGGCTCGGACGGAATGGCGCTGGCGCCGGCGAGATCTGGTGATGCGGGAGAATTCATTGCGAAGTCCGGTTAGAGCGCGTTGCGCGCCGCTGCAAGCGGGTGAGACCTGCTAAATTTGCAAGTTGGCAGATTTTTATCCGGGAACATTGATGTGGCCGAGATGCCCACGCTTGATCCAGAAGCGTACGCCGTTGGGCCCTGAGGACATTCTGGCAGAATGATTGGCGGGGAAGCGAAGCCAGTCATGCTTGGCAAAACTCTCGCCTTCGTGACTCAGTTCGCCGTCGAGCACAAGAATTTCAAAACCACCCTCGGAATCGACATTGTGGGAGGTGTTCGCATCCCAGCTTTCCAAGGCAACATGTTCGTAGTCGCGCGCTGCGAGGACCGCCTCACGCACGCCTTTCCGCTGGGAATCGGGCTTCAATTCGACTGCGTTGAGATCAACTGAGAATTGCTCCTGATCCGCCGGGTCGAACTGCCATAGCTTCACAAAGATCGTGCACCCCGGATCGGAGCGCGGAATGTGGTGCGTGCCGACCGGATTGCGGACATATGTGCCAGCGGGATAATCGCCGTGCTCATCCTGAAACACGCCTTCGAGCACGATAAACTCCTCACCGCCCGAATGGGTGTGCTCTGAAAAGGAGCTGCCCTCTGCATACCGAACGATGCTGGTTGCGCGGGCGACTTCATCACCGACCCGATCGAGCATTCGTCGGTCCACTCCCGCCATCGGCGAGGCAAGCCAATCGAGCGCGTCGGTGTGAACGAGCGCGGGCGCACTGAAGTCGGCGTTGATTTCCATGCAAGCAAAATGGGGACTACCGTCTCACAATAAAGATCGCAGCGGCTCGAAATTTCCGATGGCTGTGACTACATTTACCGCAATGGCCGATCTAATCGAATCGCTGCGTCTCAGAGTTGTCGAGCAGGTGCGCGGTGTCTTCAACGACACGGCGCGCGGGCAGAAACCGGTGCCGCCATCCGAACACGCGCTGTTTGCGAAGGACACGCCGATCCGCAATGTCCATGCCGATCTGGTCGGGATGATGACCGGCGGCATTCGCGGATTGCTGCTGCAAATGCTCCATCCGCATGCACTGCAAGGGGTGCTCGACCACTCGAATTTCCGAGAGGACATGCATGGGCGGCTGCAACGCACGGCACGCTTTATTGCGGTGACGACGTTCGGGCACGAAGACGATGCAATGAAAGCTATCGACCGCGTGAACCGTATTCACGCCAAGGTTGGCGGTACCCTGCCCGATGGCACACCCTATGTTGCCAACAATCCGCGCACGCTTGCCTGGGTCCATGTCGTTGAAGCGCAGAGCTTTCTCGCAGGATATCTCCGCCATGTCCGACCTGATATGCCCTCAGCAGATCAGGACGAATATTACCGCCAATTCGCGGTCATTGCCCGTGCGCTGGGCGCGGACCCGGTGCCTGAAACACGCAATGAGGCTGAGTCGATCTTCCGGGAATTGCGCGGCGACCTTCGCCCATCCCCCGAAGCGCGCGAAGTGGCGCAATTGGTTCTGACGCAGAAACCCAAAGGGACCCCGCCCGGCGTTCAGGCGATGATCGGAGCGGAAGCGGTCGCGATGCTCCCCGATTGGGCGCGCTCGATGCTGCGACTTCAACGCCCGTTGCTGACCGCCCTCCCAGCCCGCGCCGCGACTTGGGGCGTGGGCCGGACGCTGCGCTGGGCCTTCAAGCAAAACTGACGCCATGCCGCCATAATCCTGCTACATTGCCTTTCGGAAACGAGAGGGAGAACTCGCATGTATGTTGCAGTGGCGGCGCTTTCGGTGCCGGAAGCGAACAAGGACAAATACATCGAGGCGGCTGAGTTCATGGCCAATTGGTCGATGGATCATGGCGCACTAGAGGTGATGGAAGCTTGGGAATTCGAAGTTCCGGATGGCAAGACCACCGACTTTCGCAAAGCCGTCGCCGCGCCCGAGGGAGAGAAGATCGTCACGGGTTGGGTGATTTGGCCGGACAAAGAGACGTTTGACAAGGCCAATGAAGCGATGATGAAGGGCGAGGGTTTCGAAGATTACTCGATGGGAAACCCGCCTTTTGACGGTTCGCGCCTGATCTATGGCGGGTTCGAACCGTTGCTTACCAAAGGCAGAAATGAGCGCGGCAATGGCTGAATTCACATTCTACACCGTCGCGATGAGCCGCGGTCAGATTTCGCGCTGGGCGCTGCACGAAGCAAGCGCGGACTATGAACACGTCGTGTTCGATTGGGCCAGCAAACCAGCTAATTTTGCCGATATCAATCCGATGGAAAAGGTGCCCACGCTGGTGCATCACCACGAAGGCCATGACCACGTCATCACCGAAGCGGCGGCGATCAATCACTACCTTGCCGAGACGCATCCGGATGCCGGCTTGCTGCCCGATACACATGAAAAAGCAGCCTATTTTCGCTGGCTGTTCTTTGCTGCAGGCCCTCTGGAACAGGCAGTGATGAGCAAAGCATTGGGCTGGAAAGTGCCCGAGGGCAAGTCGGCTACCGCAGGGTTTGGATCGCTGGACCTGGCGCTGGATGCGCTTGATGGCTGGCTCAAAGTCAACGATTTCGCCGCTGGAAACCGTTTCACAATGGCCGACACCTATGTCGGCAGTCAGTTCATTTGGGGCCTGCGCTTCGGCTCGATCCCGGAGCGGCCATCCTTCAAGGCCTATGTCGAACGCTGCACCTCCCGTCCCAAATGCATCGAGGCGGTGGCTGTCGACCAGAAGCTGATCGAAGCAGACGCTCAGGCAGGTTAGGCGATCGCGGTGCTTTTTCGGAGCAGTTGGTACGCCTCGACCACTTTTCCTAGTCGCGCTTCGAATTGGCGGTCGCCTCCATTGCGGTCGGGGTGGTAGCGCCTGACCAGCTCGGAATAACGCCGTCGCAAGCGCCTTCTATCGGTGTTTGAGCCGAGCCCCATCGTCTCCAGTGCCTGGGCCTCGTCTTTCGAAAACCGCCCGTCCATCGCCATCGCGGCTTCGCGTTGGGCTTTGCTCTTGATGCCGTTTGCCCGCGCAGAGATCGCATCGAGCGGGTCGTCGAAATCGGCCCAACGCGGCATTCCATCGACGGCAGCGCGCGGAGAGAATGCCGCGCTTTCGGTCTTCCAGCCGGACACGGGAGACTGCGCAGCGATAACTTCTTCCGCGCTCATTCCTTCGAACCAGTCATACCCGGCGTTGAATTCGCGCACATGTTCAAGGCAAAACCAGCGCCATTCGCCCGGCCCATCGAATCCGCTCGGGCGATAGCCAGGCGCGCGGAATTCACCGACTTCGCGGCAACCCGGGCGCTCACAGGTCCGATCCGCGCCTTCGTGGCGTCCGTGGAGTTTGGCAGAAGACATAAAGGGTTGAGAATGGTGACTGGAGCGCCAAATGCCAAGAATGCAAAATGGGAAACAGACGATGAGCGGAACGATTGCCGAGGAAATGAAGGGGCTGCTGACCGAAGCCTTTGCGCCGACAAAGCTTGAGATCATCAATGACAGCGCGCAGCATTCAGGACATGCAGGCGACGATGGCTCAGGCGAATCGCACTTCACCATCGTCATCGAGGCAGACGCATTTGCGAGCATGAACCGCCTTGCGCGCCAGCGAGCAGTGATCGCGGCTTTGGGCGATATTGTCGGTGAGCGGGTGCATGCCGTTGCGATCAAAGCGGGTGTTGCGGCGGCCTGATGGACGCGCCATTCGAGAAACGCCTGCGCCGCGCTGCGCGGATAATCGTACTCGATCCGGACAATCGCGCATTGATGTTCCGCTTTGACGTCGCTGACCGACCACCTTTCTGGGTGACTGCCGGGGGCGAATGCGAACCGCATGAGAATTTTGACGAAGCCGCACGGCGCGAGTTGTTTGAGGAAACCGGCATTACCGCCGATCCCGGCCCGCAAATCGCGCAAACGACGCCTGAGTTCATCACTGTTGAAGGCGAACCGGTGCAGGCGGATGAGCGCTACTACATCGTGCGCGTTGACGAGGCCCGGATCGACACGGCAAACCACACCGAGCTTGAGCAACAAGTCATGACACAACACCGCTGGTTCACTCACGCCGAGCTACACAATTGGCCCGAAGCGATCTTTCCAGAAAACATCGCCGCGATGATCGAAGACTATCTGGCAAGCTGATTGCCCCTACCGATCCTCGCCGCTATCCGAACGGTAAGGGAGAGAAACATGGATTACACGGGGAAGGTGGTTTGGATCACCGGGGCTTCGTCGGGAATTGGCGCCGCGCTGGCTCGCGATGTGGCATCGCGCGGAGCAAATGTGGTGCTATCGGGCCGTGATGAAGCGCGGCTGGCTGAAGTTGCTTCGGATTGCGGCGAAACGCTGATCCTGCCCTTCGATGTGCGAGACGATGCCGCGCTCGCCAATGCGACGGCGAAGGCAATCGCTTGGAAGGGCGGCGTCGATGTTGCCTTTGCCAATGCCGGCGTGTCGCAGCGCAGCCGTGCTCTCAAAACCAACATGCAGGTCTACCGCGACATTATCGATATCGATCTCACCGCTCAAATCGCGTTCTCGCAGGGATTGATCGGAGACATGGTTGAGCGCGGCTCCGGAGCGCTCGCCTTCATTTCCTCAATCGCCGGCAAAGTTGGCGTTCCTATGCGCACCGCCTACAGCGCGGTGAAGTTCGGGCTTGCCGGTTATGGCGACGCGTTGCGCGGGGAACTCTCGCAGACGGGCGTAAGCGTCCATGTGATTTATCCCGGTTCGGTTGCAACCGATGTCGCCCGAAACGCGATGGTCGCCGATGGCAGCAAGCGCGGGCGCTCGGATAAGGTCATCGATGAAGGCATTCCCGCCCCCGATGCCGCCAAAGCCATACTCGACGGCATGGCCAATGGCGAGCGCGAGATCATTGTCGCGCAAGGGATGGAAGCGGGCATGGGCGAGATGCGCCGGACGCCGGATGCATTGTTCGATCAGGTCGCGCAGATGGTCGCGAACGGTTACATGGAACGCATGGAAGAAGCGGGCTGAGCGCGGGATCGCGCCCACACGACGAGCCAACACGCAATCGCTTGCTCAATCCACGCCAGCGGCAGTGCGGCGACGATCAGCGAATACGGCGCAAGACCCATATTGGCGATGCCGAGCCAAATAAGTCCGAAGATCGTGACGGTGAAAACGGCAGAAGCGAGCACAATTTGCCGTAGACTATCTCCGAAGCGGTCTAGCCAAAGCCAGTAGAACCCGGTCGCAGACACAATCAGCACCAAGTCCCAGATACCCCAAAGTGCAAAGATCCCAACGCTCATCGGAGCGACCCCTTGCTGAGCCGCCAAAGCCTCGTGCAGCATGGGCCGGACAACCAGAAAATATCGAGCGACCTCTGACAGGTTGATCCAGATGAAGTTCACCAGGAACGCAGTCTTGAGTGCGCCCGGCAGATACGTGTCACGCGTCATGGCTCAGTTCCCTTTCCAACAGGCCAACAATCGTTGCCGCCCTCGATCGCAATGCGCCAGCCGAGTTGGTCACGCGCGAAACCGCCCACATCCCTTGCGCAGCCACGACAAGGAACTGCGCGAGTTCTTGCTTTCGTTCATTGGACAATGAGACAGGCAGCGCCCTTGAAAACGCGGTTTCGAGCCGAACGTTGTGCTCTTCCACTAGTTTCATGATCTGCGGATCGCCGGGCGCTATTTCAGTCATGGCGTTGCCAACTAGGCAGCCCGGACCAGGCAGGCCCGCCTGCTCGGCAAGCGAAATCTGAGTTTCGAAATAGGCGCTGACTGCAGACAGCCGCGCTTCGCTAGTGCCAAATGGTACGAGCGCCGGTTCGACCACTTGTCTGCGATAGAGTTCGAAACAAGCGCGATAGAGCCCGTGCTTGCTTCCGAAATCGCCGTAGATCGATTGCCGGGTTGATCCCGTTGCTGCGACCAAGTCTGACATAGAGGTCGCTTCAAACCCGTTCGACCAGAACGCCTGCATCGCTCGATCGAGCATTTGGTCACGAGATGATGAGCGTGGTCTGGGCATAGCGAGTGAATATCAGAACGATCGTTCTTAAACAAGTCTCCTTATGGACTGGCGCTTTGCAACTCGTCGCGGCACAAAGCGGCCATGGAACAGAAACGCGTTGAGCTCGCCAATGGGATGCATCTGGATGTGGTCGATGAAGGACCACTCGATGCGCCGGTCCTGATTTTCCTTCACGGCTTTCCCGAGAGCCACCGCACGTGGCGACATCAGATTGCGCACTTCTCCGACCGCTATCGCTGCATCGCGCCAGACCAGCGCGGCTATCGCGGATCGTCCAAGCCGCAAGAGGTCGAGGCCTACACGCCCGACAAATTGATCGGCGATATCTTCTTGCTCGCCGACGCGCTGAACGTGGCGAAGTTCACCATTGTCGGCCATGATTGGGGCGGTGCAATTGCCTGGGGCGTGGCGCTAGGCGGGCAGCACATGCGGGTTGAGCGTGCGGTAATCGCCAACGCGCCGCATCCGGCGATCTTCGGCAAGCTGCTCTACACGCACCCCGGCCAGCGCGAGGCGAGCCAGTACATTCGCGGCTTCCGCGACACTGCCAATGACGCGCTGATGAAGGACCAGGGACTAACGGGACTGCTGCTGAAAGAGGTCAAGTGGGACCGGCCCGAGGCGATGGAACCCGAAGAGCGCGAGGCCTTGCTCAGGGATTGGCAAAACCGCGATGCGACTTTCGGCATGATCAATTATTACCGCGCCAGCCCGATGGTTGTTCCGACCATGGACGAGCCATTCGAACTGCCCGCAGATTATTCGCCGCCGCGGCTGCCCAAGCTGACGATTCCAACTCTTGTGATCTGGGCGATGGACGACCTCGCCCTACCGCCCGAAAATCTTGAGGGGCTGGATGAAATCATCGATCCGCTAACCATCGTGCAAGTGCCCGACTGCGGTCATTTTGTTCCGTGGGAAGCGCCCGACCAAGTAAATGCGGCGATGGAAGCTTTTCTGCAATCTTGATCCGCTATCACGTTTGGGAATCATCTACGGAGATCGCCAAATGAGCGACAAAGACACAGTGCGCGGCCGCGACGTTACGAAGACCTATTCCAACGAGCAGAACATCCAGAAGCTTGAACGACTGGTCGAGGCGCTGCGCGAAGGCAAGGCGTTTGAGATTCAGGTCGACAATCAGCGGCTATATATCCCGGCTGGGACCGAGTTTTCGATCGAGCACGAACAGGAAGGCCCGATGCACGAGCTGGAGTTTCAGTTCCGTTGGCGTGAAGACGGCTAGATCGATCTAGCCGGCAAGCGCCCGCTTGATGCCGAATTCCTGACGGATCTCTCCGACTCGCCGCGAGCGGTAAGCGGCGTGGTCGGACCATCTCCATTTCTTGCGCAGTTTGCGCGATTGCCATGCAATCCGGAAATAGTCGGGGATCCCGCGAAAATACGCCTTTGTGATTTCCCACCAGCCGATGTCTTCGATCAGTTCCTTTTCTTCAGGAAGGTCGAAGAATTCTCTGATATGGCGAAGTGAAATATCCGTGCCGAAAAGGGTCCACCCATCGGCCTGCGCTTCCTGGCGGATGCTCGTATCGAGCCCGAACAGGACATGGATGATATCGTGCCGTTCAAAGTGGGTCTGCGCTTCTTCGCGCATGTCGCGATACTTTGCTTCGAGGTTGTTTTCCTTGCGAAACGCATCGAGCGCTTCCTCTAAAGTGAGGTCGGAATATGGAAGTTGCCTGGTCACCTCATTGGCGTAGCAAATTAGGTTTCACTTTGCAACTCTAAGTGAGACCTTCCCACTCGACCCACGCCCCGTGCGGATGCGCATGGGCGAGCAATGTCGTTGCGCCATCTTGTGCGCTTCCATCCCAGTACCGCACCTTGAGTTCGTGACGGAAAGTGGCCGGGTCCGTTTCGAGCGAAACCCATGCGAGCGGCGAATCAGCGGTGGCCTTCGCGCCAGCTTCCTCGAATGCGGACGTGATCGCGTCTTGCGTTTCGGCGGGCATGTATTGCCACATGATAGAGTGGAACATTGCACGGGTCGCTCCGGGTTGGCGGGGCCAACCGAGTATCTCTCGTACGAATTCCCCGGCGCCCATTTGAACCAGATTGGGCGGGTCGGCGCTCGCAAGCGCAATCGCGGCATCAATCCGCTCCATCCGCTCTGGCGCGTCGGGCCAGACGTAGGCCTTGAGCCTCAAGGCGCTATCCGGATCGGCAAGATTGAAAGTCGCGACATCACACCCACGCACGTCGGCGATCTCAAATTCCCTTGGAGCAGGCGGCGGACAGCCCTCGCCTCGCCATTCCGGCACAATCTGCATCGGCGAATCTGATGGTCCGACGTCCGTCTCGCCCAACCGGTAGTGATACCGGTCCAGCATAGTGTTGACACCCGCACTTGCGCCGAGCTCGAACAGTTCGAAGCGCGGCACCACGCGCTGCGCCAGCCACAAAAGACCCGCCATGATGCTGGCCGAACGACCGGCCTCGTTGGTCTGCGGAGGTCCATTGAGCCAAGGCGCAAGCTCGGCATCGTGCTGCGCCACCATATCGAGCACGATCGCGTCAACGGCATCCTGATCGGTGACTTCGCTCGCATACACGGGCAGCAGGCGCTCATCCTTGCCCGTCAGCGCGAGGTGATGCAGCCCTCCTGTCACGCGTAGCGGCATCGCGTCCTTAAGCGTCAGCCCTTCCCATGCAGCCATGCGCCGTCCCAGTTCGGTGTCGGTCTCGCGCACCTTTGGCAGCGATCGGATCACGCGCGCGGTGCACTCGGCACCGTTCTCAAAAGCGTGATCGGCTTGCCATTTGATAGCCGCCTCGAACTCTTCGATCTGCATGACGCCGCGCTCGTTCATATAGTCTCCTTGATTGCTCTGTTCGACCAGCACCGGGATTGCCCTTTTCAGGCGCAATGCCTAAGTGCCGCGCGACCATGACAACCGACCGATCCCAAGACGCTTTCGGGCCGCTGACATTCGCGGTGCCTAAGGGGCGCATTCTCGATGAAGCGCTGCCGGTGATGGCGCGTGCGGGCGTGGTGCCCGAGGACGGCTTTCACGACAAGTCCAACCGCTCGCTTTCCTTCGGGACTACCCGAGAGGATATGCGACTAATCCGCGTGCGCGCATTCGATGTCGCGACCTTCGTGGCGCACGGTGCGGCACAGGTCGGCATCGTCGGGTCCGATGTGATCGAGGAATTCGATTACGCCGATCTCTATGCTCCGGTCGACCTCGACATCGGGCACTGCCGTCTGTCGGTCGCACGGCGCGCCGACGACACATCCGAGGATACTACGGCGAGCCACGTCCGCGTCGCCACCAAGTACCCAAGCCTGACGCGCCGTCACTTCGAACAGCGCGGCATTCAGGCTGAATGCGTCAAGCTCAATGGTGCAATGGAGCTCGCCCCTTCGCTCGGTCTGGCGCGCCAAATCGTCGATCTTGTTTCGACGGGGACCACGCTGAAGCAAAACGGTTTGGTTGAAACCAGCCGCATTCTCGACATTTCCGCGCGACTGATCGTCAATCGCGCAGCGCTCAAGACCGATCCGCGCGTTGCCGCATTGGTCAGCGCGTTCCGCGAGGACGCCGAAGCACGCGAGCGATCGAAGGACGCGGCGTGAAGACAATTCTCTCCAGCCTCGATCCCGATTTCACCAAGCGTTTCGACCGGATCGTCAATTCGCGCCGAGAGGCCGACAAAGACGTCGCAGGCGCCGTCACCAGCATCCTTGCCTCGGTCAAATCTACCGGTGACAAAGCGGTTGTCGAATACACCCAGCGTTTCGATGGATATTCGCTCGTCGAGAGCGACGATTGGGTCATCACCGCCGAACGCTGCAAGGAAGCGTACGACGCGCTTGATCCCGAGCTTCGAGACGCTCTCGAACTCGCAGCGACCCGCATCCGCGCCTATCATGAGGCGCAGCTTCCGGAGAACCGCGACTACACCGACGATGCGGGCGTGAGGCTCGGCGCAATCTGGCGTCCGGTCGATGCTGCCGGATTGTATGTGCCCGGCGGTCGCGCAGCGTATCCGTCTTCCTTACTGATGAACGCCATCCCGGCGCGGGTCGCAGGCGTCGAGCGTATTGTTGTCGCCACACCTACTCCCAAAGGACAATCGAACCCGATGGTTCTGGCCGCGGCGCATATCGCCGGGATCGATGAAATCTGGCGCGTCGGTGGAGCGCAAGCTGTTGGTGCACTCGCATACGGCACAGACAAAATCGCTCCGGTCGACGTCATCACTGGCCCGGGCAATGCCTATGTCGCCGAGGCCAAACGCCAACTCTACGGCGTGGTCGGCATCGACATGGTCGCCGGGCCGAGCGAGATCCTGGTTATCGCGGATGGTAAGAACGATCCTGATTGGATCGCAGCCGACCTGTTGAGCCAGGCTGAGCACGACCCGACCTCTCAATCGATCCTGATCACCGACGATGCGGGCTTTGCCGCTCTGGTACGTGACAGCATCGAAGTGCAGCTTGGTCAGTTGGCGACGGGCAAGACCGCGCGGGCAAGCTGGGATGCGCACGGCGCAATCATTGTGGTCAACGACCTGTCAGAAGCCCCTGCACTCGCCAACCGCCTTGCCGCAGAGCACCTCGAACTCGCGATCGACGATCCCGAAGCGATGCTTCCTGAAATTCGGCATGCTGGCAGCATCTTCCTCGGGCGGATGACGCCGGAGGCGCTAGGTGACTACGTAGCTGGGCCGAACCATGTCTTGCCGACCGGGCGCCGCGCGCGTTTTTCCAGTGGGTTGTCGGTGCTCGATTTCATGAAGCGCACCAGCTTTATCGCACTCGACGACGATGCCTTTTCAGCCATCGGCCCAGCGGCAGCAACGCTCGCCCATGCCGAAGGGTTGCCTGCCCATGCCAAGTCCGTGGAGCTTCGGATCAAATGAACTCACCAGCCCGCTCTCAAGCTCGCTCAACCGCCCGCCTCGCCGCCGTCCAGGCGCTGTATCAACAGCAGATGGAAGGCACTGCGCTCAACAAGCTGCTGGATGAGTTTCACCAGCACCGGCTTGGCCGCGAAGTCGATGACGAAGACCACGAAGGCGAAGTCTTCGCCGATGCCGAGGTCGAATTCTTCGACGATCTGGTGCGCGGGGTCGATGCCAGACGCGACGAGATCGACGCGGCGCTGACTTCCAAACTGTCGCAAGGTTGGACGCTGCTCCGTCTCGATAAGACCATGCTCCAGGTGCTTCGCGCAGGCACTTACGAGTTGATGGCACGCGCAGATGTCCCTCAGGCCGCCGCGATCTCCGAATATGTCGACGTCGCCAAAGCTTTCTTCGATGATCGCGAGGCCAAGTTCGTCAACGGAATCCTTGATTCTGTTGCAAAAGATGTGCGCGGCTAAGCTGGGCATCTCGAACGGTTGCAATATACGCAATTTACCTGCGCGAATTCGTAGGTAAAAAGGTCCCGGGATAAAGTTTGGGACATCAACAACTCGATGAATGAGATGGATTTTCTCGCAGGTCTGCGGGAATTGCCGTTGCATCCGGGGGCGCGTGGTCTGGAAGACGACTGTGCCGTGCTCCAATTCGGCAATGAAGCGCTGATCATCAATCACGACATGATGGCGGAGGATACGCATTTCCTTCCTCACGCCGACATGTCCGACGTCGCGTGGAAACTTGTTGCGCTCAATCTGTCCGATCTGGCTGCCAAAGGCGCGGAACCGCTTGGCGTCTTGCTAGGCCACACGCTTGGCGGAGACGATTCCAGTTTTCTGTCTGGCCTGAATGAAGTTCTCGCTGTCTATGACGTTCCGCTCCTTGGCGGCGATACGATCTCATCGACCGGCGCAAGCACGTTTGGATTGACCGCAATCGGTCGTGCGACCCATTTGCCCGTCCCATCGCGCAGGGGCGCCAAAGTGGGTGACTCCTTGTATGTGACTGGCCCGATTGGCAGGGCGATGCTCGGCTTCGAAGGCAAGGAAGCGCACCGCGATGCATTCAACCGGCCCCAGCCAAGACTGGCCGAGGGCCGCGCCCTCGCCCCGATTGTGAGCGCCATGATGGATATCTCGGACGGCTTGCTGCTTGATGCCTGGCGCATGGCAAGCATCAACGAAGTGACGTTGAGACTCGATACCGAAGCAATCCCGGTCGCCGAACCCAAACGGTTCGATGAATGCATTCGTTGGGGCGACGATTACGAATTGCTCTTTGCTGTCCCGCCCAAGGTTGATGTGCCGGTCGAAGCCGTTCGGATTGGCGAATTCGAGCCCAAGGGGAATGCTCCGTTGATCCTCGGTCAGACGCCTCTCAACAGCCCGGATTCACTCGGTTACAGCCACGGTTGATCGCATCAGGCGCTTGGGCGCTAGCGAAACTGGTGAAATTGGCGGATTTCCGCCGATTCCGGGCTTGTCACAGGCACCTTAGCCCCTATGACTGTGCGCCTTGCGCGAATGGACGATCGATCCAAGCGCATTTCCACGCACTAGAGGGGATTACTTCGTGGACCTTATTCTCATATCAATCGGGTTGGGTGTGCTTGCCATCGTGTATGGCTTCGTCACCAGCCGCCAAGTGCTCGGCGCGAGCGCTGGCAATGAAAAAATGCAAGAAATTGCAGGCGCAATTCAGGAAGGCGCACAGGCCTATCTGAACCGCCAATACACCACCATCGGCATCGTCGGTGTGGTTGCTGCAGTGATCGTCGGCGTCGCGCTGGGTTACGTCCCTGCGGTCGGTTTTGTGATCGGCGCGGTTCTGTCTGGCGTTGCCGGCTATATCGGGATGAACATCTCGGTGCGTTCTAACGTACGGACCGCAGCTGCCGCCGAACAAGGCCTGCAACAGGGCCTCACCATCGCCTTCCGCGCAGGTGCCATCACCGGCATGCTCGTGGCAGGTCTCGCGCTTCTCGCGATCGCCGTATTCTTCTATGTGCTCGTGGGTCCGATGGCGCTCGCGCCAAATGACCGCACCGTCATCGATGGCCTCGTAGGTCTCGCTTTCGGTGCGTCGCTGATCTCGATTTTCGCGCGTCTCGGCGGCGGTATCTTCACCAAGGCTGCTGATGTTGGCGCTGACCTTGTCGGGAAGGTCGAAGCCAGCATTCCGGAAGACGATCCACGCAACCCGGCAACCATCGCCGATAACGTGGGCGACAATGTTGGTGACTGCGCTGGTATGGCAGCCGACCTGTTCGAGACCTATGTCGTGACCGTTGGCGCGACGATGGTTTTGACAGCTCTGCTGTTCGCTGATGTCCTCGGCGATCTGCTGTTGCCGATGATGGCGCTTCCGCTGCTGATCGGCGGTGCTTGTATCGTCACTTCGATCATCGGCACCTATTTTGTCCGTCTCGGCAATGGCAGCAATGTTATGGGCGCGATGTACAAGGGCTTCATCGTCACCGCCGTTCTGGCGATCCCGTTGATCTATGGTGCCACGCAATTCGCACTGGGTGACATGAACGCCGTGCTGAACGCAGGCGATACGGTTGAATTCAACGGTATGGACCTGTTCTATTGCTCGCTGATCGGCCTCGCACTGACCGGTATCATCATCTGGATCACCGAGTACTACACCGGCACGAATTTCCGTCCGGTTCGCTCGATCGCCAAGGCTTCGGAAACGGGCCATGGCACCAACGTGATCCAGGGTCTGGCGATCAGCCTTGAATCGACGGCACTGCCGACCATCGTGATCATTGCGGCGATCATCGGCGCATATCAGCTGGCCGGCCTGATCGGGCTCGCATTCGGCGCGACCGCGATGCTGGCGCTAGCCGGTATGGTCGTTGCGCTCGATGCGTACGGTCCGGTTACCGATAATGCTGGCGGCATCGCCGAAATGGCGGGTCTGGACGAAAGCGTTCGTGAAAAGACCGACCTGCTTGATGCCGTGGGTAACACCACCAAGGCCGTGACCAAAGGCTATGCCATCGGTTCGGCAGGTCTTGCGGCTCTGGTTCTGTTCGCGGCTTACACGGCTGACCTTCGGGCATATTTCCCGAGCGCTGAAGTCAATTTCAGCCTTGAGAACCCGTATGTGATCGTTGGTCTGCTACTCGGCGCGTTGCTGCCCTATCTGTTCGGGGCGATGGGCATGACCGCTGTCGGCCGGGCAGCTGGCGACGTGGTTGTCGACGTGCGCGACCAGTTCGCGAACGATCCGGGAATCATGGCAGGCACCAGCCGTCCGGACTATGCCCGCACGGTCGATCTCGTGACCAAGGCTGCGATCAAGGAAATGATCATTCCGTCACTGCTGCCGGTGCTCGCACCGATTGTGACCTACTATGTGATCTACTTCCTGGCCGGCCAGAACGAGGCGTTCGCCGCTCTGGGTGCTCTGCTGCTCGGCGTGATCGTCGGCGGCCTGTTCGTCGCGCTTTCCATGACTGCCGGTGGCGGTGCTTGGGATAACGCCAAGAAGTACATCGAGGACGGCAATCACGGCGGCAAAGGCTCCGAAGCTCACAAGGCTGCGGTGACCGGCGACACTGTGGGCGACCCATACAAGGACACCGCAGGCCCTGCGGTGAACCCGATGATCAAGATCACCAACATCGTGGCGCTGCTACTGCTCGCCGCGCTGGCCGGGCACTAAACCCCCTCGCCAAAACGTTGGTTTGAATTGACCCCGCTCGGAGTGATCCGGGCGGGGTTAACTTTTGGCAAGCCGGAGTCCCGTCTGCGGACACAGATTGCAGCTCCAAACCTTTGTTAACGCGGCTGTGCCATGTGGAATGCTGGCGCGTGATGTTGCGCGCCGCCGCAAGGTTAACGCAATGGATATGGCGAGTTCGCCAACCCTGCTCAGAACGACTTCGTCCGCTGACCCTGCACAGGATCAGCGCGACAGCGCTCGCATGGCCTCGGCGGCGGAAGCGCGTGACCCTTTGTTTCTGGCGGCCTGGGAAGCGCTGGCTGAACAAGCATGCGAGCCCAATCCATTTTTCGAGCCATGGTTCGTGCTCCCCTCGCTTGATGCCTTTGGAGCGGAAGCACACACATCCCTGTTCGCTCACTACACCGACGGCGCGCTCACAGGTGTTCTGCCTATCGGACGCTCAGCAGATTATTACGGCTATCCGGTCCCACATGCGGCGAGTTGGCTCCACGACAACGTCTTTTGCGGCGCGCCTTTGGTTGCGCGCGGGGCAGAGCACTCCTTCTGGCGCGCTTTGCTGGCTGAACTCGATCGCAATCCGCGCATTTCACTATTCTTGCATGTGCCGCACCTTCCGGCTGACGGGCCCTTGAGCGGCGCGCTCAACGATGTGCTGACCCAGCAATCTCGCGCGTCTTACATCGCGCTCCAGCAAAACCGCGCGATGCTCGCTTCGGACCTCTCGGCCGAGGACTACCTCGCCGGATCGATGAGCACGAAGAAGCGAAAGGAATTGCGCCGCCAGCACAAGCGCCTGTCCGAAGAGGGCACGCTGACCTTTGAGCGCTGCGAAAACGCCGACAGTATTGCGCAGTGGATCAGCGATTTCCTCGCGCTTGAAGCCAAAGGCTGGAAAGGCGAAGCCGGTTCTGCTCTTGCAGATGCCGATGCTACCCGTAGCTTCTTCGCCGACACGCTGACCGGCGCTGCTCAGGCGGGAAGACTCGAACGACTGACCATGCGGCTCGATGGCCGCCCGATAGCGATGTTGGCAAACTTCGTTACCGCGCCGGGCGTCTATAGTTTCAAGACCACATTCGACGAGAGCTATGCGCGCTTTTCTCCCGGCCTGCTGATCCAGTTGGAGAACCTCTCACTTCTGGATCACAGGGACATCCAATGGGCAGACAGCTGTGCCGCTGAAGGCCATTCGATGATCGAACGGCTGTGGCGCGAAAAGCGCACTCTCAAGAGCCACAACATCGCACTCGGAGGCCCCCTCCGCCGCGCCGCCTTCAAGCGATTGATGGCCTACGAAACCCGCGACAGGAGCAGACCATGAACGCCCCCAGCACCCACTGGAAACCGGCCCGTTCTTCGGCTCCAACGATCTTCAACAAGGAAGCACGCGCCAAATTCGGGGCTCACTATCCCGAAGGACCGCACCAGCTGCGCCATGCGCTCGATAGGCATCCGCTGCTTGAAATCGACGCGCTGGCTGATCTTGCCGAACGCCTTCCGGAAACCAGCGTTGAATACAATCGCGGCGACTTGCCGATCGGAGTCGATGGCAAACCGGACGCAAACGGGCTGAGCATTGCAGATACGATCCGGCACGTGCACGAAGCGAACAGCTGGGCCGTGCTGAAGAACGTCGAGCAAGTGCCATCATACGAGGCGTTGCTGTCGGACCTTTTGGGTGAGTTGAAAGAGGAAATCGAAGCGAAGACGGGCCCCATGCTGACCCCCCAGGGCTTCATCTTTATTTCCAGTCCCAACGCAGTCACGCCGTACCACTTCGACCCGGAGCACAACATCCTGCTTCAGGTTGCAGGCTCGAAAACGATGACTCAGTTCCAGGCAGGCAATCCTAAATTTGCGTCCGATGAAATGCACGAAAGCTACCATTCGGGCGGGCCGCGAGAATTGAGGTGGGAAGATGACTTCCTGAAGAGCGGCTGGGAGTTTCACCTTGGACAGGGTGAGGCGGTGTACGTGCCAGTGATGGCTCCTCACTTCGTCCGCAACGGCCCCGACAGCTCGATTTCGCTGTCGATCACTTGGCGATCAAAGTGGAGCTATGACGAAAGCGACGCGCGCTGCACCAATGCCCTGATGCGCCGTGTCGGACTCACGCCGCGCGCAACCAAGCGCTGGCCTGCCACCAACCTCAAAAAATCGCTCGCATTTCGCGCTTGGCGCAAGGTTTTTGGACGCTGGGGGCTGCAATGAACGCACCGTTTTCGCATGACGAGATCACATCCCGACAATCGGAAATCGATGTGCTCGCAGACGCCGACGATCCATGTCGATCCTTCCTTCGAGCAAGTTGGTTTCAAGCCGGAGAAGAGCCAGCGACCTCGGTCGTCACGGCTCGCGACAAGAATGGCAGTGCGCGCGCGGCATTTCCCTTGCGAGCAAAGGCGATCGGGCCAGTCTCGATCAATCAGATAGCCGGAGCCTACTGGCCGTTTCGTGGCTGTCCCGTAGACAGGGCGGCTTCTGCCGAAGCTCTGGCGGAGGCTTTGGAAGGCAAGACCACCCGGTCCCAGCTAGGCAATGTCTGGCGCATGGGGCCGGTCGTGGATGACGATCCCGCGCTCGATCTGCTCAAAGAAGCAGCCAAGTCAGCAGGGTGGCACATTCTGTCGCGCCCGGTCGGCTCGCTTTTCGTGCTCGATCTTGTTGCACTCACGGCATCCGGCAATTGGCCGTCATCCAAAGGCCAACAAAAAGACCGCTGGCGTGTGCGTCAGCTCGAAAAGACCGGTCCGGTCAACATCACTCACTTCACGGGTGACGACTGGACCAGCCAGACCCGTGACGCGATTGCAGAGATCGAAGCAAATTCGTGGGTTGGTAAGCTTGATGAGGGCGGCGACACCAAGTTTCTTGATCCGAGTCTGCGCACCTTCTGGGAAGGCGTCGCTAAGGACCCCGCGATCGCGGCAATGATCCGTGGCAGTTTGCTGCATGTTGGTGACACACCTGCCGCCTTCACGTTCGGTCTCGATTGCGGCGACACGCGCTATTGCGTCGCCAACAATTTCGATCAGCAATTCCACAAATTCAGCCCTGGCAGAATCTTGCTCTACGATGACTTCACCAGCGCCGCTGCACGCGGGCTTGCGCGGATCGACTGGGGTCTGGGCGATGGCGGGTACAAACGTCAGATGGGCGCGGAGGAATGTTCGACCGTGTCCGACCTGCTCTTCGTACGTGGGGCAATCCCTGCTGCGCTGCTGCGCAGGGTGTGGCAGCGCTGACTGCCGGGTTGACCTGAAATAGCGCGGCCCGCATGGAACCGCGCGATGACGGATACTCCCACAAATGAGCAATTGGTCGCCGGGCTTGTCAAACTCCTGACAGTCGAAAAACGCGCCGCCGATGTGCATGCCGGTCGCCCGCAAAAAGGCGGCGTTGGCCGGGTGTTCGGTGGTCAGGTGCTCGCGCAGGCACTTCAGGCGGCTCAATCCAGCGTGCCAAAAGGCAAGATCGCGCATTCGATGCACGCCTATTTCCTGCGCGGCGGCAAAGAAGGACGAGAGATCGAATACCGCATTCAGCGCGACTTCGACGGACGTAGCTTTGCCAATCGGCGGGTTGTCGCAGCGCAAGAGAACGAGGACGGTTCATGCACGCCGATCCTGAACCTCACAGCGAGTTTCCAAGTGCCTGAAAAAGGGCTCGAGCACGTCGATGCGCAGATGCCCGATGTCACAGGCCCCGACGATCTCAAATCAGACATGCAAATGCGCCGTGAAATTGCAGAGAAACTCGGCGACAAGCTCGGGGATGCGCAGCGTGCGCTGATGCTGCGTCCACGCCCGATCGAAATGCGCACGATTGACCGGTTGCACTGGATGAACAGCGAACCGAGAGAGCCACGCGCGCATACGTGGTTCCGTACCGCAGCGTCTTTGCCAGATGATCCGGCACTGCACCGCGCGATCATGACCTATGCGAGCGACTACACGTTGCTCGGCACGAGCGCCCTGCCCCATGGGCTTTCATGGATGCGCGGTGAGTTGGTCGGTGCGAGCCTCGACCATGCGATCTGGTTTCACCGCGAAGCACGGGCAGACGAGTGGCTGCTCTACGCCACCGACGCTCCATGGTCAGGCGCAGGACGTGGATTCAATCGCGGTCGCATCTTCAACCAGGCCGGCGAGCTTGTCGCCAGCGTGGCTCAGGAAGGCATGATGCGAAAGCGGAAAGCTCCTTAATTGCGCACGCTCATCCGGGCTTGCGGCGGCTACGCCACCGTCTTTTTTAGCCGCCGCGGCTGCGAGCCGAAGCGCTGCTCTTGGCACTGTTGCGATCCGCGAGGTTCCACGATTTATTGCGCGAACCGAACCCGGCAGCCTTTGCCATTTTCGAAGCTGGCTTGACCTTCGGCACGGATTTCGCGCGCTCCATCGCGCGGTTCGAAGCGAAATACTTGCCCGGTGCGCCAGCATAGCCCAGCCGCGCCCCATTGGCCGACTGGAACCCGCCCGCTTTCGATTTGAACAGCGGTGAGTTGCCCGCTTTATCCCCGCGAGAGAACCATGCCACCACGAACGGAGAGAAATGGCTCCGTCCCGAGCGCGCTTGTTCCTCAACTGGCTGATCGCCAGCCTTGTCGGCCTCGACACATTGCCCGGCGCCATATTCGGCTTCGCAATCCTGAAGCGCAGCGAATCGCGGCGCTTCCTTGGCTGCGACAGCGATCGCTTCTTCGCGCATCTCGCTGCATTCCTGGGTGGTCTTTCCGGTCACCTTGGCACAGGCAAAAACGTTCTCGAATACCTGCACCTCTTCGGCATTTGCATCGGCAACGTCGCCGCCCGTTTCCGGGGCATCGCTGCCACATGCGGACAGCATCGCGCCGCCTGTCAAAGCAGCCATAGTCGTCAATGCGACCCGCGATGAGCGTTTCCGTTGAGCAAAACCGTCTTGTTTCATTATCCTGACCCTTCCCCAGAATGTATGAGACGGCTTTAACCTACAAAGGTTAGCGCAAAGTTTGCGCGGCCCGGATTCGTTGACTTGGGGATTGAAATGCAACGCAGAACGGTGAAGCCGCGCGAAGACTGGCAGGCGATTGCTGAACAAAACGGCTTCCTGTTCCACCATGTCGACGGCGATATCTATTGGGACGAAAGCGCATGCTGGCAGTTCACCCTGCGCGAGGTCGAAGACGAGATCGAAGATCCGACGACTGAGCTTTACGCCATGTGCCTTTCGCTGGTCGACGATGCGTGCGCATCGCAGCAGATCATGGAGCAACTGGCGATCCCCGAATATGCGTGGGACATGATCGCCAATTCATGGCGCGGCGGCGATATGTCGCTCTATGGCCGGTTCGATTTCGCCTATGACGGCAGCGGCCCCGCCAAGATGCTGGAATTTAACGCAGACACGCCGACCAGCATTTACGAAACGGCATTCTTTCAGTGGGGTTGGCTCGAAGACATGATCTCTGAAGGCGAGCTGCCCGAGGGGACGGACCAATTCAATCGGCTGCACGAGGCGCTGATCGAACGGTTTGGCCAGATCCTGACCCCCGGCAGCCTGATGCACTTCTCGGCTGTTGAGGAACATATCGAAGACCGCGCGACAGTGAAGTATCTGGAGGATCTCGCAGGTCAGGCTGGAATTGAACCCAAATTCGTGTCGGTCGAAAAGATCGGATTGGATGAGGAAGGCCGGTTCCTAGACCACGAAGGCTACCAGATCGGCGCCATGTTCAAGCTGTATCCATGGGAAGACATGCTGCGCGAGGAATTCGGCCAGCACGCCGCCAACTCAGGTACAACCTTTGTCGAACCTGCATGGAAGGCGATCCTTTCGAACAAGGCAGCTCTGCCGCTGCTATGGCAGCGTCATAGGGGTCATCGGAACCTGCTGCCGGCATTCTTTGCGGGGAGCGACGAGGCAGCGGAACTATCGAGCCAACCTCACGTGGCCAAGCCTTTCTTCAGCCGCGAAGGAGCCGACATTTCGCTGTTTGATGGATCCGCAACGCATAGCGGACCAGCGGAAGGTTACGGGGAAGAAGGCGCCATAATTCAAGCCTATGCTCCCATCGCCCGCTCAGGCGACAATCACGCGGTCATCGGCAGCTGGGTCGTGGGGGACGATGCAGTCGCCATGTCGGTGCGCGAGGATGCAAGCCCAATTACCCGCGACCTCGCGCGCTTCGTCCCAAACATTATACTGGATTAGGCGAGGCCGCCAACGGTCGCATAAGCGACCGCAAGGCCGACCGGCCGTCCGCAGCGACGCGGCCTTCTGGTCGCATGAGCGAGGAAATCGCGAGCGCGGATGCGCTTGCGCAAAAAATCAATGCGCCAGGAACATCGGCAATTGCGGGTCGCTGAGCGAACGCCGGGTTACGCCGCCCAATAGCATCTCAGACAGCCGCGAGTGGCCGTAAGCGCCCATCACCATCATGCTGCAATCGCGCATTTGTGCTGCTGAAAACAGCGTATCGGAGATCTTGGCATCGCCGCGGAGGACTTCGACGATTTCAGGATCGATGCCATAGCGACTGAGATATTGCGCCCCTTCAACCGCAGGAAAATCAAACCGTTGCTTGTCCGTTTCCTCGGCAACGCTCACGAGAAAGACCTTGCTTGCGCAGGCAAGCAACGGCGTTGCTGTACGAAGCGCGACGCATGCTTCCGACGATCCATTCCAAGCCACCATCATAGGCGCGGTAACGTCGAGCCGTTTGGTTGATTTCGGCACGACCAGAACGGGCACAGGGGCTTTCAAGACCAACTCACCCACCATGCGTGACGCGCCCTTGCCCTTCTCGCCAATGTCATTGGGGCCGACGATGATCACGTCGTGCAGCGCAGATTGTTCAAGCAACCGGTGCTCCGCCATCCCATAAAGAAACTGCCATTCCCACGACACGTCCTCATTGGACAGATCGTCCTCAATCCGCTTGCGCAGATCCTCAGCTGCCTCCTTTATCTTGGGCATCGCGGCAGCCATTGCGGAGCCATAGAAGTCGCCGGGCGCAAAGACCTCGAAACTGACCGCTTGCAGGCAAGTGATATGCGCACCGGTCGCACGGGCAATATCGAGTGCAACTTGCATGCGCGCCTCCATGCAAGAATCGCCATCGATATGGAGCAGCAGGGATTTCATCGGTTTTCTCCTTGTGATGCACCCAATGTGAGCCAACTCAGGGAAGTTTCATTGATCTAGATCAAATTTGTGGTCGAACTCGGGTGGTTTCTTATGCGGGATCGCTCGGCTAGGGTTCCGGGGCAAGGGAGAGACATTGCAATGCAGGTCACGCGCCATCCGCCGGTCAAGACATCGCTCGAACCATCGAACCATCCGTATTTGAACGGCCCATGGACACCGCTTCACGAAGAAGTGGATGTGGACGAACTCGAGGTGATCGAGGGGGAAATCCCGGCGGATATCGATGGCATCTATCTGCGCAATACCGAAAACCCGGTACACCAACCGCTTGGCCGCCATCACCCTTTCGATGGCGATGCGATGATCCATCAAGTCAGCATTACGGGCGGCAAAGCGAGCTATCGAAACCGGTTTGTGCGTACGCAGTGCTTTACCGAAGAGCAGATTGCTGGTGGGTCGCTGTGGGGCGGATTGATGGATCCGCCTGCACTTTCAAAACGCCCGGGTTTCGGCGCGCATGGCTCACTTAAAGACACGGGCTCGACCGACATTATTGTGCATTCGGGGGTGGCGCTGGCGACTCTCTATCAGTGCGGCGAAGCGTGGCAGCTCGATCCGGTGACGCTGGACAATCTCGGCAAGGCGTCGTGGGGACCGCTCGACGGTATTTCTGCGCATCCCAAGGTCGATGAAGCGACCGGCGAGCTGATGTTTTTCAATTACTCAAAGCACGCGCCGTTCATGCATTATGGCGTCGTCGACCGCGCAGGCAAGCTGGTGCATTATGTGCCGATCCCCTTGCCCGGCCCGCGTCTGCCGCACGACATGGCGATCACCAAGAACTGGTCGATCCTCAACGATATGCCGCTGTTTTGGGACGAAGATTTGCTGAAGCGAGACATCCATGCTGCGCGCATTCACGAAGGCATTCCGACCCGTTTCGCGTTGATCCCGCGGTACGGCAAGCCTGAAGACATCCATTGGTTCGAAGCTTCACCGACCTATGTGCTTCACTGGACCAATGCCTGGGAGGAAGACGACGAGGTTGTCCTTGAAGGTTACTACCAAGACAAGCCGATGCCCGATCCGATCGAAGAAGCGGGCGAATACAGCCACATGATGGCGTTTGTCGACGAACACTCGTTCCTGCCGCGCCTCCACCGCTGGCGCTTCAATCTCAAGACTGGCGAGACCACCGAAGAGCGCCTGAGCGACAGCATCGTCGAGTTCGGGATGATCAATCCAGACTACCTGATGCGCAAGAGCCGCTATGTCTGGTCGACCACCACGCGCCCCGGATGGTTCCTGTTCAATGGCTATATCCGCCACGATACAGAAACCGGTTCAGAGGTGACCTACCAGCTCCCAGAAGGGGTCTATGCCAGCGAAAGTCCGATGGTTCCGCGCAAAGGAGCGGCAGCCGAAGATGATGGCTACCTCATCACCTTCCTGATCGACGAAAACCGAGGCACCTCGGAATGCGCCATCCTGGATGCCTCAGATATCGCCAAGGGACCAATCTGCCGCCTCGCACTTCCACACAAGATTTCAAGCGGCGTCCATTCAACCTGGGTGGAGCATTCTCAGCTGAATGCGGATGCCGATTTCAGGCGCGGCCTACTCGCCGCGGCATGACTATTTCCGATTAGCGGCTTTTTCCGCCGCGCATTGCAACTTATATCCCGCCCAAGCATTCAATCCACAACGGACTAACACCCCAACAAGAGAGGGAATCTCCATGGCTTTCAAACTCATCGACCTGCCCTATGCCGACACCGCGCTCGAACCGGCCGTTTCAGCGAACACGCTGTCGTTCCACTACGGCAAGCACCATCAGGCGTATATCGACAAAATGAACGCGGCGATCGACGGCACCGACCACGCGAACGCGCCGATGGAAAGCATCGTCTCCGCCGCGCGCGGCAGCAATGCCGGACTGTTCAACAATGCCGCCCAAAGCTGGAACCATGCGTTCTACTGGCATTCAATGGCGGCTGAAGAAACCGCACCGTCGGACGAACTCAAAGCTAAGATTGACGATGCTTTTGGTTCGGTCGATGAGCTCAAGGAACAGCTCAAGGCACGCGGCGCTGGCCACTTCGCCAGCGGCTGGGTCTGGCTTGCGGAAAAGGATGGCAAGCTCTCCATCGAAGAAACGCATGACGGCGACACGTTGGCAGACAGCGATTTCAATCCGCTGCTCACTGTCGACGTGTGGGAGCACGCCTATTACCTCGATCATCAGAATGCGCGTCCGGCCTACCTCAACGCCGTGGTCGGTTCGAAGCTCAACTGGGCCTTCGCCAGCGAAAACCTCGCGCGCGGCACGACCTGGACTTACCCGAACTAACTCTCGGCACGCCTGAGACGTTCACGAAAGCCCGGCCTGCAACCTGCAGGTCGGGCTTTTTCACATCCTCCCTCCCCTTACCCCTCGTTAACGCATTCAAACTAAATGCTTACGCACTATGACAGGGGGTCAACTTGAGCAGAGCTCATCCGCAAGGCTGAGTTCGAAGGCTGCGGCTGCAGTACGCGAGATTTATCGCCCGATCCTGCGCGGCTATTTCACGATCTTCGCGCTCTACTACACCATCCTGACTCCCTTCAATTATTGGTATCTTGCCGGGATCGAACTGATCCTGCTCGTCTCGGCTTCTGTGATAGCGGCAGTCGTAGGCGGCTTCGGGTGCTGGTACATGCGCAAACCCGCGCCAGCACACCGCGTCGAATTGCTGCTGATTGCAATGAACCTTGCAGCGGTCGGCAACGTCCTGATTGGCCTGAATATCGAGTTCGCGCCGGAGAAACTCACCTATTTCGTGATCATGGCGATGCTGTTTGCACTCGCCAGTGTGAACTTTCGGCAGTCAGCGCTGTCGATCGGTTTCTCCAGCCTCGCACTGATCAGCTTTTTCCCGCGCCTCGATAGCGCGACGCTATCAGCCTACGCTTTCCTGACGTTCGGCGCTGCGATGGCGTCACTCGCCATTGCGTTCTTCCTGCGCAAGGCCGTGACCAAGATCGCCGACGCAAAGATCGAAACTGAGGAAGAGCTCGAAAAGGCCCGCATCGTTAGCGAGGACATGCGCGAGAAATCGCTTTCCGACAGCCTCACGATGCTGCCCAACCGCCGGGCGTTCTTCGCCACCCTGCGCAAAACCATGCGAGAGCAGAACAGCACACATCCAAGTGATAGCATCTGGTTGATGCTGGTCGATCTGGACGGCTTCAAGACTGTAAACGACATTCACGGGCACCTAACGGGCGATCTGCTGCTCAAACAGGTTGCTGGCAGATTGGAACTGTTTGCCGGAGAGGACATCCACGTCAGCCGCATGGGCGGCGACGAGTTTAACATGATCTTCGCCGGGCAAGTGGGCGAAGACGAGATCAGATCGCGGTGCGACGTTCTGCTAAAGCTGCTCGCCGAGACCTACATCATCGACGGGCGGCATATCCGCATCTCATGCTCGGTCGGTTGCAAACAGATGGACCTGTCGGAGAGTATGCGCTCGCAGATCAGCCAGGCTGATTACGCGCTGATGGTCGCGAAGAGGCAGGGCAGGAATTGCGCCGTCCTGTTCGACGATGTCCATGCCAAGCAAGCGCAGGCCCGCTACGAGATCGAGCAGGCGCTGCGCTGCGCAGACCTCCCCAAAGAGATCGACCTCGTGTTCCAGCCGCAGATCAATCTCGGGTCGAATGCGATGGTGCGCGCGGAAGCGCTCGCCCGATGGACCAGCCCTAATGTTGGCAAGATCGAGCCGCTGCAATTTATCAAGATTGCCGAGGAAAGTGGCTTGATCACAGGGATCACTCTGGTGGTGGTTGAGAAGGCCCTAAGCCAGTTGCGCGAGTGGCCGGAGCCCATCGCGCTTTCGATCAACCTTTCAGGATACGATCTGATTTCAGACCCGACGATCGATCAGATCATCGACCTCGTCAAAAACTACGGGACCGATCCCAAACTGATCGAATTTGAAGTCACCGAAACAGCGATGATGGGAGACTTTGACAAGGCGACAGCCAACCTGAACCGGCTCGCCGACCTTGGTTTCTCGATTGCGCTCGACGACTTCGGCACCGGCTATTCGAACTTCAGCTATCTGCGCGCGCTGCCGATCGAAAAGCTCAAGGTCGACCGGTCGTTCATCCAGGACCCGAGCGACCCGATGACCGAGAAGATCCTGTCCTCGCTGGCCGGGATGGCACGCATTCTCGGCGTGCATTGTCTGCTGGAAGGCGTCGAAGACGAGATCGAATTGCTGATGGCCAAGCGCGTGGGCGCTGAATCGGTTCAGGGATACTATTTCGGCGAACCCATGAGTGCGACTGACCTGCTCAAGCTCGTACAGACAAGCAGCTCAAATCCCGACGACGTATCCTCCGCCGCTTAAGGCCTCCGCTTCCAATCTCCGCTCTTAAATATATCCGCTTGACCGCCAACGGCACTTAACCAAGTGTCATCCGTTGATTGCCTGTTGGCAGTGCAAAGCGGGGTTCTTGAATGCTGGGTAAGTTCATCGGTCGGTGGTTCGCAATGCTGGCGGCGGCGTGGTGGATGGCCATTCCCGCCCAAGCCCAGTCGTTTCTCGACGCGCAGTTCGATCCCGATGTTCCGACGCTGGAAGAGACGGTCGGTCACGCGCCCGGCACTCGGATCACCTCTCCCGATGAAACGCTGACTTATCTGCGCGCACTGATCGAGGCCGCGCCAGACCGCGCGCGGATGATCGAATATGCCAAGAGCTGGGAAAGTCGCTCGCTGAACTATGTCATTCTTACTGCGCCCGAAAACATGGCGCGGCTCGATGGAATTCAGGCCGACCTTGCCAACATCGCCGCCGGTCGCCCGAGCAATGGCGACGCGCTGCCGGTGACCTGGCTGACCTACGGCGTGCACGGCAACGAGATCTCGTCGACCGACGCTTCGTTGATGATGGCGTATCACCTGCTTGCTGCTCAAGGTGATGAGCGGGTTCAGCAAATCATGCGCGAAACTATCGTCGTGCTCGATCCGATGCAGAACCCCGATGGCCGCGCGCGTTTTGTCAGCCGCTTTCGCGCCTCGCTCGGGATTGAGCCTGCATCCGACCGTCAGGCCGCCGAGCATGACGAGCCATGGCCCAGCGGGCGCGTGAATCACTACATGTTCGATCTCAATCGCGACTGGTTCACGCTGAGCCAGCCCGAGACACGCGGCAAGATCGCTGCGATCCGCGCGTGGAACCCGGTCGTGGTCGTCGATGTGCATGAAATGGGCGGCGACGAGACGTACTTCTTCAGCCCCGCCGCGCAGCCGCTCAATCCCAATATCACGGCCGCTCAGCGCCGCGCCTACGAGCTGATCGGTCGCAACAATGCGGCATGGTTCGACCGGATGGGCGAGCCCTACTTCACCCGCGAAGTCTACGACCTGTTCTATCCCGGCTACGGCGACACCTGGAACACGCATCACGGATCGATCGGCAGCACCTATGAACAAGGCTCCGCGCGCGGGCTAGTGTTCGAGCGGCGCGACGGAACCACGCTCACCTATGCTGATGGGGTGCGCAATCACTTCATCGCCAGCCTCTCGACTGCCGAAGCGGTCGCGAACAATGCTGATCGTTTCCTGAGCGACTTTGCCGATTTCCGCGCCTCTGCCGCCAATGGAGCGGCGGGGCGCGGAAGCTATGTGATCGACCTCGCCGAACGGCGCTGGAATGCCGAGGCTCTTGGTCGGCGATTGGCGGCGCAAGGCATCGCCGTGCTGCGCCGCGACGGCGAGGCGAGTGCGTGCGGACGATCCTATCCCAAGGGCTATCTCGCGGTCCCGCAGGCGCAGCCCGCCGCGCGGCTGGTGCGCAGCCTGCTCGACACCGACACGCCGCTGCCGCCGGACTTTGTGCGCGAACAGGAACGCCGACGCGCGCAGGACCTTCCGCATGAACTCTATGACGTGACCGCATGGTCGGTCGGCCTGATGGCGGGCGTGGACGTATCGCTGTGCGGCAGTGCTGTCAGCGGAGATGCACTGGGAGCCGAGGCACCGATCACGCCGCTTGCCGAGGGCAGCGGAACATTCGCCATCGCCGTGCCGTGGACCGATAGCGGGCAGGCGCGGCTGGTGACGCTCGCCTTGCGCGCTGGACTTGAAGCGCGCGTCACCGACGAAGCCTTCACCAAGGACGGCACCGAATATCCGCGCGGCACCGTGATCTTCCCGACCGGCGCCAACGAGCCGGAGGCCATGGCCAGACTGGCCGAGCTGTCCCGCGAAGTCGGCGCACATACCGTCGCTTTGCCGTCCAGCTGGGTCGAGGACGGCCCCAACCTTGGCAGTGAAGCCTTTGTGCGCCTGACCCTGCCGAAGGTGGCGATGGCGTGGGACGATGGCATCTCGCAGCTAAGCGCAGGCGCGATGCGCTATGTGCTTGAGCGGCGGCTGGGCCTACCGGTCGTGCCGATCCGTACGGGCCGCTTCGGACGCGCTGATCTGAGCGATTACGATGTCGTGCTGGTCCCGCAGGGCGATCCGAGCCGCGAGATGGGCGAAAGCGGCCTCGCGACCTTGCGCGAATTCGTGGCGCGCGGCGGTGTGCTGGTCGCGGTGGGGGACAGCCTGACCACCTTCTCCAAGGGCGAGCAACCGCTGCTTTCGGTCAAACGTGAGGCCGCTTTGGGCCGCGTGCCCGATGGCGGCGAAGAGGGCGAGGATACCCCCGGTCTGGCAGAGGGCCAGGAGATCACAAGCGAGGACGAGTATCGCGCTGCGATCCAGGATCAGGAAGCCCTCCCCGACACCCTCCCCGGCGCGCTGCTCAACACCGTGCCCGACCGCGAGCACTTCCTCTCGGCAGGATACGACGATGGCGCAGTCGTGCTGGCAAGCGGCTCGCAGATCTTCACCCCGCTGGACCGAGCCGACGGCACCAACGTCCTGCGCTTCGCCGCATCCGAAGCGCTGATCGCGAGCGGCTATGTGTGGGACGAAAACCGCAGGCAATTGGCGTTCAAGCCGTACCTGATGGCGCAACGCACGGGTGATGGCCTGACGATAGGCTTTGCGCATGACCCGGCGACGCGGGCATATCTGGATGGGCTGGACCTGCTGATCGCGAACGCCGTGCTGGTGGCGCCTTCGCGGGTGCGGTGAGTCCGCCCACCCATACGCATAGTAAGGATCGCTGGTCAGTCTCAGGTAAGCCGCGTCTCCGTACGCATTGGTTAGCGCCAACTTTCTAAGCCTTTGTTCAGCAGTTCATCATCGATTTCTTGTACCCGATTGATCATCCTCGATAACTCGAATCGTAGCCCATGCGCCGCTTTGTTCCACGGAAGTGACAAGCTGGTGTTTATGTCATCACCTGTAAGCCTCGTTATTTCGTTCTGTACTTTTTGGATTCGCTCTTGAATTCGCTCCTTTTCTTCAACCAAGGCCTCCCACTCGGGATCATTTTGATCGCGAACAATTTCATTCTGCGAATTTGAATTCGTTTTGTTTGCCAGCCTTTCAGCATCGCGCGCATCCAGCACAGCGTCAACACCGGCATCGAACGCTTCGAGCAAACGGGAAAGCGGAATGATATGAACTGTCTTTCCTCCCGAACGAAGACGAAACTCCTCGATAAGTTCTAGGCGTGGTTGAAAAGCGCCTTCTGACTGCGTGTACCAATCGGATTTGGTATCAGCAGTTACGAAGACGCAATCTCGTTTCTCCGTCTCCCCGACCGCTAGAACGGTCTGCCAAATCAATAAGTCTCCCGCGCCCCCATCTGCCTTGTCCCGATCTTTGTATCCCGGTGGTCGACGCATCGAGTATCTCTCTTCCATCTCCTCATTGAATTGATTCTCGTCTTTCGGTTCCACTGCACTAGAGACACAGCCATGAAGTATCTCTCGATATCCGCACGAAACCGGGTCCGTTCCTAGGTCGCCACTGAGTTTGGCTACCACTGTGTTGACGCCCTTCTGATATTCTGTAGCCAACTCGCCGATTTGTTCAGATAGCTTCTGTAAATTCTGAAAGTCTGGGTCTTCGACCAGCAGGCCGATATGGGCCTTAAGTGGCGGACCAAGCCGACTTGCTTGATTCGTCATCTGTCGGACAATGTCACCAATCTTCTTTGATCGATTTCGCGCAAACTCCCTTACTGCTTGCGCAGGCACAATTAGCCGCTTTTGCTCAGATAGAGGTCGATAGACGTCGAGGACCTTAGTCAGTGTAACCTGACCCATGGTGTAGGGAAGCAAGAGCGCACTCGCGTCGAGAAGCACAATACAGTCATCCTTCGACTCCTCCAGACTAGAATACTGAACCGCAAAGAAGCCTACAGCATCCGGAAACATCTCTTGAAGTGCGAATGGCGAAACAGAGGGATCGATAGATGGAGGCGCGGCAGATTTCGAAGCTTTAACGTCTGGCGGTGCCTTATCTCTCTTCTCCATTCTATTGTTGGAGCATTGATGTTGATAAGGCGCAATGACAATTTGTGAGGAGCATTTAGAAATACTGCTCCGCTGATAGCATTCGGCGAAGCGGAACCTTACTCCCCTCACCCCCCCGCATGGTAAAAGTCGTACACCTGCCGCGCCACGTTCTCGCTTACGCCCGGCGCGCGTTGCAGGTCTTCCAGTGCGGCCGCTCTCACCTTGCTCGCTGTGCCGAAATGCAGCAGCAGCGCGCGTTTTCTCGCGGGGCCGATGCCCGGGATTTCGTCCAAGGGTGACGCGGTGATCGCTTTCGAGCGTTTCGCGCGGTGTGCGCCGATGACGTAGCGGTGGACTTCATCGCGCAGGCGCTGGGCGTAGAACAGCACTTGCGAATTGGTCGGCAGCATCTTTTCCCGGCCATCGGGGAAGTGAAACACCTCGCGCCCCTCGCGGCCATGATGCGGGCCTTTGGCGATGCCGATCACCGGGACATCGTCGATGCCGAGTTCGCCCAGCACTTCCATCACGCTCGATAGCTGCCCCTTGCCGCCGTCGACCAGCACCAGATCAGGCCATACGCCCGCTCGCTCGCGGTCGGGATCGTCCTTCATCGCCCGGGTGAACCGCCGCTGCATGACTTCGCGCATCATCGCGAAGTCATCGTTGGTCTGCGCTTCCTTGATGTTGAATTTGCGGTATTGCGATTTCTCGAAGCCTTCGGGACTGGCGACCACCATCGCCCCGACCGCTTTCGCGCCCTGAATGTGCGAGTTGTCGTAGACTTCGATCCGCTCGGGCGGCGCGTCGAGTTCGAGGAACTCGGCCAGCTCACGATTGACCTTCGCTTTGGTGCCGGTCTCCGCCAGCCGCCGCTCCAACGCTTCTACAGCGTTGCGCTGCGCCTGCGCGAGCAGCTTGCGCCGGTCGCCACGCTGCGGGATCGAGAGCACGACCTTGCGCTCGGCCACTTCGGAGAGCGCCGCTTCGATCAACTCGCTTTCGGGCAGGTCGCGGTCGACCAGAATGGTCGGCGGAGGCGGCACCTCTTCGTAGAATTGCAGCATCACGTTGGCGAGCACCTGCGCTTCCTCGACTTCCTTGGTGTGCGAAGGGAAGAAGGCGCGGTGCCCCCAATTCTGGCCGCCGCGAATGAAGAAGGCCTGCACGCCGACATGCCCGCCTTTGCTCGCGAGCGCGAAGACGTCAGCATCCCCTACCCCGCTGGCATTGATCGCCTGAGACCCCTGGATAAAGGTAGCCGCGCGCAGCCGGTCGCGCAGGATCGCCGCTGTCTCAAAATCGAGCTCCTCCGCGGCCTTCGCCATCTGCTTTTCAAGATCCGCCTGCACCTTGCCCGATTTGCCCGCAAGGAAGTCCTTCGCTTGCCGGACGAGATCATCGTAATCCTCGGTCGAGATGCGATCGACGCACGGGGCCGAGCAGCGCTTGATCTGGTAAAGCAGGCAAGGCCGGTCGCGATTGTTGAAGAAACTGTCAGTGCAGCTTCGTAGCAGGAACAACTTTTGCAGCGCGTTGAGTGTCGTGTTGACGTTGCCTGCGCTTGCGAACGGACCGTAGTAATTGCCCTTTGCCCGGCGCGCTCCGCGATGTTTGTGAATGCGCGGGAACTCATGATCGGCGCGCAGCAGGATGAAGGGGAAGCTCTTGTCATCGCGCAGCAGCACGTTGAACGGCGGGCGATAGCGCTTGATCAGCTGCGCTTCGAGCAGCAGCGCTTCGGCTTCGGAATTGGTTGTGACGATCTCCATGCTGCGGCACTGGCTGACCATCCGTTGCAACCGCCCGCTCAGCCCGTTGACCTGCGTGTAGTTCGCCACCCGCGCCTTGAGCGAGCGCGCCTTACCCACATACAAAACGTCGCCTCGCGCATCGAGCATCCGGTAGACGCCGGGAATCGGTTTTAGCGTCTTTACCGTCTCGCGGATCGCGGTGACGCCAGCTTCAAGGTTAGGCTGCGCACGCGAAACGGTGTAGGCCGCGCGCTCTTCGTTGAAGCGCTCGGCCCCGCGTGGGTCATGTGGGCTGCCAGCCTTGGTTCCAGACATGTGCTTGAAATAGGACGCCTTCGCCAGCGGGGGAAGAGACGCGGGCGCGCTCCGCACAGAATCTTGCCCTTCAAGTAAATGTCGCGTTTATACAAAAATCTATATAAAACAAACTCTTCCCTTTGCTTTCTTCTTCTATTGCTGTAGCTATCGAATCATAAATAGAACATGCGGGTTGTTTTCGGTTTTAACTAACGGAGACAATAACGTGACTAACCCCGATCATCATGGAATGAAAACACTCGAGGGGCTTTCGCCCTATTGTGTGCGCAGCGAATACGGCAAAGAACAGCAGCGAGACGACCGCTTCGGACGGATGTTCCCGCAGCTGATGCCGAATTACACCGATCCCAGCATCCTGATCACCGTTGGCGAAGCCGGCGGCAATATGGAGGCGCCGGACGATCAGGAGCGCACAGCCAACGTGCCAGTTGGAATGGTGTTTTTCGGCCAGTTCGTCGATCATGACATCACCCTGGATGCTTCGACCACGTTCGACAGCGTAATCGACAATCCGGGCGAGATTTCCAACGTCCGCACTCCGACATTGGATCTGGACTGCATTTACGGCCTCGGCCCGGAAGCGCAGCCCTATCTCTACGAGCAAGGCGGAGCATTCGGCGGCGTCAAATTGCTGACAGGTGCCGACAATCCCGGCCAGAACGGCGAGAGCGCTCATGACCTGCTGCGCTCGCCTAACGACCGTGCGATCATCGGCGACCCTCGTAATGACGAGAACCGCATCGTCAGCCAGATTCAACTGGCGATCATCCGTTTCCACAATCATGTTGCGGACACTCTGAACGCGGAAGAGGGTCTGGAAGGCCACGACCTGTACGAGGCTGCTCGCGAGCAAACCACGTGGCACTATCAATGGGCGGTCGTGAACGACTTCCTGGGCGATATGTGCGGCAAACCGGTAGTCGAACGCATCCTTGGATGCGGGCGCAAGCACTACTGCGGAACAAGTCCGTTCATTCCGGTGGAATTCTCAGTCGCGGCGTACCGTTTCGGGCACTCGATGGTCCCGTTCGAGTTGCAAGTTCAGATGGGTCAACGTCAGTTCCCGCTGTTCAGCGACAACACCGGCCTGGGCGGCGGCTTCACTCCGGTGCCCGGCACTCAAGCGGTAGTCGATATGCACGAGCTGTTCTTCACGCCGGAGAACCGGTCGGTCCAGCGCACGCAAAAGCTCGACACGCTGATGTCGCGGGCGCTGCTTGCGCTGCCCTTCGTGGATGGACCACCAGAGGAAAAGTCGCTTGCCACTCGCAACCTGATGCGCGGCAATGCCTTCCTGCTGCCAGCAGGTGAGAAAGTCGCAGAGGCGATCGGCCGCGATCAGGCCGAGATCGATCAGGTCCTGACCAAGATCGCCGCTCTCAATCCCGATTTCGGCGCCGAAGGGATCCCGCTGTGGCTGTACCTCCTTGCCGAAGCCGAAGTGATCGGCCGCGCAGAAACCGACGGGACCAACACTCCCGGCGAGGGTCTTGGACCTGTCGGAGCGACAATCGTTGCCGAAGTGATGATCGGGCTGCTTGAGCTGGACGAGCATTCCTTCCTTGGCTCCAACCGCAATTGGGTGCCGCGCGAGGATTGGAACACGCTCGGCAAGCTGCTTACCGTGGCTCAACCGGCGCTCCCCTAAGGCGTCGGTGACATTCGGAGCAGGGCCGGCAGCGCCCCCGCTTGGCCCTGCTCCGTTTTTCTTTTCGCCACTGCGTTGGAATTGCTCGCTCAGCGGCCTATCGGCTGAGGCGTGAAGAGCTACGATGTCATTGTACTGGGCGCTGGCGCCGCTGGGTTGATGTGTGCGGCACGGGCCGGACAGCGCGGTCTAAAAGTCGCTGTGCTGGAAAAGGCCGAGAAGCCCGGCAAGAAGATTTTGATCTCAGGCGGTGGACGCTGCAACTTCACCAATGTGAATGCCGGCCCGGGAAATTTCCTGTCGGCCAATCCGCATTTCGCCAAGTCTGCACTCGCACGTTACTCGCCGCAGGACTTCATCGATCTGGTCGATAAGCACGGCATCGCGTGGCACGAAAAGACCTTGGGGCAGCTGTTTTGCGACGGTTCGGCCAAGCAAATCGTGCAGATGCTCCTGGATGAGTGCCCGGACGACAAAGTTGATGTGATCTGCGGCGCTGAAGTGACCGAAGTGGTCCACGATAGCGACCTGTTCGGGCTACTCGCCCGCGGCCAAAGTTACTCCGCCCCGGCTCTAGTAATCGCAACCGGCGGCCCCTCGATCCCGAAGATGGGAGCGACAGGGTACGCCTATGATCTTGCGCGCCAGTTCGGACTGAAAGTTGTCGAGCCGCGCCCAGCTCTTGTTCCTCTGACGTTAGGCGGCGAAGACGTGCTGTTTCGCGAACTCTCCGGCGTCTCGGCGCCTGTTCGCGCCCGTGCAGGCCAAGGCAAGGCGCGCACCGAATTCGCCGAAGCAGCCCTCTTCACGCACAAGGGTCTGTCCGGCCCCGCCATCCTGCAAGTCTCATCTTATTGGCGGCACGGCGAAGATATCGGCGTCACCTTCCTGCCCGAAGCCGAAGCAGACTGGCTCCTCGGCCTGAAGCGCGACAAACCGCGCGCCAGCCTGAAATCGGTGTTGCGCGAACACTTGCCCGATCGTCTAGCTGACGCGCTTTCCGAGCGACTCGGTGTTGAACGCGAGCTGGGCAATGTGTCGGACAAGGACTTGCGTAAGACTGCCGAAAAGCTGGCCGATTGGCGTTTCTCACCCAACGGAACGGAGGGCTTCGCCAAGGCCGAGGTGACAATCGGGGGGATTGCCACCTCCGAACTCTCGTCGCGCACAATGGAAGCCGTGAATATGCCTGGCCTCTATGCCATCGGCGAAGCGGTCGATGTCACAGGCTGGCTTGGCGGATATAACTTCCAATGGGCCTGGGCCAGCGGTGTGGCTGCCGGTGACGCTCTAGGCGCGTAAGAAAATTGCGTAAAACCCTTACGCGGCGGCAACTCCTACCGCTCGCGTGAGGTTGTTTTGTCAATGAATTGTGCCTACGCCCTTGGGCAGAGTCCGAAACACGGGCCGAAACCACCTCTGTTTGAGGCGGTCTGCGGGAGAAACCCTTGCGGCAATTGCAGGGCATGGATTCCTCGTTCGTAGCGATGGAATCGCCGAATTCGCCGATGCATATCGGCAGCGTATTGATCTACAACCCGGCGACGGCGCCCGGCGGTTTCGTTCGTTTCAAAGACATTTTGCAGTTCATTGAATCGCGGATGCAATTGTCGAAGACGATGCGCCAGCGATTGGTGCGCGTTCCCTTCGATCTGGATTATCCCTACTGGATCGAAGATCCTGATTTCGACCTGGAATACCACGTTCGTCACGTTGCTTTGCCCAAGCCCGGCGACTGGCGCCAATTGTGCATTCAGGCGGCCCGCGTCCATGCGCGCCCGCTCGACCTGAACCGGCCACCCTGGGAATTCACCGTGGTCGAGGGGCTCGACAATGTGAGAGATTACCCGCCCGGTTGCTTCGCATTTGTGACCAAGGTCCACCACGCCGCCATCGACGGAATGAGCGGGATCGACCTGATGGAAGCGCTGCATACTGTGACGCCGGATGCGGAACCTCCAAAGAAGCCAGACACGTGGAAACCCGAGAAAGTGCCGGGGCCGGTGGAACTGCTCGGCAAATCTTACATCAACGCGCTGCTGAATCCGCTGAAGCAGGCGCAGGTTGCAGCGCAGGCGGTTCCCGGCGTTGCGAGCGCGATCAAGGGCCTGCTCAGCAAAGACTTCAAGGTCTCCAGCGATCTTGTGCCTCCGCGCACGCGCTTCAATCGCAGCATCTCACCGCACCGCGTAATCGAAGGGCGAAGCTTCAAGCTGAGCGATATCAAGTCGATCCGCGCGCTCCTGCCCGATGCCAAGGTTAACGATGTCGCGCTGTCGATTATCGGCGGCGCGCTGCACAAATATCTGACGTCGAAAGGCGACCTGCCCAAAGGGACCATGACGGCGATGGCTCCGATTTCGGTCCGCTCCGACAATGAGAAAGGCGACATGGGCAATCAGGTCGCCGCCATGATCGCGCCTCTGGGCACGCATATCGCCGATCCGAAAGAGCGCCTCGAATATGTCTTCGGCCAGACCAGCAATTCCAAGGCGATGACCAATGCGCTTGGCGCGCGCACCATGACAGAGGTCAGCAAGGTCAATCCTGCACTCTACATGGCACTCGGCGCCCAGCTGTTTAACCGGATCAGCATAGCGCACCGGCTCGCGATGCCGTTCAACACTGTGGTGACCAATGTACCAGGGCCGCCGGTGCACATTTATTCATCCGGCGCTCGGATGGAGAGCATGGCGCTGTCGCTTATCTGCCTGACCGACGGGCTCGGCCTCGCACATGTCGTTCAAAGCTATGTCGACGAAGCCTATATCAGCTTCACCGCTTGCCGCGACATCATGCCCGATCCCGAATTTTATTCGCAGTGCCTGCAAGACAGCTTCGACGAGATGCTGGCGGCAGCGAAGGCAGTCGATGGCAAACCGGCGAAGAAGCCGGCAGCAAGATCGGCCAAGGCTCCTGTCAAAGCTCCGGCCAAACGCCGCGCCAAAACGACAAGCAAGACCATAAAAACAGCCGCAAAGACGGCGAAAACAACAAGTCGCAAACAAAGCCCAAGAGGCAAAAAGGAGAGCACCTGATGGCCAGCGCAGCAATGGACTTCAGCACATCCACCGATACACCAGCGGCCAAGCCGCCGAACCGCTTCTGGACCTTTGCCGAGGGCCGCGCGATGTTCGAACTGGGTGCGTTCTATGCAAGCCGCCCGATGCTCTCCACCCTGCCGAAAGGCGATGGACATTCGGTGCTGGTGATGCCCGGCTTCATGGCCTCCAACAGCTCTACCGTCCCAATGCGCAACCTGCTGAGCGATCTGGGATACGACGCGCATGGCTGGGATTCCGGCCGCAATGTTCGCATCAACGAAGAGCTGATCGATCGGCTTGAAACGCAGATCAGCCGCGTGTTCCGGGATAGCGGTCGTCCAGTTTCGCTGATTGGCTGGAGCCTAGGCGGTGTGCTCGCGCGCGAAATGGCGAAAATGCACCCGGACAAGACACGGCTGGTCATCAGTCTGGGCAGCCCGATCACCGATGATCGCAACCACACCAATGCTGCACGGCTGTTCCACTTCTTCAACGGTGATGAGCCTGACCGTCTACGCGGTGGTCAGTTCCAAGGTCTCGACATCGCACCGCCCGTGCCGACGACGTCGATTCTTACGAAGACCGACGGCGTGGTTCATTGGCGCGGCAGCGTTCAATGCCCGAAGAAGACGAGCAGCGATCATCCCACCGAGAATATTCAGGTCTATGCCAGCCATTGCGGCCTCGGCGTAAACCCGAGCGTGATGATCGCCATGGCCGACCGCTTGGCGCAGGAAGAGGGCGAATGGATGCCTTTTGAAGCGTCACCCAGCTACAGTTGGATGTTTCCGAAGTTGAGTATTGACGAATAATCCTCCCTTCCTTTTCAAAGGAGGGGATCGAGGGGTGGTTACGGACGCGCAAGCGTCCGTCCCGGCCTCGCCACCACCCCCAAACCCCCTCCTCTGAAGAAGAGGGGGCTCAAATCCCTAAAACAACTTCCGAATATCCACGCCGATAAACCTTCCGACCGGGTCGATTAGAAACGGCTGGTAGTTCAGCGGCGTTTCGCCATCCTCATCGCGCACGCTCCGCCGCGCGTCGAAGACATTGTCGGCGCGCAGGGAAATGCGGAAGTTCTTCAGAATTCCTTCGTTCTTGCCCACCAGCTGACCGATTTCGCTGAAAACGCGGATGTCGAAGGTCGCCAGATCGTCGAAGAAAATGTCGCTGCTGCCCGGCAGTCCTGAACCGTTCAACGTGGCCTCGCCCGTGTAGCGAGCGGAGAGGCGCATGCCGATTCCAGAGCCAAAGATACCGGCGTCGAACCGCGTCGAATGCCGCGACAATCCGAATGTTCCGGTGGCATCACCATCAAGCTGGTCAAGCACCGGAATGCCCGGCGCGATCAGAATCTCATTGTCGAGTTCGATCGTGTGATTGAGCGATGCAAAGTAGCGGAAACCCCTGAAATTTCGCCGTGCGAGCGGGTTGAAGGCTGGGCCACCGCCTTGGCGCGCGCCGCTTGGCGGCCCGCCTTCGCCGCCTGCTTGCTGATCTGGTTGGTTGGCGCAGAATTGCTCCCGAAACCGTTCCAACGCAGCATCAGGAATGTTACCATCCTCGTCGCGCGATTGATCGAGGCCCAGCTTGATGAACTGCGGATCGACGCCGGGCAGCTCTGCCGAAACATCTTCTCCGCGCTCGATTTTGCCGACCAGCTCACGGATGGCCGCAACGCCATCTTCGCCGCAGGCGCGCGCGCGAAACTCCGCCGATGCGCCGCCTGCTGGACCACCCGGTCGGCCTCCACCGGCAGGCCCTCCAGCGACACCGGGCGGAGGACCGTCAGAGCTGCGCCCAGGAGGACCGCCCTCGCCGCCACGACCTCCGCGGCCGCCGCGGAACATGCCCGGGTCCATACTGCACAAACGCTCGCGAAACTGCGCGAGACGCTCATCGCTGATCTCGCCGTTTTCGTCGCGCACGCGGGAGAGAATGCGCTCAAAGCGTTGGGGGTCGAACCCAGGCATCTCAGCCGACAGGTCTTCGCCATTCTCAACCGCACGCACCAATCTAGTGACGAAAGCGAGCCCATCGTCGGCACAAAGCCGCTCCCGGAATGCCATGAATTGCTGGCGCTGCTCCGGGCTAGGTGGCCCACCACGGCCTCGCGGACCGCGCGCTCCGCCCGGCGCAGGGGGGCCAGCCGCACCAGCTTCAGGCGGCGTGTCAGAACTAGCGGGAGGTCCACCGCGCCCACCTGTGCCCGGCGGCCTTCCAGCACTAGGGCGTCCACCGCGACGACCTTGGTCACCTGCACCAAAGCTGCCGCGGGTAAACAGGCCGAATTGCAAGCGGTTTGCCCGTGTCTCGGCGAAGGTCACAGGGCGGCGATCGACCGCGATCAGAGTGCCACCCGCATCGCGCGTGATCCGGTCGGGGAAAGCCGCTTCGATCTCTGGGGAAATGATCGGAAACCCGCGCGTCACATCGTCGGATCGGTTGCGGATATACTCGGCCGTGAAGCGGGTGTTGTCGATGAACGGCAATTCCCAGTTGAGCGCGAATTTCCAATCGCGCTGGGTCTCCGCGAGCAAGTCGGGGTTTCCGCCCGTAGTCACGGTCGCGAGTACGGTTTCGCCATTGGTAAAGTCGAACACCGGTACGTTGAAGAACTGGACTTCCGGATTGCCGAGCGAGGTGAGGCCGGGCGCGACTTCGCGAACGATATAGTTGGCGGACAAGGTAAGCTTGTCGGTCACGCCCCAATTAAGGCCAATCGTGTAGTCACCAAGCGTGCCGAAGTCAGATAGGCGGTTGAGCCCAATCTGGCCATTGAGTGTGAAGCTGCCAAGCGCGTCGGCGAAGCCATTTCGGCGGCTTGTCAGCGGCACAACGAGATTGACGCCGGTCGACAGATCGCCTCGCGTAAGCTGGACTTCGCCGACATTGCGCGTGTCCGAACTTTCGAGCCGGGTCCAGTTGTAGCCGACATCGAAAGTGGCAAGCAGTTCACCACCCGGGAGGTTGGCTAAGGGCCCGCGCAATGTAGAAAGCGTGCTGCCCGAAATGTTGCGAGTAAGCGCTGTATCAAACCCAACCGGTACGCGACTTGGTAGCTCCGCATCGAGCGCCAGGAGTCCGGCGGTTGCGTCGGCTTCAAGCACTTCTGTGTCGAAGCGTTGATCGAATTCCTGCGTCGATTCCGACAGGCTAGCGTTGAAAGTGCTTGTGAGGCGAAACGCGTTAACCGGCTTGGTCAGCGATCCCGAGCTTGAGATCGTGTCGGTTGAAATGCGCTGTTCCAGTGGAGTGTCTTCACCGAACGTACGCAGCACCGTGTTGCCGTCGGGGTCAGTCAGATTAACGGTATTGAGCCCTTGCAATGTAAGGAAGTCTGAGCGGGCGTAATTGAGGTTCGCACTGAGCGAGATACCGCTGTCGATGATCGCCTTCGCCCAGCTGATATTTCCGTCGAGCGACCGGCTGTCTGACACGAGACTGCGGAATGATGCCTGATCTGGATCACCTGCGACATCCGATATCGATCCAGGGGTCTGGATGATGTCGCGCTCATCTTCAGTCAGCAGCGATCTGTCGCTGGCTTCGAAATTGAAGTTGATGCGCCCGCCATCGGCGATCTGGAGGAAGCCCAGCTCTTGCTCGCGCTGATGATAGCCGCCGCGCGACGGCCCTTCGAATTCGAACTCAACCTCCGCGTTGCGGTAGTTTTCCTTCAGGATCAGGTTGATGACCCGGCGGTCGGGCGGAAACCCAAAACGCTGCGCCACTTCTTCCGGGAACACTTCAACCCGTGCGAGCGCCTCAGGGGGATAGTTCCTGAACTCCCGGAAAGACCCGATGCGGATGCCATTGATCAGGATCACCGGACGTCCACCACCACCGCGCCCTCGCGCAGAGCCGGTCTGGTTGGTGATCTGGGTGATAAGATCGGCAATCGAGGTGACGCCCTCCGCCGCGATGTCATCTTCGCCCAGCTCAAGCAGCGGTTCCTGTTCGACATCCAATTGCCCACGCAGCCGCTGAGCGTTGACGACAATCTCACCGCTTCCGACACCGATTTCTGGCTCGGTTTCCTCGGTGACTGGTGCCTGCCTGGGCGGCGGCGCATCGCGCGGCTCGTCCTGAGCCATGGCCGCCTGTGCGGTCAGGCCGGCCGCGCAAACCCCGGCCAGCAATGGCGCGCGAAAAGGAGAGGTCGGTGTCATGAAGCCCTTTTGAGCAAATGCGAGAGTGGAACAAACACTTGAATTGTATCGGCTTGCACCGATCTATACGGGACGCGCTACCCATGGGATGAACAGCGCAGATAAGAGGATGGATGCCGAGCTAACGCACGAGGCTTCCATTTTGTTCTCACCATCGCTAAATGCCGCCCGACCATCGACCGGCGCATTGTGCGCCGCAACAGGGATTTTGAAACTAAATGGCCAAAGAAGAACTTCTCGAAATGCGCGGGCGCGTCGTCGAGCTGCTGCCCAATGCGATGTTCCGGGTAGAGCTTGAAAACGGCCATGAAGTGCTCGGTCACACCGCTGGCAAAATGCGCAAGAACCGCATCCGCGTGCTGGTTGGTGACGAGGTGCAGTGCGAACTGACACCCTACGATTTGACCAAGGCGCGCATCACCTATCGCTTTATGCCGGGCCGCGGCGGCCCTCCCGGCTCGTAAGAGCGGTAATCTAAGCGCCGATGAGCGCGCTTCACCTGACATTGGCATCGGCATCGCCCCGGCGGCGCGATTTGCTCGCGCGGCTTGGTATCGAGCCGGACGCGGTTCAACCCGCCGATATCGATGAAACACCGCTCAAGGCCGAGCGCCCGCGAGATTATGCGCTGCGCATGGGGCTGGAGAAAGCGGCGGCAATCGAAGCGAGCGGGTTTGTTCTGGCGGGCGACACTGTCGTCGCCGCAGGCCGGCGTATCCTGCCCAAGACCGAGACCGAAGGCGAGGCGCGAAATTGCCTCGAATTGCTGTCCGGCAGAAGGCACACAGTGCTTTCGAGCGTGGTGCTCCGCTCGCCCGATGGGACGACGCGGTCAGGGCTTCAGGAAAGCACTGTCCGTTTCAAGGTCCTCTCACGCGAGGAAGTGAACGCTTACATTGCGGGCGATGAATGGCGCGGCAAAGCAGGGGGCTATGCGATCCAAGGCAGTGCCGAGGGGTTGATCCAGTGGATCAAGGGCAGCCATTCCGGGATCATGGGCCTGCCGCTTTATGAAACGCGCGCGCTGCTGAAAGCGGCAGGGTTTGTCATTGGCTGAGTGGTTGGTCGAACACGGGATCGGTGAGACCCGCGCTCTGCTTGTCGAGAACGGCGAAGTTCTCGCGGCGAAGCTGCATTGGCCGGGCGAACTCGTTGCCGGGCTCGAACATCCCGCCAAGCTTGTCTCAAAGACATCGGGATCGCGCCGCGGGGTCGCTGCCATAGAAAGCGGCACCGAAGTTCTTATCGATCACCTCCCCTCCGAATTGACCGAAGGCAGTGCCTTCACCTTGCGCATTTCCCGGGCACCGATTGCCGAACGCGGGCGGTTCAAGCGCGCGCAAGGGCGGTTTGTGCCCGAAAATGAGGCATCTACGTCACTCGGCGATACTCCCTTCACCACTGACAAGGTCGTGCGGCAATTTCCTGCCGGTCTGTGGGAAGACGTTTGGTCGGCAGCGTCATCAGGCAGTCTAGATTTTCCCGGAGGTGAAATTCTGTGCAGTGTCACACCTGCCATGACGCTGATCGATATCGACGGCGACGCCCCGCCGCGCGAACTGGCGTTGAACTCGGTCCCGGTCATTGCCCAAGCATTGAGCACCTTCAACCTTGGCGGGTCGATCGGGATCGACTTTCCGACCCTTCCTTCAAAAGCAGATCGCCGCGCGGTTGACGAAGCCCTCGCCGGGGCGCTCGACGAATGGCCCCACGAACGCACCGCCATGAATGGATTCGGGTTTGTGCAGTTGGTCGCGCGCCTCGAAGGGCCCTCCTTGCTGCATCGCTTCGCCACTTCGCGCGTCGGAATGTGCGCGCGAGCGGCGCTGCGGATTGCGGAGCGAGCCGAAGGAGCCGGAGCGATCCTGCTTTTGACGGTCCACCCCGCCCTTAAAGCAAAGCTCAAAACCGAATGGCTTGAGGAACTGGCCCAGCGAACCGGCAAACAAGTGCGGATTGAAACCAATCCCGGCCTTGCACTCGAAGCGCCTCATGCTCAAATTGCGAGCAACTAGTCACGGCCTGGGCCACCCCCCTCCACCCTTCCACCCGGATTGTATCCCGGTAGGCTCCGGGTGGAAGGGTGGAGGGCGCGGGTGGCTCCGGAACCAACGATATGACCACATCCAAACCCTGCCCGATCTGCAAAAAGGCTCGGACCGAAGAGTTCACACCCTTCTGTTCTCAGCGTTGTAAAGACCGCGATCTCGCGCGTTGGTTCGGCGATGGCTATGCCGTTCCGGGCCGTCCCGCGAGCCCCGAGGAAATCGCCACAGCCGATTGGGATAAACAAGACTGATTCCCTCTTGCCAAGCTGCGCGACCTTCGCCATACGCCCGCTCTCATTTGCTCGCCGGTTGTATCGCGTTTTCGTCACGACCGTCGCCGCAGCGAATGCCCGGGTAGCTCAGGGGTAGAGCAGCGGATTGAAAATCCGCGTGTCGGTGGTTCAAATCCGCCCCCGGGCACCACTCGCTGGCGGTAAACCGCCGAGCTGGGAGGCTGCTCACATGTCCCGTCGTCGCCAGATTTATGAAGGCAAGGCCAAGATCCTCTATGAGGGCCCTGAGCCGGGCACGATCATCCAGTATTTCAAGGATGACGCCACCGCCTTCAACGCCGAGAAAAAAGGCACGATCAACGGCAAAGGCGTGATCAACAATCGCATCAGCGAACATGTCTTTACGCGCCTCGCGCATATCGGCATCCCGACTCACTTCATCCGCCGCCTCAACATGCGTGAGCAATTGGTGCGCCAGGTCGAGATCATTCCAATCGAAGTGGTCCTCCGCAATGTCGCGGCTGGCTCGATCTGCAAACGGCTTGGCCTCGAGGAAGGCGAACCGCTGCCGCACACGCTGATTGAGTACTATTACAAGGACGATGCACTGGGCGATCCGCTGATCGCCGAGGAACACATCGCTTGTTTCCAATGGGCCAGCCAGGAAGAAATGCATGACATTTCGTCCATGGCAATCCGTATCAACGATTTCCTGTGCGGGATGTTCGCCGGGATCGATATCCGATTGGTCGACTTCAAGCTCGAGTTTGGACGCCTCTATGATGGCGATTACAGCCGTGTGATCCTCGCAGACGAGATCAGCCCGGATGGTTGCCGTCTTTGGGACATGAAATCGGGCGAAAAGCTCGACAAGGATCGCTTCCGCCGTGACCTCGGCGGTGAAGAAGAGGCTTACCGCGAAGTCGCACGCCGCCTTGGTCTGCTTCAAGCGGAAGATACCGGCCCCGGCGAGGTACTCGACTTGTCGAGCCACCGTTCAAGGCTGCGCGGCACCCCTCCGCCCAAGAAGTGATCAAAGCATAGGCAGCGGCAATTCCTTGCCGCGCCGGTGCTCATGAATTGGGCACGGCCTCCTTTGCGCCGCAAAAAAGACCTGACACGCGCCGTTCATCCTCTAAGCTGCACAGCACTGGGGATGAGAAGGCACTGTCAAACCATATGAAATCGACTGCACGCGTATTCACAGCGGGGTTGCTGCTTGCCCTACCCAATCTTGCACTCACACAGGCGCTTGTTGCGCAGGAACCGACCGAACAGGTCATCGAAGACAAGCCCGTCTGGGCGTTCGAAGCGAGCGACATCGAAGTCGATCCGAACTATGTATTCGGTCAGCTCGACAATGGCATGCGCTACATCCTGCGCCAGAACGGCACGCCGGAAGGCACAGCGATGGTGCGGATGCGGATCGATTCCGGATCGCTCGACGAGACCGACACCGAGCGTGGTCTCTCGCATTACCTCGAACACATGGCTTTCAACGGATCGACCAACATTCCTGAAGGCGAGATGATCAAGCTGCTTGAGCGCGAAGGGCTGGCGTTTGGTGCGGACACCAACGCCTCGACCGGGTTCGAAGCGATCACCTACATGCTCAACCTGCCGCGCAATGATGAGGATTTGCTGGATACGGCACTGATGCTGATGCGCGAGACCGCAAGCGAGATCACCATTGCCGAAGATGCGGTGGGGCGCGAACGCGGGGTGATACTCGCCGAACGGCGCGACCGGCGCAATTTCGGACAGCGCGCACGCGAGGATAGCTTTGAGTTCACCTCCCCCGATGCCCGCTATCCAGACCGGCTGCCGATCGGCACGCTGGATGTGCTCGAAAACGCCACCGCCGAGCAACTGCGCGCACTTTACGAGCGGACATACACGCCATCCAATACAGTGCTTGTGATCGTCGGCGACTATCCGACCGACCTAATGGAAGCCAAGATCCACGAACGCTTTGCCGATTGGCAAGGCGGCGCTGCCCCAGCTGATCCCGTTACTGGCCCAATCGATGTCGACCGGCAGGGGCTGACAGACATCTATCTCGATCCAGCTTTGTCCGAGAGCGTCACCATCTCGCGCTTTGCCGAATGGCGCGACGAGCCGGACACGCTCGCCAATCGCGACCAGCAAGGATTACGGGGAATTGGCTATTCGATCATCGGTCGCCGTCTCGCTCGATTGGCGCGCGGCGAAGACGCTCCCTTTCGCGGAGCGAGCTATGGCAGCGGCAATGCCTTCGAAGATGCGAGAGTAACCGCGATTTCCGTGTCGAGCGCCGATGGAGAATGGCGCAAAGGCGTGCTCGCCGCGGTGCGTGAAGTCCGCCAGGCAGTAACATATGGCTTCACGCAGGCCGAAATCGATGAGCAGCTCGCCAATTTCCGCACCGCGCTCGAAAACGCCGTCAAAGCAGCCGATACTCGGGCGAACGGAGCCTATGTCGGGCAGGCCCTAAGCCTCGTGAGTAACGAGCGCATTCCAACTACGCCGCAATACCGCCTCGCCAATTACGAGCGGTTTGAAAAACTGGTATCTCCCGAAAGCGTGCACCAGGCTTTGCTGGCTGACATTGCAGCTCTGGAAAACCCCCTAATCCGGTTTCAGGGACGAACCGCACCTGAAGGCGGTGAAGATGCCCTGCGCGCCGCTTTTGCCGAAGCCATGAGCCTTCCGATCGTAGCACCGGTCGACAGCGGACCACTTGAATTTGGCTACACCGATTTCGGCGAACCTGGCGAAGTGGTTTCCGATGCGGTCGATGAACGGCTTGGCATTCGCAAGCTGCGTTTTGCCAACGGCGTGCGACTGAATATCAAATCGACCGACATCCGCGAAGATCGGATCAGTTGGCGCATGTCTGTCGATGGCGGCAGCTTGCTCAACACGCGGGACGATCCACTCAAAACTGCGCTGGTTAGCGGGCTTAGCGGCGGAGGACTTGGCAAGCACAGTCAGGACGAATTGCAGACTGTTCTCGCCGGTCGCAGCGTTGGTGTGCGCATGAACACCAATGCCGAATCCTTCTCGTTCAGAGGCGGCACAACGCCGCGCGATCTTGAGCTGCAAATGCAACTGCTCGCTGCTTCGTTGACCGACCCGGGTTACCGCCGCGAAGGCGAGGAGCGCTATCGCCGCAGCATCGACAATTTCTTCGCCAATCTCGATGCGACGCCGGGCCGCGCGCTCAGCAATGCGCTGGGCGGGATACTGTCGGACAACGACCCGCGCTTCAGCCTGCAATCCAAAGAGGCGTTTCTCGCGCTGAACTACGGAAAGTTGCAAGCCGATATTGGCGACCGACTGGCATCCGGAGCGATCGAAGTGGCGCTGGTTGGCGATCTTGATGAGGACGCTGCCATCGCAGCGGTTGCTTCGACGATTGGCGCTCTGCCTGCTCGCGAAGCAGAGTTCCTGCCGCGCGATGACGCTCGCATTCGGAGCTTCACATCAAATCGCGGTCTGACAACGCTGGAGCATAGCGGAGAGGCCGATCAAGCGTTGGTCAGGCTCACATGGCTGACAAATGACGACGACGACTTCACCGAAGAGATGAAGCTCACGCTGCTGGCGCGCATCGTTCGGCTGGAGCTGACCGATCGCCTGCGCGAGGAATTGGGGCAGGCCTATTCGCCGTCTGCGGGAAGCAGCAGTTCTTCGGTCTATCCCGACTATGGTACCTTGCGGGTGCAGGCGTCTGTCGATGTCACTCAGGTCGAACCGACCCGTGAAGCGATCTTTGGTCTGATCGAAGACCTGCGTAGCAAGCCGATTGATCCGGACCTGATCGAGCGCGCTCGAAAACCCATACTGGAAAGCTACGACAATTTGCTCAAAGGTCTCGGCGGGTGGATGAGCCTGACCGCGCTGGCACAGGCCAAACCGCGCCGGATCGACCGCTATTTTGAAGCGCCGGATTTGCTGAAGAGCTTCACGCCCGACGACGTCCAAGCGATGGCCCAGCAATATCTCGCTCCGGAAGCAGCGGTGGAAATCCAAGTATTGCCCGGCGAGAATGCGAAGCCGCCGACCCCTGACATTCCTCCCGCAGAATAGAGCCAATCGGTCGCGTGAGCGAGGGAAGCGAAGCTGAACGACCGAAGGGAGGACAACTCGCGCGCCGGATGGCGTGCGGAACAAAAGGCCTCCACAAAAAAGGGGCCGACAGGTCGCCTCCTGTCAGCCCCTCCCTGATGCGTGCCGATCAGCCGAAGCGCCGTTTCCGGCGCCCCCTCCCTGCCGGCTTGCTCAGTAATCGACCGCGAACGAGACGCCGATCACGCGCGGCTCGTTCACAAATGCTGTGTTGTTGTTGAAGTCGATCCCGCCAAGGATGTTGTCTTCATCGGTGATGTTCCGGGCGAAGGCTGCGATTTCCCACTGCCCGTCATTGCCCGCATAGCCGACCCTCAATCCGCCTTCAAAACGGCTGCCCGCATTGTACTCTAGGCTTTCGTAGAGGAAGAAATTGGTCTCACCGAGGAACACCCAATCGGTGAAGACGAAGAATTCGCCGCTGTCGCCGACCGGCAGACCATAACGCGCGGTGAAATCGCCGCTCCATTCCGGCGCATTGGGGAATGGATTGCCGTCGACCAGTGCAAAGCCGTTCGCGTTGAACGGATCGGTAACGGTGCACTGCGCGCAGGTTCCAACTGCAAGCGTGTTGTCGTTGATCTGTGTGTCGTTGTAGGCGACACCGAGCGTGACAAGGAACTCCGGGGTGATCTGAAACGCCGTGTCGAGTTCGAAGCCGTAGGCCTCGCCTTGATTGGCATTGATCAGCTGCACAAGGTTGCCTCCGCCGCCAACTGCGGTGAACTGCGGATCGTCGACCGTGTAGTAGAACACCGCCCCGTTCACGCGCACGCGGCGATCGGCAAACTCGCTCTTGAAGCCGACCTCATAGGAATTGATCGTTTCCGACTGAGCGACAGACGGCGCTCCGAAAAACGCCACGTCGCGGCCCTGAATGGTTGGACCGCGGAATGCATTGGCGACCTTCGCGTAAACACTGGTGTCGTCGGACAGATCGGCGAATATACTGACATCCCAGCTCAGTTGATCGTCCTGCACACTCACAGGTTGCGGCGGACCGCCGAGGCGGACGAAGTCTTTCTCGTCATCGGTATAGCGGAGACCGGCTGTCACGCGCACGCTGTCGGTCAACTCGTACGTGCCCTGCCCGAACACCGCCCAGGCCACGTTCTTGTGATTCACCGTTGTTGGCGGCGGGAAGGTGAAGCCTTCGGTGGTGACATTGAAATTGCTGACGAAGATGTATCCGCCAACCTGCCAGCTGAACGGACCTTCGGTGTTCGACGCCAGCCGCGTTTCCTGTGTGAACTGCTCGAGATCGATCGAATCCTGCGTATCCGAAGGGAACGGGATGAAGCCAGGACCGGATTCGGGCAGGAACGCTGCGCCGAAACCGCCATCGATATCGCCGCGACTGAAGCCTTCGCTGGCGCTGTAGTTGGTGATCGAGGTCAGCGTTAGCGCGTCGAATTCGTGGCTGAAATTAAGCGTCGCGCTGAACTGGTTGTATTCCGCCGGATTGCCCCCGCCAGCGTCATAGAAAACCACATCGCGGTCATAGTTTTCGTTGAGCTGGTTGCTCCCCGCAGTCAGCACGTTCGCGCGGAAGAAGGTCGAACTGCCCTTCAGATCGCGGAACTGTACCGAGGCCAGAATGTCGGTGCGGTCGTCAGGCGTAAGCAAGAGCTGCCCCCGAACTGCGAAATCGCTGAAGCCGCCCAGCACGTCTTCTTCCCCGGTAAAGCCATTGCTGATCCAGTCGCTGCGTCGCTGGAATTGGGTCGCGACGCGGAAGGCGAGAACATCATCGACGATTGCTCCGCCTACGGCGCCATTGAACGACACAGTGTCGAGCGAGCCGTACGAGAGCGACGCCTGAATATCCGTTTCCTGGGTTGGCTTCTTGGTGTCGACCTTGACGATGCCAGCGGGCGTGTTGCGACCGAACAGCGTGCCTTGCGGTCCGCGCAGCACTTCAACGCGCTCGACGTCGAAGATCGGGAAGCTCTTGAGCGTCACGTTCTCAAGGACGATTTCGTCCATGATCAGGGAGACGGGCTGCGACGCGGCGAGGTCGAAATCGGTGTTGCCGAGCCCGCGAATGTAGAAACGCGGTGCCACGCGGCCATTCGAACTTTCGACGTTCAAACCCGGTGCGGTGCCTGCAAGAGCCGTGGTGTCACCGGCAGCGCTGAAAAGCGCATCGACGCGCGCTTCATTCAGTATCGCTGCGGAGACCGGCACGTCCTGAAGGTTCTCCTCGCGGCGGTTCGCAGTGACGATGATCGTCGGCAACTCACCTGCTTGCGCTTCGCCTTCGGTCTCTGCGTCTTGTGCGGCGGCGGGGGCCGCAACGCCAAGCGCAGCGGCGGTGAAGATGGTCGAACTCGCCCAGAAAGCGCGAGTGGAGAGGTTGGGGTGTGACATAGATGGCCCTTTAGTGAGATCTTTGGGGGTAAAGGTGCCCTGCTCTGCTGACAGAATTGGCCGATTCTGGCGAGTTCACATCTGCGAAGTGCAGCGACAAGGTGTCAAATTGCAGCCACTCCGCTGCGGGTTGTTGCAGGCGGGTTACACAATATGACCGTGACACGACCGACATCGGCGAAGATTTCAGCAAATCTGTTCGAGGATATCGCATGCCGGGTGGGGTGCGCTGTCCAAAATCCCTCGCTATAGCCGCGGCCACAGATCACTCCCGAGCAGGAAACTCGCCCATGAAAGTCCGTATTCTCGTTCGCCTCAAACCCGGTGTGCTCGATCCGCAGGGCCGCGCCGTGCATCACGCGCTGGAGGGACTTGGGTTTGAGGGGGTCGAAGATGTCCGCATCGGCCGGATGATCGAGATGGATGTTGCCGACGGCACGAGCGACGAAACGCTTCGCAATATGTGCGAACAATTGCTTGCGAACATGGTGATCGAAGACTTCGCGGTCGAGAAACTCGACAACGTATCCGAGCCAGCCTGATGGGTTTCCCGTCGAACAATTTTCGCGCTGGCGTCATCACCTTCCCAGGTTCGAACTGCGACCGGGATATGGCAGTCGCGCTGGAGGCTGTGTCCGGTGAGCCAGCAATCCGGATTTGGCACGGCGATGCCGATCTTCCCGAAAAGCTCGATTTCATCGCCCTGCCCGGCGGTTTTTCCTATGGCGACTACCTGCGCTCTGGCGCAATGGCGGCCAAGAGCCCGATCCTGAAAGCAGTGGTCGCAGCGGCTGAGCGCGGCGTGCCCGTTCTTGGCGTTTGCAACGGTTTTCAGGTCCTTACCGAAAGCGGCCTGCTGCCCGGTGTGCTGATGCGCAATGCCCAACAGACCTTTGTTTGTCGCACGGTGGAACTGGAGGTCAACAACACGTCGTCGGTCTTCACGCGCGACTACACCGATGGCCAGCACATCCGCATCCCGGTCGCGCATCATGACGGTAACTATTTCGCCGACGAGGCAACGCTTGACCTGATCGAAGGCGAAGGACGTGTGGCCTTTCGCTATGCCGAAGACTGCAACGGGTCGCGCCGCAACATTGCCGGATTGCTCAACGAGCGCGGCAATGTGCTCGGCATGATGCCCCATCCGGAGCGCGCGATTGAGCCTGCTGCACACAGCTCGCTTGGCGGATCGGATGGTCGGGTGCTGTTCGAAAGCGCAGTAAACGCGCTGATCGACGCTTAAGGCGAAACCTCGTCAGGCTCTGATCTGTCTGGGCTCGTTGAACAATCGCCGTGCCTCTTCGCACGGCATTGGCCGGCCAAAATAGTATCCTTGGATCTTGTCGCAACCGAGACTTCGGATCAGCTCCGCCTCTTCACTGTTTTCGACGCCTTCGGCCGTGGTCGACATCCGCATCGCCTTGGCCATCGCGACCACTGCGTTGATGATTGCGAGGCTTTCCTGCGATTGCTGCGCCGCGCCCTGAACGAACATCCTGTCCACCTTGATGGTCGAAAAGCTCAGGGTCCGCAGATAGCCGAGCGAGGAATAGCCTGTCCCGAAATCGTCCAGTGCCACCGAACAACCCAGCGCCATCACATCTTCCAGTGCCTTTCGAGCGATATTGGCGTCGCGGACGAAGATGCTTTCCGTCACTTCGACTTCCAGCCGTTCGGGCCGCAAGCCGCTATCGGACAGGGCGGCAACAACTTCGGCGCAGAAATCGGGCTCAAGCAGCTGCTCGGGCGAGACGTTGACGTTGACCTTGATGTGCTCAGGCCAATTGCGCGCTTCCATGCAAGCCTTGCGCAAAACCCATTTACCGATTGGAACGATTAGGCGGGTGTCTTCGGCCAGCGGGATGAACTTGCCCGGACTGACAAAGCCGTGATCGGCGCTGTCCCAGCGCACCAGTGCCTCGAAGCTGACAATGCTCTCGCTGCGCGCATCGACAACGGGCTGATAGTGGAGGATCAATTCGTCGCGCGGTAGCGCCTTGCGTAGAGACACCTCAAGCTGGCGCCGTTCTTCGGCAGACGCGTGCAATGCCTGCTCGAAGCGGCAATGCTCTCCGCCGCCGAGATCCTTTGACTGGTAGAGTGCAAGGTCGGCATTCCGCATCAGTTCCTCAACGGAATTGCCATCGCGCGGGCCGATTGCCGAACCCACGCTGGCTCCGACATAGAGCGTATGCTGGTCAACCTGATAAGGCTCACTCAACGCCTCGATCACGTCATGAGCCACGCGTTTCACCAGCCCGGCAGTGCTGGCATCGCGGATCACAATCGCGAACTCGTCGCCGCCCAGCCTGCCGCACAGCAGATTGTCATCCATCAGGCTTTGCAAACGTGCAGAGACCTGCGCCAGCAGCTTGTCACCCGTCATGTGTCCAAGCGAATCGTTTACCGCTTTGAAACGGTCCAGATCGACCATCAGCAAAGCGCAGCGGGTCCTCCATTGCTGAGCAAATCGCAGTGCCTCGCCGAGCGTTTCAGTCAGCTGCAAGCGGTTTGGCAGCGACGTGAGCGTGTCGTAGCGGGCGAGGTAGGCGATCTTCTCCGACGATTCGCGTTGTTCAGTGACGTCCGATCCAACGCCGCGGAAGCCGGTGAACTTGCCGTTCTCATCTCGGATCGGTGTGCCCGATAGCTCCCACCAGCGCTCTTCACCCCGGATGGTGACCTGCACCAAGAGGTTGGAGAAGTTTTCACGGTTTTTCAGCCGCTCGGCCAGATCGTGCAGGCTGGGCGGGAATGTTCCGTCTTCCCAGTTCTTGCCCGCGACCAGTTCGATGATCGGGGTACCTTCGGCCTCCGCCTGACTCGTCGCGAGCGCAAAGGCGAAGCGCGGGCTGACATTGCGAGCGCGCCGGAGAGTGTCGATTTCCCAGAGCCAGTCGGCTTCGTTCTCTTCAAACTCGCGAAGCAGCAGCGAGACTACCTCGTCTTTCTCAGCGACCCCGGATTCGGCGATGCGTGCAGAGAGATGCGCACGGGCGACCTGAATCGCCCCGAACACTCCCAGAAGCGCCGCCATGGCCCAGGCGATCGCGGCAACCGAAAGCCCATTAAGCGAAAGATACGCGGTGATCGGGATTCCGAGCGCGACTGCATACACCACAACCCCGAGCGGTGGCGCGGTGTTGAAGAAAATCGATCCCGCAATTGTAATCACGATGACCAAGAGCAGCGCGATCAATTCTCCGGGGCCTGCGTAAGGAGCAAACAGAAACACCGCCGACGACCATAGCAAGCCGCTGAGCAGAGGCGTCGTAGCCTGCTTCAAAACCTCTTTACGGGTAATTCTGCGGTGATCGACGTCAAACAATGATCGATCAATCATGACACCGCGGACATGCAGCGCCAATTGGGCAAGAAGCCAAAGCGCCAGCCATTGAAATGCGACACTGTCCTGTAACACACGAACCACGAACAGGGCGAAAGCCATGTTGGCCATCGCGCGGTAGTGGGAAACTTTGGCGAGAGCGGAATATTGCAGACCGCGCAGACGCGTCCAATCGGCATCACCCCGGTCCGTCAGACCGAGGATGCCAGAAATGGGCAGGCCGGATGTCGATACCTGCTTTGGAGTTGCCGCTTCGCTCACCCACCCGCGCTACCCTTCAAAGGTTAATGGGGGGGTAAAACGCGCTCATTCCGATGGTAAATTTCGGTATAATTTCATTGGCCTAGCGAAGAACGTCGTCCGCAGCCTGCTCCCAGTTTTTGCCATCAAATTCAGTGATTTCTGGCGTCAGATTTGACGCATCGTCGAGGCAGGCGAGGTGCACGCTCCAGCAATCGGGATGCGACTTTGGTTGGTAGAAGCTTTTGACACCGCAAATTCTGCAGAAAAGGTGCACCGCCTGGCCACTACCGAACCGGTACGACGTCAGCGCCTCGTCGCCGCTCAACAACTCAAAGCGTTCGTGCGGGATGAAGAGGTGCAAATAGCCCGACGCCGAGCAGATCGAACAATTGCAATGCAGCATCTTCGGCGCGGCATCCGCCTCGGCGCGAAACCGCACCGCACCGCAATGGCAGCCGCCCTCGACGGGTACGCGTGCGCTCACTCCACCGTCACCGATTTCGCCAGATTGCGGGGTTGATCGACGTCGGTCCCTTTCACGACCGCCACGTGATAGGCGAGCAACTGTACCGGGATTGCGTAAACCAGCGGAGCGATGAGCGGGTGCACCACCGGCATTTCGATTGTCGCGAGGCAGCCCTCGCCAGCTTCCTCCAGACCTTTCGCATCGGAGATCAGCACCACTTTCCCGCCGCGTGCACGGACCTCTTCCATGTTGGACACGGTCTTTTCAAACAGCGTGCCAGAGGGTGCGATCACCACAACCGGAACATCGTCATCGATCAGTGCGATCGGTCCGTGCTTCATCTCGCCAGAGGCGTAGCCTTCGGCGTGGATATAGCTGATTTCCTTGAGCTTAAGCGCCCCTTCGAGGGCGAGCGGATAATCCTGTCCACGCCCGAGATAGAGCACGTCGCGCGCTGGTGCGATCAGCGGCGCCATGGCGGCAATATCGTCATCGTGATCCAGCGCAGCGTTCAGCGCGGCAGGGGCTTCGAGCAGGTGTTTGACCACCTCCATCTCTTCCTCGCGGGTCATCAGACCTTTCTTCACCGCCATATGGGCCGCGAGCGCTGCAAGGACCGCCAGCTGGCACGTGAAGGCTTTGGTTGAGGCAACACCAATTTCAGGCCCGGCATGGGTCGGCAGCAACAAGTCGGCTTCGCGCGCCATCGTGCTGGTCGGCACGTTTACGACAACGCCGATGGTCTGCCCTTCGGCCTTGCAATGGCGCAGAGCCGCGAGCGTATCGGCGGTCTCGCCGCTCTGCGAAATGAACAGCGCCAATCCGCCTTCTTCGAGCACTGGCTCGCGGTAACGGAACTCGCTTGCCACATCGATATCGACCGGCACGCGGGCAAATTGCTCAAACCAGTATTTGGCAACCATTCCAGCGTAATAGGACGTGCCGCATGCGACGATGGTCAGGCGGCGGATCGCGGACAAGTCGAAATCGAACTGCGGAAGCGCAACCGAGTTGTCATCGCGGCGCAGATAGGATGCAAGAGTCTGCGCCACCACAGTCGGCTGGTCCCAGATCTCTTTCTGCATGAAGTGGCGATAATTGCCTTTCTCGACAGCCGCCGCCGATGCACCAGATGGCTGTACCGGGCGAAAAGTCTCGCGCCCTTCGGAATCGAATATCTGAGCGCGGTCGTGACGGATGACTGCCCAATCACCCTCTTCAAGATAGGTAATACGCTGGGTCAGCGGCGCCAGTGCAAGCGCGTCGGACCCAAGATACATCTCGCCATCGCCGTGCCCTACGACCAGCGGCGACCCAAGCCGCGCGCCGATCAACAGATCTGGATATGCACGAAAGGCAATCGCGAGGCCGAAAGCTCCGCGCAATCGCGGCAGAACTTCACGCACGGCTTCTTCTGGGCCCATGCCGCTTTCGATGCGGCTTGAGATGAGATGCGCGACGACTTCGCTGTCTGTCTCACTTTCAAAAGTGCGGTTTTCAGCGGCGAGTTCGGCGCGCAGTTCCTTGAAATTTTCGATAATGCCGTTGTGCACAATCGCGACTTCGCCGGTGGCGTGCGGATGCGCGTTGGTTGTCGTCGGTGCGCCGTGCGTTGCCCAGCGGGTGTGAGCGATGCCGACCATACCGGGGGCGGGTTCGTCGGCGAGCACACTCACGAGATTGCCGAGTTTTCCTTCTGCCCGGCGACGCACCATCGCGCCATCATGCAGCGTGCAGATCCCTGCACTGTCATAGCCGCGATATTCCATGCGCTTGAGGCCATCGACCAACCGGTCGGCAACCTCTTCCTTACCCACGATCCCGATAATGCCGCACATATCTCTGGAATGTCCCTGTTTTGCCCGTTCGCGAGGCGCTTAGAGCATTGGAGGTGAATATTGAATTGCGGCTCTAACCGTTATGATGTGTGCTGCAACCCGTCGCGCCATAGGTAAAGTCCGGCAGCGATGATCATGGCCGCACCCGCCAGAGTGTACAGATCAGGTCGATCTTCAAAAAACCACCACCCCAGTGCGATCGCGACAATCATCTGCACATAGATCGCCGGAGCAACCTGCGCCGCGCCCGCTTTCGAGGTGCCGAGATAGGCCAGCCAATGCGCTGTGCTGGCTGTAACAGCAACCACAGCGCAGCGCGCAACCACGTCCCAGGCCGGCCAGCCGAACTCAAGCGCCGGGACGTTCGAGAAATTCGCTATGCTCGCCACGACGACCAGGATCGGTGCCGCGACCCCGGCGACGAAGACCTGCATCGAAAGAGCGCTGCCCATCCCTGCACTCGCGCGGTTCGTGACCATCAGCAAAGCGAAGAAGACCGCCGAAATGAGCGGCAAGAGGGCTGCCCAACCCAGCAAAGCTAGATTTGGGCGCAGTATGATTGCAACCCCAGCCAACGCGACCACTGAAACCAACCAGACTGCCGGGCGCACTTTTTCGCCGAGTAACAGGCCAGCGAACAATTGTGTTAGCACAGGTGAGAGGAACGCTATCGCCATCGCTTCGGCGAGGGGCATGATATAAATTGCCGAGAAAAAACAGACGGATGCCAAAGCCAGGCACGTTCCACGCGCGACTTGCAGCCACGGTTTGGTCGGAACAAATGCTCGTGGACCCTCGCTCCACAATAGAAGAAGCGACAGACTTAGCGCGCCCATGCAGAACCGCAGCGCCGCGACTGCGTGTGCGGGCCATTGGCCAGCCATTGATTTGATGACGGCATCGCCAACCGACAGCATGGCAAAGCCAAGCACCGCAATTGCCAGTCCAGATCGCTCGTCACGAGTCATGAACGGCCCGTATGGCCCGCTTATAGTTTAGGGAACCCCCCAGCGGAACCTTATCCGCCTGAGCTTACAACTGCGCTGCGATTTCCCGCGTCACGCGTTCGTTGAGTTCGCGTTCCACAATCGCGCCAGAGCGCTCGGAAATCGAGTATTTGTCGCCTTCGGTAATTGAGCGCTTGAGCACGATTTCGGCAACCAGACCGACAGAGATCATCTGACCGCCAAACAGCACCAGCAACATGCCGAGCATCAGCAGCGGACGATTGCCGATCGGGCCGAGCCCCATGACCCACAGCACGCTGAGATAGCCGAGGATCGCAACACCGAGTGCGGAGAGCGCCAATCCGCCGCCGCCAAACAGATGGAGCGGACGCGCGGCATAGCGCGTGGTCAGCCACACAGTCAGCAGATCCAATGCGCCCTTGATCAGGCGCTTGGCCCCGAATTTCGACACGCCAAAACGGCGCGCGCGGTGCTGAACCGGGATCTGGCCAACGCTGTAGCCGCGTGCGTGGAGCAAAGCAGGCACGAAGCGGTGCAGCTCGCCATACATCTCAAGCTCGGCGAGAATTTCGCGGCGATAGGCTTTGAAGCCGCAATTGTGGTCGTTGATCTCAAGGCCAAACGCCTTGTTCACCGCGCCATTGAACAGTTTCGACGGCAGTGTCTTGTCGAGCGGATCGTTGCGAATCTGCTTCCAGCCGGTGACGCAGTCATGGCCTTCGTCGATTGCTTTCAGGAAATTGCCGATCTCGCTTGGGTTGTCCTGAAGGTCGGCGTCCATGGTGAACACGACATCGCCTGACGCTTCGCGGAAACCCGCAGACAAAGCAGCCGACTTGCCGAAATTGCGGCGGAAGCGGATCATCGAAATGCGCGGATCGTTGGCAGCCAGCTGGCGGACAATCTTCTCGCCGCCATCGGTGCTGCCATCGTCGATGAAGATCATCTCGATGCTTTTACCCAGCGTTTCGCACTCTTCAACGATTTCGCCGTAGAGGATTTCAAGGCTTTCGCACTCATTGAAAAACGGAATGATAAAGCTGCATTCGACGACGTTCGTTTGGGCCGGATCGATATTGCCTGCGAAAGACATGTGAATTGCTACCCCCTGGAAATTGCATTCCGGGCCTAGGGGGCGAATGGAAAGAAACGGTTAATGCTGTTTGGTAAGGGTTGGGCTGAATGATCATTTCGATTGCAGCAACAGTGCTGTTGGCGCTTTTGGCGATGGCCCCCGGCTGGCTGTTGATGCACAGCAAAGCGGATCGATCCGGGCAATTCGGTGCGGCCATGGCCGCGTCGCTGACGGTTGTGATGCTGGTTACCGCGCTGATTGGCACCGTCTGGCATGCCGCGACCGGGGGTCAGATACCGGCAGCCAGCATGGCTGGCGTTTCGGTGCTTGGAATAGTCATCGTCGGTGCGTTCATCCGTAGGGGCGCGGCGTACCAGTCCCCCTCCCCTCCATTGGTGATCGAGTGGGAAGCCTTCGCGCTGGCAGCAGGCTTCGTCGCGTTCGGATTTCTTTCAATGGCTCTCGCAATTGCCACTACGCCGGACGGCGATCTGCTCATCCACAGCTGGTACAATGCCGACTGGTTCAAACATATTGGCCATGTCCATGCGATCGCCAATTCGGGCCTGCCAGCGCGCGACATTTTTGGCGGGAATGAACCGCTCTATTACTACTGGCTAAGCTACACGTTGCCCGGTGCAGGCGCAGCGCTGGGCGGTGACACTTGGGCGGCGCTGGCTACAGCAAATGCCATCATCACCGCTCTGTTTTGCTTTGTCTTTTACGGTTTGCTGCGCTTCGTCGCGCCGCGCCGATCAGCTTTGCTGATCGCATCGCTCGGACTGTTTATCATCGCACCGCTGGGATTCTTTATCGCCCTGTTCGGCGATGGGTTGCAGGCACTGCTGGACGTGCCGCAGGCACCCAAGGGGCCAGCCCTGATGACAATCGCGCAGTTCATCCCGCAGCATTCACTCGCCGCGACCGTGCTGGTTGGATGGGCCGTGCTTGCATACGACCGGCCGGAGCGTGGCTCCAATACGCCGCATCACCTTGCTCTCGCTGCCCTGGCCGCGCTTCTGCCGGTCTCGACCCTGTTGGGTGCGACGCTGCTGATCGGATATGGCTTTATCGAGCTCTACCGTCGGCGTCTCGCAGCAGTGCCAGAGCTGGCGATCATGGTTGTCGCGGTTGGCGTGCTGGCGGCGCTGCTCAATGTGGTGCAGCTCGGTAATCCGGACTCCGCACTGGAAAGCCCGCTGCTCAACAACCCCGAAGATATCCGCCCTTGGTTCGAGCGGGCCTCGAACGGCGGGATGCTACTGTTCGGATATTGCGGCGTTCCTCTGTTTGCTGCGGTGGTCGCACTTGTCCGCTGGAAGCCCACTGAACCCACCGGAATTTATGCGAGGGCGGTGGCATTCTGCCTGATCCTTGCGTCGTTCGTGGCCGTGGTCGGCACACAAGCACTCGCGCCGGAGCGCCTTGCGGCAGAAACCCTGATCCGCGCAGTCATTCCCGCGGCCATAGGAACGTCGGTGATCGGTGCATGGGCTTTCGCAGCTGCCATGAGGTCTGAAGCAAAATATCACTATGGCGCGATGGCCGCCATTGCAGCGATGACAATCATCGCCGCGCCGGGCATCTATGTCCGCATGGCGTGGATGACCGATTTAACCGACGACTGGACTACGAGAATTCCAGCCAATGATCGCGGTGCATTGGCTGATCTCAGGCGGCTTTCCGATCCCCAAGACCAGGTCTGGCAGTTCCCCGAACCACCCATCCTGGCGCGCGAACGTGGACACGACAGCTGGAGCGCGACGATTGCTGGGCGCGCGGTGCCGAATAGTGAGCGGGCGACCGATTTCACCATTGCGGCAAAGTTCATCGACCAGTCGAAGCGCTTCTTTGAAGGTGAGGACGTGCCGATCCCCGAGCAGGTTGAATGGATATACCTGTCGCGAATTCTTGCGCCAGACGGGTATGAGGTCACCAAAATGCGGCTGGTAGGCGCGCCGGAATGGAAGATGGCGTCTTGCTACGCCGACGCCTGTTTGTTCCAGCGGCGCGAAAGCAGCAGCCAGTAACCCGCGAGGCCAATCGCTCCGTCGCCAACCGTAGTCGCCAGCCGCGTCAGCAGGGCGAAGGCGGCGACAACTGCCGCGCTCTCGGCTGGTACAGCAAGGGCCAGCAGGGCAGATTCGCGCACGCCGATGCCTCCGGGCGCAACCGGCACAAGGAAGCCCGCAACCCATGCGAACATAAACATGGCGGTCAAGCGCTCGGGATCGGCGGCAGGCAATGCCAGCGCGGCGAGCAATGTGATCAACACAGCAAACAACGCGAAGAATGCGATCTGGAACCCGCCCGCACGAATAATCGGCGATCCAGCGATGATAGCGACGCCAAAACCAGCGACCGCCAGTGCTCCAAGGCCAATCATGCCGCCGCCGACAAGCAACATCATGCCGCAGATCAGAGCAGCCGGATTATGCAGCGCCGCCTCGGCAAGGCTCGCTTTTGCCATCGGCTTTTGCTCAAGGCCGAACTCTGCGCCGTTTAGCTGACGCGATCCATATTGAAAGATTGAACCCGGAATGTACTTCGCGACGACCGCAGGGCCGTAAATCGCGATCACCGCCGTGAGGTTGAGCGAACCCTGCCGCGCAGCCATCGCGATCCAGCCGACAGCCAAAAGCGCCAGAGCCGCTCCATAGGCCAGGCCAATCGCAAGCGTCGCCATCCACGCCGTTTGCGAAAGCCGGTCGACCACCGCGTCGGTTCCAAGCTCGCGCAAGGCGAGCCCGCAATAGACCAGCGCTGCCGCCAGCAAGACATAGCCGCCCCAGCGTATCGCCTTCATGGCTGAGCCGGGAAGCGGCGTCTTACCGCTCTCCATGACGCAGCAAGCTGGTGTAATCGGGATACGGCACGCAGTAAGAGCGGCCAAAATGACGCGTCTCTTTCAGAGCGCTGCCTTCAATCGCACCGCGGTAGCGCGAACGACCGGAATCGTCGAACACGACAATGCCGCCGCGCTTCAAACGGCTTTCAGCCTGCTTCAGGCACGACGAGCGATGGCGCCCGTCGATCACGATCATGTCGAACTCACCGTCAAACTCGTCGATCGCTTTGACATAGGCATCGGGTCCGTTGTCGATTGGGCGATAGAGCAGCGACACATTGTCGTGGCCCTTTGTCTGACGCTGGAACTTGTCGAGCCATGGTTTGTCGTGCTCGACTGTCACGATCTCACCGCAACGCTGCGCAAGCCAAACGGTGCTTGCGCCTGAGCCATATTCGAACACCCGCGCATTGCCGCGTGCCCCGAGAAAGTCAGCGATCTCGCGGGTCGCGGCAACATTCCACCACGGCAGATCAAGCGTGATCATGCGGTCGGTTTCGTAAATCGCGAACAGCGAAGCGAACCAGCGCGACCAGCCGTACGGATCGCTTTCGCGCGGCGCATCTACGTCATCTGCAAACGGACCGAGCCCACCAAGTCCTTGCATGGTATCAACGTAGCGACGCTTTATAATGTGCATTGAATATCCCCTTGGCGGATGCCGTTCGCGAAGGCTCTATCAAGGAAGCCTTAACCAAAAACTACCAAGCAAACGCGGGGTTCGAGGCGCATGGCAGCGACCAACCTGTTAGGTAATGCAATCAGGGCTAACCGGACCACCAGACCTTAGGGAAAAAATAAGGTTTCCCGAATATTCACCAAATCTCGAGAGGCGATGTTCGCTGTATGGCGGACATGTCCGTTTGGATATTTTGAGGCCGTGGGGGCTTGGTAATGAGCGCATTTGGCAAAAAAGGCGGAGCAGGCGGCGTAAAGGGTGGCCGGCCCGCTTTCGGTGTTGCACGACCCATGAAGGGTGCGCGCGGATCGGACGATGCGCAGGGTGGTGAACAATTTCCGCCGCTTCCGGATGAAGAAGAGGCTCCCAAGCCAGCAGCACCAAAACCCGCTGCCAAGCAGTCGAGCGGCAATGCGACCGCCGATGCAATGGATCGTCTGGCCGAACGCGCCAACGCGATCAGCGAAGCCAATTCCGAAACCGGCGGTTTCGAAGCCAGCGTCCACAAGATCAAGGAACAGGTGCTTCCGCGCCTGCTCGAACGTGTTGATCCCGAAGCGGCTGCGACACTTTCCAAAGAAGAGCTGTCGGAAGAATTCCGCCCGATCATCATGGAAGTGCTGGCGGAGCTGAAGGTCACGCTGAACCGCCGCGAACAATTCGCGCTTGAAAAGGTCCTGATCGACGAGCTGCTCGGCTTCGGTCCGCTCGAAGAACTGCTGAACGACCCGGACGTGTCCGATATCATGGTCAACGGCCCGGATCAGACCTACATTGAGAAAAAGGGTAAGCTGACCATCGCGCCGATCCGGTTCCGCGACGAACAGCACCTATTCCAGATCGCCCAGCGCATCGTGAACCAGGTCGGCCGCCGCGTCGACCAGACCACGCCGCTTGCCGATGCCCGTTTGAAAGACGGTTCGCGTGTGAACGTCATCGTTCCGCCGCTGTCATTGCGCGGCACCGCAATCTCGATTCGTAAGTTTTCCGAGAAACCGATCACCTTGGACATGCTCAAGGAATTCGGCTCGATGAGCGACAAGATGTGTACCGCGCTGAAAATTGCCGGTGCGTGTCGTTTCAACATCGTGATCTCGGGCGGTACGGGTTCGGGTAAGACTACGATGCTCAACGCCTTGTCGAAAATGATCGACCCGGGTGAGCGCGTGCTGACAATCGAGGACGCCGCCGAACTTCGTCTGCAACAGCCGCACTGGCTCCCGCTGGAAACGCGTCCGCCTAACCTTGAAGGGCAAGGCGCGATTACCATTGGTGACCTCGTGAAGAACGCCCTGCGTATGCGTCCTGACCGGATCATCCTGGGTGAGATTCGTGGCGCGGAATGTTTCGACCTTCTCGCCGCCATGAACACGGGCCACGATGGTTCGATGTGTACGCTCCACGCCAACTCACCGCGTGAGTGTCTGGGTCGTATGGAAAACATGATCCTGATGGGCGACATCAAGATCCCGAAGGAAGCCATTTCGCGCCAGATCGCGGAATCGGTCGACCTGATTGTACAGGTGAAGCGTCTCCGCGATGGTTCGCGCCGGACCACCGACATCACCGAAGTGATCGGGATGGAAGGCGACGTCATCGTCACCCAGAACCTGTTCAAGTTCGAGTATCTCGACGAAAGCGAAGACGGCAAGATCATCGGCGAATTCCGCGCCGCTGGCCTGCGCCCCTATACGCTGGAGAAAGCTCGCCAGTACGGCTTCGATCAGGCGTTTTTGGAAGCCTGCCTCTAAAGTCCAGTTGCCTTAATCGGCTTCGTTAAGACGCCGCTCGACCTCGGCGAGGTATTTTCGTGCCTCTTCCTTGTTAGTCGCCTCGAATTCTGGCGGCTCGATACCCTTGGCCTTGAGCATTTCCGCCGACCCGCCGATGATCGACACTTGCAGATCGTGAAGCGGCTCCTCAGGACGCTCGATCACAGCATCCTCCGGCAATGGAGGAGCCACAACCGGCGTCCATTCTGAGGCCGGGCGCGGTTCGGGTGCCGTAAACACATCGGTGAACATTCCATCCGATTGTTGTCGGTCGCTGATCGGGGGGAACTTATCCGGCGAAGTCTCTGCGCCCCACTTGGCCTGCACCGTATTCAGAAACGACGTGTGCATCATCGGTTCGTTGATGACTGTGTTGGGTGCGATATGGGCCGAGATCATGATCATTGGCACACGCATCCCAGAGCGTGTGAAATCGAAACCTTCCTGATGCTCAAGGTCGCCAAGATCGGGCGGCTTGATATCTGTGAGCGGGTGCACATGATCAGCGCAGCCACCATGCTCGTCAAATGTGATGATCAGCAGCGTGTTCTGGGAGGTATTGCCCTCTTTCCCGTTCGAACCGGGCTTGCCCATGGAATCCTTGACCGCGTTGTAGACCTTTGCGACCAGCCTTTCTCCGAGCAAGACCGCGCCGACATCTTCCTTGCCATCGATCAAATCCCAGCCCGCAGACGACGGATGGTAATCGTTGTGATCGAAAATGAAGTCGGGCTCCAGGAAGGAATAGCTGGGCAATTCGCCATGCTTGCAATCGTGGAAGAACTTGTCGAGCGAGTGAAAGTGAAACTCGTGCCGGTCGAGCGCGTGGAAATGGATCAGGTTGGTCAGCGAGACGACGGGAGTGTCGTGATAGACCTTCCAGCTCAAATGGCTGTTTGAATCGCTGATCTGATTGAAGATCGTGGGCGCACCATTGTGCTTGAACCACTCGCCAAACGGGGAGTTATTGACCCGTCCGAACGATGTGCCCGCATGCCAGAATGCGCGGTTGCACCAGGTCTGACTTGGCACCGAACAATGCCAGTGATCGAACACAGCAAAATCGCGGGCCAAAGTGGCGAGGACCGGCAGGGCATCGGGATCGAAGCAGTGCATGATCTGGCTGTAGTTCTTGAAGCTTTGCGGGTTGTCCTTGGGCTTCGACACGGCCTCGCCAAGCTTTTCGATATAGTCGGTAACAAAGCCATCCATTGAAGGTGTGGGAAGCGGCCTTTCAGGCGGCAGGTTGTAAGGCGGCGAATTCGTCGGCTTCCCGTTAGTGTTCGGCTGATTGAACAGCTGAACATTGACGTGATAGTATTCCTCACCCGGATCGGGAAACGGCTGTTTGTAATCGGTCGTCTTGGAAACGAAGACCCGGCCACTCCCGTCTGGCGGTTGGTCCTTGGCATGCGCAGGAACCGGGTTTGACCAATCTTCGGGAACGCCTTCGAACGTTTTGCCCGCCATCGGATTTCCTGTGACACCATCCGGATACAGAAAGCCCAACAAGTTATCGAGCGAGCGATTTTCCATCATCAGAACAACCACATGATCGAACTTTTCGAGCCGTGGATCTACTTCGCCATGAGCCGCAGATTCGCTGGATCTATCGCCCGCCATTTCAATTCCCCCCGAAATTATCCCGAGAGAAGAAGTATTTCATATTTCTGTCTGAATAAAGGCGGTGCCTGCAATTGTCGCGTAAAAGCGATTATTTGTAGAGCAGGGTTACTATAGGTTTCCAAGCACCACCGGCAGGCTCATTGCCAGCATCCCCCCGCCAATAATCATGCAGCCGACGAAAAGTGGGGTCCACGGGACCCAGCCGACTTGCTCAAGCCGCTCGAGCGACCGGCTCTTATTGCGCCGCCGCTCCATAAGCGCGCAGAATGCGGCCAACACCCAAAACGCTGCGCCTGCCATCGCAAGGATCGAAGCATCGCTTGAAAGCGCAATCTGGTTCAGCAAGTCCATGGTGCGAGCGATTTAGAGCGCCATTCCGGTTGCGCAATCCCCTCCCCTGCTTCAAGCGCCGCGAATGGACGGTTCGATCGCCAATCCTCGCCCCATGCTAGCCATTGGATTGCGATTAATCACTGCGGTGGTCTTCGCGACGATGGGAATGTTGGTGAAGCTGGGCGGAGAGCGCGGCGTTCACCTGGTCGAGATGCTTTTCTGGCGTCAGATCATTACATTTGCTCTGATTACAGCAGGGTTGGTCCTGTTCGGAAAGCTGGCCACCTTGCGTACCAATCGTATCAAGAGCCATGCTGGTCGTGCCGCACTTGGCGGCTTTTGCATGTTCTTCGTCTATGGCGCTGTGCTGTTGCTGCCGCTGGCTGAGGCAACCACGCTGTCATACACAGCACCTTTCTTCGCCGTGGTCATTGCCGTGACGATGTTTGGCGAACGCGTCGGCCTTTATCGTTCGGCAGCGGTCCTGATCGGTTTCTCCGGGGTCATGGTCATAATGCAGCCGACCAGTATGGGGGAAGAGATCACCCTATTCGGCGTTTTCGTGGCTTTGGCCGCTGCAGCCATGGTGGCGGTAATCAGTTTTCAGATTCAGGATCTCAACAAAACCGAAAGCCCCTGGAGCATCATCTTCTGGTTTACCGCGTTGTCGACGCCTGTATTCCTGATCTTGATGCCTTTTTTCGCGAGCGCGCACGCGGCCGAAACGTGGCTCATCATTATTGCAATGGCGCTATGCGGTGCGCTTGCCCAGATCTTGCTCACCAGCTCGCTGCGGTTTGGATCGGCGGGGGTGATCCTGCTGATTGACTACACATCGCTGCTCTGGGCGACATGGTATGGGTACAGCGTATTTGACCGCGCACCGCCCAGCACATTGTGGCTCGGCGCACCGCTCATCATTGGTGCGGGGCTGCTCATCGCATATCGCGAACGTTTGCTCGCACGCGAAAAGACAGGTTCAGTTACTGACAGCTAGCGCCAGCTACTTGAAAGGAATACCACCACCATGATCCGTAAGAAGACACTCATGGCCACAGCGCTCGCCGCACTGACGCTGACCAGCGCCGCCTGCAACACCGTGAAAGGCCTCGGTGAGGACATCAAATCGGTTGGAGAAACCGGCGAAGAAGTGATCAGCGAGGCTCCGACCGAAGGTGCGGACGTTCAGGATGCGCGGTAGACCGAGGTCGGCCCTTACTCCTTGAAGTGAGCAAAGATGTCGTCCACCGGCTCGGCCTCTCCAGTCTGCCGATATACCAGCATCAGGTTGTTGGCGGGCATTTCATAGCGCGCAGTGCGGCTGAAACCGCGAAAGGTCGCGTGCTTTTCCAGCGTCTCGACCTCGCGAATGCCCCATTCAGGGTTGCGCGCCCTCAGCCCTGCGTCGAAATCCACGTTCGATTGCGCCGTCTTGACTCCTTGTTCAATAAACGGACCGTAGAGGATCAAAGGCGCGTCGCTACCGTTCAGTACGTGTGACGCGGCGTAAAACAGCCCGATTGTCGAGCGCCACGTGCTGATATGCACCATGTTGATGCACAGGATGGCGTCGGCGCGCCCTATAGGCCATTCCCCCTCGCGCGCATCAAGCGCGACCGGTTCGCGCAGGTTCACCCCTTCATAGTCCGCGCGATAGGCCTTGATCGACGCCAGAGCCTCCAAATCCGGATCGCTCGGCTGCCAGGCAAGAGCGGGCATATGCTCGGCGAAGTAAACCGCATGCTCGCCCGACCCGCTCGCGACCTCCAGAACCGTCCCCCACTCAGGCAATTCGTGCCGCAGGACCGAAAGGATCGCCTCGCGATTGCGCAGTGTGGCTGGCGAATGCTTCTTCACACCTAGCTGACCTGCCGTTCCTGCCCTTCCCAGTAGGGTTCGCGCAGCTGTCGGCGCAGGATCTTGCCTGACGGGTTGCGCGGCATTTCGGGGATCACATCGACGCTTTTGGGAGCCTTGAAAGCGGCAATCCGTTCACGCGTATAGGCGATCACTTCGCCTTCATCGATCTCGGAGCCCGGTTTGCAGACCACGCAGGCTTTTACTTCTTCGCCCCATTTCTCGGACGGCACACCGATCACCGCCACTTCGGCAATTGCCGGGTGCCCAAAGATCGCATTCTCGACTTCCGCCGGATAGACGTTTTCGCCGCCCGAGATGATCATGTCCTTAATGCGGTCCTGAATGTAGACGTAGCCGTCCTCATCCATCACGCCCGCATCACCGGTGTGGAGCCAGCCGTCGTCATCGATGGTGCTGGCGGTGGCTTCGGGCAGCTTCCAATAGCCTGCCGTGTTCGACGGTGACTTAATGCAGACCTCGCCGATCTCGCCGCGCGGCACTTCTGCGTTATCCGGTCCGCGCACTTCTATCTCTGCCCCCGGCACGGCTTTGCCTGCCGAGCGCATTCGCTCATTACCTTCGAGGACGTGATCAGACGGCGGAAGGATCGAGATCGTGCCGCTGGTCTCAGTCATACCGTAGGCTTGCAGAAAGCCCGCATTGGGCATGGTCTTCACCGCTTGCTTGAGCAACTCAAGCGGCATCGGCGCAGCCCCGTACATCAGGTATTTGAGATGGCTGAAATCGGTCTCCGCCGCACGCGGATGCTGCACCACCATCTGCAAGGCAGCCGGAACGATGAACAGATGGGTCGCACCGTTCTCAATCGCTTCCAGCACGCCGACGGGCGTAAACTCGGCCTGGATGAGGTTCCGAATGCCGTTGGCGATGCCGATGTTGATCAAGCCCGTGCCACCAATATGCGCGCAGGGCATGGCGATCAGCATGCAATCATCGGCTTCAAAGAAGTTCCACTCCAACCCCGCTTCGTTGCCCGGGTTGCGAAGGCCGAGCAGGTTGGCGTTGGATAAAACCGCGCCTTTGGGATTGCCGGTCGTTCCGGAGGTGTAGAGCTGCAGGATTGGCTCATCCGCAGTCGGCGGGGAATAGACGGTAGGCTCTTGAGAGGCAGCCAGCGAATGTGCGGCGCTGACGCTGATCACTTCGGGTTTGGCGGGAAGGTCCGCAGCCACACCGCTCGCCGTTTCGACGAATTCCTCACCTGCAAACACCAGCTTTGCGCCGGTATCGTTGAGGATGTACGCAATCTCCGGCGGAGCGAGCCTCCAACCGACTGGCACCATCACCGCGCCCATCCGCGCCGCAGCGAGATAGAAGATGCAGTAGCTATCTTCATTCTTACCGAGCCAAGCGATCCGGTCACCCTTGGTGATCCCCTTTGACTGGAAGACTCCGATCAATCGACGGGTCAGCGTATCAAGATCACCATAAGAGGTGATCCGGCCTTCCTGCTCAAATGCCGGGCCGTCGGGGCGCTTTTCAGCCCAGAAGTTCAGGATTTCGTCGAAGGTAAAAAAGTCGTGATGGGCGTTGTTCGCCATGGCCGTGCTCTCTCCCACAAGAGGTTCGTTGGCAAAGGCTTAGGCCAAGAGGCACGCACGCTCAAAGCTCTTTTGCGCTAGGCCGTGCACCTGCCCCTTAACGAAGTCGTCCGCTGGAGCGCGCATAGGGCTCGCGCACTATCAGCCAGATCAGTAAGCCAAGCGGTCCGGCGAGGAAGGTCGCCAGCAATATCGGTGCCTGCACGATGCGCGAGAAGAACTTCGCATCCGCATCGCGTGCGATCCACAAGCCAACAAACAGGTCGAATGCGAGGTAATGCGTCCAGCCGATCGTCACGCCGACATCGCTGGAGAAAATCGAGCGTACACCTTCGATGGTGGTAAAGTCTGCCCCGCCCTCGCCCGCCGGGATGAACCCGCTCAGCACGCCGATCAGACAGATCGCATAGATCAGGCAGAGCAGACCAACTCCAAGATAGGTCAATGCGGAAAGCAGAGCAGGCCAACGCGGCAGAGCGATAAGCGCCACCCACGCAATCAGCGCCAGCACATTGACCGCGCTGAAAACGAAGTTCCAATCCAACGGTCAGTCCTCTTTCGGAGCGTGACGCTCTACCGCGTTGCGCCATTCACGGGCGGCGCGTTTCATGCCTTCGTTGTCATGTGTGAACCGGCCCGCAGCCTTGCGCATCCCGAGACCCAGGGCAGCTTCTGCGACGAGGTCGGCGTCGATTGATCGGTACATCGCCCACTTTTGCGGCAGCAGCGGATCGGTGATCGGGCTGGCCACCATGGCCAGCTTTTCGACCAGCCGGAAATCGTCCTCCCGAACGCCTCGCAGCAGACCGGGCCGCAGAATGTCCAGCCGCTTGAGCCCAACCTTGGAGATCAGTTTCTCGGTTTCGCCCTTCACGCGAAGATAGAAGTTCTTCGACATCGGGTCCGCGCCCGCAGAGCTAACCAGCACCATGTTGGGCACTCCAGCCGCCACGGCGGCCTCGGCGGTGGCAATAATCAGGTCCTGATCGACAGCTCGGAAAGCATCTTCGTCTCCGCCGACCTTGCTCATTGTCGTGCCGAGAGCGCAGATCAGAGATCGCGGCTGCACTGCTTCGAGAACTTCACCCCATTTTTCCGATTCCGCGACGAACATTTCCATCCGGGCGCCATCGGGCAGTTTGGCCTCACGCCGCGCGATGCCGACGATCCGCGCTTCATCGCTGGCGCTGGCGATCTCGATCACGCGCGTGCCAATCAGCCCGGTGGCGCCAACCAGCCCAATTCGCGTCGGGCCTAACTTGACCGCAACCGTGCTCGGTTCAGGCTGCTCGTTAGGCGAATAGCGTTCATTCTTCCGCCGGAAATCCGGCTTGTTCTTGCCAAATTCGAGCGCTTTCCGCCGGTCAGACATTGGTGAGCCCGCTTGGTTGCTCGCCATAAATTGCCGCGCAGGACTGCATGGCAAATCGGTCACTCATGCCGGCGATGAAGTCGGCGATCATACGGGCTCGGTCCGGCTGTTCAGCGGGCAAGCGCTGCCGCCACTCATTCGGCATAAGCGTCGCATCCTGCGAATAGGCCGCGAACAGCTTCGCCACCACATCTCGGGCCCGGGTCGCTGCCGATACCTGTTCGGGATGGTAATAGAGCTTGTCGTACATGAACTTCTTGAGCGCCCGTTCGTGTTCTGTCATCGCAGGCGAAAAGCCCGCCAATTGCTGGCCAGCCGCGCGAATTTCGGCGACCGACATGTACCCTGCGACCTGGGCATTCGTGTACTCAAGCACATCATTGACCATCAGGCCAATTTGATCGCGCACAAGCTCGCGCAATTGGCGCTCTCGTGGGGCATTGGGAAAGCGTTTTTCGACCGCCCGCCACTGCTGTGCGAGGAAATCCAGTTCGAGCAGGTCGTCGAGGTCCAGAAAGCCCGCACGAAGGCCATCGTCTATGTCGTGATTGTCATAGGCAATGTCGTCCGACACCGCTGCAATCTGCGCTTCCAGAGATGGCCAGGCACTGAATTGGAGCGGGAAGGCCGCGTCGAGTTCGGCCAGCGCCCAGCCCGGCTCTGTGATCGGTCCGTTGTGCTTCGCCAAGCCTTCCAGCAGGTCCCATGTCAGGTTCAGCCCGTCATGTTCGGGATAGGGCGATTCAAGCCGCATCACGGTGCGTAACGCCTGAGCATTGTGGCAGAAGCCGCCATGCGCCGTCATCGCGTCAGACAATGCATCCTCGCCCGCATGACCGAACGGCGGATGGCCCAGATCATGCGCGAGGCACAGTGCTTCGGTCAGATCTTCGTCCAATCCAAGCGCGCGTGCCAACACCCGCCCGATCTGCGCGACTTCAAGGCTGTGCGTCAGTCTGGTGCGATAGTGGTCACCATCGGGGGCGATGAAGACCTGCGTCTTCGATTTCAGCCGCCGGAAGCTCATCGAATGAATGATGCGGTCCCGGTCGCGCTGAAAATCGCTTCGCGGCCCGCGCTGTTCTGCGCCTGCATTGCTGCGCTGCACGCCAAATTCGCGTCCGCCATGCTGGGCGGGATCGGCGGCGTAGGGGGCGCGGGTCATGCAGCTTGAGTTAGGTCAGCGCTTGGCCACCCTCAACGGGAACAGATCGGCAACCTACCTCAAAAATCGCCAATAGCCGTGGACAGACACGGCCGTTGGCACGTGAACTTGCACAGGTTGAGATCGTGAGGGTTGATTGGGACCGCTCCCGGGTGTGTGGGGTGAGAGCGGCCCCAAGGGCCAACGGTGCGACCCGAAGACCCGGAACTTGCTCGTTACATTTCGATGACAAATTCCGACATCGCAGCTACGCGTGGCTCGGACCGGACACACCCGGACAAATGCCAGGTTTCGGCAAAACGTGTTTCAGCGTGGACGGGCCGCAGACTAATTCACCGCTTCTTCTTCGAGCACCCAGTCCGCCGCCGCGCGGCAATGGATGCGGGTGGAATCGAACACCGGCAGGACATTGGCATCGACATCGACGACCAGCGCCAGCTCGGTCGAAGCCAGGACAATCGCTTCGGCGCCTTCCTGAGACTTGTTGGTGATGATCGTCTTCATCGCGCGTTCTGCATCGCGCGTGACCTTACCGACCATGAGCTCTTCATAGATGATCTTATCGAGCATCTCGACGTTCGCCATGTTGGGGGGCAACAGGTCGATGCCGTGCGCGACCAGCCGTTTACGATAGAAACTCTCGGTCATGACATTGCGCGTACCAATTAGCGCAGCGCTCTTGTGGCCCGCCTGTTTCAGCGCCTTTCCGACATAGTCGGCGATGTGCAGGATCGGGATATCGACCGCCGCAGCAACGTCATCATAGAGTTTGTGCATGGAGTTGGCACCGATGATGAGCGCTTCGGCCCCCGCCCCTTCCAGACGCTTTGCGCTTTCACACAAGACGTCGGCCGCGCGTTTCCAGTCCTTGTCGTCGCGAAGCCCGTAGAGCTGGCAGAAATCGAGGCTCTCGATCAGCATCGGCGCGCTCGCCATCGGGGCAGCGCGTTTCTGCACGATACGGTTGATGCGGTCGTAATACATGCCGGTCGACACCCAGCTCATGCCGCCGATCAGGCCCAATTTGCGCACGGAATTTCCTCGAATCCAAAAGGGGGAAGAGCGCCGGTTTAGCGACCAACCCGAACCGCCGTCCATAGGCGGCAGACTATTGTTCGGATTGAGTGTCTTGGTTGGTTAATTCGAGGTTAGCGAGCCACGATTTGAAGTCGGCAACTGATGCATCGGCGGCTTCTTCCATCGGAAGATGGGCCACATCGGGATATATCACCGTGGTGTCGTTTGCCAGATGCTCGGCATACCATTCGGCGCCGCTTACAGGTGTAACCCGATCTTCTTCACCCCAGATAATCAGCGCTGGCATCGGCAAAGCTGCGATATCAACTGGATCGAACGGACCACCTCGGGCGGTGTTTGCGCGATCAACCACTGCCTGGCGATTGCCGGGATAGCGCAAAAGCTCCCAGTAGCGTTCGACCTCTACGTCGGAAATGGATGCAGGATCAGCGACCGCATCTTCCAGACTGGACCGCACGAGACTGCGCGGTGTGACAGTCGTCATCAACGAATTCAGCACCGGGGTCTGAGCAATCTTCGCACCGAGGTAAAGCCGCTCTTCCTCCTTGTTGCGTGGTGCGCCGCTAGCGTTGAGCAGCGCCAATCCAGTCACACGGTCTGAGTGTTCGATAGCATAGGCAGTCGACACCCATCCGCCCATCGAATTGCCGGCGAGAACAAACCTAGCGAGCCCGAAATGATTTGCTATCGCGTCGACATCCGCGACGAAGCGCTCCTTCGAATAGTCGCCATCGGGTGCCGGTCCTGTGAGGCCATGACCAACCTGATCGTATCGGATGACGCGATATTCCTCACTAAGGCTCTGGGTCCATTCGTCCCAAGTATGAAGGCTACTGTTCGCGCCATGCAGCAGGATGATGGCAGGTGCATCGCGCGGCCCCTCATCGCGTAAATGTACGGTAAGTCCAGTTGCAAGCTTTACAAACTGCGAAGGCTCATCGCCATACTTGGCCCGCATCTCTGAGGCGTCGGTATCAGGTGTACGGAACACGAGGAACGCGATGACCAGTACGGCCGCCAACGTAAGTACGATGCGTATGAGCCACTTCACGATGTAGGCATCCCTTCGATCCATTTGCGCAGCATTGCCACGCCGTCCTCGTCAACGGTGCCCTTGCCCAATTCCGGCATAGCAACACCCGGTTCAGTCGAACTCATTCGGTGGATTAGGATCGACGCATCGGGATTACCCGGCGCGATGGAGACGAGATGTCCTCCTGACCCACGGCCTGCAGCAACAGGCGGCTTCCGGATACCGATCGCATGTGGATCATCCTGCTCCCACCGCAGGTCGAGGCCGGAGTTGGACGCGCTGCCGCCCGGCTGATGGCAATGCGCGCAGTTCACGTCGAGATAAGCGCGGGCAAGATTAGCTGTATCGGCATGCGCGCGGTCATTCCAATCGGGCAGCGTGTCTACGTTCTCAGTGATTGTGACCATGCGTTCTGCATCGACAAGCTGCGTCAGGAATTCTCGCGAGAGGTTCCGCGCTTTCGGGCCGATGGGAATGACCTCACCGTCCTTGCTGTGGCAGGTCTTGCACTGATTCTTGTTTGGGATGCGGTAACTGATCTCGCTGCCATCGGGGCGCGTGATCGGCAGCCGCGCACCGGCCAAAGCCAGCGTCGCGTCAGTTTGCTCCGCATTCCAGCGATAGGGCAGCGCCAGCCACCCATCGGCGCGGTGGAGCAGCACGCGGGTCTCGATCAATTGACGCTCCGCCCCCTCGCCGAATGCGAACGTCTTTATGATCGCGCTACCCACGGGGAATTCGAGCAGACCGTCTCCGTCCGCCTTCAGCACTTCTCCGTTCGGCACATAGATAAAACGCAGCTTTTCGGCCCCGTCCGAATAGAGCGGCGTGTTGAGTTCATACGGCACTGCAGTGGTCGAAACCTGCTTGCTCGGCACAGTGAAGAACCGGAATTCCGACAGCGCACGCGGCATCCCGTCAAAAATTGCGGCATCGTTCACTGACGCGGGTGAGCGCGCCGAGGTGTGCGAAACCGCCCCGGCGAGCACCGTCAGTGCCGCAGCAAAGGTAAGCAGCGGACCCTTCATTCGAGCGACGCGACCATGTCTTCAGGAAGCACAACCTTGGGAAGCTCTTCCGTTTCGCCTGCGATCACCGGGTTGATAACCGATGGATTCACCTCCGTCAGAGGCTGGCCTACGCGGGTCAGGCCGAGCGAGAGAATTGGTGTCGGATCTTCAACCGCCAGTTCTTCGTGCAAACCATCGGTCATGATGTGCGGCAGAGTGCCGCCCGTCATCGCGGCCAGTTGCTCGCCGCCGGGGAAGTCCGGCGCGTTGCCCCCTGTGCCATAGATATTGCCGCGCACCACAACGTCGACCGGGCGAGGCTGGTAGCGATCATCATTGTAGTCCTGCGTGTAGGCGATCAGCATCACGTGGCTGGTGGAATTGTTGACCAGCGCGTTGTCGAGCACTTGCACGCCTTTGTTGGCCATCACCATCACCCCTGTACCCGCAGGAACGCTGGCAACGATGTTGCCTTCGGGTGCGAAGTTATCGGTGTTGTTGTCGATGATCGCATTGCGCGCGACGAGCACCGAGCCGCCGCCGACCTTGGGCAGCCCTGGCAAATCGAACACCAGAATGCCGCCGGTATTCTTGGTCGTCAGGTTCTCGGTGACCTCGGCAAAATTGCTGTTCTCGATTTCGATCCCGGCAACATTCTCGACCACGCGGTTGCGCCGGACGATGATGTTCTCGGACTGACCGACATAGATACCGGCATCCGAAGCACCGCGCACATAACTGTCTTGCACCAGAATATCGCGCGCCTCGACCGGGTAGATCCCGTAGGCACCGTTGGTAGCATCCGGTCCATTGGTCCATTCGACCCGGACCGCATGATAGACGATCTGATCAGCACCCTTGGATTTGATCCCGTCGCCCTTGGCATTCTCGATCCCGAAATTCCGCAAGGTCACGCCGTCGGATGTGACGAGCAGCCCCTCGCCCGCTCCCGCCTGATTGGTGAAGTCTAGCACGCTGGCGTTCATGCCCGCGCCTTTGAGCGTGACATTGTCGACATCGAGGCTGAGCCCATCGGTCATCTCGAACCGGCCCGCTTCGAGCAGGATCGTGTCACCCGGCTCGGCGAGGATCAGCGCCTCCTGCAAACGTTCCTGCGCGCCTTCGCCGGCGGCAATCGTATGCGTCTCGGCTAGCGCGGGCGCAGCGGTGATCAGCGCCAGCGCCGCAAGTATCAGTCGGATCATTAATGTCTCCCTCTCCCAAACGCATAGTGGCGCAAGACAGGGCGTATGATCAATAGGCGTTAGGGAGCCGTTGCCTCGCGCAGCCCATTGAGTGACAGGAGCCGCCCGGGCGAAAAGGCCAAAGACGCGCGGAAAGCATCGGCTGCTTCGGCCTTTCGGCCCAGCTTGAGAAGCTCCTCACCCAACAGTTCATAACTCGGCTTTTCGATCGCTGGCGGACCGAAAACCACCGGCATCGCGACCTCTTGTTCGGCGTTAGTGCGCAGCGCAGCCAGTCCGGTCTCCGTATCCCCGGATGCGAGCAGCACCAGCGCGTCACCCTGTTCGACGATGCGCTCGTTCCAGGCTTGCAGACCGGTCTCATCGGGCATTTCCTCGGGCAGCGCCGCGAGGATTGCAGCGTGGAGTTCCTTCATCTCAGACAGCGCTGACGACGAGGCAGCGTGGTCGCCCCGCGACTGAAGCAGCGCGGCATAGGCCATATCGAACCGCGTCTTAAGGTAGCGCCCCTCCGGCAAATCGAACCCTTCGGGCCAGTCCCCGCTCGTCACACCGGTGTAGAGCGCAATCGTGCTGAAGCTGCTGGTCGCCGAACGGTATGCGCCTATCTTCCCGGTGGATTGATCCCCGGCCAATTGCCTGATCGCCTGGGCGCGGCAACCATCGACAATAGCGCTCGCATCCTTGCCCTGTTGCACCAGCGCATAGGCGAGCCATTCATTGTAGTGCCCGCAATACGTCGGACCGAGTCCGCGCTGGGCTAACTGGCCATCGACCACCGCATCGGCATTGATATTGGCAAGTTCCGACGCCTCCCAATCCGCCAGCGCATGGAAGATGTGGCTCACCATGTGCTGCGCATGCCCTGCGTCTGGCGCGACAGTCGCGTAACGCTCGGCCATACGCTCGCCCAAGGGGGCATGCACCGGGTCGTCATAGGAATGGATCAGATAATGCAGGATGCCGGGGTGCATCGGGTGGGTCATGAAACCCGGTTCGAGCAGTCCAGCGGCCTCCATATAAATCGGGATCTGGCGCCCTCCGTGCGACGTGCCGAGGATCGCCAGCCCTGTGAAAGCGCGCGCATCCACATCGGATGGATAGGCTTCGTGCAGAACCCGCATCTTGGCGAGGTAGAGGTGATCCCGCTCTTCCTTCGTGCCTTCCCCATAGAGAGTTTCGACCGCGTCGAACCACATTACCTCGCGCGGGTCACGTACCTTGTCCATGCGCGCCTCGCGCGTCGCCCCAAGTCTTGCAAGGATAGCCCGCGCGGCATCGCGATCCTGCTCCTCCCAGAGTGGGTGGTTGTGAGTCATCGCCTCGCCCCAATAGGCCATGGCGAAGTCCGGATCGGCGGCCTGTGCCGCCTGAAAGGCAGCAGCGGCGCGGGCGTATTCAAAGTTGTGCAGCAGCGCGAGGCCGCGCAGGAACTCAGCCTTCGCTGCCTCGGTGGCGCTCACGTCGAAGACCATGAACTCGGTGCCAACTTGCTCGGCGTTGGCTTTGGCGGTTTGGGCCCCGGCAGGCTGAGCCAAAACCGCGCAACCAAGCAGCAGAGCCGGAACTATTCGCATGATCATAGGTGCCTCCGTTTTCGCCGCACACAGTGCGGCATTCACGGGGAGGTTTGCAAGCACTTGTCGCTGGAAAGGCTAAAGCCCGAGGGTCCCGATCAGGCTATCAACACCGCAGCGCGCGCCGACCACTGCCAGCGCTTCAACTGCGGCCTCGTCATCAACCCGGCGGAGGCGAGACAGAGCATCGCCGGGTGATGTCGGCAAACGGCTCTCACCCTCTTCTGGGCCGAGCTTTTCAAGCTTACGCAATTGCGAAATGCTGAGCCTGTCGACGAGTTTGGGCGCCATACACGCGGCCATGGGCACCGGAACCCCCTTCGCCAGCAACGCATCCTCGACCCGCTCCTCGGTCACCTGATTCATCAGACCACCGTCGCGAAACACCAGCCATCCACCGACGGCGAGCAGCGCTATCGCCACAAGAATCCCCGTGAACCGAAACGGACGTGCGTTTGCACTGACAGCCATGTAATTCCTCCTGGCGACCCCTCACCAGTCCAGTCGAGAGACAAGCTCAGTCCAAAGCCTTGACGATTTCCTCAACCATCTTCTTCGCATCGGACAGCAGCATCATTGTCTGGTCCATATAGAATACGTCGTTATCCACGCCTGCATAACCGACGCCGCCCATCGAACGCTTGATGAAGAACACCTGCTTCGCCTTGTCGACGTCAAACACCGGCATACCATAGATCGGCGAAGATTTGTCGGTCTTCGCTGCCGGGTTCACCACGTCGTTCGCGCCGATGATGAAGGCCACATCAGCCTGCGCGAATTCGGAGTTGATATCCTCAAGCTCGAACACTTCGTCATATGGCACATTGGCTTCAGCCAGGAGCACGTTCATGTGGCCCGGCATGCGGCCCGCGACGGGGTGGATCGCGTATTTCACGTCCACACCCTTTTCCTTCAGAGCGTCGGCCATTTCGCGCAGGATATGCTGCGCCTGCGCCACCGCCATGCCGTAGCCGGGAATGATGATGACCTTCTCGGCCTGTTCCAGCATGAAGGCAGCATCGTCCGCGCTGCCCTGCTTGTAAGGGCGCTGCTCGCGGGCTTCGCCGCTGCCACCGCCGCTATCATCCGCGCCAAACCCGCCAGCGATCACGCTGATGAAGCTGCGGTTCATCGCGCGGCACATGATGTAGCTTAGGATCGCGCCCGACGAACCGACCAGCGCGCCGGTGATGATCATCGCCGTGTTGCCAAGCGTGAAGCCCATCGCCGCCGCCGCCCAGCCGGAATAGGAGTTCAGCATCGACACCACGACCGGCATATCGGCTCCGCCAATAGGGATGATGAGCAGGAAGCCGATGATGAAAGCGAGAATGGTGACGGCGATAATCAACTGACCCTCACCCGCTCCTGCCGCGCCGGACATCGCATAGGCCGCGATCAGCCCGAGGATCGCCGCAAGCGTACCCAGATTGATGAAGTGCCGCCCGGGCAGCATGATCGGCGATCCGCTCATCCGGCCCGACAGTTTCAGGAAGGCGATGACCGAGCCTGAGAATGTAATCGCGCCGATGGCAATCCCAAGGCCCAGCTCAATCCGGCTGACAACCAGGATCTGCCCATCGGCATCGGTGATACCGAAGGACGCCGGGTCAAGCCATGCAGCAAGCCCGACCACAACTGCGGCCAAGCCAACCAGCGAGTGAAAGCCTGCGACCAGTTCCGGCATCGCCGTCATCGCGATCTTGCGCGCCACCGTGATACCGATGATCCCGCCGAGGAACATCGCGATGCCGATCTCTGGCAGGGTGGCAACGCTGTGCGTGACCAGCGTGGTTACCACGGCGATCAGCATGCCGAGCATACCATAACGATTGCCTGCACGGCTGGTGGCGGGGCTGGAAAGCCCGCGCAGTGCGAGGATGAAAAAGACGCCTGACGCGAGGTAGGCGAGCATCGCCCATGCCGGGGTGCCGGTATCGCCGGTTGCCGCGTGAGCGGGGGTGGCGGAAAAGAACATCGTCATCGCGAGAAGCGAAGCGACGAAGCGATCCATCGACCGACCGAAAAGCCGTGAGGGCAGATGATGGATTGCCGCAGCGACTGCGTCGCTTCGCAATGACGAAAAAGGAGCTGAAGTGCCCATCCTCACTTCTCCTTCTTCTTGTACATTGCGAGCATTCGCTCCGTCACAGCAAACCCGCCGAAGATATTGATGCTCGCGAGCACCACTCCGAACAGGCCGAGATATTTCGCCGCCGGGCTACCCGCCTCAGCCGCCGCAATCAGGGCACCGACGATAATCACGGAGGAAATCGCATTGGTCACCGCCATCAAGGGCGTGTGCAGTGCCGGAGTAACCGACCAGACCACGTAATAGCCAACGAAACACGCCAGCACGAAAATCGAGAGGATTGAGATGAAGTCCATGGATTAGCTCGCTGTTTCGACGAATGCTGGCAAATCGCTCACATAGAATGTGCCACCACTGGTTCCAACAATGAATACCGTGGGATCGACCTGAACATTTAGTGTTCCTAAGCCGTTTCGGATTGTTACTTCCGATACGCGCACATTCAGCGCGGTTGGCATTTCTGGTGTAGAATCTGGGCTGCGATTCATCCACCCATTATATCCACGGCCATTGTCGTATTCGATGCCAATCTCGCGTTTGCGTTGGCTCTCGGGATTTTTAAGGTAGAAGGAAAAACCGCGAAAAACTGGGAATTCCGACGGAGCTACCTTTTCGTAAGCGGCTGGAGCGTAAAGATCTTTTGCCTTAGAAAGGTTGCCGCTTGGGGTAAGCGCACTGCCATACTTGTCGAAAACAGAAAAACGTTTGTCAAAGACACCGTCACCATCCTCGTCCACAAGGCAGGGACGCTTATCGAGCACAGGGATAAACAGCGATTTCGAAGTGTGACCAGTCGATTGATCCTTCAACGTACAATAGGCAGCTTGCCCATCAGCTTGATAGACCTTGAAAAGGATCACGTTGGCGTTGAGTTGTTTCTTCTTTTTGATGCGAGCTGGTTCTTTCAATCGCACGGCTTCATAAGGTAGCAACCTCTGGACCAGAATGGGTTCGCCAGACTGATAAGTGACCGACCCGATTTCAGTTGTCGGTTCAAGCGTCCAGACTGAATACAGTTTTTCGGCGTGAGCGGGTCCTACCAGCCCAACCGCAAGCGCCATTGCCCCCAAAATCGATCTCACGAAGTCAGCCTCTCATTCACCACTTCCCCGCCCTTCGTCAGGCGGATCGCGTCGCCGATCTCTTCGTCGAGTTCCGGCTTGCCCGCCTCCTTGTCCCAGAAGGCGGAGAGGAAGTTGAAGTGGTTGCGTGCGAACAGCGCTGAGCTGTCGGCTGGCAAATGCGCAGGCGTGTTCGAATAGCCGATGATCTTCACGCCGTGCTTCTCGACCAGTTCGTCTGGCTTGGAGCCTTCGACATTGCCGCCTTGTGCAACCGCGAGATCGAAGATCACGCTGCCCGGCTTCATCGTCGCGATCTGTGCATCGGTGATCAGCACCGGAGCCGCGCGTCCCGGGATTAGCGCGGTGGTGATGACGATGTCCTGCTTGGCAATGTGTTCGCTGACGAGCTTGGCCTGCGCGGCCTTGTACTCGTCGCTCATTTCGGTCGCGTAGCCGCCCGAGCCCTCACCTTCGATGCCAGCCACATCCTCGACAAAAATCGCTTTTGCGCCAAGGCTTTCGATCTGCTCCTTGGTGGCCGACCTCACATCCGTGGCAGAGACCTGAGCCCCCAGACGCCGCGCGGTCGCAATCGCCTGAAGCCCGGCGACGCCGACGCCCATGATGAACGCTTTGGCCGCCTGAACAGTGCCAGCGGCCGTCATCATCATCGGGAAAGCACGGCCATAGGTATCGGCCGCTGCGAGCACGGCCTTGTAGCCAGACAGGTTCGACTGGCTGGAAAGCACATCCATGCTCTGCGCACGGGTGATGCGCGGCATGAACTCCATCGACAACGCCTCAAGACCCGCCTTCGCATATGCCTCAACGCGGGCCTTATCTCCGAAGGGATCGAACAGCGCCGCGACCCATGCCCCGGCCTTCGCACCTTTGAGATGCGCCACATTGGGGGCCTGAACGCCGAGGATAATATCGGCATCCTTCACAGTCGAAGCCGCATCGCCAATCACCGCGCCTGCATCGGAAAACGCATCATCGGTGATGGAGGCGGCGAGGCCAGCTCCCGCCTCAACCGCAACCTCATTGCCCAGACCGATGAATTTCTTGGCCGTTTCGGGCGTCGCGGCAACCCGCGTTTCGCCCTCGGCGCGCTCCTTGAGGATGGCGATTTTCACTGTGTTTTGGCTGCCTTATTCTGCAATCAGCATAACGACGAAAAGCGTAATCAGTGCGATCAAAGGCACGGACCATTTGAGCGTGGCGATGAAACCGCCATACGTCTTTTCAGCTTTTTCGATGTCGTGAGTCGCCATGACGCGATCTCCCCCTTTGGAATGTCAAACGGTGGACCCGGCAAAAGGTTGCCAGAAAACTAGTGCGCATGCCCGTATCGAAGGCGCAGGCGCGCTTCAAGCCTCCACTATTGCCAGTTTTCCCAAACTCCCCCGAACACGCGCAACAGCCTTAACACCGTCTTTACTCGTAGCCCTTAAACGAAAACGACGTTTCACCCTGGGACGGATTGGCCAGGGCGGTTTGAGGATGCTGCGACGATCATGTCCGAGCTGGAATCGCGCGAAGATACGCGGCTGGTTATGCTGATCGACGATGAGCCGGCGCAAAGCCGGTTGATCTCGGCCATCGCCGCGCGCGAAGGCTGGCGCACAATTGTAGCCAGCGACGCTGAAACCGCGATTGCGATCCTTGGAACCCGCGAAGGCATGCAGCTTTCCGCGATCCTGCTCGATCAATGGGTTCCGGGCGACGACGCCTGCACTCTGATCGCAGAGCTTAAAGAACGCCGTCCGGCGCTCCCGATCCTTATGCTGACCACCAGCGCCTCTCCGCTTCTCGCAGTCGAAGCGATGCGCGCAGGTGCGAGCGACTATCTTGTCAAACCAATCTCGCCCGAACGCCTGATGGAGGCGCTGCGCACTGTCACCACCCGCGAAGCGCCGCGCAACGAACTCGCCCCGCTGACCGAGAAGATGTCGGCGAGCCTCGATTTTGATGCGATGATCGGCACCGCGCCGAAATTCCGCACCGCTCTGGCACAGGCTGCCAAGGCCGCACGCGGACATGGACACACTCTGATCGAAGGCGAAAGCGGCACCGGCAAGGAAATGCTGATGCGCGCGATGCACGCCGCGAGCCCGCGCAGCAAAACCGCTTTGCGGATCATCAATCTCGCCAGCGTTCCGCCCAACTCAATCGAATCGGTTCTGTTCGGGCACGAGCCAAATGCCTTTCCGGGAGCATTCGATCGCCAGATCGGCGCGATGCAACACTGCGATGGCGGCACGCTTGTGCTCGATGAGATCGACCGACTTGGCAAGGAACAGCAGGAGCGCCTTGCAGAATCGCTCGAAAGCGGGATTGTCCGCCCGGTTGGTGCTGCGCACGGCTTTCGCGTCGATGTGAGGCTCCTTTCGGCAAGCAACATCCCGCTCAAGCAATTGGTGAGCGGCGGACATTTCGACACCGGACTTGCTGACAAGCTCTCCGCCACGCGGATCGTGCTACCTCCGTTGCGCGAGCGACCGGGCGATATTCCCGCCCTAGCCCGTCATTTTCTGGGCCGCATCGGCGAACAGCCGGGCCTCAAGCACCTTTCGGTGTCGGACAGTGCGCTGAGCCTGCTCTCCGCCTATGATTGGCCGGGCAATGTCCGCCAGTTGCAGTCCGTTCTCTTCCGCTCAGCGGTCTATTGCGAAGGCAACACCCTGACCGCAGACAGCTTCCCCCAATTGTCGGAGCTGATCGGCGAAACCGACGGAATGACATCGACCAGTTCGCACGACGGGGTCGGCATCATGCTCTACACCGAAGACGGCAATCTGCGTCCGCTCGAAGAAATCGAAGCCGACGTGATCCGCCTCGCCATCGGCCATTATCGCGGCCGCATGACCGAGGTTGCGCGAAGGCTCGGGATTGGACGTTCGACGCTCTACCGCAAGCTCAGCGATCTTGGGATCGACAACGCAGCTTGACGCGGCGGCTGCTCTACAGCTAGCTGAATACTGAAATTCGAGGAGTTAGTTAGATGGGCCAGCGTAACCGCTGAAACGCGACACAGTCGCGGAACTTGTTTCGGACCCACATTGTCCGATGCCCTTTCCTATCTGACCCTTGAGGTATCTTATGCAAAAATTGAACAACACGCGCTGCGTGGTCACCGGCGGTGCGCGCGGTATTGGCCGCGCGATCTGCGAAGCTTTCCAGGCCGAAGGCGCCACCGTCCTGCTCACCGACATCGACGATGCGCCAGGCCAAGCGGCGGCAGACAAAATCGGCTGCGACTATGCGCATCTCGACGTGCGCGAAGAGGCGGATTGGGATGCAATCCAGCAGCTCTGGCCGCAAATCGATGTGATGGTGAACAATGCCGGCGTTACCGGGTTCGAAGCGGGCGTCAGCCCGCACGACCCCGAAAACGCGTCGCTCGAAGACTGGCGCGCGGTCCATGCCGTCAACACCGATGGCACGTTCCTTGGCTGTCGCTATGCTTTGCGCGCAATGAAGGAGGCGGGGAGCGGGTCGATCATCAACATCTCGTCGCGCTCTGGCCTTGTCGGCATTCCCGGCGCCTCAGCCTATGCAGCATCGAAGGCGGCGATCCGCAACCACAGCAAATCGGTCGCGCTATATGCCGCGCAGCAGGGTTGGAAAATTCGCTGCAATTCCGTCCACCCCGCGGCGATCCTCACCCCGATGTGGGAACCAATGCTCGGCGACGGGCCGGACCGCGAAGAACGCATGGCCGCACTCGTCGCCGACACGCCGCTCAAGCGGTTTGGCAGCGTCGAAGAAGTCGCGGCGACCTGCGTGTTCCTCGCGAGTGAGGACAGCGCCTATATGACCGGAACCGAACTTACGCTGGACGGCGGCCTGCTCGCAGGCTCCGCCGCCTCGCCCGGGTAGCTCGCCTACCAGCTGACCGTGCGGGTCACGCGGGTCTCACCCTCGCTGCCGCGCATGCTCATCGTGAAACTGCGCGCGTCCCAGTCGATCTCGACCAAGCCGAAGTTCTCCTCCGAGATGAAATCGGTCAGGCGCTTTGGATCGGGTTCGCGCGCAGTGTTGCGCTCGGTGGAGCTAAACGAATAGTTGAGCGAAGAGCTGGTCAGCTCCCAAATCTGCTCGCCTCCAGCCGCTTCCGGTGTGTCGGAATAAATCCCGCCAGCATGGCGATCGCCTGACAGCAGCACCATGCCGCTTTCCTCGCGCCCGGCGAGCAGCTCATACAGCTTCGCGCGCTCCAGCGGCAGCGCTTCCCAGCTCTCGTAATCATGCGCGTCGGTGATCACCTGGATCGAGGACGCGATGATGCGGAAATCGGCTGGCTTTGCGAGTTCCTGTGCCAGCCATTCCCATTGCGCCTCGCCCAGCATCGTTTTTGAAGGATCATCGCTCGGCACATACGGCCCCAGCGGCGGGCGCTCTGGCGTGTAGGCCATCCGGTCGAAGTCGGAGCGGAAGAAACGGGTGTCGAGCGTGATGACCTGCGTGCGCTTGCCCTCTTCGCCGAACATGCGGCTTTCATAGATACCGGGGCGCGACTTCACTTCGTGAGATGACCCCCAGAAGGTCTCGAAGATCGTTTCAGACCATTTGCGATAGGCGAAACTCGCACCGCCATCGTTGAAACCATAATCGTGATCGTCCCAGGTGATCATCATCGGGACTTTGCTGCGAAAATCGGTCAACTCCGGCGTCTCGGCCTGCTTGGCATAGGCCGCGCGGAGCGTCGCAAGGCCGGCATCGCCTGCCCACATCTGATCGCCGTAATTGTTGTCGCCGATGAAGAGGAACAACTCGGGATCGGTTGCGGCGATCTGCGCCCACATATGCTGCGAGCGCGATTGATGGTTACAGCTGCCGAAGGCTAGCCGGGTGATGACCGTATCGGACGCAATCGAGACATTGGCAGGCGCGACCGGCAGTTCGATCTCGGACTGGAGTTTCGCGTAATACGGCGCGAGCAAGTCTTCTGACGACAATTCGACTTCGTGTTCGGCGCCCAGCGGGGCGGCGACCATAACGGCAGTGGCGGCGAGCAGGGAAAGGCGGCGCATGGACGACTCCGTAAATCAGCGTGTTCAATTCTTGTGCGCGCTCTCCATGACGAATTTGCGACGGACGCACAAACGCCAAGGCCCCTCTTCCGCTAATGCAGAGGAGGGGCCTGTATATTTTTCGCCGTTTGACGGGCGGTCTAAAGATCAGAAGCGGAAGCGAATGCCCGCAAAGCCTGAGACTGTTTCATACCGACCGCCAACGTCCGCGCTGAAATCATTTCCGCCGTCGCCGATAAAACGACGCTCAAGATCAATTCCCGATATCCTCTGGTAACGGGCGCTAGTTTCCAGATCGATCTGATCGGTCAGGCGAAAGCTAAGTCCGATTGTGTTGTGCAGCACGAAACCAGTGTCCCCTCCAGATAGCGCAAAGGTCGGAGCGTTCGCCACGCCGTTATTCGGGAAATAGGCAACCTGTGCATCGACGTCTGCAACACCAATTCCGCCGCTCGTGTACGGGATTACGCGCTGTGTTTCCGACCAGCGAATGTCCGAACGATAGTTGATCGTGAAAGTGTTGATGTCGAGGTCGCCGCTGAATGACTGATCACCGCCATTGAAGGAACCACCCGAAATGTCGGGACTAGCATAGGAGTATTCTGCCTCGATCGAGGGCTGGAATATCCCGAATACGCGTTTATCGAACCGATAACCGACCGTACCGGCGAAGGTGAAGTCTTCATCAAATTCTAGATCGACAACCGCAGGTGCGCCCGGGACGCCGGGTGATGCGCCTTGGGGAGCCTGAATCCCGTCAAAGTCTTCATCACTCGGCGATGTAACACCGCCTTTGACCGCGACATAAAATCCTTCTTCGCCGGTCTTGCCGTCTTCGGCAAAGGCAGTGCCTGGCAGCGCGGCTGCGAGACCGGTGATGAACAGTGCGGACGGAATGCGGACGTGCGAAATCATGCGGAGAATCTCCATCTTGACCCGGAAATAGGGAGACTCGCGCCTTGGAGGGGGTCAGGGGCAGGCGCGAGTCACACTCTGTTTCGCACCCTTGCCGCGACCGGTTACAGCCGCCGGAATTTTTTTGTCATAGCGGCGGCAATTGCGCGAAATCTGTCAACGCCGCATCGCGCATGCCGCGCCAGACATTGCGCGCCTGAACCGTCTCGGCGACGTCATGTGCCCGCAGGATGTGCATGCCCGCTTCCATGCCTTTCATCGCCAACGCTATCGATCCACCGAGCCGTTTATCGGTAGGCTCCTCATTGGACAGAGCCCCAATCATCCGCTTGCGACTGACACCAAGAAGCAAGGGCGAACCAAGCGCATGGAACAGCGCCAGCGAGTTCATGAGCGTCAGGTTATCCGCCAGCGATTTGCCGAAGCCGATACCGGGATCGAGCACAATTTTCTCTTCAGAAATGCCCGCCGCAATGGCCTTGGCTCGCGCGTCTTTTAGGAAGTCGAACACCTCACTGACGACATCTTCATACTCGCCGCCTTCGTGCAGATCATCGCCGCTCCCCGGCGCGTGCATCAGAATGACGGGGCATCCAGTGTTCGCGACCAGCTCTGTGGTGCGATCATCATAGCGCATCGCCGACACGTCATTGGCGACATGTGCGCCAGCTTGCAGTGCCGCTTCGAGCACGCCTGCGCGGCGGCTGTCGACGCTGATCGCAGCGCCCATGCTGGCACAATATTCTACCGCCGGTAGCACGCGATCTTTTTCGTCGCCTTCCCAAGTGGCTGCTGCGCCCGGACGCGTGCTCTCGCCGCCGATATCGATGATTGCCGCGCCCACTTCGAGCATTGCGGCGGCGTGTTCGCGCCCGGCTTCAGGCTTGTCGAGGAACTCACCGCCATCGGAAAAGCTGTCGGGCGTGACGTTGAGAATACCCATCACCTGCGGCTGATCGAAGCGGATTGTCCGCTCACCCAATTGCAGCGGCGCGTGCACCTTTTGCAGGTTGGCCCATTGCTGCTGGGCCTCTTCGGCCAGCGCCGCATCGAGGCTCGTAAGCGCTGCCTCGAAACCGCGCGCGCCGAACAGCAGGCGCTGCGTCGCCTCACCATTGTCACGCACTACCAGCGCAAAGCGACTTGCGTAGACCATTGACCCGCCGAGCCGGATAGCAGCCCCGTCTTCGGCTTGTGGTCCGGAAGCGAAGGCAATCGGATGGACGTAAACGGATGCGGTCATGGGCACAGCCTCAAAGGGGATCGAGAGCTGCCGGATTGCCGTGTCGCTGCGCCGCCCGCAATGACGAGGTGAGAAAACTCCACGAAAAAGGGGCCGCGCATGATTGTGCGGCCCCTTAGTGTAGCATGGCCTATTCAATCGCCGCCGAATTTCACCCGAACGCCGGCCGAGACGATCGATTGCGAAGATTCGACCCCGAGCGTTGCCGGGAGCAGCGTCAGCGGGATATCGGCGTCCTCGGTCGTGGCGCGGTAAGTGTATTGACCAAAGAGCTCGGTGCTTGACGATAGCTCGTAGCTGGCACCTGCCATCAACTGATAGGCAAACGAGCCGTCATCATCGTCAGCAACGGACACGTCGGACGGAGAGTATTCGACATCGACCCACTGATAGCCGAGCCCGGCACCGACATAGGGCTTGAACCCGCTGCCGGTCTGGATGTCGTAAAATACATTGCCGAACAGACCGAAATTGGAGACCTGTCCTTGCCCGTCGGCGATTACTGCGCCGACTGTGGGGTTCGCCGCGTCTGCAGCGCCACGTGTCAGAATGGCGGAATCGACCGTGTCGATATCTGTGCCGCCCACGGTCAGGCCGCTATGGGTGTCGACACCGTATTCGGAATAGGCACCTTCCAGCTCGACCCGAAGGCCATTGTCGAAAGCATATCCGACCTGCCCGCTGATCGCGAAGCCAGTGTCAAACTCGGTCTCCCACGCCAGCGGCGTGTCTGCTGCGATCGCTCCGAAGTCATCGGTTGCCGGGATCGCTTCGTCGATCTGCCCGGAGTTTTCGCTGTCTTCGGGCAGGGCTACGCCGCCGCTGAGACCGATATAGGGGCCATCGGCCAGAGCGGCGGTCGGCAATGCGGCGAGCCCTAAGGCAGCGCCGCAGGATAGAGTCGTAATGCGGAGTTTCTGCATGATTTCCTCACGTTAGGTTATGCCCCCAGACGTGGCGAACCCAGGCGGATTCGCGTCAAGCACATGAACCTACGCTGCAGAAATCGGCGCAATCGGGCCGAGACGTGCCGCTGAATCGATAATCAGTCGCAAAAAGCGACTTGGCTTAGCCAGCGACAGGATGAACCGTGTAAGTCACGCGCAGCGGCTTGACGTGACGGCTTTCATAACCGCGTTCGATCCGCGCTGCTTCGCCCGGCTGCACTTTCAGGATAGGGCTGAATGAGATCGTGCCGAGTGTCGGCGAAGTCGCCTTCCAGTGCGATCGGGTCTTGAGCAAACCGTTGGCTTCCGAAGACACGAACAATTGCGCGCGGTAGGATTGTCCTTCGGCAGGCTCGACTTCAATGAAAGTCGGTTCGCCTTCGACAGCAACCATGCGCTGTTCGGCGACAACCTTACCATTGTCGCTGATCGTCATTTCCACGGTAAAGCGATCGGGCTGGTCCGAAACATCCTGAGCCGTTGCAGCTACAGCCAATGGTGCGGTCGCAAGTGCGAGAAGGATTTTGCCGTACATAGTCCGATACTCCTGTCATCCGCGCTCGGTGCAAGGTGTGCAATCGAGCGACGGCTGCCGAAATTACCGGGCCTGCGTTAATTTTGTGCCAACGCCGTTAGTCTGACGGCTAAACGTCGGAGCAGCTTGGGAAATCTAGTCTTCGCTGGCGAGCAGGTAGAGCTGCCGGGCGGCGTCAACCGCGAGCACTTCCCCGCCCTTTTCATAGTGCCAGAAGGTCCAGCCATTGCAACTGGGTGCCTCTTGCAGGTCCTTGCCAAGCCCGTGGATTGATCCGGTCTTGCCGTCCAATTCCAGCGATCCGTCGGCGCGCACGGTCGCAACCCAGCGACGCTTCTTGTCGAACACCTGCGTCCCTGGCGGGATCAGCCCGTTTTCAACCAGCGCACCAAAGGCGACGCGAGGCGCGGCCTTCTTGCTCTGCATGGTCTTGAGCGCGCTTTCATCAAGCGGAAGCTCTTTCTCGATCCGCTTTTCAGCGACGCCTCGGTAAAAGCTCTCACGCTCACAGCCGATCCATTGGCGGCCCAGACGTTTTGCAACAGCCCCGGTCGTGCCAGTGCCGAAGAATGGGTCGAGCACCACATCGCCTTGCTCGGTGGTGGCGAGCAGCACGCGGTACAGCAAGCTTTCGGGTTTCTGCGTCGGATGTGCTTTCTTGCCGTTCTCTTTCAGCCGCTCATTTCCGGAGCAGATTGGTAGAACCCAATCAGAACGCATCTGAAGTTCATCATTTAAGGTCTTCATTGCACGGTAGTTAAATTGATACCGCGCCTTCTCACCCATGCTCGCCCAGATCAGCGTTTCATGTGCATTAGTGAAGCGGGTGCCTTTGAAGTTCGGCATCGGATTGGTCTTGCGCCAGACGATATCGTTGAGGATCCAGAAGCCGAGATCCTGCAGAATTGCGCCGACACGGTAGATATTGTGATAGCTACCGATGACCCACAAGGCGCCGTCAGGCTTGAGCACGCGGCGCGCTTCGGAAAGCCAGCTGCGGGTGAATTCATCATAGGCGCGGAAGCTGGAGAATTTGTCCCACTCGTCAGTCACGGCGTCGACAGAACTGCCATCGGGGCGGTTCAGGTCGCCGCCGAGCTGCAAATTGTAAGGCGGATCGGCGAACACGCAGTCGACCGAATTATCGGGCAGCGAGCGCATGGCTTCGATGCAGTCGCCTGTGAGAATTTGCCCGACCGGCAGCGGTGCACGCGACTTTTCCGGTGCTTTAACAACACCTTTTGCCCGCACCTTCGCAGTTTCCATCACGCTCACAGCAATTCCCCGAACCAAATCTCACGCAGAGTTATCCACAGGGTGAGTCCAAAGGGACTCCGCGTCAAGAACTGAATTCTCGCCGGTTATGGTTAGCGAATGGTAAACGAACGGAGGCGTGGTGCAGAACGAAAGGTGACTCCACCAGATGTTGAGTCCGCTTCGCGCCGAGAGACTCCAGATAGGGTGGTGTGGCGCAAAAGACTCGTTCTTGTTTTTCTGCACGCCATCGGCCGCTTACGGGCGCAACGGCTTACGCCAACACAAAAACCACGTTGCCGACAAACGCCACCAGCAGCGCGGTCCCAATCAACCGTCCGATGCTCTTCGCAAACCACAGCAGCAACAACAGCAACACGGCGCTTCCGGTGAGCAGCGCCATCTGCAATCCGGCGAGGCTGAGTGGCAGCGCGAATGGTGCGATGCTCATGGTTGCCCCGCCGATGAGCAGGATGTTGTAGATATTCGAGCCAACGACATTTCCCAGCGCCAGCCCCGATTTGCTGCGCAATGCCGCTGCGATCGATGCTGCCAATTCGGGGAGCGACGTGCCGACTGCGACGACCGTAAGACCGATCACGGTCTCGCTGACTCCAAAAATGGTCGCAAGCTCAATCGCACCGGTTACGAGCGCGTTGCCGCCCGCCACTAGAATTCCGAGGCCGACCACAAATAGTAGCCCGGCGATCAATCCGTTCGCAGGCGCCTCGTCATCGTCATCATCGTCGACAGCAGCTCCGCCCGGATGGCGATAGCGCCAGACAATGTAGACGATAATCCCGGCCAAAAACACAAAACCGATCCAGCGCGCGCCCAATTGCGACGCAGCGAGCGCCCAGAGGAGCAAGGTCAGGCCAAGCGCCACAACAGCATCGCGGCGTCCGGTTCCGGTCAGCGCGATTGGCATCACCAGCGCCGACACTCCCAGGATCAGCAGTGTATTTGCGAGGTTCGACCCAACGATATTGCCCCAGGCAATCTCGGGCGATCCAGCCAGCGAGGCTTGCACGCTCGCGACCATTTCCGGCATCGATGTCGCGAAACCGACGATCACCAGACCGGTGAACAAGGTCGAGACGCCAAGCTTCTGCGCAATGCCAACAGCACCGCGCACCAGCAGTTCACCACCGATGGCGAGGCCGACAAGTCCGGCAATACTAAGGAGAATCGCTTCGGTCATTGCTGCGGGCGCTTAGGGCAAGCCAGCGCGCTTCACAAAAGGTTTGCTTGCGCCACCGGCGCAAAGCTGTGCCGGTGCAGCGGTGTGGGCCCATGGATGCGCAGCGCCTCTTTGTGTTCTGCGCTGGGATAACCTTTGTTCCGCTCCCAGCCGTAATGCGGGTAATCCTCTGCCGCAGCGATCATAATCCGGTCGCGGTGCTCCTTGGCGATGATCGAGGCAGCGCTGATCGCTGGCTCGATCCCGTCCCCGCCCACAATCGCCCGCGCAGGCCAGCACCAATCGGCGCAGCGGCCATCGGGCGTCATATTTCCATCGATCAAGACCTCATTCGGAGCCGTGCCTACGAGCTGCGCCAATTCGCCCACGCAACGGGTCATCGCTGTCATCGTCGCCAAGAAGATGTTGAGCCTGTCGATCTCTTGCGGCTCGACCACCGCCACGGCCCAACCGCATGACCTGCGGATTTCTTCGTCGAGTACAGCGCGGCGTTTGGCGGAAAGCTTCTTGGAATCGTTGAGACCTGCGGGTACGTCGCTGCCCAGCACAACCGCAGCGGCCACCACCGGCCCGGCAAGCGGACCACGCCCGGCCTCGTCCACGCCTATGACAAGTTCCCCGGCACCGAATTGAAGATTGGGAGTTACCCCTGACATGAAGAACTTCTCCAAAGCATCCATCACCCTATCCATCTCCGCCGTCGCGCTCGCAAGCTGCGCCAATGCCGATGCTGGGGACAGCGCGGCGAGCGCCGAAGCGGGTGAACCCGATTACACCGTCTCCGAGATGGGCGAATTCAACGAACCATGGGCAATCGAATTTGCGCCGGGCACCGGGATGCTGTTCGTCACCGAGAAGTCGGGCACGCTCAAATTGATGAACACGGCAAGCGGCAGCGTCACCGAAGTCTCAGGCGCTCCGACGGTTGCCTATGGCGGTCAAGGCGGATTGGGCGATGTCGCCTTCCTCGAATCTGAGGCTGAAATGCCAATGGATGGCCGCACAATCTATCTCAGCTGGGCCGAAGGCGGCGATGGTGGCAATTACGGAGCGGCCGTCGGTCGCGGTAAACTATCCTGCGATGAAGCTGGTGAAGACTGCGCAATCACCGATCTTGGTGTCGTCTGGCGCCAGTCTATCAAAACCGGAAAGCGCGGCCACTATTCGCACCGCATCCTTTTCTCACCTGATGAGCAGCACATGTTCATTGCCAGCGGCGACCGGCAGGAGCTTGATCCAGCGCAGGACAACACCAACAACCTCGGCACGATCGTGCGCCTCAATCTGGATGGCACCCCCGCCGAGGGCAATCCGATGGCCGATCAGGGCGACGTAGAGTCGCAGATCTGGTCCTATGGCCACCGCAACATACTGGGGATGGACTGGGATGCAGACGGGCGGCTTTGGGATATCGAGCATGGCCCGGCGGGCGGCGACGAGCTGAACCTCGTTCAGAGCGGTGCCAATTATGGCTGGCCCACACGCTCCTATGGCAACCACTACAATGGCGACCCGATCGAGGATCACAGCGAAGACGATGGCTTCGTGAAACCAGCCGCGCACTGGACCCCGGTAATCGCGCCCGGCGACATGATCATCTATTCCGGCGACATGTTCGGCCCATGGAAAGGCGATGCCTTGATTGCCGGCCTCTCAAGCGAAGCACTCGTGCGGGTCGACATCGACGGCGAAATCGCAACCGAAGCCGCCCGTTACGAAGTGGGCGGACGCCTGCGCTCCGTAGAGCAAGGGCCTGACGGCAGCATCTGGGTGGCTGAAGACGGCGACGGCGGGCGTGTGCTCAAGTTGAGTATTTAACCTTCACGGCGACGAGAAAGTGGGTTGGCATCGCGCTAACCCACCCCTAACCGCCGCCTGATGAGCGAAACCGCAACCCTCATCCCGCTATCGGCGGTCGATCAGGCGATGATCGAGCAATTGCTTGATCGCGCGTTCGGTCAAGACCGTCACGCGCGCACCGCCTATCGCATCCGCGCCGGGATGGATTGGCTCGACGCACTCAGCTTCGCGGCGCTTGACGAAAACGAGATGCTGGTCGGCACGATCCAGTGCTGGCCTATTGCGCTGATCGATCACGAAGAGCGCCCGGTTCCGCTGGTCATGGTTGGTCCGGTTGCGGTTGTCCCCGAGCGGCAGGGTGAGGGCTTCGGCGTGGGCTTGATGGCGGCGATGCTGGACGCCGAAGCGCGGCTTGTGAGCGAAGGGCAGCCGCGGCTAGCACAAGTCCTGATTGGCGATGTTGAATATTACGGTCGCTGGGGCTTTTCCGCAGCTTCCACCGGCGGATGGCGTTGTCCAGGACCTTATGAGCAGCACCGGCTGCTGGCGCGCGGCGATGCGCTTGCTGCCATGCCAGCGGAAGGCATTCTCGGGCCTTGGGGCGGATAAAGAGAACTGATCTTTTCCACGTACTTGGCGGGAACGTTTGGTTCTGGCATCGCATTCGTCAGACATGCCTTACGAACCGCCACCCTATCTCGCCGAACTTACACTCGCCCAGATTGCGGAGCAGGTTGCACAGCGAAAATTGCCGCCCGTCGAAGGCTGGGCACCCGATAAGATTGGCGAAAGCCATATGCGCATTGCCGCCGATGGCACCTGGTATCACGAAGGCGATGCGATCCGCCGCGATGCCATGGTGCGCGCCTTTTCCGGCCTGCTGACGCGCGACGATGCCGGGCAGCATTGGCTCGTCACTCCGTTCGAGAAGCTCAGCATCGAGGTCGACGATGCCGCGTTCATCGCCACCGATTGCGTGATGCGCGATGGCGAGATCGCGTTCCGACTGAATACGGATGATCTGGTTGTGGCTGGACCAGACCACGGTCTGCGCGCGGCTGGTGATCCGGAAACTCCGGCGATCTACCTGCATGTTCGGCGCGGCTGTGAGGCACGGCTCAACCGTTCGACTTATGGTCAATTGGCCGAGATCGCGCTGGAGACAAGCGGCGATGACTGGATGGTCACCAGTCAGGGCGCGATTTTCTCCTTGATCTCGTCTGGGTAAGCGGACCGGGGGCATGAGCGACCTGTTTGAGCAACTCTCGTCAGCCTATGCGGAAGGGCATGCACGCGACGTCGACGGGCTTATGAGCGATGCCCGTTTCGCCGAGAATGGGCGCAACACGCCCGCCGCCGTGCTGATTGCCGTAACAGATCGCCCCGAACCCGGCGTGATCCTGACCCAGCGACCGCGCGATATGCGCGATCACCCGGGGCAAGTCGCCTTTCCCGGCGGCAAGATCGATCCGGGCGAAGATGCCATCACCGCCGCCTTGCGCGAGGCCGACGAAGAGCTTGCCCTACCCCGTGAGGCCGTGCGGGTGATCGGCGCGAGCGACGAATACCAGACCGGCACCGGGTTTTGCGTTACGCCCGTACTGGGCGTTGTGCCCGCCGATCTGGACCTCACACCCAGCCCGAGTGAAGTCGAAGCTTGGTTTGAAGCGCCGCTCGAAATGCTGCTGACGAAATCCAATTGGACGACTAACGAAGTGTTCTGGCGCGGCGCGATGCGGCACTATCTCGAGATGGACTATGAGGGGTTCCGCATCTGGGGTGTGACTGCGGCAATCATCGCCAACCTGTCGCTGCGGATTGCGCCGGAAAGGTTGCGCGATGTCGCCTGATCTCAAGGATGCAGCTTGGCCAAAACGTACCGACCTAGCGGCGCTGAAACAGGCGCTCGGCGCGGATCACATGCGATGGGTTGGCGGCGCGGTCCGAGACACTTTGTTGGGACTGCCAGTTCACGATATCGACTGCGCTACGACGCATACGCCCGACACCGTAATCGACCTTTGCCGCGATGCCGGCATTCGTACCGTCCCGACCGGGATCGACCATGGAACCGTGACCGCGATCCTTGAAGAAGGAACCGTAGAAGTCACCACTCTGCGCCGCGACGTTTCCACCGACGGCCGCCGCGCCACCGTGGCGTTTGCGACAGAATGGCAGGAGGACGCGGCCCGCCGCGACTTCACCATCAACGCACTCTATGCCCACCCAGAAACGCTCGAAATCTCGGATTACTTCGGCGGCACCAAAGACCTGGAGACCCGCCGTGTCCGCTTCATTGGCGATGCGCGCGAACGTATCGCGGAGGATCACTTGCGTATCCTGCGCTATTACCGGTTCCAGGCCCGGTTTGGCTCGGAACTGGATGCGGAGGCCGAAGAAGCCTGCGCTGCGATGGCCGATACCCTCAAAGGACTGAGCCGCGAACGGATTGCCGATGAACTGCTCAAGCTACTCGCCCTGCCTGATCCGGGCGAAACGGTTGAGCGCATGCATGATCGCGCGGTCTTGAGGGTGGTCCTGCCCGAAACCAGTCTGCGCCATGTCGAGCAGATGCGTGAATTGATCGAACGCGAAGCGGCACAGCAGTTCGCGCCCGATCCGCTAAGACGGCTGGCTGCGCTCTTGCCCCCCTCGCCCGAGATCGCCGAAATCGTCGCGGCACGGCTGCGGCTGTCGAAAGCGCAGCGAGCGCGTTTGATCAGCGCTGCAGAGAGGCGAGACGAAGACACCAGCAAGCCGAAGGAGCTTGCCTATTCCGTAACACCGACTTTCGCTGCGGACCGCTTGCTGCTTCTTGGAGCAGACGCGCAGCAAATCGCCGCTTGGGAGCCACCAGTCTTCCCGCTCAAAGGCGGTGTGATCGTTGCTCGCGGAGTGGCCGCTGGACCGGAAGTTGCGAGAATTCTTCAAACTGTTGAGCGTCGGTGGGTGGCCGAAGGTTTTCCCGATAAAGCAAGAATTGAACAAATTTTGAGCGAAGAACTACCCTGAAATTGCTCGACAATCCTCCCGCACCACATGACGTTTACGTTAAGCGGGTCTTCAGATGGGACAGACTACGGTCTCCGGGTTGTCATGCAAATTGCCCCTGATTAGGGAACCTCTCGCGCTGCTCGGTCATTAGGGTAACAGCGCGTAGCTCAAATGTTGGCCCGAGCCCTTCGGATAATCGCCCTCGGCCAACTCCATTCAGACTGCCTAATCGGGCGGTTGCGTGTCATCCCGTGCTGCACCTCTCACTTGCGGCGGCACCGGTGTGTTGAATTGAATATCGGAGAGAATACCCCATGAAATTTGTGAAGCTGGCTGTCCTGGCCACCGCAATCGCGGCGACCCCGATCGCAGCAAATGCCCAAGACGCGGGAACGACTGTTTACGGAAATGACGATGCGCCGATTGGCACCGTTGAGAGCAACGCCGATGGTATCGTCACCGTCGACACCGGAACCCACAAGGCACCGCTGCCTGCCAACCTCCTGGCAGAGCGCGAAATCGGCTGGACCGTCAACGCCACCAAGGCTCAGATTGACGGAATGATGGCAGCCCAGGTTGCCGAAGCGAATGCCAAGCGTGACGCCGCACTTGTGGTCGGCGCAGCCGTCAATTCGGCTGACGGCTCGGCTGCTGGATCGCTCACCGAAGTAGATCTCGCCGGCGATGCAATTGTGCTTGAGAGCGCAAACGGCCCCGTCGCGCTTAAGAAAGAGCACTTCGCAGTCGATGCAAGCGGCACTCTGGTAGCCTTGTTCACCGTTGAACAGCTCGCCACTGCTGCTGCCAGCGCGCAAGCGGCGACCGGCGCGTCCGAGTAATCGGAACCGCCCTCACCGGCTAAGAAAGGCCGCAGATGCTCATAGCGTCTGCGGCCTTTTCTTTTGTTCCATTCTTCAATCGAAGCGGTTGTTTTTGGGGAAGCCCTGCGGTGGCAGGCGTCCGGCAGCGCTGCGTGCGACTTTCCAAAGGTGAATGTCGGTTTCGGTGCGAGTGCGCTCGCCCGATCCACCCATCTGCCAGCTCAGCCCTTCACCAAGAACGAAGGTCGTCGCATCGGACAGACCTCCATCGCGGTAGCGCTGGAGCATCACGCCCTGCCCCCGCGCCATCACTGGCATTTCCTCAAGGTTGAAGACAATCAGCTTGCGGTTGTCACCCACACAGGCAACGTGATCATGCCCTTCGCCAATCTCGCGGATGACCGCCAGTTTCGCATCGCCTTTCAGATTGACGACCTGACGGCCCTTGCGGGTTTCGGCGAGCAATTCTTCGGTCTCGGCAACGAAGCCTTTGCCGTTGCTGGCAGCCAGCAACAATCTGCCTTTGGACTTGTGGACCAGCATTTTCGCAATCGATGTGTCGGACTCCAGATCGATCATGGTCCGCACCGGCTCGCCAAAGCCGCGCGCGCCGGGGAGCTTGTCGCAGCCCAGCGTGTAGAACCGGCCATTGCCTGCCGCGATCAGCAGCTTGTCCGTCGTCTGCGCGTGGAGGATGAAAGCGAGTTCATCGCCTTCCTTGTATTTGAACTCCTGAGCCAGATCGACGTGGCCCTTGGCTGCGCGGATCCAGCCTTTCTGGCTGAGGATCACCGTCACCGGCTCTTTTTCGATCATCGCATCCATCGAAAACTCGACCGTCGCGGCCGCTTCCTCGATCCGCGTCCGCCGCGCGCCCAGCTTGGTGTCCTCGGCATAGTCCTTGCGCAAAGTGCGCAGGTCCTTCTTCAGCCGCGTACGCTGGCGAGCCGGGCTGCCGAGCAATTTCTCAAGCTCGTCCTGTTCTTCAAGCAGCGCGGTCTTCTCATCGCGCAGCTTCATTTCTTCCAATTTGCGTAGGGACCGGAGCCGCGTATCGAGGATGGCTTCGGCCTGACGATCAGAAAGCTCGAACTCCTTGATCATCACCTTCTTAGGCTCGTCCTCGGTTCGGATAATCTCGATAATCCGGTCGAGATTGAGGAAAGCGATGATGTAGCCTTCAACCAGCTCAAGCCGCCGCGCAATCTGATCGAGCCGGTGCTGCGTGCGGCGTTGCAGGATCTCGATCTGCGCCGCCGTCCAGTTCTGCAGCAGCTCTTTCAGCCCCATCACCATCGGCGTGCGATTGGCGTCGAGCACGTTCATGTTGAGCCCGAAGCGGGTCTCCATGTCGGTCAGCTTAAAGATGCTCTCCTTGAGCAGTTCCGGATCGACATTCCGGCTGCGCGGGACCAGCACGATGCGGATCGTCTCGTCGCTTTCATCGCGCACGTCTTCAAGGATCGGCAGCTTCTTGTCCGAGATCGCCTGCGCGATCTGCTCGATCAGTTTTCCCTTCTGCACCTGATACGGAATTTCGGATATGACCAGCTGCCATTGTCCGCCGCCGAGCCGTTCGATGCCGAGTGCCTGATCCTCAGCCTTTTCGGCCTCGGGAGCGTGGAACACGCCGCGCAGACGGAAGCTGCCCCGACCGGTCTCGTAGGCGTGTGAAATGACTTCGGCGCTGTCGACCAGCTGTCCGCCGGTCGCAAAGTCCGGCCCCTGCATCAGCTCCATCAACCGAGCGTGCTCGACATGAGGATTATCGATCAGTTCCAGCGTCGCATCGATCACTTCGGCGACGTTATGGCTGGGAATGTTGGTCGCCATGCCCACCGCGATCCCGCTTGCGCCATTGGCCAGCAGGTTCGGGAACAGGCCCGGCATCAGCTCGGGTTCTTCTTCCTCGCCGTTGTAGGTGGGTATGAAATCGACCGTGCCTGCGTCCAGTCCTTCCATCAGCTGCATCGCGGTCTTGGTCAGGCGCGCTTCGGTGTAGCGATAGGCGGCGGCGTTATCGCCGTCGATATTGCCAAAGTTCCCTTGGCCCTCGACCAGCGGGTACCGTAGCGAGAAATCCTGCGCGAGCCGCACCATCGCATCGTAAGCTGCGGTGTCGCCATGCGGGTGATATTTGCCGATCACCTCGCCGACAACGCGGGCGCTTTTCTTGAACGTATTTGACGGATCGAGCTTCAGCTGCCGCATGGTCCACAGCAGGCGGCGGTGGACTGGTTTCAACCCATCGCGCAGATCGGGCAGCGAGCGCGCGGTGATCGTCGAGAGCGCATAGACGAGATAACGCTCTTCCAACGCAGCATCGAACGGCGCATCGACGATGGCATCAAACGGATCGGATTCGGTGTCTTCGGTCGGATCGGACATGCTTCGCGCTTAGCAACCGCGCGGGCGCCGGGGGAGAGGCGTTTCCACAGGAATTGGCAGAGCGGCGATTAGACCTACGTTTCTGTGCAGACCGTGCGTATGAAAGCTCAGCTGCGAGATCGACAGCGCTGGAGGAAACGTGGACCAACAAAAGACCTTCCTTGATGCCAACGAGTTGCTCGAACTATCCTTTGCTCTGGCGAACCAGATCGTCGAGTCAGGCTTTGTGCCAACTCACATCGTCGGCATCTGGCGCGGCGGAGCACCGATCGGGATAGCGGTTCAGGAGCTACTCGAGTTTCGCGGCATCGAATGCGACCACATCGCCATACGGACGTCGTCCTACACCGGCATCGGCCAGCAGGCCCGTCTGGTGAAGGTCTATGCGCTGGGCTATCTGATAGACACCCTAAACGCCGAAGACGCGCTGCTCATCGTCGACGATGTGTTCGACACCGGTAAGTCGGTAGAGGCGTTCATCAACGAGCTGAAAAAGCGCTGCCGGCGCAACACGCCCGCGACGATCAAGATCGCGACTGTGTTCTACAAGCCGTCCAAGAACCAGACATCGCTCACCCCGGATTACCATATGCGGTCGACCGAGGACTGGTTGATCTTCCCCCACGAGATTGATGGACTAACCGAGGAGGAGATCGCGCAGCACAAGCCGTGTGCGAACGAAATCCTCAAGCTACGAAACACAAATGGAATGAACCAATGAATCAGGCTTACCGCGATAAACGAGACGCCTTCATTGCTGCCGTCCCCAAGGCAGAGCTGCATCTGCATATCGAGGGTTCGCTCGAGCCCGACATGATGTTCGCGCTGGCGGGCCGCAACGGCGTGAAGCTGCCCTACAATAGCGTTGAGGAAGTCTCTGCCGCCTACCAGTTTTCGAACCTGCAGGAGTTTCTCGACCTTTACTACCTCGGCATGCAGGTGCTGGTCGAAGAGCAGGACTTCTATGATCTGACGATGGCCTATCTGGAGCGGGTTCACCGCGACAATGTCCAGCATGTCGAGATATTCTTCGATCCTCAGGGCCACACCGAACGCGGGATTCCGTTCGAGCGGGTGATTGGCGGTATCCTTCGCGCGCTGGACGACGGCGAAGCGCGGCTGGGGATCACTTACAAACTGATCATGTGCTTCCTTCGGCATCTCAGCGAAGAGGACGCATTTGAAACGCTAGCTGAAGCCGAGCCTTGGCTGGACCGAATTGCAGGAGTGGGCCTGGATTCCTCCGAAGTCGGGCATCCCCCAGAAAAGTTCACCCGCGTGTTCGCCAAATGCCGCGAATTGGGCCTCAAGCTGGTTGCGCATGCTGGCGAAGAGGGGCCGCCGGACTATGTCTGGCAGGCGCTCGACACGCTCAAGATTGACCGGATCGACCATGGAAATCGCGCGCTGGAGGATGAAACTCTGATCAAGCGGATCGTGAATGATGGCTACACGCTCACCGTCTGTCCGCTGTCCAATCTGAAGCTGTGCGTGATCGACGAGATCGTCGAGAGCCCGGTCAAAGTGATGCTTGATCAGGGCATCAAGGCGACTGTCAATTCCGACGATCCATCGTATTTCGGCGGGTATATCAACGACAACTATCACGCCATTGCAGACGCGCTGGATCTGACAATTGAAGACATTGCGACGCTCGCCGCCAACTCGTTCGAAGGCTCATTTCTGGAGGCCACCGAAATTGACAAGCACCGAGCACAGATAAGCGACTTGGCGGAGCAGCAAGCTTGAGGCTGAAGCACCTGGAACCGCCATTCCAGGTGCCTCTAAGCAACCTCACCCAAGCTCAAAGACGTTATCGTCCGAATTGCGATCAACGTATTTGTTATATGGATCGACCCCCACATAGCTCGGCTGCTCTTCGGTCACGATCCGGACTTCCTGCTTGCCGCTTTCGATTGCCCGGCGCTCCATCATCAGCACGTTGGCATTGTCGAAGGCTCCCAGCCCTGGACGGGCCGTGAAGGCCCCCACTTCGATCTGGTTCGAAAACGGTGCTTCGGTCTCGGCGCCCTCGCCATCGGCATAGAACTTGGTCGCCTCGATCGTCATCACGGTTTCCCATGTCCCGTCGGGCAATTCGCTGGTTTCCGCCTCGTCCACTTTGAGGTCGTAGAGTGTGATCTTGCGCAGCAGATCTTCAACCAACTGCCGCTCTTCATCATTACGAGCGAGGCTTTCGAACCCTTCCACCAGATCTGTCGAGATCGCGTAAGGAGGGCCCTTGAAACGGTAACGGTCGAGCAGTTCAGACAGCATCACATTGACGCGCTCCTCACCCAGCCGATCCTGCAGCAGGTACATCACCACTGCGCCTTTGCGGTAGTGGATGTAGCCCTGGTTTTCGACCTTCACGAGCGGCAGTTCTTCGATGACTTCACCGCCGCGAGCCGAGAGGTAATTGTCGAGCTCATATTTGAGGAAGCGCCGCATTTGGTCTTCCCCATAAATCTCCTTCATCACCATCATCGCGGAATATTGGGCCATGGTCTCAACCATGATCGTGCCGCCCTGTTGATCGGCGCTGATCAGTTGGTGCGCCCAATATTGGTGCGCGACTTCGTGCGCCACGACATAGGTCACCGCATCGATATCGCCTTCATCGGCATAGTCAGCGACGAAGCCGATGCTCTCCGAATAGGGCATGGTCCCGGCAAAGGCCTGCGCAAAACTATCATAGCCAGGGAATTCGATGATACGTGCGTGCGGGAACTGGTACGGGCCAAAATTCGCGCGGTAATAAGCGAGCGACTTTTCCAGCCCTTCCAGCATCCGGTCGACGTTGGTGTCATGCGCAGCGTGGTAATACACTTGCAGCTCGACGCCATCGACATCGCGAGTGGCGATTTCATAGTCAGCGGACTGGATCGAGAAAAACGAGAGGATCGGGTTTTCCGACACGAACCGCGCGGTTCGCCGGTCTCCTTCAACCTCGTCGGACACACGAACACCCGGCGCGATTGGCGTCTGCCCGGCATCGGTCGTGATCGTGATATCGGCGGTCACCCAATCGGCCCCGACATAGTTGCGCTGCCGTGACGCTTCGTCTCCCAGGGCCGCAGGACGCAGCTCGGCTGGCAAGTCGTATTCCCGGCGGGTTGAGCGGTCCTGCAACAGGCCTGACCGGTTCATTCCGATCTGCGGCGCGAACTCCGAATTGTTGAGGAAGGTGCCATTCTTCACGAGGCGCGTGTCATTGTTCCGCGCCCGGATACCGCGCTGCCAGCGCCGCGTCTCGAATGTCAGTTCAGTCGATGCGCCAGCCGCGAGCGGTTCATCGAACCGGTAGATGCGGTATTTGAACTCATCATCATTGGTTTCGAGCGCCGCCCCGCCCACCTGGATGTCGAGAATTTCGGCATTCGGATCGGGCAGGCGCACATGTAGCACCTCGATCGCTTCGTCCGTGTCGTTGAGGATCGCATAGCGGCCCCTCGCCTCCATCCGAGTCTCCTGCGGATACAGATCGACTGTGAGGTCGACCTCAGTAACAGTTGGTTGGACGAGCGTTTCGTATTGAAGGTATTTCTTCTCGTACTCGGCGAGCTGAGCATTCCCATCATCGGAGGTACGATATTGCTCGACCCTATTCATCTGATTGAACAGATACCCTCCGCTGGCGACTGCGGTCAGCAGGCCAACGCCTAACACTAGGCCGGAGGACGATTTCAATCCTGCAGGCATACGCTTGAGACGCGGCATCAGCGCTGCATCGGCTCCGCGCCGCCAGAGCAGATGCGCAAGAACCGCAAGCACAAGCGCGACGGCACCCCAATAGAGCCGGAGTCCCCAGCCCAGCGCGTTACCAACGTCATTGCCATTGATGTCGGAAACCGGATTCCCTCCGGTAGATCCGTAAAGATAGAGCGGATGCTGGAAGCCGAGATTGGACAGTACAATAGTGGCCACGATGTAGATCACCATGATGCCCCAGCCGATAAACTTGTTCGGGCTGAGCGCCTGAACAAAGACAGCCAAGATCGCGAGGATCAGCATGTCGACCGACAGCGGCAGCAGATACCATTCGAAGAACTTACCGAACTCCGGTGTCACACCGCGGATCGCTTGAACGAACATGGCCGAGACGACGCTGGCGAGGATCGCGGTGAACAGCACAACCGCCACGGCGATCGTCTTCGGCACCATATAACTCCAACCCGGAACCGAGGTGGAATCGATCAATTCGTGCATCTTGCGATCCCGGTCGCGCCAGACCAGTTCGCCTGCGTAATAGATCGCGATGATGACCGGGATGATACTGAAACCACCCTGCAAGATGGGAATCACGGTAAAGGTCAGCGGACGGCTGGGCGTGCCGTAAAGATCATTGCCGAGGAACAGCGCGCCCGTGGTGTTGAACAGGCCAATCAGGATCAGCACGAAAAACGCGGGGTGCTTCACAACCTGAGCGACTTCGAACCGGGTCCGGGTGATCAGGCGCGCCATGGCGCTCTTGTCCGGTTGCAGTGCGGGTAGGGTCTCAACCGTGCGCGGCGCGACCTTGGCAAGCTTTTCTTGTTTCTTGGCCTGTTTGCGTAGCTTGCGCTTGGACAGCCCCTTTTCCGCGAAGCTGAAACGCCAATAGGCGACGCCAAGCATGGCAAGCGCAAAACCGGTCCAGATTATCCGGTTGGCAAGAATGCCGCCTTCGAACGCGGGCAATTGCGTGTTGGATTCCGCGGCGGTCCAATACTGCGTGGCATTGGCCAGCGCACCAAGCCCGAAAGGCTCGAACAATGCGGCAGTGTCCTGAAGATCGGGCCGGCTTTGGACAGTCGCGATCAGCACCGTCCACAGCACGAGGAAAACCACCACGGCCACATAGGTGTACATCATCGAACGGGTCATGGTCGCGACCGCAAAGAACAGCGCCGAGACCATGAACATGCCGGGCATCGCGAACAGGAAATATGCGCTGGCGTAGTATGATAGCTTGTTCGGACCGATCGTCTCAGGATCGACCCATGGCATCAGCGAACCGAGCCAGATTGCGAGCGGTACGGTCGCAAAGGCCAGCGCTGCTGCCAGAAATGCGCCGGTGAAGCGGCCTATCAGATAGTCGAATTTTCGGACCTGAGTCGATCGGACCATTGGCCCGAAGCCGCTTTCATCATCACGCACGATCACATTCGCTACAAAGGCGGTCGACACAAACATGAAGAACAGCGTAAGCACCAGATGAGTCTGGATGATCGCAACCGGGCTGTTAGCGTTTATATTGCCGCCGCTGCCGATCTGAATATCGTCGCTGGTTGCCGCCCCGAAGGTCAGCAGGAAGAAGATGACGGCCGCGACCCAGAAAACGGGATTGCGCAGCTGGTAGCGCAGTTCGAATGCGGTGATCTTACCGAACATGATCGCTCTCCTTACGCCGCTGCGGCAGCGGAGGGCGTCTGGCGGCGCGACTGCGCGAGGGTTGAGAAATAGACATCCTCAAGCCCGCCATCGACGCTTTCAAAACCGTCTCCCGGGTCGGTGTCCGACAGGACGTGCACGATGGTTTGCCCTGCGAAAAGGCGCGTCGAGATAACCTCATGCGTCTCGCGAACGCGGTCGAGATCGGCCCGCTCGATGGTCTTCGCCCAGACGGTATCGCGGGCCAGTTCTATCAAGGATTTTGGCGCGCCTTCCAGCTTGATCTCCCCTTGCACGATGACCGCCATTTTCGGACACAGGTCTGACACGTCTTCCACGATGTGGGTGGAGAGAATGACCACAACGTTCTCACCGATTTCAGCAAGGAGGTTGAGGAAACGGTTGCGTTCTTCGGGATCCAGGCCTGCGGTCGGTTCATCGACGATGATGAGCTGCGGATTGCCTATCAACGCCTGCGCTATGCCAAAGCGTTGCCGCATGCCGCCGGAAAAACCTGCAATCGCCTTCTTGCGCACGTCCCACAGGTTGGTCTGGGCGAGCAAGGTCTCGACCGTATCCTTGCGTTCGGAAGAGGACGCGACGCCCTTCAGAACCGCCATGTGATCGAGCATGTCATAGGCAGAAACACGCGGATAAACGCCAAAGTCCTGCGGCAGATAGCCGAGCGTTTCGCGCAGCTTCTCAGGCTCTGCGAGAATGTCGATATCGCCGAACTTGATCGAACCTTCAGTCGGCGTCTGCAGCGTTGCAACGGTGCGCATCAAAGTGCTCTTGCCTGCACCATTCGGGCCGAGCAGGCCGAACATCCCCTTGGGGATCGTCAGAGTGACGTCGTTCAAGGCACGTGTGCCGTTGCCATAGACATGGGTGACGTTCTGTAGCTCGAGCATTGGTGTCCCTCCGTTTCCGGCGGGATAGCAAGGTGTGGTATGGGGGTAAAGCACCTCGGTCGGGCAATATGGACCGTTTGTCCAACACCGAAGCTGGCCATGACGCGGCCGTTTGGCGCCAATTGACGCGGCCTAAATCAGTGTCCGGACGCGCTGCATGCAGGTGTTTAGCGGATCTGCCTCACCCAAGACCCGGAACGTCCCGCTCAGCATGAAGAAGCAATGCCCGTGAACAATTGCCAAAAGCGAGCCGGATAGCTGCTGGGCTTCGGATGCTCGCTCCTGCGGCAGGATCTCGGTCAGCAGCTGCGCGACCACATCCATGATCGAACGGACCCTGTCGCTGTATTCGTCCGGCACTTCAGCATCATCGGGCAAGCGAAAATCGTAGATTGCGGTCCAGGCGTGGCGGTTCTGCAGCGCGAAATCGAAATAGGCTTCAACGGCGGCCTGCAACCTGTCCTCTTCCGCATTGGCCAGGCGGGTCTCGAGCGCGCTCCTCCACATGTCGAGCGTGCGGCCATTTATGGCCAGCATCAGGTGGTCGTAAGAGCCGAAGACATTGTAGATCGTTCCAATCGAATAGCCGATCCGGCGCGCCACTTCGCGGGCTGAAAAGCGGGCAAATCCGACCTCGCTGATTTGGCGGTGCGCTTCGGAGATGATAATTTCGCGCAATTCGGCGCTGCTGTGGTCTGATCTACGTCCCATGCTCGAATACACCTAAATTGAACAGTGTTTACTTTTAATTGAACACTGTTCATTATCGCCTTGACACACGATGCGCAATCCCGATTCGGATATTGTGCATTTCCAGTTTTGGGAGTGGCGAACATGGATGAAACGCGAAGTTTCAGTATAGCGGGCAGCGGCACATATTTGCCGCGCCGCGAAGTCTCGGCATCCGAACTCGATGAATTGACGGGTCAGGCAGCTGGCGCAACCGCCGAACGCTTTGGCGTCGTCAAGCGGCACTGGGCTGATCAGGACGAGACCAGTTCCTACATGGGCGCGGTGGCCGCACAGCAGGCGCTGGACGAAGCAGGTTGGGACCCTTCGTCCATCGATGTAATCATCGGAGCCTGCGGAGTAATGGAGCAGCCTATTCCCGGCACATCACTGCTCATTCAGCGGCGGCTTGGACTGGGCGATAGCGGGATCACCTGTTTCGACGTCAACGCAACCTGTCTGTCATTCCTGCAGGCGTTCGATCGCGCATTGGCCGGGTTCGCACTCGGCGAATGGCGCCGAGCGCTTGTCGTCAGCGCAGACATCGCGTCTGCGGCGCTCGACTTTTCCGAACCGGAGGCATCGGTGCTGTTCGGCGATGGCGCTGCCGCGTTTGCGCTTGAGGCGGAAGGCCCGCATCACCGGATCGCCCACAGCTTTCGCAGCTATGGCGACGCGTCGGAGGCCTGCAAGCTCGAAGTCGGGGGAACCCGGCTACGCCCCAGCGACGATCTCGAGGATTTCCTTGCCCGCGCAAAGTTTCAGATGGACGGTCCGGAAGTGTTCCGCGCGACCAGCCGCCGCTTCCCCACCTTCCTTCAGGAATTGCTGGGCAAGGCGGGTACCAGTGTCGAAGGCCTGTCTTTGGTCGTCCCTCACCAGGCGAGCGCAGCGGCGCTGGAGCATCTCAAGAGATGCCTCGCAGACGGGCATCGCAAAACGGTCGATATATTCGCCAATATCGGCAACCAGATTGCCACCAGCATGCCGTTTGCATTGCACCGCGCCCGCATGGATGAGCGGCTGACGCCGGGTGAGCAGACGCTCCTGATCGGCACTTCGGCGGGTGTCTCGCTGGGCGGGTCGGTTATCCGATGGTGAAGCGGCGTGTCCTGGTGACCGGCGCGACCGGCGGGCTGGGACGGATCCTTGCTCCAATGCTGCACGCGCAAGGGCGCGATGTAGTCGCGACCGGCCGCAATGCAGCGATCGGGCAAGAGCTCACCAATGCGGGTTTGTCTTTCGAGCCTGCCGACCTTGCGCGCGCCGATCTGACTGGGTTGTGCGGAGGCGTAGAAACGGTGTTTCACCTCGCCGCACTGTCGAGCCCGTGGGGCCGCCATCAGGACTTTGTCGACGCCAATGTCGTCGCAACCGAGCGATTGCTCAAAGCAGCAAAGGACGCTGGGTGTCAGCGCTTCATCTTTGCCTCCACGCCATCGATCTACACACGGGCTGTCGATCAGTTTGGGCTGACTGAAAAGTCGCCTCTCCCAAGCAGTTTTGCAAACAGCTATGCAGCGACCAAGTATCAGGCCGAACAAATGGTTTTGGCTGCGGCAGAGGACGGTTTCGCAACGGTCGCCTTGCGCCCGCGAGCGATCATCAGCCCGTATGACACGGCCCTGCTGCCGCGCCTCTTGCAGGCCGGTAACAAAGGGGTTCTACCTCTGCCGCGAGGAGGCAAGGCGCTGATCGAGCCGACCGATGCGAGAGACACAGCAGAGGCGTTTATGGCTGCCGAAGCGCAGGCCGAAAACGTCAGCGGGCAGGCGTTCAACATATCGGGCGGAACGCCCATCCCTCTCGCCGATCTGGCGCGGCATGTGTTCGCCCGTTTGGACAAACCGCTCAAAGTGGTCGCGATACCCGGCATGTTCGCCATCGGCGCTGCTCGCATGATGGAATGGGCGGCGCGCCTGACACCTTCTCGCAAGGAGCCGCGATTGACGCGCTACAGCGCCATGGTGCTCGGGTGGAGCCAGACATTCGATCTGACCGCGGCCCATGAAAAGCTCAATTGGCGTGCCCGGTTCTCCCCGTTGGAGGCAGTGGATTGGGCTTTGGCGGAGATGCGCAGTGCCTGACGTGAAGCTCGACATATTGCACACCGGGCAATGCCGGCACCCGCAGGCCATGACCATAAAGGGTGGCACCTGGCGACCGGTCGACTACCCCGCCCTCGCCTTTCTGCTGCAACATCCCAGCGAGGGAGCGATCCTGTTCGACACCGGATATGACCCGGCGTTCATGACCGCGACCGAGCCATTTCCCGAGCGGTTCTATCGCTGGGCCACCCCGGTCGAACTGGAGGACGGGAGAGACGCCGCAAGCCAGTGCCGCGCAAGGGGAATCGATCCCGCCGACATTCAGCATCTCGTCCTTTCGCACTTTCATGCCGACCATATGGCCGGGACGCATGCCTTCCCCAACGCGGTCATCCATTGCGCCAAAGCCGGTCTGGCCGATGCGCAGCGCAGCGGAAGGCTGCAAAGCACCCGCAGAGGCATTCTCCCAGCCCTGCTGCCCGCCGATTTCGCGAGCCGGGCGCAGTTTTTTGAAGAGAAACCGCTAGTTTCATTGCCATCGGACCTCGCTCCGTTCGAGGACGGCGCGGACATCCTTGGCGATGGCTCCCTATTGGCAATTGATTTGCCCGGCCATTGTCCGGGCCATTGGGGCTTGCTCATTCGCGACGCAGCGTATGGATATCACTTCATGGTGGCCGACGCTGCGTGGTCGCTCGACGCGATCGAGCGCAATATGCCGCCACCCGCTATCTCAAGCGCCATGCTGGGCAAAGTCGGCGCGACGCGGAGCACGCTGGAAAAACTGCACCAGCTGCATCTACGCAATCCCGAAATCCGGTTGAGCCCCAGCCATTGCCAAATTCGAGCTGCGGAAGCGACCGAGGACTGAGCGTTGGGCGAGACAGTCATCGTCACCGGCGCGAGGGCACCTGTCGCCCACGACATTGCGCGAAGCCTGCGGGCGTACGGGTGCGAGGTGCATTTCGCCGACTGCGCGCACGCCTGGGTCGCCCGCGCGCTGCGCCCGGAATTCCCCGTGCACCGCTTGCCGCCGCCCCGCACAGCATTCGGCGAGTTCCGCCGCGAGCTTTTGCGGCTGCTCGACAAGACCAGCGCGACGCGGATCATTCCCACCTGCGAAGAGGTTTTCTGGCTGGCCGAAGCTGCCAAGCGGGATGGGTTTGAGAATGCGGTGTTCGCGCCGCCGCCAGAGACTTTGCGGCAACTGCATTCAAAGGCGGAATTCGTGCAGCTGGCGCAGGAAGCCGGACTCTTGGTGCCGGAAACGCAGGTGCTCGACCGGCCCATATCCGCCACTGAATTTGCTGCGCCGGAAGAACTGGTTTTCAAACCGGAGTATTCCCGTTTCGCAACGCACACCTTAATCGGCCCAACCGCCAAGCAGGTTCTCAAAATCCAGCCGGACGAAGATTGTCGCTGGGTCGCGCAGCAACGCATTGAAGGCGATGAACTTTGCTCCTGGAGCGCCGTGCATGGGGGCAAGGTCACGGCCTTCGCTGCCTATCGCCCGCGATGGCGTTCGGGCAACAGCGCCGCATTCCAACTGGAGAGTGTGGAGAGCCCTGCACTCTATGACGCGAGCACAAAGATCGCGGCTGCGACCGGCTTGTCGGGGCATCTCTCATTCGATGCGATCTGCGATCATTCGGGTGAGACCTATCTGATCGAATGCAATCCGCGCGCCGTTAGCGGACTGCATCTTTTCGATGGCGATGCGTCGATGGCGAGCGCCATTTTGGGCGAGCGAGCGTGCGACGCCCCACCGCTTGGTACGCTGAGGCACATGGGACCCGCCATGGCCCTGATTGGGGTGCCGATGGCGATCAAGAACGGCCAGCTGAAGCAGTTGCGATCAGGCTGGCGCGCGTCGCGGGATGTGATCGACCGCGAAGGCAATCCCCTCGTCACGCTGGCATGTCTGGCCGATGCGGCGGGATTCACTCTGTTGGCGCTGCGCAATTCGCTGAGCCCGGCAGCGGCCACCACCTCCGACATCGAATGGAACGGGGGACCGATTGGATGACCCCTGAATTGTTCGATCCCGCAGAAGAACCGCACAAGCTTTCGGAACTAGGTCCTGGTTCGCCCAAGGCGGCGGCCTATCTGCGGATGCTCGCCAGCAGCAACGTTGCCGACCTCATTCCCAACGTGGAGACCAAACTGCTGGTGCTGCAGTCTGGTGGCCGTGTGTTTCCCGTTACGGTGAACGATGGTGTGCAAGGCAAAAGCTATGTCTGCGAGCCATACAGTGCATACATTCTGTACGCGCGACAGGAGTTGGAGATCATCGGCCTACGGCTCGTAAAATGGGCGATGCTGCCATTGATCTGGCTTGCTGCCGGGCTGCTGCGGATCGCCCGGATCAACCGGATTGTGCATGTCGACAATTGGTTGCTTTCGACCAACCTGCACGGCGACTGGAACGGGGATGATATCCCAGCCATTCGCGCCCTGCTGCTTGCGAATTACCCCGATCACATCATCGCCGTCAGGTCTCTGGATCACTGGTCGTGCCCGCAGCTATTGAACCAAGCGCGCGGTGACGGTTGGACCCTGTTCCCGAGCCGGCAAATCTGGGTAACGGATGATCTTCAAAGCCAATGGTTGCCTCGCAACAACGCGACAGAGGACTTGCGAAAGCTCAAACGCAGCGGGCTGAGTGTGGAAGACATCGACACGATGAGCGATGCCGATGCGGCCCGGATCGCTGAGCTGTATTACATGCTCTATGTCGGCAAATATTCCGAACTGAACCCGGTATTCTCGGCGAGGTGGATACAGCTCAGCTGCGAAAACAAGCTGATCCGGTATCGCTGCGCGCGCGACGCGGATGGGACAATTCAAGCGGTCGCAGGGTCGCTGGAGCGAGGCGGCATTCTTACTCCCCCGGTTGTCGGTTATGACACCGCGCAGCCCCAATCGAACGGGCTGTACCGCATCGCCTCATGGCTGTTCTGCGATGCGGCGCTGCAAGCGGGCCTGCGCCTCAATGGCTCGGCGGGCGCATCGCATTTCAAGCGGCTGCGCGGCGCGAGGCCGGTGACCGAATACTCGGCCTATTTCATCGATCACCTTCCGGCATATCGCCGCTGGATACTCAAAGGTGTCGCCCTGATTCTGAATCGCATCGCTGTCCCGATCATGAGGAGATACCAGCTATGACCATGCATCAGACTGACGTTGTCGAATGGTCGGAGGCGGACGCGCTGGATGGCTGGTACGTCGTCGCGCGCGCGCACGAGCTTTCGGCCAAGAAGCCCAAACGGCGCTGGGTCAACGGTATGCCGATCGCGCTCTATCTGGAGCAAGGCGAGGTGCGCGCGTTGGTTGACCGCTGCCCGCATCGCGGCGCGCCCCTGTCTCAAGGGCGCATTCGTGATGGCAGGATCGAGTGCCCCTATCACGGCTGGCAATTCAACGGGGCGGGAGAGCTTTGCGCGATGCCGTGCCTGACCGATGCACCTCCCAGGGTCTCGGCGAAAACGCTGAAAGTCTCAGTCAAGCGGGGCCTGGTCTTCGTCGGCATTGGCGAGACTAGCGAGAGACCGTATCTCAACGAGGGCTTTTCCGAGGTCTCCTTCTGGCGCGCGGTGAAAGGCCGTGTGACCGCTCCCTTACCTGACGCGCTCGAAAACTTTCTCGATCCGACCCATACCATTTTCGTCCACCGTCAGCTCGTCAGATCGGTCAAGAACAACAATCGCACGACGGTGGAGGTGACCACCAACGAACACGGCCTAGTCGCGAGCTATTTCGGCGAAGGTCAGGCGGGCGGGGTCGTCTCGAAGATCATGAATGAGAAGGACAGGGCGCTATCCATCGGCCGTTTTGTCACGCCAAACGTCGCAGAGGTCGAATTCCACGGCCCGAAGAGCGTCAACTTCGTCATGACGGGTTACATGACTCCGACGCGCAATGGCCAGGTCGAAGGGTACGGCCTTGTCGGCCTACCGGGTCCGCGATGGTGGGCGTGGATCAAGTTCTGGGTTCTCTATCCCTGGATCAAGCTGGTGCATGCGCAGGACAAGTCGATCCTCGAAGCAGTCGCGGACAATGACGCGGCGTTCAATTCTCGCCGCAAGCGCATTGGTCCGCTCGATGTGGTCAGGCCATTCATCGACGCATTCCTGCGCGGCAAACCGCCACCACCGGGGCAGACGCGCCGGACCGAGATGGATCTTTAGCTGGGCGCGCTCGAAGCGTGCTGACCGGACCGCTATCCTTCAATCTCGCGTGTCACGCGCCTGAGTTTCCGGTCGAAGGGAACATCTAGACCGCGGGCGATGACGATATCCGGCTGCGCGCCAAACGGGCTGAGTCGCTCCATCAATTTGGCCCGAACCATCTCGTCAATATCGGGAGGCAAATGCGCCTCCAGCGTCAATTCGATGCGCGACGGTGCCACCTGCCTGGCGCGGAAATCGCGGACAGCCGCATGGGCGTCGACGATTGCATTGCGCACCACGTCAGGCGTCACCGTCGCGACCTCTCCATTGCTCGTCTCAAGCAGAAAGATGTCGTCCGCCCTGCCTTCGATCCGCCGCAGCTTCGCGAAGGCCGAACCGCAGGTGCAGGGAGAAGTATCAAGCTCCACCAGATCATTCATGCGGTAGCGGATCATCGCTTGGCTGCGGCGGGTGAAGTCGGTCACGATAGGTGTCTGCAAGACGCTGCCCGGCACCGGCTGTTCCCACTCGAAATGCACCACATCCTCCGCCAGATGCAGCGCGCCGTGCGGGCAACTGACGGCGAACAGTCCCTCTGTGGCCATATAAATCTGCCGGACGATCCGCCCTGTCGCCTCTTCGATCACCGCACGGTCAATCGGGTCGAGCACCTCTGCGCCGCTGAAGATGTTGTGCGATGGCAATTGGCCGCGCTCAGCCAGCAAGCGCAGGACCTTTGGCGGTGCGACAATCGTATCGGGTGCGGCGGCATTCAATTCATCGGCCCAGCTTTCCACTCCGTCGGCGAGGTCGAAAAACACCAGTTCGATGCGGCTGCCGCTCGACGCGGAGCGATACAGCGTTGACAACCCCGGCAAAGCCAGCGCGACCTTGTGTTTGCGCCAAAGCGCATCCGGCAAAGTCTTGGCGAGTATCGTGCCGAGCCACTGGAACCGTTCGGCATCGCTGATCACGTAGTAGCCGCGATTGCCGCTGGTGCCGGTGCTATGGCCGATGGGGTATCCGCGAAACCGTTCACCGCCACCCGCAAGAATGTCCCTTAGTTCCTCAGCCATCGCGCCCGCGACATTGAGGTCGGCAAAATTGGCAACCATTTCGCCCTTGTCGATGACCGGCCAATCCTGAAAGCGAAGGCCGCCGCAGTCGGAATAGTAGGGGAAGCTCTCCAGCGCATGTCGCTGAAGCTTCGCTAATTGGCGGCGGTGGTGACGGTCAATCGCAGCCCTGTCGCGCAATCGCCATGCGCGCCACCGGGCGAGCGCAAAGGCGCGGACGGCGTTCAGATAAAGAAGCTTGTTTGGGCTAGCCAATGGTCTCGCTCGGGCCTCGGTCTGCGGGAGTTAAGTTCTCACACGATGCCCGAACCCGCGCAAACAGGAATTGAGATAATGCGGAGTATTGGCTGGGACAGCACCGAGCCTGACTGCCGAGTGCGAATTTACCAGCTCGCTCAGTCGTCGGTGCCCGCGCTGTCTTCCGCTTTGCCCTCATTTTGCACGAGGCCATTTTCGAGACCTCCGCCCATTCCCTTGACCACGGCAGCTTCCATGGGCCGTTTCAGGCTGGAATGCTGCGTGTTCGAAGATAGCATATTCCCGACGAAGTTCATGACTTTCGTGGCGGTGCTGTCTTCTTCGACCTTGATGATGCGCACCTGCTTGTTTGGCGCGACGATGTAGAAATCATCACCGCGCACCAGAACGGCGCGCGCTGCCTTTTTGGTGCGAATAACATCGCCAACCTGAAGGCGCGTACCCTTGGCTCCGTAAACGGCCTTGTCATCGCGCATGATCGATACCTGGCCGTCAGCCTCGGAGATCGTCCAGCCGGAATCGGATGCCAGCGCGGCACTGCTTGAGCACAGCGCCACTGCAACGCAGATGTTTCTTGACCAAGTGTTCATTCTCGCCCCCGGATTTTTCCGTATTTTCTGGCGCTTGAATTAGCCGAGAGGGCTGGAAACCCGATTAAACCAGTGGGTTAATCAGCGCTCAAATCCTTTGGTGAACAACGGCCTAACTCGCGCGGCCTTCACCGAGGGCGATTGAAGCGCTTTCGTCTGCCGCTTACGGACCAGCGCGTTGTTCGCCTTGCTCGCGAAGTGCCTTCACCTCGTCGCGCAGGCCCCGCAATTCGATCAGGATCATCTCGCGCTCGTCATGGGCTTCACCTTCGGTCGCCTCAGACATGGCGTTGACGATCACACCGATAAACAGGTTCAGCACTATAAAGCTGGTGAGCAGAATGAACGGCACGAAGAACACCCAGGCATAGGGGTACTCTTCCATAACCGGCCGGACGATGCCCATCGACCAGCTTTCCAGCGTCATGATCTGGAACAGGGAATAGAGCGAGGCACCAAGGCTGCCGAACCATTCCGGGAACGCAGCCCCGAACAGCTTCGTCGCCATCACCGCGCTGATATAGAACAGCAAAAGCAGCATGATGATCACCGTGCCGATGCTGGGTATCGCGCGAAACAAGCCCGCGATCACCTTGCGCATGCTTGGGACTACCGAAACCAATCGCAGGGCGCGCAAGATGCGCAGGGCACGCAAGACCGAGAATTGCTCGCCCGCCGGGATCAGCGCCGCGCTGACAATGGCGAGGTCGAACACATTCCAGCCGTTGCGGAAGAAACCGAGGCGGTAGACGAACAGTTTCAGTGCGATCTCGATCACGAAGATGGTGATCGCGATCCGATCCAGCTGCTCTACCACGGGGCCGATTGCCGCCATGACATCAGGCGAAGTTTCGAGCCCCAGCCCGATCGCATTGATGACGATCACGGCGATGATGAACCGCTCGAACAGGGCGGATTCCAACCACCCGCGCACACGGTCACGCAGGCCGCTCGCTGGCGGGGTGAGGCTGTCTTGCGCGGAGATCATGCCAAACCAAATGGGGCGCACTGCCAGCGGATCAATCACCCGAGTCGCAATTCCTGCCACATTTCGTGCTTTTGAGCCCCAATCACAGCCCTCGGCCAAGCGGCAGATTGGTCATATCCTGCTGATTTATAGATATTTTCATGTCCGACTTGCCAAATAAGGCAAATTATGGCGTAATTATGGCAACATCATGGCAAAAAGGAGGCCAGAATGCGGCAAATGACTTTGAAGAGTTCGATGCGAAGCGTGGTTCTGGTGGGAGTTTCGGCGTCATGCCTTGCCCTCGCCGCCTGTAGCGAATCCGGCGACTACGCGGAGGAGAGCTATCCAGCAGATTCGGTAGAAGCGAGCGCAGACGCCGCTGCTGAGGCGTCGATGGACCGCAGCGCCGATGGCTCCGCCGTCCCTGCACTCGGCGAGATACCCATCTCCATGCCCAAACTCGCCTACACCTACGATTACCGCTGGCGGATGCCCGCAGCCGAGATTGGTCCGCTGCAACGCCGCCATGCAAGCCTGTGCGAACAGCAAGGCCCGGGTAGCTGCCAGATCCTCGCCATGAATAAATCGGGCGAGGAAGCCAACGAAGTCATCGGCGTCCTGAAAATGGCCGTCGCCAGCCGCCAGGCCCGCGCGTTCGGCGCGCTGCTTGAAGACGACGCGGAAGATGCAGGGGCCGAGCAGATCTCCGCCGAAATCACATCCGATGAGCTGTCGAAGCAAATGGTCGACACCGAAGCGCGCCTGCGTGCCCGCACCGAACTGCGCGACCGACTGCTCGACGTTCTCAAGACCCGCAAAGGCACGGTTCAGGAACTGGTCGAAGCCGAACGCAGCGTTGCACGCGTCAATGAAGAGATCGATCAGGCCCGCAGCTGGCTGAAAGAAATGGAAGGCCGCGTCGCCTACTCACGCGTCACCGTGCGCTACGACACCGGCATTCCTGTGAGCAGCGATTTCCTGGGTCCCGTCCAAAGCGCTGTCGGATCGCTCGGTTCGATCTTCGGCTACTTCGTCGCGATCATGATCCTGCTTGGCTCAGTCGCCATCCCCATTGGTGGAGCCGTCTGGCTGGTTCGCAGGTTCACGCGCCCGGCAGAGGTCGCAGAAGCCTGACTCATTCGCGGGCGTGGGCGCTTGGGCCCCAACGCCCGCCACCACTGGCTGGCCGCTCTTCGGGGGTCGAGCGGTCAGCCAGCCCCTTTTTTCAAAGGACTACATCCGCCGTGCGTCGGCGCTTTCGGCGGGGACACTGACGGTAAGTCCATCAAGCTCTTCGGTAAGGTCAATCTGGCACGAAAGGCGGCTTGTCCGCCGTGCTCCCGCTGCGAAATCGAGCATGTCTTCCTCTTCCTCGCTCGCCTCTGCCAATTTGTCGAACCACTCGGCGGCGACAATCACATGGCATGTCGAGCATGCCATTTGGCCTTCGCAGGTCCCCTCGAGCGGAAGGCCGGCGCTTTGTCCCACGCGAAGCAAATTGTCGCCCGGTGCGCCGGTCGCCTCAACAGGGTTTCCGCGCGGATCGATGAAGATGACTTTGACTGGCATTCCGTTGCTCACAGGCCTTGATCTTGCACTGCAGCATTGATGGTTTCAGCGGCCTTTTCAAGTTCTTCCATGGTCGTGTATCGGCCAAACCCCAGCCGGATCGAGCTCTTGGCTTGCTGGTCGGTCAGCCCAATGGCCTTGAGCACATGGCTGGTGCGGCCTGAGCCGCTGGCGCAGGCGCTGCCCGCCGAAAACATCACGTTGCGGCATTCGCTCATTAGCCGGGCCACATCCAAGCCATCGCGGCGGATGTTGAGATTGCCGTGCCAGCGCGCATCGCTGCTGCCGTTGAGCGTCCAATCTGCAAACAGTTCGCGCGCGCGCATCCATAGCGCTTCGACATGTTCGGCATCGTGCATCATGCGCTCTGCCGCGACCTGCGCCGCGACGCCGAAACCGGCGATCAGCGCGGGAGACAGCGTACCGGAGCGCAGGCCCGATTCCTGTCCACCCCCGGTCTGAACTTCGTTCAACTCCACCCCATCACGCACCCACAGCGCGCCGATGCCTTTGGGGCCGTGGAACTTGTGCGCCGAAACCGCGATCATGTCGGCCTCGGTCACCGGCATCTTGCCATAGGCCTGCACGGCATCGATCAAGAAAAGAGCGCCCGCTTCCTTTGCCTTGCGATGCCAGTCGATGGTCGGTTGGACGGTGCCGATCTCATTGTTGACCTGCATAACGGCGATCAGGCGCACATCGTCGGGCACGTCCTGCCTGGTGTTGCACTGACCGTCTTGCGATACGTTCAGCACATGAGCCTGTCCCAGCGCCTGCGCCGTATCCAGAACCGCCGAATGCTCGATCGCCGAAACCGAGACGGAGCCCTCACTGCCGGTTCCGCGGATCGCCAGATTGAGCGCTTCGGTCGCGCCGCCAGTGAAAATCACTTTGCCGCCGGGCGGAAACAGCGCCGCGACCCTGTCACGCGCCAACTCGACCGCCGCCGCCGCCATCCGCCCCATCCGGTGCGGGCTGTGCGGATTGCCGAAGCCGGTCCCCTCCGGCCCATCGAGCCAACGCAACATGGCATCGCGGGCTTCCGGTGCGAGCGGAGTGGTTGCTTGGTAGTCGAGGTAGATCATGTGAGCGATTTCCATGCCTCGGCGAACCGCTCCAGATCCTCTGGCGTGGTGTTCCACCCGATGCTCACCCGGATCGTGCGCGATGCGACATCGTCCGGCACACCGAATGCATCCAGCACCCGGCTTTTCTTCAGTGTGCCTGAGGAACACGCGCTACCTGCGGAGACCGCGAAGCCCATCGCATCGAGGCGGATCAGCAGGGCTTGGGCGCTTATCGAAGGGTGAGTGAGTGCGATGATATAGTCGACCTGCTCGCCAATCGAGAGACGCTGATCAGCGATCTGCGCCGCGAATTCTGCGCGGTCCGAGCGGGAAGTCTGCCAATCCCCGGCCTCTAGCGCAGCTGCCATTCCCATCGCCGCCGGCAGGTTTTCGGTCCCTTGCCTGTACCCGCGTTCATGCCCGCCCATCGGCTCAAGCAGATTGAAGTCCCTGACCAAAAGTGCGCCTATTCCAATCGGCCCGCCGAACTTGTGTGCGGAGACGACCAGCATATCGGCAGTGGGCAAGTCCAGCTTGTCTGCCGATTGCGCACAGTCCGATAAGGTGATTGCGCCAGTCGCTTTGATCGTCTCAACCATCTGCGTCACGGGATTGGTCACACCCGTTTCGGAGTTCACGTGCTGAACGGCCAGGATGCTTTGATCATTCAGCGCGTCGTCTTCGTCGAAAACTTCCGCATCAGGTGCCGCTCGGAACACTGCATCATGCTCAACCGCACTGACAATCCGCCGATCCACCTTCGCACGGTTCAACGCAATCCAAAGCGCCTCGCTCGCCCCGGAGGTAAAGGTCAGCTCTCCATCCCAACCCAAGCTCGCCTTGATCCGCTCGCGGGCATCTTCCAGCGCAGCCTTTGCCTTGCGGCCTTCGGCGTGGGGCGAGGACGGGTTCGCCCATAACCGAAAGCCCTCCTCCATCGCCGCTTGCGCTTCTGGGCGCAGCGGGGAAGTGGCGGCGTGGTCGAGATAGATGCGTTGTCTTGCCATTTGGGTTTTGCCATTTGGGCTTGAACAAAAGCGCCTTAATGAGAACGATTCTTAAAAAATTGCGGAATGCAATGCGACTCGTATATAGAGCGCGCTTTCGCAGGTGCCAGCAGGCACTTTGCGCACTCCAGATCAATAAGGACTCCGATGCCCTCAGTCATCTTTCCCGGCCCCGAAGGCCGTCTCGAAGGTCGTTTCTCTCCGCCGCCGCGCCCGCGCGCTCCGGTTGCTATGATCCTTCATCCCCACCCCGAAGGCGGTGGCACGATGAATGATCGGATCGTCCAGAGGCTCTACAAGACCTTCGTCGATCGCGGATTCGCGGTTCTGCGTTTCAACTTTCGCGGCGTCGGACGCAGCCAGGGCAGCTTCGACAGCGGGATCGGTGAACTCTCCGATGCGGCGAGCGCGCTCGATTGGGTTCAGTCGATCCACCCCGAAGCGCAGACCACGTGGGTCGCAGGCTATTCCTTCGGCGCGCTGATCGGCATGCAATTGCTGATGCGCCGCCCTGAAGTACGGGGCTTTATCTCAGTTGCGCCTCCGGCGAATATGTACGATTTCAGTTTCCTAGCGCCCTGCCCCGCTAGCGGCATTTTTGTGCAAGGTGCGGCGGACACGGTGGTGCAGCCGAGCGCGGTGCAAAAGCTGGTCGACAAGCTGCGTACGCAAAAGCACATCACTATCCACCACGACGAAATCCCGCGCGCCAACCATTTCTTCGAAAACGAAATGGAAGACATGATGGCGTCGGTCGACAATTACCTCGATTTCCGCCTGTCGCCGGATTGTCCAATCAAGTGATCTGATGATCACTTGATTGTTTTCTTTTTCCGCACGCCCATCCGGGCGCGCGACTTCCTCGGCCCTAAAGGGCCTGCGGGCGCCCGGTTGGGCTTGCGGCTGCTGCGCAACCGTGCTCCGCGACACAGTTGCTAGACTGTACTGGCTCGACGCCATCGGCATCGCAAGGCCGACCGGCCGCCGCCGCTTATGCGGCGAAGCCAAGCAGCGCGGATGCGCTGCGTAAAAGCAAACACCCCTCCCCCTCCTCACAACAAAATTCCAAAACCTCAATCGGTTGCATTCGCAAACGGGTCTCAAACCGCAACTCGAAACTTCTTGCATTGCATATGTGACGTTGTAACATTGCCTCAGAGTGGAGCCAGTTGGAACACTCATGCTGGCTACCGCTCTCGTGACGAAAAAGAGAGAGGAACCACCGCTATGAATTATGTCGCAGCATCCCGGCGCCCGAACCCCGCCGCCATGGTCGGCGCGCTTGGCATCCCAGGAGCCGTCGGCGCGCTGCTCGTTGTGGGGCTGGCGGTCACGATCGTGCCAAAAACCGCAGTGCCGAACCCCGACACCATATTTGTGACGCCGAAGCCGGTCGATCCACCTCCTCCGCCCAAACGCACCGATCCCGCACCGAGATCAACAACCACGCCGACCACACAAGCGCCGCAGGTCGTGACGGTTCCGGACTCGCCGTTCGAGCTTAGGCCGGGACCGCCGATTGAAATCAGCGAGCTCCCTCCGCTTGGGCAAGAACTGATCGTGGGCCCGGTTGAAGTGGGAGGGTCAGGTCTGGGCATCGCGCCGCCCGCGCCGCCTCTGCCCGACCCGATTGCAGCATCCCCGCGCAACGCGCCGGGCGGTTGGATCACGGATCGGGACTACAAATCGCGCTGGATTCGCGAAGGCCGCGAAGGTGTTGCCCGGTTCAATCTGGAAGTCAGCGCGTCTGGCCGGGTTAGCAATTGCTCCGTCGTCGGCTCGACCGGACACAATGTGCTCGATCTCGCGACTTGCCAGCTCATCACAAAGCGCGCCCGATTCAAACCGGCGAAGGACAGTTCCGGCAATTCGGTCCCCGGCTCATTCAGCAGCTCGGTGAACTGGCAGATACCGCAGTAAGCCCCTACGGATCGGTCGGGGATCCTCCCTCCTCGGCCGATTCGACCTGCTCTACCGGCGAGACCCCACTTGCATCGGGCAGCGTCCAGATCAGCACATTGATGATCGCAACAAGCGCCAGAACCACCATCAAGGCAGGCTGCTTCGTCTCACCCGTCCGCCGCCAATAGGCGAACGCCCCGGCAATCAAGGCGAAGGCCACCAGCATCACAATCGAAAGAACAATATCCATGCGCAGTCCCAATTCCGTGTGCTAGAACCTCTTGACGGATTCGCCATGGGATTGAAACATCCCGCGAATATCCGAACGATAACCACAATGGAGGGACGACATGGGAATTTTCAGCTCTATCAGCAACGCAATCTTCGGCGAAGACGAAGAAGCAACCACCGAAGCACCTGCTGAAGCAGCACCGGCAGCGGACGCCGCACCTGCGCGCGCTGGGATCAGCGAAGATGACGTGATGGCACGCATCGGTTCGATCCCGGGCGCTGACAAGCTCAATTGGCAGACGTCGATTTCTGACCTGCTGACGCTCGTTCAGGTCGATCCGAGCTACGAAAACCGCAAGTCATTGGCGGTCGAAATGGGCAACACCGACTATTCGGGCACCGCCGAAGATAACATTGCGCTTCACAAGGAAGTATTGGCACAGATCGCACAGTCGGGCGGCATCGTGCCGGATCACCTCAAAGGCTGATTGACTTGGGTTTTGGGCGCGGTAACACCCGCGACCATGAGCGACACAACGAATAACTTTACACGCCGTCAGGCCCTCACCGGGCTTGGCGGCGTTTCCGCATTGGCTCTGCTTCCAGGCTGCGTATCTGGATATGCCGCAGATGGTGCGCCGGGCGAACCAGGACAATCAGCGACCGCGCTGACCGGAGCCGACGCCAAACTCGATGAATTCGCCTACGCCATGCTCAAGCATGAGCCGGGCCGCGCAACCGGCCTTGGTGTCGATACGGGCCAATATGCGCAGTGGCGCGGCACATTTGGCACCTCGGGTGCCGAAGGCCGCGCGGATTACAAAGCCACGCTGACACGGCTGCTCGCCGAAGCGCGGGCCTATCCCAAGGACGGCCTGACTGCCGATCAACAGGTCGGCTTCGACGTGGTTGAAAGCGCGTTTTCAAAGGCCGTCGAAGGCATGGCACTTCCCTACGGCGATGTCGCGGTCGGCAGCTGGCGCAACGCTCCCTATCTGATTATCCAGAATGTCGGCGGCTATATCGATTTTCCGCGTTTCTTTGGCGCGACGCAGCCGCTGCGCGATACTCAGGACATCGAATATTATCTCGGTCGTCTGAACGAAGTCAGCGCCGTACTCGATGGCGAAACCGAACGCGTTCAGGAGGCGCGAGGAATGGGCCTCGTCCCGCCCGACTTCCTTCTCGACAAGACCATCGCACAGATGGAAGCGAACATCTCGGATGCGCAAAACAATGGCGGTGCCTATGCCGCGCCATTGCTGACGTCTGAACTGGAAGCCGCGACCACTTCCTCTCGGCAAGCAGTCGGCATGGTCAATGATCGCGTGGTTCCCGCGCTCCAACGTCAGCTTGCAGAACTCAAGGCTCAGCGCGCTATCGCCAAGTCCGATCCGGGAATGTGGGCGCAGCCGCGCGGCGATGAATGGTATGCGTGGTCCACCAGCGCCTCAACAACCACTTCGCTCAGCCCGGACGAAATCCACGATCAGGGCCTCGAAGAATTAGCCGAACTGCATGGCCGGATGGACCCGATCCTCAAGGAAATCGGATATACGACAGGGACCGTCGGTGAACGCATGCAGGCGCTATCCGAAGACCCGCGCTACAAGTTTGCCGAAGGCGATCCGGGGCGCGCGGAAATCTTTGAATTCATCGATGAGCGCATCGAATGGATCAAAGGCGAAATGCCGCGCGCCTTCAATCAGCTGGTCGATCCCAATATGGAAGTGCGTCGAATCCCGATCAACGAGGAAGCAGGCGCGCCCGGTGCCTATGGCGGCGCGGGCAGCAAGGACGGTCAAATTCCAGGCCGGTTCTGGATCAACCTGCGCAGCACCGATCTGCACCGCAAATACGATCTCCCCGACCTCACCTTCCACGAAGCCATTCCCGGACATGTGTGGGAGGGCGAATATTCGAACCGCTTGCCACTGATCCGCTCAATCCTGGCGTTTGGCGCGTTCAGCGAAGGCTGGGCGCTTTACGGTGAGCAGCTGGCCGATGAGCTCGGCGCCTATGACGACTTTAAAGTCGGACGGCTTGGTTACCTGCAAAGTCTCGCATTCCGCGCCTGCCGCCTGGTTGTCGACACCGGCCTCCACCACAAGCGGTGGTCACGTCAGCAGGCACGCAATTTCTTCATCGAGCGCAACGGTTCGAAGCCTGAAGAAGTCGCCGGCGAAGTCGATCGCTATTGCAGCTGGCCGGGTCAGGCGTGCTCGTACAAGATCGGACACAGCGAAATCGTGCGGCAACGCGCGCGGGCCGAAGTCGAGCTTGGCAGCGCCTATGACTTCAAGGCGTTCAACACCGCAGTAATCCTTGGCGGAAACGCGCCGCTAGACGTCGTGGAGAAAACGGTCGGCCGCTACATTGCAGGTGCCAGAACTTAACCCCATCTAGCGCTAAGATGGTTGTCAGGAGGCGCGTATGGAAGGCTTGGGTCAGGATCTCGAAACAATGCGCCGCGTGCCGCTGGCGCAGGCGCATGTCGATGCGATCTGCGAGATTGGCGGTGAGCGCACTTACGAGACCGGCGAAGTCGTCACGCAAATCGGCGAAGCGATGGATACTTTCGTCTATGTGCTCGAAGGTGAGATCGAAGTCGTCGATCCGTATACCGACGAACGGATGTTCGAACATGCCCTCGGCCCGACGCAGTTCATGGGTGAGATCGGCTTTCTAACGGGAGCCACCGCGTATCTGAGGATGCGCGCGGCGATGCCGACCCGCGTAATCGAAGCGCCGCGCAAGGCTATGCTCGACCTGATGAGCCGCGTGCCCGAACTCAGCGATCACATCATCACCGTCTTCGCCGCTCGCCGTAAAAAGCAATTCGAAGACAGCAACGGCGCGGTCAAAGTGATCGGCGCCGACCGGGACCCGGCGGTGCAAGAGGTGGAGCGCTTCCTATCCCGCAATCGCATCCCGTTCCAAAGCTACGATATGGACGCCGCCGACCGCGAGACCGCTGCGGTGTGCGACCTGACAGGACATCAGCCCTCCGTCATTCTCGGCCAGACACAGAATTTGGAGAATCCGACGCCGCGAAAAGTGGCGCAATATCTCAACCTCGATCTCGACATCTGCTCGCAGCGCACGTTCGATCTGCTGATCGTAGGCGGCGGGCCAGCTGGCGTCGCGGCGGCCGTCTATGCCGGTTCCGAGGGGCTTGATGCGCTGGTCATCGAAGACATGGCGATCGGCGGACAAGCGGGCACGTCCAGCCGGATCGAAAACTACATGGGTTTCCCGACCGGGATCAGCGGCACCGACCTGACCTATCGCGGGCAGATACAGGCGCTCAAATTTGGCACACAGTTTGCGATGCCGCGCCGGGTCGAACGGCTCGAAAAGCGTGAGGATGGCACATTCTGCGCAACCCTCGATGGCGAAGGCGAGGACGCCGATGAAGTCTGCGCCCGCGCTGTCCTGGTCAGTACCGGAGTGCAGTATCGGCGCCTGCCGATCGACCGCCTGCGCGAGTTTGAAGGCCACGGCATCTATTACGCCGCAACAGAAATGGAAGCGCGGTTCTGCAAGAACACCGAAGTTGTCGTAATCGGCGGCGGCAACTCGGCAGGACAGGCCGCGATGTACCTGTCGCGAACCGCAGCACATGTACATCTGCTGGTTCGGTCAGGCAGCCTCGCGGCCTCGATGTCGAGTTACCTCTCAAGCAGACTGGAAGCCGACCCACGGATCACGATCCACTACAACACATCGATGACTGAACTGCATGGCGAGACAACGCTCGATGCGGTCACGCTCAAGGGCCCCGACGGCGAAAGGCGGCAAGATACGCGCGCGGTGTTCATCATGATCGGTGCTGCCCCCAACACCGATTGGCTGTCCGGACTGGTCGAGACCGACGAAAAGGGATTTGTCCTAAGCGGCAAGGAAGTCGGCCGGGACAGCCCATTCGAGACCGGCACTGATGGAATCTTCGCCGTCGGAGATGTTCGTGCCGGTTCGGTCAAACGGGTCGCGAGCGCTGTTGGAGAAGGCTCAGTCGTCGTCTCGCAAATCTGGCAATATCTCGACGATCTGAAGAGCAAGAAGGCCATCTAGCCAAGCGCAACTTTTTGAATATACTTTGCCCCGAGCGATGCAGTCGCAGGCACCGCACAGGGGACGTTACCATCATGATTACACGGATTTTCTCCGTACTTGTTCTTGCAGCAGCCATGCTGCTGGCCAGCTCACCCGCGCACGCCGCCTGGCACAAGGCCGAAAGTGACCGCTTTGTGATCTACTCGGATTCTCGCGGCGAAGACCTCGAGAAGTTCGCGGAGATGCTCGAGAAATACCATGTCGCAATGGAGCTGGAGAGCGGACGCAAGGTGCCCGTGCCCAGCCCGTCAAACCGGCTCACTGTCTACATGGTCGGCAGCCGCGACAATCTGCGCGACATCTATGGCGCGTCGAGCCGATCGGCGGTCGCCGGGTTCTACATCCCCCGCGCCAACGGATCTGTCACCTTCGTCCCTAATATCAAGTTCGGGACGAGAGACGCCGGTCGCGGTCAGATTGGAACGCGGTTCTCGCGCAGCAGTGGCGCTAGCGGCTTCGAAGGCGACCGTTCATGGTCAATTCTTCTGCACGAATATGCCCACCACTTCCTGATCTCTTCAGCACGCCACGCGATGCCGCGCTGGCTCAGCGAAGGGTCCGCCGAGTATTTCTCTTCGGCGCGCTTCAACGATGATGGCTCGGTCGATATCGGATTGCCCAACAATGAGCGCGCTTGGGAAATCAGCCAGGCCGCTCCGGTCTCGGTCCGCGAACTGCTCGATTACGGCCTCTACCGGGAGAAGCGCGGCAATCGCTACACCGCTTTTTATGGCAGGGCCTGGCTGCTCTATCATTATCTGCGCTTCAACCCTCAGCGCAGAGGGCAATTGGTGAGCTATTGGCAGGCGGTCGCGTCGGGCGCTGACAGCCTTGAGGCTGGCAAAAAGATCTTCGGCGACCTCGACAAGCTTGAACGTGAGCTTCTGAACTATGGTCGGCAGCGTTCGATGTCTGGAATGCGCTTTGGTTCGCAAGACATTTCAGTGGGCGCCGTTCAGGCTAGCAAGCTGAGCGACGGCCATGCCGCGATGATGGATGTGATCATTCGCTCCAAGCGCGGGGTCGGTGATGAAGATGCCGCCGAGATTGTGCAAGAAGCTCGAAAGATCGCAGCGCGATATCCGGATGATGCCCATGCGCTCGCGGCACTGGCAGAGGCGGAATACGATGCTGGCAACGATGACGCTGCAATTGCCGCCGCCGACAAAGCCATCTCCGCTGATCAAGGTGTCAAGAACGCCTATGTCCAGAAAGGCTATGCTTTGTTTCGCAAGGCCGCCGATGCTGGCGACAAGTCGGCAGCCTATGCAAACGCAATGAAGCCGTTCGAGGCTCTCAATGCCCTCGAATCCGACCACACGCAGCCGCTCATTTACTATTATCGCAGCTTTGTTCGTCGGGGCGAGGCCGCACCGGACGGAGCGAAGTTCGCGCTTGAGCGCGCGACGCAGCTGGCGCCGTTCGACAAAGAGTTGGCGATGGAGGTCGCCAGCATGAAAGCGAATGATGGCGAGACTGTCATTGCACGCTATTTGTTGGCACCGATCGCAGCCGATCCGCATGGCGGAAAACAGGGCAGTCTGGCGCAGGCCATGATCGATTATTTGACCGATATACCCGATGGGCAGCGTGTGAACTTCGGAACGGTGATGAAGCAGTTGGACGATGCGGATAGCGGTGAAGATGAAGAGGCATAATGGTTTGGTCTGAATGGCTGAATTCATCACAAAGCTGCCTGCCGTCTGCTTCGCGCTGGTAAGTTCGGATTGAACCGCCGTTTGACAATCACGGTCTAGCCAAGCCGCTGATTTCGAATATAACTTACCCTTGGTGATGCGGTCGCAGGCATCACGTTGGGGACGCGCACATCATGATTCCACGGATCCAATCCGTCTTGTTTCTGGCGGTCGCCATGTTGCTGGTCCATTCTCCCGCGCGCGCAGAATGGTATGAGGCATCCTTCGATCATTTCGTGATCTACGCTGACAGCAGCGAGGCCGAGGTTCGCCTATACGCTGAGAATCTGGAGCGTTATCACAGCGCTCTCGAGCGGTTTACCGGGCGCGATCTTGCCACACCCAGCCCATCAAACCGCGTCACGGTCTATGCGGTCGGATCCGGTGCGGACGTGCGAAGACTGGCCGGTGCAAGCGGGATTGAAGGCTTCTACATTCCGCGCGCCGAAGGCAGTGTGGCGTTTGTGCAGGATATCAAGAACAAGGATGGCTATCCCGACCTTTCGACCGTCGTTTTGCTGCACGAATACGCCCATCACTTTCTAAGTTCGACCGACAGGTTCGCCATGCCGCTATGGATGAATGAAGGCGCAGCAGAGTTCTTCTCCGCCGCATTCTTTCGCGACGATGGTTCGGTCTATCTGGGTCTCCCCTCATCCCGCCGGGACTTTACGATCTTCTGGAAAGAGGACGAGATGACGTCCGTACGGGAGCTGCTCGATCTGGATTGGCCCAGACTGAACAGCCGTGCTGTTAAGTCGAAGGCGTCATTCTACGGGCGTAGCTGGCTCCTCTACCACTACCTGTCGACGTCCGAAGAACGCAGTGGTCAATTGCGCGAGTATTGGCTTCAGGTGCTGAAAGGGAAATCCTCGCTCGATGCGGCACAAGACGCGTTTGGCGATCTGGGCGTGCTCGAACGACAGCTTAATCGGCATTTTCGTGATCGAAATCGCAGGAGTTTCCACGTGAAGCCGGACGAAATCACCATCAGTCCGGTGGAACTACGTCGCCTCGAACCTGCCGAGCAAGAGATGATGGGGGTCCGCATACCGCTGGACCGCGGCGTAGACGCAGATCAGGCCGAGAAACTGGCAAAGGAAGCGCGAAGCGTCGCTGCAAGTCATCCCGGTCGAGCGGGCATACTGACGATTCTGGCCAAAGCTGAATATGGTGCACGCAGAGACGAAGCCGCCATCGCTGCAGCCGACGAAGCTATTGCCCTCGATCCGGCCCAACGCGACGCCTACGTTTATGCAGGACTAGCCAGATTTCGGCAGGCTCGCGCGCCGTCGGACCAAGCTGAAAAGGACGCGGCCTATGCGCGGGCAATGGAGCCATTGACGGCGCTCGAGGCAATCGAAGGCGACCATATCACGCCATTGATCTACACCTACCGAGCTTATGCAGAGCGCGGTGCCGTGCCGAGCGCCGAGGCCAAAGCCGCATTCTTTCGCGCCGCCGAACTCGCGCCATTCGATCAGGAACTCTGGCTGATCACCGGCATGATCCATATGAATGATGGAAGGATTGCCGATGCACGCGCAGCCCTTCAGCCACTCGCGAGCAATCCTCATGGCGGGGAAAAGGCCGAACAGGTGCGCGGACTGCTCGCTTTCTTGTCGGACAAGCCGGAAGGTCAGCCGATCGAGTTGCAAAGCGCGATCTCAGGATACTTCCTGACCGAATGACGAAAATCTGCGCGAGATTTTCCTACACGGCGAGTGCCGGTTAGGTTCTTCTCGGCTCTTTCAATCTGTGAACTGGAATACGGAACCGAGTTGGAGAAGTGTCAACTTCACCAATCTATCAATTTCCATTTAATAACAGTATCTTGCCTTCGAAAGGAGCGGTTGACACAGTGTCATTTGTGTCAACTTCAACCAGCCTGCGACCGCAGCACTGATGTTCAGCGCGACATCATTCCGGAGACGATTGAACCGAGGATACCGCCGAGAGCACCGCCCCCGCCTTGACCGCCGCTCGAAGCACCGCCGCCGGTCGCCTGCTTGGCCATATATCCGGCGACCGCCATGGCCAGGATAGGCAGCATCTTCTTGAGCAGACCTTCATCGAGGCCAGTCAGCGCAGAGACTTCGCCTGCAACCGAGCGGCTCACATCCTTGCTGCCAAAGATATTGCCGAGAATATCGTTGCCAGGCTGAGTCGGGGTCGGGCTGGTTCCGAGCACCGCATCGAGCAGGCCGCCGCCAAGACCGCCGCCTCCTCCGCCGCCGCCGAGGATTGCACCGGCAAGTCCGCCGAGCCCGCCCATCGGATCAGGCGTGGCGCTGCCGCCCGTTGCACTGCGACCGAAGCCGGCGACGATAGCGGGGAGGAGCGCGCCAGCGGCTGTGCCAGCCGTTTGCTCGTCAATCCCAAGTTCCTTGGCCATGGCGCCGATCGCGCCAGACTGCTGCAACATCCGTGCAAGGCTCATCGCCTATCCCTCCCCGATATCAAGTGTGTTGGCGCGGCTTATTTCTTGCCGAACAGGCCCGATGCCATACCGGCAATATCGTCCATCGCATTGCCGTCGCCATCGCGGTCGAGCATCGACATGATACCGCCAAGGCCGCCTTCGCCAGCGTCGGCCATGCCTGCAAAGCTGCCGAGCGCGCCTTCGCCGCCCATCTGTTCCATGATCGAACCGAGCGCGCCTGCGTCCATGCCCGTCTTCTGCGCGGCGAGTTCTACAGTGTCGCCATCTTCCGGTTGCGACTGACCCAAGGCGGCCAGGCCCTTTTCGACCATCGAAGGATCGATACCGACCTTTTCAGCCAGACTTGCGACTGTGTCCGGTGAACCGGCAACCTGCTTCAGAATTCCGTCGAGCATGCTCATTGAGTGCGTCCCTTCTGTTGTTTCAATTCTACGCGAATCTATTGCGCAGAGTGTGGTCGCAAAGGCCGAAAAAGAAAAGGCCCCGCTCCGGCTCGCTGACCGGGCGGGGCCCTCCTCTCCAACTGTAAAATTGTGTGTCAGGCAGCCACAACATTGGCCGGGGCTGCCTGCCGGACGCCTTCATCGACATGCGCTTCGAATTCGGCGAAGTTGTCGATGAACAGCTGCACAAGCTTGCTCGCGGTTTCATCGTAGCCAGCCTTGTCAGCCCAAGTGCGGCGCGGGTCGAGGATGGTCTGGTCGATGCCTTGCTCGGCGAGCACCGGCACATGGACAGGAACGTCGAAACCAAAATTGTCGTCCTTGCGGTATTCGACATTCTCAAGATTGCCATCGAGCGCAGCGTTAAGCAGCGCGCGGGTCGCCTTGATCGGCATGCGGTTGCCGACACCGTATTTGCCGCCGGTCCAGCCAGTGTTGAGCAGCCAGCACTGCACCTGTCCCTTGGCGATGCGCTCTTTGAGGAGGTTGCCATAGACGCTTGGGTGGCGCGGCATGAACGGCGCGCCGAAACAGGTGCTGAAGGTCGCTTCCGGCTCGGTCACGCCGATCTCGGTGCCAGCGACCTTGGCGGTGTAACCCGACAGGAAGTGATACATCGCCTGCTCCGGCGTCAACCGCGCAATCGGAGGTAACACGCCAAACGCATCGGCGGTGAGCATTACGACATTAGCCGGGACCGGGCCGAGATTGTCCTCGCTGGTGTTGGGAATGTAGTCGATCGGATAGGCCCCGCGCGTATTCTCGGCGAGCGAGTTGTCGTCGAAATCGAGTTCGCGGGTGGCCGGGTCCATCACGACATTCTCGAGCACCGTGCCGAAACGGCGCGTGGTGGCGTAAATCTCGGGCTCAGCCTCTTCACTGAGGCGGATCATCTTGGCGTAGCAGCCGCCTTCGAAGTTGAAGACTGCCGTGTCCGACCATCCGTGCTCGTCATCACCAATCAGCGTGCGCGAGGCATCGGCGCTGAGCGTGGTCTTACCAGTGCCCGAAAGGCCGAAGAACACGGCCGTCTTGTTGTCCGCGCCGATATTCGCCGAGCAGTGCATCGGCATCACGCCTTTGGTCGGCAGCAGGTAATTGAGGATGCCGAAGACGCTCTTTTTCATTTCACCGGCATACTTGGTGCCGCCGATCAGGATCAGTTTCTCGGAGAAGTTGACTGCGATCACCGTCTCGCTGCGCGTGCCGTGTCGCTCCGGATCGGCGCGGAAGCTTGGCAGGTCGATGATGGTGTATTCCGGCGCAAAACCTGCCAGCTCGTCGGTGGTCGGGCGCACGAGCAGCGTGCGGATGAACAGGTTGTGCCAAGCCAGCTCGTTGATCACGCGCACATTCACGCGGTGCTCCGGCTGCGAACCACCAAACAGGTCGGCAACGTACAGCGTTTCCTTGTCGCCGACTGCCTTCAGAAAATCTTCCTTGAGGTTGGCGAAGTGATCGGGCGTCATCGGAACATTGACCTTGCCCCACCACACCGTGTCTTCGGTCGTCTCATCGCGGACGATGAACTTGTCCTTCGCACTGCGCCCCGTATGCGCACCCGTTTCCACTACTAGAGCGCCATGCCTAGACAGCGCACCTTCATCCGCGGCGAGCGATGCCTCAACCAGCGCGGGCGTTCCCAGATTGGCGTGAATAGTGGCCCGGGTTTCGATTCCCTGAGCGGGCAATGGATGAGCAAGGGGGGTCAAATTTGGATCTCCTGAGCCGATTGGCGAATCAGTAAATGAGGGATTTGGCGCGCTTAATACCGGAATACGCATACGTATGCACATATGGGCAAATCGCGGCTCAAATCACACTTGATCCCAAGCCGTGCCCGCATATCCACACGTCCCGATTCCGTCAAACCTACCCGGCAGGAATCATCGGGAAAGCTGGCTACCTTGCGCCGCGGCGTTCCTGCGATGCGTTGTTTCTGCGCGATCATGCCGCTAGTCGTATCGAAGGTTCAATCCCGGGAGGAAAGTGCCGCAATGGCGGATACACAGTCAGACACGAAAGACCGGAATGATGCGGTCGTGATCGCGTTGGTCGATGATGATCGCAACATCCTGACAACCGTGTCCATTGCGCTTCAGGCGGAGGGGTTTGTCACACGCCTCTATTCCGACGGGGAGACGGCTTTGAAGGCGCTACTCGAGAACCCACCGGACCTCGCAGTATTCGACATCAAGATGCCCAAGATGGACGGAATGGAGCTGCTCCGCCGGGTTCGCGATCACTCTCCGCTGCCGGTGATCTTTCTGACCAGCAAGGATGACGAGGCCGACGAAGAGGCGGGACTTGAACTGGGCGCAGACGACTACATTGCGAAGCCGTTCAGTCTACGCCTGTTGTTGGCGCGCATTCGGGCCATCCTGCGACGCGCTGATCCGGGACGAGACTTTGGTGCAGAGCCGGGAGAGATTGAGCCCGTCCATCCGAGCATTGATCGCGGACGCCTATATATGGACCCTGCACGCCATCACGTGACTTGGAATGACAGGCCAGTCAGCTTGACCGTGACTGAGTTCCTGATCCTCGAAGCACTCGCCGCCCGTCCTGGCGTGATCAAAAGCCGCAACCAGCTAATGGACGCTGCTTACCCAGACGATGTGTTCGTCGATGATCGCACGGTCGACAGTCACATCAAGCGGATGCGACGCAAGTTCCGCGTGGTCGATCCCGAATTCGGTGCGATCGATACGCTTTACGGGGCGGGCTACAGCTTCAACGATGTCTGAGAATTCGCACCTAGCGAACGCCGATGACGACGCACCGATCGTCGCGCGCGGCGGCGAGCAGCTGAGCCCCGTGGGACGCTTTTCGCTTACCGCTCGCATTCTGATCGTGAATATCCTCCCGCTCGCATTGCTGGGTGGCGGATTGTTCTACCTCGACGGCTACCGCACGCAGCTCATCAATGAACGCTTCAAGATGGCGCGGATCGAAGCGCAAATTACAGCCGAAGCACTCGCCGGCGCCTCACGCGAACGTCAGGAAGCCTTGCTGGTGCAAATCGGCAAAGAGCAGCGCATGCGGTTGCGGATGTTCGACTCTGAAGGTTTACTGTGGGCCGACAGCTTCGCGCTCGATGAACCCGCCTTCGAATTCGACGACATCAGCGATGACACTTGGGACCAGCAATTCGCGCGTTGGCTCGATCGTACGGTTGATACGATTGTCAGCGCCGAGGCCGTGCCGGACTATGTCGAGCCGGAAGCAACACAAGCCGATGCCTGGCCGGAATTGGTGCGCGCACGCGATGAAGAAGTCAGCCAGATCACCTTGTATGATTGGCAAGATGGGACACCGGTGATCACCGCTGCAGCGCCAGTCGGCCTAAACGGCGCGACATTGCTCACCGTGCGCAACGCCGTGGATATCACTGAAAGCGTCCGGTCCGCGCGTTCCACGCTCGGGCTCGGGGTGATGCTTGTTCTATTTGCCTCGGCAATGCTCTCGCTATTCCTCGCGCGCACGATCGTCACCCCGCTGCGACAGCTCGCAACGGCAGCCGTCAAGGTTCGTCAGGGCCGGGAACGTGAAGTTGAGGTGCCCCGCTTACCGGCGCGCGGAGATGAGATTGGACTGCTTGCCCGAGCTGTGTCGGATATGACCACAGCCCTGCGCCAGCGGATCGACGCGGTCGATAGCTTCGCCGCCGATGTCGCGCACGAGATCAAGAACCCGCTTGCCAGTCTGCGCAGCGCGGTTGAATCGCTGCCCAAGGTCAAAGACGCCGACACTCGCCGCGAACTCGAACAGATCGCCACCCACGATGTCCGCCGGATCGATCGGTTGGTCAGCGAGATATCGGACGCGAGCCGGATTGATTCTGAAATGTCGCGCGCGACCCTCGAGCGTATCGACCTGTCGGACCTAGTGAACGCAATCGTCGGCAGCCGCGAAAATCGCGCTGAAAACCAGGACCACCGGATCGAGCTCAAGGCACGCGGGTTTGCGGCCAATGTAATGGGGGTCGGCGCACGGCTTGAGCGGGTAGTCGAGAACCTGCTCGACAATGCTGTGTCGTTCTCACCACCCGAAGCGCCGATCGAAGTGATCGTCGACAATGATGGCGAATGCGTGACTTTGCTTGTGTGCGATTCTGGACCGGGGATTCCAGAGGATTCGCGCGAAAAAGTGTTCCATCGTTTCCATTCGGTGCGCCCCGATGCCGAGGATTTCGGCAATCACTCTGGCCTCGGTCTGGCCATCGCCCGCGCCATTGCCGAAGCGCATGATGGCTCTCTCACGGCAGAGGCCCGGCCAGACGGAGAACCCGGCGCTTGCTTGCGATTCCGACTGCCCGCAGCGTGAGCGACGCGAAGAAACTGCTCCTCGGTGTAAGCGTGGTCGCGATAAAGGGTCGCGCTCTGATAATCGAAGGTCCTCCCGGAAGCGGCAAGTCCAGCCTCGCTCTCGCATTGATTGATCGGGGCGCAGACTTAATCGGTGATGACGGGGTAAGTCTTGAGCGCGGCAATAATCGCGTCTTTGCGGCCCCTCCTCCCAACACGAGCGGGTTGATTGAGGTCCGAAATGTGGGGCTGCTCGAAATGAATGTGGCGCCGCCTACACCCATCGCTTTGACTATAAACCTGGAAGAGAATGCCGAGCGGCTGCCTGAAAGACCTATGCAGCGGGAGGTTTTTGGCGTTTCCATTCCAGCACTTGGCTTCACACTGGGAACAATCGCGCCCGCGCTTCGGGCGGAGGCCGCGCTCCGCACACACGGACTGAATTTCGACTAACCGTCCACCGACCAGTGCATACTGCATAGATTGCCCTTCCCTTCGGACCCTAGCAGCGCGAGAACGCGTTCCATGGAATCGGTCCCAACTTCTGCTGCCTCTCAAAGCGTGCTGCTCGTCACCGGGCTTTCGGGCGCTGGAAAATCGACCGCGCTCGACGTTTTGGAAGACCTTGGCTGGGAGACCATCGACAACTTCCCCGTCCGCCTGCTCAAGCGGCTGCTGGTTCAAAGCGACGGGCAGCAAAGCCGTCTCGCCATCGGATTCGATTCGCGGACGCGGGGCTTTGTTCCGGGCAAGATGATCGATCTCGTGAAGGATTTGGCGACCCGGCAAGATATCGAGGTGACGTTCATGTTCCTCGATTGCGCGGGAGGCGAAGTCGAGCGGCGCTATAATGAGACGCGTCGCAGGCATCCAATGGCGCTAGACCGACCCCTGCGAGAAGGAATCTCCGCCGAACGCGAGTTGCTGGAACCGCTGCGGCGCTGGGCCGATATAGTGGTCGACACCAGCGACATGTCCGCCAATGACTTGCAAGGCCATGTCCGCGACCTGTTTGGGGAATCCAGTTCACCAGCCTTGTCGCTGACCATCTCCAGCTTCGGTTTTGCCAGAGGCATGCCGCCGCTCGCAGACCTTGTTTTCGACATGCGCTTTCTCGACAACCCGCATTGGGTCGATGGCTTACGTGAGCTTACCGGCCAGGACGCTCCAGTCGGCGAACACATAACGCGCGACCCCGGCTTTGCCCCGTCATTTTCGAAGATTCACGATCTGCTGCTAGCGCTCCTGCCGCTGTATCAAGCGCAGGGAAAATCATACGTCCACGTCGCTTTCGGATGTACCGGAGGGAGACACCGCTCGGTCTTCACCGCCGAGCGCATGGCCCAAGGCTTGCGCGAGGCCGGATTTTCGCCCACTGTCCGGCACCGCAATCTGGGATCGCGCGCGGCCGATGAACTCGAACGCGAACGACGCTGACACCGTCACCGACCCCAGATCGCCTCGCAATTCGTCGCGCTAACTGAGCTAACGGGCCTGATTTCACACATGATTGGATTGATCCTGGTGACTCATGGCCGCTTGGCCGAACAGTTCGTGCAAGCGATGGAGCATGTCGTCGGCCCTCAGGCTGGTGTTGCGACTGTCTGCATCGGTCCGAATGACGATATGGAGCTGCGACGCGCCGAAATCGCAAAGGCGATCGAGGACGTCGAAGCTGGCAGCGGTGTGATTGTGCTCACCGATTTGTTCGGCGGCACGCCTTCCAACCTCGCCATTTCGCTGCTCGAAACGGGCCGCGTTGAAGTGATTGCGGGGATCAACCTGCCAATGCTGATCCGCCTTGCCGGAGCGCGCAAATCGATGAGCGTTGTCGAAGCGGTCGAGGCGGCGCAGACGGCTGGTCGCAATTACATCACGGTCGCAAGCGAATTGCTCGGCAATGACAGTGGTCCGAAAGAAAGCTCCGGGGCGAAGTCCACCGGCGGCAAAGGCTGAGCGCCCGGATGAGCGAGCTTCGCCGGCATATCACAATCGTCAATCAACGCGGGCTTCATGCACGAGCCAGCGCCAAGTTCGTCGGCGCGGTCGCCAGTCTGTCCGGGGACACCAAAGTGAGTGTTGCCAAAGACGGCAACGAAGCGGCGGGCGGCTCCATCCTCGGACTCATGATGCTGGGTGCAGCAAAGGGCGACACGATCGAATTGATCGTAAGCGGCGCGGATGCCCAAGCCGCGTTCGATCAACTGGGCGCGATGATCGAAGACGGGTTTGGCGAAGAGTGACCCGCGCTCTAAGAGCCTGACTATGCGCAAGCACATCACCGGCTTTTCCAATCCAACCGTCAAGTATCTGCGGAGCTTGCGGGACAAGAAGCATCGCAAGCGTGCGGGGCAATTCCTGGTCGAGGGACTGCGACTGCTCGAGGATGCACGAACCAGCGGGCGGCTTCTGCGTCAATTGGTCATGTCGGAAAGTCGAGAGCCGCATGACTTGCTTACCCGTCTGGAAACAGAGGTGGTCGCAGGCGGCGGTGAGGTGATCGAGACTTCTCCCGATATTCTGTCAAAGATCACAGGCAAATCGAATGCGCAAAGCGTCGTGGGGGTGTTCGATGAATGGGACACAGCGCTGGATCAGATCGACCGCGAAGCCGCGCCGATCTGGCTGGTCGCTCAGGCGCTACGCGACCCGGGCAATCTTGGGACCATGCTGCGGACCGGCGATGCGGTCGGCGCAGGCGGGCTGATCCTGATCGACGATTGCGCCGACCCATTCAGCGCCGAAGCGGTGCGCGCGAGTATGGGCGCGGTTTTCACGCAAGCGCTGGCGCAGGCGCGGTGGGAGGACTTCCTGCCTTGGCTACGCGGTGGTGCGGGGCAGCTGGTGGCAGCGAGTCTGCGTGACGCGGTGCCCTATCGCGGTGCGGCCTATGAAGCCCCGTGTTTCATTCTGGTGGGCAACGAGTCGCAAGGGCTTCCTGAGACCTACGAGGCTGAGTGCGATCTGCGGGTCACGATGCCGATGCGTGGGCGGGCGGACAGTCTAAACGCAGCGGTGGCAGGGGCGGTGCTAGCCTATGAAGTGCTGGCTGGGTTGGACGGGCAAAGTTGACACAATTGACAGCGTGTCACCCTCCAATTCTCCTGATTAACTACGTATTTTCAGAATGTTGATGTGAAAGAGCGAAGTTGACACTTGTCCAACTTGCTTTCGAGTGGCGTCTGACGATGTGAAAGAGCGAACCGCATGGTGACAGCGCGCGGCGAAGTAGGAAAGTCTTCCGCCCGAGTTAAACTAGCCATCAATGGCGTCGGTGGTTTCGGCAACGCACATTCGGCCGTTTCAAGTCGTTTGAACCGCAATTGCGCAAACACGTCGGGAGAGGTGGCGCGGTCCAGAGCGACGATCAGAACATCGTCATCGCACGCCCCGCGTTTCTCCAGCGTGTCGCTGCACTGAAAGTGGATTTCTTTTGGATAGGCCTCACGGCCTAGGCCACGCCGCTCCACTCTCTGGCATTGGGCAATGCGGCCAAGCAACCCCTCCACCGTGAGTGGCTTTCGATCCAGATCGTAGGCGCTGAAGCGCATGGCCTCCAGCGCTGCGGCATCCTGCGCAACAATCGCATCCGCCGCTGCGCGAACCAGATCAGGGGGTTGAGCATGGGCTGAGCAGGCAGCGACCGAAAGCGCCGAAACGACCAACAAATGCGAAAGCCTCATTCAGCCGCCTCGCGCCCATCCTCGATCGCGTCGACTTCTGCCGCATCCTTTGCACTATAACGCGGAGCGCCTTCGACCAGCGGTACTTCCTCGATATCCTTGGCGACCTCGATGCCCTTTTCCGCCATTCGGCGACCTGACGTGAGCACGTTGCGTTCAAAGCTGCCAACGAAGCTGTTGTAGTGCTTCACCGCGTTCTCCAGCCCGCCGCCTACGCGCTTCATGTGGTCGGCAGCGACCCGCAGACGGTCGTAAAGCTCCGCGCCCATCCGACCGATTTCTTGTGCTTCAGCTGCCATTTTGTCCTGTCGCCAGACCTGTGCAACGGTGCGCGCAATAGCGACGAGGTTGGTTGGCGTAGCCAGCAGCACCTTGTTGCGGAACGCGAAATCCCACAGTTCAGGATCGTGCTCTAGCGCAGCGGCAACAAAATGCTCGCCAGGCACGAACATCACGACGTAGTCAGGCGCGTCGTCGAACTGACTTTGGTAGCTCTTCGAGCCGAGCGTCTGGACGTGGTTACGCATGCTCTTGGTGTGCAGATCGAGATGACGCGAACGTTCCTCGTCATTGTCGGCTTCAAACGCGGCCTGATAGGCATTGAGCGAGACTTTGGCGTCGATAACCAACCGTTTTTGACCGGGCACATTCACGATCGCGTCAGGACGTTGCCGCCCAGCATCGGTTTCCATCGATTGTTCAAGGTGGAAATCGGTGTGTTCTGCCAGTCCGCATTGTTCGAGCACGTTCTGCAATGCCCGTTCGCCCCAGCGCCCCCTCGCCTTTGGAGCGTTGGTGAGCGAATTGCCGAGCCGCTGCGCTTCGCGCCGGACCTCTTCCTGCCCTTCACGCATTGACTGGATCAGCCCGTTCAATTGCCCGAACGCATCCACGCGCTGCTTCTCCAGCGTTTCGACCTGCTTTTCGTATTTCTCGAGCCGTTCGCCGACCGGATTGAGCAGCGCCTTGATCTTCTGCTCGCCTGCTTCTTCTGACTGTTTGAAGCGCTCATCTGCGCGGCGAAGGAACGCCTCTTGCGCCTTACTCAGCACCTGCGCGCCGGTGTTCTCAAATTCCTTGAGCAGCTTGTCGCGGGATTCTTCGAGCAGCTTTTTCTGTTCGGCGAACCCGGCCCGTTCGGCTTTGAACGCAGCGTTTTCTTCACACACGCGGTCCAATTCACCCGCAAGCGCATCAGCCCTAGCCGCACGTTCGGACGTCGCCGAAAGTTCGATCTTCGCCTCGCCCAATTCGGCAATCGCAGTCTTGAACTCGCCTTCGCGAGTATCCAGCCGCTCGCGCAGATCGGTCGCTGACTTCGACATGACAAACCAGACAACGCCGCTGCCCAGTGCAAGGCCGACGATCAGCGACACAATTAAGAGAATCGGTTGTTCCATCTGTTGCTTATAGCATGGAACAAAAGCGGAACACCAGTACTTTGTTGGATATCCCCAAATTAGGCAATTTTTCGTGCATTCCGAGCGTTTCGAGCGCAGTTCAAAACCGCAACGAGTGCCCACCCCAGTGCTAGCGAAATCATAACCCAGTCGCGGGTCGCTTCACGCCACTCAGAGACTGCCCAATACATCCATCCAGCAGCTAGGCAGAGCCAGCCAAATGCTCCCAGGAAAAGGGAGCCTCTTGTGGGTGGCACTTCCTCGCGTCTTGGGTCGCTAGCCACAGAGTCCGATAGGAAACCAATCGCCAGAAACAACAGCGAGAGAATGATCAGAAACGCAAAGCCGCCAGCCAAGTCGTCCAATTCGATCATGAACGAAAATCCTAAGCAGCAGCCCTCAGCTTCTTCAGCTTCTTCAGCGCCATCTGCCGCTTCAATCGCGACAGGTGATCGATGAACAGGATGCCTTCGAGGTGGTCCATCTCGTGCTGGAGGCAGGTTGCGAGCAGACCTTCGAGCGCTTCTTCGTGCTCTATGCCCTCGAGATCCTTATACTTGACGGTGCAGGTCGCAGGGCGATCGACGTCGGCGAAGATTTCTGGGACTGACAGGCAGCCCTCTTCGTAGGTGGACAATTCTTCGGCCGGATCGACAATCACCGGATTGATGAAGACGCGCGGGTCGTTGATTACCGGCTGGCTTTCATTGCCATCTTCATCCTTGACCGGATCGGCCTCCATATCGCGTTCCTGCAGGTCGATCACCAACACACGCTTGGGAACGCCGATCTGGATCGCGGCAAGGCCAATGCCCGGCGCGTCGTACATGGTTTCAAACATGTCATCGACGAGCGTCTTGAGCTCGGCGTTGAACTCCGACGGTTCGACGGGAACGGACACAGTTTTGAGCCGGGGGTCCGGCACTTCAAGGATTTCGCGAATAGCCATGGGGCGAAAATAGTGGCGCGGTGCGAGCGGTGCAAGCCAGCGTTTTCGATTACTGAAATTGGCTACTCGACCGGCCGCCTTGCTCTGAGCGCCTGCGCCAGTGTGCCTTCGTCGAGATAGTCCAGTTCCCCGCCAACGGGCAGGCCGTGCGCGAGTTGGGTGATCCGCACCGAATGCGGCTCCAGCCGTTCGGCGAGGTAGTGCGCGGTCGTTTGTCCTTCGAGTGTAGCGTTCATGGCCAGAACTACCTCGTCCACCGTGCCGTCCTCGACTCGCGACAGCAGGGCGGCGATGTTGAGGTCCTCAGGCCCAACCCCGTCGAGCGCCGAGAGCTTCCCGCCCAAAACGTGATACCGCCCACGGAACAGCCGCGCGCGGTCGAGCGCCCAGACATCGGCGACGTCCTCGACCACGCACAGCGACTTGGTATCGCGGCGCGGATCGGCGCAGATGCCGCATGGGTCGGTAGTGTCGACATTGCCGCAGGTCTGGCACTCCACCAGCGTCTCAGACACGGCATCCAATGCCTCGAGCAAAGCGGGCAAAGCCTGTTCGCGGTTCTTCACGAGCCACAGCACCGCGCGCCGAGCAGAACGCGGGCCAAGCCCCGGAAGCCGGGCCAGCGCGCCGGAAAGCGCTTCGATCTCTTGCGATGCCATGGGGGGAGAGATAGGGGCTGGCGCTCCGTTCACAAAGCTCACTGGCTCACCTTATGCGCATCATCTTTATGGGAACGCCCGATTTCGCGGTGCCAGCGCTGGTCGCTTTGCATGAAGCGGGGCATGAGATCGCCTGCGTATACAGCCAACCACCTAGCCGATCCGGGCGCGGAAAGAAGCTGCGCCCATCTCCGGTTCACGCCAAGGCGGAGGAGCTTGGGGTGGAGGTGCGAACCCCGAAATCGCTTCGGAATGAAGAGGCGCAGGCGGAGTTCGCGGCGTTGAATGCCCATGTGGCGGTGGTGGCCGCTTACGGCCTTATCCTTCCGCAACCGATTCTAGATGCGCCGACCCACGGCTGCCTCAATATCCACGCCTCGATCCTGCCGCGCTGGCGCGGGGCTGCGCCAATTCACCGATCGGTGATGGCGGGTGATAAGGAAACCGGGGTTACGATCATGCAAATGGAAGCGGGGCTCGACACCGGACCGATGCTGCATATCGTGCGCACGCCAATAGACACCAAAACCACTGGTGAACTGACCGCCGAACTGGCCGAGCTTGGTGCGGGCGCAATGGTCGAGGTGCTGGCGAACCTTCCCGGCTACGCGCCGCAGCCGCAGGATGACGGGCTGGCGACCTATGCGCCGAAGATCGACAAGGCGGAGGCGCGGATCGACTGGTCGCAGCCTGCCGCAGAGTTGGTGCGACATGTGCACGGTTTGGCCCCCTTTCCCGGCGCCTGGTTCGAGCTGGACGGGGAACGCGTGAAAGTGCTGCGTGCGGTGGTGTTTGAGGGAAATGACGAGCCGGGAACGGTGCTGGACGACAACCTGACAATCGCTTGCGGGTCTGGCTCGATCCGTCCGCTCCGTCTGCAGCGCGCTGGCAAACCGGCGATGGACCTTGCGGACTTCCTGCGCGGGCGCTCGGTTGAAGCGGGAACCATTCTCGCTTGACCCGCTTCGCGCTCACTCTCGAATTCGACGGCACCCCGTATCAGGGCCTGCAGCGCCAGAAGCATGGGCCGAGCGTCCAGCAGACGGTCGAGGAAGCGCTCTACCGCATCACAGGTGAGGAAATCGCGCTCAACAGCGCCGGTCGGACCGACACCGGCGTGCACGCGCTGGCGATGCGCAGCCATGTCGATATCGAAAAAGACCTGACACCGTTCCGCCTCTCCGAAGCATTGAACGCGCAGCTCCGGCCCGATCCGATTGCGATCACTCATTGCGCAATTGTGCCGGACGAATGGCACGCCCGCTTTTCCTGCATCGGGCGGCGCTATCTGTACCGCATCGCCAACCGCCGCGCGCCGCTGGCACTGGCAAAGAACCGGGTTTGGCAGGTCGCGCAGCAATTGGATGTCGAGGCCATGCAACGCGCCTCCCAATTGCTGGTCGGTCGCCACGATTTCACCACCTTCCGCTCGGTCAAATGCCAGGCGAAAGATCCAGTAAAAACGCTCGATCAGCTCGATGTTGTTGAGGCCGAAGGACCATTCGGCCCGGAAATCCACATCCACGCCGCCGCACGCAGCTTCCTCCACCATCAGGTCCGCTCGATGGTGGGCTGCCTCAAATTCGTTGGATCCGGAACATGGGAGGTCGATCGGGTCGCCGAAGCCCTCGCCGCACGCGACCGCCAACAATTAGGTCTTAACGCCCCGCCCCATGGTCTCTACTTCGTAAAAGCGTTTTATCCAGAAACCGATTCTGGCAATGAGGGGGACTAATGGCGAAGTGGTACAAAATCCCGCCGAGCTTTCGCATCACGCAGCGCGAGTATCGGGCCAATATCGAAGGCATGAACATCGTGTTTGGCGCGGTGCTGGGCTTCGTGCTGGTTGGCGCGGAGAATGTCGAGGTCCGAGACTTTATCGGGCTGCTTGTCCTCAGCTCTGCGATCGTCATCATGATCCTCTATCTGGGATCGAGCGAATACAAGCTGTTCAACGCGATCATGGCCGGGGTCAGCATCGCGTTCCTGCCGTATATTGCGGTTGATCTGTTCGACATCACCGAAGTCCCCAAACTTCAACCAACCCTCGCCATCTGGGCTCTCATGGTCCTCGCCGTCGAGCTAATACCCCGCGAAAAAGAGAACAACGAAACTTCTTTGGAGAACGATACATGACAACCGGCAAACAGCTTTTCACCACGCTTTCAGCAGACGGCAAACTCACTCTGGAAATCAGCGAAGAGACTTTCCCGGCGCCGACCGGCAATCAGGTGCTGGTGCAAATGGAAGGCGCGCCGATCAACCCGTCGGACCTCGCAATCCTGACCAGCGCCGCTGACTTCGACAATGCGGAGTATTCTCCCGGCAAGGTCGTCGCCGACATGCCCGAACCATTCCTGTCCGGTCAGCGCGCTCGCCACGGCCAGCGCCTGCCAGCGGGTAACGAAGGCGCAGGCACCGTAGTCGCCACCGGTGACGGCGATATGGCCAAGGCTCTGATGGGCCAGCGCGTCGCATGCGTCCCGGGCAACGCCTTCAGCCAATACGCCATCGCCGATGCGATGATGTGCCTGCCGCTCGGCGATCACTCGAGCGAGGTTGGCGCATCCAGCTTCGTGAACCCGATGACCGCACTCGGCTTTGTCGAAACCGCGAAGATGGAAGGCCACGACGCGATCATCCACCTCGCCGCGGCCTCCAACCTCGGCCAGATGCTAAACAAGATCTGCCTCGAAGACGGGATGAAGCTGGTCAACATTGTGCGCAGGCAAGAGCATGTCGACCTGCTCAAGGGCCTTGGCGCGAAGTACGTCGTGAACTCGTCAGACGACGATTACATGAAGCAATTGCGTGCGGCGATCAGCGAAACCGGCGCGTTCCTTGGCTTTGATCCGATCGGCGGCGGTCAGAACACCGACCATGTGCTGAAAGCCATGGAGCAGGTCGCTGTTTCCCAGATGGACGAGTATTCGCGTTACGGGTCCAACCAGGACAAGAAGATGTATCAGTACGGACGGCTCGACCTGCAGAACCCGACTATCCTGACGCCATCTTATGGCCTGCAATGGACGGTTTCGGGCTGGCTGCTGACCCCGTTCCTCGCGAAAGCTGGCATGGAGACGGTGATCAAGATGCGCACACGTGTGCAGCAGAATCTGACCACGACATTCGCCTCGCACTACAAGGCGAAGGTCAATCTTGAAGAGATGCTGACCAAGGAAGCGATAACCGATTACCGGCAGATGAAGACCGGCGAGAAGTACCTGGTGACGCCGCAGGGGTAGGCTGGACTCGCCCCTCCTCTTCAGAGGAGGGGCAACGAGACTTGCGAGCTTGCTCGCTAGTCGCAGTGGGGTGGTGCCGAGGCCGGTTGCGACCATGCGGTCGCAAAACCACCCCCAACCCCCTCCTTTGAAAAGGAGGGGGCTCTTCTCCTAAGGATTATCAAAAGCACGCTGGATCGCGGCGGGATCGGAAACTCCCGCCGCGATCAGCATTTGCAGTAGAATTCGCGCTTTTTGCGGATTGAGCGCGCGCGCCGCGACAAATCGGTTTTCGTCGTCTTCCGGTTCGCGGTCGACGAGGCCCTCATCGAGACGGCTCGCGCGCACCAACGGCATTCCCTCGGCAGCCATTGCGGCCAAGGCCTGACGCACTGGGTCTGGCATATTCCCTTCGCCCAAACCTGACACAACCACACCGCACGTTTCATCCGTGACGAGGCGCGCGACATAATCCGGTGTCATCCCGGCGTGAACGAACAGGATCGGCACATCGGGCAAGTCCGCTCGGAAGGGAAACCGCGCTTCCTCACCCACACGCCACGGCGCGCCAAACCAGTCGAGCGAACTTGGCGTCACCAACCCCACCGACGCACGCGGAAAGCCCTGAAACGCATCGGTGCCGCGCGTGCGGCTCTTGCGGATGTCCCGCGCCGCAAACACACGGTCACCCATTACCACCAGTACGCCGCGCCCCGCTGCATCCGGATCGCTCGCCACGCGCATCGCATTGGCGAAATTGCGCAAACCATCGTAGCCCACGGCCGTTGCCGGACGCATTGCGCCAACCAGCACCACAGGTTTGCTTGTCGGCAACGTCAGGTCGAGCAGAAACGCGGTCTCTTCGACCGTATCCGTACCATGCGTGACGATCACACCATCGCAATCGGGATCGGCAATCGATTTGGAAATGGCCAAATGCAGCCGCTGCCAGATCTCCGGCCCCATATCCTCCGAACCGATATTGGCGATCTGCTCGCCGGTCAGATTCGCCGCGATGCCCAATTCCTCGACCAGCCCTAGGAATTCCGCGATCCCGATCTGGCCAGGACGATAATCGTGTCGCGTGGCTGAATCGGCCTTGCCAGCGATGGTGCCGCCGGTCGCGAAGACGGTAAGATTGGGCGTGTTCATGAGGGCGCCGATAGCCTCACGCGACATTTCAGGCCAGACAGCAATTGATTTTCAAGAAACGCACGCTAAATGCCGCACACCGCTTCGCTTCGGCGAAGTCTTGGCCGTGGGGCGATTAGCTCAGTTGGTAGAGCATCTCGTTTACACCGAGAGGGTCGGCAGTTCGAGCCTGTCATCGCCCACCACGTGCCTTATCCCGAAATCGCTTCCCTGATCTCCGCAATGGCGTCTTCGCTGTTCCATTCGTAGTCGCCTGCGACGCGAAACAACTCTTTGCCTTCGGCATCGAACAGGATCGTCGTGGGCATCAATCCGCCCTGAGTAAATTGCACCGCGAGGTCGGCCTCGGGGTCGAGCCACGGTTCGAGGTTCTGAAAATTGCGCTCAGCGAAGAACGGGGTGACGACTTCGGCGCCGCGGATGTCCTGACTAATCGTGAGAACCTTGACCTCGTCGCCCAATTCGGTGGCGAGATCGTCAAGCAATGGCATTTCCACCACGCAGGGCGCGCACCATGTCGCCCAGAGGTTTAGCAGCACCGGCTTCCCCTTGAGATCGGCGAGCGCGAGCGTGTTCCCAGCAGCATCTTCGAAGCTGAGTTCAGGCATTTCGGTTCCCGCCTGCGCGCGCACGATACGGCCCGGCAAGGGCGGCGGTGCGGGTGCATCGGCTGCCGAGGTGGCGCTATCCCGTTGCGAAGTCTCTTCGGGGGCCGTATCGCACCCCGCCAACAGAAGGACCGGTGCGAAAGCGATGAGTAACGAGCGGGACATGCCAGACTCCGATAATGGCGCCTCCAACCAGATGTGGGGCGGCAGGTTCGCCGACGGACCTAGCGCGATCATGCGCGAAATCAATGCCTCGATCCCGTTCGACAAGGCGCTGTGGCGGCAGGATATTGCTGCAAGCCAGGCGCATGTGGCGATGCTCGCCAAGCAAGGAATCGTCAGCGAGGGAGACGCGCGCACGATTTCCGATGGGCTGGCGGCCATTGCTTCCGAATACGAGAAGGATGGCGTTCCCGAGGATTGGGACCTTGAGGACATCCACATGACAACCGAGGCGCGGCTGGCCGAGTTGGTAGGTCCGGCGGCGGGTCGCCTTCATACCGCACGCAGCCGCAACGATCAGGTCGCGACCGATTTCAAGCTGTGGGTACGCGAGGCGCTCGATGCGATGGATACGGGTCTCGCCGATTTACAGCGCGCTTTGGTGAACCGCGCTGGCGAGCACGCGGACAGCATCATGCCTGGCTTCACCCATTTGCAAACCGCACAGCCGGTGACGCTGGGACACCATCTGATGGCCTATTACGAGATGATCCGGCGTGATCGCTCGCGGCTAGCGGATGCGCGCGTGCGCCTCAATGAAAGCCCGCTCGGTTCGGCAGCATTGGCTGGGACCGGCTTTCCGATTGATCGCGATATGACTGCGGAAGCGCTCGGCTTCGATCGCCCGACCGCCAACTCGCTCGACGCCGTGTCCGACCGCGACTTTGCGATGGATTACCTTTTCGCTGCCAGTCAATGCGCGCTGCACCTGTCGCGACTGGCTGAGGAGCTGATCCTGTGGGCTAGCCAGCCTTTCGGCTTTGTCCGGATGCCTGATACGCTCTCAACCGGCAGTTCGATCATGCCGCAGAAGAAAAATCCTGACGCCGCCGAACTGGTGCGCGGTCATGCGGGAAGAGTGATCGGCTGCGCGACGTCGCTGATGATCACGATGAAGGGCCTGCCGCTCGCCTATTCAAAGGATATGCAGGACGACAAACCTCCTGTTTTCGAGGCGGCAGGACTGATGGAACTCAGCATCGCGGCAATGACCGGCATGATCGCCGACGCCACGTTCAAGACGGAGCGAATGCGCGAGGCTGCCGAACTGGGCTATGCCACCGCGACCGACCTTGCCGATTGGCTGGTGACCGAAGCCGACATCCCATTCCGCGAGGCGCATCACATTACCGGGGCTGCTGTGAAGCTGGCGGAAGAACGCGGTGTGGCGCTCGACGAATTGCCTTTGGGTGATCTCAAGGTGATCGACGGTCGGATAGATGAGCGCGTTTTCAAGGCGCTGTCAATCGATGCGTCAGTCGCCGCACGCGCTTCCTATGGCGGTACCGCGCCGGAACAGGTAAGACTGCAAGTGGAGAAAGCTCGCGGTGAGCTGGGAATGGATGGATGATGCGGACAGTTATTCTTCTAGGATGCGCCCTCGCGCTGTCGGCTTGCGGTTCACGCGCGGATTTGACCCCGCTGGAGGGCGCCAGCCTCCCGGTAGCTCCCTATGGAACCAATGAGAAACCCAGCTCTGAGCAATTGCTTGAGCTGGAAACCCTTGCCGCGCCCGAGCGTAGTGTGGAATTGCGTCGTCGCTCTGAAGAGCGTGAAGACGATCCGTTCGACCTGCCCCCTGAATAGACTGACACAAGCATGGACCATTTTGCCCTGAAGGACGGCGTGATGCACGCCGAGGATGTACCGCTGCCGCGCATCGCCGAAGATGTTGGCACGCCGGTCTATGTCTATTCGCGCGCGACGCTGGAGCGGCATGCTCAGGTATTCCGCGACGGTCTGGCTGATGTGACTGACAAACTGATCGCCTTTGCGGTGAAGTCGAACCCTAACCTCGCCGTGCTCAAAGTGCTGCAGCGGCAGGGCTATGGTGCTGACGTGGTTTCAGCAGGCGAGATGCGGCGCGCGCTGGCGGCAGGCATTGCACCGGAAATGATCGTGTTCTCTGGCGTGGGCAAGACGCGCACCGAGATCATGGCCGCGCTCGAAGCGGGGATCGGGCAGTTCAATATCGAAAGCGAGGAAGAGGGTCTCGAACTCGCTGAACTCGCAGCCGAAATGGGCATGACCGCCGAGTGCACGCTTCGGATCAACCCCGATGTCGATGCCGGGACGCATGACAAAATTTCGACCGGCAAGGCCGATAACAAGTTCGGCGTGCCTATCGATCAGGCAGGCCAGATATTCGGGGTGCTAGCGAGCAAACCAAGCGTGAACCTGCGCGGCGTAGCAGTCCATATCGGCAGCCAGTTGGGCGATCTTGCCCCGCTCGAAAACGCCTTCGCAAAGCTTGGTGAACTGGTCAGCGCATTGCGCGGGGCTGGCCACACGATCACGCATGTTGATCTCGGCGGCGGGCTTGGCGTGCCGTACAAAGCCGGCGAAAAGCCCCCCAGCCCTGCGGAATACGGCGCAATGGTCGCGCGCGTGACGAAGGACTGGGGCGTCAAACTGATCTTTGAACCGGGCCGCGTGATCGCAGGCAATGCTGGCGTTTTGCTAACCCGTGTGGTGCGGGTGAAGCGCGGGCTGAACAACCCGTTCGTTATCGTCGATGCGGCGATGAACGACCTTGCGCGGCCAGCGCTTTACGGTGCCTATCACGATTTCGTGGCAGTCGAGCCAAGCGGCGCGCAGATGACGGCCAATATCGTCGGCCCGATCTGTGAGACGGGCGATACCTTCGCGATGGGGCGCGACTGCGACAAACTTGAGAGCGGTGATCTAGCCGTCTTCCGCACTGCCGGAGCTTACGGCGCGACCATGGCGTCCAGCTATAATTCGCGCGGCTTCGTCGCCGAAGTGCTGGTTGATGGCGACAAATACGCGGTCGTTGCCGACCGGATCGAAGCAGGCGCGATCATGGATGCCGAACGCGTGCCTGAATGGCTTGCGTGAACCAGCCAGATGGCTGAACTACAAAGCCTTCCGCTGTTCCACCAGATCGACGGGCAGAAAGTGCTCGTTCTGGGTGAAGGCGAGGCTGCGCAGCCCAAGCGGCGATTGGTCGAACGCGCTGGCGGGATCATCATCGACGATTCCGCGCAGGCCATCGACGAAGGGGTGCGGATCGCGTTTGTCGCCTACGACGACGCCAAGGCTTGCGAAGTGGCCGCGATCAACCTGCGCTGCGCCGGGATGCTGGTGAACGTCGTCGATCGGCCCGAACTGTGCGACTTCACCACACCTAGCATTCTTGATCGCAACCCGTTGTTGATCGCAGTCGGGACAGGCGGAGCATCGGCTGGGTTGGCCAAGCACGTTCGGCTGCGGCTTGAGCGGATACTACCGCCCACGCTCGGCAAACTGGCGCGAGCGCTGTTCACCTCGCGACCAAAGCTGCGCGATACCTATCCCGATGGTTCTGATCGTCGCCGCGCGATTGATGAGGCTTTGCACGAAGGCGGCGCACTCGATCCTCTCGACGCTGCGTCACATGAGCGGGTCGAAGATTGGGCCTCTGGATCGCCGGTCGAACAATCCTCCGAATGGCACGCATTCGTGATCACCAGCGCAGACCCGGACGATCTCACGATCAAACAATCGCGACTCTTGGGTGTTGCCGATACCGTCTGCACTCGGGGCGAAGTGCCCAAAGATATCCTCGCCCGAGCCCGCGCAGATGCGGAGCGGACCACGTGCAACATTCAACTATGCCCAAGGGCTAACGGTTCGAAAGATGCAAACGCAATTCCAGACTGCGCGGCATCGAAAGACTCGGCTCAGCATAACCGTCTGACCGTCATCCTCGACTGGCAAGCGGAAGACTGATCCTTCAGGCCGCCGCCGCCAGCGGCGTTTCGATCTCGGCAAAATAGCGCGCCATTGCTTCGACCGTCTGATCGCTGAGCGCGATGAAGGCGCGGCGCTTATCCGAGGAATCGGCGATCCGTTCAAAGATGCCGCTTTCGACCATTTGCTTGACCCAGCGCAGCGCCGTGGTCGCCGGGACTCCCGCCGCAATGCAGAGCGACGTCACCGACACACGGCTGTGCTCGGCATGGGCTGCCGTCAAGTCGAGCAGCATATCCCAAGCAGGGTCGGCGAATAGCTCGGCATCGAAGAACCGCGCACGCGCCTGACGGTTGGCAATGATCTGACGCACCAATCGCGGGTCTGGCAGTGGATGGCTGGCCGCCCGGCCGATTTGTTTGCCCAAAGGTGCTGCGGTGTCCTGCGGCCCGCGCCACTCCTGTTTGAAATCGCTGAGGCGTTTGTGCTCGGCCTCCTCATCGCCCGAAATCCGGTCAAGCTCCTGCGCAATCGCTTCAACCTGCTGCGACAATCTGAGCAGTTTCAGCCGGTCATCCTCGGTCATCTCTCGCACACGTGCATGCGATACATGGCCTAGCACGCGGCCAACCGCGACAACACGCTCAGCACGGCTCGGTTGAACCAGAATTTGCGGGTTCGACTGATCAAGCGCCGCGAACACATCGTCGAGCGCCTCAAGCGACGTCGAGACGATCAACTGCGCCCCTGAACGCGCCGCGCGCATATCAAGCCGCGTCAGCGCTGCGAGCGTCGCTCCGTCAATCACCGGGCAATCGACCATCACCACATCGCCAAGCATCGCAATTGGCCCGTCGAGCAAGACAGTGATTGCCCCGCCATCAAGCGTGCGAAACCCCGCCCCGGCAAGGTCCTCGGCAATCAGGCTGCGCGTGCTCGCTCGGTCGGCGAAAATGGCCACGCGGGCGGGCAAGCCAGCCGAATCCTGCGCCACATCGTAAGAAAAGTCCGCTTGTCCGCTTTCGGCAACGCTCATCGAATCGCTCCAATTTGAATGGAACGAGAGTAGAACAAAACAAGTTCAAGTCAAGAATTCGAGTTCTAAACCCACTTTTCCACCGTGTGAATTGAACCATTCGGACATTGGGCCAGACTACCATCACAATGACGCACTCTCCCCGCCCTGAACCGGCTCAGCTTTCCGGAGCACTGTTCGATGAGCTGCTCGTCACGCTTATCCAGCAGGGCGACAAGCGCGCGCTTGAACGGCTGCATGGCCGCTGGAATGCGCGGCTGGCACGGGCAGCTTTTCGCTACACCGGCGATCCGGAGATTGCGCGCGATCTGGTGCAGGAATGCTGGATCGGCATCTGGAAGGGGATCAAGCGAATGCGCGACCCTGCCCGATTCCGGTCCTACGCTTTTGCGATCCTGCATCGGCGCGGTGCGGACCATTTGCGCGGTGCGATCCGGGACAGGGCACAGTTTGCTACGCCGGAAGATGATAGTGCTTCGCCAGAAGACGTTCAGCCAGAAACCCAGACTGAGGGTCTGGCCCTACAACTAGCCTTTGCGGCGCTACCGCCGGATCAGCGCCTCGCAGCGCACCTGCACTTCGTCGAAGGTCTCACCCTGCGCGAGATTGCCGCTGTGCAGGACATCGCCGAAGGCACCGCCAAAAGCCGCCTGTTCCACGCCCGCCGCAAGTTGAAAGCGGCACTGAGCGACACACCAACCGAACTCACCGAAGGAGAACCCGTATGAACACTCAAGACGAACGGATCGCCGCTGCGCTTGATGCCGACGATCACGCCTTTCTGGCCAGCCTCGATAGTGATCGCGGCATGTTCCAGCAGATCGGAGACAGCTGGAAAGGGCCGCTGGGCGGCTGGGCGAAGTTCAGCTTTGCTATCGCCATCGTAATCGGCATTGGCCTCGCCTACTGCTTCTTTCGCGCTGTCACCGCCGCCAACACCGATGCCATGGTCGGATGGGGGCTCACCACTATCGGCCTGCTGATCATGCAGGGTTTCCTGAAGGAATGGATGTTCGCGCGGATGAACATGCTGACTGTGCTGAGCGAAGTTAAGCGCCTGCAAGTGCAGGTGGCCGTATTGAGCGAAGGGAGGCTAAGCGAAAAGTGACCTATTGCCGAATTTCGATCGGAGTGCCGTCGGGCACGATGCTCCACAGCTCCTCGATCTCTGCATTGGTCAACGCGATGCAGCCATCGGTCCAGTCACCCCCCAGCGTCGGCCCGCGATAGCCGGTCGGTTGACCGTGGATGAAGATGTCTCCGCCCGGAGATCGACCATATTGCGCGGCAAAGGCGCGGTCGTTGCGGTTGGGGTAGGAGATACGCAGGCTCAGGTGAAAGCTGCTGCGAGGGTTACGCGTGTCGATGGTGTAGACACCCTCGGGCGTGCGCTCATCGCCTTCAAAGCGCTTGTGGCCCATTGGCGCGTCGCCGAATTGCAGCCCGTAATAGACCCGGATTGGCTGGCCCCGCGAATAGGCGACCAGCATCCGGTCCGATTTGTCGACGATCAGGTAATCGGCGATCTGCGAGACCGGGGCAGGAAGGGTGCGCACCGCGGGCGCGCGGTAGACAATTGGCTCGCTCGCAGGCTGGCTTGGCGGACCGGCGCAAGCGGCAACCGCAAGCAAAGCAATCGAGGCGACCAAGCGTTTCATTGAGAAAGGTTTGTATCGCCCTCCCCGCGTTCAGACAATTCCGCCTGTGACCCTATGTCCCATGCAAGGACTCGCTGACAAACTCGCGGCTGATCAGTCGACGAACGGATCGCGCATCAGGATCGTGTCGTCGCGCTCCGGACTGGTCGAAACCAGCGCGACCGGGCATTCGATCAGCTCCTGAACGCGCTGGATATACTTGATCGCATTGGCAGGCAGGTCGGCATAGGATCGCGCACCCACAGTGCTTTCGTTCCAGCCTTCCATTTCCTCATAAATCGGTTCGACCTGGGCCTGCTCTGCGGCATGGCTCGGCAGATAGTCATAGACATTGCCGTGGAGGCGGTAGCCGGTGCAGATCTTCACCGTCTCAAGCCCGTCGAGCACGTCGATCTTGGTCAGCGCGATGCCGGTCACGCCGCTGATCGAGCAGGTCTGACGCACCAGAACTGCATCGAACCAGCCGACCCGGCGTTGACGCCCCGTGACAGTGCCGAACTCATGGCCACGCTCACCGATTCCTTGGCCGATATCGTCGTCGAGTTCGGTCGGAAAAGGCCCGCTGCCGACGCGGGTGGTGTAGGCCTTCACGATGCCGAGCACGAAGCCGCTGGAATTCGGGCCAAGGCCGCTGCCTGCGGCCGCTGTGCCGCTCACCGTGTTGGAGCTGGTGACGAAGGGGTAGGTGCCATGATCGACATCGAGCAGCACGCCCTGCGCGCCTTCGAACAGGATCTTGGCACCCGCCTTGCGAAGCTTCTTCAACCGCTTCCACACCGGCTGGGCAAAACGAAGCACGAACGGAGCGATTTCGCGCAGTTCGGCCAGCAATGCTTCGCGATCCACGGGTAGCTGGTCGAACCCGGCTCGCAGAGCGTCATGGTGCGCACAAAGCCGGTCGAGCTGCGGATCCAGATCATCGAGATGCGCCAGATCGCACACACGTATGGCGCGGCGTCCGACTTTGTCTTCATAGGCTGGGCCAATCCCGCGTCCGGTAGTCCCGATCTTGCCCTTGCCCGCAGCCGTTTCGCGCAGACCATCGAGATCGCGGTGCAGCGGCAGGATCAGAGGACAATTGTCGGCCACAGCAAGGTTGTCGTCATTGACGCGCACGCCCTGACCTTCGAGCTTTTGCACTTCATCGCGCAAAGCCCATGGATCGAGCACCACGCCATTGCCAATCATGCTCGTCGTGCCCGAGACGATGCCCGATGGCAGCAGGGAGAGCTTGAACACATTGCCATCGATCACCAGCGTGTGGCCGGCATTGTGCCCGCCCTGAAACCGCACCACGGCATCGGCGCGGCTCGCAAGCCAATCGACGATCTTGCCTTTGCCCTCATCGCCCCACTGGGCGCCGATCACGGTGACGTTGGCCATGTCCTACCTTTGATTGAAGCAGTGCCTGTGCGCACAAACCGCGCGGGCGTAGGCTGTTGCGAGTGCGAGGGCAAGGCGGATCGGCGGCCTTTACGATACAAATCGCGACAGCTTTGCGATTGGCAGCGCAAAGGGTTTGCGTACGGGCTGCGTTCAGACCAGTGAGACAATGGAGAGACGCCATGAACCAATTTGCCAAAACGCTCGCTGCGTGCCTCGCCACCGCACTGATTGCTACCCCCATCCTTGCCCAGCGCGGTGGGGATCGTCCCACGCGAGAATGCGTGCGTGAGATCGTCGAATTGTGCGGACGCGACCGGTCTCAGATTCGCGCGTGCCTGCAAGAAAAGGCCAGCCAGCTCTCGGAGAGCTGCGCGGCGGAAGTCAGAAAACGCGCGCAGGAAAGGCGCGGCAATCGTGAAGGCGGTCAGGTACAATTCCAGCCCAGCGCCAAGGTGAGTCGGACAGTCATCTATGGCCAGCACCAGCGTCAGCAGATCGACGTGTACGAGCCTGCCGATGCGGTCGATGAATTGCCGCTGATCCTGTTCATTCACGGCGGCGGTTGGTCGTTCGGCAACCACAAGATTGCGGTCCAATCCAAACCGAAGCATTTCAATGACGCCGGGTACTACTTTGCATCGACCGGATACCGTGTGCTGCCTGGCGCCCCGGTCGAGGATCAAGCGAAGGATATCGGCGCGGCAATTCAGGCCCTGCGCGGACAGGCATCCGCAATCGGCTTCGACCCAAATCGCATCGTCTTGATGGGGCACAGCGCGGGCGCGCATCTCGCGGCCTTGGTCTCAACCGACCCGCAATATGCTGGCGAGGCCTTCGCTGCGATCAAGGGCGTCGTACTGCTGGACAGCGGCGCATACGAAATCGCCAGCAGCATCGCGTCGGCTGAGCCACGTTCGCGCAACCTCTATCTCGATGTCTTTGGCGAAGACCCGGCGCGGCAGTCAGCTCTGTCGCCCGTAACGCATGTCGGCGGCGCAGACGCACCGAATTGGCTGGCGCTCTACGTCGAAGAACGCGCGAAAACACAGGCGCAAGCCGAGATGCTTGCTGGTGCTCTGGATGGCGCGGGCGCCACGGCAGAGGCGGTTGCGATCTCAAACACCGATCACGGGCGCTTGAACCGTGAATTGGGCACCGAGGCGGGCGCAGTGCAGACGCAGGCCGTGGACACGTTTCTGACAAGAATATTTAGCTAATTCAGCGACCTAAGCGGCCGCGATTACGTCGATTTCCACCATCAATTCCGGCAAAGCGAGCGATGACACTTCGACAGTCGTGTCAGCGGGATAAGGCGCCGTGAAGTAGCGCTTTCGCGCCTCGACGATCTTTGGAAAATTGGCCATGTCCGTGAGGTAAATCGTGACTTTGACGATGTCTGACATGGTCGCACCAGCCGCTTCCAGAACGCGCTCGATGTTGGCGAAGGTCTGGCTCAATTGCGCATCGAAGTCGGCTTCATCGACGATCGAACCGTCTTCGGCAATGGCCGCCTGACCGGAGAGAAATACGAGATCGCCTACCCGCCAGGCCGGCGCGATCGCATAGGGCGCGAGCGGATCAGGATCGATTGAAACCGTTGTTGCCTTGTCGCTCATTTGTCAGCCTCTTTGGCTAGATCGGTGTGGCCGACGTACCTTCCAGCCGGTGTGTGCAGCCAAGCCCGGCTGGATCGTCGCCTACGGCCAATTGAGCGATGGTACGCCATCCCTCGCTGCGAAGCCGCGCCGCTGCGTCTATGTCATGCCCAAGCGGCAGGAATAGCGTCTTGGCGGCCTCAACATCCTGCGCCACTTCCGCGAGTCGGTTCACATACAAAGTGAAACCCGTCGCGGCCTCTTCGCTTCCGCCGATCGCGTAGGTTCCCCCGCGCCCAGCCGCGCCGCGTAGCCCTTCGGCGTAAAGCGTGAAGCCGAACCAGCTTTGGTACTCGAAGCCATAGCGCTCGGTTGGATCAAGCGTGATACGCGCTGCATCACCGATCCGTCCCGCGATAGCCTCAAGCCCGTCGAGCCGGGTGGCGAGTTCACCGCCGGCATCGAGCTCGCGCAGTTTCGCCATCGCGTCTGAAAACGGCCCGGTCGCGTACAGCAGTGGAAGATAGGCTTCGCCGCCGACAGCCTTCAGGCCCCCGGCGTCTTTTGTATCCAGCTCTCGCCGGATTGCTTCGACCGTATCGGCAGACATGGACATATCCTGCGCCGTCAGTGTGTCGACCAGATCGGGGAGCGTGAAATCGACCGATACACCGGTCATGCCCGCCGCTTTCATCGCTTCGATCGCGACCATCACGATTTCACTCGCAGCAGCCACCGTGTCGGCCCCGATCAACTCGCCGCCCAGTTGTAGGCGCTCACGCGCCGGATCGAGCTGGCTTGCCTGAATCAGCGCGGTGTCGCCGCAATAGGCCATTCGCAGCGGACGCGGGGCGTCCTTCATGCTGGTTGCTGCGATGCGCCCAATCTGCGGGGTGATGTCGCTACGCAGAGCAAGCGTGCGCAAGCTCGCCGGATCGACAAAGCGGAACATTTTGCGGCTGTGAATGCCCTTCATCCGGCTCGACAGCGAACGTTCGAACTCGAGCAGCGGCGGGCGCACGCGGTCATAACCATGCGCGTCCAGCACATCGAGGCAGGCACGCATGGCGCTGGTGATGCGCGCTGCCGATTGCGTCAGACGGTCTTCGAGGCCTTCAGGCAGGAGGTCGGTTGATTGGGTCATCACATCTATCCGTCATCCCGGACCTGATCCGGGATCTCTGTCAGTTGTCGTCCGACTGTGCGGATAGCGGCCCCGGGTCAAGGGTCTCATGAGCGCGCCGAAGGGCCCGGGGCGACGCATTCATCAAAAAGCGAGCGACTTCGCCATGTTGACGCCTTCGACCTGTTCGACCTCGGCAATGGTCTCGGCCTTCAGCGCTTCATCAAGACTCAGCAGCAGCACCGCTTCCCCGCCAGCATCACGGCGGCCGAGGTTGAATGTGCCGATATTGATGCCGTGATTGCCCAGCAGCGTCCCGATCCGGCCAATAAAGCCGGGCTTATCGTCGTTCACCACATAGAGCATGTCGCCAGCGAGATCAGCTTCGATCCCGATGCCGAAAATCTCGACCAAGCGTGGGGCTTCATTGCCGAATAAGGTGCCAGCGACCGAACGCGTCCCTTGGTCTGTTTCCACAGAGACACGGATCAGCGTGTTGAATGCACCGTCACGCTCGTGACGGATCTCGCTGACTTCCAGCCCGCGTTCCTTGGCGAGATATGGCGCGTTGACCATATTCACCGTGTCGGAATAGCGGCGCATAAAGCCGGACAGTACAGCGCCGGTGATCGGCTTGCCATTCAACTCAGCCGCCGCGCCTTCGCGCTCGATGCTGATCTTGGTCAGGTTGCCGTGGGCAAGCTGGCCGACAAGGCTGCCGAGCTTTTCTGCGAGCGCCATGTAAGGCTTCAGCTTAGGTGCTTCTTCAGCGGACAGCGACGGCATGTTGAGTGCGTTGGTGACACCGCCATTGACCAGATAGTCGGCCATCTGCTCGGCGACCTGCAATGCAACATTGACCTGCGCTTCGGTCGTCGAAGCACCGAGGTGGGGCGTACAGATGAAATTCGGCGCGCCGAACAGTGGGTTCTCCTTCGCAGGCTCCTGAGCGAACACGTCCAAAGCCGCGCCTGCGACCTGCCCGCTTTCGAGGCAATCACGCAAAGCCGCTTCGTCAATCAGGCCGCCGCGCGCGCAGTTCACGATGCGAATGCCCGGCTTGGCATTTTCGAGCCGCTCACGACTCAGGATGTTGCGGGTTTCGTCGGTCAATGGGGTGTGCAGGGTCACAAAGTCAGCGCGCGACAGCAGCGTGTCGAGATCGACTTTTTCGACGCCCATTTCGACGGCGCGGTCCTCGGTCAGGAACGGATCGTAAGCGATGACCTTCATCTTCAGGCCCTGCGCGCGGCTGGCGAAGATCGAACCGATATTGCCCGCGCCGATCAGGCCGACGGTCTTGCCGGTCACTTCGACACCCATGAAGTCTTTCTTGGGCCACTCGCCTTGCTGAGTGCGGGTGTTGGCCGCCGGGATCATCCGCGCCAGCGCCATTGTCATCGCAATGGCGTGTTCGGCAGTGGTGATCGAGTTTCCGAACGGGGTGTTCATGACCACAACGCCCTTGCCGCTGGCATAAGGGATATCGACATTGTCGACGCCGATGCCAGCCCGGCCGATGACCCTCAGATTGGTCGCTGCATCGAGAATCTCTGGCGTCACCTTGGTCGAGCTGCGGATCGCGAGGCCGTGATATTCACCAATGCGGGCCTTCAATTCCTCGGGGCTTTCGCCGGTGATCACATCAACATCGCAGCCGCGCTCTTCAAAAATGCGCGCGGCGTTCGGGTCCATCTTGTCAGAGATGAGTACTTTGGGTTTTGTCATGGGGAATTCCTTGCATCAGCTCGCAATCGCAGAAGCGCGTCGGCTGGAAATTGGGGAGGAAGCGGCGGCCCGGCGCGCGGGCCGCCGGAAAATCAGCCGTTCTTGACGGACTCGTAGGCCCACTCGATCCACGGCAGGAGGCGCTGAATGTCCTCTTGCTCGAGAGTGCCACCGCACCAGATGCGCAGACTCGGCGGGGCGTCGCGATAGCCGTTGAAATCGTAGCCAACATTGCGCTCTTCGAGCAGCTTGACGATTTTCTTCGGGACAGCCGCCTGATCTTCAGCCGAGAGGCTTTCGTACCAGTCGCCCTGGAACATCATGCAGACGCCAGTATTCGTGCGCAGTGCCGGATCGGAGGCCATATTGCGCAGCCAAGGCTTTGCTTCGATCCAGTCTTTCACGATCTTGGCGTTGGCGTTGGCGCGTTCGAACATCGCCTTGCGTCCGCCAATCGACTTCGCCCATTCAAGCGCCGCGATATAATCTTCGGTCGCCAGCAGCGAAGGCGTGTTGATGGTTGCGCCTTCAAAGATGCCCTTGTTGATTGTGTCGCCCTTCTTGATGCGGAAGAGCTTTGGCAGCGGCCATGCGGGATCATAGCTTTCGATCCGCTCAACCGCTTTGGGCGACAGGATCAGCATGCCGTGCTGAGCTTCGCTGCCCATCACCTTTTGCCAGCTGAAAGTGGTGGCATCGAGTTTCGGCCAGTCCATTTCCATCGCGAAAATGGCGCTGGTGGCGTCGTTGATCGTGATCCCCTCGCGGCCCGGCTCCAGCCAGTCGGTGTTCGGGATCATCGCGCCCGATGTTGTGCCATTCCAGGTGAAGACGACATCGTTGCGCTGCGGAATTGTGGTGAGATCGGGGATCTCCCCATAATCGGCGCTGAGCGTTTGCAAGTTGGGCAGCTTGAGCTGCTTCACCGCGTCCTGAATCCAGACATTGCCAAAGCTCTCCCACGCCGCAACCGTGGCCGGGCGCGCGGGATCAAGCATGGTCCACATCGCCGCTTCGAGAGCGCCGGTGTCCGATGCGGGCATGATACCGACGAGATAGTCGTCAGGCACGCCCAAAAGCTCGCGCGTCAGGTCTATCGCGTATTTCAAACGACCTTTCGCCAGCGCCGAACGGTGCGAGCGACCGAGCGAATCGGTTTTCAGCTTGTCGAGGGACCAGCCTGGGAATTTAACCGTAGGACCGGAGGAAAATTGCGGACGCTCAGGCTTGAGCGGGGGCTCATGCAAGAGCCCACGGGTACGTTCAGTCATGTATTCTCTCCTTACAGAGAGCACGCGCGGCGTTGGGACCGCGTGGCCCGTCGGCGGCTTTAGAGCCAGACGGTAACAAGTCAATGAAGATCGAATTGAGAATGGTGGAGTGTGGAATCTCCGCGACGTTTCGCCTAGACGGGCGACCAATGGAAATCTCCGACCTCCGCATTGCGCTGTTCAGTGGCAATTACAACTACACCCGCGATGGGGCCAATCAGGCGCTCAATCGTCTCGTGGGTTCGCTGCTGGAGAAAGGCGCGAAGGTGCGCGTCTACTCGCCAACGGTAGAAAAACCCGCTTTCGAGCCGACCGGTGAGTTGATTGGCACGCCGTCGATTGGAATGCCGTTCGGACGCGGTGAATATCGGATTCCGACCGGACTGGGTTCGAGAGCCAAGCGGGACCTTGCGCGGTTCAAACCCAATATCGTGCATGTGTCGTCGCCCGATCCATCGGGCCACGCGGCGCTGCGCTGGGCGCAGGATCATGATGTCCCAGTGCTTGCCTCGGTCCACACGCGGTTCGAGACCTACCCGCGCTATTACAAGCTAGGTTTTCTGGAACCGCTAGTCGTGAAGATGCTTCGGCGGTTCTATAATCGCTGCGACGCGCTGGTCGCCCCGTCGCAGAGCATGATCGACGAGCTGCTCGCGCAGAAGATGCACGACGATATCGGCCTGTGGTCGCGCGGTGTCGACCGCACGATCTTTGCGCCGGAGAAGCGCGATCTCGAATGGCGCCGCTCGCTTGGCCTCGCCGATGATGACGTGGCGATCGTCTTTCTCGGCCGGTTGGTCATGGAAAAGGGCCTCGACGTCTTTGCCGAGACCATCGTGCAAATGCGCAAGCGGCAGGTGCCGCATAAGGTGCTGGTGATTGGGGATGGCCCAGCGCGCGGATGGTTTGAAGAGGCGCTACCCGGAGGCATCTTTGCCGGGTTCAAAACCGGCGGGGAATTGGGGCAAGCGCTCGCAAGCGGCGATGTGTTCTTCAACCCGTCGATCACGGAGACGTTCGGCAATGTAACGCTGGAAGCCATGGCCTGCGGCCTGCCGGTGGTAGCCGCAGGCGCAACCGGAGCATCGAGCCTCGTCCATGACGGCGAGACCGGCAGACTTGTTCCGCCGGGTGATGCGGCGGCCTACGCCGAAGCGATCGCGCCCTATTGCACCGACCACGCCCTACGCGCGGAGCACGGCGAAGCGGGGGCTGCACGAGCCTGCGAATACAGCTGGGACGCGATCAATCAGGTGGTTGCGGACACCTATGTCCGCCTGGTCGAGGATCGGCACGCGCTCCAAGCGGCAGAAGCTGCCGAACTGGCAGCATAACCGCTCGTTTACGGCTCTACCGGAAAACCATTTATCTCAGCACGCCCGCGCGCGTCATACGAGACGCATAGAACAACATGAACAAGGTCGTTGCCCAGATCATGAGCGTGAGCGCCGGGCTTTGCAGGCTCTCGGGAATATCTGCGATAGCGTATTGATAAGTATTCGATCCGAGAAGGCCGACAATCGCGATCACAACTGCGTGCACCGCGAAGCGTGAACGGAGAAGGATCAGCACCGACCCTGCGATCGCACCCCACACCCCTAGGGCCCAGAATGCGTTGGACCAGACGGGACTGCTCTCAAAGAACGCGATCTCGGTTTCACTCATGCCCAGATCCGCGAGCTTGCCCAGCCGCGTCATTGTGTAGCTGAAGCCGCCAACTGAATTCCAAAGCAATGTCAGCACGCCTACCACCCACACGTGCCTCGGCGTTTTTGTTGCGCTATTCATGGGTTTCCCTCCCCATCCATCGGTGCGACCCGATCCATGCGGAGAGACTAAGCCTGATAGTTGTCGGCGGCAAATCGATTAACGATCCGATGTTCTTGTTCGTGAAGACCGGGTCACCCGCTCCCTGCGACCATTAGTGGAAACAGTCCGGGAGACTGTTTCCCGTGGTTGGCCTTCCACCCAATGCCTACCGGGATACAATCCGGGTGGGAGGGCGGAGGGAGCGGGTGATCCCGGCGCAGTAGCGAACTAAATACGCTCGATCCGCTTGGCGACCTCGTCGATAATGTCGACGATCTCGTTCATCACATCCTGATCGAGTTTACCCGCCCGGGCGCGGTTCTTGAGCACATTGGCAAGGTTGCCCATGGCGCGGAAGAGGTCGGGTGAGCGGACCTTCTCAGCGCGTTCGCCGTGTTCGTTGAGGCGGCCCATGAGGGTTTCGACCTCATCCTTGCGTTCTTCGAGTTCGGCCTTGCCATCCTTCGTCGCTTCAAACGGCTTCTTGCTTCCGGCGTCGGCATCCTTGGCTTTGCCTTTGGCCTTCGCGGGTTTGATCTTGCCCTCGTCTTCAAGCAGTTGGAGTGTTGGATAGACTGCACCCGGGCTTGGCGCGTAGCCACCGCCGGTAAGGTCTTCGATCGCTTTGATCAGCTCATATCCGTGGCGCGGCTCCTCCGCGATCAGTGCCAGCATTGCCAGTCGCAGCTCTCCGGAGCCGAACATCCGTCCGCGACGACGCCGGCGACCACCAGAGCCTCCGCCCATGGTATCGCGCATGTCGTCGCCCCAGCCAGAGCCCCAATCGGATCCCCACTTTCCGCCGGAAGCGGCCATTGCCGCCATCAGCGGTCCGTACATTTGCCACGCCGCATTGCCGCGGCGATATTTACGGCCTTTGTTCCAGGTCATCTGTCTCTCCTTTAGAAACGCATCTATGCATCTTCGATAGCACTAAGATATATCGCAGATGTTTCGATACAACCCCGAATTTGGGAGGGCGATGGAAATTTCTGACCAGTCGCCTATTTGATCCGACGAATGGCAGACCTGTTTGGAGAAGACGCCCCTGCGCCCTCGCGCAGGGATGCAGCACTAGAGGATGCGCCCTTGGCGGATCGCCTGCGCCCGCGCGATCTGTCCGAGGTGATCGGCCAGGAACATCTGACCGGCCCCGAAGGTGCGATTGGCAGAATGGTGGCGGCGGGCAAGCTATCGAGCATGATCCTGTGGGGACCACCAGGCACCGGCAAGACCAGTATTGCGCGCCTGCTCGCCGACAGCGTTGGCATGCGCTTCACTTCCATTAGCGCAGTATTTTCTGGCGTGGCTGATCTCAAGAAGGCTTTTGCCGAAGCGGACAAGATGGCGCAGGCAGGCCAGCGAACGCTGCTATTCGTGGATGAGATCCACCGCTTCAACCGGGCGCAACAGGATGGGTTTCTGCCATTCGTGGAGCGCGGCACGGTGACCTTGGTTGGTGCCACCACCGAGAACCCCAGCTTCGCGCTGAATGCTGCTCTGCTTAGCCGCGCGCAGGTTCTAATCCTCGAACGGCTCGATCATGCTGCGTTGGAAGCGCTGCTTGCTCGCGGAGAGGAGTTAGAAGGCCCCCTGCCCCTCGACGAAGATGCCCGCGCTGCCCTGATCGCATCTGCGGATGGCGACGGCAGATTCCTGCTTGGTCAGGCCGAGACGCTCTACAACGCCAAACTCACCGAGCCGCTCGATCCCGCTGGCCTCGGCCAGTTCCTGCAACGCCGTGTCGCCGTCTATGACAAGGATCGCGACGGACACTACAACCTGATCAGCGCGCTGCATAAGTCGCTGCGCGGGAGCGATCCGCAAGCGGCGCTCTATTACATGGCTCGCATGCTGACCGCCGGAGAGGAACCACTCTACGTGCTGCGCCGCCTCGTCCGCTTCGCCAGCGAGGATATTGGACTAGCCGATCCGCAGGCGCTCACCCAATGCCTCGCCGCCAAAGACGCCTATGAGTTCCTCGGCAGCCCCGAAGGCGAGCTCGCTATTGTGCAAGCCTGCCTTTATCTGGCCACTGCACCCAAATCGAACGCTGCCTATGCCGCGCAAAAGTCTGCCTTCAAATCGGCGCGCGAAACCGGCAGCCTGATGCCGCCTGCCAACATCCTCAACGCCCCCACCAAGTTGATGAAAGATATTGGCTATGGCGAAGGCTATGCCTACGATCACAATGCCGAAGACGGTTTTTCGGGCGACAATTACTGGCCCGAGGGGATGGAGCCGCAGAGCTACTACGAGCCGGTAGAACGCGGGTTCGAGCGTAAGGTCAGGGAGCGAATGCAATGGTGGGACAAGAGACGATCCGAGCTGCGTGGAAAGTCGTAGCGGCTTCGGCAGTGCTTGGCATTGCCGCCCCCGCGCTGGCCCATCCCGATCCTGCGCCTTCGATGGCCTATTGCGACGCGATTCCGCAGGAGGAGCTCGATTTCGAATGGGATAGCGAGAAGTCGTTCGATCTCCCAAAAGAATGGAACGAATTCGCCGCCGCTTCGGATAATTGGATGGCTGTCGCGACCAACGCCGGGACGACCGAGTGCGTCAATCTCAGCTGGAAGTTCGAAGGCAAGGATTTCGATATCCTCAAAGACCGCTTCATCGGCTTCAACTGGATTGGCTATGAGGCGTTCGGCTACACTCTGATCGACCGGGCGGGAACGGGTACGGTTCTGGACACTGGCACACGTCCTTCATTCTCTCCCGAAGGTTTCAGGATGGCTGCACTACAATCGTCGGAATCGGGATATGGTGGGCTGGAAGGCTTTGGCGTCTGGTACGTCTACGCAAACGGTCTCAAGCCGATTTACTTGACTTCGACGATGCCGATGATGGCCGACTGGCGGATCGACCGCTGGGAAGGCGATGATTGCCTGCACATTTCCGGAATTCCGTTTGATCGGATCGAGGATTGGGAGGACCTTTCGCAATATGAGCGCGACACCTTCGTCTCTGGCTCGGCTACCGGCTGGGTCGTGACGAGCGGCAACACCTGCCCGACCTATTGATGCGAGAATTCGACCATTTCGTTGCGATCGATTGGTCGGGTGCCAAAGGCGAACGGCATAAGGGGATTGCCATCGCCATCGCCGAGGCCAAAGGCGGGCCGCCCGTGCTGGTAGAGCCGCCAGACCGCGGCTTCTCGCGGACCGAAGTGCGCGACATCTTGCGCGACGAACTGCCTGCCAACTCGCTGGTCGGCATGGATCTCGGCATCAGTCTGCCGTTCGAGGATTGCGGTGCCTATTTCCCTGGTTGGGAGGCCAGCCCGAAGAACGCCAAACAGCTTTGGGCGTTGATCGATGATATCTGCGGTGACGAGCCGCATCTTGGCGCAAACAGGTTCCTCAGCCACCCGCAGGCAACGCGGTATTTCCGCCATAGCCGCGACAATGTCGGCGACCACTTTCACCTGCCGGGCGCGATCAGCCGAGAAGGACGGTTCCGCGAAGCCGAGACTGCGCAGCGCGCGCAGAAATGTCGTCCGGTGAGCAATTTCAACCTCGTTGGAGCGGCTCAGGTCGGCAAAAGCTCGCTCACCGGCATGCGGATGCTCCACCAATTGCGGGGCCACGTGCCGGTCTGGCCAATGGACCCGATCCCCGAGAAACGGATCACCCAAGGTGGATCGATGATCGTCGAAATCTACACCGGGCTCGCTTCAAAGGAGACGGCGGCGCTGGGTGGCCGGACCAAGCTGCTGACTTTCGAGGACTTGAATTCAGCGCTGTCGGTGCTCGATTGCCCACCCGTAGACCGGATCGGCGAGGTCGACGACCATTCCTCCGATGCGCTGCTTACGGCTGCATGGCTGCGAAAAGTCGCGCCAGAGCCTGAACGATGGGAGCCGCGCTGTCTGACCGCACAGATTGCTTACACGGAAGGGTGGACGTTCGGGGCGCTGTAGTCCCCGCCTGCGGCAGAAGTCAGGATTTCAACGCTCCAGGCGCGATACGTCCAGACGGTTGCGGCTAAATCCGGTCCGGCGCAGGTCCTCAAGCATCTCCGCGCGTTTGCGATCCTCAAGTGTTTTCGGATTGCTCAACCGTTCTTCGGCCTCCCGCGCAGGGTCGTAAGTGATCTCTTCGATCAGCTCCATATTCCGGTCGCGCACCATACCGGGAATCAGAAACAGGTCGGCGAGCAGCCAGGGGATCAGGACGAGCCAACCAATCACCGAGAACAGCAACGCCAGCTGGATCAATCCGGTCTTCTTGCTGCCAGCGTAGAAACGGTGAGCACCAAATACGCCAACGAAGAACCACAGGAGATATGTCGCGGCCACCGATTTCCGGTTCGCCTCGAACAGCATTTGCTGATGTGTGCTTTCGTCCATGTTCCGTCCCTTGATCTGCCTCATCCTTGTTCAAATGCACTTCTATCGCAAGCAGACCCCCGTCGATGCTCGACAGATCGCAAAGAAAGCTCGACGAAGTCTGGACAATGGATACGTTTTGCGGCTAGCGGGCGCTGCGCAGCGCTTTTGGCGCTCAATGGGCCGGCTTAGCTCAGTTGGTAGAGCAGTTGATTTGTAATCATCAGGCCGCGGGTTCGACTCCTGCAGCCGGCACCAAATCTTCGATTTGGTTTTTTGTTTTCCGCACTCGCATCCGCGAGTGCGATCTCCTCGCTCATGCGACCTGAAGGCCGCATCGCTGCGGGCGGTCTACAGGTGTGCTTTGCACGCCTGCGTCTTCGACTTCGGCTCCGACCTAGCGGCTGCTTTGCAGCCGATTTCTTCAGATGCTCCTATTGGCCAGATGGGATCAAAGTCAGCTCGGTTTGCCGCCCGTCGAGAAACCGCACCGTCTGCCCATCGAACCAGGCGTCTTCCTCGGAACGGAAGTCGACCCTCTGCCCACCCCATTCCGGCACTGCACTGTATGAAGTCAGCTCGATCGACCAGGTCGTGCCTGATCTTATCAGGTATTCTGCGCGCGGATCGTTGCCTTGGTTGTCCCAGAACCCGATCGCCGATCCCGCACCATGGCCATGCGTACCGATGGGATGTGAATAGATCGACGGGTCGAGTCCTTCTGCCAGCGCCTTCGCGCGCGCATCGGCGAGCACTTCGTTGCCGCTGACGTCCGTCTTGAACGAATCGATCAGAATATCCTGAACCCTATTGGTAGCCGCGAGCCCGCGCCTCAAGCCTTCGGGCGCCTGGGTTTCGCCGGGCTTCAGGACATAGGCGAGATGCTGTGTGTCGGTGCTCAGGCGCAGATAGGTGATCCCGAAATCGGTCCACAGCAAATCGCCCGGCATGATCACCGTATCCCCGCGCAGCATACCGTCGCTGCCCTCGCGCTGAATGCCGATTGAAGGATGGAACCACGGGGTGAGCCCGAGCCGCGCCAATTCCTCGCGATACCACCACTGCACGTCAGCTGCGGTAGTCACGCCGGGCGTAATGACCTCGCGCGAGAAGGCGCGTCCGATCAACGCATGCGCAATCCGAACGATGCCGGGGTATATCTCCAGTTCTGAGGGTGTCCGGCTTTCGAGCCAACGTACAGCCAGTGTCTCTCCCGAGACGATACGGTCGCGGTATTGCTCAGGCAGATTGGCTGACATGGCCCGGTACTGGCTCAGCGTCATGCCGTCGCCGAACGCCGTGATGTCCGAGAAGTTGACCGCGATTGTCGCCGGATCACGCGCGGCAATGATGTCCGCCACAGCCTGCCATTGGTCGGGTTGATCGTCCGGGTCCCAAGAGGGCTCGAATAGCCCGGCAAGGCCATAGCGACTGACCGTCAGCCGTTCGACCGGCTGGCCTTCGCCTGGGTCATGGAAAATCAGGATCGTGCGCCGCCGCGCGCTCATGCTGCGCGCGTCGAGCATGGATTCGACCACAGGCTCCTCAAAGTATTCGCGCGACATCAGCAGCCACAGATCGACGCCCTGCTCATGCATGATAGCGGGGATGATCGTCTCGAGCCGTTCTGCCAGGATGCGATCAATGACGTCTGCCCGATCGCGCATTGGCAGGATCGGCGGCATGTCCGGCGCGGCCTGCTCTGTGTCGGTCATCGGAAGGATCAGTGGTCCTGGATCCTCGGCTTTCATCGCCGGCGCTGACAGCGCCAATGCGGCAGCGAAAAACGCGACAATACTCATAGGCGTACAGGCTCCCCGATGTTCTTGCAGGTATGGTGAGGCCCGTGCTCCCCTGTCAATTGGGTGAGAGACTGGTCAGACGACATTTCGTTCGCTACATCAGTTGCAAATAGCAATCTACTTGAGGAAAAACTGTGAGCCTCCATCAACCACTGACCCTCCCCTGCGGTGCTGTGCTACCCAACCGCATCTCCAAGGCGGCGATGACCGAAGGGCTGGCAACGCCCGATGGCCGTCCGACGCCCGAGCTTGAGCGGCTCTATGGCATCTGGTCCGATGGCGGCGCGGGGATGCTGCTCACCGGCAATGTCATCATCGATAAGGATCATCTGGAACGGCCCGGCAATGTCGTGATTGATCGCGAGCCGGACGCCGACATGGCCGCTCGGCTGAAAGGCTGGGCCGAGGCCGGGACGCGCAATGGCAATCATCTTTGGGCGCAGATCAGTCATGGGGGGCGGCAAACCCAGAAGCTGGTCAATCCCAACCCCAAATCCTCGTCAGATGTCGCGCTCGCCTTGCCAGGCGGGCAATTTGGCAAGCCTACACCGCTGACCATAGACGAGATCGCGGAGCTCGTGCAGCGCTGGGCAATTGCCGCGAAAGCCTGTCAGGGCGCTGGTTTCACTGGCGTGCAGGTCCACGCCGCACATGGCTATTTGATCTCGCAATTCCTCAGCCCGCGCGTGAACCTGCGGACCGACGAGTATGGTGGCAGCCTCAAGAACCGCGCACGCATCCTGCTCGAAGTGGTGAGTGCGGTCCGGGCTGCCGTTGGACCGAGCTTCCCGATCTCGGTCAAGCTCAACAGCGCCGACTTCCAGAAAGGCGGCTTCGATTTCGAAGACAGCCTAAGCGTGGTCAAATGGCTTGAAGAAGCCTCGGTCGATCTCATCGAAATTTCGGGCGGCACATACGAGCAGCCGAAGTTGATGGGTGTTGAAGGCATGGAAGCCGAAGAGGCCCAGAATGTCGCACCCTCTACAGCCGCGAGAGAGGCGTATTTTGTGGACTTTGCCAAGGCGATGCAGGCGGAGGTCGATGTTCCGCTGATGGTTACGGGCGGCTTTCGCACCCGTGCAGCGATGGAGCAGGCGGTAGAGATTGGAGCTGCAGACGTGGTTGGTCTTGGCAGGCCTCTATGCGTCATGACCGATGCCCCCAAGCAATTACTGGAAGGGCTTGAAACGCTGCCCCGCTACGAAGACGACCTCGATCTGATCCCCAATTGGTTGGGGTTCCTGAAGAGCCTGCAGATGATGAAGGCGATCAACGGCTTTGCCGGTATCTACTGGTTCTATCAGCAGATCTGGATGCTTGGTCACGAAGGACGGACTGACGATCAGTTTCCGGTCTTCAAGGCATTCCGCATCGTGGACGCACGCAACAAATCGATCATGAAGGCGAGAGCTTCATAGGCCTGGGCCTAGCCACCCGCTCCCTCCACCCTTCCACCCGGATTGTATCCCGGTAGGCTCCGGGTGGAAGGGTGGAGGGAGCGGGTGGCTAGGCGCGCAAACAAAAGGGGCCGACCACTCGCGTGGCCGGCCCCTTTTTTGTTCGGTTGATCAGTTGGCTTAGAAGCCGATCTTCACGGTCGCCCGTGCAGAGTGCGCATCGTAGCCACCGCCGAAGTCACCAAGGTAACCAAGGCCGATCGTGAACTGATCGCTGACCTGGACATCTGCACCGGCGGCCAGTTCGAAACGATCCTGATCCGGTGTTGGCGCGCCAACAGTGAAGGTCGGCAGTTGGGCCGAGCTCAGACGGAAGCTCCGCGGTGTATCGGCGAAGTCATGGATGATCGTACCCTGGATGAAGCCGTCGACCTTGTCGGAGACCTGAGCACCCAGTTCGATACCGGCGCGACCTTCGATGAAGACCTCGTCACCGCGCTCAATCAGGAAGCCAAAGCCGCCTGCTTCACTTGCATCGTCGAAGCCGATGTCGGCGGCGTTGATGCCGAGGCTCGGCGTGAGCGACACGTTCTCATCCGGCAGCAGGTCGTAACCAACGGTGACCCGCGCTGCGAAGCCATCGAAGTCGTAGCCCGAAGTGATCGGACCGAAGAACCCGGTGCGTGCGCTTTCAGCTTCACCGGTGAGATAGGCGATTTCCATGTTGAGGAAAGCGCGCTCAACCGGCGTCCACGCGGCGTAGGCGCCCAGCTTGATGCTTTCGACGTCGGTGTCTTCCTGCGTCACATTGCCCTGGAAGTCTTCAACCTCGATGTCGGCGTAGCTTGCCAGCAGGCCAACGCGGGCAGTGTCACCCAAAGCGAAATCGCCGCCGATCGTGATGATCGTCTGGTCGGATTCGTATCCGTCCTGCGAAGCCGAGAACTCGTCTTGCTCAGAACCGCGAATGGCGATCTGACCCCAGATGCCCGAACCTTCACCCGAAAGGTGACGATCCAGTGCCTGGCTGGCGACGTTGCTGGTTTCGAAGATCTCGCGTGAGACACCGCCGCTGAGCGATGGCAGAGCATCGGCTGCAGCAGTCTGGAACTCGGCAGCGCTACCCAGAGCGTTCAGAGCAGCGAAGTTCGCCGCGCTGATCGTGCCGTTGCGGACACCGCCAGCAATGACACCGCCAAAGTTGGCGAAGTTGGCATCGCCAACGCCTGCGAGTGGGTTCACGCCAGTCACCTGAACGCGCAGCGAGCCGACGATTGGGGTATAATCGATCAACAGGTCATCATCGATGATGTTGATCGTACCGCCATTGTCGGTGAAGCCAGCGCCATCTTCAAGGACGGAGACCGTCTGACCCAGCAGCGCTGCGTCGAGCGGCGTTGCAATGTTGACCACACCGGTAGTTGCCAGCGTCATCGTGCCATCATTGGTCAGCGTATCGACACCCAGGCCGAGGTTCACAACACCGTCGATCACAACATCGCCGCTAAGCGTGCGGTCACCGCTGACGGTAAGGTCGAACAGCGTGCCAAGCGTGTTGGTTTCGAAGCCCATCAGGTTGTCGGCGTCGAGAGTACCGCCAAGAACAGCGGTATCGGTGCCGGCACCGCCAAGGATCATCCCGGCTACGGTCGAGTTTGCGCCTTCGAGGACGAAGGTGTCATCGCCGCCGCCAAGATCGACATTGCCGGTTACGGCTGCGCCGGTCCATTGCTGGAACGTATCCGCGCCGTCACCCAGAGCCGCCGCAGCGGTAGTTCCGGTGATCGTGCCGAAGTTGACGACCGTGTCGTCACCCGTGCTGCCCGTTACGCCCGTGTCGCCTGAAACCGTGGCTCCAGCCTGGTTGTTGAGCGTCGATCCGGCGTTGAAGCGGATGCCATCGGTAGCCGCAGTGATCGTCCCGTCATTGTTGACGGTTGAGGCTGCAGCGAGGTCGATTGCGCGAGCAGTGTCGGCTGAGATCGTACCTGTGTTGTTGATGGTGGCTTCACCGAAGAACAACAGCGCGGTTGCGTCTGCACCAGCGGTGCTGACCGTGCCATCATTGGTGAACGTGCCGCCACCGGTGAAGATGACAGCGCCGGAATTGTCTCCGGTGGTCGAAACCGTGCCGCCTGCTTCGTTGGTGATGGTCGATCCGTCGGCAACCGCTACGCCAACGGCGCTCATGCCGGTGGTCGAGATCGTGCCGCTGTTCGTCACGGTCGAACCGGTGCCAAGCAGCAGGCCTGCGAGCGTGTTGCCGCTGGCCGTGATCGTGCCGGTGTTGGTCACGGTCGTGCCCGCGGTGCCCTGTACGATGGTCGCGCCATCGCCTTCGGTGATGAGCGTGCCGTCGTTGGTCAGCGTCGAACCTGCGCTGTTGAAACGGATTGCATTGGCAGCCCGCGCTCCGATCGTGCCGGTATTGGCAACCGTACCAACGCCGCCAATGTCGATTGCGCGGCCATCGGCAGCGGCAAGGATGCCGCTGTTGGTGATGGTGCCATCGCCAGAGATGGTCACCGCAGCCGCACCAGCGCCAGCAGCCGACAGGATACCGTCATTGATGAGCGTGCCATTGCCCGCGATCACAGTGTTGAAGCCACCATCGCCGGTGGTGATGATGTTCGAACCAGCCGCATTGGTAATGGTGCTTCCGTCGCCAGCCGCGATGGCAACGCCATTCATGCCGGACGAGCGGATGTCGCCGCTATTGGTGACCGTGCTGTTGGCACCGACCAGAACGCCTGCGGTGTTCATGCCGCTGGTGGTGATCGAACCGGCATTGTCGAGGACTGTGTCGTCTCCGCCGGTAAAGCCGATCTCGCCATCGGCGGTAGTCACGATCGCGCCGTTGCCGGTGATCGTGAAGCCGGTGGTGATGCTATTGGCAGCACCGGTGATGAGGGTAACGCCCCCGTTCACAGTGCCATCAAGGATAGCGGTGTTCACAACCGTGAAGCCCTGAGCCGAAGTGCCGGTCAGAGTGAACACACCGACTGACATTGGGTTCGTCACCGCGAATGTGGTGAAGTCAAACGACTGCGAGCCAATCCGAATGTCTTCGAAATTGGTGACAGTGTTGCCGAACGCCGTGATGTCGAGTGTCCGGTCCGTCGTATCGGTGATGATGTGTGCGTACACGTCGGTACCTGCACCGCCATCGACGTTGCCGGTTTCAACCGCGTCGTTGGTCTTGATGAAGGTGTCATCTTCGGCGCCAAGCGCGACCGCGTTGGTCGTGCCGTTGATCGTGCCGAAGTTGAAGACAGTCTGCACGCCGCCCGGTGCATTGACGGCGGTGTCGCCGGAAATGGTGCCGGTGTTGGTCAGCGTGCCGGCATTCATGCGGATGCCGTCGGTGCCGCCCGAGATCGTGCCGCTGTTGGTGATCGCCGACGCACCGGCAATGTCGACGCCGCGACCGGTGGTCGCTTCGATCGAGCCGGTATTGGTCAGCGTCGCGTCGCCAGTAACAGTAACGCCGGTAGAGTCAGCCAGCAGGGTCGAGATCGTGCCATCGTTGGTGATGGTCACGCCGCCCACACCGACAATTGCGCCAGCATTGGTACCGATGGTCGAAATCGTACCGCTGTTGGTCACGGTCGAACCGTCATTCACGACCAGAGCAACCGAGTTGTTGCCGCTAGCAGAAATGGTGCCGCTGTTGTCGACAGTCGAGGTCACGCCGGTGAAAACCGAAGCGGCGTTCATGCCGGTGGTCGAGATGGTGCCGCTGTTGTCGATGGTCGCAACGTTCAGCGCGTTGACACCGAAGGCTCCGTCGCCATTGGCCGAAATCTGCCCGGCATTGTCGATGGTGGCCGTAGCACCACTAACCCGAACTGCATCGCCGCCAGCAGCGCCGATGACGCCGCCCGCGAGGTTATCGATGGTGGCTGTGCCAGCAATGTCGAGACCGCGACCGTCTTGGGTCGAGATCGTGCCGGAGTTGGTTACAGTTGCGTCGCCAGTGATGATCGCACCGTTCGCGCCAGTGCCGCTGGCCTGGATCAAACCGCCGATATTTAGGAGCGTCGCGTTGCCAGTGACGACGATGGCGTGAGAATTCACACCCGTGGTCGCGATCTGGCCGGTCGGGTTGTTGGTGACCGTCGAGCCGTCGCCTGCAACGACAGCGACTGCGCTGTCACCGCGCGTCAGGATTTCGCCGTTGTTCTGAACCAGCGAATTGGTGCCGACCAGGACTGAAGCGAGGTTATCGCCGAAGGTGAAGATGTCGCCCGAACCGGTGTTGACTACGGTTGAGTCGTTTCCGGCGTTGACGCCGGAGGAACTGTCGCCCGTCGTGAAGATGACACCAGCATTCGTAAGGTTCAGATTGTCGCCAACCTGAACCCCGTTGGCGACGTCCCCAAAGGTCTGAATCAGGCCATCATTCTGGATGGTCGCATCCGCACCGAGAAGGATGCCTGCAGACAAAATGCCCTGCGAATCGAGGATGATCCGACCATTGATCGTGTTGGTGACAGTAACCCCGGTTTCGGCAAACGATTGCCCTCCAAGAATACCGAAGAAGTTGCCGAGCGAATTGGCAATCAGGCCATTATTGATCACCGTGCTGTCTTGGTCGACGATGATACCAGCAGAAGCGCTCGATCCGCCCAGCAGGGTGCCGTTATTGACAACTGTTGAGGCACGACCAGCTGCGATCATACCATCAAACGATGTGCCCGATGTGATAAAGCCGTTATTGGTGACGGTCGAAGCATCACCAACATCAATAGCGGATTGGCCAACGCCCAAAGTCGGCGCCACGATGTCACCGTCGACAGTAACATCCACTCCGACTAGCAAACTGATCTGCCCCTGAACTTGCGAACCCGTTTCGACCGTAAGATCGATCGAGTTGAACGCCGCCTGGAAACCATCGGGGTCAGTACCCGGAGCACATACAACTTCTGGGACAGTCGTGACGAGCGCGCACTCTTCGATGTTGGCAGGTGCAGCGGGCGTTGCCGGGTTTGGCACAGCCGCAACCGGCGTCGGAGGCGCTACCTGCGCTGCTGCGGTTCCGGAAAATCCAGCCGCAAGTGCGAGCACTGATGCGCCGCCTACGGCGCGGAACTTGGTGGAAGAGGAGATGGTCATGAAGAGCCCCTTAGTGGCAATGAAAAACAATTCTTTTTGAGGGAGAGTTAGTTGTGCGCGTTGCCGCGCGAAATCCCCCCGGTCGCTCAGAGGCGTACCGATACATTATCGCGACGAAATGAAAAGTATTTTGCGGCGAAAGGAGATTAAATATCACCTGCTAACCAGCTGATTTAGTGTCAGCGTGACCTATCAGCCACGCCCGCGATAGGGTGCCACACCCTGATCCGGCAGCCACAGCCCCTCTGGCGGAGGCCCGGACTGCCAGAATACATCGATCGGAATGCCTCCACGCGGATACCAATAGCCGCCGATCCGCAGCCAACGCGGCTGCATTTCTTCTTCAAGCCGTTGCCCAATTCCTACAGTCACATCTTCGTGAAAGCCGTTGTGATTGCGGAAACTACCTAGAAACAACTTGAGACTTTTGGATTCGACTATCGTCTCACCCGGAGCATAGTCGATCACGATATGGGCAAAGTCGGGCTGATTGGTCACTGGACATAACGACGTAAACTCGGGCGAAACAAATCGCACGAGATAAAGCGAGCCCTTGCGCGGATTGGGCACATAGTCGAGCTGCGCTTCCTCCGGAGACGCGGGTAACGGGCTGTCTTTGCCGAGAAAGGCCGGATTCAGGTCGTTTTCAGGTGTGCTTTCCATGCCGCGCTGTTGCCGCGAAAGAAGCACGGTTGCAAGCGAGGAACTGGACGCGCGGCTTCTTATATCTATGTGCTATCCGGACCCCGAACACTGACAAAGCCAGATCCACTCGCGTGCCTATGGAATTCGCCCTGCCCCGTCCTTCTCGCCCCGCACTTGCGCTCGCGCTCGCCTGCGCCTCCTTGGTGACTGGAACGGCCAATGCGCAAAGCTCGCCGGGCGGGTTCCAATTGCCCGATCCCTCACCCACGCCAACTCCCGCTCCGCAGGGGCCGGTGGACGAGCGCGCCGGGGTTCCGATTGCACCGCGCGTCATTCCCGAACAGCGCACCGTCCCGACGCCGACACCGACTCCCACGCCAACACCGGCACTGACGCTGCCAGAGACGACGGCACCGGAGACGAGCACGTCGGAAACACCGCGCACCGTCGCTTCTCCTACACCGCCGACGTCATCCAGCGAACCAGCAGGTCAAGCACCTGCGCGCGATCAAACGGCACCGCCATCGCAGCGGTCAGTACCGCAACCCGGCGCAGCGCCACCCGCAGAGACGTCGCTGCCACAGATCGAAGGCGATGCTGAACCAAGCATCGGTCCCGACGATTGGTACGATGTCGATCAGCTGGGAACGGAAAGCGGCGCTTCGGCCGCCGGTCCGCAGATCGAAACCGATATTCTTCCCGATGCTGGCGCGGGATCGTGGATCGAGACGGACGGTTTTTTCACCCAAACCCGAAATCTCGCTTTTGCTGGCGTGATGCTTATCCTGCTGCTCGGCGGGGCCTTTTGGCTGTGGCGCAGACGCCGCGCCGCGCAGGAACCGCTGGCATTGCCGGCACCGGCGCTCGCTGCCGGAGTGCGCAGATCGATCGCTGCGACCCGTCCAGTTACCGACAATGCAGAACCGCCCGCTCCGCCTCAAGCGGCGCCGCTTGAGGTTGACCTGACCCTGGAGATTGTCAGCGCGAGCCGCAGCGTGATGATGTTCATGCTCGACTACCGGCTCGACATCGCGAACCGTTCGGACAGCGCAGCGCGAGATATCGAAATTTCGGCCCAGCTAACCTGCGCGCAGCGCGGCGGGACCAACGCCCCGCCCATCGCTGGCGGCCAGCCGGTTGGCGAAATCGAGCGTATCGGTCCGCATCAGAGCCGCAGTATTTCCGGCCAGCTCCAGATCCCGCTTACCGAAGTGCAAGCGATCAGGCAGGGGCAAAAGCCGCTATTCATCCCGCTGCTGCATGTCAGCATCGTCAGTGCTGGCGATCATGTTCTGAAGCGCAGCTTTGTCGTTGGCGCACCCAGCGCAGCAAGCCAGGCACGGGTGCATCCGATTGCGCTCGACACACCTCCCGGCGGCATCCCCGGCCTGAAAGCGCGCGAAGTGAGCCTCGAAACCGCCTGACCACTTGGCGGGTCCGCTGCGCCGCGCTACCCCGCCTGTCATGGACAGTCTGGTTTCTACCCGGTGGCTCGCCGAAAATCTCGGCGCTCCTAATCTCGTGATCCTCGATGCCTCACGGCACCTACCCGCAGCAGGCCGCGATCCGCGGGCCGAGTACGATACGGCACATATTCCGGGCGCGCGTTTCCTTGATCTGGCGGCACTGGTGGATACTACATCAAGTGTCCCGCAGGCCCTGCCGACCCCGAGGCAATTGGCGGACACACTCGCCGGTCTAGGCGTAGGCGACAGCGACCGGGTGGTGATCTATGACGATAGCGCCGTGAAAACCTCCGCGCGCGCATGGTTCACCCTGGTCGCGCATGGGTTCGAAAATGTCGCGATCCTCGATGGCGGATTGGCGAAGTGGCGCGGCGAGGATCGCCAGATGGAAAGCACGCTCCCGGAGTTTGGAGGCGCCGCGCCCGTGTCGCTCAACACCGCCACTCGAGTCCGAACCAAGGCCAACCTGGTCGCCAATATCGACACGCAGGCCGAACAGGTTCTCGACGCGCGCGGCGCGGACCGGGTGTTTGGAACCGGTATCGACCCCGTGCATGGCGGTGAGAACGGACGCATTCCCGGCTCGCTCAACCTGCCGTTTGGTCAGGTCTACAACGCCGACGGAACCTTCAAACCAACTGCAGAATTGCGTGCCGCGTTCGAAGCAGCAGGTGTCGATCTGGATCAACCGGTCGTCACAACCTGCGGCAGCGGCGTCACCGCCAGCGTGCTGCTCTTCGCACTGCATCTGATCGGCAAGCACGACACCGCTTTGTACGATGGCAGCTGGATGGAATGGAGCGCGGATCCTGACACCCGCAAGGCCCAAGGTCTTGAAGAGGTGCGGCCGGAATGAGCGGAGAAGAAAAGAAGCTGAAACCCGGCACCCGCGTCACACATGCTGGTCGCCGCGAGGAATGGACCGGCCCGGTGGTCAACCCACCGGTCTGGCGCGCTTCGACGCATCTTTACGAGAACGAAGCCGCGCGCAAAGACGCCAACAAGAGCAACGCGGATGGCGGTTTCTTCTACGGCAGGCGCGGTGCTCCAACGCAGTGGGCGCTGGCCGACGCTCTAACAGAGATCGAACCGGGCGCTCATGGCACTGTGCTTTATCCGAGCGGTGTCGCTGCCATTGCCGGAGCCTTGCTGGCCGTGCTCAAGCCCGGCGACCGACTGCTGATGACCGACAACGCCTACGATCCATCGCGATCGATGGCGACGGGCCTGCTCAAGCGTTTCGGGATCGAAAGCGCATTCTTCGACCCGCTCGATCTCGACGCCTACCGCGCTCTTTTCGATCAGCCCGTACGCGCGGTCTGGCTCGAAAGTCCTGGCAGCCTGACGATGGAAGTCTGTGACATTCCTGCCCTTGCGACCATCGCGAAGGAGCACGGTGCCGTCAGCCTGCTCGACAACACCTGGGCCAGTTCGCTCGGCTTTGCCGGGCTTCAGCATGGCTGCGACATCGTGATGATGAGCCTGTCGAAACATATCGGCGGGCATTCGGACCTGATGATGGGCTCAGCCAGCGCGGGGGAACGCTGGTACCGCGCTTTGCGCCGCACATCGCAGCAACTTGGCCATGTGGTCTCGCCCGACGATGCAGCGCTGGCCGCGCGCGGATTGAGGACGATGGCGGTCCGTCTCGAACGCGGCACCGAAAGTGCGCGTCGGATCGCGAGCTGGCTGAAAGATCAGCCGCAGATCGCGCAGGTGATGTGCCCGCTGCTTCCCGACGATCCGAGCCACGCACTCTGGGCCCGCGACTTCACAGGCGCCTGCGGGCTGTTCAGCTTTGTGCTCGATACAACCGATGCTGGCGCGTGTGGACGCGTTGTCGATGCGCTCGATCTGTTCGGTATCGGCTACAGCTGGGGTGGGTTCGAAAGCCTCGCTCTGCCGATCTTTCCGCAGCAACATCGCGGGGTTATGCCGCCAACCAATGTCAGCGAGACTGGCGCGCGCGCCGCCATTCGCCTATCGATTGGTCTTGAAGACCCGGATGACCTGATCGCCGACTTGGCGCAGGCGCTCGCAAAATTGGATGATTGATGACCGCAACTCTGCCTGCAAGCACAACCGAGACGACCGATCCGGCAGCAGAAACGGAGAACGCCGGGGCAGGAGCTGAGGGAGAAACTGCGGCGGAAAGTGAAGGCGGCGAAACGGCAGAGATAACTCCGCCAGAACCCGAACCTACGCCCGAAGAACCAATCGAAGTCGTCGAAGGTACTCAGGGCCTAAAGGACGCGGTTTCTGAGCAGAGTGAGACCGTTGGAGGCCTACTGGAATCGCTCGACACCTGGGCGGTCGAGATCGGCAATCTGCGAATATCGACGCTCGATGTCTTGCTGATCATCGGTGTTATCCTGCTGGTCATCACTGCAGCCTGGATGCTCACCCGCGTCAGTCGCAATCTGATCAAACGGATTTCGCGTTTCGACAGCACACAGAAATTGCTCGCGGAAAAGCTCAGTACAATCGCGATCTGGGCGCTCGCCTTTTTTGTCGGGATAGATCTGCTCGGGATCGACCTGACCGCGCTCGCCTTCTTCGGCGGTGCCTTCGGTCTCGCCATCGGTTTCGGCCTTCAGAAGACCTTTGGTAACCTGATCTCGGGCATTCTGTTGTTGCTCGACAAGTCGATCAAGCCTGGCGATGTCATTTCCGTAACCGATGCGGCCGGCAACGAAGCAGTGGGCCAGATCCGCAAAATCGGCATCCGTGCGATTTCGGTGATCACACGTGACCAGACCGAGCACCTGATCCCGAACGAAAACCTGATGATCAATCAGGTGGTCAACTGGTCCTACAGCTCAAAGGATGTGCGGGTTAAGGCTCCTGTTGGCGTATCCTATGACAGCGATTTGGACCTGGTGACAAAGCTGCTTTATCAAGCGGCGGACGACACTCCGCGTATTCTGGAGCGCCCTGCACCGCGCGTGAATCTGATGGAATTCGGCGACAATTCGGTCAATTTCGAGCTGCGCTTCTGGATCACCGATCCCGAGGGCGGTCTCGCGAACATCCGATCCGACGTTTACATGCGCATCTGGCAGCTGTTCAAAGACAACAACATCGAAATCCCGTTCCCGCAGCGTGATCTGCACTTACGCTCCAGCAAGCAGCTCGATCAGTTGGTGGAGCTGATGTCGGCAGGCAAAGCCTAGACAAGCAACGTTAACCGGGCCGTAGCGGTAGGGTGATAGTGTTCCAGCGCTATGGCTCAAAAGATCGACGCATCCACTTGGACCGGGCTTAACTCCGATTTCGGAGCCGGGGACGTGCGCGATGCGCAAAACCCTGTGCCCGGAGGGCCGAAAGACCTCGTTCCGGTATCTTTCCGCGAACGCCCGATAAATTGGGCCAATCTGATCTTTCTGGTCCCGATGTGGGCTGCGATTGTGATAACGTCCGATCAGGGGCCACTCGACGCTTTGTGGTTCGCCATTGCGATCGCCGCTATGTTCATCATCGCGTCATTGCTCATGCAGTTTTGGCGGAGCCGTCCTGGCAGAAAGCCAACAATTACCTTGGATGCGGAAGGGCTTTACATGCCCTACCAGTATAAGGACCCGATCCCTTGGTCAAAGATCGGCCGGATCGAACCATCCTATGGCAACTGGATACGATGGACGAGCGTGTTCTTCGATAGAGAACATGAGGTCATCACGCTTGCGCCTTGGCCTCTGAGCCTTTTGCCTGAAGAGAAGCGGAAATCGTCGATGCCAATGGTTCTGATCTCCAGCTGGAACATTGGCGCGGACATGGACGAGATCATTGGCGAACTCGAACGTTTCCGGGACAATTACTGCGGCGCGTGATCCTGCTGCCGCAAGTTCCGATCGCAGCACGAAAGCTTTCCTAAGCCACCGCAAATCCATTCTCACTGGCGCGGCGGGCCTGCACGGCTCATTTCGCACCCATGGAAAATACCGGCACAATATATTTGGTTGGCGCAGGCCCGGGTGATCCCGACTTGCTCACCCTGCGCGCTGCGCGGCTGCTCGAGAACGCCGAGTTGGTCGTGCATGACGGGCTGGTTTCGCAGGAAATCCTCAATCTCGCCCCGCAATCGGCCGAGTTCATCTCTGTGGCCAAACAGCGCGCGCGGCACACGCTGCCGCAGGATGAAATCAATCTGTTGTTGGTGCGAGAGGCGTTGAAAGGCCGCGATGTGGTGCGGCTCAAGGGCGGCGATCCGCTGATCTTTGGGCGTGGCGGCGAAGAAGCCGAACTGGCCCGTGCGCACGGTGTTTCGGTTGAGATCGTGCCCGGTATCAGCGCCGCCAATGGTGCCGCTGCCGCCTCACAGATCGCCCTCACCCACCGCGACGCTTCCAGCATCGTCAGCTTTGTCGCAGGCCAATGCAAAGGGCTTTCGGATCAGGACTGGTCTGGCCTCGCTGGGAAAGGTCGCACGCTTGTGATTTACATGGGTGTCAAAACCGCCCCGCAAATAGCAGAAAAGCTGATGGCTGATGGCCTTGCGCCGGACGTTCCCGTGGCTGTGATCGAAAACGCTGCGCGCGCTGAAATGCGCGTGGTGCGCGGCCTGCTCGCCGGGCTGCCCGAACTCGTCACAGAGAATACCATCAAAAGCCCGGCGCTGATCGTCATTGGCGACGTGACTGCGCGTGAGAATGTCGAAATTGCGCAAGTGGCAGTGGAGGCCGCTCAATGAAAATCCTGACAGGAAACGACCTTAAGACAGGCGAAGTGACATGGTGGGACGGCCAGGGATGGTCGATCCACGTCAACGACGCAGTCGATGTCGGCGACGATGCCGAGGAAATCCTCGCTCGCGAGGAAGCCGCTCGCCGCATCAACGTCCCTTACTCGCTCGAGGCTGACCGGACCGAAGACGGCGTCCGCCCCGCCCATATCAAAGACCGCGTCCGCGCGCTGGGGCCGACTGTGCGGCCCGACCTGACGCTGAAACCCAAAGACCCCGAAGCCATCGACTGGGTAATCTGACATGTACAAGTATGACACTTACGACCAGAAGATGGTCGACGCCCGCGTCGCGGAATTCCGCGACCAGGCCAATCGCCGCCTCGAAGGCAAGCTGACCGAAGACCAGTTCAAGCCGCTGCGGCTGATGAACGGGCTCTATCTCCAGCTCCACGCCTACATGCTGCGCGTCGCGATCCCCTATGGCACGCTCAACAGCGAGCAGATGACGGCGCTGGGCGATATCGCCGACAAGTATGACCGTGGCTATGGCCACTTCACGACGCGCCAGAACATCCAGTACAACTGGATCAAGCTGGAAGACGCCGCCGACATCCTTGAAGACCTGTCCAAGGTCGAAATGCACGCGATCCAGACCAGCGGGAATTGCATCCGGAATATCTCTTCCGATCACTTCGCTGGCGCCGCGCATGACGAGCTGGTCGATCCGCGCCCCTACGCCGAGTTGCTACGTCAATGGTCGAGCTTCCATCCTGAATTCACCTACCTGCCCCGCAAGTTCAAGATTGCTGTGATCGCGGCGGAAAAAGACCGCGCGGCGATGCGGCTGCACGATATTGGCATTCAGATCGTCGAGCAGAATGGTGAGATCGGTGCGCGTTTCTATGTCGGCGGCGGCATGGGCCGCACCCCGATGATTGCACCGATGATCCGCGATTTCGTGCCGCTCGAACAGCTGGTTACCTATGCCGAGGCCTGCCTGCGGGTCTACAACCGCTACGGCCGCCGCGACAACAAGTACAAGGCGCGCATCAAGATCCTCGTCCACGAAATGGGCGCAGAGGAATATACGCGTCAGGTCGAAGAAGAGTTTGCGCATCTGCTCGAACAGGGCGTCGAACCACCGCGCGAGGAGCTGGAGCGGATTAAGCCGTTCTTTGTCGATCCGGCCTTCGAGAACGGCGCCAAGACCGTCGACCTGTCAGACCCGGATTTCGCGCTATGGGTCGATCGCAACACAGTCCGCCACAAGCACGACAGTTATGTCTCGGCGGTGATTTCGCTGAAGCCCGTCGGCGGTATCCCCGGCGATGCGACCGGCGAACAAATCCGCATCATGGCTCGCCTCGCCAAGCAGTACAGCTTTGACGAACTGCGCGTCATGCACACGCAGAACATCGTCCTGCCGCATGTGAAGATCGCCGATCTCCACGCGCTTTGGACCGAACTGGACGCTGCCGATCTCGGTGCGCCAAATCTCGATACCGTGGAAGACATCATCGCCTGCCCCGGCCTCGATTACTGCGCGCTTGCCAATGCACGCTCGATCACGGTCGCGCAGCGCATTTCGGAGAACTTCGCCGCGAAGGGACGCACAGAAGAACTGGGCGAATTGAAGCTCAAAATCTCCGGCTGCATCAACGCCTGCGGACACCACCATGCGGGCCACATCGGCATCCTCGGCGTCGATAAAAAGGGCAAGGAAAACTACCAGCTCTCGCTCGGCGGCAGCGAAGCCGAAGATGTTAGCCTCGCCAAGATTACCGGCCCCGGTTTCGACGAAGATGGCGTCGTGGATGCGGTCGAGACCGTCACCGACGTCTATCTCGCACGGCGCGAAGACGGGGAGCGCTTCCTCGATACGTACCGCCGCATCGGCATGGCCCCTTTCAAGGAGGCACTGTATGACTGATCTCGGACGCAGCCCCGACGAAGTGCAGTTTCGCTTTCGCGATGATGAAGTGGTCGATCACGCCGCTGTCACCGTTGATTCATGCTGCGATCAGACCAACGCGACCGCCGTTCGGATCGAACCGGGCGACGATGCGCGCGTGCTTCTTCCTTTCCTCGACCGTCTGGCGTTGATTGAAGTCAACTTTCCCAGTTTCGCCGATGGCCGCGGCTATTCAGCGGCACGGATCCTGCGCGAAGCCGGGTTCACCGGCGAATTGCGCGCAGTGGGTGATGTGCTGATCGACCAGCTCAGCCACATGCGCCGCTGCGGGTTCGATGCTTTTGCCCCGGACAAGCCACTCGACGAAGAAGACGCCAAGCGCGCCTTTGCGACCTGGGAAAATGTCTACCAGAGCGCTGCGGACGGGCGGAAAACAATTCAGGAATTGCGCCATGAATAAGCCCACCTCCGATATCCGAGCCGTGGACCGGCTCGACACCGGCCCCCGCTTCTCCGAGCATGATGCCGTGCGTCTCAACCGCATGTTTCGCGGATCAAGCACGCTCGAAATGCTTGAGGGCGTGATCAAGGGCAATCTTGCGGGAGACATCGCGGTTGTCTCCAGCTTTGGCGCGGAGAGCGCGGTGCAGTTGCATCTGATCGCGCAGATCGACCCGAAGATTCCGGTGTTGTTCCTTGAAACGGGCAAGCACTTTGCCGAGACCCTCGCCTACCGCGACGAGCTGGTAGAAAAGATCGGTCTTACCAATCTGGTTGTGCTGACTCCCGATGAAGCAGAGCTGGTCGCCAAGGATGAAAGCGGCCTGCGCTGGTCGTACGATCCCGATGGCTGCTGCGAAATCCGAAAGGTGAAGCCGCTTGCCAAAGCGCTAGCGAACTATGACGCGAGTTTCACCGGGCGGAAGGCGTTTCAATCCTCAACCCGCGCCAATCTCCCTCGCTTCGAAATCGATACGTCTGATGCGCAGGGACGGCTGAAGATCAATCCGCTGATCGACTGGTCGGCGGAAGATATCCAGGCCTATTTCGAAGAGCACGAACTGCCGCGCCACCCACTGGTCGCGCAGGGATTCCCCTCGATTGGCTGCGAACCCTGCACGAACAGGGTTGCCGACGGTGAAGACCCTCGCTCAGGCCGATGGAAGGGTTGGGACAAGACCGAATGCGGCATCCACAAACCAGGCGAGGAACCGTTCCTTTAGGCGCGAACTATCTTTTGAAAGCCGGCATGTGCACGGAGCCTCGATCGATGAGCGCCCTGCGTCGCAAATCGGGATGGTTTAGGCCAGGGATGTAAAGCTGCTCCACTTTCCTTCCATCTAACGAGTCGACTTTGCCACGCTTCACGTGACCCGTTTTCCTCTCTTCGTAAAAAGCGTCCTTTCCAAAGCCCCTGTAGACAGAAAGCGGCGCGAGCGTCTTGAACTGGACCTTCAGCGTCATGTCGTTCCATTCGGGCGGAACTGCGCACAATCGGCTCAGCGCTTCCTGAATCGAATATCCATGCCGATCAGCATAGGATTCAACCAATTTGTTGCCCGCCATGTCGAGCCACCATTCACCACCTGCCAGTTTGTCGATGAATGGACCGCGAGAGAAACGGATAATAGTCGTCCCCGCAGACAAGACGTCCGGCTTGGGATTCGCAATTCCACCATTGCTCGCTAACTTAAATAGGAGCTGCGCTTTGATGCCTGAGTTCGCCTCTGCTCTTGCAGTAGCGACGTCGGATATCTCGACTACCTTTTCGCCCCGCGCCTTCTTCAAAGCCTGCGGCCGTTGAAAATATTCTTGATTTATTACCTGCACTCCGCCCCCCTCTCTTTCTTGCGTTCAACCACTTACCACTGTGAGGCTTTGGTCTCGAATCTTTTCCTCTTCACGAAATCGATTGCGAGAAATATCCTGCGCGCTAGGCCTTGATTATGCTGATTGCACTCTTTCTTGCTGCTGCACAGCCAGCGGAAACCACCGCCCCCGCTCCCGATTGCTCTTACGATCTCGACGCCATGCTTGCGCTCAATCGTCAGGCCTTCGACCAGGACATACCGGACGGTGGTTGGCGCGCGCTTTCAAAGGCCGATTGCCACGAGGAGGCGGCCGAGTTGATCCGAGAATGGCGGCACGAAAAGCGCGATCACGTCTCCATCCTCTATTGGCATGAAGGGCAGATGCGCGCCTTTGCGGGCCAAACCAATGAAGCGATTGCGCTTTTCGAGCTCACACGGTCTTCGCAGGATGAAGATGCAGATTTCGGCTGGAACCACTACGTCGACGGAACCATCGCCTTTCTGCGACAGAACCGCGAAGGTCTGGCTCGCGCGATGGAGCGTCTTTCAACCGTACCAGAGCCAGAGAACAACAGCTTTACCCAGCCCGACGGCACTGTAGTTACCATGAGCTGGCCGCCAAATATCAACGTGCTCCGCCGCTTCGATTTTTGCTGGGGCCGATCCTATGCAGATGCCTATGGGTCGGAGGAGTGCACGCCCCCTGCGGCCGCCGAACGGGGCTAAAGCCAACCCTCAGACTTATACCACTCCGCCGTCATCTTGAGACCCGCCTCGCCCGACCAATGCGCCTGCCACAGAGATATCGGCGGAGCCTTTTTGAGGTCGCACACCCAATCCGGGTGGACCATGTAGCCAACCCGGTCTTCGGTCAGCTTGGCCTTGTGTCCGCGCAGCGCGCGGTCGATCTGCGCGCCCAACTGCAACAGCGGTTCGGGCACATTGGGCGCGAATATCTGAGGACGCCCGACAGCCTCGCCAATCATCTTGGCCAGTTCGGTGTGTTCGTAACCATAGGCATTGTCGTCCCAAGGCTCGTAGGTCTGCCCGGATGTCAGGCGCGAAGCCTCGCTCGGGATCGCCAAGGCCACCAACAAACGGGCCAGATCCTCGACATGGATGATCGAAGTCTTTCCCTTGGGCGGCATCGGAACGATACCGAACTTCGCCGCGCGGAACAGCTCGAACATGTCCTTGTCGTGCGGGCCGTATACCGCGGGCGGACGAATGATTGTCCAATCGAGATCGCTAGCCTTCACAAGCTCCTCAGCGCGCGCTTTCGATGCGCCATAGGCGGATAGATGCGGTTCGCGTGCGGAGAGTGACGAGACGAAAACAAAGCGCTTCACACTGGCGGCCTGCGTGGCAGCCATCACTCGCTCCGTGCCCCCCACATTGGCGCGGTCGAATTCGCTCGTGTCCGGCGTGTTGGTCAAACCAGCGACATGGATCACAGCGTCGGCACCATCGACCAGCTTAGCCAATGCGTCTTCGTTCTCCAGCGTACCCAGCACCCAGTCGACACGTTCGCGGTCGTGCTGGTTGCGACGGGTCAGCGCCTTAATCGTCAGTCCTTTGGCGAGGGCCGCATCAAGCGTTGCCTGCCCGACAAAGCCGGTCGCTCCGGTGATTGCTATTCTCATCCTTGCACCATGTGATCACGGTGGACGACCGCTGCGCGCGGCGCATAGCCGAGCTTGGCCTCTTGCTCGCTGTCCCTCAGACCCAGGATCGCGCGGCATTCTTCGGCACTGTATTCGACGAGCCCCTGCCCCAGCCGCTCACCCTTCGGGCCATGGAGGCTGACCAACGCGCCGCGCTGAAATTCCCCCTCGATATCGGTCAGCCCAGCGGCGAGCAGGCTTGCCCCATTGTTCAATGCTTCTACGCATCCGGCATCGACGCTGAGCACACCTTCGGGAGCGAGACGCCCTCCAAGCCAGGCTTTGCGCGCGTTGTCGGCTCTGACGGGCAAGAAGATCGTGCCGACACCCGTCGTTTGCGCCTTGGCTATTGGCCGCTCCGACGTGCCATTCACCAATCCCAGAGCAATGCCCGCCCGCTCTGCGATCCGCGCGGCTTGCAGCTTGGCCAGCATTCCGCCTGAACCCAAACCCGACGAAGATCCTTCGCCTGCCATGGCGATAATTTCAGGCGTCACCCCTTCAACCCGCTCGATCAGCTGAGCTCCGGGCTCGCTTGGCGGGCGATCATAAAGGCCATCGACATCGGACAAAAGCAGCACGGCGTCGGCATTGGCCGCCTGCGCCACGCGCGCCGCCAGCCTGTCATTATCACCGAAGCGAATTTCCTCGGTTGCGACGCTGTCATTCTCATTGATGACCGGGACTGCGCCCGTTTCGATTAACCTCTCGATCGTTGCCGCCGCGTTGAGGTAACGCCGCCGGTCTTCAAGGTCGCCAAGTGTCACCAGCATTTGCGCCGCGGTCAGTCCGTGCCGATCAAGCGAGGTCGCCCATAGCTGGGCCAGCGCTACCTGACCTACGGATGCAGCTGCCTGCGCATCGGCCAGGCTCGCCCGGCCGCCTTTGGGCAGCCCAAGACGCGCAGCACCCAGCGCGATCGCACCGGAACTGACAATGATGACCTCCCCGCCCTGTTCGCGCAGGTCGCGTAGGTCGAGGGCCAACGCGTCGAGCCAACCGCGAGCTGGTTCGCCATCCTGCACCAGCAGTGCCGAGCCAATCTTGATAACCAGCCGCTTGCACTGAGCCGGATCGATTAACGAATTCAGATCGGCGACCATTCGCCTCCGTCCTCATCTTCGTTTTCGACCTCGACATCCTTGGTCTCGGTCGAAGTGCGATCGGGCAGATAGCCGAGCACAGCGTCGAGCAGTTGTTCGATGCCCTCGCCGGTCGCACCGGACACGTTGAACACCTTTTCCGCACCGGCAGCGATCATCTCTTCAGCGAAAGCCGCGCCCAGCTCTTCATCGGCAAGATCGAGCTTGTTGAGCGCGACAAGGCGCGGCTTGTCGTCGAGACCCGCGCCGTAGGCAGCGAGTTCATCCTCTACTATCCGCATCGCTTCGACCGGGTCATCGCCTGCAATGTCGACGAGGTGGATCAGCACCCGGCAACGCTCGATATGGCCGAGGAACCTGTCGCCAATTCCAGCGCCGTCGGCAGCGCCTTCGATCAGACCGGGAATGTCGGCGAGCACGAATTCGCGCGCCTTGTGACGCACCACGCCGAGTTTCGGGACCAGCGTGGTGAAGGCATAGTGCCCGACCTTGGCCTGCGCGTTGGAAACAGCGTTGATGAAGGTCGATTTGCCCGCATTGGGCAGACCGAGCAAACCGACATCGGCGAGCAATTTGAGCCGCAACCAGACCCACATTTCTTCGCCTGGTTCACCGGGTTGATGCTGGCGCGGCGCGCGATTGGTGGCGCTTTTGTAAGACGCATTACCGCGCCCGCCGAAGCCGCCTTCAAGGAACACAACCTGCTGGCCGACCTCCGTAAAGTCGGCGAGCACCTCTTCCTTGTCCTCGGAAAGTACCTGCGTGCCGACCGGAACCTTGACCACAAGATCGTCAGCTCCAGCCCCGGTTTGGTCTCGGCCTCGACCATGATCGCCGCGCTTGGCTTTGAAATGCTGCGCGTAACGAAAGTCGATCAGCGTGTTGAGGCCCTGAACCGCTTCGAAAATTATGTCGCCGCCCTTGCCGCCATTGCCGCCGTCGGGACCGCCATATTCGACATACTTCTCGCGCCGGAAACTGACCGCTCCCGGCCCACCCGCGCCCGATTTGAGATAGATTTTGGCCTGATCGAGGAAATGCATGGGACGCACCTATGCATTTCCCCGCCAGAAAGCGAGAGTTTAGAAACGTGCTTCGATCCCGATGAGTGCGGTTCGACCGGGGGCCACAAATGTGAGGACCGGCTCGTATTCCTCATCAAGCAGGTTTTCGACCCGCCCAAACGCGTTGATGCCTTCGGTCAATTTCACGCGCGCGTTGAAATTGACGAGTACGTAATCGTCGAGCGTTGTTACCGGAGCCGGGAATGCCCCCGTTGTGAAATCGGAGTCGATCGCCTCTCCGTTGTAGCGGACCGCCAGATTGGCCGAGAACGCATCATTCGGCGCTTCCCAGTTCAACACTGCGCTTGCGAGGTGATCTGGACGGCGAACTTCTTCGACACCATCCTCTTCGGCATCGACGAAGCTGTAGGCACCGTTGAAAGAAAACCCGCCGCCTAGCTGGGCTGCAACGGCAACTTCGACACCGCGCTGCGTGCTGTCCGTCGTGCGATTGCCCGGTGTCTGGATGAAAGTGGGGGCCGGGAAGGCGGTGAAAATCTCGTTCTCGAGCTCAGCATCGAAATAGGTCAGCGACACCGTGACAGCGCCATCGGCGAAGCGCTGATCCACGCCGATTTCCCAACTGGTCGATTCTTCCGGCTGCAGGTCGGGATTGCCCACGAACACACCGTCGAAAAAGCCGAAAAGCTCACTAAAAGTCGGATTCTTGACCCCAGTTCCGATAGCTGCGCGCAGCCGCGTTGTGTCGCTGACGTCAAATCCCGCACCTACTCGAAATGTCGTCGCATCCTGAAAGCGGTCGTTGATATCGTGGCGCAGAGCCGCCGCGAAATCGAAGCGCTCGCCTGAGTAACTATACTCACCGACGAACCCGACATTCTCAATCTCGCGCCGATCATCGAAGGTTAGGATGTTGTTGAAGCCCTCGATCTCATAGTCAGCGGCGAACGTTAGCGTGTGATCGCTCCCGCCAAAATCGAATGCTGACACGTACGAGGCCTTGAAACGGTCGCTTTCGGTATCGCTTGGGAACCCGGCGGGAGCGACGGTGCTGCGGTTGATATCTGCGATTTGCGCGGAGAGGTCGTGTGTCCACGCCCCATCGAGCGCTTCGAAACGCGCGCCAACAAGCGCGTAGAACGCCTTGTTCTCAAACTCGTTGCCAGGACTGTCGATCACGAGCCCAACTGTAGGGCTGCCGAAGCCAAAGTCCTGATCGTTGAATTCACCCTCGGTCTCGACATAGCGGGCGACCGCCCGCAACTCGAAACCGTCAGCAACTTCGACCGAGCCCTTGCCCGAGATCGTATAGCTGTCGCGGCCGATATCGCGTGTGCCGCCGCGCGCATTGGGTTCGCCGTCAGTGCTGACGACTGTAGCATTCAATGCAGCATCCCAGTTCGCGCCGCTCGCGCCATATCGCGCAGCGCCGTTGAATGTCGAGTTGGTGCCGCCTTCGATCAGAGCCGAGAAACCCCGCACATTGCGCCCGCTAGCGCTATTGTAAGCGACCACACCCGCGATCGCGTCATTGCCGTAGAGCGCCGATTGCGGGCCGCGAAGGACTTCCAACCGGCTGCCAATCTCGGCTTGCAAAGTGCCAATGTCGAACTCGCCGCTGTTTGGGTCGGAGACTTCGATCCCATCGACCAGGACCAGAACATGGTTGGCCTCCGTTCCGCGAAGACGGATTTGTGTCTGGCCTGCGACCGAGCTTACTGCCACGCTCGGCACATCGCGCAGCACATCGGCGATATCGCGGGTCTGGCGCTGATCGACTTGATCTTCGGTTATTACAGTGACCGAACCGGTGTAGTTTTCAGGGTAGAGCAAGTCTTCTGCGCGGCTCGCGCTGACCACTATGTCTTGCCTGCGCGTAGGACTAGTGATGATGGGCGTGTAATCCTGGACGCGCTCCTCCGCCGCTTCCGCATCTTCCTGAGCAATCGCAGGCGTACCAAAACTCAGCGCAACCACAGCCGCACCGCATAACAATATCTTCGAATTCATTCCTCGGATCCCTTCCGAATGAGCAACAACAAGCCCGCATGGGATCATCCACACGGGCCAATGGTCGTCGCTCGAAACGAAAGTCCTTTCGCGCCGGATCAATCCCTGAACCAGGCAACAAGCGACACGCTCCGGTCGGTCTCCTGGCTCACGGATCAGCGCGTTTGCATCTCACCTTCCCAGAGCTGGCGCTCCAGTGGCTGCGATCCTTTCGGACCGCACGAAACAGACACTCACCGCTTACAGTTGCAGGGACAGCTGCGGAATTGCGCATAAGCGCTCACCGCATTCCCGTTACCGATGCGTTTTTTCCGACTAAGCGCACCAGCTTGCTTACGCAAGCTTGCTTAGTCGGCTTCAAGCGCCAGCGGGGTCAGCCGGCCCCTTGGCTACCGCGCCATAAGGCGCGACGCGCGGCCGCGCTTGCGGCTGCTGCGCAGCCGTTTGGTGCTTGGTCACGGCAGTCATAGGGCGACTGCCCGACCGCAGCGGAGTCGAAGACGGCGCGGAGCGCAAACCGACCGTCAGGTCGCGTGAGCGAGGATATCGCGGCGCGGATGCGCAGCTAAAAACAAAACGCCTCCTCAGCCCGGTGGTTCGTCCTGAGGGCCCGTATCACCCGGCGGCACCGCAACCGTACCATCACCGGGCGCGTTCTCTGGGATCGGCTCGACCACCGGCTGCGAGACGAAACCGTCTTGCACGGGAATGACCGGCACATCGACGCCGGTTTCCGGATCGGCGACCGCGCCGGAGGCGGCAGTCGGCGCCGCCAATGTCGACGCTGGATCGCTCACTCCGACAGTCGGCACATTGGGATTCCCATTGGCGCGGGCTTGCTGCACCGCAACCCAGCCCGGCTGCGACGGACCGTATTCCGCACCGTATTTCATGTCCCATTGCGCCGAGAGCCGTTCATAGCGCTCATAATCGGTGAAGAAGGTATCGAACGGCGCCTCAACCAGCGGGAAGTTGCTCAATGCAAACGCGATCGGATCCGCCTCCGGCGGGGTCATCCAGCGGTTCGCAAGGTCGAGCATAGTGTTGCAGAAACCCGAACGGGCCGGTGGCAAAGCGAAGAAATTGTAGACCATCGTCATCTGGCCTTCGCGCTCGATAATCCCCGCGCGGCGAGCACCCATACGGCTCCGATAGACGCGGTCGATCCGGTCGTTGACCGCTTTGAGAGCCCGCGCGTGGTCGGTGATGTAAGCGCGGTAGCCATCGGCAATCGGTGCGTATTGTGGCGCCGTGCAATTGAGCGCGGCGACGTTCCAGCCTGAGCGGAAATGCCATACCGTTTCGTCATCGCTCAGCCCGCGGTTCACGGTAACGCGTTTGCCGTCCACCCCAAGTCCAGGGATGTTCATAACATAGGATGCGCCTCCCGGTGGAAGCGGACGGAATGGGATGACCTCAACCGGCGGAGGCGGCGGAGGCGGCGGGGGAGGCGGCGGAGGTGGCGGCGGCACTGTGGCGCACGCGGCAAGGCTGGCCGAGACCACTGCCACAGTCAGGATCCGAAGCCCCGCCGGTGGTCGCTTCACCATCTTACCCGAGATTGTGGTGCCCACGTTTAGTGTGCTGTGCTTGGTCGCGCTCATTCCAGTCCGCCTCTCGCTTAACCCCCCCAAGAACAAGATGCATCGCATATGCTTGCTCTTGCCTGAAGGGTTCCCGCGATAATGCGCCGCACGGACAAAGCAAATGCCCGAGGCGCACGAAACGCCCCGGGCACAAGAGATTTCACCGAATGTTTCGGTCACCCGGCCTGCCAATGCGGCAAACCGCGCTTGGAAACGCCGCTTATTCGCGGTTTCCGAAGAACTGCAGCAACATGATGAACAGGTTGATGAAGTCCAGATAGAGGTTGAATGCGCCGAAGATGATCGCCCGGCCCATCTGATCCGTGCCGCGCACGAACTGGTACTGGTTCTTCAGCATCTGCGTGTCGTAGGCGGTCAGACCAGCGAAGATCAGCACGCCCGCAGCGCTCAGCGCGAAATGGAACATGCCCGACTGGAAGATGAAGGCGTTCATCAGGAATGCGGCCAGAAGGCCGAATGCACCGATGATCAGGAAGCTTCCCCAACCGCTGATGTCTTTCTTGGTGGTGTATCCCCAGAGGCTGAGACCGGCAAAGCCAGCAGCCGCTGCGAAGAACGCCATGGCAATCGATTCACCGGTATAGATCGCGAAGATCGTCGACAGCGACAGGCCGAAGACGGTGCAGAACGACCAGAAGGCGATTTGCAACACCGGCTGGCTGGCACGCTGCGCGCCGAACCACCAGAACAGCATGAATACGAGCGGCGAAAGCTTGATCGCCCAGCCCAGCATATTTGCTTCTAGCGCGCGGCCATACGGGGTCTGCACCACTTCGAACGCCATGCCGAACAGCGGCGAGTTGACGAACAGCAGGGCGACGATGCCGGTCAGCAGTACGCCCGAGCCCATGTAGTTGTAGATCGAGAGCATGAAGGAGCGCAGACCTTCGTCGTAGCTCACCTCTCCGCCAGCGCGCGGCACCGAACCGAAGTTCGATTGGGTGCGCTGAGAATCTTTCCAATCAGACATGATGGATCCCTTGTCTCCAATTGCGGCACGACAATACGCGCCTGTTGCGTAGCAATATCGGTGTTTTTCGAGCGGTTTTCAAGCGAAACCGGCAGCAATTCGGTGTGAATTGTTCATTTTCGTAGTGATTATGATTAACAAGTGCTTTCAATTGCTTCCAGCAGACAAGGCGGCTCCGCGATCGCGCGTCGCGCGCAGGGTTTCGACGAGCAATCTGTGCAAGGCTTGGTCATGATCGAGCACGTTTAGGCCCTCGCGGGTCATACCGCCCGGGCTGGCCACCCGGTCGGCCAATTCAGCGGGAGACAGGTCCGACGATGCGGCGAGTGACGCCCCGCCCTCGACCATAGCGAGCGAAAGACTGTTGGCGCTTTCCGGGTCGAGGCCGAGTTCAATCGCTGCCGTCGCGAGCGCATCGATGAAACGGTAGACGAAGCCCGGCCCCGACCCGGCAAGCGCCGTACAGAGGTCGTAGTGCGTCTCGTCGTCCAACCAGACCGATTGGCCCAGATCGTCGAACAATGCTGTCGCGGCTTCGCGCTCCCCTGCTTCCAAGCCCGCTTCCGCCAGGATTATCGGTGACTTCCCGATGCGGGAGGCCAAATTTGGCATCACCCGGACATGCGCTTTGGCGCTCGGGAATGCAGTTTTGAGCTGGTCCAGAGTGATGCCTGCGAGCAGTGAATAGATTGTCACCCCATCACCTGTGATGACGCCTTGCAGCGTCGGGGCAACATCGCCGAGATGATACGGCTTGAACCCGAGCATCACAGCGTCGTGACCCTGCGCCTCACCTGGATCGGTGTGGAATGCAACGCCTTGCGGAGTGGTTTTCTCGCGCGGCCCCAAAGCGGCAAACCGCATGGAGTCTTGCCCGGCTGCCAGCCACCCATCGAGCATCGCGCCCGACATATTGCCGAGACCAACGATCAAAAGCTTCCGAATGTCTGTCATACTCGCCTCATTATGCCCGTGACGGGCAGATCAGAGCGATGTGCTAAGCCTCGCCAGCGGCATCCACAAGCGCGCTGTCGAGCGCAGCGCGTGGGCTTTTGTCACCCCACAGCACGAATTGAAACGCCGGGTAGAACCGGTCGCACTCATCGATCGCCGTTTCGACCAGCGCCTGTGCCTGCGCGAGGCTCAGCATGCCATCATCGCCCAGCAATACCCCATGGCGGTAAAGCAGGACGTCGCCATTCGACCAGATATCGAAATGGCCAAGCCACATTTGCTCATTCACAAGGCTGAGCAGCTCGTACGCCCGCTGTCGCTTGTCGTCCGACACGCGGATGTCGGGCAAGCACAGGAACTGCAGCACATTGTCGGTGCTGCGCCAGATTGCGCGCAGTTGGTACTTGGCCCAGCTGCCCTGGACTTCGCCGGTCATCTCGTCATCGGCGACAACTTCGCACGCCCATCCGCGCGCTTCGAACAAGGCGGCGAGCATCTCGACTGGTGCGGCATCATCATTGGCGCTGAAGTCTGCTTCGCGGGGGGTCATGCGGGGGCTTTCACATAAGTCATCGCGGCCCAAATGCCTTGGCCGAGTGATACTTGGCAATGTGAAGACTGATGGCTCTTGGGGAGAACCCAGTTCGCTTGTTCAAAGCTTGTGCAAAGAAACCCGGGGATGGACCGAATTACTTACTTAAGTTCCTGAATTTCTGTGCCTTCAGGGCTGGTGTAAGAGAAAGTGTCGATGCCCATCTCTCCCAGCGCATTGACCAGGCGGCGCGCCTCTCCCGTGCTTTCCACCGGTCCGGCCAACAAACGGTTGGACTGCCCCCAAGCCACCACATGCGGGTCGTAGTCGCGCAGCAGGCGCGATGCCTTGCGCGTGATCCGCCGCCAATCGAAGCGCAATGCGCTGCGATCACGGCCGGTCGCCACTTGCACCCAGATTCGGCGTGGATGCACGGGCTCTGCCGGTTCCGGAGCGACCTGGGCTTCGCGCGGAACTTCGATCGAAGCGATGTTCACCGCGTCGCTGCCTGTCTTGGCATCCGGGAGATCGCCTGTGCCAAGATCGCCAAACGCGTCGGCGAAGTTGGGTTGCGCGGCTGGCGGTGCGGAAGCCGTTGTGGTCTGAACCGGCCCCGTTCGCACCACCGCGGCGGATTCGGTCGAGCTCGGGCTTCCAGTGCCTGCCACCCGGGCAAGGTCAAACCCGGGTTGCGGCGAGGTATCGGCAACTGCGACAGTCGTCGTGCTGGGTGGCTGAGCAGAAACAGACGGGGTTTCCGAAATCGTCTGCGTCGGGGGTGCTGCAGCGAGCTCCGCCGCAGCCTCTTCCTGCGTCAATGTTTCAGGAGCGGTGCTGCCCAGAATTGCTGTCGGCTCCCCAAGCGGCTGGCCCGCAGGCTCCAACCGATTGCCCGCTTCCAAGTTTGCGGAAGCGGATGTCGCTCCAGTGCTCGCTGCCGCGAAATTCGCAATCCGAGGATCGTCACGCCCGATATCGGCTGCGCGCGGGAATATCCCGAGATTGGCCGCCGCAGCCTGCTGCGCCTTGGTCAGTCGCGGCATGAATTCGAGATAGGGCGTGATGCGAGCCGCAAGGTCGCGCGGCATGACCGCATCGGTGATCGCGGCAGCACGGTCCTGTTCACCGAGGATCGCGAGGCCGAATGCGCGCGCGCGAAACGCCGCAAATTCGCGCCTGTCGATCAAGGGGCGCAGCGTCTCTTCGAATGCCCGCTGTTCCCCCATGATCGCCTGACTGAGTGCCAAGCGCCTGGTGGCCAAGCTGTTGCCGGAATCTTCGCGGAGCGCTTGTCGATAGGTCGCCTGTGCCCGTGTCTGATCGCCCACGAGATCATAGGCCAGCCCGCGATCCGCCAAGACATCGCGTGAGGACGCACCTGCTGCTTCTGCTTCAGCAAACAGTCTGAGCGCCTCGATCGGACGGCCCGAGCGAAGGTAAACCGCCGCCTGCCCCATCTTCACGCGCGGATTTTCTGACGACAGCTCTTCCGCGCGGCCAAAGAACCCAATCGCCGCATCAAGGTCATCCAGCCGCAGTGAAGCATTGCCTGCCTCGATCAAGGCATCGAGATCACGGGGACGTCGCGCCAGTTTCTTCAGCGCGGTGTTCAGACGCTCGACTTCCGGCGACGGGAGGGGTTGGACTACAGGGCGCGAAGTGGAGTTTTGCGCGAGCGCAGAGGTTGGCAGCGCAACAATGCCCAGCGAAGCCAAAGCGATACCGAAAACGGGAATGCGATAATGTATCATGCAGCTCTCAGAGCTAGATCAAATCCGCATGCTCGCTAGCCGTTCAGCGATGAACATGGGGCGAATGGGGCCTCACTCCGGTTGAACTGAGGCCCCGCCCTTCGCTTTACTGGTTGTTCTGACGCCCGAGGAAGCGCGGAATCGAAAGTGCCGGCGCATCATCATCGTCCTCTTCATCTTCTGATCCGGAGCCACGCGAGAGATTGGCCATGCGCTCGAAAAGAGTGCTTCCTCCTGCCGCCGCGCCAGTTGCAGCACCGGCATCGCCGTCGCCGCCGCCCAAGACTGGACGTTTGCGCGGACCATCGGCGCGTGCTTCGACCTGCTGGTCATCGGCGGCCAGCTGATCCGCGCTGGCGAGCAGATCGTCGTCTTCTGCATCATCGACTTCAGCATAGTCAGGGTCGAGATCAAGAGTATCTTCCTCAGATCCGTCGCTCGCACCAACTGGCTCACCGAACTGTCTGTCATCCGCCGGTTCGGGCAGTTCGCCGTCGGATTCGTCTTCTTCGATACCGCGCAACCCGGCGAGTGGATCGACAATCTCGTCGACGTCATCGCCGTGATCGCCCATGTCGTCGCCCGCTTGCATGCCGGATAGATCGAACGGTTCCGCTTCCTTGGCGGTCTCCGGTTCTGGCTCTTCCTCAGGCTCGGGTTCCGGCTCAGGGGCCTCTTCGACAACAGGCTCATCAGCCATTGGCGGCGTCAGCGGCGGGATCGCCGGAGAAGTATCTTCTTCCTCTTCGACCGGATCGCCTGCTTGTTCTTCGCCACCGAGTTCAAGGATCGGGCGCTTGGGTGGACGTGCGCTGGACAAGGAAACCGGGGTCGATGTGTCGACAGCACCGCTGGCGCTCTGCTCAATGCCAGTGGCGACCACGGACACACGGATCTTGCCATCGAGATCGGGATTGAATGCGCTACCCCAGATGATGTTCGCGTCTTCATCGACCAGCTCGCGAATATGGTTCGCAGCCTCATCGACTTCGAGCAGCTTCATATCTTCGCCGCCAATGATCGAGATGATCACGCCCTTCGCGCCCTGCATCGAAACACCATCGAGCAGCGGATTGGCAATCGCCTGTTCTGCGGCATCAAGCGCGCGGTTCTCGCCTTCGCCTTCGCCCGTGCCCATCATCGCTTTGCCCATCTCGCTCATGACGGAGCGGACATCGGCAAAGTCGAGGTTGATCAGGCCCGGCATCACCATCAGATCGGTGATCGAGCGGACACCCTGCTGCAGCACTTCATCGGCGAGCTGGAACGCTTCCTTGAAGGTCGTTTCCGCCTTGGCGACGAGGAACAGGTTCTGATTGGGGATGACGATCAGCGTGTCGACGTGGTCCTGAAGCTCATCGATCCCGGCTTCGGCGGCGCGCATGCGGCGCGTGCCTTCGAAGAGGAATGGCTTGGTCACGACGCCGACGGTCAGCACACCCTTGCGCCGCGCAGCTTCGGCAATGACAGGAGCCGCACCTGTGCCGGTTCCGCCACCCATACCGGCGGCGATGAAGACCATGTTCACGCCTTCCAGCGCGTCTTCGATTTCCTTGACCGTTTCTTCTGCTGCCGCCTTGCCCACTTCGGGACGAGCGCCAGCGCCCAATCCGCCGGTGATATCCGGGCCAAGTTGAATCCGCTTGTCAGCAGGGCTGGTGCTCAGCGCCTGCGCATCCGTGTTCGCGACAACGAAGTCGACGCCTTCGATCTCGGCTGCAATCATGTTGGCAATCGCGTTGCCGCCTGCTCCGCCGATACCGACGACTGTGATCCGGGGGCGCATTTCGTCGCTCGCCGCGGGTCCAATATTGATGCTCATCAGCTATTCCTCCAGACGCGGTTTGCCGCACCGTTCGCGTCTTCTTGTTTGTGACACAATCGCGATGGACCGGTTATCCCGCGTAATTCCTTATCCACAGTGGCCTATTTACTATAATTTACGTCCCGAGGGTCAAAAATACTGACGCAGCGCCCTCAGCAAACCGCCAATTGCCAATGGAGCCCCCATCGGGCCGCTTAGTTCGCGCGATGTTGAGTAGTGTGCGCCGACCGAGCGGATATCGACGGGGTCTTCGGCAGCGTAGAGGCACAGTCCCGCAAGCGTCGAAAAGCCCGGTGTCGAATGCGCCTCCGGCAGGCCCTTCAGCGAAGGCGCACGACCAACGCGCACCGGCATGCCTAAGGCGCTTTGAGTAAACTCGGCCAATCCAGCCAGTTCCGCACCCCCGCCAGTGAGCACGACCTGACCCGCGCGGGTTCCAGAAAAACCCATTTCCTTGAGCGCCTTGCCAACCTCTCCGGTCAGCTGCGCAAGATGCTGCGTGATGACCGAGACCAGTTCGGCGCGCGCGATCCTGTTCTTATCATCGGCACCGCGGGCGACCGGGCTGTTGCCGTCCTCGCCAAACCCTTCATTGGGGCCGTTGACCGGGATCATCTCGCGGTGATCGCTGGGGCTGGCGATGGCCGAGCCTGATACGCATTTGAGCCGTTCCGCCTGGTAGCGTCTAATCCCGAACGCACTGGCGATCGCATCGGTAATGTCGCCCGAGCCCATTGGCACGGCGCGCAGGCCCAGCAGCATGCCGCCCGCGAAGACCGAGACATTGGTTACGTCACTGCCGATTTCGACCAGCGCGACGCCAAGTTCGCGTTCTTCTTCGCTGAGGCAGGAATAGCCCGAGGCGAGCGGTGCGGCGACCACGGCTTCAACTTCGAGATGCGCGCTCTGCACGGCTTCCATCAGGTTGCGCACAGGCGCGCCATCGGCGAGCATTACGTGCACATCGACCCCGAGGCGTTCAGCATGAAGCCCGCGCGGATTGGCAACACCATGCGCACCGTCGAGCGTGTAGCAAGCAGGCTGCGCGTGGAGCACGCTGCGCCCATCGGGCTGGATCGTGTCGCGGGCTGCGATAAGCAGGTGCTCGACATCTTCCTCTTCGATCCGGCGACCGCCAATGTCGATTTCGACCTTGGAAACATTGCTTTTCAGTCCCGCGCCTGAACACGCGACCCAGACGCTTTGCACGCTGGTTCCCGCGTTCTTTTCCGCGCGCTCAACCGCATCGCGGATCGCATAGGTTGCGGCGCGCATGTCGGTGACATAGCCGCGTTTAATGCCCTGGCTTGCACGGTGGCCGGAGCCGAGCACCAGCAATTCGCCGGTTTCGGTCTCGCCCATGATCATCGCCGAGATGCGAAATGACCCAATGTTGACCGCGCCGAAAATCTTGGCAAGCCGCGCCTTCGTGGCGGCGGCCTTGTTGGCGCGAGTAGCTGCTTTGCTTGCCATCAGCTTCCAGCCTCCGCCAATTCGATCCGGTCACCGCGACCCGGCACACGCATGTAGATGCGCGGCGGCGCGCGCATGTCGAAGGTTGCGACCTTGCCGCCAATCAAGCGATTCTGGCCGTCCATCCGGGCAAACTTGACCAGTGCGCTGGCGGAATCTTCTCGTCCTTCAGGTAGGGCAAGAACCTGTCCGGTCTTGAACGTGACATTCCAGCGGCGATTGCCGACCCACTCGGCTGCTTCGATCTGCGGACGAAGCGCTGGTGCGGCGGCGAGCAGCGTTTCGAGCGGAGCGACCTGCTTGGCAGCACCCGGCCCGGAAATGCGCAACCTGTCCGCAGCCTTGTCGCGAGCAATCGGCTCAAGCTCGACACCGCTCGCATCGATTAGCATCAGACGGTCGGGTTTTTCGAGAACGGCGTGCGGCTCGCGCTCGACGATATCGATGGCGAGCGTCTGCGGCAGCTGGACTGAGACACGTGCATCTTTGACCCATGGCAGTTCGAGCAGCTCTTCGCGAAGGGCTTCGATTTCCACTTGTGGCATCGGGCGATCGCGCTGCGCCAATGCGCGGGCATAGACCTGTCGTTCATCCATCCGGGTCGTGCCGGTTACGCGGACATGCCGCACCTCAAACCCAGCGTCGGAAGCAATCCGCCCGACCTCGGCCTGCGCCATTGCCGGTACGCCAGCGAGATTGGCGATCACCCAGGCGAGAGCCACCGCGCCGCCAATGATCACCGCAAGCCAGATGCGGCTCCATTGCTCTTCGGTAAAGGGCAGCACGCCCATCACGGTGTCGACAAATCCGGTGGTCTTCGCCTTGGCCCGGCGTGCGCCTGCGGCCCGGTTCGATGCCTTGGCGGCGCGCCTTACGCCTTTGCCGCCGCGTTTGATCTTAGCCATCGGCGCCTCCTGCCGGTTTACTGCCATGCACTCGCAATGCTTCTCGCACGAGCATGTCGACCAGCTCGGCGTAGTCGATGCCGGCATGCTTGGCCTGCTCTGGCACCAGGCTCAGCGGCGTCATGCCCGGCTGCGTGTTGGTTTCGAGCACAAACAGGCCGTTTTCGCCCTGTTCGTCATCCCAGCGATAGTCGGTCCGGCTTGTCCCGTGACAGCCGAGCACCTCATGCGCTTTCACTGCGTACTGTTCACACAATGCGGCAATTTCGGAAGGGACCTGCGCCGGGCAGACATGCTGGGTGCGGCCTTCGGTGTATTTGTGTTCGTAATCGTAGAAGCCGTGCTCGATGATCAGCTCGGTCACTCCAAGCGCGCGCGGGCCATCGGGTCCGTCGATCACGGCAGTGGTGAGTTCGCGGCCCTTGATAAAAGGCTCGGCAAGCAGCTCATCAAATTCCTGCCATGGTCCCTCGGCGGATCGCGCGATCGGATTGCCGACATTGCTTTCCTCGGTGATGATCGCAACGCCGACCGATGAGCCTTCGTTCACTGGCTTCAGCACATAGGGGCGCGGCAGCGGATCGCGCTCGTATAGCTCACCGCACGACACAATCCGACCGCCGGGCATTGGAATGCCATGCGGGACAAGCGCCTGCTTGGTCAGCTGCTTGTCGATCGCGATGACAGAGGTGGCGAGGCCCGAATGCGTGTAGGGAATCCCCATCAGATCAAGCATGCCCTGAACGCTGCCATCTTCACCCGGCACGCCGTGCAGCGCGTTGAACACGACATCGGGCGCAGCCTCGGCAAGGCGCTGCGCGACATCGCGACCCATATCGATTTGCGTGACGCGGTGGCCCTTCATCTGAAGCGCATCGGCAATGCCAGCCCCGCTCATCAGTGAGACTTCACGCTCATTCGCCCAGCCGCCCATCAGGACTGCGACGTGATAGGTCTTCGCGCTACTCACGGTCGCCCCACCCGCTTGATTTCCCATTCAAGCTGAACGCCCGAATGCGCGTACACCTTCTCGCGGACGATCTCACCTAGCCCTTCGATATCGGTGCTGGTGGCGTTGCCGGTGTTGATTAGGAAGTTGGCGTGTTTCTCGCTCACCTGTGCGCCGCCATGCTTGAACCCGCGCAGACCTGCGGCATCGACCAGCTTCCACGAACTGTGGCCCGGAGGATTCTTGAAAGTCGATCCGCCAGTCATACTGCCAATCGGCTGCGATTCCTTCCGCTCGCTGGAGATGCGGTCCATTTCAGCGCGGATCGTGTCGGGATCGCCCGGAAAGCCTTCAAAACGGGCTTCGACAACAGTCGCGCCTTCGGGCAAAGCCGAGTGGCGATAGGAATATTGCAGATCGGCATTGCTGAGCGTCACGAACTGCCCATCCGGCAGAATGACATCGCAGTCGACGAGCACATTGCAGGTCTCGCGTCCGTAGCACCCGCCGTTCATCTTGGTGACGCCGCCGACCGAGCCGGGAATGCCAGTGAAGAACGACAAGCCGTCGATCCCCGCCTTGGCCGCCCGGCGTGAGACGATGCTCACAGGCGCTGCCGCTCCTGCCTTGAGCGTGGTCTCACCCGTCACTTCGACTTCGGCAAAGGGCTTGCCCAACTTGATCACGACGCCGGGCACGCCGCCATCACGGATGATCATGTTGGACCCGACGCCCAGAGCCATGATCGGCAACTTGCCGCCAAGCCGCTCGCAGAATTCCCTGAGGTCATCGACGTCCGCAGGCTCAAACAGCCAATCGGCCTCGCCCCCGCTCTTGAACCAGACGTATTTGGCGAGCGGTGCCTTGCAGGTCAGCTTACCGCGAATGCCGTCGAGCGGGATCGGAGCACTGACCTCGCCCTCAACAGCGCAGTTCGGTGCCATGCCGTTATCGAGATTGTTGCTGTCGTCGGGTTGCATCATGTCGGTCATGCCGCCCGTATTGAGTCAATCGCAGGCGCCAGACCAGCGGCCCAGCGGGTGATATCCCCCGCGCCGAGGCAAACGACGATATCGCCCGCCTGAATTTCGCTGGCCAAAGCCTGCGCTAGCTCAGCCTGTCCCGCAATGGTTTGCGCCGAACGGTGTCCGCGCGACTTCAGGCCAGCGACAAGAGCTGCTGCGTCAACGCCCTCGATTGGGTCTTCGCCCGCCTCGTAGACGGGAGTGATGTAGACAATGTCCGCTTCGTTGAAGCAGGTCTGGAATTCTTCCATCAGGTCGTTCAGCCGGGTGTAGCGGTGCGGCTGGGCAATCGCGATCACGCGGCCTTTCTCGCCTCCGACTGCCTCACGCGCTGCGCTGAGCACGGCCTGAATCTCGACCGGGTGATGCGCATAATCGTCGATCACCTGAACCTTTGCGCCGCCCACATCGACGGAGCCAACCTTCGTGAACCGGCGGCGCACCCCGCTGAAGCTTTCGAACCCATCGCAGATGACGGTGTCGGAGCAGCCCATTTCAATCGCCACAGCAATCGCAGCGAGTGCATTCTGGACGTTGTGGCGGCCCGGCATCGGCAGGTGCACACCTTCGATCCGGCGATCCTCCTCGCCGCGCTGGCGCACGATCACGTCGAATGTGTTGCCGCCATCGATTGCGCGGATGTTCACTCCGCAAATGTCGGCTTGCAGCGAGAAGCCATAGGTCACGACCTTACGGTCACGCACCTGCCCAATCACCGCCTGCACTTCCGGATGATCGACGCACAGGATCGCCGCGCCATAGAAGGGCACGTTGTGAATGAACTCGACAAAGGCGCGCTTAACCCCGTCGAAATCGCCGTAATGGTCGAGATGTTCGGGATCGATATTCGTGACCACCGCGATGGTCCCATCCAATCGCAGAAAGCTGCCGTCGCTTTCGTCGGCTTCGACCACCATCCAGTCGCTGTCGCCAAGCCGCGCGTTCGAGCCATATTGCTCGATAATCCCGCCATTGATGACGGTCGGATCGACGTCGCCCTTGTCCAGCAAGCTCGCGATCATGCTGGTCGTGGTGGTTTTGCCGTGGGTGCCCGCCACCGCGACCGTTGATTTGAGCCGCATCAGCTCGGCGAGCATCTCCGCTCGGCGCACGACCGGAATACGATTTTCAAGCGCGGCGACAACTTCGGGATTTGTCCGGCGCACTGCCGTGGAGGTCACGACGACGGCCACGCCTTCGACGTTTTCACGCGCTTGGCCGATATGCACTTCGATCCCACGCCCACGCAGGCGCTCGACACTCGGCCCATCGGCGAGGTCGCTGCCCTGCACCGAATAGCCGAGATTGTGCATCACCTCGGCAATGCCGGACATGCCAATCCCGCCAATGCCGACGAAATGGATCGTCCCAATATCGGTGCCAACGCCTTTCATCGGGCTTCTCCGATGAAAGGTGTCCGTTCATCCTGAGCTGGTGGCGCAATGCGCCGTCTTTGACTCCGAAGGGCCTTCACGAAGCAGCATCCTCTGCTGCGTCGCGCCCTGCCGTCTGAGGCTTGGTTGCCGCTTCCGCCGCTTTGGGATTGGCCTCCCCGACGGTGATCACGTCCATCAGATCGATCCCGGCCATGCTCTCGACGAGATCAGCGAGGTCCTTAGCCGCCTTGGGCCGTCCGCAATTCCACGATCCATGCGCCGCGTTCGACAGGCTGGTCGGATTCTGCGCCATCGCCTGAATCTGCTTGGCGAGTTCCTTGGGCGTGAAATTGTCTTGCCGGATCATGCGCGCGCCGCCAGCTTTGGCGACTTCGCGAGTGTTGACCGCCTGGTGATCGTCGGTCGCAATCGGCAGCGGGATCAGGATCGCCGGACGGCCCACAGCGGTAAGCTCGGCAATAGTAGACGCACCCGCCCGGCCAATGAACAGATGCGTGTCAGCCAGACGCTCATGCATATCCTCGAAATAGGTGCCAAGTTCTGCGGGAATATCGTGCTGCGAATACCGCTCGCGCACCTTGTCGACATCTTCGCTCCGGCACTGCTGCGTCACCTGCAAACGCTGGCGCAGCATCGGGGGAAGCATCGCAAGGCCATCTGGCACGACATCCGACAGGATACTAGCGCCCTGACTGCCACCGGTCACGAGTACGCGCAGCAGGCCTTCTTCTGTGAAGGCCGGGAAATCTTCGTCCCGTAGGGCGAGCACTTCTTCGCGCACGGGATTGCCGACGAGGTGAACCTTGTCCGCGTGTTTGGGCTTGAGCCGGTCGACCTTGTCATACGAGGTTGCGATCGCATCGACCCGGCCCGCGAGCAGGCGGTTGACCCGGCCCAGCACGGCGTTTTGCTCATGGACGAGGCTTGGAATATTCGCAGATGTCGCAGCCAGCAGAGCTGGCAAAGCAGGATAGCCACCAAAGCCGATAACCGCGCTCGGTTCGAACGCATCGAACACACGCAGCGCCATATTGCGCCCTTCAAGCACTGCCCGCGCCCCCGAAATCCAGCGCAACGGGTTCTTTCCGAACCGGCCTGCGGGCAGAACGTGCGCCGTCAGAAAATCGGGTTTGCCAGGAATGTTCGCGCCGCGATCATCGGTGATCAGTGCAACATGGTGCCCTCGCGCTTCTAGCTCCACCGCGAGCGCAAATGCCGGGATCAAATGGCCGCCAGTGCCGCCAGCGGCGAGCACGAAGTGACGGCTCGCCCCGCTTGGCACGTGCTGTGTCTCACTGCTCATGCGCGCTCCTCCCTCTGCTCGCTTTTCGGACGTTCGAAAATCGCCTTCAGCCCGGGGGTCTCGCGCTCCAGGAACGGATTGCGCCGGGTGACCGCAAGCAATAGCCCGATCGTGAAACACACTGCCAGCGTCGACGATCCGCCATAGCTGATCAGTGGCAGCGTCATTCCCGTCGAAGGGAACATTTTGAGGTTTACGAGAATGTTGATGAACGCTTGCCCACCGAACTGCGTGATCAGCCCCGTCGCGGCGAGCAGCACGAACAGATTGTCTTCATCGACCAGCCGGATGAGCACGCGTGCGACTGTTACGAGGTAGAGCAGAACCACGACAGCACAGATCAACAGCCCGAACTCCTCTCCAATGACCGAGAAAATGTAATCGGTGTGCGCTTCCGGCAGGTTCATCTTGCGAATGCCTAGCCACAATCCTGTGCCGTTCCAGCCGCCTGCCAGAAGCGTGCGATAGGCAAGATCGACCTGGTCGAACGCGGTGCCGCCGCCAAGGAAACCATCGATCCGGTGTCGAGCATTATCATAAAGGAAATATGCCGCAGTCAGCCCGACCAATCCGCCGCCGACCAGCACACTGATGCGCTGGATCGAAACACCGGCCAGCAGGACCATTACAAACCAGATGCCGGCAAACAGGATCGTCTCGCCAAGGTTAGGCTGAAGCATCAGCAACCCGGCGATGGCCACCATCAAGCCGGTCGCAAAGGTCAGCACCGGCAATGTCGGGTCGCGCAAACGCCAGCTGAGCACCCAAGCAACCATGATCGCAAAACCGGGTTTCAGGAATTCGCTCGGCTGCAGCGACATCCCCACGTCGAGCCAGCGTCGCGAGCCGTTCTTTTCGACCCCGATCAAGGGCACGAGGAACAGCAACAACAGCATTCCCGCCCCAATGACGATCCCGAGCCTGCGCGCATCTTCGCGGCTCAGGAACGAAATCCCGATCATCAGTGCAAGACCAAGCACCTGAAACACCAGATGCCGTTTCAGGAACAGGAATTCGTCGAGTTGCACCTCGGAAGTCGAAAGCTGATCTGCGCTGGCAGGCGACGCAGCGAGCACCGCAGCCGTACCCATCGCCATGATCAAGACGATGAAGCCAAGCAAAACTTTGTCGATTTCGCGCCACCAGATGCGAGTGCGCTCACGCCAACCTTGCCGCGTAGGGACAGGCGCATGAAATGTCGCATCTGCGCGCGGCTGAGTGATCGATCCTGCCAAGCTCATGCCGCGATATCCTTGAAATGCGGATCATCATCGTCGAATGGACAGCAATCAGCAATCACTCCAACCAGTTGGCGGAAGTGTTCACCGCGCTTCTCATAGTCGCGGAACTGGTCAAAGCTGGCGCAAGCAGGTGAGAAAAGCACGACTTCACCGGGCCGCGCGGCTTCGCGGGCGCGGCTCACCGCTTCGCTAACCATTTCACAGCGCTCGGCTTTGGCGTGAGGTTCAATCAGTTCGGCAAAGCGTGGCCCGGCCTCACCAACTGTGTAAGCGGCGGCAAGCTTATCGAGATGGGCAGCGCATTCGCCGAGCCCGTCCTCTTTCGCCAGTCCGCCGACAATCCAGTGGACACGCGGCGCGCCGTCATTGATCGCAGGATCGGGCGGAAAAGCCGCGAGCGCAGGCGCGGTCGATGCCGGGTTGGTGGCTTTGCTGTCATTGATGAACAGCACACCATTTTCCTCGCACACCCGCTCCATTCGGTGCGGCAAGTTGCGGAAACGGGGGAGCGCGTGCTCCCATTGCGCGGGCTTCACGCCAAGTTCTTCGACCAGCGCGATTGCTACTGCAATGTTCTCGAGATTGTGCGGGCCTTGCAGGCTTGGCCATTCGGATTGCTGGGCGGCGAAGCGCCCAAGGTTGGCGGGCACTGCGCGCCCTTCGAGGCGGCGGGATTGCTCACGTTGGAAGATCGCACCGGCTGGCTCAGCCAGCAAGCCAAAGACCGCAAAGTGTCCGCCCGACTGCATTTCAAACAGCCGCGCTTTTGACGCAGCATAGCCTTCGAACCCGTCATACCGATCGAGGTGATCTGGAGTAATATTGGTCAGCGCTGCGGCATCGCAATCCAGACTGAAGGTCAGGTCGACCTGATAGCTCGACAGCTCCAACACATACACACCAACGCCTTGGTCATTTGGGGCAAGCGCCTCCTGCGCCATGATCGGTACACCGATATTTCCGCCGAGCACTGCGGGGATGCCTGCCATCTCCAGGATGTGGTGGACCAGCGCGGTCGTCGTCGTCTTGCCATTGGTGCCGGTTATACCGACGACCTTGTGCGGCAGCAGGTCAGGCCGTGCGAGTGCGAACAGCTCGATATCGCCGATTACAGGCACGCCGTATTGCGCAGCATGGCCGACAATTGGATGGGTGTTGAGCGGCACGCCGGGCGAAACGACCACACCCGCATAGCCCGTGAGGTTCAGCTCGAGCGGATCGGCCAATTTGCATCGACCTTCAAACGGTGCACGTGCGACGTCCTGGCGATCCCAAACGGTCACTTCGGCACCGCTTGCCAGCAGCGCCTCTGCCGCAGCCGCGCCGGATCGCGCCAGGCCGAGTACGGCATAGCGTTTTCCGGCAAAGGCGGGCGAGGTGATCATCGGGTGCGCATTACCTCACTTTCAACGTGGCCAGCCCGGCCAGCGCCAGCACAATGGCGATGATCCAGAACCGGATCACAACCTTGCTTTCGCTCCAACCAAGCTGCTCGAAATGGTGATGGATCGGGGCCATGCGGAACACGCGCTTGCCCGTCCGCTTGAACCAGAAAACCTGAATGATGACGCTGGCCGTTTCGACCACGAACAATCCGCCGACGATCAGCAGCACGATCTCGTGATGGCTCGCGACGGCGATAGCTCCCAGCGCTCCGCCCAATGCAAGCGAGCCGGTGTCGCCCATGAAGACCGCAGCAGGCGGTGCGTTGAACCAGAGAAACGCGAGGCCCCCGCCCATGATCGCCGCGCAGAAGATCGCCAATTCACCTGCGCCGACCACATGCGGGATGCCGAGATATTCGCTGAAGTCGGAGCGCCCGACGAGATACGCGATGATCGCAAATGTACCAGCAGCGATAATCACCGGCATGATCGCAAGACCATCAAGCCCGTCGGTCAGGTTTACCGCGTTGCCGAACCCGACGATGATCGTCGCGGCAAAGATGTAATAGAACGGCCCGAGCGGGATCTGCACATCGGAGAAGAACGGGACATACAGATCGGTGCTGATCTGGCTGACAATGATGTAGGATGCCACGCCCGCGACGATGAATTCGAGCGCGAGCCGCACTTTGCCTGACACGCCGGCATGGCTGTTCTTCGCAACCTTGTCGTAGTCGTCCATGAAGCCAATGATGCCAAAGCCGAGCGTCACCGCGATGCAGGCCCAGACCAGCGGATTGCGCGGGTCCATCCAGATGAACAGCGACAGGATGAGGGCGATGATCACCATCAGCCCGCCCATCGTCGGCGTGCCGCGCTTGGCCAGATGCGTTTGCGGCCCATCCTCACGGATCGGCTGCCCCTTGCCCTGCCGAACGCGCAGCAGGTTGATGAACTTTGGCCCGATGATCAGGCCAATGAACAAAGCCGTGACCAGCGTCGCTCCAGCCCTAAAGGTCTGGTAACGCACCAGATTGAAAATGCCTTCAAAGCCCAGCCATTCGGCGAGTAGGTAGAGCATTCAGATCCCTTGCCCCCCGCTTACCCTGGGGCGCTTGTAAAATGTGACACCAGCCTGCCCAGGCCAACCGAATTGGAGCCCTTTACAAGTATCGCATCGCCATGGGTGAGTTCGAATTGCTCGAGCGCCGCGATCGCCTCGGCAGGCCCTTCGCAATGCGCGAAGCTGCCCGGAATGCCAAGCGAATCGCCAGTGTCTTTCCCCAATTCTGCCGCAAGGTCTCGCATTTCGTCCCCGACTAGTATCGCGTGGTCGATTTTCGCTTCGGCAATCGGTTCGGCAAGCTGACGGTGGAACTTCGCCGAGAAGTCGCCGAGCTCCTTCATACTGCCCAGCACTGCGATCCTGCGATGTGCGGGGGTTTGACCCAATTGCCGCAGTGTCGCGCGCATTGAAGCCGGGTTGGCGTTGTAGCTTTCATCAACCATCAGCGCCTTGCCGCCAGTGACTTCGATATCGAACCGCGCGCCGCGTCCTTTCAGCCCGCCCATTTCGGCCAAAGCTAATCCGGCTGCGGCCAAGTCTCCGCCAGCCGCGCGAACTGCCGCCATGACGCCAAGCGAATTGGTGATCCAGTGCTCGCCGGGTTCAGCGATGGTGTAGCAGAGCCTTTGATCGCCCAGATCGGCGGTGACCAACGACCCACCATTCTCGCGGGGGATCGCGTCAAGCAGACGCACATCCGCGCCTTCATTGCGTCCGAATGTTACGGTCTTCACGCCCAGCTTGCGGGCATGGTCGATCATTCGCGCAGTGTATTCGCTGTCCGCTGGAATGATTGCGGTGCCGCCATCGACCAGTCCGGTGAAGATCTGCGATTTCTCGTCGGCAATCGCCTCCATGCTGCCGAGGTTCTCGATATGGGCAGGCGCAATTGTTGTGATCAGCGCGACATCGGGCCGGACGTGATCCGCAAGCGGCGCGATCTCGCCCGCATGGTTCATACCCATCTCGAACACACCGTAGCGTGCGCGGGCCGGAAGGCGTGCGAGGCTGAGCGGAACGCCGACATGGTTGTTGTAGCTGCGAACCGAGCGATGCGCCCCACCCCGGCTTGCACGGTCAAGCGCGTTGAAGATCGCTTCCTTGACCCCCGTCTTTCCGACTGAGCCGGTAACAGCGATCCGCACGGCATCGCCGCGATCGCGCGCGGCGTGGGCCAGATCGTGCAGCGCCTTGGTCGTATCTTTGACCAGCACATGCGGGAAATCGACCGGGCGATCCGTGATCGCCGCGACAGCCCCTGCGGCAAAAGCCTGCGGCAGGAATTTGTGACCATCCATCGCCTCGCCCTTCAGCGCGACGAACAGATCGCCCGGACGCACATCGCGGGAGTCCATCTCGACCCCGGCGGCCTGAAAGTGATGCGTGGAAGTTCCACCCGTGGCGATCTCGATATCGCGGGAGTACCAAAGAGATAACGGCAGTCGATCGCGTGGATCGACCGGCCATGCTTTCAATGCCCCCTGCAACAATGCCCGAGCGTTCATGCATTCGCTCCTTTGGCAGATTCAGCAGCGCATTCGCGTGCCACCTGCACGTCGTCGAACGGCAATACTCGCATATTCTCTCCAGATCCCACTATCTGTCCCTGTTCGTGGCCTTTGCCCGCCACGAGAATGATGTCGCTTTCGCCCGCGAGTTCGATCGCCTTGGCGATCGCTTCTCGCCGGTCTCCAATGTCGAATCCGGAATCCATCCGAGCACCCGCATCGATCTCTCCCAGGCCGCGCAAGATCGCCTCACGGATATTCTTCGGTTTCTCTCCGCGTGGATTGTCATCGGTCACAATCACTACTTCTGCGCCATAGGCTGCAGCAGTTCCCATCGGCCCACGCTTGCCTTTGTCGCGATCACCGCCTGCTCCGAACACCACGATCAGCTTACCGCCTTTCGCCTCATCCACGTGCGGACGCAGGGCTGCGATGGCCGCTTCGAGGGCATCAGGGGTATGCGCATAGTCGATATAGATCGGAGCACCGACGGGAGTGATGGCCGCGCGTTCAAGGCGCCCGAGCACCGGTTGAAGCCGGGACACCGCGTCGAAAACCTGCGCCGGTTCCGATCCTGTCGATATTGCCAAGGCCGCCGCGCACAGTGCATTCGCCGCCTGATAGGCACCGATGAGCGGCAGCTTGATGGTTCGTTCCCAACCCTCATGTTCGATCTTGATCGTCTGCCCCAGCGGGGTCGCCTCGCGGGCGGCGAGGCGGAGGAACTCGCCTCGCTCGCCCACTGTCCGAACACGCAAGTCTTGGGAAATTGCGTGCTCGATGGCGCGGCGGGTCCACTCGCATATTTCCCCGCCGTCCCAGATGATGGCTGGCGCGCCTCGCTCGACGACTTCGTCGAACAGGCGCATCTTGGCCGCGAAATACTCGTCCATCGTACCGTGGTAATCGAGATGGTCGCGGCTGAAATTGGTGAAGGCGCAGGCGGATACGCGCAGCCCTTCGTTGCGGTATTGCGAGAGACCGTGACTCGACGCCTCATAGGCGACATGGGTCACGCCCTCGCGCGCCAAGCCACTCATATTACTAAGGAACGTTACGATATCGGGCGTGGTCAGGCCGGTTGAGATACTGCCGTCAGGCGTGGTTACCCCGAGCGTTCCGATGCTGGCAGCCCGTTCCCCGCACATGCGCCAGATCTGGCGCGTCATCTCGGCGGTCGAAGTCTTGCCGTTGGTTCCAGTGACCGCAACCAGCATTTCCGGCACAGGCGTGAAGAACTGCGCGGCAAGCATAGCGAAGGTCCGGCGCGGCTCTTCGCTCGCAATACGCACTGCGCCTTTGACGGGCACGTCCGGCCTAGTCACGACCGCTACCGCACCGGACTCGATGGCAGCCGGGATAAAATCCTCGGCATTGAACTTCGCGCCGCGAAACGCACCGAACACTGTGCCAGGCGCGACCTTGCGATGATCGATAGCGAAGCCCGTTACGGTCGCATCCTCTGCATCCGGACAGGCCACCCCCGCGCGCTCGGCCAGCCCCGCGAGCTTCATTTGCGTCCCTCAACCAAATATCTGAGATCGCTGATATCGACATCGCGGCGATTGTCAGGCCGCACGCCAAGCATAGGCCCGATCCGTGGCACCAGCCGTCCGACTACCGGACCGGCGTTGAACGCCGCCGTGCGCTGGAAGGAACTTGCGAGCGTCCCGCGCGGTTCATCGAGCATCGCGACCACGACATAGCGTGGGCGATCCATCGGGAACGCAGCTGCGAAGGTCGTGATCAGAGCGGTTTTGGAATAGCCGCCTCTGCGCGGTTTCTCCGCCGAACCGGTTTTGCCGCCGACGCGGAAGCCCTTGGCATCGGCGCTGCGCCCCGTCCCGTAGAGCGAGATCATCCGCAGCATCTGCCGCATCCGCGCCGACGTCGACGCTTTGAAAACACGCTTACCACGCGGAACATCTTCGGCATCGAGTTTACGCAAGGTTGTCGGACGCCAGATTCCTCCGTTGACCATTGCCGCGTAGGCGCTGGCGAGATGTAAAGGCGTAACCGAGAGACTGTGGCCATAGCCGATCACCATATTGGTGTGGCGATTGTCCGCATCCTGCGGCCATAGCGGTTTGCCGCGCGCTGGCAGCTCGATGAACGGACGCTTGTCCATGCCTAGGTCGAGCAGCATCTGCTGCAATCGTTCCGAGCCGAGCTGATCGGCCACGCGCGCGGTCACGGTGTTGGACGAATAGACCAGCGCCTGAGGCACATTGAGCGTGTTGCCCTTGGGATGCAGATCGCGGATCTTCCGATTGCCGACCTCGACTGTGCTCGCGTCCCATTGCTTCGAAAGGTTGCGCACCACGCCCGCGTCAATCGCCGCTGCAACTGTTAGCGGCTTGAACGTCGATCCGAGCTCGTAGACCCCGTTTGTGGCGCGGTTGAATTCGTTTGGGGCACCCTGCGCGCCGACCACGTTGGGATCGAATTCGGGTAGCGAGGCAAGCGCCATCACTTCACCAGTATCGACATCCAGCACGATGCCCGCCGCCCCGATTGCGTCGGTCGCCAGCATGCCGCGCCGCAACTCTTCTTCCAGCGCGCCCTGCACCCGAACGTCGATGGACAGCGCGACGGAGTCCGCACGCAGTTCGGGATCGCGGAGCTGATCGTTCAGCACTTCTTCCATGCCGAGCCGTCCGCCTTCGCCTTCGACGACATAGCCAAGCACGTGCGCGGCGAGGGAGCCTTGCGGATAGTGGCGATCATTTTCGCGCGGGAATTGCAGCGCAATCTCGCCCAGTTCAAAGACCTTGTTGGCTTCTTCAGGAAGGACGCGGCGACGCAGATAGCCAGCGCGGCCCGAGGCCAGGCGCTGCGCCGTCTTCGCCGTTTCCATATCGGGAAAAATCGCATTAAGCTGAGCCGCGACATCCTGCGGAGAACGCACGAGCGGCGAACCGTTATCGCCCATCGCTTCGGGATCGAACCACATCGCATAGGCCGGAAACGCACGCGCTAGCGGCGCGCCATTGCGGTCGGTGATCTCCCCGCGCGGAGGCAGCAATTGCTCGGCAAGGCTGCCGCGATCAGGCGTGCCGCCAACAAAGCCGAGCACCGCGATGCGCAGCACCGCAGCCGCCGCCACAGCAGCGAAGATGATGGCGATCCACAGAACGCGCCAGCGCGCGGTCAGCAATGATTGGTAGCGCAGATGAACCAGCTGGACGCGCCCGAGCGGCACAGCCGCCTGCGCGGCATAGGCCGTCATTCACTCGCCTCGTCGGTCAGCGCTGTAGCGTCGGGGATCAATGTCTGCGCCTGAGCCGCACGAATGGGTGATGCTTCGACGAGAAAATCGCCAAACGCGTCGGTGAAAGTCTCTGCCGCATCGACTTCGATATTGGCGGAGGCAAGCGTGATCGGCTCTCCGGTCAGGGGCGAAACCATGTCAATGGCAGGCATCGGCACGCTGTCATCACCCGTGTCGGCGCGCGCCACGCGGATCGGCGCTGGCGCTCCAGGCGCCTGCGGCTGTCCGAGGCTGGCGAGCTGGCGCTGGCCATCGATGTATTGATCGGCGCGCGGCGCCTCATAGCCGAATTCGACCGCATTCCAGTTCGCAAGCTGGCGCTGGCTGGCGCGGGTCTGGAATTCGGTTTCGAGCAGCAGCGTTTCACGCTCGAGTGACACAATTTTGCGCTCGGCGAGCAGCACTTCGCTCTTCACCGCGTGCACATTGAAGCTCAGCACCATAAAGATGCCGAGGCACAGGCCGAGGGACGCGAGCCAGCCGATCTGGCGCATGCGTGAACCGTTGACAATCATGCTGCACCCTTTCCTGCTGGAGCGGCGGTGCGAACTGCGTGACGCAGGATCGATGACCGCGCGCGCGGGTTACGCGCGACTTCTTCGTCGCTCGGACGAATGGCCTTTGAGACCTTGGCAAACGTTGGTGGCGGACCGGCAATTTCACCGGGCAGATGCCGCGAAACAGCCCGACCGGCGCCCGAGGCTTCTTTCAGGAAGCGCTTCACGATCCGGTCCTCGAGGCTGTGAAAGCTGACCACCGCCAGAACACCACCTTCGCGCAGCAGAGCTTCGGCAGCAGCAAGACCCGCACGCAGTTCGCCCAGCTCATCGTTCACGTGGATGCGCACCGCCTGGAATGTGCGGGTCGCAGGATCTTTTTTGTCGTGCGGTTTGTGGCCGAGCGCCTTGCGCACGATCCGAGCGAGTTCGCTGGTCGTCTCAAGCGGGCGCGCAGCCACAATCGCCCTTGCAACGCGGCGCGACTGACGCTCTTCGCCGTATTCGTAGAGCACATCGGCAATCGCGGCTTCGTCGGCGGAATTGAGAAAGTCCGCCGCGCTCTCGCCGTCCTGGCTCATGCGCATGTCGAGCGGGCCGTCATGCGAGAACGCAAATCCGCGCTCACCCTGATCGAGCTGCATCGACGAGACACCGATATCCATGACAACAGCATCGACACTCTGGACGCCGAGCGCATTCAACTCGTCGGCCATGGCAGCAAAACGCACTTGATGCAGCGTTAGCTGTCCTTCGAAGCGCGCAGCCAAAGCGGCACCATCGCGGATCGCTGTGGGATCGCGGTCGAAGGCATAGACGCGCGCGCCCGCTTCGAGCAGCGCGGTCGAATAACCGCCAGCTCCGAAGGTCGCATCGACGATGCCCATTCCGGGCTGCGGAGCCATTGCCGCAACCACTTCATCAAGCAGGACAGGAACGTGGGGAGCGTTCATTTCGCCCCCCCTTTTTTGCCTGATCCCTTTTGGGCGGCTTTGACGTTCGCCTCGGCAACAAGCTTGGCGCAGGTCGCCTGAGCGCCTTTCCAGGCGGCGTCCATCCGGCCGAGCTCTTCAGGGTTCCAAACAAAGAAGAAATCGCCTGCGCCTTGAAAATACAGGCCAGCATCGATCTTGCCGAGATCGCGCAAATGGTCAGGCATCACAAACCGCCCGCTGTCATCGAACGGCAATTGCTCGAAGCCGAACAGCTGCTGTGCACGCACTTCGCGGTCGAAATCGTCCTGCTGAAGGCGAATCGCGCGCTCTTCTTCGCGGTCGAGCTGCTGGTGCAGTTTCTCGGTGCGCGACAGGCCAAAGCCGACGAGGCAATCGAACCGGTCATGCGCAGCGAGGCAAAGAATCTTGTTGTTGGCGGAGCTGTCTTTCACCGCCTTGCGGAAGGCAGGAGGCAGGACAAAGCGGCCCTTATCGCCGGCGGGCGAATAGGCTTGTCCACTATATCCTCCAAACGCTGACACGCGCTTTCATCCCCTTCAGTCCCGTCTCGGCGAAATATCCCGCCGACATCCCACACCGGACACGCCTTCCCCATCTGCGCCCGCGCGAGCGGGAGCAGCGCGCCAACCCAGATGGGCGACGCGACACAAACAGGCATGTCTGATGGAAGCCGGACATATCCGGGATGAGAGCGGGATGGCAAGGGTTTTTGCGGGAAATCTAGGGATTAAGCGGTAAAATGTTGTTTTATAGCGATTTCACTCTCAGTCGATTCCCCGGAATTCGGCAGGCTGATGCCAAGCCGGGAGTGAACTTGCCCCGCCAATTGCCTGTTTTTGCGTGCGAATCCCTTTGCGGCCCGTATTTTCCCCGGAGTCGCGCGGCGTTTTCCCGTGATTTCCCCGATGAGCGACTCATTGGAAGGCAAAATTCAGAAGGGCCTTCACCCCTTCTCCGTTTTCTCCAACAAGCTCTTCGTGCTCGAACACTGCCGCATCATGAAGGTAGGTGACGGTCCCCTCTCCGACATTGTCGCAGTGTGCCAAAGCAAGGCTCTCGTGCGTCCGGCAGCCATTCAGGCCTCCATCCACGACAACAACACGGCTCTCACCCCACATCAGGAGCGGTACCGAGCCGCTTGGCAACTGCGCATAGGACACCTTTCTGGGCTGACCTAGATTCACTCCCCCCGCCAGTCCCCAGCGCGACACAACCGGCGGAACCATCGCCATATCGACCGGTCGGCGCGGGTCACCCAAGGGTAGGTCGTAATCTCCTGTCAGCATCGGATCGAGCGCGATCAGCAAATGCCCGCCAGCACGAACCCACTCATCCAGTGCAACATTGTCCGCTGGGGAAAGGCCGCGCGGCTGTATCACTGCGAGCCGGTCGAGTCCGGCGAGCGGATCGGTTTCGGGTTCGTCCGGGGAAAATCCTGGAATTGGCGTCAGCGTATCGAGTGGAACGAGTTTGAACTGCTTTTCGAGCAATTGGCGCTGCCACGGCTTCTCGCCATTGCCCTGCGCCAGGTTCGCAATGTCTGCATCCAGCGACCAGTAGATCGGCAAGCTGGTCATCAACCCCAACTTAGGCAAATCGCCTTCTATCTCGGTTTTCTGAGCCGGCGCGCCACCGCAATCGCGCGTCTCGTCACACGCAGAAAGCGTCAATACGGCCAGCGCGGCAAGTGTTACCTTACGGATCTTTCGGATCATCGTTGGAGGCTTCCAGATCGGTGTCCTCGGTCGCCGGGACATCCGGAACGGTCGTCGCCTCTTCTTCAGCCTCGGGCTCTGTCGTCACATCGGGCAGGATACCGGCGTCGACCAGTGGATCACGCTGCGGCGGTGCTTCGGTTGGCTCGGTGGTCGGTGCAGCCTCGGGTACGGCGCTGTCTTCGGTCTGCTGCGCGCGGTTGTAGACGATGTTCGCGACACCCACGACCAGAACCATACTGAACAGACCGAACAGGCCGACTTGCAGGCGCTGCATGGCTTCGGCTCGGGTTCCGCCGAGCGGCGCGCCGTCGCGCTCGGCTTCGCGCTGCTGCTCGTCGGAGCGGTCAGACGGGTTGATGGTGGCCATGCCGGCTACCTAACAGGACGATTACGCCTGCGCCAGCCAGTCGAAGACCGGCAGGTTCTTCGACGCGAGCCATTCAGCGTTGAAGAGCGTCGAAAGATAACGAAAGCCGGTGTCGCACAAGATCGTCGCGACCTGGGGGTTTTCACGGCCGTCCGCGACCAATTGCTTGCCCAGCGCAATCGCCCCCGCGACGTTAATGCCGCTGGAAAGGCCAAGGCACAGGCCTTCATCGCGCAGCAGCTTCTCTACCCACTCCAGCCCTTCCTCATCGGAAATGCGGAACTGGGTGTCGATCGGAGCGCCTTCGAGGTTTGCGGTTATTCGCCCCTGCCCAATGCCTTCGGCGACCGAGGAGCCTTCGCCTTTCAGTTCGCCATGTGCGTAGTAATTGTAGAGCGCCGCGCCGTGCGGATCGGTCAAAGCTATGCGGACATCGGGGTTTTTTTCTTTCAGGCCCATGCCAACCCCGGCAATCGTGCCGCCAGTCCCTGCCGCGCATGTGAAACCATCGATCTTGCCGCCCAGCTGCTCCCACAGCTCTTTTGCAGTGCCATCGATATGCGCGCGGCGATTGGCGGTGTTGTCGAATTGCCCCGCCCAGATCGCGCCTTCGGTCTCGTCGGCCATGCGGCGCGAAGTGTGCTGGAAGTGGCACGGATCGGCATATTTGGTCGGCGGAACAAGGACCAGTTCCGCGCCCAAAGCGCGAAGCGTGTCCATCTTTTCCTTGGACTGATTGTCCGGCATGACGATGATCGTCCTGTAGCCGAGCGCGTTGGCGACCAGCGCGATACCGATCCCGGTGTTCCCCGCAGTGCCTTCGATCACAGTCCCCCCGGGCTTTAACTCGCCGCGCTCTTCCGCATCGCGGATCATGAAAAGCGCCGCGCGGTCCTTCACGCTGGAACCGGGATTGGCAAATTCGCACTTGCCCCAAATGTCACAGCCCGCCGCCTCGCTCGGACCGGCGAGCCGGACAATCGGAGTGTTGCCAATCAGGGCGAGCGTATCGCCGATAGGTTGAGTGATGTTCATGGGCGGGATTTAGGCTGCCATGGCTCGCTCAGCAACGTAGAACAGCTACCCAGACAGATAAGGAGGCTTGTCCAATCGGTTGCGCAGCAGCCGCAAGCGCGGAGTCGAAGGCGAAGACGCAGACGTGCGAAGCACACCTGCAAGCGCCTCCGCAGGTGCTCCGTAGCGGAGTGAAGGAATAGCGCCGAGGAGTGCTCGCGGATGCGAGCACTCGCACCAAAGGCGTCTTTAATCTTCCGCCGCGATAGTTACCTTCAATCCGTCAAGCTCAGCGGTGAACGGAATCTGGCACGACAGGCGCGAGGTTTCGGTGCGGTGATCGCTGCTTTCGAGCAGATCGTCTTCATCTTCGCTGACCGCCGGAAGCTTGTCAGTTGCGCCGCCATCGACATGGATGTGGCACGTCGCACACGAGCAGCATCCGCCGCACAGCGCGAGCAGTTCGTCAAAGCCGTTGTCGCGGATGGCTTCCATCACGGTCAGGCCATCTTCGACTTCGATTTCGCTCGTCTCGCCTTCGCGATTGGTGACGACCAGCTTTGGCATGAGTTTCATTCCTCTTGGATGATTGAGCGCAAGAACGCGCGCTAGGGATAAGACGCGGGCGCTGCTAGGACGTTCCAAAGTGCCTGACAAGGCTTGGGCGGGCTAACAGAATTGCCAAGAGGAGACGACGTGGGGCTTACCGCGCAGCAGATCAAGGATGGGATGGACGCAGTTGCGAGCGAGGACGCAAAGGTTGCGGCGGAGCTTGAACGAATTGGCTACCCCGAACCGCGCCTGCGGGATCGCGGCTATAAGACGTTGCTGCGCACTATCGTCGGCCAGCAAGTCTCGGTCGCGGCTGCGGCTTCGATGTGGAACAAGCTGGAAGCCGAATTGGGCGAGGATTTCACACCCGGCTGCTTGCTCAAACGCGATTTCGACACACTCCGCGCATGCGGGCTGTCTCGCCAGAAACAGGGTTACGCTCGGTCGCTTTGCGAACTTATCGATGCAGGCGATTTGGACTTCGAGGCCCTGCCCGCAGACGACGAAGAAGCGATCGAAGAGCTGACGCGGATCAAAGGCATCGGACGTTGGTCAGCGGAAATTTACCTGCTGTTCGCCGAAGGCCGGGCCGATATGTGGCCCGCAGGCGATCTGGCGGTGCAGGAAGGCGTGAAGCGCTTACTGGAACTCGAAGAACGCCCGAAGGAAAAAGAGCTAAGAGAAATCGGTGAACGCTGGAGACCGCATCGCGGCCCGATCGCGATCTTTACTTGGCATTTCTACGCCAATCCGGCGCTCTGAAAGCAGGCGCGCTCAAAGACTGAGCGCGCCCGCTTCTCACGTTCTCCAGCTTAGAACCCGAAGGCCACGCCGACACGTCCACCTGTGCTGTCGGGAGCGGTTGATCCGGCAACGCCAGCGGAGATGTAGATGCGTTCGGCTGCGCGCAGCGAAACCGATCCGGCAAAACCCTGTTCGCCCTGATAGGTCGAGGCGTTGAGGCTGAAGCTGACATTGCTGTCTGGAACCACCATCTGACCGCCGAGCGCCATCGAGGCTGCTATGCCGCCGGTCAGGCGCTGATCGACGTCCTGCAGCTGGAATTCGAGGCCGGAGACACGACCATCAAGCGCGAGAACGCTGGTTTCGAGCTGGCCGAACTGCGCGTCCGACACCTGCGACAGAGCATTCAGCGAGGTGCGAACGTTCTGGACCGAGGCGGCGGTTGCGACCTGCTGGCGGCCGAGCGTGCCGTTCTGATCGACCGTAACCACGTCTACCGGACCTTGCTGGGCAAGTGTCGAGGCTTCGAGATCACCGATCCTCACCGAGCTGCCAGTCCCGCCCAGCGTCACCTGATTGGCAGCATTGGTCGCCGCGCCGGTGCCGACAGCAGTCGAAGCAGCGAAGTCTGCCGTTGCGCCGTTGCCGATAGCTGTGGCCTGGTTGGCGCGAGCCAGGGCCTGGCGACCGATTGCTGTGGCGTTTTCGCCGGTTGCCTGCGACGCACTGCCGACGGCTGTCGATTGCAGCGCCGGAGCGAAGCTCGCAAAGCCCAGCGAGGTAGAGAAATTGCCGCGGGCCTGGCTGAATGCACCAAACGCGAGGGCCCCGACACCGCTAGCACCAGCGCCTGCTCCAACTGCAGTCGACTGAACGCCAATCGCTTGAGTGCCTGCGCCCAAAGCCGTGGTGTTCACTCCAGCCGAAAATGCATCGGCTCCCAGCGAAGTCGTTTGGGTGCCAAGTGCCAGCGCACCCAGTTGACCATCGGTATCGTCATCGTCACCGTCACTGCCGATAGCGATTGAAGACACCCCCTCCGATCGTGTCCGCTGGCCCAGCGCGATAGATCTTTCAGCGGTGGCGCGCGCAATGTCACCAATGGCCACCGATTCGCGCGCCTCGGCTCGTGCATTAGCGCCGAGCGCAGTGGCGCCGTCCTCAAGCCCGTCCGCTGAAAAACCGATGGCGATGGCGGTGGTCTCAGACGCAACGGTCTGCGTACCGAGTGCAATCGAAAGCGCACCAGTCGCCCGCGCGCCCTGTTCCAGATCGTCGCGCAAGTTCGGGTTGGTCGATCCGATAGCAATCGACCCCTGCCGCGTTGCCTGCGCATCATTGCCGATAGCAATTGTCGATGTCCCCGACGCGAGCACATCGGAACCGAGTGCGAGCGTGTTTTCACCCGTCGCCCGTGCGTTCGACCCAAACGCGGCTGCCTGTGCATCGCTGGCTTCCGCCGCGTTACCGACCGCGACGGCGAATTGTCCATCCGTATCAGCGTCTCCGATGGCGATGCTTCGTGCTCCAACGGCGTTGGAATTTGTCCCGACAGCCAAGGCCGAAGCGCCATTGGTGTTCGCTCCGCTGCCAAGCGCAACCGCTGCACCGCCGCGAGCAAAGGCGTTGTTGCCAACGACCACAGCATTATCCGAAGTGTGGCTCGCACGGCGACCGATGATCACGGCGTTGAGGCTTCTTGCCGAAGCGTCAGCACCGATGACGACCGAGCCGCCGGCAGTGCCGTCTGCATTGGCTCCGGTTCCATTGCCGTCCTGGTCTCCGCCAATAACGATGGTGAAACCGGACGCGGAACTTGCTCTGTTGCCGATTGCGACCGACGAGACACCGCTGGCGGCCGTTTCGGTGCCAAGGGCGAGCGCGTCTGCTTCGGAAGCTGCTGCGCTTCTCCCAACCGCAACCGACCGTGCACCGCTGGCGTTCGCACCGGCTCCGGTTGCGACAGAATTCAAGGCCGTGGCCGTAGCAGCGCGGCCCAGCGCGACGGCGGATTCGCCCGAAGCCAGAGTATCGCTGCCGATAGCGATAGCGTTGAGACTGTCCGCGATAGCCGGAGTGGCATCGGCGTCATTGCCGTCTGTACCGATAGCAATGGAGTTATCGGCCAGTGCCTGCGCACCAAGACCGACAGCGATAGCTTTAACTCCGGTCGCGTCGCTCAAGGCGCCGACAGCGGTTGCGTCTTCGGCGGTTGCCTCTGCACCGCGGCCTACCGCAGTGGAGTCGCCTTGGCTGGCGGTGGTGTCAAATCCCAGCGCGAGCGAGTTGATGCCGGTCGCGTTGGCCTGTGCACCGAAGGCTGCTCCATTGATCCCGCTTGCGCGAGCATCGGAGCCGACTGCGACAGTGTCCACGTTCGAAGCGTCTGCCCGTGCGCCCAGGCTGGTCGATTCTTCTCCGCTCGCAGCAGCATCCGCGCCGATCGCGATGGCGCGGTCGCCGGAGGCCTGTGCGCCAGCTCCTCCAGCGTCTGTGCTGTCGCCGCCAATTGCGATGGCAGTGGCTCCAGTAGCCTCTGCAAACGGGCCGAGAGCCGTCGCGTCGATGCCGGTAGCCAGGCTATCCCTGCCGAATGCGGCTGCATCTTGGCCGGTTGCATTGGAGCGGCTGCCAACGGCTGTACCGCCCAACGACTCGCTTGCATCGGCTTCAAATCCGATGGCCGTGTTGGCATCGCCACTGCCGCTGGCGTTCGAATCAGCGCCAAAGGCTGTGTTGGCCGAGTTGTTCCCTGATGCATCCGCGCCGCTACCGCACGCGGTGTTTTCAGGATCGACTCCGCCGTCGTCTGGCGGAGTGACGGGCGCCACTCCGTCATTGGCGCATTCGGTGGCTGTTGCTTCGGTTGGCTGAAACGCGAAAACGGCGAGAGTAGCTGCGCTCGAAAGCAGGATGAGTCTGTTCATGTGATGGTTTCCCTGACGAGGTGATTGGTGTCTCGATTGCAGGGATGGTTTCTTGCCTTCACGAGGGGTGCCGAGTCAGTAAGGCGGGGCCTGAAGGCTGGATGCGATCAGGCCCAACCCTACCGGCAAGACACCATCCCTGCCCGACCATCGATAAGTGCCAAGCGTTGGAGCGAGCGTTTGAACCAGCGTTGGAATTTCGCTCAAAAAGCGTTGAAATTGCGGTTAGATTGGTTGAATTTCGTTGCTGCGATGCAGCAAATCGCCCTATCCTCGACAACGCGCCGCGGCTGAAACTCGACGATTGGGCGTCCGGCGGTGATGCGGAGTGAAAGTGACACTTGAAATACGCACCATTGGCAGTTTGGGCGTCATCGCCGACGGCAATGAGGTCGCTATGCCGACCTCGCGCAAAACCCGCGCGCTGCTTGCCTTTCTGATCCTTTCGCCCGGCACGCATTCGCGCCAGTCCTTGTGCGACTTGTTGTGGGACACTCCTGACGATCCTCTCGCTGCCCTGCGCTGGTCGCTTTCCAAGCTGCGCCCAGTCGTGAATCAAGATGAAACCGAACGGCTCGGATCGGATCGCACAGGGGTCTGGTTTGAGGCCGACGACGCGGCAAGCGACCATGATCGCCTATCGCGTGCAGCCAACGATCCGGATTGCAGCGAGGCAGAGGCCTATGCAGTTTGGCAGGCGTGCAGCGGTGTGCTGCTTGAAGACTGCGAGATGCCCAACCAGCACAAATATTCAATCTGGCTGGAAAGCGCCCGCAGCAATCTGGAACGCGCAAAGGTTCGCCTAGCCCGCCGCTTCGCAACCGAGCTGGCGATTGCTGCGGACATTCGGGACTATTGGTCGAAACGCTGGATTGAGATTGCACCGTTTTCGCCCGAAGCGGCATTGTGTGCGTTCCGAAACCGCCACTGCGCAACTGGCGCGCAGGATGCGCAGGCGCTCGCCAGCGAACTCAAAGCCAGATTTCTTGAAGCCGGTATCGATCCGCCGGAATTCAAGATCGAAGATAGCGATGCAGCCGGAAATACCGCCGAACTCCTGCCCGAACAGGAAATACGCTTTCTCGAAACGAGAGACGGCGTTGGCATTGCGTGGGCAAGCATCGGCGACCCAGCCAACCCGCCCCTCATCAAGGCCGCGAATTGGCTCAATCACCTGGAGCTTGATTGGGGCGCACCGATCTGGAGCCCGCTGTTCCGCGACCTGTCGCGCACACACCAAGTGATCCGCTATGACGAGCGCGGCTGCGGCCTTTCAGACTGGGATGGGTGTGAAATCGGCTTTGACGAATTTGTCGAGGATCTGGAACGTGTCGTCGATGCAAGCGGGCTTGATCGCTTTCCGCTTCTAGGGATCAGTCAGGGCGCAGCGGTTTCCATCGAATATGCCGCGCGTCATCCCGACCGTGTTTCCAAGCTAATCCTGTTCGGGGCCTATGATTGCGGTTGGGTGCATACTGCGACTCCCGACGAAGTGCGTGAGCGCGAGGCGGTAATGGTCCTGACCGAGACCGGTTGGGGCAGCGACAACCCAGCCTATCGCCATCTGTTCTCCCAAACATTCATGCCCGACGCCCTGCCGGAAGAACTCGATTGGTTCGACGAATTCCAGCGCCAGACGACCAATGCGGTCAACGCGGTGCGGTTCTTGAAAGCGTTCTCAACCATCGACGTGCGCGACCGGCTCGCACAGGTGCAATGCCCAACGCTGGTGGTTCACAGTCGCGGCGATCTGCGGATCCCGTTCGCCACCGGCCGCTCGATTGCCGCGCGGATTCCCAATGCCCGCTTGGCGGGGCTGCACAGCAACAATCATTTGCTGTTGGGCCGAGAGCCAGCATCGGCGCATTTTGTCGATCTGGTCCGGGAATTCCTCGCCAGTCCGGAATGACGCCGCGCCGCTGATTGCAATTCCCAGTCTCATTACTAGCTGTCATGCCTACCCCAAGGGAGAGATCATGACCGCCATCGACGCATTTCCGCTCATTCCGCGCGACCACCTGTTCGGCAACCCGACACGCTCGCAGGGGAAGATCAGCCCCGATGGCAAATGGCTAAGCTGGCTCGCACCAGAGGGTGGCGTAATGAATGTCTGGCTCGCCCCGCGCGATGATCAGTCGGCGGCCAAGGTCATCACCCATTCCGAAGACCGCCCGATCCCGCAATACCTCTGGGCACCCGATGGCAAGAGCATCCTGTATATTCAGGACAAAGGCGGTGATGAGAATTACCTACTCTACCGGGTCGACATCGAAACGCTGGCGGAAACGACGCTGACGCCGTTCGAGAACACACGGGTGGACGTGGTCGGCAGCTCGGTCGCGATCAAGGACAAGATCCTGATTGGCCTGAACAACCGCGACCCACAATTCCATGACGTCCATTTGCTGGACCTCAACACTGGCGATCTCACGCTGGTTCTTGAAAACGACAGTTATGCCGGGTTCATGGCCGACGACACGCTGACCTTGCGCATGGCGATGCGGCAGAACGAAGCGGGAGGTACGGACTATTTCCGCATCACCGACAATGTGGTCGAGGACGAGCCCTTCGAAACTACAGCGATGGAAGATGCGCTGACCACAAGCCCGGCAGGATACACGACGGACGGGTCGGTGCTCTACTGGCTCGACAGCCGTGACCGCAACACGGCAGCATTGTTCGCGCAGGACACCCAAACCGGCGAGCGAACTCTGATCGCCGAGGACGACAAAGCCGATATCGGCGGCACGATCCGCAATCGCCAAACCGGTGTGGTCGAGGCCTATTCGGTCAATTACCTCAAGAGCGAATGGACCGCGCTGGAGCCCGATCTGAAAGCTTCGCTCGATTGGCTGGGCGAGCAGCTTGAGGGCGAATATGGCATCTCTTCGCGGACCGACGACAACCAGACCTGGATTGTCTGGAACGACCCGCTCACCGCCTCGACCGCGACCTATATCTACGATCGCAAGGCGGAAACGCTCACGCCTTTCTACAAGACCCGGCCAGAGCTTGAGGGCGCGCCGCTACAACCGATGCACCCGGTCGAAATCGAGAGCCGTGACGGGCTTACCCTGCCCTCTTACCTTACGCTGCCGGCTGGGAGCGACCGAGAGGCATCCGGTCGCTCCGATGCGCCAGTGCCAATGGTTCTGATGGTCCATGGCGGACCTTGGGCGCGCGACTCTTATGGCTTCAGTTCGATCCACCAGATGCTTGCCAATCGCGGCTATGCGGTTCTGAGTGTGAACTTCCGCGGCTCGACCGGGTTTGGGAAAGACTTCCTGAACGCTGCCAACAAGCAGTGGGGCCTCGCAATGCACGACGATCTGATCGATGCCGTCGAGTGGGCCATCGCTGAAGGCATCGCCGACAAGGACAAGGTTGCGATCATGGGCGGGTCCTATGGCGGGTATGCCACGCTCGCGGGCCTTACATTCACGCCAGATACCTTCGCATGCGGCGTCGACATTGTCGGCCCGTCCAACCTCGAAACGCTGCTCTCGACCATTCCGCCTTATTGGGCACCGATGGTGAAAATCTTCCACGAGCGCATGGGCAATCCCGACACCGAAGAAGGCCTCGCGTTGCTCAAAGCCGCCAGCCCGCTCTACAAGGCGGACAAGATCGTCAAGCCGCTGCTGATCGCGCAAGGAGCGAACGATCCGCGCGTGAAGCAGGCGGAAAGCGATCAGATCGTCGGCGCGATGAAGGAAGCGGGCATCCCGGTGACCTATGTGCTCTACCCTGACGAAGGCCACGGCTTTGCCAAGCCGTCGAACAACATCGCTTTCTTCGCCATCGCAGAGAACTTCCTCGCCGAATGTATCGGCGGCCGGGCCGAACCGCTGGGTGACGTGCTCGAACCGTCGACGGCCGAAATTGTCGAAGGTGCGAGCCATGTTCAGGGGCTTGCCGCATAGTTCGCGGATCAATCATTGAGAACGAGAGGAATGACAAGCCCGCTTCACCTCTTTAGACGAGCCAATCAATCGCAGTCGGGGAGAGGGATCACATGACCGCCAACGATACACGCCGTTCCATATTCATAACCGGCGGAGCATCCGGTATCGGCCGAGCGGTCGCGACCCATTTCGGCGATCGCGGCTGGTTCGTGGGTGTTGCCGACGTCAACGCGGACGGGATGCAGGACACGCTCGGGCTGATCGGCGGCGGCTTCAAATACTTGCACAAGCTGGACGTGCGCGACCGGGACGCCTGGGACGTAGCGCTCGAGGCGTTCGCTACTGCAGCCGGCGGCCGGATCGATGTGATGGTCAACAATGCCGGAATCGGCACTGGCGGCCCGTTGCATGAACTAGACAAGGAAGAGATCGACCGCTGCCTCGATATCAATCTGCGCGGCGTTCTTTACGGCGCTCAGGCGGTCTACCCCTACCTTCAAAAGAGCGCCCCGGATTCCAGCCTCGTCAACATCGCGAGCGCCGCCGGAATAACGGGCGGCAGTGGGATGAGTGTTTACAGCGCGACCAAGTTCGCGGTGCGTGGGATCGCCGAAAGCCTTGATGCGGAATGGGCCGACGACGGGATCAAGTGCTGCTCCATCTGCCCCAGCTTCATCGAAACGCCGTTGCTCGACGGAACCGGCAACCGCCGGTCAAACGAGGCTGTTCGCGATCGTGTGAAAGCCGCCGGGCTTGAAATCACTCCCGTGGAGGAGGTCGCGCAAACCGTGTGGGACGCAGTTCACGGTGACGAACTGCACTATCTCGTCGGCAAGACCGCCAGGCAGCTCAACTTCGCCAAACGCTGGATGCCCGGCCGCGTGCGAAAGCAACAACGCGCTGGAGCTGCGTTGTTAGGGAAGTAGGATTCCTGTTTTTTCGCAGCGCATCCGCGCCGCGATTTCCTCGCTCACGCGACCTGAAGGTCGCATCGCTGCGGGCGCCCGGTCGGGCTTGCGGCGACTTCGTCGCCGTTTGTTTCCTGGCCACGGCAGTCAGAGGGCGACTGCCCGACGCGGCTTATGCCGCGTAGCCAAGCGGGCCGGATGGCCCGCGCCCGGCGCTTGAGGGCGCAGCAAAAAACTAAACCAAACTATCAATCGCCTTGGCCATCACTGCATCGCGCTGCGACAATCCGCCTGCGTCATGCGTGGTCAGGGTGATCTCCACCTTGGCGTAGACGTTGAACCATTCGGGATGGTGATCCTGGCTGTCGGCGATCAGCGCGACGCGGCTCATAAAGCCCCATGCTTCACTGAAATCCTTGAACTGGAACGTGCGCGTGATCGCCTTGCCTTCGCGAGCAAGTTCCCAATCGGGACGGTCGGCCAGCAAACGCTCGCGTTCGGCTTCGGTGAGTTCGGGGACAGCAACCATGGAGATCGATCCTTGTAAGGCGTTGTTGTGAGCGGAGACGCTTTTCCCTAACGCACCAGCCGATGCAAGGTTCTGCAAGCCCTTCTCTTTCTTCAACCGACCTCGCGTGCCGTCGGGGCGACCGGCTGCTGTTTCGCGGACTTTCATTTGTGCTGGCGAGCGGCGAGGCGCTGCATGTCACCGGAGCGAACGGGACAGGCAAGACGACCCTAATCCGTGCGCTGGCGGGGCTGACATCCCCCTATGCGGGAAAGGGCAGCAGCGACGGAGCTATCGGCCTGCTGGACGAGAGGCCTGCGCTCGATCTGGATGTGCCGCTTCGAAAGGCCCTCGCCTTTTGGGAGCGCGTCGATGGTTGCAACGATCCGAGCGGTGCGATCACTGTGTTGGGACTGGAGCCGCTGCTGGACGTGCCGGTGCGCTACCTCTCGACAGGTCAGCGCAAACGTGCAGGATTTGCCGCCTTGCTCAATCGCGGGGTTCCCGTCTGGCTGCTGGACGAACCGCTGAGCGGGCTGGACAAAGGCGCCATTGCGCAGGTCACGGCGCTGATCCAATTGCATATCGGCGGCGGCGGAATAGCCCTGATCGCCTCGCACCAGCCATTGGCAATCGAAGGGCTTCAGACACTCGCAATCGAGGACTTTGCCCCCGCACATGAGGACGCGGAATGATCGGCACGCTCCTGAAACGCGATCTCGCCAAGTTCTTCCCCTTCGCCGGTGGCGGTGCAGCGCTGCCTGTCGTGTTCTTCGTCGCGGTCGCGATGCTGTATCCGTTCGCGGTCGGGCCTGATCCGGTGATGCTCACACGGACTGGTGGCGGTGTTGTATGGATCGCGGCTCTGCTTGCGGCGATCCTGCCGCTGGAAAAGCTTGTCGCGCAGGATATCGAGCTCGGCACGTTCGACCAGTTGAAGCTGCGCGGACTGACCGAAGAGATGATGATGGCGGTACGGCTGCTGGCGCATTGGCTCAGCTTCGGCCCGCCGCTGATTCTCGCCGCTTTCCCCGCAGCCGCTTTGCTCGCGCTCGACAATCCCACTTTGCATCTGCTCCTCATCGGCTTGCTCGCTGGCACGCCCGGCCTTGCCGCAATCGGTCTGATGATCGCCGCACTCACCGCGAGCCTACGCGCAGGCGCGGCACTGTCGGGCCTGATGCTGATTCCGCTCGCGCTGCCGATCCTGATATTCGGCGCAGGCGCGCTCGCGCGTCAGGATCAAGCAAGCCTTGGCTTCGTTGGTGCGATAAGCCTGCTGCTGGTCGCCATCGCGCCCTTTGCGGCAGGAGCCGCCATCAGAGCCGCCAGAGAGGTTTGACTATGAGAATTCTCGCAACCGCTGCGTCAGCCCTGCTACTGGTCAATTGCGCCCCGCAGCAGAGCATTCCTGCGACAGAAGCCGAGGCCGAAGCGGCATTTGATCAGTATGTCGAGGCGGTCAACAGCGGTCAGAGTAGCGCGGTCGCAGCCATGTATGACGACAATCCCGGCTTTCACTGGGTTGAGCGTGGCGGCGTGCAGTACACCTCTGGCGATGAGGCAGCAGCATCATTCGAGGAGCTGGTCGCATCGGGCATGGAACCGCGGATGACGACCGACACCATGCAGGTATCGATCCTGGGCGAGCGCAGCGCGCTGGTCTCGGCCCATTTCGACCTCGCCATGTTTGATGCATCGGGCGCAGAGCAATTCGCCTTCGACGGCTGGATGACCGTTGGCATGGTCAAACGCGAGGATGGCTGGAAGATCGCAGGCGGTCAGACGGGACCCGGCGAAGACACGGAATAGTGCGCGCACCGGAAAACCACCGACGGGAAAACCTCCTGCTCAGCCGCATTGCGCAGGGGCTTCTGGCGTTCACCCTGCTCGCATTTGCGGCTAAGGCACTGGTGCATACCGAGGTGCAGGCACGCTATACGCTGCTGGTAGTGTTCCATGCAGTGACGATGACAGCGTGGCTGGGACTGCTGGCGAGCCAGGCGTGGCTGGCGGCTGGTCAGCGGCTGGACATGCACCGCGCCTTGGGCCGTGCCTCGATTGCCCTTGTCGCAGCGATGGCGGTGTCGGGCGCGATCATCTCCATCAATATCGGCGAGGAACTTGGTCGCCCCGAAGTGACCATCGTGAACCTCGCCGCGCTTGTGACGTTCCTGCCGCTCTACTTCGCATCGCTGCACTTTGCCCGGCGGCGCGAAATCCACGCACACCGGCAGGCGATGCTGATTGGCACGCTAGCGCTGATGACCCCCGCCTATGCCCGCGTAGTGCAAGTGTTGGACCTGCCCGACCCGGTCGCAATTGCGGTACAGGTGCCGATTACGGTGGCTATCGCGGTTGGGTATGACTGGATGACGCAGGGCAGCGTGACGAAGCCGGTTTTGGCTATGTTGGGGTTTTCGGTGGTTGTTATCGCCGTGATGGTTACGGTCTTGGCGGTTTGGTTTCTCTAGCTCTCAAGTCATCCCGGACTTGATCCGGGATCCAGCTTCTTCAAGACTTCCCAGGGGTGCTTTTGCAGCGAAGGGGCAAGTGGACCGAAATTCTCCACAATTCCATCGAAACGCCATGCGTCCAATTCTTCGCGCCGCGACAGCGATAGGGCATGCCCAACCAAATAATGTATCCGGTTGTTGATCATCGTTCGATCGTCTTCGGTGAGGTCAGGATCGCGCGCCATGATCGTGTAGCCATGGATCGCGGCGAGTACGAACTCGATTAGAAGTTCCCTGCTCGCTCTCTCAAGCAAGTCTCGTAGTTGCATGGTCTCATCCTACGCGAAAGAGGCCCGATCCCGGATCAAGTCCGGGATGATGAAAGGGAGTGTTCGGCGCGGAGCGCCGCAAGGGTGACTGCCCGCCCGCAGCGGGTGCAGCTTTGCTGCACATCGAGCGAGGATCGCGCGCCCGGATGGGCGTGCGAAAATCAATAAGGCGGCTTGTCTCGTCCGGTCGGGCTCTTCGTAAAGATCTCGGTCCCGGTCTCGGTAATCGCGAGGCTGTGCTCAAACTGCGCACTCAGCGACTTGTCGCGCGTCACCGCAGTCCAGCCGTCGCCCAGCACCTTCGCCCAAGGCTTACCCAGGTTGATCATCGGTTCGATGGTGAAGAACATGCCGGGTTTCAGCTCCGGCCCCGTCCCTGCCTTGGCCGCGTGGACCACTTCGGGGGCGTCGTGGAACAGGCGGCCCAAACCGTGGCCGCAAAACTCGCGCACCACGCCATAGCGGAACTGTTTGGCATGGGCTTCGATCGCCGCACCGATATCGCCGAGGCGCGCGCCGGGTTTGGCCGCTTCGATGCCAAGCATCAGGCATTCGTAGGTCACATCGACCAACCGTTTCGCCTTGAGCGGCGGTTCACCAGCAAAGAACATCCGCGACGTGTCGCCGTGCCAGCCGTCGAGCAACGGCGTGACGTCGACATTGAGGATGTCGCCTTCCTTCAGCACCTTGTCCGAAGGAATGCCGTGGCAGATCACGTGGTTGATCGAGATACAGCTTGAATGGGTGTAGCCGCGATAGCCGAGCGTCGCGGGCACTGCGCCTCCATCCAGCATCATATCGCGGATCGCGGTGTCGATGCTTTCGGTGGTGACGCCGGGCTGGACGAGGTTTGCAACTTCATCAAGGATGGTCGCGGCCAGCCGTCCGGCCTTGCGCATCCCGTCAAAGCCTTCCTCGGTGTGAAGCTTGATCGTGCCGTCGCGATAGACGGTCTGGTCGCCGTCGATGAGCTGATATTCGTGCATCAGCGCCATATAGCGAATGGCTCGCAAGAATGCGAGAGGGTGTTGGCTCAGCTTCCGAGCGCAAACGCCGCTCGATATTCAGGCTTCACTGCCTGCATTACGGCCTGAGTCACGGGAACGGTTACCTGATAAGAACCTTCGACATACGAACCAGCCACATAGGGTGCGGCAAGCAAGTCGACCTGATCGAATGCCTCGCCATTCGACGATCCCACCACCACAACCAACTCGTCCAGCGTCGGGCAATTGTCGAAAGCTCCGGTTTCATTGGCAACGCTCGAACCCAACCGCTCCATCTGCTTCGCTCGAAGGCCGGTGCAGTAATCCTCGCGTACGGCCGTTCCGAGCTCTTGAGGCGACACGAACATGTCGGTCTGCACCATCACAGCCTCTGTCTTGCGGTCCCAGATCATCGAATCGAACACCGAGTTGCCGTGCGCACCGCCGGTATAGGTGTAGTTCGCGGCTGCTAGACTCAGAAAGCCGGGCGTATCGGCGGCAACCGCCCAGTTCTTGGAGAAGTCATAGGGGCGATACGGATAGTCATACTGCTCAGCATCGGCCTTGGCCTCAACCGTCATTGCTTCGAACTTTTCCTGCTCGGTCTTGGCGCGTATCTCCATCGCTGCATCAAGCGGAGCAATGGCGACCGCTTCGGCTGGCCAACTGTAGCTGAACTTCATCAAGTCGTTTTCAACAGCGATCTCGCGCGCTTTCGCCCCGCCCGCCAGCCTGCGTTCCAGTTTCTCTTCTGCTGTCTCTTCACCAACAACGATTTGGCTGTCGTCGACACCAAGTTCGTTGCCAATTTCGCTTGCCGACGAGCACGCCGCCATCGCCGCAAGGCCCAGCCCTGCCAGAATCCTCACGAGCATCGCACCCTCTCCCCTGCAATTGAGACGTGACAAGTTTACGCGCGCGATTATGGACGCAGGATGACCGATATCAACGACCTGATCCAGCCCGATCACGGGCAAGACGCAACCGCGATCCATCTCACCACCGCTGGTGCGTATGAAGAATTCGCCAAGACACTTTCCGCTGGCCAGCGCTCAAGTCTCGCGGCGCAGAAGTTCGAAGGGAACGCCGGGCAGGTCGGGATCGTGCCCGATGGCGACAAATGGTTCGCGATGGGCGGCGTTGCGAACCCGAAGAATATGACGAGTTGGTGCCTTGCGGCACTGTCCGAACAACTGCCCGAAGGCACCTACCGATTGGTGGATCACCAGCCCGGCGCAGCGGCATTCGGCTGGCTGACAGCGCATTACCGCTTCACCCGCTACCGCGATGATGACAATGCGACCGGCCCGCGAGTTCTTCTGACCGAGCAAGTTGGGCGTCTTCCCGGTTATATCGCTGAGGCCGAGGCTGAAATGCTGGTGCGCGACCTCGTAAATACGCCCGCCGAAGACATGGGCCCGACCGCGCTGGAAGGCGAAGTAGAAAAACTCGTCAAGGCGCACGGTGCGGAGTTGAAAGTGACCAAGGGCGATGCGCTCGAGCAGGGCTATCCGATGGTCCATGCGGTCGGACGCGCGGCGGCGCGGCACCATGCTCCCCGGATCATGCACCTCGAATGGGGCGACAAGGACGCTCCGGTGCTGGCGATCATCGGCAAAGGCGTCTGCTTCGATTCCGGCGGTCTTGATATCAAGCCTGCGTCCGGCATGCGGTTGATGAAAAAGGACATGGGCGGTGCGGCCCATGCCATCGCGCTGGCAGGGCTGGTGATGAGTGCAGGTCTCAAGGTTCGGCTCCACCTGCTGATCCCGGCGGTCGAAAACGCTATCTCCGGCCCGGCATTTCGCCCGGGCGATGTGCTCGATAGTCGTCAGGGCCTGAGCGTCGAGATTCACAACACCGATGCAGAAGGTCGGTTGATCCTTGGCGATGCGCTGACGCGGGCGAGCGAGGAAGAGCCCGAACTGATCATCGACTTTGCCACGCTGACCGGAGCGGCGCGCGTCGCACTAGGCCCGGACTATGCGGCGATGATGACCCGCCGTGATGAAACCGCACAGGAACTCATCGACGCGGGCAAATCGGCAGATGACGAACCGTGGCGCTTGCCATTGCCCGATGCCTACCGCGAGTATCTCAAGTCTGACATCGCCGACATCGTCAACGCGCATTCCAACCCCTATGCAGGCGCAAGCGTCGCCGGATTGTTCCTCGATCGATTTGTCGGTGAAGGCATCGATTGGGTGCACTTCGACACTTTTGCGTGGCGCCCATTCCCCAAGCCAGGACGTTCCAAAGGCGGCACGGCCTACGGCCTGCGAGCGAGCTGGCACATGCTAAAGGCTCGTTACGGAAACGCCTGAACCGTTCGCGCGTTGGGACCCGCATGACGTGGCTAACTTGCTCGAAACCATCACAGTGTATAAGCGGCCCGCACCACAGGGGTTGAGGAATTGTTTTGAATGAGCGGCGCTGCACATCTCGCAGCTGAATATGCAATGCCGGAGGGCATACTGGGCCTGAAAGGTCCGGTCGAAAAACCTGCGCCCGGCACGTTGCCGCTGCGCGGCGACCTCGCGCATATGGCGCTCGCCGATACTCATCTGGCCGCGCACTATGTCATCCCCGAAGTTCGCGAGATCGGTTCGAATGGCGCAGCGCTCCACTTGATGCCGCGCGATGATAGTGATGTGACGCATCAACTCGCCGCGAACTCCCGCTTCGAAGTGCTCGATATTGCTGGTGACTGGGCATGGGGCTGTCTTGGTCCCGACGGGCCTAGCGGATATTTGCTGCTAACCGAACTGGCCTAGCTCAAAACCCCGCGCTAAGGCCCCGCGCCATGGCAACACGCATTTTCATCGACGGTGCAGCAGGCACCACTGGCCTCGAAATCCGCGAACGGCTCGCCGATCGAGCCGAGTTCGAGCTGCTGGTGCTGGGCGACGCGCAGCGCAAGGATGTGGCCGCACGTAAAGAAGCGCTGCACGAGGCAGATATCGCGATCCTGTGCCTGCCGGATGATGCAGCGCGCGAAGCGGTGAAAATGGCTGAAGGTTCGAACACACGGATCATCGACGCGTCAAGCGCGCACCGGGTAGCTGATGGATGGACCTACGGGTTCCCCGAATTGATCGGACACGACAGAGTTGCGGAGGCGCAGTTTGTGTCCAATCCAGGGTGTTATCCGACCGGGTTTCTCGCGCTGGTCGCGCCGCTCGTCCGCGCTGATTTACTCCCAGCCGACTGGCCGTTCACTTGCAACGCCGTCAGTGGGTTTTCAGGGGGCGGGAACGCTTTGATCGAGCGTTTCAACGAAGAATTCGATCTCGCTTATCGGACCTACGGCCTCGACCTTGCTCACAAGCACCGTCCGGAGATGCAGCGGCACGCAGGGCTCGACCATGGAGTGCTTTTCTCGCCCTCGGTCATTCCAGCCTATCGGGGGATGCTTGTTGAGGTTCCCCTTCACCTAGGCGCTATGTCCACCGACCCGCACTCGGAGAGCCTGCGCGACGCGTTGTTTGGTCATTTTGCCGATTCGGCTGTCGTTTCAGTCTTCCACCGCGCAACGCCAAGCGAACTGACACTAAACAGCATGCCCGATCCTTGGGATGGGATGGAGTTGTTCGTGTGTGGAAATGAAGGCGGGTGGAACGCGCGCCTCATCGCGCGGCTCGACAATCTCGGCAAAGGCGCATCGGGCGCGGCGATCCAGAATCTCAACATTATGTGTGGGCTACCCGAGACCACGGGACTGCGTCTCTGACGACTCTCCTGCCTAAAATTTAGGCACTTCGCGTTCGCTGAATGAGCACTGTTGCGCGGCGCGTCACAATGTTGCTAGTTCCTTAGGCACACCAAGCGATTCCTTGCGCCCGCGCGAGGTTTGGCTAACCCGGTGTAACACCAGCGTTGGCACGATTCTTGGTAGGGTTTTGTCAATAAATTGGCGACGCGCGGCCGGAAACGGTCGATGGGGCAGGAAAAACGATACGTGAAGAAGATCGAAGCGATCATCAAACCCTTCAAACTCGATGAGGTGAAGGAAGCGCTCCATGAAATCGGTGTCTCCGGTATCACCGTGACCGAAGCGCGCGGATTTGGCCGGCAAAAGGGCCATACAGAGCTTTATCGCGGCGCTGAATACGTCGTCGATTTCCTGCCAAAGGTGAAACTCGAAGTCGTCGTCGATGACGATCAGGCTGACCGCGTCGTCGAGGCAGTGGCCTCAGCCGCCCAAACTGGGCGCATTGGCGACGGCAAGATCTTCGTCACCGCCATCGAAAGCGCGCTGCGCATCCGCACCGGAGAAACCGACGCGGACGCTGTCTGAATTCTAACATCCAACCTCTCCCGCTCGCCGAACAGGCGCGCACAACTCAAAGAAAAGGCACTCCAGCATGGCAACCGTGAATGACGTCCTGAAACAGATCAAGGACGAGGAAATCGAGTGGGTCGACCTGCGCTTCACCGATCCCAAGGGCAAATGGCAGCACCTGACCATGGCCGCCAGCGTCATGGACGAAGACGCCTTGGAAGACGGTTTGATGTTCGACGGCTCTTCGATCGAAGGCTGGAAGACCATCAACGAATCCGACATGATCCTGAAGCCGGACATGGACGCTGCTTACATCGACCCGTTCAGCGCAACGCCGATGCTCTCGCTGTTCTGCAACATTGTGGAGCCATCGGACGGCCAGCTTTACGGCCGCGATCCGCGCTCGACCGCGACCCGCGCCGAAGCCTATCTCGCATCGACCGGCATCGGCGACACCGTCTATGTCGGACCGGAACCTGAATTCTTCATGTTCGACGATGTGCGTTTCGAAGATGGCTATGCAGGGTCAGGCTACGCGATCGACGATATTGAACTGCCGACCAACAGCGGCAAGGAATACGAGATGGGCAACATGGCCCACCGTCCCCGCGCCAAGGGTGGATACTTCCCCGTCGCTCCGGTCGACAGCGCGATGGACATTCGCGGCGAGATGGTCTCGACGATGATGGAAATGGGCCTCAACATGGACAAGCACCACCACGAGGTGGCCGCTGCCCAGCATGAACTTGGCATAACCTATTCGTCACTGACCCGCGCCGCCGACCAGGTGCAGGTCTACAAATATGTCGTGCAGCAGGTCGCGCACGCATACGGCAAGACCGCGACCTTCATGCCCAAGCCGATCAAGGAAGATAACGGCAGCGGCATGCACAGCCACATGTCGATCTGGAAAGACGGCAAGCCAACTTTCGCAGGCAATGAATATGCCGGTCTGTCGGAAAACTGCCTGTATTACATTGGCGGTGTCATCAAGCACGCCAAGGCAGTGAACGCCTTCACCAACGCCACCACCAACAGCTACAAGCGTCTGGTTCCGGGCTTCGAAGCGCCAGTGCTGCTCGCCTATTCGGCGCGCAACCGCTCGGCATCGTGCCGTATTCCGTATGGCGCGGGCGAAAAGGCCAAGCGCGTCGAGTTCCGCTTCCCGGATGCTCTCGCCAACCCGTATCTCGCCTTCTCGGCGCTGCTGATGGCTGGCCTCGACGGGATCGAGAACAAGATCCACCCTGGCGAAGCCATGGACAAGAACCTCTACGACCTGCCACCGGCAGAACTCGCCGAAGTTCCAACCGTCTGCGGCAGCTTGCGTGAAGCGCTCGAAAGCCTTGAGGAAGACAACGAATTCCTGCTCAAGGGCGACGTGTTCTCCATGGACCAGATCGAAGCCTATGCCGAACTGAAGTGGGAAGAGGTCATCCGCCTCGAAACCACGCCTGCTCCGGTCGAATTCGACATGTACTACAGCGCGTAGGCGTTATTATCGTACTACCGCCTCGCTGCACGAGGACGGTGGGCATCAATTTGAAGAAGGGCGCCTGGCAAACCGGGCGCCCTTTTCTTTTGCCCTGGCCCTCGCTTTCACCTCAGCCATGAACTCGCCCTCGATCATGCGGGCACAAGCGTTCACAAATGCGCGCCGCGACGAATATCCCTGGATACCGCGATCAGCCATATTGCTGCAGTGTGCAGCAGCACCTTCTTTCAGGCGCTGAACCTGATGTTCTTTGGATGTGCCCGCGAACGTGTTCAGACGGAATTCGAATGCTTCGGCATCTGCCGATAACACGCTGGCAGGTTGGGCCCGGGCCGCCGCTTGAAACGACAGCGGCGAAACGGTGAGCATCGCCGCAGCAATGATAGTAGGAATTCTCATGGGTTTACTCCTTGCGTTTGAATGCAAAGAGGTTTGCGCAAACAGGCGAGGTGATCGTCTCTTGAGGCAGGCGAGGACACAAATCCGTGTCTCCGCCTGACGGATCGGACAGTGCCGCCTTCTGGCGGAACGGCGTCATGCCTATATCTGACTTGACCAAGCCGGGAGGAAACCAGCCTTGATCGATGTGACCGTGCTTGCCCTGGTCGTCGCGACACTTGCGCAGGCGATTTTCTGCATCAGTGTCTTGTCGATAAAGGCAATTGCCTCACCAAATCACTTACTGCTGGCTGGATTGTTTGTGATCTTCTGCTTTGCGTCTGGTGGTCCGGTGGTCGAGACTTTCGCTCCCGCCGTGCTCCACCACTTCTACATCCTGACTCTGCCGGCTTACCTGCTGATGCCGCCGCTGCTGTGGTTCTATATCAGCTGGCTGACGGCCGAGCGGCCATGGCAGATGGAGCGGCGGTACTGGTGGCAGTTGCTGCCGGGGTTTCTCGCGCTGATCGTTATCCTTTTCGAGTTTGCAGTGAGCCCGGGAGGCAAGTGGTATTTCGACGAGATCGCCAATCTGCCATGGTATCTATCGGTCCCATTTGCGCTGATCGGAATGTTCCACTTCGCGTTGTTCCTGTTCTGGATGCCGCAATCGGTCGTCTATCTTTTTCTAATTGTTCGGCGGCTGATCGACTATCGCGCGAAGATCAAAACGCATTTCGCCAGTCACGAAGGTCGCGGGCTTGGTTGGCTATTCGGCTTTCTTGCGGTCTTCATAGTCGTATGGATCGCAGCGCTGGTCACCTTGCTGGCGCAGAATGTGGGTCAGGTAAAAATCATGCCTCGCGAGGTCGGCGCGGCCTTGTTCCTGCTGTTGGTTTGGTCGCTCGGCCTGCTCGGCCTGTCGCAGCGCCCCGGTTTCGAAGGCGACTATGTCGAGGATGAAGACTTGTGCGATCCTGACCCAGCCAGTCCAGAAACTGAAGGTGAAAAGTATCAACGCTCAGCTCTTGGAGAGGACCAGGCCCAGCGCATCGCTGCCAAGATCAAACACGCAATGGAGCGCGACCAGCTGTATCTTGATCCCAGCCTGTCGCTCAACAAGCTAGCCCGGCACACGCTGGTTTCGCCCAACCACATTTCGCAAACACTCAACGAAACGCTTGGGGCCTGCTTCTTCGACTACGTCAACGGCTGGCGGATACGATCCGCTGAATCCGAGATATTGCAGAGCGACAAGACCGTGCTGGAAATCGCGCTGGAAGCAGGCTTCAACGCGCGCTCCTCCTTCTACAAGGCGTTCAAGCGCGAAACCGGCAAGACGCCGAGCGAATACCGCAAGGCAGGCGGGAGAGATTGAGCGATCGTCGGCGTTCCAGGCGATGTGAGGTCACTTGATCTTCAGCATCCCGCGCCGTCCTGTCGAAATAAATGAAGACGCCAATCCGACGACATAGATGAGCGTCAGCCAGTCGAGCGGTGCGAGCGCGGGCATCAATCCAAGATGCGCGCCGACCATGCAGCCACCGCCGATGATCACCGTACTGACATAGGCCCAGACTGTGGCCTCCATATTGACCGCAACAAACAATTCGTCCGAAGCTTTATGCGAGCGCCAACCGAGCCAACTGCCCACGGCGAACATTGCTACCGCTCCAAGCAGAGCGACCATAGTTGGTATCGGTCCATCCGGCGCTGCGAATGCGAGCAGGATCAGAGCCGCTCCCCACAGCGCCATGGCTGCTCCCGAATTGAGCAGCACGTTGCGCATTTCGAGGATTTCGTCCGCGTCTTCGGTGTTGAGGTACTTCTCCCCCAGCGCAGGGGATGCTGCCCCCACGCCCACACCGATGGCGATCACCATATAGAGACCGCCAACCACCGCAGCGATCTGACGGGACAGACTGGCCGTTTCTCCGAACCACCCGTCCATATTGTAAGTAATCGCGAAGGATGAAATGAACCCCGTCAGCCCACCCGCGATCATCGGGATCACCAGCTTGCGCATAAACGGGATTTGGTTCTTTTCGTTGGCTTGGGTCATCATTTCGCGAATGCCTTTTGCTTGACGTGATTGGGGCGCTTCAGGTCGTCGAACTATCGAGCATTCCGCGTTTGCTCATTGTCCAGATCGACGAGACGATGATCATCGACCAAAGAATGGATATCCAATCGAGAAACTCGGGGCCGCCGGCCAATCCGAGGTGCCCGAGCACCGCCCAGCCGCCACCGAAAATGACGATCAGGTAATATCCCAGCGTGATGGCTTCCGCCGAAACCGCCTTCAGCAGCTCGTCCATTTCCTGCCAGCTGCGAACATAACCCCAGATGCCCAGCCCCACGAACAGGGCGAACATCACGAAGGTAGGAATTGGTGCGAGCAAGTTGAGCGGCTGCGCCAGAACAAGCACCCCGATGGCGAGACCCAACCCGATCGCACTTACCGCCTGCCAGCGATACAGATCGGGTTGGTCCTCGATATCTTCAGGCTCAACTTCGAGCGCCTCGTGCAGCCGATCAGGCATTATAGTGGCCAGCGCCGCCAGCAATCCACTCAGAATGTATATGATCGCCAAAAGTGCAGCCACGATCACCGACCAATCGGTGAGCGGGTCGGGTATCAGTTCGAACAGGCTGGGCAGATCCCAGTCCATCGCGTTGGATGCCAGCGCTATTCCTACACCAGCCACAAAGCCGATGACCACCGCTGGCAACAGCGCTTTTGCGGCTCGCACCAAAAGGTTCGATTGGTCTCGTTTCGTTTCGATTGCCATCATTATTCCGGTTCCCAGTGATCGATAAACAGGTCGGGCACGCTCACGCCAAACAGCTTCGACATGCGCAGCGCCAGTGGCAGCGAAGGATCGTATTTGTCGGTTTCGACCGCATTGATCGTCTGCCGCGAAACGCCGAGCCGGCGGGCAAGTTCGCCCTGACTCCAGCCGCGCCCTTCGCGGTGATGTTTCAAGCGGTTTTCCAACGAATCGCCTCCACAAGCGCCGTGCCTGTAAAGAGGTCTTTACTGTAAAGAACTCTTGTCAGTCAAGAGGTCTTTACAAGGAACATCCCGTTGCGAGCCTAACCATAGCTCCATTCAAGCAGGTCTATGGCCCCAAGCGACGCCGCCAGATCTGGGTGCGTTTGAGCGATGGCTTTGGAAGCTTTCTTCATGTCGCCGCGCAGATACGGCTTCAACGCTGGCAGCGCCTCTTTCGCGTCATAGCCGTGCAAGGCTGAGAAAAGCGCGGTGGCGGTCACAAGGCTCTGCTCCGACAGATATCCGTTCGCCGAGGAGCGCCAGCCGAACATCTGACCATCGCTCCATTGTTCAAATGTGCGCGCCGAATTGGCGAGCAAGACCCCGAAACCGATATAGGCTGCCGCGCAGTCAGTCGCATGCTCGAGCAGATCCGGGCCGCCTGGCGGATCGCCTGCTTCGACCAAAAGGAAGTGACAGAGCTCATGCGCGAAGGTCGCTGCCAGAGCATCGGGATCGCGCAGCATCGCGGAGGAATAGCGGATCACCGCTTCACCATTCTCGACTGAAAAAGTGCCGCAAGTAGCACTGCCTTCGCGCACGACCTGCTGATACGGATCGACAGCATCAGCTTCGACCTTTTCTAGCCGGCACGGCCATTCTTCCATGCCTGCAAGTTCGCGCACTGCGCCGAACAATTCCGGTCCGGTGCGTGCTGACAGCAGTTTGGGATTGTCAGGCAAAACGAACTCAGGCCGGATTTCCGCATCGCTCAAGACGGTGCGCAGCCAGGCGAAGCACGCCAGCAGCCATTCGAATTCGTCTTGGTCTATCGGCGGCTTCGATCGAAACAGAGGCATAAGAGACAATGTTGTGTCAGGAGGATAGGAGGCGGCGAACGCACCGCGCCGACCTCAACCCTCCGGATGTGCGATCCCGTAATAGAATTTCTCATCGGGTGCTGCATTGCTGCAGAACCCCAACGATTCGACCATTGGCTCACCCACGACGACCGCACCGTCCTTGACCAGCAAGGATTGCGCGATGTGGGAGCATTGGTCCTGGGGATTGCGATCTTCGGATAGCGCATAGTCGCCTTGCGCCGCCAATGGCCCGGCAATCAGCACCACCGCGCCCGCCTCACCATAATCCTCAACCGTCGCCGACCCCGTATTGCCCCGGGCCAGCAAACGGCAGGGCGGCGGAAGGCTCAATTCGATCTGCTCGCCTTCGACAAGCACGCCGCAGGTCCGGCCCAACTCGACCAGCTCGATCTCCACTCCTGCGATGGCGACACTCTGGATCCCGGCTGCTTCTGCGGGCTCGCTCACCGCGCCATCATCACTTGGCTGCTCGTTCTGCGCCTGCCCGTCTGGAGCACAGGCGGCCAGAGGCAAGGATAGAAGAAGGCCTAGTCGAATTCCCAAAGCCATACCTGAGAGCCCCTTCCAAAATAGTCGGACTGCCCGCCCTTCAACTCGCCGGTCGTTCCATTGCCCTTCCACACGTCGATATGGTCGGTGCTGCCCCAGCCATTCATGATGAAGAGCATCCCGCTCTTATCCTTCAGCGTGTCCATATTGTCGGTCATACTGCCAGTGTAGATGCGGAACGATTTGGCATCCAACCCCTTGCCCTTGGTCACGCGGTAGAAGTGATTGGCGACTTCCTGCGCCGAGCGTGTGTGCCCCGGCTGGTGGCTGGCAAATTTGCGGCGATCATAAGTGACGCAGGTCTTCAGCCCGGTCAGCTGCGCGCCGATCGATCGCAAAGCGACACCGATGCGCATCGCGCATTGATTGCCGAACAGCGTCGCATCGCAGACAAAATCCCGCCCGGGATGGGCATCCCAAAGCAAGTCAAAACGTGACATGGTCCACACACCTCCATCACATTGGAAACAAACCAGTCGCGACCGGCTGTTATGGGGCGCAACGTATCAGATCGACTGCGCATCGCTAGGTCTGTTTTTTTAGCTCGATTTGACCGGACCACGCCAAACCATTTTCCTACTCGCCATGATTGTGTCTACTTGCCCGACCTCGAATTTCGCTTCCCCCGCTTGCGAGGTCCCCAATGAATGCCCCGATCAACTCCCCGAAACCAGAACGCTCCCCTCTTTTCGACGCGATTAGACGGATCCTCGGGCGCAGATTTACGCAGGCTGAAGTGAGAACGCTTGACGACACCATCGACAAGCTACTCGAAGGGTCAGCCCCGCCTGCACAGGACACCACGAGTGCATCCAGCGCCCCAATCGTCTCGGTCCCCAAGGTAACGCGTAGGACGCGCAATTCGCGGCGAATTGGCGATGCGGGAACAGCGCTGATCAAGGCCTTTGAAGGCTGCTCCCGCAAGCGCCGCGATGGCTTGATCGAAGCCTATCCTGACCCCGGAACCGGAGGCGAACCCTGGACCATTGGCTGGGGCGCGACTGGTAAGGGATTAGAGCCAGACTTAAGCATCGGACCCGGCACCGTCTGGACTCAGGCGCAATGCGACGAACGGCTTGCAGACGATCTGAAGCGCTACGCTGCCGATGTGGCCCGTGCGATTGGCGATACCCCGACGACGCAAGCGCAATTCGATGCGCTGGTCAGCTTTCACTACAACACCGGCGCGATTGCGCGCGCTACCCTGACTAAGAAGCACAATGCGCTCGACTACTCCGGCGCTGCGCGAGAATTCGCGCGCTGGAACAAGGCCGGTGGACGGGTGATGAAAGGCTTGGTCAGGCGGCGGGAGGCCGAGGCGGAATTGTACCAGCGCTAATAGTCGCGCGATATCTCCGCGAGAACGCTGTCTCTTCCGATGGTCGAAACAGTGCCGAGCAGCGCAAGCCAACTCGTGACGCGGTACTCCAACTGGGTGGCGCTATAGCCCTGCCCGTCCGTGACCAGTTCGACATAGACGCGGCGTCCCAGATACTTGCCCAGCGCCACTCCCGTGTTCTGCCCAATGGCCGGGTCAGCGGCGACGATACGCAGCTGATCGAGCCCGATTGATCGCCGCAGGCTGCCAATCGGGTCCAAACCGCTGCCCCCCTGCAGCGCTGCCAGCGCCGCCGCCAATTGCACCGCGTCGGTAGCCGAGAGTGTGGTCACCGAGCCACCGAACAGCAATTGCGCTAGGATCTCTTCATCCGGCAGATCGGGTTCGGAAGACAAAGCGACACGCGGTGCCTGAGATCGTCCCGTAATCGTCACAGTAACATCGGTGCCATTGCGCGCAGTTTCGGCGGCGATGTCCAGCCGCGGATCGATCGGCTCGTTCTCGTTGAAATTGATGCGCCCGCGCGTCAGTTCGAACCGGGCACCGGCGAAGGAATAATCGCCGCGCACCAATCTGGCTTCGCCGCCGATCCTTGGGTCGTCGACCGTCCCGCGCAAAGCGATATCGGCGGCCCATTCGCTGTCGAGACCCAGGCCGTCGACTTCGATCCTGCCGGGCGCGTTGGCGTTTACAAGGTAGCGCCAGGATGAGGAGTTGCCGCCTCGCGCAGTGGCGCCGCCCTCTGCTCGGTTTATCTCACGCGTCGCGATGCGCGGCAGGCTCATGTCCTCGGCTGCCGTGCCAAGCTGCCAGAACGCGCGATTGACCCGCACCTTGCCTGCGATGGTTCCGCCGCTGCCGCTGGAGACGATCCGCAGCGGCCCCGTGATCGTGGCATTGAGGCCCGCAGTGTCGAGGATGCGCGCGCGGTTGACAGCCGCACGCAGGTCAATCTGGGGACCGCGGGTCGCGCTCATGCCGGAAAGATCAATCGTCCCGCTGCCGCTAACCGAACCGCCGCCGCGCGGGGTACCGGCGAAGCGGGACAGGACCAGCCGTGATCCGGCAAATCGTCCACGTGCGGTGATGTCTGCAACGTCGGTACCCGTGATGGCACTCTGCAACCGCAATGCATCGCTGGCGAGCGAACCGGACAGGCGCGGATTGTTGAGCGATCCTGTGGCCTGAGCGGTCACGGCCAGCGGGCCGGTGAGGTCGAATGTCTCGATCGCTGCCAGCCGCCACAGCGCCTCCGCTGCACCATCATAGGCAAGCTTGGCATCAAGCCGCCCGCGCATGATCCGCCCGACAAGGTCGCTACCGCCGCCATGCCCGGTGATGCGTGCATCAAGCCGCCCGAGCCGCTGCCCATCTTCAGACAGGCGCGCGGCAGCGGTTAGGCGGTCGCTGTCAAGCTCAATCACGCTCAGCACATTGATCGGCTTGGACGACAGGATCAGGCCAGCTCGGCTAAACCCGTCGATCCGAAGCCGGGCATTGCCAGTTGGCGGTCCGGTTGCTCCTTGGCGGTAGGTTGCGACACCAGACAGCTTGCCACCAAGCCCCAAGTCGCCCGCTGCGAGGTCGGCCAGTCGCAGCGGCATCTCGGCCAACTTGGCCTCGATCGCAGTTTGCGGTCCGCCCACCGTCCCTTCGAGAATTGCGAAACCGTCGGCGAACCCAATCTGGCTCGGCGCTAGCCTGTAGCCACCATCATCGAGCGCAGTCAGCACGGCACGACGGGGCATGGTGATGCGGCGCCCTGCATATTCCCCGCGCGCCAACAGCGCGATCCGTTCCGGCGCGATGTCTCCGTCGAATTTGAGTGCGAAGCGGTCCGTACGGCGACCGGCGATCGATCCCAGCACGCTGCCCGCACCGTCTTCGATGGCTGCCTTGGCGGCGAAGTAAGCGATGCTCAGCCCGCCATACTCGAGACCGGTGCCATTGACGTCCGCAAATATCTCATTGGTTTCACCGCCAAACGTGCCGCGCGCGAAAATATCGCCATCGGCGATGCTCAGCGCTGTCGGTCCATCAAAGCGCGCGCGGGTTGCGGTTGCGGAAAGTTCAAAGCCTTGCGCCCCCGCAGCGTTAGGAGCCAGCGCAAGCGTTCCATCGAGTCCGCCTCCGGACAAAGCGAGACCGCCGGCAACCCCGCCATCGCGCAGGGTCAATGCGCCGCTCACAGCGGTGCGGAAAACACTGAGACGGTCGATATCTATCCGCGTCGGTGCATCGGCGGGGAGCACCAGTCCCAGCGCCCCTTCGAACGGACCGAGCAGCGATCCGCCCGTTACGTCGAGCGCAAACCCGTTGCCGCTTGGTGCAAGCGCAACCCGCACGTCGGTCAGTCCAGCGGCAGGCAGCGGGTCCGCGAACACCAAGGTCGCGCGCGGGCCATCTACATTGAATGCCGCATCGACTGTGAATGGGCCGTATTCAGCATGCCGACCGCCGCCAGCCAGCGTGGTCGTACCGCCGCGGATCTGGCTATCGAGCTGTGCGGTTAGCGTATCGCTCTCCAGTTCGACATCGCGCAGGACGATTGGCTGATTGCCGCCCATGCCGAACGCTCCGCGGAAGCGCAGTTGCTCGCCTGCGACCGTGGCGACGCTTTCGTTGCGCACGTCGGTCAACACGCCAGCGACATTGGCGCGTACGCTCCACGGGATGCGCGTGCCGAATTTGGCAATCAGCTTGGCATTGCCATTCGCCTTGCCGATGCCTTCGAGATCAAGTCCGCTCGCAGTTACCGGCCCAGCCACCGCATAGGCCCCGGTAATGGTGTCGCCGCGCAATGCCAGATTTGCCGCGAGACCGGGGAAAGTGACGCGCGCATCGTCGGATGTCAGCTTTCCATCGGCATAACGAAGCGTCCCCGTCAGTGCGCCGCCAATCAATTGCGCATCGACCAATTCAACCCCGCTCGTCACCCGCGCTGCGCCGACCTGCAATGGCATGGTGAAGACTCCATCCTGCAGTCGAGCAGTGCTGCTCTGTGCGAGACCTTCAATCGCAAGCGCCCCACCAATTGCGAGCTCGGACGCGGTCAGTCGGTGAGGAATTGTGAGGTCGCGGAACGCGCCATCAAGAGTGCCTTCAAGCCGCGCATTTGCCAGCGTGACGCCTCCACCAAGCAAGTCGGGATCGCGCATCAGCGCGGTCACAGAGAACCCGTCAAAGCTGTTCCCCGCGAGGTCCACCGCTCCCGAACCCCGCGCATCAAGCGCGTCGCTCACCGCTGCGATCCGGCCGTCGAACATGCTTTCTTCCAGCGTCCCGGTCAGAGCGAGCGACAGCGCATCGCCAAACGCTCGGTCCACCAATCCACCATCGTCGAGCGCAGGTGTGACCTGCCCGAGCAGCCCGTAGTTGCCTGCGCGGTTGGTCAGCTGGAATGCTGCAACGCGCTCACCGCCGCTTGCCTCGATTGTCGGCGGGTAACGGGTTACCAACGCGTGGCCGAGCCAATCGCTCCACGTGCCGTCGCCCACGATCTTTGCATCATAGCCGGCATCCAGCCCGGTCAGCCCCGCAATCACACCCCCGGCGGGCGCAACGTAGTCGACTTCCAGATCGAACCTGTCGCCGTCCGGCTCAGCGTCGAGCAATAGCGCAATGCGATCTTCGGCGCCAAGCTTGCCATCGGCCTCGATAAACGCTCTGCCCGATCGAATATCGACCTTTGCGGAAAGATCGACACGCTGCGCTTCTTCTGTCGCGATGCCCTCGGCAATCACGAGGTTCTCCACGGCCAGCTTGTCGACCCGAATATCGAAATCGGGCAGCAGCGGCGCATCTGGATCTCCCGGTAACAATTCGGGCAGGCGCGACAGCCTCCCGCGCCGCGCGCTGACTTCACGGATATCGAGTCCGCTCCACAGCCATGACAGGGGACGCCAATCCAGCGCGACTTCGGGGATGGTCAGGAACTCACCCTTGGGATCGAGCACCACGACATCGTGTAGCACCGCCGTGTTGTACACGTCGCCTTCAATCCGTCCGACCTCGAATCGCAAGCCCGATGCTGGCGCGACCTGCGCGATCTGATCGGCAATGAGACGCTTGCCAATCGGGGTGCTAAGAAATGCCGCAGCCAGCACAAATGGCAATGCGAGAATGACGATCACCCAGCCCAGCCGTTTGGCCCAGCGCCGTTTACGCTTGCGCTCTGGTTGCTCTTCAGGTGCGGAGACGGCTTCGACTTCCTCCGTCATCAGAATGCCTGACCAAGACTGACATAGACCGCGATAGGGCTGTCAAACTCATCGGGGTTGAGCGGAACGCCCACATCGACCCGGATCGGCCCGAAATTTGTCTTGTAACGCACCCCAACCCCGGCGCCGACGCGGATCACACCGAAGTCGGGAGTCGATCTTGTCGATACTGAACCTGCATCGACAAATGGCACGACTTCGAGCGCCCCGTCGAGAAAGCCGGTTTCGATCCGCGCTTCGAGTGAGAATTCGACCAGCGAACGTCCACCGATAGGTTCACCATTGGCGTCGCGCGGGCCGATGGCCTGGAATGCATATCCCCGCACCGAGCTGCCACCACCCGCATAGAGACGGCGTGAGGGCGCGATATCGAAGGTATCGGCACCGACGATGCTCGCCACATTGGCACGGGCAGCGACCACCGTGCTGCCGACCGACTGATAGTACCGCGCATCGACCCCGTTACGGACGTAGAAACTGGTCACATCATTGGATCGCGACACGTCGGGCGCCAAAGAGCCGGTCACCCGGAAGCCGCTGCTCGGGTCGAGAAGGTCATCGCTGGTATCGATCGTGGCGCGCCCGAACAGACCGGCGATGAGGTATTGCTCGCGCGGCGCTTGGGCTGTGACGAAGGTCGCGTTGCGCTCATCGCTCCACAGTACCTCGGCGCCGACCGCCCAGCTCAATTCCTTCTGGAACAGCAGATTGGACAGGCGCTCGAACGTTCCGCGCAGCGCGACCGTGCGGGCTTCAATCGCTTCAGTGTCGAGATCGCTGGCATAGGCATCGACCGTCAGAACCTGATCGCGCGCAAGGAAGTTGTTCTTGCGGAACGTGATGCTGCCGAGCTGCTCACGCGTGCCCAATATCCCGCGCAGCCTGAGCGCGCCTTCGGGCGGGAACAGGTTGCGATGCTCCCACGCCGCTTCGAGCCGCACCCCTTCCTCTGTGCCGAAGCCGATGGCTCCGGAAATCGTGCGAAGCGGTGCCTTTTCGAGCGAAACGTCGAGCGCGACCTGGCCTGGTTCATCGCCTTGCGGCGGGGTGATCTCTCGTGGTTCGATGGCGATGCTGGAGACAAGACCGGTTGCCTGCACAGCGCGGCGAAGGTCGGTTTCGAGGCTGCGGCGATAGGTTTCGCCTGGCTCAAATCGAGCGATCCGCGCAAGGTGTTTGCCGGATAGGAACTCGGGCTTGTCGCTGACGACCGCGCCGAAGACATATTTGCCGCCGGGATCGACCTCCATGGTCAAATCGCCTGCAACACGCGCGTGGTCGATCACCAATTGCGGATCGTCGAGCGATGCGAACGGATAGCCGCCTTCGCCGAGTGCCAAATCGAGATCGACACGGCGCTCGACAATTCTGTCGGCATAGAGTGGGTCACCAGGCTGGATGGCGAAGACACTCCGAAACTCTTCGCCGTCCGGGCTGGGCAGCTCGTCCAACAACCCAAGATCGATATCACCGAACACATAGCGCTGGCCCGGTATCACATCGAAACGTACGCGCGGATCCGTCGCGGCTTCGGCGCCGTCTCCATTGCGCCGGCCGCCCGACAATTGCCGCACTACCTCGGCGTCGTAATAGCCATAGGTGCGCAGGGTCTCGAGCAGCAGGTCCTCATCGGCGCGCGCACGCGCACCAAGCTGCGGCAATGTATCGCCGTCCGTTTCGAGCGCTTCAATGTTCGATAGCGCGGTGAAACGAGTGACAAATTCGCGCCGTTCCGGGAAAAGCGACTGATCCAGCGGAAATGCAAGCACCAGCTCGTTGCTGATCTCTTCTTCGGCAAGGTCAGGGAATTCGACGAGGTTTGGTGCGTCGATTGCCGTAAGTGCCGTGACCTCGGGGTCAGGTTCAAGCGGATCGGGCAGCGGGATCGTTTCTGGAAGCGCCAAAGCGTTTGAAAGCGGATCGATGGTTTCCCGGAGAGCTTCTTCCACATCGGCTTCGACTGTGTCGGTAGCGGTCTCCGCAGGAACGGATTGCTCAGGCTCGCCCGGAACATCGTCAACACCATCGGCTGCCCAGCTTTCCGGGTCTTCAACTGCACTGTCGGGGATCAGTTCATCAAGCGAGCGCGGAGGTTCCTGCGCTGCAAGCAACGCGCTGTGCGCGGCGTAACAAGCCGCGAATACGAAACCGAATTTACGCAAAAAAGTGGTTAGCTCGCTGAAAATTTGACGGGTTGCCCGTCCTTACCCCTGCTTCCACCAATTGTACCATCGAGTTTTTGTCGCGGAGCAGTCGCTGCGGCGATCAAACGGCTCTGTTCATCGCAATCCATCCGCTGCCAGCCCTCTCGAGTCAGCCTTTCGAGCGGGCGATAGCGCACCTTGTACTGCATGCGCGGGCTGCCTTCGACCCAATAGCCGAGATAGACATAGGGCAGACTGTCGGCAGCAGCGCGCTGAATGTGATCAAGGATGATGTAGTTGCCCAGACCGGCGCGCCCTTCATGTGTTGGGTCGTAAAACGAATAGATCATCGACAGGCCATCGCCCTGGCGATCGGTCAGGCAGGCCCCTACCAACTTGCCCGGTGAACCATCCGCAGTCGGCTCGCGATACTCAACCAATGTGCTGGTGACAGGCGTGTGTTCGACCATGTCAGCATAGTCGAGTTCATCCATCGCCGACATTCCGCCATCGGGATGACGCACGCCGAGATACTTGGTCAGCAGCTCGAACTGCTCATCGGTCGCCCAAGGGCGGCATTCGGTTACGACCAGATCGGAATTGCGTTTGATATCGCGCTTCTGCGTGTTGGACGCTTTGAATTCACGCGCCACGACGCGGACCGAAACACAGGCCTGACAATCGAGGCAGCTCGGGCGATAGGCGACGGTTTGGCTCCGGCGAAAGCCGATACGCCCCAATGCCTCGTTCAACTGATCCGCGTGCGCACCCTTAAGCTCGGTGAACACCTTACGCTCACTGCGGCCCGGCAAATAGGGGCACGGCGCAGGGCTGGTCACAAAGAAACGGGGGAAGCGGATCGGTGCCGTCACGGGTCTGGCTGAGTCCTCTCGCGGGGGAATCGGGGTGTTTTTGTTAAGGCATTCTTATGCCTGCTCGGGTTGCGCGGTAAAAGACCCTTAACCACAAAACAGGGTGAATAATGGCTTAGTTTGCACAAACTGGCGCAGCGATTGGAGCCGATTTGGACCCTTTTTGCAGAAAAACCCGATATTTAGTCAATCGAGCCTTCGCCGCACCAATCTCGATTCGGATAGAGTTAGTTGAGTTCAACCATCTGCACCGCGTAACCATTCTCTCGCAGCGCCTCGACGAGACGCTCGACCTGCTCGGCATCGCGCGCCTCACATTCGATGTCGGTGATCAGGCCCTTCGCCGGCAGCGTCGTGAAAATCCGTTGGTGGTATATCTCGATGATATTGACGTTGTGCGCGTCGAACAGGCGCATGACCTTGAACAGCGCACCGGGGCGATCCTGCAGCGTTACGCGGAGGCGAGCCAGGCGACCCTGACGGGCGAGATCGCGTAGTAAAACGTTGGCGAGCAGCCGAGTGTCAATGTTGCCGCCGCACAGCACCAAGCCGATGGTCTTGCCTTTGAATCGCTCAGGGTTGCTGAGCACGGCCGCCAGTCCCGCCGCACCAGCGCCTTCGACAACGGTCTTCTCGATCTGAAGCAGAAGAGCGACCGCCTTTTCCAGCGCAGGCTCATCGACCAGCAAGATGTCATCGACCTTTTCAGCGATTACCTTGCTGGTGAAGGTGCCCGGCTTTTTGACAGCAATCCCTTCGGCCAGAGTGTCGCCGCCGCAATCACGCTCTTCACCCTTGATCTTCGCGAACATGCTCGGAAACAGGCCAGCCTGCACACCGACCACTTCGATGTCCGGGTTGGTCGCCCTCGCAACAGTTGCCATGCCGGAAATGAGTCCGCCGCCACCGATCGGGGTGACCAGGCAATCAAGGTCGGGCTTAACATCTAACATTTCGAGCGCGGTTGTGCCCTGCCCAGCTGCAACATGCGGATCGTCGAACGGGTGGATGAAAGTCAGCCCGCGTTCGGCTTCGAGTTCGCGCGCATGAGCGTGGGCTTCGTCGAATGTCTCACCGTGAAGCACAACATTCCCGCCTACGCTCTCGGTCTGCATGACCTTAACCGTGGGCGTTGTCTTCGGCATAACGATGGTCACCGGCACACCAAGCCGGGTGCCGTGATAGGAAAGCCCCTGACTGTGATTGCCCGCCGAAGCCGCGATGACACCGCGCTGTTTCTGCTCTTCGGTCAGATGCAACAGCGCATTGAGCGCCCCGCGCTCTTTATAGGCTGCGGTGAATTGTAGGTTTTCGAACTTGAGCCAAACCTCTGCACCAGTGATCTCGGATAGCGTAATCGAGTGCATCATCGGTGTCTTGACCACCGCGCCGTCGATGCGCGCAGCGGCTGCGCGCACATCATCGATGGTTAGGTCGGCCACGGTCGCGGTCGATTCGCTGGCCATTACGGCTGAGGCTGGTTTGGTGCTCATAGGGGCGCCGGATTAGGCGCTCCGCGACGCCAGGGCAACGGCTCGAAGCAATTGCCAAGAGATTGTACACGCGTTGGCAAGGCGGGCTTTAATGACTAGGGCGGCAAGCATGAGCGAAAGCAAGCGAGTAGCCTTTATCGGCCTGGGCGTGATGGGCGGTCCGATGACCGGCCACCTCGCCCGTGCCGGCCATATGGTAACGGCCTATAACCGGTCTCCCGAACGCGCCGAACGCTGGCACGAACGGTGGTCGGGCGAAGGATTGGAGGTTGCTTTTGCAGCAACCCCGGCAGCGGCGGCCAGAGACGCTGAGATTGTCTTCACCTGCGTCGGGAACGACGAAGACCTGGAAGCGGTGACGCTTGGCGACGACGGCGTGCTGACGACCATGCGTAAGGGATCGCTGTTGGTCGATCACACAACGGTCTCCGCCGATATGGCGCGCCAGCTCGCGGCCAAGTGCGGCGCGCTGGGGATTGCGGCAGTCGATGCCCCTGTGTCCGGCGGACAAGCTGGCGCGGAGAACGGGCAGCTTGCGATCATGTGCGGCGGAACTGCCGAGGCCATGGCGCGCGCTGAACCGGTGATGCAATGCTACGCCAAATCCATCGTCCATGTCGGACCGACCGGCGCAGGCCAGACTGCCAAGATGGCAAACCAGATGTGTATTGCAGGCGTGCTTGGCGGCCTGTCCGAAGCAATCCGGCTGGCCGAAGCGGCTGGGCTCGATCTCGACAAGACCTATGAAGCGATATCCGGAGGCGCGGCGCAGAGCTGGCAGATGGACAATCGCTGGGCGACCATGACCGCAGGCGAGTTCGATTTCGGCTTCGCCATCGACTGGATGCGCAAGGATTTGGGCTACGCGCTCGATGAAGCCAAACGGCTCGGCCTGTCATCACCGATCAGTGCACTGGTCGACCAATTCTATGCCGATGTGCAGGCGCAAGGTGGCGGGCGCCGCGACACGAGCGCGCTCATCACGCGCTTGCCTCAGATCAAGAAATGACAAGGAAACCCATGATCCGGACGTTCACTTCCGCACTGGCGGCGCTTGCCGCTCTGACGGCCCTTCCCGCCTCCGCCGACACGCTCGTCGACAATGTCGATGGCGTCACTATCGGTGAAGACGGCGCAGTTCAGCGTTTCACCGGCATCGTGTTCGACGATGAAGGTCGCATCACGCAGGTTCTCGAACGCGGCGACGCACGCCCGACCGATATCGATTTTGCGATGGACGGCGAAGGCAAGGTCATGCTTCCCGGCCTGATCGACGCGCACGTACACGTCTTGCAGATCGGTTTCGGCGCGCTGACGCTTGACCTGTCCGACACGTCATCGCTCGAGGACGCGCTCGCCAAGGTGAAGCAATTTGCGGAAGAGAATCCTGGCCGACCTTGGATTCTGGGCCGTGGCTGGAATCAGGAAAAATGGGGACTGGGCCGGTTCCCAACCGCTGCCGAGTTGGACTCGGTCGTTTCGGACCGCCCCGTCTGGCTGAACCGGGTCGATGGCCACGCTGGATGGGCAAACTCCGCTGCGATCACCCTCGCGGGCGTCGATGCCGACACACCCGATCCCGAAGGGGGCCGTATTATCCGTTCTGCCGATGGTGAAGCGACCGGCGTGTTTGTCGATGCCGCCGAGAATTACATCAATGCGGTGGTTCCGGCACCGCGTCCCAAGGATCGTGACGCCGCCCTGGCAATGTCGCAGCGCATCCTGCTTGAAAACGGCATCACCGCTGTTGCCGATATGGGCACCTCTATCGAAAACTGGCAGACCTTCCGCCGCGCCGGTGATCTGGGCCAGCTAAAGGTCCGCATCATGTCCTACGCGACCAGTCCGGAGGCGATGGAACTGATCGGCGGCTCCGGACCGACGCCGTGGCTGTATGACGACAAGCTACGGCTCAATGGGATCAAACTGTATCTCGACGGCGCGTTGGGTTCACGCGGGGCGACGCTCAAGCAACCCTATGAGGATGAACCCAGCACGAGCGGTCTTCCGCTGCTCAGGCCCGCGCAATTGCGCAACCTGATGAGCCGCGCCGCGCTCGAGAATTTCCAGACGGCGATTCACGCGATCGGTGACGCGGCCAACTCCGATGTGCTCATGGCAATTGAGGAATTGTCGGACACCTATACAGGCGATCGGCGTTGGCGGATCGAACACGCGCAGATCGTCGACCCCACTGAGCTGGAGCGGTTCGGCAAGCATGGCGTCATCGCCTCGATGCAGCCTCTGCACCAGACCTCTGACCGGACGATGGCGGAGGCGCGGCTAGGGCCGGATAGGCTTGGTGGGGCCTATGCGTGGCGCAGTGTGCTCGAAGCCGGCGGCATGCTGGCATTTGGTTCTGACGCTCCGGTCGAGCCCGCCGATGTGTTTGCCGGGATTGCGGTCGCGATCAGCCGGACAGACGAGAACGGTCAGCCATTCGGGGGCTGGCGCGCACAAGAGACCGTGAGCCGCGAGCAGGCACTCAAGGCATTCACTGCCGATGCCGCCTTCGCAGGCTTTGCTGATGGTCGATTCGGACGTCTGGTTCCGGGCGAGCGAGCGGACTTCCTTCTCGTGGACCGCGATCCAATGCTCGCGTCACCGAGCGATATTCGCGAAACGCGCATCCACGAAGTGTGGGTGGGAGGCGAGCGGGTTCTCGCCAACTGAGCGTCCCGCAGGCGAAGTGAAACCCGTTACTCGGCGGTTAAGGCTGGCTACGTAGTGTTGCTCGGTCGCTATCCGTGACAGAAATTTTCATAATTCAGTCATGGAATTACGTCAGAGGCAAGAAAAGAACGAAGGGTTGCTTCCACTGAGTCGTTTGTGAATCACCATGCTTGATATTGTGCATGTGCACATTTTTGGCAGGATCGAGGTGTCTCCAAATCGATGCATAATGGACACAGTTCTCGTAAAGTATTGATTTGAAACGGTTCGATATCGCGCTTTGATCGATTGGTATGCAAAGTTTGGGGTTGTCAGAACAACCTCTGTGCCCTATTCATCACGGCAACACGGTTAAAAAAGAGCTCAATTAGGAGACTAAAATGAAATTGCGTAACGTTGCCCTGGCAACCGCAGCCCTCTCGCTTGCTGCTGCTCCTGCTGTCGCAGAAGCCTCATTCGATCGCTCTTCGGCACCTGTCGAAGGTGAAAGCCTCGAAGGTGGTTCGGGCATCATCATCGCGATCCTGGCAGCTGCTGCCATCATCGCCGGCATCATCATCGCTGCAGACGGCGACGATGACGACGCAGTCAGCCCATAAGGCCGACAGACATAGAATTCCAAAGGGGCTCCTAGCGGGGCCCCTTTTTTTATGGCGATTCGTTTTGCACCGATTCGGCAGCCTCGAAATTCTGTTACAATTTAGAGTATTGAGACGAAGCGGTTTGAGGCAAAGCTGGGCCCCGCCTGCCGCTTGGCCTATCGGTTGTCACAACGTCTCATCCGACTTATTCTGCGCAGAGCGACCATAAGAAGATCTCAAACATGGAGACTCACTATGAAACTGCGTAGCGCTGCCTTGGCAACGGCAGCCATCTCTCTCGTTACGGCTCCGGTCGTTGCACAGGCAACCCTCGACCGTTCATCCGCGCCTATCGAGGGTGAAAGCCTCGAAGGTAACGGCATCTTGATCGCGATCCTCGCGGCAGCAGCCGTGATCGCTGGTATCATCATCATTGCCGATGACGACGACGATGAAGACGAGCCAGTCAGCCCCTAAGTCAGACCAAAACTGAATTCGAAAAGGGCCTCTTTTGGGGCCCTTTTCTTTTGGCGGGCTTCCGCTGCACGACACCCGTCCAGTGAGTTCTGGTCATGGGCTCTAGTAATGTACCTCCACTTTGACGGCAAAAGGGGGTTCACAGTCGTTTCGAACCGTTGTCTGTTCTTGTTGAGCGGTTTATTCTCCGATTCGGAGCGACCATAAACCCCCAACAGGAGGCAATACTTATGAAACTGCGCTCATTTGCGCTCGGGGCAGCCGCCCTTTCTCTTACCGCAGCTCCAGTCGTGGCCGAAGCCTCGCTGGATCGGTCATCTGCACCGATCGAAGGCGAAAACCTTGAAGGCACCAGTGGCATCCTTCTCACCATCTTGGGGGTCGCAGCTGTGGTTGCAGCCATTATCATCATCTCCGATGATGATGACGACGCGGTCAGCCCATAAGACTGATCCGAATTGGAATTGGAAAGGGGCTCCGGTTCGGGGCCCCTTTTTTGTTGCTTTGAGAATTGTGAGCCTACTCGCCGGGCTCAACACTTCCAGTCAGGTCGGATTCTTCGTCCGATGCTTCGCCCTCGCCCTCGACCTTGTCGAGCTTGCCCTCCTGGAACCGCATCAGCAGCAGTGAGCCTTCGAACAGGAGGAGCAGCGGGACAGCCAGGATGAGCTGCGATCCGGGGTCCGGCGGTGTAACGATAGCAGCCAACGCAACCACGCCGACGATCACATAGCGCCGCGCGCCGGCAAGCTGGGCACGGGATACGATGCCCGCCCGGTGGAGCAGCATCAGCAACACCGGCAGAAGGAATGTCATCCCGAATGCGAGGATGAACTGCATCACCAGATTGAGATATTCGCCAGCCGCCGGGAGCGCTTCCACGTTAAGGCCGCCAGCGATGCCGCCAAAGCCAAGGAAGAAGCGGAACGCAGTCGGCATCACCACAAAATAGGCCAGCGACGCGCCGCCAAGGAACAGAACAGGCGTCGCGATCAAGAATGGCAAGAACGCCTTCTTCTCCTTGGCGTACAGGCCCGGCGCGACGAACGCCCAAAGCTGATTGGCGATGATGGGGAAGCTGACCATGAACCCGGCAAACAGCGCCACCTTCAGGTCGACGAAGAACAGCTCGGGCAGCTTGGTGAAGATCAACTGCCCTTCCCCTTCGGGAAAAGCATCCTTCAGCGGTTGGATCAGAAAGCCTAGGATCGTATCGGCAAAATAGAGGCACACGCCGAAACCGATCGCCAGAGCCAAAACCGAACGCATCAGACGCGCGCGCAGCTCGATCAGGTGATCAAGCAGAGGAGCCCGCGTTTCGTCGATTTCCTTGATCTCAAGCACCATCGCCGCCGCCTATTCGCTCGGCTTCGTCGCATCGCCGCGTGATGGCAGCGGCAATTCGGGTGATTGCGTCGGTTCGCTCGGTGTCGGTGTAGGAGCAGCCTGTGGTGGATCGTCCGCCATCGGATCGGGCGCCTGTGCATCGTCAGGGCCGGCATCAGGCGCGACGCTTTCGGCAATCGGAGGAGGCCCGGTCATCGCCGGTTCGCTCGATTTGGTATCAGCAGGGATGGCGGTCTTCTTCATGATCGCCTCGTTCTGCGCCTTCCACTTCTTCTCCATGTCCTCAAGTTCGGCCTCCCGCACCATGGTGTCGATACCCGAGCGGAAATGCGAAGAAACCTTGCGAACCTTGCCGATCCACCGACCAGCCGTGCGCATGGCGAGCGGCATGTCCTTCGGCCCGATCACGAGGACCGCGACGATCACGATGACCAATAATTCAGCGGCGCCGATATCGAACATGGGGGCCCTTGTTGGGAACGCGCGAGAGGTCCCGCGCAGCTACGCCTGAGAGGATCAGTTGGCGGAATCGCTCCGTTCGCTGGTGGTGCTCTCCGCGGGTTTTACATCTTTGGCAGGGGCTTCGATCTGAGCAGTTGAAGCCGAGGCTTCTTCCTCTTCCTCGGTCATGCCTTTCTTGAAGCTCGAAATGCCTTTGCCGAAATCACCCATCATTTCGGAGATCTTCCCGCGCCCAAACAGGACGAGGATGACCAGCGCCACGATGAGGATTTGCCAAATTCCGATACCGCCCATTGCGAAGTCTCTCTCAATTACCTGTGGTGAATATAGGTGCGATCTGCGCCGAGCGCCAGTCGCCCATTCGTATCAGCGTACGTATCAGGCGTCAGGTTCGATGTTTTCGTCCGATTCCGCCTCGCAATCCGGCGGATTGTCGGGGTCCATATCGCCGCCCATCGCCTCCTCCAGAGCATCATCGACGGGATCGAGCAGACCGGTGGCGCGCAATTCGTCGATGCCAGGCAAGTCGCGGCGCGATTCAAGGCCGAAATGGTCGAGGAACTCGGGCGTGGTTGCGTAGATCACCGGGCGTCCCGGCACTTCGCGCCGGCCGGCGAGCTTGATCCAGCCAGCCTCCATCAGCACGTCGAGTGTTCCGCCGCTGGTTTGCACGCCGCGGATCGATTCGATTTCTGCTCGGCTCACGGGTTCGTGGTAGGCAATAATGGCCAGCACTTCAGTGGCTGCACGGCTGAGGCGACGAACCTGCTCGCGTTCACGCCGCAACAGATGCGCAAGATCGGGTGCGGTTTCAAAATGCCAGCGCTTGCCCCGCTCGACCAGATGCACCCCGCGCGGGCGGTACTGTTCTTCGAGCGCCTTGAGCCCGTCTCGCACAACCGATTTCTCGAGATCGCCGAGGTGAGTCGCAAGCGCATCAACCGTCAGCGGCTCTTCCGAAGCAAACAAGGTTGCCTCAAGCGCGCGCTCGATAGCGTCAGCGGATTGATCTGGGGCGGATTGATCTGGGGCCGATTGCTCTGGCGCCAGTGGTTCTTCGACCTTTTCGGTCATGCGGTCGCCCTCTGCTTGAGCCGGCGAATGCGCAGCGGCGAATAGGCCTTCTCCTGCGCAATCTCCGCCTTGCCCAAACGCGCGAGTTCCAACGCTGCGACAAAGCTGGAAGCGAGCGCCGACTTGCGCAGTTCCGGTTCGGCATTGGTCGGCAGGAAGTCGCGAATATCCATCCAGTCGAGCGTCACGCCGAGCATCGCCGACACACGATCAAGCGCACTGTCGAGCGTCATTACCGGCCGGTCTGCGACATGATAGATACGCGGCGCTGTGCGGGCTTTCACCTGGCCATAGGCCTGGATCAGCGAATAGGCATCCGACTTCCACAGCGTCTTGCGGTCGATCCGCAGCCCTTCCGGTCTGCCGCGCAAGAAGATATCGCGCCCGGTTCGATCACGCCCCATCAGCCGCGCCGCTGCCTCGCGCATGGCGCCAAGGCGTTGCAGTCGCAGCTGGAGGCGGAGGGCCAATTCTTCGGGGCTCGGGTCTTCCTGCTCTTCCTTTGGCAGAAGCATCGCCGATTTAAGATATGCCAGCCATGCCGCCATCACGAGGTAATCGGCGGCCAGTTCAAGCCGCAGTGCCTTCGCTTCCTCGATATAGGTCAGGTATTGATCGACCAGCGCAAGAATCGAGATCTGGCGCAGATCGACCTTCTGCCGCCGCGCGAGGTCGAGCAGCAGATCGAGCGGCCCCTCCCACCCATCAAGCTCGAGGTAAAGCGCTTCATCGCCCGCCTTAGCACCGGGTTTCGCCACTTCGTCGGCTGGCCAGGTTTCTGGCATCTCTGCTGTCGGTTCTCCTGCGCCCATTGCACCTCCCGATAGCATGAAGCCGTCGTCTTGGGAGGTCATGCTCACGCCGCTTCTCCCGTCAGAGCGAGCAGCGCGTCGCGCTTGGCCAGCAATTCCGCCTGTTCGCCCGCAATCGCGGGCGCGATACGCGTTCCCTCCAGCGCCCGGTCAAGCCGCTCGGCGGTCGCATCCGACATTTCCGGCAGCACGTCGCAGATGCCCTGCATGTGATCCATCTTGGCCCAGCAGTTCAGGACAATATCGCAGCCTGCGGCATGGGCGCGGGCTGATCGTTCGGGAACGGTGCCGTCCAGCGCTTCCATATCGATATCGTCGGTAAGGAGCAGGCCATCGAAGCCGATGTCGCGCCGGATCACGTCGCGGATGATGGTTTCGGAGAGCGTCGCAGGGTTCTCCGTATCCCAGACTGGGAAGAGCAAATGGCCGGTCATTCCGATCAGCGCGGAATTGAGGGTGCGGAACGGAGCAAGATCGGTTTCGAGTTCGTCTGCGCTCGCATCGACCCGAGGCATGGTCTTGTGCGAGTCGACCGTCGCGCGGCCATGTCCGGGCATATGTTTGATGCAACCCGTGACGCCGCCAGCGGTCAGTCCGTCAAGCGTAGCCCGTCCAATGGCAGCAACCTGCATTGGATCGCTGCCAAACGAGCGGTCCCCGATCGCATCTGTAGTTCCCGGCTGGCGCACATCGAGCGGCGGGTGGTATGTCACCGTGATCCCCATCGCCGATAGTTCGAGCGCCATGGCTGTCGCATTGGCGCGTGCAGCCTCAATCGCACTGGCTGGTGCCAGCGCATAGAGCAGATCGAACGCCTCACCCGCAGGATAGGGTGACCAATGCGGCGGGCGCAGTCGCGCAACCCTTCCGCCTTCCTGATCGATGGATACGAGCAAGCGTTCGCGGCCATGGATCGCGCGCAGCTCGTCGGTCAAAGCGCGCAATTGCTCAGGGTTTTCGCAGTTCCGGCCAAACAGGATGTAGCCCGCAGGATCCGCCTCGCGGAAGAATGCGCGCTCATCAGCCGTCAGAGTGGGGCCGGAACATCCGAAAATCGCCGGAATCATGTACGGAGCCTTGCAGCGGGCGCGCGGTCAAGCAAGCGTGCTAACGCTCCGTTATGGGGAAAAAGGGGCGATTGAGCGCCCCGAATGCCGACTGGATCAGGGTTTTACCTGACAGGGCAGTCCGTCCGCCTTCAGCGCGTTGCAAAGCTGGTCTGCCGCAGCACGATTGCTGGCGAGCGCCTGGAGCCGGTAAACGGTGCCGATGTCGGCCTCACCCTTCACGATCCGATAGCGCACGCCGGACAGCGCGTCGCTGCTGCCGACCAGTGTCTGCCACCCGGTTTCAGCACGTGCGCGGCTGCCATAGGCACCCACTTGCACTCCGACGACCGAGCTTGACGAAGCATTACTGCCCGCAGAAGCACCGGCGCCGCTGTTTCCGCTGCCAGCCGAGGCTGAGGACGCCGAGTTGGAGCCGCTGCCGTTGGCTGCTGTCGCGGTGCCCGAGGTCGCCGAACCAGACTCAGCCCCCTCGGCATTCGAATCCGCCATCACACCTTCGCGCGTCTGACCTTCGCCGACCACGGGAGCAACATTGCCGGTTCCGGCAAATTCCTTGCCGCCCGGATCCTCAGGACGTTCTTTATAGGGGCCTTCAGGCGCTTCGATCGTACTACCATCGGCAACCATCGCCGCATCGCCGCCGCGATTGGTCAGGAACCAGATGCCGCCGACCATCGCGGCTAGCAAGGCTAGCAGGATCACTCCAAAGCCAAGGAACTGCGTGAAGTCATAGCCTCCGGCATGCTCATCCTCATCGGATTCAAGCCACGGCAGGCTGTCTTCACTGGAAAGGTCGAGTTCGCCTTCTCCAGTATCCTCAATCTCTTCGAACTCGGCTTCGATCATCACTGACCCAAGTCCTTTCTTATCCGGCTGTGGCAATATCCCAGCCCCCTGCCGGTCATCACATCGATTCGACAGCCTCTACGCCTAACACGCGAAGCCCATTTCGCAGAACTTGCCCGATTGAGTCGGCGAGGAAAAGTCTAGCTCCGGATAAACCCTTATCCTGTTCCACGATGAACCGCTTTTGCGGCGAATCGTTGCCGAGGTTCCAGAAAGCGTGGAGTTCTGCGGCTAAATCGTAGAGATAGAAGGCAATCCGGTGCGCTTCGCGGGCCTTTGCAGCCGCTTCAATCTCGCGCGGGAACTGCGCGGCTCGCTTGATCAGCGCCAATTCTTCATCGCCCAGATCGTTAAGCATGTTAGTTGACGGCGACATACCCAGATCACCTGCTTTGCGCAGAGTCGACCTGATTCGCGCGTGCGCATATTGGACGTAGAAGACCGGATTATCCTTCGATGCTTCGACCACTTTGGCGAAGTCGAATTCCATCTGCGCTTCGGGTTTGCGGGTCAGCATCGTGAAGCGCACAACGTCCTTGCCCACTTCCTCGACCATGTCGGCGATAGTGATGAAGTTGCCGGAGCGTTTGGACATCTTTACCGGCTCACCGCCGCGCATCAGCTGGACCATTTGCACCAATTTGACGTCGAACGGTGTCGGTTTGCCCTTCCCTTCGGAAAGCGCCGCAACGGCCGCCTTGATCCGCTTGACCGTGCCGGCGTGATCCGCGCCCCAGATATCGATCAACGCATCGGCGCCTTCGGCCTTTTGCATATGATAGGCGAGGTCGGCCCCGAAATAGGTCCATTTGCCGTCGGATTTCTTAATCGGGCGATCCTGATCGTCGCCGAATTTGGTCGAGCGGAACAGCGGCAGCTCGACCGGCTCCCAGTCTTCCGGCGGAGCCTTGCCCTTGGGCGCTTCGAGCACGCCATCATAGACGAGATCGTGCTCGCGCAACCACGCTTCGGCCTCGTCGGGCTTGCCTGCAAGGTGCAAAGCGGCTTCCGACGAGAACACGTCGTGATGAATGCCCAGCATGGCCAGATCGGACTTGATGAGGTCCATCATCTTTTCGACCGATTCGGCGCGAAAATACGGAAGCCACTCCTCTTCCGGCGTATCCTTGTGCTTGTCGCCAAGCTCCTTCGCCAGATACTCGCCGATCGGCTTCAGATAGTCGCCAGGGTAGTAGCCTTCGGGGATCTCGCCGATGTCTTCGCCCAGCGCCTCGCGATACCGCAGGTGCGCGGAGCGGGCGAGCGTATCGACCTGCCCGCCGGCGTCGTTGATGTAGTATTCGCGCGTGACATCGTGCCCTGCATATTCGAGCAGGTTCGACAGCGCATCGCCCACCACCGCACCGCGGCAATGGCCCATATGCATCGGTCCGGTTGGGTTGGCAGAGACATATTCGACATTGACGCGTGTGCCCGTCCCCATCGCCGAGCGGCCATAATCATCGCCAAGCGCATTGATCGACTGCAATTCGTCCAGCCAAGCGGCAAGATCGAGTCGCAAGTTGATGAAACCCGGCCCGGCGATCTCCGCACTGACGATGCTCGGTTCCGCCTCGAGCTTCGCGACAATCAGTTCAGCGAGCGCTCGCGGATTGGTTTTGGCAGGCTTGGCGAGCACCATCGCGGCGTTGGTCGCCAGATCGCCATGCGACACATCGCGTGGCGGCTCCACGGTAACGTTGGCGAAACTGGTGCCCTCAGGCAGCTCGCCCTCGGCAACCAGCTGAGTGAGCGCGGTTTCAACGGTGGCCGCATAGGCGGCGTAGAGTGTTTTGGTATTTGTCATCAGACTCTCTTGCGTTTCCGCATTGGTTTGCGGTTGCAAAGAAGGAAGCGGGGTCCCGGGTCAAGCCCGGGACGACGTTGAGCCGTTCGAGCCGCAGGCTCGCAAGGGCGACCGTCCGTCCGCAGCGATGCGGCCTTCAGGTCGCATGAGCGAGGAAATCGCGCGCCCGGATGGGCGTGCGCAAAAACTACCTCGTCGCGTTGTACGCCAGCTGATCCTCGGTCAGCTGAAACCCGATCAGCATTTCAAAGCGAGTGCGCGCAATTGCGGCTTTCACTTCGGGAGCTGCCAGTGGGTCCAGCGCGGCTTCGGGATCTCCCGGTCGTCGCTTGCGCGTGATACGTTCGCGGATATCTTCGGGGAGCGATGCTGCGGCGCGGTCAACGAAGGATCCGGCCTTGGCACTGGCGCTCGCGCGTTCCTGACCATCGGCGAAGTTAAGCGTGACCTGGCCCACTCGCTTGGTCACGACGGCGCTGCCGCCTTGGATCACGGTAACGAAATAGGGCAGCGTCACACTGCGAGCACCGCGCACATCGGTGCGCCGGGCGTGCACATCAAACGATGCCTCGCTGTAAACCTTCACCGCGCCATCGTCGCAGGTGGAACGCAGGTTGGTGATCGATGCGGTCATGTCGAGATTGCCGAATGTCGGCGCATTCGCGGCGCGGAAAACGGTGACATCGCCGGTGTAGTCGGGAATGCCGACCGCCGGGCATGAGGTCAGGACCGAAGTGATCCCGACACCCTGGTCAACCACCAGTTCACCCTCGCTGGCGCAACCAGCCAAGCCAGCCGCCAGTGCAATTACAGGCAGAACACGAGTGCGAAACATCATCAAAAAACCGTCCTCGAATATCGATCCAGCGCTGTTTTCAGCGCGTCCCCGCCCTAGCGAGGCGCGCAACAAAGCGCTAGGGGGTGCGATATGAACGCGCCCTTTCCCAATTCCAAGCCCGCTGATGGCGAGACCGCCGACCAGAAAGCACCGCTCAACCTCTTGATCGCTGCACCGCGCGGCTTTTGTGCCGGGGTCGACCGGGCGATCGAGATCGTCGAAAAGTCGCTCGAGCGGTACGGCGCACCGGTCTATGTCCGCCACGAAATCGTCCACAACAAATATGTCGTCGAAGGGCTGAAGGCGAAGGGCGCGATTTTCGTCAAGGAACTAAACGAAGTGCCCACCGACGCGCCGGTTGTTTTCAGTGCACACGGAGTGCCGAAAGCTGTCCCGGCTGAGGCAGAGCGGCGCAAGATGATCTATCTCGACGCCACCTGTCCGCTTGTTTCCAAAGTCCACCGTCAAGCGGAACGTCAGATCGAAAAGGGTCGGCACATCATCTTCGTCGGCCACGAAGGTCACCCTGAAGTGATCGGCACGATGGGTCAGGTTGAACCGGGGCAAATGACACTGGTTGAGCATATCGAGGACGTCGACAAGCTTCCCTTTGATCGCGACGAGCCGCTCGCCTATCTTACGCAGACTACTCTTTCGGTCGATGACACCCGCGAGGTTATCGCTGCGCTCGAATGGCGATATCCCAGCATCCACGGCCCGAAAGCAGAGGACATCTGTTACGCGACTTCGAACCGGCAAACGGCGGTGAAAGACCTCGCTCCGGCATGCGACCTGGTTCTAGTGATCGGTGCGCCAAACTCGTCCAATTCCCTGCGACTGGTCGAGGTTTCCGAGCGATTGGGTACGTCGGGCAAGCTGATCCAACGCGCCTCCGATATCGATCCGGCGTGGCTTGAGGGTATCGACACACTCGGTCTGACCGCTGGCGCATCAGCACCTGAGGTGCTGGTCCGCGAAGTGGTGGATGCTCTACGTAGCATGCGAGAGGTCCATGAGACCACGATCACCGCCGCCGAGGAAAAGATGGTCTTCAAGCTGCCCCGCCAGCTGACCGAATAGACCTACGGGGCCGGGGCGTTGGCTGTTTACACTCATCTTGGGGCTGAAGAGTTGGCGGCGCTGATCGCCCACTATGATGTGGGCGAATTGGTCTCAGCCAAAGGCATTGCCGAGGGCGTTTCCAATTCCAATTGGCTGATCGAGACCACGGGTTCTGCTTCGAGCGGGGATCGCTTCATCCTCACCATGTATGAGCGGCGCATCGAACTGACCGACCTGCCCTATTTCTTGGGCCTGCTCGATCATCTATCTGCCAAAGGCTGCCCTGTTCCGCGCACAATTCACGACCGCAACGGCGCAGCATTCCGCATGCTGGATGGCAAAGCCGTGGCCTTGATCGAGTTTCTGCCGGGTGTGTCACCGACCCAGCCGACGCCTGAACAGGCTCGCGCAGTCGGTTGGACGCTAGCGCAGATGCATCTGGCGAGCGGCGATTTTGGCATGGGCCGGGCCAACACGATGGGATTCGGAGAGAATCTGGCGGTGTTGGAAGCGTGCGGGAAAGCCGGGCTCGCTTCGATCAACCCCGAACTGCCCGCTACGGTGGACGCCGCACGCGCCGCCGCCGCGCTCGAGCTGAGCGCGCTGCCTCAGGCGCAAATCCATGCCGACCTGTTTCCTGACAATGTGCTGATGCTTGGCGACCAGGTGACCGGGATGATCGATTTCTACTTCGCCTGCACCGGGGCGATGGCGCTCGATCTGGCCACCACCCATGCGGCGTGGAGCTTCGATTCGAACAATGCGTATGATGCGGCAGTCGGCACGGCATTGCTGGAAGGTTACGAAGAATTGCGAACGCTCTCTTCAGAGGAGCGCGCCCTTTTGCCGGAAATCGCCAAGGGTGCCTGCCTGCGATTCGTCGCCAGCCGCGCCGAAGACTGGCTCGACACCCCGGATGACGCATTGGTCACACGCAAGGACCCAATGCAATTCGTCTCACGATGGCACTTTTACGATAAAGCAGGTGCCAAGCTGTTTGCGTCCTAAGTGATTCTGCGCAAAAGGCGTGGTTAATGAAACGCGTCGAAATCTATACCGATGGAGCCTGCAAAGGAAATCCCGGCCCGGGTGGCTGGGGCGTGTTGCTGCGCATGGGCAAACACGAGAAAGAGCTTTCCGGCGGCGAAGCGGACACGACCAATAATCGCATGGAAATGATGGCCGTTATCAACGGCCTGTCCGCACTGATCGAGCCGTGCCAGGTCGACCTGTATTCAGACAGCAAATATGTGATCGACGGGATCACAAAGTGGGTCGAAGGTTGGCAGCGTCGCGGCTGGATCAACGCCAGCAAGAAGCCGGTTCGCAACGCCGATCTGTGGCACGAACTGATCGAAGTCGTCGCCAAGCACGAGGTGGAATGGCATTGGGTCAAAGGCCATTCTGGCCACCCAGAGAACGAGAGAGTCGATCAACTTGCCAGCGCTGCAGCGGAAAGTGCGGCACGCGTCGACGAAGAAGAAGACGGCTAACCCAAAACAGAAACGGGCGCGCTCATCAGAGCACGCCCGCTTGAAATCGAATTGGCAGCAGCCGCTTAGCTGTTGTCTTCGACCGGCGCGCCAGGACCGTTCTTCTTGATCGAATCGATGGCGTTCTGCGCGCTCGACTTGCTCGAATAGCCCTGAGTCGAGAACATCACTTCGGAATTGTAGCTGAAGCGGACGCGGAACTCGTCGGCTTTGTCTTTATAGATTTCAAACTTGTGAGCCATGGTATCACTCCCTCATATTTGAGTTTCTGAACTCGTGCAGCACCTTACAGATCAAGCCGCCAATAGCTAGCCGGTCAGCGCCTGCGGCGATGTAAAAAATCGATTCGGCGCATAGGCTTGGCGATCGATCGCGCGGGTCATTGCGTCAGGATCATTGCCAAGTGCGATCTGTGAAGCAAGCCGTGCAGCGGCGGGAGCGGTCTGGATGCCGAATCCGCCTTGCCCCGCGAACCAGAAGAAGCCTTCGATGTCCGGGTCTGGTCCATAAACAGGCAGCCGGTCCGGCGCGAAGCTTCTGAGCCCCGCCCAGCGGCGCTCAACCGCTTCTATGTGCCAGTCAGTAACTCTCTGGAACCGGTCGATCGCAAGCGCGACGTCGAGTTCTTCGGGGGCTGCATCGCAAGGTGTGGTCGGGATTTCGTCATGCGGACTGAGCCACAATCGGCCATTGTCGGACTTGAAATAGAAGCCGCCGTTGATGTCGAGCACTAGTGGCAAATTATCAGGCGCAGCGGGTTCGACCCGCAATTGCGCGACGGTGCGCCGCTTGGGATCGATTCCCAAAGGCTGCGCTCCGGCCATCTGAGCGAGCGTATCGGCCCACGCTCCAGCAGCGTTGACGACCGCCGCAGCAAGGTGAGTCGCGCCGCCTTCGGCTTCGATCTGCCAAATGCCGTCATGACGCCTGAGGCCAGCGACGCGCGAGCGACAAATCAAATCGGCACCGCCTTGCTTCAGCCCTTTGAGGTAGTGCTGGTGCAGGCCCGCCACGTCGATGTCTGCACATGCCGGCTCCCAGATCGCGTCGCACCAATCCTCGCGAATATGCGGGACACGTTCCACCAGACCTTCACGGCCCAGCCGTTCGATTGTCACACCGGTTCCAGCGAAGGTTTCGACAAAACCGTCCATCTGCGCCTTGTCATCGCCGCGCCCGACATACAGCGCGCCGCGCGGTCGCAGGAAACCGTTCTCTCTCAGGAAAACGCCAGACGCCAGCGTCAGCGGGACCACGCCCGGCCCTCCGTAACATTCCTCCCAGAATGCTGCTGAGCGACCAGTCGAATGATACCCCGGCACGTCTTCGGCCTCGAGAACGAGCACGGTAGCATGCGGAGCAAGTTCGGCAGCGATGCTCGCGCCGGCCATCCCCGCACCGATCACAGCAAAATCGTAGATCGTCTCAGCCATTACTTTGGTGCGGGAGGAGCGACGCGATCGAGGAATTCTGCCACAGCGGCCATCGCCCGGTCGCGCACGGCATCGACTTCACGGAGAATCTCGTGATGCGCTTCTTCGCCAAACTCCGCGAGTTCGCCTTTGGGAAGGCGCTCGGCTCCACGCACATTGGCAGCGTGGCTCACGAGTTTGTCGGAGCTGGTGGAGACAATCAGCACAGGTACATCGACCTCCTCCAGCGCCCCAGGCTCCTCAAGCATTCTCCAGGATGCATAGGCGCGCTCGACCCAGCGCCAGCTTGCCGGGCCCATCACCAGCTCAGGCCGATGCTCGCGCCACCACAGCTCATCCTGATAGCGGTCGGGATCATGGGTCAGCAGGTTGATCCGATCGACCGGCATCTCACCTGGCTTCTCGCTCCACTTCCACGCCTGACGCAAAGGATCGCCCACCTTGGTCATCATCCCCGCTACGCCGTGCAGGATCGAAAGCGGCAGTGGTGGGCCGTTCATGCCAAGCATAGGTGCGCTCAGGAATACGGCATCGGGATCAACGCGCTTCTCGACCAAAGCTCGCATGACAAGGTGCCCGCCCATGGAATGCGCGGCGAGCACATGCGGTCCGGGCGTCTCAGCGATCCAAGCCTCCCACAGATGCGCCAGATCATCGATCCACGTCGAAAAATCGTCGATATGGCCGGTGACCTTGTCATTGCCGAGCCGGCCACTGCCCGCCTGTCCGCGCCAATCGGCCGCCGTTACGCGCCAGCCCGCACGGTGCCATTCTTCAAGGCTTTCGAGATATTTTTCGTAATTGTCGCCGCGCCCGGGCAGGTACAGGATTGAACCACGCGGAGCGTCGGTGGCTCCCGTCCAGTCGATCCGGCGCAAAGTGTGCCCGTCGGCCGCCTGCCAGATCGTTTCGGTGGCTGCTTCCGGAATAGCCCGACGGTTGATCGGGCGGTCCATTACTGCGTTATCGCCCATATCATTCTCGCTCACGTGCCTAATATCCGACCGCTGGTGTTGGTTACTATTTGGTAAGCACTGCCCTGTAGCAAGATCCTCAACAAGGACCGACCGGACCGTCCGGACGGCAACCTTCTGGGGGCCAGATGCTTACGACGTATCTTCACTACGGGCTGCTGATTGCCTTGGCAATTGCGCTGGTCTTTGCGGCTTGCACCGATATCAAGCGGCGTCAGATCGACAACTGGCTTAACGCTGCCATCGCCCTGGGCGCGCCAGTGTTCTGGTGGACCAGCGGTCTGGCCCTGTGGCCCGATGTCGCGCTTCAGTTCGCTGTGGCCATTGGCGCCTTTGCACTGCTTTCCATTCTGTTTGCCTTGAGAATGATGGGCGGCGGTGACGTCAAACTGTTGACCGCACTCGCGCTGTGGATCGAACCCGGCGCGTTTTTGCAGCTGCTTATTATCATGGCGATTGCCGGCGGCGTTCTGACCATCGTGATGGGCGCCTGGCATTTCCTGCTCAATCAAAAAGAACGGCTCGCGATTCCGTACGGCGTCGCGATCGCTTTCGGCGGATTGTGGGTCCTCGCGGCCAACTACATCCCGGAAGAATTGCTTTCGGGCAATGTCGGATGAACCTGATTTTAACCAGTTCGGACGTACGCATCGCAACCATACCGGCCCGATAACCACAGTAGGGCACATTTAAGGGGGCTAGATTAGCCATGGATAGGAAGAAGCTGGTTCTGCTCATTGGAGCGCTGATCATCGCGGTCGGCACTGCCTTTGCCGCACGGACGATGTTCGCTGGAAGCGCTGCTCCTGAAGCAGAAGCTGCACCCGTTGGCCCGAAAGTGCTCGTTGCGCAGCGTGCGCTGCCTGCCGGCACAATCATCACTGCTGATGCCATGGGCTATCAGCAATGGCCTGAAGAGCTTGTCCAGGACGCGTACTTCATTGACGGCGAATCTGACATCAATCAGCTGCTCGGCACCGTCGTGCGTCATCCGATCACTGCAGGTGAGCCGGTTACGCAAGGTTCGCTGGTGAGCCCTGGCGATCGCGGCTTCCTTGCCGCTGCTCTCTCACCTGGCATGCGCGCTGTTACCGTTCCGGTGTCGGCACGTACGGGTGTCGGAGGCTTCATTTTTCCGGGCGACCGTGTCGATCTGGTTCTTACACAGACCATCAAAGCCGCAGAGCTCGGTAAGGACTTTCAAGGTTCCGAAACGATCTTGAACAACCTTCGCGTGCTCGCAACTGACCAGTCGACCGAGCAGGCAACTGATCCGCAAACCGGTAAAACGATCGTTCGGGCTTTCCGTACGGTGACCCTCGAAGTCACACCAAAGTACGCGGAAAAAGTCTCGGCAGCGCAGTCGATGGGAACGCTTAGTCTCGTTCTGCGCTCGCTCGCCGACAACCAAGCAGAGCTCGAGCGCGCAATTGCTAAAGGCGACGTTGTCATTCCAGATGGCGCTTCTCCTGAAGAAGAAGAGCGTATTCTCGAGGCAGCGAAAAGCCGTCCGACTGAAGGAAGCAAGTCCTTCCAGACGGCATACAATGTCTCGCGGTTCCGCACCATCGAAGATGCCAAAATCAAGGCGCAAGTTAACGCTAAGATCCAGGAACGTGAGAGGCTTCAGCAAAGTCGCGCCTCTTCGCGGAGATCAACAACGACATCCACAAGGAGCACCGCTCCGGTCAACCGCGGACCCAGTGTCCGGGTGACTCGCGGCAAAGCGACGACGCAAGTTCCAGTGAATGCACCATCCGGTGCCCAGGGTCTGCCGCAGGGCGCACCCACCGGACCACTGATCCGCTGAGGACCAACAAATGTCGATCCTAACGAAACGTTTTGACGCCGTGAAAGCGGAAAATGGGAAACCCATGGGGGGCCAGACTATGAAACGCCTTACTGCCAAATTGCTGCTGGCGAGCATCGCAGCCGCACCGCTCGCCGCGGTTCCGGCTACGACAGCCACCGCACAGCAAGCCGTTAGCCCATCGCAGGATGTTGTCCTGTCGATCGGACGCGGACAATTGATCACGGTGCCTGGCGCTATGGCCGATGTGTTCGTAGCCAACGAAAACGTTGCCGATGTCCAGGTCAAATCGCAGCGCCAGCTCTATGTCTTCGGACGGGCCGGCGGTGAGACCACGATCTACGCCAGCAACTCTGCCGGTACGGTTATCTGGTCGGCCAACGTCCGCGTCGGGTCGAACATCGACAGCATCGAACAGATGATGTCTCTGGCCATGCCAGACGCCAAGATCGGCGTTGCCACTATGGGCACCAATACAGTGCTGTTGACCGGTACGGTTGGCGCTCCTGAAGATGCTGCCGAGGCAGAACGTTTGGTTCAGGCATTCCTGGGCGAAGACGCCAATGTCATCACCCGCCTGAAGACGGCAACTCCGCTGCAGGTGAACCTGCAGGTGAAGTTCGCCGAAGTGAACCGCAATCTGCTTCGCGAGATTGGCGGCAACCTGACCACCGCTGACGGAACCAATGGTTTCCGCGGAGGCATCGGCACAGGCCGTGCACTCGGTCAAGCCGACGGCTTCAATTATGGCGGCCCGCTCTCTTCAGGTTCAGGTGTTGCCGGCGTGGCTCAGCAACGCCTCGTACTCGGCGCCAATGGCCTTCCCGTCCTAAACGACGACGGCACCTTCCTCACGCAGACCATCACTGGTCCGGGGATCGACTCGCAGGGTGGAACTTCGCTCGCCGGTCTTGGCCGCCTTTTTGGCGTCAACGTCCTCGGCGCGCTTGACCTGTCCGAAAGCATCGGTCTGGTCACCACTCTTTCACAGCCTAACCTGACAGCGCTTTCGGGCGAAACCGCCACGTTCCTTGCGGGTGGTGAATTCCCGATCCCGATCAGTGAAGGTCTTGGCAACGTCTCGATCGAGTATCGCAAGTTCGGTGTGAGCCTCGCTTACACGCCGACGGTTCTCGCGAACGGTCGGATCTCGCTTCGCGTACGTCCGGAAGTTTCGGAACTGACAACCCAGGGGGCAGTCACGCTCAACGGTTTCCAGGTTCCGGCACTGACGGTGCGCCGCACCGAGACGACTGTCGAACTTGGTTCAGGACAGAGCTTCATGATCGCTGGCCTGATGAGCAACAGCTCACAGAATGCGCTCGACAAGGCTCCTGGCCTTGGGGACGTTCCAATCCTGGGCAACCTGTTCCGTTCGCGCTCGTTCCGTAAGGGCGAAACCGAGCTGGTCATCGTGGTGACGCCGTATCTGGTGAAACCGGTCGATGCCAAGGACATCAAGCTGCCAACCGATGGCTACCACTCAGCCAACGAGTTCGAACAGCTGATCACCTATCAGGACAATGCCGGCGTTTCGGGTGAGCAACGCCCTGGCCCGAGAGCAGCTGGTGAAGACGGCAATGCGCCGACACCGGATGTCAGCAATGCCGATCCTTCCGCGATCACTCCGAATAACGCTCCGACCGAGCGCCGGACCGATCGCAAGAAACGCAAAAAGAACCGCTCGGCAGACGCCGCGGCTCCTGGCTTCAGCCTCTAACGTGAGAAAGGTGAATACGATGACCTTTGCAAAATACAGCAAGCTGTCTGGCGCACTCGCCCTCTCGCTTGGCCTCGCGGTCGCGGGTTGTGCAGGAATGCCGACCAATACGAGCCTTTACAGTGACAAGCAGGCAGTGGTCGAACGCACGAACTACACGTTCGATGTGCAAACCAATGGCGGCGGTCTGCCGATTTCGGAACAGCAACGGTTGAAAGGCTGGTTCGACACGATGGGCCTTGCCTATGGCGACCGCGTTACTGTCGATAACCCATCGGGCAATCCCGCAGTGACCAGCGCAGTCAATGACCTTGCCGGTCGTTACGGTTTGATCGTTGGCGAAACCGCTCCGACGACCGCTGGTTTTATCGAGCCGGGTCAAGCCCGCGTGGTGATCACTCGTTCGACCGCTTCGGTTCCGGGCTGCCCCGACTGGTCTGCCAAGGCCGACAGCAACTACATGAACGCGACCAGCCCCGGCTACGGTTGCGCGGTAAACGGCAACCTCGCTGCGATGGTCGCCGATCCACAGGACCTGCTCGAAGGCAAGAAAGGCAGCGGTGAAAACGTCGTTGCAACTTCGAACAAGGCAATCACGACCTATCGTGAAACAGCACCAACCGGCGCTGCCGGTCTGCAAGATGCACAAAGTGAAGGCGGAGGAAACTAATCCATGAACGCTCCCTGGAAATCCGGTCTTCCCGGCAATCGCGATCCGTTTGCAGCCTATATCTGCGATGACAACGCGCTGGACGTTCTGCGTCCCGTCATCATCGAAATGGGCTGGCAGCCGGAGAAGTGCAACAAAGGCGGCCTGCGCAATGCGATCCAATCGCTCAGCGTCAGCGCCAGCCCGGCAATCCTCGTGGTCGACCTTTCGGAAAGCGGCGATCCGCTGAACGATATCAACGCGCTGGCAGAAGTCTGCGAGCCGGGCACCGTGGTTATCGCCATGGGCCAGGTCAACGACGTGCGCCTGTATCGCGATCTGCTTGCCAGCGGCATCCACGACTACCTGCTGAAGCCACTTTCGGCCCAGCAAGTGCACGATGCTCTGAACCAGGCTCTGGCCATCTTCACTGCGCCGAAGGCTGGTGAAGGCGAAACGGTCAAGCGGCACATTTCGACCGCTGTGGTCGGGACGCGTGGTGGTGTCGGCGCTTCGACGCTCGCAACCTCGCTCGCATGGCTGTTCAGCGACCAGCATCAGGCTCCGACTGCGCTGCTCGATCTCGACGTGCACTTTGGAACCGGCGCGCTGGCACTGGACCTTGAGCCGGGCCGCGGCCTGACCGACGCAATCGATAACCCAAGCCGTATTGACGGCCTGTTCATCGAACGCGCCATGATCCGCGCCAATGATAATCTGTCGATCCTGTCGGCAGAGGCTCCGATCAACCAGCCGCTGATGACCGATGGTTCGGCTTTCGTGCAACTGGAGGAAGAGTTCCGCCAGGCGTTCGAAATGACCGTGATCGATCTGCCGCGCAACATGCTGATCAACTTCCCGCATCTGCTGACCGACGTGAACCTCGTCGTTCTGGCTTGCGAGTTCACGCTGGCTTCTGCCCGCGACACTATCCGCATCCTGTCTTGGCTCAAAGCCAATGCGGCGCACGCGCATCCGATGATCGTGGCCAACAAGGCACAGCTTAATGTGGCCGAGATCAGCAAGTCCGATTTCGAAGCCTCGATCGAGCGCAAGGTCGACTTCGTCGTGCCTTACGACGTCAAGGCAGCATCGAATGCGGCCAAGCTGGGCCAGGTGTTCGTCGATGCCAATGCTTCGAGCAAGGCCACGGCCGCAATCAAGCAGATCGGCGAGCGCATCATGGGTGCCAGCGAGGAAGACGATATGTCTTCGGTGACGGAAGAGAAGAAGTCGCTGCTAGGCGGGTTCGATCTGAAATCGCTGCTCGCGAAGAAAGACAAAACCGAAGCGGAACCGGCTGAATAAGGCGCTGCGTGGGAGGCAGAGCATTCGCTCCGCTTCCCATTCAGACCGCAATAAACAGCCCCGTTGAACGACGATTAACCAGGACCGACCCTTATGGATATGTTCCAGACCCTGATCATTTCGATTGCGATCTTTGCCGTGATCGTCGTTCTGTACCTGATTTTCGACAGCAGTGGTGCAGGCAAGGCGCAGAAGCGCCGGCTTGAAAGCCTCGTCCATCGCCATTCGGAAAGCATGGATGCCAAGGTTGAATCGCAATTCAAGAAGGCGATTGCCGCGCGCAAGCCAAAAACGCACAAGGTCGCAGGCTCAGGCTCGCGTCTCGAAGCGCTGGAAAACCGGCTGGACCGGACCGGCAAACCGTGGACGGTTTCGCAATATATCTACGCATCGCTCGGCCTTGCACTCTTTCTTGCCGTGATCATCTTCATCCAGAGCGGTGCCGCTTTGCTCGCGCTTGGCGTAGGCGTTTTGGTGGGTGCAGGCATTCCGCACCTCGTCGTCGGCTTTTTCATCAAGAAGCGGACCAACGATTTCAACTCGAAGTTTCCCGACGGTATTGAATTGCTCGTACGTGGTTTGCGTTCGGGTCTGCCTGTCACGGAAACGCTCGCTGTTGTCGCACAGGAAGTTCCCGGCCCGGTCGGCCTTGAATTCAAAGGCATCGTGGAGCGGATCAAGATCGGTAAGTCGATGGAAGATTCATTGCAGGAAACTGCCGACCGGCTCGGCATCCCAGAATTTAACTTCTTCTGCATCACACTCGCCATTCAGCGTGAAACCGGTGGTAACCTTGCTGAGACGCTCTCAAACCTTGCCGACGTGCTGCGCAAGCGCGGCCAGATGAAGCTCAAGATCAAGGCCATGAGTTCGGAATCGAAAGCATCCGCCTACATCGTTGGCGCGCTGCCGTTCATCGTCTTCGCCATGATCTGGTGGATCAACCCGGGCTATATTGGCGGGTTCTTCACTGACGATCGCCTGATCGTGACCGGCCTAGGTGGGCTCGTCTGGATGGGCATTGGCGTCGGCATCATGGCCAAAATGGTCAGCTTCGAAATCTAAGCGGGGACACGACATGATTCTTGAACAACCCGCAGGCCCTACGCTTCTCGGCTTCGACGTCGTCATGGTCGGCACCGTGCTGGCCGGGATGGCAGCCTTTGCAGTGATCATGGCAATCTATGCCGCGGTCACGATCAAAGACCCGATGGCCAAGCGTGTCGAAGCGCTTAACGAACGCCGCGAGCAGCTCAAAGCCGGTATCATAACCGGCGGCACGAAAAAGCGTGCGAGCCTGGTGCGCAAATCCGACACCACCGACAAGGTGAAAGATCAGCTCGGCAAGATGAAAGTCTTGCAGCAGAGCCAGGTCGAAGCCGTGCAGCAAAAGCTCGCATATGCTGGTTACCGGAACAAAGAGCTTGCAGTCCTTATCATCGGTCTGCGCGCGGTCTTGCCGGTCATCCTCGGTATTCTGGGCTTTGTGGTCGTTTATGTGATCAACTTCTTCCCGGAATGGGGCCCGATGTACCGGCTTGGGGCAATGGCTGCTCTGATCGGCCTGGGTTACAAAGGCCCAGAGCTGTTCCTGAGCAACAAGGCGTCAAAGCGCACCTTGGAGATCCAGAAGGGTCTGCCGGACGCACTCGATCTGCTGGTGATTTGTGCCGAAGCTGGTCTGACCGTCGACGCCGCATTCAACCGCGTCGCCAAGGAGCTGGGCCGGGCCTATCCAGAGCTGGGTGATGAGTTCGCGCTCACGGCTATTGAACTGTCGTTCCTCAATGAGCGCCGACAAGCGTTCAACAACCTCGCCTACCGCGTCAATCTCGAAGCGGTCAAAGGCGTGGTGACCACGATGGTCCAGACCGAACGCTACGGTACTCCGCTAGCCAGCGCACTGCGTGTGCTTTCGGCGGAATTCCGTAACGAGCGCATGATGCGCGCCGAAGAAAAAGCCGCGCGTCTGCCGGCGATCATGACGGTGCCGCTGATCCTGTTCATTCTGCCGGTGCTGTTCATCGTGATCCTTGGCCCAGCGGCCTGCTCGATCAACGACGCACTGCTCAGCGACTAAGCTGTTCGACTAACCCTGGACGGGTAATGGAACGCGCGGTTGGTCGGGAAATCCCCGCCAGCCGCGCGTTTCGCTTCTTGGTGCTTAGCCTTCGGTGAGGTCTGCGGCGCGGGCCCGCATCCGTTCCAGCAGTGCGCGGAACTGCGCCCGCTCTGCAGCATCGAATCCCTCGAACAGGTCGCGTTCCGTCTGCAATGCAAGCGGCATCACTTCCTGATGGATCGCCCTGCCCTCGCCCGTCAGTTCGAGCAGGTGCGAGCGGCCATCGCGCGCATTGGGTGCCCGCGCCACAAGCCCGCGTTCTTCCAGGACTTTGCAAGCGCGGTTCACCGCGACCTTGTCCATCAGCGTCGCTTCGGTCAGGTCGCGCTGAGTTGCCGCCCCGGCGTCGCCAAGCACGGCCATCACCCGCCATTCGGGGATCTTGAGCGCGAAACGCTTGCGGTATCGTTCGGAAATCAGCTCGCTGACCGCGTTCGAAGCGACGGACAATTGGTAGGGCAAAAAACCCGCCAATTGCCCCGCGCTGGCGGCCGGATTGTCATTGGTGGCGCTTGTCATGGAACTGGTTTCCCATGAAACCATCCCGCAATGCAAGACCGACCCGGATTACTCGTAGCCGCGCGCTTCCCACCAAGGATAGAAATCGGGCATGTCTTCGCTGACCTTGCCGGGATAGACCGGCTTGCGTTTGTCGAGGAAGCTGGCGATCCCCTCCTTGGCATCGGCCCCGCGCGACAGCGTGTAGATCGCGCGGCTGTCGATCTTGTGCGCTTCCATCGGATGATCCGCGCTCATCAGACGCCACATCATCGCCCGCGTCATCGCTACCGAAATGGCCGAAGTATTCTGCGCGATCTCGGATGCAAGGTCCTGCGCAGCACGCATCAGATCACCCGGTGCATGGACAGAGCGGACCAATCCTCCCGCCTTGGCTTCTTCGGCATCGAATACCCGACCCGAATAACACCATTCGAGCGCCTGGCTGATCCCGACGATGCGAGGGAGGAACCAGCTCGATGCCGCCTCCGGTACAATCCCGCGCCGCGCGAACACAAACCCGTAGCGCGCAGTGTCACTCGCGAGGCGGATGTCCATGGCAAGCTGCATCGTCGCGCCCACACCAACAGCGACACCATTACAGGCCGAGATCAACGGTTTCTTGCTCTCGAACAGGCGCAAAGTCAGCAGGCCCCCGCCATCGCGTACGCGCTCGTCTGACAGATCCTCGACCTGATCGGCGCTGGAGAACACCTGCCCTCCCCCTTCGGGCGTCAGATCGGCGCCAGCGCAAAATGCGCGATCGCCAGAGCCGGTAAAGATCACCGCCCGCACGCTGTCATCGGCATCGATATCATCCATCGCCGCCATGATCTCCGCCCCCATCGTTCGGGTGTAGGCGTTCATCTTCTCCGGACGGTTGAGCGTGATGGTGGCAACACCATCGGCCTTGTCGACGAGGATTTGGGTGTAGTCGGTCATCTTGGTCTCTCTCCTTCGCAATCCACGTTGCCACGCTTCCGGCAAAAGAAAACCCCCGCAAAAGCGAGGGTTTTCGAATTCTGAGACTATAGCGGAGACTTCGGCCCCAAGGGCCGCAACGGCGACCGCCCGCCCCCTTCGGCTGGCTGGCAAGCCTGCCGCTCAGGATAAACTCCGCGATGCGATCTCTGATCGCATGAGCGAGGATATCGCACCCCGGATGGGGTGCGGAAAAATCAACGCGGCGCCATCCGGATCGCGCCATCCAAACGCACGTCTTCGCCGTTGAAGTAGCCGGTCTCGATCATCGTCATGGCCAGCTTGGCGTACTCTTCCGGCATGCCCAGACGCTTGGGGAACGGGACGGATGCGGCGAGCGCTTCCTTCACCTGCGGCGGGGCCGCGTTCATCAGCGGGGTTTCGAAGATACCCGGCAGGATTGTGTTTACGCGGATGCCTTCGCGCATCAAGTCGCGCGCGATCGGCAAGGTCATGCCGACGACGCCGCCCTTCGATGCGGAGTAGGCCGCTTGGCCCATCTGACCATCTTCGGCAGCGACCGAAGCGGTGTTGACCATCGCGCCGCGCGCGCCGTCTTCATTGATTGGGTCGAGCGTCATCATACCGGCTGCCGACTTGGCGATGCAGCGGAAGGTGCCGATCAGATTGACCTGGATGACGAAGTCGAATGCAGACACGGGAAAGTGCTTGATCTCGCCGGTCTGCTTGTCGCGGCTGGCGGTCTTGATCGCATTGCCGATGCCTGCACAGTTGACGAGGATCCGTTCCTGACCGTGTGCTTCGCGGGCCTTCGCAAAACCTGCGTCGACATCGTCATCGCTGGTCACGTTGACCTTGCAGAAGATGCCGCCGATTTCGGCAGCCATGGCCTCGCCCTTTTCTTCGTTCATGTCGAAGATCGCGACTTTTGCGCCCTTGGCGGCCAGCGCGCGAGCCGTTGCTGCGCCGAGGCCCGAGGCTCCGCCGGTAACGACGGCGGGGGTGTTGGCAGATACTTCCATTTAGACTTTCCTCTCAGATTTGGATTGGGTTCAGACCGATTCAACGATGGTGACATTGGCGACGCCGCCGCCTTCGCACATCGTTTGCAGGCCGTATTTCTTGTCATGACGCTTAAGCGCGTGGACGAGCGTCGCCATCAGTTTAGTGCCCGACGCGCCGAGCGGGTGGCCGAGCGCGATTGCGCCGCCATGGACATTGAGCTTCTCCGGGTCAGCACCGGTATGCTTGAGCCACGCCATAGGCACAGGCGCGAACGCTTCGTTGACTTCATACAGATCGATATCAGCCATCGTCATACCAGCGCGTTCAAGCGCGCGGTCGGTCGCGAACAGCGGCTCTTCGAGCATGATCACCGGGTCGCCCGCCGTCACGGTCAGGTTATGGATGCGCGCCATCGGCGTGAGGTTGTGACGCTTGAGTGCCTCTTCGCTGACAACCATCACCGCGCTCGAACCGTCGCAGATCTGGCTGGCTGACGCCGCAGTGATCTTGCCATCGGGCGCGAGCAGCTTGACACCTGCGATCCCTTCCAATGTCGCATCGAAGCGAATGCCTTCATCGACCGTGTGCATTTCGGTGCCTTCGGGCGTCTCGATCTCGACCGGAACGATCTCGTTTGCGAACGCGCCGGCCTCAGTCGCGGCGATCGCGCGCTTGTGGCTCTCAAGTGCAAACTCGTCGAGCTGCTCCTTCGAAAAGTCATGCTTATCGGCGATCATCTGCGCGCCCATGAACTGGCTGAACTGGACGTTCGGGTACTTCTCCATCACGCCGGGGGACATGTAATTGCCCAGCCCTTCCTTCATGTGCAGCGTCATGTTCGAGCCCATCGGGACGCGCGTCATGCTTTCGACACCGCTGGCAATCACAACGTCCTGAGTGCCGCTCATCACGGCCTGCGCGGCGAACTGAATCGCTTGCTGGGAGGAACCGCACTGGCGGTCGATCGAAACAGCTGGAGTGGATTGCGGCAACAGCTTGGAAGCCAAAACGCCCATGCGGCCCACTTGGCCCGCCTGCTCGCCCGCCTGGCTTACGCAGCCTGTCACTACGTCATCGACGGCCTCGGGATCGATCCCGCTGCGCCCGACGACTGCATCGAGGCTCTTTGCGAGCAAATCAACTGGGTGGACGCCAGCAAGACGACCACCGCGGCGCCCCCCTGCAGTCCGAACGGCGTCGACAATATAAGCTGTAGCCATGGGGGTGATCCTCTCGTTTACGTAAACGTTGCTATTTGCCACTCGACTATGGGAGCGCGCGAGCCAAATCAAGCTCGCAAAATACCAGTCTGCGAAACTATCGATGCATCCGCGCTTGCCCTTGCTGATTGGCGGTCGCTATCAGGCGAGCATGATCGGCCTTTCAGCGCAGGACTGGTATAGCAAGGCGTCGACCGCGTCACAGACGGGCGATCTTGTGGGCGCCCTCTCTGCCATTCGCAGCGGCCTGAAGGCTTATCCGAAAGAGGCGTTCTTGTGGCATGCAGGGGGCAGCGTGCTACTAATGCAGGGCCGACCGGTCGAGGCGGCCGAGCATTTCGGCAAGGCATTTAAACTCGAACCCAAACAGTTCGATCACGCTGTAGATCAGGCGATTGCCCTCAACGCGGCGGGCCACAACCGCGAAGCGCATGCTGTGCTTCGAAAGATCGAGAAGAAGGGTAGCAAATACGCGCATTATTGTTCCACCCGCGCGAATGCCGAACGGGCGCTGTCGAACCTCGCAGACGCGGCAAAGTGGTACGATCGGGCGCTGCGGATCGAACCGGGGCGACCCAAGGCACTGGTTGGACGCGCCGATGTCGCGATGGAGCGCGGCGAGCCAAAAGCGTTGGAACGCTTCGAACGGGCGCTGGAACTCGATCAGGGTAATCCCGCGCTATGGCTGGGCAAGGCTCAAGCCCTTGACCATTTGGGCGACCATGATGGCGCGATCACGATCATGGAGCAGGTGATAGAGCAGGCTCCCGGCTTTACCGAAGCGCATCGCTGGCTGGCCCAACTGCGGCACACTAGGGGCGATGCGGACTTCGCATCTCATTTTGCCAGCGCCGCCAAGAAAGCCCCGCAAGACCCCAATATTCCGGACATGTGGGCAAAGACGCTCGCCGGGTTCGGGTGCGATTCACAGGCGGCAGAGGTCGCGGCCAATGCACGCATGACCAGCAAGGCGGAATCCCACTTTGCCATGCTGGAAGCGGTCTATGCCGGGGCAGCTGGCGATCACGACCGTGCCGAAGCTATCTTTGCAAGCCTCGATGACAACAGCCTGAATCGCCTGACGCATGAAGCGCGGCACCGCATCAGACGCGCCGAATTCGAAACGGCAGAAAGCCTGCTCAATCAAGCTTTGGAGCGCACGCCCGGTGATATCGGAGCTTGGGCGCTGCTGGATATGCTTTGGAGGCTTACGGACAATCCGCGCGCGCAATGGCTGCACGGTCAGGATGGCCTCATCCAGATGCGCGAGCTGGAATGCAACGACCGCCTGATCGATCAGGCGGTGTCGGAGCTGCGCGGCCTGCACGATGGAGCAGGTCAGCCCTTGGGACAGAGCGTGCGCGGCGGCACGCAGACGCGCGGACGGCTGCTGGACCGGACCGAGAAGGTTTTTACCGACCTGCGCCGCGCAATCTGGCGCACGCTCGACGCCTATCGCAAGGAATTGCCACCTGCCGATCCGGCGCACCCCCTGCTCGCTCACCGGGATGCGCCTTGGCAATTGCAGGGATCGTGGTCCGTGCGGCTGACGGGCGGCGGATCGCACCATGCCTCGCATATCCACCCCAACGGCATTATCTCGAGCGCACTCTATCTGGTGGTCCCCGAAGAGGCGCAGGATGAATCCGCGAAGGAGGGGTGGTTGGAGCTCGGCAGCCCGCCGGTCGATCTATCGCTTGATCTGCCATCCCTTACACGGATCGAGCCCAAACATGGGCATTTGGCGCTGTTCCCTTCGACTCTTTACCACGGCACTTCACCATTTGGTGCGTCCGAAACGAGCGAGCGAATGACAGCCGTATTCGACGTTGTACTCAGCAGGTAACGTCTCAATTCAGGCGGCGCACCCTGCCTGCGCTCTTGTCATTCACCCGCGCCTTGAAACTGCCCAGCGCGGCTCGCTTGATGACAATCGTGTCACCTGCCTTGAAGCGTTTGCGCCCAGGTGAGTCCTCGGTCTGAATCCAGCGCGCTCCATCTTCCAACTCAAAGATAAAACGCCCATTGTCGAGACGCCTTGCCGATGTAAGCGTTGCGGTCAGTTCGTTCACCTTGTCATCGTCGTCATCCCCGCCACCGAACAGCTTGATATTGGGCAGCTTCAGCCCGAAAAGCCCGCGCTTGGCTTCGGCCACCTGTTCACGGTCGGCAATCACAAGCTCACGCGATTCCTGCGCAGCATAAACGACAGCTACCTCGCGGTCGAAACAGGCGAGCCGTTCATCCGGGTCTGCGATCTCCCGGCACTTGAACAGTTTGCCCACCACTTCTGGCGTCCCAATCGCGTCAGCCGGATCGCTCTGTGCGGCTGCAGGACCCGTTACCAGACTGACACAAACAGCAAGGCAAACTGCCAGTTTGATCGTGCGCATAGCAATTTCTCTCCAATCGAAGGTGCGACAATTGTGTTGGTACACGTTAGCCAAAAGTGTTGCCAGACAACACTGTGCGACTTTCAGGAATGCCCGAATTGTGCGGATTCAAATGGTAAATTGCACATGTTAAGCAGTGTTGCACGACTGCTACACCGCGATTTCAATTTCGCGAAGAGCGCTAGGATTGCTTCCCTTGTGCACGGCAAGACGCCTAACCCGACAAATAGGGACTAATTGGGCGGAATCCGCGCGCTATGCTGCGCGTGTTCGGCCTCGACTTAGCCCAATGCACTGGATGAAGTTGAGCCGCTTGCCCCGCGCTAGCTGCAAAATCTCATCCGCCACGTGTCTTTCGTTTAGGTGAAAGACATTAGTCATGAGGGTAAAAAACCATATGAAGATTTCCAACCAGCTTCGACTGAGCGCTGGATCGTTGGCAGTCGGCTTGGTTCTCGCTTCGGCTCCTGCATATGCGCAGGATGCTGATGTCACCACCGATGGTGATGAAGCAGAATCCGTCGAAAACCAGATCCTGGTCACCGGTTCGCGTCTGAACGTGAACCCGAACCTTGAGGGCGCAAGCCCGGTTCTGTCTGTTTCGCAAGAACAGATCCGTTCGCAGGGTACAGTTCGTGTAGAAGACCTCGTCAACCAGCTGCCGCAGGTTTTTGCCGGTCAGGCCGGTGAAGTTTCGAACGGTGCATCAGGTACCGCTACGCTGAACCTTCGCGGTGTCGGCTCAGTCCGTACGCTCGTACTGATCGACGGTCGCCGTCTTCCTTACGGTTCGTCGAGCATTTCGTCGGCAAACCTTGACCTTATCCCGACCCAGCTGATCGAGCGTGTTGACGTTCTGACCGGCGGTGCTTCGGCTGTGTATGGTTCGGACGCTGTTGGCGGTGTTGCCAACTTCATCCTCAAGCGCGACTTTGAAGGCATCGAGCTGGATTTCCAAGGGAACTTCCAGCAGACCGGCAACGGCAATACGTTCTTCAACAACGTAACCGCTGCTGCACAGCAACCGCTTGCTGAACCAATCATCGACGGCGTTGAGTTCTCTGCCACCGCGATGATCGGCACCAACACGGCTGATGGCCGTGGTAACGTCACCATCTACGCAAACTACGAAAAGCGTGAACAGGTTACCCAGAACAACCGTTCGTTCTCAGCTTGTACGATTGGTGAATCGGGCTCTGCAACTAGCTTCGGCGGTGCCGGCTGCGTTGGTTCGTCCAACTTCCGCCGCTTCGCAGACTTCTTCAACGGCGACGGCGTAAACGATGACGTATTCCAGCAGGAAGACGGCACGCTTGTTCCATTCGTTGGTGGACCTGCACAGACCTATAACTTTGGTGCGCTGAACTTCTTCCAGCGTCCATCCGAGCGTTTCACGCTCTACGGTCGTGCGCACTATGACATCACCGACAACATGGAAGCGTTCCTCGACATCAGCTACACGGACGTCTTCTCCGACGCCCAGATCGCTGAATCGGCATCGTTCGGTGTTCACCCGATCAACTGTGGCAACCCACTGATCCAGAACACTCCGGGCATCGACCTGGCAACTGAAGTGTTCAACTGCTCGGCTGACGATATCGCCAATGATGTCATCATCCCGAACGCGTTCGCTTCTCACCGTAACATCGAAGGCGGTCCACGTAACTCGCGCCTCGAAAACAGTGCCTTCCGTATTGTCGGCGGCCTGCGTGGTGACTTCGGTGACGGCGTTTGGGCTTACGAAGTGTTCGGTCAGTATGCCGAAACATCGGACAGCTCGCTTTCGACCAACGACTTCATCATTGCGAACCTCCAGCAGGCATTCAATGTTGTTGACGACGGCAACGGTAACGCTGTTTGTGCAGATCCATCTGGTGGTTGTGTTCCTTACAACATCTTCCAGCGTGGTCCGAATGGTGAAAGCCTCGTGACGCAAGAAGCTCTGGACTTCATCCAGGGCGTCGGCATCGTGATCGGTTCGACTTCGCAGCTCGTCGCTGGTGCCAACGTTCAGGCTGACCTTGGCGAGTATGGCTTCAGCTCACCACTCTCCGACGAAGGCATCGCTTTCCTCGTGGGTGTTGAGTATCGTGAAGACACTCTGGAATCGATCCCTGATGAGATCAGCCAGGTTCCAGGCGGCGGCTTCACCGGCGTCGGCGGCGCTACGCTTCCGGTTGCTGGTTCGGTCAACGTCTACGAGATCTACACCGAGCTTCAGATCCCGTTGATCACCGACAAGCCGTTCTTCGAGGAACTGACCCTTTCGGGCCAGTATCGTTTCTCGGATTACAGCGCTGAGGGTAACAACACGACCAACAGCTTCAGCACCAATGCATTCGGTGTGCAGCTGACCTGGGCTCCTGTGTCAGACATCACGCTACGTGGTCAGTTCCAACGCGCTGTCCGTGCACCAAACGTGATTGAGCTTTACACGGGCCAGAACACTGGTCTGCCAAACCTCAACTCGGCGGTGAACTCGAACGGCGATCAGATCTTTGATCCATGCTCGACGGCATTCCCGACTGCATCGCAGGCGGCTTGTGCGAACACTGGTGTGACCGCAGCTCAGTTCGGTAACGTCCCTGATGTTATCTCGGGCCAGACCCAGTCGCTGACTGGTGGTAACCCGAACCTGAACCCGGAAGAATCGGACACATACACCTTTGGTGCTGTGCTTGAGCCGAGCTTCATTCCGGGTCTGACGGTCTCGGTGGACTACTTCAACATCACTGTTGATGGCTTCATCGCTGCCGGTATCGCTGCTCAGACCACTCTTGATCAGTGTCTTGCGACGGGCAATGCAACGTTCTGTGATCTGATCACGCGTGCATCGAATGGCTCGCTTATCGCCGGTATCCCGGGTGTTGGTTTCCAACAAACCAACCTCAACATCGCTGAACTCGAAACCGCTGGTATCGATGTTCAGATCAACTACCGGACTGATATCGGATCGCTCGGCGGTCTGCGTTTCGACTATGCGGCAACCTATCTGGACAAGTTCGACTTCGCGTCGTTCCCAGGTGATACGCCGATTGAATGCGCTGGCTTCCTCAACAACGGTTGTGTTGCTCCGGTGAACCCGGAATATCGCCACCGTGCTCAGGTGACATGGGAAGGACCGCTCGGCGCTGAAGGCGTCGACGCGTCGCTCGCATGGCGTCATTTCTCAGGGACCAAGAACGAAACCGTTGCTGACAACCCTCAGATCGATGACAACCTGCCAGCAGTGAACTATCTCGACTTCTCGTTCTTCGCTGAACTGAACGACACGATTTCGCTGCGTGGTGGTGTTCTGAACCTGACCAACGATCAGCCGCCGGTTTCGACCTCTTCGGGTCCGCCGCTCGGTAACGGTAACACCTTCCCGACCATCTACGACACAGCTCGTACGGTGTTTGCTGGGATCAACTTCCGCTTCTAATCGAAGCGTAAGCGAACCAAACAAAGGAGCCGCGGACTTCGGTCCGCGGCTTTTTTTGTGTCTTCGGTGAGCGGGCAAAGAGCGTGTCTACCTGCGGCGGCCACTGCAGTCCCCAACTCGAGGCTGCGGTCTACCGATCCTCGTCGATGACGTCGGCACGCGGGATCTCTCGCCGCTCCCGGAAGATCGCTCGGCTATGACGCCAAGAGCTCGCGGGCGCTCCGACTTTCGTCGGTGCCTGAAAGACGGCCATCCCGAGCGTGAACACGGCCGCTCCCGCCGGACTAGCATCAAAGGTTTGATGCGACGCTTCCACTGCTTCGCAAGCAGCGACACGCTAGCTTACGAGGGGAAACCAAGCGATCCTATTGCCATGCATCGGATCCGCAGAGCGCGGCTGCCATCGCCCGGTTATGCGCCTTTCAGCAGGCCAGTGGTCACGAAGGACCAAACCGCTACACGGGAAAGCCAACGCCCAAAGAAAAGGGCCCGCCAATCAGGCGAGCCCTCTTTTGTGTCGCAATCTGAATGCGACAGACTTGATGTAGAGCGGTCGGCTTACAGGCCGCCCGGACCGCAATCGTTGGCAAGAAAGTCCAGCATCTTCGTGTAGAGCTGCTGTTGGTGATCGAACATGAGGTTGTTGTGATCGACACCTTTCAGCGTCAAGAACTGGCCAAGCGAACCTTTTCCAGCCTTTTCCAACGCCGATTTATAGTCTTTCAAGTGGTAGTAGCGGACCCGTGAATCTACGTCACCGTGCGCCATTAGCAGCGGAATATTGGCCTTCGCCACGTCCTCAATCGGGTTGACGCCGATCATACCTCTGCGCTTACCCCAATCATCCAACGCCTTGGGAGAGTTTGTCCCACGTCGGTTGCGATAGGATTTAGCGGGATCAGAAACCCCTGCCATTGCGATTGCGCACTGGTAGATATTGTCTTCTCGCTGCGAAGCAACAAGCGCGGCATAACCGCCGTAAGACCAACCATAGAACGCCACACGGTCAGGATCCACAAGCCCCTGCTCAATCAGGTACAGGGCACCGTCATCCTTGTCATCCTGCATCGCCAAACCATGCTCGCCGTAACCAGCATCGAAGTGTGACTTGCCCCAACCGGTTGAAATGCGGTTTTGCGGGTAGAGAACCATGTAACCAGCGCTGGCCAGCATCTGCCCGATTTCATTGTAACCCTGAACCGCGTTGACGTGCGGCCCGCCGTGGTGCTGAACGACCAACGGGAACGGGCCTTCCCCTTTAGGAACAGTGACATAGGCAGGTATCATTCGCCCATCACGCGCCTCGTAACGAATGTACTTAACATCCGAAAGCTGATCGGGATTGATAAGAGGGTTTCGGCTGCCCAGCTTGGCCATTTGACCATCTTTCACCATCCAGAACGAGCCCGGATCACGTGGACCGGAGTTCTGAACGATCATCGTGTTTCCATCCCTCGACCGGCTGGTGATCGAGATCTGGTGAGCGTAAGGAATTTGCTGTTCTAGCGCTTCATAAAGCGCCTTTTCCTCTTCATCAAACCAATGCCGCTCACGCTTGGCTCCGGGGTACATTGCAGCGACAAGCTTGTTGTTCCCGGGAATTGAGTGCGTTTGGACTCCCATGACGTCGGAGTCTTCGGCCTGGAACATTTTTTCGCCGAAGTCACCTGATGTGAAGTCGAACTTGTAGAGAGCGGCCTTATCCTCACCATCACGGTTGTCGATGATGTATCCGATATTCGTATCCTTATCGTCGAAGCCCACTAGACCCTGAAAGCCACCGAGGACGCGGTAGAGGTTTTCATGGTCATCGAGATCAAATTCGTCTCCGAACTGCGTCCAAGATCCCTCGCCTGGTCGCCTGAAATAATAGCTGAGCTTCTTCGTTTCGTTGTCATAGCCCTCGGCATAGCGAGGGTTGCCATCGATATCGAAGGCCAGATTCGAATACTTTTCGTTCCCTTTGATGACGAGCTTGCGCGACCCTGAGCGCAAATCGAACTTATAGTACGAAACAGGTCGAAATGCCGCGAATGGATCGACGCCAGAGCTATCGGGAATCGCGTTTCCTGTCCCGATGAGAATATGGTTAGGCTCATTGGGCAGCAGACCTTCGATCCCGAAATTTCCGTCAACCGTGCTGAACTTGTTTTCTTCTAGATTGTAGAAATAGGCCTTGAAGCTTCGGTGATTTTCTTCGGGCCGCGTTACTCGTTTACGAACCTCTTGCCATGCCGATCCGAAAATATGGTTGTCGCTGACCCATCTCGCTGAGATGATTTCCATAGGGTCCGCTGCAAGCGTGCGTACCGGTTCAGATAGGTCGTCAGTCCTAAAGATTTGCAGCAGATATTCGCCGTCTTTTGTGGGGTTGATGTGAACGAGGACGTGCTTGCCATCAGGAGACACCTGCACCGCATTCACAACATTGCGAAGCGACCAAACATCGACGGGTATGCTGGATTGCGCCTGCGCTTCAGACGGTGCTGCGACGCTAAGGCCGAGGATACTGACGCCGACCATTGCGGCCATCAGTGGTGCTTTGAGTAATTTCATAATTGCGACTCTCATGAAATGAGTGATGAGATTGGATGAAGTGGCGAGCCGCGCGTCCTCCTCGGCGTCTCCCCCTGATGCGCAATAAAACAAAAAAGCGGCCCCTCGGCAAGTGCGAGAGGCCGCCTTTTTTGGCTTAATTGCGCGGTTTCCCGATCAGAAGCGGTAAAGCAACTGAGCGAAGAATTCGCGGCCATCAAGGTTGTAGCCGTTGCCGATCGCAATGTTCGAGATACCGAACACTTCGTTGGTATCGATCAGTGGCGGATCGGTGTCGAAGATGTTGGTGACACCTGCGATGATGCGGAAATCGCCATTGTCCCAACGGATCGACGCGGTGTGCTCGAACCATTCTTCAGCGAAACCTACGTCACGGCAGATAATACCGTCACCGGCAACATTGGCAGTACCAGCACCGAGGCAGGTATCGCCGAAGAACCCGGTTCCTTCGTTACCGAAAGCGTCATCGAGCGGGTCGATGCCGTCGGCTTGCTGCTCGACTTCGCCGATATAGCGAGTCTGCCAGGTGAACCGGAAATCGTCATAGTCGACGGTGAAGGTCGCACGACCGGTCCAGCTCGGGAAGCCGAATTCGCCAGCGTCATCATCGAATTGGAGCGAACCATCATCGTTCGTGAACAGGCTCGAACGTTCAATCAGGTGGTTGGCGCGAAGGTTCAGCCCAAGGCCAAAGACGTCGTTGCCAATCGTGATGTCGCGGCCAAAGCTGGCGTTGATATCGATACCGCGGACCGATTCCTGATCGAGGTTCAGAAAGCCCTGGAAGATATCTGACACCAGAAGACGACCAGTGGTTCCGACCGTGATCCGATCACAGAACTGGCTGCGCACATTCTCTTCGCGGGCATAGCAGTCGTTGACGATGAACTGAGCCGCCGGCTCGATAATCGATTGCTTCAGTTTGATGTCGTAATAGTTGAAGTTCAACGCGACATCGAAGCCGTCTCCGAATGTTTCCTCAAACGCGAAGCCCGTAGTGATTGAGCGTGAAGTTTCCGGGTCGAGGTTTGCTCCATTGGCAAGGACACCGCCCGATGTAATCTCTGCGCTTGAGAATTGATCAGTAGCAAGACCTTCGTCATCGATACCAGCTCGGGTCGGATCGCGTCCTTCGCGGATGCAGTTATCGAGAACGAATTGATCACGATCATCGGTCGCCGCATTGTAGACGCCGCCGACAAATGCATCGTCCGGAACTGCGCATGGATCGAACAGCGTAAGGAAGCCCGACTGGCTATCGAGGAACAATTCACGCAGGTTCGGTGCGCGGAACGATGTGCCGTAGCTGAGCTTGAGCAGCAACGACGGGATCGGGCGCCAGCCGCCCTTGATCGAGAACGTACCGTTGGTTCCGTAGAACTCGTCATCGGTCAGACGACCGGAGACGTTGACGGTCAGTTCTTCAACCCAAGGCTTGCCTGCCTGAAGCGGAATGTCGACTTCGCCGAAGAGCTCACGCACGGTACGAGAGCCCGATGCACCGCTGTCGTTAAAGAACGCAAAGAACAACCCGTTCGACGCCACAGTATTCGGCGTGGAATTGATAGTGTCTTCGCGCCACTCGGCACCGAGCACGACGCCCACCGGGCCAGCCGGAAGTTCGAAAAGATCGCCGGTGACAAAGCCTGACAGAATGATCTGCTCATAGGTTGTATCAAACGCGCGCTCACCGAAGATGTAGTCACGCTCGGCTTGCGAAGCGAGATCGCCAATCGCACCGGTCAGAACGCTTGGAGCGAACAGGTTAACCGGCACACACTGACCAGCATTTAGACCTGGATCGGCCAGGTCTGGGTTTGCAAGGCCAGCGGCGTTACATTCACCGATGAACTGCGGATCACCGAAGAAGCCGAAGAAATCTTCGTTCTGATCATAATCGTCGGCAATTCCGTCGCCGTTGTTGTCGACAATACCGTCGCCATCGAAATCGGCTGTCGGGTCAAGGCCAAGCGAGAGAGCGAGGCGATCTTCACGGATACCGAAGCGCCGCGAACGCCCTTCCGAGCGCGAGTACACGCCCGAGAAATCGAAGGTCCAGCTTGAGCCGATGAAGGGCAGGTCGCCGCGTACACCGAACACGCCGCGATACTGCTCTTGCAGCACGTCGACATTGTTCCGGTCACCCGCGATGGCGCCGATTGGCGAAATGGGCAGCGGGAAGCCAGTCGAAAGCGGATTGACATCTGGCAGGCCGTCCGAACCTGGCGCACCAGTCGCATTGATAATCACATCGCGAGTGAAGATCTCCGGATCGACACTCTCTTGAAGAGCGTTATCCGCCGCCCGGCAGTCTACGCCGGTGCCCGTAACAAAGTTACATGGGTTGAACTGGTTAAGGTCAGGTACCGACGGGAAAAACTGAGGAATGCCAGTGTTCGGCAGTCGGATTTCCGCACGGCTGTAGTTGGCTTCAAAATAGGGCGTAATGTTCGCTTCACCGGGGAAAGTGTATTCACCGTATGCGAAGACGTTGATCAGTTCCTGCTCAGAAATGAAGGTCTGATCGAGGTTCGCCGCGTTGGTGTTCACATTCTGGAAGTCAACGTCGCGAACGCCGTCACCGTTCGAATCCACATCAATGCCGCTAAAGCTGGTCGACTCACCAAAGTTCAGACCAGGAATGTTGGCAATGTTGCCATTGGCCGGGAAGTAGACCGAACCGACACGAGTGAACGGAATGAATGTACGGCCAGAAATGCCGGAGATTTTACACTCGCTCTCCGAAACCGTGACACCCGGCGTCCGGTTACGGACGATTGCATTGTCTCGTAGACCGGTGGTCAGAATGTTACCATTCTGATCGATTTCGTAGTGGGTGTTACAACCCGACAGGAAGTCGCGATCACCCAGAGTGACTTCGTCGCGGAAGGCGTACTCAGCGCCGATGCCGAAGAAGGCACGGTCGGTGTTGAAGCCCCAAGCTGCACTGACGACATAGTCTTCGCCGGCGCCGCCTGGATTGATGTTACCGTTCGCCTGAAGCTCAAGACCGTCGAAGTCTTTACGCAGGATGAGGTTACCCACGCCAGCAACAGCGTCCGAACCGTAGACCGACGACGCGCCGTCAAGCAGCAGGTCGTAGCGATCGATCAGGGTCGAAGGAATAAGGTTGAGCGAGGGGTTAACCGGCGCGCCTTCCACACCCGACGGTGCCAGTCGGCGTCCGTTAAGCAGGAGCAGCGTACGGTCAGCACCAAGACCGCGAAGGTTCAGCGTCTGCGAACCCGGGCCGTTGTCGAGAACGAAGCCCTGGAAGGTCGCGTCGATCTGCTGACCGGCGGCGCTTTCCGAGCGCTGCAGAATCTGTGCCGGGTCGAATGCACCAACTGCCTGCTGGTTCTCGGTGCTGAGAACCTGAAGCGGCGAGATCGAGCTGTAGGTATCGCGGACAATACGCGAACCGGTAACGGTAATGCCGCCTTGCGACTGCTGTTGACCGGTGGCGCCGGTCGTCACTTCGACCTGCTCTTCTTCCTCTTCGGCCTGTTCCTGACCTTCTTCGCCTTCGTCCTGCGCGTAAACAGGACCGGCGACGACGAATGCAATCGCCGATGCCGAGAAGGCGAGCGCCTTCATCGAATTGCTGTGAAACTTTTTCATGATCACTCCAGTTGCGACAACCGGAGCCTTAATCGCTACCAAACCCTGTTCCCTGAAACGCAAATTACCCCTTGCGTCGGAAAACATCCCTCATGGTTACGCGACAAAGCCCCTGCGGTGCAGGTTTAGTGCAACGAGGAGAGTTTCATGTAAATGCGGCGTTCAGTTACGCGGCACTTTTCGGCCCGGTGTTGCGGGATTCACACAGGGTGCCGTTAACGTCCGAAACAAGCGTCACGCCGGACTTTGCGAAAAATATAAGACACGCACTTCAGGCGCAACAATTCGCCGCACATGCCACTTCGGTTACACCGGCCTCAGATTGTTTCACTGCCGCGCAAGGCGAATCTGCGTCAGTTATGGCGCTGGGGATTCGACTTTCATGCTCAATTCGCCGTCACCTTCCTCCACTTTGACGGTGACCCCATCTGCCACCGTTCCTTCGAGCAGCATCTCGGCCAGCGGGTCCTGCAAATAGCGTTGCACTGCCCTCTTGAGCGGCCGCGCGCCGTAGACTGGATCGTAGCCTACGCGCCCGAGCCAGCGCAGCGCCGCCTCGGTCAAGTCGAGCGTTATCTTCCGGTCGTCGAGCAGCTTCTGCACGCGCTTGACTTGGATCGCGACGATTGGTGCCATGTGCTCCATCGCTAGGCGGTGGAATAGGATGATCTCGTCCAACCGGTTGAGGAATTCGGGCCGGAAATGTCCGCGCACCACATCCATTACCTGATCCTCGACATCGGCAACCTTGCCGTCATCGCCCAGGTTGGAGAGGAACTGGCTGCCGAGGTTCGACGTCAGGATGATCAGTGTGTTCGAGAAATCGACCACCCGGCCCTGACCGTCAGTCAGCCGCCCATCGTCGAGCACCTGCAACAGCACATTGAAGACGTCGCTATGCGCTTTCTCGACCTCGTCGAACAGCACGACCTGATACGGGCGACGGCGAACGCTTTCGGTCAGAACCCCGCCTTCGTCATAACCAACATAGCCCGGAGGCGCGCCGATCAGCCGGGCGACCGAGTGCTTCTCCATGAATTCGGACATATCGATGCGGACCATCGCTTGGTCGTCGTCAAACAGGAATTCGGCCAGAGCCTTGGTAAGCTCGGTCTTGCCGACGCCGGTCGGACCGAGGAACAGGAAACTTCCCAGCGGACGGCCGGGGTCTTGGAGGCCCGCGCGCGCACGCCGCACGGCTTTTGACACCGCTTCAATGGCGTCGCTCTGCCCGATCACGCGCTTGCCGAGGATTTGCTCCATGTCGAGCAGCTTCTCGCGCTCGCCTTCGAGCATCCGCTCCATCGGGATACCAGTCCAGCGGGCGACGACGCCGGCGATATCCTCTTCGGTCACCTCTTCGCGCAGCAAGGCGTCTTCGCTCAGCTCTTCTGCCGCTTCGAGGCGCTTTTCGAGATCAGGAATGGTGCCGTAGGAAAGCTCACCAGCCTTGGCGAGATCGCCTTCGCGCTGGGCTTGTTCAAGCTCAAGCCGCGCATGGTCGAGCTCTTCCTTGATCTTGCCTTCGGCTTCGATCTTGTCGCGCTCGTTCTGCCAGCGCGTGGTAAGCTCGGCGCTTTCCTGTTCGAGATTGGCCAATTCCTCGCGCAAAGACGTCAGGCGGTCGCGCGAAGCACGGTCATCCTCCTTTTCGAGCGCCGACTCCTCGATCTTGAGCTGGATGATCCGGCGGTCGAGCTCGTCGATCTCTTCAGGCTTGCTCTCGACCTCCATACGGATGCGCGATGCGGCCTCGTCCATAAGGTCGATGGCCTTGTCGGGTAGAAACCGGTTCTGAATATAACGGTCGGACAGCTTCGCCGCCGCGACAATCGAACCGTCGGTGATCCGCACGCCGTGGTGCAGCTCGTACTTGTCCTTGATCCCGCGCAGGATGCTGATCGTGTCCTCAACGCTAGGCTCTTCGATGTAGACCGGCTGGAAACGCCGCTGCAGCGCCGGGTCTTTCTCGACGTACTTCTGGTATTCGTCGAGCGTGGTCGCGCCGATGCAGTGCAGCTCACCGCGCGAAAGAGCAGGCTTGAGCAAGTTCGAGGCATCCATCGAGCCTTCGCTCGCGCCCGCTCCGATCAGCGTGTGCATCTCATCGATGAACAGGATGATCTGGCCGTCGGCATTCTTGACCTCGTCCAGCACCGATTTCAGCCGTTCTTCGAACTCGCCGCGATATTTCGCACCGGCAATCAGGGAACCCATGTCGAGGCTCATCAGCGTGCGACCTTTGAGGCTGTCCGGCACGTCCCCATTGGCGATGCGGAGCGCCAGCCCTTCGGCAATGGCAGTCTTACCCGTGCCGGGTTCGCCAATCATCGCTGGGTTGTTCTTTGTCCGGCGAGCGAGGATCTGGATCGCACGGCGGATTTCCTCGTCGCGGCCAATTACCGGATCGAGTTTACCGTCGCGCGCCGCCTGCGTCAGATCGCGGGCGAACTTCTCCATCGCATCATACGAACTTTCGGCGCTCGCGCTGTCTGCCTTGCGCCCACCGCGCAGATCGTCGATAGCCGAGTTCAGGCTTTGCGGGGTCACGCTTGCAGCCTTCATCGCTTCGCCAGTCGTGCCTGGAGCAAGCGCCAGAGCGACTAGCAGCATTTCGACCGTCACGTAGGAATCGCCCGCTTTCTCGGCGATGGTTTCAGCCTGATCGAGCACGCGCACGGCATCGTTATCGAGGCCGGGTGTCTGCTGGGCCCCGCCACCGGTCACGACCGGGATCTTGCCCAGCGCCACATCGACCGCACTGACTGCCAAAGTCGCTTCGCCGCCCGCGCGCTGGATCAGCCCAGCCGCCATGCCCTCTTCATCCTCGAGGAGAGCCTTGAGCAAGTGCAGCGGCGTAATCCGCTGATGGTTCATGCGGATCGCGACAGTCTGCGCGCTCTGCAGGAAGCCCTTGGCGCGATCGGTGAACTTTTCGAGATTCATGAGTGACCCCTCATTGGAATTGCCCGTTCAAAGTAGTGTTGCATTTCAGCAACACAAGGCTTGGCCGCGAAAATTTCGTGCGTAGGTGTATTACTCGACTAGGTGGGTTGAGCAAGGCTGCTTGCCAAGGGGGCAACTTGCCAAGTTTTGGAGCGGCCGATAGGCACTTGCAACATCCAGCTCCTTTTCAATTCCAATGGCTACCGCATTTGAGGAGCTTGCGACCTTTGACCGATCCAGCACGACAAATCCTGCATGTCGGCTTGGCCAAAACCGGTACTACAACGCTTCAAAGACACGTCTTCCCGCAGGTCTCGCAGCTTGCTGGCTATGAATATAATCCCCCCGAACTGCTTGAGGGGCTGAGCCGGTTCCTGCTGTTCCGCGATCCTGCGGATCGTCGCAAGATCGAAGAACTCAGGGTCAAGCACGCTCGCGTGTTTGTGAGCGATGAAGCGCTGGCCACCTGGCTTCCCCAACACTTTGAAGCCGCCGCCGACGACCTGCTTTCGCTTTGGGGACCGCACACGACGATCCTTATTTCCCTGCGCGATCCAGTCGATTTCCAAGCCAGCCTGTATGCTGGCAGCTGCCGCGCCGGAGCCTATGTGCGCCCGCAGGACTTCTTCCTTTCAAACGAGCAATACGGTCGCGCCGCGCCGCACGAAGTCCATTGGCTTGATGATGTATTTAACGTCGACCAGTTCGATCTGCGGCGGCTGGTCGAGATATACCAAGAACGGTTCGACCGCGTGGTTGTTCTGCCGCTGCAAACCCAGTTCGATCTCCGCACCCTCGCCCGCGTTTTCAATCTCAGCGAAGACCAGCGGCGCGCAGTTCCCAAGCAACTGGCCTCTGCACCAAGGCTCAACTCGCGGCCAGCCGCCTGGGATATCAAGGCGCATTCTCTCTATGTGAAACTCACAGGCAAGCAGACAACCAGCCCTGGCCTGGGCACGAAGCTGCTGTCACATTCCAAAACTTCTGGCGCGGCGCATTCCTCTCGCGGGCGAGCTTGGTGGTTGAGACTGCGAGCTTTCCTTTACCGCGTTCTGCCAAACACACCGTACCAACTCCCGAGCGATATTTATCAAAACGCAGAACTCACGCAGCGCAACCGCGAGTTTCTCGCAGAGCTGGTAGCTGATGAGCGCGCCGCCGACCTCTGCCCAGACGATTGAAGAGCATCCGCTTGCCAAGCCCCCCGTGCAGCGGCATGAACCATGCCGAGAGAGTTTGGAGAGACAATTGCTGAAATGGTTGGGGCGCGGCGCATTTGCGCTGGTTGTGCTGCTTATCGCGGTATTCGTGGGATTGGCGACTTGGGAGCCGTTCTTTGCCAAGCAGGCCGAGTATTCTCCGGAAAGCTGGGGCAGCTACGAAGCCGAAATCGTTCGCGACGAATTCGGCGTCCCGCACATTTACGGCAAGACCGATCCGGACGTCGCGTTCGGCGTCGCCATTGCTCATGCCGAGGATGACTTTTTTACCCTGCAAGACGTGATCGCCATGTCGCGCGGGCGCTATGGCGCGATTGCAGGCGAGGAAGGCGCGACCTTCGACTATGTCTACCATTTGCTCGACGCGCGCGGCACCGCAGAACGCAAGTATCCGACCCTGCCCGAAGACACCCGCGCGTTGTTTGAGGCCTATGCCGCCGGTCTCAATCAATATGCCAAAGATCATGCCGACGAGGTGAAGCTCGGCAATATGTTCCCGGTCAACGGAGAGGACGTCGCTGCCGGCTTCGTGCTGCGCCAGCCGTTCTTTTACGGGCTTGGCAATGTGATCCAGCCGCTCGTAGCAGGCGAGCCGTTGCGACGCGAGTTCGGGCCGGACATTCCCGGTTTCCCGCGCGAAAACCCTGCCACCGATGCTGCCGAGCAAGTCGCCATGACAGGGACACACCCACTTCCTTGGGGCGAAGAAGCGGGTCTGCTCGGATCGAATGCGTGGGCCGTGACGCCTGAGCGCGCGGGCGGGCCGACCACGCTAATTTCGAACTCGCACCAGCCATTGCGCGGCGGGGTTGCGTGGTACGAATTCAGCGTTGAGAGCGAGGAAGGCTGGCACTTCACCGGCGCCAACTTCCCCGGATCACCCTTCCCCTTCCTCGGTCACAATCGCCATCTCGGCTGGACCAACACGGTCAACCGCCCTGACATGGCCGATGTCTACAAACTCGAAATGAACGACGCGGCGACGCAGTATCGGCTGGATGGCGAGTGGAAGGACCTTGAGCGCAAGACTGTGACGCTGCCCGTCAAGCTCGGCCCGATCACCCTGCCGATCCGCCGCGAGGTGCTGCGCAGCGTGCATGGCCCGGTGATCCAGAACGACGATGGCTATTTCGCGATCCGTTACGGCGGGATCGACACCATCGACCAGCTCGATGCCTATTACCGTATCAACAAGGCGACCAATCTGGAGGAATGGCAGGCGCAAATGGCGCGCATGGCAATCCCCAGCACCAACTTCATCTATGCCGATGAGGCCGGAAACATCGTCTATCTGTACAATGCCGCAATTCCCGACCGGCCTGAGGATGTCGAAGCCAACTGGCGCGGCATCCTGCCCGGTGATCGCAGCGATCTGATCTGGGATGGCCCCGTCACTTACGAAGAGGTTCCCAAGCTGATCAACCCAGCATCAGGCTGGATCTACAACGCCAATAACGAACCTTACACCGCAGCGGGCGAAGGCAGCGATCTGTCGCCGGAGGACTTCTCGCCCGTGCTGGGAGTCGAGCGCAAGCAGACCAACCGTTCGCGCCGTGCCTACAAGCTGCTGAGCGAGGTTGAAGGTCCGCTGGATCGGGCGACGTTGGAGCGGATCAAGTATGACACCGCCTATGAACGCGAAGGCTACATCGCGCGGATGATGGCGGACCTCGAAGCGATGACTTTCCCCCCACGCATGAAAGATGGCGGGCCGACGGGTGGCCGGACCGGGGAAGCGCGCGATCTAATGCTCGAATGGGATTTCACGGCAGACAGCAATGGCCGCGCCGATGCGCTGGCCTATCTTCTGATCCGCGATTTCATGTCGGCTGAATACCAAAACGGCGCATGGCCCGATATACGCGTGAAACTGGATGAGGCTGCCGAACACCTCATGAAGCACTTCGGCAGGCTGGACCCGCCCATGTCCGAACTGATCCGCCTGAGGCACGGCGATGTCGACCTCCCGCTGGACGGCGGATCAGACACACTCCGCGCAGCAACCACATGGAGGGTCGACGACGATGGGCGTTTAAGCCTGGTTCATGGGGACAGCTTTATTCAGTGGGTCGAGTGGCCGACCGATGGTGGGCGCGTGTTTTCGCGTTCGATCCAACCTTTCGGTGCAGCCATCACCCGGCCAGAGAGTCCGCATCACACCGATCAGATGCAGCTCTTCGTCGACCACCAGTTGAAGCCGGCCTATTTCTGGCGCGATGATGTGCTCGCCAACGCCAAACGTCGCTACATGGTCAGCAACGCTCGCTAATTGAAGCTTGATTCATTGTGCTCGGACGCGCACGATAATTACCATTCTTGGTCGCAAATCCTGGAGTATTCCTATGTCGCTACGCCTAGCCACCACCAGCCCCATTGCCATCTGCGCTGCGCTCAGCCTCGCTGTGGCAGTGCCAGCCGCCCCGGCCTTTGCCGATGACCATACCACTGCGGAGGCATCGGCGTCGGGTGATCTGGCTGATCTCGTCTCACAGGTTTCGATCCCCTATGAGGAATTCGAGCTTGAAAACGGTCTGACCGTGATTGTCCATGAGGACCGCAAGGCTCCAATCGTTGGCGTCGCCGTGTGGTACAATGTCGGCTCGAAGGATGAGCCCGAAGGCCAGACCGGGTTCGCCCACCTGTTCGAACACCTGATGTTCAACGGGTCGGAGAACGCGCCGAACGACTATTTCCAATACCTGCAGGAAATGGGTGCGACCGATTACAACGGCACCACCAATTTCGACCGCACCAACTATTTCCAGACAGTGCCCCGCCCCGCGCTCGAACGCGCTCTGTGGCTGGAAAGCGACCGCATGGGCTATTTGCTCGGCGCAGTCACGCAGGAGAAGCTCGATAACCAGCGCGGCGTTGTCCAGAATGAGAAGCGCCAGGGCGACAACCAGCCGGGCGGTCTCGTGTTTTATGAGATCCTCGACAAGATGTTCCCCGACGGCCACCCCTATGGCCACTCGGTGATCGGTTCGATGGCGGACCTTGATGCGGCATCGATGGACGACGTGCGCAATTGGTTCCGCGACAAATACGGCCCAAACAACGCCACCGTGGTGCTCGCGGGCGACATTTCCGCTGCCGAAGCGCGTCCGATGATGGAGAAGTATTTCGGTGAGATCGCGCGCGGTCCGGTCAACAACCCGGCGCAGGCGGAAATCCCGACCCTGACCGAAGACGTGCGTTCGACAATGACGGACAAGGTCGCGGCGACCAGCCTCACAAAATACTGGCACGCACCGGGCATTACCAGCGAAGAGCTGACCGCGCTCAATATCGGCATGAGCGTGTTCGGCGGGCTCGCATCCAGCCGCCTCGACGAAATTTTGGTTCGCGACGAGCAACTCGCCGTCGGCGTTTCCGCCGGCAATTTCGACTTCCAGCGCACTGGCATTATGCTGGTCAATGCGGTTCTCAAACCGGGTGTCGAGCTGGAAACGCTCGAAGCGCGGCTTGATGAACTGATCGCCGAATATATCGAGGAAGGTCCGAACGAAGACGAAGTGCGCCGCGCAGCGACCAGCCAGCTGGCCGGAACGATCCGCGGGCTCGAGCAGGTCGGCGGCTTCGGCGGTAAGGCCGTAACGCTGGCGCGCGGTGAGGTGCTTGCCGATAACCCGGCGCAATATGCGAAGAACTTCAACGTGCTCGCCACGCTGACCCCCGCCGACGTCAAAGCCGCCATGCAGCGCTGGCTGACCCGTCCGAACTTTACGCTGGTGCTCGAACCCGGTGAACGCGAGGAACAATACGAGGAAGCGGCCTCGGTTGCAGCGACCGAAGAGAACGCATCCGAGCGGGATCGCGAAGCAGAAGAAATCTCTGTCTCGAAGGCCCGCCCAGCGCCTGCGATTGACAGCATGGCCACGCTCGACTTCCCCGATGTCGAACGCGCCACGCTCGCCAATGGCATGAAGGTCACTTACGCAAAGCGTGACGCGGTTCCGGCGACATATGTCACCCTTTCCTTCGATGCGGGCAACGCCGCTGATCCGGATGGCAAGGATGGTCTTGCAGGCCTCACGCTCAACCTGTTCGACGAAGGCGTCGAAGGCATGTCTTCGCAGGAAATCGCCGAAGAGCGCGAGCGGCTCGGCGTATCGATTTCGACCGGGAACAGCGCGGACCGCTCGACCTTCACGCTATCTGCCCTCTCGAACAATCTCACCCCGTCGCTCGATCTGATGTCCAAAATCGTGCGCGCGCCGGCGTTCAATGAGAACGATCTTGAGCGCGTGCGCACCCAGACGATCACGGGGATCAAGCAGCAGATGAACTCGCCGCAGGGCGTTGCTTTCCGCGCCGTTGGACCCGAGGTGTTCGGTGCCGACAGCCCCTATGGCAACACCAGCACTGTTGAGAGCGTAAGCTCGATCAGCCGCGACGATCTGGTGTCGTTCAAGGACAGCTGGATCCGTCCGGACAACGGCGATGTTTTCGTCATCTCCGACCGCCCACTGGCCGAGATCGTCGATTCGCTGAATGTCGTGTTCGGCGACTGGAGTGCCCCTGAGGCTGCCAAGGCCGAGAAGAATTTCGGCGAACTTGCGGAGAACAACGGCAACCGGATCATCCTGATCAACCGCCCGAACTCGCCGCAAAGCTTTATCCTCGGCGCGCAATTGACGGGTCTGGATGCAAGCGATCCAGCCTATGTCGACTTCACCAACGCCAACAATTCGCTGGGCGGCAACTTCCTCGCGCGGCTCAACATGAACCTGCGCGAGACCAAGGGTTGGAGCTACGGCGTGCGCGGCGGACCGCAGGCGCGTGAAAATGCGGTGGTTTACGCCATTTCGGGCGGCGTTCAGGCCGACCGTACTGGGGATTCCGTGGCGGAGATGATCCGCGAAACCAGCGAATTCCTCACCACGAGCGGTGTCACCGAAGAAGAACTGGCCCGCAACGTCGCCGCCGAAATCGGCGAACTGCCAGGCCGGTTCGAAACCTCGGGCGCCGTGCTCCGCGCGCTGCAGAGCAACGCCCAGTACAACCGTCCCGACGACTACTACGAAACGCTCGTCGGTCGTTACAGCAGCCAAACCCGCGAGAGTTTGGACGCGGCCGCTCGCGAAGCGATCAGCGCAGACGAATTTGTCTGGATCGTGGTTGGCGATGCCAGCGTCGTGAAAGAACAGCTTGATGCGCTCGGCATGCCGATCGAAGTCCGCGAACTGCCTACCGAAGAGTGACGTTACGGCACCCGTGAAACCCGCCAATTTCGGTTGATGCACACTGACACACGTGTAAACAACCGGGGCGAGTTTTGCGGGCCGGGAATACCGACCGGGCTCGAACAATCCACCGGGCCGTTCCCGCGGTCCGAACGAATAATTAGGAGATAGAGAATGTCTGTAGCAGGTACCTACAACACCACCGTCAAAAGCCCGATGGGCGATCAGGCCGGCACTTTCACCGTTGAAGACAACGGCGACGGCACGTTCTCCGGCAACATGGCCGGCGGCATGGGTTCGATGGATGTTGAAGAAGGCAAGGTCGACGGCAACACGCTGACCTGGAAAATGAACATGACCGTGCCGATGCCGATGACGCTCGAATGCGAAGCGACCATCGACGGCGACACGCTGACCGGCAACGTCAATGCCGGCGCTTTCGGTGCGATGCCTGTTTCGGGCACACGCGCTTAAGCCACTCTCTCTTAGAGACAATCAGGGGCTGCCGGAGTGATCTGGTGGCCCCTTTTCGTTAAGCAGGCCAAGTAAACTAACCGCAGATACTCTGCCCATTCGGCAGCTTCATTGTCGCAAGGCAATGCACCTGTTAAACTACCGCCAAAATGACATCCGGGTCGCAGGCCAAGGAGTGTCATCGTGAGTAGTTTTAAGAAATTCGCATTCCGGGTTGCGGCCGGACTTTCGAAGCTCTCTCCGGGTCTGCGCACCCGGATCAACCGGCTCGCCATTGGACGCCTGGTCAAAGCCACCCGCGAACGGCCCCACCCCTGGAGCAGCTACAGCGACCACGTGAGTTGGCGCGGTATGACGGATCGCAGCTACAGCGCGCGGCACCTTCCCGCTGAAGACATCCCCGATCTGCCGCCTTCGGAGCGCGTGGCCGATCTGTTCCGCGTGCCCGATGGTGAGGAGCAGTTTCTCTGCCCCAAATCGACCTGCCTGTTTCCGGCCTTCGCGCAGTACCTGACGGACGGCTTCATCCGCACGATGATCTCCAACGATTTCGCAACAGGCGAGACGATTGAGGACCGCCGACGCAACACCTCCAATCACGAGATTGACCTGTGTCCGCTCTACGGCCGAACCGTGGAACAGGTCCGCGCACTGCGCACCCTGTCCGAACATCCCGAAGAACGCGGCAAGCTCAAGTCTGAGATCATCGATGGTGAAGAATGGCCGCTGAAGCTGTTTCAGGCTGGCGGCAACGCCTTCAATCCCGAATTCACCGACGCTGACGGCCAGCCGTTGCTTGATACGCCATTGGGCATCAGCAAATCGACTTCCACAATGCGCGAAACCCTGTTTGCCGTCGGCGGCGACCGCGCCAATGCTGCGCCTCAGGTGAGTATGCTCAACACGTTGTTCCTGCGCGAGCACAACCGGCTTGCAGGAATAATTGCCGGCAGCAATCCCGGCTGGAACGATGAGCGCGTGTTCGACGCCGCACGCGCCTGCACTGTGGTCATGTTCATCAAGCTGGTGGTCGAGGAGTATATCAACCACATCAACTCGACGCCGCTCAGCCTGATCGCCGATCCCTCCGCCGCATGGAAGGCAAAGTGGAACAAGCCGAACTGGATCACCGCCGAGTTCAGCCTGCTCTATCGCTGGCATTCACTGATCCCGGACCGGATGGTGTGGGCCGGGGCGGCGCAGCCTGGCGGGGCTTTGCGGCTCAACAATCAAGTGCTGCTCGATGGCGGATTGGCGCAGGCCTTTGTCGACATAAGCGCCAACCGGGCAACAGAGCTGGGGCTGCACAACACAGTGAACTGGCTGATTGATGTCGAGCAGGCCGCAGTCGATCAGGCGCGCGAAAACCGCATCGCCCCGTTCGTAAAATATCAAAGCGCGTTCGGCCACAAACGCGCACGCGACTGGTCCGACATCAACCCCGACCGCAAGATTCAGAGCGAGCTGCAGGCGCTCTACGGCGATGTCGACCGGCTGGAATTTTACACCGGCCTGTTTGCGCAGCCCCGCGCGGAGGACAGCCCCCTGCCCCCGCTGCTGCAAACGATGGTCGCGGTCGATGCCTTCTCGCAGGCGCTCACCAATCCGCTGCTGTCTCAGCATGTCTGGGGCGATCCCAAGGTCCAGCGCGCGACCTTCACCTATGAAGGATTGGAAGCAATCGGCGACACGCATAGCCTGCAGGACATCCTCGAGCGCAATGCGAGCGGTGTGGGCGACAAGTTCATCGGCATGACCCGTCACGGCTGGCGACGCGGACAAGAATAGCCACCCCGAAAACGCGCCCCAACCCATGTGGCTTGACTCACATTTCAATATGTAATTATGTAATTACATGATTACCGAATCGGACATGGATCAGGTTTTTGGCGCGCTGTCGCACAGCACACGCCGGTCCATTCTCGATCACCTGCGAGAGGAGCCCGGCCTGACGGTCGGCGCGCTTGCCGGCAAATACGATGTCAGCCGGATCGCGATCATTGCGCATCTACGTGTTCTCGAAGACGCCGACCTGATCGTGAGCGAAAAGGATGGCCGGTCGCGCAGACTGTATCTCAATGCGGTCCCGATCCAGCGGATCTACGACCGTTGGCTCGACGCCTATAGCGGGAGCTTCGCCTCGTGCCTGACATCTATCAAATACGCCGCCGAAGAAGCGGCCAAACAGGAGGGGAATTCATGAACGATAGCGCAACGACCACAGACAGTTTTGCCGAAAGGGCGATCTACAAGGTGTTCATCGCCGCGCCGATCGAGACAGTGTGGAACGAGCTGGTCAAAACCGATTCCGTGCTGCCATTCTTCTTCGGGTCAGTGTGCCGGACACCGGGCGAGCTGACGCCGGGTGCGGTGATGGCGATGGAAACGCCCAACGGGAAGTTCCGCAGCGTGGTGGGCAAAGTGCTCGAATTCGACCCGCCGCATCGCTACTCACACACGTTCAAATTCACCGGCTATGACGACCCACCTTGCACTGTCACCTATGAGTTGGAGGCGGTTGACGGTGGCACCAATTTCTCGCTCGTGACGACCAACGTGCCCAAAGGCACCAAGACCGAAAACGATATGGCGCGCGGCGGAACGTTTATCGTCAACACGCTCAAATCGGTGGCCGAAACCGGCAAGGCTTCGCTTGGCACACGCTTCCTGCTTGGCCTGATGGGCTTGGCCACTCCGTTCGTTCCGAAAGAGAGCCGCTCCGAAAACTGGCCATTCGACCGTATCGAGAAACTCTAGGGGAGAGAATTCCAATGGCTGCATCACCCGAAGACCAGCTGGCGACCATGCTCGCGAATATTCCGGAGAAGACCGGCAAGACTCTCGACGAATGGCTGGCGCTGATCCGCGCCAGCGGGCTGGAAAAGCACGGCGAGATCATGAAGTTGCTGAAATCCGAACATGGCGTCACGCATGGTTTCGCAAACCTGATCGTGTCGAAATCGAAAGAGACCGGTGAGGAGGTCGATCTGGTCGCGGCGCAATATTCAGGCGCGAAGTCAGGCCTGCTCCCGCTTTACGAAGAGATTGTAAAGTTCGCGGAATCGCTCGGCTCCGACGTGGAACTCGCGCCCAAGAAGGCCAGTGTAAGCCTGCGCCGCAAGAAGCAGTTCGCTCTGATCACTCCGGCGACCAAGACGCGGATCGATCTCGGTCTGGCGCTCAAAGGCGATGAACCAGCGGGTCGGCTCGAAAACTATAACGCGATGTGCAGCCACCGCGTGCGGCTGGAGAGCGCGGACGACTTCGATGACGAGGTTAAAGGCTGGATGAAGGAGGCGTACTCGCGGGCGGGCTGACGGCTACTCGCTTTGGGGCATGACCTCGAATTTCATCAGCAGTGTACGCTGGTTCGATGAAAAGTTATCGTCGGACACGATGTAGAGAAATGTGCGCTCATCTTCTTCACGCACCGCGAGCCCTTCGAAATTGTCTACGGTGAGCGGCGGACGCAGAGTTATCAACGCACGCCGCCCTTCTTCTGGGTTGTCCAACACGATCTCTGCACCAGCGCCATCGCCCGGCGAATAGCTGCGGAACAACAGGTAGAGCGACCCATCGCTCCCATAGTCGGCATCGGTAGGCGTCGCCCCGAATTCGAACAAAGCCCCTTGCGGTGAAACCATCACCTGCTCGGGGTCGGCACCCGCCAGCTGACGGATGCAGTTACCTGAATCGTCAGGGCCCGACCAGCGCTCGGCGCAAAGGAAGAATTCGGTCTCGTCCCCAGCCAATGTCTCGACACCCCGGTTCTCTTCGAACCCTCCGAGTAGCGCGATCGGATCGATCTCGGTGGCAACGGGTCGCCCGCTCAACGTCGGATATCGCCAAACCCGATGATCGCGTTCGAAAGCCACCAGCCATCCGCCCTGAGCGCTGCGAGTGAGCGCTTCAGAATCGCCCGCTTCTTTGCCGCTCAGGATTTCTCCATCGAGGCCAACCAAAGGGCCTGACGTGACTTCGCCGATACCGACCAACCGACCATCACGCTCGCGCACTGCGATCCACACCCAACGCGCATCGTCGGTCAGCGCGAGCAAACGCCCGCTCTCGGCATCCCAGCGAAGCCCCGAGAGTCCGCCGATATTCTGGCCAAGGCGTGGTATATCGATCCCGCCGAGGTAACGCAGGTCACCGACCTGTTCGAGGGAGGAATCCTCTTCGGACAGCGGGACCAGCACCAGTTCGTCGGGATCCACCGCGTAGGGTCGATGCACGATCAGCCACGCGGCCAGAAGCAAGCCCGCCGCCATCAATGTCAAGGCAATCAGCGTGGCGCGGGTGGTTCGCGCCCCAAAGACGCCGTGCGCCATGTCAGCCCAGCTTGTCCTTCAAAATCTGGTTGACCACTGCCGGGTTGGCCTTGCCCTGCATCGCCTTCATCGTCTGACCGACGAAGAAGCCGAACAGCTTGTCCTTGCCGCCCTTGTACTGCTCAACCTTGTCCTCGTTATTGGCGAGGATTTCGTCGATGGCGGCTTCGATCGCGCCGGTGTCGCTGACCTGTTTGAGGCCCTTCTCATCGGCGATTGTCTCAGGGTCACCGCCTTCTTTCAGGACGATCTCGTAGATTTCCTTGGCCTGACCGCCCGAAATCTCGCCCTTGTCCTGCATCGCGAGGATTTTGGCCTGCGCTTCCGGTGTGGAATTGGTGAGGTCGGCTTCGTCGCCCAGCCCCTTCACGACACCTGGAGCGACCGAAAGCGCCCAGTTGGCGACCTGCGTCGCGACCTTGGCTTCGGGCTTGCCGATGACGGTCGCTGCTACGGACAGCAATGTCTCGAACCGCGCGAACGTCTCGACCTCGGCGGTCAATTCGCGAGCGTTGTAGGGCGTGAGGCCCAACTCATTCTCATACCGCGCGCGCTTTGCATCGGGCAGTTCGGGCAGGCTGGCGCGGCATTCTTCGAGGAAGTCGTCTTCGAGAACCACCGGCAGCAGATCGGGGTCAGGGAAGTAGCGGTAATCGTGCGCGTCTTCCTTGCTCCGCATCGTCCTGGTGGTGCCGGTCGCAACGTCGAACAGGCGGGTTTCCTGATCGACTGTCCCGCCCCCTTCGAGCACATCGACCTGGCGATTGGCTTCAAACTCGATCACCTGCATGACGAAGCGCACCGAGTTGACGTTCTTGGTCTCGGTCCGCGTGCCAAGCTCTTCCGTGCCCTTGCGGCGCACAGACACGTTGACGTCGGCGCGCATCGAGCCTTCTTCCATGTTGCCGTCGCACGATCCGACATAGCGCAGGATGCTGCGCAGCTTGCGGACATAGGCTCCGGCCTCTGCAGGCGAGCGCATATGCGGGCGCGAGACGATTTCCATCAGCGCGACACCGCTGCGGTTGAGGTCGACATAGGACATGGTCGGATGCTGATCGTGCATCAGCTTGCCCGCGTCCTGCTCAACATGGATGCGCTCGATCCCGATCACCTTGTCTTCGGGGATTCCGGCCTTCTCATCAGCGTCTATGGTCAGCTGCCCCTCGCCGACAATCGGGTGGTACAGCTGGCTGATCTGATAGCCCTGCGGCAAATCGGCGTAGAAGTAGTTCTTGCGGTCGAACCGGCTCCACGCATTGATTTGCGCTTCGATTGCCATACCGGTGCGCACCGCCTGACGGATGCACTCGCGGTTCGGCACTGGGAGCATCCCCGGCATCGCCGCATCGACGAGGCTGACCTGCGAATTCGGCTCCGCGCCGAATGTGGTCGAAGCGCCGCTGAACAGCTTGGAATGGCTGGTGACCTGCGCGTGAACTTCGAGGCCGATCACAACCTCCCAATCGCCCGTCGCGCCCTGAATCGTATATGTGCTCATGCGGCTCCTTTAGCCTCGGTCAGATGGTCGGCGCAATCGCTTCTGCGCGCGCTGCGCTATGCTTTGCTGCGATGCGGCGCGACCACTCGCGAGTGGGGCGTTCGATAAAGGCATAGGCGATGCCAGCGGCAACCAACACGGCAGCCAGACAGAGCAACGCGGTGGCTTCGGCTGCTATTCCTTGCGGGGCGATGGCGAGCTGTCCGTTCGCTTGGCTCGCGACCAATGCAATCCCGGTTTGGCGCTCAATGAGGGCGAGCGCGGGAAACACGAAGCGATAGACAAGCGGATGCACCAAGTAGATCGAATAGGACACCAACCCGATCCACACAAAACCGCGCATTGCGAGGCCTCGGCTAAGCGGTCCGACGTCGAAGGCAAAGACGAACACCATCAGTGCGAAAACGATGTGGTTGGTGAGCATCCCCATCGGCCAGGCGATCACCGCGAGCGCGATTGCGGCGGTGGCAAGCTCCAACCAGCCTGCTCGGCGCTGCCACAGAGCGGCGCTCGGCAACCGCAGCCAAAGGTAGGCGGCCAGCACTCCGAACCCGAACCCGCCGATCCCGCGCAGCACCGCCGTCGCTCCAAATGCGAAGTCAGGATATGCCTTCCAGTCGACGCTCATGAGCGTGATGCCCGCCGCCACTGCCAGGATCGCGAATACGAACGGCGCGGCTCGGGGGATGCGGCTCAGCAGGATCGCGGCGAGCACATAGAGCCCCAGTTCGACGGAGATTGACCAGCTTGGTCCGTTCCATGTCATTCCCTCGGGATGCACATAGGTTTGGAGCAGCAACAGGTTAGCCGGGAGCGTCTCGAGCGAGCGCCTGCCGGAGAACGCGCCCGAGCCATCGCCGAAGATCAGTGGCACGAGTTCCAACCCTACAAAGGCGAGCACGATTGTTACATGCAGAGGCCACAAGCGCGCGATCCTGAGGAACATGAAGCGCCCAGCCGAAAATCCTTGCGCGAGCCGCTCGTGATAGCTGGCAAAGATGACGAATCCCGAGAGGACGAAGAAGAAGTCGACCGCGATGGCGAGGCGCGAATGGAATGTGCTGCCGAGCAGCAAACCGTCGCCCTGCAAATGGAAATAGGCGATAGCGAGCGCGGCGATGCCACGGAGGGAATCGAGCGCTATGAAGCGGTGCGGAGTGGCTGGCTGAGTGATCCGGTGACTTCTTTCAATCGTCATCCCAGCGCAAGCTGGGATCTCAGGCCACTTCCGTACGACCTAGTCGCCCTGGATTCCAGTTTGCGCTGGAATGAAGGCTAAGGTGCCTCACCCTCATCCTCGATCCGCGAAGCAGGTCGTGCCGGCCCTTCATGCGGCGGCTTGTCTTCGGACCCGCGCAGCGGCTTGCCCGTCTCGCTATCGAACCGCGCTTCGCCATGGTCGATGGTCTTGGACAGATACATCACCACCCCACCGATAATGACGAAGGCGGCGAGGAAAATGGTCGCGAAGATGACCGTGAAGATCATCAAAAACTCACCGTAAAAAGTATGTGCTCGTTCCGCTCCGCCGTCTTTCGGTAGAATTCAACCAATCCAGAAAACCAAGAATCTGCATACTCAGCACATTCTTGCGCATCTCCCATTGCTTCAAATCGCTCATGCGCTTGAACGACCAATCGCTGCAATTCCTCAGAAGAGATATCATCGAGCGCAGAAGCCACGGCTCCTACATCAGTTTTTCTGGTCAGACCAAAAAAGTGGTCATCATTGGCAACTAAAGTCTCATTGCCGATAATCACATATTTTGCACGACCGGTATCACGCCAAGACTCAGACGCCTGCTTTCCCATTGCAAACAGCTTGCCAAAAAATCCCTTGGCTGGCTGGGAGATAATACTCGACTCTCGTTCCAACGGCCCATCGGGATCAGCTCCCATCATCGCCGCGTGAATATAGGCCCAACTGCGGTCGGTTTCAGCGACATCACCGCTGTTAAATTTGGCCTCTTCTAGCTCTTCGGTGATGTACTCATCTATCGCCCGAGAGTTTGGCAACGCTTCAATATGTGCCAACTCTTGATCTGTCAGACGCAAATGAAGGCCGAGCTGTCCCATCCTACCACCACTTCTCCGGAGCGTGGTCGAATCCAGCGCGTTGCTGGATCGCGAGGCCCGCATCGAGCACGGTCTGCTCGTCAAACGCCTTGCCGACGAGCTGCAAGCCAAGCGGCAAGCCATCCGGGTTCAGCGTCGCCGGCACGCTCATCGCGGGCAGCCCTGCCAGCGAAGCCGGGACCGCGAACACGTCATTCAGATACATCGTTAGCGGATCGGCATCGAGGCTGCCCAGCGGGAAGCTCGCAGTCGGCGTCGTCGGTGCGAGAATCAGGTCGCACTCCGCCCAAGCATTCTCAAAGTCACGCGCGACAAGCGCCCGCACCTTTTGCGCCTGATTGTAATAGGCGTCGTAGAAGCCAGCCGAGAGCACATAGGTACCGATCAGCACGCGCCGCTTCACTTCATCACCAAAGCCTGCCTCACGCGTTTCGGCGTACATGTCCTGCAAGCCCGCGCCATCGGGTAGATGGCGAAGCCCGTAGCGCACGCCGTCATAGCGCGCGAGGTTGGACGACGCTTCGGCGGGCGCGATGATGTAGTAAGCGGGCAACGCATATTTGGTGTGCGGCAGCGAGATATCGACGATCTCCGCACCCGCATCCTTGAGCCATGCCTTGCCCTGTTCCCAGCTATCGAGGATCGCCTGATCGGTGCCCTCCATACGGTATTCGCGCGGAATGCCGACCTTCTTGCCGGTGAGGTCTGCCGACAAAGCGGCTTCCCAATCGGGCACGTCTATCTGAAGCGAGGTCGCATCTTTCGGATCGAAACCCGCCATCGCGCCAAGCATGATTGCGCAATCCTCGACAGAGCGCGCCATCGGCCCGGCCTGATCGAGCGAACTGGCAAATGCCACCACGCCCCAGCGCGAGCAGCGACCATAGGTAGGCTTGATCCCGCAAATGCCGGTGAAAGCCGCAGGCTGACGGATCGAGCCGCCAGTGTCGGTTCCGGTCGCAGCCGGTGCGATGCGCGCGGCCACTGCCGTGGACGAGCCACCCGAAGAGCCACCGGGCGACATCGGCGCGTTCGTTCCGGCTTTCTGCCAAGGCGAGGAAACGTTGCCAAAATACGAGGTCTCGTTGGACGAACCCATCGCGAACTGATCGAGGTTGAGCTTGCCGAGCATGCCTGCACCCGCATCCCACAGGTTCTGCGAGACGGTGCTTTCGTATTGCGGCTTGAACCCTTCGAGGATGTGCGAAGCGGCGGTCGTCTGCACGCCGTGAGTCGCGAACAGGTCCTTCATGCCGATTGGCACACCACCCATCGCGCCAAGGTCCTTACCTTCGGCGCGGGCCTTGTCAGCTGCGTCTGCAGCGGCGAGCGCGTGTTCGGGCGTGGTTACAATAAAGGCGTTAAGACTGGCAGCTTCAGCCACGGCAGCGTTGAAGCTTTCCGCGACTTCACGCGCGGTGAAATCGCCGCCAGCGACACCGTCACGGATGGCTTTGACGCCAAGTTTGGTCAGATCAGTCATATTATTCGATCACCTTCGGCACACCGAAAAATCCGTGCTCGGCAGCAGGAGCATTCGCGAGCACATCATCGCGCCGTCCGCCGCCTGTCTTGGGATCAGCATCTACCTCGTCAGCGCGAAGGCGCAGCGTATTGGAGATCACCGCACTCATCGGCTCGACACCTTCAACGTCGACCTCGCCGAGCTGCTCGACCCATTCGAGGATGTTGTTGAGCTCGGGCGCCATCCGCTCAAGCTCTTCATCGGTCATCTTGATCCGCGCCAGCTTTGAGATTTTGGCGACGGTTTCCTTGTCTACGGACATGAGAGGATGCCCTTTCTTGTGAGATTACTCTGCGGGTCCGGGCTGAGTGCCCGGCGGCTGGGTTGGAGCGCCTCCCGGAGGTGGTCCGCCCGGCCCGCCCGGTCCACCGGGTCCAGCGCCGGGTCCACCGGGACCGCCCGGAGGTCCCATTTGCTGCATTGCCTGCTGCAGGATCGACAGATTGCGATCGAATTCCTCCCGAGTCATGAAATCGACCAGTTCGACTTCAAAGATCAGATCGGAACCCGCTGGAATGCGCACTTCTCCGGTCTGCGGATCGTTGCGCTCCTCTTCGCCATAGGCGTCCTCTGCCGGGATGTAGAGGTTGTACTTACCGCCCTTCTGCATCTGCTGCAGGCCTTTGAAAAAGCCGGGGATCGTCGCGCCATCTTCGACCGGGAAGGGCGAGCCTTCCGGAAAGATATCGGGGATCGGCAGATCGATGTCCTGATATTCATCGAACACCTCACCAGTTACCGCCAGCTTGCCGGTATATTTGACGAACGCCATGTCGCCGACCTGCGGATTGGCACCTTCGCCAGCGGTCAGCGTTTCGATCGAAAAACTTTTGGGCAGCGCGGCCCAGGCGAGACTGCCGCCGAGCAGTATCGCAATGATCACGCCCAGCCAGAGCTTGGTAAGCGATCCCTTGGCGATCGGCTGGATCGGTACGCGGGTGACTTCGGTCATTATGTTATCCTGATCGGTGTGTGCGCCACACAAGCAAAAGGGCGCGGAATTGAACCGCGCCCTGATGGCTTATCGTAAGGGTGCGTTCAAGCGAATATCACCTGAATCGCGGGCGTCTTACTTAACGCCGTCGCGTTCCATACGCTTGCGCTCGAGCTTACGTGCGCGGCGCACGGCAGCAGCCTTTTCACGGGCGCGCTTCTCGCTTGGCTTTTCGTAGTGGCGACGCAGCTTCATTTCGCGATAGACGCCCTCACGCTGCAGCTTCTTTTTGAGCGCGCGGAGAGCTTGATCGACGTTGTTATCGCGAACCATGATTTGCATAAACGGACACTACCTCATTTCAAAACGCACAGAGCCCGCCTAAGTGTGCGGGGTTGCACGCAAATTTGACGCTGGAATCGGCGCGAATCCTGTTGGATCGCGCTCGAACTGGGTGCCGTATAGCGGTGACGGGTAAAATTGGCAAGGTTATGTGTGCGTTGCAGCGTCCGGTCCGCGTTGTATCTGGGCCACACCAGACAGGTCAGCACAGTGCTGTCCGCGCTATGCAGCACGCAAAGGCATCGCTAAGAGCGGGGCGCAATGTCTACCACCCTCTCTCCTCTTGCCGCATCCGCTTATGTCGCCGCTGGCGGTGCTGCCGGCGCGCTTGGCCGCTATCAGCTGGGCCGTGTTGTAACGCACTGGACGGGAGCGAGCGACGGCTTTCCCTGGCCGACCTTCGCTGCAAATGTGATCGGGTGCCTTGCCATGGGCCTGCTGTTCGGTTGGCTGGCTCGGCACGGCGGAGCCAGCGAATCGCTGCGCCTGCTGCTCGGCGTCGGATTGCTTGGGGGGTTCACCACATTCAGCGCCTTCAGCCTTGAACTGATGTTGCTGGCTCAACGCGGCGCGATGGGGCTCGCATTTCTCTATGCGGCCGGATCGGTGATGGCCGGACTTGGCGCGCTCTATGGCGGGCTCGTGATTGTGAGGGCCGCTGCATGAACCGCTCCACTTCCGACAAGGTCCGCCAATTCACCGTCGATCAGGACGATGACGGCATCCGGCTCGACCGCTGGTTCAAGCGTAACCTGCCGCAGATCGGCTTTGCGACGATCTCGCGCTGGGCTCGCACAGGGCAAGTTCGGGTCGATGGTAAGCGCGCGAAGCCTGAAGATCGCCTGACTGCTGGTCAGACCCTGCGTGTGCCTCCGGGCGGCGACGTCACTGGCAAGAAACCGCGCGAGCGGCGCGAACTGAGTGCCGACGAGATCGCCGAGGCCAAGGCCATGGTGATCCGCGAGACGCCAACCGCGATCGTCCTCAACAAGCCTCCGGGCCTCGCGACGCAGGGCGGTAGCAAGACCAACAAACATATCGACGGGCTGCTCGATGCCTTTGTCAAGGACGAAGACACGCCGCGCCCGCGCCTGGTGCACCGGCTCGATAAGGACACGTCGGGTGTCTTGCTGGTCGCACGCACCCCGGGCAGCGCCGCCGCCTACTCAAAGCGCTTCGCCGGGCGCACCGCGCGCAAGGTCTATTGGGCGCTGGTGGTCGGCATACCCGAAACGCGTGAAGGCACGATTGACGCCCCCCTCGCCAAGCAGCCGGGCACCGGCGGCGAGAAGATGCATGTCGACGAGGAAGACGGCGCGCCTGCCAAGACGCGTTACCGCGTGGTCGAGCGCGCCGGGAACAGCGCCGCATGGGTCGAGCTGGAACCGCTCACCGGGCGAACCCACCAATTGCGCGTCCATTTGGCGGCCATTGGGCACCCTATCGTTGGCGACGGCAAATATGGCGGACAGGACGCGTTCCTGACCGGCAGTGTCAGCCGCAAGATGCACCTGCATGCGCGGCGCCTGATCATCTCCGAACCGGGACGAAACACGACCGGCGCCAAGACCGGCGGCGGCAAGCTGGACGTAACTGCCGAGCTGCCGGAACATTTCGCGGCGAGCATGGAGCAGCTGGGTTTCGACCTCAGCCTGAGCGACGCCTCCCCGATGCGCGACGAGGCGCCCGAGCGCACGCCTGCGCAAAAGAAGCAGGCTGCACGCCAACACGCGAAGCAGTACCGCAAGGAAAGGCGCGGCGAACGGCGTTCGCGCACAAAGGGACCGGATAAGAAGGGCCCACCCAAGAAAGGCGGACCCAAAGGACGCGGCGGCAAGCCGAAAGGCGGCCACAAGTGACCCGCCTCGCAGTCTTTGATTGTGACGGCACACTGGTCGATGGCCAAGCCGACATCTGCGACACGATGGTGCAGGCATTCGAACGCGCGGAACTGCCCGCACCGAACCGCAACGATGTGCGCCGGATTGTCGGACTGAGCCTGCAGGTCGCGATTCGCGAGCTTTCGCCCGGCATCGGTGAAAACGACGCAAAGAACGTCGTCGAGTTCTACAAGAGCGGATACTTTGCCCGCCGCGAGGAAGGGCTGCTTCGCGAACCGCTATATGACGGGATCGGCGACCTGCTCGCCGCCCTTCACAAGGACGGATGGCAGCTCGCTGTCGCCACTGGGAAGTCAGATCGCGGGCTGAATTCGGTGCTCGCCGCACACGGCCTCACCGACCTGTTCATCTCGCTCCAGACCGCCGACCGCCACCCATCGAAACCGCACCCCGCCATGCTGGAAGCGGCCTTGTTCGAAGCCGGGGCGACGCCGGATCAAGCGGTGATGATCGGCGACACGACCTTCGATATCGACATGGCACGGGCGGCCAATGTTCGGTCCATCGGGGTTGCATGGGGCTATCATGAGACGCACGAACTAACGCAGGCCGGGGCCACTGCCATAGCCAATGAGGTCGCAGAATTGGAGCAGTTGCTGTGAACGCGCCGCTCGATCCCGATGCCGCCGAAACCCTCGCGGCCAAAAGATACTACATCCTTGGCGCGGTGCGGGTTGGCTCGATCGCCGCCGTCATCCTCGGCATCGCGATTGCCCGCGCTCTGATCGAAGCACCCTACGCGCTCGGCGTTGTGCTGGCAGTCGCCGGGATGCTCGCCTTCTTCTTCGGCCCGCCACTGCTGGCCAAGAACTGGAAGGCAAAGGACCGCGAACAAGGCCAGCCGTGATGAAGCGCTTTTACAAAGACGTTGCCACGCACCAGGTCGATGGCGGCTGGCAAGTCACGCTCGACAAGCGCGGAATCAAGACCGTGAAGGGCGCTCAGCAAATTTTGCCGACGCGGGCATTGGCTGAGGCCATGGCGCAGGAATGGGACGCGCAGGGTGAAAAGCTTGACCCTACCACTCTGCCGATGCGCGATATGGCCGACTATGCGCTTGATATCGTCGCGCCCGATGTTGCCGCTATTGCCGAGACGCTCACCGCCTTTGGCGACACCGACACCTTGCTATATCGCGCCGATCCCGATGAACCGCTCTATGCTCGCCAGCAAGAGGTGTGGGAGCCGATTGTCGCCGAGTTCGAGCAGCGCGAGGGTGTCAGGCTCACTCCGGTCAGTGGGATCATGCACCGACCTCAAAGCGCAGATACGCTGACGTCGTTGCGGGCGAAGCTGGAAACGAGCGATCCCTTCACCCTCGCCGGGATCGAAGCCATGACGTCGCTGTCAGCATCGCTGGTGGTCGGCTTGTCGGCGCTCGAGCCTGATATCGAACCGCTGACTTTGTGGGAAGCGGCGAGCCTGGAAGAAGAATGGCAGGCCGACTTGTGGGGCCGCGATGCGGAAGCCGAGACGCGCCGCGCCAAGCGCGAGGGCGATTTCCTGAAAGCCTGCGAGTTTACCCGGCTGGCGCGGCTTCCGAGCTAGCTTCGTCCATGATCGGCGGTGCTGACGGTGCAATCGGTTCAGCCGGTGCAGCCGGCGCCCTCGCCATCCATTCGGCCACTTCGCCCGCCACCTTGTTGGCAGTCCGGTTAAGCGCAGGGCCGACAAATGCAGCTTCGGCCAGAACGCCAGATTCGCTCGCTTCGAAGCGCCGGGTCTCAACCACTCCGGCGGCGCTGGTGCGGATCGCATCGAAGCGGACGACCACCGAAGAGCTCGCCGCATCATAACCCAGGTCGAACAGTGTCCCGCGCAGCGTCTGACCCGCAAGCTTGGGCGTATCGTCGCTATCCAGGATCAGGGTTGATCCGCGCGCTCGCAGCGTTTCTCCCAGCAATCGTCGAAACAGACGCGCGGGCTTCTCCACCCAGACTGCCTCTTGCAGATAGGCGATTTCGGTTGCGCTGACCGTCACTGGAACGCGCAAAACGTTGAGCTTAGCCGGGGTTTCCGGTGTCAGCACAGCGATCGCGCCGTCCGTTTCTGTGATGCCGGTGCTGGCGCTCGATCCAGCAGGCGCAACAGCAGTCGAACTGAGCGTCAGCAGGCTTGCAGGCGGCTCCGCCCCGCCGCCCAGGCTCACACAGCCGCTTAGAGTGAGTGCGCCCAATCCCAGAGCGCCCGCCTTCATCGTGTTCAAAAACCGATCCATTGCCTCGCGCCCCTATTCCGGCTCGTACTCGGGCAATTGCTGCCCGCCGATCAAAGCACCCACGCCTTCATTCTCCAGCCTTTCCGTGATCGCGCGCAGCGACCGGCTGGTTGTCCGCAGGTCCTGCAAAGTTGCCTCTGCTGCGGGCAAAGTCGTCTCTCGCAGTGCGCGCGCTGCCGGACGTGTGTCCTCAAGTGTCGAAGCAAGCGATGCGGCGGCCTGATTGGCCGAAGCCAATGTTCCGCGCAGCTCAGCTGCCAGCGCAGGCCCTTCTTGATTGAGCAATTGATCGGTTGTCTTCGTCGCCTGCTCAAACGCGTCAAGCGCCTCGCCGGCTTCTTTCAGAGCGCCTTCGAGTTCCGTAAACGTCCCTTCAAGCCGCGGTGCAGCCTGCGCCAACTCGTCCGTCAAGCGATTGGTGTTGGCGAGAATGCCGCTGATCTGGTCCTGGTTTTCGGGGCCAAGCAGTGTGTTGAGGTTCTCGGTCAGCGTCGCCAGCCGCTCCAACAGCAGCGGTGCGTTGTTGAGCAGCGCGTTGATGCCGCCATCCTTGGGCGGGATCACAGGCGCGCCTTCGGGGCATGCAGTGGTCTCGCAGGTGATCGGCGGCGCGTCCTTGCGCGCTCCGTCGAGCAGAATGGTCGAAACGCCTGTGAAACTCGCCTGGATCGTAGCGGTCGTGCCGACCAGGATGGGCACGTCCTCTTTCACCTTCACCCGCACCCGTACGAATTCGGGATCGTCTTCAGACAAAGTGATTTCGCTGACCTGACCGACCGGCACACCGGCGAACGAGACCTGGCTGCCATTGGCAAGACCGCTGACCGATTGCTTATAGAAGATGTCGTATTCGTTCTGTTGGCCCTGCCCCAGTCGGGCGATCCAGATGATAAAAGCAGCGAGCGCCGCCAGCAGCACCAGCGTGATCAAGCCGACCCAGAGGTGGTTTGCTCTCGTTTCCATCGCCGTTTCCTATGAACGCCCTTTGGCGCGCTTGTCTATGGAGTAAGCCATTCGAACGCCCATCTTATTGGGCCTCGCCGCGCATATGCGAACCCAGTGCGGCGCGTCCACGCGGCCCATTGAAATAATCGTCAATCCACGGATGCTCGGTTTCGAGCAATTCAGGGATCGTGCCGACGGCAATCACGCGCTTGTCAGCCAGCACCGCGACCCGGTCGCAAATCTCATAAAGCGTATCGAGGTCGTGGGTGATCAGGAATACGGTCAGGCCAAGCGTTTCCTGCAACTCCTTGGTCAAACGATCAAACTTGGCAGCTCCGACCGGGTCGAGCCCAGCGGTTGGCTCGTCAAGAAAAAGGAGTTTGGGATCGAGTGAAAGCGCGCGGGCCAGACCGGCACGCTTCTTCATCCCGCCCGATAGCTCGGACGGGTATTTCGCGATCGCTTCCTCGGGCAGCCCGGAAAGCAGCACCTTGTAGCGGGCGATATCGCGGCGCAATTCAGGCTCGATATCGGGATAGAACTGTTTGAGCGGGACTTCGACATTCTCGCCGACAGTCAGCGTCGAAAACAGCGCGCCGCCCTGAAACAGGACACCCCATTGGCAGCGCACGCCGATATTCTGGTCCGGGTCGATCCCGGTAATGTCTCGTCCGAGCACCTGAATGCGCCCGGCGCTCGGGATCTGCAGGCCGATGATGGAGCGCATCAGCACCGATTTGCCGGTGCCCGACCCGCCAACCACGCCGATAATCTCGCCCGTCCGGACCGTCAGGTCGAGATCCTGATGAACCGCGAAATCGCCGAACTTGTTCTCCAGCCCCTGGACGACAATCGGCGGGACTTCGCCTTCCTGGTTCTTGATGTTCGCCATCGCTCAGCCCCAACCCACTTCGGTGAAGAACACCGCGAAAAACGCGTCGAGCACGATGACCGCAAAGATCGCCGAGACAACGGCCTGCGTCGTGCGGCGACCGACTTCCTCGGAATTCCCCTGCACCTGCATGCCGTGATAGCAGCCCGCGAGCGCCACGATCAGGCCGAATACTGGCGCCTTGACCAACCCGACCCAAAGGTCATGCGCCGGGACAACATCCTGTATCCGCTCAAGGAACGTGAAGAACGGGATGCCAAGCGCGAATTGTCCCACGACTGCACCGCCGACAATGCCGATGACTGAGGAATAGAAGCCGAGCAGCACCATCATGAAGGTGCAAGCGAGGATGCGCGGGATCACCAACACTTCAATCGGCGAGATGCCAATGGTGCGCATGGCGTCGACTTCTTCGGTCAGCTTCATCGTACCGATCTGCGCGGCAAAGGCGCTGCCCGAACGGCCGGCAACCATGATCGCGGTCATCAATACGCCGAGTTCGCGCAAGGTGATGCGGCCGACGAGGTTCACCGTAAGCGCTTCCGCGCCGAACTGTTCGAGCTGCACCGCGCCCTGCTGCGCGATCACGACCCCGATCAGGAAACTCATAAGTCCGATGATGGGTAAGGCCGAGACTCCCACTAGCTCCATCTGCCGCACCAAGGCCTTCATCGGGAAGCGCGATGGGTGGCGGATCAGACTGGCAAAGCCGAGAAGGATTTGACCGAAAAAGCCAATGACGCCGAGAAATCCGATGAACAGCTGCGAAATCTGTTCGCCAACTTCAACCGGTACTCGTTTCCAAACCGGAACGCGCGGCGGGACCATGTCGGCCTTGTTCCCGGCCCCTTCGACCGCATCGATAATGCGCCTTACCGCCGAGGTGCAGCCAACAATCTCAGCCTCGTGCCTATTGGCAAGGCGGCAGGCGATATACGCACCAACCGTGTCGATCTCTTCGATTCCGGATACATCAATGGCCTCAACCCGCTCTTCGATTGCAAACAGATCCTGATCGATCTCGCCAATCGTAGAGACGAGCATCTGGCCGGAAAGCGCCAGGCGCGAGCCCCCGGAATCGCCTTCCTCCAGCGAATATTGCGCCAACCCATCCATCACCTTGGCTATGCGGGGAAATTCGGCGCATCACAAGTATCCCGAACGAGTTGTTGCGTCGCACAAACGGGGTTGTATGGGTTTTTTTGGTTTTTGCAGGGAGCGGATGGCGCGGCCTGCGAGCGTAGCGAGCAAAGAGATGAGTCTATCCACGACCTTCAACCCCGCCGAAATCGAGGCGCGATGGTACAAGCACTGGGAGGAAAGCGGCGGTTTCCGGCCCGAGCGCCCGGATGCGGAACCGTACACCATTGTCAATCCGCCGCCGAACGTGACGGGCTCGCTGCATATCGGCCACGCGCTCGACAACACGTTGCAGGATATCGTGATCCGGTATGAACGGCTGCGCGGCAAGGATGCACTGTGGGTGGTCGGCACCGATCATGCGGGCATCGCGACCCAGATGGTGGTCGAGCGGCAGCTTGAAGAGAAGCAGGACAAGCGCACCAATTATTCGCGCGAGGAATTCGTCGACAAGGTGTGGGAATGGAAAGCCGAAAGCGGCGGGACCATCACCAACCAACTGCGCCGGCTCGGCTGTTCGATGGACTGGTCGCGTGAGCAGTTCACGATGGATGAGCACTTCACCAAGGCGGTGCTCAAGGTGTTCGTGGACCTCTACAATGACGGGCTGATCTATCGCGACAAACGGCTGGTAAACTGGGATCCCAAGCTGAAAACCGCGATCAGCGATCTCGAGGTCGAGCAGCAGACCATTCCAGGCAGTTTCTGGCACTTCAAGTATCCGCTGGCCGATGGTGTTACTCTCGATGATGGCCGTGACTTCATCGAAGTCGCCACCACTCGTCCCGAAACGATGCTCGCCGATATGGCGGTCGCGGTGCATCCGTCGGATGAGCGCTACAAGAGCGTCGTCGGCAAGGAAGTTGTGCTGCCGATCACGGGACGCCGCATCAAAATCGTCGCCGACGAACACGCTGACCCTGAGTTGGGTTCAGGCGCGGTGAAGATCACGCCGGGGCATGATTTCAACGACTTTGAAGTCGGCAAGCGTGCCGGTTTCAGCGCGGGTGCAATGCTCAACATGCTCGATGGCAATGCTGACGTTTGCCAGACGGCGGATGGCCTGGTGCCCGAGGAATTCATCGGCCTGCATCGTTTCAAGCGAGACGGCAAAGATGGCGCGCGCGAGCTCGTGGTCCAGCGGCTCAAGGAGCAGGGCTACCTGATCCCGCACGTCGCCAAGACCAAGAAAGGCGAGGAAGTCGAGCACGACGCCGAACCGCGCCAGATCGCAACACCGTTTGGCGATCGCGGCGGTGTGGTGATCGAGCCGTGGCTGACCGACCAGTGGTATGTCGATGCGGAAAAGCTCGCGCAAAAGCCGATTCAGGACGTGCGCGACGGCACCATCGAGATCGTCCCGAAGAGCTGGGAAAAAACCTTCTTCAACTGGATGGAAAACATCCAGCCATGGTGTGTTAGCCGTCAGCTTTGGTGGGGGCACCGGATTCCGGCTTGGTTCGACGCGGACGGCAACGTCTATGTCGCTGAAGACGAAGCCGGCGCTCAGGCACAGGCAGGCGAAGGCGTCACGCTGACGCAGGACAATGACGTCCTCGACACATGGTTCTCCTCCGCCTTGTGGCCGTTTGCGACACTCGGCTGGCCGGAAGCGAAATATAGCCCCGTTCGTCCTGAGCCTGTCGAAGGGCGTGCCCCGAGCGCAGACGCACGTGCTTCGACAAGCTCAGCACGAACGGGAGAGTGGGCGGAGAACACTGACCTGCTCTCAAAACACTTCCCCAACAACCTGCTCATCTCAGGCTTCGACATCCTGTTCTTCTGGGATGCGCGGATGATGATGATGGGGCAGTACAATATGGGGCAGGCCCCTTGGCCGAAGCTGTATCTGCACGGCCTCGTCCGCGCCGCCGATGGCGCGAAGATGTCCAAGTCCAAGGGCAATGTCGTCGATCCGCTCGGCCTGATCGACCAGTACGGCGCAGATGCGCTGCGGTTCTTCATGGCGGCGATGGAAAGCCAGGGCCGCGACATCAAGATGGATGAAAAGCGGGTCGAGGGATACCGCAACTTCGCCACCAAGCTATGGAATGCGACGCGGTTCTGCCAGTCCAACGGTATCGGCAAGAGCACCACGATCAAAGCTCCAACAGCGCGCCTCGCTGCGAACCAGTGGATCATCGGCGAAGTCCAGCAGGTCTGCGAAGAGATCGAACAAGCGATGACCGATCTGCGCTTCGACGCGGCGGCCAATGCGATTTACCAATTCACCTGGAGCAAGTTCTGCGACTGGTATCTCGAGCTGATCAAGCCGGTATTCTCACAGGACAACGTTCGTCCTGAGCCTGTCGAAGGGCGAGATGGCGAGAACGGCGCCGGTTCCACTCGCACTTCGACAAGCTCAGCACGAGCGGAAGGAGAGCCTTGGACTCCACTTTCAGAAACTGTTGAAGTCGCCGGATGGGCGCTCGACCAGATTTTGGTCATGCTCCATCCGTTCATGCCCTTCATTACCGAAGAGCTGTGGCACGCGCAGGGCGAGCGCAAATACGACCTGATCACGGCAAGTTGGCCGAACCCGCGCGCCGAGGTCAGCAAGGACGCGACCGACGCGATCGACTGGGTGATCGACCTCACCACCAATGTCCGCAGCGCCAAGAACGAACTCGGCATCCAGCCGGGCGCGAAGTTGAACGCGTTTTGCATTGATGCGAGTGCCTTAGCTCAATCGACTATCAAGCGGAGCAAAGCTGCGATCCAAAGAATGGCGCGTTTCGAGTACGTCGAGGCCGTTATCGAGGGGACAGCAAGTTCGTTAGCCTTGGGGCCTTGTATGCAAGTCATGGCCAAAGAAGACATCTTCCTAATCCCGGTTAGTGACGTCATCGATGTAGCCGAGGAGAAAGCGCGTCTCGAAAAGGCGCTGACCGCCTCTGAGAAGGAAGCGAAGTCGCTTGAAGGACGTCTCGGCAATGCGAACTTTGTCGAGCGGGCCAAGCCCGAAGCGGTGGAGAAGGCCAAAGCCGACTTCGCGCATCACTCGGGCGAGGTAGAGCGATTGAAGGCGGCGTTGACGCGGTTGGGGTAACTGCAAGGAGCCGTTGGCCCTACCCTCTACCAAAACCGCGAGCGTGATCTTACGTCTGTGGGATGTCGCCCTGGCTCGCCCTTGCTGTTCCGCTGCTTATCGCCGCGTTTCTGCTGTACCGCTGGTATTCGCGGCGACAGAAACGTGAGCGACTGTTGGCCACCCCGCTCAATCCCGAACAGCGCGCGGTGATTGAGAGGCTGGTGCCGCTCGTGCGCCGCTTGCCCCAGCCCTTGCGGACCAAGCTCGATGGCAAGATCAACCTGTTCCTCGACCAGATCACTTTCCGCGGGCAGAATGGGCTGGAGGTCAGCGAGGCGATGAAGCTCTCCATCGCTGCGCAGGCCTGCCTTTTGATCGTCAACAGCCCGGTCTGGTACGACACGCTCAGAAACGTGCTGGTCTACCCCTCTGCCTTCCTGACGCACCGGGACTCCCATGAAGGCTATATCGTTCACGAAGACAGACACGTCACGCTTGGCGAAAGCTGGGCGCGGGGACCGGTCATCCTGTCGTGGGACCATGCACTGCAAGGCGGTCTGGACGCGGAAGACGGGCACAACGTCGTGATCCATGAATTCGCGCACCAGTTGGACGCCCTGACCGGCCACACGAACGGCATCCCCATCTTGCGCAAGGGACAGGCCTATGCTGGTTGGGAAGAGGCGATGCTGAGCGCATACAATGACCACGTGGAACGGGTCGAACGCGGGGTGCAGACCCTGATTGATCCCTATGGTGCGACCAACCATGAAGAGTTTTTTGCTGAAGCGATCGTCACCTTCTTCGAACGACCTCGGGCGATGCAAAGCGAAGAACCAGCGCTCTATGCTCAGATGGCCGAGCTGTTGGCGCTCGACCCGGCACAGTGGGCCTGAAACGAATTAGCGGCGGAGTTTCCTACGCGCGCCGTTCGTGGCATGGCGCTCGCATGATTGTTGCGGCAGCCCCTGTTTCAAGTTGGAGAAGTGTCAACTTCGTTTTTTGCGGGGTTTGCCGAGGAATTCTGCGGGTTTGCGCCTCCAACAACCCGCCTGACAGTCTGTCAATTGTGTCAACTTCGCGTGCAGGTGCGATATGGCGCTAGTCCTCGCCACCGATGACACCGGCGGACCGGAGATATTCGCCAGCCTGCAAGGCGAAGGGCCAAGCGCTGGCACACCAGTCGCATTCGTGCGGCTGTCACGCTGCAACCTCGCCTGCACCTGGTGCGATACCGCCTATACATGGCGTTTCGAAGGCGGTGTCGATTTGGATAGGCGCCCGCACCGCGATGGCGTCGCATATGACCGTAAGGCCAATCAGGTGTCGCTGGCCCCGAAAGACGTGGCGGCGCGGATTGAGGCGCTGGGGCAGAAGCGCTTGGTCATCACAGGCGGCGAACCCTTGATGCAGAGCGGTGCACTCGCCGATATGCTGGAGCACTTGCCCGACATCGAAGTCGAGATCGAAACCAACGGCACGACCAAGGCGAACGCGCATGTCGATGTCCGGGTCGACCAATACAATGTCAGCCCCAAGCTGGCGCATTCGGGCAATGCGGCGGAACTCGCGCTCATCCCCGAGCGGCTGGACTTTTACGCCAACGACCCGCGGGCGTACTTCAAGTTCGTGATCGCTGAGCCAGAGGATGTGGACGAGGTGGTGGCGTTGCAGCGTGAGTACAGCTTCAAACCCGGTCACGTGTTCCTGATGCCGGAAGGCACGACCAGCGAAGCGCTGCGTGCGCGGCAGGAATGGCTAACCGAGCTATGTTTGCAGCACGGCTTCCGAATGAGTGATCGGCTGCATATTCATCTGTATGGGGATGAACGAGGGACGTAATTTGTTTTCCGCACGCCCATCCGGGCGCGCGATCTCCTCGCTCATGCGACCTGAAGGTCGCGTCGCTGCGGACGGGCGGTCGCCCTTGCGGCCCCTTTTTTCAGGGGCCGATCCATTCCAGGCCATGGAATGTGGCTCTTTGAAAGACGATTTTTGCGAGGGTGGAGCGAGAATGGTGGACTGCGAGAACCGGCGCGCAGCGGACAACAAGTCCGTGAGCACCGGAAGCGCAGCAGGCTGCCATTCGCAGCCCGCCCTCGGGGAAATCCCCACTACCCCTGCGAACGCCACCTTAGCACAACCCGCTCGACGATCTCGTCTTCACCGCCGCTGCGGTTCCACAGGTCGACGAAGCTCGGATCTTCCGATGCCGGGCGTTTGTGCTCTTCGAGATTGTCGAAATTGACACGGATCGGGATGGCAACACCCTCGCCGCAGATGATGCATTCGCGGTTGCGTAGCGCCGGGATCGAGTCGAGGAAGCCGCGCGAGCCTTCGGGCATGGCCGACTTCACGAAAGCCTGGTCTCGGTCGTTGTTGAGACGCATGGAAATGATTGTGCCGCACTGCGACAGCACGCCTTCGGCAAGGTCGGACGGACGCTGCGTGATCAGGCCAAGCGAGATACCGTATTTACGGCCTTCCTTGGCGATCCGGCTGAGAATACGGCCAACCGAGGAACCATCGGAGTTCTTCTCGTTCGGAACGTAGCGGTGCGCCTCTTCGCAGACCAGCAGTACCGGACGCTGCTTCTCCTCGCGGCCCCAGATGGCGAAGTCGAACACGAGGCGGCTTAGAACCGCGACAACGGTCGAAGTGATGTCGGATGGAACGCCGGAGACATCGATGATTGAGATCGGCTTGCCGTCACCGGGCATGCGGAAGACCTTGGAGATGAAGTCAGCCATCGTGTCACCGACGAGCATGCCGGAGAACATGAACTGGTAACGCGGGTCAGTCTTGATCTCTTCGAGCTTGCCCTTGATCCGCATATACGGCGCGGATGAGGTCGCCTTGTCGAGCTTACCCATCTCGTCCTGGATGATGTTGCTGAGGTCCGACAGGAGATACGGAATAGGCGAATCAACGGTGATCTTGCCCATCGTCTCCGCCAGCCGGTTCTTGGACCGGGCGTGCAGCAGACACTTGGCGAGAATGTCCATGTCGACCTGGCGTTCGTTGCCGTCGCTGGTGAGCAGAACTTCGCAGTGTTCTTCGAAGTTCATCAGCCAGTATGGCATCTGAAGGTTCGACACGTCGAGGATCTGGCCGGTCTGGCGGAATGCTGCGGAATACTCGCCGTGCGGGTCGATCATCACGATGTGACCCTGCGGCGCGGCTTCGCAGATGCGGTGCAAGATCAGCGCGGCGCTGGTCGATTTACCGGTACCAGTAGAGCCCAGCAGCGCAAAGTGCTTACCCAGCATCGCGTCGACATACAGACCGGCGCGAATGTCCTTGGTCGGAAAAACCTTGCCGATCGTGATGTTGGCGCGGCCATCACTAGCGTAAATCTGTTCGAGGTCCTTGGTCGTCGCGGGATAGACCATGGCGCCCGGCGTCGGATAGCGGGTCACACCACGTTTGAAGCCGTGGATGCGACCGGTCAGTTTTTCTTCGCTGCCTTCACCGAGGAAGTCGATATTGGCGATGATGCCTTCGGTCGTGCGGCGATCCTTGCGCTGATCGCGGACGTTGGCGAGCAGCCAGGAATTGCCGACGCGGATCTTGATCTGGCTGCCGACCTGGCCAGCGAGGGTGATTGAAGGATCGTCGTCCTCCATACACTCATTGAGGCGCGGCAGGTCGAAGGCGACTTGCGAACCGGAACCGGAAATCTCGAGCACGACACCGATTGGCGTGCGCGCGTTTTCGGCAGTGCGGTCCTCGCTAGACTGCTCCTGCCCTTCGAGCTCGACGGCACGTTCAGGCTTATCCGGCCCGGTAAACCGTTCGAAATTCTCACTGCCCAGATCGCCCATGTGCTGTTCCTAGTTCCCTCTCGTGCAGCATCGCCGGACACTTGCGCCCGGGACTTACCCACGGAAAAAGCCATAGCGATAACGGGGTTAAGATCGCGTCAACGAAAGGCGCATGGGCCCCGTTTGACGCGGGCTCAGAGCCGCGCGAAGAACCTTCCGGCGAGCCATCCCATTCCGAGCGACAGGAGGATCGCCACGGCTCCGTAGATGAACGAAGATCGTTCAGCCGCTTCCACCACGCGGCCCTCAAGCCCGACCTTCTCGACTTCAATCTCTGCCGTCGCACTGGCAAGCACGCGCCCGTCGGCAATCGCAAAGGTTTCTGCCGTGTAAGGACCGGTGGTAACGTTCGAGGGAAGTTCGATGCGCGCTTGATAAAGGACGCGTTCCTTGATCCGAACGCCTTCGGGATCTTGCTTATACAGACCAAGCCGCTGGCGCATGTCGACAAGCCCGCGCGCAAATCGCGACTGGATTTCCGGCTCGATCACTCCGCTTGGAGAAAGCTGGATGAATTCCGTGCCAAGTTCGTAGATTGCAGCAGTTCGCGGGTCGACGACCTCTTCGATCGGGCGGGAGGACGCGACCGCAAAGAAGGAAGGTGCGGAGCGAAAATCCGTCGCTCCGGCATTCATCCATATCCCGGCGATACGCTCTTTCTCGCGAAGACGGATCGGCTCGGTCGGACCTTTGAGCACCACGACGATGTCGTAATCGGTTTCCGCAGCCGGGCCGCGCGGATCGACGATCGCACCGTAAAGAAGCAAGTTTGCGCCGGTGAAACCCTGGCGAACCTCAATGCGCGACTGGCTGACTTCGGGCACGAGGATCGGCTCACGCTGTCCCATCAGGACAATAGCGGCAATCAAGACGAAGGCGAGGCGCATATGGGCAATCACAACGGGCTGACCGTGTAGATTTCGTCGGGCTGGATGCCGAGGCCCCAAAGCATCCTTATCGCAACTGCGATCACGATGGCAGCCAGAACCAGCCGCAAGACTTCCGGCCGCGCTTTGAGCGCGATCTGGGTACCAAACTGTGCACCCATCACCGATCCGAGTAGCAGCAAGCCAGCGAGCACGATGTCGACGGCCTTGGTAGTAAGCGCATGAGTCATAGTGGTGACCATGGTCACAAACAGGATTTGATAGAGCGAGGTTCCAACCACAACGTTGCCGCTCATCCCGAGAAGATAGAGCATTGCCGGAACAAGGATGAACCCTCCGCCCACGCCCATCAACATCGTCAGGATGCCAACGATGACCCCCAGGATCAGCGGCGCCAGCGGCGAGATGTAGAGGCCGGAGCGATAAAAGCGCCATCGGAATGGCAGGCCCGCGATCAAAGGGTGATGGCGGCGTTTGCGGGGCTGTGCGGCTTCGCCTTCCTTCGGTCTGAGCGCGTCCAGTGCTTCGCGAGCCATCAACGACCCGATCGCGCCGAGCATGACGACGTAAAGAATGTTGATGACGACATCGATCTGACCAAGCGCCTGCAGCACGCGAAACAACAATGCTCCGATCAGCGCGCCAACAACGCCTCCGCCGACCATCACCATGCCCATCCGGTAGTCGACCCCGCCGCGCTTGCCGTGCGCAATCACACCGGAGACGCTAGCCCCAGTCACCTGCGTCGCAGCGGACGCAGCGGCCACGGTTGGCGGGATGCCGTAGAATATCAGCAGCGGCGTGGTCAGAAATCCTCCGCCCACGCCGAACAGACCGGAAAGGATACCCGTCAACCCGCCCAGCAGGACGATGAACAGGCCGTTCACCGAGAGATTCGCTATGGGGAGGTAGACGTCCATTGCGGTGCAGTTACCCCAGCAAGCTCAGCGATTAAAGGCAATCTGGTCAGTCGGTCTCAGTTTGTGAGTTCCGGATCAGAATCGTGTCGAAAGCGTCGCAGCCACGCCTGACGCAGGCGCTGCATCGCCAGCGACCTGCTCTCGCCAATCGACCGAAACCCGCGCAGGAACCTGACCGATGGTCAGATCAATCCGCACAGTCGGGCCGATATCGAGCCGCGTCGCGTCTTTTTGTGCCCCGCCCCATGCACCTGCTCCGACACTCAGACGAGCCGGCGTGGTGGAGGCGAGGTCGAAGCTAGCGACTTCTCGGCTCATCACCAATTGTCCATCAGCAAATGGAGTGGAGGCATCGCCGCCGACATAGCCTGCTTGACCGTAGGCTTCGGCCGTCAATCGACCCGGCAAGCTTTGTGGCGGCAATTCGGTCACAACAAATGCGGCCGGGCGCACTTCGCTACCAAAGGCATTGTCGATGTAGCGCAACTCCGCAAATCCACGCAGCGGGATCGAACCAATGGGCTTTGCGGCGACTCCAGCAGCGACCTCGCTCTCTCCGTTTTGCACCAGCGCGCGGTAAGCGCGAGTGTAGAGCAAGGGGTCGCGCTTGGATTGGGGAGCAATGCGATAGCGCAAACTCGCCCCCACCTGGCTCGCACCATAAATGGGAACACGCCCCTGTGAGATTGCTGTTGCGTTTGATCCTTGGCGCCAGAACGCCCAACCGTCCAGCGACCAGTGATCGAGATTGCCTTTTTCTGCTGGCCCGTCAGGCCGTGCAAAAAATGGTGCGCGCAAGTCGCCTGACCCACTCGAAGCACCAGTTGCAAACTGTCCACGCCCGGACAGCGCGGCTTCCTCGACTGCGCGAGGCATCGGCAAATGGCCTAGCGCAGCAAGCCACAGAAGTTGATGACCTGCGGCCACCTGAGGCTGAACGGGAAACGGGTTGTCGTTTTCATTCCGCGTGTGCTCAGCTCGGCGCGACGCCGACCAGGATTCCACGCCATATTGCAGAGCGTTCGCAAAGGAGGTGTTTTTCGAGATCTGCTGAAGCGGATCTGGGAAGTCGAGCCTGTCTGCCGCGGGCCTCAGCGGGGACGGTGCAGAGCTATCAGCCGACTTTGCAAGGAATGTGGACGCTGCGGGAAGGTCCAAAGGCACTTGTGCAAATGGGCTCTCCCAAAGCATCGCCCTGCCGCCAATCCATGCAACGGCCAGCAGGCCGAGCATGGTAAGCGGGCTACCGCGGCGTTTGTGCTTTTCTTCCTCGATCACGCCAGTTCCGTTCCGCTCAAACTTGTCCGCGCCGGGTGCCCGACATGCGGGGTCTTATCCCACTCGATGCCGCGCCCCATCAACACCCGCACATAGGCAAACACTGCGCGCCGACCTGCGATGATGGAGATGACATTGGTCAGCGGTATGCGGATTACAGCGCGGAGGCCTTCCAGCGGACCATAGACGCTCGACGTCCAGACAAATCGCCACAATGCGCGCCAGAGAAACGCAACCAGGTTGGCTATGAGCAAAGCCGTCAGCAAGGGCGAGATCGGTGTTGGCTCAGCGAACCCGAGCTCGATAGCGAACCAACTGATCAACGTGAGCGCTAGCAAGCTGTACCCGACCAGTAGCACCAATGCTGTCAGCGGACCTCGCCGATCACGCGCGCGCATCCAATACTCGACCATCCCCGTTGCCCAACCGACGCGGTCCCAGCCCTGCAAGGCAATGCCGTGCACCCAGCGCGTCTTCTGGCGGATTACATGGTCGAGCCGAGCGGGGAAATAGGCACGAGTCGCGATCAGACGGCCATCATCGCCGCGTGCTCTGACGAAGCGGCACGTCCCGCCATTTTCACCAACGGCAAGCCCGAGTTCGTAATCTTCGGTAAGCGATTCTTCGGAGAAAGGGCGCAGATCGTACCGGCGGCGACACAGCTTTTGCAGCGCATCGCGCGATATTGCGCAGCCTACGCCGGCACCGGGCAAAGCAGCGCCGAGCGCATCGCGAACCACCATCACCTTGCCATGCGCTTCGGCGAATTCCTCACAATAATGGCTGCCCAAATGCCGGCCGAACCACGAACGGTCGGCTTGAACCAACGGTTCGACCGGCAGCTGCGCAAAATCAATTCCATCGGCGATTGCACGGTCGAGTAATCCAAGCGCGGCGGGATCGACAAGGTCCTCTGCGTCCTGAAAGACCACGCATGAAAACAACACGCCCATGCGCCGCTCGTCATCTCGCATCGCGGTGTAAAGGCGGTTGAGGCAATCCGCCTTGGTGCTCGGCCCGTTGCGGTTGTGGATCACAATCCTGAGCCGTGCATCACCATGCGCGGCCCGCATTACCGCTGCGACGGTTTTGGGGTCATTGCGATAACAGCCAACATAGAGACGTAATCCTTGTTGCGGCCAGGCATCAAGCGCATGAGCAACCGTGTCGCCTATCACATCGGCTTCTTGCCAAGCTGGTATGAAAATCGCGGCAGGGCCTGAAAGCGGTTTTTCGGTGAACTCGCGGCGGTTCAGCATCGGCGTGGACAACTTTCCTCGAAGCTTCAGCCATATCCACGCGAAATCAATCGCCAGATCGTCAGCCGCACCGATCAGGAAGAACACCCCAGCAAACAAGAGCAATTCATGCTGGAACAGCACCAGCCACTGCCAAACGTCAAAATTCCACAATGCCAAGGCGCCCCTCTTCCCTGCGAAAAAGAGACTAACGCGCCCGGATTGCGCTTGCAACGGGGGAAACTTTTCTAAATGGAAGCGCGCAATATGTCCGATCCCAATTCTAACCTCCCACCGCCTGTTCGTTCGATCTTTGCGCCAGTAAAGGCTCTGTTCGTAGGCGACGCTTCCGCTGGTATACTGCTGATCATCGTTGCGGCAGCAGCGATGCTGGCGGCCAACTCCCCGCTCGCCGGCGAGTACCGCGAGCTGTTTTATGGCGAGCTATCGTGGACGCCGATCCCAAAGCTCAAGGATCTGCACCTCTGGATCAATGACGGGTTGATGGCGATCTTCTTCTTCGTCGTCGGACTTGAAGTTAAACGAGAGGTTGTGTGCGGATCGCTGGCCGACCCTGCCGCACGACGCCTGCCAATGGTCGCAGCACTGGCGGGAATGCTGGCGCCAGCGGCTGTCTTCATGCTGGTTTCGGGCGGCGGTGAGTACACCAATGGGTGGGCGATTCCCGCCGCGACAGACATTGCATTCGCAATGGGTGTTCTTGGCCTGCTCGGCAACCGCGTCCCGGCATCATTGCGGCTGTTCCTGCTCACTGTGGCGATCGTTGACGATATCGGTGCGGTCTTGGTGATTGCGGTGTTCTACACCCCGACAATCAAGTTGGTGTGGCTCGTCGCCTCAATCGTGGTCGTCGCGCTGATGATGGGTCTGAACCGGATGAAAGTGGGCGTGTTCTGGCCCTACATCCTGCTCGCGCTAGTGCTATGGTACTGCGTGCTCAACAGCGGCGTCCACGCGACAATTGCCGGCGTCGTGGCCGCTCTGACGATCCCGTTGCAGCGCCCCGACGGAAACTCGATGCTTGAACGGCTTGAGCATGGCTTGGCCCCTTGGAGCGCGTATCTCGTCGTGCCAGTATTCGGCTTTGCCAATGCTGGCGTGTCGTTCGCTGGCATGGGTATCGAAGCGTTGCTTGATCCGCTGCCCTATGCGATCGCTGCTGGCCTGGTTGTGGGCAAGCAGGTGGGCATTTTCTCCACCGTCTACATCGTCGACAAGATCGGCTTTGCGGCGCGGCCTGCCGGTGCGAGTTGGCCAGAGATCTGGGGCATATCGATCCTGTGCGGGATCGGCTTCACGATGAGTCTGTTCATCGGCGGCCTTGCCTTCCCGAACACACCGATCCTGATCGAAGAAGCGAAAATCGGCATCCTGACCGGCTCGGCGATTTCTGCGGTCCTCGGGTTTGTTGTCCTGCGCCTGACGACGACCCACACACCCGAGGAATGCGACGACCAGGGCAATCAGCCAAGCAAGGCCTGATCGCCGCTTATCCGACCAGCAGTATCACCAGCTACCGGTGTTTTCCATGCTGGCCCAAGGCTCCTTCGGTTCGAGATTGCCCTCTTGAAGCAGCTCGACCGAAATCCCGTCGGGTGATTTGACGAACGCCATATGACCATCGCGCGGTGGGCGGTGGATCGTATGGCCTGCGTCGGCAAGCCGCTGACACGTCTGGTAAATATTCTCGACCCGGTAAGCGAGATGGCCGAAATTGCGCCCGCCGTCATAGTCTTCGGGTTGGCTGCCATCTTCGGGTGGCCAATTGTAAGTCAGCTCGACCTCGGCCAGCCCTTCCTGACCCGGCGCCGCAAGAAAGATCAGGGTGAACCGCCCTGCCTCAACATCGAAGCGGCGAACCTCCTCCAGCCCGATCAGCTTGAAGAAATCGATCGTGGCGTCCGGATCAGTGACCCGGATCATTGAGTGGAGGTATTTGACCATGTTCATCTCGCAGCAATTCAAAAACGGTTCATCGACGTTGAAGCACAACTCATCGTAGGGTTGAGATCAGTTGGAGGATGCGATGAACGAGGCAGCGACACAAGACGAAATCAAACGAGCAACAGGCAACCGGGCACTCGGAAGCACTACGGCACGATGGTTTGGAACGGCGGCAATTGCCGCAATCGGCATGACACTGGGCGGGTATTTGCTTGGCGATGGACTGCTTCGGGCCAAGGAGGCAGAGCGATCGGTGACGGTTCGCGGACTGGCTGAGCGCAATGTCACAGCCGATCTTGCAACCTGGACGATCTCCTACTCGGCAAGCTCGGAGAACCTCAGCGAAGCGCAAGCCAAGGTTCGCCGCGACACTGAGGCGATTGAGGCCTTTTTCAAGGATCTTGGGTTCCCCGAAGACGCGCTTCAGCCCACTGGTGCCAACGTCTCGAGTCGCACCAATCGGGGGATCACCTCTTACACCGTGCGTCAGCGTCTGGCCTTGCGCTCTGACGATATCGAGCGGGCACAAAAGGCGGTTGCACGGCAATTCGATCTGGTCGGTCGCGGGGTCTTTCTCGAAGAGGGATCGGGGATGAGCTACACCTTCACCGGCCTCAACGGGATCAAGCCTGAGATGGTGGCCGAGGCAACCCGCGATGCACGCGCCTCCGCCCAGCAATTCGCCGAAGATTCGGGCGCAGGTGTAGGCGCGATCAAGGATGCAACGCAGGGCTACTTCTCAATAGAAGCGCGCGACGGTGATGGTGGCGGCTGGGGCGTGTCGGACAGCCCGTACAAGAAGGTGCGCGTGGTCACGACAGTGAACTTCAGCCTGAATTGAATGCTGCGGTTGGGAAGCCCAAACAACGAAAAGGCGCGAGACCTTCCAGTCCCGCGCCTTCGTTCCACCTGCAAAAATGGATCAGCTGCGGCTTGCTTAGAAGCTCGCGCTCAGTGTCAGGACGAATGCATCGTCAGTGAATACGCCGCCCGGATCGATCAAAGCATCACCTTCGACGCCGACATAGGCTGCACTCAGGGTAGCAGGCCCAACAGCGACATCGGCACTGATCGACCAGTCGAAAGCCTTGCTGTCATTGGTGAAGGTCAGGAAGCCGTCAGTGTAACCCACGTGCCCGTTGATCGTCAGCGGAGTTTCGGGAATGCCGACGCTGACATCAGTGTAGAGATACACGTTGTCGGTGCTACCGAGCGAATCCTGATCGGGTGCGTAGGCAATACCCGGCGTTACAGACACCGGACCAATGCTTGCGCTGACCGAGGCATAGAATTCGATGTAGTCGGTCGGACCTGCAGCCGTCGGCGCATTGGGGTAGATGTAATAGATCACGCCGACATCGCCCGAAAGGCCATCGGTCAGATCGCCGCTCCAGCCGCCATAGATGTCGAGTTCGGTCGAACCGAAGCCGACGGTGTCTTCATCAAGGTTGGAGGCCCAAGTGCCGACATACAGTCCAGACGAATGACCCAGGTCAAAGCCGCCTTGAACGGCGAAATCGCCGCCCGACAGGTCAACACCGCGGAACCGGTATTCTGTTGTAAAGGCAATGTTGCCGGAGAACGTAATGCCGCTTTCGCCGCCGACGCTGTTGGCAACGCTTTCTTCGACCGGCTCGATCGTTCGAGCGGCCGAAGATGAAAGAACGACTTCGTTCTGTTTCTCGGTCGATTCCGAGATGGCGGCATCAGCCACCAAAAGATCATTGCTGATCGTTGCATCACTGGCCGATTCTTCCGAAGCGGTCTCAGTTGCGAAGGCGGGAGCTGCAGAGAGGAGCAGACCAGCCGAAAGACTTGCAGCCGTGAGGCCGCGGATGGACGTTAGCATGACAACTTCCTTTGTTGTGTTGTTGCTTCGTCCCACCTGCACATCCGCTCGGTTGCTTCTTTGTGAGCAATCTCGTCCGAATGCGAAACAATCGTGCACAAGAATGCCGCACTGCACAAGAGAAATTGCGCAACCCGCTTCAAACCATCAACAGTGTGGAGTTTTTGCACCATATAGTGTGGCACAAAGTAGCTCAGTTGCCGTTCAGTAGCTGCATGACTATGGCGCTTGGCCTTATTGATTGATCAGAAACACCCATGCTCGACGCATTACGCAATCTCTTTCGCTCAAAGACCCAAGGACGGCTTCCCGCCGTGCCTGAGGGCATGCGCTATTATGTGATCGGCGATATTCATGGGCGGCTGGATCTCTACGACGCGCTGCTCGCTGCGATTGAAGAAGACGATGCGCAGCGCGGGCAGCATCAAACCGAAGTGATATTGCTCGGCGATCTGGTCGATCGCGGTCCTGAAAGCGCGGGCGTGATTGCGCGGACCCGCGAATGGCAAGAGAAGCGGACTGTGCGGGTCCTTGCTGGCAACCACGAAGAAATGTTTCTCGAAGCATTCGAAAAGCCAGATGTGCTGCGTCACTTCCTGAAACATGGCGGCCGCGAGACCATCATGAGCTATGGCATCTCGAAAAAGCAGTTCAACGCGATGACGCTGGATGAACTGTTCGCGATGCTCCCGCAGATCGTCCCGCAATCCGAGCGCGACTACATCGCCGACTTTGAAGAGATGATCATCGCGGGCGACTATCTGTTCGTGCATGCTGGCATTGACCCCGCAGTGCCGATCGAAGCGCAAAAGCGCGGTGACATGCTGTGGATTCGAGACCGTTTCCTCAGCCACGAAGGCCCTCTGGAAAAGGTTGTCGTCCACGGCCACACGATCTTCGACCGAGTGATGGATTGTGGAAACCGGATCGGCATAGACACTGGCGCTTTCCGGTCAGGTGTGCTTACCGCTCTCGTTCTCGAAGCTGATCAGAAACGGATATTGCAGGCCTGTGATAATGAAGGCCAGATAGAGATATTTCACGGCGATCGAGGTCGCTAGGCCGCAAGAGCGCGGTTTCACACTAAGGTTCGAATAAGGGCAAAGCGCCATGAAGATTGCAATGGTGGGTTCGGGGTATGTCGGGCTCGTTTCGGGAGCCTGTTTCGCCGATTTTGGCCATGACGTGGTCTGCATCGACAAAGATGCGAGCAAGATTGATCGTCTCAAGGACGGCGTCATGCCTATCTACGAGCCGGGCCTGGATGCGCTGGTCGAAAGCAATGTGAAGGCGGGCCGCCTTTCGTTCACGACAAGTCTCGCCGAAGGGATCGAGGGCGCACGTGCGATTTTCATTGCGGTTGGAACGCCAAGCCGCCGCGGCGATGGCCATGCCGATCTGACCTTTGTTCACGAAGTCGCACGCGAAGTCGGTGAAAGCCTGGCCAATGAAGCTGTTGTAGTCACCAAGTCGACCGTTCCGGTGGGCACGGGCGACGAGGTGGAACGCATCATCCGCGACACTGGCACAACCCATCAATTCACGGTCGTATCGAACCCTGAATTCCTGCGCGAAGGCGCGGCAATCGGCGATTTCAAGCGCCCCGACCGGATCGTAATCGGAGCCGAAGACGAATTCGGCCGCGAGATCATGCGCGAGGTTTATCGTCCGCTGTTCCTCAATGAGTCGCCCATCCTGTTCACTGAGCGCCGCACCAGCGAACTCATCAAATACGCCGCCAACGCATTTCTTGCGACAAAGATCACTTTCATCAACGAAATGGCTGATCTTTGCGAGAAGGTTGGCGCAAATGTTCAGGACGTCGCGCGCGGCATTGGGATGGACAACCGGATCGGTTCAAAGTTCCTGAATGCTGGCCCCGGCTATGGTGGATCATGCTTCCCGAAGGATACACTTGCTCTGCTGAAGACGGCTGAGGATTACGACAGCCCAACCCGGATCGTCGAAGCGGTTGTGAAGACCAACGACAGCCGCAAGCGCGCAATGGGGCGCAAAGTACTCGAAGCACTTGGCGGGGCTGAAGGTGCACGAGGAAAGAAGGCAGCCCTGCTGGGCCTCACCTTCAAACCCAACACCGATGACATGCGCGATTCTCCTTCGATTGCGATCTCGCAGACGCTGGCCGATGCGGGCGTATCCATCGCTGCGTACGATCCCGAAGGCATGGAATTGGCCCAGCCACTCATGCCCGAAGTCGAGATGTGCGATGATCCGTATGAAGCTATTGAAAACGCGGATGTTGTCGCTATCGTCACCGAATGGGACGCATTTCGCGCGCTCGACCTGAAACGAGTCAAAGAACTCGCAAAAGCACCTGTGCTGGTCGATCTACGGAATATCTATAACCCCGACGATGTGAGAGCAGCTGGCTTCTCTTACACAAGTGTCGGGAGAAAATAACAAAAGGTCGCTCCTCGCTCTGACGAGGACAGTTTCTTAAGCGCTTCGAAACGCAACGATTGCGTTTTCGTCAAGTGCTGCGCCTGCGCCTCAAAATAAACAGCATTCACTTTGTCAGAGTTTAGTTACCAAAGATAACTAGCTTAACCCGTGGCCATTCAAAACCATTAACCAATTCTGAGACATTTCGATTCGACTTTTGTTAAGTTTACTGTAGCTTCCCGACTCGTTGGGATCCTGTCAGGAAAAGGGGCTGCAGATGATCAAACGGCAAATTCTCTCTAGCGTTGGTGTAATTGGACTTGCGGGCGGGCTGATGGCTTCGCCCGCTTTTGCTTCGGAGGCGGAAGAAGACAGCGAGTCGATTTCGCTTGAAGCGCAAGGAAGCTTTGAAGGGTTCAGGCTGGAGCCGAGCGCCCCGGCGATCACGATGCCGGATATGGCCTCTGTTCGGGCACGAAGAACCGAGGTCCAGCTCAATACAGCGACAGCGGCGCCGATCGACAGTTTCGCAGGCTTTCAGATAGAGCCGCGTTCGGCACTCGGTCCGAATATCGACTTCGATGTGCTGCTCAACACCTACATCACCGAAGGGTCTACTACGGATGATATTGAGCAAGAGATTTTTGTCCGCGACGACGTGGGACTGGAAGCCTCGTTTGATGCCGAAGATACGCAGCCATCCGTGGTGCAGCTGTTCTTTCGGGACAACGCGACCCAAGGTGTCTCTCTGAATTGCACCGGAACGGTCATCAATCCGCGCACGATCCTGACCGCAGCGCACTGCCTCAACTCGCGGGGTTCTGAATCCTACGGCCTGCCCGAGACCGGAGCGCCATCCTCAATCCTTGTCGGCACCGGCCCGGACACTTCGAGCCGCATTTTCGCAACGATCATTGACGGCGTCGGCTATGCAGAAGGCGGTGCCGCCGCCAGCACTGACGTTGTGATTCATCCGTCGGCAAACCTCGAGAACGGCGCACTGCCATTCCCGTTTGCCGACATCGCGCTGATCGCGGTTGATGCGCCCATCACAGATGTGCCTGCAATGCCAATTCTTCTGTCGCCGCTGACGCAGCTCACGCACGTTGTTCAGGTCGGCTACGGCTCATTCGGTACCGGCCTTGGCGGACCGGGCGCAGGCAGCAATCTGCTTCGCCGCGTGGGTGAAAACATGCTCGGCGCGGTCGCATCCTTTGCAGATTTCGACGATGCGGTTTTCGCCAACTTTGCTCCAACAGCCGAGCTGGGCGCGATCACTCAGACCTATTATTGGACCGATTTCGATTGGCCTGATCGTGACGCATTTGGCTTTGAAGGCTGCACCATCACACCAGCCGGGATCGAGCCGTGCTCGCTTGGCAACATCCTCGCAACGGACTGGTTTGAAGGCGATGCGCTGCCACGTGAAGTGGCAACCGCTCCGGGTGACAGCGGCTCACCGCTGATCGTCGATGAGCTGTATGAGTTCCCGGTCGCCACGGCTGTTCTTAGCGGCGGCAGAAACTTTTTCCGCTCTTTCCTGATCGAGCAGTTGGGCTTCGACAACACCTATGGCGACATCAGTTTCTACAATCCGATCTATCCCTTTTTCGAGTTCATCACGCAGAACACCTCGTACAAATATGTCTCGGCAAAGCGCGGTTCGGGTCGTTGGTCCGATCCCAATCGCTGGACGCAGGAACTTGATCCCGGTTTCTTCATCGATGACGGCACTGGCACGCTCGTAAACGCGATTCCAGAAGGTGAAGAAGATGGCATCTTCGACACCGGGCCCAATGTTGGGATTATCGCAGGTACCGACATTTCGGACTTCCCCGAAATCGTCTCGCCGTTTGGTCCGCAGCCGGGTGACCCGAATTTCGGCAGCGAACTTCCGGAAAGCTCGGTGCTGCTTGGCCCGGGTTCAACCGGTTTCGTGCCTAACAACACCGACGGTACACCGGGAACGGCGTTTGAAAATCCAGCGCAGTATTTCGACGTCTTCCTCAACCGCTTTGGGCGCACCCGGGTCGATATGGATGTCGAGATCGACAAACTCACAATTGATAATGCATTTGCCAGCTTCGTGCTGCCCCGACAGTACGACTTCACCACGGTCATCGGCTACGAGCAGCTCAATGGCATTTCCAAAATCGACGGAACGCTGAACGCCGGAATTGTGGCGACGTTTGGCGGTATCTTTGAAGGGACAGGAACGGTCACAACCGACGCGTTCTTCAACCTCGGCGGTGCGGTCGCTCCGGCGGGTCTGTTCCGCACGGGCACGCTCACGGTCGATGGCGCTTATGTGCAGGCAAGCGAAGGCACATTATTAGCCAATGCTCGCTTCACACGACGCCGCAACACCTCGGATCTGCTGTCGATCACCGGCGATGCCAATCTCGCTGGCAACTTGATCGTCGGTGCCACAGGGCGTCCGCGCTTCGGCGACGAAGTCACCGTGCTCAGCGCCAATTCAATCATCGGCAACTTTGAAGACACGCTTCTGATCTCGCGTTCGCCTCTGCTGTTCGCAGAATCGCGGGTTGAAGGCGGCGATGTGATCGTCTCTGTCGATGCAGTGCGGCTCAGCGATCTGTTCTCGAATTTCGGGAACCTTCGCTCTCTCGGTCAGGCTCTGGACACCCTGCGCTTCGGAGGGCGGTTCACCGAGTTCACCGGGCTGTTCGATGTCATCGACGGAGCCGGGGTTGATACCCTCGTCCCGACGCTGTCATCGCTGACACCGGTCGGCGCGTTCAGCCAGTCGACCATTGCGACCAACTTCTCGCAGCGGTTCACCGGACAGTTGGGTCAGCGGACATTGTCGCTGCGCGGCGCGAACAAGGCGGCAGCCGGGTTCTCCTCGGCAGGCAACGCCGCCTTCGCGATTGCCGGAACCAACCCGCAGGATGCTGGCAAGCTTGGCTTCTTCAGCACCGTCAGCGGTTCATTCCTAGCCAGTGCGGAGGAGCGCAACACCGGCGCGAATGCATTCGAGGAGGCGGCATTCACTCAGGCAGGCGAGCTTACGCTCGGCAGTGACTTGCGTGTTTCGGACAATTTCGCTGTCGGCTTTGCGATGACGAGTATCCGCAACAGCGGCGCAAATGCCGGGGCCGCGTTCCGTCCGGATGATACCAGTGTCGCCGGGGCCGCTTATGCTGCGGCACAATTCGGGCAGGGTTTTGCCGACATGTATGTCGGGTTCTCGCGCCAGAATTACGGCGCGGAGAGAGCCGCCTCGGGAGACTTCGCTCTAGCCTATAGCAGCGCGCAAGGTGCAGCCGAGGGTCGCCAGACCTTTGGCGGCATGCGAGTCGGCTATGCGATCGACGTTGTTCCGGGCTTCGAATTCGGACCGGTTGCCAGCATCGATTATGTCCGCAGCGATATCGGCGGGTATGACGAGTTCGGCGCTGGCGCGTTCGGCCTCTCGATCCATGGACGCGACTTCACATCAGTTGGCTCGAAAGTCGGCCTGATGGGATCGCTCGATACCAGACTGGGTCGCACCAGCGCGCTCAGCGCCTTCGGGTCGGTCGCCTATGCCCGCGAGCTTGCCGATACGCAGGATGTTGTAACCGCGAGCTTCTTCGGAGCGCCAGACGTACCATTCTCCATCGTTAACGAGCTTGATGGTGACTGGGTCTCGGTCAATGCCGGAGTGGAATTGTCACTTGGCAACCGCTTCAGCCTCAGCGCCAGCGGAACGTCGGATATGGGACGCGGCGTGCTGACCAACAATCAGGGCCGGGTCACCATGAGCTGGAAGTTCTGATCACCTGATCCGAGGTTTGCCCGCCCGGCGAACCTTTGAAAACAAGCCCCCGCGCCGACAATGTTCGGTGCGGGGGCTTTGTTTTGAGAGGGAAACTGGACAGGCAGGCGCGCCTGCACCAGTGTAACGCCGTTGGGGTCTGCCGCGTATCTTCAAGCGACAGGCAATTCGGGAGGACACGCCATGACCGCCTTTTTCAGCGGGCTCACCACACTATTTGTTTTCGTAATCGGCTTGGCGGCCCTGTCGCTTGTGGTGCTGTTCGTGATCGACCGATACCAGACCACGGATACGGTGCGCCGAAACTATCCGGTGATCGGGCGGCTGCGATACGTCTTCACCGAGCTAGGTGAGTTCTTCCGCCAGTATTTCTTTGCCATGGACCGCGAAGAGATGCCTTTCAATCGTGCCCAGCGCGACTGGGTCAACGAGGCCTCACGCAACCAGTCCACCAATGTCGCCTTCGGGTCGACCCGAAATCTCGATCCAGTTGGTACGCCGATTTTCGTAAACTGCCCATGGCCGACTTTGGAGGAAGACGCCGTCAAAGCGCCCGCGATGATGATCGGTGAAGGCGCGGCGCGCGTGCCGTATGAAGCACCTTCGATCTTCAACATTTCCGGCATGAGCTATGGCGCGCTTTCGACCCCGGCGGTGCGCGCGCTGTCAAACGGCGCGGCCAAGGCCGGATGCTGGATGAACACCGGCGAAGGTGGGCTGTCGCCCTACCATCTCGAAGGGGGCTGCGACATCGTCTTCCAGATCGGCACCGCAAAATACGGCGTGCGCGATGAGGAAGGAAACCTTTCGGACGACAAGTTGCGCGAATTGGCCGCGCACGAGCAGGTCCGCATGTTCGAGCTTAAACTGTCACAAGGCGCGAAGCCCGGCAAAGGCGGCATCTTGCCCGCAGCCAAGGTCAATGAAGAGATCGCGGCCATCCGCGGCATCCCGGTCGGCGAAGCTTCGATCTCACCCAACCGCCACACCGATATCGGCAGCATCGGCGAGCTGCTCGACATGATTGCGCGCATTCGCGAGGTCACTGGCAAGCCGGTCGGCTTCAAGACTGTTGTCGGAGCCTATGGCTGGCTGCAGGAGCTGTTCGCCGAAATACAGAAGCGCGGTGCGGGAAGCGCACCTGATTTCATCACAGTCGACAGCGGCGATGGTGGGACAGGCGCTGCACCAATGCCGCTGATCGACAATGTTGGCCTCACTTTGCGAGAGTCGCTGCCTATGATGGTCGACCTGCGCGACGAAGCAGGCCTGAAAGATCGCATCCGCATCGTCGCTAGCGGCAAGCTCGTCACCCCCAGCGAAGTCGCTTGGGCGCTATGTGCAGGCGCAGACTTTGTGATCTCGGCGCGCGGTTTCATGTTCGCGCTCGGCTGTATCCAGGCGATGAAGTGCAACAAAAACACCTGCCCTACCGGCATCACCACCCACGACCCGGCACTACAACGCGGTCTCGATCCGACCAATAAGGCAGTGCGGGTGCAGAACTTTGTGGAGCAGATGCGCAAGGAAGTCGGCGTCATCGCGCATAGCTGCGGCGTGCCGGAACCGCGGCGGCTGAAGCGGTATCATGTGCGGCTGGTGTGCCCTGATGGGCGGTCGAGGCCGCTGGATGAGTTGTATCCGACGGAGGGTGCGGAAGGAGACACGGTGGCGGATTCTCCCACATCTGAGGACCGCCTCACACCGCTTCAATGAACGATCTATGTTCCCCCATTGGCTGCCGCATCCGATGGATTGGCCTGGATTGGAGCAGCTGACGCCTTTTTGACTACGTCGAAAGGAATTGGCTTGAAGCGAACAGCCCTTACTCCTTCAGAAAACGTACTTAGCCCGACACTCCCGCTCATCACGCAACTGAACGTTTTGTCGTTACCTCCAGGCGCTATGTCCGGCACCGTGAATGTTGAGTTCATTTCGAACTCCAACTGAGTAAATCCACTAACTTCCCTTACCGTTGCGCCCGTTCCGTTGGTAATCGGTTCATCGGCTAAATCAGAGCATTGGACCTGTAGGTCGGGTAGGTGCCCTGAAGACTTGATCCCCCAATCCTTCCGATCATTGACAAAAAAGGCGAATTTCGCGTTGAAACTGGTTTGATCTGTTGCGACCTCTATCGGACGCCCCGGGCTTGCTTTGCGCGAAAGGCTTAGCGCCGCTCGATAATCGGCGACTTCTGCAACTGGAGGCGCAATCACTACCGCAACTGCATTTGCCCCTTCGCCGATTGAAGATTCGATTGCCAAACGAACGACCGAAGTGGAGGATGCTTCTGCCGATGGGGTCGCATCGAAACTAAAGGTACAGTCGTTTCCCTCTGGCCTGACACCTAACCCGGAAACAATCGCTGCGTTTTTGCTCACTGAAGATGGGGGCACCAATTGCCAGATACTTCCATTGCATGCCGAGCCGACATCCCTAACCGTGAAAGACAAGCCTTGTAGCAGCTCTCCGTCAGCTATCGCCTCGGGTAGTCCAGATATCTTACTAGTATACTTCGAAACATCTCCCTCAATCAATTCGACCAAGTCCGATGGGTCAGGAAGTCTGGCCCCAACCTCATCCCAATAGACCACTGTGTAATTTCTGATTTCCGCATCAATCTCGCGGTTTACTTTGACCTTGCCCTTGGCGCTGGTGCTTATCAGCGGGATTGAAATTCCAACACGCGCAGCTGCGTCGAGTAAAGATTGATAGGTCAGATTGCTGATTTGGCGACGGGAAAATCCGGATAATTCTCGCCGCACCCATAATTTCTTGCCGATCTGTTCTTCGTTGCGTCTATACCAATCCCATATCGAAATGGCTGTTGGGAAGAGACCCGGTATCTCGGAACTCTCAGCGCTCTGCGTAGTCGGCAATTCTCTGAGGCCAGCCAGTACTGGAGATTGTAACCGGCCTCCGAATAGTAATTGTGTCTGAGCCAAATCCTTTTCAAAGGCCCCCCTGACAGCGCTTTTTAGAGCACCGAAATTGAATTTAAAACGGCCTTCGGTCCTAAAAACCGACACACAGTCTTCTAGAAAAACAGCGCTAGAAGACCGGTCAAAGATTATTGGCCGTCCCTCTGCGATCCAAGGCGTCACGAGTTGAGATTGGACTTTTTTCGTCAGCTCCGCGTCCTCGAAAACCTCAGAAAAAAGGACTATTTCACTGTCTATTGGTTCAATTGATACACTCTTATCTCTATTTGCAATGAGTAGATTAGATTCTGCGATTTGAAGAGGAATTGCCGTTTCGCCTTCACCAACCTTGACTTTATCAGCCTCATTTCCAGCGCAGGTTCTTGCAAACTTTAGAAACTCACCTTCCATCCATTGATTTAAACTCTTCGAATTCGTGTCCTCCGCGTTGGCTTCACCGGATACAAAAACGCAAATAAAAACGGTTGCTGCAATCAAAAACTTGCTCATGCCCACCCCCCAAGTTCTACATCAACAATCGAATAAAGCACAAACGCAGATTGGGGTTGAGTGGTCAATACTTTGAAAATATCAGGGGGCGTCATAAGCCGGGTTCTGTGTCCGCGCGCGGTATCCTCGAAAGGACCAGCCGCGCGGTGGCAGCCATTCATCTAGGCGACCTGTTGCCAAGCCGCTCAAGCAACCAACCCGGGCCTCCTCGGAGCAAAGCGCTCCTGCTCGCCTAAGCGAGCGCGGGACCCCTATTTGGTCTTGCTCCAGGTGGGGTTTGCCATGCGGGCGCTGTTACCAGAGCCCCGGTGCGCTTTTACCGCACCCTTTCACCCTTGCCTGTGCGCTTTAGGCGCCATCGGCGGTATACTCTCTGTGGCACTTTCCCTGAACACAGACCCGAAAGCCTGCGCCCGGCGGGCGTTACCCGCCACCTTTGCTTCGTGGAGCCCGGACTTTCCTCGACCTTCGAACCCGCTCATCCTGAGCTTGTCGAAGGGCGCGGCTGCCTCAGCCCCCTGACACTTGGCACATACGATCTCACAGCGACCTTGTGAAGACATCGGCTAGGCGGCGGCTTGCTCGGCCGGCTCCATCCAGAGCAACATCGCTTCGTCTAGCGCCGAGCGCCGGATCTCTTCCGCCGTCTCAGTCCCCGGCAGTGCGCGCGCAATCACCATTCCGCCGACGCACATCGCCGCAAGCGCGCGGGCTCTTTTGCCTCGCTCCTGCGGATCGCCCGGCAAATTGTGCTCGAACAGACTGACCATGCCTTCCAGCAGTTCGCGATAGCTCTCCTGCACTTGCGGTCCGGCGCGCGCGACGTCCGTGGCGTAGGCGATCAACGGGCACTGATCTTCCACTTGGTCGAGATGTTCACGCGACAGGTACGAAGCGACCATGCGCTTCGCCATTTCGGTCTGGCCGGCGGTGGGATCGACGCCTGCATCTTCGCGCCAGATAGCCCCCCGCCCGTTCAGGAAACTCGCCGTGGCCGCAGCAAACACCGCCTCCTTGCTGTCGAAATGCGAATAAAACCCGCCGCGTGTCAGCCCAGCCTCCGCCATCAACTGATCGATCGAGACATTGTCGAAGCCGTGGCGGTTGAACAGGCGCCTCGCCGCTTCGACGATCCGTGCGCGGACCTGCTGCTTGTGCTCTTTCGAATAGGGCATTCCGACCACTCCACGTTCAAGTCGCCGCCTGTCTAACACGGCGCAAATTATGTTCTTGAACATATTTAGATCGCTGCAAAGTTCGCCGCTCCCCAACGAAGCAGGAGTTTGAAATGCCAAGATTTGCCTTCATCTACCGCAATGCGCAGCCACCCACGACGCCGGAAGAAGGTCAGCAACACATGGAAGCGTGGCGTGCTTGGTCGTCAAGATTGGGCGATGCTTTGGTCGAACCCGGCATGCCCTTCAGCCAGGCTGTGACCGCGAGTAAGGATGGCGTCGCGCGCCATGGAGACGAAGCGTCCTTCAACGGTATCAGCATCGTCGAAGCCGAAACCTGCGAAGAGGCCGGCGCGATGGCCAGCTCATGTCCTCACCTAAACCTAGGCGGCGATATCGTTGTCGCCGAAGGGATGGACATGGAAATGTGATCTATATGTTGAACCGGGGTCACGCGATATCCGCGTCCCCCGGCTCAGCAATTCAGTTATTCGGCGTCTCCGCCAAGGTTCTCGAGCGAGTCGTCCGGTGCGAGAAGCAGTTTCCACACCAAGGCACCAATCGCCGCGCCGATGAGAGGCGCGACCCAGAACAGCCAAAGCTGCGGCACAGCGCCGGTTTCGGCGTAGAAGGCCACACTGGTCGACCGCGCCGGATTGACCGAAGTGTTGGTCACCGGAATCGAGATCAGGTGGATCAGTGTTAGCGCCAATCCAATCGCAATCGGCGCAAAGCCTGCGGGAGCCTTCGAAGAGGTCGCCCCCAGGATCACGATGAGGAACCCAGCCGTCAAAACGATTTCGATGACCAACGCGGACGTCATCGAGAATCCGCCCGGCGAAAGTTCGCCGTAGCCGTTCGAAGCAAAGCCGCCCGCTGCGAAATCTGGTGCCCCACTGGCAATGACGAACAGAACGCCCGCAGCCGTGAACGATCCGAGCAATTGCGCAACCCAGTAAGGGACGAGCTCGCCCCAGCTGAACCGATTGCCGAGCGCCAAGCCCAGCGACACTGCCGGGTTGAAGTGGCCGCCCGAAATCCCGCCAACGGCATAGGCCATAGTCAGAACGGTCAGACCGAATGCCAACGAGACGCCGACAAAGCCGATTCCCAATTCCGGAAAAGCTGCGGCGAGAACTGCTGAGCCGCATCCCCCGAACACCAGCCAGAATGTGCCGACAAATTCGGCCGCAAGTTTGTTCATCATCGTAGATCCCTCCCCAGGATGATCGCGCAAAACGCGCTTGTGCCGCCAAGCTTAGAGCATAGATGCGAGCCGGGTGACGTAAGCATTTGTTAACTGAGGCGCGCTGCGCACGCAAAATCAGCGTGAAACGCCGCGGTCCCGGTCTAGCAAGAGCTGGAACAGGATGGCTCCGATCTGCTGGTCGACCTGTCCATCGATCAGCTCGGGCCGCCAACGCCGTTGGAAGGCTTCCACCGCTTTCGCCGGGTCGGTTATGTCGTAGCCATAGCGTTCCAGCGCCAGCATGAATGCGCCATCATTCTGGAATGGGTCGCCCAGTTCCAGCTTCTCGGGCTTCGGCAGGCACAGCCCATAATCCGCCAGGCGGCCCCACGGAAACAACTCACCCGGATCGATCTTGCGCGCAGGCGCAACGTCCGAATGCGCCACTACGTTTGCCCGAGGGATGTCATAGTTTTTCACAATGCGTGCCAGCAACGGAACCAACGCATCGATCTGCGGCTTGGCAAAATCGCGATAGCCGCCCGCATGGCCGGGATGGTCAAGCTCAATCCCGATCGAAGCCGAGTTCACATCCTTGATCCCGCGCCAGAATGAAGCACCAGCATGCCATGCGCGCTGTTCCTCTGGAACCAGCCGGGTGACGATGCCGTCCTCGCTGATGAGGTAATGCGCACTAACCTGTGCCTCGGGATCGGTCAGCCTGTCGAGCGCAGTCTCGATCGGCTTCATTTCAGTGTAGTGGATCACAGCCATCGTGATCGGCAGCGCGCGCTCGTTGCAATTGGGGGAGAGCCGGGTCGCGTGGATCAGCTCATCCGGGTCGCCGCGCCCGATATCCTCTGGCTTGAAATCCATACTTATCCGATCATTCCTTCGGGCTGTGGCAGGACCGCGCCGAGCACCAGCGTGTTGTCGGCGACCTTGTATTGCAGCCCCCCGCCCAGCTCTTCAGCGACCAGTGCAATCATATGCGCGGCAGCGGTCCGGCTGGAAAGATCACCGGGTGGCAATTCGCCCTGAAGCGCCTGACCAATAGTTTCATCGAACGCGATCCGCTCGCCATTGGCGCGCGCGACGATCTCGGCATTGCCCTCGCGCATTTCCGCACCGATATCGAGCGTGCCGCCGCGCACCAGCGCATCGAGCGCGATCTGGGCGAGGTTGAGCATCACCTTCACCGCCGGTTTGGGCAGGCTGTTTTCGGTGAGTGCCCAGTTGAGCTCCACGCCCTTGGCATCACTAGCCAAGGCGGTGATCACATCTTGCGCTTCTTCGATCGGCACCACTTCGCCAAAGCCCCCAGCCGCACCGAATGCGAGCCGGAAGAACTTGAGTTTGTCGGTGCTGGTCTTCGCGCTTTGCTCCATCAGCTCAACGCATTTCGCACGCATTTCAGGGTCTTGTTCGTCGGCGAGCAGCTCAAGTCCGTTGGATAGAGCGCCCACCGGGCTGAGCATGTCGTGGCAGAGCCGCGAGCAAAGAAGGGCGGCGAGATCGGTTTGCGAAGTCATTCAGAATGTCCGTGATTGGCGCGTTGGATTGAGCGTGACAAAGTTGACAGGTGTGTCAACTTTGAGTGTGGAGACGAAGTGCTTGTCATAACTCGAAAATTCCTCGTCCTCCGAGGGTGAAGTTGACACATTGGCCTTTTTGAGAGGCCCGAAAACCCTTCGGACGTCATGCTGCCAATTCAGCGTTCTTCAACCGTGTTGCGCCAACCGTATGCGCAAACTCCTACTCGCTTGCAATGGCGTAGGAAAGCAGGCGGAATCCCTCGGGTTCATCCAGCCAGAAATTCACCCGGTCTGCCGCGATGATCGCCCAGAGCTTTCCATCACCTGCAGCCGATGCCTGATCGATGTCCGATGGTTCCGCCCTGCCATTAGGGTGTGAATGGAAGTAGCCGAGTACCTCCGGGCCACCGCCACGTTCGACGCGGTACGCGTCGATCAACGCTTGCGGGTCGATCTCGAAATGGGTTGCAGGGCTTGGGTGGACGTTGCGGGTTTCGATTGCACCAGTGATGCGATTGTTTTTGCCCAGCAGGATGCCGCAGGCCTCGTTGGGAAGCGCAGATGCTGCGGCCTGCTGCATCGCGGTCATTGCCCCACTTGTCACCTCGATAAGCATCGCGCATGGCCCTAGCATGTCCGCTGAGGAAATCATCACCGGCACGATCTCCACCCCTGCCCGCCTCGACAAGGCGCTGGCCGAGGTGACCGAGCTTTCGCGGGCCCGGGTGCAGGCGCTGATCGCCGAGGGGCTGGTGCAGCTGGACGGGACGCCAGTCCAATCCCCCTCAGCCAAAGCCCGCGAAGGCGCGCTTTTCGCGATCACTGTCCCGGCGACCATCGAGCCAGAAGCCAGACCGCAGGACATCCCCCTCGACATCACTTTCGAGGATGAGCACCTGATCGTGGTCAACAAGCCTGCGGGAATGGTTGTGCACCCGGCGGCCGGCAATCCCGATGGCACATTGGTCAACGCTGTCCTCTATCACTGCCGAGGCCAACTCTCGGGTATCGGCGGGGTCGCCCGCCCTGGGATCGTCCACCGGATCGACAAGGACACGTCAGGCCTTCTGGTGGTCGCCAAATCCGATGCGGCGCATGAAGGGCTTGCCGCGCAATTTGCCGAGCACAGCGTCCACCGGCGCTATCTCGCCGTGTGCGGTGGCCACCCTACTCCAACCGAAGGCACAATCTCGGGTCGAATCGGTCGGTCAGACGCCAATCGCAAGAAAATGGCTGTGCTCGACAAGAATTCCTCACGCGGCAAACATGCGGTTACCCATTACAAGCTGATTGAACGGCTCGAATCGAGTGCGCTGATCGAATGCAGGCTCGAAACCGGGCGAACCCACCAAGTGCGCGTTCACTGCGCGTCAATCGGCCATGCGCTAATAGGAGATCAAGTCTACGGCAACACGCCCAAACCCCTCAAATCGGTGCTGAAATCGCTTCAATTTAGGAGGCAGGCGCTGCACGCGGCGGAGTTGGGATTTATTCACCCTTTGACACAAGAAACCGTCAAGTTCGAAGCCGCATTGCCGCCCGATATGCGGGAACTAATCGACGAACTTATACGTTGTAATCGATGAATAGCGCACCCAAATGCGCCTATCTCGCGTATATGTAACCAAGTGGCCCGATTTGACGGATGCCCATCAGGGGTCCGGCACGAGTGGTCGACACTAGAAAGGTTAGGAAAAAAGTGAGCAAGTCACCGTCTGTACCGGCCCTGAGCGGCGAGCAAAGCCTCAACCGCTATCTGTCGGAAATCAAAAAATACCCTGTGCTGACCGCCGAGCAGGAATACATGCTCGCCAAGCGTTATGCCGAACATGAAGATCCCGAAGCCGCTGCGCAGCTGGTTTCGAGCCATCTGCGGCTCGTGGCCAAGATTGCGATGGGCTATCGCGGATACGGCCTGCCCGTCAGCGACCTCATTTCCGAAGGGAATGTTGGACTGATGCAGGGTGTGAAGAAGTTCGAGCCCGATCGTGGTTTCCGCCTCGCGACTTACGCGATGTGGTGGATCAAAGCCTCGATGCAGGAATTTATCCTGCGCAGCTGGTCGCTCGTGAAAATGGGCACCACCGCCGCTCAGAAAAAGCTGTTCTTCAACCTTCGCCGGATGAAGAAGCAGCTCGAGGCCTACGAAGACACTGACCTGTCGCCCGAAGATGTGACGAAGATCGCAACCGACCTCGGCGTGCCCGAGCAGGAAGTGATCAACATGAACCGCCGGATGATGATGGGCGGCGACGGCTCGCTCAACACGCCGATGCGCAATGGCGAAGACGGGTCGGGCGAATGGCAGGATTGGCTGACCGATGATCGTCCTTTGCAGGACGAAACGGTCGCTGACGCTGAAGAGGCGACTGTCCGGCACGAAATGCTGGTCGAGGCGATGGACTCGCTCAATGAGCGCGAGCAGCACATCCTGACCGAACGTCGCCTGACGGAAAAGCCGCAGACGCTCGAAGAACTGTCGCAGGTCTATGACGTCTCGCGCGAGCGTATCCGTCAGATCGAAGTACGTGCGTTTGAAAAGCTGCAGAAAGCGATGCAGCGGATCGCGGGAGACCGGTTGATGCCGGGAATGGCGTAAACCTAACTTGGCAAGCGCTCGATCAGAGCGTCGAATACTGAAACATCGAAGCGCCGGGGGTTCTCCTCCGGCGCTTTGCTTTTGATTTCAGCCAAGAGATTATCGCGGTCCGGAAACTCCCACCTTACGCAGTCCGAAAGCACGTCCGACACTGCTGAAAACCACTCGATCAGATGCGGCTGTAAAGCCAGATGCTGTTCGAAATTGCCGCGTCGGCGGGTTGCGTCACCTTCTTTCTGAGCGCGCGCGAGAATAGGATCGATCCGCTTCACCAAATAAAGGTCGGCAAAGCCCAACCTCCGCTCTTCTATCGCCTTGCGCACGAACAAGCGCGCGTGAGCAAACTTGTCGAGCCACGCAAAGCCCGCCCGTTCCATGCACCACGAATAGTGGATCTTCATCGGATCAGTGTCGCAGATCGCGAACCCATGCTCACGCTCGATTGCGAGCGCCATCTGGAACTTCCTGACGTTGTGCTCCGCCCAAAAGTGAGCATGGGCGTCAAGGCTGGCGTCGGCGCCAGGTCGGTCACCCTTCACGGGAATTTCAGGCACCCAGCGCCCATCACCGAACTGCCGGGCAAATGTAGTCTTGCCCGCAGCGCTGATGCCTTCAGCCACAATGATCATGCTAACTCCCGGATGCTTGAGATCAGCGCCGCTGATCTTGCACTACTGCCCCGGAGCCAGATCGAGCACCGCAGCGATCATCGCCTGCGTGCCGAGCGTCACGCTCTCACGCGGGGACACCTTAAACAGTGGCGAATGGTGCGAAGGCACTGCTGGACCGCCCGCTTCTTCAGCGTCAAAGGCTGCCTGCGGCGTCCCCCCGACAGAGAAGTAATAACCCGGCACGTCCAGTTCCTCGGTCACGAAGTACGCAAAGTCCTCCGCGCCCATGCCCTTTTGCTCCCATGGCACGAACGTTTCCTCACCAAGTTCGCGCTTCATAACCGCATTGAGGCGGCGCGCCAGTTCGGGATCGTTGTTGGTCACGGGAGTGCCTTCACTCACACTCACCTGCACCGGCAGATCATCGGGCAGGCCATGTGCTTTACCGATATTGACCGCGATCCGCTCAATCGACGCTAGCAACTGCGCGCGGGTATCCTCGTCATTTGCTCGCACGGTCAACTGCAATGCGGCCTGGTCGGAGATGATATTGTGCTTCGAACCTGCATGGAACGAGCCTACCGTGATCACAGCGGGTCTAAGTGGCTGAATCTCGCGGCTGACGATCGATTGCAGCGCCGTGACGATCTGCGATGCGATATAGACCGGGTCCTTGCCGCGATGCGGGCTCGCGCCGTGCGCGCCGACGCCAGGAACGGTGATATCGACCGAATCCGCGCTCGAATATTGGATCCCTTCAGAGGCCGACAGTTTGCCCGTCGCCATCCCCGAGTTGACATGGAAGGCGAGCGCATAGTCGGGTTTGCCGAAACGGTCATACAGACCGTCCGCGATCATCGCCTTGGCCCCGCCCACGCGCTCTTCGGCTGGCTGGACGACGAACATCAGCGTGCCGCTCCACTGATCCTTCATTGCCATCAGGCGTCGCGCCGTGCCAACCATCGACGTGATATGCACGTCATGGCCGCAGGCGTGCATGACCGGATATTCCTGTCCGTCCTGACCAACTTGCATTGCGGTAGAGGCGTATTCGAGGCCTGATTTCTCGATCACCGGTAAGCCGTCCATATCCGCGCGCAGCAGGATCAGCGGCCCTTCACCGTTGCGCACCATGCCAACGACACCCGTGCCGCCGACATTCTCAGTCACCTCGACACCCGCCGCGCGAAGCTCATCCGCCATGCGCTTGGCAGTCGCCGTTTCGAGGAAAGACAGCTCGGGGTTTTGATGGAAATGGACGAAAAGCGGCTCAAGGTAAGCGTCGTAATCGGCGGCGACAGCCTGCGCGACATCATGGTCATCGGCGAATGCTGGAGCGCCTAGCGAGGTTACGGAAAGAGCGAGGACGGCGGCGGCAGTGGGGAAAAGACGCATGAAAAACTCCCTGAAAAGTCTGGTGACCGTCCAAGCACGGCTAAGCGCGCGCTGCAAGACGGGCATGATTGCACAGCACGCGAAGCGCACCTAAATGCTTCGCTGACCATGATCCGCACCGCCGCACGCCTCTTCGCCAAAGCTATCCTGTGGTTCATCGGGCTGAGCCTTGCGCTGGTAATCGCGTTTAAGTGGCTGCCGGTGCCCGTCACAGCGACGATGCTGATGGACGGGAATGGCATCACTAAGGATTGGGAAAGCCTCGATAATATAGATCCCAACCTCGTCGCAGCGGTCATCGCTGCGGAAGACAGCAAGTTCTGCTCGCATAGTGGTTTCGACACCGAAGCCATCGAAAAAGCCATCGAAAACAATCGGAACGGAGGACGCATCCGCGGAGCCTCCACCATCACTCAGCAGACGGCGAAGAACGTGTTCCTTTGGCAGGGCGGCGGCTATTTCCGCAAAGGGCTGGAAGCCTATTTCACCTTTTGGATCGAGAATGTCTGGGGCAAACGGCGGATCATGGAGGTGTATCTCAACATCGCCGAAACCGGGATCGGCACTTATGGCGCAGAGGCCGGAGCGCAGCGTTACTTCGGCAAGTCCGCCGCGCGCCTTTCCGCTGACGAAGCCAGCCGCATGGCCGCCGCTCTGCCTTTGCCAAAGGAACGCTCGGTCAAGAATCCGTCAGGGTGGCTTGCGCGCCACGGTAACACGATTGAAGCGCGGATCGGCGTCGTGAAACGTGACGGCCTCGATTCCTGCGTTTATCAATAACCTCAATGGGGCACGCACATTCACACCATCACGGGCACGATCATGGTCATGACCATGCTCATGGCCACGGTCACAGCCATGCGCCTGCCGATTTCGGGCGTGCTTTTGCCATCGGCGTGGCGCTCAATACGGCATTTGTGGTGGTCGAGGCGACCTTTGGATTTCTCTACGGGTCGATGGCGCTGGTCGCGGATGCTGGACACAATCTGTCCGACGTGCTGGCGCTGCTGCTCGCATGGGGGGCGAGCATTGCCGCCAAGAAACCGCCTTCGGCCCGCTACACTTACGGCTTCAAGAGCTCCACGATCCTCGCCGCGCTGGCCAACGCCCTGCTGCTAGCGGTCGCAATCGGGGCGATCCTGTTCGAAACATTCCACCGCCTGTTCGAACCGCAAGAGCCGCAAGGCATGGTCATGGTGATCGTCGCTGGGATCGGCATCGCGATCAACGCCTTCACCGCCTTCCTCTTCATGCGCGGTCAGGAAGATCTCAATATCAGAGGCGCTTACCTGCATATGGCCGCCGACGCTTTGGTGTCGGCCGGTGTGGTCGTTGCAGGACTGGTAATCCTGTTCACCGGGTTGTGGTGGATCGACCCGCTCGTCAGCCTCGCCATTGTCGCGATGATAGCCTGGGGCACGTGGGGCCTGGCCAAAGACAGCCTGAAAATGGGCTTACTTGCAGTCCCTGCAAGCATTGACGTGGAGGACGTGCGCCGTCATTTGGCAGGGCTTGAAGGGGTTGAGGCGGTGCACGATTTGCATATCTGGCCAATGTCGACGACGGAGACGGCACTGACCGCGCATCTGGTGATGCCGGGCGCACCGTGCTCTGACGGATTCCTGCGCGAAATCAGCCGTTCACTCGAAGCGAAATTCGGCATCGGGCATTCGACGTTGCAGGTAGAACGCGGCACCGACGATGATCCGTGCGGGACCGACTGTTGATGGCTGCGCATCCGACCCCTGCAACCGCCGAAGCGCGCGAAGCTCTGCGTGCCGCCATGGCGAGGCTGGCCGATGGCGACAAATCAGCGCTCGAGGAGATTTATGCGTCAACTCGGGTGAAACTGTTCGGCATTTGCCTTCGTATCTTGGGTGACAGGAAAGAAGCAGAAGACGCCTTGCAGGACGTGTACGTAAACCTTTGGCAGAGAGCCGACCGGTATGATCCGGAGCGCGCGAGCCCGATTTCGTGGCTGGCGACGTTTGCGCGCAACCGCGCGATCGACCGTCTGCGTACTGGCAAGGTTCGCGGCGGGGCTGTCCCTGTCGAAGAGGCCGCGCCTTTGCCTGACGAAGCCCCCCTTGCTGATGCTCTGCTAATCGATGCCGAGCGCTCGGCGCAAATTCACATCTGCCTCGGCAAACTGGATGACAATGTTCAGCAGCATATCCGCGGCGCGTTTTTTGATGGCAAAACCTACGGTCAGCTGGCCGAAGCTGCCGATGTGCCGCTGGGCACCATGAAAAGCTGGATCCGCCGCGCGCTGATGAAGCTGCGGGCTTGCCTGGAGGCGAGTGAATGAGCGGTACAGACGACATGGACCCGATGGAAAACCGCGACGACAAGACCCTTGCGGCGGAGTTTTCGCTGGGCTTGCTCGAAGGCGAGGAATTGCTCGACGCGCGTGGGCGATTGGCGACTGACGAAGACTTTGCCTGGCGCAAGGAATGGTGGGACAATTGGTTTGTGCCGCTTTCCGACGAAGTCGGCGGTGCCGAACCCAGTGCGGAGGTATGGAAGCGGATCGAAGCGCGTCTTGCGGCTCAAGACAGCGCGGATGTGATCGCGGCACCGAGCGCCGCCTCAATCGCCTCGAACGACAATGTCGTGGAATTGCAGAGCAGCCTCCGCCGGTGGAAATGGACCGCCGGGTTTACTTCGGCTGCGGCCGCAATTGCGCTGGCCGTCATGACGTTTGCGCCCGGTAGCGCTCCGCCTTCCGAGACGCCCACGAATGTCGCCTCTGCTGATCCTTTGATGGCAACGGTGCCAATAGGCGACACCGGTTTGCGGCTGGACGTGACTTACATGCCCGAAGGCGAGCGCATGCTCGTGACGGCGATTGGCCTGACACCCGACGGCGTTCACGACCACGAGCTGTGGTTGGTCCCGGCAGAAGGTGACCTGCAATCGCTCGGAGTGGTCGCGCCCGGCGAAGTCGTGAGCATGGACCTGCCAGAAGACGTCGCGCGCAATATTCTGGATGGCTCACAGGTCGTGCTCACGCGCGAACCGCTCGGCGGGAAACCGGAAGGCGAAGACGCCGGACCGGTCGTAGCCGAAGGCGCATTCAGCCAGGTTTGATCGCAGGTTTACTAAAGACCGGCGCAAGCGCTTTTCCCGAGGGTAGCGCAGGCAATTTTCGAACAATTTGCAATTATTGCGCATCCGCATTGGAGGCATGTGCGTAGCTCCAGCGCAAGACCGGGAGGGCTTGCAGACATAAGGAGATACCAATGCCTGTACCCCCCAAGAAGTTTAAAGCCGCCATCTTTGCTGCTGTTGCCGCGACCACCGGTCTTGCCGCTGTCGCTACCGCTCCGGCCATCGCGCACAAGCGTGCGGCCCAAACGCAAAGCCCCGATATTGTCCAGACCGCTGTGAGCACCGGCGTCCACACGACTCTAGTCGCCGCCGTTCAGGCCGCTGGCCTGGTCGACACGCTGTCGAGCCCTGGCCCTTTAACAGTTTTCGCTCCTACCGACACCGCCTTTGCCAAGCTTCCGGACGGAACCGTTGCAACGCTTGTGAAGCCTGAGAACAAAGGCACGCTGCAAGGCATCCTGACGTACCATGCGGTCGCTGGTAACGTGAGCAGCGGCGACCTCGTCAAACTGATCAACAAGCATGGCGGCGAAGCCACCATCAAGACCGTCGCAGGCGGCACCCTGACCGCACGGCTCGCCGGTGACAAGATCATCATTACGGACGCCAAGGGCCGCGCCACAGCCGTCACCCAAGCCGACGTGCAGACCTCGAATGGCGTAATCCATGTGACCGACGGAGTGTTCCTGCCGGCCTGATCTTACACCCCTCTCCAGTTTGCGCTGCCCCGCCGTTCCCCCTCCCACCTAGGGGCAGCGCTACCCAGGACCCCGTTCGGCATTCCTCCATGCCGGGCGGGGTTTTGAGTTGGCACGGACTGTTTAGCTAAGCGCGAAGTCGACTGCCGCTGCGGCGTGGATTTCGGTCGTGTCGAACAGCGGCACTTGACTGTCGTTCTGGCTAATGAGCAGAGCGATTTCGGTGCAGCCGAGGATTATCCCTTGCGCGCCCTGTTCGGCCAATCGCTCGATGATTTCGCGATAGGCATCGCGTGAGCCTTCGATAATCTGGCCCGCCACCAGTTCTTCGTAGATCACTCGGTGGATTTCGGCCCGGTCGCCCTCTTCGGGGATGATCACATCAAGACCGTGATACTCGGTCAAACGCTCCCGGTAGAATCCCTCTTCCATCGTGAACACTGTGCCCAGCAACGCGACCTTGGTCATGCCCTGCTGCGTGATTGCGTCGGCAGCGACGTCGGCGATGTGGATGAACGGCAAAGCGCTCGCTTCTTCGATCTCGTCAGCGAGCTTGTGCATGGTGTTAGTGCAGAGGACGATGCACTCCGCGCCAGCCGCTTCGAGGCTTTCGGCGCTGTCGATCAGAATGTCGGCCAGTGCGTCCCAGTCGCCATCATGCTGTAACCGAGCAATCTCGCCAAAGTTGAGGCTATGCATCACGATCTTGGCCGAATGCGGCGCACCGAGCCGATCGCGCACTGCGCGGTTGATCAGCGCATAGTACTGCGCCGAGCTTTCCCAGCTCATACCGCCGATAAGGCCGATTGTTTTCATGAGCGCTCCATAGGCAGCCATCGCCGCATCTTGGCCTCAAGTAGTCGAACCAAGTGTGCGTCCATGAACTCGTATTCATCAGGTATGTCGAGAACGATAACGCGCTGATCCTTGAGCGTTCTACGAAACTTCGCTTGTAGCTTGTTTCGGTGGGGTCGCTCCATCACGAAGATAAAGTCTGCCCATTCGACCAATTCGTCGCTCAGAGGATTTTCTGCATCGCGGTTCGTTCCCGCGGACAGCGTGTTGATACCCTGAGTATCGGCAAAGATGTGCTCTGCCGTCGGGCTGCGAAGCCTGTTCTGGCTGCAAACAAAAAGGTAGTTGCGGTCTACCAATCAGCCTGGCGGCACTTAAGCCGCCTCTTCCTTCTCGCCATCGTCATCGTTCGAGACAACGCGGATCGGGTCTTTCTTGCCTTCGACCACTTCGCCGTCGATCACGATTTCGCTGACATTCTCCATATCGGGAAGGTCGAACATCGTATCAAGCAGCAGGCCTTCGACGATCGAACGCAGGCCGCGCGCGCCGGTTTTGCGCTTGATTGCGCGTTCGGCGATGGCTTTCAACGCATCGTCGGTAAAGCTCAGTTCCACGTCTTCAAGCTCGAACAGGCGGCGATATTGCTTCACCAGCGCGTTCTTCGGCTCTTGCAGGATCGTGACCAGCGCATCGACATCGAGGTCATGCAGGGTCGCGATCACCGGCAGACGGCCGACGAATTCCGGGATCAGGCCGAATTTCAGCAGATCTTCCGGCTCACTCTTTTCGAGCAGTTCGCCAACCTTGCGCTTGTCTGGGTCCGCGACATGCGCGCCGAAGCCGATTGAGCGTTTCTGAAGGCGGTCGGCGATGATCTTGTCGAGACCGGCAAAGGCCCCGCCGCAGATGAACAGGATGTTCGTCGTATCGACCTGCAGGAATTCCTGCTGCGGATGCTTGCGCCCGCCCTGCGGCGGCACGGAGGCGGTGGTGCCTTCCATCAGCTTCAGCAGGGCCTGCTGCACGCCCTCACCCGACACATCGCGCGTGATCGAGGGGTTTTCGGCCTTGCGCGTGATCTTGTCGATCTCGTCGATATAGACGATGCCGTGCTGCGCCTTTTCGACATTGTAGTCGGACGATTGCAGCAGCTTGAGAATGATGTTTTCGACGTCTTCACCGACATATCCGGCTTCGGTCAGCGTGGTCGCGTCAGCCATCGTGAACGGCACGTCGAACGTGCGAGCAAGCGTCTGTGCGAGCAGCGTCTTACCCGTACCGGTCGGACCGACCAGCAGGATGTTCGACTTGGCGAGTTCAACCTCGCCAGCCTTGCCGCTGTGCTTTAGGCGCTTGTAGTGGTTGTGCACCGCGACCGAGAGATTGCGCTTGGCGCTGTCCTGGCCGATCACATAGTCATTGAGCGTACCGAAGATTTCCGACGGAGTTGGAACTTCGCCTTCTTTCTTCCCGGCAATACCCGCTTTGGTTTCTTCGCGGATGATGTCGTTGCAAAGTTCGACACACTCATCGCAAATAAACACGGTCGGTCCGGCAATCAGCTTGCGCACTTCGTGCTGCGATTTACCGCAGAAGCTGCAATACAGAGTGCTCTTGCTGTCAGATCCGCTCAATTTCGTCATTCCTACTATCCTCGAATCCAGCCGGGCGAATGGCATTCCGGCCCGCCAGATTCGGTGACTCTATCCTGCGCGCCATATGAATCAACACATGGCGCACGTTTTTGGGGCCAGCCCGCCTGCGAAGGCGTGGCTGTATGGCCGATAAAGCACAGTGCTTTGCTGCGCTGTCCCGCCTTGGGCCGCTTAGCACCCAAAGCTTTCGAACTCTTACTCAGGGGCGCCGCCCGAGCCTTCCTTGTCGTCCGATTCTTCATTTTCGGGACGAGTCTCAAAGACTTTGTCGACGAGGCCAAACTTTTTGGCTTCTTCCGCTTCGAGGAAGGTGTCGCGGTCCATCGCCTTTTCAATCTCTTCAAGGCTCTGGCCGGTATATTTCACGTAAAGGTCGTTCATCCGCGATTTGATGCGCAGGATTTCGCGGGCCTGAATCTCGATGTCCGAGGCCATGCCGCGCGCGCCGCCCGAAGGCTGGTGGACCATGATGCGGGCATTGGGCAACGCCACGCGCATCCCCGGCTCACCAGCGGCGAGCAGAAAGCTGCCCATCGAGGCTGCCTGTCCCATGCACACGGTCGAAACGCGCGGCTTGATGTACTGCATCGTATCGTGGATCGCCATGCCGGCAGTGACCACGCCGCCGGGCGAGTTGATATACATGCTGATCGGCTTGGACGGGTTCTCACTCTCGAGGAACAGCAGCTGCGCCGTGATCAGCGACGCCATGCCGTCTTCGACCTGGCCGGTGACGAACACAATGCGTTCGCGCAGCAGGCGGCTGAAAATATCGAAGCTGCGTTCACCCCGGCTGGTCTGCTCGACCACCACTGGCACCAAAGCGCCGGTTTCTGGGTCGGTCGTGAATTGGCCCTGAGAGCCGAATGTGTCGCCGGAATTGCCGAGCAGATCGATCATGAATGGGGTCCTTTTGCGTCTGGTATCGCTATGTCGGACGCGCCTTACGAATCTTCAAGGGCCTTAACCTTTCGCCTTGGGGATATGGATCGCGATCAAGCAGCTTTTCGGCGGCGATCCGGGAAGAACGAGCCAAGCAATCCCGGCTTGCAGCGGATCGTCTCAACGTCTGTCTTGCCGTTGAACAGCAGGCGCACGAGCGCGAAGCGGCGCACCAGCAATTCGTGGATCGCAATCACTGTCGCCGCCGATGCGAGCGTCAACAAAATGAACTCGATCCAGATCGGCCAGTCGATGCTCACCAGCATCTGGCCGTAGATGTAGACGAAGCAGTGGTGGAATAGGTACATCGAGAGCGCGCAATCGGCGAGCCACGCTGTGCGCGGGCCGCCTTCGCTGAAGTATCGATGGAAGAATTGCAGTATGAACAAAACCAGCGTCCAGATTGCGAGCTGATTGAGGAACAACATCACCATGCCCAGCGCGAAGCCTTGATGTGGAAATGCGTAAGGTTGGAACAGGATTGCTGCGGCGGCAGCATATGGCATCCACCAGCGCCACTCCGTCAGCGCTGACAGCAGACGCGGAGAAAGCGCCGCCATCACGCCGATCACGAAGAACGGAAACTCGGCTGTAAGCTTGTACCAGCTCTGGAAGCCCGGGAAGAGCAGTCCATAGGCACCCGGCACCGCGCTTGCAGCGGCGTAGTTGGCGGTGCTCGCGGCAGCAAAGGCAATGAGGCCAAATGCAAACCAGCCGCTGCCACTGATCCGCCGCGCGACGAAGTCCGAAAGCGCAATCGACAGGCGGCGCGGGAATGAGTTTTCGGGCAAGATCACGTGGATCAGCGCCGCCAGCAGGAACATCGGGATCAGGCTCACCAAGAACCACAGATGCAGTTGCCACAGGCCCGAGGACCAAACCTCGGCAAAATCGGCACTGGCGATCCACGTCATGACACCGCCTGCTCCGCCTTCGTCCGTCCAGCGCAGGAAGTGCTCAAGCATGTTGAAAGTCACCGCAATCGCAATCAGCGGAATCGCGGTGCGCAGAAAACGGTTCCACAGGAAGTCGCCTGCATTGCGCCGTGTCAGCAGTAGCACCGCGAAGAACCCGCCGACGAAAAAGAAGGTGGGCGTGATGAACAGGTGCAGACCGAAGATCAGCCAGTCGAAGAAATCATGCCGGGCGACATTGCTCGTGATCGATGGGCGCGCGGGCGCATAAACTGTCCCGGCGTGAAGCGCGACCGAAAGGAACATCAGAACGGAACGCGCGCCATCGATGTCGTGATAGTGCTTGCGAGAGGGGGCAGCGGGGACTGCCGCAGAATGTGTGTCTTGCATCTCTATCCAACAGGGGGTTTCAGATCGTGATACCCTGTCACAGTTCGCGAGATCGGAGAGCGATTCAATCGCTGTTGGATGCCCTGTCCGAGTTTGAAACGTGCAAGCTCGAAAGCGTTTAGGGGGTCGGACTTGCAAGGCCCGGGCAAAACCGCGATCACACTGCGATGAAACGCATTTCCATGATTTCGCTGAGTAGTGTCGCTGCTGTTGCACTCGCCGCCGGGACAGCGTCAGCCGATCACTCAGAAAGCCATGCCGAGTTCGATGCCGAAGCGGATATGGCCAAACGCGTCGAAGCGATCGAAACCCTCAATGGCGGGCCGAACGGGCTCAATGCGGTGATCGCTTATTCCTTCACCGCGGGGTTCAAGGCGCGGGAGATGGCCGATGTCGGAATTCTCAAGGGCCGCAGCGTTCTGGTCAAAGATAATATCGAAACCGAGGAATGGCCGACCACCGCCGGCAGCCTTGCGCTCAAGCACAACTTCACCCGCCGCGACGCGCCACTGATTGCCAATCTGCGCAAATCCGGCGGAGTGGTACTGGGCAAGGCCAACCTTTCGGAATGGGCCAATATCCGTTCGAACGATTCGACCAGCGGTTGGAGCGCTGTTGGAGGGTTGACGCGCAACCCGCATGCAACCGACCGCAACGCCTGCGGCTCGTCCTCGGGCAGCGGTGCGGCTGTCGCAGCTGGAATGGCATGGGGCGCCATCGGAACGGAGACCAACGGTTCGATCACCTGTCCAGCCTCGATCAACGGCGCTGTCGGTTTCAAACCCAGTGTGGGTTTGATCAGCCGGACGCATGTCGTACCGATTTCGAGCACGCAGGACACCGCCGGGCCGATGACGCAGACGGTATACGACGCGGCATTGCTGCTGAGCGCGATTGCCGGCGAAGACGAGGCGGATCCGGTCACGATCGGAGTGCCGCGCATTGCGGACTACACCGAAGGTCTCTCAGACTTTTCACTCGAAGGCGTACGCATTGGCGTGATGCGCAATCAGGTGGGCAATCGGGACGATGTCAAGGCTGTGTTCGGAACGGCGCTAGAGGACCTTGAACGCGCAGGCGCCGTGTTGGTCGACATTGAGTTTGAGATCGACGACGCGATTTGGGAGGACAGCTTCACCATTCTGCTGTTCGAACTGCGAGAGGAGATGGGCAAGTACCTCGGTTCAATCCCGGCAATTGGAGGATCCGGGGACGAGACCGATGCGGATGTTGCACCGCGCAGCCTCGCTGACCTGATCGCCTTCAACAAAGCCAATGCCGACACCGAAATGCGCTGGTTCGATCAGGGAATCTTTCAGGCTGCCGAGGCGAACACCGACCGCGAAGCCTATGAAAAGGCCCTCGCCAATGCGCTGCGGATCGCTGGGCCGGAAACGCTCGACAAGCTGCTCGCCGAAAACGATGTCCAATTCCTTGTTGCCCCGACGCGCGGTCCTAGCTGGGTTAGCGATCTGGTGAATGGCGACAACTTCAACGGCTCAATCGGGTTTGGGAGTCCGGCTGCAATCGCAGGCTATCCGCACCTGACGGTTCCGATGGGGCATATCGAAAGGCTACCGGTTGGGATCAGCTTCTTCGGCGCAAAGTGGGAAGATCATGCGGTTCTGAAAGCAGGCGCAGCCTATGAAAAAGCGCGGACGGCAGAACTGCCCACTCCTTCATTCAAGCCTTGGAGCCCGCAGCCTTAAGCCCCGCCGCGTCGTCGTTCAGGCGACCCGAACTTGCTGCAGGAACTGACTTACCTGCTCGCGCAGTTTGGTCGATTGCTGCGACAGATTGGCAGAGCTTTCCCGCACCTGCGCAGCCGTTGTGCCCGAGGTCATCGACACCTGACTGACATCATCGATGGTGGCGCTAACCGTGGCAGTGTTGCGTGCCGCCAGATCGATGCTGCGAGCAAGGTCCTGGCCTGCCACCGCCTGCTGATCGACGGCGGTCGCAATTGCTATCGCGGTGGATTCGAGCGCGACCACTTCCTCTGCGATCTGACCAAGAGCTGTCGCGCTTTCGCCAGTCGATGCCTGCATATCGCGGATCAGGACTTCTACCTCTTCGGTCGCGCGTGCGGTCTGAACCGCGAGCTCTTTCACTTCACTTGCGACCACCGCAAACCCCCGGCCAGCTTCGCCGCCACGTGCCGCTTCGATGGACGCGTTAAGGGCAAGTAGGTTGGTGCGCTGTGCGATCCCGGCGATCACCTCAATGATTTGGCTGATGCGGTCGGCTGAATTCGTCAAACCGGCGACTGTTTCGTCTGCCTTGCTCGCGGCTTCTGCGGCCTTTCGCGCACGCTCCGACGATGACGTGGCTTGACGGCTGACTTCAGTGATCGACATCGCAAACTCGTCGGTCGCCGACGCTGCCCCGGTGATTCCGGCCGACGCCTGTTTGAGATTGTCGTTCGCTTCGGAAACCGTGCTCGATGATGCATCGACATGGCCAGCCAATTCCACTGCTGCCGAGTGCATCTGGTCCGACGTCGCCGCCACTTCGGTTGCCACGTCGCTGACGGTTTTCTCGAACTGATCCGCCAGCGATTTGAGCAAAGCGGACTGCTTGCGCCGCTGCTCCTCGCGTTCTTCTTCAATGTCACGCTGACGGCTCAACTCTCGGTCATGCTGTAATTGAGCCTCTTCCGCCGCCTTGTGCTGGACTTGCCGGAGAACGTTCAAAGCCTTCGCGAGCGTTCCAATTTCATCATCGCGTGTAGAGCCAGGAATGTCGTGATCGGTTTCACCTGCAGCGATCTGTTCGCTGACACTGCTGATCCGAGCGATCGGTTCAACCACTCGGCGCGAGACGATCTTCTTACCCAACATCACCAGTCCGAGCGCTGCGATCACACCAACAAGCAGTGCAGCAATCAGCGTGTGGATTTGGGTCAATCCCTCGCCGGAATGCTCCGCTACTTGCGTCGCCGCTTTCTCACGCACCGCCACGACGTCCGCGATCGTCGTGTCGAGCGCATCGTAGCGCGGACCGAGGAAAGACTCCTGCTCTACCATGCTGCGTGGAGCGTCGCGTACTTCGATCAGCAGCGTTTCGATGTTGCGCAGACCAGCATCAAGTTCAGCGACTTGCTGAATGAATTCGGGATCAAGCGAGGCAGCGCTTTTGCGAAGTTGCTTGTTCATCTCGACGGCACTGCGAGCCTGCTCAATCGACAAAGCGATGGTTTCGGCATCGTATCCGCGCGCACGGTATGCTCCCATATTGTCTTTCGACAGAGTGACCTGGCGCGTCATTTGGGCGGTCAGGAATGCGACATCGGTCAGATTCGACAGCGCCGATGATCGTTGCTCGATCCGAATAGTGCCAACGGTGGCGACAGCGCCGAGTATCAGCACAAGCAGCGCGAACAGATTGAATATCCGCCCCGTTTGCGACTGGATCGAACCGCGCTGCAGCCAATTCTCAAACCGCTGAACTATCCGCGAGCCTGCCATTTTTCGAAGATTCCCCTGAGCGCCCGGGCCATCCCGGCCTAGGTATTCTGTCTTACGTTGTCAGACACACTTAGCTCTTCGTGGTTAAGGACTTCTAATTCGAGGCATGGAGTTTTGGGATTGAGCAGCTACCCCAACCGCTCATCATCGGACGCCGATGCCACACAGAAAAAGGCGCAGACAGTCATCCTGCCCGCGCCTTTTTCTGTGTTCATCCTGTCAGCACCCAACGGCGCCAACCGATGTAACTGATCAGTCTGCCTTTTTGGCCGGCGCCTTCTTGGCCGCTGGCTTCTTGGCAGGAGCCTTTTTAGCTGGCGCTTTCTTGGCTGCTGGCTTTGCCGCGGTTTTGGCCGGGGCCTTTTTGGCGGCTGGTTTCTTGGCCGGAGCTTTCTTCGCTGGTGCCTTCTTCTCAGCCGGGGCTTCGTCCTTCTTAGCGGGAGCCTTTTTCGCTGGAGCCTTCTTAGCCGCTGGCTTTTTCGCCGGGGCCTTCTTCTTGGCAGCGGGCTTGGCTTTCGCCTTCTCCGCTTCGACGTCTTCATCAGCTTCGATTGCGGCTTGCAATTCGTCCTGTGTCACTTCGCGCTCGGTGACTTCGGCCTTGTCGAACAGGAAGTCGACGACCTTGTCTTCATAGAGAGGCGCGCGCAGTTGAGCTGCGGCCATTGGCTCCTGCTGGATATACTGCATGAAGCGCTCGCGATCTTCCTCGCGATATTGCTGCGCAGCTTGCTGCACCAGCATCTGCATTTCCTGCTGCGTCACTTCGACGCCGTTCGCCTGACCGATTTCGGACAGGAGCAGGCCAAGCCGCACGCGGCGTTCCGCGATTGCCTTGTAGTCGTCCTTTTCGTCTTCAATCTGCTTGAGAGCGTCTTCAGGATTTTCTTCCTTGGCCGCTTCTTGCTGCAACTGGGCCCAGATCTGCTCGAACTCGGCATCGACCATCGTCGCAGGCACTTCAAAATCGTGGCCTGCCGCCAACTGATCAAGCAGTGAGCGCTTCATCTGTGTGCGGGTGAGACCAGCGGTCTGCTGTTCCAGCTGACCTTTCATGATCTCTTGCAGTTTTTCGAGGCTATCGAGGCCGAGGTTCTTGGCGAACTCATCGTCAATCTTGGTGTCAGTTTCGACCTTCACCTGCTTTACGGTGATGTCGAAAGTCGCTTCCTTACCGGCGAGGTTTTCCGCCTGGTAGTCTTCTGGGAAGGTGACGGTGATGACTTTTTCATCGCCAGTCTTCGCGCCGGTCAGCTGTTCTTCGAAGCCCGGAATGAACGCGCCTGACCCGATTACCAGTGGAGCGTCTTCGGCCTTGCCACCTTCGAACTCTTCGCCGTCCAGTTTGCCGACAAAATCGATGATCAGCTGATCGCCTTCGGCAGCCTTCTTGGTCTTGGCGGCGTCTTTGTAGCTCTTGTTCTGGCCTGCAATGTTGCCGATCGCTTCTTCGATCTGCTCGTCTGTCACCGGAACGACCAGCTTTTCGAGCTTCAGGCCATCGGTGCTTGGCGCTTCAATGACCGGCAGAACTTCCAGTTCAACCGTGATCTCGGCGTCCTTGCCTTCTTCATAGCCTTCGCCAAGCTCGATCTTCGGCTGCATCGCGGGACGCAGTTCCTCGTCCTTGATCAAAGCGTCGACCGAATCGCGAATCGCATCGTTGACGGTCTGACCGTGAATCTGCTCTCCATGCATTTTCTTGACGAGGTTCGCGGGCACCTTGCCGGGGCGGAAGCCGGGCATCTTCACCTGCGGAGCGATCTTCTTGATCTCCGCGTCGATCTTGTCCGCGATCTCGGCGGCGGTGATCGTGATCAGGTAGGCGCGCTTGAGCCCTTCGTTGCTGGTCTGCTTGGTTTGCATGGGGACTGTATTGAAACCTTCTAATGTAATCAGGAGTTCGAACCCCAGCGCGGCGAATTGGTGCGGGCGAAGGGACTCGAACCCCCACATCTTTCGATACTGGTACCTAAAACCAGCGCGTCTACCAATTCCGCCACGCCCGCTAGCCCGAACGAAGCCGCGCGGGAAACCGAGTGGCTCCCGCGCGTATGAGCGGGCCTGTATCCCGGTCCACGCAAAAGGGCAAGCGTAACACGCCCCATCAACAGAGTTGTCGTAGGGACAATCCGACATTAGAGGCGCGCACATGACTGAAGAGACAAAAAGCGACCTCCCGCCCGATCACCTCGCTGTGAGCCCGCGTAGCCCGCACTTTGATGGCGAAGCCTTGCAACGCGGCGTTGGCATCAAGTTCAAGGGGCGCGTGCGCACCGATATCGAGGAATACTCGATTTCCGAAGGCTGGGTGAAGGTTCAGGCAGGAAAGACCGTCGACCGCAAAGGCAACCCGCTACTGCTGAAACTGCCGGGCGAAGTCGAAGCCTGGTTCGAAGACCTCGGCGATGATCCGCCGATCGCAAAGAAAGGCTGACAGCCGGTTCGCTTGCCAAGTGGCGAGTGAAGCGCCACCTGTCGTGCAAGCATGAAACCACAAGTCATCATCATCGGCAGGCCCAATGTCGGCAAATCGACGCTGTTCAACCGGCTGGTTGGCAAGAAGCTCGCGCTGGTCGACGATCAGCCCGGTGTTACGCGTGACCGCCGGATGGGTGACGCCGAGATTGCTGGCCTTCAATTCACCATCGTCGATACGGCAGGTTGGGAGGACGAGAACGAGCTCACCTTGCCTGGTCGGATGCGCAAACAGACAGAAGCGAGCCTTGAAGGCGCCGACGTCGCGCTGTTCGTTGTCGATGCGCGCGCAGGACTGACGCCGCTCGATGAAGAAATTGGGCGCTATTTGCGCGAACACGATGTGCCGATTGTCCTTGTTGCCAACAAGGCCGAAGGCGCGGCGGGCGAAAGCGGTGTGCTCGAAAGCTACTCACTCGGGTTTGGCGATCCGGTCCCGCTGTCTGCCGAGCATGGCGAGGGTGTCGCCGATCTGTTCAGCGCGCTCTGGCCGATCATCGGTGAAAAGGCGGACGCCGTAGAAGCGGCTGCCCAGCTCGCCTCCGAAGAAGAAGACGAAGACGCCCCGCTGGGACCGCTGAAACTTGCGATTGTCGGACGCCCCAATGCCGGCAAGTCGACTCTGATCAACCGCCTGCTCGGCGAAGACCGACTGCTGACCGGACCGGAAGCAGGGATCACACGCGATTCGATTGCGATCGATTGGGAATGGACCGACCCGAAATCGAACGAGACCCGCGATATCCGGCTGATCGATACCGCCGGGATGCGCAAGAAACGCAATGTGGTCGAAAAGCTCGAAAAGCTCTCAGTCGCCGATGCCCGCCGTGCCGTGGACTTTGCCGAGGTCGTGGTGCTGCTGCTCGACGCCACTCAGGGCCTCGAGCATCAGGACCTCAAGATCGCCAGCCTTGCTCTCGAAGAAGGGCGCGCGTTGATGATCGCGATCAACAAATGGGACATCGCCGAGGACGCGAGCGGGTTGTTCAACGGCATCCGCGCGGCGCTCGACGATGGCTTGGCACAGGTACGAGGCGTGCCATTGTTCGCTGTGAGCGCGAAGACCGGCAAGGGTCTCGACCCGATGCTCAAGGCGGCTTTCGATCTGCGCGACAGCTGGTCGAAGCGCGTGCCTACAGCTGCGCTCAACCGCTGGTTCGACGATGCGATGGAAGCCAACCCGCCACCCGCCCCCGGAGGTCGCCGGATCAAACTGCGCTACATCACTCAAGTCGGCACCCGTCCGCCGCGCTTCGTGATCTTCGGAACGCGGCTCGACGATCTGCCCAAGAGCTATGAGCGCTATCTGGTCAACGGCATCCGCGCGAAACTCGGCTTCGATGCCGTGCCAGTGCGAGTATCACTGAAGAGCCCCAAAAACCCCTATAACGCGAACAAAGGCGGGGGTGGCAATTACAGTGGAGGCAGCGACAAATCGTGATGCTTGACCTGCTTGGCGCCGCCATAGCGAACGACTTGCTGCAGCAAACTGCAAGCACCCCTGCGGTGACGAAAGCGCTGCAATCCAGCCTTGCGCCCGCATTCCTGCTCGTCGGCATCGGCAGCATCATGAATGTCATGGTGGCGCGGCTGAACTGGATCGCTGGACGGATCGAGCGGCTGGAGGGCCACGACGACCCAGTCAAGGCTGCACGGGCAGAGGGCGAGATCGAATGGCTGTACGCCCGGCGAAATCTCGCCCGGCGTGCAATCATGGTTTCGACAGCGGCTGGAGCAATAATCAGTGTAGTGATCGCGCTTCTGTTCGTCTCAACCTACGTCGATGCACAGATCGGGACCGTCATCGCCATCCTATGGGTTGCCACTGTCGGCTGCTTGATCGCTGGCCTCGCGTTCTTTTTTCGAGAGACACTGCTCGCCGCGCGCGGGACTGGGCCGAATTCAGACTAAAACTCGTAGACAAAAAAAGGCGGAGCATCGTTGCCCCGCCCCTCGATTCTTCGTGGACCAATAAGACTTGAGCCTCAGCCGCCCTCGCCAGCGGCTTGGCTCTGCAACTGCACGTAGTTCTGCAGGCCCATCTTCTCGATCATATCGAACTGGGTTTCGAGGAAGTCGACGTGCTCTTCCTCATTGGTCAGGATACCGGCGAACAGGTCGCGGCTGACATAGTCGCGCACGCTTTCGCAATATTCGACCGCATCGCGCAGCAGAGGGATCGCGTCTTCTTCCAGCGCCATGTCCGCTTTGAGGATTTCCTCAACCGTTTCGCCGACGCGCAGATTGTGGATCGCCTGAAAGTTGGGGAGACCGTTGAGGAACAGCACTCGCTCGGCGAGCTTGTCGGCGTGCTCCATTTCCTCGATCGATTCCTTGCGCTCATATTCGGCGAGCTTGGTCACGCCCCAATCGTCGAGCACGCGGTAGTGCAGCCAATACTGGTTGATCGCGGTCAGCTCGTTGGTGAGCGCCTTATTGAGATATTCGATGACTTTCGCATCGCCCTTCATGGCGGAAATTCCCTTGTGATGGTCCCAGGCGCACGGCGCGTCTGATCGATGAGTTGAACGCGCACAATATGGCGGCAGTTCCCATCCGGAACAAGGGATGTATCGAATTTTTTACTTATAAATCAGCGCTTTGCGAAAGGCTCGCAGTTGCGCTTGGTCAGCTTATACTGCGAGGTTTTCGCAAGAAGCCAGATCGCGCTCCTGCGCAATGATCCGCGCAGCCTTGATAAGGCATTGGCCGCAATTGGGTTTCTTGCCCATCGTCGCATAGGTCGATTCCGCATCGCCACCGGATTTCAGCGCCGCCTGACGCAGTTCGGTCTCACGAATGGCATTGCAGATGCAAATATACATGGTGCTTAGAATCACTCCTGCGAAGCGTTTGCAAAAGCAATGTATGAGAATTATTCTCAATAGCAAGGGGTTTTGTTCACCGCTGCCCTGCTGCAAGTGTGGCCGCAATCCTCAGCGCTTCAACGGAAACATCTTTCCATAGGTCAGGCAGCGCCACAGCCACTCGAGCGGACCATAGCGATACCGCTCCAGCCATGGTTTCGACCATGCCAGCATCAAGGCGCACGTTAGGGCCGTCACGACGTAGAGCATCGGACGACTAAGCTCTCCGAACAGCCCCAACGCCCAGCCGTGAAACACGAACAGCATTACAATAGACGTGCCGAGATAGTTGGTGAAAGCGGCACGCCCGGCGGCCGACACGCGCTGCGCCAGCCATCCGGTCCATTGCGGCGAATATTCCACCAGCAGTGCAGCGATCCCCAATGCCATCATCAGCCTTGGTATCGGACTCCAGCCTACGAAAATCGCCAGCATCCCGTAATAGGTATAGCCGTCACCCTTGGCCCACAGCGCGAGCGCGAGATGCCACGCTGCGCCGATGGTCAAGCCGAGCCAACCCCACAGGCGCATCTTGCGCGGCGCAAAGGACCCGCTGAAAAATCCCATTCGATACAGCGCCACGCCCAGCAGCATCAGCGGCAGCGATTCAAGCCCGAAGAAAAACACATTCACGAGCGGCTCGTACCAATGCTCGGTCGCCCTTAGCGTGACATATCCGAAATAGTCGCCCGACTGGATAAGCGCCGATTCCCGGCTACTTTCTGCCAGAGCCTCTGCCTTGCCGCGATCGAGGTCGACGCGCATCGGCGCCATTTCCTCGCTCTCGCCGATCGAAGTTTCGCTCACGACATACGGAACAGACAGCATCGTTGCGTACAGGAGAGCACCGAAAATGTAGCCAATCAGGCCAGTCCAGAGCTGCGCTTTGGCGCTCCATTTCAGACATCCGACGATCACGAAGCCGATCACGGCGTAGTAGAACAGAATGTCACCCAACCAGATGAGATAGAAGTGGATCATCCCGAACAGCATCAGGAAGAACAGCCGCCGCATCTGCAGTCGTCGAGACGCGCCCCTCGCCCAGGCTCGTTCCATGAACAGATAGAGCCCTGCCCCGAAGAGCAGAGTGAACAGGGCGCGCATCTTGCCATCGATCAGCACGAATTGCGCGACGAGCAGCCAATCCGAAGCTGGGCCATGATCGGTCAGAAACGCTTCGGGATACATATATGCCTGAAACGGCTGGCCGAATGCGACGATATTCGCGACCAGAATGCCCATCACGGCAATGCCTCGAATGAGATCGAGACTGCCGATACGCTCGGCTTTCTTGGCCGGAACCAACGAAGATTCGGGCGTGTCGACCGGTGCATCCTCGATCGGGACACTGCCCGCTTGTTCAACCGTACTCACTGGCGATCCCCCGCTGCCACACCTGACCCGTCAAGCATGGTAGCAGGCGGGCGCGTTAGGGGAAGTGCGTCCGTCGGAAGAAGTCTACGGCTTGGCGACCATGCAGGCTTGTCCCTGACGTTGCAAAGCGGTGCAGGCGGCCTGCGCTTCAGCGCGGCTGGCAAAACCCTTGGCTTGCAGCCGTGTTACGCGGCCAGCCGGGACGAGAATCTTGCTAGTCCCGGAGAGCGCGCTTGTCCCGGCGAGTTTGCGCCAAAGCTTGTCGGCATTGGCGCGCACACCGAATGCGCCCAGCTGGACTTTCCAATTGCCCGACCGATTTGTCGCCGAACGCGGCGGGGCGGCGACTGGGACCGGACGGACAGGACGCGGTGTGGCTGCAACTGGGGCCGGAACAGGCGTAATTGCGGAAGGAGCAGGTGCTGCCGGGCGCTTGCCCAGATCGACCGAAGCCAGTTCGGCAGCGCGGCGCTTACCCGCTTCGGCTTCGATTTCACGCGCGAGCAGTTGAGCCTGCTGACGCTGTTCCTTCGGAATGTACTCATCCATTTGCGCAAGCGCAGTGGAAGCCTGAGGCAACCCAGCCGATTGTGCCAAAGTCAGCAGCGCATAGGCACGCGGCCAGTCCTTGTCGGCGTAGTCGCCATTAAAGTGCGATAGCCCGACGATATATTGCGCGCGCGGATCGCCGCGATCGGCAGCGGCGCGGATCAGCGGCATCGCGGATTTCTGCTCGCCCTGTTGGAACAGGAGCAAGCCATAATTGTCGGCGGCCTTCACATGGCCTTTCTGAGCGGCTTCGGCATAAAGCTCACGCGCGCGTGAAACATCTGCAGCAACACCGCGACCAAGGCGGTAAGCCTGCGCGAGATTGAACAGAGCGTCAGGATCGCCATTCTGCGCTGGCATCTGCCATTCATTCACTGCACGGTTGAAATCGCCCTGGCTCCAGGCGTCGACGCCCGATTTCACATCGGCGGCAGCGGGAACGGCGATTGCGGTGAAAATTGCGGCGCCGGCCATTGCGGCGCTGCGCAGGTTTGAATTGATGCGGGATACGGTCATTGCGGCCACTCCTTAACGTTGCCGGCGCGTTCACGCGGGCAATCCTGATCTGAATGTGTGGCGGAGCATAGTGAACAATGCGTTAGGATTTGGTTGCCAAGAACCCGCGCTGATTACCAATGCGCAAACGAGTTCGAGATTTTTACCTTGTTGATCGGCCTCGGTCCTGTCTCGTTAACTCTAAATTAGTGGTGTCCTGCGATCTAAAGCTCATCCAGCCGCAATTGGGCGGCACCAATGGGCTAATTCCAGGGGGACCGAGCGTTGCGTGTACTCGCTTTGGCATCGCAGAAAGGCGGATCGGGGAAAACTACCCTGTCCGGACATCTGGCCGTACAGGCCCAGCGCGCAGGCGCCGGACCAGTCGTTTTGATCGACATCGATCCGCAGGGATCGCTCGCCGATTGGTGGAACGAGCGTGAAGCGGAATATCCCGCTTTCGCCCAAACCACCGTTTCGCGGCTTGCAAACGACCTTCAAGTCCTTCGTCAGCAAGGCTTCAAACTGGCCGTTATCGATACGCCTCCGGCGATCACGATGGCTATCCAGTCGGTCATCGGTGTTGCCGAGCTTATTGTCGTTCCAACTCGCCCTAGCCCGCACGATCTTCGCGCTGTCGGCGCTACGGTCGATCTGTGTGAGCGCGCAGGCAAGCCTTTGGTGTTTGTCGTCAATGCCGCCACGCCCAAGGCCAAGATTACTTCGGAAGCCGCCGTCGCGCTGTCGCAACACGGCACTGTCGCTCCGATCACACTACACCACCGCACCGACTTTGCCGCATCGATGATCGACGGCCGCACGGTCATGGAAGTCGATCCAGAAAGCCGCAGCGCTGCCGAGATGACCGCGCTGTGGAAGTACATTTCCGACCGGCTCGAAAAGAATTTCCGCCGCACAGTCTTTGCCACCCCAGGTGCGCAAACCGCGAGTGCTGGTGTCCGTTCCGGTGGCGGCTTTGGCCGCCGCGTGGCTCAGTAAGAGGCGCACCCAGCAATGTCCGAAGCCAGCTTCGCCTCGCTTGGGCCCACATTGCTCGCTCGCAAGGGCGGCGCAAAGCCAGCCATGCGTCCTCAAGTCGCCCCGCTCCCAGAAGATGTGGAGGACGAAGCGCTCGAGGATCTTGGCTGGAACGACATGGGCCAAGACGATGAAAACGGAGCCGATGTGGTTCCGATCACGCCCGACACCGCCAATCAGGACGCGCTCGAAGCAGCCAGTCCGGTGGTGAAGCGTCAGCAAAAAAATCTCGAAGACCGTGTGCTCGCCGATGCGGCGATGGAAGGCCCGGAAGCAGCTACCGACGACGCGACTGTCGAAGCGGCTGAACCCGCAATCACGGTTGCAAAAAAGCCGCGCAAGACAACCGCAAAGAAGCCCGCGGCCAAAGGTCGCCGTGCCGCTTTCACTCTGCGGCTCGACACGGATCGCCATCTCAAACTGCGGCTCGCCGCAACCATGCAGGGCAAGAGCGCCCAGGCAGTAGTGACCGAAGCGCTCGATGCGCTGCTGGATCAAATCGACGATATCGACGCGCTGGCTCAGCGCATGAAACGCACTTGAACGACCGAATGCCACATAGGACCACCGAGGGGACAATGACCATGGCTCGTACCACTACACACCGCATGAACGGCCCGAAGATCGGACTGATCATGACCACGGCTCTCGCCAGTGTCGCGCTTGCCGGTTGCACCGCTTCGGCGGCACCGAGCGCAGAAACCTCTTTCAACAAAGCGCAGTCCGCGCTCGAGAAAGGCAAGGCCGACAAAGCGATTTCGCATGCCGAAGCCGCCGTTCTGGCCGAACCGCGTAATTCCAGTTTCCGTGCGCTTCTCGGTGCATCTTACCTCGAAGCGGGCCGGTTCGAAGCCGCTGCCACCAGTTTCGGTGATGCGATTGAACTGGGCGATAACGACCCGCGTACAGTGCTGAGCTATGCCCTGGCCAAGACCGCTCTGGGCGACAGCTCGAGCGCGATTGAAATGCTCAGCGACTGGGAAGGCGCCATTGATCCTGCCGATCTTGGTCTGGCCTATTCGCTGGCCGGCAAGCCTGAACGCGGCATCCACATTCTGGTCAACGCGCTGCGTTCTGGCCAAAACAGCGCCAAGGTTCGCCAGAACCTCGCTTACAGCTACGCCCTTTCCGGCAACTGGCGCGGCGCCCGCGTGATGGCGTCGGAAGACGTTCCTGCGGATCAGATCGATGCTCGCCTGAGCGATTGGGCTGCAACTGCGAAGCCTGAAGACGTGATGGTCCGTGTGGCCACGCTGCTGCAGGTTTCTCCTTCGAACGCCGGCGGACAGCCGAACCATCTCGCACTGGCCAACTTCCCGAGCCAGCAAGCGATGGTCGCCGAAGCAGCCGTGCAGGTTGATGTGCAGGCAGAGGCAGGCCGCGAATTGACCGATGCCGATCTGGTGGAAGCTCCGGCTGAGCCGAGCCAAACCGAAACGCTGGCGATGAAGATGGATGCCGAACCCGAAGCCGTTGATCCAGTGGTTTCGAGCATCCTGCGGGCAACCACTTCGGTTCCTGTAGTTCAGCCGATCCCGGCATCTTCGGTCGCACAGGCACCTGCTCCAGCTCCAGTTGCAGCACCGGTTGCAACACCCGCTGCACCTGTCCCCGTAGCATCCGCCACCCCGCGCTTCGTTTCGAACGCCGTGGTGCAGAAAGTGCCAGAGAAGGCCAAAGAAGAGCCCAAGGCACCGCAGCGCGTAGCCAAGAAGGCGCCACAGCGCCGCATGGCTGCAACTCGCGCCGCATCGAGCGACAAGTCGGCCAACAGCCACCTGATCCAGCTCGGCAGCTATGACACCCGCGCGGTTGCGAAAGCCAAGTGGAAAGAATTCCAGAAGCGCTTTCCGGCTCTGAAAGGCCATGACGTTGTAATAACCAAGGCGAAAGTGAACGACCGCATCTTCTACCGCGTCGCCGCAGCAGGCTTTGGCCCGCGCAGCGCCCGTGCAATGTGCGGATCGGTCAAATCTTCCGGTCGCGGTTGCTTCGCCTATGCCAAGTCGAGCCCGCCCAAGGGTGCAATCGACAGCGGCGTACGGGTCGCAGCGCGCTCACGCTAATTTCTCCAAGCTCTCCATGAGCTTCAGCGAGACTTTCACCCCCGGAGCCCCAAGCTCCGGGGGTATTTTTTGGACTACAGCTCGATTTCGACCCCGCCCTTGATCAGGCCCCGCACCCTGCCCTGCATTCCTTGCCGGTCGAACGGGGTGTTGTCCGCCGTCGCTTCCATCTTGGTGCGGTCCACGAACCATGGTGCTTCCGGATCGATCAGCGCGATGTCGGCTTCCATGCCCTGTTCAAGTGATCCTGCGGGGACTCCAAGGAGCTTCGCAGGGTTTGCCGCAAGTAGCTCGAACGCCCGACCCATATCGATCACTTCGTCGCGCACCAGGCTTAGCGTCATCGCCAGCAGCGTCTCCGCCCCTGCCATGCCCGGCTCGGCATCGGCGAATGGCAGACGCTTGCCCTCTGGGCCGCAAGGATCGTGACCGCTGGAAATCACATCGACTACACCCTCCCCGATTGCAGCGCGCGCCGCCTGACGGTCGGCTTCGCACCGCAGCGGCGGGGAAAGCTTCATAAATGTGCGGAAATCGGCGGTGTCGAGATCGGACAGCATGAAATGCGCCGGTATGATCCCGCACGTTACATTCACGCCGCGCGCCTTGGCATCGCGTACCAGATCGAAGCCGCGCGCTGTTGTCACCTGCCGGATGTGCAGCCGCGCGCCGCTCATTTCGGCCAATCCAATATCGCGCGCAATCGCCAAAGCCTCAGCTTCGGCAGGTGCACTTGGCAATCCAAGCCTTGTGGCGACCTCGCCAGCTGTCGCCGCGGCTTCACCGGTCAGTCCGGCATCTTCGGCATGCGTCACAACAACCAGATCGAGCATGGCGGCGTATTGCAGCAGCCGCAGCATCACGCCCGAATCCGCGATCCATTGCCGTCCGGTCGCGATCCCTCGCGCACCGGCATCCCGCATCAGCGCAACTTCGGCGAGTTCACGGCCCTCCAGACCTCGCGTGGCAGCCGCGAGCGGATGCACCCAGAGATCGGGCTTGCCGCTCTTGGCGATGTAATTGACGCGGCTCGGATAATCGAGCGGCGGAGACTGATCGGGCATCAGCGCCGCGCGCGTGATCCCGCCAAAATGAAACGCCGGCTTGTCGACAGAGAACACGCCAAGGTCGACGAGACCCGGCGCCACAAGCTTGCCGCGAGCGTCGATCACCGCGTCGCCATCCTGCGGCGCGACATTCGCGCCGAGCGCCTCGATCAGCCCACCGTTAAGGCGGATCGCGCCTTCAATCACACCGTCAGGTGTGACCAGTCTGCCGCCAGTAATCGTGATTGGCTGGACCTGTTTCATGCTGCCCACCCTTCTACGCCGCGCGCGCTGCGTGTCAGGATATCGAGGCTCGCCATGCGGATCGCCACGCCCATCTCCACCTGCTGGGTGATGATCGAGCGGTCGATCATATCCGCGACCTCGCTGTCGATCTCCACCCCGCGATTCATGGGTCCCGGATGCATCACCAGCGCCTCAGGGGCGGCGCGGTCCAATCGCGCTTTCGTCAGACCGTAGAGATGATGATACTCACGCGCCGACGGAATGAACTGCCCGGCCATGCGTTCCGATTGCAGCCGTAGCATCATTGCCACATCAGTGCCGCTCAGTGCCGCATCGAAATCATGGAATGGCTCCACGCCCATCGCTTCGATGCCGGAAGGCATCAGCGCGGGCGGAGCGCAGGCGCGGACTTTTGCTCCCATCGCCTGCAAACACAGAATGTTAGAGCGCGCGACCCGGCTGTGCAGGATGTCGCCGCATATCGTCACGGTCAAACCGGTGAAATCGTCCGAGTCTTCGCCGCGCTCGCGCAGCTTTTCACGCAAAGCCAGCGCATCGAGCAGTCCCTGCGTGGGATGCTCATGGCTGCCGTCACCCGCGTTCAGCACCGGACAATCAACCTTGTCCGCGATCAACCGCGTCGCTCCGCTCGATCCGTGGCGTATCACAATCGCATCGGCTCGCATCGCGTTGAGCGTGATCGCGGTGTCGATCAGCGTCTCGCCTTTCTTCACCGAGCTTTGCGCCGCATGCATATTGACGACATCGGCGCCCAGCCGCTTGCCCGCAATCTCAAAGCTCAACAACGTCCGCGTCGAGTTTTCGAAGAAGGCGTTGATGATCGTCAGCCCGCTGAGCAGTCCAACATGCTTGGAGCTTTGACGGTTGAGATCGACCCATTGTTCCGCCTGATCGAGCAGGTAGAGTATCTCATGTCGCTCTAGCTGGCCGATGCCTAGCAAATCGCGATGCGGAAACGCGAGCCGACCCGCCGGAAAGCGGCTGTCGCCCGTGCTGGATTGTGCGTCTGTCATTAAAGCCACGCCGTTAGACGAGTGCCATCGTGCACTCAACCCATTGGAACATGCGCTCCCCATAGAAGTTTTGGGAACGAAGCCCTAAGTGGGAACGGGTGAATTTATTCGCATACAGAGGAATACAGCTTTCATGAGTTTTGCAGGCAAGGTTTGGAAACTGCTGGTCGGGGTCAAAGACGCCCTCGTCCTGATCTTCATGTTGTTGTTCTTCATTGCGCTGTTCAGCATACTGACCATGCGGCCGAGCCCCGGCCAGGTCCGCGATGGTGCGCTCCTGATCGATCTAGATGGATATGTTGTCGAAGAGCGGTCGGAGATTGATCCTCTCAACGTCCTGATCAGCGGTGAAGCACCTGTTGGCGAATACCGCGTCCACGATCTCGTCCGTGCACTCGATGGAGCCGCGAGCGATGACCGGATCAAGGCGGTTGTGCTGGACATGACCGGCTTTATCGGCGGCGGACAGGTCCACATGCAGGCCATAGGCGAAGCGATGGACCGCGTGCGCAAGGCCGAAAAACCCGTGCTGACCTATGCGCTCGCCTATGGCGACGATCAAATGCACCTGGCGGCACATGCCAGCGAGGTCTGGGTCGATCCCCTCGGCGGTGCGCTGATCTCAGGCCCCGGCGGCAGCAACCTCTATTACGCCGACCTGCTCGACCGTCTGAACATCAACGCGCGCATCTACCGCGTCGGCACTTTCAAATCGGCGGTCGAACCGTTCTCGCGCAATTCGATGTCGGATGAAGCCCGCGAAAACCTCTCCAGCCTTTACGGGGCGCTGTGGGAAGAGTGGCAAGCCAATGTGAAGAAGGCCCGCCCCGCAGCGAAGCTTGACCGTGTGACCGGCGATCCGGTTGCGTGGGTGCAAGCGTCGGATGGCGATCTTGCAACGGCTGCGCTCGACGCGGGTTTGGTCGACAAGCTCGGTAGCCCGACCGAATTCGGGACGCGTGTTGCTGAGATTGCGGGCGAAGACACATGGAGCGAAGCGCCCGGTTCCTACGCCAAGACCGAACTCGGCCCGTTCCTTTCCGCGACCACACCTTCGCAAAGCGGCAAAGCCATCGGCGTCGTTACGGTGGCTGGCAACATCGTTGATGGTGAGGCGGGTCCAGGGACAGCTGGCGGGGCGCGCATCGCACGCTTACTCGACGAAGCTCTGGATGACGATTTCGCTGCTCTGGTTGTGCGAGTGAATTCTCCGGGTGGTTCGGTAACGGCCTCCGAAGAAATCCGCCGGGCGATCAATCGTTACCGCGAGAAGGATATTCCGGTGGCGATCTCGTTCGGCAATGTCGCGGCGAGTGGCGGCTATTGGGTGGCGACCGCTGGTGACCGTATCTTTGCCCAGCCCGAGACGATCACCGGATCGATCGGTGTGTTCGCTGTGCTGCCCACATTCGAGGATGCGGCCGCTGACATTGGCGTGAATGCCGACGGGTTCCGTACGACGCCGTTATCTGGCCAACCCGATCTGCTCGACGGCCTTACGCCAGAGGTCGATGCGATCTTCCAGGCCTCGATCAGCAACACCTACACTGACTTCCTCGAACGGGTCAGCGAAGCGCGCAGTCTAGAAACATCGCGCGTCGATCAGATCGCGCAAGGCCGTGTGTGGGACGGCGGTGCTGCGCATAACCTTGGCCTGGTCGATCAATTCGGCGGACTGAGCGATGCGCTGGCATGGGCGGCTGGTGAAGCCGGACTGGAGGAAGGTGGTTGGCATCCAAAGTTTCTGGGTCAGGCACCGGGACAGTATGACTCGCTGGTCCGCCAATTGGTCTCTGGCTCCGGCGAGGGCAAGCGCGCGCGCGGCGGTGACATTTTCGCCATCGCCGCCCAACAGCGCGTCGGACTTATCGCCAGGATCGGAAGCGATCTCGAAGTGCTGAGCGGTGCGAAGGGCGTGCAGGCCTATTGCCTGGAATGCCCCAGCGAACCGAGCGCCTCCAGCCTTTCCAGCAAAGAGGCTGTCACGCTGTTTGGCCAATTGCGAGCGCTGATCGGAAGCTGAGCTGACGGCACCATTTGCGCTTGCCTAGCAGGCACACCCGCAGTAGATGCGCGCCCCTGTCCGGGCATCAGCCCAAAGGACGGGCGCGTAGCTCAGTGGTAGAGCACACCCTTCACACGGGTGGGGTCGCAAGTTCAATCCTTGCCGCGCCCACCATCTTTTCAATTACTTAGAAGAGACAGAAAAGTCCGATCGATTGAAGGCCAAATCCGACTACGGCCATTCGGTTTTCGGAGCCCAGTTTCTGAATCCGGAAGGGGAAGCGGGCACTGCGACCAGACGACAATACCCGCTTTCCCCTTAGTCACCGGCTTCAGAACCCAATCGTGAGCCCCACTCTTCCTGCGGTTTTGCCGTTTCGGTTGAAGCCTGTTGCGACACCTGCATTTACCGCGACGTTTTCGCTGACAAGCGCACCGATGCTGAAGGAACCGGCATGCGCGCCGTCATAGGTGCCGATATTGGCGCTCAGGGAGAAGTTCTGATCGGGCAGGAAGGTCGTGCCTCCCATCGCAACAGCAACCGCGGTTGAGCTTGCAACCTGGTCGCCGAGGACTTCCAGCTGCCCTTCGACAAGGTCGAGCCGCCCTTCAACGGCACCAACGCGATTGCTGAGCTGGTCGAATTGTGTCTGCGAGACCTGACCGATCGCCGGAGCGGAGGCAGGACTAAGCGAGGCGCTTTGCGAGAATGCGGCCGTTGCCACGCGCCGCGTGCCTGCATTGGTATCGGGATCGGTCGGAGGTTCCGGCACGTTCTGGGTGTCATCCAACCGGGCGATCTCCACCGGCTGGTTCTGGCTGGACCGCGAGGCATCGGCGGTCATAACCCCTTCGCCGGGTGCTCCGACCGGGCCGCCATCCGCGCTGGTGTGCGTGAAGGTCGGGGCAGCTTCTGACGCGACCGCCTGATTGCTTTGCACCATGCCTACGGGCGCGCTGGCGGATGATGGCACGCTGTTGGTGAAACCAAGGTTTCCTGCAGAATCCACTGTAACGAAGAACAGCGATCCTGACTGCGCCGCGTTAGAAGCTCCGGTGGGCAGCCCGGGGATGGTTACGGTCACTGGCCCGGTCGCGCCGAAGCCCGAACCATCCTGGCCAATCACGATCTGGTTGATCCGCGTCGTACTCGCCCCTGCGCCCAAGGCAAAGGATGCGGCGTGCGACGCGATCGAACCGGTTCCGATTGCGCCGGAGAAATTGGCTAAGGCGTCTGCACCCGATCCAAGCGCCAGCGACGACCCGCCCTCTGCGTTGGCAAACGAACCCAGCGCTGTCGAATTGACGCCGCTGGCGCTCGAGATCGCGCCCAATGCATAGGAGAGCGCACCGGTCGCTTTGGCGTCTGGACCAATTGCGGTCGCATAATCAGCGGTCGCCTCGGATCCTTCATCATCGACATCAATCGGGCCATCTCCGCCAATTGCGATGGCGCTAATCGCACCCGCCGTGGTCTTCGTGCCCAAAGCAAAACTGTCCTGACCTTGAGCATCTGCTGTATCGCCAATCGCAATGGCGCCGTCGGATGTAGTGTTGGAGTTTATGCCGACCGCGACAGATGAGCTTCCCTGACCCTGTGCATTGTTGCCAATGGCAACCGCCGACGAACCCAATGCATCTGCGGCAACGCCGACCGCGACGGTTGCATTTCTATCGGAACTGGCGAGATGTCCAATCACTACCGAGTTTTGGCCGGATACATTGGCGTCCGCACCGATTGCCAAGGACAGGTTTCCTGTCGCCTGCGCACCAGCAGAATCGCCGTCTTGTCCATCACCTCCGATGGCAATGGTGCCTGTAGCGGCCGAATTGCTGTTGGCCCCGATTGCGATTGCCTCATCCACAGACGCAGTCGAGCCCGATCCCACCGCTGTCGTCAAAATACCGCCTGCATTTGCGGACCGGCCAACGGCGACGGACGACAATCCGCCAGCATTGGCTTGGGCACCGAACGATGTTGCATTGTCAATCGCGCTGGCACCGCCACCTATGGCGGTCGCTTCGTCGCCCGTCGTCTGGGAGCTTGGTCCGACAGCGATTGAGAAAATACCTGCTGCTGCGCTGTCTGCACCAATAGCCACTGCGGAAAAGCCTGAGGCCTGCGCGCCGTCTGCGCCGCTATCGCTGCCGTCTCCACCAATGGCGATTGCACCTTCTGTCGTGGCGTCGCTTAGACGGCCAATTGCAATCGCCGCCTGTGCGCTGCCTGCATTGGCGCTTTGCCCAAGAGCAATAGCCCCGAGACCGCCTGCAGAGCTGCTTTCTCCTATTGCTGCGCTCGAAACGCCGCTCGCATTGGCACTATACCCGATGGCGGTGGCTTGCGATGCTGTGGCTCGCGCTTGCCATCCGACTGCGGTCGATCGCTGAACGAGGGCGCTTGCATTGGCACCGATTGCGACTGTGCGATCTCCATCGGCATTGGCATCGGCACCGACCGAGATGGCTCCCACGCCGCCAACATCGGCAGACTGACCTATGGCGATGGAGTCGACGAAGTCAGCTACGGCCAATTCCCCCACGGCCACGGCTTCGGTAGCGGTTGCAGCTGAATTCGCGCCAATCGCTGTCGAATTGACTGCGGTGGCATCGGCGCTGCTGCCCAATGCGGTCGCATCAAGTGCACCGGCAGAGGCGTCTTCGCCAATGGCGGTGGAGCGTTGCCCGGTTGCATCGGCGCTTTCTCCGATCGCAGTGCTTTCATCGCCGCTCGCGACGCTGCTAGCTCCGATGGCCGTCGATCCCGAGGTGCCGGTTGCAGAGGCGTTCCTGCCGAATGCGGACGCGGAACTGGTCGTTGCCACTGCACCGACCCCGCAAGCTGTCGCGCTGTCATTGTCGTTGGAGTTTGCGCCGCCATCATTGTCTGTCGGACCCACATCGACGTTTCCATCATCGTCCCGGTCAAGAAGACAATCATCGGCTTGTGCGCTGTGCGGCGCGAACACAAAGGGTAAGGTCGCCGCGCTGAGCGCTAGAGCAAAGTGAATTCTGGCAATCGGCTTCATGGCATCCATTCCCCATCATGGTCGCGAGTTGATGAGGATAGGAGTGCCGCGTGTTTTCTGTCGCCGCATACCCAATTGTGATGATGCTGGTCAGATTTTGGTGGCTGCGGCCTCAGCCCACATTTCCGCAAGAGTATCCATGATCAGGATCGGGTTACTGAACATGACATACTGTCCAGAGCCAGGCGCGCTGACGCTGCGATAGTTCTCCTTATTTTCAATAAGATACAGGAGGTTGAAGATTGACTTCTCCGGGAGTTGATCGCCGATCACCGCCTTTATCGGCATGTCCAGCGACATGAATTTGGCGCCGATGTCGTTGGGCATGCAGCGATAGTCGTTGTAATATCCTTCATGCCCTCTCGCGCCGCATAGCCGCGCGCCGTTGGCCATCGCAGCGTAGGCGACATCATCATTGACGGTATCCAAATCCGCCGGCCGTTTTTCGGCGAAGGTTCTGAAGAACCGCCGGCTACCCACCTGATTGTGGTACGCCATTCCGGCCTGAGCGATGAATTTGAGCATGCTCGGTGTTCGATGGATGATGCTCGACAAGTATCGGTGGAAGGAGAAGAGTTGCGCTTCCTCCTGCTTCGTCCCGAAGGGGAATAACGTCGCCAGAAAGACAGCTGCTTTGACCCGTTCTGGATGTTTATGGGCAAACATCATCGTGAACAGAGACGGCGCCATGACCTGGCTGAACAGCACCACTTCGGGAACACCCAAATGGTCCAGCAAATGCACGGCGTCGGCATTGACCTGATCGTATGTTTTGACGCCATCGGGATAAGGCGAGGTGCGCCCATTGTGCGGTCTGGCAGGGGCAATGATCAGCAGGTTGTGCTCGACCGCGCGGCGCACTGCTTGAGCGGACATGCTGTCGCCGAAAAACTCGCTATGCATGAACAGCACCGGTTTCCCATCCGGCGCGCCGTACATCGCATAGTCCAGTATCCGGCCGCCCGGCAGAGTTAAAAGGTGGCGATTTTCCGGCCGAGGAAAAGGCGATTCATCAATCGTATCAGGGACCGAAAATGCGCCTGTCACGGATTGGCGATCCACAAGGTCCATAGTGGTCAGACCCAAAGCCATGCGCAAGAATTCGCTTTGGTTTCGGGTGGAGGTTTTCGCGTAAATTGCGCGCACCTGAGTTCGAACCGTCGCGTCGGTTGCGCCGCGAATTTCGGCGATCGATTTCACCGTCTGACCTTCAGCCAACAGCTTTAGGACCACTGTTTCGGCAGGTGTCAGGCCAAACGCATCCTGCACCAGCGGCGTCAGCTTGTCTGGCCATGCAAAGCCGACGGTTTTGACCAGCAAAAGGAAACGCCCACCCGCCGTTTGCCAGTGCGCAAACGAAATAAGAACAGGTGAATCGTCATCGGTGCGGAAGGCCTGCAAAAGGCCGGGTTTTGGTTCTGCGTCAGCCGACCTTGTCAGTGCCGCGATGGTTCGGCGTATCGCTCGCAGCCCGCTATCGTCGAACGGCAATTCAGAAATGGGTTTGCTTTCCAAGGGGCCGTAGAGCGCTTCGGCAGAGTCATTGGCCCCCCGGATGATGCCGTCCTTATCAATGGCCATCATCGCGTGAGGCTCGGACTGCAACTTCTCATTGAGCGGAGTTGGAAGCAGCTGTTGGTTCGATGTCACCATGGTGAGCAGGTTTTCCGCTCGCGCAATATGGCCATCCAGATTTCTGAGCTGCTCGCCGAATTCCGAACCTTGCTCGGTTGCCGCCCGGTTCAGTCTCTCGTTCCAGATCTCGGTCAATTCCGAAAATCTCTCAGGCTCCATCGCAACCGCATAAAGCCGGTCGATGAAATCCAGTTCCAGATTATCGTTGACTGAGATTAGCCCATGCCTCGCACGCAATTCGCCTCAGTGACGCTATCACAAACCCATTCATTTGCATCGCTAAAGTTGATGACATGGCCTGTTGTCGAAGGGATGATAGGCGCGTCGTTCCAAATAGCAGTCTTGCCCGAAAGTGGGTCGGAAGCGGATTGTCAGCTTCGAGCGTTCATCATCCAGCTTAGGCCACTAGCTCACTAGGCCCCTAATGGCTTGAGACCGGAGCGCCGCTGACTAGGCGTCTGCCAATGAGGCCTCGTAGACCTCGCCGATTCCGCCTGCACCAAGCAGCGCGTTGATCTTCCAGATATCTATGCGATCAGCCGGCTGCATCGAACCTGTCTGATGAACACCCGCATCGGGCATGCTCGTCTGCATAAAGGATTGGGCGACATTTGCTGTCGCGCGAAGCCCTTCAACCCGCTCAAACAAAGCCGGATCTTCGCGTCCCAAAAGCGCTAATTCGGCCGCCGCTTCGTCAGGGACCAGAGTTTCCAGACGCGTGAGTGTCTTTGAAATGATTGCCCAATCCACAGATCATCCCCCTAACTTACAGGGCATAGACGATAATCCGTTGAGCGAATTCCTCAATGCTGGACCGAATAAGACAGACAGAGGGTGACGGCCACTGCTCATCAAGTCGCTGCGCACACCGCTATAGCTTCGCAAAGGATCCGAGGAGCTTTGAGAAGCCAACCGGATCTTCGAGCTCGGGAAAGTGCCCAACATGGTCGAGCCGGATGAGTTCGCAGTTCTTTGCCAACGATAATGACGAACTCTTGTCAGTCTCGGCATGCGATTGGTCCTGCTCGCCCCATATTGCGAGTGTCGGTTGCAAAGGCGCCTCGAATGGCGCCTCGCGTGCCGTAAGATAATTCTGAAACATTGTTGGAAGCGCGAAGGTTGCCCCATGGTCAAACGCCTTGGCAGTGCAGGTGCAGAAATGCGCCACCAAAGGAGTATCGGCCATCGAGTGCTCGTACCATGCTGGCGCGCGCGGTTTCATCATACGCGGAAACAGGATCTGCCCTAGAAATGGCGTGGAAATGATCCCTCTTGGATCGCGGCGTCTCTTCCAGAGCATCTCTTCCGACCAGGATGGAACCTGGATGGCGACGAGGTGGCTGCATAGTTCCGGATATCGGGAAGCGACATCGATTGCGGCATAGGTCCCACCACAAGAGAATGCGAGGATCGCCGGCCCGTCCGTTACCGATCTCAGGAACCGCGCGACCCCATCGTTCACAGGCTGGAATCCAAAATCGTATCCGGGTTTGGGAACAGAGAAACCGTTCCCCGGCGCTTCAAAGGCGATGACGGTGAAGCGCGATCTTAGAGCGGCGAACAATCCATCATAGACTTCAAGCGTCGCTGGCCCGTCGCACAAGAAGACGATTGCGGGGCCGCTCCCAGCCTTCCGGTATCGGATCAAGCACGCATCATCTTCGTAGAACTCTGTGTCAGAGCAAGATTGAGATGGAGGGCCAGTACGAGCCCATTTGATGCGCTCTTCCCAATTCGTGGTTTCAAGCCTTGCAGCCAGTTTGGAGAACAACATCGCCGATAGTCCTTATGTGAAGGGGATCAGCACAGCCGACATTGCCACCCGTCCAATCTCGCCCTGCTCGTCGAACAAGGCCCCCTCACCCAGACCAATTCCTTGCGAGGTCCAGGTTGTCTTTGGCCTTATCCCGATATGTTCCCCGCGCGGATGCCGCGCGAGGGCGACCTGAAGGTTGACGTTCGGGTCAGCCAGCTTCGGCTCTGAAGGACGGGCGAGGCCGTGGGTCCAGTCCGCAGGCCCCAACACCCTCGCAAGCGGCGTAGCGTCCGGGGTGATCTCATCTTTGTGACGGAACCAGACAATTCCATCGGTGCCGGGGCGTATTTCAAAATTGTCCATCAGCCACGGGCCGCCATGTGGGGCGGTTCGCGTGGGAAGAGGATCGATCTTTCCCACGTCGATGCGCTGTGGTTCGCTATCGGCAATTCCTAGTCCCCCGACGGGGTGAACCACACAGACAGTTGCCGACGCAGTCTGTTTTCCATCAGCCCAGATCTCGTTCGTAAGCACGCTCGATCGTCGGCCCCGGCGAAGGATATTGGGTTTGGTCATGAGCGGCATGAGAGGAGTCGGGCGCAGAAACTCCACCGAAACAGACATCGCCGCACCCAGGCCTTCCTGCGTGGCAATTTTCTCGATCTCGGCGACCATCAGCGATGCGACACCTCCGCCCTGAAGTCCGATGAATGGTCCCCGCGCCTGTTCGCCGCCAATCCAGTTGCCGGATCTATCCGGTTCAAAAATCGCCATCTGCCGCCAATCTTGATTGGGATTATTTCAATTAATAAGAGGATTATGACAATAGAATTGCTGGAATAAAGCGAGTTTGAATCATGAATGATGAGGATAATTCATCTAATTTGGCGATACCTTCGACGACGTCCCTATTGGCGTTTGAGAGGGCCGCCACACATCTATCCTTTGTCGAGGCGGCAAACGATCTAGGCAGAACTCCTTCGGCGATTTCCCATGCAGTCCGGGCTTTGGAAAACCAGATTGGTGTCGGCCTGTTTGAGCGAGTCGGTAGAACCGTCCGTTTGACCGAAGCTGGTGCGGATTATTGCGAAGCCATCCGTCCGGCGCTGCGAGAACTGGAATTGGCGACACTCCAGGCCCAGCGCGCATGCAAGACGAACGTTGTCAGGATCAGCGCGTTGCCTTTCTTCACCAGCACCGTTCTGCTCCCCAACCTCGCCCGGTTTGAGGAAAGAAATCCGGGACTGGAGATGAAGATTGAGACATCCAATGCGTATGTCGACGTTCGGCGGGGAGAGGCCGACATCGCCCTGAGGTTTGGCAGCGATCACAGTCAGGGCTTGGCCTGCAAGCAACTGGTTTCCGTCAGCGGCCTGCCAGTCGTTTCACCGAACTATCTTGAGAATGCGCCACCTCTTAGCGAGCCAAGAGATATCTTGAACCACACGCTAATTCATGTGCGTCCAAATTTGGCGGCTTGGCAGAACTGGCTTGAATCTGCCGGATGCGAGATAGCGGATGCCGAAGACGACCTTGTCTTCGATTCGATACTCGGAGCGCTGGATGCCGCTGAAAACGGGCACGGGATCGCCCTGGCTATGGACCCGCTCATTCGCCGACATCCCTCTTTCGGAACGCGGCTGACAGCGCCGCTAACTGAAGTGAGTGCTGACAGACAGGACTACAATTTCTTGTGTCAGGAAGCGAAATGGCTCTCGCCCAATATTCAGAAAACCTACCGCTGGTTGCAGGATTGCGTTGCTGACTTCGCTGATTCCTGATGGCGTATATGGCGATATCGCCTTTTTGGACGATCATCGGCTTTATGTCTGCGGTCGCCTGCGCTCTGTGATCATCGTCCGTGGGGTGAATCACAATCTGGAGGATCTTGAGCGGACAGCCAGTTCAGCCCATTCGAAATTGACCGCGTACCCACGCGTCGCCATTTCGACGCAAGGTGACGACGGTGAAAATGTTGCGATCTTGCATGAAGCGCCGCTGTTTTTGCGAAAGGACGCGGTAAAGCAAGAGTTGGAGCAAGAAATCTCTGATCTAATTCTGAAAAATCATGGGTTCTGCGCCCGAGAGATCAGGTTGGTTCCGGCCGGATCCTTACCTCGGACAAGAAGCGGCAAGATTGATCGGAAAGCAGCCGACAAACTTCTGTCTGATGGTAGCTTCATTTAAGCTTAGCCGCCGATCGGTTGGAGGAATTGTGTGGCTGTCGCAGTGGCGAACAGTTTGTCATCGTCGCGATGGAACTCAGCACTGGTGGTTATCACCTGACGCGTTTGTGATACCGCCTTTGCTTCGATCGTGATCAGGTTCGCCCGTGAAAGGCGGATGAAGTTCACTGCAAGATTGGACGTGCGAAAATGCGCGTCATTGGGCACCACAGTCATCGCCGCAAACGCCAGAATCTGGTCTGCCAGAGCAGAAATATAGCCGCCAAACATAGTCCCGTCGCCATTCAAGAGGTCGGGTGTGGGGGTCCAAGTTTTCTTGACGTGTCCAGGGCTCCAAGAATCCAGTCCGCCGAGTTGAAGGGTCGTGATGACCGGTGGCAGCTTGGTTTTCTGGTCAGTGAGCGCGTCCAAACGTTGAGTAGCCCAGGTCGACATATAATTACGCTCCTGTCGGGTTGAGTTGCATGGCAATTTGGTGGAGTCAACTCATCGTACCGGACGGCATAGGCCATTCTCATTCGGACAGGGGACGCATTGATCGAGTGATTGGATAGGACCACTGCGCGCTGTCGCGGAGTCTATAGCGAGAGAAACAATATCCCGACCCACCCCATTAGAATGCCCCCGGTCAAGTTAGACTTCCGGTGGTTTGTGTTCGAAGAGGGCTCATGTCGATAGCACAAGTTTTTGTTCTAACCTGGCAAATTATCGCGACCTTGTCGGAAGGCCCAAATGAAGGCCCGATTGCTGCTTCTCTTGCACCAAAACCACCAAAATTGGTGTCGCCTTCCAATGTGTAACCTAAGGAAAATGCGGTTCTAATCCGCCAGAATATTTGTGCCCACGCGCGGATGAAGAGGAGCACGTGGCGCTTGGTTCAATTGTTTGAAATCGATAACATCTTCGGTGCCCAAACGGAGTTGTCGCTATCCGGCAATCCGGAACATTGCAGCAGGACACTCGCTTGAGCCTCCGCAATATGTGCAAACCGGGCGAGGCAACCGGGCTTTTCACATTTTCAGCGGGTCGCTGAGGTCAGTATAGGCCATTGGGCACTGCACCGGCTCACCAGGAAAAGAATGGGACGACAATTGAGCAACCGCGAAGATCTGAAATCAATCGAACAACGGCTCTTGTGGCTCGCATGCTGGATTGTTCACAACGCAAACCACCTTCGCGACAAGGAAGAAGGCGACGTCAAGGTTGGCGGGCACCAGGCTTCGTGCGCGTCGATGGTGTCGATCATGACCGCGCTCTATTTTCACGCGCTCAAACCTCAGGATCGCGTTGCGGTGAAACCTCACGCATCGCCCGTGTTTCACGCCATTCAATACCTGATGGGTAATGTACCCCTCGAATTGCTTCAGAACTTCAGAGGGTTTGGCGGGGTGCAATCCTATCCAAGCCGAACCAAGGACGTCGATGATGTCGATTTCTCAACCGGTTCAGTTGGCCTTGGCGTGGCCATCACCGCCTTCGCTTCGATCATTCAGGACTACCTGAGCGAACGCGCCTGGATCGAGGAAGATCAGGCGGGAAGAATGGTTGCCCTGGTCGGAGACGCTGAGCTCGACGAAGGAAACATCTACGAATGCTTGCAAGAGGGTTGGAAACACAACCTGCGCAACACGTGGTGGATCATCGACTACAACCGGCAAAGTCTCGACGGCGTCGTTAGAGAGGGGCTTTGGGAAAAGATCGAAGCGATATTCGATGCGTTTGGCTGGAGGACTGTCGTGCTGCGCCATGGCGTTCTGCAGCGTGCGGCCTTTGATCAACCGGGCGGTAATGTTCTGAAACGTTGGATACAGAATTGCCCGAACGTGGATTATTCGGCCCTGACGTTTCAAGGCGGAAAGGCTTGGCGAGAACGGCTGATGGACGATATCGGCGACCAGGGTGATGTTACCGCACTGCTGGACACGTACTCGGACGACGAACTTACCGACCTGATGAACAATCTGGGCGGGCAATGCATCCAGACATTGTGCGACGCGTTCGATGCCGTGGACGATGATAGGCCCACTGTCTTTCTGGCCTATACGATCAAGGGTTGGGGAACGCCGCTGGCAGGGCACAAGGACAATCACGCTGGCCTGATGAACAAGGCGCAAATGCGTGAGTTCCAGAAGCGTATGGGCATTCCTGAAGGCAAGGAATGGGACAAGCAGGCCGGGCTGATTGACCCTGCAAAAACGCAGGCGGCGATGGACAGCGCTGAATTCTTCAAGGCTGGTCCCCGGCGCCATTCGGCAGCAACCATCGCCAGTGAAGGACCGGTTTTTCTCGAAGACCGATTTGCGTCTACCCAGACAGGGTTCGGGAAAATCCTCGACGCGATAGCCAAATCGGAAGCACCGATTGCAGATCGGATTGTCACGACATCGCCCGACGTGACGGTTTCAACCAATCTTGGCGCATGGGTGAATCGTCAAGGGTTGTTCAGCCGGGTCGGGATCGCAGACACTTTTCGCGATCAACGCATTCCTTCGGCTCAAAAATGGAAGTTCTCGCCGGACGGACAGCATATCGAGCTTGGGATTGCTGAAATGAACCTGTTCCTGTTGCTAGGCGCGGCGGGACTCTCCCATTCCTTGTTCGGGGAACGATTGCTGCCAATTGGAACGGTCTATGACCCGTTCGTGGCGCGCGGTCTCGATGCGCTCAACTACGCATGCTATCAGGATGCCCGTTTCATGATCGTCGGGACACCATCGGGTGTCACCCTGGCCCCCGAAGGCGGCGCGCATCAATCCATCGGTGCGCAATTGATCGGAATGAGCCAGGACGGGCTCGTCAGTTTCGAGCCGGCTTATCTCGACGAGCTTTCCATCATCATGGATTGGTCGTTCGACTACATGCAGCGCGGCGGCGATGGGGATCCGGATGAGCGAACGTGGCTGCGCGATGAAACCGGTGGGTCAATCTATCTGCGCCTGACCACTCGCCAGATTGAACAAATCCATGCCAAGCCGCGCGACAACGAGGAGTTTCGCCGGGGAGTGATCGATGGTGCATACTGGCTGAGAGAACCAAGCCCAAACACCGAAATCGTGATTGCCTATCAAGGGTGCGTTGCGCCGGAGGTAATCGACGCCGCCGGACGTATTGGCAATGATCGCCGCGACATTGCGGTATTGGCCGTTACCAGTTCCGACAGACTCAATTCCGGCTGGACCGCTGCCCGCCGTGCCAGGGCGCGTGGTCATGCAAGTGCAACCAGCCAGATAGAGCGGCTGCTCGAAACGGTCCCTCGCAATGCGACGATGATCACGGTGACGGACGGGCATCCCGCCACGCTTGCATGGATTGGTGGTGTAAGAGGGCATGCCGTTGCACCGCTGGGTGTTGAGCACTTCGGCCAGACCGGAACTATCGGCGACCTGTACAAGCATTTCATGATCGATGCCGATGCGATTGTGGGCGCCGCGAATCAGCTGACTGCGGGGCGAAAGATTCACCTAGTCTGAAAACGCATTCTCATGGATCGACGACTGACGAGGGCACAGGCGTCCTCGTCAAGAAATCAGTGCGGCCCGGCCCGGATCAATCGCAGCGGCTCACGAAATCGGCGAGTTCCTGGTTGTACCTCTCGGTGGATTCATATGCCGGGAAATGACCAATTCCATCGAACAGGGACAGTTCCGAATTGGGTAGCGCCAGGTCGAGGCGACGGGCACTTGGTACATCCATCCCGATATCGAGGGTTCCCATTGATATCAGTGTCGGGAGTGTCAGGCGCTCAGGCAAATCCTTGTTATCGAGCGGCAATTTGTCGAACAAACGCAGTGCATATGCTGGCAGCATGATGCCGCTGTGGAACGATGCGTCGCGGTCATCTGGCTCCATCGGCTCGGCGGTCAACAGATCAGGAAATTCGTGCATTGCCGCGACCCGCTCTGCAAGATCCAGCGACGACCTTCTGGCCACACTATCCGGGTTGCCCGTCACTTTTTCGACGGAACTGTTCTTGGGAGGTTGGAATTCGACCAGACCGGCCGAAGTTCCGACGAGATTGAGCCCCCGCACGCGATCATCGCCATAATGCCTCAGGTAAGAGACGGCGACATATCCACCGAAGGACCAGCCAACGATGGTCACATCGCGCAATTCCAGCGCTTCGATGACTGCGGCTACATCGGCGGCCCATACCCGTGATCCGGCATAGTCAGAAGACCGCCACGGTTTTGCCGAACCGCCGTGCCCGCGCAGGTCGAAAGCAACAAGACGGAAGCGTTTGGCAAGGTCGGAATTGAGCTGCCTTTCAAACGACAGGGTGCTTTGCGCCATCCCATGGATGAACAAAATGGCTGGTCCGTCGGGATTGCCTGTTTCGACAACCCGCAAGGGAACACCGCCATCGCCATCGATCATACGAAACATCATCTTATCTTCCGCCACAGCCGCCACACTGGTTACGCTCGCACTGATGGCAAACATCAAGAGCATCCCGCGAAGGAAGAAGCCAACCATAACTGCCATCACCCTTCCAATCGATAGTTCCAGATTGCACATGCCGACGCGAACATCCCGATCGAGGGGAAAACAGCCATCGATGCGTAGATCGCGGCTATCGCAGAAGCGGGCTGATCTATGGCAGCCGCGCCAGCGACATAACCGCCTGCACTCAGTATCAATCCGGCAAGTGCTACACCGAGAGCCGAAGACCCACGCTCGACCGTGGTATAAATCCCGGTGAGCACCCCTTCGTGCCGCACGCCGGTGAGTTCAAATTCATGATCCAGCGTATCGGGCAACATTGCCTGGCTCGCCAACATGATGCCGCCCATGCAGATGCCCATCGCAAAGGCCCGAATAACAACCCCGATTTCCGTAGTTTCAGGGGTAGCCGTAAGCCATGTCAATGTCGCCACGACGTAGAGGCTGGCCGCCGCAATAAAGGATGCACGTTTCCCGAAGCGCTTGGCTATTTTCAGCCACAGGAACTGGGAGATCATGATACCGATCATTTGTCCTGCAGTGATGTAAGCGAGCCAACCAAGCGATTTTTCCAGCACGATTGTCGCAAAGAAAGCCATGCTGGAACCACCGATCCCCGCACCGCCAACCACCAAAACCTTGGCAACCATCAGCCAGATGAATGGCTTGTTCTTCCAGGTTTCCTTGATCTGCGAAAGCTTCGGCGATTTGTCTGCTTGCGCCTCCAGATTCACCGGTGCTTTTGAAGTGAGGATGAAGCACGCAAGACACGCGGCAAATATGAACAGGCCGATCACAATGCCCATCGATGCGTAGCCGCTGCGACCACCCCCAAACCAATCGACGAGAAACGGTGCCAGCCCCCCTCCGATAAGTCCGGCTATCGCTCCGGCATGCACCCGGAATGAGAACATGAAGGTGCGTTCATGCCGGTCTTTGGTCATTTCCACGGGCATGGCCATGTAAGGGACGTTGAAGACCGTATAGGCGACCGCGTAGAATATCAGCGCGAAGCCAAAATAGATCGGCAGCATTGCCTCACTGATCGCCTCTGGCGCGGCGAAGATCAGAACCGAGGCGATGCCGCACAGGAAAGTCCCCAGCAGGATATAGGGACGTCTGCGCCCCCAGCGCGTCCGCGTATTGTCGCTAAGGGTGCCCATGAACGGATCAAGCAGCGCATCAAAGATACGGCACCCAGCAGCCACAAGGCCGGCGATCAGCGCGGAAAGCCCCAGAACATCGACCGCGTATTTCAGCACCAGAGCATTGGTGACGAAAAGCAGCGACAGGACACCCAGCGATCCAAGCCCCCAGCCAAACGTGACATAGAACGGCAATGGCTTGATCTCCGAAGCGCCTTGGATGCTCTTGGCCGCTTGTGTCATGCTTGCATCATTATCCTTGAATCAGCGTCGGCAGGGATTCGGCCGTCCAAAAGAGTATCGGCCAGCGTTTCCCGACCACTGCCAATCTCGGTGTGGTTCTTCCCGGAATCATGCAAATTCTGCGCTTCGCGTTCCCCGGCGTTATCCACGCTCTTGCCCATGGTAATGACTGGTATGCGTTTGCGGCAAAACCGTATGCACCCGATCTCAACCGTTATCGCAGTTCGACAACAGGCCGGTGATCATATGGCGTAGGTGCCACAAGGCGTGCGATCCAAAACGGGCTGAACGCACAGTTTGATAATTGCGATTGCCTTGCCGCGCGTTGCCAGCACCTATCCCAAGGGGCGCATAAAGATGACACACGGCACTCAAACAGGCAGTCACCGGACGCCGCCCATGTCTGGCACCAGCTTGCTATGGCCGCTCGTCCTGACCACCTCGCTGTTCTTCATTTGGGGGTTGTCGTACGGTTTGCTGGAAGTGCTCAACAAGCATTTCCAGGATGTCTTCGATATCACCAAGGCGCGCAGCACATTACTGCAGACGGCGTATTTTGGTGCCTATGCAACGGTCGTATGGCCTGCCGGTCGGCTGCTTGAGAAAATCGGATACAAATACACGATCCTGGTCGGTCTTGCGATCTACGCAGCTGGCGCATTCATGTTCATCCCTTCAGCGACAACGGCCAGTTTCAATTTCTTCGTGGCGTCGATCTTTATCCTGGCCACCGGGCTGGTCTGTGTCGAGACAGCGGCCAGCCCTTACGTCACATTACTCGGCCCGTCGAAGAACGCCGACCGGCGGATTGCCATAGCGCAATCCGTGTTCGGGCTTGGCACATTTGCAGGGCCGCTGATCGGCGGAATGATGTTCTTCGCGGACCAGGAACCAACCGGCGGCGACTTAAGCTCTGTGGTCGCGACCTACGGTGCAATCGGCGCTGCAGTGATTGTCTTCGCGGTCATCTATGGTCTCGCGCCCCTGCCCAAAGCAGCAGTTTTGACAGAAGATGAAGCCCCGCAGTTTGGTGCCCCCACGACTGGACTGATGGGGTACCGCCACTTCAAATGGGCGGTCTTCGCCCAATGGCTGAACATCGGCGCACAGGTTGGAATAGGCACTTTATTCATCAACTTCGTGACCGAAAACTGGTCGGGAATTGAGACCAGCAAGGCGGCCTATCTGCTGTCAGTGGCGATGGGTCTGTTCCTTGCTGGCCGCATTGTTTCCACGGCGATGCTAGGCAAGGTATCCACCAACGTGGTCCTCACGTGTTTCGCGGTCTGGAATGTCCTTTTGCTAGCCATAGCCGTAGCCGATATTCCCACGGTATCGACGATCGCGTTGATGGGGACGTTGTTCGGGTGCGGCGGCACCTATCCATTGATCTTTGCGCTTGGTCTGCGCGGCCTTGGCGAAAACAGGAAGCGCGGCGCGGCCGCGCTTGTATTCGGTGTGTCTGGTGGAGCGGTCGTTCCGCTGGTCATGGGCGTGGTGGCGGACGCTGGGTCTACCAGTGACGCCTATTTCGTCGCGCTGGCCTGCTACCTGTTCGTATCGCTGTTCGGATGGAAACTCTACAAGCCCACCGCCGAAGACTAATTGGTCAGCCGCCGGTCTGGCGCTTCCATTCCGTGCAGATGTCTGCGCCCGAAGCAAACCAGATATCGGCCTTGTCGCAGAGGAATGCAAACGCTTCTTCCAGCGCTGCGATCCGGTGCGACTGCCCGGTCACCCAGGGATGCAGGGTCAGCGACATGACCCGACCGCCTTCGGCCGCAGCTTCGCGAGAGAGGTAGGTGTATTGGTCCTTCACCTGATCGACAAAACTGGCTTCATCATGCCTGAAATCGACGATGATCCGCCGGTCATTGAGGTCGGATGAGTGCGGCATGGAAGTGATCTCACCAGCATCGGTTCGGAACCTGTAAGGCAGCTCATCATTGGGCCAGTCGCAAAAGAATTCGAGCCCCGCATCAGCCAGAATTTCAGGCGTTCGGGCGGATTGAGATTTGCCCGGCGAAAGCCAGCCGCGAATGTCCTTTGCCCCTGCACCCTTCAGCAAAGACAGCGTCTTTTCCACCAGAGCTCGCTCGTCGGCTTCGGACATCTCTCCATGATGGGGGGAGGCCATATCCATTCCGTGCGCGATCACATCTTCATCGCGCGCGAGGATATCGCGCAGCAACCGCGGGTACTTCTCTGCAATGGCCGCATTGACCGACCAGTCGGGCTTGATGCCGAATTTGTCCGCCGCGCGCATCACGCGATAGATACCCACGCGATTGCCATAATCGCGCCATGTATAGGTCTGCAAATCGGGGTAGGGCTTCACCATTGTCCCGGGCAGCTTGAACGGCTTGGCATCGTCATCCATCGGGAAAATTTCGACAGCGATATTCACCCAGAGCGCAATATTCTTGCCGTCAGGCCATTCAACCGGAGCGCGCTTTTGCAAAAGCGACCAGTCATATCGGTCATGGTCCATGCCATACTGGCGATGGGGATAGACCATTGGCGGATTGCTGCTCACGATGCGTTCCTCCGCGCAATATCGGACACCGCTGCATCCCAGTAATTTTCGGTCCAGTACTGCGCGATCTCGCCTGCTGTCGTGACCCAGACGTCGTCGTGGCCGCAAATATATTCGAGGATCTGCGCAAAGCTCTCCATCCGGTAGGGATGCGAAACGAGATAAGCATGGAGCGGGATACACATCACCGTGCCCGATTCCGCCCCCTCCTCATACAACCTGTCAAATCCCGCCTTGAGCATATCGAAATAGCGGCGCGGCGGCAGGTTATTGACCTGAAACGCGATGGAATCGTTATATTCCAGGCTGTAGGGGACAGAGCACAGCTTGCCCGTGGGCGTCTTGACCGGCGTGACTTGATCATCGTGAAACAGGTCGCAGGTATAGGAAAGTCCCATATCCGCGAGTAGATCTATCGTCTTGTCGGTGTAGGTCAGCGCCGGGGCGAGCCAGCCGGAAATCCGCTGCCCAGTCGCCTTTTGTACCGACTGAATGCTGTCGCGGATCATCTCGCGCTCTTCATCCTCGCTCATGCCGTAGGTAAAGCGCGTGTTGTAGATGCCGTGACTGAAGAACTCCCAATCGCGCTCGGCACAGGCTTCGATGATTTCGGGATGATGATCGAGCAAGGCAATGCTGAGCGATACCGACCCCCGAACACCGTGGCGATCAAGCAATTCCATGAGCCGCCAATGACCCACGCGATTGCCGTAATCGCGAACGGAATAGGCTTCGTTGTCGGGATATGGCCGGGGCCATGCTCTGCGCGTTGGGTTAAGTGGCGGGTCAAGTTCGTAGAATTCGATATTGGGCGCCACCCAAAAGGCGATCCGGGCGCCGTTGGGCCAGACCACCTTGGGGCGGTCCCGGTAGGGCCACCAATCATATGCACCCAGGCTTGGCTTCATGATGCGCCTCCCGAATTTTCGGCAAGCGCTTGGCTCGCAGCGGCGCGTCCAGCCAGTTTACCCAAGGTCGTGGCCGACATCAGGCCATTGCCTGCGACATAGCCCGAAGCGCCTGCGCCGGAGAGGCCGCGCGCCGCGCCGCCACCGGCGAAGAGGTTGGGCAAAGGATCGCCATTCGCCCCGAGCACGCGGGCATCGTGATCGACGACAAGCCCGCCTTGAGTGTGGAACAGTGCGGGATTTACCTTGGCTGCAAAGAATGGCGCTTTCAGAGTCTTTTCAGCCTGAAATACACGGCCGAAGGCGTCGGCTTCGCCGCTTTGCGCATGTACGGCGATGTTGGCCACTGTGTCTGCCAATGCTGCCACAGGTACTCGTATCGCTTCCGCCAATGCATTGATCTTGTCTGCCTGGATCATCGCTCCGGCATTGCGCAATTCGCGATACTCGCTGATCTCCGACATGATCTCGTCGATCCGCGCATCGTAAATCGTCCAGGCGAATCCGTCGGTCTGCGCACCGACATCAACTGCCTGTTCTGAGTAGCCACGCGATTCATCGGAGAAGCGCTGCCCCTCGGCGTTGACTTGAAACCCGCCTTCGCTGACCGAAAGCCAGCTGAGCAGCAGACCATGCCCCGCCGCCAGACTGCCATGCCCCTGATAGGAACCGAGGTCGGCAGTCTGGGCACCCAACTCGGTTCCCCAGCGCAACGCGTCGCCATTCGCGCCGGGATGGGTATGTGCCATGATCCCAGCGAGTTCAGGAATGTGATCAGCGACCATTTCCGGATTGCCGGCAAATCCGCAGGTGGCGAGCACCAAAGTGTGGCAACCGACGCGCTCCTGCGAACCATCGGGACGATCGATGACAACGCCGGTGACCATGCCCTTGCCGTCGCTGATCAGTTCGCTGACGAGGGCGCTCGTCATCACATCTCCGCCTGCACTTTCGACAGCGGAATGCAGCGACGCGATCAGCTCTTCTCCGGTGCGCGACGGTGTACCGTGCAGCCGTGCGCGGCTATGGCCAGGCAATGCACCGCCTGCCTCGAACAGGCTGAACGGCACGCCATGCTGTTCACTCAGCCAGTCGATTGTTTCGGTGGATGCCGCGCAAACCGCACGGACAAAATCGGCATCAGCCGTGCCCTTGCTTTTGCGGAGCAGATCTTCAGCAAACAATTCCGCATTATCTTCAATACCGGCAGCCTGCTGAATGCGGGTTCCGGCGGCCGGGACCAATCCGGTCGACATTGCTGTCGTGCCAAGTGGCACCTTGTCGCGCTCAAGAACAAGTACCGACGCGCCGCCATCGCAGGCTGCCAGAGCAGCAGTCAGGCCGCATGCACCAGCACCGACAATCAGGACATCCACAATGAACTCAAATTCTGCCTGACTATCCGTGATCACACTCATGCATCACCATCCGTCGGCAAGGTTGCGAAAGAAGCCATTTCGGGGCTGTAGCGTTTGCCATGCTCGATCAGCTCGCCCGTTCCGATCGCATCGTTGATACCCTTTAGGTCGACCATCCTGTCCCAATAATTCTCGGTGGTGCCATAACGTTTTAGCACGGCGAGCATATCGTTTGCCGCTTGCACAACCGTACGCGCAAATGCGCCGGGGAAGATCACGAGCCGGTATCCCAAAGCGTAGAGTTCTTGCGCTGGCCGGATCGGTGTTGAACCGCCTTCGACCATATTGGCCAAGAGAACGGCGCGTCCATCAAATTGAGCGCACAATTGTTTCATCGCCTCATCAGAAGGGGGTGCCTCGACGAACAGAATGTCCGCACCGGCTTCGACGTAAGCCTCTGCCCGTTCCAAAGCGGCATCGAATCCCTCGACGGCAATCGCGTCTGTTCGCGCGACGATCAGCGCGTCTTCACGGGTATCCAGAGCCGCCTTCAGCTTGCCCACCATCTCTTCGCAAGACACCAGCGACTTGCCCGCCAGGTGACCGCAGCGCTTGGGCATCTGCTGATCCTCTAGCTGTATGGCAGTCGCACCCGCGCGCTCAAAGGTGCGGACGGTGCGCATGACATTCAGCGCATTGCCAAAGCCAGTGTCGGCATCGACGATCAATGGGATTTCAACCCGATCCGCAATAAGCGCAATGGTTTCGGCCACCTCCGACATCGAAACCAGACCAATGTCGGGCCTGCCAAGCCGTGAATAGGCAATGGAGCCGCCTGTTACATAGGCGGCTTGGAAACCATGAGCCTGTACGAGCGCCGCAGAAAGTCCGTCGTAACAACCGGGCGCGAGAACACCATTTTCGAGCAACTGGGAGAGAGCCGCCGCTTTGCTTGCGCGTGATCCGTTCATAAGCATGGCCGTAGGCTTGGCCATGCGGCGGGACAATCGGCAGAGGGTCAGCTATCGAATGGCGACAAGTCCGGGCTGGACAATAGCAACACGCCGCAGCGCAGCATACTTCACCCCAAACGCTGCAACTGCGGGCGTTTCGTTCGTCGTTTGCTTTCAAGCCGAACTTTTTGGAGACTGTCCAGGATGATCCGTCCGGCGACCATGGCCGAGAAACTGATCGCGCGCGCTGCGGGGCTTGCAAGCGTGACACCCGGACAGATCGTGACCGCGAATGTGGACCTTGCTTTCGCGCATGACAGCTCGGGGCCGCGCCGCTGGGCACCGCATTTGGAGAAGCTGGGTGTTGGTCTGTGGGATCCGGCCAAGGTCGCAATCGTCACGGATCACTACGTGCCTGCCACCGATGCTGATTCCGCTGCGATCTTAAAGACGACCCGTGATTTCGCGCGCGAGCACGAAGTTGAACAGTTCTTCGACATGATCGGCATTTGCCACCTCGTTCTCCCGGAAAAGGGCCTCATGCGCCCCGGTGAATTTGTCGCAGGCGGGGACAGCCATTCTCCAACTGGCGGCGCGTTTGGCGCTTATGTGGCGGGTTATGGCGCGACGGACATGGTCGGAATTGTCGCGACGGGTAAGACCTGGATACGGGTCCCCGAAAGCATCCGCATAGAGCTAGACGGCAAACTGCCGCGCGGTGTCGTAGCCAAAGACGTCATGCTCATGCTTTGCCGCGAAGTTGGATTGGACAACGCTTTTTGCGCTTTCGAGTTCGGCGGAAGCGCAGTGGAAGCGATGACCATGCAAGAACGCATGGTGCTCAGCAACATGACCGCCGAACTGGGCGGTGAAGCCGGTTTGATCGCGCCTGACGATACGACGTTCGGGTTTTTGCGCGATCGCGGCAAACCGGTGCAGGACGAAGCTGAAAGCCGTGGCTTCGCGCCGGATTCCGATGCTCGATACTTGCAACGAAAGCGTTTTGACATGGCAGCGATGGTCCCGCAGGTTGCCGCGCCGCATTCGCCGGACAACACCGACAATGTCGACTCGTTTTCATCCGTGCGCGTGGACCAGGCCTATGTCGGGGCCTGTGTAGGTGCCAAACTGTCTGACCTGCAGATGGTCGCGAAAGTCCTGAAAGGCCGGAAAGTAGCTGATCATGTGCGCCTGCTCGTCGCTCCTGCGTCACAGGAGGTTATGGGCAAGGCTAGCGCGGATGGTACGATCCAGACACTTGTTGATGCCGGCGCCAAGATCATGCCAACCGGATGCGGCGCTTGCGCCGGAATGGGAGCAGGCATCCTGTCAGATGGCGATGTCTGCATCTCCAGCACCAACCGCAATTTTCAGGGTCGGATGGGTCATAGCGGAGCCAGCGTCTATCTTGGATCGCCCTACACTACCGCTGCCTCGGCGGTTGTCGGTCGCATTGCCGATCCGCGTGATCTGATGGAGATGACCTGATGGCCAGGGCATGGGTGTTCGGAGACGGGATCAGCACCGATCTGCTGGCCCCCGGTAACAAGCTGAAGCTTGATCCCGAAGAACTGGCTCGCCATTGCATGACTGCGATCGAGCCGGATTTCCCGAACCTTGTTGCGCCCGGTGACATCATCTTTGCTGGCAGGAACTTCGGTCAGGGATCATCGCGCGAGCAAGCCGCAGTTTCGCTCAAGCTGCTGGGAGTTGGCGCCGTTTTCGCACAGTCTTTTGCGAGGATATTCTATCGCAACGCGCTCAATCTGGGATTGCCGATTTTCGACTTCGCCAATGTGGCCGAAATCTCCGCAGGCGATCATGTCGACCTTGATCTGGAGCAGGGTAAACTGCGGAACGCGAGCACTCAAAAGTCGTATGTTATCCAGCCGTTGCCAGCCGAACTGATGGAGATCGTCAAGGCGGGCGGCTTGATAAACTATCTGGAAAAGCAGTTTAACACCGCGCCGTAATCCGGCTTGATCGGTCAGCGTCCTTCAAGTCCGTTGATGACACTCAGCGCTACACAAGATACGGGAACATGAGACAAGCACCGCACAAATGGTGCAAGCAAACACCACTGGAGAGGTGATTTGTCCGCGTTGGGCATGGGGGATAATATGCCAGTCGAAAAATCGGACAGCCGTTATATTCGGTCTCTGGCGCGCGGTCTTGAGATGCTTCAGATTGTCAGCCAACACGGCCCGATCACATTGAGTGAAGCTGCGGAAATATCTGGTCTGCCATACCCGACCGTGGCCAGAATGCTGACAACACTTCATATTGAAAAATACATTGAGCGTCAGGAAAGCACCAAGCGCTATCACGTGACAGCTCTGGTCCGCTCTCTGGCTCATGGGTTTCAGGACGAAAACAGGCTCGCTGAAATCGCCCGACCTCACCTCGTGGAACTTACACAGGAGATTCACTGGCCAGTTCTGATCGCAACTCCTTTGGCCGATCAAATGGTGGTTCGCGATTCGACCCACACACTGACGTCAATGACCCTTCATCATTACTATCCCGGCTTTACATTTCCGATGATTGATTCTGCCGCCGGTCAGGCATGGCTTGCGTTTTGCTCTCCCGAAACACGCAAACAACGCCTTGAGGAAATCGAGGCTCAAGCCGACGAAGAGTTGGCGCATATGATCGAGATAGCCAAGAAAGACGTGAAGTTTCGCGAGATCCGCAAAGCCGGATTCGCCGTACGCGAGCGAAACACCTTCACTGCGCCAGTCGGCAAGAACTCCGTCATTTCGGCACCGATCTTCCGCGGCGATCACCCGATAGGCGCATTGGCGCTTGTCTATTTTGCCTCGACCCATAACTTGCAGGAGGCGATAGAACTCTATGCAGATATCGTCATGGAAACAGCAAAGAAGATCGGCAACGAGCTGACGGTCGAGTAGCAGGTGATGACTAGCGTTGCCCGCCTGTAATTGGAGCGAGAATATTCACGCCCCTTAAGTGTTCGAGATACGATAGAATTATCCAACCATCGTGGTTTGCTACGGCGCAATCCTGATACCGCTCTCGGAATGCCCCGCCATTAACGAGAGAGGCCATCGCAATGTCCCGCATTCCAACCGCTTCATTCGAAGACCTCAGCGAGGATCAACAGCGCGTTTACAATGCGATCAAGTCTGGTCCGCGCGGCGTTGTGCAGGGGCCGTTGAAAGTCTGGCTTGAGAGCCCCGAACTGGCGGACAAATCACAGGCGCTGGGCGCGTTCTGTCGTTATGACACCACCCTGCCACCACGCCTCTCAGAACTCGCGATTATCATCACGGGCGCGCATTGGCAGGCAGGCTTTGAATGGCACGTCCACGCCCCGATTGCCTTGGAGGCCGGCATTGATCCAGCGGCAGTTGATGCGATCCGGGAAGGGCGCGAACCCGTGCTCGCCAAGCAGGACGAGCAGGTGGTCTATGCCTTCACCACGCAGCTGCTGCGAAACCGCGAAGTCAGCGATGAAACATATGCCAAAGCGGTCGACGTGCTCAGCTATCGCAGCGTCGTCGATCTGGTGGGAATTCTGGGTTACTACGGGCTGATTTCGATGACGATCAAAGCGTTCGAGGTTCCCGTGCCCGAAGGGAGCGCAGAACCATTCGCTTCCGCGTAAAACGCGCAAGATCAACTTGGTCGGCGGCCGCCTCGATGGGCAGCCGCCGACCGGACGAAGATCAATCCGGAACGTATGCGATCAGATCGAGCAGGGCATTGGCGCCCGGCACGACCAGCGGGCCACCGATCATCATCGTGGTCGATGCCGGCTTCACATCGGGGAAGTAGCTCGCCCATTCTTCAATCGAATCGGCAAAGTGATCGCCCGCATCATGGAAGCAAGCACGGCGCACGATGTTCTCAAGACTGGTTCCGCCAGCTTCACAGATCGCAGCGATGTTCTTCATCATGTGACGCATCTGGTTTTGCCCCGGCAGGCCATAATGCGGAAATTCGGGATGGCGCAGCATACCTTCGGCAAGAACTCCGCGTGAATCGCAGGCCATCTGCTGGCTTAGGAACAGGAAGTTACCCACCTTTACCGCCTGCGGCTCGTGGCTCCACGGTTCGGGTGCGCCGGACGTTTCAACCGTTTCGATTTCCAGCTTGGAATCATTGGCGAGAAGCGTCAGTGCTATCTCGATCCGGCTACCCCGCGTGCCAAGACCCATATAGGGGATGACGCAGCGCGCGGGCGGGTTGTTGGGGAACCACTTTTTCCAGACACGGTCCATTCCGGCATATTCGCTTGGATCACCGATATAGACATCGGCCTTTACCGTGCGCTCAAGTGATGAACCTGATGCTTCCGCAATTCGCGCCAGCTTGCTGAGCGTGTAATCCGTCTGAGCTTCGATCTCCGAGCCATACCAGACATGCGGATTGACGCGGGCCTCACGCGCGAGAGCGCTGGGCATGCCCATATTGCGCGCCTCGCCATAGTCACCGACCCAATCGGTTGGCACTTCCCCCGCCAAAAACACCCAGTCCCCCCGGCGCAGTGCCGGTGAATAGCCAGCGAGAGGCATCGGAACACCTTCCGGTGCGGCAAAACCTTCGGGCTTGGTGTCATCCAGGATGGCAATCAGATCAACCTCGATCCGCGCATTGCGAACCGGCAGCGACCGGATGCTGACCGCTGTTGAAGCGGGGCGCGGTTCAAAAATGAATTCGTTTCGAGCATCGAGATACGGGGAAATCGTAACGCCCGGCCAGCAATTGCCTTCTGCGAACTCCTCCATTGTCGGCCGGTCCCAGGGGAACCATTGCCAGATGCGCACAACATCCTTGGAAATATCGCCGCCTGCCGCAGCAAGCGTGCGCTGAAGCGTTTGCATGACGAATTTGGATTGAAGGCCCTGCTCGTCGGCGAGGTTCGGATTGGCTGGCTTGGCCTCTGGCGCAATGCCGGTCTTGAAATCGCTCGCCAATTGTCCGGAAACGAAAACCCAGTCGGCCGCTTTGACCGCTGGGCTATAAGGCATCAGCGGCTGCGGAATATCCGGCCAGATTGCCTGGGGGGCTTTTGCAGATTTCGGGTCAGACATTGCATGCTTCCATTGCTTGATGAAACGGGTCTCCGTGCAGGGACGGAACCAGAATTTTGCTATGGGACAGACTAGCGCTGAGACGCCGCCGAGCACTTGCCGACTGGCGGCTTATCGAATGGCGACAATGGCACGGCGGGCGGATTGGTCCCGGCAAGGTGCCGAACGACCCACGTGCTGACCGTGTTCCGTCTCGGATGGCTCAGGCAGGGACCCGCACGTCGCGTCGACTAACGGTCGGCTCGACAACTTTGCCTTCAACAACATTGGGGCCATCACCATCGACAGTCACGCGGTGCATCACCCGGCGGACATTGTCGACATCATAGGGCCGCCCGCGGTGCAAGGTTTGGCGGTTATCCCAGATCACCAGATCGTTGACTGCCCAGCGATGCGTGTAAACGCTTTCGGGCTGGGTCGCGTGATCGAGCAGCTTCTGGATCAGGGCTTCTCCCTCGTCCGCGCTCATTCCCTCGATCCGGGCGACATGCGCGCCGATATACAGGACTTTCTCGCCAGTTTCCGGGTGCGTGCGGACCAGTGGCTGCATCGCAGGCGGGCGCAGTTTCAAAAGGTATTCAACATCCGCCTGACTGTCGCCGCCGCGCACGCGCGAATGGGCAAGGCTGTGTTCTGCAATAAGCGGCGCGATCTGCGCTTTTGTATCGTCGTCCAGCGCTTCATAGGCGGCAACAAGATCGCAAAACTGGGTCTCCCCTCCTTCTTCGGCGATCTCGCTGGCGTGCAACATGGAAGCGTGCGCGGGATTTTCGCAGAAGGACAGATCGGAGTGCCAAAGCTGATTGCCCAACGCAAAGAATGCCTTGGGTGAGTTGGCCCCGGCCAGCGATCCGTCCGAAGCCAGGTTGGACACGTCATCGATAGCCCGGTTTTTGATCCGCAAATCCATGCCCTTGACCGTAGGAAGAACATGCAGCGGACCGAACAGCTCGCCAAAGGCAAGGTGCTGCTCCATCGAAAGCGCCTGACCCGGCAACACCACGACGCGATATTTGAGAAACGTGTCGTAAATTTCGTCAAGCACCTGCTGGCTCGGCGTGGAACGCAGATCGACACCCCGAATTTCAGCGGCAAAGGTTGGGGCAAGCTGTCGAATGGTAAGCGGCATTGGATCGGATCCTCACGAATTTCGGATTCAGGTTTTAGAGCATCTCCGCTCAGAATAGCCTATCAAGATTGCCCCGTTATCGAACTGCGATTGCTGCGATCATCGCCCTGACAACCTATCGGCCTTCACAGGTCAGGGGCAGCCGAAATCCCATTGAACAGACCGGACATATCGCTGGCTGTTTCCAGGCCCCAGATCGCATCAATGATGCGATCGCAGCGGCCATCGGACAGTTTGCCCCGCGCCGCTTCGCGAAACGCATCTTCCACCTGCTGATCGCTCATCGGGTTTTCGGCAGAGCCGGGGAAAGAAACCGTGTCAGTCTGCTCACTTCGGCCATCGGCGAATTGCAGCTCCACGCGGGCGCTTGAGATCGGCTCGATCGCTGAATCTTCACGGAATTCCACGCGTTCGCGCAGGTCTTCGATTTCAGCATCGCCGATCAGATGGTCCCATCCCTGTTCAAAGCTGTAGATGCCGTGCAACCAGCCCGCAGCCATGCGCGACTTGGGATCGGAATTGAACGCCAGCGCATCGGGTATTTTGGCATGGCGAGCAGATTTATGTGCAACCCCTGCGGCTGTTCGCGCGCTGACATGGACAATGATGTTTTCAATGACAGGCCTGTCTACCCCTTCATCAAGCGCATCTCGCAGGGATTTCAGTGCGACAAGCGGGGCCTGAGTAAAAGTGTCGCCGGAATAGGGCTGAAACAGGATGTCAGAGGTCGCCCATGTGGTGCCGAGGGACTGCAAGTGCTCGCGGATCACCTCGGGCGCTTTGCCGGTATAAGCTCGAAAGGAGCCGAATTTCCCGTCAATCGCACCCTTTGGCGCTTCAAAGCCAACCTTGGCTGCCTGCCATGACGCGAGACCTGAACGCATGCCAAGCGCGGTCAGGAATCCGGCGCTGGAAGAGCCGCCCATTTCCCACATGCCAATTCCGCTCATCGCGGCCATGCCGACAGCATGCCGGGTCTGATGTGCAGGTGTATCATCCAGCACGCAGGCCGCTGCCGCGGCGCCAATGGGCGAAAGGGCGGAAAGCGGCGCAAAGCCGCGCTCCAGGAGCATTTCGGGTGCCGATGCAAGGGCAACGGCCACCTGCACTTCAATGCCTGCCACCACGGCGTTCAGGAACTGCTGACCCGAAACAGCCTTGCTGCTGCGCCCGCTTTGCTCTGCCAGCGCCAACGCCGCCGTGATCGCCGGACCGCCGGGATGAATGCCCGAACGCGGCTCAACATCGTCGAGCAGGAAATACAGCCATGCCTGCTGATTGCACAGCGCCGCATCTTCGGCAGACAAGCGCGTATCGGTGAACAAGACCCCCGCCCCATCGCCGCCGCCGCACGATGCCGCTTTTTCAAGGCGCATCCGCTCAAGCAGTGGTTCTCCGCTGGCAGATAGCGCCGCGCGCAGACCATTGAGAACAATCCGCGCCGCCGAGTGGCGCAGATCCGCCGTGACGCTGGAAGGCACTTCGCTGAGAAAATCGGCGACAATGTTGATCGCCGGGTTTTCATCGGCGCTGGCAACATCACTCATAGCCTGTATCTCCTGGTGCCATGTTTTCTTCGCATTCGGACCTGCAGGCAGGCGCGTGCAGCGCGGCGGTTGTCTTTGCTTACCCGGCCTCTTTTGGCGGGATCACAGGCAGGAGAACATAGGCCTCTGCCTGCGCGCCTGCATGGATCGTTGTGCGCCCTGAATAGCGCGGCGCAGGCCGATCTTCGGGATCATTGTGCAGGAATGGCCCGCAACCGCGAAGCTCATTCTTGAAGTTGGACAGGAAACCGCCGCTTTTGACGTTTTCATAATCGCGCCCGCGAATGGTCAGAGCAATGCGGTATCCTGCTGGAACAACCACGCTGGTCGGCCAGATTTCGACATCGACCGGCACCTTCTCGCCATCAGCAAGGAATTGCTCCTCATCATGCGAATGATAGGGGCGATAGGGCCGCGAAAGTTCCTCATCCAGCTTGCGATGCGACACGCGCAGCCAGCCCTGGCCGACCGGTGTGTGCGGATCGATTGCCCCCTGATAGACCACCTCTTTCATATCGGGCGAGAACACCCGCAGGACGGCAAACAGATCGGCATCGTCCGTTGATGAGGATACGACCATCTTCAAGGCAGACGGGCCGGTGATTTCGGTTTCTTCACGCATCGGGGCAGACAGCATGGTGATGCCATCGCCTTCTGCATCGAAGCTAATCTGTTCATCCACGCCCTTGGGCGCATCAAGCAAGCGGCCATTGACGAGGTCAAAATGCAGCTTGGTCCATTTCGTCCTCGGGATTGGCCAGTCCGCTTCTTCGCGCCCGTCAAACCCGTCGATCTTGCGCACTTGCAGGCGCACAGCCGGCTCCTCTGGCCAACGCCCCTCTTCACCCTTCAGGAAGCGATCGAAGAAGGCGAGCTGAAGTTCGCGGCCATAATCGGTGTAGAAGTGCGTCCAGTGTTCAAGCCCGTGCGCCTCCAACCATTTGTCCTTGGATGCAGCGCGCATAAAGCCTTCAAAATTGCCGCGTGTGTGCAGCCCCTGCCCGCCCCAGTTGGCTGCCGACAGGAAAGGGACATTGACCTTAGACCAATCGGGTGAACGCGCCTTGTGATACTCATCATCCAGCGGGTGAGAGCGGATTTCATCACCAAACTGGCACCGGTTCTCGGCCAGTGTTTCTTCGTCAAGCAGTTCAGGCCCGCACACCAATTCGCCGGTGACAGGATTGCGTTTGCCCTTTTCGCCGATGCCATATTGCACCGTCTTGACCTGCATATCCGACCAGTTCGCCCAAAACGTGCTGAGGATGCCGCCATGATGGGTCATGTCGCGATAGAAATCCGCCGCGCCTTCCCAGATGCACATCGCGGCCAAATGCGGCGGCTGTAGCGAAGCGACCTGCCACTGGTTGATCCCGAAATAGGAAACGCCGTTCAGGCCGACCTTGCCATTCGACCAATCCTGCACCCCTGCCCATTCGATGCACTCGTAGAAATCGCGCGTCTCTCGCGGAGAGAAATGGTCGATATAGCCGGGCGATGCGCCGCAACCACGGCTGTCCACGCGCACAACGGCATAGCCTTCCGGAACCCACTTTTCGGGGTCCACAACTTCCCAGTTCTGATATTTGTTGCTGGAGTTTGCAGTCACATCAGGATGGTTTTCCGCCATGATGTTCCACGCGCTGGGATAGCCCTCCTGGAAAGACAGGCCCTTTGCATACGGCCCATGGGTCAGCAGCACAGGATGGCGATCCTGCCCGACGGGCCGGAAGATATCAGCACGCAGCACCGCTCCATCATCCATCGGAATGGGCACGTTCCAGTGCACCTCCATGCCGTCACGGATTTCGATGCGCATAAGCGGGTCGACCGCAGCGTCTTCAAGAGTGGTGTTCGTCATGAACCGGCTCCCAGGTCTGAATTGGTAAGCGCACGCAGCGCTTCAAATACGGCGGCTGTGTCTGATTGCGGGTGCCGCTGGGTCGCGGCGTCATACAAGGGGAGGCTGGCATCTAGCAGAGGAACCGCACTTCCCAGCTCGGCCGCAAAGGCAGCGATGGCCTGCATATCCTTGTCCCATACGTCGAGCTTCATCGTGGCTGGTTCGTAAACACGTTCAGCCATCATCGGTGCGCGCAGTTCAAATATCCGAGAATTGCCCGCGCCTGCCTGAACAGCTTCGATGATGGCATTGGGCTCAAGCCCCGCGGCCTGCCCCAGCGCCATCGCTTCTGCAGATGCAACATTGTGAATCGCCACCAGCAGATTGGCGACGAGCTTCATTTTGGACCCCTGCCCGAATTCGCCCATGCGGATCAGCTTTCGCGAAATGGCATCGAAAGCCGGCTCCATGCGATCAATCGCCGCGCTTTCGCCGCTGGCATAAATGGCAATATCACGGCTTGCCGCTTGCGCACCTGTGCCACTGATCGGGCAATCAAGGATGGCGCATTGCGTGCCGCACACTCGATCACGCAGCGCAAACTTATCCTCAAGCGCCAGCGTGCTGAGTTCTGCCACGATCATGGGGCCAGTCGCATGTTCCAGCAGCGTATCAAAAACTGCCACCGCCGCCTTCGCGCTTGGCAGGCTGGTTAGTACCAGATCGGAATGAGCGGCGAGCGCAGCGGGCGTGTTGAGAATGGTCACACCATTTGAAGATGCCTCTGCTTTTGCCTTTTCGGAAAGGTCATGACCGCCAACATCCCAGCCTGCATCGACCAGATGCCGAGCAACGCTGCCGCCGATAATGCCCAAGCCGATAACACTTATCCGGCGGGAAAAACCGCGATCATCATTCGCCATTGCCAGCTCCGTTTTCGATCAGAAATGGCATTATGGCAGCCATGAACTGTCCTGGCTGATCCAGATTGGGCAAATGCCCTGCGCCGGTGATGGTGGTCAGGTCGCTATGCGCAATCTGCTCTTTCATCTTGGCCATCTCGCCCGGATGCGGGCCATCCTTATCGCCCACAAGCAACAGACAAGGCGCGGATATTGCGGGCAGTCTGTCAGACAGATCGAGCTCTTCAAGCGCCTGCGTCGCGCCGATGTAACCAGCGGTGGAGGTCTTGCCGATCATCTCCGCAACGCGCTTTGGCAAAGCGGGGTTGGCATCAAGCGATTCAGGCGGAAACCACGTCGGGATTGTCGCATCGATAACCGCGCTAAGGCCGCCTTCTGTCAAGAGCGCCCGTCGCGCACTCCACATGGCGCGAAACTGATCGGAGGTTTGGGCGCGGCACCCGCCCGCGATCATTGCGTTCACGCGATCGGGATGCTCTGCGGCCAAAGACAGAGCGATCATCCCGCCAATCGACAGCCCGGCAACGGACGACGCCGGGATCTCGAGAGCGTCCCAGATGGTGACCACGTCATCAGAGAGGCCGCCAATGCTGTAAGGCGGCTCGGCTGCAGCGGAATCGCCATGACCTCGCATGTCGATCAGCAGAAGATTGAAATGCTGCGCCAACTCGACGACCTGCCCAGACCACAGACTGCGGTCTGTCGCCAGTGTATGCAACAGCGTCAACCAGGGCTTGCCCGGATGCGAGACGACGGTTGCAGCGGCCTCTCCCCATGGCATCGGGATCACGCGAACCATGTTCACGGGTTCAGGATGCAACCAAAGAAGGTGATTTGGCGTTGACCGATGGAAGCACATCATTGGCCATCAATTCCATCGACCGGATCGCAAGATCGCGGTCGCGCCAATCATGCCCAGCGTAAAGCAGCGTGCCGAATTCGCCGACTTCTTCTTGGAAAGCGCTCAGGTCTTCGGCAACTTTTTCAGGTGTACCCCAGATCACCAGCTCCTCAACGATTGCGTCGATATCGAGCGAGTCGTCCGATGCTTCTTGATCATGCTTGAACAGGTTTGCGCGGCCTGAACGCTTCATCTTGGTGACGATGGAGTTGTAGTACTGGTGGTACGGCCCATCAGGATCGGTCGCATATTTGCGCGCAACATCCATATCTTCTGCGACAAAGATGCTCTTGGCCACACGCCAATCAGCGGGGTCAGCCTTGCGTCCGGATGTTTCGCAGCCAGCAGCATAGCGCGGCCAGTGCGTCTTCACCCATTTGGGCAGCAGGAAATTGGCTGAAATCGGCGCCCAGCCGCGCTCTGCCGCCGCCTCGACACCTTTGGAGAATGGCGCAACAGCGGTCACCACGATGGGCGGTCCGGGCTGCTGATAAGGCTTGGGCAAAAAGCCCTGTCCCAGATCTTCGATCAGCGTGCGTTCGGTGGAGATATTCCAGAACTCGCCTTCAAGATTATAGGGCGGCTCGCCTTCCCAGATGGCCAAAATGTGATTGATCGATTCCAGGAACATGGCGGTGCGATCACGGTCAAGATTGCCCATCAGTTCAGCATCGGACAGCAGACCACCGGGGCTAATACCCATGATGAAGCGGCCTTCCGCCATATGGTCGACCATTGCCACTTCGGCAGCAACTTTGCCCGGGTGATGATTGGGCAAATTGATCGTGCCCGTGCCCAGCTTGATTTGCTTCGTCTCTTCCAGCAGCCAGGCGATGAAGATCAGCGACGAAGAAATTGTTTCTGCTGCATCGCTGATATGTTCGCCGAAATAGCCTTCCTTGAAACCCAGCCGGTCAGCGACAAGGGCGAGTTCGCGATCTTCCTTCAACGTCTCAGTCATGGATCGGCTGACGGGGTGAATAGGCATGGTGAAGAAACCAAGTTCCATTACGCGCTCCTTGCGGTTTGGCTGGCTGCCTGATCGACCGGCAGAATGTGGCAGTATTTTCCCTCGCTGTAGATCAGCGGCATTCCGCTGCTCTCGGCAAATTTCTGGACCCGGCCCAGGAAGATGGCGTGGTCTCCGCCGTCCAGAACCTCGACCGTTTCACACTCGAACTGCGCGAGGCAGCCGGGGAATTTCGGGCACCCGTTTGCGCCCGGCGAGTGCTCGATACCCGCAAATTTATCGGCTTGCGGACGGGCGAAATGGGTCGACAGGTCCGACTGCTCGGCGCTCAGGATGTTGATGATGAATGTGCCGGAATCGATGAATGTTTGCAGCGAAAGCGCGTCACGCTTCAGGCTCCATAATACCAGCGGCGGATCAAGCGAGACCGACGCGAAGGAGTTGATCGTAAGCCCTTCCCTTTTGCCGCTTGCCGCCTCCGTAGTGACGATCGCGATCCCGGTTGCAAACTTTCCAAGCGCCCGGCGCAAAGCCAGGGGATCATGCGCCTCGGCCAGATCGCTGGCCGAGCCTTGCAGCGGTTTGAGAGGTTGTTTCATGGCGATCGTTTCGCAGAAAGTCTGATGAACAGAAAATTATAAAGAATAACGATTGTCATTAGATTTTTTGATGGCAAGCTAGGTGAACGCCAACCAAGCCAGGGAACCGCGATGATCAGAACTATCGAACTGTTCGTGGCAGCTTATGAAGAGCGGTCCTTCACCGCCGCTGCAGAGCGGGAAAACGCCACCCAGTCCGGGGTGTCCCAGCATATCCGCAAGCTGGAGGAGCGCTTCAATGTCACACTGTTCGAGCGGAAAAGCGGGAGAATAGCCCCGACCCCCGCGGCCAATCGATATTACCGTTATTGCATCGAACAGTTACGGCTGGACGAGGAAGCGACCAATGATCTGCGCGGCTATGTTGGCGATCTGACCGGTGACCTGACGGTGGGCCTGATGCCCACGATGAATGCTCGCGTGCTGGCACCGGCCTTGATCGAATTTCGTCAGAAACATCCGAACGCTTCGCTGAAAATTGCCGAGGGGTTCAGCGGGTCACTGACAGAGGATGTCCGGCGCGGCACACTCGATTTTGCGATTGTCCCGCGCACAGAAGGGGCAGACGGGCTGCGTCTAAGCCCTTTCACGACAATTTCGGAAGTGCTGATCGCTGGCCCAAAATCCGCACTTCCGCTGGAAGGGACTGTCAGACTGGAAGACGTGCCAGAGCTTAGGCTGATCATTCCAAGCCCCGACAATACTCGCAGCAAAAGCATCCGGGACTATCTCGCGATGAAGCAGCTTGATCAGTGCGAAATGATCGAGCTCGACACGATGTTGGGCACAATCGATCTGGTCGCTCGGACCCGGTGGAAAGCCATCCTGCCCAGCCTGCTGGCCGACGGGTTGAAAGAGGAACGTACCCTGAGCGCACTGACATTGATCAGCCCGTCCTTGATCACTGAACTGGCCATTGTTGAGCCTGCGCGAAAATCTCAGCCACCAACAATGAAGGCCTTTCTGGAAATCTTGAAGGCGCACACGATGCACATCAATGGCCGCTGGCAGGCCTGAGACCAGATTCAGCTCGCGCGAAGCCAATCCAGCACTTCGGCAACCGGCAGAACATCTGCATATTTTAACTGCAGATCAGCCAGATTGGCGAAATGGGGTGTCTCGTGCTTGTCCGCAGTGGTTTCGATCGGGACGATCGTCCGGTATCCATGGCTGAGGGAGTCAACCGCAGTGGCGCGCACACAGCCTGAAGTCGATCCCCCCGTGACGATCACGGTATCGACCTTGTGCCAGACCAGATAGCTGGCCAGCTGAGTTTCAAAAAAGGCGCTGGGCATGCGCTTGGTGTATTGCAAATCCTCGTCACGAATATCGCATCGCGGATCATAGGCGTGCCGCTCGCTGCCGTATTTGATGTTCTGGAGGCTGTCTTCGGTATCGGTGCGTGTGCCCCACACCCCGCAATCCGATGCGTTATCGTGATAGCCGACCCGGCTCCAGATGACAGGCATGTCCTTGTCCCGTGCCGCTACGGAGAGCGCATTGGCGTATTCGATTTGTCTTGGATCGGTCTGGTATGAGGTGGAGAACATATCAAGCTGAGTATAGGCCTGCTGAAAGTCGACATTGACTATTGCGGCTTTGTTTCCGAACCCGAACTTTGCGCGCGCCTTATTGGCCATGACTGCTTCAAAGAATTCACGAGCAGTCTTGCCATCTTCGATCATTACAGCGCCCATGCAGTCAGTCCCTTCATTTGTTGAACTGATCGATTGCGAGAACAAGCGGTTCTAGTCCACGAAATTGCATGTGACTTTCGCATCACGATAATTACAACTCGGCACTTTCAGCACAGGAACTTCGCAAGGGGCCTCCCGGCTACTGGGCGGAAGCGTCTCCAGAAGCTGTTTCGGCTGGAGGGTTTTCAGCCATGAAACGCGCAACGATTGCCGCTGTTTCGGCCCCGGTTTCCATCGCTGGGAAATGCCCTGTCTCTACCGCGATCGTTTGTGCCGGCAGGTGATCGAACAAACGGATCACGCGTTCTTGCTCAACCGGCGGCAGCGAACGGCTGTGGGTTTTGATGAACAATGTGGGTGCAGTCACCGCGTTTGCCGCTGTCACATTGCGTTCTTCGGGGCGATCCGTCCCCATCGAACGCATGGCAAGCAAGTCTTCCGTCGCGCCTTCGCGGTTGTTCATATCCATGAACATGCGGCGCCGTTCCCCGCCAATCCGGCTTGAGTCAAATGTGTTGAACTCAAAGAAGGCATTCCAGAAACTCATCGGTCGATAGCTGCTCAACAGGTTCTCCGCGATCCAACCATTTCGGCTGTATGCCGGTGAAAGTGGCACCGCATCCGGCGGCGTGTTGAGCAAAGGCGTGTTGGCCAGAATCAGATGCGTCACTCTGTCCGGGTTACGCCCGGCATAAAGCGTTGCCGCCGTACCGCCCCGCGAAAGGCCCGAAAGGGCAAACTTCTCGACCTTCAGCTCATCCGCCAACAGGCCTATCAGTTCCGCGACGCGATCATGCGAATAGCCCTTTGGATCGGGATCGCCGATGCCTTCTGGCGGTACGTCAAACCGAATGACACGGTGGGCCCCTTCGAGCTCCGTCGCCCAATCATCCCAATAATTCAGATTGGCAAAGGCACCGTGCAGCAGGATAATCGCGGGACCATTGCCTGTATCCTTGTAGCGAAACCGAGCGCCATCCAGTTCGATCATTTCGCTGCCATCGCCATAGCGAGACATCAAGGTGGCATCGTCGACTTCCCAGGTACGGGTTTTGAAATATGCCCATGCGGCCAGCATCGCCAGGACTATCAGCACAACAATGACCAGGATTGAGCGGCTCAATGTTATTCTCCAGTGAAGCGAATGCGTTCAAACGATTAGATAGCCAGATGCTAGGGAAATGAAGGTCGATCAACCACCGGGTGAGCTGCACGTTATCGCAATGCGACCGCAAATATTCTTACGTGCCAATCGCTATGAATAACCTCACCTGTTCGGCAGGCGAACGCCGTCGCATTCTTGCACAGCGGTCAAACCTTGCTCTGCAATTCGCGGTAGGCCGGAAGCGAAGCGATGAGTATCAGCACGCCCACTGGCACAGTGAGCAAACCAGTGAGAGCCATAGCCGACCCGATCTCGACCGGCCCGCCAAGAACATGGTCACTGATCGCGCCGATCATTAGAGGCCCTCCCCCGATACCGATCAGGTTGAGGACAAGCAGATATACTGCCGAGAGCTGCGCGCGAAGATGCGGCGGAGTCATCAATTGCAAAGCGGCGGCCGCAGCGCCGAACGGGAAGCTCGCGAAAAAGAAGAATGCGCCATATCCGATCGCACTCAGGATAAAGCTGGGCATCAGAGGTGCGGCTATCGACATCGGCAGGAGACCAATACCGCCAATAATGCCAGCTCGCATCGTCGCGTCCGAGTAGCCCTTTTGCGCCAATCGATCTGCGACGACGCCCCCCAGAATGATGCCACTACCGCCGCAAATGAAGATAGCTATCCCGAACGCCTTGCCCGCTTCGCTGGCATCGACGCCAAAGTCCCTGATCAATTGGGTGGGGCCCCAGGCAACAAAGCCGTTGAAGCTGATGGCGAGCATCGCAAAACCGACAAAATGACCCAGGCAGACCTTCGGGTTCTCGCGCAGAAATTTGATCGCGCTTTGCGTCAGTTCGCGCCCTTCTCCGGTGATCTTCTTGCGGCGCACAGGTTCGGGAAACGTGAACATCAACAGGGCCAGAAAGATGCCCGGAAGCCCGACAATCACGAAGACAAACTGCCATATTCGCAGCTCACCCAGCAGCGGCAGGGACAAGGTGTTCCCGTCATTGACGAAAGAGATGACCAGGCCGCCCAGCATGAAGGCAATACCCGCGCCGAAGAATACGCCGGAGGAATAGACCCCCATCGCCCGGCCCAGCCGGTTTGGCGGAAATAGATCGGCGAGCATCGAATATGCCGCCGGGGACAGAGCCGCCTCACCGACGCCCACGCCCATACGCGCCAGAAACAATTGAGCGAAATTCTTGGTCAGACCGCACAGCGCCGTCATCCCGCTCCAGATAATCATCCCGATAGCGATGATCCAGCGGCGCGAGAACCGGTCTGAAAGCCAGGCGATCGGAAGTCCCAGAAAGCAATAGAACAGAGCGAAGGCCAGGCCGTGAAGCAGCCCCATCTCCGTATCACCAATGCCAAGGTCAGCCTGTATCGGCCCGACCAGAAGCGACAGGATAGTCCGGTCAATGAAGGAAACCGTATAAGCTATCAGCAGGACGGAAACCGCATACCAAGCCGTCTTTGCTGGAGGATATGGCACATCAAGCTTGGTTGCGTCAGTCATATCGATGCGCTCCTCTTTGCAAATAGCTCGTGAGAATGCCTGGCCATCCCAACATCTGCTCGGCTGTCCTCACTCGAACAGCGTCATCCCACACCATCATGCGACCCTGGTGCACGGCGCCAGAGTTTGCGCAATTTCCGCCTTCAGCACTTTACCCATTGCATTGCGCGGGAAAGCTTCGACCACGGCAAACTGTTTCGGAATTTTCTGCTTGCCGATGCGATCTGTGCACCAATCGGTCAGAACGCCCTCATCGGGTTCCATCACGCCGCGTTTCAGCGTGATTGCCGCGACGATCTTTTCACCCCAATAATCATCGGGGATGCCGACAACCGCGCTTTCTGCAATCGCCGGGTGCTGGTCCAGAATGAATTCGACCTCGCGCGGATAGATGTTGATGCCGCCAGAGATGATCATCTCTTTCTTGCGACCGACGATGTAGTAGAACCCTTCTTCGTCCTGCCGCGCCAGATCGCCAGCAGAAACCCAGCCATCGCTCATCGCTCTGTCGGTTTCATCGGGACGATCACGATAACCGGCAAACAGATAAGGTGAACGGCTGAACAGCTCGCCCACCTCGCCCTGAATGACCTCTTGACCATCATCGCCGACAATCCGGATCGACGTATTGACGAACGGCCTGCCGACGCACTGCACCTTGCGCAATTGGTCAGCGGGACGCATCGAGGTGACGATACCCGCTTCGGTGGATCCGTAGCATTCGTGCAGCAAGCCTTCGCCGAAATGTTCGACGATGCGCTCCTTGATCGGTTGGGTCAGGGGTGCGGCGTTGGAAATGATGGCTTTCAGCTTGTGTCCGTGGCTTTTCGCGAGGGCATCTTCGTCGAGTGCGAAAAAACCCTGAAAATGCGTCGGTACCAGAAATATCCCGGTGACCTCGCCTCGCCCGATATGAGCCAGAATCTGAGCTGGATCGAATTTGGCATAGAGGTCAAGCGAGCCGCCAAAATAGAGTGGCGCGATGTTGAAGGCAAAGCCTGCACCATGGCACAGCGGCGCCAAGCCAAGGAACCGATCATCGGGTCCGTAACAGCCGTACTCTACCCCCATGCCGAAAAAGGTCAGCGACCGGCTGCGGTGAGTGACACACACGCCCTTGGGCTCGCCTGTCGTTCCCGAAGTGTAGGGCATGACAAATACGGAGTTTTCGTCCGCCAGATCACTGTCTTTTGGATGGGCATCACTGGCTGCCGCCAAAAGCTCATCAAGCTCCTCGCCAATCGCACAGATCTGCATGGACGCAGATGCCTGCTCCCTTACCGCCCTCGCAATAGAGGCATCGCACACCAGCACACTCGCACCCGCATCGCTACAGATGGCCAGGATCTCGCGGATCGACAATTTGGGATTGGGCTTCGCGACGGTAATCCCGACCCCGCCCAGGCCGCAGGTCAGTGCGATGAAATCAATCGAGTTAGACGCGGCAAGCGCCACCCGATCGCCTGCTTTAAGGCCCCATTGAGCGCGCGCGGCATCAGACACCCGGTTCATGCGCGCAACAAGCTGCGCATAGCTGACCTGATCGACTACCTCGCCTTGATCATAAGCCCGGATTGCACATTTGTCGGGCTGCCGCGATGCAGCCGCGCGAATGCCTTCCGACGCCAATAGCGGCTTGGAATTCTCTGCGCTCACGATGATGCGCCAGCCATTGCTGCATGATGAAACAAATGAGGGAGGCTCGAACGAAGCGCCATCAGATCAAGCCGCCTGCTTCAGATTGAACAATCGAAGCGCGTTATCCCGCATCACCTTCTGATGACTGGCTGGACGCAGATTCAGATCGTCGATTTCCCGCACAGCGCGCTCGGGATCGATCACGGGCCAGTCTGTGCCGAACAGCACTTTGTCTTGGCCATAAGAGTTCATGTAGTGAACCAGATTGTCCGGCCAGTGCTTTGGCGCATAGGCATCGGTGCCGATAAAGACGTTCTCGTGCTTCCACGCCATCGAGATCATTTCTTCGGTCCACGGTACGCCGATATGGATGCCGATCAGGGTCAGTTCGGGGAAATCGATGGCCACCGTGTCGAGTGTGATAGGCCGACCAACGCTGGGTAGGCGCCGGGTCCGAGAATAGACCAGATTGTGCCCGACCTGCATCATGATTGGAATGCCCAGTTCACAGCACTTGGCGTAGATCGGATAATATTTGCGATGGTCGGGCGCGAGCTCCATCCAGTGCGGATAAAGATGCGCTCCTACAAACCCCAATTCCTTGACCGCGTATTCCAGCTCGGCGACCTGTTCCATCCCGCGATAGGGATCAATCCCGGCCAATCCGTAATAGCGATCCGGATGGCGGGCGCAGACCTCTGCCACATCGGCGTAGGGTATCTCGAACGATCCCTGCATACGGATGTCGCCTGCGCGAACCGCGATTAGCAGGGATTTGTCGATCCCGGCCCGGTCCATACGCTCCAGATAGTCCGTCTCGTTAACGCCGCCGCGCATATCGGCAGGCATGCGCACCTGATCCTTGAAATGATCGTCCAGACCGGTGCGGCCCTCTGCGACCATTTTCGGAGTGAAGAGATTTGTGACAATGTCGATGGCGCCTTGCACGCAAATTGCTCCTAAAATGATCGTTCCTGAGCTACGTTGACGACATTCAACGTGCGCTCATTTGAATTTGCGATGGGACTGAAAGTCGCCGGGCCTGTCGAGCAACCCTAGTGCGCGACCACAGCGATCACGCGCTCTGACGAAGAGCCAGTATCCCGTCATAATCTTCCTTGAAGTTCGACTTGGCGCGATCACTCAAACGATCATCGTGCCAGATCGGAAATGACTCGATCGCCACCTTCACGTCGCTGACACCGTCAAGCTTCTTGAGCGTCTCGATCACCGCATTGGAAATCTTGTACTCGAAAAAGCAGTTGGGATCGGTGAGAGTCATGGAAACCCGGACAGTGCTCCCGTCGAGCTCCACTTCGTTGATCAACCCCATGTCGATGATCGAGAGATCCTTGCCCGCCAGACACATGCAGGGATCGCCTATCTCGCCCAGAGCTTTTTCAATTTTCTTTGAGAGTTCGATGACACTTTGTGGCTGGCTCATGCTTCACCCCGCACTGCTGTCCAAGGACGTCGCAAACCCTTTTCGGCCCGATATTTGCTGAAGCGGTCATTGGCGATTTTCGCGTGGGTCGCCGCAATGTCCAAACCATGGAAACGGGCGAAATTGTTACCCATGATGTTGTCTTTGTCTTCCTGCGTCAGCCGGTAATCGAACAGCGTCCCCTCGGGCGCCTTATGCGCCTCGAGCGCTTCGATCACGAAGCGCGGATGGGGATTGGTCGCGGCTGATGAATAGATGAGACGATCCGACCCGACCGTGGTCATGTACATGTACATCATTTCGTTGAAACGCCGCGGGTCGATGAGCGGCCAGAGCATCGGCCCCTCCATCACCGCAGTGACGTTTTCATATTCGCTCATCAGCAGAATGGTCGCTTCGTTGAGCAGCCAACCAGCATGCACCAGATGGAACAGCAAATCGGGGAAATTCTTGGCAGCGCCGGCAATATCGTTGACGCCATAAGGACGCTTTTTGGTCAGCGTCTTGAAATCATATTCGACCAGCTTGTGGATCGCGACATGTTTGACGCCCAGATCCTGCAGATGCTCGAAAATAGGAAAGGCGATCTTGGTATCGTCCATATACCAATCGGTCGCCTGTCCGGTTTCATCGTTGAAGCCGGTCGGGTAGAGCTTGATCCCGTCAGCACCCTGGCTCACCAGCTCATTGGCCAGCGCCAGCACTTCGTCCCTCGGACGTCCCAGATCGAGCGCACCGTACCAGAACACCCGGTCGGGATAGTGCTTCTTTAGGTAAGCCCCCTTCTCGTTCGTGACGAGCCCATCGATATTGTACTGAAACAGCGGAACTGAGTGCATGCACACAATGTCCGTCGTGCTCTCGAGCAGCATCGTGTCGATAAATTCTTCCGGCTGCCAATTGCGCGCCCACTGCTCTTCCGTCAGCGTGTGCTCTGGCGGGCAGCAAAGGACGTGATAATCATACGCCCCATTGAAAGAAGACAGGCGATTGCGCCGGTTGTCCCGTCTCTGATTGTATGCGTGCGCAACTGCATCGATAATCAATCGATCCGTTCTGGGTGGCGGGAGCGGACCAACATCCTCGCTTGATTTTGCCAGTAAGGAGCCGCTCTGCATCGTCGATGCAAGGCCTGTTGCAAGCGCGCCTTTTACCAAAGAACGGCGATTGGTGAGAAATTTGTAAGCGATCGTCCGTCTCCTGCCGGATTGTTTAGTTTGAGCTGGCGACCTTACCTGACGTCAACAAAACTGCAGCGAGAATTGTGGCGGGCAGATTGCAGTGAGTTCACTTCGCAATCACGCCCGCCAACATTCACGAGGTACTACATCCTGAACTTTGCGCGGATGGCCCAACGCATTGGATCGATCTGCGTACCCGCTGGCTGGGCAGTCACGTACTGCTCCAGATTGAAGCAGTTGGAACACTCAATTCCGATGGACCATTGGCCACTGTCGTCCTCGTACATGAGGCTTGAATTGACGATAAACGCTTCTTCGATCAGCGCCATTGAAGTCGGCGTAGCAGCACGAAGAGCTTCTGCGGTGTAATCGCCTACCGCCGTGAACACCAACTGACCGCCTGTTCCAGCCAGCTCCTGCTCATAGGTCAGGCCAATCGCGCCGGTGAAGTCTGGCGAACTACCCAGCGACGAATCCAGCGTAAAGCCAGCAGCCAGTGCCAGGTCCGAAAGGCTCGTGTACGTCGCATCCTGATAGCCAAAGCTACCGAAAATGCGCAGACCATCGACAGGAACAGCCGACATTTCGACTTCGATACCGGTCGTTTCTGAATCGCCCGCATTGCCCGTCACAAAGATAGGTGGCGCGGTGTTCGGAAGCGCGGAATTGATCTGCAAGTCGGTGAAATCAGCATGGAAAACGGTCGCATTCAAACGCAGACGATCATTCAGCAAGTCTGTTTTGAAACCAAGTTCGTAGGACCACACCTTCTCCGGACCGAAATCGGCGAATGCTGCTGGATTGGTCGCACGGGCATTCCACCCGCCTGATTTGAAGCCGTTGGTTGCCGAAACGAATAGCAGGATATCTGGCGTTGCTTGGTACTGGATGCCGAACTTCGGCGTGAACCGCGAGGTATTCAGCTCATCAGGAAACGGAATGTCGTTTTCAGTGAAGCCTGCTGCTCCAAACACTTCCAGATCAAGAGTTTTTTCCTCATCCGTCCAGCGAAGGCCGGCCGTCAGAGTCAGCTTATCCGTAACGTTGGCATCCCACTGCGAATAGACCGCAAAACTGCGTGTGTCGTTCTTCAGAAGACGGTCAGCGATTTCGAAAGGCGCACCTCCGCCAAACGCGATGTAATCCTGAAAATCGGTTACGTTGCGCTCGTCAAGATAATACACGCCAGTAGTGTAAGAGAAGAACCCGTCGAGCAATGTGCCCGTCAGCTTCACTTCCTGACTGAACAGCTGGTGGGTTGAATCGTTGGTGATCGCAAATGCGCTAAGCGGTTGCGACAGGCGATTACCGAGAAAGTCGACAGCAAACCGATGGTCGGTGTTGCGGTACCCGGTGATAAACTCAAGGTTGGAACCACCGAGGTCAATTTTCAGCGATGATGCCACCGCGGTCTCATCGACCTGGTTCCATGCGCAGTTATTGGCCAGCCATTCACGGGGGTTTGCCCCCGTTCTGCATGATTGTTGACGCGCAGTTGTCGTGCGCCAGTCGCCCGCATCAGTGTCTTCGATTGGTGCTGGGAAAGGCAGCCCGACCGGACCGGAGGTACCGGGAATGTAGCCAATGCTGTTGACCCGCGTAACGTTCGCATCCCAAGTCACCGTGTCAGAAAGATGCCAGCGAAGCGCCCCTCGAACACCCCAACCGCGGTCTTCGCCGTAATTGTCATCGCCGGTAACAGTGCTGGTGATCCAGCCGTCGTCGTCGACATAGAACCCGGAAACCATGACCGCCAGATCATCTGTGACCGGGGTGTTGACTGTACCGCGCAATTCGAGCCGGTTGAACCGGCCGTAAGCAATCTCGCCGCTGACGTAGAATTCGTCTTCCGGCTTCTTGGTGATGATGTTGACTGCACCACCGGTCGTGTTCTTGCCGAACAGCGTTCCCTGCGGCCCGCGCAGCACTTCGACCCGCTCAACTTCAAAAAGGCTGATGTTCGATGAGCCCTGACGTGGGACCAGAATGTCATCGACATAGCTGCTGACAGGTGGATCGAATGTTGCAATCGATTCAGAGTTACCTGTGCCGCGGATAAAGTAGGCGTTCGCCGTACCCAGAACGTTGGCGTTGTTGAACGTGTTCACGTTGGGTACGAATTCGACGACGTCACCGATGTCGGTCGTAACCAGCCTTCCGAGATCTTCAGATGTAAACGCCGAGACGGTGACAGGCACCTTCTGCAAGGATTGCTCCTTACGTTGCGCCGTGACGATAATGTCGGCATTCCCTTGGGATACCTGAGTCCCCGAACTATCGGATTCTGCGTCCTGCGCGATCGCCGCGCCTGCCCCATTCACGCACAATGCAGCACATGCTGCAGCGGTCCATTTACGGCGACCGCCTAATCCAAACTTGCTGATCATTTTTCCCTCCAACAACTCCCAAGAATGGGCGAGATGTCTGCCTCGTGGTCTACATGCTTATTCACCGTTGTAAATCGGATTGCACATATATGAATTTGTTTTCCGGATATGTGATGCCCAACAGCCATGTAGGATACGGGCTTCGCAGCATATGGAAGGCGGAGCGGTGCACTACACGAAGCGGAAAAAGTTGGATGCATTGGGAGCACGCCAAACAGTGTGCACTGCAGCCCCCAACTTGCAATTACGTGTTTGAATTTCCTTAGAAACAAGCGACCCTCGAAATTTCTCAGAGCTTACAATCGTCCAGCTCCGACCGGGAATTAGGGGCTTTCGCCTAGGGGGCCCGTCGCCTCTTCCTGGAGGGCTGCGTAAGCCTGCGTGCCTGACCGGAAGCTGGCTGATCAATTTGCCAGATTATCGCATAGTGATTGCGCAAAACAGCCAATAACCGCATTCATCAGGCCTCCTGTCCAAGCCAAGCGCAATTCTGTTTCACATGCGCTTGAAGCTCCTCCTCAACGCGTCTCACGGCCAAAACCGTGGCTCATATTGGAATGGTCTTTGACAGGTCCGTCTTTGGGCGCGTCTTTCGCTGCTGTGAAAGACTGGATCAGAGACGAAAGGCCTGCAATTTAGAGGGCGCGTTTGATGCTTTGCCGGCGCGCCAATTCGGGCGTCAATTCAGAGCAACAAACGCGTTCAAAATTTTGTGAGAGAGCTAGCATGCACCCACCCTCAACGGACGTCGCTGAAAGTAGCTAGAGCGCGTGTTGCCCATTCTCCGCAACGGTCTTTTGGATCACAGGCGGGTCATTGCAGGCATCCGCTCGCTCTATTCAGGGGAGGCAACGGCGTTGATGACACTGTTCCATTCAGGGGAATCATCGTTGCGCCCCATCTCGCCATTGTCGAGATCGATATCGATTATGCGCAGGATCTGAGCGAGTGAACCTTCACGCCTCGCATCACGCTCTTCCAGAATCGGCTTTGTTGGACTGAAAGACTCGATCTCTTCGCGCGCGACCAGACCCTTAGCCTCCAACAGGCGTTCAACCGTGTCCAGACGATCACGAAGGACCGCGACCTCGCCGCAAGATGCCATCAGCATGGCCAGGAGTTTGTCGATAGCCGGATCATCGAAGAAATAGGGCCGTTGACCTTTGGCGTGCTTCTGCAAGCTGTGCTCATTTTCCATGTGTCGACAATCCCTTATTTCTTCCAGCAGCCCCAGAGGTACCAGATTCCGCCACCGCCAAAATCGCCCCCCTGGAAAATATTGGTTCGTTTGTTCTGTGCTGCCTCGAAAACGCTCGGAGCCAGTGCTTCAAAATTGTGCGCCGGATCGAACCCGGCCTCCGACACCAGATCGTCAAGATCCAGTTCGTGTGTGTAGCCCCAGAACGGCTCGTTATTGTTGTAAGTATCCCAATCAAGGATGAACGCATCATACTCGTCCATATCCTTGTATGGCGGGGTTTCGCTGTGCACCATCAACCCACCAGGAGCGAGCAGCCGTGAGCATTCGGACAGGATGTTCTTGAGCGCTTTGGCCGACGTTTCGTGCAGCAGGATGTGCGACACGATCAGGTCGAAACTGCCATCTTCAAAATCGAGCTTTTCGGCGTTCTGCTGCGAAAAATGAACTGTCTTGCCAAGCGATTCTGCGCGTGAATGCGCATATCGCAGCATCGGCGCGGCAACATCGACCGCGTGCACTTCGGCATCCGGATACGCGTCGACATAGGGCAAGGTGCTGTGGCCGACTGCGCAGCCCAGATCCAGAATACGCTTTGGCGCAAAATCCGGAAATTTGGCTTTGATATACCCGACTTGGCTGGCGCCCATATCGTCATTGAAAGGGCCCATCCGGCCCATCGCATAGACATACACTCCGCTGTCATAGAGCGCGCCTGCCGCGACGTCCTCATCAGCAAATTCCGTGTGGTAGGCACCGGGCTGGCAATGAATGTCGACAGCAGTGTGGTATTTCGGGATTTCCAGCGCCGGATCCAGCCGCAGCGAACCGCCCGCCTCTCCAGTGGCTTTTGCCTGATCGATCAGGCCGTCCAACTGCCGCTCAATCGGTAATTGGCAAGACGCCCACATCATCTCCTGACTGGTGCGCAGCATCGAACTCCAGAACCGGTAATAGCCCTGCTTGTTCATCACCTTGCGAACTTCATGCCGGGTTTCGGGCGCTCGACCGTTTTCACGCTCGAACTGCGGCTTGGCCATTTGTTCGTAAACGAGCCGGTTCTTCGGCGAAACATGTGTCGCCAGATAGAGTTTCAGCGACTTGACGAACTCTTGCCGGGCAAACTCATCATGGTTCTGCTCTGGTAATACCGCATGCCGAAACTGCTCATAATCAGGTGTCATCATGGTTCTTGTCCTGTCCTAAGTTCTGTTCGTTGTTCAGCACTGCCGATCGTTCATCGGTTCGACTTTTCGTTCTAATCTCTGGTCAGTATCTTGCGGGCCTTTGCGATCGGCCTTTTGCTGCGGGCCAATCCATTGGCGTAGGTAATCTCCAGCCAAACCGCTCCGTTTTCCGTGACTGGTCCCGCATCATACGCCCACAGGCTGCCCGGTGGCTGGTAGATGAAATCGGCTTTCTCGAGGCGCTTTGCTGTCCCGCCACTGTCGGGGTCTGCGTGCTGCGCGATCGTCAGATCACCGTAAAGGAGATAACGCAGCCGATGCGCGCTTTCAAAATAGCTCTTGTTCGCGCCGTCCGGATGCGACCAACCCGGCGGCACCTTGATCAATTGCGCGCGGAAACCGCCCTCGGGATCGTCACTGAGCCACTTGACCAATCGGCCTTCGACCTGCGTGTCCTTTTCCCATTCCAGGGCCGAGCCTGTATTCACGATCAGCGGCGGCTTGAAACTGATCGAGCGATAATCCGCAACATCAGGGTTGGGTTCGGCATCGAGGACCGGCGGCATATTACCTTTCGGATCCAGCGAGATGGAACGCGTCCCTTCCTCAAACAGGATCAGGGTGGATGGATTTTGCGCCCTGATACCGCCGGTTGCCCAATCCCCGCTATGCAGAGAATAGGGTGGACGATCCATCCATGTACCTTCGCTCCAACGGTGCTGAACAGGGTTGCGCTGATACGGGCTTACCGGCTCATACAGCACGTAATCTCCGCTCAGGAGATAAGCCCACTCGGAAAACAAATGATAATGAGGACCCACCTCATTGCCTTGCTCCCCGCGCGCAGGCAGGCCAGTGCCTAACGTTGGCGGAAACTCGATAAACTTGAGATTGCTCCGCTCTCTCTTGAAGACAGTTTTGATCCGGCCATAGGGCGAGTTTGCGTCCCATGGCTGGTCCGCCACATCGACGATTTCGAGCTGCGCCCATTCGCCGTGTGCGGAGGCTTCCATTGTTCCGGCGGTGGCGGCGGTTAGGGGAATGGCTAGCAGAGCCGCAATGGTGGTTCGGCGCAGTGCACTTGAAAGAGCGTTCTCCCAGTGGGGCTGCCGCCTTACCATCTGCTCAATCGCCTTCACGAATGTGTTTCACCTTTTCGATCGGCCCTTTGCTGCGGGCCAATCCATTGGCGTAGGTAATCTCCAGCCACACCGCTCCGTTTTCCGTGACCGGTCCCGCATCATACGCCCAAAGGCTGCGCGGTGGCTGGTAGATGAAGTCAGCTTTTTCGAGGCGCCTTGCTGTACCGTCGCTATCGGGATCTGCGTGCTGCGCGATCGTCAGATCACCGTAAAGGAGATAGCGCAGCCGATGCGCGCTTTCGAAATAGCTCTTGTTCGCGCCGTCCGGGTGCGACCAACCCGGCGGCACCTTGATCAATTGCGCGCGGAAGCCGCCCTCGGGATCGTCGCTGAGCCACTTGACCAGTCGGCCTTCGACCTGCGTGTCCTTTTCCCATTCCAGCACGGAACCGGAACTTACGATCAGCGGACTCTTGAAACTGATTGACCGATAGTCTGGCACTTCGGGATCCGGCTCACCATGGAGAACCGGTTGCCGGTTGTCTGAATCGGTGAACATGTTGGGCGTGTCGCCCTCGGCAAACAGAAGCAGCGTGGCCGGGTTCTGCCTGCGGATCCCGCCGGTTTCCCAATCCCCGCTATGCAGCGAATAGGGTGGACGATCCAGCCAAGTGCCCTCAACCCAGCGGTGCTGGATCGGGTTGCGCTGATAGGGGCTGACCGGCTCGTAGATCACATAATCTCCGCCCAGAATGTATGCCCATTCCGAAAAGTCGTGATAATGCGGCCCGATCTCGTTGCCGGGGCCGCCGCGCGGCGGCAGGCCAGTGTCCCATGTTGGCGGGATCTCGATAAACTTCAGATTGGCCTTCTCACGCTTGAAGACGGTCTTGATACGACCGTAGGGCGAACTCGCATCCCACGACTGTTCGGCGACGTCAGCAATTTCCAGCTGCATCCATTCGGATTCGGCCGGATCATCGGAGGATTGAGCATGGAGAATGGACAGCGGGGCGAGGACAAGAGCCACGAATGTGGCGCTGCGGATCTTGCGAAGTCGGGCAAAGATCGCATCCGATACACTTTGCTCGTTCAACCCACTCACTCAGTTTCTCCCCGAAAGCCAGATGCAAGCAACCAGCCTAACTTAACACATTGATCCACCCTACCCATTGCTGAGACAGATTGCCCCAGATGTCTTTCCTGTAATCGCATGGCGATAGCGGGAACGCGCCCACAATCTCGGTTGATTCGCAGCCATGATATTCGAAGCTCTTTTCGGCGATTGACGGATGCCCGCAGGCGACCGAGGCATAAATGGGCTTCACCCCAGTCTTTATGCGCCGTATACGAGCGAGCGGTTTTCACATATATGGATTCTTCGATGGCGGACGATGTTGTAAAGTCGGTCGGCAGGGTTCTCGCCGTTCTGGAATTGTTCAGGGTCAAACGCGAACCTCTTTCAGGCTCTCAGATCGCAACTGAGCTCGGCTATCCGAGTTCGAGCACGAATGCCGTTCTGAAAAGCCTTGTGAAACTTGGCTATCTTTCCTGGGACACGCAGAGCCGCCGCTATTTCCCCACAGTGAGCGTTACGGGCCTCGGTGAATGGATCCCTGACAAGTTGCTGACCAATGAAATCCTCGAAATGTTGGAAGCTTTGCACGAGGGAACCGGAGAAACCGTCACCCTTTCGACCCAGATCGATCTGAACATGCAATTTGTGCGTGTCTTGCCCGGCACGTTTCCGATCTCACTCTCCCTGACAGAGGGCTATCTTGGCCCGCTTTTCGGATCGGCAGTGGGGACAGCCTGCCTTGCGCCACTAAGTGATGATCAAATCAGCAAGCTGCTGACACGGGTCAGATTGCAGGGTGGAAGCGCTGCGGATCAGTTGGAATTGGCAGAGGTGATGGCAGAAGTGGAGGCAACGCGAGAGCGCGGCTATGCGGTTGGGTTCGACCTGATCCTGCAAGACACCGGTGCTATTGCGATGATCATCCCCAGTCATCCCAAATTCGTGATTGGGGTTGGCGGACTTTCGCAGCGGATACAACGCAACAAGGAAGCAATCATCGACCTGATGCAAAGAACGGTCGGTGATCGTGTGGTCGCGCCATTAGTCGGTTGAGATAGGCCTGAGCGCAGGCGTCGCTGACAACCCTGCCACACTTGCGCAATCAAGCGGCCGATGCGGCCAGCCTCAGCAATCGGTCAAGACGATCTTGATGACACTGTTATCTCCTCCGGAACTCACAAATATTGCGCCTTCATGGTCCACAGCGATTCCAACCGGCGCATTGCTGGCGATCCGGTGATCGGGGCGCGCAATACGCAAGCCCCGGGCCAGGATCGTGCGCACACCGTCGGTCAGATTGATCGCAGTGACGCCCCCCTTGCCCGCTTCGACAATGGCAATGCGACCATCGGCAAGTAGCGCAATCCCGAGCGGATCGTGAAGTCCGGAAACCAGTTCGGTCCTGCTTCCACTGGAAAGATCAATGCGGCTGATCGTGCCTGATCCAACTTCGCTCACCAATACCGAATTGTCATTTTCCAGAGCGAGCGCGACCGGTTCATCCAGCCCTTCTGCCACCTCTTCCCATGAGCCGTTGGAAAGGCGTATTAGCTGCCCGGTCTGAGCGTCGGCAACAATCGCATCGCCTGTTGATGTCAGCACAACACCGCGCGGGGCCTGAAGCTGATCTGTCTCGAAGAGCACTTCATTGCTGCGGCGATCAATGATCGCGACAATTCTCGAATCCACATCGGTCGTGACGATATGTTTGCCGTTGGCTGCGATGGCGGAAGAACGCCCCTTGAACCACATCTCTGCTTCGCGCGTAATCTCATGCGTATCGGGATCGAGAAACCTGTAGCCGAAGGGATCAGCTACCAGGATCGCCTCTTTCCCATCACGGATTGTGGTCGTCATGCCGAGTGGAACGGTGAAAGATGAAACCGCAACTCTCCATTTCTCACCGGTCTTGGGATCAAATCCGGTTATGCCGCCGACGGCGAGCTCTGCCACATAGATGATACCGTTTTGGTCGATTGCCAGATTATCGAGCGGCGGGGTAAACTGGGTCACGACCCTTGATTGCCCGGTTTCGGTTTGGGTGAAATACAGATTACCGGTCGCGAAATCGACGCTCCAGAGATTGCCGTCCGCATCGACTTTGAGCGCCGCGATCAATCCCACATCGTCTGCGACAACTTCGGATTCCCCGGTCTCGATATCGATCGCGAGCAGTTCATTCTGCCTGAAACTCGGCGCGTAGAGCTTTCCATCGGGACCGAAATCGAACCCGTTCAGGCGCCACTTGTTCTTCGCAACAAGGCGGCGCGGGGTGCCATTTGCGAGGTCGAGTTCCCACAAGCCATTGTCGCCAGAACGCGACGATTGGGCAAAGAGCAACCGACCATCGTCACGAAACGCAATCGGATTGACACGGGGCAATCCCGTTGCGACGACTTCGGGCATGCCGCCCGGGCGCTGGATACGGATCTCACCGCTGGAATAGGCAGTCCAGGCAAGCCAGCCCTCAACCGGGCTGCCTGCTGCGCCGATCGCAACATCATCGGACTCGCCATAGGGTGAGGGAACGGCAAAGGTCACAAGACCGGTTTCAGGATTGATCCGATAGACCGCCTGACCGTGAATACTTGTGCCGTAGATCATGCCGTCCGGGCCGACATCGATGCCTTCGATGGCCTGGATTACCGATCCGGGAACAGCCACTTCCACCGCCGGACAAACACTGCTGTCCGGCGGTGAGGCATGGCCAGGAAACAATGGCACCACCAGAGCGACCAGCGCGGTGCAGATTGTTCTGATGCGCAAGACCATGGAGCGCTTACCTCATATCACTGCGAAGAAATGGGATCATTTCCGGCGCCCGGTGATCAGGATTTATCAACCCGGGGAACGTGATCGAAACTGGGCACATTCACATATTCATGGCCATTCAGCCTGCCCTGCATGTACTCGGGCACTTCCGTTTCGGGATAGACGCACACCAGAACCTCGCAGGCACCCTGGCGGGCTTCGGCGACCTTTTGATACACTTCTGAATACCAGAACGTGCGGGCGGCTTCATGGCTCGGAAAGCGAGCAACGACGGTGAAGCCATTGGGGTGAAAGTCGCCTTCGAACACGTCGATCGGCTGACCACCGGAATACAGGTAATAGCCGCTTGTCGTCGGGTACATTCCCGACCCGAACAGCTGCTTGAGATATTCCTGCATACCAGGAGAGGTTTCCAGAGTGTGATCCCCATCGGTGACCACACCCTGTACGATCATCAGGACCGGGCCGTCATGCAATGCTACTTCGCTCATTTCACTCTCCATTCAGTTGCAATTGTCGGATGTCATCAGGCCGCCAGATGTCCAGCATGCCATGCGATGTGATCTTCCATGAAGGTCGCGATGAAGAAGTATGAGTGATCATAGCCTTCCTGCATCCGAATATTGGCATTGATGCCGGCCTGCTCGCACGCTTCGACCAAGAGATGCGTCTTGAGCTGTTCTTCCAGGAAATTGTCTGCTGAGCCCTGATCAACCAGAATGTGATCCACGCGAGCGCCGCCTTCGATCAGGGATACCGTATCATATTCGCTCCACGCCGCCTGATCCTCGCTCAGATAGCGGCCCAGCGCCTTCTGCCCCCAGGGCACTTGTGATGGCGCAACGATGGGCGAAAACGCGCTGACGCTGGCAAAGCGGCCCGGATTGCGTAGCGCAATCGTCAACGCACCATGCCCGCCCATCGAATGGCCCGTGATCGCCTGACGGCGCAGATCGGCAGCGGGCAGGAGCTCGGCAACAACTTTGGGCAGCTCATCCTCGATATAGCTACGCATCCGGTAATGCTGCGACCACTCTCCCTGCGTCGCATTCACATAAAATCCGGCGCCAAGGCCAAAGTCATATTCATCGGCTGCGTCAGGCACATCGTTGCCATCAAAATCGGGGCCGCGCGGGCTGGTATCAGGTGCGACAAGGATGATCCGGTGTTTCGCGCAGGCAGCGCGGTATTCGCCCTTTTCCATGACATTGGCATGTGTGCAGGTCAGACCGGACAGATAGAAGAGAACCGGCAGTTTCTCGCCCGCTTCATGCTCGGGCACAAAGGCGGCAAAGGTCATTGGTGTGCCGGTTGCAGCAGAGGCGTGTTCATACACGCCCTGCACGCCGCCGAAACTGCGGGTTTCGGATACGACCTTGGTCAATACACCACCACGCTGCGGATGCTTTCGCCTGCATGCATCAGGTCGAAGCCTGTGTTGATCTCTTCCAGCGTCAGTTTGTGCGTGATCATCGGATCGATCGCGATTTTTCCGTTCATGTACAAATCGACGATCTTGGGCACATCGGTGCGCCCCTTGGCCCCGCCGAACGCGGTGCCGCGCCAGTTGCGTCCGGTCACCAGCTGGAATGGGCGGGTGGCAATTTCCTTGCCCGCTTCGGCCACGCCGATGATGATCGAAGTGCCCCACCCCTTGTGACAGCACTCGAGCGCCTGGCGCATCACATCGGTGTTGCCGGTGCAGTCGAACGAGTAATCCGCGCCGCCATCGAGCATCTCGACCAAGTGCGCGACCACGTCGGAAGTCTCTTTGGGGTTCACGAAGTCCGTCATGCCGAACTTCTCCCCCCATTCGCGTTTGGCTGGGTTGAGGTCGACGCCCACGATCCGGTCGGCCCCCGCCATCCGTGCACCCTGGATCACGTTCAGCCCGATCCCGCCAAGCCCGAACACGACCACATTGTCGCCCGGCTGCACCTTGGCGGTGTTGGTCACTGCCCCAACGCCTGTCGTAACCCCGCAGCCGACATAACAGGCGCTCTCAAACGGGGCGTCCGTTCGTATCTTAGCGACTGCAATTTCAGGCAGGACCGTGAAGTTCGAAAACGTCGAACAGCCCATATAGTGATAGATCGTCTCGCCCTTGTAGCTGAAGCGCGAGGTGCCATCGGGCATCAGGCCCTGCCCCTGCGTGGCGCGGATTGCGCTGCACAGATTGGTCTTGCCGCTCAGGCACATTTTGCACTGGCGGCATTCCGGCGTGTAGAGCGGGATGACGTGGTCACCCGGCACGACCGAGGTCACGCCTGCCCCGACTTCACGCACAACGCCAGCGCCCTCATGTCCGAGAATGCTCGGAAACAGCCCTTCGCTGTCCAGCCCATCAAGCGTGTAAGCATCGGTGTGGCACAGGCCGGTCGCCATGATTTCGACCAGAACCTCACCCGCCTTGGGACCTTCGAGATCAAGCTCGACAATCTCCAGCGGTTGCTTGGCTTCAAATGCTACAGCGGCACGGGTCTTCATGGGCGCTCCCTCCATTTCGCTTACTCAAAGCGCCTGCCATTGCGCCTTTTGAAATCGCGATGCGAAATTGATGGGTTATCCAACGAAAAACCCTGTTTGCGCACCTTCTCCCGTGATGACCCGGCCAACAAGAGCGAACGCTCAGATTATCACCCTGCGATAGATTCAAATATTCGCCCCATTGCAACATCGTGACCATTTGCATTGCAGCCATAGCAAATCGGCGCTTCAGCGGCCCCGGGCGATAGGATGAAAACCAGACACAGATAATCTGTCTTTGCGCGTATTTTCCCCCGGGATTCCTCAGGTTGCTCCAAGCTCCAAACAAACGAATTCCCAGCTACCCAAATGGAAAAACTCTCTGGTTGAGATCATGAACATCCAGGCGTGGATGGCGCCCTCGCTGGCCATTGTGAGCGAACTCAAATGATTGTGCCTGAAGCGACTTCTTGCTAATGATTTGTCTCGCATACCTTACGCGGCTAGATGTAATGTAAACATGACGGACTCACTGAAGACAGATATTTCGCCAAATCAGCTGCTATCATTGAGCGGTGTGCGATATGCGTGCACGCTGTTCTTATGTGCCTGCCTGGCAAGTCTCTTGACCGATGCAGCCAATGCGCAAGGCCGCAACCCCTGCATGGAGATTGAGCAGCTGGGGTCAGCCGAAATCGGCGATATTGACGCACTTGGTCAGCAATGCGCAAAGGCGCTTCCGGGTATGTCAGCCGCAGACCAGGACCGGCATATACTGTTTTATCTTAGAGAGATGCCGGGCTATTTTGAGTCAGACAAAATTCTGCCTCTCGCAGAAACACTGACGCCAAATGCCCGGCGGATGCTGCTGTCCTATGCGGCCGTTGATCAAGGGACAAAAGGCAATCTGGATATGGCCGAAGCGGACCGTCTGATCAGGGCATCGAGCAAAGCCAATGATCTGGTTGCGCTGTCCCATCTCCATTTCGCCAAAGGCGCTCAACTGAACCGAATAGGAGCTTCGAGCGATAACGTGGAGCGCCATCTACAAGCTTCGTTGAGGTTGGCTGAGAAAAGCAATTTGGTAAAGAAATATCCACAAATTCTCAATGCCTTGGGGATGCGGGCCAGGAGCGATGGAGAATTCGATCTGGCGATCGACCTTTATCAGCAAGCTTTAGAGGGCTACGAAAGCATTGGGTGGTTCGAAGATACGGGTGCCGCACTTTCGAATATCGGCAACATATTCAACAATATCGGGGGCTCGAAAGAAGCCATTCGGTTCCATAAACGTGCGCTCGAAAGTTTCGATCAATTTGATGGTGCAACATCTTTCCAATATGCTTGCGTTTATACCAATCTTGGCACCGCCTATAAAACGAACAGTCAGTATGAATTATCGCACCAAGCCTATCTGCGCGCCAAGGAATACCACAATCCCGGTGAGATTGATTTTCTTCGAGGACATGTGGAACTCAATCATGCTGAAACTCTGTATCGCTTAGGCAAAATCGACGCCGCGATCGCGATGTTGGAAATGGCCGCGCCAAAAGTTTTCGAGTTAGGTGAGCCGGTTGAAGGAGCCAACGGGCTCTTGCAGCTTGCTGGATATTATCTTGAGAAAGACGAAATTACCAAAGCGCAAAACGCGCTAAATCTTGCCCGCACTGCCCTTGAACCCAATGGTGGCGGCGTTGAAGAAGTGCAGAGCTTCTCGGGCGATACCTTTTTGAAAGGCACGTATTCCAAGCTGATGGCCGACCTTCTCACTCGGCTTGGGCGGTCCGCAGAAGCGGCTCCGTATTTTCAGGCGGCCTCACGCTACAGCGACATTCGCTTTGAAGAAGAGAAGATGAAGGCTGTTGCGAATTCTGAAGTTCTGTTTGAAATTCGTGAGCGCGATAGCAGGCTGGAAAAGCTTGAGGCCGAGGCAGCGCTGGCCGCATCGGAACTGTATCAGTCACGGCTCGCAATAGCGCTGGCTCTGGCCATTTCGTTGCTCATCGGCACGCTCGCATACGCAAGCTTCCGATCTTACCGGATGCAAAAAGCGATGGTGAAAACGCGCGATATCTTCCTTCAGGAAATCCACCACCGCACCGGAAACAACTTCCAGATGATGTCCAGCCTGCTGCGGAGCGAGGAACGCAGCCGGGCGAGGAATGCGAAGGCAGCGGTGGACACAAACAATACGGCAAACCGCATTCACGCCATGGGGTTGATCCACAAATACCTCTACAATTCGGACGCCGACCCGATCACCGCAGTGCGCCCCGAGACGTTTCTCGTCGAATTGCTCGATCTGCTTGACGAAGGCTTGGGCCGGGACGGCATCGATCTGACCCATGAGATCACGCCGTGCGAGATCGATGTGTCGGTCGCCACCCCTCTCGCATTGCTCGTGTGCGAGTTTGTCACCAACGCTTACAAGCACGCCTTTCCATACGGCAAAGGCACCATCGCAGTCACGCTGTCGAAGATAGGGAATGATCTGCGACTGATCGTCGCAGACGACGGCCGCGGCCTCGATGTCAAAGCAGCGCACAACAAGCCCGATTCTGAGGGCATGCACCTCATCGAAGATCTGACCGATCAAATCGGCGGCAAGCTGGATCTCGCTTCCAGTCCTAAAGGAACAACCTGGACGATTGACGGGGTTGCCGCCGGTACACAAATGCCAAACTCAAACCAGCACCGCGAAGCCGCGTAAAGCTGATGATGCCCGAAGAAGCCGGACGACGGGTTACACTGAATTGCGGCTGATGCGGTGCCGTGCTAGCTCACCGTCGATTAAATTGTACATTTGAAAGTGTAAGTTGAAAAAGACGATTCCTTGCCGTCAAAACGAGTGTTCGAATAACGCGCTTTCGCTGAGTGTTATGGTGCGCACGTGCATGATCCTTTTATACGCCTGCTTCTCGTTTCAAGCCGCCCAGGCACAATCCAGCGATGCATGCGCTCGGATTGAGCAGTTGGACCCGGCCCAATTCAGCGAAATAGATGAACTTGGCCAGCGATGCGCGAAGGCGCTTCCCGGTCTGTCTGCAGCCGATCAGGATCGGCATATCCGATTTTACCTAAGAGAAATGCCGGACTATTTTGAGGCAGCAGAAATTGAGCCTCTCGCAGAAAAATTAGCCCCCAACGCTCAGCGAATGCTGCTTTCTTATGGCGCAGGACGAAAAGCGATAATAAGCGAGCTGAATATGGCCGAAGCGGACCGGCTGATCAGGGCATCGAGCAAAGCCAATGATCTGGTCGCGCTTTCCCATCTTCACTATGCCAAAGCTGTGCAGACCTCTCGTGAGGGCGGCTCCACTGCCATTATGGAGCGTCACCTACAAGCTGCATTGCGATTGGCCAATGCCAGCAATTTTGTGAATAAATATCCCCATATCTACAATGCTTTGGCCGTGAGAGCCAGGCTTGATGGTGAATTCGATTTGGCCATTGATCTCTATCATCAGGCATTGAACGGATTTGAAGATATCGGACGGACCGACAATGCAGGCGTCGTCCTCGCTAACATCGGCAATGTATTCAACATTATTGGCGGTTCGAAAGAGGCCATTCGCTTTCATAAGCGTGCGATCGCAAATTTCGAACAGTATGGCAGCGGCGAGCCTCATGTCCTTTCAGCCTTTTACATCAACCTTGGTTGGGCATACCGAGAAGATCGTCAGCTCGATCTATCAAACCAGGCCTACGTAAGCGCTAAAGAATATGCAGAACTGGAGGGATCGAGGTTTCTTCGGGGCCACACTGACCTTGGCCATGCCGAGACCTTGTACCTTATGGGGGAAATTGACGCAGCCATCGCCATGACCGAAAGTTCCGCCCTGATAGTTCTCGAATTGGGCGATCCGGTGGAAGGGGCCAACGGGCTCTTGCGGCTTGCTGGATATTATCTTGAAAAGAACAACATCGCCAAGGCTCAAAGCTCTCTGAGGATTGCCCGTACCGTCCTTGAACCGAACAACGGCGGTGTGGAGGAGGTGGAAGGTCTGCCGGCTGATGCTGAATTGAAGGGCGAGTATTCGCGCCTGACTGCCGAAGTGCTCACTCGGCTTGGGCGGTCCGCGGAGGCGGCTCCGTATTTTCAGGCAGCCTCACGCTACAGCGATATCCGCTTTGAAGAAGAGAAGATGAAGGCTGTTGCGAATTCGGAAGTTCTGTTTGAAATCCGCGAACGCGATAGCAGGCTGGAAAAGCTCGAGGCCGAGGCGGCGCTGGCTTCATCGGAACTGTATCAGTCACGGCTCGCAATAGCGCTTGCTCTGGCCGTTTCATTGCTCATCGGCACGCTCGCATACGCAAGCTTCCGATCTTACCGGATGCAAAAAGCGATGGTGAAAACGCGCGATATTTTCCTTCAGGAAATCCACCACCGCACCGGAAACAACTTCCAGATGATGTCCAGCCTGCTGCGGAGCGAGGAACGCAGCCGGGCGAGAAATACAAAGGCAGCGGTCGACACAAACAATACGGCAAACCGCATTCACGCCATGGGGTTGATCCACAAATACCTCTACATTTCGGACGCCGACCCGATCACCGAAGTGCGCCCCGAGACGTTTCTCGTCGAACTGCTCGATCTGCTTGACGAAGGCTTGGGCCGGGACGGCATCGATCTGACCCATGAGATCACGCCGTGCGAGATCGATGTGTCGGTTGCCACCCCTCTCGCATTGCTCGTGTGCGAGTTTGTCACCAACGCTTACAAGCACGCCTTTCCATACGGCAAAGGCACCATCGCAGTCACGCTGTCGATGATAGGGAATGATCTTCGACTGATCGTCGCAGACGACGGCCGCGGCCTCGATGTCAAAGCAGCGCACAACAAGCCCGATTCTGAGGGCATGCACCTCATCGAAGATCTGACCGATCAGATCGGCGGCAAGCTGGATCTCGCCTCCAGTCCTAAAGGAACAACCTGGACGATTGACGGGGTTGAGCCAATTGCAAACCCAGAAAGGCGGGAAAGTTCAGGGCGGCATCTTCAAGCAGCGTAGGATCAGGTTCGATTAATCCTGCGATCAAGGTTTAAGACAAAATGGCCTGTCACCAGGAGGAAAGACGCTGAAATACCGGCGTTCCGTCAAGCCATTTCGACATTGTGATGGGCGATCTTGATCAAACCCTTTCACGGCGCCGGAATGATTTCTAACAAGGCCAAAACTGACATGGAAAGGCAACCGGCCTTCCCTGCGCCTCGTTTGAAGGATCAGTGGGGCCGGATGCTTGCACTTGCTCTTTTCAGGACCTGGCGATGGCTATGCGCAGCCTTCGCTTTTTTGCCGCCTGCCGATGCGCCGCGACCGCATTTACATCAAGTTCCCTGAATGCAAACACAGGTCTGGCTTCCCAACGGTCGCTGGAGAGCCACATGCGGTATCAGATTGAATTGGCGAGGCCAGCTGAAGCCTTCGGGAAGGTCCGCGACAGGTCGGTCATCATCTGACCTCGCCAAACTTAAGTCGAGTTTCCTCGACTTACAGCACTACGTGCGCGCCGATCATCAGGATCGATGCCCAAGATACGAGGTAAACTGGGGTCCTCAGACCGGGTACGCCGAGCGTGTAAACGACAGCGTGGAGGACACGGGCGAAGAAAAATATCTGGGCCCACATGCCGACAGTTGCGGCAATGCTACTGTCACCCATCAATCCGGCTGCAACCACGACCGCGATAAAAGCTGGCATGGTCTCAATCATATTGAGATGCGCACGTTTTGAGCGCTCCACCCATAGCGGCGTTTCTGGCTCACGCGCCGGGAAGCCTTCTGGATAATTGTGCAGGAACGTTGGAATTCCCCAGATGAACATGCGCGCCGTAATATACGGCGTCCAAAGCAAGACGGTCAGCAGACCGCTCAGGGCGAGATAGTAATATGCTGTTTCCATTGATATATCCTCCTCGGATTAGATGGCCTCAGGCTTGTTCCCAAACGGGCGGCGAACGAAGCAAGGGTAAGTCTCGAGATTGAGGTTGGCTCCCTGAAGGCTTGGAGAAAACTCTTCGCCTTTCTCCGGAAACATCGCGAGAAATTGAATTGTGTCGACGCCGCCAGCAGCGATGCAAGATACGCTTGCGAAATTGCTGATCGCGAATGATGGCGGCGACCCGGGTCACGCCGGAGCGCGACCCGAACCCCTCCATTAAAGATCGCTTGCCGCTGTGCTGCGGATCACTTTCCAATTGGCATCGGCCTTTGCGATCGCGCCTTCGGGATCGCGCAGATAGGCGTTGAAGATATCTTCGCTCAGGAAGACGTAGAGCTTGCCATCGCGAACGTCAGCCCAGCGAGGATCGCCGTCGAACTTCTTGCCGACGGAAACACCAAAGGTGCAGAAGCCGCCATTTTGCGGAATATACTTTCCAGGCGCCGCTGAGAATGTGTCGAGATTTGCCTGAGTGGAGAAGTAGTAGGCCACCCCATCGTGAACAGCAGCATATTTCGCACTGCCTTCGATGCGGTTGCCAGTATTGATGAATGCAACCGTGTCGACGCCGTGCAAAGCGAGCGGTGCACTCGCGGCTGTCAGGCCGGACGAGACATTGTACTCATCGGCAGCCATGGCCAAGCTTGAGGCAAGTGCAGCTACTGCGACTGCGGTTGCGATAGAAACTTCTTTCAACATTGTATTTCCTCTCATTGATTGTTGGGGGACGTTCTTGGTGGGGACCGGTCTCTGTCGCAGCGCGAGTTCAGAACCGGATCGGGAAGATCGCTAGCACCCGGCGCTCTTGTTTGCGGGGGCCTGATTAGAGCGCCAGGTGCTAGTGCATGGCGGAACTGAAGGGGGGGAGACGGGTCAGTTCGGACATGCAAACGGAATTCAGTGCTTCATCGCTGGCACCGATGCATTGGGTCCCGACGGATGCTCCGCACGGTATTTCGCTATTGCAAGAAGCCATGGCAGGATTGGCCGGCTTGTGTCGCAAGTATGAAGCTTGTCAGCCACCGACTGCAGTGTTTGGCCGATTGCAGCGTCCGATTGATCATCAGTCATGGCCCGAACGAAGAACATTTCGAGGCATACCGAGAACTCCTCGAGCAGCCGTTTGAAGGCTTGCGTTTCTCCCCGCATCGACCGGGCGGTGAGAGATTTCCAATGCCTTGGATCTTCACAGACTGTTACGACGTCGATCGATCGCAGCGCATTCCAGCTTGGCTGTCTCGCTTTTCGGTGCGAGTGATAACGCTTGTGCGGCGCAAAAATGAGCTCTCCCCAAGCGGATGAGCGCGGTTCTGCGGTATCGGATACGTATTGCGTCGCCATGTTGTCCTCCTGACAAACTGCAGAGCGGAACTTCGGATGCTGGTTTCGCAATAAATGGCGTCAGCGTATTTCGGGTTTGCCGGAGGATTGTTCAAATCCTGCGCTTCTAACGGCGTTATCGCTTGCGAACCCCGGCAAACTTCTCTCGAATTGCATGGCGGCTTTGGTCGTGACCCAAGGAAATGAGTGGAGCCAAAAGATGCTGCGGATAATGATCATTGAGAACGAGCGAATTCTGGCGCGAGATCTCAAGGAAACGCTTCGCTCGCTGGGTCATGAGGTCGTCGGGCTTGCCACGAACTTCTGTGACGCGGTGGCGCTTGCATCGGAGCATGAGCCCGACCTGGCCCTGGTCGACATTCATATCGACGGGGAAAGAGATGGCATTGCTCTGGCGACTGAGTTGCGGGAGGACCACGAGATGGCAATCGCATTCTTGACAAGCCATGCGGACCACAAGACCGTTCTGAAGGCGTCAATAGTCCGACCTAACGGATACCTCATAAAGCCATTCGACACCGCATCAGTCGATGCCCTGATCAATACGGCGATGGCCAATTATTCGGGCTCGCAAGTCGACGGGGGGAAGATCGTCGCGAGTGCCAAGGCTCTATCAACCTGCAACCGGGACAAGGTCGAGCGGTATATCGAAAAACACCTCGACCGTCCGATCAGCGTCGAGGAACTGGCGGAACTTTGCCAGCTTAGCTCGGCCGAATTTTCGCGGCAATTCAGGGGCAGCTTTGGCGCGCCGCCGCACAAGTATATGGCTGGCGAACGGATCGATGAGGCAAAACGGCTATTGCGCAACACAGACTGGTCGATTGCAGAGATCGCACTGGCGGTTGGCTTTTCAAACCAAGCACATTTCACTGCATCGTTTCGCAAGATCGCTGAAACCACGCCGTCCTGCTACCGCCGATTTACCCAATCCTAACACGGCAATCGAAAACTGGCACAGCGCTGATTTTGACAAATTGAAAGGGTCTCGTCTTCCTACTGAAGTTGCTCGTTCTACGCAGCCCCATAAGCGCCGACAGGTCCCGATTTCGGCGACCGAAATCAGGGCCGGACATTGCTGATATTGGAGCGCTGGTGGTCATCAGGTTCGATGAACGTTTCGAATTGGCGTTGCGGGCCTGCGCGTGGGAATTCGGTCTCGAATAAGACATGCTTCTTTAGGGATTGAAGCCATCGTTCGATCCTGCCCTTTGCCTGAGGGAGGATCGTGGACTGCCACGATGTACCAGATTGTTGGAGCAAATGCTGGAAGACGACCGTCTCTTGGACGATTCATCAGCGTTTTCAGAATTCTGGTGCCAGAAGAGGACTCGCATTTAAGGTGCTACTCATCTGTATTATATGAGAAATTCAGGAGTTCTTTCGTTCGAAGCCCGCAAATAGGCCCACTGGCTCATGCAACTATCTGATATACATGGCCAATTAGGAGCCGAGCTATTTGATTGTGCCAAGACTTTGCGTTGACCAGAAGTCAGCCAAGCGCCCTAATCCAAGACGTAGCCATCCGAGAGTTTTGTTCCTGAAAGCGGACATAAGACAAGCGTTGGCGGTCAGGAACTCCTCTCGTCAAAATCTCTTCGAAACTGTCATCTTTCCGCCATTTCCTTGGAGACCGCCCAATTCTGCCTGGCCTTCGACGCCGAGCCGCCAGCCATGCCCAAGCGCCTGATTGAGACCGAGTTCGAAGCGGTATTGCTCTTCGATATCTTCGCCTGTCGTTTGGAAAATGCTTGCCTCGCTGCTGTTCTCGAAGAACCGGGAAAGCAACCCGATCCTCGTATCGCCTAGGTAGTGATTTGCCTGTGCAATGGCACGGAGCGCTGTGTTGCTGCCGATCTGCTCGTTCACTGCCAAACCGTAACCGATCACAGTGCGGTCGAAGCTGTCTCCTGCGGTGTCGAGCGCGGTAGCACCCGATCCGATGTCGACATCGTCATGGTCGAGATTCTCCCATGCGAAGGAGACGAACGGCTTGATCGGCCATTCGTTCTCGCCAGCGCCATCCACGGTGAAGCAGATGCCTGCTGCGTAGATGGTGATGTTGGCGTCGCCCGGTTGCGTGGCGGCCACACCTGCCGCCGGGATCACGACCGACATGTCAATGTCGTTGGTGCCAGTTGCAAAAGCCAGTGTCGCATCAAGATGGGCTTACAGTCCGGCATCAGAGTGGTTGAGATCGACACTGGCATTCGCCCTGAGGCGGAATACCTCGATGTTGGAGCAATCAGGCGCGGCGATCCCGCTTTGCGATGTGTCGATATTGGCAAAGCCTGCCGCGAGATCAAACATGATTGCGCCCACGATAACGCCGGAAATACCAGCTGCAAGTTCAAAACTGTCTGCATCGAAATCAGGGTTGCCGCCGGTTCCTGACCGGTCGTGGTGGATGTAGAGGATGCTTCCCCGAATATGCTTACCTTTCAGGGTATCGTCCTGATCAGTGCCAGCCACACCAATCTGAGTGCGTCCCTGCAGACTTTGGAAGAACGCGGTCTGCGAGCTTCGGAAGACCTCAAGCCCGGATATCGCCACTTCCGGGCGAAGCTCCGTGAGCGCGTTGGAAAGCTCAGCGCTGTCGGCAATGAGGCCCATCAGAAGCGCTGAATCGCCGAATGCGCCAAGCGAGCCATTTATGAATCTTGTCGTGAGAACCGGTGCGACTTAGAGATCGTCAGGGTCATCAAGCGCCGTGATGCTTGCAAGGTCATTGACTACGGTCACCAGATTTACGTCAAAATTGACTGTGTCGAGTTCAATTGCCTGGATGAGCCATAGTCCGCCGGGCATGACCTGCCCCATTATGGTGCTCCACCGGTTAAGTTAGAGTTCCGGCGGTTGTGGTCGCCCTGCTGGGCAGCCTGAAGCGTAGCATAAGGCAGTTCAGCAGGGCGAGGCAAGATCGCTTGTGGTGCTGGCGGTTGGCATCCAAGCGACGAGTGCGGTCGGATGGTGTTGTAATGGATGCGCCAGCGCTCGATCAGGATGACCGCTTCCTTGAGAGTGTAGAAGATCTCCCCGTTGAGCAACTCGTCCCTCAGTTTGCCGTTGAAGCTTTCATTGTAGCCGTTCTCGCATGGTGATCCTGGCTCGGTCTAGAGTGTCTTTACACCGACCCCGCCGAGCCAGTCGCGCACAGCGTGCGCTGTAAACTCAGCCCCGTTGTCGCTGCGGATATGATCGGGCGGTCCGTGGCGCTGGAACAGCTCAGTGAGCACAGCCAGTACATCATCGCTCTTGAGCTTGCGCTGGACATGGATCGTCAGGCACTGCCTGGTGTGCTCATCGATCAAGGTCAGCATGCGGAACGCTTTCCCGTCGTGTTTTCGGTCAGCCGACGCCGTGAAGGGCTCAGTACTTTCCCTCGACAACCTCTTTTAGGATCAGTGCATCCAGCGTCAGATCAGACACAGCTTTCCTGAGCCGCTGGTTCTCCTTCTCCAGGTCCTTTAAGCGCCGAGCCTGGCTGACCTCCAAGCCGCCATACTCACGACGCCAGCGGTAGTAACTCTGCTCCGATACGCCCAGCGATCGGCAGATGCCACCAACCTTCTCACCTTGCGAAAGCCGAACTTCGGCTTCTCGCAGCATTCCGATAATCTGTTCTGGTGTGTATCTCTTCCGTGCCATTCTCCAGCTCCTTTCAAGCCGTAAATAGCCGAAATCCTAACTCTCAAAACGGACCACTTCCTAGGGGGCAGGTCAATCGCGACTGAGAATTCGCCGATCGACTTCAATCTCGGTGATTGGCGCAATCCGGCTCGCATTCTTCACAAAGGCGGCAGTCGGTTGTTCGATATCGTCGGCCCTGAATTTACTCAGAACTGGCATGGGATGCCGAGCTCGGAAATGCGCCGCAATTTGCGCAGCGCAGACGAAGACCTTGGATAATACTCTGTCCGTCGTCGGGACATTTGGCACAAACTGAATGTTGATCGCTGAAGGGGTTGAGTGCAAAAATTTGCATTGCGTATTCAGCACATATGTATAATTTTCGGCGATCAATTGTTCGATCGTCTTGGATCACAAATCCCACTATTAGGTATTCGACGAGGATATGCAGTTAATCGCAAGCAAGATCTTCCCAGCTGGGCTATTTACGATCTTGATAGGCTGCAGTGCTGCTCCTCCAGCTCAGGAGAACCAAGAAACACCAAGAGTGAGCGTGGAGCGAATTGCGATCGCCAATATCGAGGAGACGATTTCCGCACCTGGAGAAGTAACGTTCAGGCGCGTCATTCCGCTGGCCTTCGTCACTGGAGGTCGCCTTTCATCGATCTTGGTGAATGAGGGGGACTATGTTCGGGCCAACCAGCCTTTAGCCCGGCTTGATACCACAGTGCTTGACGTGGAGCTTGAGCGCGCGAGAAGCGAATTGCAACGAAGGACAAACGAGCTGCGTCGAATACAGGAATTGTTCGATGACGGTTGGGTCACGTTGGCACAGCTGGAAGAAACGCAGAACGCTCAAGCATTGGCTGCCACTGCCGCTCGCACCGCAGAATTTAATCGCGATGGCAGCATCTTGAAGGCATCTGGGCCCGGAGTGGTGTTGGCGCGTTTGACGGAACCCGGACAGGTCTTGCCTTTGGGATCACCCGTGTTGAGTTGGGGAGATGTAAGCGGAGGATACATCTTGCGTGTTCTTCTCAGTGATACTCAAGTCCAACGAATTGAGCTGGGGGCACCGGCGCAGGTGACCATCAAGGCTATCGAAGGCATGTCGCTGTCCGGACAGGTCGTAGAGCTCGGCGCTCAGGCGGAATCTCGATCAAAAAGCTTTGCGGTAGAAATCTCGCTTCCTCCAAGCACCAATCTGCGCCCGGGACAGATCGGCAATGCTACAATCTCCGTGCGATCCTCACCGGAACCTGAAGATGTAACTCTGGTCCCGGCCAATGCACTGTTCGACGCGCGTGGGGGCCAGGGATTTCTCTACCTGCTGGATCCGGAAACCGATCGCGTACGCCTGCAACGCGTTGAGATAGGGGAACCGGTCGGCTCGGCCGTGAAAGTGACTTCCGGACTGCAAGCGAATGCCTGGGTCGTTGTATCCAACCTTGAGCAGATCCAGGATGGCATGATCGTCGACGCAGACAAACGCGGTCTCTGAAGAGTGGGATTCATCGAATTTGCGGTGCGACGCGGAAGAGCGACCCTGCTCGGAGCGTTGTTACTCGGGATCTTGGGAATCCAAGCATACCTGTCGATACCACGCTCAGTCGATCCGCATTTTCCCACACCGTTTACGGTCACCACGGTCATACTGCCAGGAGCTGACGCAGGAGAGATCGAGCAGAGCATTGCCAAGCCGGTCGAGCGCGCGCTGCAGGGGGTTGAGAACGTGCGCGAGATACGGTCAACTTCTGTGAATGGCTCAGCACGGATTGTCACCGAATTCGAACATGGAACGGACGCTGAGCTTTCGCTCGATCGGGTCATCCGCCAGGTCAATTCTGTACAGGGCAGCCTGCCCACCGGCATCTCCAGTGTAGAAAGCACCCGACCGCGCACCAGCGACGCTGCAGTCATGCAATTGGCGCTGATAAGCGACGACGCGAATTGGATCCGCGTTGTGAAATTCGCAGATGATCTGCGAGAGAAACTGAGCGCGCTCCCAAACGTACGGAGCGTCTCGATCGAGGGAGCCGCTGAGCCAGAGGTATCAGTACGCCTGGATTCCAATCGTCTCGCCACTGCAGGCCTATCGGTTTCGCTTGTGACCAGCGCTTTGGAGCAAGGCGGACTGCGATTGCCCGGTGGCGCGCTGGAAAGTGGAACCCGCCGCTACAACGTGGATGCCGGGGGAGCATTTCGCACTCTTGAAGCCATTCGAGCCATCCCGATAGTCACCAGTGAAGGACGTCGGGTAACCGTCGAAGACGTCGCATCGGTCGAATGGGCGGAAGCCGAGCGGCGTCACATCACCAGGTTTAATGGACGCCGCGCCGTCTTTTTGAGCATCCGCCAGAAGGACGGCAGCGATGTCAAGGCCTTGCAGCAACGTGCACTTGCAACAATCGGAGAATTTCGCACGTTGTTGCCGCCGGATATGGAACTGCAAACCGGGTTCGATCAGAGCGAGGCAATCGATTCCAAACTGAGGACCCTCCAGCGCGACTTCTTCATCGCCCTTGGCTTGGTGCTTCTGACTCTTGCACCCTTGGGTCGGCGAGCGAGCATTATCGTAATGGTCTCTATACCGCTTTCGCTTGCAGCAGGAGTGCTGTTCCTCTGGACGATCGGCCACTCGCTGAATCAAGTCAGCTTGTCTGGACTGATCGTGTCATTGGGGTTGGTAGTCGACGATTCAATTGTCGTCATTGAGAACATTGAACGCCGCTTACGTGACGGGGATTCTCCCATCACAGCTGCTATCGAAGGCGCTCGAGGAATTTCTGCAGCGGTAGTTGGCGCCACTGCCGTGCTGCTCATGGCATTCCTGCCCTTGGCAATGATACCGGAATCGGCAGGCGATTTTGTGCGTGGACTGCCTATTGCCGTGATCGCGACCGTGGTCAGTTCGCTTGTCGTCTCGATGACGATCATCCCGTATCTCGCAAGCCGCCTGGCTCCCGATGGAGGCAAGAGCGCCAATTCGATTTTGCAATGGCTGAACAGAACGATCCACACCGTCTATTCGCCAGTGCTGCGCGCGGCCCTGCGTCGACCATTGTCCTGTGTTCTGGGCAGCATGGCGCTGTGTGTGGCAGCTCTTGGCCTGCTCCCGCAGATCGGATTCAGCCTCTTTCCATCCGCCGAAACTCCGTATTTCCTCATTCGCATACAGACGCCCCAAGGCAGCTCACTGGCAACCACAGACGCGGTTGTAAGCCGCATTTCGTCAACCCTCGAAGAACAGCCGCTCGTGAGAAACCGAATGGAGAATGCGGGCACCGGACATCCGCAAATGTTCTATAATGTTCTCCCTTCCACCCAGAATGTTCGCGATGGTGAAATCCTCGTAACGCTCGATGAATGGGACAAGAATCGCGTCCCCGACCTTCTCGAGAGACTGCAAGCAGAGTTCGAGAACGATCCCGATGCACAGATCAGCGTTCTTCCGTTTGAAAACGGTCCTCCTGTCGAAGCCCCGATCGCCATCCGTGTGCGCGGACCTGATCTGGCCGAATTGCGCGGGTTAGCCGCCGCTGTTTCAGCAACACTGCGAGCAACTCCCGGCCTACGCGAAGTCAATAACCCGGTCGCGTCCGAGCTTCTCGAGCTGTCAGTTGAAGTGGATCCTGACAAAGCGGCCATTCTCGGAGTTTCCAGTGGAGATGTCCGGCTCGCCTTGAACCTCGCCATCGAAGGCAAAGACACTGGCCTTCTTATCGATAGCGAAGGTGACAGCTGGCCTGTTACGGCGCGGCTCGCCGAGGGTGCTGGCGCGGACCTCAGCGTCCTTGACAGCATCTACATCCCGACCTCTCAGGGTTCAACGATCCCCTTGTCGCGGGTCGCAAAGGTTGAGCTTCAAAGCGAGCCAGCACAGATCTATCGGCGAGCATTCGAGCGGTCGGCTACCGTAACAGCCAGGGTCGACCCAGATCGGAACGTTGCCAACGCAACAAAAGACGTCGTCGAACGTTTGGAAGCGATTGATCTACCGTCCGGCTATAGTCTGAGTTTGGGCGGCAATGCTGAGACGGCCGAACGAAACTTCTCGGGGCTTTGGAGCATCGCCATACTTTCGATGTTCGGCATTTTGCTGGTCATTGTGATCGAGTTCGGTCGATTCCGGGATGCGCTTGTGGTTGCGGCAGTCGTTCCTCTGGGCCTTCTCGGCGGGTTGCTGGCGCTATTCCTGACCGGGAATTCGTTGTCGTTCTACGCTTCCATCGGGTTTATCGCGCTCGCGGGTATTGAAGTAAAGAACTCCATCCTGTTCGTGGATTTCGCAAACAAGCAAATGGCGAAAGGGCTATCGATACATGAAGCTATTGAGCGAGCCGGCGAGCTACGCTTTCTTCCAGTCCTACTAACCTCGGCAACCGCAATCGGAGGGTTGCTGCCGCTCGCACTCGGCAAAGCTGCGCTTTACTCGCCATTGGCCTGGGTCATAATTGGGGGCCTCGTTAGTTCGACAGCACTTGGCAGGGTAATCACTCCGGCAGTTTATCTGCTCGTAATACAAGGATTGTCGAACAAGGATCGAGAATCCACTCATTCGTCGCCCGGCGCGAACGCGAGTGCGTAGTGCAATGAAGAGTGACCCGAGACTATAACCCGCTATCGAAGGCAAACCCAGGCAGGCTCGCGTGCATGGAGTGTGTGGTCAATTGTTAGCGCGCTGCGCCAAAAGATGTGCTGCCTTCGGGCTCGGTCACCACCAGGCTAAGCCAACGAGCTGTGAGGGCAGGTCGTGCAGTCCCTTTGATCTCTACTCTGACGCGATAGACAAACTTCCAACGACCGCTTCGTTTGTCTTCGATATCGTCGAGCACAAAACACCCTCTGACTTCCTCACCCGAATGAACCGGCGAGAGGAACCTTACGCGATCCATCCCCTGGTTTATGGCTGCCACCATCTTCGGAGGGAAAAGGGCGACATCCTCTATCATGTGGGTTAGGAGCGACAGGGTCAGGAATCCATGAGCGATGGTTCCTCCGAACGGTGTTTCACGGGCAGCATCCTGGTCCACATGGATGTATTGCCGATCCTTCGTCACGTCCGCGAATTGATCGATCATGGCTTGATCGACCAATATCCAATCGGACACCCCAATTTCGGTGCCGACTTTCGATTGGATTTCGCTCCATTCAGTCATGCGCCACTTCGGAAAAGCAGATCTCAGAATTCATCGAAAAGGCGGTTTCGATTGCCGAAGAGCGAACGCCATTCATCTTCCGTCGGGCTCTCGCTGAATGCAGTTTCGTCTGGCCCGATCCGAACCCAACTCTGCTTGCTCGAGGTCCAGACATGCCCGAGCATTTCGCAGTCATCGAGGTTCGTGACGGTGCCAGCTCTCACCACGAGCACGCCTTTTCGCCAACTGTTCGCAGAGAACACGTGCGAATGGCAGTTTGGACAGAAATAGGATCGATTTCCGCGTCCCGGGGCCGTTTGATAATCTCGCCCCTGAAGCTCGCCCTGAATCTCGACCAAGTCTTTGCGAGTTGGAAGATTCAAGGCGAATGAGGTGCCCAGTAGCCTTCTGCACTGGCCACAATGGCAGGCATAAAACCCGGCTGGTCCTATATCGACCGACTGGTAACGAATATCGCCACAACGGCATTGGCCCTCAACTATGGTCATCAACCCAATCCTGTCTGCGGACCATGGCAATACCCTATGGATCCGGCTTTTCGTCCAGCGTACTTCCGACAGGTTCTAGGTACGCATGAACCGGAGTGCCATCATATGGAGAAAAGTTTTGATATACCCGTCCTTCTTCCAAAGGCGCATAAGCCCAGCAAACTCGCTTCTTCTCGATCGAGAAGAAGCACAGTGCATTCTTTTCAACCCACCAAGTCCCTGAAGAAGACCACCCTTTGGAGTCGACGAGTTTGTAGGTCCCATCAGCGAAGTAGTGCGTTCGATGCGAATAGAAGTCAATGAAGTCCACCCGCATTACTCTGCCATACAACTCACGACCGTCGGAAGTCGGCTCTTCGTCGACAATTGAAACCGTGGGCGTCTGTTCCGATTCAGCCGTCGCCGAACTCCCCACGGCTGCGACGATCAATGCCAGCGAGCATGAAAGCAAACAGGACGACGCTCTAGATTTTCGCACCTTCATATGTGAATCTCCAACTGACTGCATGATTTCAAGCATTCGATGCCAAGTCCCGTCACGCGGTGACGAGCTCCTTGATCCCATAGAATTTCTGAGAATTCTGGGAGAGGAGCTTCCGTTTCACTTCTTGGGTGAGGTCGGTTCTCGAACGAATCTCATCGAAAGCAACACTCAGTCGGCCACCTGCGTAGTGGACGTGCGGGAAATCTGCTGAACCCAGGATGCGATCTTCTCCCGCGAATTCCACGAAACTGGCGAGATCGGGTTCGTCACCCTCAACAGTGAAATAGACTTCATGGTCTCGCAGATATTCGCTTGCGGTTTTCTGCGCCTGCCATGGTTCAGCTGCCGGCGTCTCCTGCCAGTGCTCCATCCGCGAAAGGGCGGCCGGATACCAACCGATCCCTCCTTCAAGGAAGGAAACCCTCAACTTGGGGAAGCGGTCAAGGATGCCGCCACCGAGGAATGAAAAGAACCCCATCACCATAGCCATCTCGAAGTTCAGGATGAATGATGCAGCTGGAAAGTCGCAGCTTTCCTGGATGCCATCGTGCGACCACCCGACATGGACGCAAACCGGCATCGCGTTCTCTTCGAAGTAGCCGAACAGCTGGTCGAAACGCCGGTCATGGAGCAGCACATTGCCCGCGGTTGGCAGAAGCATGCAGCTCGAAGCGCCTAGCTCTTTGATCCGCCTCGCTTCCTTGACAGCAAGTTCGGGAGACCGGATCGGGACCAGACCACCCCATTTCAAACGATCTGGCGCCTTGCCGCACTGCTCGGCCACGAAAGAGTTGTACGCTGAGACGAGCGCCGCTTCGAACAACGGATCCTTCGTGAGCGGCTGAAGGAAAAGCGTCGTATACAGAACCGAGACATCGAGCCCGACCGAATCGAGACTGTCCAGATATGCTGGAACGTCGGTCAGCGTCTGTACGCCATAGGAAACCGGCTTGAGTTTGGCATAGTCGCTTGTTGGAGGCGTCGCATGGCAGGATGAGTTCGGCCCCTGCATCTTGGGCCGCATCTCGCCATCGATGATCCAGGCCTTGTTCCGTGTAGGTCGATGCTGGACCATGTCACCGATATCGACGATCCGAGGTCTACGATGCATGTATCCAGCATCGAGAAAGTCAAAAATCGCATCGCTGTCTTCAATGTGAGAGTCAGCGTCAATCGAGAAGAAGTCATTCGTTTTCATAGCAAATCCTCAAATTTCTCATGCAGTTCGAAGGTTCTGGAGGGCGTGAATCCGACGGATATTTTGCGTCAGCATGGCGGCCGAGACGCCAATCCGCGAGATCGTCAGTGTTCTGAGATCGATGATCGTGGTCGCGAGCTTGTCGACCGTCTGGTAGAGTACCGTTCCCTGGTCGTAGGAGTAGTCCACGGCATCTCGGATCGTGCTCGGGACTTCATCGATCGATTGGCTATTGCCCTCACCGGTCGCATTGGCCGATGTTCCGAACAGAGCTTTTCCTTGCTCGGCCATACGAATGGCGAGTTGTTCGGGTAACCAACCGGTATTCAGGAAAATGGCAACCGATCCATCCTTGGTCGCCTGCGCTTTCGCGACGGGACTGAAGCTCCTGTAGATTTCACTGTCTGAATCAAGATCATTGACCACGGCGAGGGTGGTTCGGGTGATGACATCGTCGAGCCATTCGCGCGCCACACGCCCCACCGGCTTTGTAAGCTCGTCAAGGATTGGTATATTGCCAACCAGGATCAATGGGTTGGTCGGGGGACGTCCTTTCAGATCATACATCAACTTGATGGCTTCGTCGGACGTACCCACGATGCCATAACCGACCACTGTACGCAGCAGCACGACACCGCCGCGATCAAGAACGCCTGCAGCTTTGTCGACGATTGCCGGGTCGCAGCTTTCGTCGAGGTCCAGTGGTCTTGCTACACTTGCCAGCATCACTTGGCACCGGCTTGGCAACTGGCCACGAAACTGCGGAATTCCTCGCCTTGGGTTGACGAAAATGACTTGCCTTCAAGGCCCATGCGCGAAAGCAAATAGCTTGGCTCCACCTCATCAGGCCCGTTTCCGACATGACGTTTGAGCATGTCGCGGACTGCAGCAGAACCGGAGTGGCGCGTGATGAGGAACTCTCGCTCACGCCCGAATAATGCTGGGTCGAAAGGTTCATAGGTATCCGGATGTTTTAACATCCCGCTCTGGTGAAGGCCGGCGGCAGTCGCGTTCACCCAGCGACCAAGGATCGGCTTGTTGCGCTGCAAATCAAAATCGATCGCTTCGCTCAAGGCATTACAGGCGGCCAGAAGAGCGATCGGGTCGACATTGCAACGTCTCGCAAACTCATCTTCCTTGGTAAGCAAGATCGCGACAATTTCTTCCAAGGCAGCATTTCCTGCCCGCTCACCTATGCCGCACAAAGTTCCCTGACATTCGTTCGCGCCTGCGGCGATGCCGGCGATGCTGTTGGCAACTGCAAGGCCAAGATCATTGTGGCAGTGCACGGACAAAGACGTCTCCGCTCCAACCCATTCGCGAGCTGCGGCCACCATTGCACCGAATTGGCTGGGAAGAGCTGCTCCCACAGTATCGGTTACGACCACAGTTGTTGCGCCTGCATCCACTCCGGTCTTAATCACCTTCTCCAGCATCGAGTAGGATCCGCGCGAAGCGTCCTCAACCGCAAGCGATACTTCGATGTTGTGATTCGCAGCGTATTCGACTGCTTCCCGGGTCTCCTCAATCGCTTCCTCAAGAGTGATCTGACGCTTGTGTTCCAGATGGATTTCCGAACCTGTAACAAGGATCTGGATCTGCAGATCCCGCCTGTTGCCTGCCAACTCCAGACAGCAGTCAATGTCGCCACGCGTGGCCCGCGCAAACAGGCTCAAGGATGCGTTGGTGGGCTGCTGGAGGATCTGCGATACCGCTTCGTAATCGATCGGCGACGCGGCAGGGAACCCCGCTTCAATCCGATCGATCCCTGACATCGCTATGCGGTTGAATAGGTCGACTTTGGTCTCGACCGACATCGCATTCATGGGAGCTTGCTCGCCATCGCGCAATGTGGTGTCGAATAGGGTGATTTCCGCTACCATTTCATTCTCCTCTTTTGTCTCGGGTCATTTCATCCTTGAAGTTCACCGCCGCGAAACGCGCACGTGGCATCCGTCTTTGGGTCGAAGAGTGGACCGGGCTTCAAGCTCTCGCACTGGCCGATCAGGATCGGGCTCAAACCGGAACCGGCTGAGCAGGGACGCGACTGCGATCTTGGTTTCCATTTCCGCAAGAGAGCGACCGATGCAAAAACGCGGTCCGGCAGAAAACGCCATGAACTTCAGATGATCGCTTTGCTTCCTGCGAGATTTGGAGAAACGATCCGGATCAAATCGATTTGGGTTTTCCCAAAGCTTGCTGTGTCGATGGATCGCGTAGATGGGGAAGAGGACGAGTGACCTCTTGGGGATCTTCAGGTCTCCGAATTGGTCCGGCCCGAGAGCCTCTCGAGTCAAGGAATGGACAGGTGGGTACAGGCGCATCGCCTCTTGCAGAATTGTCCAGCAATACTCGAGCGAACCAAGGGACTTGATGGTCGGATCGGCAAGCGTGAACTCCTGCGCCTCAGCTGCCGCACGCTCTTGGATATCCGGGTGATGCGACAGAAGATAGAACGTCCAGACAAGCGAGAAACCAACCGCTTCCGGCGCCCCAAGGAAGTAACTGATCGCCGTGTCATAGGCCTGCTTGCGTGAAAGGCGCTTGCCGCTTTCAGCATCGTTCGTATCAACAATGGCTTGCAGAAAGTCATTGCGCCGGACCCGGCCATCGAACCGTTCCGTGATAATCGGATCGAAAATATTCCGGAGTCGTTGGTTGAGCTTCTGCGCTTCGCCAGGAGACCAACGACGGAGATGATAGCCAAAGCCCAGAACATCCAGAACCCCTATGCGGGCCATCCGCTGTTGCACCTGATCCAGGATCTCGCGCAGTTCGCCGAAGTGGGGCTCTATATCCGCACTGAAGAGTGACCGCGCGATAACTCGTCTGGAGAAACCAAGTAGGAATTCCGCCAGATTGACGGACTCGCCCGATTTCGCGGCGGCGTCCAAATCGATGGCAGTCTGGAGCGCGGATTCCGTGATCGGCGACGCAAACTGATCGATCTTGTGTCGAAAGAACCATGGTTCGGAGAGTTTGCGTTGCTTCTTCCAGGTCTTGCCCTCACTCGCGAGGATTCCATCTCCCGCCCAGGGCTGGACAGTCGTCTTCTCGAGAGTTCCACGCTGATAGTTTCCCGGATTCTTGAGCAGAATATGCTCGATCAGCGAGGTATTCAGAACGGTAATGAACTTTCGGCCAAGGAATGACCGAACGATGTAGTCTTCCTCGTAGAATTGCTGGTCCCGATAAAGTCCGACCAAACCTCCTTTAAGGTCGCTCAAGACCTCAAGCACGGACCGCCCATTTGCTGTGATCGGAATTTGCGCGAGCTGCGGCTCCGGCAGAGTAATGTCCCGTTGGCGCGCTTCAATGTTCATGAAATTGCTCCCGCATTGCTTAGAAGAGAATTTGAGATCAGATCGATCGCCCTCTCCGGTTGATTGAATAAATAGAAGTGATCGGAATCATTGATGGTTTCAATTTTGGATGCATCCCCACCCATTCTATTTACATAGTCACAACTTGATTCCTTAATTGGATCAATATCTCCTGAGCTCAAGAATACCCTTATTGAAGTATCTGATCGAATGTTATTCGGAAAATTAAACGAATATAGGGAATTCAATTGACGAAGGTACATCGGCAACTTTTCAGTTGTGCAGATTTCGTCTTCGGCAATGGACTGGAACTCCGGGACCGCCGCCTGGAATGCAACGGACAAGATCATTCGATAGGCTGAGGGTCGCTGGCTTTGCTCGAATCTTTCCAGAACTCGACGGACGATGAGTTCCTGGCGGTCGCGCCGGAAAAGCGTGCTGATGAGCAGAGTATTTCCGGGGACTTTCGCAACGCTTTGGAGCGCCTCGATCAGGGGGGCGCTGCCTCCACAATAGCCGATCATCGCATAGTCGTTGAGTTCCTCGTGACCAACGAGCTCAGCAATGTCGAGACCGTGCCTCGAAACCGTATCATTGGCTGGATCATGGGAAGCCTGAGAGCCCCAAAGTCCGCGGCTTTGCAAGGCGATGAACCGAAAGCGCTCCGCACTCCGTGTCGCGAATAGCGGCTTCCAGAAATCAAGGTGCAGGCCGATCGGCGTAGAAAGAACGACCGGATAGCCATCGCCGCACGAGATGTACCTCAATCCGACATCATCGGAAGAGACGAAGCGATGCTCCTCGATCCTGGGTGCAAGATTGCTCACGCCGAGGCACTCACCGACGCTGGTGCGGTGTGGCGTTTGCGATTGCGTTTGGCGGGGACATTACCCGCGTCACCGCGCGCAATCCTGGCAAAGAGGTCGATTGGTTCGGCTGGCTTCAATCCATATTGCACCAAGGCTGCCTGGGCGTTGCTATCATCGAAGCGTGGGTGCTGCGCCACGTATGGAACAAATGGACTTGCCAGCTGCTCGACCTTGCGCGCGTCTGTCGAGGAACGAATTTTGAGCAGCGGAGCCAGGACCCACGTGTAAAGCATCGTCGGAATTGGAATTAGGGACGGCTTGCCGTTGCGGTACTCGCGATTGACGATGGAAAGGATCGAGCGAAGATGCACCTTGTGCTGGCCGCTGCTGACTAGATGATAGGTTCGCCCGGAACTCTCTCCGGCACATGCCAACTGTGCCACCGCTTTCGCAACATAGTCCACGTTGACGAAATCGATCCGAGATTTCTGGTTGATCGGGACCACGCGCCCTTTGCTCTTTCGAAGGGCCTTAAGAATTGGTGCGAGGCTATGTCCTGGCTCGGGTGACTCCTCCTCGGCTGAGCCAACAACAATAGACGGACGGTAGATGGACCAGGGCACGTCGTGCGCCTCACGAAGCGCTTGTTCTGCGAGATACTTGCTTCGCTCATACCCGTTGCGAAACGCTGGGACCTCATGCGGTCCCTCGTGATCGGTTTCGAGGATTGTATCGGACGTCTTTCCCGCGACGTAGGCGGTGCTGACATGGTGAACCGGAATCGGCGCACCAGCGCCAATCTTCCCACATTGCCGTGCCAATTCGATGATGTTTCGCGTCCCGCCGACATTGTTTCGTTCCAGGGTTTCACGGGGCACGAGAAAATTGACGAGAGCGGCACAATGGATGATCGCTGTCAGCGACGGGCCGATCCGATCAAGATCCGCCTCGGCAATGCCGCACATTGCCTGGGTGACATCGCCACGTATCGTGTGAGCCGAACCGGCAGCGTCGCCATGCGATCTGACTACCGACTGCGCTATCTTGGCAACCGTTCGCTCGCTGCTGTCGCTTCTTACGAGACACACGACATCCTGCCCGCGTAGCAGCAATTCCTTGACGATCTGGCTCCCGAGAAAGCCTGCGCCTCCGGTTACGAGAAAAACGTTCTTCATAGCTTTGTCCCGACTTTTCGGCGCACAAGCTGGTCGCCGACCTGCTGCGCCAGCCCTTGCAGCGACATTCGATGATCCAGTTCGAGGCGCTCGACGATTTCCTCACCAAAGACTTCCGAAAGTGAGAGCATGAATTCGACCAAGTGCAGGCTTTCAAAACCGAGCTCGGACATCGGCGCCTCGTCCGAGATTGGCGAGCCGCCCATGCCCGACTCTTGTCGCAGGACCGTCGCAATCTCGATGATCGCAGTAAGAATGGCCGCTGGCTCACGCATTCGCGTCCTCCAGGTTAATCAGGTCGCCAACCTTGCGCCGCATGACCTTGCCCGCCCCGTTCACCGGTATCTTTTCCACCTGGAGGATCCGCGAGGGAGCCCTGTTCACGCCCAATTCTCCTCGGCACCATTCCAGGATTTGATCGGTACCTTGCTGCCGGTCCCTTAGTTGCACAGCGGCAACGACGCGCTCTCCATACAGGCGATCCGGCACCCCGACCGAGGCAGCGGCGAGTACATTTTCGTGTGCAAGCAGAGCTTCATCGACATCGGAGAGATGGATGTTGAAGCCGCCATGAATGACGACATCTTTCAGACGACCGACGATGTAGTAATCGCCATCCTTATCTCTGCGCGCAATGTCGCCAGATTTCAGCCATCCATCCTGGAACAGATCTTCAGTTGCATTTGGATTGTTCCAATAGCCGTTGCAGGCGGACGGGGACTTAAGCTGAAGCTCGCCTTCGCCGGGACCGATCACGGTCCGGCTGTCCATATCGACCAGACGCGTCTCTATGGGTCCACCATCGCCTATCGTTATGCGGCCTCGCCCCGCAGAATCGCGCGCGCCGAACATGATCGCGAATGACAGCTCGGTTAGCCCATAGATGTTGAGAAGGGTGGCGTTGAACCGATTCTGGAATGTGTCTTGCGCTTCACGCGCAAGCGGCGCCGCAGCACACGCAAACGTAGCCTTGCTTGAACCATTGGGAGGAAGTTCCGCCAGCCGATTTACAAGCTGGACGACGGCCGGGACCATGTAAGCAAAGTCAATTTGCCACTCTTCGCAACGCTTCCAAAAGTATTTCGCCCCGCCCGCACTCAATTCGCCAAATACGACAGTCGTTGCCCCATGAGCGGCCGCAAAAAAGAAGCATACGCCCAGGATTCCCAGGCCCGACAATCGAAAGAAGCAACCGAACCTTTTCGGGCTTTTGATCGCGATTTCGTCACGCCCAAGCCGGTAGGCGAAACGTATCTGTCTGTGCGTAATAACGACCCCCTTGGGCTCACTCGTTGTACCTGATGTGAAGGCAAGAATTGCTATCTCATCGGGATTGCCTCGGAGCGGTGGGGGAGCTGCTCCATCAAGGCTCAAAGGCAAAGATTCATACGTCGCAAACGAGCACCCAGTTTCAAACTTGCCGAAGAAACTCGGGTCGCTGCCGATCGCGAAAGTGATGTCGGTGTGGCTCAGGATCGACGCAATCGACCTGCGCCCCCAGGCCGGATCAATGGGAACCATAACGACTCCGATCCGCAACAGTCCGTAAACGGCAGCCACCACCCGAAATCCATGCTCGAGAAACACCGCGCAACGGTCACCGGGCTTTAAGCCAGCATCGATCAATTCATTGCCAATGGCGTTGGCTGCTTCGTTCAATTCCTGCCACGAATGACACAGACCCGCACCGTCTTCCGAAGCGAACACTATCGATTCCCCACCCGGGTTTGTGCGAGCCAGGTTCGCAAGAACGCCATCAAGGCGCAGCTCGCTTTGCAGGGTGTCAGCCATTGCGAGTTCCCAAGGTCAGCTTGATGTCGAGATTTGGAGTGACGCCATCGGGGGCGAGGCGGTGAAACTCGTCGTAGAACTCGCGCTCGTATCGTCCTGGATCGGGATGTTCCGCTAGAAATTCCCGGACGTAGGAGGTTGCCAACATCAGATCGACGAACTGGCGAGACGAATAGCGGGGCGCGTAGGGGATCACCGTCCGCGAGACGAAAGCCCAGCCTTCGGAACGAACCAGCAGGTCGAACGGATCGCCCGGGAACAGGATTTTCTCCGAAATGAACGGTCGCCAATCGGCCTGCAATCGTCGATCAAACGCCCCGCCGATGTCTCCATCCAGTTCGGGAATATCGTAACGATATACCGCCAGTAATCCGCCACCGGTCAGAATGCGATGGGCCTCACGAACGACGCCTGCAGGGTCCATCCAGTGGAAGGCCGTGGCGATCGACACCAGATCCACCGATGAGGACTCAATTGTTGTATCTTCACCGCTGGCACGCACAAACGTCGCCCCGGGCACCCGTTTCCTCGCCTCTTCGAGCATGACTGAGCTTGGGTCGATGCCGATCAACTCGGCGGAGATGTTGTCCAGCCCCTCAAGGGATTGTCCGGTCCCGCACCCGATATCCACGGCGCGAAAGAAGCGCTTGCCGTGCAACAAAACCATTCGGTCAAATACTTGCCGCGGATAGACTGGCCTGGCCTTGGCATATTCATCCACGAAATTGTCAAACTGCCTTCCTTCGACAGTCTTTGCCTGCAGAACTCGGCTCATTGCCCGTTCTCCCTTGGCTGGATTGAGTTTCGTGCCGAAGCGGTCTTCCCGATGAATTCGTGCAGGACATGATCGACCGGATCTGTCTTCCAATCGCCGCACCGGCCTTTGGCATCGACGGCAGCAAACCATTGCGTGCCCTGCGGCAGCTCAAACTCTTCAGTGCCTCCCAATGGCCAGAAATGATTGGAGCAACCCCCGATATCATCCGGCAGGGTGTGCAATTTCACTGGCGCTGCAGGAATGTCCGTTCGCAGGTACTCAGCAATGCGACGAGCGGTGAAATCGCCAACGTGCCAATCACCTTTGCTTACAAAGATGTGAAAGCGCGGCAGTGACGCCGTCGGATCGGGAGCAAGCTCGGTCTGCCCCCATTCGAGCATCTTCACACTGGTCGCCGCAGGCTTGCCATCCGGCCCTGAGCCGTCACCGGGCGAGAGCAGGATGACATCCTCAATTCGGCTGGAACCCAATTCCTGAAGCGCCAAATCGAGACCAGCCGTCGCGCCGGCCGAATGGCCAATCAGGAGGCGAGCATGCTCTCTCCAACTCGGCTCATCCGCATCGAGGATTTTCGCCACCTTGTCGGCTATCGAATGCGGGAGAAAGGTCCTTTGGTACAGCGGGAAGTGAACTTTTCGTCCATCATTGACTAGGTACTCGATAAGCCCACTATAGGCCGCAGGATCAGGTACTCCCCAGGCATGGAGAAGGATCACAGAATCGGCAGGGTCAGTCGCTACAGGACGAAAGGTTAGCGAAGAGCTGCCAACAACCACACTGGCGCCATCAATCAGGTCGTCGGCGCTGGATTTGCTTGCATGATTGAGAACCGAGACTTTGTAGTGGTCGTAGGCATGCAAGCCACCGACTGCGAAACCGCATAGCAGCGCGCCGATGGCAAGAAGGCGGAGCAGCTTGATCACGAATCCGCCTCGGCTGGCACCAATGGGCGAGCCATCTGCAGCGATCTGACGCGGTCCACTCGTTCAACTACCAATGGCGTGGCCACGATTTCGGATTGAGCCGTCGCGACCCCGGCCAGGTGGCGTTCAAACTGATCCGAATACTCTGCCCGCCAAACAACTTTCAAAGCGGCTAGACTGCTAAGCGGCAAGCCTTTGGTCTCTTCGACAATTTCAGCCCAATCGGACACCGGGCATTCTTCGACAAATGCGTCTGCGAGCTGTGCTTCGATACACTTCTCGCCGCGATGGGTCCGGTTTTCAGCAAGTTCCCGACTACCGGCACCCTGCGCGATTCTCTGGTCAAGAAAGAACAATGCCCCGTGATCCGGCAGAAGAGCGAGGCGAGAATAAAACAGGTTCAGCTTCGCTTTCGGCCCTACCAGGACAACATCGCACGCAAGCATTAGATCGAAGCCGCCGCCAGCCGCAAAGCCGTTGATGTATGCGACGACGATCTTTCTGCTCTCGCGTATCGCCCGGACAATGTTCTGGCCTTCGAGGATGAACCTTTCGCGCTCATCCCGTGGCATCTCGCGCAGCGTCACCAGAAGATCAGCGGACGCGCCGATAGAGAAGTTCTTACCCTCGGCGCGGATCGCCACGAGCTTGGCATCGCTGAGTGAAGCCGTCCTGATCGCCTGCTCGAACTGAGCCATGTTTTCGGTGGTGTAACCGTTAAGGCCGTCGGGGGAGGCAATCACGATCTCCGCCACATCAGCTGAGATGTTCAGCGCAATATCCGTCCCGAAGTCTTGCCGCGTCATCCTTGCTCTCCGGTGAAGTCGATGACGATCTTTCCGAAGACATTTCGATCAGCGAGCTTGGCGAATTGGCTCTCGATATCCTGAGGCCTCACCACGCTGTCGATATGCGGAAGAACCTCGGATTCCGACATGAAACGTAAGCCCTGTTCCATGTCGGCGATTGTGCCTCCAAAAGAAGCGAGAATTTTGATCTGACGGTTGAACAAATGCATCAGGTCAAGATCGGCACGCGGGCCGCTCGTTGCGCCGCAAGTGACCAGCCGCCCGCCCTTGGCGAGTGACAGCATGCTGCCCCTCCAGGTCGCTTGACCTACGTGCTCGAAGACCACATCGACCCCGGTCCCCTCGGTGATCCTGCGAATGATCGTGTGGAAGGGCTTTTCAGAGTAGTTGATAACGTGGTGCGCGCCGAGCTGGCGCGCCTTTGGGATTTTGGCGTCGCTTCCGACGGTGGCGAACACACCTGCACCGATGTGGTTGGCCAGCTTTATGGCCAAGGAGCCAATGCCGCTCCCTGCGGCATGAACAAGCACCGTCTCGCCAGCCTGAAGCTTTGCGTTGGTGCAAAGCATATGCACAACAGTGGCATAGGTGACGGGCGCACAAGCCGCGTAAATGGAAGGCAGACTGTCGGGGACTTTCCGCACAAGGCGTGCGGGCACGTCAATCTCTTCAGCGGCTACGCCATCGAGGTGAAACCCAAGGATGCCTTCACCGGTACTGCAGAGATTCTCACGTCCTGAAATGCATTCGACACACTTGCCGCAGATATCGCCCGGATAGACAACAACCCGATCATTCTTGTCGAAGCCTTCGACTTCCGCTCCGACACGAAGGATCCTGCCCGCACCTTCGACCCCTGCGATGATTGGCAGTTTGCGCTTTGAAAAGGCCATTCCCCTTCGCGAGAACAGATCGAGGTGGTTAAGCGCCACAGCTTCCACCCGCAGGCGAACATGGTCAGGTTTCAGGTCGGAAAGTGACGAAACTTCCTGCCATTGCACCGCTTTCTCTTCGGAAAGGACGAGGCCCATGTTTGCAGTCGTCATGCTGCGCTCCATCCAAGTGTAGCACTAAGCCCGCCATCCACTGTGAGCGTCGCACCGTTGATGTATCCCGCCTCTTCGCGCATCAGAAAGCTGGCCAGAGCAGCAACGTCTTCCGGCTTTCCGACACGTTTTGCAGGGATGCGTTTCTTCGCAGCGCTTTCGAGCCCCGGATAATCCCTAATCATGTCAGTCGCGATGAAGCCGGGCGCGATCAGATTGAGCGTGATCCCGCGCGAGGCGATTTCGGCCACACTGCTGCGAAGAAATCCGCCCATTGCAGCCTTGCTTGATGCGTAGAACGCGTTGCCGGTATTGCCGAGTTTTGCCGTCACCGAGCCAAGGCAGATAATTCTGCCAAACCGATTGCGCATCATGGCAGGCAAGAGCAGGCTGTAGATGCCCATCATGGAAAACAGATTGGTTTCCATGAGCTTTAAAATCGCCCCACGTTCGCCGGACATGCTTAGGCGATCGTAGGTCGTTCCGGCACAATGTATGAAGCCATCGAATGGTTCGTGATCGCCATCCAGATAGTCGCGCATTGTCTCAACCGATGTCGGATCTTGAAGGTCGAGACCGATGCAAGAGACCTTTTCACGATCAATGGCGCACAGTGCATCAGCTTGATGGGCGGAGCTATTGTACGAAAAGACGACTTCGTGACCGTCGGCAGCCAGGCGTTTGACAATCGCCGACCCGATGCCTTTGCTTCCGCCTGTGATGAAAGTACGGCGCGTCACAGAGTGGCTTCCGAAGAGAGGACGAGGCTGACATTCTGGCCGCCAAAGCCAAAGCTGTTGGAAAGGATATGGTCGACTTTGCTCGCGCGCGCCTCGTTGGGAACGACATCGAAATCGAGCGTCGGATCGGGGGTGTGGTAGTTGATGGTGGGAGTGAGAGTTTCCTCCATCAGGCAAAGAATCGAGACCACGGCTTCGACCATCCCGGCCGCTGTTAGTGTATGGCCAATCATGGATTTGTTCGAGCTGATTGGCATCGAACGCGCGTGATCCCCAAACAGGAGGTTGATGCCCAGACCTTCCATCTTGTCGTTTTCCGGGGTGCTGGTTCCGTGGCAATTGACGTAGCCAATGTCCTCCGGGACAAGCTTCGCGTCGCTGATGGCCCTGCTCATGCAGGAGACGATGCTGGAGCCATCCGGGTTTGAACGAGTACGGTGAAAGTCATCGGCGGCTTCCCCCACTCCCGAGACGATCGCGAGAATCTGAGCGCCTCTCTTTCGGGCGGATTCGACGCTTTCAACGACCATGGCCGCAGCACCCTCGGCGATTACAAATCCATCTCGATCCTTGGAAAAGGGTCGAGATGCCTGCTCGGGATCACCTTTGCGTTGCGAGAGCGCAGAGAGCAGCGCAAATCGCGATATCATCTCTGCGCTGAGAGATGCATCGCATCCAATCGCGAGCGCCATATCCGTCTCGCCCCGGCGGACTGCCTCTACGGCAAACTGGAGGGCAGACGCCCCAGAAGCACAGGCCGTGAACGTGGTGAGTGGAACTCCCTGGCAGCCAAAAACCTCATTGACCTGCAAAGCGATCTCACCATCCAGCCGATGCCGAAAGACCAACTCAGGGTTAAAATCAGCAAATCGTGCAGGGTCATCAAACAACCCATGGTCGCCAACCATCGTCTCGTTCGCGACTTCGAAGGCAGCCTCCCATGGGTGTTCGGTGGCTGGAACGGCGAGGAAGAGCGGCCCGGGAAAGCCTCCGGTCGACTTCAGTCTTGCCTGATTGATTGCCTCGCGACCCACGTGGATCGAGAACGCAACATGCCGATCAACTCCAACTGTATGGTCGTCGCAAATGGGTGGAACCGTGCCCGCGAAGCTGACTGGCAGGCCGTCAGTCTCAAATCGTTTGATAGGCTTTATCCCAGACCGGCCACCCGAGAAGCGCTGCCAGTTCTCGGCTGTAGTGCTCCCGTTTGCGGTCAAGAGACCAAGCCCTGTGATTGCCACTCGCGTATCTTTGGTAGTTGCCATTACGCCTTCTCCAAAAGGACTTCGGACTCGCCAAAGCGAAGCCCCCAGTCGCAGCACAGAACTGCGTCCGGAGAGCAATCAACTTTGTCTTCGGCAGGGAAATCGGGTTCGTTGAGCATGCTCAGGCCGATCCACGCGGACAGGAGCGCGCTGGCATCGATCGGGTGTCCGAACCGGTCTGCCCTTCCAAATCGTCCTGCCAGGCTCATGGCTTTGGAGGTCCTGGCAATCTCTATCAGAGCGTCGCTTTCTTCAGAGAGGACCGAGCGTGACGGAGAGCCATCCACGATTGCAATCTTGTCTCCACTGTCGGCTCGTGACCAAGTATCAAGCAGCTTTGCGGCGTTGCTCGAAATGTCCCCCTTGGCCTTGCGATTACCAAGACGAGTTTGAACGTCGCGCATTCTTGCGAGGGGTTTTTGCCCGCGCATTTCGGCAGAAGTGGCGCTTTCAAGCACCAGAAACACCGACGCGGTAGCCAGCACTGCTCCCGCATCCGGGACTTCATTGTGCGCCAGAATCCCGGCAGCCGCGTAGCTGGCGATGACTTCAGGCCGCTCGGCGCTGAAACTACCGCCGACCAGAACGACTTCGCGCTGACCACTCGCGATCTGCCGAAACGCTGTCTCAAGGCATTGCGCTCCGGCAATCTCCTCACCACTGATCGTTCGACTGGAGCCTTTGATCCCAAACATCAGAGAAAGGTTGCCGGCGACCAGGTTGGACAGCTGGGCGAGGAAAAGCGTCGGTTTCAATTCGCTCTGGAGCCGCCGGTTGAACGCGGGACCGGTCTGAGCCGTGTTTCCTCGCTCGGCCAGCAATTCGGCGTCAGCGCGCGGATCGCGTGCCGACATGCCCGCGGCGACCAGCATATTGATGTCGTCCAGGCCCTCCTCGCGACCGATAAGACCGGCAGACGACAGGGCCTGACCCGCAGCCTCCACCGCATGAAGCATCATGTCGCTCATCACCCGGCGCTCGCCCGGACGCCTTAGGAAACGATCTCCATTGGTGTTGACGGCCGGCCTGACAGGGTAAGGCGCAAAAGTCTGCCGATCGATGCCACTACTCGCATCAGTCTGATTGAGCGCGTGGATTATCGCTTCACTAGAACAGCCGAGCGGACAGACTATGCCCATGCCAGTGACAACGACGGCTCGCTTCTCGCGATCGGCAGACATCGCCTTATGCCGTCACTTGATTGCTGGCGATGAAGTCGGCGATCGATTGGACGACAAAATAGTCGTCAAGGGTTGCCTCACCCGCATCGACTTTCTCTACCCAGTCATCCACTGGGAGCTTCACACCGAATTTCTTCTCGATAGCGAATGAAATATCCAAAAAGTCCAGGCTATCGATGCCAAGATCAGAAATCATATTCGATTTCGTTTCGATCTCCGACGTATCGATGTCACAAATCTCCGAAATAATTTCTCGAATTCCCTCAATGATATTACTCACGACTTGATCTCCTTCATTCGATATTCAAAACCAATCCATCGATTTCTTCGGTCAATTCGATCTGGCATGTGAGGCGCGTAAGCGGATCATGATCTTCTAGGGCTTCGAGCATATCGAGCTCACTGGAGTTGGGAGGCGAAAGCCTCTCGCTCCATGACTCCGCCACACGGACGCGGCATGTCCCGCAGCTCATCGCGCCACTGCAATCAGCAGTGATCCCGTCGACCGCATGCAATCGAAGCAGCTGCATCAGGTTCATCCCGGATTGACCATCCATGCGAAGCTTGCCGTTCGGCCCATGAACTTCGACAATCACGACCGCACCCTGATGCTGTCTTGCGCTGCCGCATGCAGTCGATCGCCGATTGGTGCACCGAAGATGCGCTGCTGCACGATGGGCATGCTTATAGCGTAGAAGAGAGAACCTAACGCTGTAGCCAAGCCAGCAGCGACGGCAGGTGAAAACCCTGCCCAGCTGAGAGCGAATGCGAGCGCGACAATGACAACGACCCGCACGACGGATGCGAGGAACGCCGCCTTCAAGGCACCGGTTGCCTGAGCCACAAAGAGCCACGCAAGCCCAAATCCAAACGCGACATAGCCGGGCGCTGCGAAACTCAAATAGGTCGAGCCGATCCCGATAGCCTCCGCGTCATCAAGGAACAGCGTCAACCACAATCCGGGAGCAAACCAGAGTATCGCGACGGGCACACTCAGCAATAGCGCAACGAATGAGGCCGACACCCAGGCTGCGCGTTTGGCGTTCGCAAGATCGCCAGCCCCAAATCGAACCCCCACTTCGCGAATTGTCGCGACGCCTACGGCAAAGCTCACCACCATAATGGTGAACTCGACCCGACCGATAGCGCCGTATGCCGCTGCGCCAGCCTGACCAAGGTTTGCCATTACGATGGTGATTGCCACGAAGGCGGCGAGATTGAGGAGCGACAGAACCGCAGTCGGCACTGCCACTGCCAGTAGCTCAGCTATTACGTCTTTCCGCCAAAGCCAGCCGAGAGCAGGCATGAAGGGACGGCCATCAGCATAGACCCGCATCGCCATCACCAATAGCCCGAGATAGGTAAACGAGGTCAAGGTGGCGGCGGCGCCAATGAATCCGATCCCCTCAACCGGACCGAATCCGAACATAACCAACGGCATGATGGCCACCGTCAGTAAGGCCGTAACAGCTGATACGACCGCCGGAAAAACCATCTCTCCGGCCCCGCGCATCACACCACTCAGCGCGTTGTAGGCAAAGATTGCGGGCGCGCTCAGGAACAGGACAGCAATGTATTGGTAGGTTCCGACTGGAAGTAATGCCACCAGGCCATCGTTCAAGAAAAGCACCAGAACAGGGCTCAAGATCAGAACCGAAGCAAAGAATGCCAATCCTAAGGCAATTGCCAGCAAGACCCCTTGGGCTGCACATATCTTCGCTTGTGAGTACTGCTCGGCCCCCAGGTATCTCGCGACCAGACTACTTGATGCGGTGGAAATTGCTCCAGACCCCAACATCAGCATTAGCATGTAAACCGGGGTAATCAAGGCGAGCATGACGAGGAACTGATCGCCAATAATAGCCAAATAGAAAACTTCGACCAGTATTAATGACGCCTGGAAAATTACTAGGAGAATATTTGGTGCGGATAACACCACCACCGACCCGGTGAGATCAAAGATTCGCTCCTGATCCATTGGCACCATCAAATTCCCCACCCGAGTGCCCCTCGGGCCACAGAAGGGCGGCCCTAAAGAGGACGTAAAAAGGATTCTTCGGAAGTACGCCACCCCCGATTATTAGGCCCAAGGCCTTACACCAACTAATTTCACACAACCGCAATCACCGTCCTACCGGAAATGACCAATAGATTTTTTCTCGTCTATACAGTGACTACGAATCACTATCCCATGTTTGAAGAATGTGAATTTTGAGTCAGATGGTCAAGAAATTTATATAAATTTTTTTGATTTTGATCTTCAAATAGGCTGAATCGAAGGTACTCGGAGATGAATCGATTGTCCTAAGACAAACGAGGCGTGATAACCGTCTCATCCAAATAATTCGGAGTCACAGCATGGCGAAACAGTCGTTGTACGAGAAGATATGGACCGAGCATCTGGTCTTTAAAAGAGCTGACGGGACATGCTTGATTTATGTCGGCCGCCACCTTTTGCATGAAGTTACAAGCCCGCAGGCGTTCGAGGGTTTAAGGTTGGCTGGAAGGTCCGCGAGACGCCCCGAACTTGCCTTGGCGATGCCCGATCACAACGTTTCGACTAGCCCACACAGAAATTTCGAATCGCCGGATCCGATGTCAATGGTGCAAGTGGATCTGCTGAAACGGAATTGCACCGAATTCGGTATACGGCACATCGACATTTCCGACCGGGATCAGGGGATCGTCCATGTTGTTGGGCCGGAAATCGGCTTTGTTCTCCCTGGGCAGGTGGTTGTCTGCGGCGATAGCCATACGGCAACTCATGGCGCGTTCGGCGCTCTATCCTTCGGCATCGGGACAAGCGAAGTCGAACATGTTCTGGCCACACAGACGCTTCTTTTGAGACCGTTTCGATCGATGGAGGTGGAGGTCACCGGCCAGCTTGGCTTTGGAGTAACAGCCAAGGATCTGGCGCTCGGAATTATCGGGACGATCGGCGCGACAGGCGGCGCCGGGCATGTCATCGAGTATAGAGGTGAGGCGATCAGGAAACTGTCCATGGAGGGCCGGATGACCCTCTGCAACATGGCTATCGAAAGCGGCGCAAGAGCGGGGCTGATCTCTCCGGATCAAACTACGTTCGACTATGTCGAAGGCAGGGATTTCGCACCGAGTGGCGACGATTTTGCAAGAGCGTGCGCATATTGGGAAAGCCTCGCGACTGACGAAGATGCGACCTTCGACAAGCGAGTGACAATCCATGCCAGCACCATTGAACCACAGGTAACTTGGGGAAATAGCCCAGAGGATGTCGTTTCAGTCTCAGGATCGGTTCCGGATCCAGAAGCATTCGACGACAAGGCCAAGAGGGAATCGGCCTACAAAGCACTTGCCTATATGGATCTGGAGCCCGGGACCCTCATGGCAGAAATCGATATCCAACATGTCTTCATTGGCTCATGCACCAACGGCCGGATCGAAGATTTGCGCGATGCCGCGCGAATTGTCAGCGGGCGCAAGCGCTCGGAGACCGTTACGTCTGCCTTGGTCGTCCCGGGGTCAGGGCGGGTCAAGAAACAAGCCGAAAGCGAAGGGCTCGACAAGATCTTCCTGGATGCAGGGTTCGAATGGCGCGAGCCCGGCTGCTCATCCTGCCTTGGCATGAATGCCGACAAGGTGCCGGCTGGCGCGCGCTGCGCGTCGACTTCGAACAGGAATTTTGTCGGCAGACAGGGGCCGCACAGCAGGACCCACCTGATGTCCCCGTCCATGGCCGCAGCAACGGCCATTACCGGCAAAATCACTGATGTCAGGAGGCTGTTCCGATGACTCCACTAAGGCGGATACAGGGTGTCGCGATCCCATTCGACCGCATCAATGTCGACACGGATCTGATAATTTCATCGGACCATTTGAAAGGCGTGAACCGGACGGGGCTAGGCAAGCACGCCTTTGAGGACTTGCGCGCCAATGATCCTGAAAATGTCTTCGACAGTCCGAGGAACCGCGGTGCACCAATCCTCTTGACCGGGATCGGTTTTGGCAGCGGTTCGAGCCGTGAACACGCCGCTTGGGCACTCTCCGACATGGGAATTCGTTGTGTTATCGGCCCGGGATTTGCAGACATATTTGCCGGCAACGCATTCAAGAACGGCATCGCGGTCATCACGTTACCTTCCGATCACGTCGATCAACTCATGATGTATGCGAGGGACCACGAGCTCGATATCGGCATCGAAGAGCAGGAAATTGTCGTCACCAATGGAAAGACGTACCACTTTGAGCTCGACGCTTTTCGGAAACATTGCCTGATGAGCGGGCTAGACGAAATATCCCTCACGGAGCAAGATGACGAAAGGATTTCTCTATTTGAGAGAAACCGGGCCCATGAAAGGTCATTTGTCGATTCCAGGTTGGTGAACGGGAAGCTGAGCCATTCCTGACAACCCCGCCACCCAGGCTGCGATGCTGGAAACGGCGAGGAACCGGAGTTGAGGCCATGTTGAGAATTCAACCGGAATTCCGTAAGTTAGGCAGTAGTGATTGAGCAGCTGGCCGATGGCTTAGGACGAGAAGAACTCACCTCGATACAATGCCGATCGATCTTATGTCAGCGCAAGATGACGTCGATCAAGTAAACGACTGCCTCGCTGGGCCTCTTCAGAAGTCCTGAAAAAAGGCCGATCCACCCACCAAGAATTTCAAATAGGCTTCGTCCAATCTGGCGGCTGGGCCTGGACATCATTGACACGAACCATGTCGCTTCACGGGTCCTAATGTTCTATCTGAGATCGCGAGAGAAGAACAAATGGTCAGAAGAGGACTCGATTAATCGATTTTTCCGATTAATAATCAGAGCCTTAAAAAATCGGGTTTTGGCGAAAAGCCCCCAAAAGGCCCCCAAATTCGAGATAAGGTATTGGTTCGAGTACATTTCAGGGACTCGAACATATAAATTCCTCAATAATTTCAATGCTCCTTGATTGGTAAAATGGCGATTTTTTGAGTCATTTTATGCGATTTAAGGCATAAAGAAAGTTTATGTGATTTTCAGCATAATGCTAACTTATGCCAAAAATAGCATATTGTCATTTTATGCGATTTCTGGCATATCGCATTCAGGAGCTCTATTATGCATCAGATTGTCAGATCGCCAAAACAACTCGGGACACTCATTCGGCGTGAACGGCGCGAGCGTTCGTGGACGCAATCACATTTGGCGTCGATGACGGGGTTGAGGCAAGAATTCATCTCGAAGATCGAAGCAGGGCAAGAGGGGACTAAACTCGCAACAATCTATGCGATCTTCGCCGCTTTGGGACTCGAGTTGGTCGTGGAACAGCGCAACCCCAATCAAGCCCCAAGTATTGAGGACGTCTTTTAATGGCTCGGCGCAAGAGCCATGACCCACTAGACGTCCTGATTAATGGGCGGCTTGTGGGCCAACTATCGAAAGCCAGCAATGGGGCAACTGCCTTCCAATACGATCAGTCATGGCTGAACTGGGAGCCGGCATTTGCCATCTCACTCTCGCTCCCCAAACGTGAGACACCCTATAAGGGGCAAGAAGTTACCGCTGTCTTCGACAACCTACTCCCCGACAATCTAGATATCCGGAGACGAATCGCCGAGCGGACCGGAGCTGCTGGCGCGGATCCCTACAGCCTCCTTGAAGAAATCGGCCGTGACTGTGTTGGCGCGATGCAGTTCCTGCATCCTGATGAAGATCATGATTCCGCGCCAGGGCTGACGGGCGAGGAGCAGTCTGAAGAGGATATCGAGCAAACCCTTGCAGGTCTCGCTCAAAAACCCCTCGGCATGGACAGAGAAGAAGAGTTCAGAATTTCCGTAGCAGGAGCCCAAGAGAAGACATCGCTCCTGCTGCAAGAAGGGAAATGGCTCAAGCCAATCGGTACCACACCGACCACTCACCTTCTAAAGCCACAACTTGGGCAAATCCCGACACCCTCAGGCATTATCGACATGAGCTCGAGCGTCGACAATGAGCACTACTGCCTGACGTTACTCGAAGAATTCGGGATCAAGGTTGCCAAGACCTGGATTGAGACCTTTGGCAAGCGCCGAGTACTCGTGGTTGAGCGCTTCGACCGACTTCAACGAGGCCCAAAGGATATCCTGCGGCTGCCACAGGAAGATATGTGCCAAGCACTGGGAATACCACCTAGTCTCAAATATCAAAGCAATGGCGGGCCGAGCGCGGACCAAATCCTCAAACTGCTCCAACGCGCAGATAGCCCGCTAGAAGACCAACAATCGTTCCTTTCCGCTCTCATCCTGTTCTGGCTGATTGGCGCGACCGATGGCCACGGAAAGAACTTCTCGATCTTCCTTCGACCTTTCGATCGCTACGGCCTAACCCCAATCTATGATGTCCTCACAGCGCAGCCCGCTTTTGAGCAAAGGCAAATCCCAAAGAACAAATTCAAGCTCGCCATGTCAGCAGGCAAGAAGCCGCACTATGTGGTCTCAGAGGTCGCTGGCCGGCACTTCGTTCAAACAGCCCAGAAAGCTGGAATGGGTCCAACCATCATTCACCAATGTTTTGAAACAATATTACAGAACATCGAGGCTGCGCCAGTCCGCGCACTCGAGCGCATGCCAGATGATTTTGATGCCAGCGTTCACGAAAGCGTTGGCCGCGCAATCAAAAGCCAAATCGCTGTCTTCGAAGCGGGGCTAAGAGAACTATAGTGAGAAGCCGTGATGGCGCGCTTAGATGGGCCAAAGTGTGCTGTGCCGCGGCATTGTGAACGCCCGCGAAATCGCAAGTCGCTGTTTGGCGCTGGCTGCCATCAGAAAATTGGCAAGAAAACTGAAGTGCTTTCGTCAAGCTACCGGGATCGCAGCACCCTGCAGCGACATGCGAAAGGCATAGGAACTTAATAAAAGGCCCACATGAAGGCCCCCAGTTATCTTCTCACTTGAATGGAACTACGAGATAAAAAAAGGCCACACCGGATGGCCACAAATTGCGTATTTTCTGATTTTTTCCGACCCTACATCACTCAGTAGAGAGAAATGCAAATGCATATTAGGGACTCGAACACATAAATTCCTCAACAATTTCAACGGCCATAATTGTCGAAATTTGCCGAAAATTGGCTCATTTTCGGAACCCACTGAAACCAACGCAGACCTCTCAATCTCTCGCATGAGATGTTAGTTTTCTTGGCCAATGACGGCCAAGCTCGATGCCCGACCATCGTACCCCTTTCGCAAGAGTTAAGTTCAAATCGAGCACGCTGCGATGGCAGGCGCAGCTGGCGAATAGGCAGTTCGACCGCAGTTCAGATGGATCGAACTCGGTCTTGAGCTAGCGTCGCCGATCGAGCCTTATCTGCAACCAGTCCAGTACCTCACTTTCAATCCAGCCGACCCTATTCGGGCCTAGCTGAACCCTCTTTGGGAACTTGCCCGCCTTCTCTAACCGAGCGATGTGCTGTGGCGAATAAAGTACCATTTCCTTGAGTTGCCTTTTAGAAACAAGCTTCATTGCAGTTCCTCCTATTCTGTTACTGAACGTCCTTTAGCGATATAAGGTAGAACTGGGCCGTACCATCAAACTCGGCGTTAGACGGTGGAGCCCAACGGACCTCCAGCACATCTTTCGAGGGCTGTATTTGGCCTTGGGCGACAAGGCACCATGGCCTCGCTTGCCAGATTAGCCGTAGCAAAAAGCATAGGCTTCTTTCGCGCCGGATCGGAAGGCTCGGACACTGCCTAGATGGCAGGCTAGACCCATACTTGAATCTACGTTTCGGATTTGATATAGGTCTAAATCCGATATTTGTCTGGAGACCCTTTTATGAACCGAAAAACAGAGGATATGCTCAAATGTATCCTGTGTAGGCCGGGCTGCACGCAAGAGGAAGTCAGACTCGCTACAGGTTTGGCGCGCAGCACCGTCGGCGATCATTTGAAAAAGATGTCCGAGCAAGGGTGGCTGGACGTAAGAGGGGCTGCGCGCGGCAAGCGAGCGCTACAGTATGCGGTAAACCCCGACAGAATTTCAGAATTGTTGGAGCAGGTGGAAACAACGTCTGCCCTTATTCTGGGGGCGCATGCCACAAGGCGCTTTGATGCGGACTGCTTTAAGACCTTATCGACTCGGGTTCAGGATCGCAGCTCATATAGCCCCGGCTTGTTCGACATCAAATCGATCATCCATGCAGCCGTTGCGACCGGGCCTGGGCTGACGATCCAAGATTGGTCACCTCGATTTGAGGAGCTGGTGAGGCAAACTACTCCCCGGCTTCTGCCGTCGCTACACGAGCGGAGTCTCAAATACATCGCCCCCAGGGAAGAGGAGTCTTGGCTCGGTTCTCAGGGTGTTCCACCTCTCTTCTTCGATTGGCGCGTGGCCGGGGCAGTTCCGGATTCTAACGCTTGCTACCACGAACGGGGGATTTGGGAAAGCATAAGCAAGCCTGATTCAGCTGGCACTGTTGATGGTCTAGCGTTCCAACTAACCGATACACGTGGGAACCCGATCTTCCTTGAGTTTTATCTCGCACCCCAGAGATCTTTCTACGGGTTCCAGTCGATACTGATGAACGTAGCTGATCGAGTCATCAGCACGAAAGAACAACGAACAAAGGAAGCCCAGTACAAGATCTTTCATCATACAATCAGGACCCCTCTTCAACGGCTTGCCCTGGCGCAAAAGAAGCTTGATGTGGCCGCGGATTTGGAGCCGGATGAGTTCGCACGTTGGGTGCGGTCCGTTGGTGAGATTGCGAGGAACTTGGATGGCCATCTCGCCTCATTCCCCGTTATGCAGGACAGCGAGCCAGTAGATGTCCCTGTCCTCGCTCAATTATCGGACGCCATTGAGAGCATTAGGTTTACCAGGGCGGCGGCGAACAGGGACGCCTCTACAGATGACTCCATACATGTGGACTATCGGGCCCTCGATCAGGCTCGAACCCGATACTTGTCAAAGACGATACCCCAATTGCAGTTCGGAGCGTTTCACAGCTTCCTCACAAACGCGGTAACTCATGGACGGTCTAGGTCTGGAGCAACAATTACCTTTGCGGAAGTCCGTGATGGACATGATTTAAAGCTCAGAATCATCATCTCAGATCTTGGGAAAGGGGTGTCTGACACCGAACTCGAGAGTTTTAACATCGACGCTGACACAGTTGGGCGTGCAGAAAGCTCTGACATCGCACGAGTGGGGGGGCTCCGCCTCGCCATTATGGGTGTCAAAACAAGTCACGGGAAGGTGATATTCAACCATAGCAAAGGAAAAGCCTGGACGGGCCTTACAGTTGATATTCTCTTGCCTGTAACTGAAATAATAACGTCGTCGCATTCAGAAAGCGAATTCGAGAGTGAATTGGAGAATTTCCAATGAACAGTGAACGTATTCCAGTTTGCCTTTACCTTGAGGACGACCAAGGCCTTCTTGATGACTTTGGAATGTATGCAAGAGGTAAGCCACTTAACTTGAAGCTAGCGAACAGTATTGATGCAGCAAAGCGCTTGATGCGCGATGGATTGCGACCAAGCGCCTTCCTTTTTGATGTTGAGCTCCGTGATCGTTTAGACGGTTTTGAATTCGCCGCGATGCTCTGCGAGCAATATGGGTTCCCACCACAGCGGTTTGTATTTTTGACAGCTTGGGATGAGAGGTTTTCTCCGCCCGAGTTTCTTGCAGACTCCACAGTGTTTCGAAAGTCAGCAGATGCGGATCAAGTCGACCAGATTTTCGATAGGCTGATCCAGATCAGTTCTGGAGATGGAAATGACTAATCCAAATCCGATTCCATACAATGTGGAGGCCTCTGCAAAGGCAGACGAATACCTGAGCATGCTCGAGCGCGATGTGCTTCAGAAGAGGATCACACGCGAAAGCGCCTTCGACCGAGATGCTAGGCCGCTTGGAATTGTTGCGAACTTTGAAGCCGATGTAGCCAAATTGACGGCTGGCTCCCCTCGTAGCGTCAATGATTATGCAACACTCGCGAGTTTTTATCGTGATGTGCGAGTTCATGCGAGCGAGTATGACCTGAGCAAACTCTTCAAGTACGCGTATTTCAAAGAGCACCACTTCCGCGCTTTGATGCTCCAAGTGTCATCTCGGCGAAGGGACCTCATGCCAGCGCTCGGAATGTTCTTCTGGGGGATTACAAGCAAATTCGGAACTAGTCTGTCGCGATGGCTTCTGTTCGGCGTCACGTTGGTCGCCTTATTCTCGATTTGCCTGTTCGCGATTACCGACCAGTACAGTCTGGCGCATGCTTTGTTATTGTCTGCGGAAACCTTCAGCCAGGCCGACTATCCCATTGATAAGGTGGAGAACGGCGTGCGTGTTTTGCTCTTCTGCGCTCGCGTGGTCGGAATGATCTACATCGCTTTCGGATTTGGCCTTCTTCTCCCTGTCCTCACCTTAGAGTTGTCGCGGACAACCCTCGCCACATCCCCAGTCGCCAATCACCACTCGGAGTAAGACAATGAAGAACAGAAGCATCATGCTCATTGTCGGCATCGGCTTCACGGCCGGGCTGGCACTTCTAGTAGCCCTTTTGAGCCTAGAAAGGGCGGCCACCGAAGATAGTCGTAAAGAGCTGGAGATCGGCTACTTTTCTAGGGCGATTGGGTATGCTCCGTATTACGTGGCTGATGAGCTTGGATGGTTTGACGAACACCCTGCCCTAAAAGACTGGGAGGTGACGCATCGGTTCTACGGTGACCGTGCGACTATCGCTGACTCATTTGGTAATAACCTTGACGTCCTCCTATCCGCTGAAATCCCAGCTATGATGACACGAGCTCAAGGTGCGGACATCCGCATCATTGACGTGACTGGAGAGATCAATCTTTTTTGGATCGCTCAATCCGAACTTAGCCCAACGAGCCTTCAGTCGCTTGCCGGTCAGCAAGTCGCTTACCAATCCGGCACGAGCTCGCACTATGGAATGCTTAAGAGTCTAGAGGATGCGGGTCTCACTGCTGATGCTTTCGAGTTGAAGAACATGAAGGCAGTTGAAGCCGAAGCCGCATTTGAAACAGACCAAGTTGCTGCGTGGGTTGTCTGGTCTCCGTTTCTTGAACAACAAACGGTAAGCGGAGTGGGTCGCCGCGTTCCCGGATCAGAATACAGTTATGCCACCACGATGACGGTGACAAACGATCTCTTACAGGACTCGCCAGAAGTAGCTGAAGCTTTGGTCGAGATACTGGACAGAGCTCAGCTTTGGATAATGGAGAACAGGGACGAAGCTGAGGTTATTGTTGCCAAAGCCACTCGGCAGGACGTCGAAGTCGTAGAAGAAGCCCTGAATAACGTCGACTTTTCAGCGGAACTCGATTCCGACATGGTACTCGTGTTCGAGGAGATGGCGAGGTTTCTTCTCATCAATGATGCGATTCGTGGCGAGGAAGAGCTAGACGTCAGAGGCGACTTGCTTGCAGGGCCAGTCGGTGAATGATGCAATTCACACTGACGCTCGTGCGAGCAAGAGCGCGAGCATCTCCGTTGCGCTGAGAAGGTATAGCGTGGGCGTTGTGCTGCCAGTACTTCTAGTCGTCAGCTGGGAATATGCAGTGAGAAGCGGTGTGTTCCCGCCAACCCTCTCCGCTGCACCCAGCGAAATCGTAAGAACTTGTTACGAACTTCTGGTTGAGGGTGAACTTATTCGGCATACGGCTCTAAGCCTGCTCCGTATCACTGTCGGCGTTACAAACGGCGCACTCTTCGGCGTAATAATTGGGATCGCTGCAGTGGTATCGAAAAGGCTAGATGCCTTTATTTCGCCGACTATCGGTTTTCTTGCACCGATTCCAGCAATAGTCTGGCTTCCTTTTGCCATTATGTTCTTTGGCACGGGAGAAATCTATAAGGTATTTTTGCCAGCTTTCGTGAGCTTTCTCCTTGTTTTCACACAAACATATCAAGCAGCACGATCGATTCCAATCGAGTATATCGAACTTGCAAACATGTATGAGAAGTCGAGGCTCTCGCTGGCGGCTTCTATCCTCTTACCTGCTTCTTTTTCTGCCTCATTGATTGGTGTCCGAATTGCCCTTGCAATCAGCTGGATAGCGATCTTTGTCGTCGAGTACAGTTCGGCAGACCAAGGGATGGCTGGACTGGGGTGGTTTATCGCGGACTCTAGAGAAGTCGGAAAAATTGAGGACCAATTCGCTGGCGTGTTGGTTCTAGGAATTCTTGGCTTCGGCTCCGATGCAATCTTGGCGTATTGGAGTAAATCGAGATCGGTTTGGTCAAAGACTGTCGGTGATGCGACGTGACTTTCAGTTCGCCGAATTTGCCTAAGCGCCTGCAGATTGACGTTCAGTCAATGCAGTATCCTGGGGCCAATACTCCTCTGATCTCGAATTTGTCTCTTGAGTTGCACCCGGGCGAGATTGTTGGAGTATTGGGCCCAAGCGGGATCGGGAAAACGACCCTGCTTCGGATAGCAGCTGGCTTGGAAAGTCAGTTCAGTGGTTCAGTCATTTGGAGAGGGCAAGAATGGGACAAGCCAGGTCGAGAAATTCAGCTCCTCTTCCAAGATATACGTCTCCTGCCATGGCTGAATGTCTGGGATAATGTGCTCTTCTCCTCGCCCCGTGCAGATGCCAAAAGTGAGGAACAAGCTGCACATGAGATTTTGAGCCAAGTTGGGATAGCCGATCTGGCGGAGAGGTGGCCCCGCGAACTTTCAGGAGGCGAGCAATCCCGCGTGGCCTTAGCTCGGTCTCTGGTGGGCGACGCCAAAGTTCTTTTATTTGATGAACCGTTCGCAAACCTCGACGCAGAAACACGCTATAGATTGCAAAGACTGATCGTTGGCCTAGTCAAGGCCCGCGACATAGTTAGCCTGATCGTGACCCACAGCATCGAAGACGCCGTGCTAACCTGCGATAGGGTTCTAATTGCTTCCGCGAGCCCAATCTCGAAATTCACCGAATTCAAAATCGACATTCCAGGAGAACGCCGCATTTCTGCTGAATTCGTTCAACGCAAAATTCTAGAGCTACAAAAGGTTGTGCTGTTGTCCGGTTCGACTGGATCCATTGCTTCACCTCAGGACATTCCTTCGAAGGAAACTCAATCTTGAATTCGTCAATTGTAAAATACCTGATGTCGCTGGGTACCCTCCCGGAGGATCTAAAAGTCTATTTTCCGGATTACTCTGGAACAATTTACGCCAAACAGGGTGACACCGTATCAAAACACTCCGCAGAGGAGTCGGCTGAAATGTTCCCTTTTTTGAACGCCGGAAATGTTGCCCACTACCTCATAGGAGGGCCGGATTCCGGCCCGACCAACCCATCATTCGGCACTGCCAAAATTGCCATAACGGACGCACATCATAGCTTTCTGCCTCACGCCCACGGCTCAAAGCACTTCGTTTTGTCGCAGGGCAATGCAGGATGTGTGGTTTTCGATCGGGACACAGGCAAACCAAAAGAACTTGCGCTGCCAGCGCGCTCACTTGTCGTCATCCCCGAAAAAATGTCCCACTCTTTTTTCAACAAATCAGGGCGTCCGCTGACCTTCTTTGTCGCGAACACCGGCTTGGGAATCTACAACGAAGAGTACGCCACTACCATCGATATGGCTCGGAAGCAGCTTGTGGAAGGATCAAATGATCCTGAGCTTGTCCATTTGATCCACGAGTTAGAGAGTATTGGTCGCTACATGCAAGCTCACAAACCCGAGAAACAGGAAAGTCTGAAAAGCAGAATCGCGTTTCTCTTTCATCGATTGGCGACCGTACTCGAGCTCTAAATTGAAGATCTGAGAAACAGGGACTCTCGTGTCTGGCGGCCAAACCAGAACCAACCACGAGCAGATTTGATTGAAGACACATCACCGCAATATTAGAAAGCCTCTAACGAAAAATGACAACCAAATCTCTAGCCCTGAAACATCGCTGCACCAAATCAATAGATGCTCTTAATTTGAGTTTGATCGCGATGTTGCTGTTGTCAGTCTCAGCTCCGGCGTCTGCACATGAAACAGATTTTTTGCATGGCCACCACGAAGGCGCATACTTAGCCTTATTCACAGCCTTAGCTTTCGCGACATTCTGGGCTCTAAGGCGATTCTTCAATCGACAGTAGTTGGCTAGATGAGACTAGCATCTATTGCTTCAATAGAATTCCATGAGGGTCACGGTTTAGTCTTTTTTCAAGCGAAGTCATTTGTTGGATAGCAACGAGACAAAAGCCATGCTTTACGCAAGGGCAAGAACATCAATTTTGGATTGCTAGGCCTCAGAGTTGAGCTTGTTGACTACCCAAGCCTCGACCTCCTGCTCAACCCATGCCACCGCATGTCCGCCAAGTTGCACCGGCTTCGGAAAGCTACCTTCGCTCATCCAACGGTAGATTGTGGAACGCCCAAGCCCGACCCGGCGCATCACCTCCGGCAGTCGAATAAGCCGGGTTGCCCGACGTGGCTCAGCCAGCCGATTTCCAAGCTGTTCACCCATGATGGCCTCCTTCGCCCTCGGCGAAGCCATGCTCAAGCAGCACATCCTTCCGTTCAAGTTCGTCGATGTGATCAGAAAGTAGTCGAGCGACACGGTGCGCTGTGCCTTTGGCCCAGCGAGGGCGCACATCCTGCAACCGGCTTCCAAGTTCGCAGGCCAAGGCAACAGGCAAGGCGGTAAGGAAATCTTCCACGAATTGACCGAACTCGGTGCCCTGCCATTCGGCGGATTGGTCGGCATTGTGTGAGCCGCCAGAATCGATGTCATGTCGAGAAATTCATCGCAATTCTGCGGTTTTGCCGACTAGGCTCGGACATAAATTTTGTCGCGTAGAAAATACGGTTGGTCTGACACGCCTTATTTGTGTCCTGACCGACTTGCCAATGTTCCAAAATGATCGACCGGAAACCGCAGCAACCCAAACAGAAATCTGAAGCCGCTCTCCAGATCGGTCAGCAGCGCTACCCGGTCTTTCGAAAATACGTGCCGCTTGAAGGGAAGATACCGCAAGGAGCTCTTCGCAAAGTCTGCGAAGAGACGGGGCTCGGTTCTCGTCAGGCAAGTCGTCTTGCCAAGAAGTTTCGCGCCAACCCTGTCCCGGAAGCTTTGGCTCCAAACCGAACTGGCCCTAAGGTAGGTTCGCATCGGGCTTCGCCAGAAGTTAAGACCGCGATCGATAGCTATGTTGCCGAACTTTACCTTACCAAAACTCCGCCCGCCAAAGCGCTAGTCGCGGATCAGATCTACAATCTTCTCATTGCAGAGAATGGAAACCACAGGTTTTCCGTGGATGAGGTTCCATCGAAACGGGTTATAGAACGCCTCATTGATGAAATCACCGAACCGGTAAGGGCAAGCAATAGCAAGGGTTCAAAGTCCCGAACTGCTTCTGAGCCACACCCTGGGCACTACCGTAGTGCTGGCCTTCTCGATCTCGGTCAGATGGACCACACACGAGGTGACGTCGCTTTAGTCGATCGAATCTCTCGAGAACCGTTGGATCGACCGTGGATCACTTTCATCATCGAGATCTACACGCGCTGCATTCTCGGCTTCTACTTCACGTTCGGCGACCCCTCAATCTATCGGTGTGGACAAGCGGTCGTGAACGCGATTCTTCCAAAGCAAGCAGTGCTTGAGGAATTGGGCCTCAATGTTGAATACCCCATGCATGGTGCTCTCGGCCGATTACATGCCGACCAAGCCAAGCCTCATAGGTCAGAAGCTTTCCGATCAGCATGCCTTTCAGTCGGAACCGACCCAGACGTTCGCAAGCCTGGACCGGCTCACCTTGGCGGACATATCGAACGTCTGATTGGCACATTCGTTGGCAAGCTTAGGCTCCTGCCAGGTGCAACTGGCTCGAATGTCACACAGCGCGATGGGTATGATCCTTTCGCTTCCGCGGTCATGACATTGCCGGAATTCGAACGATGGATGATTTTGCAGATTGCAGCTTACCACAACACACCGCACGATGGGCTAGATGGCATCTCCCCCGCCCATGCCTGGGCAAAAGCCGCTCGCGGAAAAGACCTGCCGAGGCCAGGCGATTTCGATCATGAGCGGCTAAGGAAGCGTTTCCTGCCCATGAAGGAGCTGCAAGTTCACTCGTTCGGCATTGTCACCAAAACCCGAAAATACTTTCATCCAATGCTGGCAAAAATGATCGGTCTAAAGGTGAACGTCCGTATCGACGAGCGGAACCTCAACGAGGTCTACATGGAATGGGAAGACGATTTCATCACTTTGAGTGCGACTAGAGCTTATCCGGATGTGACCTTACAAGAATGGGAGGCGGCGCGTGCACGTCGCCGCAAGGAAGAGGGAGCATTTCAAACTAGAGGTGCCCAGCAATCGACTGCTCGCTACGTGCACGATGCTCGACAAGAGGTCCTCAAGGCACGCAAACTGACTCGAGAAGTCAGAAACGCCCGGAAACGCATGGAGGAAGGGAAATCGCTCAGTAACTCCCAGCAACCTAGAGAAGTCGAAACCGCTGAATGGCTCGACGGCAAGGATCTCGGCGAAAGTGATTGGGAGATAAGCAACTCATGACCGCAATCTCGTCAGACCCTTCAATCATGCCCCCCAGCCCGTTCTGGATCGGTTTCGACGAAGCACGCACAGCGGTCGAAACTCTTGTCGATATCGCTAGCGACGAGCCTGAAGAACGGCCGACATGTGTCGTTCTCGTCGGAAAGTCGGGAATGGGTAAGACCTCTATCCTTCGCGAAGCACAAAGACGTATCCAGGCCAAGTTCGCGGGCGAGCGAGTGCGTTTGAAAGGCGATGCAACTCACAATGCCATGCTGAGAGTCGTCATCCCTTCCAATCCGACCTCGATCAAGATCAATCTGGCTCTGCTCTGGAAACAAGGATGGATTATCACGAATTCAATCCACCGCACTGCGGACCTCAAGGTCGTGGATCTCCTGCGTGAGCAGGGTACGCGCCTTGTCGGCATCGACAATATCCATGTAACGCTCAAGGCATCGGGTGGCGCCCGGCGTGAGACGCTGGATGCCATGCGTTTCCTTATGAGCGAGGGTACAACCCCGATGGTTTTGGCGGGTCTAGACATCGCCGCCGAAGTGTTCGGGGAAGATGAGGAACTGGGTCAACGTTCGATCATCCTGAAGCTCAATCCTTGGGAGCCTGGCGAACCGACCCAAAGAATTGTTCGTGAACTGGCTCGTGGCCTTCATTTGGCTGACCCTGACCGCTTCGCCGAACCACGATTTGCCAAGTTCCTTTACGAACATAGCGGCGGCATCACCGGTGAATTTAAGCGTCTTTTGCATTGGGGTTTGAAGATGGCAAAGCGCAGTGGCCGCTCAATCGTTGAGTATGAGGACCTCGAAACTGCCGCAAAGCTCTTCCCGGCGCGGAAGTGAATGTAGAGTGCTCGTCGAGCGAACATTCGAATGACCGAAGGACTTCAACGTCTCGCGTTCAGAGTTACACCTGAAAAGCGCGAAACTTTTGACTCTTGGTTGGGCCGCCTTCTGACACGCCATGAGATAGATCTACGCGGGTTACTTCGCCACCTTGGGTGCGATGTGAGGTTGGTTGGCAAGCATCTCGGGGCAGGCCACAAAGGCGTTCGAAAACACCTACGGTCCTCTTATGATGATATGCTGGGTATGTTGGCTTGGTCGGTCGACATTCCAAAGATCACTCTTGTCAAAGCGACTGTAAGGAGTCCTCGAGCATATCTGCTACCACCTTCTTGTCAGGTTTATGGGTGTCTGGTTTGCTGGATGGAAGCGCTTAGCTCCGGACGTCCGCTCACGATCCGGAAGGAATGGATATACCGCGCAAGCTGGCTTTGTCATCTGCACGATATTCCATTGCACTCCGTCGAAGGGCTGCGAAGACTCCGGACAAGAGATGGTCAATTGAGTTATCTCAGCGACAAGATTGGGGTGATGCGAAGTTGGTTTGCAAAGGTAAGAGTCCTTCGGCGAGCAAAAATGTGGAATGAGCAGTGCATAGATCTGCTCCAGTTGAGTGCGACCCCGAGCGAGAGCAGGTGGCATGACTTCCATCGATATTTCGATGCTTTCACTCGCAACAACTACCATTTCTCGCCCGCTCGCATTCAGCTAATGGCGCTGGCTCACCGACCTGGATTCGGTGAGGCGCTTCGTTTCGAAAACCTGATAGCTCATTCGGACGAAAAGCTCGGTTCGCAGGCGAACAGTCAACTCGATAGTACGGACGGAAACTCAAACGAAGAGTCTTTGGCGCTTGAGTTAGGAAGGTTGATGAGAGGGTCGCGCAAGCGCTTTTATTGTGATCTCCACGCCATTTTATTGGCTTACAGCGCAGTTCGGCAAAGGCAGGGCCTGCCGCGGCCAAATAGGCCTCGATACACTGATCATGAACTTGACGTTCTACGTCGGGCCGGCTTTTTGAGCGATTTGAGGGCATAACAGCCGCGCAGCGTCTTATGGCAAGCCTGCACCGGCTTCAGCTCGACCGCATGATAACCTGATGCCTAGTAAGAATAGTATGCCGGGGCATCTCAATTCTCTGTGTCATCATCTACCACCGGATTTACTCGTGGCGACCGAGGTTTGAATGGGCGACTGCGACTGCCTTGAAACCGCAGCAACTTGAATGGAGTGCCTGTCGCTTGATCTTCAAAATGCAGTAGCTGGTTGCCACGATATGGCCGGATGTAGATGTCGGCACTGCGAATTTCATCTACCCCATTCGCGACAAGAGTTTGAATAATACAGTCTACCGCATCGACAAACTCATGCGAACGGTACGAGCCACTCATTTTTATCCGCATGTAGTCGTTACTCCCTGTCCAGCTTCTAAGCCGGGCCGTAGTAACATCCGAGACTGAGTCCGAACGCGCTGCCGTCTTTAGGCAGGGCCCTAGACATGCACGACAGCGACCCGGCCAGTTGCACTGGCCAAGCCTCAGTCGTTCAGCGGAGTTACTACGCTCCGTGCCGCTCTTTCTGCGACGTCGTTCAAACTATTGCATCGAAGAGATGATTTGTCATCCCTCCTCAATCGGCCTGAGCAATCATTGGCGGGATCGCGTGCTAGCGAGCTGCCAATGCGCCTAGGGTCGGCCTGATATGGTCTGGAGCATTCGGCCACCTGCGAGGCCGCCCAATCGGTTTAGTCAACAACCCGAGTGCTAGCCCTACATCGGGCGTGACATAGGCTTTCCAGCTATCGCGCTCAGAAACCTCAACTATTAAGTCCAGCGCAGCTGCACGGCTCAAGACCTTGCCTGCACCCGCAATAGTCATCTCGAGCCGCTCGGCCACCTTCTTGGGGCGCAGCATGGGTTCGACCCAAAGTAACCTCCCGAGTTCCTCCATCTTGCCTGGGCGACGCTCATTACGCAGCGCAGCTGCGTATCGTACCAAACCTTCTTCCATCGCGGACAAGCGCGACAAGCCCGTATCGGCTGCCATCACCAAACCACGAAGGATCGCAATCAATTGATCAACTCGGCCAGTGGTCGCGTTGCGCTGCGCATTTGTTCCTGCGACCAAATTGGGCAGGATTTCAGTTGTCACGCCAAATTGGTGCAAAAGGATCGGCAGTTGCAACCAAGGCCACTTGCTCTCGTCCGCGCGGACCCAAGCATCGAAGAGCGTTAGAGCGCGGACAACCTTGGGCGCCTCATCCCAGCCTTGCGGCGCCTCGAAAGAGAATGGAAGTTGCTCGTGCCAATGCGCATTTTCGCCTGATCGTAGCCTTTGCTCCCAGATCGGGAACTCATCAAATGGACTTCCTGTAGTGTCAGGAAGGGCTCTCCCAGGCAGCCTGACGTCACAAAAGTGCGAAAAAACGTCCACTTCCTCAATTGGCAAATGCTGCATTCGAAGAGCTTCGGCATAGCCCGTCAACGCTGCGCGGGCTTGCCAAACCCTTAGCAAAATACTTGAGGAAACTCTGGCATCTAGCGCATGAACACGAGAAAGCGCAGCCTCCATGGCGCAGGCCAGTCGGGTTGACCAAGGCAAGCTCGCGAAGGGTTTTGGAGGCCTACTCATAGCCAAGTCCTATACTCAATCACGTTTTGGGTCATTGCAATAAGTCACACAGTGTTGATAATTGTACATTATCACTACTAGATGCCCAGTCAAAACCACCTGACAAAGCGATTTTCGTGTCCAGAAGAGAGACCTCCCAGCTCGATCCAGTCGACCTCATCGACGAGGTCCGCGCTTTGATCGCACCGCGAACTACGATTGATCCCGACATACTTGATGCAGTGGTCCGCGGATGGGCTGCGAACACGCGCCGGGCATTCAGCTCAGATCTCTCGCTGTGGAGCGAGTGGTGCCGTCAGAACAAAACAGATGCAGCCAAGGCGACACCCAAGTTGGTGGCTGCATGGATCCGCGCGCTTTCCGGCATGGAGGAGAGCAAGCTAAAAACCCGCAAGCCTGCAACGATCGAGCGCTACCTGGTCAATGTAGGCAGGGCTTATCGGCTGATGGAATTGGAAGACCCCACGAAAGCCGCACTGGTGTCCTTCGAGCGCCGCGCCATGAAGAGGGTGCTTGGCGTCAAACAGACCCAGGCCAAGGGGATCCGCTTCAAAGGAGATATTGCCGATCTGGATAGTCCGCCCAAGGGAATCTGTATCGCGCACTTACTTGCGGCGTGTCGGCGCGATGCTCTGGGCAAGCGTGATGCCGCGCTGCTTCGCATCGCCTACGACACAGGATGCAGACGCTCCGAGTTGGTAGCGATCGAGTGCCGGCATATCGAGGGACCTGAAAGTGATGGCGCGGGTGTTCTATTCATCCCGTCGAGCAAAACCGACCAAGCGAGCGAAGGTCAGCACGCATATCTGTCGCCAGCAGCAATGAAAGCTATATTCGCTTGGCAGAAAAGGATGAAGATCAATTCGGGACCACTTTTCCGCCGCGTCTACCTACATTTCGACCGGTCAGTCGACCGGCTTGGCTCGGAGCCACTACATCCCAACAGCATCACGCTGATCTACAGAAGGTTAGCGCGGCGCGCGTTCGACAAAGGACTTCTCGGTTCCATGGGTCGAGAGAGATTTGAACGTGAACTGCGATCGCTTTCCTCTCATTCGATTAGAGTAGGTGTAGCCCAGGACAACTTTGCACTTGGAGAGAGCCTCCCAGCAATCATGCAGGCGTACCGATGGCGCGATTCGCGTACTGTAATGCGATACGGAGCGAAATTGGCCACGAGGAGCGGTGCGAGCGCAAGGCTGGCGAAACGGTTCGCAGATGACTAAACTCGCGGACATGTAGCTGATCAGCAATGCCAATCATTCGGTTTTCAAGCTGCAGTGGCCCGCAATTTGGGTTTCAAGATTTAGGAAAGTGCCGAATGAGAGTAAATTCCGACGCCTCGCTCCGCGTAGCCCGCAACGTCTTTGAGCGTTTTGATCGTAGCTGGACTAAGATGCGGCAACACGCACGGCGTGAGAATGGTCTTCTAATTGTGAATTCGCAATTGGCACCCGGATTAACCGAAGAAGATCGCGAGAAGCAAAGGCTTAGTCTGCGCCTACTCAGCAGGATATCTGGGAAAAGGGGTATTGTGGCTACTTGGCGACCCAATCTCAGTTGTTCGAAAGTACATTTCGGCTGCCAAAAAGCGGACGTAGCGCTGATCAGAGACAAAAAATGTAGACCGAAGCAATGATATGGTATCTTGAAAGTTTTTCGGCGCACCGCCACACCATTGCTCAGCTCTGACGAAGTGTGCTGATCGTATCGAGAACTTTCACAATCTTGTCAGCACCTTCGGGGGTCTTGTCCCAAAGGCCTCGCAAGCTTGCCTCTAGACGGAGCCAAGCGTCACTTTCTTCTGAAAGGTTTCGCGGCGCACTTTCGACCGCAATGCCGAGTGCTTTGCAAACTTGCACGACATTGAAGCTGATGGTCTTGAATTCGCCGCGGACAATCCTGCCGACCTGGCTTGGATGAACCCCTGAGATACTGCCTATCTCCGTGTCAGACAGAGCAGTCTGGCTACGCGCAGCAGCAATCTGCTCTTGCAAGGTTGCGAGTTGCTCGGCTGTTGCCTTCATGCAATTTTGCATGTAATAATTATTGTGAATTTGCAAGAAGGCAATCGATGACCGAAGAAATCCATTTTTACCGCGCGAGTGAGAAACCCTACGGCGCATTCAGCAATCTCTACAGGCGCGAGATTGAATTCGAGGGCGAGCGGTTTCCAACCAGCGAACACGCTTATCAGGCGGGCAAGCCTCGCAAGCCGGCCGTCCGCGAGTGGCTGATGAATTCGCCTTCTCCCGCGTTGTTGGCGATGGCAGCACATGGGCTATATTACTGGGACGTGGCGCCGGGCTGGTCCAAGACCAAATTCGACCGAATGCGGGCGGTTCTACGGGCAAAATTCGAGCAGCACGAGGACCTGAAGGCGCTTTTGCTTTCGACAGGAGACGTCCGGCTCGTTGAAAGCGCCACGGTCGACAATGAAGTCAACCGCCTATGGGGCGAAGTCGACGGGGTTGGCCGCAACATGCTTGGTACGATGCTGATGGAACTGCGACAGCAGTTGCAAAGCGAGCTCGAAGGCGAACGTGCTTACGAAGCAGCTCAATAACAGGGCGGTCCAGACCTGGTCGCATCCAGCATACGACGCGCATATGCTGAACCTTTATTGTGAAACAAGCCGCGTGCACCGGCATAGGCACAATTCTCCGCAGCCAACCTTTGGCCAGCAGCTACACCTGGTGTCAGTTTTGTCAACGACAGGTCTTCTCGGACAAAAGCGTTGCCGATGATCCAGTCAATCACTCCAACGCTAACCATGTCTCCCGAGCCACATGTATCGAGAACCTGAGGAGCTGAAACCGCTTCAAACCATTGGGAGGCTCCGCCACCAGCGACTTCAAGACCTGCCGCACCGTGGGTCACAATACGAACAATCCCATCCTCATCAGATGTCAACTGCCCGTCGATACGATCATTCGAGTACTTGAGTATTGTCACCATCCCCATCGCGAGCGCAAATAGGTGATCATCTTCGATTTGCGAGGGTTCGAAAAATACGATCGCACCTGCGGACCAAGCGGTCCTCATGGCTTCGAGAATACTTTCCGACAAGCGGTCTGCATAAAAAACGGAACACCGTGAGAGCGCAGGTTTAGCCGCGCACAGCTCAACATCGCCAATGGGGTGAAATCGGGGTAAGTCTGAAAGGGTGTCCGGACAGATAAAGCTGAAGTCATGAACTCCCGCTCTTGTGTCGAGCTCTTGTGCTAGGATGGGCGAACGCAAGCCAGTGCGACGGTGGATGTAGCGCGTATCGGCTCCAGCACTTACGAACTCGTGAAGGAGATATTCTCCCTCACGGTCATCTCCAAGTGCTAAAACTGGCGCGACCTGCCGACTCAACCAAGCGAGAGAAACCAGTACGTTGCCACAGGAACCGCCCAGACTTTCCGTGTCGAAGCGGCCATCGGTATAGATGCGATCAAGAGCGGTGAAGCCTGAGCCGATAACATCAATATGAGGAAGGGCGTATTTCATAACTCCAATGTTCTCATTATGTACCCATCACTCCAATATGTCGAGATTTAAGGAATCGATATCCAATCTCGAGGTTCCATTGTCATCGTACACTACCAGAGCAGAGAGGACCCTGAGAAGTGCCTCTGGGCCAGATAGCCTCCCGTCGAACAGTGATATGCAACCGTCCATCGTGCCGTCCACATCCCCCACGCTGATCCCCGTAGGGTGCCCAAGCAATTCGGCATCATTCCCACCGAACGCTCCACTGTCACCAAAGCATAGAACTTCCAATCCGTCTTTAATCTTCGAGCGGACTTCTGCCAGTACCTTCAATTTGCTGACTTTCCCGGACACTATGTCAAAGCTATGCCCAGATTTTTGAACTCTCACCTGGCCGTCGGACACTAAAGAGCACGATTCCAGTTCGCGTCCGAAACGCATTGGATCCCGAACTAGTGAGGTATTGATCGTGATCTGAACCTTTCCGACCTTATAATCGGTGGAAGAAAAGAGGTCGCTACGCTTGATCAGCCAAGCTGCCATCTCGCCGATAACGGGATCCGGCGGCGGGGGATCACGCTCAATATCGACAGTAAGCGGCACCACATGGCTCCCGTTGTAGTAACCGACAACCACTCTAGAATGCATCTCGACCGGCAGGACTGCTCTCAGGCCCTCTCCGGCGGAATGCCCCCTGCCCGTTGCTATACCTATCGCAATGCCTCCCGCATCCAACCGCTCCAATTGCTCGACGATCGGCGACGCTGCCGGCGAAAATCGATCTGCAGTCGAAACGATGGTGCCGTCATAGTCCAAAACAACTCCGGCGATCCTTATCGATCTCAAGTGCGATAGCGTCTTTTTAGCCGCATCTCGAAGTGACGCAGGGTGAGTCGACCGTTCATCCATTCGGTACATCGCGGATCGTTTGTGGCGCACGCTGCCTGGCAAACCGACTGCAACTTGTTCGAGCGCATTGTCATCGTACAAGAGCGGACCAAACTGACCGTAACCAGGCTTGGCGGGGTCAATATTCAAGACTTCGCCGATCGCTTCGACTATGCCCAACGCATCAACGAGCCCCAATGCGTTCGCAAGCCGCCCACCATCTTGAAAGTCGAAACGGCAGCGACGGATCGGTCTCGGCAATGCGAGGTCGATTGCATTCCAAAGCCCATGCGAGTCCAAAGTCGTGAGTGCGATCAGGTGAGTTTCGTCCGGGCGATGATGAAGCCAGCTATGCCTCCCATGCGCGAAATTTCGAAAATCGGCGACCTGAACTGGGCAAAGCGATGCTTCCCATAAGGACGTTTCCAGCATCGACGCAATCGGTGCCAGAAGCGGATCGGCCAACAGAATTACCGAATCTGTCGATCGGAGGGATGAAAAACGATCAACCAGTTCAGTGCGGACCGAGGAGGTCCGCATGTTCGCAATCTGTCTGCAAATCGTCTCAACGATTTTCTCGCTCCCATATGCGTCATGGGCCAACATATCCGACGCCAGTGAGAGCGCGATACTTGTGGACACCATAGAATGTGTCGCCAGATAGCCGTCGCTCTCGCTTGCCACCGGCACCCTATGTACTTGGCCACCTCGCACCAGGGCCATTTGAGCAGCCGAACCGTCACTGCCGCGTGTAACAACGTCGATGCGAGGTGAGCACCTTTGAGACGCTGCCATTGCTGCGGCGCGGGCATCGGCATTGTCCGCGCCAGCACTAAAGAGCCAGACGTTGGAGGTTGAGAGGGAGCTAGCTCCCAAAACAATCGCCGTCGGCGTTTCGACACTCGTTGGGCCCAAGCCCAAGGTCTGACGACATCGAGCAAAGTAGGCAGCAGATGCCGCCGATCCGCCTGAGCCGACGGCAATGGCGTGCCGATCACGGCCGTCAGCTAAACTCGAAGCTATAGAGGCGGCATCGAACTCGAAGAATATTTCTGCGGTCGCGGTTAGCTCATCAAGTTTCGAGGCAAAACTGCTGGTCACGCTTCTACCTCAGAGACTACACCGCTGTAGTCCTCATAAGGCGGTCCGCTCAAAAGGACATGAACCAACAAATCAGGGTGAGTGGCCTTTTCTGAGCTAGTGCCGTCGAACTCGTAGCGAGCTGTCTCTACGTAATGCACCGCCAGATCGTGCTCGATTGCTGCCATCAAAGCACCTGCGGCCATCACCTTGCTGCCAATTGGTGACAGAATAATGAGGGACTCATAGGTGCCTTCTACAGTTCGGTCGTATCGCTCTTTTAAGGTTGAAATGGTCCGATAGCTGTCCAGCGGATTGCGTTCAGAAACATAAACGAGATCACGAGGATCCACTTGCCACTCGTTGACTAGTTCATTCTCATACTCGCCGACGAGCGCATCGGCTCGCCGCGGGTCTCTGGCTGGAAATGGAACTACTGGACAGACCTTGTAGAATTCGCCAACCGACAGTCCAACTTTGGCCAACGCTGCCTTGCGACCCCGGGCCAGTTGAGGAAGCCAGATTCGAGCTGGTTCGAGAGTTTGAGCAAGACTCCCAACTCCCGAGAAACCTTTCACGGGCATTGCTAGCTCTGTCGGCTCGCTCTCAATAAGGTCGTCCAACTCGGGGTTTGAAGCTATAAATAGATGAAATGCGCGATTAGCTGCTCCTTCACATTCAGAAAGGAGAATTTTTGCAATCGGAAAGCCAACTCCGATGGACAGCGCGCTCATATCGAGGACTATGTCCGTTATAGAGTCGTCCACGTTGAGTTTGGCAAGTATCGACGCGATACGAGAACCTCCGACCGCAGCACCATCATCCCCAAAGATGTCGACCCTCTCGACTTTACTGTTCGGAACAATCTCGCGGAGGTGGGCCTCATTTGCATCAGCGTTCGTCACGAGGTTCGCGTCAGCTCTTCCGCGTTCCTCCCGGACAAAAAATGCTTGCAGCCTGTCGCCGAGGATATTTGCAAGCTGGCGAGCAACAATCTTAGATCTTGGATCGAACCCGGCAGCTGCGACAAGGAGGCATTTTCGATGAACCTCGCCGAAGTATGCCTCGCTGAATTGCTCAACTTCCTCATCGAAGTGTGTGATGCAATTGTTCCAATACTCCCGAGACATCTAGGATATCACCTCCCTAAGGAACGCGATCTTTTTTTCAAGAAACCCACCGCGCTTTAGAGTTAGGCCGTGCGCGAGACAGACGGTTCCTGAGAGCTCAATGAGGCACCAGAGCTTTCCCCCTTGGCCGTAGCTTCTCGTAACAATGATGGCGCCATTCGCCAGGGCGTGTTTTAAGATCAGGGCCAACTCATCGTCGGCGCTCAGCAGCTTCTCCATCTCCTCCTCTGGCACGGCTACCGCATTTGCCCCCGGTCCCAAAGTGGCATTCGGGACCAAAGAGGCCTCCACGCAGTCCGCTGCTACGGCATCGACCATTCGGCGGACTTCTGCCGCGTATGCAAACGACCACCCGGTCATTATTGAGCGAGCTTTTTCAATCAGCGCGCCTTCCTGAGCGTTTGGTGTCAGCGCGGGACTCCGATTTCGGATGGCGAGCGTCTCCATTCGGGCCACTAGTGCGCCAGCAAACTGTAGGAAGATTTCGGCATTTTCATTGCTCGCATCACAGAGATCTTCAATACCGTAATGCAGGGGTCTTTGGTGACTGTGCCGCAGGTGGATGTGAGCACCATCCATGACGCTCGCGTTGACCTTCAAAGGGGTGCGTGGATCAGGATCGAAGTCCTCGAAAAGAGAAGGAGTAAGGTGTTGAATCCGGTTGGCGTAACGATGCATTAGTATTCGAGTCATCGCCTGCCGAACCTCCTCGGGCGCTCTTGGTCCGGTCGGACTGGCCAACTGTTCGCCCACCATTCGCTCGAGCTCCTTACGCCGTACGTCGGTAATCTCTAACTTCTCCTGATCGCGGTCCACGGTCTGGCGTAGATCAGAGAGACGGCCTGCAGTAATTCGGGGTGGATCACCCAAAAGGAGAGAGGCAAAGTCGGTCGCACCTCGATTTTTCAAAGGTTGCACAAGGGGCAAATACCTGTTTGCCATGTCGAGCGCCATTGTACGAAATTGACGCCTTTCTACGCCACGTTTGGCGGAACCCTGCATTCGAATTTCGACAAAGTCTCGACCACTCGCGAGGTTATGACGCTCTTGTGCACCGGGCTGCCCGAGGACGGCCCCGGGACTGAGGGCGTCCAGACGCATCATCAACCATCGTCCAATGCGGATTTCTCGCCTTGCCAACGCCGAAAAAAGGCCATCACGTTGATCAGGGTGCAAAGCGTGAACATCGTCAAACATAACCAATGGGCTTAAGGAAATTTCCTTTCCACCCCATTCGAGCTCGATGTGGCTTATTGCCTCGAACGGGTTGTAAGGACACACAGCCTCAACGGGCAGATCCTCAATTTTGGGTGGACGCAATCCAGCTACGACCGAATAGATCGCCCGTTGGACTTGAATCGCTTGTTCACGGATGCCAGCTGGGCCAAGACCGCCAATTTGATCAACCTGAGCCTCCGACGAATCGCGGGCGACAAACCGGAAATCATCAATCCCGCGGCGTCGACCGGCCGTGAGATTTCTGATCAGGCCGAGCATCGTCCGCGCTTGCGCGAACCAAAAAGCCAGCTTGGTCCGAACAGCTTCATCGTAAGGTAGCTCCCAAAAGTCTCTGTAGTCCGACTCCATGGGTTCGCGGACTGCTGCGACATTTGGAATGCCGTCAGCTAGAAATCCGGCATCGGCAAGTGCTGCTGCCAGCTCTTTGTTGGTTGAGCTGGACAGATCGCTCAAGATAGCGTCCACCATCCGAAACTCGGCGAGCTTGGCGAGCATGGTTTTTCCGCTGCCAGGCTCACCGATGATCCGGACAGGAAGCTCGAACATCTCTTCTTTGTGATCGCTTCTGGCCAGAAAGTTCGTCAGCGGTGCAGGGCTTACGATAGCAAGGAACGACGCATCGTCGCGCACATACTCTGTTGCTCGGCGTAAAAAGGGATTTGCCATTGCCTCTCAACCGTGCCTGTCACGTCTTCTGAAGAGCGGACGCATGGCGTGCCCATCCCGACCATCTGTAGCGGCCCACAACAGCGGAACAGAGTTATTTGGGCTGTTGTGTTCAAGCACAAGAGGCAGAGCGCAGTTGGCATAGCCGCGTCGCATATCGCTCTGCCCAGCTTCATCACAGTGCTTCTTGAGGCGGGTGTAAAGATGGTGATCGTAATAGTGGTCGCAGAGACCGAGCATTTCCGCATCTTCTTCGTCCGACATTTTTAGACTAACAGGAAGGAGCAAGCCTTCGGTGACTGTGACGTCGCCAAATGAACGGTCGGCCAGTCCTACCTTTGCCTCCTCGACGCGTTCCTCCAAGGCGCCCCTAGCCTGCCTCGTCGAGATGTAATGGTGAATATGAAGCGAGTAGCCCTTGCTCAAGGGAAACGCGTCTCCAAGAACCCCTCTTGCCTTCAAGACCAAGTCATTGAATTTCTTAAGCTTCCCTTTCCATTCGCCATCGACTTCTCGAATGAAGGTGGTTCCAGAAGCCGTGAAGTCGTCGACAAGATACACATGGTCAAATCTCGCAGTCGCATCTTCCTGTGCATCAACTAGCTCTTTTCCCAAATCGGCCCATTTCTCTTCGCCGATATCGAGCATCGGCACGAACTGATCCTGGACAAGCCGAGGAGAGTTGACACGCCGCAGCACGTCAATCCTGCTCCCGTCACTCAAACCCACGAAAAGAGAACGGCGGAGCAATCGATTGAAGGTCGCGACGCCCTCAGCGCTCCCCCAAACTTCCCACGGCCTCAAATTCGATTCAATTGCGGCGACTCTACGGAGATAAGGTGTGACAATTTCAGGTATGAAGACCTCGACCACCCGCTGCATCTCAGCTTGAGAGATATAAACCAGGCGCTCTTTCACGAAAGCGTAAGCTCGTGGCCTATCTCCGACATCAAATTGCCGAAGCCATGTGGCTAAGCTTTCAAGGAAGCGTATGCCCGCCCGAAAGTCGGAGTAGCCGTCATACTTCACAGAGGCCATCAACTTTAGCCAGGCATACTCCTTTGTCGCTTCCTCTGTATCCCAACTCATGACGTCTGCGATGAGATTTAAAGCGAGCGCGTTGATCATACCGTCCTAACCAGTAACCGTACTCTTGGGCTTCACAGATGTGCTGGTGTGCCCGTTCCTAGTCTAAAGCGTAGTGCTCAAAGAAAAGTCCGCAATCTAACTACGGTCGAGTTTCCCCGGTTTTATACGCAACTACAGTCTTTTATTGATTCAGATCTGTAGCCTTGGACTATTTGTCATCTATGGGAGTCGAGAGTCAGCAAAGGCTGGCATGTTGGTCTCATACACCGTTTCAATCTGCGTTCACCCGTTTAGGGAAGATGGATGTCGGAGATGCGTTATTTTGAGAACTGAATTGAGTACCAAATTCTGCTTTTCAATGTCCATCGCCCGAGAACGGGCGGTCAGCTGTCGGCTATGAGCGGTCAAACTGCCCTTAGCGTTCGACGACTGAAAATTCCCTTCACCGCAGCGGTCGTAACTTGGTCCTACCCTAGCAGCCTACTGTCTTAGGAATCATCATCGCTTTGGAATGCTTGATTGGCCTTCTTTACGATCTCTTCCTGTCGCTTGGGACTGTTGTACAGCTTCTCGAGCAGCAGGTTCACGAGGCCAATACCAGCAACCATCTCGTTTCGGTTCATTGCTTTCCGCTCATGGGCACCCGCGTTTCCCTTTTCCCTAATCTTATGGAGCAAAGCTAATTGATTTTGATCGACATGGCCCTTGGCATGTAGGTCATCGATTTTCCTCATCAGGTTCCGACCGGCGCACTTAGTGTCAGTAACGATGAATTCTACCACCATACGCAAAGCAACAGTCGCTAGTTTGAGTTTGCTGCCTGCCAAGGCATACAGCATTTCATCAATAAGCTCATTGAGGTCGTGCGGTGTGAAATCGGTGTCGAATGCGAAGTCCGCAGAGGACGGGGGCGGATACTGGATTTCTGTCCGAGGCAGATAAATATTTCCCTCGTCATCATGATCGTATTCTTCACTGCACCACGATGAAGTCTCGAAGCAAACCTCGTCACAGGCTCCGCAGCGGTACAACGAGAACTCAACTCCACCATCAGCACTGTGCCCGCAGCCAAATTCCTCTTGCCATCGGCCGATGCACTGAGCTTCAAGCGTGTGGATAGTCTGGCGCTTGCAGGAATTACATTGCAGTTTCTTGCGCTCATTCGGACCGTCCCGGCGTTCAAAGCTGTCGAACATAAATACCCCTACTATTGCGTCTTTACATAAGTGTCGTTGGTGCTTCGCTGAATAAAGCCGCAGCTTGATCTAAAACTAAATTCAAAGCACAAAAAGACAGTGGCGTCAGGTCGCATGTACTGTGACACGACGAATGACGCTATTTCACTGTCCGCGGCGCCGCAGCAGCTGTCCAACACCGCAAAAGCATGGGAGATTGATGCGGAATGTTACTCGACGCATCGGTCCTTCTCGCAGGATCTAATAACATTGCGAGGTTTCCGCAGTCGGCTCGAACGGTCGCTGAATTGACTGTTGATGACCGTTTCATTGATCCGCTTGAAGGTCAGCTTTCTGAAGTGCTGCGCTTGTAACCACATAGGCCGCTCTTGGCTCAAAGCTACACATCGTTTGCGTTGAGCGTCGCCGTCATGCCGTCACTAGCTTCAGCGAACGTTCTGATGGCTTTACAGTAAGCGTTTTTCCCCAATCGAAGGGCAGGTAGTCCTGCTCGATACCGTCTGCAAAGATCACGCCGCCATCATTCATGCGCGAGGTGATTGTGAGGGGTTTCGTCTCGATCTTGCCCGCGCGTAAATCTGTACCCGTTGCAACGCTCGGGAATGGTTCGCGGACAAAATAAGCGATGGCTCTTTCGTCGTGTCTGAGGTCAATGCGTTGGTGCGTGGCATCCATAATGGAGCGAGCCCATCCAGTGGCCCCGGTTCCGCTTGCGGCGATAACGCCGCTCGAACTGTGATTTTCACGCGTGCCATCGCAGGCAATCTCATAGCGGGCGGATTGATGAGTCTGATGGCCGATAAAAAGCTCATTGAGCGCGAACAATCTTTCGCCCGTGTCGAGCGAGCCCTCTACCATTGTTCGCTGTTGACAGTCCCAGTCTTGTGCCACACTGGCCGCCAGACTTTTCGGCAAGCTCTCAACCCGATGCTGCACCAACACCCCGTCATAGAGATCTGGATTTGGGTTCACGCCGATCACGAACTGACCATCAAGATACTTTGCGACATTGGCGACTAGTCCGTCCTGACCAACGGGGACGACAATGTCCTCTGCAGAAAAGAGGAACCGATCCAGATCAGCACGCTGGACAAGTGCCTGCCGCCACTCATCGGGCACTGCTGCCCGTGCCAGTTTTAGCGTTTCGAGGAAACGCTCATGACGGTCTTCAAGCACCGAGAGCTTCTGCCCGCGCGTTTCCAGAAAAAACCTAGCCTGCTCAACTGTGGCATGGCGATTGATGAGCAGTTCGTACTCGGTTTCGCGAGTTACGAAGACGACGCGGGCAGGTAGGGAAGTCATATCAAGCCTCTCTACTCCACGGCAGCAAGCGGTGGAGTTGGTGGAGATTTTCCGCCAAACTCTTTCAGCAGGCTGGCCACCATGTCCGGAGTGATATTGAGGTGCTCGATCCTATCGAGCTTCTGCGCAAACTCGCGTGCGGCAAGGCCAAGGATGATGGCCGGGGCGACACCCTGATACACATCCATCTGTGCCTTTTGCGCTTCTGCCTTTGCGCCATCGACAACGCGGATACGATTGGCTTCAGCATCGCTTTCGATCTGCTGAGCCTGAGCGATACCTTCTGCGCGGTCTTTGGCATTGCCGGTCTCTTCAGCGATAAGCTGCTTTTCCTGCTTCGCCAGCTCGACTTTGCTGACGAGCTCATTTTCAGCGATCGCGCGCTCTTTTTCGACCGCGATCGCCCGCCGCTCATAGACCGCTTCATCTGCCTTCTGCTGCAAAGCTTCGAAAGTTGGAGTTTGCAATGCGCGCTGCAGCTCACTGCTTGGCGCAAGATTGTCCAAGCGAATGTTGACGATCTCGATACCGATATCAGCCAAAGACTGCTCGCTAGCGAGCGCCGCTTCGATGCCTTCGCGTAACGGGTCGACGCCCAAGTCGAGCAATTCGCGGACGTGCTTCTCAGCCAAATATTGCAAGGCCGCCTGATTGATCAGACCGCGCAAGCGGGTTTCGATGCGTTCGAGCGGTTCCTTCAGATACTGACCAGACTGCAAGCCGATGGTGAAGTCGATGCGTTCGGCCAGCTTCTCTGGCTCCAGAACTCTCCAGCCCAGAACGCCTTGCACATTCACATCCTGAAAGTCGGCGCTGCGCCCTTTGACGAACAGGCTCATCTCCCGGTCGTCTAAAGGAACCTCGACGATGCTGGCGGTTTCCGGACGGAACCAGCACACAATTCCGCGCCCGCTTTGCTTCATCTTACCGCTTTTGTAGCGAATGATGTGGTGACTGGCATCTGCTCGCAGCTGGGCGAGGATGCCGTAATTGCTAATCTGTGCCATTCTTCACTCCTTTCTTGAGTGTGTATAATTCCGCGGGCCGGAAGGTTTGTCCGGACTCTTTCTTGCCGGTGCCCTTAATCCAGCCCGCGTCGAGCATGCGGCGGCGAAAGGCTGGCTTTCTAAACTCCACGCCAAGGATCGCCTGATGCACGTCCTGAAGGTCGCGAAGAGTGAAGAGCGCCGGGAGAAGCGCAAAAGCGATTGGCGAGTAATCGAGACGGCCCCTCAGTCGCTTGACAGCTAGGCCAAGGATTTCGTCATGATCAAAGGCGAGTGATAGTTTTGAACCCTGCCGGTCCAACGCCCTCACAGCCCCTCCAGCCTCCCCCTTCCAAGGAACATCGATAGTCGCCAACGCAAGGTCTGCTTTTCGGTCCAGCGCCTTCTCAAATCGCTCAAACGGCAACAGGGCAAAGTGAGCAATCGAAATAACGTGGGTCCGAGGATCACGATCAGGAGCACCAAATGTGTAAAGCTGCTCAAGGAAGCACTGATCCATCCCCGCCTTGTCTTTCAGGATACGAGTCGCCGCCTCATCAGGGCTTTCGCCAATCTGGACAAACCCGCCTGGTAGTGCCCAATGGCCTTGGTACGGGTGCTCGGATCGTTGCTGAAGAACTGCGACAACTTGCCCGTCTCTAACGCTCATCAACACGAGGTCGACCGCAACAGAAGGACGCTCAAAGCTCTTCGCGTCGTAGCTTCGGAGGAATTCTTCTTCGGTCATGCGCCTATCCGCTTATGAGTCGCATGATAGATATAACTATATTAGATATATGTAAAGAGGATATCACTCTTGTCTGGCGCACAACTGTGCGAGGCCCTTCGATTTGGGATACCAATCATCTAAATGGACGGACCGTTTTCGGCTTCACCAAAGGCAACCAGCCAAGCAGACTTGGTTGGTTGCTCAAGTTGTCACACAGGGACACAATTGCACTACTCATTTGAAGAGAAGCGTGCTGCATCATTGAATACGGGACCAGTGCGCCAGCGGAGCTACGGAATCGGTGACACTCTGAGAGGTGTCCGAAATGTGTATACATTTTTCGGACAATTGATCTGATCAGTTTAAGTGAGGATACGAAGACTGCGCAGCTTACTGGTCACAATAGCACGTTACGAGTGTCTTAGCAGATTCTCAGATCAAGAACATGACTCTAACTTTGTCGGAAACGCCGGACACATTAGGACATAAATGACCTAGATTCTGTCGCTTCACATTTTTATAGATTATTTGGGAGAACGTGAGAAGAACAAATGGTGCCCAGAAGAGGACTCGAACCTCCACGGGGTTGCCCCCACCGCCACCTGAAGACGGCGCGTCTACCAATTCCGCCATCTGGGCTCACCACAGGCGGCGGGCCTTAAGACTATGCGCCGAACCGTGTCAACCAGCATCTCCGCCCTCAGGACGATTATTGATCGCTGTTCCATCCACGCCTGAGGCGACGCGTAGCATTCAAGGCGTACTGCGTCGCTTGCTGCAAGACAGCTCGATCCTTGCCAATGGAACGCAAGCTGGCACTCGCCACGACAAGTCGTACCAACTGAGGTGATCCGGCCACGCCAGACTCAGGTGATGAGCCATCACAGGATTGGTTTCGATGAAAAAGTGCTTGATCTTGAAATCGAGCACGCCTAGCAGCGTGCCTCGATTCAATTGTTCCAACGCAAGGAAAGGAGTGGATCATGCTGAATACCCAGACTGCACAATCATCCACACTGATATTCTTTGCCAGTCAGGAACAATTGTCATGGGCAATTCTGATCGACGCGAGCTCGCTCGCGTAGCAACAGACTTCGTGCGGCACATCGCCGCATCAATTTACTACAATACAGTTTCGCGGCTCGGAAATCTCCGAGACCCTTCACAGCTGCTCGACTCTCGCAGCCGGGAGGTGAACGATGCGCGCTGATATGTTCAAGGTCATCGTGGAACGTCCGCGGTGGGGTTCTCGCCATGCGCCGGCTGCGAAGCTGAAGCGGCGCACCGATCCGGGGCGCACATTCATCGGGCACAAACGGCATGCCTGGGAATCTGCCGCTTACACCAAGTCGCTCAATGAGAACCTCGCGCCGCTGCGGCGCTATCTGCTCAAGCAGCGTGGACGTCTCTGGAACGATGTCTTCAGCGAGATCTGCCAGCAGCTCGACACAGGCAGCACGGTGAAGATGCATATTCGCGAGCATCTGGAGGATTTCATCATGGTTTCCATCCATGTCGATGCGAATGGCAAATGGCTCGGACAAGGCCGTTTTGGCGGTGTGCAACCGCTCGATGGCTGGTGGCCGGATCTCTATGTTGATCCGGTTGACGGCCGGGTGAAAGAAACGGCGCGACTTCGCCAACTTCTCGGGATCGAGCGGCGCTCATACCGCCGCTGGCTTGCGGCCTATCCAGAAGGCCCGTTCGATGATTTTGAGCTTTTGTCCCCTCTACATGTGCGGATGAAGCGGAAAGGCATTTGGTTCGAGATCCACCTCACGCGCGATCCGCGCTGCACGGAGGCTCATTTGCGCCATCAACTGATTGAACAAAGGTGGCGAGATCAGCCGGGCGGCTGGGAAGTTTGTTCGATGAAACAGCTTTCGAAGAAGCAGCTCAAGTCGCACGGACTCACCAATAACGGAGGCGTGAACTGATGACGTATCAGAAGGTTCGCCTCATCGGCTCCGATTCAAGCTGGATCGAGCAGAAGGCGATCGATCAATTGCATCAAACAGCCGATCTGCCCGGGATCGAGCAAGCGGTCGGCCTGCCTGATCTGCACGCTGGACAGGGCATTCCCGTCGGAGCCGCGTTCTGGTCTCGCAGCCATGTCTATCCGCACCTGGTCGGCAACGACATCGGCTGCGGCATGGCGCTTTGGCAAACCGATCTAGAGGCTCGAAAGTTCAAGCGCGATAAGACCGTCAGGAAGCTGGTCGACTTGGAAGGCCCGTGGCCGGGTGACAGGCTAGATCGGTTGGACAAAAGGGGTCTAACCTCAAGCCTCGATAGCGACAGCCTTGGGACGATTGGTGGAGGCAACCACTTCGCCGAGTTTCAAATTGTCGAGAGCATTGAAAGCCCGCAATTGTTCGAAGCACATCGTTTCGATCCAGATCAGGTCTATCTCCTCACGCACAGCGGCTCGCGCGGCTTGGGTGAAGCGATCCTGCGAAGCCATGTTCGCCAGTATCAAGGTGGGGGATTGCTGACCGGCACGGCGGCTTTCGACGACTACCTCGCCCGGCATGATGAGGCGATGAGTTGGGCAAAACTGAACCGTGACATCATTGCCGAGCGCTTCCTTGGCAAGCTCGGCGCCGATGCCGCGCTGAAACTGGATATCTTCCACAACAGCGTGACGCCGCACGAAGATGGCTGGCTGCATCGGAAAGGCGCGGCTCCCGCTGACAAAGGCCTGGTGGTGATCCCCGGCTCGCGCGGCACGATGACTTACCTCGTCGCGCCGAAAGCGGTCCGGGACGAGATCGCTTTGCATTCCCTTGCCCATGGGGCGGGAAGGAAATGGGGGCGTAAGGATGCTCGCACCAAACTCGGTTCGCGATACTCGATCACCGATCTGGAACGCACCGATCTGGGCGGCCGGGTGATCTGCGAGGACAAGTATCTGGTGTTCGAGGAGGCGCCACAAGCCTACAAGAACATAGAAGGTGTGATCGATGATCTGTCGCAGGCGGGCTTGATCGAAGTGGTCGCGATCTTCCGCCCCATCATCACCTACAAAAGGAGGCGCTCATGAACAGCGCGATCCTGCATATCTCGTCCGGGCAAGGGCCAAAGGAATGTCGCTGGTGCGTGGAACGCTTGGGAGAAGCGTTTGGCAAGGAAGCCGCCGCAATGGGTCTCGCATGCTCGGTGCTGGAGGTGACCGATGACTGCGCCAGCATGTTACTCAAGGTCGAAGGTCCGGATGTCGAGACATTCGTCAGCGAGCGCACGGGCACAGTCCGCTGGATCGGCACCAGCCCTTTCCGCCCCAACCATAAGCGCAAGAACTGGTTCGTTGGCGTCCGCCAAGCGCCTGACCCAAGCGACATTGCGGGCTTCGACGAGCGCGATATCACCTACCAGGCGATCCGTGCATCCGGCCCCGGCGGGCAGCATGTGAACAAGACCGACAGCGCCATTCGCGCGGTCCATGGGCCAAGTGGGCTAACCTGCGTTTCCCAGGAGCAGCGGTCGCAATTCGCCAACAAGAAGACCGCCCGGCTAAAGATTGCCCTGATGCTGGAGGAGCAGCAGGAAGCTGAAGCGGGCAAAGCCAATGCGCAGCTATGGGAACAGAACCTGCAGGTCGAACGCGGCAACGCGGTGCGCGTGTACCAGGGACCGAAATTCAAGCTGAAGCGCTAGAATTGGCCACTTGGTACTCGCATCCCCATTTGCTCGTTCGAGTTCCGAAGGATGGTGCGGATTAGCCGGGAGCAACCTCCACCAGATGGGTCCCTTCCCCGGTCTCGGAGAATTTGAACCCGGTACCAGTGAAGCGCTCGATCAGCTGCGATGCCGTGCGCGTATGCTCGCTCAGCTTCACCGTCGTGAACGCGCCGCCCTTTGCCATCGCGAACGGCAAAAGCAATTGGTCTTGCAGATATGGGCCAGCAAACGCCCTCGACCCGAGGTAACCGGCCATACGCTTGGCAGCCGTTTTGGCGAGCCGTTCCGCAGGCATACCAATCTTGCCGAAGCCGGATGTGACCTCCGTCACGTTCTCGAACTCGGCCGTGATCAACAGGGCGTTGCCAGGGCCGTGATCGGCGGGCAGTTGTACTGACTGAAACGCATCTTCGGGCCAGTCGGACAGCACCTTGCGCGCTGCACTCAACTCGCGGTCTGCGACATCGAAAGGGATACCCGCTACAACCGCTTCGGCCTTGGTCGAAAGCAACTTCCCGCGATCAATAAGCTCAATCGGGCGTAGGTCAGAAGGATCGAATTCGACCACAATCCGTCCACCGCCGCGGGGGAAGAACCCATGCCGATCAAGCGTCGCAGTAATTTTCGGACCCATCTTGGCGATAAGCGGCAGGAGGGTGCGCGCGGTGAATTCGAACGGTGGCGCATGGCTTGCATGAGTGCCCCCTTCGATCACGACGCGCGATGGCTCGCTCGCCTGCATCAACGGCCCGAGCAGCGCCTGCAGCACCATCCCGGTGCTGCCAGCGGTGCCCACAGCAAAGTGATACTCGCCGGGCACGACGCTGCCAGGCCGGAAGGTCAATTCCTCCGATCCTACGGACAGGCCGCTTACTTCGGCATTGCCTACCATCGCCGCCGCTTCGATCGCGGTGACATGCTGGCGCATCAGGCCAGGCTTCTTCCGCCCGCCGCGAACATTGTGAATGGTGAAAGGCTCGCCCGTCATGAGCGAAAGGCCGGCAGCGTAGCGTAGCACCTGCCCGCCGCCCTCTCCTTCGGAGCCGTCGATAGTGATCATCTGTCTTCTCGTTCGAATTCTATGTTTCGGCTTTCGGTGATGAAGATATACGGCGTGTAGCAGTCGCTTTCTTCAGTACCGATTTCCGCTCCGCACTTCGCACACTGGTGGTTGGGACCGTCAAGCCCCGCGATCCCGCAGCACCCAATGCATCGGCCTTTGATGTATTTCGAGTACGGCTTAACATCGTCAGGATTGAGCCAATAGGTTGGCTCAGGATCGGTGGCCTTTTGCTTGCTCCAGCCTCCTGGATCATAGGATTTGTAGCGGGACTTATAGCCCGAACCGCATGGAGCAACGGGTTGTTGTAGCTTAAGCGAGGGACGCTTGACTGATGGGTCTTTGAGTGACTCCACTTCGATCACACCGGTGATCGGTCCGCCGCAGCCCTTGCAGAAGAATTGTCCACGCATGCTGAACTCCTCGTTTAAAAGCAGGCGATGCCCGCGAAGGGTTACCCCTTCACGCACACCACCTGCTTCAGTGTATGCACGATCTCTACAAGATCGGCCTGTGCGGCCATCACGGCTTCGATCGGCTTATAGGCCTTGGGCGTTTCATCGATCACGCCCGCATCCTTCCGGCATTCGACACCGGCAGTATCCGCGATGTGCTCGTCGAGCGTCACCAGCTTTTTGGCCTGTGTCCGGCTCATCACCCGCCCTGCGCCATGCGAGCAGCTATCGAAGCTTTCCGCATTGCCAAGCCCGCGGACGATGAAGCTCTTTGCTCCCATCGAACCCGGAATGATGCCGAGCGTACCCTTCGCTGCCCGCACTGCGCCCTTACGGGTCACCAGTACGTTTTCGCCGAAGTGGTTTTCCCGCGTCACATAGTTGTGATGGCAGTTCACCGCTTCGCATTCAGCCTCGAACGGCTTGGTGATCTGCGACCGCAGCGCATCGAGCGCATGGGTCATCATCACTCGCCGGTTCAGCGCGGCAAAGTCCTGCGCCCATTCGACCGCTTCGACATAATCGTCGAAATGATCGGTCCCTTCCGGGAAATAGGCGAGGTCTTCGTCAGGCAGGTTGATATGCCACTTGCGCATATCCTGCTTGGCAAGCTCGATGAAGAACCGTCCAATCGCGTTGCCGATGCCCCGCGATCCGGAGTGAAGCATCACCCAGACACGCTGCTCGGTATCCAGACACAGCTCGATAAAGTGGTTGCCCGTACCGAGTGTGCCGAGATGCACGACAGTGTTCGCGTTCTTCAACCGCGGATACTTTGCGACGATGTTGCCAAACCGAACCGCGAGGTCCGCCCAGGCATCGACAACGGCCTGAGGTGGTTCGCCCCATGAGCCCCTGTCCCGCTTTGGACCGCGCCGACCCCGCGCACCGGACCGCCCATGCGGCACAGCCGCTTCGATAGCGGACCGGATACCAGCAAGGTTGTCTGGCAGATCGCTCGCAGTCAGCGAGGTCCGCGCCGCCATCATGCCGCAGCCGATATCGACGCCGACTGCTGCCGGGATCACCGCACCCTTGGTCGGGATAACCGAGCCAACGGTCGCGCCGATACCGACATGCACGTCGGGCATCGCGGCCACATGTTTGAAGATAAACGGCATCTGCGCCGCCTTGGAAAGCTGCTCGCGCGCCCGATCATCGACCGGAACACCGCGAGTCCACATCTTGATCGGCGACCCACCTTCGGTTTCAGAATACTCGTAAGTCGTCTGGGTCATCGTGAATTCCTTTTTGCCGGCTTTGGGCGGCCGGCCCATTCCGACCGCCCATTCTCGCCGCATCGTGCCGGGTGTTCGACTGCCCGACGGTCATAGTAATGCACCGGGTGTGCCAATTGCGATCAGAGACACTCGAACCCTATCTATCACTCTGTTTTTATTGATTATCTATACTTTTGAAAGCCATAATGGATCGCGAGCCTATTGCTTCTTTTGTAGACTCTTGTATCGTCACTTATACATCTGTATCGTATTGGGATGAAACCAACCACCGTCATTGGGTTCCTCGGTTCAACCTTGGACGCCGGCAAGTTCGGGCCGGAACGCTGGAGCAAGTGGCGCCCATCGGTCAGCATCTGCATGCAGGAAGACCTGCGCGTCGATCGCTTTGTGCTGATCCACGGGAAGCAGCATCGCCGGCTCGCCGATTTCGTGGTCAAAGATATCGAGAGTGTCTCGCCAGAAACCGAGATCGTGCCGCATGCCATGGAGTTTAAAGACGCATGGGACTTCGAAGAAGTCTACGGAAAGCTGCTCGATTTTGCGCGGGAGTTTCCGTTCGATCCCGATAACCAGGACTACTTGATCCACATCACCACAGGCACGCATGTCGCGCAGATTTGTCTCTTTCTGCTGACCGAAGCACGCTACCTGCCGGGCAAATTGCTCCAGACCCAGCCGCGCAGAGGAAAACCGCAACCGATCGGGACGTGGAATTCGATTGATCTCGACCTGTCGCGTTACGATTCCATCGCAAGCAGGTTTGCCGAGGCGTCAGAGGAAAGCGCGAGTTTCCTGAAAAGCGGTATCGAGACGCGCAACCCGGCCTTCAACCGGATGATCGAAGAGATCGAACAGGTGGCGGTGCGAAGCCGCGCCCCGATCCTGCTGATGGGGCCTACCGGCGCGGGCAAGAGCCAGCTGGCGCGCAAGATCTACGAGTTGAAAAAGCTACGACATCAGGTGACAGGGCCCTTTGTCGAGGTGAACTGCGCTACGCTGAAGGGTGACGGCGCAATGTCGGCGTTGTTCGGGCACAAGAAGGGGGCGTTCACTGGCGCCGTTCAGGAGCGGCCCGGTCTGCTCAAAGCCGCACACACGGGAATGCTGTTTCTCGACGAAATCGGCGAACTCGGCCTCGACGAGCAGGCGATGATCCTGCGCGCAATCGAAGACGGTCGCTTCCTACCCGTCGGTTCGGACAAAGAAGCGCAGAGCGAGTTTCAGCTGATCGCAGGCACTAACCGCGATCTTACCTCCGAAGTCGCCGCCGGAGATTTTCGCGAAGACCTGTTTGCTCGGCTCAACCTTTGGACCTTCACGATGCCTGGCCTTGCGGAACGGAGGGGGGACATCGCACCCAACCTCGATTACGAGCTCGAGCGCTTTGCTGAACGTGAGGGCGCGCGCGTGACCTTCAACAAGGAAGCGCGCGAGCGATATCTGGCCTTTGCCGAAAGCCCATCAGCCTTGTGGCAGGGCAACTTTCGCGATCTGGCAGCTAGCGTGACGCGCATGGCTACGCTCTGTGCCGGTGGGCGGATCGGCCGCGATGCGGTGAAACTGGAAACACGCCGACTTTCCAATCTGTGGTCAGGTGAGACCTTTAGCAGCACCGAACTAGCCCAGCTTTTGGGTGAGGAAGCCTTCGCCAAGATCGATCCATTTGATCGCGCGCAACTCGAATATGTCATCGAGGTCTGCTCTCGCAGCGACAGTCTGTCCGATGCCGGGCGCACATTGTTCGCAATCTCCCGCGCAAACCGAAAATCGGTCAACGATGCAGATCGGCTGCGCAAATACCTCGCCAAATTTGGCCTCGATTGGGCAAGCCATTTTGCGTGAGCCGGGCGCTGCTCACAGTTCCTTGTCAATGAAAAAGCCCAGGCTGAGCCAGCTCGTCTTCAACCCGCCGTGCATCCCCCAATGTTCCTGCACGTCATCGAGGTTGAGGCCATAGTCGGCCGAGCTCCGAGCCAATGCGTCATCGACACTGCCTCCGGCCAGCAGTAACTCAAGAAGGCGATATTGAGGCGCAGTGACCGCCAGCGTTCGAGTGACGTAATCGGTTCTCACCAGCGCATAGTGACTGGCCTGTGCGGGCGGAAAGTCTGGCTCGGCCTCTGCCTTCACATCGTGATAATATCGCGCGACTGGGAAAGCGTAAGCGCAGATCGCGAAGCATGGTTGAAGCGCCAGTCGTTCGTTGGGGGTGCCTGCATCTGCAAACACCTTGCCCTCGTGCCCCGGAGCATCGAACATCACGAATATCTGACGCTCGAACAGGGCCAGCTCGATCATGAAATCGATCCAGTTCTCCTTGTCCCCATCAGCCGCGTCACGGTCCGGACGTGACGCCTTCAGATGCCCGGCAAAACGTCGTCCAAGATCGTAAAGCGTGTAGCTTTCTGGTGGATTGGCCTGGAGGTAATCCAGCGCAAAATCGTCGAACAACTCACGACCTAGTGCATGGCAAAGCGCCGGGAATTGCTCGCGCATGCAGGTGAGCAAGCGGTCGTAGTAGCTACGCTGGTAGATCGCGAGCCGCTGAACCGCATTGCCGCTTGCCGGTTGATCGATCAATTCACCAATCGCTTCGGGATCGGTTCTGCCCGGTGCGATCAAGGCCTGCTGCATCCAACGTTGAACGGTGGGCAACGGATCGCTCTGCGCGGTCACGGATCGACCAGCTCGGTCTGCCCCATCGCATCGGGAATCAGGAAGTCGATGGGCGTAGAATGGGAAGATGTGTTGCCGTCTGGCTGGACCGACTGACCATTCCCGCCAGCCTGCCAAGCCATATAGTCGCGGGCTTTCAGCAGCTCCGCATGACATTCGGCGAATTCCGGGATGTTTCCGTCCCATTCCAGCAAGGTCGCTGCGCCGCCCGTTCTTTCCCACGCCCGCCGGAACAATTCCCAGACCTCCGATCGAACGGCGCGGTCATGCGTGTCGATCATGTGGTCACCGCAATCCTCGTGGCCTGCGAGATGCATCTGAACCACGCGCTCGCAAGGAAATGCATCGATGTAAGCGGCGGGGTCGTAGCCGGCGTTGAAACAGCTCACGAAGACGTTGTTCACGTCGAGCAAGAACCCGCAGCCCGTCTCTTCCCCCAGTCGGCGGAAGAACTCTGGCTCGCTAATCGTCGATTGCCGAAAGGTCAGATAGCTGCTCGGATTTTCGAGGATCAACGGGCGTTCGAGAAAGTCCTGCACCACCCTCACCCGGCTGATGACATGGGCCAGTGCTTCCTCTGTAAGCGGAAGCGGCAGAAGGTCGTGCGAGTTCGCGCCTTGAAAGCCAGTCCAGCACAAATGATCGCTCACCCACATCGCATTGATGTCGGTGGCAAGAGCCTTCAACCGGCGAAGATATTCGAAGTTCAGCGGATCGCTACTACCGATCGACAGCGATACGCCGTGCAGCGCAATCGGATAGCGCTCGGCGATACGGTCCAGGACATGACGCGGCCTTCCACCGGAATCCATGAAGTTTTCGGATATCGCTTCGAACCAATCGACCTCCGGCCAGGACGACAGAATGTGCTCGAAATGAACATTGCGCAGTCCTAGACCCAGGCCTTGCCCGAGTTCGGGCGTGCGCAAGGCCTGCAGCATTTCTGTCGCGATGGCGGGGTTCATTGGGTGCGAGACTACCCTGAAATCAGGAGCAACCACCAGCGCCGCTCGTCCCACTCGAACCACAAGCGGTCATGTTGCCGCGATTCATGTTGTTGTTGGACACCCATTGATAGGCTGGGCCTTTGCCTTCGAACTCGGCTGGCGCGTCTCCCAGCTCTTTGGGCAAGGCGCAGTCGGAGGCGACCTTGCCCATCGACTGTTTGTTGAGCAGCTCGGCCCGCGTCTGCGGCCAGACGGTTTCTTCAAAGACCTTGCGCGCGCGCTGCCAAACACTTTTGCCGCGGTTTGCGCCGTCTGTGCTGAACCGCTCGGCATTGATCGGCACGGCGCAGGAACCGAGCGAGCGGCAATCATTATGCGCGGGGTTTTCCAGCTCTTTCGATGTTCCGTACAATCCGCACCCACCTTGGTTCTTGCAGCTGTTCTGCACGTGACAGGTATGGGCAGGCGTGGTCGCGCAATACCCCTGACCGGCGCAATCGTTCTGCACATTCGTGCCAGTGACCGGGTCGAAATGCCCTTCCAAACCGTAGCGATCGGATGCCTTGCAGCTGTTTAGGCCCATGCAGCTGTGCAGCGGGAGCCCTTCCGGCTGTGTGCCGACGGTTTTCGAAAACGCCGGAGCCTTTGCGAAAGGATATGGCGTTGGCACAGGCTCGCCAGGCCCCGTTTCCGGCTTTTGCTTCAGATGTTCACGGCCTCTGCGCGCTTGGGTCATGTGAATACTCCCACTTCTTAATCAGATTTCAGTTGCTTGGGACTGGCTTGTCGCCGTCCCAGAATGCCTTCACATCGGGCAGATGCTGCGGCGCGCCTTGCGCGTCGGTGGCCGATAATGCCTGCTGGACATAGTAGATCACGCTGTTCGCAGGATTATCCATTGCCTTGTCCTTGGCGATCAATGCCTCGGCAGCAGCGATGGCTTTCTTGCCCAGCACGCCGAGTGTTGCGAAGGAGTTTTCGCGCGGGCCGAGATTGATGTTCTCGAACGTGGCCGCGAAAGACTTACCCGCATGCTTCCCTTCGGTGATCGGGATATCGCGCATCGTCTTGATGAGCTTGTCGAGCACCCAAATCATTGATCGATGCATCCCTTCATTGAAGAACAGTCGCTGGCTTTGCGGCGGCACCAGATACAGCGTCTCGGTCAGCACCAGCATGTATTGGAACACACCGTTGCAGAAGTCGGAGATTGGCTGCAGCTCTTCGGGGTATTCGTGCGTGACTGGATTATCGGGATAGTCGATCACAACTTCGGCGAGTTCGCCGGACCCTATGGTCGGCTCCACTGGTGGCGGCGGAGCGGGATATTTGGGCAGGCGTTCTTTCAGGCCGCCAGATTCCCAATGCGCTTTGTATTCCGCGAACTGCCCCTGGATCGTCAGGAATTTATAATAGTGCGACAGTTCGTGCTTAGACGGATCATCGGTCGGCAAATCGTGCATGTGCGGCTGCGCATAGCCCTCGCCCTGATCGCAGACCGTGTCGATCGCGACATAGGCGTCTTCCTTGCCGCTGATCGTGACCAGTTCGGTCATCCCGGCGTGGCTGTCTTCCTCATTGGAATAGATTGCCCCTTCGGCTGCGCTCTTGCCAACAAACGGCTCTGCGTCCGGATCGGCCGTTTCCGGAGCTGGTGACCAGGGATCAAACTTGCCCTTGGTGTGGACGGTGTCCGTGTTGTTGGGCGAATAGTTGAAGCTCTGGATTTGGTGCTCGGCGCTGCCTTTGCGGAAATCCTCATCCTCGATCCACTTGGTCGCGATGATGCAGCGGACATAGGAATAGACCTGCCCGATGGTCTTCCAGTCCTTGTTTTCCGGGACCGCGTCCATGGTTTCCGGATATTCGATCTGGAGAAAATGCCAAAGCTGCTCGTAATTGAGCTTGCCGAGCGGAATTTTGACATCGTGCGAGCCATCGGGACCTTCGGGTTGCCACTTGTCAGTTTGATGGTGAGCCGGAAGCAATGTGGGATAGCTGTCGGGTGCGAGCTGATACATCTTCGGCATCTGGCCGAGCGAATAGAGAATGTTCGAAGAGAGTGACATGTGCAGCATCTCTTCGACTGCTACACTCATGATCATGCCGCCAGTCTTGTTGGCGAATATGTCGCTTGGCCGCATGTTCTCGCCGCTGTGTACGGTCCGATTGATCGAATAATACGTGTAGAGATAAATCGGAATTGTCGCGAGTTCGATTTGGACCGCGACTTGAAGCAATTTCTTGAGTTCGGCGAGCGCAGTATCGCGATCAAGCGTTTTATTGAGGGTTTCGATTAGGTGATTTTCAGCCGGTGTAAAACGAGTGATCGGATCATGCTTGTTCATACAGCCTCACTTCTTTGGCATCGCGTACGATCATTGCCCAATTGAAAACAATCGCAATCACGGAAGCCTTTGCAGGATTGAAGGAAATTGAATCTCATCGAATATTTTGTATTTCTCGTCTTCAACACTTAATATTCTGTAACACTTCAGATGCAAATACAAGAATCCAATTTCCGAAGATGTCCTATTGAAGTGTAGAGAGCATTTTTCAAAAATCCTGTCAGCCGATTTTATCTAATCCCCCAATACTGCCAATCGTCGAGGTATGTTCGATAGTCGCCGCGATTCTAGAAACGTCGCCGGGCCGAGAAGATGCATCAAACGCATGGTTCTCCGCTCCATTGGCCAGAGCGACCACCGCGTGCGCACATCCATTGTTGCCATTGCTCAGTTACGGTCCAACCGCCTTCCTGCGTCTGGCGAACGACTGCAAAGACCCGGCGGCCGGAAACGCTATCATCGAGATAGCCGTGCTCTTCGATACGGACGGCCACAAAGGGGGCTGCGCCTCGCCCGCCTGGACCAGGCCCAGGCTTGAACTCCATTCTTTGCTGCCAGCGCGCCTTGCCGATGCGAACATCAGCCACGCCGCGTCCCTCCATGCTTTCCGGGTGGTTGCCCAGCAACTGACCGACCAGTTCGCCCATCGAGGGTGCGGTCAACTCTGCAAGCTCGCCCAACTCTGCCGCAACCCACCCCTCGAATGTGGAGCGCCGGAGAACTTCAATGTCCGCCTCGCCTCTTACCGAACCATGCTGTCCGATGCAGCCGGATTGCCCGGCACCGTCCGACACGTCGAACACTCCCTTGTATTGGCCGTTGAAGATAATGCTGTAGCGCCTCGGCTCGACGGCCTCGGCATTGAGCGTTAGCCTTTGCGATCCCATGCAATCGGCAGTCCCAATACGCTGATCGCCAATCTGACTGAACTCGCCATCAATCTGGATCATTGCATTGGCCTGATCCACCTCAAGGGTGAACTTCCCCTCATGGCGGGGTGATGTCGGCAGGCAGCCACTGGCGATTTCTGCCGAGAGCGTTTTCGACCCCGTCGGCAGTTCAAGGCAAATCTTGCTCACACTCGCTTGCGCCTGAGTTGCGGCCAGCGCTCCTGAAAGGATCGCCAGCTTCATGATGCGGTTCGTCATCTTGTGCATGTCTCTTACTCCTTGGTCGGCGGTGCGCCGCCTCATTGAACGCGAACCAGCATCGCGATTTTCCGGCCAATGACGATGGGGTGCTCCCCCCAATTCTCAGTCCCCGCTGACCTGCCCCAACTTGCGCGGAGATGAACGGAAACCCCGCCTGATTGGGGGATGCACCTCATTCCGCTTTGGTCCGGTCGCTGCGACAAATTCCTCACATTCGAACCGCTCGATTTGAGGAGAAAACAATGACCTGCACAACTGCCAAAAGGTTAGCAATCGCCGCAGCCGCCTTGTCGCTTGGCACGACAGCGCTGCCCCAAACCGCCCAGGCGCAGATACCAGCGCTGCTTCCGACCGTAGACCAGGTTGAACCGCTCGATCCCCTGCCAATCGACGGAGTTTGGGAAATCCGCGAGATCGGCAAGCGGATCGTTGTCGAAAACGGCCATGCCCACGCCGAAGACGGTTGGGTCCATATGCTGATCTTCAAGATCAATCCGGGTCAGGTCGTGCTCACCGACTTGCGTGAAACGAACGATGGCAGCTTCGCCGGGCGCGACCTGCCGCTGATGTCGAACATCCGTTTCGAATGGATCGATGACGACACGCTTCGGGGCCGCACCCAGGCGCTAATCCCGATCACTTATCACCTCGACCGTGTCGACAGCTTTACAGGCGCAGAGCCCTACCCGGACGAGCCTGGATATGACGGGCCAGAATACGACGATCTCCCCGTCGACGACGGCGAACATGTCGAGCCGTGGTGATCAATCCAACCCCAACCAACAACACAATCTCAATGGAGGATAAGACGATGTTCAAGATGATTTTTCAGGCGACGGCAGTCTTCGGATTGGCGCTCGGTACGACCATGATTGCCCCTACCGAACCGGTTCAGGCGGCCTCATTCAAAAAGTCATGCGGCGGCCTCAATCAGAAAAGCTGCGTCCATGTGAACCCGAAGAAATGGTGCAAGGCCGGGCTGACTTACAAGCCCCGTATCGGGAAGCGCGGCATCTGCATCAAGAAGGTTTCGAAACCCAAACCAAAGCCCAAGCCCTGCGGTGGTTTGAACCAAAACAGCTGCGTCAGCCCCAATCCCAAGAAATGGTGCAATGCCGGTCTAACCTACAAACCACGCATCGGCAGACGGGGCACATGCGTGATCAAGCCACCCAAACCGGCATGCGGCGGGCTGAACCAGAATAGCTGCTTCCATGTAAATCCCGCAAAATGGTGCAACACAGGGCTGAGCTACAAACCCAACATGTTGCGCGGCAAGCGAGGCACCTGCATCAAGAAGGTCCGCAATTCTGATCGGATCGCAGTGGCCAAGACGGTGATTGAGGAAATTGGCGACAACAATCCGCTCGCCAACCTGACGAAATGCCTCAATCGGTCGCACATGCTGAACCAGCTCAAAGACGCAATGAAGGATCGTTCTCGCAATGGTGTGAATCGGCTCCTGCGGGCATGCGGCACCAGCCACACGGCGCTGCGCGACATGGGTAACTTGCCAGCGCTGAATGCAGGCACGTCCAGCGGTGCAAGTGTGCGCAGCGCCGGTGGCGGAAGCGGCGGCTACTTCAAGACGCTGACCATCACGGTTGGCGGCAGCGGCGCGGCCTGGGTCGCCGGATCTGCATCCACTGGGATCGCGATCGAGCTGAAGAAGAGCCCCAATGCACGCTGGTTCTTCACCGGCGGTGTCGGAGCCGGACCGAAGGCCGAGGTGGTCGGTGATGTGACCGTCGGGCTGTCGCGTTCGACCATCCCGACCAGCCGAGTTGGCAGCGACCATGGCACTTCGGCGGTGGTCTCCGGCCACTATATTGTCGGCCTGTCGGGCGGCGTCGACTTCGCCGGAAACACCCTTGGCTTTGACGGTATCAGCTTCGGTGCCGGCGGCGGGGTCGGGGTTGGCGGAGCGGTCTACAAGACCGGCGCAGTCTATCCCTTCAAGGACTATTGATCCAAGGTGACGGCGACCCGGCTGCAAATACGCAGCCGGGTCGCTTCGATTTTCGTGAGTGAAAGGATTTGACCATGCTCCGTTCAAGCTCTCCCTCTCTTCTGGCGCTGGCCGTCGCCGTGTTGGCCTCTGGCTGCGCCACCACGCCAAAGGCAGAGGTGACAGCAGCCTCCGAACTCGCAACCGAGAGCACAATCGCGAGCAGGCTCTGCAAGACCGGTGAGATGACCATTCTTGACGGTTCGGTGCAGGATGACTTCGGTCTCGATATCGCGGTTTGCGTTGCCCCCGATCATACGAACGGCCACGCGCTCATTTCAGCGCGTTGGGAAGGCGAAGGCGGCGACGACGAAGTTTCCTGCCTTTCCAACGCCTGCGAGGGTATCATCGAGTACTCGCGCTACACCCGTGCGCGTTTCACTTTGCTCCAGATCGCGTGGTACAAGGATTATCAGGTACAGCGCGTCTCACAGAGCGTGGAAGCGAGCACCCAAGAAGAAGAGGTGTCTCTAGCTTCAAGCCATAGCTGGAGCTTCGCAGGCACGCCGGTTGACGACCGCACCGAATATCCAGTCACGAATAGAGGCAGCGATCTTTCATTGATGTCGATAGAAAGCTATTTGCCGCAGCAAAGCTGGACGTCACCCTTGCTTGCATTGGTCGATATCCGCCCCGAGGTTCGCCCCACTTCGACCGGCATCACGATCTTTCACGGCCAAGGCGAGCGGCAAGAATACCCGTTCGGCAGCCCATCAACCGAAGTGCTCGGCGCTCTCCAACCCTTGATTGGAGACCCAGCCATCGCAGAAATCATGAGCGAATGCCCCAATTCGCCCGCCGACAATGCGGCCTATCCTGGTTTTTCGCTGACCATTCAGGAAGGCGCTTTCACGGGCTGGTTCATGCGGCAAGGTGACGACCGGACATACCCGCTCAAACCCACCCTCGAAACAGGCGTTTCAGCAGGCGATCCCGTCTCTGCGCTGTCCAGCGCACCTCAACCCGTGACAGAAGGCACGCTGGACAATGAATTCGAATGGCAGGGGATGATGATGATCACCGATGGCGCGGGCGATGATGCCCGGATCGACGGAGCCGGAGCCGGTTCCAACTGCATTTTCCGCTAAGGATCAAAGACAGTGCCGGCCTCCAACTTAGCTCGAACGCGGATCGATCAAACCTTCGCGCAGGGCGTAGGCGATCAATTCGGCCGCGGAATGCGAGCCTGTCTTGCCCATCACGCTGGTGCGATGACGATCAACCGTCTTGATGCTGATGCCGAGCGCTTCGCCGATCTCGCGATTGGTCCGGCCCGCAACAACCTGGTTCAGAACTTGCCGTTCCCGGTCGGTCAGCGGTTCCAGTTCGGCGCTGTCTTCAAGCAGACGAGTGAACCGGCTGCAGACGATCCTGCCTCCTTCGAGAATCCGCGGGATGGCGCGTGTGACCTCGCCAATATCGTCGGCTTTGCAGAACACGCCGTCGGCGCCGACTTCGACCAGTTCGGCGATCTTGCCGACGGCTTCCACGCCAGTGAAGATGATCACCTTGGTCTCAGGCGACCAACGCCGCGCTTCGAGCAGCACTTCGGTGCCTCCCGCGTGCGGCATGGTAACATCCAGCATGAGCAAATCGGGACGATGCTTGCGGATAGCGACAATGGCATCGATGCCATTGTCGATCTGGTCGACGATTTCGATCCGGTGGCCGTCCAACCTATCTTCATCGGTGATCGAAGCGGTCAGTGCGTCGCGGATGATCGCATGATCGTCAGCGATCACCGCCGTACAGGTTCTCCCGAAGCTCAATCAGATCGCCCCCAAGCGCCCATCGCCATTCCTGGTTGGCACCGTATACAAAGGGCGATGCAGGGGAAGACCGTTTTTTTCCGGCTTTTGGCCGCCTGCTTGGCATTCTTAACCTTCGCCGCGGCGCCCATTGCCCATGCTGCTGCCCAGCAAACTGTGGTGCTCCAGCCCGGCAGTTCCAACGAGATGGTCGAGGGCTCGGCGTCCTACCTCATCACCGAGGCGGGCGCAGAAATCGATCTGGCAGAGGCGCTAGCCGAGTATCGTGAGGGCCGGTTTGAAAGTGAAAGGCGATCAGGCGGCGTATCGGAGTTTCACGATTGGCGCGCTTGGATCGCCCTGCCCTTCACCAACCCTGCCGAACCCGGCACGGCCGACCTGCGACGGATCATCGGCATCGGCGGCATCTTCGTGGAGCCCCCGCGCGTCTATCTAAGCTGCGAAGGCGCCGCGCCGGTTGAGATACTCGCTACCCAGACGGGCAAAGACCGCCCGCTTAGCGCGCGCTATTTCACCTATCTGCGTTCGCAGAGCTTCACCGTCGGCGCGGGACAAAGCTGCCTTGCGCTCATCAATACCGCCAGTTCGGACAACCCCAATATCGGGATCTTTCGCGAAGGCGAACTCGGCACCAATCAGGTTGTGGCTGTACTGCTCAAAGGCGGGTTCACCGCGACGCTGCTTATCATAGGTCTTATCCTCGCGATCGTATCTTACCTTACGTCGCGCCCGCTAGGTGTCCTGATCGGGATCGCCTATTCGGTCACAATGCTTCAGAATGAAGCGTCGCTGTTCACCACGACATTTGTTACCTCCTCGCTGACCGCCAGATTATGGTGGGAAGCAGCAACTTTGCTTGCGATCTTCGCGATACTCTATGTCTTCCTCTTCGGTTTTCGGAAGGAATTGCGGCTCGAGAATAGCGTGATCCGTGTCGCTGCGTCAGCGGCGTTGATGGTGCCTCTGATCGCGATTGCGCTCTACTCGAATTCTACTCCAGACATTCTCTGGGCGCTGTATCTCGGACTATTCTTGTTCGCGATTACCGTTGCGCTGCGGTTCGACATTGCCCGGCCGTTGCGATTGGCTGCAGGCGCGATCCTGCTCGCCAGCGCCATTGGCGCGCTGCTGGTGGAGCCCTATTACCTTGGCCGCGATCTCTCCGACCTCACAATCGAGTTCACCCGTGATACGCTGAGACTGCTGGCCGGAATTGGCATGCTCATGCTGCTACTGGTCGACGTGCTTCGCTCTCGCCGTGAACGCAATCGAATGGTGGCCGAACGGATTGATGCGCTCGAATCTCAAGCGCAAACGGACCGCCGCCTGCTCGAAACCGAGCGCGAGTATGCGAGGGCGCGTGACGCAGCCGCAAGGCACAAGGCACAGCTGGCGGCGGCAAGCCACGATATCCGTCAGCCGATCACTGGCCTGAGGGCTGCCGTTGGCAGCGAGGCGGATCGGCTTTCGCCTGCGCTCCAATCCAGGCTGGGCGAGGCCATCGATTATTTGGAGCAATTGACCAACGAATATTCCGATCGGGATAACCGCGCTGGATTCGCCAATACCGAGACGGAAGCCGAGCCCTATTCACTCACTTTGGTCGTCAAAGCAGTGAAAGACATGTTCGAAGCCGAAGCGGAGAACGCAGGGATCGAATTTCTGGTCGAGACAGATAATTGCGAATCCCGCGTTCCGGCTCTTGCCCTGATCCGGTCCACCAGCAACCTTGTCGCCAACGCGATCCGTCATGCGGGTGCCGCGAAGGTCATGCTGAAGCTCTCCATGGACCAAGACTGCCGGATCACCGTTAGCGACGACGGCAAAGGGATGGATCACGCCACTCTGCAAAACGTGCAACAATCTGGAGCTAAGTCCGAGGCATCCGAGGGCGAAGGCCTCGGACTAGCTATCGTCCATGACCTGGCACGCCGTCATGGCTTCAAATTCGAAATGGAATCACAACCGGGTGAGGGAACCGTGGGCACGATCACTCTGCCAAGCGGCTGAACAACTTCAACGCATCGGAGCATTGGCCAGCGAATTTTTAAGCGCCGTCAGCATCGGTTTCGGCCTCAACTTGTGATCGAACGGATGCCCCCGCAGCGCCTGACCATCGATCCTCTTGCGCCAAGGCGGGTAGCTGTCGCGGTTCATGTAACTCGGCCCATCGGCCAGCGACCAGACGATCAGTTCGGTCACGTTGGGAAAATCGAGTGTGATGTCGAGATAGGCCTTGCAATGCTCGGCCACCCTTTGGTCCCGATAATCCGGATCAGTGTTGGAGATATTGCGGTCGCTGCAGTCGAACTCCGATAGCACCACGTCCAGGCCCATGCCGCGCACTTCTGTTAGGAAATCCCGCCAAGCCCGTTCATCACGCGGCCTGCCCAGCGTCTTGCCTATATGGCTCTGGATACCCAATGCATCGATCGGAAGGCCTCGCGCCAACCCTCGCTCGAGCAGGCGAAGCACACCGTTCCTGTGGGTGGGTTCAGCCTCCCAGCTCATCGTCTCATTGTAGACAAGCCGAGCCTCGGGGCTCTTCTGGCGTTGGATGCGAAAAGCGAGATCGAAAAACCTGCCTCCGAGTAGCCGGGTGAACTCGGTTTCGCGCAGTTTGCCGGTGGCCGGGTCAACGGCCTCGTTCATCGCATCCCAGCATTTGATCGAAGGAAATTCGCGGCCAAGGAACGAGCCATGCCGCCACATCTTCCGCGTGATCTCGCGCGCATCGCGCTTGGCCAATCCGCTCGCCTGATCGACCAGCCAAAAGGGCATGCGGTCATGGTGGTTCCAAACGAAGCAGTGACCGCGCAAGCGTTTGTTCTTCCGCCGCGCCAAATCGATGGTCCAGTCGGCACCTAGACGATCATGGCGGCGTTCGCGCGGTTCCATATGCCGCCATTTGAACGCGTTCTCCCCGACCAGCGTGTCGCAGTGCAGAAAGGACAGTTCGGAGTAGTCCCGGTACCCCATCGCCCTGCGGGACACTGCGCTGCCAAAACGCAGCCCGCGAGAATTGGCGAGTTTCGCAAGGGAAAAACTCTCATCGGCCAAGGCGATCGACGGCATCCCACAGGCAGCAACGCCGCAAGCCATCTTGCCAAGAAATTCGCGCCGCTGCATCCAATTCCCAACGTTCTTATTCGCTCGCCGTTGAACATCGGCGAGGTCGAGCATGTGAGCGATGATCGATTAACGCTCAATTTCAATCGACTGTCCGCGCGGTTAAGATCGACCGAAGCACAGCACTGTCAACAGACAGGACTAACTACGGACATGTCTCGGCCGCAAACCGCTGAAATCCTAGCTCCAAGAGCGGGATCGATGCCCTGATGCAGCCCGACGCCTCTCGCGCCACACAAAGGTATCGATGAAAAACTTACAACTTCGAAAAGTAAAATGATGTAAAAATTGAACCTGCAAAATCCAGTTAATGGTCAATTTTTAGATAACATTGTTTACATCTCAACTCAGCGCTCAAGTGTAACGGTTCATCAAACAGCCATTGGCGCGGACTACAATTGTCCGCACAATAAAAGTGCAATTAGGGTCCGTACTTATGCGTATATTTGTCTTTGGTGGAGATGGTTTCTGCGGCTGGCCGACAGCGCTCCACCTGTCGAAGAGCGGTCACGACGTGACCATCGTCGATAACCTTTCGCGCCGCGAAATCGATGCGAAGCTGGGTTTGCAAAGCCTGACGCCGATCACCGAACTGCAGGAACGCATTGCAGCGTGGCGCGAATTGACCGGCAGGATTATCCATTTCGAGCATCTCGATATCGCCCGGGAAGCGCCGCGGCTGGATACGCTAGTAGCGAATGGCAAGCCAGATGCGGTCGTGCATTTCGCCGAGCAACGCGCTGCGCCTTATTCGATGCGCGGCCCGGACGAGAAACGCTACACCGTCGACAACAATATCAGCGGCACGCACAATCTGCTCGTCGCACTGACTCAGCATTCGCCCGACACGCATTTGGTCCATCTCGGCACGATGGGTGTTTACGGATACAGCGGCAACGGCTTCTCTATACCCGAGGGGTATCTCGACGTTGCGGTGACCGACGATCACGGTCAGCCACAATCGCGCGAGATCCTGTTCCCGACCAAGCCGGGCAGCGTTTATCACATGACGAAGTCGCTCGATCAGCTGCTCTTCCAATTCTACGCGCAGAACGATGCGCTCAAGATCACCGACCTGCATCAAGGAATCGTGTGGGGAACGCAGACCAAAGAGACGAAGCTCGACCCGCGCCTGATCAACCGATTCGATTATGATGGCGAATACGGCACGGTCCTCAATCGCTTCCTGGTTGAGGCAGCGATTGGTCATCCATTGACGGTGCACGGCACCGGCGGTCAGACCCGTGCCTTCATCCATATTCGCGACACAGTGCGCTGCATTGAGCTCGCTGTCGGCAGCCCGCCGCAGCGCGGCGAAAAAGTGAAGATCCTTAATCAGGTCGCCGAGACATTGACGATCATTGATCTTGCAAGGCTCGTTTCCGATCGCACCGGGGCCGAGATCGCGCACGTCCCCAACCCGCGGGCCGAGGCAGCAGAGAACGAGCTGGTAGTCAGCAATGAGACCTTCCTCGCGCTTGGTCTCGACCCAACGCTGCTCGACAGCGCGTTGCTCGAAGGCACGATTGCCTTGTCCAAGCGGCATAGTGACCGTGTCGACCTGTCTATGATCCCAGCCCGCTCTGCATGGAACCGGGAACGCCAGAAGCAGATTTTCGAGAACCCCCAAGCCGCCGCAGCCTAAAGCTGGATTGGCGGCAAAAGAAACGAAAACAGGAGGGCAGGCCATGCGTTTAGCGGGACTGGGAATTTTGGCATTGGTGCTGGTCGGGATTCTGATCCTGCTTGGCCAAAGCGGCGCGTTCGATGCCGCTTGGCAGCGCACCACGGGTAGCGATATCCAGCGGTTCGAGGACCGCGATGATGCCGTGCTCGCCAACTTCGATGTCGATGGCAGCGCGGTATTTGGCGCACCGATCACCGACGAAAGCCCCATCATCCTCTCCGGGCTACCGTCCTTCGCAGGTCTGCAATTTCGTCTGCCGGTCGATGCTCGCCCGGTTTCCGGCGACCTCGATCTCGCTTTCACCAGCCTCGTCGCCGAGGACGTGGAAGGCGTTCTGCGTGTCACGATCAACGGTGTGAAGCGTGCCGATTTCCTTCTGCGTGAAGGCGAGCGGACAGACGCATTGCAAGTGCAGCTCGCCCCGTCCGATCTGTCATCGGGCGTTCTATCGGTCGGGCTCAGCCTGCAAGGGCGCGGGCCGATTGCCGAATGCACCACCGACGATGCGATCGCCGCAGTGGTGAGCATTGACGGTGAGAGCGGCCTTCAGCTCAACCTGTCCGATGCACCAACAACCACGCGGGACCGCCTGGCTCTTTGGGGTGACAGGGTTCCGGTAAGCTGGACTGGTGAGACAGCAGGTACGGGCGCTCCCGCAACATTGCACAAGGCGGCGATCCTGCAGCAAAAGGGATACCGGCCGCTGTTTGCAGCGAGCGGCATGGCAACCGATGCGCTGACCACCCTTGCCGGAGAAGCCGAGCGCCGCAGCACCTTCACCATGCCCGGCGCCTATCCGATCTCCCTTTCAAGCGATCCCACGAATGAAGGACTGCGCAAATTCACCCGGCGGGTGAACTGGCGCTATGCCTATGACGTAGCGGATCTGCCGGACGGTCAGTTGCCATCAGCGCTCGATCTGCGTCTGCAAGTTGGCCCTGCAACCAATGAGCTGGAGCGGGATGTCGTCGTAACCATGAACGACCGCTTGCTGTTCTCGCGCCGTGTCAGCGCAGAGACCGAGCGGCTCAATCAATCCGTCGCTATCCCAGCCGAGTTGCAGCGCCAATCCAACGCGCTCGACATCTCAATCTCGGCATACGACGCCGACGATGTGCGCTGCGGTGACATCGCTCAATCGGTAGCAGAATTGCTACCCGAAACCGTGCTGCGCGGCGGCGAGGCAGGCTTGACCGACGAACTCGCTACCTTACGCGGATTGCTCTCCAGCGCAGGCAGTGTCGCCATCAACGCAAGCGACCTTTCCGCACCGGATGCGAAAGCGGCAACCGACCTGATCGGTGGCCTTGACCCTGATCGGTGGGAAGCTGCCTCAGGCGCCAGCGGCGCAAGCATACAGGTGGTCAGCAGCGGCGCAGCGGTCGGCAATGGGCAAGCTGCGCAGGGACGCGCAAGCTGGCTGGTCTATCGCGAACTCGGTGCGGGCAATCCGATCCGCGCGCAGCGGCTCGGCAGCGGTCCGCTGCCTGCCGTGCCCGGAGTGGCGCTGCTCGTGAGCGCGGCGGGCGCTCCGGCGATAGCTGCCGAGCAGTGATGGTGGGGCGCCCATGAGTCCCGCACAGGACAGTGCGATCCGCAAAGGGATCGAGTTTCGTTCGGTCGACAGCCAGCCCGAAGGCCTGTCAGTTCGAGTCTCGACCCTGCGCGCGCCTGCCCTGCTGCTGACTTTCGGCATTCTCTCGGTGGTTCAGCTGTGGCTGTTCCAGACAGGGCTATACGATTGGCTGTTCCCGCATAGCGACTACATCTTCGCACCCTATGCCGGTGAGCACTCGATCGCGATCCGCACCTACATCGTCTCGTTCTACATCGCTTATTCGATCTTCGCCTCGGGCAGTCCGGTCGCGCGGTTCTATTTCGCGAGCGAGTTGATCTTGCGGTTCCTGGCGATCTGCGCGGTAATGGACCTCGTCAACAGCGCATTCTTCTCTGTCTTTGGGTCGCAATACCCACTTACGGTGGTGCAGATCACTGCCGGACTGATCGGCTTCGGACTGTTTTCGCTAATGCTGGTCGAACGTGGAGCCATGCCGGAACAGAAACCAGTCATGACCGGTGAGCAAGAGAACCTGCGGATGCTGCTGCGCTTCCTAGCGACCGCAACGATTGCCGGTTTCATCTCGGCCTATGTCGGATCGCTCGATAGCCCCGTTGTTGCGGGCATGCGCGAACTTACACTCCTCGGAGGCATCGGGCCGGGCGTCTTTCTGTTCCTGCCGCTGCTGTTTCTGCAACTCTACCTGATCGGCGTGATCGAGCGCGCAATCTCTGCGGCGAAGGACTTCTCCGCGCCCGTCAGTGTGATCGTGCCCGCCTTCAACGAAGACCACATCATTGCCGAGACCATCCGCCATATCGACGAGGCAGCGCAGGAATATCCAGAAGAGATCGAGCTGATCATTCTCGACAACAATTCCAGCGATCGTACAGGCGAAGTCGCACGCGCCGCACTTGAAAGCGCTGTCGCCTTGAAAGGCCGCGTGATCCATGTAGCGCGAGCAGGAAAGGCCTACGCGCTCAATCGCGGGGTTGAGGAAGCGAAGCACGATTTGGTGCTGCGGATCGACGCAGACACGCAGATCGCAGCCGACAACATCACGCTCGCGGTGCAGAATTTCCACGATCCCCATATCGGCGTGGTCGGCGGTATTCCGATGCCGCCCGGCGGCGGACTATTCGACCGCGCGAGGCTCGTCGAGGTGCTGCTCAAACACGGCTATTACTCCCCGGCCCTCAGCGCGTTCTGGGGCTTGATCGGCGTGCCAGGAATGTTCGCGCTCTACCGGTCCAAAGCGCTGCGCCAGGCCGGACCTTTCGCGACCGGCATGAATGGCGAAGACACCGACATGTCGTTCCGCATTTCGGAGCTTGGCTATCACGCGATCGTCGATCAGCGCGTGCGCTATATCTCCGAAGTCCCCGCAACCGTCGCGCATATGCGCGAGCAGCGCATGCGCTGGTTCCGCTCGGTCTATCATGTCACTTCGCGTGCCAAGGAAGCGCTCGTCTCGCGCAGCCTGAGTGTTCGCGGCAAGCTGGTGCTGCCTTACATGCTGCTCAACTCCGCGCGGCGCGCGATGATGGTGCCGATCCTGATCTTCGGACTGTTCCAGCTGCTGACCGACACTGGAACCGACAATGCGCTGGTGTGGCAGGCCATTGTCGCCGTGCTTGTCGGCGCGCCGGCTCTGGTCGCCGTGGCTGCGATCCTGATCAACCGGGAATGGCTGGCGCTGCTCGCCATGCCCGAATATCTCGCCTTTCGCGCGATGCGCGCCTGGTACACGCTGGAATCGGTGCTTTCGATCCGCATCAGGCGCTCGGCGCGACCGGTCAAACGAACATCCATCCCCAGTGGCTCGGAGAAAGCCGCATGAACAATCGATCAAACACCTCCCTGTTTGCAGCGCTACTTTTGGCCAGCCCTGCCGCCGTTCTCGCGCAGAGCGACGCCGACCCATTCGAGCTTGAAGTTGAGGCCTATGGCGGCCGCGCCGTCGTGCCACCGGACATTATCGAAGCCGATATCGAACAGAACCGGCTCGAAGGGGTGATCGGCGGAGCCGCCATCGCGCGCTACAAGATCGACGACACCCGGCTCTTCGCCCGGGTTGGCGCGGAGGTGTTCCCAGTTGAATCCTTGTTCAATCGCTATGCAGTCGGCATTGGAGCGAGCCAGGACATTCCCATCGCTCAGGGCGGTCGTATCCGCGCGCGTCTTGGCGGCACTTACGATCATGTGATCGGCGAGGAAGGCCGGGTCTTCAACCGTATTCGCGGCGATGCGCAGCTGATTGTCCGCCATGGCGGCGGCCACACCAGCGTCGCGCGCGTCCGCTATGGGTATCGCAATCAGAGCGAAGAGCGGTTCTCCGGATTCGATCAGGATGAGCTGGTGGGCGAAGTCCGTCACCAATGGCGCCGCCCGGGCAGCGACACATCGATCAATGTCGCCGCCTATGTCATCGACATCGACGCCGAAGATGATCGTTTCAGCTATCAAGGCATTGGCCTGCGCGCGATTGTGAGGGCTCCTCTGGGAGGAGAAACGCTTGTCTTCGCGCGCGTCTCCTACGTAACCCGCGATTTCGAAGACCCGTTCAACCAGCAGTTCCCGATCGCCCGCGATGACGATGTCTGGCGGATCAGCGGCGGCATTGAGCGACCGCTATTCGGGCGGGTCGTCGGCTTTGGCGAGGTCGGATATATCGACAATGCGTCCAACATCCCGACGCGCGACTTCTCCGGATTGATCGGACGCGCGGGCATCCGGGTGCGCTTGGACTAGCAGCGAGAGGCGCCAACTTCGCGGAAAACACGCGGCCAACCGAGCACTTTGACCGGCGCATCATAATCTGTATCCATTTGCGCGATGCATCTGTTCGAAGCTCTTGTAATCGCACATGTCATTGCCGGAGCCACCGGGCTGATCGCTTTTTGGGTGCCGATCGCGACGCGGAAGGGCGCGAAGGCGCACCGCAAATGGGGGCGGATTGCGTGCTACGGCTTCATCGTGGCGGGTGCACTGGCGGTGGCGATGGCGCTGCTCTCTCTTTATGGCCCGGAGGAGCGCATTCCTTCTGTAACCGACCGCGAGCTGTTCGATGGTCTGTTCGGCTGGATGATGCTCTATCTCGGCCTGTTGACAATGGGCTTTGCCGATTATGGATTGGCAGTCGTCAAGCATGGGCGCGAACGCCGCGCACTGCGCACTCCGCGATACCAGATTGTCATGGCGTCGGTGATCGTCTCCGCGCTGTGGTGCGGCTATTACGGCTTCGGCATTGGCGAACCTCTGATGATGGCTGTCGCGGCGCTGGGCGTCGTCGCGATGACGCTGCAATTGGCGTTCGTGTGGCGAAAAGACGTCGAGCGAACCGCCTATATCGGCGAACACTTCCGCGCCTTGGTCGGCATGGGGATTTCAGCCTACACCGCCTTCATGGCCGTTGGTCTGATCCGCTGGGTGCCAGAGGAAGTGTTCAATCCGGTGGTCTGGGCGGGGCCGAGCGTCATTGGGGTCGCCCTGATCATCTATTTCACGCTGCAAACCAACCGGAAGCGCGCGGCACGCGCCTGACCGAGCCCGCGCTCAGGTAACCGACCACATTCTCAGCAGGTTGGCGATGTTCTTGTCGAGCGTCAGCAACTCGATCGAATTTGGATCGAGCGACTGCCGCAACGAAACGCGCAGGTTCTCCAAGTCGAACAGCATCTCGCGCTGCGCCTGATCAGGCACAAGGCTTTCGATCCAGCCGACGCAGACGATGCGTTCGCCATCGGTCACGGGGCGAACTTCGTGGATGCTGGTCGCGGGATAGAGCACCAGCTGGCCAGCATTTGGCTTCGCCTCTGACATCATGCCAGCGGTATGGATCGCTAGCTCGCCGCCTTCGTATTCATTGGGATCGGAGAGGAAGAGCGTGAAGGCGATGTCGGTGCGCACGCGCGTGCCGTTCGGTGCCATGATCGCATTGTCGACATGCGGCCCATAGTGCCCGCCATCACCGGTCTTGCTGATCATCAGAGGCGTAAACTGCCGTGGCCGCGCCGCTGCTTTGACAACCGAGTTTTTGCTAATCAGCGGGAGGATTTGCTCTTGAATCTCCTGGCCCACCGTACCGGTCATCACTGCTTGTTGGTTCTGTTTGACGGCGGCGGCGACCTTACCTGCCGTGGCCTTTCCGTCGCGCCAATCGAGCGCGTCGATCCGGCGGCGCAGGAACGCCAGCTTCGCTTCGTCTTCGATCGCCGAAATCGTCAGGATCATGCCTAGGACCGCCCGATATTGAGTTGCACCTGTTCCCTCTGAAGCTATTGCTCAGGGCGAACACGGTATCGTTGGAGGACGCACAATGAAAGTCGAGTTAAAAACCTGGGCCGGGCTGGGCCTCGCCACCGCGCTTGCTGGTGCAGGTCTGACTGGTTGTGCCGGAGAAGGTGGTGAAGGCGGAGAAGCAGCGCAGACATCCCAGACCGGGGAAGCCGGAGAAGGCGGCGGCGAGGCCGGTGAGGGTGAAGGCGGCGAAAGCGGCGGCGATGTTGGCGCGCTCTCTCTGCCGCAGCGCGTAGCCTTCATGTCGGGCCACGTTGCCGCTGGCATCGCACTTTACCGTGCAGGCGATAGCAAAGCAGCAGCCCCGCACTTGCTTCATCCCGTCTCGGAAACCCATGCCAGCGAGCGTGCGGGTTTGGCGCAAGTCGGCTTCGACGCGGCACCATTCGAAGCAGTCTCGGCAGCATTGGAAAGCGGAAAGCCAGCCGCTGAAATCGAGCCACAGCTTGAAGCTGCAGAAGCCAATCTCGCATCGGTGCGCGAAGGGGCGGGCGGCGATCCCGTTGCGCTGATCCGCTATCTAATGGAGGTCACGGTCGACGAATACACGATCGCCGTTCCGGAGCAGACAGTCACCGATCCCGGCGAATATCAAGACGCCTGGGGTTTTGTGACAGTTGCTAGAGAACTGGCCGACCGGCTCGATACGCCGAAAGCGGATTCGGTGAAGGCTAGCTTGGATGAGATGATTGCTCTTTGGCCCGACGGTGCACCAATCCCGCCCGATCAGCCGGCCTCAGCTGGGCAGGTGTCTGCGCTCGCTGCGCGTGTTCTGCTGGACCTACCGCAGCCCTAAGGCGCGAGTTATTCGCGGCGGGCGATACCCTTGGCGAGGAGCGAATTGACCACGGCCGCCACGTCATCCGGTGAACGACCCTCGCCCTCCTTTGCCCAGACGGCGTAGCGCAGACCGACGAACACGTTCATTCCCATCAGCGCCCAGGCTTCTACTTCGCCTAGCCCTTCGCGGAACTCGCCGCTTTTTGTGCCTGCTGCCAAACGCTTTTCGATCAGCCCGGCAATCGTCTCGTAATGGCGGCGATAGCTGGCTGGATCGACGAATTCCGCTTCGTCGATGATACGGTAGATTTCGCGGTGCTCGCGCGCAAAGCTCAGGAAAGCACCGAGCGCGGCCTCCTCAACCTCGAGCGCGCCCATATCGTCCGAAAGCGCCGCGCGTGCGCTGGTTCGGACATTGTCGCTCATATCCGCGACGAGAGCGCGGAAAAGCGCGTCCTTGCTGTCGAAATAGGTGTAAAAACTGCCCAAGGCGACGCCCGCTCGGCGGGTGATCGAACTCACCGACGCTTCATGAAATCCCTTTTCGCCAAACTCGATGGCCGAGGCATCGAGCAGTTTACGCAGCGTCTTGCGCCCGCGCTCGGTGCGCGGAGCCTTGTTTTCTGCGACGCTAGTCTGGCTGCCGGTTGGCTGGTCCATCCCCTACTCCTTGGATGTGTGCCTAGGGCGCGATGGTATCGCGCACAAGTCCTAACTTGAAAGTTGGTTCAACTTTCAATATTGAACCATTCATTAGAGGGTTTGGAGAGGAACCGACCATGAAAACCGTACTTCGCAGCCGTGCGCTGCTGCTCGCCGGGTGTGCAGGCCTTGCTGCAATTGCGGCACCTGCTGCTGCTCAGGATGCGCCCGGAAACGGGACCGGCGTCGACGGCGACGTTGCTGATGTAAACGAAGGTCCGGGCATTATCGTCACCGCCCGGCGGCGGGACGAGCGGCTGATCGATGTGCCGCTGTCTGTCACCGCGATCACGGGCGAAACACTGGAGCGCAACGGCGTGCAGGCGCTGACCGAACTCGCGCAGGTTGTTCCCAATATCACGCTCGAAGTCAGTCGCGGCACCAACACCACCCTCACCGCCTTCATCCGCGGCGTCGGCCAGCAGGACCCGGTTGCAGGCTTCGAAGCGGGCGTCGGCCTCTATGTCGACGACGTCTATCTCAACCGCCCACAGGCCGCCGTGCTCGATATCTATGACGTCGAACGGATCGAGATCCTGCGCGGCCCGCAGGGGACGCTCTACGGACGCAACACGATTGGCGGCGCGATCAAGTATGTGACTGCGGCCCTGCCCGACGAAACCAGCGTGTCCATTCGCGGCACATACGGTTCGTTCAACCAGGCCGACCTGATCATCAGCGGATCAACCCCGATCACCGACAACCTCAAGATCGGTGCCAGCGGCGCGCGCCTCTCGCGTGGCGGCTTCGGCGACAATCTCAACCTCGGCACCGAGAACTACAACCGCGATGTGTGGGGCGCGCGTGGGACCATAGAATTCGACAATGGACCGCTCTTCGTCCGCCTGTCGGGTGATTACATCATTGACGAAAGCGAAGCGCGGCAGGGTTCGCGACTGATCCCCGGCCTGTTCACCGGCGCGCCAGTGCTGGATGACGTGTTCGATACCCGAGCAGGTCTCGACGTCGTCGATCAGGAGGTTGAGGCCTATGGCGGCGCGCTCAACATCGCGATTGAGCTGACCGACACGCTGACGCTGAAATCGATCACCGGCTACCGAGAGGATTCCTCGACAACGCCGATTGACTTCGACAGCCTGCCCGCCGCCGATCTAGATGTGCCAGCGATCTATGAGAACGACCAGTTCAGTCAGGAACTGCAACTGCTTTACGAAGGCGACCGGCTTTCGGGCGTGCTTGGGTTCTACTACCTCGACGCCAACGCCTTTACCGCGTTCGACGTGGCGCTGTTCAACACGGGCACTCTAATCAACCTGCCGGGCCTGAACGCGCAGACATTGGGCGATGTCGGGACAAAGACGTGGTCGGTGTTCGGCGATTTCACCTTCGATGTGACCGACACGATCAGCGTCTCTTTGGGTGGCCGTTACACCAATGACGAGCGCACCAGCCGGGTGCTGCGCACCACATTCATCGGCGGCTTCTCAGACCTTTTCGTGCCGGGTAGCGCCGCCATTCCAATCGCGACCACCAGCGATTTCCAAGGCAGCGAAACGTTCAAGGATTTCAATCCGCGCGCTTCGATCAGCTGGACTCCGACGCCCGATCACAACATCTATTTCACCTATTCGCAGGGCTTCAAAGGCGGCGGCTTCGACCCGCGCGGGCAGACCACCGCCGCGCCCGATCTCGACGGCGATGGCGATGTCGATTTCGACGATCAGTTCGAATTCCTGCGCTTCGCGCCCGAGACCGTCGATAGTTACGAAATCGGTTGGAAGGCCTCGCTGCTCGACAACCGGCTGAACATCAGCCTCGCAGCATTCCTCGGCCAGTATGACGACGTTCAGATACCTGGTTCGGTCGGACTGGATTCCAATGGCGACGGGGTGAATGACAGCTTCATCGGCATCACGTCCAACGCCGCATCGGCGGACGTCAACGGCTTCGAGTTCGAAGGCAGCGCGCTGGTTGGCCGCGATTTCTGGGGCGACGGCAGCCGCTTCAACGTCAATTGGTCGCTGGGCGTGCTCGATGCGAGCTTCAACACGTTCATCGACGCCTTCGGGGTCGATGTTGCCGACCAGCGGGTGTTCCAGAACACGCCGGACATTACTGGCCATATGGGCTTTGTTCTCGGTGTCCCCGCAGCCGACGGGATGATCGATTTCATCGGCAACGCCTCGCTGCGTTCCGATGCGAGCCAATTTGAAACGCCCAACCCCTTCCTTGATCAGGATGGCTTTGTGCTGGTCGACGCCAGCATCGTTTACACCAGCGACAGCGGGCTTTTCTCCATCGGCGGGCATGTGAAGAACCTGTTCGACAAGGAATACATCGTCGCCGGGTACAACTTTGTCGCGGGCGGCACGCCTCCGGGCACACCATTCGTCCCGACACTCGGCCTCGAAGGAACGCTGACCGGGTTCTACGGCGATCCACGGCGCTTCTTCTTAACGGCTGAGGTCAATTTCTAGGCGGTTCTCTTAGGGGTCGGCGCTCCTCTCCAAACCCATGCGCCGACCCCGCCCATTCTCAGCACTTTCAAATCGATGCAGCAGGCTCTAAGCGCTGCGCATGCACGATATTCGCTTGATCCGAGACGATCCCGACGCTTTCGACGCAGTGCTCGCACGGCGCGGAATGGAGCCTGTTGCCAAGGCGATAGTTGCGCTGGACGAAGAGCGCCGCAAGCTGACAACGCAGCTCCAAGAAGCGCAATCACGCCGCAACGAAGCCTCGAAGGCGATTGGCCAGGCGATGGGCCAGGGCGACACCGAAAAGGCAGAGGCGCTGAAGGCAGAAGTTGCCGAACTCAAAAAGACAATGCCTGATCTCGAGGAGCGCGATCGGACGTTCGCCGAGCAGTTGAAAGCAACAATGCTTGCCCTGCCCAACCTGCTCGATCCTTCGGTCCCCGATGGGGAAAGCGAAGAGGACAATGTCTTCCTGCGCGAATGGGGTGAAAAGCCGAGCTTCGATTTCGAGCCCAAGGAGCATGCTGATATCGCCCCGGCGCTGGGTATGGAATTTGAAACCGGTGCGAAGATCTCCGGTGCACGTTTCACCTTCCTACGCGGCGATATTGCCCGGCTCCACCGTGCGCTCGGTCAATTCATGCTCGACACGAACACACGCGATCACGGCTACACCGAATGCAATCCGCCGCTGCTGATCAATGAAGAAGCGGGGTACGGCACCGGCCAGTTGCCCAAGTTTGCCGAAGACCTGTTCCGCACCACCGATGGTCGCCTGTTGATCTCCACGTCGGAGATGACACTGGGCAATTCCTTCCGCGAGCAGATCTTTACCGAGAGCGATTTCCCTATGCGTATCACGGCGCTGACCCCCTGCTTCCGCTCGGAAGCGGGCGCAGCAGGGCGCGACACGCGCGGCTTCATCCGGCAGCATCAGTTCGAGAAGGTTGAGCTGATCAGTGCGGCGCTACCCGAGCAAGCCCCTGCCGAACTCGAGCGCATCACCTCGATCGCCGAAGGATTGCTTCAGGCGCTTGGCCTGCATTACCGCGTAGTGGCGCTATGCGCGGGTGACATGGGCAACATGATGAAGACCTATGACCTCGAGGTCTGGCTGCCCGGCCAAGGTGCCTATCGCGAGATCAGCTCGTGCTCCGATGGCGGCACATACCAGCCGCGCCGAATGAACGCGCGCTATCGGCCCGAGGGTGAGAAGAAGAAGACCGAGTTCTTCCACTTGCTCAACGGCTCCGGCCTCGCAGTGGGTCGCACGTTGGTGGCAATTATCGAGAATTACCAACAGACTGATGGTAGCGTCGCCGTGCCAGAGGCGCTGCATCCCTATATGGGAGGGGTCACCAAGCTGGAGCCCGCCTCGTAATGCGCATCCTTCTGACCAATGACGATGGCTACCACGCGCCCGGTTTTGAGGTGCTGGAAGAGATCGCGCGGCAGTTCTCCGACGACATTTGGGTCTGTGCGCCATCCGAAGAGCAATCGGGTGCAGGCCACTCGCTAACGCTCAACCGCCCTGTCCGCTTGCAGAAGTTTGCCGAGCGCCGCTTTGCTGTCACCGGCACCCCGACAGACAGCGTCATGATGGCACTTCGCGAAGTGATGGATGGCCCACCCGACCTGATCCTGTCCGGCGTCAATCGCGGAGCCAATCTCGGCGATGACATCACCTATTCGGGCACCGTGTCAGCCGCGATTGAAGGTGCGCTTGCGGGAATCCGCGCCATCGCACTTAGCCAGGTCTACAGCCGCGAGACGAACGGCACGGACACCGAATTTGGCGCCGCGCGGGAGTGGGGGGCGAAAGTGATCAAACCACTGCTTGATGCACCTTTTGCCGAGCGGACTCTCGTCAATGTAAATTTCCCGCCGCGCGCCCCTGAGGCAGTGAATGGCATTCGCGTCGTCCGACAGGGCTTTCACGACTATTCGCGCGGCTCGATTGTCGAAGGGCGCGACCCGCGCGGGCATCGTTACTTCTGGTTCGGCCTGCACGCTATCGAACACACGCTCGACCATGGCACCGACCTCGAAGCAATCGACGATGGCTATGTGGCGGTGACGCCGCTTCAACTAGACCTGACGCACTATTCCTCGATCGACACGCTTGCCGGGCGTTTCGAGAGCTAAGGCGCGCGAGGGAGCACAGACGCATGGCGAAGCGCGACGTGGATCGTATCTTTTCGGGCAACACGCCCAAGCGCCGCAAGAAAAAGCGGTTCAAACCGCTGCGCCGTGCAGTGCGTCTGCCGATTTGGGGCGATTTGAGCATCCGCCTCGGCGCGGCGTTGGTTCTGATCTTCATCGTCATCATGATCCACTGGTTCGATCGCGAAGGGCTGGTCGACAATCTCGATGGCGAGGTCAGTTTTCTCGACGTCGTTTATTTCACCATGATCTCGATCACCACCACCGGCTTTGGTGACATCGCCCCGATCAGCGACCGTGCGCGGCTTGTGGAGGCAGTTATCGTGACACCCATCCGATTTGCGGTGTTCTTCATTTTTGTGGGCACCGCCTACAATTTCATCATCAAGCGCAGCTGGGAGAAGTGGCGCATGGCCAAGATCCAGGAACAACTCAGCGGCCATGTGGTCGTGCTCGGCTACGGCGTATCGGGCTCGCAGAGCGTCGAGGAACTGATCGAGCGCGGCAGCGATCCGAGCAATATCGTTGTTGTCGATCCAAGCGAGGAACGGCTGCACGAGGCCGAAAAGCTCGGAGTCAATGTGATGGCCGCCGATGCGACCCGCGACGAGACGCTGAAGGCAGTGCGCATCCATGAAGCGGACAGTGTGCTGGTGTCGGCGGGGCGGGACGACACTTCGATCCTGATCGTGCTGACCGTGCGCCATCTCGCGCCCAAGGTGCCGATCAGCGTGGTCGTGCGCGCAGACGACAATGAGCTGCTGGCGCGGCAGGCTGGTGCAAACAATGTCATCAATCCGGTGCGTTTCACAGGACTGCTGCTCGCAGGCTCAGCGCAAGGCGCCCACATAGCAGACTATTTGGCCGACCTCGCTTCGGTGACCGGCCGCGTGCAACTGGTCGAACGCGTGGTCGAAGAAGAAGAATGCGGCTGCTCGATTTCGGAACTGCAAACCGGCGGACGCGGCCTGCGAATCTACCGCAATGGGCGTGCCATCGGGTTCTGGGAAGACGAATGTCAGAACCTGCAAGCGGGCGATATCATCGTAGAGATTGTCCCGACCGAAAATGGCAATTCTCGCGGTGATGGACACTCCAACGGAAATGGGGGCAGTTAAGGCCCCTGTCTGAAGAGCAAAAACACCCCGCCCATCACCGCCATGCCGACAATCATGTGTCCGGCATCGATCAGGAAATGCTTCAACGTCTTGCGCAGATAAAGGTAGTGAATTCCCACCGCCGGAACCATCACGCCGACCGCGAAACCGACCGACATCATCATCACGACATGCGGCGCTGGATTGGTCCGTGCGACGAGGTGCCACAGCACCATCGCGATCAGCATTTCGAACAGGAATGTCAGCCCGAAAATGAGCGCCATATTGCCGCTCTGTACATCTTCGTCAGACATGCCCGCAGCATTTTGCCACGCTTTGCTGAAGAGCGCGCCGTACCAGATGGCTCCAACGACGAAGAACGCGGCTGCTCCAGCGAGCACCGGCCACACTGCGAAATCGTTCATATAAGTTCCCTCCTCACGCGACCGACCAATCTGTAGCGGAATCGCTCGAACCCGTGTAGTGGGCCGCGCATAATGGCAAGCACACCCTCTTCACTCCCCGATCAGAAACGCGTCGGCATGGTCAGCCTCGGCTGCCCCAAAGCGCTCGTGGATTCCGAACGTATCCTCACCCGGCTGCGCGCCGATGGCTATGCGATGAGCCCCGATTATGAAGGCGCCGACGTGGTGCTGGTGAACACCTGCGGCTTCCTCGACAGCGCCAAGGAAGAGAGCCTTGCTGCCATCGGTGAGGCAATCTCGGAAAATGGCCGCGTGATTGTTACCGGCTGTATGGGCGAAGAGGCTGACGCGATCCGCGCGGCGCATCCACAAGTGCTCGCAGTCACCGGAGCGCACCAATACGAAGCCGTGGTTGAAGCGGTGCATGAACACGCGCCGCCGTCGCAGGGACCGTTTGTGGACTTGATCCCGCAGCCTGACATCAAGCTGACCCCGCGCCATTACAGCTATCTGAAAATTTCCGAAGGCTGCAATCACTCCTGCTCTTTCTGCATCATTCCCGATCTGCGCGGAAAGCTGGCGAGCCGACGGATTGATGCGGTTCTGCGCGAGGCGGAAAAGCTGGTCGCAGCTGGCACGAAAGAGCTGCTGGTGATCAGCCAGGATACATCGGCTTACGGCGTCGATACCCGGCATGAAGAGCGGATGTGGAAAGGCTCGCCGGTCCGGGCGCACATGACTGATCTGGCGCGTGAACTGGGCCAGCTGCGCACTCCGGACGGCAGGCCTCCGTGGGTGCGACTGCATTATGTCTACCCCTATCCGCATGTCGACAAGGTAATCCCGCTGATGGCGGAGGGCCTGCTGACACCGTATCTCGACATCCCGTTCCAGCATGCCTCACCCAAGGTTCTGAAATCCATGCGCCGCCCGGCGAACGAGGCCAAAGTGCTCGACCGGCTCAAGAGCTGGCGCGACATTTGCCCCGACATCGCCGTGCGTTCGAGCTTCGTCGTCGGCTTTCCCGGAGAAACCGAAGAAGACTTCCAATATCTTGTCGATTGGCTCGAAGAAGCACAACTCGACCGCGTCGGCGCTTTCCGCTTCGAACCTGTCGAAGGTGCCAAGGCGAATGACTTGCCCGACCCTGTCGCCGAAGAGGTGAAGGAAGATCGCTACCAGCGCCTGATGGAAGTCACCGCCCGGATCAGCGCGGCCAAGCTCGCCGCAAAAGTCGGGCGGGATATTCCAGTGATCATCGACGAGGTCGGCGAACCCGACGAAGACGGCGATATTGGCGCGACCGGACGCTCCCAGGCTGATGCGCCGGAAATCGATGGAGCGGTGTATCTGCGCAACGTTCCCGAAACACTGGCCGCTGGAGACATCGTTACCGTCTCCGTCGAAGACGCCGACGCGCATGACCTGTTCGGCGTGATCACATCAGACTAGCCCAGACGCGACGAACGAAGTTGACAAAACTGACACCCCGTCAGGCAATCATATCGCCTATTTCCCTCGATTTATCAGGATTTTGAGCCCAAATGGCAAAGTTGACACTTTTCCAACTCAAACGCTTTCTCCGGTGCAACCCAAATCGCTACCAGTGGTAGCGGGGTCGGCCCAAGTAGGAAAGTGTGACCGTCGTTCCACTTCGTTGCGAACGGACTGGTCGAAATGCTCAGGTCAGTTCCAGCTTGGCAGGTCGAGCTTCACCCGTTTCAGTGAGGCGGCGGGGATAAGATCCTCCGGCATGGGGCGCATATACTTCGCCAGTTCAGCTGCCAATTCGGGCGATGTGGCGAGTAGATCGCTGGCATCTGGCAGTAGCGATTGCGTGTAGAACAGGTCGAGATCTCCCACTTCGAACGCATCGATTGCTGTGACTCGTTTGTCTGGGTCGGCGAACATGTCCAACATGATCTTCGCCGCTTCATCTTTGAAACCGAAGCACAATAGGCCTTGGACAACTATCTTCGCACCATCATCCACGTTCTCTCGCATGAATTCCAACTCGCTCATTGCGGCATCCATTCGGTCCAGCTTCAAGAGCGCACAAGCTCGGTCTCTCGCGATGAGCAACTTGGCATAGGTGTTGCCGTTCTCTTCTGCCACAGAACGCGCCAGTTCGGTCGCTGCCAGCCCTTCTTCCCATCGCCCTTGCCCGACCAACCGGGATGCGCGGTTGATGACGAAGCTCACCACCCAGCCATTCTCGTCTGGATCGACTGCTGCCAGCCTGTCGAACACTGCATCCGCCTTGGCGGTCTGTCCAAGCGAGTCATAGGCATAGGCCTGAATATTCAGCGCCCATGCATCACCTTCTTCAAGCGCGACACCGCGCTCTTCGCGCCGTTGCCATTGATCCGCCAAGTCAATCGCGTCCTCAAACTGACCATTGAAATGCAGTGCATGCGCAGCGTCAGAGAACCGATCGCGGTCCGAGGGGGAATTCTCCAGTCGAGCCAGCGTCAATTCAACATTGCGCTTCCCAGTCGAAGAGAGATTCTTGCCAGCGCGTTGCTCGATCTGAGGCCAGATTGTTTCGTATTTTCGATCAGTCAGCAGGCTCACATAGCTTCGCGGGCTGGTAATGTAGTTGAGCAAGCCGCCTGCTAGATCGCCGCGCTCCTGACGCGCTGCCGATCCTAGTGCACGAAACGCCAAACCCGACTGCAGATTGAGACTCAAGGCACCGAATATTCCAGTTTGGGACCATTCGAGTGCTAGGTCGTTCAGTTCGTCCGCCTTACCCGCATCATAGATCATCCAGGTGACCGGCCAGAAGCTCTCTTCATCAAGTTCGCTAGCGCCGTCGAAATCAAGCTTACGCAACCGTGCTAGCACACCATCGGCATCCTCACTTCGTCGACCGAAATACAGTGCCATACTTAGGAGGTTGACTTCGGGATCTGTCGTTTCAAGCTCTGCAACATATGCTGCGCCCTTCGCGTATTCTCCCTGCTCATCGGCGCAGAATATCTGCGAGAATTTCAAAGTGCGATGAACGCTCGGGTTGTCCGGCATCTTGCTCGACATCGCCGTGAATAGCGGCTCACCAAAGTCGCACGGCTCTTCCCTCCACCGGTTTTTGGAAGATCGCAGTGTTTGGACCAGTTCTTCTGCGTTCATAGCTGCAAAGTCGGGTGTGTCGTCTGCGCTGTGATCATCCTGCGCCACCGCAGGGCCTGCTAGAACAAGTGACATCGCCAGAACTCTGCTCGAACGGATTCGAAAATGCATGGAATTCAACGCCCCTGATGATTGATAAAGTGCTGTTCTATGCTGTGCGCGACAACAGCGACAAGTGGACTCTTTTGCGCTTTCAATCAGACATTGGTTCGCCGAATTCGCAAGTTCAAATGCTGTATCGAACCTGATTTGCGTGGCTTTCTCGTCATCCATGCGCAATGGGTCTACCATTCTCTTGTTTGCAGACGTTGGGACAGCACATGACCATCGCTATCTCGACCCACTTCGCCTTTCAGCTCGATCAGCCGACTGACGCGCTCTTGCAATTCGAAGTGGCTGCTCTTCCCGAGCAATCGGTGCTTGAGGCGAAAACGAACGTCAGCGCGACGGAGCACTTTGCGCGCGTGGGTGCTCATGACGATATCGGCGAACGGATTTGGCTGCGCGCTGAGGGCCTGATCGAAGTCGAATACCAAGCGACAATCGAACCGCGGCGGATTGTGACCGACATCTCTTCTCTGTCACGCATCGCACCGCACCGAATGCCGGGCGAAGCGGTCCAGTACCTGTTCGATTCCCGATATTGCCAAGCCGACATGTTTCAGAACTTTGTGCATGAGGAGTTCGCCGGAACCGAAGGCGGCGCGCGGATCGAAGCGATCAGCCAGTGGCTTGCCACCAAGTTCAGCTATGTGCCCGGCTCCAGCAACGCTTCAACCGATGCGGCGGAGAGCTTTGTCAGTCGGCAGGGGATATGCCGCGACTACGCGCATGTCCTCGTTACGCTCGCGCGGGCTTCCACCATTCCGGCTCGCTATGTCGCATGCTACGCCCCTGGGGTGACCCCGCAGGACTTCCACGCCGTCGCCGAAGTGTTTCTCGAAAACCCGCAAAACGAAGACGGCGGCGCATGGCATTTGATCGACGCCACAGGCATGGCCGACCCCACTCAGACCGCGAAGATCGGCGTGGGCCGCGATGCAGCCGACGTAAGCTTCCTGACCAGCTTTGGCCCCAACACGTTTCTGTCCTGCTCAGTCGATGTAAGGCCCGTCTAGTGCAGCGCGCTTGGCAGGATTGGGCCACACAAACCTGCCCAATTGTGCTATGGTCAATCCATGACAATGATTGGGAACCTTCGCCCGGGCAGGATGGCTATGATCGCCTGTTGCACAGTTTTGGTGTCTGCCTGCGTCGACGAAGCATCTCTGGGCAATGGCGACTCTGTCGTGGAGCCGCCGGATGCGGCTGACCCGGGCCCAATTCTCGACACGAAAGAGGGTACTATGCCTGCCTCAATCAGTCCCGAACTCGCGGCCGTTTTCGAGCGGAACGAGCAGGACAGCGAATACAAACAGCGCGTGATTATCACCTTGGAAGAGAACTCGTCCGCTGATGTGAGTGCGATGCAAGGCGTGAAAATAGTGAATCGGATGCAGAGCATGCCGATCATAGTGGCAGAGATTGATGCGAACGGCCTCAAAGCGCTCGCGAACGACCCTGCAATCAAGCGCGTCGAACCAGATGGCGAGATGCAGGCGCTTCCTGAATAAGGCTCAAGAGAGCGTCAGCGCGACTTAGCGAGGCGTTTGTAGGCCGAGCGGTCCTCGGTTTTCTGCGTCCGCCATTCGGCCATGGCATCGAGCGTAACTCGCACTTGCTTGCGATGGCTTTCCGCCAAGTCAACTTTGGTCCGCGTCGCTGCAGTTGGGACCGGAATCGCCTGCGCCAGCGGCTCGCCGGTCTGCACATGGACCGGCTGATCAATTGGCGGCAGGGTGAAAACCATGTTGACAGCATCCGCGTACCAAGCGGTCTCGACAAGACCGGAAAGCAGTTGCAATCCGTCGGTCCTTGAGCGGTTGATCGGCGGGACAAACAGCAACGCCATGCCTTCGTCAGTGCGCAGGATATAGGGCAGATGCAACTTCACCTGTTGCTGCTGGTCGGACATTTCGAAGAAGCTCAGCCCCGGAATAGCCATGGGTCCGGTCCGCGCGGTGACGCTGTCAGGCACCGCAAACTGATTTCCGCGAAAGTGGTTTGCTGCATCGTCCTGAACATAGAATACTCGCGCAGAACATCCGCCCGATACAGGTGAGCGGAATGCGCGTGCGCCTGCTGGAACATCTTTCTCCAGGCAATACCCCCACGCAAACGGGGATGGGATCGTCAGGCCGGCTCCGTTTGCTTCGACGAAAGGGCGACACTGCTCGCGCCGGCCATAGCCAGCGGGCACCGTCTCGCGGGTCTTGCGCGAAGAGGGGACAGGACGCTCAAACGCATCCACCAACGGAATGATTGTTACCGCAAGTGGCTCGTTTTCCATGTCCTGCCCCCAAATCGACTCAGTTCAGTTCATCGGCGTGCTTCAGAGCGTATGCTCTTGCGGCGTGCCGATCCAGAACGCCGACGTGTTGCAGTCGACGCGGCCATTGCCGAACTTGTTCGGGTCCTGATCGCCAATCTTGTCCGCAAAGGTGTTGAGCAACCAGCGCACTTGCTTGTTGTTCACGCTTCGATGCGAACCCCAGGTCAGCGCTGCCGCACCTGAGACATGCGGACACGCCATCGAAGTGCCGCTCAGATTGCCGTATCCGCCGCCGCGCGTGGTCGAGCGGATCGAAACACCGGGAGCGGCGAGCTCGATTTCCGACCCGGTATTCGAGAACGACGCCAGTTGATCGTTAAAGTCGATCGCCGAAACAGCCATCACATGCGGATAGCGTGCTGGGAAAAGCGGTTGGACACCGTTCCCGCTATTGCCGGCAGCAGCCACGAGCAGGACGCCGTCGTCATAAGCGGCCTCGCACATATCGGCGAGCGCTTGCGGCGCACCGCCTCCACCAAGGCTCATGCTGGCAACGCGTGCGCCCTTCTTCGACATAATCCAGTCGAGACCGGCGATGAGATAGCTCCAGCTGCCGCTACCCGTGCTGGACAGCACCTTCACTGGATAGAGGTAGGCATAGGGCGCCACTCCGACGACGCCGATATTGTTGTCGACCGCAGCCACGGTGCCCGCACAATGTGTGCCGTGTCCGTTGAAGTCTTCGGTCGTGCTTTCGGTCGGTACGAAGCTTTTGCCGGTGCGCAGGTTCTTTACAAGATCGGGGTGATCGGAATCGATGCCGGTGTCGCAAATGAACACCTTGATGCCTTCGCCCATGCTGCTGGGCCACGCATCTGGCGCCTTGATCTGCGAGACACCTGGAGGGATCGATTGCGCAAGCGCGTCAGGCCCGTCGAGAGCGAACATTTCCCCGTCTTCCTCGACGCGGGCAATGTCCTTGTCCTTCTTGAGCTTTTCGACCTCGGCATCGGTCAGATTGGCAATCAGGATTGGCGCTTCGTAGCGATTCACGTCGTAGCCGACCTTCATCATATCCTGCCCCGATGCGACCGGCCGTGCCTGTGTCGAAACACTGTCAGCCGTCACGAAGTTGAGCTCTTCACCGATCGCATTTTGCAGGATCGACTGTTTGTCGTCTGACTTTGCCCGTTTATCCTTCTTCTTGAAGGTCACGATCATTGTCTTACGAGCAGTGCTGGATTTTTTAGCCATGATAATCTCCAAATGGTTTGGCTTGTATCATGCGCGACGCGGCCTCACGGACCGCACGGTGGTATTATACCACACCCGGTCAGCTTCATGTTATTCAATTTATCTTACAGCAACTTACTAAATCACCGAATCATGAGCTGATTTCATCATAATACTTCGATTCTATGTATTTGATTGTAGATTCACGGCAACATCATTCTAGTTTTACATAACTGAATTATGTAATCACTACGATTGCAGCCTCGCAGAACGCTGATTTGACTGGCAAAACAGCCCTAGAGTCGCCGAAGCATGGCGAAACGGCGAGAATGCCTATCCTGTGTTTCTGGGAGCTAACGATCGGCGATTGCCTTATCAGCGGGCAGATTTGTTGTGCAGGGCCGTCAACTGCTTCCACGCACCAGCAATTTCACCGGGACGCGCCGGATGCTTGGGTGCGGACCGTCGCCGGTTACGGCTTCCACCAACAGACGCCCGGCCTGATCCAGGTCGGGTTCGATCGTCGAGAGCGGCGGATTTGTGAGTTCGCTAGCGGGTATCCCGTCGAAACCAACCAGTTTGATGTCATCAGGGATATGTTTTCCCGCCGCCTGCAATGCCTCCATGACACCAAAAGCGAGCGCATCGCAGACGGCGAATATCCCGTCGCAGTCCATGTTGTTGGACAGCAGTTTTTCCGCCGCCAGCCGGCCTTGATCCCGCCGATCCCCGCCCGGTTCGATCTCTACGAGTTCGGCCTTCATGCCGAGCTCGTCTGCACGCATCAGGAACGTGTCGGCGCGCTCAGCAAATTGACGCTGCGGACTGCCGCTGGAACCGACGCAAACCACATTCTTGCAGCCACGCTCGGCGAGATGTTCGGCCGCCAGTCTGGCACCCACGTCATTGTCGGAAGAAACCCAATCGAGATCGCCGAGTGGCGAACCCCAATAGGCAACCGGTTCGGTTTTCTCGCCGATCTTGCGGAAATAATCCCAAGCCGTCCGGTTTGCGGTCGTACCGATCACGATCAATCCCTCGGCCTGACCGCGCTCGACAAAGTGCCCGAACAGCTTGTCTTCTTCAGCCTGCAGCGAAACGAGGACTTCCAGACCGCGCTCAGCAGCAGCTGCGCAAATCCCGCCGAGCAATGCATAGGAGAACGGGTTGACATCACGCGCGCCGCCGCCGGGCTTGCAGATCACCACTGTCGCCAGCGTGCCCGTATGTCCACGCCGTAGCCGGGCGGCTCGCTCATCGACGAAGTAGCCAAGCTCTTTGGCCGCAACGAGCACCTTGTCGCGGGTCGCATCGCTGATCATTGAAGAACCAGAAAGCGCGCGCGACACGGTCGGCTGGCTCACGCCAGCGCGTTCGGCGACTTCGAAACTGGTGACTCGTCCGGGTTTGCGCCCGGAGTCTGTTTTTGGCGCGTCCAAAGCCTGATCCCTCCGGCAAAGCGCCCCTGACTTCATGCGGCGCGCATTTGAATAGCTATGCAACCTATGGCCGAGATTTGCGCATCGCGCTAGGACGGATAGGCACTGTTCCATAGCTGTGCCGATGGGAGACCCGACGAATGGCCGCACCTGTGATTTCAGCCGACCGGCTGCTGCTGTTTGGCGCGACCGGCGATCTGTCCCGGCGGATGCTGCTGCCATCGCTGTGCGCCCTCGACGCAGACAACCTGCTGCCTGAAAACCTACGCATCATCGGCACCGCGCGCAGCGAGATGAGCGATCAGGAGTTTCGTCAGATGGCGCGTGAAGCGCTGGAGACGTTCCTGCCTGATGAGCGACGCGGAGGGATGGCCGAATTTCTCAACCGGCTGAGCTATCAGGCGCTCGACGCCAGCACGCTCGAAGGCTTTGACGCGCTCGCCGAAAAGGTCGGTCCGTCAGGCAGTGAAGACGGCGAAGGCGGTCTGGCGATTTTTTTGTCGACCGCACCCAGCCTGTTCGGCCCGACCATTGCCGGGCTTCAGCATGCCGGCCTGACCGGAGAGCACGTCCGCATCGGCCTCGAAAAGCCGCTCGGCACTGATCTCCAAAGCAGCTGCGCTATCAACGATGCTGTAGCCGAAGCCTTCAGCGAAGACCGGATTTTCCGGATCGACCATTATCTCGGCAAAGAGACCGTGCAGAACCTGCTTGCGCTGCGCTTTGCCAATGTCCTGTTCGAGCCGATCTGGAATTCGAACTATATCGATCACGTCCAGATCACCGTCGCCGAAACGGTCGGATTGGAATCGCGGGTCGCCTATTACGATGATAGCGGTGCGCTGCGCGACATGGTGCAGAACCATATGCTGCAATTGCTCGCGCTGGTGGCGATGGAGCCGCCAACCAGCTTCGACGCAACCGCAGTCCGCGATGAGAAAGTGAAGGCGCTTCGTGCGCTCCGCGAAGTCGAACCCAGCGAAACCGTGACCGGCCAGTATCGCGCAGGCGCAATCACAGGCGAAGCAGTGCCGGGCTATGACGACGAACTGGGCACGGATTCCGACACCGAGACCTTTGTCGCGATCAAGGCGCATGTCGACAATTGGCGCTGGAAAGGCGTGCCGTTCTATCTGCGTACCGGCAAGCGTCTGCCGGAGAGGGTGACAGAGATCGTCGTCCAGTTCCGCAGCGTGCCTCACTCGATCTTCGAAGGTCAGGGCGGCGCATCCAACATGCAGCCGAACCGGCTCGTGATTGGCATCCAGCCCGAAGAAAACATCACCCTCTCGCTGATGGCGAAGGTTCCCGGCCTCGGCGTCGACGGGGTGAAACTGCGCGAAGTGCCGCTCGAAATTACCATGCCCGACGCCTTTGTCGGTCAGCATCGCCGGATCGCGTACGAACGGCTGCTTCTCGACCTGATCAAGGCCGATCAGACACTGTTCGTCCGCCGTGATGAGGTCGAAGCACAATGGCATTGGGTCGACGCGATCCGCGCTGTTTGGGAAGAAGCAGGCATCACACCGAAAACCTATGGCGCAGGCACTTGGGGGCCGAGCGCAGCGATCGCCCTGACCGAACGCGACGGAGTCACTTGGCATGATTGAGGTTTGCGCATGACTAGTCTCAACGACACAATCCACCGGGTAACCGAGCGCGTCATCGAAAACTCGCGCGCCAGCCGCGCCGCCTATCTCGAGCTGATGAAGCGCGAGGGCGACCGTAAGCCCGAGCACAAGGACGTCGCCTGCTCCAATCTCGCCCACGCTTTTGCCGGGGCGCTGGAGGATCAGGACGCGATGAAGAACAAGCGCGGCCCCAATATCGGTATCGTCACCGCGTACAACGATATGCTCTCCGCGCATCAGCCCTATGGCCGCTATCCCGATCGGATGAAGATCTATGCCCGCGAGGTCGGCGCCACCGCGCAGGTTGCAGGTGGCACGCCAGCCATGTGTGACGGGGTGACGCAGGGCGAAGACGGGATGGAACTCTCCCTCTTCAGCCGCGACATAATCGCGCTCTCGACCGGGGTCGCGCTGAGCCATCAGATGTATGACGGCATCGCTGCACTCGGCATCTGTGACAAGATCGTGCCCGGCCTCATCATCGGCGCACTGCGGTTTGGTCATCTGCCCGCCGTTTTCGTGCCGTCAGGCCCAATGCCGTCGGGTATTTCGAACAAGCAGAAGCAGGAAACCCGCCAGAAATACGCTGCCGGAGAGATTGGCCGCGATGCGCTCCTCGAAAGCGAGCTGGGCAGCTATCACTCGCCTGGCACTTGCACGTTTTACGGCACCGCCAATTCGAACCAGATGATGATGGAGATGATGGGTCTGCACGTGCCCAGCGCGGCCTTCGTCACGCCGGGCACCAAGCTGCGTCAGGCCCTGGACCGCGCCGCCGTGCATCGTCTTGCCGAGCTTGCCGGAACCACAGAGCGCACGCTCGCTCAAGTCATTGACGAGAAAGCAATCGTGAACGCGGTGATCGGCCTGCTCGCCACCGGCGGATCGACCAACCATGCGATCCATATCCCCGCAATGGCGCGCGCGGCGGGGATCGTGATCGACTGGACCGACATGGCCGAGCTGTCGAGCGTCGTGCCGCTGCTGGCGCGGGTGTATCCCAACGGTTCGGGCGATGTGAACCAGTTCCACAGTGCAGGCGGCATGGCCTATGTCATCCGCACATTGCTCGATTCCGGGCTGGCGCACGGTGATATCCTGACCGTCTCGGAAGGCGGGATGGAGGCCTACACCTCCGAACCCGTGCTCGAAGAAGAAGAGCTTGGCTGGTCACCCATCACCGAAACCCGCGATGACTCCATGCTCCGCTCGGTGAGCGAGGCTTTCCAGCCCGATGGTGGGATGAAGCTGGTCACCGGCAATCTGGGCCGCGCGTGCTTCAAGTCATCGGCTGTAGCGCGCGATCGCTGGACGGTAGAGGCGCCATGCCGTGTTTTCGAAACCCAGCACGATGTCGTCGCAGCGTTCAAAGCCGGTGAACTCGACAAGGACGTCGTGGTAGTCGTGCGCTTCCAGGGTCCATGCGCCAATGGTATGCCCGAACTCCACGCGCTGACGCCTTCCCTCGCCGTCCTGCAGGATCGCGGGCATAAGGTCGCGCTTGTCACGGATGGCCGGATGTCAGGCGCGAGCGGCAAAGTGCCCGCAGCGATCCACTGTACGCCTGAGGCGAAAGGCGGTGGTCCGCTCTCCCTGCTTCGGGATGGAGACGTCATCCGGGTATGCGCAGAAACAGGCGCGCTTTCGACCGATTCCGATCTATCCTCACGCACCCCCGCCCCGGACCCTCAGGTTGAATGGGGTGTCGGCCGGGAGCTGTTCCGGATGATGCAAACACACGCGGACGGCGCTGAAAAAGGCGCCTCCGCTATGCTTGCGAGCGCGGGCCTCTGATGCCGACGAGCGGCTCAACGGAAATCGTCGCGGTCGACATTGGCGGAACGCATGCGCGTTTCGCCATTGCGACGATCGCCGAGGATGGCTCGATTGCACTCGGTGAACCAGCCACACTGCACACGGAAGATCACGCGAGCTTCCAAACCGCTTGGGAAGACTACCGCGAGCGCATGGGCGGCGCCCTGCCCGACGCTGTCTCCATGGCGGTCGCAGGGCCGATCAAACAGGATATCATCCGCTTCACCAACAATCCGTGGATCATCCGCCCGCCGTTGATCGAGGAAAAGCTCGGCTGCGACCGTTTTACGATAGTCAACGATTTTGCTGCGGTCGCTCATGCTGCCTCCCGCGCGCCTACCGAGCAGTTCCTGCACCTTGCCGGTCCTGAGGTCGAGCTACCGGCAACGGGCACTATCAGCGTACTCGGTCCTGGCACCGGCCTGGGCGTTGCCCATTTCTGGCGCGGTTCAAACGGTGAAACGCACGTCCAGGCAACTGAAGGCGGGCACGGAGACTTTGCCCCTGTTGACGCGATCGAAGACGCCATTCTCGCGCAGTTGCGCAAACGGCATACAAGGGTGTCAGACGAGCGTGTCGTCTCCGGACCAGCCATCGTCGACATTTACCACACGCTCGCCGCTATGGAGGGCCGTGCGGTTATGGAGCTCGACGATATCGAGGTTTGGACAGCGGGCATGTCTGGCGAAGACAGCCTTGCTGCCGCAGCGGTCGACCGGTTCTGTCTGGCGCTGGGATCGGTTGCCGGTGATATCGCACTGATCCAGGGCGCATCGGGCGTGGTTATCGCTGGCGGTCTTGGCTACCGTATCCGCGAAACTCTTCTCGCTTCCGGCTTCGCCTCGCGCTTTGCCGCTAAAGGGCGATTTGCGAGCCTGATGGCCAGCTTGCCCGTCAAACTTATCGTCCATCCGCAACCGGGCCTGTATGGTGCCGCAGCCGCCTTTGCTCAGGAACATTGCAAGTGACCGAAACGATTCCCCTCAACACCGTCCCCGACCTGCTGGAACGGCTTAAGCAGTTGCACGTCCGCACGCGCGAAACGCCGCTGTTCAATCCGGTGTTTCAGCTCAGCCTGGAGATTTCGCGCGCTCTCGAAGGAGGGACCATGGATCTCTCAGCACTCGAGGCGCTGGTTGAAGAACTGGAGTGTGCCAGCCTTCAGGCACGTGCCGCGCGGTTGCAGCGAAACCTCTCGCCGGTTGCGCCTGAGGCGAACCAGACGGCATTGGCGGACGCCTTGTCCAATCAGGACGACTTCGATGCATTCAAGGCGCATTGGGAAACGCCATTCCTGCATGCTGTGTTTACAGCGCACCCGACCTTCTTGCTGACCCCGGACCAGTCCAGCGCAGTCGCGCAAGCGGCGAGTTCCGAAGGCGCGGTTGATCGTACAGTTTGCAGCGCAAGTGGTGAACGCCCTGCGGTCACGCTCGATTACGAGCACGGCGAAGTGGTGAAGGCGCTCGCCAATGCGCAAGATGCGCGGTCCAAAATTGTGCAGGAGATGCTGCAGCATGCGGCGCAGCAATTCCCTGATAAATGGCAGGAATTCCGTCCAATCCCATTCCGTTTTGCGAGCTGGGTTGGCTACGACATGGACGGGCGTACCGATATCAAGTGGTACACCTCCATCCGGTTCAGGCTCTCGGAAAAGGCAGAGCGACTGTCACGATACGCCGCTGATCTTGAAGCGATCAATCCAGCCCATGACCTGATCTCCACGCTCCAAGCAGGGGCGGAGCAAGCGGCTAGGAGCGCACGCAATTTCTCCGAAGACCTGACTGCGCCCAATGATCTTTCTGCTGCTGCCAATCGGTTGAGCGCGAACGATCCGGCCAAGCTCACTTCGCTCGCGCCGATCATCGCCGCGTTGGAAGATGAGGCCCAAGGCGCCGAAACAGCGCTCGCGATTGCTCTCAAGTCACTCGCGGCGGCGATGCGCGCCGATGGGCTTGGAATGGGACACATCCACTTCCGGGTGAACGCCAAGCAGTTGCACAACGCAATCCGGAGCAGGCTGAAAGACCCAACCGCGCTCGATCTCGCCAGCAAGGGTGCAATGGCGACATTGCGGCGTATGCTTGAGGAGGTGCAGCCGCTGCGCACCAACTTTGCCAGCCTCGCCATCGAAAGCTCGACCGCGATCAGGCAATTCTTGGCAATGGCGCAGATCCTCGAACACATCGACGCCGATACGCCAATCCGCATGTTGATCGCCGAATGTGAACAGCCTTCAACCATTCTCGCGTCGCTCTATTTCGCAAAGCTGTTCGGCATTGAAGACAAAGTCGACGTCTCACCTCTGTTCGAAACCGAAAGCGCGCTTGAGCACGGCGGACGCTTCCTCGAAGCGCTCTGCTCGGAAGAGCAGTACCGCGACTATGTACGCCTGCGCGGTCGCGCATGCATCCAGACCGGCTTTTCCGATGCCGGGCGGTTTGTCGGGCAGATTCCGGCCAGCCTTGCGATTGAGCGGCTTCAAGGCCGCCTTGCGCAGGCGATGAAGAATAACGGCCTGACCGATGTCGCCGCCCTGATCTTCAACACGCACGGCGAAAGCATGGGCCGCGGTGCACACCCTAGCGGGTTTGCAGACCGACTAACCTGGCCAATGAGCCTGTGGGCGCGCAGTCGTTTCGTACGCAATGGGATTGAGCTTGAACCCGAGGTCAGTTTCCAGGGCGGCGACGGATACCTCCACTTCGCAACCCCAGAGCTCGCCAGAGCGACACTTACGCGGATCGTGACCGAAGGGCCTGAGCGCTCCGAGGTCTGCGCCGACCCGCTCTACGAACGCACCGATATCAGCCTCGATTTCTACCGCGCAATCCGCGCGCATCAACGCCAGCATTTGCGCAGCGCGACCTATTCGCGTGCAGTTACTGCGTTCGGGCTGGGTCTGCTGAATTCGACCGGAAGCCGTGTCTCGCGCCGTCAATCGGACCTGTCCGCCGACCGCGATATGAACCTGCGCCAGATCCGCGCCATTCCGCATAACTCGATCCTGCAACAGCTTGGCTACCCGGTGAATGTCATCGCCGGGATCGGAAGTGCAGCCGATGGTTCTTATGAGGAACTCGCCGCGCTGATCGAGGAAAGCCCGCGCGGGCAGCAATTGCTGCGCCTCGCCCGCGCCTCCAATGCGCTCGCCAGTATCAAAACTGTCGCGGCTCATGGCGAGCTGTTCAACTCCGCCTATTGGGCCAGTCGCCCATATCGAGGGACCGAACCGCATTTGTCGAACGCCTGCGAAACGCTGGCCGAATATCTCACCAAGGATGACCGGACCGGGGTGTTCCGCCGCCTAGCTTCACGCTTGCGGGTCGATGCACTCAAATTCCACCGCTTGCTCGACCTGCTACCCGCCGAAGAGCGCGACGAAAATCGCGAGACCACCCGGCGCATGATCGGGGCGGCGCAGGCTTTGCGGCTCGCCCTGATGCAGCACATCTTCCTTAAGGCGGTGTCGGTGCCGGTCTTCAGCCGAGCCAATGATATCAGCCGCGAAGACGTGCTCGAAATGGTGTTCTCGCTGCGGATCGACGATGCGCTGGCGCAGATGCGCCGCGCCTTCCCAACGCATTTCCCGGCACCGCAGGATTTCGCGGTAGAGGCTCCTGCCGATTACCCGGATAGCGGGACCGAGGGCTATGCGAAAATTGGGCGAGAACTGATCGATCCGATTGAAAGTGCCTACAATCTGTCGCTGCGAATCGGCACGACAATCGCCAATCACTTTGGGGCGCATGGGTAAGATGCGGCGCAGTGCGAGGGCCAAATACCGCGCAAGTAACAAGAATTCACGTTAACGAATTCACGGTTCCTCCGTCCCTCGCAGGGACGCCGCTGCGTTAGCCTCTGGAGATTACGCGCCTAACAGGGCATAATGCTCCGCATGATTAAGGGACTCAAACCGCTCCACATTGCCGCAGCAGCGGCAATCGCTGCCGTCACCGGCGGTGCCACCATCGCCATCGGCCAGTCTTCCGCCGGTCAGGCGGCCGATGCTGCTGAGCAAGTTGCCAGCGAAGCCGAAGATGCGATCCGCAAGATTGATCCAACAACCGGCGGAGAATCGCTGGTGGTTGATCCAAGCTTGCCTCAACCTTACGGCCCATCGGTCGAAGCGGGTGCATCGCCCGAGCCGTTCGAACCCGGCCTTCCGCCTTTGGAAGATGCGGCGCCTGTAGAAACCCCGGATTTGGCCAATACCGAGCCTCCGCGCGGCCCGGCTGCGCGAATGATTACTGAGCCTCAGGTTCAAACACTGCCGACACCGCAACCTACGACCCGCGTGCCCGCTGCATCGCGTCAGGTTGCAAGCAACGATCCCTTCGTCATCAAAAGCATCCTGCCGGTCTCCGGCACGATCAAATATGGCGAGTGGTTCTGGGACGAATCGCGCGCGCCCAAAAAGGGCAAGTTGGTCATCACCGTCGATCTTGATGCGCGTGTGATCAGCGCATTCCGCGATGGCCACGAAATCGGCACGGCAGTGGCTCTGCTCGGCACCCGCAGCCACCCAACGCCCGTCGGCAAGTTCCCGATCCTGACCAAGGAAAAGGACAACGTTTCCGAGAAGTACAACAACGCGCCGATGCCGTGGACCTTGCGTCTGACATGGGACGGTATCGCAATTCACGGCTCGCCTGTGATCAACGGCTACGCCAGCCATGGCTGCGTCGGAGTGCCCGATCCGTTTGCCGAGAAATTGTTTGCGATCGCCAAACGCGGTGACGTTGTTGTGATCACGCGCGGCAAGATGGTTAGCGTCGGCGACAAGCTCGGTTGAACCGGCTTTGGGGCGCGGTCGCGCGCACTAGTTGGTGTTGCGCGGTGGCTCCGGAGCGAAGCGCCAAACCCGCATTGTCACTCCTGTCGGTTCAATCCGTTCGGCACCCGGCACGATGAGCACACCGGATAGTGAGGCGTTTTCGTCACGCCATAACCGGTCATAAGCGCGCGCCGCTTCGCTGCGCGTCGCCAAACCGCCAAGCTCTCCGATAATGCGGCAGATCGTCTCAACCGCGATCACGCGAGGGACATTGACGTAGTACCGAAAGGCGGCCGCGTCTTCGCGGTGGACCATCTCATCCCAATCGAGCCCGGCATACCATTCAATTGCTCGCCACGCTTCGGCGAGATTTTCCGCGCTCGCCGCCAAGGCGTCGACGCCAAGCCATTCGTGGTTGGCGAGATGCTGCCTGATCCGCACCCGATCAAAAGCTGTGTCTTCATTGGAGGGGTCACTCACCGCTTGGATGCCCGAAGTTGCGACCAGCTCCTTCAGTTCGGCTTTGCGGAACCCGAGGAGTGGCCGAAGCAGAGGCGTCTCTCCATCGGTAAGATACGCAGCAGCCCGCACGCCTGCGAGGCCCGATAGCCCGCTTCCCCGAGCGAGCCGCATCAGCAGCGTTTCCGCCTGATCATCGGCATGATGTGCGGTGGCCAGCGCACCGATACCCTTGTCACGCACCCACTCGGTCAACACCCGGTAGCGTGCCTCGCGCGCTTTGGCCTGGAGGTTCCCCGCGCCTACGCGCGTGCTCAACCCGGTGAAGGGAATGTCGTGCTGATTGCAAACGGCTTTGACCAGAGCCACTTCGTCAGCCGCTTCGGGACGCAGGCCGTGATCGACGCTGGCGACTGCAATCTCACCGGGTATTGCATCATTGGCGAGCAACAACAGAGCGAGACTATCGGGACCGCCTGAAACGGCCAGTCCCAGCGGACCAGTCCGCTCATCGATGGGCCACAGACGCTCTAGCCGCTCGGCAAAGCGGCGGATCAGTTCGGGATCGACTGGCCTATCAATGAGAGCCCCCTACTGCGTCCAGTCAGACGCTTACTCGCAGGTTACCTTGCCGCGGCTTTCTTCGTACTTGCTCGACAAACGCCCGCTCGCGACGGCCGGATACGTCTCGCCAAACTCCGCAAGCGCGATGCAGGCGCGGCGCGTGTCTTCCAGCGTGATCATCGCTTCGGCGAGATACAGCAGGCTGTCGGGCGCCCGGGCCGCAGTGCGATCGGCCTGATAATTGCGCAGGAACCAACGAGCGGCATCTTCCGCCATGCCATCGTCAAGAAACGCGCGTCCCAACAGGTTGCGGCCATAGGTTGCACGCCAGTGGGATGGATATTGCTCCACAAAGCCGGAAAGCTGCTGACGAGCCTCAGGGTAGAAGCCAGCATTCCAAAGGCGGAAGCCATAGGAATACTCGTCATCCGCTGAATCGTCCGTCTGCGGCTTGGTGATCGCCTGGACGGCTGCGAGCCGCTCGGCACTCGGACCTTGGACAGCATCACTCGCCGTTTCGGTTTCGATTTGACGGGTTGCGCCATCTCCCGACGCGCCGCCGGTCATGATCGCCAGATTGGTGTCAGTCGCGGCTTCTTCGCCTTCCGTAGCGGTTTCTGTTGCCAGCGCAGGTGTGTCGCTCGTTTCAAGCGCTGCCAACCTGGTCTGCACCAGCGAGAGCGAATTGGTGTTTTCTTCGGTGATCGCCGTCAAACGCTGCATCTGCAGCTCAATCGCATCAAGCCGCGCCAAGATGTCGGTCACAGCCGTGGTTGAGGTTCTGGCGTTGGTGTTTGCGCTGCTGCTGCCAGTTTCTCCCGCGGCGATCTGCGGTTCGAAAAACCGGCCATCTCCGCCAGGAAAGACGTTGCGTTGCAGCGCGCGGATTTCGGCTTCGATCTTGCGCAGGCGGGTGTCAGTTGCTGAGTCCTGCGCCAGCGCCGGAACAGGGCTGGTCGCGATTGTCGCGGCACCAACGGCAAGCGCCAATAGGCGAGTGGTTGTCTTCGCGGCGAGGCTTTTCATCTCTGGTCGGCTCCCTCTCTCATTGCTCCCGGAATTCTCCGAGCGGGCACGCGGTAGCTGCCTAATGCTGCCGTTCGCGGCCAAATGGCTTCGCGACATCTAGGATGCCGCGCATGAACACGGACAGAATCTGTGCCGGTTGCCGCCCGTCAAGTCGAGACCGGGAAGCATCTTATACGCAGGGGAAATAGGGCAGAAAGGTTCAGTTTGGCGCAGGTATAGCGCTGTCGGGCACATCGGCCCGGGCGAGCAGGGCCGCTGCGGAAATCGGAGTATCGCCGAGCGTAACTGGCTCATCGGAGAGCTTCGGGACAGCCTGCCCGTTGATCGTGATGGCAAATGCGTCAGGACGGCCGGTATTGATTCGCGGCTCTGTTACGCCTGCGGGCAGTTCAAAACTCTCGCCACTCGACATCTGTTTTTCCAGCAGGCGTTCGCCGCCATCCTCGTAAAAGCGGACCCAGATGCCGTCTTCCAGCGCGGTGAACACCACTTGGCCTGCCGAACTAAGCGGACCCGTTGCACCTGCGGAATTCTCCGCGAGTGCGGCGTCCACTTCAGCTTCGGCTGCATTGCCTTCGGCGATCAACGGACCTGGCCCTGTGCCAGCCCCGAAATAGGTGCTTACAAACGCCACGACGCCGGCAGCCAGCAAAAGCGCTGCAAACGCGCCGAACCAAGCGAGACCGGCTGAGGGCAGCTTGGCTGAATCGCCCGGCTCCATCCCAGCAGCCATCACCGCGCGGTGCGATTGCATATCCGCCAGCTCGACGCGAACCTCGTCAGCTATTTCAACATCATCCAGACCGACTTCCCGGGCGAAGCTCCGCGCAAAGCCGATCGCATAGGTTCGCGAGGGCAGAGAATCGAACTTGCCCTTCTCGATCGCTTCGAGATGGCGGTTGGGAATGCGGGTCTGCGCAGAGATGTGCTCGATATCGACGCCCATGGCCTCGCGAGCAGCGCGCAGCTTGTCCCCTGCCCCCATAAGAGGCAGCTCCTGCACTGCGCTTTCCTGTTCGTCGCTCATGACCCGGCCCACGTTTTGCTGTGGTTGTTGGTATTACTACGCACAAAATCGGCGGTTGTGCCCGCTGTCAACGATTCGCTGCCTAAGAAATACAATCTAACACTTTGGCCGCCATGCAGCACTGTTGGTCCCAGGAAACGGGGCGCAGCGCTCGCGGCGCAGGTTCAGTCGAATTCGATTTCGCGCTCCGCCGCCCACCCGCTGAGCTGCTCGCGCATGTTCACGCTGGGATCCGAGAGCCAGCCGGTGACTGCTTCGCTCAGCTCGGCCAGATCGACCTTCCGCACCAATTCCTTGATTGGTCCGACTGCAGCGGGCGTGATCGACAGGCGGCGGAATCCAATCCCGAGCAGGGCAAGTGCCTCCAACCGGCGACCGCCCATTTCGCCGCAGACACCAACATCAACGCTGCTACCATTGGTCTCCTGTGCCACCCGCCGCAAGAACCGCAGGATCGAGTGGCTCAACCAGTCATAGCGCTGCGCGATTTTCGGGTTGGCCCGGTCGGCGGCAAACAGAAATTGTGTCAGATCGTTGGTACCGATCGAAAGGAAGCTAAGTTTGGGCAGCAGCAGATCCAGCACTTCGGCAAGCGCAGGCACTTCAAGCATCGCGCCATAATGTATCGCATCGGGTAACAGCTTTTTGTGCTTGCGCAGAAATGCCAGCTGCTCGTCGAACACGGCCTTGGCGGCGTCGAACTCCCACGGTTCGGAGACCATCGGGAACATCACATAGAGTGACTTGCCAGCACCCGCTTCGAGCAACGCACGCGCCTGCGCCTTCATCAAGCCTTCGCGTTCCAGCGCCAGTCGCAAGGCGCGCCAGCCCATTGCCGGGTTCTCGTCATTCTCGGCAATATCCGAAGCCAGATAGGGCACCGCTTTATCGCCACCGATATCAACCGTGCGGAAGATCACAGGCTTGTCCCCCGCCGCGTCCAGCACATCACGATAGAGGCGCATCTGGCGCTCACGCTGTGGCAAGGTCGCCGAGACGAGAAATTGGAACTCGGTTCTGAACAGACCGACGCCGTCGGCACCAGTCATCGCCAGCGCGCTGATGTCATCACGCAGCCCGGCATTCATCATCACCTGGATGCGTGTGCCGCAGCGCGTGAAAGGCTCAACGTCCCGCAGATCGGCATAGGCAGCTTGCTTCTCGCGCGATTTGGCGAAGCGTGCTTCGAATGCTTCGGCGACCTGCGTAGAGGGACGGATGGCCGCATTGGCAGCGGTCGCATCAAGCAATATCTCGTCACCATCGCGGATGATTCCGCGGATGCCCTTCGCCTGACCGAGCAGCGGTACACCCATCGCCCGCGCTACGATAACGACGTGGGCAGTGAGCGAGCCTTCCTCCAGAATCACACCTTTCAAGCGGCGCCGATCATATTCGAGCAGTTCCGCCGGACCGAGATTGCGCGCGATCAGGATTGTGTCTCGGCGCAGACCTTGCGACGCGGCAGTGCCGAGCTGTCCGGACACAATCCGCACCAATCGGTTCGCAAGATCCTCCAGATCGTGCATCCGGTCGGCCAGAAGCGGGTCGTCGATCTCTCGCATCCGCATTCTGGTGTGCTGCTGAACGCGCTCGATAGCCGCTTCGGCGGTCAGACCGCTGTCGATCGCTTCGTTGATGCGCCGTGACCAGCCTTCGTCATAGGCGAACATCTTGTATGTCGCGAGCACCTCTTCATGCTCCCCGCCGACCCCAAATTCCGCCTGGCTGGACAGGTTGTCGATCTGCTCACGCATCTTGTCGAACGCGCGGTAGACCCTTTGGCGTTCAGCTTCGATATCTTCGGCCATCACTTGCGTGATCTGAACGCGCGGCTGGTGATAGACAGCATGGCCCGCGCCAAGTCCTTTGACCAATGTCAGACCGTTGACCGTCTGCGTCCCGGTATGCCCTTCGCTCAGACCGCGCGCTTCTTCTTCGTCAACCAGTTCGGCATTGGCGATCAATTCCGACAGGACCATTGCGGTCGTCTGTAGCGCCTCGATCTCGATATCTTCGTAACGGCGCGGGTCGAGATGCTGGACGCACAGCACACCAACCGCACGCTCGCGGTAGACAATCGGGACCCCCGCGAAGGAATGGAATTTCTCCTCGCCGGTTTCCGGCCTGTATTGAAAGTCGGGATGCGCTTTCGCCTCTGCGAGGTTCAGCATTTCAGCATTGTCGGCAATAGTACCCGTCAGGCCTTCGCCGATTGCCATGCGCGTGACGTGCACAGCGCTTTGGTTGAGGCCCTGCGTCGCAAACAGTTCCAGCATGCCTTCGCGCAGCAGGTAGATTGAGCACACCTCGCTCGTCAGGCACTCGCCGACAATCTCCACAACCCGGTCGAGCTTGCCCTGCGCGTGCATGCGCGAAGCCATCACCTCGTGCAGGCGGGTCAGTATTTGGCGGGCAGAAGCAGCGGCGGTCATGATGCGACCGGCCTAGAGAACCCGCACGCCAAAATCAAAGCGCGCGTAAAGAGAAAATCGCTGCGCCTTCAGGCGCGCGTGATTTCTTCCTTCAATCTGAGTTTTTGTTTCTTGAGAGCCTGGATCGTCGCAGTGTCGGGCGCTGGGCGGGCCATTTCTTCGCGAAGCTGCGCTTCGAGGCCGGCGTGCTTGTTCTCAAGCGCGTTGACGTGGGAGGTTGCTGCGGACGACGCCATAGATGTTCTCCTTTATGTCGGGGGATTGCCCCCGGGGAGCGACTCGTCTCGCGGACGAACCGCACATCAGGATCAAACCACAAGATGATTAACTTGCAAACCTATTCATTCCGGTGAATCGGTGTTGTCGCAGTGACATGCGGTGAATCGTTGTGGATTGATGATGCCCGCTGAGCAGGATCGCCAATTTTGGCCGGTATTTGCGCGTATCAGAAAACCGAATCGTTCGGTGCATTGGGAGTGATGAACGGGATGAATGAGCAGGAGCTCCAGAAGCGGCTCGAATTGCTCAAGTCCGAGCATCGCGATCTTGACGCGGCGATCGCTGCATTGACGGAAGCCGGATCGACTGATCAGCTGCAGATCGCCCGGTTGAAGAAGCGGAAACTGCGGCTCAAGGACCAGATTTCAATCATCGAAGACAGCCTTCTGCCGGACATAATTGCTTAGCGCGGCACGCTTGATCGCCGCCCGAGAACAGCTCGCCTCACTAACGCTTTGGCGTTTCTGTACCGGCGCGGGACGCTTTTCGAAAACGCCGGGAAAATATCGTTAGCCTGCTGGCGATGCGCGCATTCGAGGCCTAGCGCTGGGATCGAATCATGGTTCGAACCACCAGTCTTTCCCGCCCGATTATCGAGGCTCTCTATGGCGAAGCGCTCGTTCTGGCCGATGAGGTCAGAGCGGTATTCGCGCTTGGTGCAAAGACCCCGGCGAATGACGAAGACACCATGGTTCGGCTCGCGCTTTCAACCGAAGGCCTGAAGACCACCACGCGCATGATGCATGTTCTGGCATGGCTCCTAAATCAGCGGGCGTTCTTCTCTGGCGAACTTTCGGAGTTTCAGGTGCGCAAACATGGTGCGCTTCCTGAGAACCGTCCGTCCGATCCGGTGCAACTTAAGATGCTCGAACCGGAAACTTGTGCTTTGATCGATGAAACCGAGCGGCTGCATCGCCGCGTCGCGCGGCTTGATGCGGCTTGGCGTCAGAATTACGAGCTGGCCTCTCCCGTTCGTGCATTCCAGGAACGGATCGGCCGCGAGCTAGGTGCTCTTTCCAAATAGGAACTAGGCCAAATAGGAACTAGGCTGCCGCCAGCGCCTTGCGCCAGCGCGTCAGCCGATCCTCCCTGACATCCGCTTCCATGTTCGGTTCAAACCGCGCGAGTTTTCCGCGCATTGTCTGCGCCGCACTGTCGAGATCGGGATACAGCCCTGCCCCTGCAGCTGCGAGCATGGCAGCGCCAAGCGCGGTTGTTTCGATGAAGTCGGGCCGCTCAACGGGCAGACCGAGCATGTCAGCCAAGTCCTGAGCCATCCAGTCATTGGCAGCCATGCCGCCATCGATCCGCAAGGTTCCCCAAGCCGTACCATCTGCGGCAAATGCCTGCGCCAGATCGTATGTCTGGTGCGCCATCGCCTCGAGTGCAGCACGCGCCAGCTCGGCCTTGCCGCTCGCAAAACTAAGGCCGGTGATCACGCCGCGCGCCTCGGCCCGCCAATGCGGTGCGCCCAGTCCCGACAGCGCGGGTACGATGGTAACGCCGCCGCAATCGGGGATCGACTTGGCAAGCTCTTCAGTCTGGCTCGCGACATCGACGATGCCGAGCGAGTCCCGCAGCCATTGGACAAGGCTGCCCGCAACAAACACGGAGCCTTCAATCGCATAGGTCCGCTCCCCGCCAATCTGGGTCAGGACGGTTCCAAGCAGTCGGTTCTCCGAACGAGGGATCGTGCTGCCCTGGTTGGTCAGCACGAAAGCGCCAGTGCCATAAGTCGCCTTGGTTTCTCCGGGTGCAAGACAGGCCTGACCAATGGTCGCTGCCTGCTGATCGCCCACCAATCCCGTGATCGGGATGGCGCGTCCGAACAGGCTAGTTTCCGTCTCACCGAGCGCGCCCGACATATCGACCACACGCGGCAGGGCTGCATGCGGCACACCCAGCAAGTCGCACAGGCCCTCATCGAATTGTTCGCCCGCCAGCTCCATCAAAAGCGTCCGGCTGGCATTGCTCGCATCGGAGACATGATCGCCGCCGGTCAGCTTGAACATCAGCCAACTCTCGACCGTTCCGAATGCCAGCGTGCCCTCGTCCGCCGCCGCGCGAACTTCAGGCACATTGTCCAGCATCCAGCGCATTTTGGTACCGGAAAAATAGGGATCAAGCAGTAAGCCAGTACGCCGTTGAACCTCGGCTTCGTGCCCCGCCTGCCGCAATTCAATGCAGAACGGTTCGGTTCGCCTGTCCTGCCAAACGATGGCGCGAGTTAGTGGCTCGCCGGTCGACTTGTCCCACGCAACCACAGTTTCTCGCTGATTGGTGATGCCGATCGCCGCGATCATGGCTGCGCCGCCGGCCTTCGGGATTACCTCGTTGGCGCATGCCAAGGTCTTGTCCCATATCTCTGCCGCATCATGCTCGACCCAGCCGCTTTGCGGATAATGCTGCGTCAGTTCCTTCTGCGCACTCGCAGCAAGCACTCCGTCGCTCGCAAACAGCATCGCGCGGGTCGATGTCGTGCCTTCGTCCAAGACAAGAATGTAGTCGGCCATGTTTTCTGCGGTACCGCTTCGCTGCGTGAGCGCGACATGCTCGCGCCTTAGGATCTATTGGTGAGGGACTAACCCACCCCCAACCCCTCCCGCAAGCGGGAGGGGAGCGAAACTTGGTGAGCACAGCGAGCCTAGTTGCAGCGGGGTGGGCTCGCACTCGACAGGTCAGGCTCCTCTCTCCATATGCAAGTGCATGGCAGGCATACCCCCCAAACCGTGGCCCACGGGCGAGGCTGAGCAGCTTGAACCCTTGGTCAAGCGCGTGCTTGCGCCGAACCCGTCGCCCTACACCTACACCGGCACACAGACCTATGTGGTTGGAGAAATCGGCGGCCCCGACTGCGCGGTGATCGATCCCGGTCCGCACGATCCCGCGCATATCGATGCGATCATGGCCGCCGTCGGCGATGCTAAAGTCGCGGCAATCATGTGCACGCATACGCACCGCGATCATTCGCCCGCCGCTGCGCCTTTGGCGACACGCACAGGTGCACCCATCGTCGGCTGTGCGCCGCTGGTACTCAAGACCGATCTGCCGCGCGCTGACGAAGCCTTCGATACGACTTACGCGCCCGACCGCGTGCTCGAAGATGGCGAGCAAATGAGAGGCACAGGCTGGACGCTGACCGCGGTCGCAACCCCCGGCCACACCTCCAACCACCTGTGTTTCGCGCTCGAAGAAAGCGCTTCGCTGTTCACGGGCGATCACGTGATGGGTTGGTCGACCAGCGTCGTGATCCCGCCCGATGGAGACATGGGCGATTACATGGCGAGCCTCGAAAAGCTGATGGCGCGCGAGGACAAGGTCTACCACTCGGCCCACGGCGCCGCGATCACCAAGCCGCAGCAATTGGTGCGCGGCATGATCGGCCACCGCCGTCAGCGCGAGAACCAGATCCTGCGGTTGCTGGGCGAAGCCGCGCGCCCGGTCTCGGACTTCATCCCGGCGATGTACAAGGGGCTGGACGAGCGCCTGATCGGAGCAGCCGAGATGAGCGTGACCGCGCATCTGATCGACTTGGAAAAGCGCGGGTTGGCGGCGCTGGATGGCGAAGTTTGGCGGAAGAATTGACCTAACCCATTTCGGCGAACGTGTGTCGGAAGAGATGTCGACCTTATCTTGGCAATTACCGCATAAGCCCCCAAATTCAGTTCTAAGAGATGCCACAAATCGCTTGATTTGGCACAGTTAACGTTCAAGATGCGCAATCATCAGGGGGAACCATACTTTGACTGAAATCGAGATTTTTTCTGTTGCCTGCTCGTTCTTGTCTCTTTGCGTGTCCGTCTTCGCGCTATTTAGGGTGAACAGTATTTACAAGAACAACAGCGGTCATATCCAATCCGTTTCTGGCAAAGAAAACAAAGTTGCCGGTCGCGATAATAATTAAGTTCGGCAGGGTCGAAGACGTGGTAGACCAAGATATCAACGGCGACGGTAATGTCGTCGCAGGTCGAGACAATCACTTCAGCAAAGTTTTTTTAAACAAGCCGATTAGGGAAGTCGAATTAGGTCTGTCTGAAGTAGATCGCAGAGTCCAAGTGAAATATGGAAAGTTAGCAGTTTCAACTCATGCAGCTTCCGAATTCGAATCCGAGAAACTTATTTCTTCGCTCGTCAATATCGGGATTCCAGCAAGAACCGCCCTCTCGATTGCACTCCACATTTTTCCATACATCGAGGAATCAATTGAACGTGATGGCGGAGCCTTTTCTACCGCCCATGTTCGTCGAGCAGTCTCCCACGCCATTACAGGAATGGCAGAGTTAGATCTTTCCATCAAAGAGAGGCAGGAGTTAGCCTCGAAATACGCTCGGAATTTCGGAAACCCAAAACATATCAACATGATCGTATTCGATGATGGTGAGACACAACCCCTTACCTACAAGTACGTAGTGGAAACGTTCATTCCATTACTAATTCGAAAAGTCCTCGGTCGTAGCTATAAACTAAGTGAATTTGTTTCGAGCGGCAACATAGATCATATGTCCTCGGAGATTGTTGAGTGCATCAGACGCCTAGGCATTTATCATATTCGTTTTGATACGATGATTTCTCTTGCCGAAGACCTAGCAACCCAACTACCTCACCCTTGGCTAATTTTTGAAACTAATCGCAGCGAAGTATTAAGCCATGATAGAGAAAGAATAAGCAGCCATCTTGTAATATTGAGATCAGATAATGCTACTGAATCAGAGTTTTGGCGTTCCGCATACGAGTGCTTCAACCACATTTGTTCATCAATACTAGCTCATTACGGATGCCCAATAGGCGGAGGAACTCATGCGCCCTCGAACACCTTAAGGAATGTCACGAGGCTTGCAGCTGATGGTGACCACCAAAATCTGGCACTGTGGGAGCTCTGCGACATTCACCTCTTGGAGGACGATCTGGCTGAATTTGACGTCGCTATCGATGAATTTCATAAGCGGTTGAAGATGCTGCAAAAACCTATTGCCCGAAGCAGGATTGATAAGGTCGAGTATATTAAAGATGAACTCAATTGGTTTTCTGACTTGTCTGGCAACTTGATGAAGCGTTAATGACCAGAGGTATAGAACGGTTTGCAGAACAAGCGCTCTCTTGTCAGGAAATTAGACTAAATCGCTGTCCAACTCCCCCTTCACAAAGCTCTCCGCGAGTTGAAACTTCTGGATCTTCCCCGAACCCGTCAGCGGGAACTCCTTCACCCACACCCAATGCGCAGGGGTCTTTTGCGGCGACAGGCGCTCGCGGATGAAGACTCTTAGCTCATCGTCGGAAGGTCGGTCGGCGCCGTCCGCGAGCCGCAAAAAGCACGCGACGATCTCACCCCATTTCTCGTCCGGTACGCCTGCGCAGGCTACTTCAGCTAACGCGGGGTGCTCAAGCAGCGCGGCTTCGATCTCCGCTGGGAACAGATTCTCGCCGCCACGGATGATCATCTCTTTCACGCGACCGGTGATCTTCACATAGCCGCGCGCGCTGATACTGCCGAGGTCGCCGGTGTGCAGCCAGCCATTGGCGTCGATCGTTTCGGAGGTCGCCTGCGGGTTGTCGTTGTAGCCGACCATCATGTTGTAGCCGCGCATGCAGATCTCGCCTTGCTCATCGACCGCGCATACCGAATTGTCGCTAGGCGAGCGGATCGACACTTCCATATGCGAGCATGGCTGACCGATGGTTTCGGTCAGTTCCGCGCCGGTATCGGTCGGCCAGGCGGCGGTGATTGCGGGGGAGGTTTCGGTCTGGCCGTAGACGATCAAGATCGGCACGCCGAACGTCTCCTGCGCCGCGCGGTTCAGCTCGGGCTGCACCATCGCACCGCCACTTACGACCGTCTGGACACACGACACATCGGTGTCGGTCGCCCGCGCTGCTTCGATGATCGCAAAGATCATGGTCGAGACGCCGCCGACTACTTCGGGCTTCTCGCGCTCGATCGCCTTGGCGACGGCGACCGGATCGAACACGGAAACCAGTAACAAAGTGGCTCCATGTGACAGCACACCCAGAACGCACACCGCACTACCCGCCGTGTGGAAGAGCGGGAACGGACAGGTCACCGTCTGCCCGGTCTTTAGTCCCCAACGATGGAACACGTCATAATTGCTCTGCACCAGGCCATGTTGATGCAGCAACACGCCTTTGGGGAAGCCGGTCGTGCCGGATGTGTACTGGATCATGCAGATATCGAGCGGCTTGTTCTCGCGCAGTTCGCCGTCACTTGCACCAGAGAACAGTTCGGCGTGATCCTCGATATCAATCATGTAGTCCGAAGCTGGCAGCCCTGCGGCGGCCTCATCAACAACCGGGCGGAGTGCACTCCCTCGCACATGCGGTTGGTAATAGACTGCGCCAGACCCAGACTGTTCCAGCACATAGCGCACCTCGCGCGGGGTGAAGGACGGGTTGACCGTAACGATAGTCAGCCCCGCCATCGCCGCGCCAAGCTGGACCAGCACCCATTCAGGGCAATTGCCGCCCATGATCGCGATCCGTGTGCCGGCGGTGTGCCGCGCGGCGAGCGCTCGCCCGCATTTCTCCGCGTCGGCCAGAAGCTGGGCATAGGTCCATTCGCGCCCGACCGTCCCATCGCCAAGCAATTCCCGCAGCGCCATGGCACCGGGCCGGGCCGCCACCTGTTCGCGCAGCATCTCCTCAATCGTGCGCTCGCGATACTCGGTGTCCGCCTGCGCCGGGCAATAGGCCTCTTTCAGATCAAGCTGGTACATGCATTTCTCCCCGCCAGAGAGGCTAGCACAGCATGCGCGGAAATCGCTCGAAAATTGCGTCACATTCTCTATATCGAACGAAACAAAGTTAGCGGGATCAGACTTATGAGCATCGAAACCAAAATCCCATCGGGCGACGATCTGCTCGCTGAAATCCACCGTCTGCGCAAAGAGCGCAACGCGGTGATCCTCGCGCATTACTACCAGACGCCTGATATTCAGGACATTGCCGACTTCGTGGGCGACAGCCTCGAATTGTCGCGCAAGGCAGCGGATACCGATGCGGACGTGATCCTGTTTTGCGGCGTGAAATTCATGGCCGATACGGCCAAAATCCTCTCGCCGGAAAAGACCGTGATCCTGCCCGATATGGACGCAGGGTGCAGCCTCGAAGACAGCTGCCCGCCGGAGAAGTTCAGGGCTTTCCGCGAGGCACACCCCGATCACATCGCGCTGACCTACATCAATTGCTCGACCGAGGTGAAAGCGCTGTCGGACATCATCGTCACCAGCTCCAGCGCGGAAACGATCCTTGAGCAGATCCCGGCCGACCAGAAGATCATCTTCGGCCCTGACCGTCACCTTGGCGGCTGGCTGAGCCGCAAGTTCGACCGCGAAATGCTGCTGTGGCCGGGCGTGTGCATCGTCCACGAGGCGTTCAGCGAAACCGAATTGCTGAAACTGAAAGAAAAGCACCCCGATGCCCCGGTCGCTGCGCACCCTGAATGCCCGCCGACGATCATCGACCACGCCGATCACGTTGGCTCGACCAGCTCGATCCTGAAGTTTGCGAAGAGCTTTGAAGGCGACACGCTGATCGTCGCGACCGAGCCACACATCATGCACCAGATGGAAAAGGCGCTACCCGAAAAGACCTTCATCGGTGCGCCAGGCGCCGACGGAAACTGCTCGTGCAACATCTGCCCCTATATGGCGCTGAACACGATGGAAAAGATGTACACCGCCCTGCGCGATCTGGAGCCTCGTATCGAGATCGAGGAAGGTATGCGGTTGAAAGCGAAGCGGAGTCTGGACCGGATGCTGGGCATGGCTGGCGGGACTGTAGGTCTGGGTGATCTGGGCAAGGTGCCGTTTTCGGCGGATTGATGCTGCTCGATTCCTTACTGCCAGTCGTCACGGGCTTTCTTGGTGCGCTGTTGGCATACTTGGCTCAGCGTGACCTCTCAAAGCGAGAAAGAGAGGCCTCAAGAAGCGAAAGAGACATCGAACGTTTCCTCGAACGAGGTGAAGAGCTTTATTCGCTGATTGAACGGTGGCAAATGCTTGCTGGGACTCAGGCGATGACTTTTCGACGAGTGATGCTTGGAGAACTGGATTACAATCAAGCGTTCGATCTCAATGTCCAACAGGATGAGAGATTTGCAAGGAGCTTTGAGCGTATTGATCTAATCTTGAGGGTTTACTTCCAAAGCCTCACCGGTGATTTTGCTAAACTAAAAGTTCTAGTTTCTAAGACCGGAGATGTGGAAGCCGCTTTTCGAGAGAAGTATAAAGAAGGGCAGCTTGATGGGCAGAAATTTCTGCCGACTTATGAAAAGCTAATTATTGAGACCGAGAGAGAGGCTGAGGATTTGCTCAATAGGTTGTCGGACGAGATCAGGAAGCATTGCGGCATAGCCACGCTCAATCCAAGCTAGGCCCGCCGCTGCGTCGCCCGCGCCACCACCAGCGCGCTCCCGAGCAGCACCATCCCGACCACATCCAGCGGCATCAGCACTTCGCCGAACCGCGCGTAGCCAATCACCGCTGCCACCGCTGGCTGGGTCAGCAAGGCTAGCCCGATCACCAGCGGCGGGAAGTGGCCGAGGGAATACACCAGCAGGCCCTGCCCGATCAATTGGCTGGTGACGAACAGGATCAGGATCGGCGTCCAGTCTGTCGGCCACACCGGCTCGCCGAGCACCAAAGCGAGCGTCAGCAGCACCGGGCAGGCGAAGATGCTCACCCATGCGAGCAGGCTCCACGCCCCAAACCGCGCCCGCTCGCCTTGCAGGGTCAGCAAGTAAACCGCGTAGAGCACGCCTGCGGTCAGGCAGAACAGGTCGCCGACGAAGGTCTGCGTCGAAATCTCCAGACTGCGCCCAAGCAGGATCGCCGCCCCGCCCAGCGCGCAGACAATTGCCAGCCACTCCAGCCCGCGCGGCACCATGCGCGCGACGATGAAGCCCCAGAACAGCAGGATGATCGACCCGGCATTGCCAAACAGCGTGGCGTTGCCGAGCCGCGTCAGGCCGATCCCGACATGCCAGCTGGCAAGGTCCATAGCGAAGGCGGTCGCACCGATGGCGACCAGCACCAGCGTCTTGCGCGGCATCCCGCCGATGCGCTGACCGGCAACCCGCGCGAAAACTAACAGGAATGGCAGCGCCAGAAACAGCCGCCAGAATGCGGCGCTCACCGGCCCGGTATCGGCCTCGCGCACGAACCATGGCCCCATAGCCAACGCGACATTGCCGCCAAGCAAGGCCGCCAGCAGCAACCATCCACGCGGGCTGACAAGTTTTGCTTCGGAGGCCCCCTCATTTTCCATGCTTGCGACTTAGCGCTCACTTCTCCAAGTGAATAGCCAATTGAAACTGAACGCGAGGATTTCGCCAATGCATGACGCTCTGTTCCAGCCGCTGAAAATGGGCGCTCTCGAAGCCAAGAACCGTATCTTCATGGCCCCGCTCACGCGCGGCCGCGCCGCCGATCCGATGTTTGTGCCCAATGAAATGATGGGCACCTATTATCGCCAGCGTGCAGGCGCAGGTATGATCCTGACCGAGGCAACCGGCATCAGTGTGGAAGGCCTTGGCTGGCCGTCAGCTCCCGGCATCTGGACCGACGAGCAGACCGAAGCATGGAAGCCGATTGTCAAAGGCGTCCACGAGGCAGGCGGCCTGATCGTGATGCAACTGTGGCATATGGGACGGATCGTTCACCCCTACTTCCTCGATGGCCAGCCGCCTTTCTCGGCCAGCGCGACCAAGGCTCCCGGTGAAGCCCACACGCCGGTTGGTAAGCAGGAATATGTAACCGCGCGCGAGATGACGCATGAGGACATCCAGCGCACAATCGGCGATTATCGCCGGGCGGCAGAGAACGCCAAAAAGGCGGGCTTTGACGGTGTGCAATTGCACAGCGCCAATGGCTATCTGGTCGACCAGTTCCTTCGTGACGGCACCAACCTGCGCACTGACGAATATGGCGGCTCGCCAGAAAACCGCACCCGCTTCATGCGCGAAATTCTCGAAGCGCTGATCGACGTATGGGGCGCTGACCGCGTCGGCATTCGGCTCTCGCCCAATGGCGATTCCCAAGGCACCGATGACAGCAACCCGGCTGCGACCTTCGGCGCTGCGGCCAAGGTGTGCGAAGAGCTGGGCCTGGCGTTCGTCGAGCTGCGCCAGCCCGGCCCGGACGGCACGTTCGGCCAGACCGATGTGCCTCAGCAGGACCCCGTCATTCGCGCCAACTATTCCGGCCCGCTGATCCTGAATTCGGATTACAGCGCACAGGAAGCCGATGACGATGTGACGAGCGGACGCTGCGATGCGGTAAGTTTCGGTCGTCCCTACATCTCGAACCCGGATCTGGAGCAACGGATCAAGGTTGGCGCGGCCTTCAACCCGAACAAGGATGTGCCCAAGAGCTGGTACTTCCCGATCCCGCAGGGCTACATCGACTATCCAACAATGGAAGAAGAGCAGGCCGAAGCCAGCGCTGCGTAATTCAGCTATTCAGAGGAGGCCGCGTCGTCCGATGCGGCCTCTTCGGCGTCATCTGCCGACCGTTCTGCTGGCGGAGATTGCGACTGCAATTCCTCAAGCGGGATCATATCGTCGCTGATCGACCCGCCCAGCACGTCGCCCGCAACCTCACCACCTTGTTCGGTCGTGCCGGTATCAGGATCGGCAGAATCTTCGCACGCTGTCGCTAACAGCAGGAGGGGGGCGAGAAGGATTGTAGCGCGTTTCATCCGCAAGCCTTTCGCCCAGCTGCATCCAGCGCGTCAAGAAATTCGTCTGAGCGCGCGACAAGAGCTTCGTCCCATTGCTCGGTCGAAACTGATTTGCCGAGCCGCGCTAGGCTGGTGACGCCGAACTCTTCGATCCCGCAAGGCACTATGCCGTCGAAATGCGATAGGTCCGGGTCGAGATTGACCGAGAAGCCGTGCATCGTGACCCAGCGCCGTACGCGGACGCCGATGGCGCCGATTTTGGCTTCACGCCCGTCGATATCCTGCGTCCAGATGCCGACCCGTCCCTCGGCACGCCACGCCTCGACTCCAAAGTCGCTCAGCGTCGCGATCACCCAGCCTTCAATCGCATGGACGAAACAGCGCACATCCTTGCCGCGCTTGTTCAGGTCCAACATCAGATAACCGACCCGCTGGCCAGGCCCGTGATAGGTGTAGCGCCCGCCCCGCCCGGCCTCGATCACCTCGAACCGCGGATCGACCAGCTCAGCCGGATCGGCGCTGGTTCCAGCGGTGTAGACCGGTGGGTGTTCGAGCAGCCAGATCAGTTCGCTAGCCTCTCCGGCGGAGATGGCGCGGTTGCGGGTTTCCATCGTCTCAAGCGCCTGTGTGTAGGGCACACGCGTGCTCTCGCGGAGCCATTCGACCGCTTCCCCAGTGTCATTCCGCTGTGCAACGCTTGCCATGGCCTTTGCGTGGGGGCATTGAGCGCGCTTATCAAGAGGTGATTGGCGCGAAACCGCGCCACACGGTTGGGGGATCAAGACGTGCAATTGAACATGGGACAGGCCTGGAACGAGGCGACAGCCATGCTGAGCGCCAATCGCGACACGGTGCTCGCAGTAGTCGGGCTGTTTTTCTTCCTGCCCTATTTCGCGCTCGCGCTGTTCGTGCCTGAAGCGATCAACCCTACCCCGGTCGAAGCGCCTCCCGGCACCGATCCCGAAGTGGCGATGAACGCTGCCTTCGCTGCCTTGCAGCAGCAATATACCGATAACTGGGTGTATTTCGTTATCCTTGCTGTCGCGCAGTTCACCGGGACGCTCAGTCTGCTTGCATTGCTCACTGACCGCACACGACCGACAGTCGGGGAGGCGCTGATGCAAGGCTTAAAGAGCACGCCGTCTTATCTCGTGTCACAGATCCTAGTCGCCCTGTTCGCCGGGATAGCGGTCGGTCTGCCGCTGGGGATCGTTGGAGCGTTCCTGCCTCCAGCCTTTGCAGTCCTGATCGGAATCATGCTGCTTGGCGTGGTGCTCTATCTGGTGGTCAAATTCTCCCTGATCGCACCTGTCATCGCGATTGAAAGCGAGCTCAACCCGTTCAAGGCGATGCTGCGATCGTGGAGTCTGACCAAGGGCAATTCATTCCGTCTGATATCGTTCTTCATCCTGTTGATCATCGCCATCGGCGTGGTCTCGCTTTTGATCACAATGGTGCTGGGCACAGTCTTTTCTGCTTTCGACCAATCGATTGCCAATATCGGCAATGGTGTGGTTTCCGGGCTGATCAATGCCGCTGTCGGAGCTCTGCTGTTGGCGGTGCTCGCAGCAGTCCACCGCCAATTGGCTGGCCCTTCGCGCGAAGCGATGACGGAAACGTTCGAATAAGCGCGCGCGGCGCAGTGCCGCATTGAAAGCGCTGGCTGGCTGGCCTAGCGCGGCGTCAGCATGGCCGAAGCCGATACCCATTTAGACGCGGCGCATTCGCCGCCAGCCGCGAACCCGATTTCGCGCGGGCGAATGGCGTTGCTGTTCACGGTCATGCTGGTGACGGCTGCGGGTAACACCGCGATGCAATCGGTGATGCCGTCGATCGGCACCGCGCTGGAAGTCGACGATGTCTGGATAAGCCTCGCCTATAGCTGGTCTGCCCTGCTCTGGGTCGTTTGTGCTCCGATCTGGGCAAGGCGATCCGACCGGCGCGGGCGCAAGGCGATGATGGCTCTGGGACTGGTCGGCTTCGTCGTGTCGATGGCGCTTTGCGGAGTGGTGCTGTGGGCAGGCCTTTCAGGTTGGCTGACCGCGTTTTGGGCATTGATCGCCTTCGCTGCCGCACGCAGCCTCTATGGCGGGTTCGGAAGCGCCGCGCCGCCAGCGGTGCAAGCCTATGTCGCCTCGCGCACGCCGCGCAGCGAACGCACACAGGCGCTTTCCCTTATCGCATCCAGCTTTGGTCTTGGGACGGTTATTGGTCCTGCCCTCGCGCCGCTGATGGTGCTGCCGTTCATGGGTCTTGGCTTGACCGGACCGTTCATTTGCTTTGCGCTGCTGGGCGTCGCGGCGCTTGTGGTATTGCGTTGGCGGCTCCCCAATGACGAGCCGCAATTTGCCGCACGAGGAAGCACCGTCGCCTATTCGAGCGGCTCCGGCGCGCCAAGCGACAGCCAAGATGACTATGGCGAAGCCAGTGATGATGGTTCGAGCGATGATGAGCCGGCCCGGCTTTCATGGTTCGAACCGCGCCTTCGCCCGTGGGTCACCGCCGGACTGATCGGCGGCCACGCGCAAGCAATGATCCTGGGCATTTCGGGCTTTCTGGTGCTCGACCGGTTGGGTTTGCGAGACACTCCAGAGGCTGGCGCCGGTCCGGTCGGGATCGTGCTGATGTGCGGCGCTATTGCGACGCTGCTGGCGCAGTGGGGGCTGATCCCGCGTTTCAACCTCGGTCCGCGCGCCGCCACCCTTTCCGGCATTCTTGTCGCCGCATTCGGGACCGCGATCCTTGGTGCCGCGCAGGAACTGCACACAATCGCGCTGGGCTATTCCATCGCTTCACTCGGCTTCGGTCTGTTCAGACCGGGCACGACGGCGGGCACCTCACTTGCGGTTACGCGTGCCGAGCAAGGGCAAGCTTCCGGCGTGGTTGCTTCTGTCGCAGGGGCAAGTTTCATCTACGCACCCGCGCTCGGCGTTTGGCTCTATAATGTGAGCGACTGGTTAGGCTTTGGCTTGGTCATCGCGCTCTGTCTGGCCGTAGTGATCCTCGGCTGGCGCGGCCTGCAGTCGGACAGCGTGCTCACCACCGATCGCTGAACTGATCAGAGGATTTCCTGCACCACGTCCTGCGGACGGCAGAGGCGCACGCCATTGTCTGTTTCGACCAAGGGCCGCTCGATCAGGATCGGCTCGGCAGCCATCGCATCCAGCACCGTGTCGGCATCGGCATCCTGCAGCCCGCGCTCCTTGGCATCGGTACCGCGAATGCGCAGGCCCTTTTGCGGTGTGATCCCTGCATCGGCGTAAAGCTGCGCCAGCTTGTCTCGGCTTGGCGGGTTCTTGAGATATTCGACCACCGTTACGTCGACGCCGTCGCGCTCTTCCAGAATGGCAAGCGTCTTGCGCGAAGTGCCGCATTTCGGGTTGTGCCAGATGGTTGCCTTCATTGCCGAATCTCCCGTGTTTCCAGCCCGATCCGCTACCGCAGGCGCGACAGAATTGCCACACGCCCTCTTTTTGCGACGAATTCGCAATTTCCTCCTTGCAGTTGAGAATAAGTTGCAATAGCGCCTTTCTCACAGACGGAAGGAACCTCATGATTCACACGATTTCGCGCACCGCTTTGCTCCTCGGATGCGCGGCTCTCGCATTCCCCGCGGCGGCTGAAACTGCTGATACGGCAGAGGACAGTGCCGTTTACGGCGACCGCGTGATCGAAGTGCGAGGGGACGTGCTCTATTCTGATCAGGTGAATTCGGTGAAGACGCCGACCCCGATCATCGATGTTCCACAAAGTGTCACGATCACCACGAAGGAGGAAATCCTCGAACGCGGCTTCACCAGCATCGGCCAGATCGTCGATTACACGCCTGGCGTGAACACCTCTCAGGGTGAAGGTCACCGCGATGCCATCGTGTTTCGCGGTGTACGCTCGACGGCCGACTTCTTCATTGATGGCGTGCGCGACGACGTTCAGTACTATCGCGGTCTCTACAACCTCGAACAGGTCGAAATTCTGCGCGGCCCCAACGCTCTACTATTTGGGCGAGGCGGCACGGGCGGCATCCTCAACCGCGTGACCAAGAAAGGTACGATTGGCGAGACCTTTGGCGGCGGTCAGATCGCGGTCGATACGTTCGGCGAATTCAGCATTCAGGGCGACATCAACCTTGCCGCCGGCGAGCATGTCGCCGTGCGGGTGAATGCATCCTACGAAAGCCTCGCCAACCACCGCGATTTCTACGATGGCGACCGGATTGGCTTTAACCCGACCGTGCGATTCCAACTCGGCGAGAACACGCTGCTCGACCTGTCTTACGAGTTCGCCGACCACGAACGCTTCGTTGATCGAGGCATTCCAACCGGAGACGATGGCCGCCCGGTGGAAGCGCTCCAGGATGTTCAATTTGCCGACCCGGAAGAGAATTTCACGGACCTCGAAGCCCACCTGCTCCGCGCCACACTCCAGCACGAATTCTCCGAGAACCTGAAAGCCAATTTCAGCGCGTTCTACGGCGATTATGACAAGGTCTATTCAAACTTCTTCGCCACAAATTACGATCCGGCGACCAACATCGTCGAACTTGATGGCTATATCGATACGACCACAAGGCAGAACCTGATCCTGACCGGCAATTTGATCGGTGAGTTCCAGACCGGCAGCGTTGGGCATACGCTTTTGGTGGGCGCGGAATACATCAACACCTCGTCCGATCAGGACCGATTCAATTCCTTTTTCGACACCACGCAGGATGATCGCGAGTTCTTTCTCGCCACCCGCCCTCTGGCTCTGCGCGGGAATACAGGGGTGAATGCCGACGGTATCCCGACCACCAACACATTCAACGACCTGAACGATTTCACCCAGGTCGAAATCGATGTTTTCTCGGCCTATATTCAGGATGAGATCAAGGTCACCGACTGGCTCCGTCTGGTCGTCGGCGCGCGGTTCGACAGCTTCGACATCGAAGTGCTGAATGTGCCCGCCGCCGACCTGCGCACCCGCAAGGACGAGGAATTTTCCCCGCGCGGCGGTATCATCATCAAACCGCAAGAGAACATCTCGATCTATGCGAGCTATTCGGAGAGCTTCCTGCCGCGTTCGGGTGAGCAGTTCGCCAATATCAATGGCAACAACGATGCGCTGGAGCCAGACCGGTTCACGAACCTTGAAGCCGGGATCAAATGGGATTTCATGCAGGGCCTCAGCCTGACAGCTGCAATCTTCGAGATCGAGCAAAGCTCACCGGAAGTCGATGACAACGACCCCGGCGCATTTGTGATCGTGGATTCGCAAATCCAGGGCTTTGAACTGCAATTGCAGGGGCAGGTGACTGACGGCTGGACTGTTTCAGCAGGCTACAGCTTTCTCGATGGCGAGCAGGTCGAACAGGCTGGTCCTACCGGTCTGCGCCCCCGCGAGCTGCCCGAAAACATGTTCTCGATCTGGAACCAGATCACCCTGACCGACCGCCTCGGTATCGGGCTGGGCCTGACCCATCAGGATGAAAGCTTCATCAACAACGGCAACACGGCCGTGCTGCCCGCCTACACCCGGATCGATGCAGCGGCCTATTTCGATGTGACGGACAATTTCCGGGTTCAGGTAAATGTCGAGAACCTGACCGACACGCTGTACTTCCCGAACTCGCACGCGACTCATCAGGCAACGGTCGGTGCGCCGATCAACGCGCGGATTGCAGTTACCGGACGGTTCTAGAAGCTATTCGCCCTCGGGTGCTTCGGCATCCGAGGGAACGCGCAATGCCGGGACGGTTTCCGCTGCGTCCTCCGCGCTGATCCCGGGTGCGGGTGCTGCGCTGATACTTTCGCTGCGCTGCGTCACCCTGCCAGCCCGCTGGATCGCCTCGACCAAACGCGGGTACACCCCGCAGCGGCACATGTTGGTAATTGCTGCTTCAATGTCCTCTTTGGTGGGCGAGACGTTGCGCTGAAGCAGAGCGGCCGCTGCGATGGTGATGCCGGGCGTGCAATATCCGCACTGGATCGCCTGATCGGCAACCAATGCCTGCTGCACCGGATGCGAGCGGTCACGCGACAGTCCTTCAATCGTCGTGATGAAGCGGCCCTCTGCCTCGGCAATGGTAATCCGGCACGAGCGGAGAGCCGTCCCATCAACCAACACCATGCACGCGCCGACACAATCACCGCCGCCACAACTCTTGGTGCCGGTGAGGTTCGCAGCCTCACGCAGCGCGTAAAGCAGCGGCATATCGGGATCGAGATCGAACTCGATCGGCCTGTTGTTGACGGTCATGCGCGGCATCAGCGCATCCTAGCTTGCTATTTTGCTCAGGATCAGGTGCGCCAGCTGTCGTCGATCTTGTCGGCCTTACGCTTCCACGCTTCGAAATCGAACACACCTGCACCGCCCTGGCTGGCCATCACAGAGATATCGCGCTGGTGCACATCGACGACTTCCTGCGGAACGATGTTGGGATCGCCCATGCCGAGCGTAGCGACCTGAATTTCGCAGGCACGTTGCAGCGCCCACATCTTCACGAACATGCCCTGGATACCCTTGTCCATGACCACCGGGCCATGGTTGCGCAGCATCAGGATGGTGTGATCGCCAAGGTTCTCAACCAGCCGCTCGCCTTCTTCAGCGCGGACCGTGACGCCTTCAAAATCGTGATAGCCGATCTGGTTCTGGAAATTGCAGGCGTAAAAATTGGTCGGCAGCAGGCCGCCCTTGTGGCTGCATACTGCCATCGTTGCAGTGGTATGGACGTGGCAGATCGCATCTGCGCGCTCACCCAGATGCTTATGGAAATAGGCGTGCTGCGTGAAGCCCGCCTTGTTCACCATGTAGGGCGATCCGCCGACATTGTTGCCTTCGACATCGATCTTCACGAGGTTCGATGCGGTAACTTCGTCGTAGAGCAAGCCGAACGGATTGATGAGGAACGTGTCCTCCTCTCCCGGAACCTTCAGTGAGATGTGGTTGTAGATCGATTCCGACCAGCCGAGATGATCGAAAATGCGATAGCACGCCGCGAGATCGAGCCGCGCTTGCCATTCTTCCTTGCTGCATTCGATATTCGGTTTGAGCTGCGTCGCCATCGGAGATTCCCTTCCGCTTAAATCCGTTTGGCCAGCATATCGCATGATCAAGGGGCGCTGCACAAGGATTCCTGCATCCCCTATTAGACGAATGACTTTGCCAAGATGGAGGGGCGTCGCTACGCGCCGAAGCTCATGAGCGGAAGCGGCAACAGCACGGCCAAACTGGTCACTGGGAGCATCCCGGGTCATTTGGTCAGCCAGACGCTGCCAATGATCATCGGTGTAGCCGCGATCATGTCGATCGGGCTGGTCGACGCATATTTCATTGGTCAGCTGGGCGGCGACGCGCTGGCGGCAATCTCCTTCATCTTCCCGATCTCCGTCGCTCTCTCGAGCCTCGGTGTGGGCGTTATGGTCGGGATCAATTCCGTTGTTGCCCGGGCTCTGGGCGAAGAAAATTCGGAGAAAGCGGCCCGCCGGGCCAATCTCGGGATCGTCTTTGCCGTCGCATCGGGTCTCGTGATGGGGCTCGTGCTCTACGCGTTGATCGATCCGCTGTTTCGGCTGATGAATGCCGATGAGCGGATGATGCCGCTGATCAAGCTGTACATGGAGCCGTTCGCCCTCGGCTTTCCGCTGATCCTGGCGATTATGGGCCTCAACGGGGTTCTGCGCGGCCAGGGCGAAGCGCGCAAGACCAGCTATGTTTCGATCACTTATGCGGTCGCCAACTGGATACTCGATCCGTTTCTGATCACCGGAGCGCTCGGCTTTGAAGGGTATGGGATCGTCGGCGCAGCCTATGCCACCATTATTGGCTGGGGTTTCGGCGTTGCCGCTGCCGTATGGCTGGTGCGCAGCAGCCCGATACCGATCAATCCCGCGCTCATGTTCAAAGGGAATGTGATCGAGCCGATGGCCGCGATCTTGCGCGTCGGTGTGCCCGCTGCCTTTTCCAATGCGATCAACCCGATCGGCCTTTCGATCCTGACAGCTGTAGTCGCACTCGATGGACAGGCGGCTGTCGCCGGGTTCGGCGCCGCCGGACGGTTGCAGAGCTTCGCTGTGGTCCCGCTTCTGGCGCTCTCCGGCTCCATCGGTTCGATTGTCGGCCAGAACTGGGGCGCGAAAGAGTTTGGTCGCGCGCGCGAAGCTGCCATCTATGCCGGAGGGTTCTGCATTCTGTGGGGCCTCGGCATCGCCATCGCAATGGTAGCTGCTGGTGAATGGTTCGCCGACTTCTTCACCGACGAACCAGACGTGATCGAAGAGTTCAAACTCTATCTGAGGATCGCCGCCTGGGGCTACGCCGGATTCGGCCTGCTGATCGTTGCCAACGGCATCCTGAACGCGGTCGACCGGGCGAGTTTTGCGCTGTTTCAGTCGATAATTAGAGTGTTCGCAGTCATGCTGCCGATTGCGTGGTTGCTCCATTCTAGCTGGGGCAGTTCGGCGGTCTATGCCGCAGAACTGGCCGCCAATCTTACCGGCGCGGTCACAGCCGTTCTCCTCATCCGCTACGTGCTCTTCTCCAGCGCGGCTTCTCAGGGCGGGAAGTAGCCCTTCATTAACCATCGCCGGGCATAGAGGTCTCTGCTACTGAACAGGGGCGCGGGCGACATGGATGAACTGCTGGCGGAATTCGTCGCAGAAACGCGGGAAATGCTGGAGGCCAGCGAAGGCGAAATCATCGCCTGGGAAGCCGATCCAGCCGACCGCGCGCGGCTCGATACGATCTTTCGTTTTGTCCATACGGTCAAAGGCAATTGCGGCTTTTTCGATTTTCCGCGCCTGGCGGCGCTCAGTCATGCTGCAGAAGATGCGCTCGCCGATGTCCGAGCAGGTCGCCGCGAAGCCGACAGTAATCTGGTTTCGGCAGTGCTCGCCATCGTCGACAGAATTGCCGAGATGGTCGATGCGATCGAAGCCGGCGAAGAACTTGGTACCGGAGGCGATGAGGCTTTGATTGCGGCGCTGGATGCGGGAGAAACGTCCGCAGAAGAATCGGTCGTTACAGCGGCAAGCGATGAACCATTCGCGAAGAAGGCTGACACATCGATACCTGCCCAACGTACGATCCGCCTCCCTGTAGAACTGCTCGACCGCGTCATGAGCGGCGTTTCAGACATGGTTCTGGCACGCAACGATCTGGCCCACCGCCTGAGCCAGGCAGGAACCCAGCCGACCATCGACGGTCCGTTCGAGCGGCTGACCACAATCCTGTCCGATGTCCGAGACGCGATCACCCGCATGCGGATGCAACGGATCGAAACCCTGTTTGGAGCCCTGCCCCGGCTCGTTCGCGATTTGTCGAGCGAACTCGGGAAACAAGTCGTTCTGGATTTGGAAGGCGGCGATGTGGAACTCGACCGAGAAATGATCGAGTCGGTTCGCGACCCGCTAACGCACATTATCAGGAATGCGATTGATCACGGCATTGAGGCACCCACGGATCGCCTTGCTGCCGACAAGCCGGAAACCGGCACGATAGCGATCGCGGCGCGCCAATCAGGCAACAAGATCTCGATCGTGGTCAGCGACGACGGCCGCGGGCTCGAAGAAGACAAGATCAAGCGCAAAGCGATTGCCCAGGGCATCGTCACCGAAAAACAAGTCGACGCAATGGACAGCGGACAACTGCTTGACCTCGTCTTCACGGCCGGATTCTCGACCGCCGATGAGGTCAGCACAGTCTCGGGGCGCGGCGTTGGACTGGATGTGGTGCGCGCGAACCTGGAAAAAGTCGGTGGTTCGATCATAGTGAGCAGCACCCCCGGATTGGGCACTCTGTTCTACATGCAAGTCCCGCTAACGCTTTCGATCATTGCAGGCGTTACCGTAACAGTGGGGAACCAGCGCTTCGCCATCCCACAAAGCTATGTCGAGGAAATTGTCCATCTCGGCACCGAGACCGTCGACTACACCCATGTGGGCGGCACCGCGCTCGTGACATTCCGGGATCGGCGCACGCGGTGTCTATCCCTGGCCGATGTCCTGGGGATCGAACCTTGTGTCGAAGAACGCGACGCCACTCTGGTGTTTCTGCGGCTCGCAAATGGAGACCTCTTCGCGCTCGCAGTCGATACCATTCACACGATCTGCGATCTTGTCGTGAAGCCGATGCCGCGCGCTATTATGGCGACCGAATTGTACGGTGGCTCTACGCTACTGGAGGATGGTCAGCCTATCCTGGTCCTGGATATGCCGCTGATCGCAAAGAATAATGGCCTCGTTTCCGACACGCGTTCCCAGATCAAACGCAAGGGGGAAGAGAGCGTCGTAGCGGCAACCAGCGACACCGATCATGCGATGCTGTTCACAGATTTCGCCGGACGCCGTAGCGCCATTCGACTGGATCTGGTCCAACGCATCGAAACAGTCGACGCAAGCGCGGTAGAAAGCACGATCGGTTCCTCCAGAGCCGTCATCGACGGAACAATCCTGCCGCTGATCGGCCTTCCCGATGGGCCGCTTCCTGCAGAACGGATTCGCACCCTGCGCCTCACCGATGGCGCAAGCGATCTGCTCTATGCGGTGCGCGACATCGATGACGCCTTGCCTTTGACGCAGGAGATGAAACCTGTGCCTGACGACCCGCTGGTCGAGGGCATTACACTCGTGAACGAAGGCACTGTGACGCTGGTTGACGGCCACGAATTGTTTGCCCGGTACGGCGAACCACCACAGCCAACCGATAGGCCTGTATGCTATTTGCCCGACAGCGAATGGTCGCGCACCATCCTAGCACCGTTGGTTGAATCCGCTGGCTACGAAGCCATCGTCGGAAAGAGCTCAGGCGATGGAATCGCGATTGTACTCGCAGAGGAAGCTGAGCCTGCTCCCGACGCAAAAGACACTGCGGTGATCCGGCTGCGCAGCCAGCCCGAGGCCGCAGACGATGACACCACTATCTACCGATATGACCGTGAAGGCCTGTTAGCCGCTTTGCGGTCGACCGGCGACAGGAGGCGCGCATGAACGATCTGTTGGTCATGACGAAGATAGCCGGGCGGCATTGCGCCCTACACGCGCACGATGTCACATCAGTCATCGAAGTCGGAGCCGTCGCCCCGGTCCCGCGCGCACCAAACTATATTTCCGGGATAACGGCCCTTCGCAGTCAGGCGCTGACCGTGATCGACTGCCGCCTGGCACTGGGGTTCGAAGAGCTTGAATGGCCCACTGATCCGCGTGCGGCTGTTGTGAATGTTGGTGGCCATTCTTACGCACTTGTGGTCGATGCCATCGACGATATCACCTCAAGCGTCACCACTCCCGAACAGGTCACGGGCGGATTTGGGCCCGAATGGTCACGAGTGGCAACAGGAATGATCGAAACGACGCTCGGCCCCGCATTGTTGATCGATCTCGAAGCGCTGATCGCAGGACCTGCGGACAAAAAGGACGATCTCGGGGTTGCCGCTTAATCCATTATATACGGCTGGGCCCTAGCGTACGGCAAAACCCCAAATAGAGGTCGCCATGAAATCCTGCCTGATCGTCGACGATTCGCGCGTTATCCGTAAAGTTTCACGACACATACTTGAAACGCTCGGCTTCTCTGTAGACGAGGCGGAGAACGGGCAAGAAGGGCTCGATCAGTGCGAGCAGAGCATGCCCGACGTGATCCTGCTAGACTGGAACATGCCGGTGCTTTCCGGGATCGAATTTCTGGTGCAGCTGCGTCAGCGCCCGGGCGGAGACGCGCCCAAAGTTGTCTTCTGCACTACAGAGAACGATGTCGCTCATATCCGTGAGGCAATAGATGCCGGCGCCGACGAATACGTAATGAAGCCATTCGATCACGAAACGCTTCAGATCAAGCTGCAGTTGGTCGGCTTCGCGTGAACGCACCAACGGCCTCCAAAAGCAGGCTGACAAAGGACAGCCCAGCACCCTCATCGCAGCGCAGTTCCGACGCTGCGCCGGGCAAAGTGCGTGTCATGGTGGTCGACGATTCTTTGACAGTACGGACGATTTTCAAACGCATGGTCGAAGGCGATCCAGCAATGCTGGTGGTCGCCACGGCGAGCAGCGCAGAACGCGCGATTGCCCAGCTGAAAACCACGCCGGTAGATGTCATCCTGCTAGATCTGGAAATGCCCGGAATTGGGGGATTGGAAGCGCTACCGGCTTTGCTGGAAACCGGTGAAGGCGCAGAGGTTTTGGTGGTTTCCTCGCTAGCGGCAGACGGGGCCGAGCATACGATCTCGGCGCTATCGATGGGCGCAGCCGATACGATGCTGAAACCTCGCCCCGGAGGCTTCACCGATGACTACCGAAGCCAGCTGCTTGGCAAGATTCGGGCGTTGGGTGGACGCGATCCGGCGCAGGTCGAAACCACTGAAAACGTTCAAGCTGGAGGCGCAGCGAACGAGGAACTGGTCAAAAGGACCAAGCGGCCTGAGATCCTTGCAATCGGAGCCTCCACCGGCGGCATCCACGCGCTGAATCTCTTTTTGCGTACTCTGCCTGAAGAATTCGATCTCCCGATCCTGATCACTCAGCATCTGCCAACCTCTTTCATCCCGGTGTTTGCCCGGCAGATCGAAGCCGCGAGCAACCGGCCCACCCAGATCGCCGAGGATGGAACAGAGATCAGGTCGGGTGAAATCGCCGTCGCCACTGGGCATGGGCACATGGTGGTGCGCAGGGCTGGCGAGCGGTTGGTCGTCCGGACATCGCCGAAGCCCGCGCGGAGCGGTTGCATGCCCTCGGTAGACCCGATGCTTAGCAGCATAGCGCAGGCATGCGATGGCCACGCATTGGCGATCATCCTCTCAGGTATGGGGCGCGATGGGTTAGAAGGCGCGCAGGAGCTTTTCGACAAGGGCGGTACGATATTCGCGCAGGACATGGATACCAGCGCGGTCTGGGGCATGCCGGGCGCGGTTGCGAAGGCCGGGCTGACAAGTCTGGTCGGCCCGCCTGACGCACTCGGCAAAGCCGCTGTATCGCTGGCTCCCGCACTCGCTACGGCGCGGAAGTGATCCCTTGGAAGTCAGCCAAGCCTCCCACCAGATAATCGCCGATCTGCTTGCCGCCCGAACCGGGCAGCAATTGACCGAAAGCAGACGCTGGCGTGTCGGCAGCGCGTTGGCGGGTGTTTTCCGCGAGCGCGGCATCACGAATGTCGATCAATTGGTCTGCCTGTTGGCACAGCCCGAGAACTCGATCGAGGGGCGCAAGCTTTCTCAGGAAGTTGTCGAAGCGCTGCTCAACAACGAAACCTATTTCTTCCGCGACAAGCCGACTTTTGATCAATTGCCCGAAGATATTCTGCCGGAGCTCGCAAGTCGGCGCGAGCATAGTCGGCGGCTATCCATCTGGTGTGCCGGATGCTCGACAGGGCAGGAAGTCTATTCGCTGGCGATGTTGTTCGCCGATCAGGCAGAACGCTGGAACGGCTGGACCATCGATATCCTGGGAACTGATGTGTCGCACAGCGCCATCGCGTCGGCACGAAGCGGCCTATACAGCCAATTCGAGGTCCAGCGCGGGCTTGGCGTCACGCAAATGCTGACCCATTTCGAGGAAAGTCAGCAAGGCTGGCAGATACTCGATCGCACCCGCGCCTTTGCGCGGTTTCGCCAGCATAACGTGCTCGATGATGCTCCGGTCCGTCAGCCGGTTGATTTGATCCTGTGCCGCAATGTGCTCCTCTATTTCGCTCAACCGAACCGGCACAGAGCGTTCTCACGGCTGTCCGGAGCGCTGGCAGCGGATGGATATCTTATGCTCGGCGCGGGGGAAACCGTGGTCGGCCAGACGCAGGAATTCGCCCCGGTTGCTGACCATGCAAGCCTGTATAAGCCGATTGACCTCTCCGCAGCGACCGAGTTGCGCACAATCCGAGTCTAAAGCTGCCTTTGCGGCTTTTGCTGCACTTGAGCTTTACGCTTCCTTAGCCTGACATCGTTAGCCAATCGCATCGGTCGCAACCGCGCTAACAGGCGCCATTTGGGGATATTGGGTGCTGGAACTAAGCAAGCCTTGGCGCTTGACGCCCAACGGCCTGGTTGCCGTACCGCTTGCGGTCCTTTCCATCGTCTTCGCTCTCATTCTAATGGCGGTGATCGCCAGCGATCAGATTGAGGTCGTATCCGTTGCGCCGCTGCTCATTGCTGGTGTCCTTGTCTATGCCGCCACCTTGTTTCTGCTTGCATGGACCGGGTTTGCGAGCGTTCGAGAACTGGAAACACAGGGCAGCACTGACAGTCTGAGCCAGCTTCCCAATCGCCGCGCCCTTCATGCCGATATCGAGCGCTTCTCCGAAGGAGGTGACGAAGTTGCAATCGCGCTTGTCGATTTGGACAGCTTCAAACAGGTCAATGACCATTACGGCCACGCTGTTGGCGACCAGCTGATCCAGCAATGCGCCGAACTCTTAAGAGAGTCCTGCGGATCCGAGGCCACATGCTACCGACTGGGCGGTGACGAATTCGCAGCGGTGATGAGCGGCCCCGTTTCCGGCACGATCCTCGAAGGCATCTGCCGATCACTGCTGGAGAAACTTTCGATCCCCGTGCAAGTCGGCGACCGACAGATCGCAATGGGGGCCAGCATCGGACTGGCCCGCAGCACAGCCGACAACCGCCTCCCTTCGAGTGAAATGCTCCGCCGCAGCGATGTCGCGATGTATGCTTCAAAACGCAGCGGCAAAATGCGCTGCACCTGGTTCAACAAGACGTTCGACCAGCGCCGCGAAGCAATGCGCGAGCTGGACGATGAGATGCGTTGCGGGTTGGCCGACGGCGAATTCGCTCTGGCCTATCAGCCGCTCGTCAATGCCAGCACTGGCGAGATCGTCGCGGTGGAATCGCTGCTGCGCTGGAACCGCGCAGACGGCCGCCAAGTCGGCCCCAATATCTTTGTCCCCGTTGCTGAGGAATCGGGCCTGATCAACGCGATAGGTCTTTGGGTCTTACGCCAGGCTGTGTCCGATGCGCTGCGCTGGGGCGACATAACGCTTTCGGTCAACATTTCTGCGGCACAATTGCGCAATCCCGAATTTCCAATCCAGCTTGGTGAGGTGCTCGAAGACACGGGGTTTCCGCCGCACCAGCTTGAGCTGGAGATTACCGAGACTTGTCTCGTCCTCGACCCGGTGGTGGCAGAGCGTACGCTCGATCTGATCCGCGGCTTTGGTGTCAATATCGCACTCGATGACTTCGGCACCGGATACGCGTCAATCGGGTTCCTGCGCCAGTTCCGGTTTGAGAAGCTGAAACTGGATCGCAGCCTGGTCGAACTGGCGGGCGAAGATGACGGCAGCCGCGCCATGATGTTGTCGAGCATCGCAATGGCCCGGGCGCTGAACATGGCGGTGACGGCCGAAGGCGTCGAGACCAATGAACAGGCGGATATGGTTAGGACCGCAGGGTGCGATCAGATCCAGGGCTGGTTGTTCTACAAGGCTCTTCCAGCTGCTGAGATCGATCAGATCATCTCCGCGCAGGAAGCACAGCTCCATCCGAAACCTGCACAAGAAAGCGGGAAAGCAGCATGACTGCGATCCAGGAAATTGCCGCCGACCTGGCCGCTGAGCACGCGGCGGAGAATGCCGGTTCATTCACCGGACCTGCAGCGGCTCGCACGAGTCCCACAGGCTGGTTCGCGGCGCTCTCCATCGGTCAGAAGGTCAGGGTGTTTTTCGGCATCAATCTGACTTTCGCGCTGCTGGCAGGCCTGTTTGTTGTGTTCGGCTTTGTTAAACTTGGCCAGGGTTCGGAAAGCGTCAGAAACGCGCATGAGAATGTGATTGCTGCCGAACGTTTGCTGTTCGACCTCAGCGAAGCGCAGCGGCATACAGAGATGTATCTTGCGGAGGGGCAGGATGAACGCGCCAGCGCGGCGCTGGATCGCCTTGACCGGGCTGAATCCAAGATCGCACCGCTCCGGTCTATGGTCATGGAAACCAATCCGTCCGCATATGCCAAACTGGGACTGATCGGTGAAAGCGTCGCCGATTTCCGCCGAGAAATCGCAGCGTTTGATGCAGGAACTGCCGATTCCGATACTCGCGCTACTTCGGCGAGCAATGTCGAGACTAATGGTGGTATCGTGCTCGATGCGGCGTTGGAAGTCGCGGGCAGTCTTGGTCGGGACGAAGCTGCAATCGCGGAATCGGAATCAGATCTGATTTGGACGTTGCTATCGATCTGGGTCGGCCTGACAGTGATCCTCACCATTTTGACCTTGATCGCCGATCGATATCTGCATCGCACCATCAGTATCTCGTTGCGCGAATTGACCTCACAGATGTCCAAGCTGGCGAGCGGAGACAAGGACGTCACCGTGCCGGGCAAGGACCGATTGGACGAAATCGGGGAAATGGCCCGGGCAATGGAGGTGTTCCACAGAACCGGTTCGCGTCTGGAGCGCCTCAGCCGAGAACGGGCAGAAAAGGCCAATGCCGAGCTCGAAGAGCAGACACGTCGTGAGGCAGAACGCGAGGAAGCTCGCCTGGAACGCGACCGAGCGCTTCAGGACGTCGCCGATCAGTTCGAACGCACGGTTGGCGAGGTCGTCAGCAGCGTAGCATCGTCCTCCAGCCAGCTTCATTCGACTTCGGGCACAATGGCCGAAACTGCGGAGAAGGCGAGCACAAGAACAGGCGAAGTCTCGAAATACATGGGCGAAGCCAATCGCGGCGCTACGGCAGCCGCCGCGGCAAGCGACGAATTTGCCATGTCGATCGGTGAAGTCAGCCGCCAGGCGGCCACATCTGCAGAGCTGGCACGCAAGGCAACGGCCACTGCCAGTGAAGCAGATGTCACAATCTCTGCTCTTTCAGACTCCGCCGAACAGGTTGGTCAGATTGTCGAATTGATTCAAACGATTGCGCAACGGACGAACCTGCTGGCGCTCAACGCCTCGATCGAGGCGGCGCGCGGCGGTGAAGCCGGACGCGGCTTTGCGGTGGTCGCCAGTGAAGTGAAAGATCTGGCAATGCAAACCAGCCGCGCGACCGAGCAAATTGCCGAGCAAATTCGCGGTATGCAGGACACAACGGGCGCAAGTGTCAGCGCGCTCAGGACCATCGGAAATCAGGTACAGCAGCTCGAAACGACCGCCGTCGCGATCGCCAGCGCTGTCGACCAACAATCCTTGGCCGGACGTGATCTTGCCCGCAGCATCGATTTGGCTGCACGCGGAACCGAGCAGGTATCTGGTCATCTCGAAGATGTACGCGCCCTCTCACTGTCGACCGGATCGGCGGCAAGCCAGGTTTTGGCAAGTGCGACCGATCTGGAAGAGCAATCGGCGACCCTGCGCACGCAGGTCGATCGGTTCCTGAATAAGGTAAGGACGGGTTAAGACTTCGACTGCGGCAAATACGGAGCAGATCAAGACAATATAAAGGATTTTCATTCAGGAATTGCCGCGATTGGCCCGTGGGGGAATTGCGGCATGAATGTTATGACGAGTCGGGATGAGCTTGAGGAACATGCGGTTCCCGAGTTCCCGCAGGATTTGCTAGCCGAGTTCCAGGCTGACCTTCCCGCTGCTGAAGCGGATGTATTGCCCGAAAACGCCCCAAAAACGTCAATCGAACGCATTGGCTGGTTTCGCGACCTCAGGCTTGCTTCAAAAATTCACACGATCTTCGGCAGCTTCTTCGCCATCGGCTTCGCCATGTCGCTCGTGCTCGGCCTTGGTCTGAATGAACTCTGGTCCCGATACCAAGTCTCAAACGAAGTCCAGCTTGCAGTCGTCACTTCGTCCGAGTTCCACGGAACGACCGGCGAGCTTCGCTACCATTCCGCCCGCTTCATATTCGAGCGCGAGCCAGCCGTATTGGAGCGGCGGCGCGAGAGTTTTTCGACCGCCGTCCAGCAACTCGACAAGATTAGCAGCGTGGTTGGGCAGCACATCCCGCAGCTTTCCCCGCGTGCCGACAAGATCCAGACCGATCTGACCGAATACAATGCGACATTCGGGCAGCTCATTTCTGTGATGCAGAGCGAGGGACGTTCTGAGGCATCCGAAGCCCTTGCCTACCAAGTCTCGGATCGCGGTGATGCACTGGTCGCAGAAGCACAGAATTTCTCCGATGACCTCACCTCCGCAAGCGAGTCCATCAAGCAGACCGGTGTCGACTATTTCTTCACGATGGTGCTGATTGTCGCCGGGCTTGGACTGATCGCCGGACTGATCCTCTTGCTCGGCCTTTCATACCTCTCACGCGATTTCTCCCGCAAGATCGGCGAAGTGACCGAGGGCATGATCCGCCTGACAAAAGGTGATCGTCATTTCGAAATCGCCGGGCGCGATCGCAAAGATGAAATCGGCGACATGGTTTCTGCGCTGGATCTATTCAAACGCGCCAACCGCAAGCTTGAGACCTGGGCCCGCGAAAGAGCGCAGCGCGCCGAAGAAGAAATACAGATGCAGCGCGAACGTGAACGCGAACGCGAAGAAGCCGAAGCCCACAAGACCAAGCTGCTGACCGAAGTCGCACAGCAATTCGAACGCACTGTCGGTGAGGTCGTGCACAAGGTGGCAGACGCCTCGAGCGAGCTTCACAGCACCGCCACCAAGATGGCTGAAACCGCCGAGGAAACGAGCGCCCGAACCACGTTGGTTGCGCAGGACATGGCGGATGCCAATTCGGGTGCAACGTCGGCCGCAGCGGCCAGTGATGAATTTGCCCTGTCGATCGGAGAGATCAGCCGTCAGGCCGCAACCTCAAGCGATCTTGCACGACTGGCAACCGATGCCACCAGCGAGGCTGACACAACGATTTCAGCCTTGGCCGATTCAGCGGAACAAGTCGGCCAGATCGTCGAACTGATCCAAACCATCGCTCAGCGAACCAATCTGCTCGCGCTCAATGCCTCAATCGAAGCGGCGCGCGGCGGCGAAGCGGGGCGCGGCTTTGCTGTCGTCGCGAGCGAGGTGAAAGAACTGGCGATGCAAACCAGCCGTGCAACCGAACAGGTCGCCGACCAGATCCGGGCAATGCAGGACACAACCGGAGCCAGCGTGAATGCGCTGCGCTCAATCGCCGGCCAGGTGAAGGAACTGGAAACAACCGCCGTTTCCATCGCCAGCGCGGTCGATCAGCAGTCGGTTGCTGGACAGGATCTCGCCCAAAGCATCGATTTGGCCGCGCGCGGCACAGAGAAGGTTGCTGGACATATCGAAGACGTCCGCGAACTCTCGCTATCTACCGGAGCAGCCGCAAGTCAGGTGCTGACAAGTGCCAATGATCTCGAAGTGCAAGCTTCGACACTCGGCGATCAGGTGAAAGCATTCCTCCAGCGCGTGCGCGAAGCGTAAGTCGAAAGCTGCGATTGCCTTTCGATCCAGTTTACTTCCCGGCCGCGTTGGTCGGGAAACGACGTGACAAGTGGTGACGGCCGCAGCGTAACGCCTAATCCCATCTAAGCAGGCACCGTCGTCCGTTTACCGCTGAACACGGCCTGCCACGACTGGATTTCTCCAAAGGCGAGCTCGTCTGCGGTTCGGGCCAGATCGGCGAATTGATCGTAGGTCAGTCGCTCGTCCGGCAATGTCAGAAAGAGGTCGATCCGGATCGCCAGTCCATCCAGCTTTTGCGCCGCCGCCTGCGATATGTCGGCAAACCGGTCAAAGTCCCCGAAATAGCCAATCGCCGCGAGCGCGCCGCTGATCGTCGGCAGTGCGACCGCGATCACTGTGAACCACTTGGCAAGCCCTTTGGGCAGCGCGGGATCGACAAAGCCCAAGGCCGACGCCCCGGACAATGCGAGATATGAGGCAACGATGGCGATAGCCAATGCGAACAGCCGTTCGGCCAAACGCTCAATCGAATGATGCGCTGTGTGCAGACGCTTGCTTTTCGAAAGGTGGTAGTCCCGTTGAGGAACGACAAAATGGTCCTGGAGCACGCGAGCCGCCGCGCGCAAATGCTGATGGTCGATCCGCACCGACGGCAAGCCCATGCCTCTGGAGATCATGCGCGCATACCATTCAGGCCATTGGCTCCTAAGCGGGCTGGGCCATTCACCCAATGGCCGGGCAACGCCAAAGGCATAAAGCAAGGGCGCATGCCGCAAATACTCGGCTGCCCGGCGGGTCTCCAGCCATCGTCCATGCAATCGGGATCGCTGACCCACAGCGGTGTTGACCACGATTGCCAGCAATATCGCCAGTTCGACCGCCGCGAACATCCATTTCTGCGACGTGTCGACCAGTGGAAGATACAGGACGCCGGAAATGATCGCCATCGCGCCCAAGACGAAGTTCATCACCATACCCGAGCGATAGCGATCGGCTGTCATCGAAGCGATCGCATTGGTCCAGGCGAAGTGCGGAAGGACGCTGGTTTCGGCGGTACTATGGATTGAATGCCTCTCGCCCCCGATCTGCCCAAGCGCTGCGATCAAATCTGCGGCGCTTCCCTCAACGATCTCCTCGGGGCGCTCATAACGCTCTTTGATTGAGCGGAATTTCCGGCCCCACTTGTGTTCGCCGAACAACGCCTCAATCCGGCGATAGGCGTGACTGAGAAAGGAACTGGAAGCGCGCCACAATTCTGGCGCAAGAGCGTCCAGCCCCGCAAAGCGTCCCTTCGTATCCGATGGCGCCAGCCCGATGCTGGAGCCTATGATGCTCTGCAGTTCGATACCGAACTTTGCCTTTTCGATGGGATCGCCGGGTGCCTGAAGAGCCTCGGGAAAATGCAGGACCCGGACATTTTCAGGAGCGGCAGGGTCGATCCAAATGACCGGAACGCCGGCCTCAAGAGCGAGGACAGCCGTGTGACCCGTTCCGCCCGATGCGACCGTGCTTTCACCATCCCAAACCGCGATGAGAACGTCGGATTGCTCAATCAGGATTCGTCCTGCAAGCCCGGCACGGTGCGACGCCTGATAGAGGAAGGATGCCGCGTGCTCAGCATTTTCAGGGGCTCCGAGCGAGGAAAGAAAGCATCGCTCGATCTCTGCATCCTGCTCCGCAAGCTCGAACTTTACCGCTTCGGCTGACAAGTCCCTGATCGCATCAGCCCGCTTCGCCGTTGCCGGATCGCGCGGTTGATCCCCATGCAGGATCGCGCGAGCATCGGCTGCGTCCTTTGGTTGCGCATTAATGGCCCGGTTCAGATCCGCGCCAAACGGCAACGGGGCCGCCAATTCCCATCCGCGTGCAAGAGCAGCGTCTGCAGCGATGTGGTCCGTGCCATCAGCCAGCAAAGTGACAAGTCGGAAACCGTGGCCGGGATCGTCCAGACCAACGATCTGCGCTGCCCTCGCCTCTTTCTCAATCGCCTCCAGACACTCCGAAACAGCCGCAATCAGCTCTTCCGGATCCTTTGGGAAGGAGGGATGTGAACTGCGATGACCGGTAACCCCAATAGCCATGACCGGCTGCGGCAGAGGCGGGGCAAGCGCAGACCGGTTGTTTGCTGCCAATGAGATCGCTCCTACCCCCAATGCCGGATACCCGATCTTCCATGTATCGACGTCATTCCATGCCAGCAAGCACCACAGGGGTTCGACAGATGCGATAACCTGCGATAACACTTGCGTTTATACGAAATGGGGTCGCACCTGAAAGCCAAAGCAGTGATAGCCTTAGGGGACGAATGGGCGGCTCAGATCAACCACCAGCGCCGAACGAAGGTTCGGGCGCACAAGCTGGCGAACGCGGACCTGATGTATTTCTCAGCTATTCGCGGGTTGACCAACCGCGCGCCCAACAAATTTTTGACGCGATGGAGGCCGCAGGCATCTCCGTCTGGTGGGACGGTATGCTGGAAGGCGGCACGCGCTTTCATCAGGTAACCGAGTTCAACCTTGAAAATGCCGCGGCGGTCGTCGTGCTGTGGACCAAGACCTCAATCGCGTCGCACTGGGTTCATGATGAGGCGACGCGCGGGCGCGATCGCAGTGTTCTGATCCCGGTATCCATGGATGGCAGCTTGCCGCCGCTCGGGTTCCGCCAGTTCCAGTGGATCGACATGTCGGCCAGCGACGGCTCTGCAAGCGATCCGCAAACGATAAAGTTGATCGATGCGATCAAGGCGAAACGCGGTGCAGCAGGCGGCGAAATTCCATCGGGTCCGCCAGCTACTATTGTCGGCAGCGTTCCGTCGTCCGCGCCAGCACCATCAAGATCGGGCTTTCAGCTAGACCGCCGTGCCGCGATCATAGGCGGCGGCGCGGCAGCGATTGGAGCCGTCGGCCTCGCTGCATGGGGCAGCGGGCTTTGGACCGGCGCAGGAGGCGTGAAGCGCCTCGCCGTGATGCCGTTCGACGTCGTCGGCGAAGCGGGCGACCAATCGGCAATTCTGTCCGGGATCTCGCAGCAGATCCGCACCCAGCTATCGCGCAACCCCTTGCTCCATGTCGCGGCGCAAACATCGTCGCAGGCGCTCAAGGAAAGCGGCAAAACAGCCAGCGCCATTTGCGAAGAATTGCAGGTCGATTACCTGCTGACGGGCCGGGTCGCGCTAGATGGACAGAGGCTCGATGTAGGGGGCGAGCTGATCGAAGGGCGCGCCGACAGGACTCTCCTGCCCATTGAGGAAGTCGGGCCGGTCGGCAGCATTTTGACACTACAGGGACAGATAGCGACCAACGTCATCCGCGAACTGACCGCGGACGAAGACAACAGCGATCAGTCCGATCTGGGCGGAACCGAAAATGTCGCCGCCTATGACGCCTTCCTTCGCGGGCAAGAATTGTACGATTCTGCCATCGACGAAGCGAGCGACCGCGCGGCTCTCACCAAGTTCGACGAAGCTATCGCGATCGATCCGTCCTACGCCGCCGCTCATACAATGCGCGGGCGCACTCTTGCCTTGATCGGCACGCTGTACGGTGACCGGTCAGAGCGCGACAAAGGGGCTGAAGAGGGCCTGAAGTCAGCGCGCGAGGCTATCCGCCTGGCGCCGGAATTTGCCGACGGTCACAGCGTTGTTGGCTACATCTACGCGAACGAATTGCTGGCCATGAACAAGGCGCGCGAACCCTATGCAAAATCGGTAGAGTTCGGTCAGGGCGACGCCGAAATCCAAAGTCGTTATGCCGTGTATCGATCGCGGATGGGCGATTTCACGGCCGCACGCGAAGCGATTGGCCGCGCACTCGGGCTGGACCCGCTCAATTCTCGCGTGTTCCGCTTCGCCGGCAATATCGAATATGATTCCAGGCAATATGACGCTGCGATTGAGCGCTTCAGGGATGCTCTCACCATGCAGGCGAATGCGTCCATGTCGCATTACCTCGTGGGTATCACACAACTGGCGCTCGGCGATGTTCAGGCCGCCAAGGAGTCGTTCGAAAAAGAACGCAGGTTCGTTTGGCAAAAGACTGGACTATCCATCGCGGAGCAAAGCCTCGGCAATAGCGCGGCGGCGCAGCAGCATTTTGGCGAATTGCGCGATCGGCAAGGCGACAAGAGCAACTACCAATATATGCAGGTTCACGCGCAATGGGGCGACGAAGAAGAGGCGCTTGGTGCACTGGATGCAGCATGGGAGGCGCGCGACGGCGGGCTGATCCAGCTGAAAAACGACCCACTGCTGGACCCCATCCGGCAGCATCCCCGTTTTGCGGCGATGCTGGCGCGGCTCGGCTTTGATTGATTATGGTGAGTGTTAAAACAGGAGGAACTCTAATGAGAAAAACTGCAATCTATTTCGGACTGGGAAGCGCCATAGCGCTGGGCCTCAGCGCATGTGCGCCTGAAGAGGCGGACGAAACCGAAGACACGATGATGGCCAGCGACGTCCCAGAGGACGATGGCGATCCAGTCGATGAGCGCACGGACGATGACGGCGATGATGGGGATGACGGTGACGATAGCGATGATCGCACCGGGCCGGGCGACCGCACGACGCCGGACGAAGACGATATGGCGCCTACCGGCCCTGGTGATCGCCGCTCCAGCGAGTAACATCGCCTGACAGACTTGTTCGCCTTCCCTCGCACCAACGCGTGAGGGAAGGCGTTCAATCCAATTCGTAATATCCCGCGCGCGAATTGCGCATCTTGGCCTTCGCTCGGTCGATCCAGCCCGTATGCTGGGCGACCTTCACATAGACCGCCGGAAGGTCTTCGAAAGCGCAACCGATCCCGCTTGAGACGATCCCTACCAATCGCCGCCCACTCGCAGAGCGGCTGGTAACCGGCCCGCCGCTGTCACCAGAACAGGAATCTCCCCCCCGAATTGCGCCGCGCAGACACAGTATGTCTCGTGAAAGATAGGCCGAGTATTCTGATCGCGCGCGGCACTCTGCCATGTCGACCTGATCAAGCACGAGCTGGCTCAATCTATCGGGCTGCGTTTGCCGGGTCCCGTCGGCGGCCAGCCATCCGGTCTGCCCCGGCAGCCGTGCTTTCTGGAAACCCCAGCCTGTGACCGTCAGGCCGCTGGCGTCGACAAAGCGGGGATTGCGATCGGTGGCGAGTGGAACTTCTTGCAAGTTGTTTCCGAGCTTACGCAAGTCCTCGGCAGACGCCTTCAGCTGAATGACCGCCAGATCGACCCGCCGAGCTCGCGCATTTCCTCTTTTGTGCTGGACCAGAGAGCGCACTTTGAACGTCTGGCCGCCATGGGCGATGTTGCGCGAACCAAGTCGTATCCGCATCTCGCTGACATCATCCGGAATGCAATGCGCGGCAGTCAACACGAACCCATCCCCGATATAAGCGCCGCCGCATTTGTGCGACTGTTTGAAGCTGAACCTGTTTCTGCCGCTCGCTGTTCGCGTATCAAGCTCGATCTTCCGGTAGCGGAGCAATTGTGCCTGCCATAGTGACACGGCGCGGCTGGCGGGCGATCCCCTCACCAGTCGGCGAGTCCTGGGAACAAAGCCGCGCACGGCGACAGGGATGACGGTGATGTCGTGCTCCTGATCAGGTGCCAAGCTCCCCCTTTTGCCCTGCATGGCGCGGCATAACCCAGCCTCGAACGGCTCGGCACAAACATCCGAAGAAACGGTCCCCGTCAGGCTCTGCCCCCATAGAGAAGTCGGAATGGGCCGCTCGCTGGTCAGGATGAGCAAGTCGTGATGACCAGGCGCCAGCTGCTCGTTTAGCGGGCTATCCGGTGCGAATATCCATCGGCTCTGAGCGGCTACTTCGTCACGCGATGCTTGGCCGACGATTGGTGCGGGTTCGGTCAGATACGCAGCCGCCTCTCCTGTCATCACATGCCTGACGCCGCCGTCACGGTTGATCGCCGCAATCGAGACGAATTTGGCGAGTGGTTTGTCCGCCTCGACAGTGATGTAGATCGGTTCGCTCTCCGAGACTTCGTTCCACCTCCGGCCTTGCCGCGGCGTGGGGCAGAGGCTAGCGGGCGGCAAAGTGTTGCTGACACAAACCGAGATGCTCCCCGAGCTGTTGTGCCGCGCCATATTCACGAGGGCCGCGCGCCGCGCCAACACCATCAGTCGCTCGCGTAGATGTGCCGCAAAACCGCTCTGCTCGATATCGCCAAGCTCGATCGGCAGAGGAACGTTGGAGGCCCAGGCATTCTCAAGAGCCAAATCGGAGGTGTAGAATTCGTAGACCGCATCGAGCGGCATCGCACCACGACGTTCCAGCTGCTCATCGAGTGCGAAACGTTCGAAAGGGCCGGCCCCCTGAATTTCGTGGAGGACCAATAGCTCTCCCATCGAAGGGTGCGGCGCGATCTGATGCGTTGCACCTGCGCCGACGGCAATTGTCGGGAGGGACCCGATCACGGTTTCCGCAGCCACGCGCTGGTCGGGCTGCAGATCATCGGACAAACGGAGAAGAAGAACCGGCGTTTCGCCGTTCTCAGCGAACACTTCGCTTGTATCGTCGTGCACAGCGCCGTTGATCGGGTCCTGAGCCAAGGCCTCTCCAGCGCAAACCTGAACAGCGAGGATCGCCAATCCAAGTAAGGCCGCTTTGAAGTGCATCGCTTTCCCCCGAACTGCGTTGCCAAAACTAGCTGGGGTCATGGCGCACGGCAAGAACTGCCACCGCCTCTCAATTTCCTCCAGCCAGAACGACAAAAAGCCCCACCGGAACCAGTGAGGCTGACTAGCATTGCAAATTGAGAGGAACGCTGGTTGCGGGAGTAGGATTTGAACCTACGACCTTCAGGTTATGAGCCTGACGAGCTACCGGACTGCTCCATCCCGCGCCACCTAGCGTGTGCGTCCCGAAGAGTGTTCCAGAGACGCCAAAAGGGCCAACCTGTAAGGCCAGCCCTTTGACTTATGAATGGGTTTTCTTGAACCACGCTCCCCACAAGCTGCAATGCCTGGCGGCGACCTACTCTTCCATGCCTTAAGACATAGTACCATCGGCGCGGTCTGGTTTCACGGCCGAGTTCGAGATGGGATCGGGTGGGTCACAGACGCTATGACCACCAAGCAATGAAGCTTGTGGGATGCGGGTTTAAATCGATGCACCTTGTTCAAGGTGTGTTGGGCGTATCTGGCTGAAGAATTCCTCCATCGCAGACAGCGCATGCCAACAAGGCAAAGCTGTCGTTGATAGTGCGAACTCTCAAGCGCGATATGAACTATTAGGACTGGTTAGCTCCACGCATTACTGCGCTTCCACACCCAGCCTATCAACGTCATGGTCTATGACGGTTCGAAGATACCTAATCTCAAGGGAGGCTTCCCGCTTAGATGCTTTCAGCGGTTATCCCGTCCATACATAGCTACCCAGCGGCACGCCTGGCGGCATGACTGGTACACCAGAGGTATGTTCACCCCGGTCCTCTCGTACTAGGGGCAACTCCTTTCAAGTATCGACGCCCACGGCAGATAGGGACCAAACTGTCTCGCGACGTTCTGAACCCAGCTCACGTACCACTTTAATTGGCGAACAGCCAAACCCTTGGGACCTGCTCCAGCCCCAGGATGTGATGAGCCGACATCGAGGTGCCAAACGATTCCGTCGATATGAGCTCTTGGGAATCATCAGCCTGTTATCCCCGGCGTACCTTTTATCCGTTGAGCGATGGCCCTTCCACGAGGGACCACCGGATCACTATGACCGACTTTCGTCTCTGCTCGACCTGTCGGTCTCGCAGTCAGGCAGGCTTATGCCATTGCACTCTCGCAGCCGGTTTCCAACCGGCCTGAGCCTACCATCGCGCGCCTCCGTTACTCTTTAGGAGGCGACCGCCCCAGTCAAACTACCCACCACAGAGGGTCCCACTACCGGATAACGGTAGTTGGTTAGACATCAGAAACAAGCAGGGTGGTATTTCACAGATTGGCTCCACTCGGACTGGCGCCCAAGTTTCAAAGCCTCCCACCTATTCTACACAGTTTCTTCCTAATGCCACTCTGAAGTTGCAGTAAAGGTGCACGGGGTCTTTCCGTCTAACCGCGGGTACTCCGCATCTTCACGGAGAATTCAATTTCGCTGAGCATATCCTGGAGACAGTGGGGAAGTCGTTACGCCATTCGTGCAGGTCGGAACTTACCCGACAAGGAATTTCGCTACCTTAGGACCGTTATAGTTACGGCCGCCGTTTACTTGGGCTTCAATTCGGAGCTTGCACTCCTCCTCTTAACCTTCAAGCACCGGGCAGGCGTCAGACCCTATACGTCGTCTTGAAGCCGACTTAGCAGAGTCCTGTGTTTTTGATAAACAGTCGCTACCCCCTGGCCTGTGCCCCCCACCAAAAGTTGCCTTCTGATGGGGCCTCCTTCTTCCGAAGGTACGGAGGCAATTTGCCGAGTTCCTTCAGGATACTTCTCTCAAGCGCCTTGGTATACTCTACCTGACCACCTGTGTCGGTTTCGGGTACGGTCTATACGGAGAGGCTATTTCCAGGAACAACTTGGCAGCATGACCAATCCAATAAGGCCACACTACTTCCGCCATCCGTCACACATCTCCAGGTACAGGAATATTAACCTGTTTCCCATCGACTACCCCCTTCGGGCTCGTCTTAGGGGCCGACTCACCCTGCGCCGATTAGCGTTGCGCAGGAACCCTTGGTCTTTCGGCGAGAGGGCATCTCACCCTCTTTATCGCTACTCATGTCAGCATTCGCACTTCCGATATCTCCACCGTCGGTTACCCTTCGGCTTCATCAACTTACGGAACGCTCCGCTACCGCTCATAGTAAACTATGAACCCTAAGCTTCGGTGCATTACTTTAGCCCCGTTACATCTTCGCCGCAGGAACCCTTATTTAGACCAGTGAGCTGTTACGCTTTCTTTAAAGGATGGCTGCTTCTAAGCCAACCTCCTGGTTGTTTTGGGATTCCCACATGCTTTCCCACTTAGTAATGACTTGGGGACCTTAGCTGTAGGTTAGGGCTGTTTCCCTTTTGACGACGGACCTTAGCACCCGCCGTCTGTCTGCCAGACAAGACTCGATGGTATTCGGAGTTTGGTTAGGTTTGGTACCGCTCGCGCAGCCCTAGCCCATCCAGTGCTCTACCCCCATCGGCATACATCTGACGCTCTACCTCAATAGATTTCGCGGAGAACCAGCTATTTCCCGGCTTGATTGGCCTTTCACCCCTAAACACAAGTCATCCGATAATTTTTCAACATTAAACGGTTCGGTCCTCCAGTGCATGTTACTGCACCTTCAACCTGCTCATGCCTAGATCGCCGGGGTTCGGGTCTAATCCAACATACTCAGTCGCCCTATTCAGACTCGCTTTCGCTTCGCCTACACCTAACGGCTTAAGCTCGCATGCTAGATTAAGTCACTGACCCATTATGCAAGAGGTACGCTGTCACCCCCTATGGGGCTCCAACTGCTTGTAAGCATCCGGTTTCAGGTACTGTTTCACTCCCCTAATCGGGGTGCTTTTCACCTTTCCCTCACGGTACTGTGTTCGCTATCGGTCATGTACGAGTATTTAGGCTTGGAGGGTGGTCCCCCCATGTTCAGACAGGATTTCACGTGTCCCGCCCTACTCAAGTCCTTTTCTAGTCTTTTCGCATACGGGGCTGTCACCCGCTATGGCCAAACTTTCCAGAATGTTCTGCTAATAATAGAAAAGGCACTGGCCTGGTCCCGGTTCGCTCGCCACTACTACGGGAATCTCGGTTGATGTCTTTTCCTCCGGGTACTGAGATGTTTCAGTTCCCCGGGTTTGCTTCACCAAAGCTATATATTCACTAAGGTGATACCTTTTCCACCTCTCTCAGTGACCCCGAGGGATCAATGAAAGAAATGGTGAAGGTGGGTTTCCCCATTCGGAAATCGCCGGATCAAAGATTGCTCACATCTCCCCGACGCTTATCGCAGCGTGCCACGTCCTTCTTCGCCTGTACATGCCAAGGCATCCACCAAATGCTCTTACCTCACGCTTGAGAATCCACACCATCAACGACAGCCTTGCATAACGGCCATGCGTCTTAACGATGATGCGGAGGAATTATCTCAGCCAGATAATCAATTTGATTGATTTGTGATGATATCGATCGCGTACGGATCTCAAACCCTAAGGTCTGAACCCTTGCGACGATACCGCCACGGCATCGATTTAAAAACCCATTCACAATGTCAAAGTTCGGCGGACGTTCCGCCTGACCGGCCTAAGCCGGATCTGCTTTCGTTTCATCTAATCGGAAGTTTTACC